>CAVUWG010000001.1:0-196834 GCA_963745295.1 uncultured Chloroflexia bacterium
CATCTGTAACCTTCGGATGCCTTCGTCCGAGCGTGAAATCCGGTTCCCGCACGCACGACCGGTTTGTCAGGGCTGCAACGTCCGTGTTACCGTTCAGCACGATGTCGTAAGCCCGTAGTCGCGGGCGTCGGCCGCGAAAGAGACCCCCAGCTCGATAACGCGACCTCGGACGGTCGTTAGCCCGATCCCAATCAGACCGCGTTCCCCAGCGCCGCCTGACCGTCCACACGCCAGGAGACCGTATTGCTGAACGCCTCGGTCGGCTTCCAGCGCGTCATCGGACGCCTGCGCCGGCCCCCGCTGTTTGAGCCCGATCCAGCGAAGGTGCTCCAGACCCGGAGTCTGGCTGCGGCACGACAGGTGCGCAGCTCGATCCGCTCGGCCGCGGCCGCGGCGCGTTCACACACCAGTGCACCGCTCGCGGCACCCCGTGTCTCGACCCCTCGACTGTCGTCGCCGCATCTGACCACGCCCCACTACCGGACGCGCACGCGCTCGATGGGGCATGCCGTCCGACGTGAGCGTGTCAGCCTTCTGACGCGACTGGGCCCCGACCGCGTCGTGGGCTTGGCCGTCGCGGGCATCGTGCTCGGCGCCTCGGTCATCAGCGTCTCGGCCGGCAGCCCCGGCTCCGCTGGGCCGGTCGGCGGACCGACCGGCAACGGCGACGGCCCGCGGATCGCGGTCGGCGGTGGCGCCGGCCTCCAGCGGACAAACCCGAGCGACGGGTACGACGAGTACGAGGGCACCGGCTCCGACATCATCTACACCCACGTCCCCTCAGCGGACCTGCGCGAGGCCGATCTGCTTGGCAACGTGGACTCGGGCGGGACCCCGTCGGGTGTCACCCTGGCGGCGATCAACGGCCCGTTCCTCGCTGACGGCACGCTGCTCAAGCCGGTCGCGGTCGACACCACCGTCGAGGACGGCTCGGACCTGCTGCGAACCTACAAGGTGAAGTCCGGCGACACGCTCACCGGCATCGCCGACAAGTTCGACGTCTCGATGATGACGTTGTGGTGGGCGAACAAGCTCGACTCCAAGGACGAGCTCCACCTGGGCCAGGTCCTGACGATCCCGCCGATGAGCGGGCTGGTCGTCACCGTGACCTCGAACGACACGCTCGAGACGATCGCGGCCAAGTACAAGGTCGACAAGTCCCGACATCGTCAAGACGAACGACCTCACGGACCCGAACCTCGTGGTCGGACAGGTCCTGGTCGTGCCGGGGGCGAAGGGCAAGCCGATCCCGACCCCCAAGCCCGTCAAGCACTCGAGCGTCAGCAAGCCGCGCACCAGCGGCGGCGGCGGCTCGAGCCGCCCGCCCACCCGGTACACCGGTGGCCGGTTCGTCTGGCCCGTCTCGGGTGGTGGCAACTACATCAGCCAGTACTACCACTACGGCCACTACGGCCTCGACATCGCAGCCGACTACGGCTCGCGCGTGCGGTCCGGCGGCAGCGGCACGGTGATCTGGGCCGGCTGGAAGAGCAACGGCGGCGGATACCAGGTGTGGATCGCCCACGGCTCAGGGCTGTACACGACGTACAACCACATGTCCGCGGTCACCGTCGGGCGCGGTCAGCACGTCGGGCGTGGCCAGCAGGTCGGCCGGGTCGGCCAGTCCGGCAACGCGTCGGGCCCGCACCTCCACTTCGAGGTCTGGCGCGGCCCCGTCTGGGATGGCGGCACGCGCGTCAACCCGCTCGGCTACCTCTAGGCCGATCCCGCGCCACGGCCGCCGGCGGACGCCGGCGAGCCCCGTGCGAGAATGCCCGCGATGTTCCTCGACCGCGTCAACATCTGGGCCCGTGCCGGCGACGGCGGCGACGGGGCCGCGACCTTCCGACGCGAGGCGCATGTCCCACGCGGCGGTCCCGACGGCGGTGACGGCGGTCGCGGCGGTTCGGTCTACCTCGCGGTCGATGCCGGCCAGACGACGCTCCGCGACTTCCAGGCCAAGCGCCACTTCAAGGCGACGTCGGGCGGACGTGGCGAAGGCTCGCGCCGTCACGGCAAGGCGGGAGACGACCTGGTCCTGACTGTCCCACCCGGCACGGGCGTCTACGACGACGAGACCGGCGAGCTCATCGCGGACCTCGTGGCCGCGGGCCAGCGGGCGATGGTGGCGCGCGGCGGCCGTGGCGGCCTCGGCAACACGCACTTCAAGACCTCGACGCATCAGGCACCCCGCCACGCCCAGAAGGGTGAGCCGGGGACGCAGGCCGCACTCCGGCTCGAGCTCCGGCTCATCGCCGACGTGGGGCTCGTCGGGCTGCCGAACGCCGGCAAGTCGACGCTCCTCGCGGCGCTCACCGCGGCCCAGCCCAAGATCGCCGACTACCCGTTCACGACCCTCGAGCCGAACCTCGGTGTCATGGACCTCGGCGACGAGGACGAGCGGCGACCGACGATCGCGGACGTGCCCGGCCTCATCGAGGGCGCCAGCGCCGGCCTCGGTCTCGGTCATGCGTTCCTGCGGCACGTGGAGCGGACCCGGATCCTGGTGCACATCGTGGACGGCTCGTCGCGCGACCCGGAGTGGGATCACGAGGTCATCCGCGAGGAACTGCGGGCCCACGACCCGGCCCTGCTCGAGAAGCCGATGCTCGTCGCCTTCAACAAGATCGACGTGCCCGCCGCCCAGGACGCCTGGCCGGCCTTCAAGCGGGCTCGCAAGAAGGACGGCCTGACGGTCCTCGCGATCTCGGCGGCGGGCGGCGACGGGCTGGGCGAGATCCGTGCCCATCTCGCCGATCTCCTGCCCGACGCTGCCGAGCTCGCCGGCCCGCCCGAAGCCTCGGGCGTCGTCGTCCATCGCATCGAGGCGATGACCGACGGGTTCGTCGTCGAACGCCTCGAGGCCGGTGTCTTCCGCGTCCGCGGCGCCCGGATCGAGCGGGCCGCCGCCCAGACGAACTTCGATGTCGAGGAGTCGGCCGAGCGATTCCAGCGCGACCTCGCCCGTCTCGGTATCGACGATGAGCTGCGCCGCGCCGGGATCGTGCCGGGCGACACGGTCAGGATCGGCGCGACCGAGCTCGAATGGGAGGCCCAGCTCTGGGAGGGCCGGTGAGCGCCGGCGCGGACCTCGGTCCGGCCCCGGTCGTGCCCGGCAGCCTGGGCATCTTCGGAGGCACGTTCGACCCGATCCACCTCGCCCACCTCGCGGTCGCCGAAGCGGCTCGCGACGCGCTGGGCCTGGAGCGGGTGGTGTTCATCCCGGTCCACGAGCCACCGCACAAGCGGGGCCAGCAGGTCACCGATGCGGTCCACCGGCTGGCCATGGTCGAGCTGGCGGTCGCGGGCAATCCGGCCTTCGCGACCAGCCGGATCGAGATCGACCGGCCCGGCCCCTCGTACACGGCCGACACGCTCGAGATCCTCGCGGCCGAGACCCCGGACCTGACGCTGATCCTCTCGGTCGAGGCGTTCGTCGGCCTGCCCACATGGCACGAACCCCGGCGCGTGCTCGAGCTTGCCAGGATGGCGGTCGCGCCCCGTGACGGCTATCCGGACGCCGACCCCGGGTTCCTCGCCGAGCAGTTCCCGGAGACGCCGGCACGGGTCGTGTTCCTGGACGGACCGCGACTCCGGCTGTCCGCATCGGAGCTGCGCGCACGGGCGGCGGCCGGCCGGTCGCTGCGCTACCTCGTGCCGGATGCGGTCGCGGCCTACATCGGCGACCATGGACTGTATCGAGCCGACAGGAGGGATGATCGATCGTGACCGACCCCGGGATCCAGACCAAGCGCGCGTCCGTGCCGAGTGCCGATGGCCTGCCGCGTCGCGGCACCAAGGCGCCCAAGGCGGATCGTCAGCCGCTGGACCTCGCGCGTCGCATCGTCGAACTCGCCGAGGACAAGAAGGCCGCGGACATCGTGCTGCTCGAGATGACGCCGCTCACGACCATCGCGGACTACTTCGTCATCGCCTCGGGCGGCTCGGAACGGCAGCTCGACGCGATCGCCGACGGGATCATCAGCGCCCTGCGCGAC
Organism: uncultured Chloroflexia bacterium; assembly: GCA_963745295.1. Taxonomy (GTDB): domain Bacteria; phylum Chloroflexota; class Limnocylindria; order Limnocylindrales; family CSP1-4; genus SPCO01. The sequence continues at coordinate 3,999 of CAVUWG010000001.1, forward strand.
GAGAAGATGAAGCCGATCGGGCGCGAGGGGACACCCGCGTCGCACTGGGTCCTGCTCGACTTCGGGTCGGTCATCGTGCACATCTTCACGCCGCCCGAGCGTGACTACTACGGCCTGGAGAAGCACTGGGCCGAGGCGAAGACCGTTCTCCGGGTGCAGTGATCCGCCGATAGCGAGGGGGCCTTCTGCCTGCCGGATGGGGGTACCGTCGGGTCATGCCGAGGGGTACGGGCGGACTCCTAGCATCCGCACATGTCCTCCCTCCGCGAACGTTGCCCAGCTTGCGCTCGACGGCTCATCTCGACCCGGTTCGACACGACCTTCCGTCTGCCCGACCGGAGTGAGCGCCTGTGCTTCGGCATCCCGGGCGGCCTGTGCGAGGACTGCTCCCAGCTCTACATCGATCCCGACCTGATCGAGCTGCTCGATCTCGGCGAGGGCCGCTGCGTCTTCGCCATCGAGAGCGATCTCGTCGTCCAGGAACAGGCCTGGTCCGCCGCCGACTGAACCCGGCCTGACCTCGGTCTAGGCCGTGCGCCGCTCGCGGCGCGTCGTGTGGTCCATCACCCAGAGCGTGAACCCGAGCCGTCGCTGCGCGGCATCCGCCGAGGTCCCGGGTGCGCCCTTGATCAACGCATCGAGGTCGACGAGCCCGTCGAGCGCATCGGCGAGCTCCGCCGGTGGTCCAGTTGCGGGCCTGAGCCGCGAGGGTGCCGGCCCGGTACTCGCTGTTGATGCCCATCGCCCGCGCCGCGGTCGCGAGGTTCGCACCGCCGGCCAGCCGATCGCCCAGCTCCAGCAGCTCGCGGACCCGCCGGTGCAGGACGACGACCAGGACCGGTTCGGGGGTCGCGGCAAGCAGGCGCTCGAGGAGCGCCAGCGCCGGCCCGGTCTTCCGTTCGCCGACCGCATCGACGAACCCCCAGATCGAACCCGGCAGCGCCTCGGGCACGAGGGCCCTGACGTCGTCGACCGAGATCGGCTCCGTGTCGCGATACAGCGCGAGCTTGTCGAGCTCCATCGACGCGTTGCGGGTCTGGAACTGGCGCGTCGCGTCGTTCTCCTGGACGAAGCCGCCGACCCGTTGCGCGATCTCCTGCGCAGCACCCGGCGCCAGGCGCAGGTCCCGGTCGCGTGCCTCGCGCTCGATCCAACCGGCAAGCCCGTTGCCCTTGGGCGACTGGAAGTTCCTGACCGAGCCGCCGGCTGCCGTGACCGCGTCGAACAGGCGCTTCTGCGATGGCTTCTTCGCGCCCGACTTCGTCTCGTCCACGATGACCAGCGCGTTGCCCGGTGCAAGCAGGCCGACGGCCGCCAGCATCGCGTCGCGGCCGACCGTCGTCCGCATCAACGCCCCGACGTTGGCCACGACCGCGAGCGTCCCGCCCCCGAACATCACCGGCGTTGCGATCCGCTCGTGGATGGCGGCCAGAAGGGCGGTCGCGTTGGCCATCTCGCCGCGCACGTCCCAGCGCTCGAGCGGCGTCCCGCCCTCGGACGCCAGCGCCTTGGCGAATCGGTCGACGGTCCGCCCGAGGCTCAGGTCGTCGTCGCCCCAGACGTAGAGCAGCGGCGAGGTCGTCATGTCGCGCGCCGCCTCGCGCGCGGCCTTGAGCGCCGCGGCCGTCCAACGCAACTGCCCGACCTCGGACGGCTCGATCCCGGCCGCGCGGCAGACGTCGGCCTCGAGTCGATCCGCCCGCCGCCGGACGGCCTTGAGGGCGTCGTCCTCCCAGCCGGCATCCTGGCCGTCCGCGACCGAGACACGCGGGTACCGCTGGCGCCACGAGGCGAACCGGGCGTCCATCGACTCCAGGCGCTGGGCCGCGCGCTTGTCGGCGTACGCCACGATGCGCTCCTCGCGGCTCGCGAACGACGACCAGCGCTTGTACGCCTCGCCATCGAGCAGGCGCGTCACCGGGTGGGCCGCCACCGCGCGGGCGAGCTCAGGGTGGCCCTGCCGGGTCAGCCAGTCGGCCGAGCCGTCGCCATGGGGGAGGGCGCGGGCGCGATCGCCTTCCGGCACGATCTTGTCGATGTCGTGGAGCAGCCCCGCGGCCTCGACCAGCCGCCGATCGACCGCGGTCCCCCGAGCCTCGATCTTGGCCGCGAGGAAGGCCGCGATCTCGGCGACCGCGCGCGCGTGCCGCATGAACCAGTCCGGGGGATCCAGGGACAGCAGGAGGGAGGCGGCGTCCACGCGCCCCGGGATCGTCATCGGGAGGATGGTAGCCCACGGTCGGCGTCCCGCCCGGCCGGACCGCGACGGGCGCGATCGGCTTCGGCGGCCGCGGATCGGGGACGAGCCCATCAGCGGGGATCCCGCACAGGAACGCGGACGACCGTCGATCCGCCACTGATCGACCTGCGCCTGCCGACCGGCCCGAGCCCGACGGGAACGCTCGACCGCCTTCGGCATGGACCGAGGGCCCGGTCGACGTGAACGTGACGGCGACCGTCCCGTCTCGATCTGTGCGGAAGACCCGGGCACCGGCCTCGGACAGGCGGTCCAGCGTCGCACGCGTGGGATGTCCGTACGGGTTCCCGGTGCCTGCCGACGCGATCGCGATCCGCGGTCGTACCGCATCGACGAACGCCTGGGTCGTCGCCGTGCGGCTGCCGTGATGGGCGACCTTGAGCAGGTCGAGTCGCGGCAGTCGATCCGCCAGGAGCGATGCGTCGATCGCCTCCTCGACGTCGCCCGCCAGCAGGAATTGGATAGTCGCCGACGGCCCCGAGCAGGACGATCGACACGTTGTTGATCCCGGTCCCGCCGTCGGGCGGCTTGACGGGAACCTCGCCGCGCATCGGCCACAGGATCCGAAGGTCGATGTCGTCCACCGCGAGCCGGTCGCCGGCGGCGAGGCCGAGGCGCATCGGCGACCCAGTCGATGCGAGCCGCGACAACCATGCCGCGTAGCCGGGTCCCGGCCCGCGCATGCCGGGTTCGAAGACCCGGCGCACCTGGTACCGATCCAGGAGCCGGGCGAGGCCGGCCACATGGTCCTCGTGCGGGTGCGTGAGGATCACCCCATCGATCCGCCGGTCCCACGGCGGGATCCGCTGGTCGAGGACGACGAGCAGCCGGCCGGGGTCGGGGCCGCCGTCGATGAGGAGGCGGCCGCCACGCGAACCCTCCACGAGGATCGCATCGCCCTGTCCGACGTCGAGCACGCTCACCCGGGCGACGCCGGCCGGTCGGCTGACGATCACCGCGCCGGTCACGACGACGGTGATGACGAGGGTCAGGGCCGCGAGCCTCGGCAGGCGGGACGACGACCGCGCGGAGGATCGCGCCGCTCGTGGTGTCGGCCCGGGGAGCGGTGGTTCCGCGACAGCCGCGGGCCCTGCGCGGCGGCCCCGCCATCGGGCGTGGACGACGGCGATGGCCACGAGCGTCGCGACCGCCGTGACCGCGGCGATCGGTCCCGGCAGGGTCACGCTCGCGAACGGCAGCGACGCCATCGCGTCGACGATCGCGACCATGATCCGCAACGAGACCCATCCCGGAGCCGCGAGGACGCTCCCGACCAGCGGCGGTGCGCCCACGAGCACCAGGAAGCCGCCGAGCATCGCGACCAGCCCGGCCGCCATCGCGGGAGCGACGAGCGGCACGACCGCGAGGTTGACCAGCGGCGACAGGATGGCGAGCCGGCCGAACGAGGCCAGCACGATCGGCAGGGTCGCCGCCTGTGCGGCCAGCGACACGCCGAGGCTCTCCGCGAGCCATCCCGGGAGGTGCCCACGCCCGACCCGATCGATCCAGCCCGTGAGCGGCGTGGCCCACGCGATGAGACCGGCTGTGGCCAGTGCGGAGAGCTGGAAGCCCGCGTCGCGGATGAGCGCCGGATCGGCGACGAGCAGGATCACCGCGGCCCACGCGAGCGCCGCGGCCGCCCGCCCGGCACGTCCAGACTCGCGGGCCAGCAGGACGACACCGGCCATCGCCCCGGCACGAACGACCGACGCCGAAGCCCCGGCGAAGGCGACGTAGGCGACGATCGCGACCATCGTCAGGATCGAGCGTCGTCGGCGCTTCATCCGGCCGGCCAACGCCGCGATCGCCGCGGCCACGATCGCGATGTTCCAGCCCGAGATCGCCACGACGTGGCTGACGCCGGCGGTGGTGAACGCAGCCGCCAGGTCGCGGTCGACGCGGTCGCGGAGCCCGACGAGGATGCCCGCCGCGAGCCCCGCTTCCGGTTCGGGCAGCACGGCGGCGAGCGCCGAGGCGGCGGCCTGCCGAGCGGCTTCGATCGCATGCGAGGCTTCGGCAGGCGGTCGCTCCACGTCCATCGAGCGTGCCGTGAGCGTGCCGATCGCCCCGATCCGTTCGAGGTAGTCGCCGTACGGGGAGCCTGGTCGTGGCCGGATCGGGCCCTCGATCGTGAGGCGGTCGCCCGGGGTGACCTCGGGGTAGGCCGGCAGCGTGGCGGCGACCCGGAACGGTGTTGCCGCGCCGTCACTCGATCGCAGGGTCGCGGTCTGCTGGCCCGCGCGGGCCGCCCCGACCGCCTCCACCACGAACGTCCACGGACCCCGGCCGTCCGGTACCTGGTCACCCGGCGTTGCCGCGGGCGGCCCGACCGCAAGACGCGCCATGAGCACCGCCGACCCGATGAGGACGACGACGCCGCTCCGCGTCGCGAGACGCGAACCGACCACCACCACGCCACAAGCAGGCAGGCGGCGCCCACGACGATACCGGCGACGCCGACCGACCAGCCGATGACGGGGATCGCCCAGGCCGCCGCGATGGCCCCGACCGCGAGCCAGCCGCTGCGGGGCACCTAGCGGACCGTCACCAGGGGCTTGAGCTGCTCGAAGGTCTTCTCGCCGACGAGCTTGCGGGCCCGGAGGTCGTCGACGGTCGCAAACGGCGCCTCCTCGCGGGCGGCGATGATCTTGCCGGCCGTGACAGGTCCGATGCCCGGCAGCGCGTCGAGCTCCGACTCTGTGGCGCGGTTCAGGTCGACCAGGCCACCGGCCCCGCCGGTCCAGGCTCGCCGCCACCCACGCTGCCGCCGACATCGGGCTCGGCGTCGTCGCGCGATGGGACGCGGACCTGGTCGCCGTCGTTCAGGATCGCCGCGAGGTTCAGTGCCTTGGCCGCACGCTCCGTGTCGACACGCGGGCTGTACCCGCCGGCGGCATCGACGAGGTCGCCGACGCGCGAGCTGGGCGGCAGCTCGTAGACGCCCGGACGGGTGATCGCTCCGACGATCTCGACCACGACCCGCGCGGGTGCGCCCGCACCGATCGAGTCTCCCGCGGCCGCGCCGCTGGCGCCCGGCTCGCTCGACGAACCGCCGAGCGGAGTGCCGCCGGCCACCGAGACGACGCCGCCCGCACCCGATCCGAACGCGAGGACGAAAGCAGCGACCGCGAGGAGGGCCGCGATCCCCAGTCCCGCGACGGCACCGCGCGGGACGCGAGCGGGCGCCCCGTCGCTCGACGGCGTACCGGGCGGGGTGACGGCCGTCGATGGCGACTCGATCGTGCGCCATGGCATGGGGTTCGGATCCACGCTTGGCCTTCCCCGGCGGGATGCACTCAGCGGGTGGACGCCGACACGCGAACGCGACGTCTCGCCACCTCGGGGGCACTACCGACGCGGCGAGACGTCTATTCCGACGTTAGCGGCGACCCCTTAGCTGCGGCTTATCTCGAACCGTTGGCTATCGTGTGCGCGTGGACGCCCTGGCCAACATCGCCGACGCGCTCAAGGCGCCGCTCCCACTCGCGCTCGTCGTCGTCGGGTCCATCGTGTGGATCTACGCGGAGCTTCGAGCCCCCTCGCTTCGCAGCGCCGGCGTCAAGCTCACGTTTTCCGGGCCGGCCGCGTTCCTGGTCCTGGCTCCGGTCGTATGGATGGCGCGAAGCCCACTCGGCTCGGACACCCCGATCGTGCTCACGCTCCTGTCGGCGGGGCTCGTCGTCCTGGGGATCGCCATGCTGGTTTGGATCGCGCGGTCGAGACCGAAGACCGACGTTGATCGGTAGAGGGTTCGCTACCCCTTCACCGCCCCGCTGAGCCCGGCGCCGCGCAGGAACACGCGCTGGAAGACCAGGAACAGCGCGATCGGGATGAGCTCGAGATCGCCAGCGCCGCGAGGAACACGTCGAGCTCGGTCGTCGGCTGGAGCGTCGGCAGGCGCACCGAGAGCGGCTGGACGTCCGGGTCGGGCAGCACCAGCAGCGGCCACAGGTAGTCCTTCCAGGTCGCGATGACCGCGAACACCGAGACGACGCCGAGGATCGGCCGCGACATCGGCAGCACGATCGACCAGAACAGCCGGAACGGGCCCGCGCCGTCGATCCGGGCCGCCTCGAAGATCTCGCGCGGCAGGTTGTCGAAGAAGCGCTTCACGAGCAGGATGTTGAACGCGTTCGCGCCGGCCGGCAGCCAGACCGCCCAGAAGTAGTTGATCAGCGACGCCAGTGCACGAGCGGCAGGTCGACGATCGTGAGGTACAGCGGCACGAGCAGCACGACGGCGGGCACGAACAGGGTCGCGAGCACGAGCGCCGTCAGGACGCGCGCTGTACCGCGGCCGCAGCACCGACAGCGCGTAGCCGGCGGTCGTGGCGACGACGAGCTGGACGAGACCACGACCCGAGCGCGATCGACGATCGTGTTGCACGAAGTACCGGTCGATGTGGACGTCGATTCCAGGCGGTCGCGAGGTTGCCCAGTCGATGCCGTTCGGCCACAGCGCGAGCGGCGTGCCGCAGCGTGTCCTGGGTCGGCGTGATCGCCGACTTCGCCAGCCACAGGATCGGCCCGAGCCCGACGATCAGCAGGAACAGCGAGCGTCGCCGACGTGCAGCAGCCGCAGCCGTCCAGCGGACGCGCCGCTGGCGCCAGTCGGACGTGCCGAGACGATCGCCGCGGTCGGCGCGTCGCGTCGGCTCGGCGGCCGACGGCCGCGGCCGCGGCCGCCGCCGGAGCCGCGGCTCACGTGCTCAGTGCTCCACGACGGGTGAGCCGAAGTAGACCGGCGTGAAGACCGCCAGGAACGCGCGAGCATCAGGCTCAGCGCGGTCGCCTCCCGTAGTCGCCGCCGAGGCTGTTCTGGAACGCGTAGCGGTAGATGAGCAGCAGGACCGTCATCGTCGCGTTGGCCGGGCCGCCGCCGGTGAACAGGAACGGCTCGAGGAACACCTGCGCGGTCGCGATGATCTGCAGGATCAGCATGATGAACAGGACGCCGCGCAGCTGCGGCAGCGTGACGTGCCAGACCTTGCGCCAGATCGCCGGCGCCGTCGACCTCGGCGGCGTCGTAGAGCTCGGGCGGCACGCCGAGCAGCGCGGCGAGGTAGATGATGATCGTCCCGCCGGCGGCCGCCCAGGTCGCCTCGAGCACGAGCGACGGCATCGCCGTCGCCGCGTACTGGAGCCACGGCAACGGGCCCGATGCCGACCCAGCCGAGGATCGTGTTGAAGACGCCGGTCGGGCTGCGCGTCGTAGAAGAACTTCCACAGCAGCACCGCGACGACCGGCGGGATGACGACCGGCAGGTAGGCGAGGGCGCTGTAGAAGCCCCGGCCGCGCCGGACCTCGCTCATCAGCACGGCCAGGACGAGCGGGAGCGGGAAGCCGAAGACGAGCGCGAGCAGCGCGAAGCAGAGCGGTGTTGCGGACCGCCGTGCCGAGCAGCGGGTCGGCGAGCACGCGCGCGAAGTTGTCGAGGCCGACGAACTCGGGTCGCGTGACGAGGTTCGTCTCCTGGAAGCTCATGACGACCGACTGCAGGATCGGCGACCACGAGAAGACGCCGAAGATCGAGGAGCATCGGCAGCAGGAACACGAGCGTGCCCAGGCCGCCGCGGCGTCACGTCGGACGCCGTGGCGGCGCGCGCGTCGCGACGGCGGTCGGGTCGGCCGGGCGGCGTCGTCGATCGACCGCATGGCTCGAGCGTCGCATCCCGTCGAGCGTGCGGTCGATGGCCGGCCCGACCGGGGGGCCGGTGCGGTGCGGCGCGGGCCGGCGGAGCCGGCCGCCACGCCGGGTCGAGCGCTAGCCGTCGAGGATGCGCCTGGGCGTCGGCGTCGGCCTGCGTCGAGCAGGGCGTCGATGTCGGCGTTCTCGTCGGTCAGGACGGCCTGCACGACGGTGTCGAGGAGCGCGTAGATCTCCTGCGTGTGCCCGTCGGCTCGGCCACCAGCGTCTGCTCGAAGATCCCGTCGGTGAACGGCGTCATCTGGTCGCGCGGCACGTTGATGTACGTCCTCGATCCAGTCCAGCGACTCGTCGTAGCGTCGCCTGGTCGAAGATCGGCAGCAGCGGGCGTGCCGACGGGCTGGTCGTTGTCGGCGAGCGTCTTGGCGTCGGCGACGGCCGCCTCCTCGTTCAGGAGCTTCTGCATGTAGTAGAAGTCGATCCACTGCGACGGCGGCGTCGCGCTCGGTCTTCGCGTGGTCGACGACGTTGACCGCGGCGATGTCGCCGCCGCCGAGCACGCCGGCGTCGGCGCCGTCTCGAGCGGGATGATCGTCAGGCCGTAGACGGCCGGGTCGAGCCCGTCGTTCTGGACGAGCGCGGTGTAGACGTCGGAGCCGCCGGTGTACATGCCGATCTTGCCGGCGGCGAACTCCTGGTTGATCGTGCCCCAGTCGAGTCGAAAGTTGGTGCCCATCGAGTTGTCCTCCCAGCGCATGGCCTTGCAGGCACTCGAGCGCCGGCCTTCGTGGCGTCGTTGTTGATCGTCGACGTGACCGTGCCGTCCGTCGGCGACTCCTGCATCCGGCCGCCGAGCGCGTAGGTCGACGTGGTCAGCTGCCAGCCGCCGGTGTTGTTCGTGGTCATCTGCGCGTAGCCGGCCTTGCCGGTCTTCTCGGCGATCTGTCTTGGCGGCCTCGCGGACCTCGTCCCACGTCGTCGGCGGGCTGTCGGGGTCGAGCCCGGCCTGCTCGAACAGCGTCGCGGTTGTAGTGCAGGCCGCATGCCGTAGGCCTGGCGCGGGAGGCCGAAGATCTTGCCGTCGGCGTCCTGGCCGTTGCGAGGATGTTCGGGTTGAACTTGTCGGCGTAGCCGAGCTCCTCGACGCGCTCGTCGATGTCGACGAGCTGGCCGTTCTCGATCAGGCCTTGCCGTCGGTGAACGGGATCGTGAAGACGTCGGGCAGGCTGCCGCCCGCGAGCTGCGCGGCGAAGGTCGGGCCGTCCAGTTGTACTCCTCGGCCGACAGTCGATGTCGGGGTACTTCGTCCTCGAACTGCGCCTACCTGCGCGTCGAACGCGTCGACGGCCGCCTGCGTCGCGCCCGGGCCGGAAGCGCGCCGACGACGATCGTGACCGGCTCTGTGCGCGGCTGCGCTGGCGCCGGCGCCGTCGCTGCGCCGCTGACGGCGCGCGCGGGCGCGTGGCGCCGCAGCGGCGAGCAGCACGGCGATGATGCGGCGAGCGTCAGGACCGACGCTTGCGTCGGTCGTGGACTTCATCGTCGTTGCTCCTCTCGTTGCATGATGGGTGCCTGGCTCGGTGTCGAGTGTCCGGTCGTCGCCGCGAGTCGGCGTCCTCGTGGCTGGCCCGTGCCGCTCGGCGTCGGGGTCCGGGCGCAGCCAGACCGTGGCGTCGGGCGGCAGGCGGCCGTCCGACAGCGTCGCGCGCTGGCGAGCAGGAGCTCGCCCGTGGGGCGGCAGCGGCGACGGGTCGCCGGACGAGGTTGATGACGCAGATGAAGCCGTCGCCGCGCGCGAAGGCGAGGACGTCCGGCGCCGGACGGTCGAGCCACGTCGAGCGGGCCGTCGCCGAGGCCGGGCTTCGGCGCGCCGGAGCGCGCAGCGCCGCCCGGTAGAGGTGGAGCATCGAGTCGGGGTCGGCCTCCTGCGCCTCGACGTCAGGGCGGCCCAGTCCGCGGGCTGCGGCAGCCACGGCTCGGCCGTCGCGCCGTCGGGGCTGAACCCGAACGGCGGCGCGGTCGCCGCTCCACGGCAGCGGCACGCGGCAGCCGTCGCGGCCCGGGTCGATGCCGCCGGAGCGGGCGTGCATCGGGTCCTGGATCACGCTCGAGCGGAGGTCCTCGACCTCGCAGGCCGAGCTCGTCGCCCTGGTAGATGTAGAGCGAGCCGGGCAGGGCCGCGGTGAGCAGGGCCGCGGCCCGGGCCCGGCGGCTGCCGAGCTCGAGGTCGGTCGGGCGTGCCGAACCGCTTGCGCGCGAACGCGAACGAGGTGTCCTCGCGGCCGTAGCGGGTGACCGGCCGCGTGACGTCGTGGTTGCGAGAGCACCCAGGTCGCCGGCGCGCCGACCGGCGCGTGGGCGGCGAGGGTCGCGTCGATCGACGTCGCGCAGGCTCGGCCGCGTCCCACGGCCGCGCCATGAAGTCGAAGTTGAACGCCGTGTGCAGCTCGTCCGGCCGCAGGTAGCTGCGCGAACCGGTCGATGTCCGGCGAGCCAGAGCTCGCCGACGAGCACGCGCGTGCCCGGGTAGGAGTCGGCGACGCGCCGCCAGCGCGCGGTAGATCGTCGTGCAGCTCGTCGCGGTCCTGGGTCGGGTGGTCGCCGGGCCCGGGTCGTCGGGGACCTCGGGCAGCGTCGGGTCCTTGACGAGCAGGGCCGCCGAGTCGATCCGGACGCCGGCGACGCCGCGGTCGAACCAGAAGCGCAGGATGTCCTCGTGCTCGGCGCGGACGTCGGGGTGGTCCCAGTTGAGGTCGGGCTGCTCGGGCGTGAACAGGTGGAGGTACCACTCCCCGGGCGTGCCGTCGGGGTTCGGTCGTGCGGGTCCAGGTCGTCGCCCGCGAAGCTCGAGACCCAGCCGGTCGGCAGCTCGTCGCCGTCGTCGCCGCGGCCCGGGCGGAACCAGAAGCGCTCGCGCTCGGGCGAGCCGGGCCCGGCGGCGAGCGCCGCCTGGAACCACGGGTGCTCGGTCCGAGACGTGGTTGGGGACGATGTCGATGATCGTCCGGATGCCGAGCTCGAGGGCCTCGGCGATCAGCGCCTCGGCCTCGTCGAGCGTCCCGAAGGCGGGGTCGATCGCGCGGTAGTCGGCGACGTCGTAGCCGCCGTCGGCGAGCGGCGACACGTACCAGGGGGTGAACCAGATGGCGTCGACGCCGAGGTCGCGCAGGTAGGGCAGGCGCGACCGGACGCCGGCGAGGTCGCCGGTGCCGTCGCCGTTGCCGTCGGCGAAGCTGCGGACGTAGATCTGGTAGATGACGGCGCTGCGCCACCAGGTCGGATCGTCGGCGGTGCTGGCGCGACGGCCGCGCGAGCGATGCTCGCGGTGGGCGCGGGTCGGGGCGGCGACGTCGGCCACGGCCCGGTCGGTCACGGTCGGTCCTCGTCCTCTGGTCGCCACCGTGGCCTCGGTCGGCAACAGTCGACGCGGCCGGACGGCAACGTACGCTATCCGACGAAGTAATGCAAGAACTTGACAGAACTGTAGGAGAAAGTCGTCAGTGCTGCGCGCGACTCAGGCGACGCTCAGGTGGCTGGCCCGGTCGAGCTCCGGACGACCAGCTCGGGCTCGAAGAGGAGCTCGTCGTGCGGCACGGCGCGTGCCGGCGATCTGGCCGACCAGCAGCTCGATCGACCATCCGGCCCATCGGCTCGATCGGCTGGCGGACGGTGGTCAGCGGCGGCTCGGTGCAGTTCATGAGGGCGGAGTCGTCGAAGCCGACGACCGAGACGTCGCCGGGCACGCGCAGGCCCGGCCCGCCGGGCCGCCCGGATCGCGCCCGAGCGCCATCGGGTCGCTGGCGCAGACGATGCCCGGTGATGCCCCGGTCGAGCAGCGCGACGGCCGCGGCCTGGCGCGGCCTCGAGCGAGTAGAGCGCGTGGACGACGTCGTCGGCGTCGAGGCGTCGAGCCCGGCCGCCGCGGCGACCGCCTTGCGCGCGCCGCGAGCTTGCGGCGCGACGGCATGTGGTCGCGCGGCCCAGGAGCAGGCCGATCCGCGTGTGGCCGAGCGAGACGAGGTGGCCCATCGCCTGCTCGATGGCGACCGCGTCGTCGCACGACGACGCGCGGGAAGCGGCAGGCCGTCGATGCCGCGTTGACCAGGACGGTCGGCAGGCTGCGCTCGGCAGCCGCTGGTAGTGCCGTGCGGCGGCGTCGGCCTGCGCGTACAGCCCGCCGGCGAAGACGACCCCCGACACCTGCTGCTGCAGGAGCAGGTCGACGTAGTCCGCCTCCGAGACGCCGCCGACGGTCTGGGTGCACAGGACCGGGGTGTAGCCCTGCTGGGCGAGCGCCCCGCCGACGACCTCGCGCGAAGGCCGGGAAGATCGGGTTCTGGAGCTCCGGGAGGACCAGCCCGACCAGCCGGGCGCGCTCGCCGCGCAGCTTGGTCGGGCGCTCGTAGCCGAGCACGTCGAGCGCCGTGAGCACCGCCTGGCGGGTCGCCTCCGACACGCCGGGCTTGCTCGTTGAGGACGCGGCTCACGGTCGCCTCGCTGACCCCGACCTTCTTGCGCCACATCGGCAAGCCGTCTCGTCATGCCGCAATGGTACGCACAACTACGCAAGTCAATGCAAGTCGCTTGCGGAACGGTCGTGTCCGTGACACGGCGAGACGCGACCGGGGTATCGTCAGGACAAGGAGGTCGAGCCTTCGATGACCAGACACGCTGCACGAACCCTCGTCGCCGTCCCGTTGATCGTGACCCTGAGCCTCGGGATGCTGGCCTGCTCGTCTGCCGGGCAGTCCGCGAGTACGAGCCCAAGCCCGTCCGTGGGGGCCTCGCCGTCAGGTTCCGGCACGACCGGATCGGCTTCGCCGTCGGTGCCGCCGTCCGGGGGCGCCGTCTCCGTGTCGTTCCTGACATCGGTCCCCGAGGCGACCTGGGGAGCCACGTTCGTGGTCAAGGCCGAGGCGACCGATGGCAGCGACATCACCTACAGCGCCGAGGGCAGCTGCAGCATCGATGCGACCACCGGCAAGGCCAAGGCCGACGCGCTGGGCTCGTGCACGATCATCGCCGACGCGCCCGAGACGTCTCCGCTCGCGAGCGCGTCGCAGGTCTTCGAGGTCACCAAGGCCAGTCCGGTCATCAAGTTCAGTGACGCCACGACGCGCTTCGCGCGCCCGTTCAAGTACCCGTTGAAGGTGAGCTCGACGCCCAAGATCCCACTCACGATCGTCGTCGATCACGGCGCAGCGGGCGGCAACAACGACGAGTTCTGCGCGGTCGATGCCAGTGGCGCATTGGTCTTCAACCCGGTGCCGACAGCCGACGACTTCCCCCAGATCCCGGCCACGTGCGTCGTCAAGGTCTCGGGCAGCGCGACCGAGAACTACGACGCGCCCAAGACGGTCTCGCGCAAGATCAGGATCGGTCTCGCGGCGTTCGACGTGAACGCCCAGGAGGTCATCAACGTCGACCTCTCCGACGATGGCGATGTCGTGGACTTCCGGGTCCGCGAGAACTCCGGCGACGCCTTCGGGATCTTCGTCTCGAGCGAGAACTTCGAGTGCGACGTGCTCCCGACGACCCCGGATCCGGGTCCGGCCGGCACGAAGCTCTACATGGGGCATGTGAAGTTGCAGAACACGGGGGTCCCATACGATTGCGCCATGACCGCGCAGGCCGCGCCGCCGGACTACCAGGGCGGCAAGTTCAAGGACGACTTCACGATCCGCGTCGTGCCCTGACCGAGACCTGACCGCCCGATGAGTTCGGTCTTCCTGAGCTACTCGTCGAAGGACGTCAAGCTCGCGACGCGCGTCCAGGAGCTGCTCGAGGCCCGCGGATACGACGTCTTCCGTGACAAGGACCGCGACGAGGGGATCCCGGCCGGAACCAAGTGGGCGGAGGAGCTGTTCCTCAACCTGGAGCGCTTCCGGATCGTCGTCTTCCTCGCGACGCCGGCGTCGCTCGAATCGCGCTGGTGCCACACGGAGCTGGCGGTCGCGATGGCCCGACGCAAGCACGTCGTCCAGATCAGTACGCGGAAGGAACCAGTCCACCCCGTCCTGGCAGCGACCCAGTCGATCGGACCGATCCGCGACGTCGAGGAACTCGTCGACAAGCTCGTGGCGGATCTGGGACGGGTCGGGCTCGGGCCGCGCGACAGCGCGAGCTGGGACCCCAACGTCTCCCCGTACCCGGGCCTGGAGCGACTGACCGAGAAGTACGCGGCCGTCCTGTTCGGGCGCGACGACGACATCGAACTGGTCATCGACCGCCTCGAGCGACCGAAGCCAGCACCCGTTCTCGTCGTCGGCCCCTCGGGGAGCGGCAAGTCGTCGCTGATCCGGGCGGGCGTCGTACCAGAACTCAAGCGGCGGCCCCGGAACACGGTCCTGCCGGTCGTCGACCCCGGCGACGATGCCCTGCGGTCTGTCGCCCTCGAGCTCGAGCGGGCCGATCCCAAGAGCAACGCCGAGGACCTGATCAAGGACCCGGCGGCCTTCGCGCTCGCGATCGAGCGACTGGCGGCGAACACCGACGACGGCCGGGTCGTCCTCGTCATCGACCAGGCCGAAGATCTCGTCCTCCCCGCGAACCGGGCTCGGGCAGTCGAGCTCGTCGAGCGGCTCCAGGCCATCGACCGCGACCGGCTGGCGGTCATCGTCGTCCTGCGCAGCGCGTCGCTCGACCCGTGGATGCTCGATACGGAGATCGGGGCGCTGACACCGGGCGACCCGGTGCAGATCCGCCCCCTCGACCGCGCCGCACTGCGCGAGGTGATCCTCGGACCGGCCCAGCTCGCGGGGATCCGCATCGAACCGGACACGCTCGTCGAGCAGATCCTCGACGACACCGTCCAGGGCGAGGCTCTGCCCCTCCTGGCGGCGTTGCTCCAGGAACTGACCAAGAACCACTCGCGGATGAACCCGGCAGTCATCACACCGATCGAGTACGCCGCCGTCGGGCCGGTGAGCCGCGTCATCGAGCGCCGGGCGCAGGCCGCGGTGGACGACGTCAAGGTCAAGGTCGGACGCTTCGAGGCGGACGTCGTGGATTCGTACCTCCGGCTCGTGGCCATCGACGAATCGCGGCAGCCCGTCCGGACCCAGCTCGTCGCGGAGGGCCTGCCCGCCGACGTCGCGGCGATCTTCGGGATCCTCGAGGACTACCGGCTCGTGACGCGTGATCGCCGGGCCGTCCCGATATCGGCGAACGCGCCAGCCACGCCCGGCGCTGGTCAGCCTCCCGCCGCGCAAGAGATCCTGATGGCGGTCCACGAGGCGGTCTTCCGGGCCTGGACGGCGCTGAAGGCGGCCATCGACGCTCGGCTCGATGCCCTTCGGATCCGGACCTGGCTGCGCCACGACGCGGAGGAGTGGGCCGGCTCGAAACGCGGTCAGGTGTCGCTGACGGGAGGACGGCTGGATCTGGCCCTGGAGTGGTCGCGCGACAACGCCGACGAGGTGACGCCGGAGATCAAGGCGTACCTCGACAAGGCGAAGGCCCAACGACGGCGCGGCAGGATCGCGAGGCTTGCTGTGGCCGGCCTGGCAGCCGTGGTCCTGGCGGTCGGGGTCGTGGCGTTCCAGGCGGTCCAGGCACGCAACGATGCCGAGGCCTCGCGTCTGGCTGCGGATGCGCGGGCGAACTTCGGGACGCGGCTCGATCTCGGGCTCCTGCTGGCGCTCGAGGCGCGGGCCAAGAGCGGCGACCCGCGCTTCCAGGCGATGCCGCTCGTCGGCCTGTCGCAGGGCCCGGGCCCGCGTCACTTCGGGGGTCCGTCAGGAGGACACACCGACTCGGCGGCGCTCAGCGCGGACGGGTCGCGAGCCGTCGTCTCCTTTTCGCAAGTGGTCCAGTTCTGGGACGTGGAGGCCAACAGTCGGGTGGCCGCGATCCTGGGCCCTCCCAGCGTCACGGGTATCTCGCGCGACGGATCAACGGTCGCGATCGGCTATCAGGTCGAGGACCAGCCCGACCAGATCAACGTCCATTCGTGGCCCGAGGAGGCCCCACGTCAGTCGTGCCAGATGCCCGGGGAGATCCGGACGATCGCCGTGTCTCCGACGGGCGACTTCGTGGTCGCGGTCCTGGACACCCCCGAAGGCACCTTGGTGCAGGTCGTCTCGACGTCGACTGCCGCGGACCGTCGCTCGATGGAGTCGACGACGCGATCGGAGATCTCGACATCGCCGACGGCCGCATCGCGATCGGCACGGAGCAGCGGCGCAGCGATCTGGGATCCCGTGAGCGGTGGGCTCGACGACGTGGTCCACCGACGACACGAGCACGGTGCGGGCGATCGCATTCGGCGACAACGACCGTCTTGGCGCCACATCCGATTCCGGCGACCTCTTCGTCTGGGATGCGTCGGTGCCGGGTTCTGCGCCTCGGTCAGTTCCCGGTCTTCGCCAGTGACGTCGAGGGCGGCAAGCTCCGCTTCTCCACCGACCTGAACGCCTGGATCGTGGGGTCCCTGTATGGGGACCTTCGTGTCATCGGGTTCGACGATGACTTCATGGTCGGTGCATCGGCCGCCTCCCTGCCGCAGGACACCGGTATCACGGACAACGACACGGACGCCCACGCCCTGGACATCGCCGCCACGGCGACTGGCGCCGTCACCGTCGACGAGAGCTGGCCGCATCGTCAGTTGGGACCTCGTCGGGACGCCGCCGCTCGGTGGCCGAGTGTTCGCCGACGCACGGATCGACCGGCTCCGGGCGCTGCCGGCCGGACAGCTCATCGCCGCGGGGCCGGAAGGCGTGTGGCAGCTCGACGGGGTGACCGGTGCGGTCCTCGGCCACCGCCGACCGATCGGGTGACGGCGATCGCCCCGGGCGCAAACGGCTGGGCGATCGGCCTCTCGACGGGCGAGGTCCTGCGGACGGCGGGCCCGGTCGATGGCCTCGCGACGGTCGCCACGGTGGCGACTTCCAGTCGCGGCGATCGCCATGCTCGACTCGGGCGGCGTCGCGATCGCTGACGGCCCGGGTGCGTCACCATCGTCGAACCGTCAGGCGCCTCGACCGCCGTGCCGCTCGACCGCCCGATCTTCTCGCTGGCAAGCCGCGGGAGATCGGCTCTTCGCGGGCGCGAATGGCGGTGACGATCCACGTCATCGACACGACCGGGACACCGCGAGAGGTCGCGCGGGCGAGGGAGCACGACGGCTCGGTCGACGCTCTCGAGGTGAGTCCGGACGGCACGAAACTCGCCAGCGGCAGCGACGATCGGCAGGTCATCATCTGGACCATCGGCTCCGATGGCGGCCTGACCCCCAATCGGTACCTCCTCGGCCACACGGATCGGGTCAACACGCTGTCCGTCAGTCCGGACGGCCACTGGCTCGCATCGTCCGGCGAGGACGAGCGCGTCATCCTCTGGAACCTGGACACCGGCGATCGTGTGGGCGACCCGATCCCGGTCGTCCGGGAGCCGGTGCTCGCCTTCGGCGACCGGGGACCAGCAGCTCTTCCTCTCAGACGATCTCGAGGGCGTGCGACGCTGGGACATGCGACCCGAGGCGTGGATCAAGGTCGCCTGCGACATCATCGGCGGCCGCACGCTCGAGTCTCCTCGAGCGACTGGAGTTCTTCGGCAGCGACTGGGGCCAAATCCCTGACCGCTGCGGTGCACCATGACGGGCATGACCGACGCTCCCAACGACGATCAGGCGATCGAGATCACCTTCCCGGGCGGCAACCGGGCCCAGATGGTCCAGGCGCGCGCCCGGACGCCAGTCGCCTCGATGACGGCGGCACTCGGGATCGCCGGGCCGCGGCCGGTCTTGCTCGTGATCGGCGGCGCAGCTGGACTGCCGAAGAACGCGGAAGCGAGCCTGCGTGCGCTGGTCGATGCGGGCGTCGTCCCGGCGGTGGAGACCGTCGGGCCGGTCATCGTCGACGGCGGCACGGACGCGGGCATCATGGCGATCGTCGGCGGGGCCATCGCCGCCGCGCACGTCCAGGTCACCGTGCTCGGCGTCGCGCCCGGGGGGCGCGTGACCTGGCAAGGCGACACGCGCCCCGGCATCTCCGGGGCCACCGACCTGGAACCGCACCACAGCCACTTCATCCTCGCGGACAGCAATTCGTGGGGCGGCGAGACGCCCCTGTTGTTCGAAGTCGTCGAGGCCATCGCCGATCCCGCGCGGACGGTCGCGCTCATCGCCGGCGGCGGGCCCGGCACGGTTCGCGAGGTCGTCTCAGCGGTCCGGCGCGGCATCCCGGTCATCGCCCTCGCCGGGAGCGGTGGCGTCGCCGAGGACCTGGCGGCCGCCGCCGCCGCGCGCGAGGCGAACACCGTGCCGAAGAGCGTGGACTCCGAATTGGCGGCGATCCTCGGTGACATCGATCTCACGGTGGTCGCGCTCGGCGCCGACCCGGCGCTGCTCGAGCGCCTTCTCGTGCGACGGCTCCAACCGGACGAGACGCTCCGGACCGCCGTGCGGCAGTACCGGATCCTGGCGCGGACCGCGCGACGTCAGCAGCGCTCGTTCAAGTGGTACCAGTGGGGGATCCTGGCGCTTGGCCTGCTCGCGACGATCCTTGTCGTCCTCCAGGCGTCCCTGCAGAACGCGGAGCTGCTCGCCAAGGGGTCATTCGCCGACCAGCTCCTGCAATACGGCATCGTCCTGATCCCGATCGCCGTCGGCGTCCTCGTCGCGGGTGCGGCTCGCCTGCGACCCGGCGGTCGCTGGGTCCTGCTCCGCGGCGCCGCGGAGGCGATCAAGTGCGAGACCTACCGATACCGCGCCCGCAGCGGCCTGTATGCGCCGGATGAGACGCGGCGGACCCCGCGCGAGGTGAAGCTGGCCGCGGCGGTGAGCTCGACGATGAACGCCCTGATGCTCACCGACGTCAGCCTCACCGCCATGGACACCGGCGGCAAGGCCGATGAACAGGCGGCGACGCCAGGTGCGGATCGGGACGACGGGATGAGTCCCCTCGATGCGTCGGGCTACATCCGGTTGCGGATCGACGACCAGGTCGGGTTCTACCGGGAGGCCGTGCGGGAGCGTGAGCGCCAGGTGCAGGCCCTGCGCTGGCTGATGCTCGGGTTCGGCGGCCTCGGCACGCTGCTCGCCGTCGCCGGGTTCCAGCTGTGGGTCGCGGTGACCGTGGCCGTCGTCGGCGCGCTGACCACGTACCTCGAGGCACTGCAGCTCGAGGCCACGATCATGCTCTACAACCAGGCGGCGACGAACCTCGAGGGGATCCGCTCCTGGTGGACGGCGCTGCCGCCCGACCAGCAGGTGCTCCGACGGAACGTGGATCGGCTCGTCGAGCGGTCCGAGCGAGTCATGCGGGCGGAGCACGGCGGATGGATCCAGGAGATGCAGGACGCGATGACGAGGCTGCATCTCGAGGAGATCGACGAGGCGCCTGCTGGCGGTGGATCGGCCGATGAAGCGCCGAGCCCCGAGGAAGGCACGACGGGCGAGGCGACAGCCTAGGCCTCGGGCGGATCGGTCCGATCGTCGTTGAGGCCATGCGCGGCCCGGTAGTGGGCGGCCAAACGGTCCTCGCCCCAGTCGTTGGTCAGGTCGCGCCAGACCGAGTGGATGTGGTTGGCGCGGTCCTGCGTGTTGTCGTACTCGATGAGGAAGGCCGGCCCGCGAATCGCGTAGTAGTGGCCCTGGCCGGGCGTGTCCGGTCCGGCCCAGGCGAATGTCACGGGTGCCAGGCCGGCGGCGCGGACACGCGCCCATTCCGAGTCGGCGATGTCCGGACGCGCCCGGTCCAGGTAGTGCCGGATGAGCCGCTCGAGGCCGTCGCGCTGGTCGCCTCCGAGATCCGCGTAGGGGATGCCGTCCGGGATGCCGCGCAGCTGGGCCCGGCGGCCGTTGCCGCTTCGGATGTCGGGCGGCGCGACGGGATCGACCACCGCGATCGCCTGTTGCTCGGCTGACAGGCTCGCGAGCAGCGCCCGGGCCAGCGTCTCCTCGCCGTCGATCGTCCGCTCACCGGCTCGGGGTCCGCTCGGGATCGTCGCCGGGTTGGCGCCGAGGAACGAGGGCGCGCTGCCGATCACCTCGCCGTCGGCCACCGTCAGCTCGATCGCGACGTGGTGGCCGCCGACCCGCCAGGCCCACGGCCCGGGGCCGTCGGGCTCGCCGAAGACCGAGAACCAGTACAGCTCGGGATCCCGGCGCGGCCCACGGACCCCGGCCTCGCGCTCGACCTGGCCGAGCACCTCTTCGAGGGCGATCACCGCGCGGACCTCACGCGCACCGCGGGCACTGAGCGCCACGTCGACGCTGGCCAGCGCGGCTTCGCGCTGGGCCGCGGTCATCGCCGCGATCGGCAGGCCGTTCCGGTCGCCCGGGGTGTAGGCCCAGACGAATCGCTCGTCGGTGTCGAACGGGAAGGTCGCCCGGGTGCGCTGTGCCGGATCGAGTATGTCGAGCCACGCTCGAACGGCAGAGGCGATCTCCGTGGCGGCCCCGCGCGCGATCGGTTGAGTCGTCATCGCGGGAAGCATACGGGCCGCGCCGGCCGGCCCAGCCGCGGGCAAAGAAAAACGGTGGACGAGACTGCTGGGTCTCATCCACCGTCGGTGGGTGGGCGTCTGTCGCGCATCGAGCGCGGGTTACTTGGTCGAGGCGAGCGTCCGACCGAGGTCGTCGGCGACGTACGAGTCGAGTCGACGGGCGGCTGCGGCCGACCCGCGGCTCACGAGCGCGAATGCGCTGGCGAGGCTGCGACGCAGCCACGAGGGCCGGACCGGACGGTTGCTCTGGGCGAGCATCTGACGCCTGTGAAGCTCGACCTCATTGGCGCGTTCCGCCGCGAGATCGAGGGCGAGAAACGTGATGGGATGCATGGTTGGCTCCTGGTGTGCGAACGGTGGGCGGCGTGACGACTTCGCCTTAGCGGCGATGGTCGTCCGGCAGGCTGTCGCGAGAGTCGACGCCCCAGCCGATGGCCGCGAGATCGAACATCGCAAAGGCTGCGATGAGGCCGACGATGATGACGATGGGCTCCATTTCAGGCCTCCTTCTTGCTACGCCGATAACCGTTTAAGAGTTCTTTATCGGTTACTCGTAATGTAGCCTCTTGCGCGTAACCTGTCAAGTGGTCTAAAGTGGTTACACGATGCCAACCAAGACCGTCCCGCACCCCCCCGATACGGGTCACGCCCACGACGTCAGCGTGGAGACCACCTTCGACTTCCTGAACACCCTCGACTACGACGATGGTTTCCCGAACGAGAAGCTCCCCGACGTTGACGGCGTCCTGGCCTGGTTCGCCGACCGCGGCCTCATCCATCACGAAGGCGCCGACAAGGCACGCCGCGAGGCGGCGTCTCACCCGCGTGTCTCGGCCCGGGATCTCGAGCGCGTCCGTGCCGTTCGAGCGGCGCTCCGCGAGGTCGCCGATTCGGTCGTCGAGCACCGGGCGGCGCGCAGGGACGCGCTCTCGACCGTCAACCAGGCGCTCCACGCCCGCCAGGTCATCGAGCTCGCTCCGTCACCCGACGGCGTCAGCGTCGACCATCGTCATGTCGGCGACCCGATCGACGATGCCCTCGCCCGCCTGTCGGAGGCGATGGTCACCGAGCTGACCAGCGGTCATCCCGACCGCTTCCGGATCTGCGACGACGACACGTGCCGCTGGATCTTCTACGACACCTCGCGCACGGCCCGACGCCGCTGGTGCGACATGGCGACCTGTGGCAACCGGGCCAAGGCGGCGCGCCACCGCGCCAAGATGTCGCTCAGGATCTGAGGCAAGTCACCCGGCGCGTTCCAGGACCGGTCGGACCTCGGTCGCGAGGCGGGTCATCGATTCCTCGTCGTGGGGCGACGGGAAGCCCGCGATGAGGTGGCGGTAGCCGATGTCGAGGTAGGGGAGCAGCCGCTCGGCGACGTCCTCGGGCGTGCCGACCGGCTGGTCGGTCCACACGTCGGCGTGGCCGTTGCGCTCGAACATGGCCTTCTGGACGCGGACGGCCTCCTCACGCGAGTCGCGGATGATCACGGCGCCGATCCCGCTCGTCCGCTCGATCTCGGCCGGGTCGCGCCCGACGGTCTCGCAGTGCTCGAGCAGGATCGCCTCCTTGCGCTTGACGGTCGCGAGCCCGCCCCCGACGTTGTTCGCGTCGGCGTACTTCGCGACGAGCTTGAGCGTGACCCGCTCGCCGCCGCCACCGATGAGGAGCGGCAGGCGCTCCTGGATCGGGGGCGGGTCGTTGCGGACGGCCTTGGCCGAGTAGCGCGGCCCGGCCGCGGTCGGCCGTTCGCCGTGGAGCATGCCCCGCATGATCGGGAGCGCCTCGCCCGAGCCAGCGCAGCCGCTCCGGGAAGCCGTCGCCGAACTCGAGGCCGTAGGCGATCGTGCTCGGTCTCGAACCACGCGCCGCCGATGCCGAGGATGGCCCGGCCGTTCGAGATGTGGTCGAGCGTCGTCGCCATCTTCGCGGTGAGTGCCGGCTCACGGAACGTGTTCGCCCCGACCATCAAGCCGATGCGGACCTTCTCCGTGGCCTGCGCCCAGGCGGCGAGCGTCAGCCAGCCCTCGAAGATCGGCCCATCGTCGCTGCCGACGATCGGGTAGAGGTGGTCCCAGGTCCACAGGCTGTCGTAGCCGAGCCGATCGGCCCGGACGCCCGCGGCCAGCAGGTCCGGCCAGGTCGTGTACTGGTTCCAGCAGAGCGCACCAAGTCGAACGTCGGTCACGTGTGCGTCCCGAGTCAGTCGCGGACGACGATGTTGATGAGCTTGCCGCCGGCGTGGATGATCCGCTCAGGGGTCCGGCCGGCGAGCGCGGCGACGATCTTCGGGCGGGCCAGGACGAGCGCCTCCAGCTCCTCCTTGGACGTTTCGATCGGCACGGTCACGAGGTCGCGCAGCTTGCCGTTGACCTGCACCGGGACCTCGCGGGTCGCCTCCGCGGTGGCGGACACGTCCACCTCGGGCCAGGCCTGCGCATGGATCGACGACCAGGGCTCGCCCGCGGCCGTCAGCCGACGGCTCCACAGCTCGTCTGTGATGTGCGGCGCGGCGGGCGCCAGCATCAGCAGCAGCAGCCGGATCGCCTCGTCCCATTCCGCGGAGCCGGCGATCGGCGTGCCGCGATAGCGGAACAGGGTGTTCGACAGCTCCATCAGCTTCGCGAGCATCGTGTTGAAGTGGAACGACTCGTAGTCCGTGGAGACGTCGCGCAGCGTCTTGTGGACGGCACTCCGGAGCGTGGCCCTGGCAGTCGCCTCCGTCTCGCCGGCGGCCAGGACGCCGGAGTCCGGATCGCCGGCCTCGCGGCCCTTCGGGTCCAGCACCAGCGTCCACACGCGGTTCAGGAACCGATGGACGCCGCCGATCCCGGTGGGGCTCCACGGACCGCCCTGGTCCCACGGGCCCATGAACATCAGGAACAGGCGGACCGTGTCGGCGCCGTACCGCCGGACGAGGTCGTCCGGATCCTGGACGTTGCCGCGCGACTTCGACATCCGCTCGCCGTCGGCGCCGAGGATCTGCCCCTGGTTGAACAGCTTCAGGAACGGCTCGCGCTCGGTCACCAGGCCGAGATCGGCCATCGCCTTCGTGAAGAAGCGGCTGTACAGCAGGTGCATCACCGCGTGCTCGGCGCCGCCCGTGTACTCGTCGACCGGCGTCCAGCGCTTGACCATCTCGGGGTCCACCGGGCCATCGCTCTTGAAGGGCGAGAGGTAGCGGAACCAGTACCACGAGGAGTCGACGAAGGTGTCCATCGTGTCGGTCTCGCGCCGCGCCGGCTGCCCGCACTTCGGGCAGGTGACGTTGACGAACGCGGCGTCGTGGTTGAGCGGGTTGTCGCCGCTGCCGTGGTAGTCGACGGTCTCCGGCAGCAGGACCGGCAGCTGGTCGTCCGGCACCGGCACGATGCCGTCGGTCTCGCAGTAGATGACCGGGATCGGCGTGCCCCAGTAGCGCTGGCGGCTGACGAGCCAATCGCGCAATCGATAGGTCACCTTGGGCTCGGCCCGGCCGGTCTCGGCCAGCCAGGCGACGATGGCCGCGCCGCCCTCGTCGGCCGCCATGCCGTCGAAACGGCCGCTGTTGACCAGCACCTCGCCCTCGGTATGCGCGATGAACGCCGCCTCCACGGGCGCCGTCGGGTCCACGTCCGGCGCGGCCACCACCCGCCGGATCGGCAGCTCGAAGCGCTGCGCGAACAGGAAGTCGCGCTCGTCGTGGGCGGGCACGGCCATGATCGCGCCCGTGCCGTAGCCGGACAGCACGTAGTCCGCGATGTAGATCGGGATCCGTTCGCCGTTGACCGGGTTGATCGCATCGGCCCCGAGTGGGACGCCGGTCTTCTCGCGGTCGGTCGAGAGCCGCTCGATCTCGGTTCGCCGCCGGGCCTGGGCGACGTACGCCTCGACCTCGGCCCGTTGGCCCGGATGCGTCAGCCGCTCGACCAGGGGATGCTCCGGCGCCAGGACCATGAACGTGGCGCCGAACAGCGTATCCGGGCGTGTCGTGAACACTCGGAGCTTGTCGCCGCCAGGCTGGTGGTCGTCGGCGGCGGTCTCGAAGTCGATCTCGGCGCCTTCGGAGCGGCCGATCCAGTTCGTCTGCTGGGTCCGGATCGGGTTCGGCCAATCGAGCCCCTCGAAATCGAGCAACTCGTCCGCATAGGCCGTCGTCCGCAGGAACCACTGCTCGAGGTCGCGCTTCTCGACCAGGGCGCCGCAGCGCCAGCACCGGCGATCGGGACCCTCGACCTGCTCGCGGGCCAGCGTCCCGTCGTTGGGGCACCAGTCGACCGGCGACATCGCCCGATAGGCCATGCCGGCCTCGAGCAGTCGCAGGAACAGCCACTGATTCCACTTGTAGTAGGCGGGGTCGGCCGTGACGACCTGGGTCTCCCAGGCGAACATCGCGCCCATCGTCTGGAACTGCCGACGCATCGTCTCGATGTTCTGCATCGTCCAGGTGAACGGATGCCCGCCGCTCTTGATGGCGGCGTTCTCGGCCGGCAGCCCGAACGCATCGAAACCGATCGGGAAGAACACGTTGTAGCCGAGCATCCGGCGCCGCCGGGCGAGCGCGTCGGTCGGGGTCACGATGTACCAGTGGCCGATGTGGAGGTCACCCGACGGGTACGGGTACATCGTCAGCTGGTACCACTTGGGCCGGGACTCGTCGCGGAGGTCCGTCTCGTCCATGCCGAGCTCCGCCCAGCGTGCCTGCCAGCGCGGCTCGATCGCGGTCGGGTCGTAGCGTTCGATCCGGGTTCGTGCGTCGGTCGTCACGGGCCAATCGTGCCAGATAACGGGCGACCCGTTGGAGGGGCGGGCCGCGTCGGCGATCTATCGGTCGAGGACCTCGGTGGCGCGGATGATCGGTCCGATCTGGCAGATCGACATCATGTCCGTCGCCTCGCTGCCCTTGACGGTCACGGTGTCGCCCGCCCGGCTGTGGACCGAGCCGTCGGGCGCGCGCAACTCGAGCGGCGACTTCTGCAGGGTCCAGCCGTCCGGATAGATGACCTCGAGCTTGCGCCCGACGGCGGTCTCGAGGTAGGCGCAGCCACCCTCGATCGAGTCGAACGAGAGGACGCCCGTATAGGTATCCGCGGCGTCCGGGCCCAGCGGCTTGGACGGGTCGGGCGTGGCCAGGGACAGGGTCGGTGAGGGACTGGTCGCGTCCGGCGCGGACGCCGACGGGCTCGGGCCGGACGCCGCCGGAGCCGCTGAACACGCCGCGAACAGCAGGCAGCCGAGCGCGAGGAACACCGCCGGTACACGCCGGCGGGCTAAGCGGCTCGTCGGACGGTCAGCAGCTGCCATGGTCCCTCGCGTAAATGCGTTGCCAGTCGTCACCATGCCACCCTCGTCGTGCGTTCTCTGGATTGCGGTTGGGGTACCGAGCGGCCATGATGCGCAGTAAGAGGATACGCCCACATCCGCCCCTAGCCCCAGTTCTGGGCGATCCATCTCCAGCGCCGCCACCGGCGGTGTGGCCGCGCCCGCCTATCGCATTCGGGAGGTGTCGAGTACGTCCAAGGTCCATCAGCCGTTCGCACGGCTCAAGAGATCGCTGATTTGTCTGGGAGGAGAACGGATGCAGAGAAAGACGTTCTATCGGGGCCTGCTTCTCGCACTGCTGACCCTGTCGCTGGCGGCCACGGCCGCCGCACCGGTCACGGCGAAGGACGGAAGGAAGTCGTACATCGTCGTCCTCACGGGGGACCCGATCGCGACGTACAAGGGCGGAGTCGCGGGATACTCCCGGACCAAGGCTCCGGAGGGCATGAAGGTCGCCGCGGACTCCGCCTCGGCTGCCAAGTACGAGAAGTACCTGACGTCTCAACACAACAAGTCGCTCAGGCAGGCCGGCGCAGGCACGGCGGCCAAGCTCTACGACTACACCGTCGCGCTCAACGGCTACGCGGCCCTGCTGACTCCGGAGCAGGTCGAAGCGGTCCGGATGCAGAAGGGCGTCGTGCGCGTCTTCGAAGACGTCATGCGTCAGCCGCAGACCGACAGCAGCGCCAAGTTCATGGGCCTGACCGTCAACGGCGGTGCCTACGACAAGGGCGTGACCGGCGAGGGCGTGGTCGTCGGCGTCATCGATACCGGGATCTGGCCCGAGCACCCGTCGTTCGCGGACAACGGCAGCTACGGCCCGTCGCCGATCGACCCGGTGCCGTGCGAGTTCGGCAACACCGCGCACAACCCGGCCGACGTGGCGTTCACCTGCAACAACAAGCTGCTCGGCGCTCGCCAGAGCCTCGAGACCTACCGGCTCCTCATCGGCGCCGATCCGGACGAGTTCGACTCGGCCCGTGACGACAACGGCCACGGCACCCACACGGCCTCCACGGCCGCGGGCAACAAGGGCGTCAAGGCCGTCATCCATGGCGACCCCATCGCCAAGATCGCGGGCATCGCCCCGCGCGCCCGGATCGTGGCCTACAAGGGCCTCGGCAACCTCGGTGGGTTCTCGTCGGACCTCGCAGCGGCGATCGACCAGGCCGTCGCGGACGGCGTCGACGTCATCAACTATTCGATCGGGAGCGGCCCGGGCGAGCCCGGCGCCGACGATGTCGCGTTCCTCTTCGCCGCCGACGCGGGCGTCTTCGTGGCCACCTCGGCCGGCAACGACGGCCCGGGTCCCGAGACGGTCGGCAACCCGGCGACGATGCCGTGGGTGACGAGCGTTGGGGCGAGCACCCAGAGCCGGTTCTTCGAGGGCATCATCACCCTCGGCAACGGCCGGCAGTACAAGGGCGCATCCCTGACCGAGGAGCTCGGCTGGACCAAGTTGGTTGACGCGGCCGACGCCGGTGACGAGCTCTGCACGCCAGGCGCGCTCGATGCGGCCGTCGTGACCGGCAAGATCGTGCTGTGCAAGCGCGGCGTTGTCGGGCGCGTCGAGAAGAGCCTCGCCGTGTTCGAGGCCGGCGGCGTCGGCATGATCCAGTACAACGCCAACAACGTCGACAACCTGTTCACCGACACCCATTGGGTCCCGTCGGTCCACATCGACAACAAGCCGGGCCTCGCCATCAAGTCGTACATCGACCGGGCGTCGAACCCGCGCGCCAAGATCGATACGAAGACCAACGACAACAAGCCCAGGAAGTCCAAGTGGCGCCCGGCCCCGAGCATGACGATCTTCTCGTCGCGTGGCCCGAACGCCGTCGCGCCTGACGTCATCAAGCCCGACGTGACCGCGCCGGGTCTGCAGATCCTCGCCGGCGCCTCGCCGTATGTCGACGAGGGCAGCGTGCCCGGTGAGCTGTTCCAGGCCATCGCCGGAACGTCGATGTCGAGCCCGCACGTGGCCGGCATCTACGCCCTCCTCAAGCAAGCGCATCCCGACTGGTCCGCCGCAGCGGCCAAGTCGGCCCTCATGACCACGGCCAGCCAGGACGTCCGCGATAACGACCGCGTCCACCGGGCCGGTCCGTTCGCGATGGGCGCCGGCCACGTCGATCCGGGCGGCCGCTGGAACAAGAAGGGCTCGCTCGCCAGGCCCGGTCTCGTCTACGACGCCGGACTCTTCGAGTACGCCGCCTTCACCTGCGGCATGGAGTGGGGCATCTTCTCGCCGGGAAGCTGCACCTTCCTCGAGGGCCTCGGCGTCCCCGACGCCCCCACGGACCTCAACCTGCCGTCGATCGGCATCTCGGCCGTCGTCGGCAGCGAGACCATCACGCGAACCGTGACCAGCGTGACCAGCGGCACCCATCGGGTGACGTACCGGGCGCACGTCCAGGCACCTTCCGGATACAAGGTCAAGGTCTCTCCCTCGACCATCAGGCTCCGGGGCGGCGAATCGGCCACGTTCACCGTGACCGTGACGAACAAGAGCGGACCGGTCGATGCGTGGCGCTTCGGCTCCCTGACCTGGAAGGGCGAGGGCTACTCGGTCCGCAGCCCGATCGCGGTCAAGGGGGCCCTGTTCCGCGCCCCGGACGCCGTCTCCGGCACCGGCGCCTCCGGCACCGCCAGCTTCGACGTGAAGTTCGGCTACACCGGCTCGTACACCGCCGGGGCCCACGGCCTGATCAAGTCCACCCTCACGCAGGCGACCGTCCTGCAGGACCCGAACCAGGACTTCGACCCGGCTGACGTCGCCGCCGGCGGCGCCAATCTCCACACGTTCACCCTCGCGGATGCCGCCCACTTCCGGGTGGCCATCCCACCGGAGGGCACCGAACCCGACGCGGACCTCGACGTCTTCGTCTTCGGTCCCGACGGCGAGCTCGCCGCCACCAGCACCGCGGGTGGCACCGACGAGCACATCGATATCGATGATCCGGCCGATGGGGAGTGGAAGGTCTACGTCCACGGCTGGCAGACGGTCGGCCCGAGCTCGGACTACACGATGTGGTCCTGGATCGTGCCGAACGCGACCGGCGGCAGCCTGACGGTCGACTCGGCTCCGGCTTCGGCCGTGACCGGGGCGACCGGCACGGTCACCGTCAGTTGGGCAGGCCTTGGGACGGGCACGACCGCCGACTGGTATCTCGGTGCGGTGTCGCACACCGGACCGAGCGGCCTGATGGGTCGAACGTTCGTCGAGGTCGACAACCGCTGATCGATCCTCCGTCACGCAACGAGAGGGCGGGTCTCCCACCGGGAGGCCCGCCCTCCTCCGTTGTCCGGCGCGTTGTCCGGCGCGTCAGCCGCCCGGCGCGCCGCGTCCGCCTGGGCGTCGGGGCAGGGCCTTCGTCGGTTCGCAGAGGAAGAGGCCGCGACGCCCACCGTAGTGGTAGTCGTAGCGCCGGCCGTCCGCCTCGAGGATGATCCGCGACCCGTCCGCGGGCACCTGCAGGTAGGCCATGCCCGGCTGCGGACAGCCCATCGCGGAGTTCGGCCAGACGACGGCGGCGGCCTCGACGAGCGAGATCCGCTCGAGGGGGATCGACGACCGGCGGGCGAGGTCGGCGCGGGCCTGCTCGACCAGGCGATCCAGCCCGGATCGGGCGGGCGACGGTCGATCGGGTGTCATGCGGTCTCAGCGACCCTGGTGGCTTTGGTGGAGCCACGGGGACTCGAACCCCGGACCTTCTGCATGCCATGCAGACGCTCTTCCAGCTGAGCTATGGCCCCACGGAACGCGGAGTGTAGCAGTGTCGCGTTGCCCCCGGCCGCCGCGGTCAGACGTGGCACCATGGCCCTCGTGACCGGATTCGACCTGCTCCTGCGCGGCGGGAACGTCATCGACGGCACGGGCGCGCCGGGCCGGCGCGCCGACGTCGGCGTCAGCGGCGATCGGATCATGGCCGTGGGTGACATCGGCACCGTGGGCGCCGGCGAGGTCGCGCTCGACATGGACGTCAGCGGCATGGTGGTCGCGCCGGGCTTCATCGATCCGCACGGTCATTCCGATGGCTCGCTCTTCGTCGATGGGGCGCTCATCAGCCACCTGCGCCAGGGCTTCACGACCCAGCTCTCGGGGAACTGCGGCGACACCCTCGCGCCGATCACGGCGATCGGCCGGGAGCTGGTCGCGCTCTCGCTCCGACCGAACGATCTGACCGCCCGGTGGGAGTCGTTTGCCGAGTACCTCGACGAGGTCGAGCGCGAGTCGCTCGGTCCGAACGTGGCGTTCCTCGTCGGGCATGGGACCGTGCGTGGGTCCGTGCTCGGGTCCGAGGCACGCGCCCCGACGGCCGACGAGCTTCGGGCGATGGTGCAGGTGGTCGAAGCGGCCATCGAGGCGGGGGCCGTCGGCCTGTCGTCTGGCCTCATCTACGCGCCCGGGGTGCACGCGGGGCCGCACGAGATGGCCGCGCTCGTGAGTGCCGCGACCCGCAACGATGCCCTGTATGCGACGCACATCCGCAACGAGGCAGCCGGTCTGTTCGAGGCGCTCGATGAGGCGCTGACCGCCGTCCGCGCGTCGGGCGAGGGCGGGCGCCTCCAGGTGTCGCACCTCAAGTGTGGCTCGCGCTCCGTCTGGGGCCGCGCCGACGAGGCGCTCGGCGTCCTCGAAGCGGCCCGCGAAGAGGGCATCGACGTCGCCGCCGACCAGTACCCGTACACGGCCGCCG
Source organism: uncultured Chloroflexia bacterium (assembly GCA_963745295.1). Taxonomy (GTDB): domain Bacteria; phylum Chloroflexota; class Limnocylindria; order Limnocylindrales; family CSP1-4; genus SPCO01. The sequence goes on from CAVUWG010000001.1 coordinate 34,354, forward strand.
CGACCACGCTCGCGACCATCCTGCCACCGGCCCTGCTGGGTCTCGGGGTCGAGGAATGCGTCGCGGCGCTCGGCGACCAGGAAGTCCGTTTCAGGGTCCGCGAGGAGATCGCCCGCGGGAGTTCCGGCTGGGAGGACGTGGCGTCGGACCCCGGCTGGTCCGGGATCCGCATCTCGCACGCGGCGAGCCACCCGGACTGGGCCGGCCGATCGCTGGCCGAGCTTGGCGAGGACCTCGGCGCGGAGCCCGCGAACCTCGCCTTCGATGCCCTGATGGACGACCGGCTGGACGTCTCGGTGGTCATCGACTGCATGTCCGAGGCCGACGTCGAGACGATCATGGCCGTGCCCTGGATCGCGGTCTGCACCGACGCCGAGGGTCGGCGGCCGGGTCACCCGATCCTCGATGCGGGCCGCCCGCACCCGCGCACCTACGGCTCCACGGCACGGGTCCTCGGCACGTACGTGCGGGAGCGGGGCACGCTGACGCTCGAGGCCGCGGTCGCCAAGCTCACCTCGGTGCCGGCCGCTCGGCTCCGGCTGCGCGACCGCGGGACCATCCGCGAGGGGGCGTTCGCCGACCTGGTCGTGTTCGACCCGGCGACCGTCGCCGACGAGGCGACCTACCTCGAGCCCGCCCGCCACCCAAGTGGCATCGAGCACGTGTTCGTCAACGGCGCTGCCGCGGTCCTCGCGGGTCAGGAGACCGGGCAGCGGCCGGGGCGTCTCCTGCGACGGGGCGCGTGACCCGCTCGACACCCGAGGCCACCGAGCAGCCCGCGATCGCGCGCCTGCCGGGCGGGCCCGTGCCGTACACGCTTCGGCGGTCCTCGCGGGCACGCACGCTGCGCGTCGTCATCCATCCGGAGCGGGGTGTCGTGGTGACGGTGCCGGTCGCCGGCCGCCGGGGATGGTCCGATCCGGAACGCCACGTGAACACCTTCCTCGCGGAACGGGAGCCGTGGCTTCGCCGCCATCTCGCTCGCCAGTCCGCTGCGCGCGAACAGCTCGCGGCGCGAGGCGGCCTGGAGGACGGTGCCCTGATCCGCTACCGCGGCGACCTCCACCGGTTGCGCTTCGAGGCGGCAGCGCCCGGCACGCGGCGATCGAGCGTGGAGCGGATCGGCGACGAGGGCGAGGACCAGCTCGTTGTCCGCCGGGCAACGTCGGACCGTCGCTCCACGGCCGTCGTGCTGGAGGCGTGGTTCCGTTCCCGGTCCAAGACCGAGATCGAGCGCGTCATCGCACGATTCGCCGAGGGCTTCGACGTCGGCAAGACGGTCGTCACGATCCGCGACCCTCGCTCGCGCTGGGGGAGCGCGTCGCGCGGTGGCCGGCTGTCGTTCTCGTGGCGGCTCATCCTGGCGCCGCCCGAGGCGCTCGAGACCGTGGTCATCCATGAGCTTGCCCACCTGCGGATCTTCGGCCACGGACCGGCCTTCTGGGCCCTCGTGGCCGAACGGCGTCCCGACCACGTCACGTGGCGCCACTGGCTCCGCGACCACGCCCTCGAGCTGCACGGCGCCCTCGATCAGTCGAGGAGCGATGAGGGCTCCTCGTCGTAGGCGATGACCGTCGAGCCGGTCCAGCGCAGGGGTTCGATGTCGAGCTCGTCAGCCGACCCGTCGGCGAAGACCTCCCACATCGTCACGGCGAGGTCCAGGTCCACCGCCTCGGGCAGGCTGATGAGCGCGTTCCGGACCGGCGTCAGCAGCGTGCGTGGCTCGTCGCCGAGGATCGGTCCGAGGCGGTCCGGCGCGAGGATCAGCGCCGATCCCCAGCCCTGCGCCTGGACGACGGTCGTCGGCATCCCGCGCCACCTCGTGGACTCCACGATCGGCGGCTCATCGACCACGCGCCGGCGCAGGTTCTCGAGCGCCGTGCCCAGGAGCGTGGCGTCATCGACGCCCCAGCGGGTCAGGAGATCACGTGAGACGTGGGCCCACATGGGCCCGACGTCGATGCCGAAGCCGGTCCAGACGCCCGGCGGCACGCGCAGATGGATCGGCGCGGCCTGTGCCGGGAACGGGTGACGGACGCGCTTGAGCAACGGCATGATCGACGGCGCGACGTCCGGCCACGGACCGCTCGGATCGAACGCCACGAACGCCTCCAGGGCCCGTCGCGCGATGACCGGGTCCACCGGTCCGCCGAGCGGCACGATCTCCCAGTCCCCGCGTCCGTGGCGAGCCTCATCCTTGCCCGCGCGGCGCACGCGCCGTTCGGCCTTGGCGCTCTTGGTCGCCCGTCGGTCCTTGGTCGTCTTCATGCCCGGCATCGTGACGAGCGGGCCTTAGCTGCGACGTATCTCCGACTTCACCGGCGCTGCACGACGGATCAGGCGATGGCCTCCGGCCGGCCGAGGAGGTAGCCCTGCCCGAAGCGGATGCCGAGGTCGACGAGGATGTTCGCCTCCTCGTCGGTCTCGACCCCCTCGGCGATGAGCTCCGAACCGGTCTTTGCGGCGAAGTAGACGAGCCCGGACACCAGGGCCTGGCGCACGGGGTCGGCCTCGATGCCGCGCACGATGCTGAGGTCGAGCTTCACGAAGGCCGGTCGCAGCTCCAGGATGTGGCGGAGGCTGGCGTAGCCGGCCCCGGCGTCATCGATCGCGAGTCGGACGCCCGATCCATACGACGTGAGCGCGTCGCGCAGGCCGTCGTAATCCTCGATCCGGGCGTGCTCGGTCAGCTCGAGGATGATCGGTTGCGGCGCGATGGCCATGAACGACTTCACGCGCTCGCGATCGAGCACGAGGTCGGGTGGCGCGTTCAGGCTGATCGGGGCCGGCACCGGCAGCGCGGCCGCGGCCTGGAGCGCGGAATGGATCGCGGCCGCCTCGAGCTCCACGCCCATGCCGTGTTCGGTGGCCTCGGCGAAGCGCACGTCGGGCGGGGTCCCGTCGGTGAACCGGGTGAGCGCCTCGTACGCGGTGATCCGATGGTCGACGAGCTCGACGATCGGCTGGAAGACCGCGTAGAACGCGCGCGTCGCGATCACCCGCTCGAGGCGAGCGCGCGTCGCCGTCGTCCGGCGGTGATGGGCGATCGAGGCCCCGGCCGCGACGCTCAGGATGTTCGCGTAGTCGATGACCGATGCCAGCAGCTTGGCCTGGCGGGCCGGCGTCGTCGACGGATCCATGCCGGCCTGCCCGGTGATCAACACCCCGACCACGCGCGTGCCGGCATAGATCGGGGCGCCTGCCGCCAGCTCGAGGCCGGCCGACCAGAACGCGTTGGCCGATTCGTCGTGCAGTCTCGATCCGACGATCTCGACCCAGGGGCCGTCGCGCACGCGCGACATCAGGTATCTGGCTCGATCCGCCGTGAGCGTGCCGCCACGCTGGACACCGGCCGACCCGTTGTACGTGGCGAGCACGTTCAGCCTGCCCCGGTCGGCCATCTGGAGGACACCGACGAATTCGCAGCCGGCGCTTCGGCCCAGCTCGGTCACGAGCGCCGCGGCGGCATCGTCGGGCTCGGAGGACAGGGCCAGGTGGCCGAGCGCGCCGACGAGATCCGCCCGGGCACGCAGCTCGCTCGCGACCTGGTCGGTCCACGCGCTCCGCGTCCGCAGGTGGGCCCGGATCCGGGCGACGAGCTCGTCGAGCCGGACAGGCTTCGAGAGGAAGTCGTCCGCCCCGGCTTCGAGCGCCCCGAGCACGGTGTCTTCGTCGCCCGAGCCCGTGATCAACAGGATCGGCAGCGTCGTGGTCTCCGGGTCGCTCCGCAGCGACCGGATGACGTCGATCCCGGAGGCCCCCGGCATCCCCATGTCGAGGACGACCCCGTCGACCGACTGCGCCTGGAGGAGGGCGAGTGTCTCGTCAGCATCGCCCGCCTGCCGGGTCTCGAATCCGGCGCGATGGAGGGCGAGCACCATCATCTTCCGAAGGTCCGGATCGTCATCGACCACCAGGATGATCGGCTCGCCGTCGAGACTGCGCTCAGGCATCGCTGGCCACCAGCTCGCGGTCAGGCATCGCCCTCGCCACCGCATCGAGCAGGAGCGCCGACGTCACCGGCTTGGCGACGAAGATCGCGCCCCGCCCGGTCAGCCGAGCGAGGTCCGCGGTCGCCCCGGTGTACCCGGACAGGAGCACGACGCCGACCCTCGGGGCGTGCGCCATGACGTGGTCCGCGACCTGTGAGCCCGAGATGCCGGCCATCACGACATCGGTCACGAGGACGTCGACCTGGCCGCCGAGCTGGTCGGCGAGGGCGATCGCCTTCGCCCCATTGCTCACGGCCGTGACGTCGTAGCCCGCGCGCTCGAGGAGCGCGACCGTCACGTGGCGGACGACGCCGTCGTCCTCGACCACGAGGATCCGGCCCGAACCGGTCGCGGGGATGGGCGTGGCGGGTGCCAGCTCGTCGGTCGGCTGTGCGTCGTCGTAGGGGAAGTACAGCTTGAACGTGGAGCCCTTGCCCAGCTCCGAGTCGAGCCGGATGTGCCCACCCGCCTGCCGGACGATGCCGTAGATCGTCGCGAGGCCGAGTCCGGTGCCCTTGCCGACATCCTTGGTGGTGAAGAAGGGCTCGAAGATGTGCTCACGCGTGGCATGGTCCATGCCGATCCCGTTATCACTGACGGACATGACCACGTACCGGCCCGCGATCACGTCGACGTGTTCGCTGGAGTCCGTCGCGTCGAAGGACCCATTGCGGGTCTCGATCGACACGATGCCGCCGCCGGGCATCGCGTCCCGGGCATTCACCACGAGATTGACGAGGATCTGGTCGAGCTGGCCCGGATCGGCCTGCATGTGCCCGGTCTCCGGATCGAGGTGGAGCACGAGACGGACCTTCTCGCCGATCAGCGGCTGCAGCATCGGCTCGAGCGCCTCGATGCGCGCATTGAGGTCGAGGACGATCGGCTGGACGACGCTGCCGTCGCCCGAAGGCCAGCAGTTGCGAGGTCAGGATGGTCGCGCGATCGGTCGCCTGGGCGATCGCCTCGACGCTGTGCAGGGCGGACGCCCGATCGAACTCGCCCTCGGCCGCGGGATCCAGGTCCGCGGCAAGCATCTCGGCGTACCCGCTGATCGCGAAGAGCATGTTGTTGAAGTCGTGGGCGATGCCGCCGGCCAACCGGCCGATCGATTCGAGCTTCTGCGCCTGGAGGAGCCGGCTCTCTGCGGCCTTGCGTGCCGTGATGTCGACGACCGTCGCGAAGACCTGGATGCCCTCGGCCGTCCTGACCGGCGAGAGGCTGATCTCGACGGGGAACTCGGTGCCGTCCTTGCGCCGGCCCGCCAGGTCGAGCCCGATGCCGACCGGCCGCGCGACCGGGTGGGCGATGAAGTCCGCCCGCTGTCCGACGTGGCGATCGGCCACGCGATCGGGAAGGAGCATCTCCACGGTCTGCCCGAGCAGCTCATCGCGCTCGTAGCCGAACGCGGTCACGGCCTGCGGGTTGACGTACGTGATGTGGGCGTGCGCGTCGACCGCGATGATCGCGTCGGGCGACGCTTCGAGGACCGCGCGAAAGCGGGACTCACTCTCCTCGAGGGCCGACTCGGCCGACTCGCGCGCGGCGATCCGGGCGCTGATGTCGACGACGGTCGCAAAGACCTGGGGGCCATCCGCGGTCTCGACCGAGCAGAGGCTGATCTCGACGGGGAATTCCGATCCGTCCTTGCGGCGGCCGGCCAGGTCGAGGCCGATGCCGATGGGTCGTGGGACCGGATGGGCGAGGAAGCCGTCACGGTGCCTGACGTGACGTTCGGCGGCCTGGTCCGGCAGGAGCAACTCCACCAGGTTGCCGAGCAACTCAGTCCGGGGATAGCCGAAGGTGGCTTCGGCCTGGGGGTTGACGTAGGTGATGCGGGCCTGCGCGTCCACCGCAAGGATCGAGTTCGGTGAGGCCTCGAGGACGGCCAGATGCGACGTCGGACCGTTCACTGGGCTCGCGGTGCCGCCCCGCAGCTGGGTCATCTCGTCATATTCACTCCCCCCTCAGTTGCGGGGACAACGAGGGCCCCAAGGGTACCCGAAATCGTCAATCAATCGTTGACCCTCGGCGCATGGTTCGAGATCAGCCTGTCGGACCATCGGGCGCCTCCGGCTGGAACGCCTCGACGATCGCCTCGACGACCTCGCGCGGCCGCTGTCGATCGACGTCGATAACGAGGTCCGCGACCGACGCGAACCACGGGGCCCGCTCGGCCGCGACGCGCTCGACCCACTCGAGCGAGAGGGCATCGGCGCGGCGGCCGTGGCCCGTGCCCGCGCGGGCGAGGAGCGTCTCGGGCGTCGCGCGCAACCAGACGACCCGGCCGGCCTCGCGCATCCGCGACCGCAGCTCCGGCCGGGTGATGACCCAACCGGCCACGCCGACGATGACCGGCGGATCGAGGCGCAACGACCGCTCGAACGCGACGGCTTCCGCGGCGTGGAGGGCGTCGACGCCACCCTCGGCCTCGAGCTCTGGAGCCGATCGCCCGGTCACATCGCGGATGAGCTGGTCGTTGTCGAAGTACGGCCAGCCGATCCGGCGGGACAGGCGGCGCCCGATCGTGGACTTGCCACTGCCCATGAGCCCGATGAGGAAGATGCGTCCGTCGCGATCGGCCATGGGTGGAATCATGCCGCTGACGGGCGTCGGGTGGTGGAGATGAGGGGACTCGAACCCCTGACCCCCGCGATGCGAACGCGGTGCTCTTCCAGCTGAGCTACATCCCCACGGGTGGCCGGCCGCACGAGGGGCCGAACCGGTGGGAGTCTAGCACGCGACTCCTGGGCGGCCGGTCGGCGGGCGCGCCCTGCTGCGTGGGCGCGGCGTGCGCAACCGCGGTCCGGCCGATGAGACGCCGCCCGTAGGCTGCGCCGATGCCCTTCGGACTCCTGACCGGTCTCACTGCCGCCCTGTTCTGGGGCACGCTCGATGTCATCACGGCCCTCGCGAGCCGGGTCATCGGCAGCATCCGGGTCACGGCGGGCATGCAGTTCGTGAGCGCCATCATCTTCGTCGCCCTTGCGCTCATCACCGGCACGCATCTGCCGACCGAGCCGGGGTCGTTCGCGATCGCCGCGCTCCTTGGGTTCATCGGCGCCGGCGCGTACCTCGCCTACTTCACGGGGCTCCAATTCGGTCCGATCTCGGTCGTGAGTGGCGTCGTCGCGGCCTTCGGCGGCTTGACGGTCGTGCTGTCGGTCGTCTTCCGCGGCGAGAGCCTCACCACGCTCCAGGCCGCGGGCGCCACGATCGCGACCATCGGCGTCATCCTGACCGGCATCGCGTTCGAAGGCGGCTGGCGGGAGACGCGGCTCGCGGGTCCGGGCGTGGTCTTCTCGATCGTCGCGCTCATCCTCTTCTCGTTGATGGCGATGGTCACCGACATCGCGCTCGAGACGATGGAATGGATCCAGGTGTACGCACTGGCCCGCGGCATCAACGCGGCGACATCGGTCGCGGTGCTCGTCGTGCTCGCCGCCAGCGGTCGTGGACGGCGACCGGTCGGTGGGCCTCCCTGGTCTGACGCCCGGATCGTCGGCGCGATCGTGGTCGCGGGATCGCTCGACGTGCTCGGGCTCATCGCGTTCGCGATCGGCCTCGAATCGGCCCCGACATGGATGGTCGGCCTGGCCGCATCGTTCGGTCCGGCGGTCACGATCCTCGCCGCGGTCGCGTTCCTGGGCGAACGCCTGAAGCGGATCCAGTGGTTCGGTCTCGCCGGCGTGGCGGCCGGGATGATCGCGATCGGGTTGCCGAGCGGCTAGCCCGGGAGGCTGAACCACACGCGCGTCTGGCCGTCGCCCGACTCCGCCCCGACCCGGCCGCCAGCCGATTCGATGAGCTGCTTGACGATCGCGAGACCGATCCCGGCACCACCGCGCGCCCGGTCGCGCGACTTCTCGACCCGGTAGAACCGGTCGAACACGCGCTCGAGCTCGTCCGGCGGGATCCCGTCGCCCGTGTTGATGACCGAGACGAGGAGGTCCGCGGGCCGTCGCTCGGCACGGACCGTGACCGTGCCGCCGGTCGGGGTGTAGCGGGCCGCGTTCGAGAGCAGGTTGGCCAGCACCTGGGACAGCTGGTCCGGGTTGGCCCGCGCCGGCAACCGATCCGGGAGCTCCAGTGCGACCTTGAGGCCGGCGCGCTCGAGCGCGGGCTGGGCCAGGTCGACCGCCATCCGGACGGCCGCCGCGAGATCGATCTCGACGACGTCCGGTGCGCCGACGGCCGCGTCGCCTTCGGCCAGCGCATCGAGCGAACGCGACAGCCGGACGAGCCGGTCGGCCTCCTCGTGGAGCGACTCGTAGGTCGCCCGGTCGGCGGTGATGACCCCGTCGCGCAGCGCCTCGAGGTAGCCCTGCAGGTTGGTCAGCGGCGTCCGGAGCTCGTGCGCGGCGTTGGCGATGAAGTCGCGGCGCATCGCCTCCTGGCGCTCGAGGCTGGCGGCCATCTGGTTGAACGAATCGGCGAGTGAGGTGAGTTCTTCGGGGCCCTCGCGCGGGACGCGAGCGGCGTAATCGCCCTCGGCCACGCGACGGGCGGCGGCACCGACATCGGCCAGCGGCCGGGCCAGCATCCGGGCGAGCAGGACGGCGAGGACGACGCTCGCCAGCGCGGCGAGCGCGAACGCGGCAAGGACCACTGCGGTGACCGACTGGTCGTACATCGCGCGCGCGTGGTCAGCGGAGTCGCCGGCCTCGACCATCAGCGCGGTGAACACCTCGGCCCCGACGACGGCCACGCCGACCGCGAGGATCACGAGCCCCACGGCCGCCGAGGCGAGTGCGGCCAGCGCGATCCGGACCGCGATGCCGCGGCCCATCAGGCCTCCGATGCCACTGCCAGATGCACGTTCACGACGAACGCCTCCTGGTCGGCGTCCCAGAGTGCTCGGATCGGCGATCTGGGCGCGCGACCACGTTCATCTGTGACGAGAGTGCATCCCGGAGTGGCGCGCCCAGCCCGTCACGTGCGCGCGGCCCGGTAGCCGACGCCGCGGACCGTGGCGACGTAGCGGGGTTGCTCGGCGTCGTCGCCGAGCTTGTCGCGGAGTCGGCCGACGTGGACGTCGATCGTGCGGTCGAGGATCTCGGCGCCGTCGTCGCCGTAGACCGCGTCGAGCAGCTGGTCCCGCGAGAGGACGCGGCCGTCGGCGGCGAGGATCGTCTCGAGGAGCCGGAACTCGACGCGGGTCAGGTCGATCGGCCGGCCGGCCTGGCGGACCTCGTGGCGGTCGGGATCGAGGACGAGGTCGGCGTGGCGGATGACCGGCTTCGGGCGAGCGGGTCGGGCGGTGGCGGCGCCGGCCGTAGGCGCGGTCGTGGTCGTCGGGGCCGCCCGCCGCAGGATCGATTTCACGCGGAGCACGAGCTCGGCCGGCGAGAACGGCTTGGGCAGGTAGTCGTCGGCGCCGTCCTCGAGGCCGGCGATCCGATCGATGGTCGTCCCGCGCGCGGACAGGATGATGATCGGCGTCGCGGCCGCCTCGTCGTCGCGGCGGACGGCCCGGATGACGGCCCGGCCGTCGAGCTCGGGGAGCATCAAGTCGAGCACGACGAGCGACGGTTGGTGCGTCTCGATGGCGTCCAATGCGGCCGGTCCGTCCGCGGCGGTGACGACCGCGTACCCCTCGCGCTCGAGGTACGTCCGCACCAGGCGGACGATCTTCGCGTCGTCGTCGACGACGAGGATCGGTCGCTCGTGTCGTGGCTCATTCGGGGCGGCGGGCATCGGCAGCATGGTAGGGGAGCGAAGCTAGACCTCGGCCATGTCGGTGACGTGACGGTCCACGTTCCGTGCCAGATATTCGCGGGTGGACTGTTAGGTCAAGTTTGTCGAGCCGAATCGAGCCCGAGGCACCGCCTTGGTGGCTGACCTGAGCGTGGCGGCCAACGCTGCGAACCCGATCGAGGCGTTTCCGGCGCCGATCGTGGCCTACCAATCCACCGAGGACTATCTGGCAAGGAAGGGCGCAGCCGTCAACGGCCGTTGATCAGGGCACGAGCGAGGGACGGGCCCGCAGTTCAAGCCTTCTTGACGAGCGCGGCGATCTTCGCTTCGTCGGCGGCGGTCAGCTCCTTCAACGCGAAGGAGGTCGTCCACATCGCGCCGTCGTCCAGGCGGGCCTCTTCCTCGAAGCCGAGTGTGGCGTAGCGCGACTTGAACTTCGACGCGGCCTTGAAGAAGACCACGACCTTGCCGTCCCTCGCATACGCGGGCATGCCGTACCAGGTCTTCGGGGCGAGGTCCGGCGCGTTGGACGTGATGAGGGCATGGAGCCGCTCGGCCATGTCGCGATCAGGTGCCGGCATGTCGGCGATCTTCGCGAGCAGGTCCTTCTCACCGTCGGCCTTGCTCGAGGCCGCCTTCATCTCCTTGGCGCGTTCCTTCATCGCGCTTCGTTCGTCTTCGGTCCAGCCGGACGTCTTGGCGCTCTTGGCGGGCTTCTTCGTGTCGGCCATCGTCGGTTTCCTCCGCTGCGAGATCGAATGGGTTGACCCTGAGGATAGGGAGCCGCCGCCGCGATGGCTTCTCGAAAACTGATCGGATGGCGCGCCGGTCCACGTTTTGGGCCTTGTCTGACTAGAACAGATGTTCTAATCTAGCGGTCCGATGTCGACCGCCAATGGAGATGTGGACGCCGCTGTTGCGGGCCTCCGGGCTCGATGGGGTGCCGCAGCTCCGCGGGTCATGGGGGCCCTGGCCCTGGCGTCCGCGCCGGCGGTCGCATCGGACCAGGACGCAGAGCCGCAGGACGAGCCGCGGTACGAGCCCGAGCTCCGCCCCGACGACGACCGCGTCATCCACACCGGCTTCGCCGCGCTCGATGCGATCCTCGGACCCGGCGGCCTCCCGAAGTCGGCCAGCGTCGCGATCCGCGGCGACGGCTCCAGCGGCCGGACGACCCTCTCGCTCCGCGTCGTCGCGGAGGCCCAGGCGCAGGGCTCGGTGGTGGCCTGGCTGGACCTCTCGCGCAGCTTCGACCCGGTCGAGGCGGTCGCCCGCGGCGTTCGGCTCGAGTGGCTCGTCGTCATCACGCCGGCCAGCCTGGACGAGGGCCTCTCGATCGCGGGCTCGCTCCTGGCCGGCCGCTCGGTCGACCTGCTGGTGCTCGACCTGCCCGGCGGCCGACTCGCGAAGACCGACAAGCCGGCCAAGGTCGCCGACCGCCTGCATCGACTCGCCGCGCTCGCCCGTCGGGCGGAGATCCTGCTCCTGATCCTCGATGCGCCCGGGCTCTCCGGCGGCCTCGCGACCGCGGTCGCGGAGTCGAGCGGCCTGCGCCTCGAGCTCGCGCGACGGTCGTGGATCCGGCTCGGGCGCGACATCGTCGGCCAGCGGACGGAGGCGCTGGTCGCGCGCAATCGATATGGCCCGCCGGGGCGGCGGGCGACGCTCCGGATCCTCTACGCGGACGGCGGCGACCGCGACGCCTGCCTCCGCCGGGACGACCTCCTCATCGAGGCGATCCCCACCGCCGACAAGGCCCCCGCCATCGATTTCGAACGGACCGACCGCGATGCGACTGCTGCACCTCTACCGCCCGCACCTCCCGCTCGAACTGGCGATGGCCCGCGCCTCCGAGCCCTTCCCGCCGGGCCCGCTCGTGCTGGGCGGCCGGCCGTGGGATCCGGGGACCGTCATCGACGCGAACCCCGAGGCCCGGGCGCTCGGCGTCCAGCGGGGGATCCCGCTGGCGAACGCCCATCGACTCGCACCGGAGGCGCACTTCGTCGATCCGGATCCTGAGGCGGACGGGGCGGCGGCCGAGGCCGCCTTCGAGGCCCTCGCCGCGTTCAGCCCGGGCCTTGCCGGGACGACCGATCCGGCCGACGCGGCGTTCGGGCTGTTCGAGGTCCAGATCGACGGCCTCGGGCCGTTGTGGGGCCCCGAACCGGTCCTCATCGAGCGCCTGACCGCGGCGCTCGCCGCGAGCCTGCCGGGCCGTGCCGGGACCTCGTTCCGTGCCGGGATCGCGGGCACCCGCTTCGCCGCGACCATCGCCGCGGTCCATGCCCGCGACGGCCGGCCGATCATCGTGGCGCCCGGTGACGAGGCGGCGTTCCTCGCCCCGTACCGCTCCGGTCTGCTCAGCCAGGATCCCGATGTCCGGGCCCGGCTCAGCCGCTTCGGGCTGCGCCGGGTGGGGGCCGTGGCGGAGCTCGCCCGGTCCGCGCTCGTGGCCCGCTTCGGGGAGGAGGGCGAGCGTCTCCATGCCCGGGCGCGAGGCGAGGAGACCGATCCGTTCCGCCCGCGCCGGACCCCCGAGCGGCTGGCGCTGCACATCCCCATCGAGCCGCCATCGGAGGAGCTCGAGTCGCTGCGCTTCGTCCTGCATCGGCTGGCCGGCGCGCTCACCGGGCAGCTGTCGGCGCGCGGGCTCGCCGCCACCCGGGCGCACCTGCGGCTGGAGCTGGACCTCGCGTTCGCCCGGGCCGGGACGGCGGCGGAGGTGACCGTCGAGCAGCGGTTCCCCGAACCGACCGCCGACGCCGAGGCCATCGAGCGCCTGCTGTTCGCCCGCCTGGAACGCGACCCGCCGCGGGCCGCGGTGGCCCGCCTGGACCTCGAGCTGGCCGGGGTGGGGCCGGCGGCCGGTCAGCAGCTCCCGTTGTTCGTGCCGCAGGCGGCCCGCGACGCGCGGCTCGGCTGGCAGCTGGCCAGGCTCGCCCTGACGTTCGGGGAGGACCGGGTCCGCCGGGTCGCGCTGCTCGACACCGAGGCGCCGCTGCCCGAGGCGCGCTGGACGTGGCGATCGGTCGGGCTGGGCGAGCCCGGGACGGGGAGCGGCGGATGAGCCGCCTGCTGCGCGAGCACCCGGCGATCGAGGTCGAGACCGACCCGACAGGCCAGCCGACCGTCATCGTCTGGAACGGCCGGCGCGAGCCGGTCGAGGTCTGCAACCGCTGGCGGGTGGAGGAGGCCTGGTGGCGCGACCCGATCGCCCGCGACTACGTCAAGGTCGTCGGCCAGCGCTGGCTCGCCCTGGTCTACCTCGACCGCATCGACGGCACGTGGCACCTGGAACGCCTCTACGACTGAAACATGAAACAGGCCGGACGCCCCGTGACGTCCGGCCCTCGGAGGTGATCGGTCAGCGATCGCGGCCGATCCGGCCCATGTGCGTGTCCTTGAACGAGGTCGGGAGCTTCAGGCCGTAGCCGGCCATCCGGTCCATGCCGCTGTGGGCGACGAGGATCGCACCGGCCGCGGCGATCGGCACGGACCCGATCGCGAGTCCGATGCCCGCGACGACCACACCGGTCGCCAGGTCGTGGATGAGGTTGTAGACGAAGGCCCCGACACGCGGGCCGCGCAGGTAGCCGATCGCCGAGACGTCCGGCACGAGCAGCAGCAGCGGGAACGCGTACCACGGCACGCCGAGCCAGAGGAAGCCGGCGAGACCGGCCGCGAACGTGGCCGCACCCTCGGCGCGCAGCCAGGGCTTGATCCAGCGCGTCGCGGAGATCGGCTCCGTCGCGGTGGCTTGCCGATCGGTCATCGTCGTCGACAGTGCGGTCATCTCGATCTCCTCGGCGTCCGGGTTCCGGGATCGTCGGTCGTCCCGTGTCATGGCTACACTGTATAGCCTTCATGGCTAATGTCAATAGGCTATTATCGAATCCATGAGTCCAGCCCCGGCACGAACGTCACGCGACGCCATCCTCTCCGCCGCCCGTGCGCTGCTCGAGGAAGGCGGGCCTCGACGCCGTCACGATGGCCGCGGTCGGCGACCGGGTCGGCGTCCGTGGCCCGTCGCTCTACAAGCACGTTCCCAACCGGGCAGCCCTCATCAAGGCCATCGCCGACGCCGTCACCGAAGACCTGGGTCGCGCCCTTCGCCAGGCCGTCGCGACCGACGACGCGCGGGCCGACCTGCGCCGCGCGGCGATCGCCTATCGGGCCTTCGTCCACGCGAACCAGAAGGGCTACGGGCTCCTCTTCACGAACGTCGCGCCCGAGATGCAGCCCGATCCGGAGGCCGTCGCGAACGTCGGCCGGCCACTGGTCGAGGCCATGGCGTCGCTCGTGGGCCCCGAGGCGTCGCTGCCGGCGGCGCGCACGATCGCGGCCTGGGCGCACGGGTTCGTCAGCATGGAACTCGCCGGCGCGTTCCGGTTGGGCGGGGACATCGACGTCGCCTACGCGGCCGGCGTCGAGACGATCCTCGCGGGGGTCAGCGCAGCGGCGACCCCAGCGTCAGGGTCACGACGAAGAGGATCAGGAACAACCCCACGACGAGGATGAGGGCCCCGATATCCCGCGGTCTGGCTGTCTGCATGTCGCCTCCCCCAGGCTCCCGGATCGACCCCGCGGCGATCCACCGGCAGCATACGACGCATCCGCGATCGTTGTCGGCGCGCACCAAACGAGTCGCGCGGGGCGGGCCTACGGATGCGGGCAGGCGGCTCCGTAGAGGAGGGTGAGCCCCACCGTGCCGCCGAGCGGCGAGATCGTCAGCGACAGCCGACAGGCCGGGTCGTCACCCGACGATTCGAGGATGTAGCCGCCGTCCTCGAACGGCCCCGACAGCGAATCGGTGGAGAAGCCCGCCAGCGAGAAGGCATCCTGGTACCACGTCGCGATCTGGTCGGGATCGGCGCCCTCGACCACGTAGACCGCCGTCGCCGGACCGGTCGCCGCTTCCTCGGACGGGGTCGCCCCAGGGAAGAGCGGGAAGGCGGCGGGTGGCGTGTCCCAGATCCGGCCCCACTCGGTGTCGGTCTGGCCCTCGGCCGCGGCCGCTGTGGCGGCCGATGTCGGCTCGGCGACCGGTTCGCTCGCCTCCACGGACGTCGTCGGCACCGCGGTGCCTGGGCCGCCCCCGGACGGCGATGCTGACGGAGCCGTCGACCCGCACGCGACGACGGCCAGCGCGACGAGCAGTCCAGCGGCCAGGCGAAGCGCGGGTCGGGTCATCCCCGAATCCTACCGGGCTCGGGTCGACGCCTGGATTTTCGATAGGTCCATGTTCGTTCGCGGGATCAACTGTTAATCGTGCGTTGACCGGGTCCGCCCACAGTGATGGCGCAGCACATGAACATGGCGATCGATCCCAAGCGAGCCACCAGCATCCTCAAGGGTCTCCGCGAGGAGTCCGCGCACGCGCTCTACGCGGATGGCGCGCGCCTCCGCTTGGGCCCGGCGCGGATCGTCACCTACCGGCGTGACCGCGAGACATGGATCCAGTGGGGCGGCGTCAGGGTGACGCGCGCTGGGACCGTCGTCGCGGTCGAACTCGGGGCGCTGCGAGTCGAGCTCACGCCCGAGGAGGTGTTCGTCGACATGACCTTCTCGGCGAGCCTTCCGCTCTCGTCCGTGCGGGGAGACAGGCTTCGCGCGGATTGACTCGTGTGGCCGTCTAGCGCCCGACGACCACGAGTTATCTGCCGGGCGCCTTGTACTTGATCGACTGCGCCTTCTCGAGGGCGGCCAGCGTGTCTTCGACGCTGAGCAGCACGGTGGTCTGGATCGAGCTGAGTGCGCCCCCAGCGCCGATCGCCAACGCGACGGCCGCCATCGACACGTTGTCGGGCGCCTCCCAGAGGTTGTAGCCGTCGTGGTCTCCGAACGCGTACCAGAAGCCGAGCTGCTTGCCACCGACGGACTCGATGTACTGCTTCGCGGCAGCGCGCCGATCCTCGGGGTTCTTGATGAGCCGGGCCCACGTTTCGGGTGTGTAGCTGAACCGGGTCAGGTAGAGCGGCATGACCTCCTCCTCCAGCGATAGACGATGAAGTGTAGGAGAGGTCCGACCACGCTCGCCTCGCCGAAGCGGCTTCGTCAGGCCGTGGGCCGTCTCCGAGTACTGGACCGAACGCCGTCGCTCGTACCATGGATTCGAGGCGCGGCCGCCGTCAGAGTGAGGCCATCGCCATCGTTCCCCGCCGGCGAACCCCCGACAACTGGTGCCCTGCATGCCCTATCAACGCCTTGCCGTCGCCGTCCTGGCCGACTGGTGTGAGGTCCAGCGCACGCTGATGACCGTGCGACCGCGGACGCGTGAAGCGTCGCTGCTCCGCGACGAAGCTCGCCATCTCCGAGACGAGTACCAGCGGTTGCTCGACGCCGCGGTCCAGTTCCACCTGCCCGTACCAGCCGCGTTCCCGTCGCCTCGGCTCGACTAGCTCGGCAACCAGCTCGGCCACCAGGTCGGTATCCCGCGCGGTCCGCACTCCGGAAAGTCCGAGCGGCGGCCCAGCCCCGAGTAGTCAGCGAAGGCGGGGTCGGGAACCACGACAACGACGACCAAGGAGACCGCGGCGACCGCCAGGACTGCTCCGACGACGAATCGCACGACCCCGGACTTCGTCCTGAGCCCCGGCAGCGGTCCGGGCTGGCGGCCGCCGGACGTGACAGGACCCCGTCGCCCCCAAGCGACGGGGTCCTGTAGGTCGGGCGAGTCGCTCACCGGCTCCCCGACAGGTCGGCGACCGACCATCGCGGTCGATCGCCGCCGGATCGTCCCGAGGCCCCCAGGCACCGAGACGTTCTGTGGTGATCTAGGAGCTGGCCGCCTGCACGGAAAGGACCGCCGGCAGCAGGACCAGGATCAGCGCCATCGCCAAGGCGACCAGCAATGCGCTCCGGAGAGCCGCATTCGCGATCGGTCGGATGGGCGTGTGCATGGCCGTGAGACGCCAGAGGGCCTCAAGATGTTGCGAGGAATCTCACAACGTTCTGAGCGATTTCGTCCGGGGTGTGCTCAGTACGGTTGACGGAACTCGATCGCGGGCGAACGCCAGGTCTTCTTCGACTGGATGAAGCGCACGCGGAGCGTGTACGTCCCGGCCGGCAGGCCGCTCGCGAGACCGAGCCGGAGCCGGACCGTGTGCTTCACCAGCCGACCCGGATAGAGCGTCTGCTTCTTGTAGGCGCCGGACCGAACGAGCTTGCCCGTCGTGTCGCGGATGGTCCACTTCCACGAGCCGCGCTCGGGCACCGTCCCGGTCACCTTCGCCCGGACCTGGACGTTGGCGAAGACCGCGCCGTTCGTTCGGGTGATCGTCCCGACCCTGCCGCCGACCTTTACCGCATGGACGGGCGAGTAGAACTTGTCGCGCAGGACATTCGAGGGCGCGGCATAGCCGCGATCGTTGTCGAGCGTCCAGATGCCGATCCCGCCCAGGCCGCTCGTCAGCACGTAGTCGTACTTGGCGGCGAGGCTGTGCTCGTCCTCGAAGTAGACCTGGCGGTAGGTCTTGTACTTCTTCGACCAGTACGTGAAGTAGGCGCTGCCCTCGAGGGCGTCGTAATGCCGCTTCACCGTGGGGTGGGCGGCGAGGAATTTCCGCGCGCTCGCGTACGTGACGCTGTTGACCCCGCCGTACTTCGTCCTGTTCGACTGGACGGTCGCGTGCGGGACCTTGCTCGTGACCGGCCAGTTGTAGCCGTAATACGGCACGCCCAGCAGGACGCGTTCGGGCGGGGCCCATTGCAGGATCCGGGCCATGTGGATCTTCACGGTCCTCGACGCGTTGTCCAGCGGCGCGATCGCGCCGGTGACGGTCGAACCCGAGTAGCGGTAGTTGTAGGTCATGACCATCTGGTAATCGACCAGCGGCACGAGCCCCTTGATGATCCGCTCGCTCGCGCCGGCCGACGTCGCATTGACCAGGGTCGAGTCGGGGAAGCGCGCCTTCATCGCCGCGCGGAACTTCGCGACGAAGGGGATGTAGTACTTGCCCAGCGGGTTCAGGGCCGGGACGCCTTCGAAGTCGAGACCCGCGCCGTCCGCCTTTCGCTCGGCCATCAGGTCGAGCGCCTCGGCGATGAACCGGTCCTGGGCCGCGGGGCTCTTCAGGAACTTGGTCATCTTCGGGTAGCCAGCCGTCGAGTCGAAGAGCTGGAACGTGGGTACGACCCGGACCCCGCGGTCGTGGGCGGCGTTGGTTACGGCTGCGGCTGCCTCGCCCACGTATTCCTTGTAGCCGACCCAGTCGCGGTTGATCGCTCCGTTCGACTTGATGCCGAGACCGAAGAACGCGATCGTCGAGACGAGGTTGTAGTTGATCCGGTCGACCGTGCCCGAGTCGAGACGCCAGTACGGCAGGTAGCCGTAGACCTCGTGACTGAGCGGATGGATGCCCGGGATGCGCGGCCGGATCTCGGTGGCGGCGCTGACCGTGGCGACGCCACCGACGAGGGACGCCGACGGCAGCAGGCTGAGCGCGAGCACGGCCCCGAGCGCGATCGGGACGAGCCGACGGATGGGCGGTCGGGCTGGTCGCATCGGTCAAGTCAACGCCCTCCGGGCTCGAATGTCCACCCGACCTTCGTCCCTATCGGGCCCGGGACGGGCTCCGAGACTAGAACATGTGTTCTATACTGAGCAGCCCCCTAGTCAGCCGGCCATCGACCGGAGCGACCCGTGGCACCGACTCCCTACGCCGAACTGCACGGCCACACCAACTTCTCGTTCCTCGATGGGGCCTCGCCCGCGGACGACCTGGTCGAGCGGGCCGTCGAGCTGGGGCTGACCGGGCTGGCCGTCACCGACCATGGCGGGTTGTACGGCGCGGTCCGCTTCGTCGGGGCGGCCGAGGCCGTCGGCCTGCATCCGGTCATCGGGCTGGAGATCGAGCTGCTGGACCCGGCCGTCGCGGATCCGGGCGCGATCGTCGTGGCGCCACGCCGCGCCCGGCGACGGACCCGCCGGCCGGAGGATGCCGCGGCGCTCCTCGCCGATCCCGTGGTGGAGGGCGTGCCCACGCGGCCACGGCCGGAGCGGCAGCGGTTGCCCGGTCATCGCGAGCCGGTCAAGGAGGATCTGCGAGGGATCGGCGAGCGCGGCCGCGGGCCGCATCTCGTGCTGCTCGCCCGGTCCGCGGTCGGGTGGCGGAGCCTGTGCCGGCTGATCTCGCGGGCGAACATGGCCGGCACGAAGGCGGTGCCACGGTTCAGCCAGGCGCTCCTGGCCGAGCACACCGAGGGCCTCGTCGCCCTGTCGGGCTGTCGCGACGGGGAGCTCGCGCGCCGCCTGCGGGTGGGCGACCGGTCGGGCGCGCGCGCCGTCGCGGAGCGGTACGCGACGCTCTTCGGTCGCGGGGAGGCGGCCTCGTCCAGCGGCTTCTTCATCGAGCTCTCCCACCACCTGCTCGCCGACGACGACTGGCTCGTGGCCGAATCGGTGGCCCTCGCGGACGAGCTCGGGCTGCCGGTCGTGGTGACCAACGACGTCCACTACGCCCGGCCCGAGGATCGCGAGCTGGCCGATGTCCTGACCGCGATCCGCCACGGCCGGACGCTCGAGACGCTGGAGGACTTGCGCCGCCCCGATGGCGAATCGTTCCTGAAGTCCGGCGCGGAGATGGCGGCCATGCCGCCCGGCGTCGGGGAGGGGCGGACGGCGCGTGCCTGGGCGGAGGGGATCGCGACCTCGGTGGAGCTCGCGGCGTCGTGCTCGGTCGATCTGGGCTTCGAGCAGTACCGCTTCCCGGGGTTCGCGGTGCCCGACGGGGAGACGCCGTTCAGCTACCTCGTCGAGCTGTGCCACGCCGGCGCCCGGAAGCGCTATCACCCGCTGACCTCGGCCGTCGTCAAGCGGCTCGCCCACGAGCTCGACGTGATCGAGCGGGCCGGGCTCGCCGAGTTCTTCCTGATCTGCTGGGACCTGATGCGGTTCGCCCGCGAGCAGAAGATCCCGGCCCAGGGTCGCGGCAGCGCGGCGGGCTCGATCGTCGCCTACACCCTCGGGATCAGCCGGGTCGAGCCGATCCAGCACAACCTCCTGTTCGAGCGGTTCATCAACGAGGGCCGGACGACCTATCCCGACGTCGACATCGACTTCAGCTCGGCGCGGCGGGAGGAGGTCATCCAGTACGTCTACGACCGCTACGGACCGGAGCACACCGGGATGGTCTGCAACCTCGTGACCTACCGGGCGCGATCGGCGGTGCGCGAGGTGGGCTATGCGCTGGGGTTCCCGCGGCCGCTCGTCGATCGCGTGGCGAAGGCGCTCGAGACGTACGACAGCGTGATGGTCCGGCGCGACCTCGAGGCCGATGGCGGGTTCGCCGAGTTCTTCCGACGGACGGGCGAGGGACTCCCGGCCGAGGCGCGCGCGGCCGAGGCCGCCGAGGCGCTTGGCCTGGTGGACGGGATGGGCCAGCTGAACACGCGGATCCCGCTCGTCGGGAAGGTGCCACCGTGGCGCCAGCCACCGAAGCCGGAGGACCCGAACGCGCCGCGACCGTTCGCCTGGCTCCGGGAAGGCGGGGACGGCCAGGCCGATCCCCTGCCGGACCGGCTCGCGCCGCGGACCGAGATCCGGCCGGGGGGACCGGGCGATGACGAGGGCGGGCCCGGGGACACGCCGGCGAGCGTCGCCTGGCTGCGAGCGGGGAAGGGGACTGGCTACAAGGCGGATGCGGACCGGCTCGTCGCGCCTCCGCTCATCGACGGTCGCCGGGTCGATCCCGAGAGCGGCCAGCTCGAGCCGCCACCACGGGCCGCGGACAAGCTCGGTCGCCCGACCCGCTGGGATCCGCCGGCGTCGGGATCGTCGGTCGCGCGCATCGAGCCCGAGCCGCCGCCCCAGGCCCGCGGCGGCTCCACGGTCGACATGAGCGACTGGGAGCGCTGGCTCGAGTTCTGCGCCCGGATCGACGGCTTCCCCCGCCACCTCAGCATCCACTCGGGCGGCATGCTCGTGACGGCCGCACCGCTCATCGACATCGCCCCGATCGAGCGCGCCACGATGAAGGATCGCGTCGTCGTCCAGTTCGACAAGCGCGACGTGGAGACGCTCAAGCTCATCAAGCTGGACCTGCTGGGTCTCGGGATGCTGGCCGCGATGGACGAGACGCTCCAGCTCATCGAGCACGACTGCGCGGTCTGCCTCGACCTGGACCGCCTCCCCGAGGACATCCCGGAGGTGTTCGAGATGCTCGCGGCGGCCGACACCGTGGGGGTCTTCCAGGTCGAGAGCCGGGCCCAGATGCAGACACTCCCCAAGTCCCGGCCGCAGAACCTCGATGACCTGGTCGTGGAGGTGGCGATCATCCGGCCGGGCCCCATCCAGGGCAATGCCGTCCACCCGTTCCTGCGCCGCAAGCAGGGGCTCGAGCCGGTGACGTACCTCCATCCGTCGCTCGAGCCGATCCTCAAGGATTCGATGGGCGTGATCCTCTACCAGGAGCAGGTCATGCGTGTCGCCATCGATGTCGCGGGCTTCACCCCGGCCGGCTCCGACGGCTTCCGGCGGGCGATGGGCACGTGGCGCTCGTCGAGCGAGATGGAGAAGCTCCACCGCCAGTTCGTCGATGGCGCGATGCAGCAGCCCGGGATGGACGAGGCGACCGCCGAGGAGCTGTTCCGCCAGGTCGCCGCGTTCGCGAGCTTCGGGTTCGCCAAGTCGCATGCGGCGGCGTTCGCCCGGACCGCCTACGAATCGGCCTTCCTGAAGCTGTTCTATCCGGCCCAGTTCCTGGTCGGGCTCATCAACGCCCAGCCGATGGGGTTCTACCCGGTCGAGGTCCTCGTCAACGACGCGAAACGCCACGGCGTGTCGGTGCTGCCGGTGGACGTCAACGCGTCCTCGTACAAGACCACGACCGAATGGGTCGGCCGGCCCCGTGAGCCGCTACCCGAAGGCGCGGGGATCACCGCCCGACCGGACCCGATCCGCTCACCTGCCTGCGTCATCCCGGCCGACGCCGTGCGCGACCGCTGGACCCCCGAGCTGACGGCCGGTTGGGGCGTTCGCCTGGGCCTGCACCTGGTCAAGGGGATCGGCGAGCAGCACGAGGCGCTCCTGGACGCGGAGCTCGCGCGCGGGCCGTATCGATCCCTGGCCGATGTCGTGGAACGGACCGGCCTGCCCGAGGAGACCCTCGAGCGGCTCATCCGGACCGGCGGACTGGATTCGCTGGGGCGGCCGCGGCGGGAGCTGCTGTGGCAGCTGCGCGAGGTGGCCGGCGCGTCACGCGGCCGCATGGACGGTCAGGCACTGCGCGGGTTGGGCCGGGCAGCCGGCAAGCGCGGGGCCGCGGCCGGGCGGCCTCTCGACCTGCGATTGCCCGCGACGCAAGCCCCCGATCTCCCGCCGCTGACCGAGTCGGAACGGATCGGCGATGCGTATGCGGTGATCGGGCTGGATGCGCGGCGACAGGTCGTGGCGTTGTTCCGTGATGCGCTCGATCGGCTGGGCGCGGTCCCCAACGCGGCCCTGTCCGAACGGCGGCCGGGACCGGTCCGCCTGGGCGGGCTGGTCGTGACGCGCCAGCACCCGATGACCGCGAAGGGGACCGTCTTCCTCGCGGTGGAGGACGAGACGGGCATGGCCAACATCACGCTCTGGCCGGACACCTGGGCACGACTGCGGTCCGTGGTGCGCCGGCACGCGCTGCTGCTCATCGACGGGGAGCTGCAACGGGAGGGTTCGGTCGTGAACGTCGTGGCGCATGACGTCCAGCCACTCCCCGAGGTGGCCGCCGCGGCCGGTGGACCGGAACGTCCCGACGGCGTCCGGCAGACCGGCTATGCCGGGATGCGTCGGCTCGGCTGAACGGGACTCGCCGCGCGTCGCGCTACCGCGTCTTGGCGGCTCCCGATGATCGCGACCGGCCCTTGCCACCGGGGCCGCCGCCCTTCGCCGCCGCCCGGCGTCCGCGGTTCGGGTTCGACAGCTGGAGGAACCGGCGATACCAGGCCGCGCCCGCGGCGAACAGGCCGCCCAGCACCGGCGAGAGGACGAACGCGGCGACGATGACGTCCTGCATGGCCGCCTGGCTCGGCGCGCCAAGGACACCGCTGAAGATGATCACCGTGTAGCAGATGGCCGAGAGGAGCCCGACGATCACCCCGAGCAGCCAGCTGGCCCGAGGCGCCAGGAAGCCGGCGAGGAAGACCCCGCCGATCGCCGGCGACTGGACGAAGTAGGTGTACAGGAGGGCAGAGGCGAAGTTCGTCGCGCCGGTCGCGAGGACCAGTGCCGTCGACCCGACCGTGATGGCCACCGGGACGTACAGCGCCTTGTCGGTCACGAGCTTCGGCAGCGCCTGGAGGTCCGCGCGGACGTTGATCGGGTGGATCGACTGACGGAAGGCCGCACCGATCCCGAGGCGTCCGGGCGGGCTGGACATCGGCTTGGTCGCGGTTCGCGTCGGCGCGGCGCCCGACGGGGACTCGCCTTCGACATCCTCCTCGACGCCGTCGGCGCCCGCCATCTCGGCGCGATAGCGACGTCGCGCCTCGGCGCGGTCGGTCCTCTTGGCGCGAGCCACGGTCTCTCCTGTGATCAGACGGTCGGACGGGTGATGCGCATCGTAGTCGATACGTCACGGGTGAGCCGCTGATACGTCCCGGATGAGCGCCACGTGAGTCCAGGTGAACCGCGGCCTGGTACAACGGCCGCCCTCGCCATGCATGCCGCCCGACTCCCGCCGGGAGGTCAGTCATGGATCGTGCCCGGTCGGGACGCCTCGGGTCCATCGTCGCCGTCGTCATCGCGCTCGTTTGGTGGCCGGGTTCGGCCGTCGTCCAGCCCGTCGTGGCGGCTGCCGTGGGGTGGCCGCCGTCCTCGCTCGTGCTGAGTGAGGTCCAGACGGGTGGCGCCTCGGCATCTGATGAGTTCGTCGAGATCGCGAACCAGGGACCGGGGGCAGTCGACCTGGCCGGTCTCGAGCTGGTGTACGCGACCTCCTCGGGCTCGACGGTGACGCGCAAGGCGACCTGGGCGTCGACGACGATGCTCGAGCCCGGGCGGCGCGTCCTGGTGGCCAACGCGGCGGGCGCGTACGGGGCGACCGCCGACCTGACCTACACCGGCGGGTTCGCGGCGACGGGCGGCGCATTGGGGCTGCGGGTCGTGGGCGGCACGGTGATCGATGCCGTCGGTTGGGGCGATGCGACGAGCGGGTTCGTCGAGCGGACGGCGGCGACGGCCCCGCCCGCGGGCTCGAGCCTGGAGCGGGCGCCCGGCGGCGCCGGCGGGAACGGCTGGGACACGAACGACAACGCGATCGACTGGTTCGTGCAGGCCGTGCCGTCGCCGCAGGGGCTGGGGGCGTCCCCGGTGCCGGCTCCTGGGTCCACGCCGGATCCGACCCCAGCGCCGACCGCGGTCCCGACCGCGACCGCCTCGTCCACTCCGACCGCGGTCCCGACCGCGACACCGACAGTGGCGCCTACCACGACCCCGGTCCCCAGTGCGACTCCGGCTCCGACGACGACCCCGCCGCACGTCGCGATCGCGGTCGCGTCGGCCAGAGCGTTGCCCGACGACGTCGACGTGACGATCGAAGGCACGCTGACGACAGGACTTGGTTCCCTGGAGACCGGACGAAGCGCGTTCGTGCAGGACGACACGGGCGGCATCGGCCTCTATCTCGACGCGACCGTCGTGTCGGCCCTGCCCGCCGGCACGACCGTTCGCCTGGCCGGGACGCTCGACACGCGATTCGCCCAGCGCGTGATCCGCGTCGATGAGGCGGCCATCGAGGCCGGTGGCGTCACGGCACTGCCCCAGGCGCTCGAGATCGCCACCGGAACGGCGGGAGAGGCAAGCGAAGGCTCGCTCGTCGCGATCACCGGGATCGTCGACGGGGCGCCGGGCGACCTGAGCGACGGCCTCGGCCTGACGGTCGACGACGGCAGCGGGCCGGTCAAGGGCGTGATCGGTCCCGATGCGCTCGGCGCCCTCGCGCCGCGATCCGGCGACCGGGTCGTGGTCCGCGGCCCGCTCGGCCAGCGGGACAGCTCCGGCACGGGCATCGAGGGCTACCGGGTCCATGCGACGCTCGCCGGGGACTTCACGATCCTGGCGCCGCCCCCGACGCCGGCCCCGACGCCGACGCCGACGCCCGCCCCGACGGCCACCGCGACGCCGAGCGCGGGCCCGAGTCCCGTGCCGTCCGCCAAGCCGAGCGTCTCGCCGACCCCCAGCGCCGCACCGACCGCTCCCATGCCGCCCGCGCCCGTGTCACTCGCCGCGATCCGGGCCCTGACGATCGGGACCGTCGTGTCGGCCCGGGGCGTGGTGACCGCCGAGACCGGTCGCACGGGCACGCCCCTGCTCCTCACGATCGGTGATGCCACTGCCGGGATCGCGGTCCGGCTCCCGGCCGATACGGTCGCGCCGTCGCGCGGCACGGTCATCGTCGTCACCGGTCCGCTCGCCGCCCCGTACGGGCAACTCGAGATCCGGCCGGCTGCCGGCGGCATCGCGACGAACGGCGCCGAAGGCCTGCCCGATCCCGTCGCGGTCGGCACGGGCGGTCTCGGCGAGGCCACCGATGGCCGCCTCCTCGTGGTCACCGGCCGCCTCGCCACGAAACCGACGAAGGCCGCCAGCGGCGATCTCAGTCTCGTCCTGGAACGTCCGGGCGAAGCCTCCGTCAAAGTCACGTCCGACTCGACGAGTGGCATCACGGCCACGGCGTTCCAGGTCGGGGCGACCTATCGGATCGTCGGGATCGGCGGCCAGCGAGCGTCGCGTTCGGGCGCCCTCGACGGCTACCGACTCTGGATCCGCGACGTCGCCGACATCGTGAAGACCGCCGACGCGGACCCGACCGCGAGCGCGTCCCCCGGTTCGAGCGGGAGCCCGAAGCCGTCCGCGTCCCGGTCGCCCAGTCCGAAGCCGACCGCGACGATCCCGACCGTGACGATCGCCAAGGCGCGCGGGCTGATGGACAAGAAGGTCGCGGTCGTCGGGATCGTGACCGCGCCGGCGACGCTGCTGGATTCCTCGCGCCGCCTCATCGTCGTCCAGGACGCAAGCGGTGCGATCGAGGTCCGCCTGCCGGACACGACCGCGCAGGCCGTCGGGACGCGCCTCCGCGTCGAAGGCAAGGTCGGACGCGCGTACGGCGCGCCGCGGATCGCCGGGGATGCGGTCAAGCGTCTCGGATCGGCTGGTGTACCGGCTCCGGTGCTCCTGTTCGGCGCGCCCAAGGAGGCGCACGAGTGGCGTCTCGTGACGGTCCGTGGCCGGATCGACACGGTGCGCAAGCTCGGCGACCGCTGGCGCGCGGAGCTCGTCGTCGGTCGTGACCGGGTCGTCGTGGTCGGCCAGTCCGGTGCCGGGATCCCGGTCGCATCGGTCCAGACCGGGCACCTCGCGACCGTGACGGGCATCGTCCGTCGGCCGTACCCGTCGGCGACGGACCGCCGGTTCGGGATCCTGCCGCGCAGCAAGGCGGACGTGCGCGTGGACCCGGGCAGTTCCCCGGGGAGTGGCACGAGATCCGCAGCCGGCGCCGGCGCCACCGGCCCGGGCTCGGTCTCGGGCAGTTCGCAGGCCGGGACCTCACCCGCTCCCGGCATGCTTGTCTCGGCTCCCGATGCGAATCTCGCAGACCTCTCGACCCTCGCCGGCCGCACGGTCCGCGTCGGTGGCCTCGTCGGCGAGCTGGTGCCCGGGGGCTTCACGCTCGACGACGGCACCGCCACCGGCCCGGTCGTGCTCGAGGGTGCGGCGGCCGACCTCCTGCCGCTCATCGAGCCAGGCGATGCGATCAACGTCGTCGGCCGCATCGAGTCCACGGACCGTGGCTGGACCGTGGTGGTCGCGGATCCCGCGGGGATCGTGCTCGCGGGCGACCCCGTCGCGCCTGGAGCGAGCGCCGACACGGCCGGTCCGGGTGCCGCCACGCCCAGCGAGACGGCGGCCACACGCGGCGATCCACGCTCGGCCGGGATGAGTTCGTTGCCGGGCATCGATGCCGGGATCGCCGGCCTCGGGACGCTGGCCGCGCTGACGGCCGCGTCGGTCGCCGTGACGGTCCTCCGGCGGCGTCATCTGCGGCGGCTCCTGACGGCCCGGATGGCCGTCCGACTGGCCGCGTTCGTCGGCGGGACGGGGTCCCTCGACGGGCCCGTTCCGGGTCCGGCGGCGACCGGCCAGGCCGACCGGGTCGGGCCACGCACGGCCACGCACGATCCACGCACGATCGACCGTGCTTGACGCTCGTGAGAGCGCAGGACTATCCTCGGCCGAGTTTCGCACCCGCGGAACAGCAAATCGGAGCGAGAGGAACGGTCTTTGCCGAACGCGGAAACCCGCGTCGAAAGCTCATCGGATCGCCGGATCGCGATCCCTGATGGTGAACGGCAATACCACATCGGACTCGGCCCTGGCGACTTGGCCGAGTACATCCTCCTCCCCGGTGACCCCGACCGAACCGCCCGCATCGCGTCGCGATTCGAATCGATCGAACTGGAGCACCGGCATCGAGAGTTCGCCACGGTCACTGGCCGATATCGCGGTCAACGCGTTTCGGTCGTGGCCACTGGCATCGGTACAGACAACGTCGAGATCGTGGTGGCGGAGATCCTGGCCATCACGACCCGTCCGACCTTCGTACGGGTCGGTTCATGCGGGGCACTCCAGCCGGAGATGCAGCTCGGCGACCTCGCCATCACGACCGGAGCCGTCCGCCTCGAGGCGACCACGAGCTTCTTCGTCCACGATGGCTACCCCGCGGTCGCCGATTACGAGGCGGTCGCGGCATTGATCGAGGCGGCCGCCCGGCTGGGCCACCGCTATCACGTCGGGGTGACGGCCACAGCTCCGGGCTTCTTCGGTGCGCAAGGGCGCCCGATCCCGCAGTTGCCTATCCGCTACCCTGACCTCGCGGAGGAGATGGCGCGCCAGCGCGTCATGAACTTCGAAATGGAGGCGTCGGCACTCCTCGTGCTGGCTACCCTCGCACGCTGCCGAGCCGGCGTCGTCTGCGCGGTCTATGCCAACCGGACGACAGGCGAGTTCGTCAGCGGTGATGCGAAGGACGCAGCCGAGGCGGCCTGTGTCGAGACGGGACTCGAGAGCCTGCTCGTCCTGGCCGAGATGGATCGCCAGAAGCACGACGCTGGGACGGACCGCTGGCGGCCGTCACTCTGGCAGGACTGATCGAGGGGATACCCAAGCGAACATCGCGAAGCCCAGGGCGGATGCGAGACGAAGGCTCTCGTGACGCTCAACATCACCCGAGGAGGAGCCCGATGGCCGAGGCCTATTGCGTCAAGGACAAGAAGAAGGTCGAAGTCCAGAACCCGCAGCGGATCACCATGAAGAACGGCAAGGCCGCACTCCAGGGCACGTGCCCCGTGTGCGGCGGCAAGGTCTTCCGGATCGGCGGCTGACCCGACTCTTCGCTGACGCGAAGCCCGAGACCCCCGTCGTAGATCGGCGGGGGTCTTCCCTTGTCCAGGTCGCTCTCGCAACCTCTTCGTACCCTCCGTTCCCGGGCCTGACGTCGTAGGATGGTGTCCCCGCGGTCCCGGCGCCGGCCACGCGTCCGCCGACCGCGCAGAGGTTGCACACCATCGGACCCAGGATGGGCGCTCGCCCCCGATCCGCAATGCGAGGAGTAGGACGACCATGACCACGCGTGTCGGGATCAACGGCTTCGGCCGGATCGGCCGCCAGTCGCTCAAGGCCCTCATCGAGCGCGCCCCGGACATCGAGGTCGTCGCGGTGAATGACCTGGTCGATGCCGAGATGAACGCGCTGCTGTTCAAGCACGATTCGACCTACGGCGCCTATGACGGCACCGTCGAGGCGGGCGATCGTTCGATCATCGTCGATGGGCGCGAGATCAAGATCCTGGCCGAGAAGGACCCGGCGACCCTGCCGTGGGGCGACCTCGGCGTCGAGATCGTCCTCGAGTCGACCGGCATCTTCACCGATGCGGCGAAGGCCAGGGCCCACCTCGATGCCGGCGCCCGGAAGGTCATCATCAGCGCCCCGGCGAAGGGCGAGGACATCACGATCGTCCTCGGCGTCAACGACGACAAGTACGACCCCGCGACCCATCACATCATCAGCAACGCCTCGTGCACGACGAACTGCCTCGCCCCGGCCGCCAAGGTCGTCCATGACCTCGTCGGCATCGAGAAGGGGCTGATGAACACGATCCACAGCTATACCAACGACCAGCGCATCCTCGACGTCGCGCACAAGGATCCGCGCCGCGCCCGGAGCGCCGGCCAGAACATCATCCCGACCTCGACCGGGGCGGCCATCGCGCTGGCCCTCGTGATCCCGGACCTCAAGGGCAAGTTCGACGGCTTCAGCCTGCGCGTGCCGACACCGACCGTGAGCGTCGTCGACTTCACCGCCACGGTCAGCCGCGACACGAGCGTCGAGGAGCTCAACGACGCGTTCCGCACGGCCGCGGCCGGTCCGCTCGAAGGCATCCTGGGCGTGTCGGACGAGCCGCTCGTCTCGACCGACTTCCGGGGCGACTCGCGCTCCTCGATCATCGACGCCGAATTCGACCATGGTCCTGGGCGGCAACATGGTCAAGGTCATCTCCTGGTACGACAACGAGTGGGGCTACAGCTGCCGCGTGGCCGACCTGATCGCCCACGTCGCCGCTCGCCTGCCCGTCCCGGCCTGATCGGGAGCGACGGCGCGATCGTGGAGAAACTGACGATCCGGGACGTTGATGTCTCGGGCAGACGCGTCTTCGTGCGGGTCGATTTCAACGTCCCGCTCGCCGACGGCAAAGTCACCGACGACTCGCGTGTCCGGGCGGCCATCCCGACTATCGCGACGCTCCTCAACGCCGGGGCGCGGCTCGTCCTCGCCAGCCACCTCGGTCGTCCCGACGGGAAGGTCCAGGACGGTCTCCGGCTCCGACCGGTCGGCCAGCGCCTCTCGGAGCTGATCCGCCGGAACGTGCCGGTAAGCGGCGATGCGCTGGGGCTCGGTACGGAGGACGCGGTCAAGCGGTTGCGGCCCGGCGAGCTGCTGCTCCTCGAGAACCTCCGGTTCCATGCCGAGGAGGAGAAGAACGACCCGGGCTTCGCCGAGGCGCTGGCCTCGTACGCGGACATCTATGTCAACGACGCGTTCGGGACGGCCCACCGGGCCCACGCCTCGACGGTCGGGATCACCGAGTTCCTGCCCGCCTACGCCGGGCTGCTCATGGAGCGCGAGCTCAAGATGCTCTCGAAGCTCATCGAGGCGCCCGTGCGGCCGTTCGCGGCGATCCTCGGCGGCGCGAAGGTGTCGGACAAGATCGGCGTCATCGACAACCTCCTCAACAAGGTCGACATGCTGGTCCTCGGTGGCGGCATGGCCAACACGTTCCTGCTGGCGCAGGGCAAGGCGGTCGGCAAGAGCCTGGCCGAGCCCGATCGCGTCGAGGACGCGCGCCGGATCATGGCCGCGGCCGAGGCGAAGGGCGTGCGGATCGTCCTGCCGGTCGACGTCATCGTCGCGAAGGAAGTCACCCGCGGCACCGAGTACAAGACGCTGCCCGCCGAGAAGATCCCGGCCAGCTGGCACATCGTCGACCTCGGGCAGGCCAGCCAGGACATGATGGTCGAGGCGTTGGCCGGGGTGAAGACCGTGTTCTGGAACGGCCCGCTGGGCGTGTTCGAGATCCCGTCATTCGCCCACGGGACCAAGGCCGTCGCCCGGATGCTGGCCGAGCGCGCCGAGGCGGGCGCGACGGTCGTCGTCGGTGGCGGCGACTCGGTGGCGGCCATCACCCAGCAGGGCCTCGCCGACAAGATGACCCACATCTCGACCGGCGGTGGCGCCTCGCTCGAGTTCCTCGAGGGCCGCGAATTGCCGGGCGTGACCGTCCTGCTCGACAAGCCGGCGCCCGAGCCGAAGAAGAAGTCGGCCCCGAAGAAGACACCGGCGACTGCGGCGGCCGCGAAGGCGGCCAAGGCAGCCCCAACGAAGGCTCCCGCCAAGGCTGCCCCGGCCACGAAGCCCGCCGCTGCGAAGGCCGCCCCGGCCGCGAAGGCCCCGGCGGCGAAGGCCCCGGCGAAGGCCCCGGCGGCGAAGTCAGCCCCGCCCGCTGCGAAGGCCGCCCCGGCGGCGAAGTCAGCCCCGGCGAAGTCAGCCCCGGCGAAGGCGGCCCCGGCGAAGGCGGCCCCGACCAAGGCCCCGGCGGCGAAGTCGGCGCCGACCAAGGCCCCGCCCCGGACCACCAAGGTCAAGACCAAGTCGTAGCCGGAGACGCCCGCGTGAACACCGCCATCGATGTCGTCGACGCCCGCGAGATCCTCGATTCGCGCGGCAACCCCACCGTCGAGGTCGATGTCATCCTCGAGGACGGCTCGGTCGGCCGGGCCGCGGTGCCGTCCGGGGCGTCGACCGGCGCCCATGAAGCGGTCGAGTTGCGCGACGGCGACGCGGGCCGCTACGGCGGGAAGGGCGTGCTCCGCGCAGTCGCCAACGTGACCGACACGATCGGCCCCGCCCTGTACGGCCTCGACGCAAGCGACCAGGCCGGCATCGACGACGTTCTGCGCGATCTCGACGGCACCGCGAACAAGGCCGAGCTCGGCGCGAACGCGATCCTGGGCGTCTCGCTCGCGGTCGCCCACGCGGCCGCAGCGGCCTGCGACCTGCCGCTCTACCGATACCTCGGCGGCGTCGGCGCCCGGACGCTGCCGGTCCCGATGTTCAACATCCTCAACGGCGGCAAGCACGCCCAGGACTCCACCGATTTCCAGGAGTTCATGGTCATGCCGGTCGGCGTGGCCACGTTCAGCGATGCGCTGCGGGCCGGCTCGGAGGTGTTTCACGCCCTGCGGACGATCCTCCACGACGAGGGGCACGCCACCGGCCAGGGCGACGAGGGCGGGTTCGCGCCGTCGCTGGCCTCGAACGAGGCGGCGGTCGAGGTGATCCTGCGGGCGATCGAAAAGGCCGGGTATCGCCCGGGCATCGACATCGCCATCGCACTCGACCCGGCCACGACCGAGCTGGTCGAGCCGGGGAGTGGCGAGGGTGACGCCCCGACGAGGTACGTGCTGGCTCGCGAAGGACGGACGCTCGACTCGGGCGAGCTCATCGACCTGTGGGCCGACTGGGCCGCTCGCTACCCGATCGTCTCGATCGAGGACGGGCTCGCCGAGGACGACTGGTCGGGCTGGCAGGCCCTCAACGCGCGACTCGGCTCGACTGTCCAGCTCGTCGGCGACGACCTGCTCGTGACCAACACCGAGCGGATCGCCCGGGCGATCGAAGTGGACGCCGCGAACTCGGTGCTGATCAAGCTCAACCAGATCGGCACGCTCACCGAGACCATCGAGGCGATCGAGCTCGCGCGCAGCGCCGGCTGGTCCGCGGTCGTGTCGCATCGCTCCGGCGAGACCGAGGACACGACCATCGCCGACCTCGTCGTCGCGATGGGGACGGGCCAGATCAAGACCGGCGCGCCGTCCCGCTCGGAGCGTGTCGCCAAGTACAACCGCTTGCTGCGGATCGAGGGCGAGCTCGGCGACGGTGCGCGGTATCCGGGGCGCCGGGCGCTCTCGGGTGTCCCGTCGCCCGCGCGCCACGCCCCCGAACCGGCGGCGGCCCAGACGGGCTCGTGAACCGGATCGCGGACCGGGGCGCCGTCCTGGCCGCGTATGTCGGGATCGGGATGGCGCTCACCATCGGGGTCAGCTTCCTGCTGATCATCCCGATCGAGCCGCTCATCTGGCTCTTCGCGCTGCCGTCGGGCGTGATGATCGGCTACTACGCCAACGCGCGATCGAACCGCCGACAAGGGCCGTGGTACCGGATCCTGACGAATGCGCTCTTCGCGGCCGCCGTCACCGGCCTGACCGCCGCTGTCCTGCTGCTGGCCATCAAGGGCCTGTTCTTCTTCGCGGACAACGGCTACCGCGACCCGGGCCTTGGCGGGTCGCTGACCTGCCAGGCCGGGGCGGACTGCGTGTACCAGCGCTACCTCGACGCGGGCCGGGGCCCGGACATGGCGTCGATCGGCGTGACCGATCGCGTCGACGTTCACCGGCTTCTACTGGACCGAGCAGCTCGGGACGGCGGGCAGCGTGTTCGTCCTGACCGTCGTCGGCGGCCTGATCGGCGGCGGGCTGTACGGCGTCTTCCGCCCCAAGGCCGAGGCGACCACGCAACCGGGGGCCGTGCCGGGTCCGGTGTAGCGCCGGCGCGCGGCCTCAGGAATCGAAGCGCCCCGGTCGGTGACCGGGGCGTCGTCGTTCGCGGCGATCCGCGGGTTACTTCTTGTCGGCCGCGGCCTTCTTGGCCTTCGGGGCGGCCTTCGCGGTCGCCTTGGGCGCGGCCTTGGCGGTGGTCGCGGCGGCCTTCTTCGGGGCCGCCTTGGTCGCCGTCGCCTTGGACGCGCTGGCCTTGGCCTTGCTGGGCTTCGCGGCCGCCTTGGTGGTCGGGGCCTTGGTCGGCGCAGCCACGACGGCTGCGTTCGCCTCGGCGGCCTTCGCCGCAGCAGCCTCGGCGCGGGCCGTCTTGCTCAGCGCGGCGCGGGCCTTGCCGGCCGCCGTCTGGGCGCCCTTGGCCTTGCCGGCCTTGCCGGCAGCGATGCGGGCCTTGGCCGCCTTCTGGGCCGCCAACTTGCCGGTCGACTTGGTGACGTGCCCGCCGGCCAGCGACCGCGGTCCCGCCGAGTGCCGCGTTGACCTTGCGGGTCAGGCGCGACTTGCGACGCGCGGCGGCGTTCGGATGGATGGCGCCGGCCTTGGCCGCGCGGTCGAGGGCGCTGAGGGCGTCGATCAGGGCGGCGTTCGCGTCGATCGACGAGTCGGCGGGAGCCGCGGCGACGGCCAGGGCCTTCGCGACGTACGTCTTCGCGGCGCTGCGGCGCGGCTGGAGGACCTCGTGGCGGCTCTGGGCCTGACGGACGCGCTTGAGTCCTGACGGCGTGCGAGCGCCCGTCCAGGTGCGGGGCGTCTTGGCCAAGGTGGGCTGACCTCACTGATCATTGGATGGTCGATCGGCACGCGGCACGGGGTGAGTGCCGGGCGCGAAGGCGGATGGTAGCACAGGTCGGTCGGGCCACCCGACGGCGCCGGCCGTGCCGCAGACCCGCCGCCCAGCCCTCACACTTGCGCGCGTGACCGCGATCCTCGGCGGGCTCATCGCCGCCGCGCTGTGGGCCGCTGCCACCCTTGCCTCGTCCCGCTCCAGCCGGATGCTCGGCTCCCGAGTCGTGCTCGGCTGGGTGATGCTCATCGGCGTCATCGTCGGCGTCCCGCTCGCGTTCATCGACGCCCCGGTCGAGCGACTGGAGCCCGGCACGCTCGCGCTGCTGTTGCTCGCCGGGTTCTGTTACGTCGGCGGCCTCGGGCTGACGTACGCGGCGCTCCAGATCGGCAAGGTGTCGATCGTGGCTCCGATCGTGGCCACCGAGGGTGCGGTCGCGGCCGTCATCGCGATCTGGCTCGGCGATCCGGTCACCCTCGCCGCGGGAGTCATCCTGGCGGTCATCGCCGTCGGGGTCGTGCTGTCCTCGCTCGAGCGGTCCGGGACCGACGTCCCCGCCGGCGATATCGACCTGGTCGCTGACGCCCTCGATGGACCGCCCTCCGCCCCCTCCGCGCTCTCGCCGACCCCACCGGTCGCGCCCGGTGACACGCGCAAGAGTGCCCTGCTCGCGATCGGCGCGGCCCTGATCTTCGGCGTCGGTCTGGTGTCGATGGGGACCGCGGCCTCGCTCGTGCCGATCGCGTGGGTCGCGCTCACGGCGCGTCTCGTCGGGGTCGTCGCGATCACCCTGCCGCTGCTGCTGCGCGGCCGGCTGCGCCTGACCCGTGCCGCGCTGCCGTTGCTCGTCATCGCCGGCGTCGGCGAGATCCTCGGCTCGATGGCGTCCGCCTGGGGCGCCCGCGAGAGCATCGCGATCGTCGCCGTCCTGGGCTCGCAATTCGCGGCGTTCAGCGCCGTCGCCGCGTTCCTGCTCTTCGGGGAGCGGCTCAGCCGCGTCCAGGTGATCGGGGTCGTCCTCGTCGTCGTTGGTGTGACGGCGCTCGCAGCCGTCCAGGCCTGAGGTTTCGCTAGGGGCGAGTGTGCCAGATGACCGACTACACTCCGGCCTCGTGACGAACCCGATCCCCCAGAGCCGCCTGCGCAACTTCTCGATCATCGCCCACATCGACCACGGCAAGTCGACGCTGGCCGACCGGTTGCTGGAGATGACGCACACGATCGACGCCCGGCAGATGACGAGCCAGGTCCTCGATTCGATGGATCTCGAGCGCGAGAAGGGCATCACGATCAAAGCCCGCTCGGCCCGCCTCGAGTACACCGCCAACGATGGCCTCGTCTACGGCCTGAACCTCATCGACACGCCCGGTCACGTGGACTTCGCCTATGAGGTCAGTCACAGCCTCCAGGCCTGCGAAGGCGCGATCCTCGTCGTCGACGCGACGCAGGGCATCGAGGCCCAGACGCTCGCCAACGTCCATCTCGCGATGCGCGAGAACCTCACGCTCATCCCGGTCCTCAACAAGATCGACCTGCCCTCGGCCGACCCGGACACGATCATCGATGAGCTCGAAAACGTGCTCGCGATCCCGCGCGAGGAGGTCATCCTCGCCTCGGCCAAGGACGGGACCGGCGTGGCCGACATCCTCGAGGCCATCGTCGCCCGGATCCCCGCCCCGAAGGGCGACCCGAAAGGCGCCCTCCAGGGCCTGATCTTCGACAGCCACTACGACGCCTACAAAGGCGTGATCGTGTACGTCCGGCTCGCCCAGGGCACCATCCGCGACGGCGAGCCGATCCAGCTGATGGGCAGCGGCGCCGTCGCCGAGCCGCTGGAGTTGGGCGTGTTCCGGCCACAGCTCGTGCCGGTCAAGCAGTTGGTGGCCGGCGAGGTGGGCTACATCGCCACGGGTCTCAAGAACGTCCGCGAGGCCCAGGTCGGCGACACCGTCACCAGCGCGACGCGACCCGCCGCCACGCCGCTCCCCGGCTACCAGCCCGCCAAGAGTCTCGTGTTCGCCGGCATCTATCCGGTCTCGGGCGAGGACTACCCGCTGATGCGCGACGCCCTCGAGAAGCTCCACCTCAACGACGCGAGCTTCACATACGAGCCGGAGAGCTCGGTCGCGCTCGGGTTCGGGTTCCGCTGCGGGTTCCTCGGCCTGCTCCACATGGAGATCGTCCAGGAGCGGCTCGAGCGCGAGTTCAGCCTGGACCTCATCGCCTCGGCCCCGTCGGTCGAGTACCACGTCCAGCGAACCCTCGGCCGGAGCAGCGTGGTCGTCGACAACCCGGCGCTCCTGCCGAACCCGACCGACATCGAGGTCATCGAGGAGCCCTGGGTCAAGCTCAGTGTCGTCACGCCCACGGCCTACATCGGGCCGCTCATGGAGCTCTCGACCAACCGGCGCGGCACCTTCGTGAACATGGAGTACCTCGATCCGACCCGTGTGGTCCTCCACTTCGAGATGCCCCTCGCCGAGCTCATCGTCGACTACTTCGACCTGCTGAAGAGCCGCAGCCAGGGCTACGCGTCGATGGACTACGAGCCCCTCGGCTATCGCGCCGCCAATCTCGTGAAGGTCGACATCCTCGTCAACGGCGAGCCGGTCGATGCCCTGTCGCTCATCGTCCATCGCGATCGCGCCGCCTCGACGGGGCGCCAGCTGGCCGAGCGGCTCAAGGAGTTGATCCCGCGCCAGATGTTCGAGATCCCCATCCAGGCCGCCATCGGCTCGAACATCGTCGCGCGCGAATCGGTCCGTGCGATGCGAAAGAACGTGCTCGCCAAGTGCTACGGTGGCGATATCACGCGCAAGAAGAAGCTGCTCGAGAAGCAGAAAGAAGGCAAGCAGCGCATGAAGCGGGTGGGTTCGGTCGAGATCCCGCAGGAGGCGTTCCTGGCGATGCTGCGCATGGGCGAGGGGTAGCACCGGGCGGTGGACGACTACATCGGGTGGTCCCGCGGCCTGATCACGATCGGTCTGACGCTGCTGCTGGCCCTGCTGCGCCTCGACGCCGAGCGCTTCGGCACGGCCGAGTACTACGAGGCGACGCGATACGGTGAGCGCCCCAAGGCCCGCCGCCGGATCGCGTGGTACG
The DNA here is from genome assembly GCA_963745295.1 of uncultured Chloroflexia bacterium. GTDB lineage: Bacteria > Chloroflexota > Limnocylindria > Limnocylindrales > CSP1-4 > SPCO01. The sequence goes on from CAVUWG010000001.1 coordinate 71,071, forward strand.
GGCTGGGGATCGGGCTCGCGGTCGCGATCCTGTTCATCCATCCGCGGCCCCAGCAGGAGCTGTTCCTCGGCTCGGGCGACCGGCTCGGGGCGGTCCTGGGTGGTCTCGCCTACGGGCTTGCCGGCGTCGCGTTCGCCATCGCGTTCGCGACCGTGCGCTACCACCGCATCCGCTTCCCCGAGACGTGGTCGTACCCGGGCGCGCTGCTGAACTCGGTGGCCACTGCGTTCATCGACGAGGCCGCGTTCCGTGGCGCGCTCTTCGGCCTGTTGCTCTCGACCGGCCTGAACCCGACGCTCGCGAACATCATCCAGGCCCTGCTCTACACGCTGACGACACGACTCGGCGCGCCCGGCCGCGACCGGTACCTGCTGCTCATGGCCCTCGGGATGGGCCTGGTCGGCGGCTGGCTGACCGCGACGACCGGTGGCATCGCCGCCGCGTTCCTGGGCGCGGCCATCACCCGGTTCGCGGTCTTCCTGTGCACCGGCCACACCGGCCAGACGAAGCCGCGTGGCCGCGAAGACGAGGAGATCGAGAAGCGCCGCCGCACGCCCGAGGGCTGGCGGGTCATCGGGTCGCGAGAAAGGTGAACGAGGCGGCCCAGGTCGGGATCACGGTCGCGACCCGCCCGCCGGTCGCGCTGTACGTCCACATCCCGTTCTGCGTCACGCTCTGCCCGTACTGCGACTTCGTGGTCTACGCCGGGGCCGCGGCGCGGGGTCCGCGGGCCCGCGTCGACGCGTTCGTGCCGGCCCTCGAGGCCGAGCTGGAGCTCCGCGCGGACGACCTGGACGCGGCATTCGGGCGGGCTCGCCCAGCGCTCGAGACGCTGTACCTCGGCGGTGGCACGCCCTCCCTGCTCGAACCGGGCGTCGTCGCCCACCTCGTCGAGCGGATCCGGACCCGGTACGGCCTCACCCAGGAGGCCGAGGTCACGCTCGAGGTCAATCCCGGACCGGACGAGCGCGGCGACTCGGCCGGCTGGGTGCGCGCCGGCGTCACGCGGCTCTCGATCGGCGCCCAGTCGCTCGACGACCCGCAGCTCCGTCGGCTCGGCCGGCGTCACCAGGCACGCCACGTGGCCGACGCCGTCGCCGAGGCCCGCGCGGCCGGGGTCCGCTCGGTCAGCCTGGACCTCCTCTATGACGTCCCCGACCAGACCGTCACGGGCTGGATGGCGACCCTCGATGCCGCCCTGGACCTGGCCCCTGACCATCTCTCCCTCTATGCGCTGACCCTCGACGACCCCGACGCGGAGGGCCTGACCGGCCCCGAGGGCGATCACCTGCCGACCACCCCGGGGGCCCGTCGCTGGCGCGAGATCGCCGGGCCGGGGCAGGACGACGACCGCGCCGCGGCCCAGTACCACCACGCGGTCGTGCGCCTGGCCGAGGCCGGCTTCCGCGGCTACGAGATCAGCAACTGGGCACGGCCGGGTCACGAGAGCCGGCACAACCTCACGTACTGGGAGCGCCGGTCGCACGAGGCGGTCGGCCCGGGCGCCCACGCCTTCGATGGCGCGACCCGGCGCTGGAACGCCGCGCGGCTGGACGGGTACGTCGCCGCGCTCACCCCGTCCGACGGATCAAGGCCGCAGCTGCCACCGGGCGGTTCGGAGCCGATCGATCTCTCGGCCGCCGCCGCGGAGCAGGTCATCCTGGGCCTGCGCCTCGACACCGGCATCCCGCTGGCCGCGTCGCAGGAACCGCCGCTCGCGGATGTCTTCGGGTGGGCCCTCGCGGCCGAGCTGCTCGACGTCACCACCGACGATCGGGTCGTGCTGACGACGCGCGGTCGCCTGCTGTCCAACGAGCTGTTCGCCCGGCTCGTCTGACCTAGTGGGCCGCGGCCACCGGGTCCTCCCACGGGGGATCGGACGGCGCGTATTCGCGGCCGACGAAGTAGGCCTGGATCGACTCGAGGACGCTCGGCGAAGCCGTGAACAGGACGTACCGCTTGCGCGGTCCGCCGTAGCCGGTCGCCACCAGCGGCGTCCGCAGGTCCACGAGCCAGCCGTTCGCCTTGGCGAGCACCGCGAGTGAGGCCGGGGTGTAGTACGAAGTGTGACCGGGCGTGAAGATGTAGGACTGGCGCTTGAGGTCGCCGCCGTCGTACACGTTCGTCGAGCAGACGAGCAATCCGTCGGGCTCCACGAACCCGAACAGCCGCTCGAAGTCCTCCCGGGGCTCGAGGAAGTGCTCGATGACTTCGCTCGCGATCACGACCGGGAACTGCCGCGTGGCCGGTTCGCTCGAGTCGTAGAACTCGGCGTCGTCGCGGAGGCGGATCACGTCGGAGATCGCGACCGTGCGCACGCTCGGCAACGCCGCGATGTGGTGGTTGTCGAGGCTCCGCCCGGCGCTGTAGACGAGCACGTCGAGGTCGGTACGGCCGAGGATCTCGATCGCCATCTCGGCCATGAAGTACTCGCGGCCCTTGCGGTCGGCGGTCCCGACGCGCGGCTTGATCGGGATCTCCCCGACCGTCTCGTACTGGCCGTAGTCGTGGGTGTTGGCGGGGTTGGAGACGTGGCCGCAGCGGCTGCAGATCTCCATGCGGCACGTCCGCTTCGGCTCGACGGTCGCCGTGAGATCGACCACCCAGACGCCTTCGCCGCAGATGACGCAGCGCCGGTCCTTGGCGAGCTTGCGACGCTCCATGATCCGCACCGCACGCCGCTTCACCCCCCGCGCGACCCGCCGGACGGACCAGGGACTGGCAGCGCTGCTCACCCGGGTCCTCGCACGGCAGAAACGTACCATGGCGGCCCATGGCGGCCGGGGTCGCCCCGGCGGCCTCCCGACATTGACACTCGGGAGGCCTCGCTGCTACGATGCGAGCACCTCGTTAGCACTCTCGACTCTAGAGTGCTAACTACCGTGGGAGACCGACCTTGGCGCGACGAAGCCGCCCCTTCGGCCCCCTGGACCTTCGCGCACAGGCGATCCTTCGGGCCGTCATCGAGGAATATGTCACGACCGCCACGCCGGTCGGTTCGCAGGCGCTCGTCGAGCGCTATGGCCTTGGCGTGTCCAGCGCGACCGTCCGCGGCATCCTCGCGGAGCTCGAAGGCGCCGGCCTGCTGACGCACCCGCACACGTCGGCCGGCCGCATGCCCACCGATGCCGGCTACCGGTACTACGTCGAATCGATCGTCGACGCCGTCCCGCTGCCGGCCGTCGAGCAGCTCATGATCCGACACCAGTTCGGCCAGGTGGAGTTCGCCAGCGAGCACTGGTTCCGCCTCGCCGCGACCACGCTCGCGAGCATCACCCGATCGGCCGGCCTGGCCACCCCGGCGAAGCCTCGCTCCGCCCACGTCCGTCGCATCGACCTCGTCGCGATCAACGAGCGGATGGCCAGCCTCATCCTCGTCCTCCGCGAAGGCGCCATCAAGCAGGCGCTCGTCAACTTCGCCGACGACGACTCGATCGACCAGCCGACGCTCAACCACGTGGCGGGTCTGCTCAACGAACGGCTCGCGGACAAGACCGCAGCCCAGGCCGAGGCGACCGTCGAGCGCTTCCGGTCGGACGACCGCCTGGAGGCCCTTGCCCGGCGGATCGGCGAACGGGTCACCCGCATCGTCAAGGAGTACGACAGCGAGGCGATCGAGGAAGTCTTCAGCGACGGCCTGCTCAACGTCATGGACGCCCCCGAGTTCGCCCAGAGCGACAAGCTGAGGCGGGTCTTCTCGGCGCTCGAGAACCGGGCGTACCTGGGCCAGCTCGTGGGCGACGTCGCGGAAGCCGGCCGGATCAGGATCTTCATCGGCCACGAGAACCAGCCGATCGAGATGCGCGACGTCTCGCTGGTCCTCGCCCCGTACGGGCGACCTGGCCAGGCGATCGGCGTCGTCGGCGTCCTCGGACCCACGCGCATGAGCTATTCACAGGCGATCGGCACCGTCCGCTTCGTCTCGAGCCTGATGAACGAACTGGTGGACCATCTCTATGCCTGAGCATCGGACCCGCTCGAAGCAGCGCATCGAGGAGATCGACATCTCGCCGACGAAACTGCTCGGCGACATCGAGATCCTCAAGGGCGAACTCGACGAGGCCCGCAGGGGTTCCGATGAGTACCTCACGGCCCTCCAGCGCGAACGCGCCGAATTCCAGAACTTTCGGCGCCGGACGACCGAGGAGCGCGAGCGCGACGCCGGCCTGGCTGGCGAGGACCTGCTCCGCAAGGTCTTGACGGTCGCGGACGACTTCGATCTCGCGATCGAGGCGCGGCCCGACCAGATCGCCACGCACCCGTGGTTCGAGGGCATCGCCGCCATCGATCGAAAGCTCCGCCTGCTGCTCGAGTCGGAGGGCGTCAGCTCGATCGACGCGACACGGGGCCGGCCATTCGACCCGCGCGAACACGATGCGATCGCCACCGCGCCCGGGACCGGGCTGGCGGAGGGCCAGATCGTCGAGGAGATCCGGCGCGGCTATCGGCTCCGGGACCGCGTGCTCCGGCCGGCCCTCGTGGCGGTCGCCGGCCCGGCGAATGAAACGACAACCGACGACGGCCCAGGTGACGGCGGGACAGACGGTCCCGCTCCCACCAACGGCCACGCACCCCACTGACACCGACACCACAGGGAGACAGCAGCAGCATGGGCAAGATCATCGGCATCGACCTCGGGACGACGAACTCCGTCGTCGCCGTCATGGAGGGCGGCGAGCCCGCGGTCATCGCGTCCGCCGAAGGCGGTCGGACCATCCCCTCGGTCGTGGCCTTCACCAAGACCGGCGACCGGTTGGTCGGCCAGCTGGCCAAGCGCCAGGCCGTCACCAACCCGACCAACACGATCTATTCGATCAAGCGATTCATGGGTCGCCGCTGGGACGACCCGGAGGTCAAGCGCAGCATCGGGCTCGTCCCGTACACGGTCGAGAAGGATCCCAAGAGCGACGGCGTGGCCGTCAAGCTCGCCGACGGCAAGGTCTACACGCCGCCGGAGATCAGCGCGATGATCCTCCAGAAGCTCAAGACCGATGCCGAGGCGTACCTGGGCGAGAAGATCACCGAGGCCGTCATCACGGTCCCGGCCTACTTCGACGACACCCAGCGCCAGGCGACCAAGGACGCGGGCCGCATCGCCGGCCTCGACGTCAAGCGGATCATCAACGAGCCCACCGCGTCGGCCCTGGCCTACGGCCTCGACAAGAAGGGCGACGAGAAGATCGCCGTCTACGACCTCGGCGGCGGCACGTTCGACATCTCCATCCTGGAGCTCGGCGAGGGCGTCTTCGAGGTCAAGGCGACCAACGGCGATACGCACCTCGGCGGCGACGACTTCGACCAGCGCGTGATCGATTGGCTGCTGGCCGAGTTCAAGAAGGACCAGGGCATCGATCTGTCCAAGGACCAGCAGGCCCTCCAGCGCCTCAAGGAGGCCGCCGAGAAGGCGAAGATCGAGCTGTCCTCGACGAGCACGACCGAGATCAACCTGCCGTACATCACCGCCGACGCCTCGGGGCCGAAGCATCTCGTGATGTCGCTGAACCGGGCCAAGCTCGAGGATCTCGTCAACGACCTGATCAAGAAGACGGCTGGGCCCGTGACCGCGGCCCTGAAGGACGCGGGCCTCAAGCCCGGTGACATCGATGAGGTGATCCTCGTCGGCGGCATGACCCGGATGCCGGCGGTCGCCGAGGCCGTCAAGGCGCAGTTCGATGGCAAGGAGCCCCACAAGGGCGTGAACCCGGACGAGGTCGTGGCGATCGGCGCCGCGATCCAGGCCGGCGTCCTCGCCGGTGACGTCAAGGACGTCCTGCTCCTCGACGTGACCCCACTGTCGCTCGGCATCGAGACCCTCGGCGGCGTCATGACCAAGCTCATCGAGCGGAACACGACGATCCCGACCTCGAAGTCGCAGGTCTTCTCGACCGCCTCGGACAACCAGAGCCAGGTCGAGATCCACGTCCTCCAGGGCGAGCGCGACTTCGCGGCCGACAACAAGACGTTGGGCCGGTTCATCCTCGACGGGATCCCGCCGGCACCGCGGGGCGTGCCCCAGGTCGAGGTGACGTTCGACATCGATGCGAACGGGATCCTCGACGTGCGGGCCAAGGACCGGGCGACCGGCAAGGAACAGCAGGTCCGCATCACGGCCTCGTCGATGCTCGACAAGAGTGCCGTGGACCAGATGGTCCGCGACGCGCAGGAGCATGCCGACGAGGACAAGAAGCGGCGCGAAGAGGTCGAGACCCGCAACCAGGCCGAGGCCCTCACGTTCCAGGCCGAGCGGACCATCAAGGATCTCGGCGACAAGGTCTCGTCCGAGGACAAGATCGAAGTCGAGAACAAGGTCGAGTCGCTGCGCGAGTCGCTCAAGGGCTCCGACGTGGAGGCCGTCAAGAGCGGCATGACGTCGCTCGCCGAAACACTCAGCCGGATCTCGACCGCGGCCTACCAGGCCGGTGCCGCGGCGGCGGACGAGTCCACCAACGGCGCGTCCGGCGACGCATCCGACGGGACCGGCGATGCCGGCGACGGCTCGGCCGGCGACGGTTCGGCCGGCCCCGAGGCGGAAGCCGAGGGTGCCGGCGAGGAAACGGTCGAGGGCGAGTTCAAGGAGGTCTAGCCCGGAGGGCGTTCTGGCCATGAGCTTCGATGTCGCCGCCGAGGCGTACGACCGGTTCATGGGCCGATACTCCCGGCTGCTGTCACCTCAGCTGGCCGATCTGACCGGCGTCATGCCCGGCCAGCGGGTCCTCGACGTCGGCTGTGGCCCGGGCGCGTTGACCGCTGAGCTCGTGGCCCGGCTCGGGCCGGAGTCGGTCGCGGCGGTCGATCCGTCCGCCCCGTTCGTCGAGGCCGCGCGCGTTCGCCATCCCGGCGTCGACGTCCGGCACGCGTCCGCAGAGGCCCTGCCCTTCGCCGACCGATCGTTCGACGCGGCGCTGGCCCAGTTGGTGGTGCATTTCATGGCGGACCCGATCGCGGGACTCGCCGAGATGGGCCGCGTCACGCGCCGGGGCGGCGTCGTTGCCGCGTGCGTCTGGGACCATGCGGGCGGCCTCGGCCCGCTCGGGCTCTTTTGGGATGTGGCCCGGACCCTCGATTCGACCGTGACCGACGAATCACAGCTGGCCGGCGCGCGCCAGGGTCACCTCGCCGAACTGTTCGAGGCGGCCAGCCTGGGCGAGGTCACTGAGACCACGCTGACCGCCGACCTCGAGCATCCCAGCTTCGAGGCCTGGTGGGCGCCGTTCACCGAGGGCGTCGGCCCGGCCGGCGCGTACGTGACGAGCCTGGATCCTGCCGGTCAGGCCGAGCTGCGCGAGCGCTGCCGGGCCCGCCTGCCGAGCGGGCCGTTCGTGGTCCCGGCGCGTGCGTGGGCGGCACGCGGCGTGGTGGGGTGACCGCCCCCAGGCCCTCAGCCGATGAAGAGGTCCACCCCCGGCCACACGGCGCCGACGATCAGCACGACCACGTAGGCGGCCAGCAGCAGCAGGCCGGCGTACAGGTGCAGCTTGACGTTCACGCCCATGACGGCCATCAGCGCGTACGGGTTGTCGTAGTTGGGGGCGAGGCCGCGTGAGACGCGGACCGCGAGCGGGATCGTGAGCAGCATCAGGAGTGCCGGGATCGGCAGGATGCCCGCCACCACGCCGAGCACGAGCGCGGTGAACGCCGCGGCCGCCGCGAGGTTGTAGCCGCCGATCACGGTCGCCTGCGAGAAGCGCACCGGCAGCGTCAGCTTGTGGGCCCGCGCGTCGCCGCGCCGGTCCGGGATCTCGTTGACGTACAGGATCAGGGCCACGAGCAGCGCGACCGGGATCGACGCCACGAACGGCTCCCACGCCAGCGCGCCGCCGGTCTGGACGACATACGCCCCGAGCAGCATGAGCGGCCCGAACCCGAGCGCGACCGCGATCTCGCCCAGCCCGCGATAGACGAACTTGAGCGGCGGGGCGGTGTACCCGAGGCTGACCACGAAGCCGACGATCCCGATGACGAGCAACGCCGTCGAGCCGTGGGTCGCCAACAGGACGAGCCCGATCGCGCCGGCCAGGACGTAGAAGACCGTCGAGAGCGTCGCCATCTGGCGCAGGCTCACGAGCCCGTATTGGATGACGCGCGATCCACCCGAGAACTGGGTCGGCGTGACGTTCGCATCGTCGGCGCCCTGGATGGTGTCGAAGACATCGTTGGCGACGTTCAACCCGAGCTGGACGAAGCATGCCCCGATGACCGTCAGCAGGGCCGCGACCAGGTCGAACCGGCCATGCGACGCGGCGATCAGGATGCCCAGCGTGACCGGCACGAGCGTGGCGGTCAGGAAGGGGAGCCGCGTCGTGCGCAGGGTCAGGAACCCGAACGACAGGCGCGGCTTGACCGGCGTCCCGCGTTCCGCCGACAGCGCATCGAAGTAGCGCCGGGACTTGCCGACCGACCGTTCCGAGTACTCGAAGAACGGGACCTCCAATTCGTCCCAGCCCCATGCCGTCCGGGCATCGACGTTGACGGTCGCCCCGTGAGATCGTCGCGAGGCCCCAGACCGTCACGTGGCGGCGCTCGTCGTAGCCGTAGCCCGGCTGCGGCCGGATGTGCGAGCCGGTGAGCGACACCTCGCGGTCCGTCGGTACATCGAGCCCCGCCGGGGCCTCGAACCGCGCGGTCCGATCGGCCGGATTGATCCGGCCGTCGACGACGGCACTCACCGGATACCCCGAGTCGTCGACCCAGGACAGGATCTGGTACGGGTAGGTGGCGAGCTTCTCGAGCCCGGTCCGGGCGTCGACCTCGGGTGTGCTGCGCATCACGCGGCCTCCTCGCCGACGACGGTCACGGCCGGGACGGTGCTGGTGTCCCCGTCCGACCAGTAGAGGACCCGACGCGGCGTGATCTCGATAAGGGCTCGCTCGAAGAACAGCGGCAAGGCCACGCGGGCCTTCAGGAAGTACACGATCGAGGGCTCCTTCTTCTCCCAGATGGGGAGGAGCCGCTCCCAACCGCCGTGCGGGTCGTCCTCGATGATCCGCGCATCGCCCTGGATCGTCGCCCGGTCGGTCCGACCATCGACAGCCACTGGGTCGGTGATCGACACCGAGACCTTCGGGTTGGCGCGGATGTGCTCGAGCTTGCGACTGAACAGGCTCGAGGAGGTCATGTACACGCGCTCGCCGTCCCACAGCGGGATGAGCGGGTACGTCACAGGCCGGCCGTGCCCGTCGACGACGGTCAGCTCGCCGACGAGCGCCTTGCTGAGCAGTTCCGCGACGGGAGGCGGGATGGTGGCCATGGCTGGCTCCTGGGATACGACTCGTGTCGCCACCCATGATAGCGCATGATGCTACTCCTGTGTAGCCAGTTTCCGGCGCGCTATCGGCTGGCATCGCGGACGTCGCTCCCGGAGTACGATGCGCGCCCATGTCCGACACCCTCGTGTCGGCGGAGGTGCCCGCCCCCAGCGCCACGTCGACCACCTCGCTCATCCATGCCCGCGGCCTGACCAAGCGGTTCGGCGACTTCACGGCGGTCGACGCCATCGACTTCGACGTCGCCCCAGGCGAGTCCTTCGGATTCCTCGGGCCCAACGGCGCCGGCAAGACCTCGACGATGCGGATGATCGGCTGCGTGTCGCCGGTCACAGCAGGGACGCTGGTCGTGATGGGCCTCGACCCCGCCGCGCACGGCCCCCGGATCCGCGCGCGCCTCGGCGTCGTCCCCCAGCAGGACACGCTCGACAACGAGCTGACAGTCCGCGAGAACCTCGTCATCTACGGTCGCTACTTCGGGATGAGCCATGCCGAGGTCGGCCGCCGCGCCGACGAACTGCTCGAGTTCGCCCAGCTGTCCGAGCGAGCCGGCGACCAGGTCGAGCCGCTCTCGGGCGGCATGAAGCGACGGCTCACGATCGCCCGATCGCTCATCAACGAGCCCGAGGTGCTCCTGCTCGACGAGCCGACGACCGGGCTCGATCCGCAGGCCCGGCACCTGCTCTGGGATCGCCTGTATCGACTGAAGCAGCGCGGCGTCACGCTGGTCCTGACCACCCACTACATGGACGAGGCCGAGCAGCTGTGCGACCGGCTCGTCGTCATGGACAAGGCGAAGATCGTTGCCGAGGGCAGCCCGCGGTCGCTCATCGAGCGCTACTCGACGCGCGAGGTCACCGAGTTACGGTTCAAGCCGGGCGAGGCCGAGTCGCTGGACGGCAAGCTCGACGGGATCGCCGAGCGCATCGAGCACCTGCCCGACCGGATCCTGCTCTACGTCGAGGATGGCGAAGCCGCCGCCGTGGCTGTCCACCAGCGCGGCCTCGAGCCGGAGACCGTCCTGGTCCGGCGATCGTCGCTCGAGGACGTCTTCCTGCGCCTGACCGGCCGGTCGCTGATCGAATGACCGCCCTCGCGAGGCCGACCTCGACGGTCGCGCGCGTCTTCGAGCATCGATACCTCCAGTACCGGCGGACGTTCCGGGCCAGCATCTTCAGCTCGTTCCTGTCGCCGGTCATGTTCCTGGCCGCGATGGGGCTCGGCCTCGGCACGTACGTGGACCAGTCCGGCACCGACAGCCTCGGCGGGGTCAGCTACCTCGCGTTCCTCGCGCCCGGGCTGCTTGCGGCCACGGCGATGCAGTCGGCAGCCTTCGAGGCCACGTTCCCGATCATGAGCGGCCTCGTCTGGAACAAGATCTTCCACGCGATGTACGCGACCCCGATCTCGCCACGCGACATCGCGATCGGCAACCTCCTCTGGATCGTGACGCGGCTGACGCTCATCTGCTCGGTGTTCACCCTCGTCATCGTCCTCTTCGGCGCCGCGGCATCATGGGAGATCGTGTTCGCGGTCCCGGCCGCGGTCCTGACCGGGATGGCCTTCGCGGGCCCGATCGCCGCCTTCGCCGCGACCCAGTACACCCCGAACCGGTTCGCGACGATCTTCCGATTCGGGATCACGCCGTTGTTCCTGCTGTCGGGGACCTTCTACCCGCTCGACACCCTGCCGGCGTTTCTCCAGGCGCTCGCCTGGTTGACGCCGCTCTACCACGGCGTCGCCCTGACCCGCGGACTCTCTCTAGGGACGGCCGGTGAGGAGCCGCTCCTGATGGCCGTGCACGTCGTCGTGCTGCTGGCCTTCGCGATCGGCGGGGCGCTGGCCACGATCGTCACCGTCCAGCGGCGGATGATCAAGTGACGGCGTTGCGGGTCGCCCCACTCTTCCTGATCGGCAGCCGGCGCTCGGCTCGTCTGGTCGAGCGGAACGTCTTCGTCTACCGGCACGCGTGGCTGATGATCCTGTCCGGGTTCTTCGAGCCGCTCTTCTACCTGCTCGGGATCGGCTTCGGGATCGGCGCACTCGTCGGCACGATCACGGGCCCAGGCGGCGAGCCGATCAGCTACCAGGCATTCGTCGCACCGGCGCTCCTCGCGAGTGCCGCGATGAACGGCGCGATCGCCGAGAGCACCTTCAACTTCTTCTTCAAGCTCAACTACAACAAGACCTTCACGTCGATCCTCGCGACGCCGCTCTCGGCGGGCGACATCGCCCTCGGCGAACTGATCTGGGCGCTCATCCGCGGCGGCCTGTACGCGGTCGGCTTCCTTGGCGTGATGCTGGCCCTCGGCCTCGCGACGTCACCGTGGGTGATCTTCACGATCCCGGCGGCTTTGCTCGTGGGGTTCGCGTTCGGGGCGGTCGGGATGGCCGCGACGTCGTTCATGAAGACCTGGCAGGACTTCGATCTCGTCCAGCTGTTCGTCCTGCCGATGTTCCTCTTCTCGGGCACGTTCTTCCCGGTCGAGTCGTATCCGCCGGCGCTGCAGTTCTTCGTCCAGCTCACGCCGCTGTACCAGGGTGTCGATCTCATCCGCTCGCTCTCGGTCGGCGCGATCTCGCCGATCCTGCTGGTCCACGTCGCGTACCTGGCGGTCATGGGCCTCATCGGGCTGGCCATCACGTCGCGCCGGCTCGACGTCCTGCTGCTCAAGTAGCCGATGGCCGCCGTGGACCGGGCGGCGCTCGTGGCGCTGACCGCGGAGATCGTCGAGTGCCGGCGCTGTCCGCGGCTCGTGGCATGGCGCGAGCAGGTGGCTCGCGAGAAGGTCAAGCGGTTCCGTGACGAGACGTATTGGGGTCGGCCCGTGCCGGGTTTCGGCGACGCGGATGGCCGGATCCTGCTGGTCGGGCTTGCGCCCGCGGCGCACGGTGGCAACCGGACGGGGCGGGTCTTCACCGGCGACGCGTCGGGCGACTTCCTCTGGGCGGCTTTGCACGCCGTGTGCCTTGCGGATCGACCGGCATCGCACCGTGCCGACGACGGGCTGACGCTGAATGACACCTACATCGCCGCCGCTGTGCGCTGCGCGCCGCCGGCGAACAAGCCGACCAACGAGGAGCGCGACACCTGTGCGCCGTTCCTCCGCCGCGAGATGGCGCTCCTCCCGAACCTCCGGGTGATCGTCGCACTCGGCCAGTTCGGGTGGGACGCGGCGATCCGCACGCTCACGGATCTCGGTCACACGGCACGCCCGAAGCCGCGGTTCGGCCATGGCGCCGAGGTCGCGATCGGGCCCTACGTCCTGCTTGGCACGTACCACCCGAGCCAGCAGAACACGTTCACCGGCAAGCTGACACCCCCGATGTTCGAGGCGGTCCTCACCCGGGCGCGGGTGCTGGCGGAGGCGCCGTTTCCAGCCAGCGACTGACGTACGAGTCGAGGCGTTCGAACGCGACGCCAGGCATCGACTTCGCCTCCGCGATGAACGCCTCGAGCATGGCCATCCGGTGGCCGCGGCCGGTGCATTCGGGATGCACGGTGACCGTCAGCAGGCCGCCCGGGGCGTTCGCGTGTGCGTATCGAAGTTCGCCGAGCCAGATCTCGAGGACCTTCGATGGCGCCGAGAGGCCATCGCGATTCGGCCCGGGCTCGAAGTACGGCCAGTCGTCGAGCGCCCAGTAGACGGGGACCTCGACCAGCCCACTCTCGGCGCCCCACGTCGTCCCGTGCGCCACGGTATGCCGGTCGCCCTGGCGCACCCGATGGAGGCGATAGTCGCCCGACATGAGCGAGCTGTCATAGACGTACCCAGCCGCCTCGACGAGCGCCAGCGTCTCGGCGTCGAGCGACCAGTACGGCGCGCGAAAGCCGGTCGGCGCAACGCCGGTGGCTTCGCGGACGGCATCGATCGATCGCGCGAGCACGTCGCGCTGCGCACCGGCCTCGAGCTCGGCGAAGTCCTCGTGAAACCAGCCGTGACAGGCCACCTCGTGCCCGTCCGCGACGATCCGGGCCGTGTCGTCGGCAAACGTCACGAGCGTGTGGCCCGGCACGAACCAGGTCGTCGGGATCCCCTCGCGCGCGAGCAGGTCCAGGATCCGACCCGACCCGACCCGCGGCCCGAACTCGGCGTGGGAGAACTTCACCGGCGAGTCGCCGCGGCGGACGCTGTCGGAGATCGCGTCGTGGTCGACGGTCAACGCGACCGTCAGGCGGGGCTCGGCGGGCATCGGCGATCTCCGGCATGCGGTCCAGGATGGCCGCACAGTACCGCGCCGCCCGGGTCCTCGGAGCGTCACCCGCCGCCTCCCGTATCCTGTGTCGTCGATGGCTACCGCGGAACGCGACTACTACCTCGTCCTGGGCATCGAACGCACCGCCACGGACGCCGAGATCAAGCGCGCCTTCCGCAAGCTCGCCCAGCAGTGGCATCCCGACGTCAGCACCGACCCCGATGCGCCCGAGCGCTTCAAGGAGATCAACGAGGCCTACCAGGTCCTCTCCGATCCCGAGCGCCGCCAGCGCTACGACATGTTCGGTCGGGCCGGCGCCGACGGTGCGGGCGCCGGGTTCGAGGGTGGCTTTGGCGGGTTCTCCGACATCTTCGACGCGTTCTTCGGCGGCGGGGCCGGGGCCGGTGCCGCCCGGCGTGGTCGCCCGCAGCCTGGTGCCGACCTGCGCTACGACCTCCGCATCACGTTCGAAGAGGCCGTCAAGGGCACCGAAAAGGAGATCGAGTTCCGGGTCGCGCAGCCATGCGAGACGTGTCATGGGACGGGCGCCAAGGCAGGGACCGAGGCGACGACGTGTCCGGCGTGCAACGGCCGCGGCGAAGTGCGCAGCGTCCGCCAGACCATGCTCGGCCAGATGGTCAACGTGAGCGCCTGCCCGCGCTGTCACGGCGAGGGCAAGCTCGTCGAATCGCCCTGTGAGACCTGCAAGGGCGACGGCCGGACCGAACGCAAGCGGACGATCCACGTCTCGATCCCGGCCGGCATCGACGAGGGCCATCAGATCCGCCTCTCGAACGAGGGCGAGGTCGGCCCGCGTGGCGGCCCCGCCGGCAGCCTCTACGTGGCCGTCCACGTCGCGCCGCACCCGTCGCTCAAGCGCGACGGCACCGAGCTCTACTACCAGGCCGACGTCTCGATCGCCCAGGCGGCGCTCGGCACGAGGATCCAGGTGCCGACCGTCGATGGCGAGGAGGAGGTCGAGGTCAAGCCCGGCACCCAGCCGGATACCGAGATCCGCCTGCGCGGCAAGGGCGTGCCCCACGTCCGGCGGGCGGGCTCGAAGGGCGACCTCCACGTGATGGTGAACGTCGTCGTCCCGACCAAGCTCTCGAAGCGCGCCCGCGAGCTGCTCCACGAGTACGCCGAGGAGAGTGGCGAGCAGGTGGGTTCCGGCGGCGGGCTGCGCGAGAAGCTCGGGCTCGGGTGACGGGCGCCCGAGCGGACGACGGCGCCGCGGGCGCCTGGCTCGAGCTCGCCGTCGAGGCCGATCTCGAGGCGGTCGAGGCGGTCAGCGAGATCTTCGGCCGGGTCGCGCCCGGGGGGACCTCGGTCGAGCCGGCGTTCGACCTCGTCGATGAGGGACTCGGCGCCCGCGTGGACCCCAACCGTCCCGCGATCGTCCGCTGTTACGTGCCGGCCCGTGACCGGGCAGCCGCCGACCGGGCCGTCTCCGAGGCGGCCGAGGCGCTCGGTCATCTCCAGGCGTTCGGGCTCCGGCCGATCGGCGAGCTCCGGACGCGCCTGGTCGATGAGGCGGACTGGGCCAACGCCTGGAAGGCGTACTTCCCGGTGCTGCGGGTCGGCCGTCGGCTGGTCATCCGGCCGACGTGGCGGCGCCACCACCGCGAGCCCGACGACGTCGTCCTCTCCCTCGACCCGGGCATGGCGTTCGGGACCGGTCTGCACCCGACGACGCGTCTGTGCCTGGCCGAACTCGAGGCGGTCGCGGACCGCGGACGACTGGCGGACGCACGCGTCCTCGATGTCGGCTGCGGCAGCGGGATCCTCGCGATCGCCGCCGTGCGCCTCGGGGCCCGAAGCGCGCTCGGCGTCGACACCGACCCCATCGCGATCGAGGCGACCGCGGCCAACGCCAGGCGGAACCGGCTCATTCGCAGGATCCGTGCGCGTGACGGGAGCCTGCCCTCGGACGAGGCGCCGTTCGACGTCGTGCTCGCGAACCTGATCGCCGGGGTGCTGGTGCCGCTCGCCCCGGCCTTGCGCGACGAGCTTCGGCCCGACGGGATCCTCGTCGCGTCCGGGATCTTCGTCGACCGCGAGACCGACGTGCGCGCGGCATTCGAGGCGGCCGGCCTCGTCGTCGACGGGCGTCGGGCGGAGGGTGAATGGGTCGCGCTCCAGGCGCATCGACCGGCCTGACGGCCCGTGCCACATACAATCGCGGACGATGCCGAACGCCTTCCCGATCCTGCTCGCGGTCCACATCACGCTGGCGCTCAGCCTCGTCCTGCCGTCGATCCTCCTGCCATTCGCGCTTCGGACGCGGCGCGCGACGGTCGAGTCCAGGAGCCGGGTCGTCCGGGGGCTGCTGTGGGCGCAGAGCAACGGCACGCTCGTCATCGGGGCCGGGCTGGCGCTCACCGGCATCGGCCTCGTGCTCTCGCTCGGACCGACCGTGATCCAGCAGCCGTGGCTATTGCTGGCGCTCGCGATCTACTTCACCAACCTCGCGATCGCGTTCTTCGTCCAGCGGCCAAATCTTCGGCGCCTGATCGGCGTCAAGGCGGCGGCCGATGACGACACGTGGAAGGAGCGGGCCAAGCGGCAGCGCTACGTGTCGTACCTGATGGCCGGGCTGGTCGGGACGATCGGGTTCCTGATGAGTTCGAAGCCGGTGCTCTGGTGACCGACGAGGGCGCGGTGGCCGCGGACTGCCTGTTCTGCAAGATCGTGGCCGGCGAGGTGCCCTCGACCCGCGTCCACGAGGACGACCTCGTCATCGCGTTCCGCGACATCGCCCCACGCGCCCCGACGCACGTCCTCGTGATCCCGCGGCGACACATCGCCTCGGCCGCGGAACTCACCGAAGCGGACGGCCCGGTGCTCGGCCGGCTCTTCGCGGTGGCCGCCCGGATCGCCCGCGACGAGGGCATCGCGGACGGGGGCTATCGGATCGTCACCAATGTCGGGCGGTGGGGCGGCCAGACCGTCGACCACCTCCACCTCCACCTGATGGGCGGACGGCCGTTCGTGTGGCCGCCCGGATGAGGCCCGGCGAGCGTTTCGGGCGCCTTCGCGCGGTCCTGCTGGTCATAGCGGTGCTGGTCCTCGCGGCCGGGTGCGGCTCGAGCGAGGGGGCGGTCACGACCTACCCGGCCTCGACGCTCGGGCCGGAACGGACGGTGACACCGGCCGTCGCAGGGACGCGGGCCGCGCTGGTCACGGCGCTCGCGGGGGAGCGGCTGACCCTGCGCGACGTTGCGACGCCGTACCGTCCGGCCGAGGGCCCACTGCTCGCGAACGCGGCACGGGCCGTCTACCAGGTGATCCTGCCGGCCGATCCCGACAAGGGCTACATCGTCGTCTACGAGTTCCTCGATCCCGGCCGTGCCGCGGACGCCGCCGCCGAGCAGCAGCGCTACCTCGAGACGGGGCCGGGCAAGGTCCAGACGCCGCAGGGGACCGTCCACGTCGTCCGGGGCGTCGGATCCACGGTGGTCGTCTACGACTGGCTGCCCGAGGACGCCGATGACCCGAGCGCGCCCGGCATCCAGCGCGCGCTCGAGACGCTCGGGGTGGCCTACCCCGTCAACTAGGGGTTCGGGCGTCGGGCAGGGCCGTGTCCGCCGCGACCCAGGCACGGACCGGGGCCCGCTTGACCTTGAGGGTGTGGGTCCGCGGAAAGTCCTCCTCGGGCCAGAGCCGCCAGCCGGCGATGCGCTGGTTCGGGCCGAGGGTCGCGTTGGCCGTCTTGACCGCCGCGTCCATCGTCGCGCGCAGCTCGACCGGCGGGGTCTCGCTCACCGCGCCGAGCACGATCGCCTCGATCCGCCCCGGCTGGGTCTCGACCACGACCAAATCGCGGACGCCCGCGACCCGCAGCGCGTTCTCGATGTCCTCCGGATAGACGTTGAACCCGTTGGGCAACACGATGATGTCCTTCGAGCGGCCCGACAGGATGAGCCGGCCCGCGTCGTCGAGGTGGCCGATGTCGCCGGTCTTGTACCAGCCGTCCTCGGTGAACGCGGCGGCCGTGGCCTCGGGTGCGTTCCAGTAGCCTCCGAACACGGTCCGGCCGCGGAACTGGACCTCGCCGTCGGGCGCGATCCGCATCTCGATGCCATCGGGTGGCCGGCCGACCGTGCCGGGACCGTGGTCCTGGAGCGTCGTGCACGTCCCGGTGCCGGTCTCGGTCGCGCCGTAACCCTGGAGGACCGTGACGCCGAGGTCCTCCCAGGCCTGTTGCAGGGCCGGCGGCAGGAACGCGCCGGACGAGAGGAACAGGCGGAAGTGCCCGCCGAGCTGGCGGTGGACGCTCCCGAAGAGGCGCCGCCGGATGGCGACCGGGAGGTGACGTCCGATCCCCCGGAGCCGATCGAACGCGGCCGTGCGACCACGCTTCTCGACCTCGCGCTCGATGGCACTCCAGAACAGGTCCAGGACCTGGGGCACGACGACCATCGAGGTCACCCGGTGGTCGCCGAGGGCGTCGAAGATGACCCGCGGGTTCCGGCTCCGGACGTACAGGATGTCGGCCCCGACATCGAGCGCGTAGTAGAGCCCGACCGCCTGTTCGAGCAGGTGGGAGAGGGGCAGGAGCGACACGAGTCGATGCTCCATCGGCGGGATGATCCGATGGAAGCTCTCGATCGAGGCCACGACGTTGTCGTGGGTCAGGACGACGCCCTTGGGCGTGCCGGTCGTGCCCGACGTGAAGATGAGCTCGAACGTCTCGTCGGCGGCCGGGCGTCCCCATGCCGCCTGGCGGACCTCCCAGTCGGGCGGGAAGGCGGGGTCGTCGGGCTCGGGTTCGGCCGAGAGCGCCTCGACGGTCGTCGTCGGGAACCCGGTCAGGCGAGCCTCGCGCGGATCGGGGGCGTCGCGGCCCGTGCCCAGGATGAGGTGGCGGGCGCCCGAGGCCTTGACGATGCCCTCGACCGCGTCGGCCGACATGCGCAGGTCGAGCGGGACGAGGACGAGCCGAGCATGCATCGCGCCGTAGTAGGCGGCAGGCAGCTCCGGGGTCGACGGCGACCAGGTCAGGATCCGGTCGCCCGGCTCGAGGTCCATCGCCCGCAACCGCCATGCGGCGATCCGGGCGCGCCGCTCGAGCTCGCGGAAGCTCCAGTGCATCGTCGTGCCGTCGTCGCGACGCAGCCCGAGCGCCTGTCGATCGCCGTTGCGGGTGACGGCCTGGTCCAGCAGATCGAGGAGCGTCGGCATCGCTCGATGCTACAGCGTGGAAGGTCGCGGTCTGCGAGTTGCTCCATGTTTGACCGGTTCGGGACCCTCGGCTACACTCCGGCGGCTCCGGCGGGGTCCGTCGAGCACGCGTCGCAGCAGGGAGGGCCACCTGCCGGACGCTCCGAGCGCGATACGAGGCCCGAGGAGGTGAACCGGGATTGGCTGAAGTCCGAGTGGGAGAGAACGAGACGTTCGAAAGCGCCCTGCGTCGCTTCAACAAGAAGATCCAGCAGAGCGGCATCCTCGCCGAGGCTCGCCGGCGCGAGCACTACGAGAAGCCGTCAGTGAAGCGCAAGCGCAAGGAAGCCAAGCGCAAGAAGAACGCCCGAACGCAGGCCGGCTGAGCCGCGTGCGGGCGTCAGCCCGCCGGCACTCACCCAAGCCCTGCGCCCCCGCGGGCGCCCGGCACCAGCCCGACGAGA
This sequence comes from uncultured Chloroflexia bacterium, assembly GCA_963745295.1. Lineage (GTDB taxonomy): Bacteria > Chloroflexota > Limnocylindria > Limnocylindrales > CSP1-4 > SPCO01. The sequence goes on from CAVUWG010000001.1 coordinate 90,158, forward strand.
TCGTCGGACCGACCGCCGCCCGAGGTTGCCAGACCCGTGTCCCTTCGAGATCGCATCCAGATCGATATCGCGACCGCCATGCGCGGTGGCGACGCCCTGCGACGTGACGTCCTGCGCATGGCCGTGAACGCGGCCTACACCGTCGAGAAGAAGCAGGGCACCCCCCTCACCGACGAGGAGTACGTGGCCGTCCTGACGCGCGAGGTCAAGACCCGCCGTGAATCGGTGGATGCCTTCCGGGCGGCCGGCCGCGAGGACCTCGCGACCAAGGAAGAGTCCGAGATCGAGATCCTGCGCGACTACCTGCCCGAGGCGCTGGGCGAGGCCGAGCTCCAGGCCCTGGTCGACGAGGGGATCAAGGCGACCGGCGCCGCGAACGCCCGCGACCTCGGCAAGGTCATGGGCTGGCTCTCGCCGCGCACGCGCGGTCGGGCCGACGGCAAGGTCCTGAGCGGGATGGTCGCCGCGGCCCTCGCCCAGGCGGATCTCGCCGGCCACGATGTCGGAACCCACTGACGAGCCGACCGTGATCGATCGGGGCCCCATCCCATGCTGACCCAGCGGCTCGACGCGTTCGCGCGCTTCACGCGCCACGACCTCGCCCGTTTCGTGATCGCGTCGGGCATCCTCGTCGCGATCCTGACCGCGATCCTGGGTGCCGACATCCTGCCCCAGGAATCCCTGACGTTGGCCGCAGGCGACCTGGCCCCGCGCGACATCATCGCGTCCAAGGCGGTCGAGTTCGAGAGCACGGCCAGGACCGAGGCCGAGCGGACCGCTGCCCGCGAAGACGTCGAGCCCCAGTACGACTTCACGACCGAGAACGCCGCGGCGATCGCGACCGAGCAGCAGCTCGCGTTCGTGCGCCGCGTGGCCCGCGTCGACACGACGTTCGCCGCCGACCTGCCCGATGACCAGCGCGCGACGCTGCTCGAGATCGCGGTCCCCGACCTCGGCGACGAGGAGCGGGCCACGCTCGTCGGGCTGCGGCCCGGCCGCTGGGCCATCGTGCGGACCGAAGCCGCGCGCATCCTCGACTCGCTGCTGCGCACACAACTGCGCGACACCGAGGTCGCCGAGAAGCGGACTCGTCTCGCGGGGCTGATGGCGGGCGACCTGAACGAGCCGGAACGGATGCTCGCCGCGCAGCTCATCAGCGCGCTCGTCGTGCCGAACTCCTCGTACAACGCCGAGCTGACCCAGCAGGAGCGCGACCGTCGGGCCGCGGCGGTCATGCCGGTCCGGGTCCAGGTCCTGCCGGGCGAGTTCATCATCCGAAGGGGCGAGAGCCTGACGCCGGAGGACGTCGAGAAGGTCGACGCGCTTGGCCTCGGCGAAACCCGCCCCGACGTCGCGAGCCTCTTCGGCTGGTTCCTGCTTGCCGTCCTCATCGTCGGCATGATGCTCGGCTGGATGTGGCGCTTCCGCCCGAAGCTCTGGCACCGCGACAACGCGCTGATCCTGACCGGCATCCTGGTCGTGGGGGCCACCATCGCCCTCAAGCTGACCGCTGACCGCGCGATCCTCCAGTTCTTCCTGCCGACGGCCGCGATCGGGATGCTGCTCGCGATCCTGCTCGATGCGTCGCTGGCGACCGTCGTGATCGCCCTCGTGGCGATCATCGGCGGGGCCGTGAACGGGCTGTCGCTCGAGTTCGCCTCGTACGTCTTCCTCGGCGGCATGGCGGGCATCGTCGGCATCCGTCGAGGCGACCGGATCCAGGTCTTCGTCCAGGCCGCGGTCGCCGTGTTCGTCGTCAACGCCGCGGTCGTGACCATCTTCTCGCTGCTCGGAGCACGGGACGTGCGCGGCGTCATCGAACTCTGGTTCGCGTCGGGCGTCTCAGCCGCCGGTTCCGGGGTGGCGGCGGTCGGCACGTTCGCCGTCCTCGGTTCGGTCTTTGGGATCCTCACCGTGTTCCAGCTGCTCGAGCTGGCCAATCCGTCGCAACCGCTGCTGCGCCGCCTCCTCGTCGAGACGCCCGGCACGTACCACCACTCCCTCATGGTCGGCAACCTGGCGGAGCGTGCCGCCGAGGCCATCGGCGCCGACCCGCTGGTCACGCGCGTCGCGGCGTACTACCACGACATCGGCAAGCTCGCGAACCCGCTCGGGTTCATCGAGAACCAGGCGGGCGGCGAGAACATCCACGACCAGCTCGACCCCGCCGTGAGTGCCGGGATCGTCAAGCAGCACGTCGCCGACGGGATCGACCTCGCCTACAAGAGCCGGCTGCCGAAGGCGCTCATCGCCTACATCCCGCAGCACCACGGGACCGCGATCATGAGCTACTTCTTCGCGCGGGCGAAGGAGAAGGCGGCCGCGCCGTACGGTGGCATCGCGACCGCCGAGGGTGCGAAGGCCGCCGCGGCTGTCGACCCGCGACCGTTCCGGCACATCGGGCCGAAGCCACAGACCCGCGAAGCCGCCCTGATCATGCTCGCGGACGGGGTCGAAGCCTCCGTGCGGTCGCTCGCGTCACGGGACGAGCCCGCCATCCGCGCGATGGTCTCCCGGATCATCGAGGAGCGCATCGCCGACGACCAGTTCGACGAGTGCGACCTGACGCTGCGCGACCTGGAACACATCCGCGAGGCGTTCGTCGGCCAGCTGCTCGGCATGTACCACACGCGGATCGCGTATCCGCAGAGCGAGGTCGTGGACCTCGAGTCCCGCCGTGCCGCGAGCGGCGGCGGAGGCGGCGGCACCTCGGCCTCGTGACCCGGCCGCTCTACCTCGGACCGTGGCGGATCGACGTGACGGTCCGTGACGGCGTCCGGACGCCCGTCTCCATCGCAAGACTGTCGCGCGCCGTCGCCGCCACCCTCGACGCCGCCGGTGCTCCGCAGCCGGCCTCGATCGGCTTGATCCTTGCCGACGACCGCGAGTTGGCCGGCCTCAACGAGACGCATCTGGGCAAGACCGGCCCGACCGACGTGCTCTCCTTCCCGCTGTCGCCGCCCGAGGCGTTCCCGCGCCATCCCGGCAGTCCGGCCCGAACGGCGACGGCGCCGGTCGCCTTCCCGCTGCCACCCGGCCGCCGTCCGAACCTCGGCGACATCGTCGTCTCGGTCGAGCGCGCGATCGCCCAGGCCGAGGCGGGCCTCGGTGGCCAGACCGGGGACGTTCGCTGGTCGCCCGCCGACGAGCTGTGTCTCCTGGTGACCCACGGCGCGCTCCACGTGTGCGGCTGGGACCACGCCGAAGCCGCCGAGGAGATGGCGATGCGCGAGCTGGAACGCCGGCTGCTGGGGCGCTGACGCCCGGGCCTACGTTCGCGCGGCGCTGGCTGGCTCCGGTGAAGGTCATGCAGCAGCGACCGGCCTGCGGATCGAAGACGGCGCGGATGCCCGCCGAGTGCAGGCCGGCGACGAGGCCTTCCATGATCGAGCGGTTCATCCCGCAGACGAGGTCGCGGTAGTCCTTCGCGACCCGGTCGAATGGACAGTTGCGCAGGATGACCACGCCGCTTCCATCGGCGAACGGCTCGAACCCGTGATCGGCCAGGACCGCCAGGGCGGCGGCCGTCAGCCTGGCCCGCGACGGCCGCGATCCGGCCCGGCCTCGCGCCTCGCGGCCGAGCGCGACCCCGTAGTCGCTGGCGACCTGCTCGAGGGTGGCCGTGCCCGACGCGGTCCCGAGTCGCTCCGCGTCGAGCGCGACCGCGAACAGGCGGGCGACCACGTCGTCGCGACGCTCCGGGAGGCTGACCTCGAGCTGCTGATCCGTTCGGCGGTACAGCTTCGCCGGACGCCCGGCACCAGGACCGGTTCGGCCGGAGAGTCGTCGGTACTCCGCGCGCAACAGCCCGGCCTCGACGAGGCGATCGAGGTGGAACGCGGCCAACGCGCGTCCGATCCCGACGGCTGACGCCGCCTCGTCGCGCCCGACGGCATCCGGTCGACCGACGACGTACAGGTACAGGGACCGACGGATCGGTTCGGAAAGCGGCGCGATCGCGTCAAGGCGACCTTCGATCGGAGAGGCGTCCATGCCACGCATTCTAACGCTAGTCGTGGCTCGCGCATCATTGACAGGGTCATGCCCGCAGACTATAACTAGTACTGTTTAGTGATAGAACCCGGAACGGAGTCAGGCCACGTGCGTCTCGCGGTCGCTGCCCTGGTCGCGTCGTTCGGTCTCGATCTCGTGTCGCACGCCCTCGTGGCGCCCGAGCTCGAGGCCTTCGCCCACCTGGCTGGCCTCTTCGCGATGATCGCCACGATCGTCCTGATCCTGGTCCGGGGCACGCAGCAACAGGGAGGCACAGATGCCATTCGGTGACTTCGTCAACCAGGTCCCGCCGGTCGTGTTCCTGGCCATCCACGTGACGGCGTTCGTGATCGGAGCCTTCTTTGCCCAGCGATCGTTCGCCGTGGGGCAGCCGGTCCTCGCCTGGGGTTTCGCCCTCTTTGCCCTCGCTGAGATCAGCTACATGACCTATCACCTCGACTGGACGACCTTCCTGTTCGCCCACACGATCAGCGAGGTCCTGAACCTGCTCGCGTTCATCCTCATCTTCTCGGCGACGGCCTACCGGGTCACCCGCCCGAGCGTCGGCACCGCCGGTTGACCGTCGCGAGCCGCCTCGCTGCCGTCCTCGTCCTGGCCGCGACCGTCGCCTCGTGCGCGACGGCCGGCCAGGCCGGCTCGCCCGTCCCCACGACGCGGGTCGACCTGCCGAAGTCGTACCGGTTCGAGCCCGACGCGATCGTCGTCGCGGTCGGCGCGACCGTGACCTGGGCGAACTCCGACAACTTCACCCACTCCGTGCAGTTCGACGGTGAGGCGTCGCCGGGTCTCGTGCTGGCGCCCGGCGAGCAGGTGGAACGCACCTTTGCGACCGCCGGCACCTTCCCCTACGTGTGCACATTCCATGCCCAGGACATGCGCGGCACGGTGATCGTCAGCAGCGACTGACCGACCCCGTTACCATCGCGATGCGGCCCTCCCGCCGACCGAGTCGGACGGGATCGGGCCCTGTCGTGTTGTCCGCGGAGGTTCGGGTTGAAGGTCGTCGTGGGTCTCGGGAACCCCGGTTCGCCATATGCCGGCACGCGCCACAACATCGGCTGGCTGGTCGTGGACGAGCTCGCGGAGCGGGCCGGCTGGAGTGGTCGTGGTCGGCAGCGCGACTCGTCGAACGTGGTCATGGGCCGGTTCCGCGGCCTCGACCTGACGCTCGTCAAGCCGCTGACCTACATGAACGATTCGGGCAAGGCCGTCCGGAAGGTGCTCGCCCGCGAGCATGCGCCGCTCGGTGACCTCCTGGTCGTCGCCGACGACTTCGCGCTGCCGTTCGGCAAGCTCCGTTTCCGCGAGGGTGGGGGAGCGGGCGGCCACAACGGCCTCGGCTCGGTGATCGACGAACTGGGGACCGAGAAGTTCAGCCGGCTGCGGATCGGGATCGGCGATCCGGTCCGCCACGGTCGGGACCACGTGCTCTCGAAGTTCGAGCCCGATGAGCGCCAGCGCCTCGACGAGCTGCTCGACGCTGCGGCTGACGCCGTCGAGGCGTGGGCCCGGGACGGCACGAGCAAGGCCGCCAACGCCTTCAACAAGTTCGAGCTCCGGCCCGCCGACGTCGACCGACTGGCCGCGCCCGGCGAGGTCGACGGTCCGCCCGGGCCCGACGGCGTGCGCAAGACCCGGACGGGATGGCGGCGGGTCCTGCGGCCGAAGGCCGACACCGATGCCTGAGTCGACCACACCGCCATTGCGCGGTCGGCGCGGCCGCGATCGGCGGATCGCCGAGCAGGTCGCCGAGGAGTTCGCGGCACGCCACGCGCTCCGCCGCACGGTTGACGGCACGCCCGAGGTCGACTTCGACGTCGCCGAGGTCGATGCCGAGGTCCGGGATCTCGAGGCAGCCCAGGCCCGCACCGGGGCCGAGCGGACACGTCAGGCCGCCAAGGCCGAGGCTCGGCCCGAAGCCCGGACCGGCGGACGACATCGCCTGCCGGACCTGTCGTCCTTGCCGCCGCTCCTCGTCGAGACCGGCACGTTCGGGTCGCTGCTCGAACGACTCGGTCGGGCGGACGAGGATGGTCGACGGGTCGGCCGGCATGTCGGGCTGGTCTCGGTCCCGCACGGCGCGAAGTCGTACCTCGCGGCGGCCCTGGCCCAGACAGGGACCGGCGAGCGGCTCCTCTGGATCGCCCGTGACGCGGAGATCGGGGACCGGGTCGCCGAGGAGCTGGGTGCCTGGCTCGGCGATCCGGACGCGGTGGCGATCCTGGAACCGCGGACCGCGCTCGCCTACGAGCGAAGCGAGCTCGTGGCCGACGAGACGGCCGCCCGGGTGGCGGCCCTGGCGGCGTGGCGGAGCGGTCGGGCCCGGGTGATGGTCGCGGGTGTCCAGTCCCTCCTCCAGCACACGATCGCGCCTGGCGACCTGCCGGCCGAGCCCCGCCGGCTGCGGTCGGGCGCCCGGCTGCACCAGGACGCGCTGCTCCGTGAGCTGCTCGAGCTCGGGTATGCCCCCGTCAGCGAGGTCGCCGGTCGGGGCGAGTTTGCCCGTCGAGGCGGCATCGTCGACGTGTTCCCGCCGTCGTTGCCGCTCCCGATCCGGGTCGAGTTCTTCGGCGACGAGATCGATTCGCTGCGTGCCTTCGACCCGACCGACCAGCGCACCGTGCGGACCGTCGACGAGGCGGTCCTCCTTCCCGCGTCCGAGTTCCTGTTGCCATCCGGGGGCGTGGCCGCGATCCGCGAACGGCTGGGCCGGGCCGCTGCCCGCCTGCCCGAGCGATTGGCCGCCGACCTGGCCCGGTTCGAGGGTGAGGCGGACGACCTTCGACCTGCCCTCGCCGCCGGCGAGACCCGGGCGATGACGGTTGGTGACGCAGCCGAGATCTGGGCCGCGCAGCTCGCGCCGGCGACCGGCCTTGACCACCTCGAACCGGGCACGCTCGTCGTGCTGGACGAGCCCGGCGACATCGCCGAGGCCGCCGAGTTCCTCTGGCGCCAGGCTGACGAGCGACGGACGGAGCTGGTCGCCGCCGGCGATCTGCCGAAGGACTGGCCGCCGACGTACCTGCCGCCCCGCGACTGGAAGGGACGCCTCGTGTCGTCGCGGACACTCGAGCTCACCTGGGAGTCGGAGCCGCCCGAGGGCAGCGCGATGGCCCGCGGCGCGTTGTCGTCGGGCGACCTCTTCGGCTGGCGGGAGCCGGTCCTGCCGTTCGGTCGGGCGGCCGGCGTCGTCGACGCCGTCGAGGGCTGGGGGGCGGACGGGGCGCGGATCGTCCTCGCCTCGGACCAGGCGCCACGCCTCGTGGAACTCCTCGAGGAGGCCGGGCGACCGGTCGCGGTCCTCGAGCGGATCGAGACCGCTCCGCCGCCCGGGGCCATCGCCCTGGTCGATCGCAGCCTCAATGGCGGCTTCACCGGCGGCCCGGATGGACTGACCTTCGTCACGGACCGCGAGCTCTTCGGGACCGTCCGCGTCCGTCGTCCGAGGGCGTTGCGGCGCGTCGTCCCGCGGGACATCCTCGAACGCCTGACGCCGGGCGACCTCGTCGTCCATATCGACCACGGCGTGGCGCGCTACGAGCAGATGCTCCGACGAGGCGGGGCCGGCGAGGACCGCGACTACCTCGAGCTGTCGTTCGCCGAGGGCGACCGGATCTTCGTCCCGGTCGAGCAGATCGCGCGGGTCACCCGGTATGCCGGCGGGGAGCGGCCATCCCTGTCCCGCCTGGGCGGGGCCGAGTGGCTCCGTGCCAAGCAGCGGGTCGCGCGGGCGGTCGCCGATCTCGCCGAGGAGCTGCTCGAGCTGTACGCGGCGCGGGCCCGGGCGCAGGGCCACGCCTTCGGTCCCGACACGCCGTGGCAGGGCGAGATGGAGGCCTCGTTCCCGTACGAGGAGACCCCGGACCAGATGCGGGCGTCGCTCGAGGTCAAGGCCGACATGGAGCAGGTCCGCCCCATGGACCGGCTCGTCGTCGGCGACGTCGGCTACGGCAAGACCGAGGTGGCGCTGCGGGCCGCGTTCAAGGCGACCCAGGACGGCAAGCAGGTCGCGGTCCTCGTGCCGACCACCGTGCTCGCGGCGCAGCACCAGGAGACGTTCAGCCAGCGATTCGCCGCGTTCCCACTCGAGGTCCGCCTCCTGTCGCGGTTCGTGTCGGCGAAGGACCAGGCGGCCGCCATCGAGGGCCTCGCCGACGGGTCCGTGGACATCGTCATCGGCACGCACCGCCTGCTCTCGAAGGACGTGCGGTTCAAGGACCTGGGGCTGGTCGTCGTCGACGAGGAGCAGCGGTTCGGGGTGGCCGCCAAGGAGCGGCTCAAGCGGCTCCGCAACGAGGTGGACGTGCTGACCCTCTCGGCGACGCCCATCCCGCGGACGCTGAACCTGGCCCTCGCCGGGATCCGCGACCTGTCCGCGATCGAGACGCCGCCGGAAGATCGCCTGCCGATCCAGACCCGCGTGGCCGAAGCGTCCGCAGGGCTCGTGCGCGATGCCATCCTGCGCGAGCTCGATCGCGGCGGCCAGGTCTTCTACGTCCACAATCGCGTCGAGACGATCGAGGCCCAGGCCGAGCAGCTCCGCCGGATGCTGCCGGGCGTCCGGTTCGTCGTCGGGCACGGCCAGATGGCCGAGGGCGCCCTCGAGAAGGTGATGCTCTCATTCGCGCATGGCGAGGCCGACGTCCTCGTCTGCACGACGATCATCGAATCCGGTCTCGACATCCCCAACGCCAATACGATCGTCATCGACCGTGCCGACACCCTGGGCCTCGCGCAGCTGTACCAGCTCCGCGGCCGGGTGGGCCGGAGCAGCCGACGGGCCTATGCGTACCTGCTCTACCGCCGTCGCGAACGGCTCTCGGACGAGGCCCGCAAGCGGCTCCAGGCGATCTTCAACGCGTCGGAGCTCGGCGCCGGGTTCCAGATCGCGCTGTCCGACCTCGAGATCCGCGGCGCTGGCAACATCCTCGGCGGCGAGCAGTCCGGGCACATGGCCGCGGTCGGGTTCGACCTCTACTCGCGGATGCTGGCGGAGTCGGTCGAGGAGCAGAAGGCGAAGAGCGAGGGTCGGGCGCCGATCGTCGACGCCCCACAGGCCGTCGTCGACCTGCCGCTCGAGGCGCGCCTGCCCGACGACTACGTGCCCGACGAGGCGCAGAAACTCGAGCTGTATCGACGCCTCGCGCGTGCCCGGACCGTGGGCGACCTGGCGGCTTTCCGGCAGGAGGTCATCGACCGGTACGGGCCGATGCCGCCGCATGTGGTCCGGCTCGTCGAGGTCGCCGAGCTGCGGCTCATGGCCGAGACCGTCGGGATCTCGTCGATCTCGCGCGAGGAGGGCTGGCTCATCTTCCGGTTCGGGGCGAGCCTGTCGCGGGCGACCGCGATGCGGCTGCTCGGCGACGGCGGGCTGCCGGGCGTTCGCCCGGGCGACATGACCTTCGCCTCGAACCAGGTCCGGTTCCGGGCCCCGGCCCAGCCGGCCCGGTCGTGGGCCCTGACCCAGGCCGTCATCGCCCGTCTGCAGGTCGCGGCGCGGGACCAGCGCAGGAGGACTCGCCATGACGTGGGAACAGGCTGAGGAACAGGCCAAGCCGGTGTTGGTGTGCCCGTTGTGCCAGGGCCGGGACTTCGACCAGGAGCAGGGCCGGATGGACTCGCGGTGGGGCATCACCAGCCACAAGCTGGTCCTGATGATCTGCCGGAAATGTGGTCTCGTGCTGCAGTTCTCGGCCGGTCGAGGCCTGTTCGACTTCGACTGAACGGGCCGCTCGTTCAGACGAGCAGGAGCCGGAACGCGACGATCAGACCGACCGTGATGACGGTGACGCGCAGCACGGACGGGGACATCCGGCGGCCGACGCCGGCGCCGATCTGGCCGCCGACGATCGAGCCGAGCGCGAGCAGGATCACCGCCTCCCAGGCGACCGGGGCGACCGCGATGAACAGCACGGCCGCCACCGCGTTGATCGTGACCGCGATCGCGTTCTTGAGGCCGTTCAGGCGCTGCAGGTCGTCGGCGATGAGGATGGCCAGCAAGGCGATGAGGATGACGCCCTGGCCGGCGCCGAAGTAGCCGCCGTAGATGCCGGTCGCGTACACCGCGGCCAAGAGCAGCGGACCGCCGTCGTGGGCCGGCGTCGCATCGCCGCGGGCCCGCCGTTCGGCGATCCAGCGGGTGAGCCGCGGCTGGATGGCCATCAGCGCACAGGCGATCAGGATCAGGATCGGCACGATGCGGTTGAAGGCTGCTTCGGGCAGGACCAGCAGCAGGATCCCCCCGGTCAGTCCGCCGAGACCGCCGGCGACCAGCAGGGGGATGGCCCGGGAGCGTTGACCGGCCAGCTCGCGTCGGTAGCCGACGACGCCACTGAGGACGCCCGGCACGAGACCGAGCGTGTTCGAGACGTTGGCGACCAGCGGCGGGTAGCCGAGCAGCAAGAGGGTCGGGAAGCTGATCAGGGAGCCCGAGCCGACGATCGTGTTGAGCGCTCCGGCCGCCAGGCCCGCGGCGATGACGAGCCCGGCCGCGAGCGGGCTGTCGATCAAGCGGCGATCCGTCCGGCTGGCGTCACGACCGATATGGTAGGCGGCATGCGACCGTTCACGTTCCTCGCCGACGCCCGCGAACCGATGTCCGGCCCGAAGCTCGCGGAGGTCGCCCGGGCGGCCGAGGCGACCGGGTTCCACGCCCTGGTCATCCCCGACCACCTGATCCCGCAGCTCTCACCGGTCGCGGCGATGGCGACGATCGCGGCCGCCACCACGACCCTGCGGATCGGCACGTTCGTGTTCAACAACGACCTGCGTCACCCGGCCGTCCTCGCGCAGGACATGGCCTCGCTCGACGTCCTGAGCGGTGGCCGCCTCGACATCGGGGTCGGCGCCGGCTGGAACCGCAAGGAGTACGACGCCATCGGCCTGCCGTTCGAGCCGGTCGGGACGCGGGTCGCCCGATTGGCCGAATCGGTCGCGGTCATGAAGGGCTGCTTCGGCGAGGGTCCGTTCTCGTTCGCCGGCGAGCACTACACGATCACCGACTACGAAGGAGGGCCCACGCCAGTCCAGCGGCCGCATCCGCCGTTCATGATCGGTGGCGGCGGTCAGCGGGTGCTGACGCTGGCCGGCCGCGAGGCCGACATCGTGGGTCTGGCCCCGCGTGCGCTCGCGCAGTACCGGGTCGACCCGCGCAGCATCACGTTCGAGGCCACCGCCGAGAAGATCGCCTGGGTGCGCGAGGCGGCCGGCGACCGGTTCGAGTCGCTGAGCTTCAACATCTACCCGACCGCCTGGCCGGTGGCGATCACCGACGATGTCCACGCCGAGTCGGCCAGCGTCATCGAGTACCTGGCCGGCCGGACCGGCATCGAGCTGACCGAAGCCGAGGTGCTGGACTCGCCGCATCTCTTCATCGGCTCGATCGACATGCTCGTCGAGAAGTTCCAGTCGCTCCGGGAACGGCTCGGCATCACCTCGATCACGGTCGGTGGCGTCGACGACCTGACGCCTGTCGTGGAGCGGCTCGCGGGCAAGTGATCGGCGCGGCGCACACCGGCGCCGGGCTACCCGAAGAAGCGAGGCAGGTGCGCCCGGTTGGCCTCGAGCAACGCGTCGAGGAGCGGCGCGGCGATGTCGAAGTCCGAGACGAGCGGGTTGGCCATGAGCGCACGGAGCGCCACGGTCCGATCGCCGCTTGTCGCGGCCTGGACGGCGAGTCGTTCGTAGGCCTTGACGGCCTGGACGAGGCCGAGCATGTCTGGGGAGAGCGGCGTGAGGGGCAGGGGATGGGCGCCGTCGCGATCGATCGTGGCCGGGATCTCCACGATCGCATCATCGGGCAGGTCGGGCAGTGCGCCGCCGTTGCGGACGTCGACGACCTGGACGTCGCCGGCGCCGTCGTGGAGGGACGCGATGAGCTGCGCCGCCGCCTCGCTGTAGAGGGCCCCGCCGCGGTTCGCCAGGAGGGCCGGCTTCTCTGCCAGCCCCTGGTCCTCGTACATCTCGAGCAAATCGTGCTCGATGTCGATGACCTCCTGGGCCCGGGTGTGCCCGGCACGCTGGTCGGCCACGACCTGCCGGGTCTGGTAGTAGTAGCGAAGGTAGGAAGAGGGGATCGCGCCGAGGGAGCGCACCACCTCACCGGGCATGTTCGCGATCCTGCCCAGTCCATCGAGGTCGGTCTCGATGAGCTCGGGCAGGCGGTCGACCCCGTCCACGAAGACGGCACGCTCCCACGTCAGGTGGTTGAGCCCGACGTGCTCGAGCCGGACCCGGTCCGGCGACACGCCGAACCGCTCGGCCATGCCGCGCTGGATGTTGATCGCCATGTTGCACAGGCCGATCGCCCGGTGGCCGGCATCGATGAGGGCCTGACTGACGACCCCGACGGGGTTCGTGAAATCGACGATCCAGGCATCTTTCGCGCTCCGCCTGGCAGTGAGCTCGGCAAGCTCGAGGACGACCGGCACGGTCCGGAGCGACTTCGCGAACCCTCCTGCGCCCGTGGTCTCCTGGCCGATCACCCCGAACGTCGGCGGCAGCGTCTCGTCGATCAGACGCGCGGCCTGCCCGCCCACACGCAGCTGGATCAGGACGAAGTCGGCGCCGTCCAGCGCCGCGTCGCGGTCGCCGGAGCATGTCAGCCGACCGGTCCAGTCGAGCCGGTCGAGCATCCGCTGGGCCAGCCCTCCGACGACGCGGAGCCGCTCCTGGTCGGTATCGAGCAGGACCAGTTCGTCGATCGGCATCCGGTCCCGCCGGGCCTCGAAGCCCTCGACGAGCTCCGGCGTATAGGTGCTCCCGCCGCCGACGACGGCGATCTTCAGGCCCATGCTCCCTCTCGACATCGGTGGGGCTTGACACCAATGCTTATAACGTTATCAGCAATCGTCGCGCGCACAAGCCCGAAATCCCAGCACCGTCGCCCGAGGTCTGCCCCGCCCGATGGCTCGCTTCCGACTCGAGCTCGGCCCGATCCCGCTGCACCACCAGGTCTATCTTGACCTGCTCGCGGCGCTGGATGCGGGCGAATGGAACCCCGGCGATCGGCTCCCCACTGAACGGGACCTGGCGTCGCGCTACGGCTGCAGCCTGATCACCGTCCGGCGCGCACTGAGCGAGCTGACCCGCGAGCAGCGGCTCGAGCGGACCCGCGGACGGGGCACGTTCGTGCTGCATCCGCGGATCGATCGTGACTTCACCGGCCATCTCTCGTTCACCGAGGAGATGCAGCTCCGCGGGCTCGATCCGGCGACGCGCCTTGTGGCGGCCCGGCCCGAATCCGCGGGCGAGGCCGTGGCCAACGCGCTCGGCCTCGAGCTCGGCTCGCCGACGCTCTACCTGGAGCGGCTGCGCCTCGCCGACGGCGAGCCGCTGCTGCTCGAGCAGGTCCACCTGCCGGCAGAGCGCTTCCCGGGGCTGCTGGCGTCCGACCTCGAGCACGGCTCGCTGTACGACCTCTTGACCGAACGGTACGGCGTGCGCATCGCAAGAGCGCGCGAGGTCCTCGAGCCGGTCCTGCTTCGGACCCGCGAGGCGCGCCTGCTCGATCGCCGGCCGGGGACGCCGGCGCTTCTCATCGAAGGCATCGCGACCACCGCCGAGGGTCGTCCGGTCGAGTTCGGACGGACCTTCGTACGTGGCGATCGGACCCGCTACTACGTGGAGCGGGTGGTGGTCCGACCGAACTGGACGAGTCCGGAGGACCGATCAGCGAAGGAGGAGCGAGTCCATGAGTTGGCAGGTCGACCGATCGGAACCTAGTCGCATGAGGAGGTGCGGTTTGGATCGAACGTTGGGACGCCTTGGCGTCCTGTTGGCGCTCGTGGCGCTGGTCGCCACCGCCTGTGGGTCGAGCACGACGCCGAGCGGCTCGGCGGGGGCATCGGCGGGGGCCTCGGCCGGCGCGTCGGCGGACGCATCCGCCTCGGCCGGCCCCACCCCGATCACCGCTGCGACCACCGGCAAGCCGGGTGACGTCGAGATCGTCTGGTACTGCTGCCTCGGCGGCGGCGACGCCATCGAGCAGGTCGAGGTCGAGCAGAAGGTGGCCGATGCGTTCAACGCATCCCACCCGGGCATCCACCTGTCGTTCGTGGCGGTGCCCTATGCCGGCGCATCGGACACGCTGGCCGTCCAGCTCGCCTCGGGCGCGGGGCCGGACATCGTGGGTCCGGTGGGCATCGGCGGCGCGAACGCGTTCCACGGCCAGTGGCTCGACCTGCAGCCGTTCATCGACAAGAGCAAGTACGACATGACCCAGTTCCCGCAGGCGACCGTCGACCTCTACCGGGTCGGTGGCGAGGGACAGGCGGGCATCCCGTTCGCGGTCTATCCCTCGGTCCTGTTCTACCGGGCCAAGCTGTTCAAGGAGGCCGGCTTGAACGAGCCGCCGCACGACTGGAACGGCAACTACACCATGCCCGACGGCTCGACGGTCCCGTGGGATTACGACACCGCGCGCAAGATCGGCCAGCTCCTCACCGTCGATGAGAACGGCAAGGACGCGACGGACCCGGCCTTTGATCCCGACAAGGTCGTCCAGTGGGGCTTCGAGCCGCAGCGCGACGATCCACGTCAGACCGGCGCCTACTGGAAAGCAGGGACGCTGGTCGCCGACGATGGCAAGACCGCGCAGATCCCCGAGGCGTGGCAGGCATCCTGGCACTGGTTCTACGACGGGATCTGGAAGGACCATCTCTCGATGACCGGTCCGCAGTTCCTCGACACGAACCTCAATCCCAACAACTATCCGTTCTTCACCGGTAACGTCGCCATGAGCCAGAACTATCTCTGGGCGACATGGGGCATCGCCAATTCGGGCACCGACTGGAACGTCGCAGCCTCACCCTCGTACCAGGGACAGACGACGGCCGCGTTCAACGCGGACACATTCCGCATCATGAAGTCGACCAAGCACCCGGACGAGGCCTGGACCGTCCTCCAGTACCTGCTCGACGATGCACGGGGTGAGCTCCTGCAGACGTACGGCGCCATGCCGGCCCGTCCGTCGGAGACCGAGGCGTTCTTCGACACCTTCCAGAGTGCGACCGCAGATGACGGGAAGCCGCTCTATCCGCAGCAGATCGACTGGAACGTCGTCAAGGAGGGCGTCAACTTCGCCGACGTGCCGAACTTCGAGAGCTACATGCCCAATTACAACAAGGCCCTGAAGTTGCTGAACACCTTCTACACGAAGTGGCAGGCAACCCCGGATCTCGACATCGACGTCGAGAGCGCCGATCTCAAGTCGCAGCTACAGGCCGTCTTCGACGAGGCCGGCTAGGTCGTGACCGCCTCCAGCGTGGCGCGCCCGACGCGGGCCCGGTTCTCCGGGCTCTCGTGGCGGCGCGCTCGCTGGGGGTATCTCTTCATCGCGCCGTGGGTCATCGGGTTCTTCGTCTTCACCCTGTTCCCGATGGTGGCGACCTTCGTCTTCACCTTCACCAACATCAACCTCGCGCAGGAGCAGCCGCTCTCGTTCGTCGGGCTGAAGAACTACGAGACCCTGCTCAACGACAAGCAGGCCTGGAGCGCCCTGCTGGTCACGCTGAAGTTCGCGCTGCTGGCGCTGCCCGTCGCCGTCGTCCTCCCCTTCGCCGTCGCGCTCATGCTCCACTCACGGCACCTGCGGGGCGCAGGCGCCTTCCGGGTGCTGTTCTTCCTGCCGTACGTGGTGCCGTTCATCGCGGGCGTGCTCATCTGGGGAAGCATGCTGTCGTCCGGGACCGGCTGGATCAACCAGTTCCTGGAATTCCTCGGCATCGCGCACCCGCCCGACTGGCTCCAGGATCCCACCTGGATCTACCAGGGCCTCGTGCTGATGGGCATCTGGGGGATCGGGGCCGGGATGATCGTCTACCTCGCCGGCCTCAAGGGCATCCCGACCGAGCTGTACGACGCCGCCCGGATCGATGGTGCCGGGGCGTGGGCGAGTCTTCGCCACATCACGATCCCGATGATGTCGCCGGTCGTGTTCTACACGCTGGTGCTGGGCGTCGTCGAGGTGCTCCAGTACTTCCTGGTCCCGCTGGTCCTCAAGAACGGGACCGGCGAGCCGGGTGGCACGACGCTCTTCTACAACCTGTACATCTACCAGAACTTCTTCACGTTCCAGAACATGGCCTACGGCGCGACGCTGGCGTGGGTGTTGTTCGGACTTGCCCTGCTGATCACGCTCGTCCTGTTCCGGTTCTCGCGTCGCTGGGTCTACTACGCCGGGGATACCCGCTAGCCGATGGCCGGACTGGACCGAGCCGCGGGTGTCCAGGAGCTGGCACCCGCCCGACCGCGCCGCTTTCGTGGCCGGGCCGCCGCCGCCAGCCGCCCGCCACGAGAACGCGGCGACGACCGGCGATCGTTCCTCCTGACGTTCATCGCCATCGTCGCCCTGGCGGCGTTCCTGTCGCCCCTCGCCCGCTCGGCGCTCTACGCCATCAAGAGCTCGGACCAGGTGACCCAGGCCGGTTCGCCGTTGCTCCCATCCGACCCGGTCACGTTCGAGTACCAGGGACAGGAGCTCGAGCTCCTCATGGTCCCGGTCGACGGGACGACGCGCGCGCTGGCGCTGCTCGAACCCGGCCGGCAGCAGAGCACGTTCGTCGACCCGGCGGCCCCGGACGCCGCCCCCATCACGTGGATCGGCTCGTGGCGGACGCTCGACCACGTCTGGCAGCTCGCCCCGCACTGGGAGAACTTCGGGAAGGTCTGGAACCTCATCGAATTCCCGCGACTGCTGTTCAACACGGTCGCCATCGCGGTCATCGGCACGATCGGGACGCTGTTGTCCTGCACGTTGGTCGCCTACGGTTTCGCGCGGTTCAACTTCCCCGGCCGGGGCCTGCTGTTCACCCTGCTGATCGCGACGATCTTCCTGCCGGCGGCGGTCACGGTCATCCCGACCTTCACGATCTTCCAGAAGCTCGGCTGGGTCGGGACCTGGCTGCCCCTGCTGGTGCCGGCGTTCTTCGCCAACGCCTTTGACGTCTTCCTGATGCGCCAGTACTTCATGACGATCCCGACCGAGATGGACGAAGCCGCGGCCATCGATGGGGCAGGTCCCCTGCGTACGCTCCGGTCCGTGCTCCTGCCGCAGGCATGGCCCGTGGTCATCGCCGTCGCGATCTTCCACCTCGTGTACTCATGGAACGACTTCTTCGCGCCGCTGATCTACCTGTCCACCAAGCCGGAACTGCAGACCCTGGCGATCGGGCTCCAACGCTTCAACGGCATCCACTACCGCGACCCTGGCCTGATCCAGGCGGGCACCCTGATGACGCTCGTCATCCCGGTCGCGGCGTTCCTCCTGACCCAGCGATTCTTCACACGTGGCGTGGTCGTGACCGGCGTCGACAAGTGACCGATGCAGCGGAGGGGTTCCGCGTCGCGTTGACCATCGACACCGAACACCCGGATCGGCCGACCGACGTCGGCGTCACGGAACGGTTGGTCGAGACGCTGGCCCGCGAACGGATCACCGCGACGTTCTTCCTCCAGGGCCGCTGGGCCGAGGCATATCCGGACATCGCGCGCTCGATCGTGGCCGCGGGGCATCTCGTGGGGAACCACTCCCACTACCATGCGCGGATGCCGCTGCTGACCGACGAGGGCCTCGCCGAGGACATCACGGACGCGGGGCGGGCCATCGAGGCCACCGCGGGCGTGGATCCGCGGCCCTGGTTCCGCTGCCCGTTCGGGGCCGGATCGACCGACCCGCGGGTCCAGGCCGCCGTCACGGCCGCCGGGTACCGGCACGTGGGCTGGCACGTCGGCGTCGAGGACTGGGACCCGGGTCGAACCGCCGCGGTCATCGAGGCCGACCTGGTCGCGGGGACGCTGGCGCATCGCGACGGGACCGTGATGCTGATCCACGCGTGGCCGCGCCAGACACTCGACGCGTTGCCCGCGACGATCGGACGGCTACGCGAGGCCGGTGCGACCTTCGTCCGGATCGACGGACTCGACGAGGTCCCGGCCGCACCGGACTGGGCGTGAGCGGTCGCGGTCGCCCGACGGCCGCCGTCCTCGGGGTCGACGGCGGCAACTCCAAGACGGACCTCGCCCTGCTGGGCCGTGACGGGCGATTGCTGGCCGCGGTTCGCGGGCCGACGATCTCGCACCAGCAGGTCGGACTGGTCGCCGGCATGGAACGGTTCGTCGGGCTCGTCGCGGAGTTGCGGGCGCACGCTGGCCTCGGCGACGACACGGCGGCTGACATCGGCGCCTACACGCTGGCCGGCGCCGACACCCGTGGCGATGTCCGGCGGCTGACCGCGGCCCTCGCGGCGACCGGCGTCGCGGGCGAGGCGCTCGTCGAGAACGATGCCTTCGCCCCGGTCCGGGCCGGCTCGGAGCGGGGCTGGGGCGTCGGCGTCATCTGCGGCGCGGGCGTGAACGCCGCGGGGATCGCACCCGACGGGCGACGCGCCCGCCTCGCGGCGTACGGGGGCATCTCGGGTGACTGGGGCGGTGGCCGGGATCTCGGCACGGCCGCCCTTGGCGCCGCGGTCCGGGCGCGCGACGGGCGAGGCGGTCGGACGACGCTCGAGGCCCTGGTTCCCGGCCACTTCGGGCTTGCCCGCCCGCTCGATGTGACCAACGCGATCGAGTTCGGACGCCTTGATGACGACCGGCTGCGGGAACTGTCGCCGGTCGTGTTCGAGGCGGCCCGTGGCGGCGACGCCGTCGCCCGATCGATCCTCGACCGGATGGCCGACGAGATCGCCACGATGGCCCTCGCGATCATCCGGCGGCTGCATCTGACCCGCCGCGACGTCGACGTCGTGCTGGCCGGCGGCGTCTTCAGGGCGCAGGACCCGCTCTTCGAGGCGCGCATCGCCAGCAGGATCCACGACGAGGCGCCGCGGGCCGACGTCCATCGACTGGACGCGCCGCCGGTGCTGGGTGCCGCGCTCCGCGGGTTCGACCACCTGCCCGGCCTGTCCGCGACGGAACGAGCGGCGGCCGTCGCCATGGCCCGCGCGACGCTCGTGGCCGAGGCGGTGGTCCCGCTGCCCTGACGTCCGCTCGCCGGCCCGCGCCCTCCGGCCCGCCGGCCGCGCAGCAGGGGCGCGACGACCGTCCCGGGTGGGCCCGCGACGGTTGGCCGTGGCGGCACGCGGGCAGGCCCGGCATGCTACGGGCATGGATCCGGCCACGCCACCGGTCGACGACGGGCTCTTCTCGCCACAGCGTCGCGCCCTGACCGTCGGGCTCGTCCTCACCATCACGCTCGTCGCCTTCGAGGCGCTGGCGGTGTCGACCGTCATGCCGATCGTCGCCCGCGAGCTGGGCGGGATGGAGCTGTACGGCTGGGTCTTCACCGCGTTCTTCCTCGGGTCGCTGATCGGTATCGCCGTCGTCGGCGGGCTCATCGATCGTGGCGGCCTGGGCCGGCCGTTCGCCGCCGGTCTCGGGCTCTTCGCGATCGGCCTGCTCATCGGTGGGCTCGCGCCGACCATGGAGGTCCTCGTCGTCGGCCGCTTCATCCAGGGCCTGGGTGCCGGCACGATCCCGCCGATCGCGTACGTGGCGATCGGACGAAGCCTGCCCGACCGGTTGCGGCCACGCATGTTCGCGACGCTCTCGACCGCCTGGGTGCTGCCCGGTGTGCTCGGACCGGCCATCGCCGGCGTCGTCGGGGAGTTCTTCGGCTGGCGCTACGTCTTCCTCGGCCTCTTGCCCCTGATCGCGGCGGCGGGGCTGCTCACGATCCGGGCCCTGGCCGCGGTCCCGGCGACCGACGCCGCGGAGGCCGCCGAGGCCGCCGCCGCGACCGCCGAACGGCGCCGGCTCCCGAACGCCCTCCTGGTCGCGGCGGGAGCCGGGTTGATCACGGTCGGGCTCACGATGGGGGAGCTCCTGCCGACGATCGCGCTGTCCGCGGTCGGCCTGCTCCTCGGCGTCCCGGCGATCCGTCGCCTGACGCCGGAGGGCACGCTGACGGCCCGCCCGATCCTGCCGGCGGCCGTGCTGTTGCGCGGCGTGATGACGTTCATGTTCTTCGGCGTCGACGCGTACGTGTCACTCACGCTCGAGGAGTACCGCGGCCTCTCGGCGGTCGTGGCCGGCATCGTCCTGACCGCGGCGACCGTGTCGTGGACCGCCGGCTCATGGATCCAGGCACGGAACGCCGAGCGGTGGCCGACGGCCCGGTTCGTGACGGCCGGGTTCCTGGTCGCGCTCATCGGTCTCGCCTCGTTCGGCATCATCCTGGTGCCCGAGGTCCCGGTGATCTGGGCCGTGCCGACCTTCGCGATCGCGGGTCTCGGGATGGGCCTCGGCTACGCGCCGCTGTCGCTCATCGTGCTGCGCGAGGCGGCGCCCGGGACCCAGGGCACGGCCTCGAGCGCGCTCAGCCTCTCGGACACGCTCGGGACCGCGATGGGCACCGGGGTGTCGGGGGCCATCATCGCCGCCGGCCTGCGCACGACCGGAAGCAGCCAGATGGGCCTGGCGATCGCGTTCACCGTCGCCGTTGCGGTCGGCATCGGCGGCTTCTTCCTGACGCGACGCCTGCGCCGGACCGTTCGCGTCCCGCGCCCGGCGGCCATCGCCACGCCCGCGAGCCCCTCCCTGGACTGACGAGCGGCCATCCCGTCGCTCGTGGACCCGCGACTGGACGGCCCATCCGGCTGGGGTAGACTTCGAGCCGGCCTGCGCCCGCCCCACCCGGCGCCCGCCGCCCATGCGAGGAGGCCCCGATACCGATGTCCGCCGAGGAGCTCCGCGCGAAGATCCGCGAGATCCCCGACTTCCCCAAACCCGGGATCCTCTTCTACGACATCACGACGCTCCTGAAGGACCGGGCGGCCTACAAGGAAGCCATCGACCTGATGTGCGAGCCGTACAAGGGCGAGCGCATCGATGTCGTCGTCGGGATGGAGTCGCGTGGCTTCATCTTCAGCGCCCCGCTCGCCTACCTGCTCGGCGCCGGACTGGTGCCGGTCCGCAAGCTGGGCAAGCTGCCGGCCGAGACGATCACCGTCGAATACGCGCTCGAATACGGCTCGAACACCCTCGAGATCCATCGCGACGCCATCGAGCCGGGCCAGCGCGTCCTCATCGTCGACGACCTGCTCGCCACGGGCGGCACGGTCAAGGGCACGATCGAGCTGATCGAGCGCCTACGCGGCGAGGTGGCCGGGCTGGCCTTCCTCGTCGAGCTCGAGTTCCTCAAGGGCCGGGACCGGCTCGACGGCCGCATGGTCACCAGCGTCATCAAGTACTAGCCGGACCCGGGCGGAGCAGGAGATCAGTGGAGTCGAGCGGGGACCCGGGGACCGGGCCGGACACCGCCACCGAGGCGGCGCCGTCAACGCCTGATGGGCCGACACCGGTCGACCTCGGACGTCGCCGGTTCTTCCGGCAGTTCGCCGGTGAGCTGGTCCAGACCGCGGCGACGGTCGCAGGTGCCGCGCAGGCACTCCAACGCGCGTCGGCCGAGGCCGCGGCCGGGATCCTTGACCCGGACGCCGGCGCGGCGATGGTCGGCGTCGCCGACCCGGGCCCGTCGGCCCCGGCAGGCTTCCGCACCGCGTTCCGGATGGACGGCGGCGCGCTGATCCTGATCGACCAGCGGCAGCTCCCCGACACCCTGGTCGAGGTCGAGAACCGCTCGGCCGGTGAGGTCGCCTATTCGATCCGCGAGATGGTCGTGCGCGGCGCCCCGGCGATCGGGCAGGTCGCGGCCATCGGGCTGGCGCTCTCGGCCGAGCGCATCCGGGACGGCCGACCGTACGCCCGCCGGGCCACGCTCCGCGGCGGCGCCAATGCGCTCATCCAGACGCGCCCGACCGCGGTCAACCTGCGCTGGGCGGTCGACCGGATGATGGCCCGCTACGAATCGATGGGCGACCTGTCCGACGACGGCGGGGCGATCGCCGACGCCCTCCGGGCCGAGGCCGACGCGATCGTCCTGGAGGCGACCACCGACCACGGACGGCTGGCGGAGTTCGGCCTCGCGGCCCTGCCCGTGCCGGCCGACGGTCCGCTGCGGATCCTCACCCACTGCAACACCGGGCCGCTCGCCTGCGGGCAGTTCGGGACGGCCCTCGGGATCGTCCAGGTCGGCCCACTACGCCGGTCGCCCGCTCCACGTCTGGGTCGACGAGACACGGCCGTACCTGCAGGGCGCACGACTGACCGCCTGGGAGCTGGCCCAGGCCGGCGTGCCGCACACGCTCATCGCGGACGTCGCGGCCGGCCACCTGATGGCGAGCGGCGAGGTGGACGTGGTGATCGTCGGGGCCGACCGAGTGGCCGCCAACGGCGACACGGCCAACAAGGTCGGCACGTACACGCTGGCCGTCCTGGCGGCGCGTCACGGCGTCCCGTTCTACGTCGCCGCGCCGACGAGCTCGGTCGACCTCGAGACCCCGGACGGCGCGGCCATCCCGATCGAGGAGCGAAAGGCGGACGAGGTCACGACCATCCGCGGCCTGCGCATCGCGCCGGCGGGCACCGAGGTCCGGAACCCGGCCTTCGACGTCACCCCGGCCGAGCTGATCACCGGGATCGTGACCGAGGAGGGCGTCATCCGGGCGCCCTTCGAGCCGGGCCTGCGGGCCGCCGCGGCGGCCGCCATCGAGCGCTGGGCGGCGCAGCCGGGTCACGACCGACTGGTGCGCGCCCCCGCCGACCCGCCGATCGGCTGATGGCCACGGTCGCGCTCAGCCGACGAGACGGTGTGGTGGCCAGGACCACGACGGACCGGGCGCTCCTGCGCGATTTCCTGGGGCACGACCGCCTCTACGCCGCGTACGCCCTGTGCGACCTCGAGGAGCGCGAGTTCGGCCGCACGCGGTGGGGCGTCGCGATGGCCGACGACGACGTCGTGAGCCTGGTCCTCGAATACAACGGCCCGACGCCCCAGCCGCTGTTCGTCATGGGCCGCACCGACGGCATCGCGACGATCCTGCGCGACGTCATCCGCCCCCGCGCCGCGTATGTCGCGATGCGCCCCGAGATGATGCCAGCGGTCGAGGCCCACTACCGGGTGGACCCCGGGCCGGCCATGGTCAGGATGTGGGTGGATCGGACGCACTTCCGGCCGTATCCGGCCACGGTCCAGCGCATCCTGCCCGTCGAGATCGGCGACCTCAACCGCCTGTACCAGCTCGGTTTCGCGTCGTGGCTGCCGTCCAGCACGGTCGCCGAGGGCGTGTACTACGGCGTCCGGGTCAACGGCACCCTGGTCTCGGCCGCGGGCACCCACGTCGTGAGCCCGACGGCCCGCCTGGCGGTCATCGGCAACGTCCTGACCCACATGGATTATCGTGGGCGCGGCTTCGCGACCGCCGTGACCGGCGCCGTGACCGCCGACCTGTTGCGCTCGTGCGATCAGGTCGTGCTCAATGTCCGGGCCGACAACCCGCCCGCGCTCAATGCCTACCGGCGGCTGGGGTTCGTCGAGTACGTCCGGTTCGAGGAACGCCTCATCCATCGCCTGGGCTCGCCCTGGTCCGACCTCGCGGCGCCGCTGCGCCGCCTCTTCAATCGCAAGGAGACCGACACCCGATGACCTCCACGACCACGCTTCCCGCGCACGACGTGACCGACCTGGGCCTCGCCGCCGAGGGCGTCCGCCGGATCGAGTGGGCGGAGCGCGAGATGCCCGTCCTGCGCCTCATCCGTGAGCGCTTCGAGCGCGATCGGCCCCTCGACGGACTGCGGATCGGGGCGTGCCTCCATGTCACGACCGAGACGGCGAACCTGATGCGCACGCTGAAGGCCGGTGGCGCGGACGTCGTGCTGGCCGCGTCCAACCCGCTCTCGACCAAGGACGACGTGGCGGCTGCGCTGGTCGCGGAGTACGGGATCGCCGTCCATGCCCGCCGAGGCGAGGACCGGGACACCTATTACGCCCACCTCGAGTCGGTCGCGGACACCCACCCGCAGCTGACGATGGACGACGGCTGCGACCTCGTCTCGCTCCTCCACAGCACTCGCCCCGCGCAGATCGCCGAGGTCCTCGCCGGGACCGAGGAGACGACCACTGGTGTCATCCGGCTGCGGGCGATGGCGGCCGAGAACGCGCTCGGCTTCCCGGTCATCGCGGTCAACGAGGCCCAGACCAAGCACCTCTTCGACAACCGCTACGGCACAGGGCAAAGCACGCTCGACGGCATCTTGCGCGCGACGAACATCCTGATCGCCGGCCGCAAGGTCGTCGTGGCGGGCTACGGCTGGGTCGGCAAGGGCATCGCCTCGCGGATGGCCGGCCACGGCGCCCACGTCGCGGTCGTCGAGGTCGATCCCGTCCGCGCTCTCGAGGCGCTGATGGACGGCTACGCGGTCATGACCCACTCCGACGCGGCCCGCTGGGGTCAGCTGTTCGTGACGGCCACCGGCAACCTGAACGTCTTCCGGCGCGAGCACTTCGAGGCGATGAGCGACGGCGCGATCATGGCCAACTCGGGCCACTTCGATGCCGAGCTCGACCTCGCGGCGCTGCGCGACATGGCCGAGGGCCACGTCCGCGACGTCCGTGAGAACGTCCAGGAGTTCGACATCGGCGGCAAGAAGATCAACCTCATCGCCGAGGGCCGGCTGGTCAACCTGGGTGCCGCCGAGGGCCACCCGGCCGCGGTCATGGACATGAGCTTCGCCAACCAGGCCCTGTCGGCCGAATACGTCGCCAGGCACCACGCGGAGCTCGAGCCCCGGGTCTATGTCGTGCCCGAGGCGATCGACGCCGAGGTCGCCCGACTGAAGCTCGCCGCGCTCGGCATCGAACTCGAGCCGATGACCGCGGAGCAGGCCGAGTACGTCGCCTCGTGGCAGCACGGCACCTGAGCGCGATGCCGCGTTCGACCGCGACGCGCTAGGGTTCACTCGATGGAGGACGCGCTCGACCCGACCGTGATCGACCCTGCCCCGGACGTGGTCGACGAGGCCCCGCCCGGCCCGACCGAGGCCCCGTTCGGGACCTGGTCGTCGCCGATCCGTATCGACGACCTGATCTCGGACGTCGTCCGGCTGGCCGAGCCATGGCTCGATGGCGACGACGTCTACTGGATCGAAGGCCGGCCAGCCGAGGCGGGCCGCCGCGTGCTGGTCCGGGCGTCGCGCGACGGCACGACCGTTGACCTGACACCGGCCCCGTTCAACGTCCGGACGCACGTCCATGAATACGGCGGCGGCTCCTACGTCGTGGCCGGGGGGACCGTCGTCTTCTCGCATTTCGCCGACGGGCGGCTGTACCGGCTCGACCCCGGTGACGAGACCCCGGTCGCCATCACCCCCGAGGGCCAGTCGCACTACGCCGACCTGCGCTTCGATGCCGGGCGTCGCCGGTTCCTCGCGGTCCGCGAGGATCACGGCGTCGAGGGCGAGCCCCAGGCGGCCGTTGTCGCGATCGATCTCGACGGCGGGCAAGAGCCGCAGGTCCTCGTCGAGGGCCCCGACTTCCTGGCGTCGCCGCGGCTGTCGCCCGACGGCGGGACCCTGGCCTGGCTCGAGTGGGACCATCCGGACATGCCCTGGGACGCGACACGGCTCCGCACCGCGCGGGTCGCCGAGGACGGGTCACTTGGGCCGTCCGACCTTGCCGCGGGCGGGCCGGAGGAGTCCATCGTCCAGCCGGAGTGGTCGCCCGACGGCGTCCTGCACCTGATCAGCGACCGGACCGGGTGGTGGAACCTCTACCGGCGGGTCGACGGGTCCGCGGCTGGAGCCGCTGGCCGAGATGGAGGCGGAGTTCGCCGACCCGGCCTGGATCTTCGATCGCTCGAGCTACGGGTTCCTGCCCGATGGCTCGATCGTCGCGATCGCCAGGTCCGAGGGCCGCGACCGGATCTTCCACGTCCAGCCCGGCCGGCTGGTCGGCGAGGTGGCCTCGGGTTTCACGGAGCTCGACGGCCTCCGGGTCGGCGCCGACAAGATGGTCGCGCTGGCCGGTTCGCCGGCCGAGGCCGCGATGCTGGTCGTGTTCGACCCGACGACCCTGGCCCCGTCGGGGGTGCTGCGGCGATCGACCTCCTTCGCGGTCGACCCGGGAGCCGTCTCGATCCCTGAGGCGATCGACTTCGCGTCCACCGACGGGCGGATCGCGCATGCCCTGTACTACGCGCCCGCCAACGACGCGTTCACCGGCCCGGACGGGGAGCGGCCGCCGCTCGTCGTGCGATCGCACGGCGGCCCGACTGCGAACGCCTCGAGCGCGCTGGACCTCGGGATCCAGCTCCTGACCAGCCGGGGCATCGCGGTGGTCGACGTCGACTACGGCGGGAGCACCGGTTACGGCCGGACGTTCCGCAAGGCGCTCGATGGCGAGTGGGGCGTCGTCGACGTGGACGACTGCATCGCCGCGGCACGGTTCCTCGTCGAGCGCGGCGACGTCGACCCGGACCGCCTTGCCATCGAAGGCGGGAGCGCCGGCGGCTACACGACGCTTGCCGCGCTGGCGTTCCGGGACGTGTTCGCGGCCGGCATCAGCTGGTTCGGCGTCGGCGACCTCGAGAGCCTGTCGGCCGATTCGCACAAGTTCGAGTCGCGCTACAACGACGGGCTCGTCGGGCCGTATCCCGAGGCGGTCGCCCTGTACCGCCAGCGATCGCCGGTCCACTACCTCGACGAGATCTCCTGCCCGGTCCTGGTCCTGCAGGGCCTCGACGACAAGGTGGTGCCGCCCAACCAGGCCGAGGCGATCGTCGCGGCCCTCGAGGCCAACGGGATCCCGCATGCCTACCTCGCGTTCGAGGGCGAGGGGCACGGGTTCCGGGGCGCGACCGCGATCCGTGCCTCGCTGGAGGCTGAACTGTCGTTCCTCGGCGCGGTCTTCGGCTTCACGGTGGCCGGCCTCGAGCCGATGGTCCTCGACGGCCTCGCCGCGTGGCGCGAGCGCCGCGCCGTTCCCGCCAGCTGACCGCCTGACGGCTCCGCCCCGCCTGCCCCGATCGACCCATGGAACACCTCGGCCCCATCGAACTCGTCATGCTGCTGCTGGTCTTCGCGACCGGGCTGGCATACGTCGCGCGGAGGATCGGCGTCGCGTACCCGATCCTCCTCGTCCTCGGTGGCCTGGCACTCGGTGGCCTCGGGTGGCGCCTGGCACCGGACCTCCTCGCCGAGGTCCAGCTCGACCCCGATCTCGTGTTCCTGCTGTTCCTGCCGCCGATCCTGTTCGGCTCGGGCTACTCGACGCCGATCCGCGATCTCAAGGCCAACGCCCGGCCGATCGGCCTGCTCGCGATCGGGCTCGTGCTGTTCACCACGGTCGTCGTCGGGGTCGTCGTCTCGTGGCTCATCCCGGAGCTGGCGGGCGCCCCGGCGTTCACGCTCGGGGCGATCGTCGCGCCGCCGGACGCGGTGGCCGCGACGGCCGTCTTCCGCCGGCTCGGCGTCCCGTCACGGGTCGTGACGATCCTCGAGGGCGAGAGCCTGATCAACGATGCGTCGGCCCTCATCGCGTACCGGGTCGCGATCGCGGTGGCGGTGACGGGCGCCTTCTCGATCGTCGCGGCGGGCGTGTCGTTCGTCGTCGTCGGTCTCGGCGGGATCGCGGTCGGGGTCGTCATCGGCTGGCTGGTCACCAGCGCCTGGCGGCGCACGGGCGACCCGACGCTGGAGATCGTCCTCTCGCTGCTCGCGCCGCTGACCGCCTACCTGTCCGCGGAGCTGCTCGGGGTGAGCGGGGTCCTCGCGACGGTGACCGCCGGACTCATCGCCGGTCGGAAGGCCGCCCGCGTGCTGTCGCCCAGCGGCCGCCTCATGGGCCAGGGCGTGTGGGCGGTCGCTGATCTTCCTGATCAACAGCTTCGTGTTCATGCTCATCGGGCTGCAGCTGCCGACGGTCCTCGAGGGTCTGTCGGCGTGGACCGCTGCGGAACTCGTCGGGCTCGGGGCAGCGGTGAGCCTGATCGTGATCGTGGCGCGGATCGTGTGGGTCTTTCCCGGGACGTACGTGCCGCGCAGGCTGAGCGCGAAGATCCGGGAGCGCGAGCCCAGGCCGACGCCGCAGAACGTGTTCGTCGTGGCCTGGGCCGGCATGCGCGGCGCCGTGTCGCTCGCGGCCGCCCTCGCGCTGCCGCTGGACTTCCCGCAGCGCGACCTCATCACGTATCTCGCGATCTGCGTCATCGTGGCGACGCTCGTCGGGCAGGGCCTGACCCTGCCCTGGATCATCCGCCGGCTCGGTGTCGTGGCCGGCTCGAACCTCGACCGCGAGGAGGTCATCGCCCGCCAGGCGGCGGTCTCGGCGGCGCTCGCCCGCCTCGACACCCTCGCCGACGAGTTCGGCGACCACCTCGAGCTCATCGACCAGTTGCGCGCCCGGTTCATGCACGAGGCCGACCACGCCCTGCCCGGCCCGGACGACGAGCCCGATGCGGCCGCCCAGGAACAGCTCGACCACCAGGCCATCCGGCTGGCCGTGGTCGGCGCCCAGCGCGACGCCATCATCCAGCTGCGCGACGAGGGGGCGATCGGCGACGAGGCGCTGCGTCGCGTCGAGCGGGACCTCGACCTGGAGGCGGTCCGCTCGGGCGTGTGATGCGCGGCCGCGACCGGCATCGCCACGGCCCGGAGCGGGACCCGTGCTACTCTCCGTGCCGACCCAGGAGACGTTTGGAGGCGCCACCCCGGCATGAGCATCGTCGACGCCGCGCAGTACCTGTTCACCTCGGAATCGGTGACCGAGGGACACCCCGACAAGATGTGCGACCAGGTCAGTGACGCGATCCTGGACACGATCATCCGCGAGGATCCCAACGCGCGGGTCGCCTGCGAGACCGCGACCACGACCGGCCTGGTCATGGTCCTCGGCGAGATCTCCACGCACACGTACGTCGACTTCCAGGCCGTCGTCCGCGACGTCGTCCGCGACATCGGGTACACCCGCGCCGACTACGGTTTCGACTACCTGACCTGCGGCACCCTGGTGTCGGTCAAGGAACAGTCCTCGGACATCGCGCAGGGCGTCGATGCGGCGCTCGAGGTGCGCGACGACGCGGCCCCGGCGTTCGAGCTGGGCGCCGGCGACCAGGGGATGATGTTCGGCTTCGCCTGCCGCGAGACGCCCGAGCTGATGCCGCTGCCGATCGCGCTGGCCCACCGCATGGCGCGGCGGCTCGCGGAGGTCCGCAAGTCCGGCCAGCATCCCTACCTGCGCCCGGATGGCAAGACGCAGGTCACCGTCGAATACGAGCACGGCGTGGCGAAGCGGGTCAAGACCGTCGTCGTCTCCGCCCAGCACGACCCGGACGTCCGCCCCGAGCGACTGCGCTCGGACATCGTCGAGACGGTCATCCTGCCGACGATCCCGGCCGAGCTGCGCGAGGCCGACCCGGTCATGCACGTCAACCCGACCGGCCGATTCGTGACCGGCGGGCCGATGGGCGACGCGGGCCTGACCGGCCGCAAGATCATCGTCGACAGCTACGGCGGGATGGCTCGCCACGGCGGCGGCGCCTTCTCGGGCAAGGATCCCACCAAGGTCGACCGCTCGGCCGCCTACGCCGCCCGCTGGGTGGCCAAGAACGTCGTCGCGGCCGGGCTCGCCGACCGGTTCGAGGTCGAGGTCGCCTACGGCATCGGGATCGCCCGACCCATCAGCTTCAGCGTCGAGTCGTTCGGCACCGGGCGCATCGACGACGCCCAGATCCAGGCCATCATCGAGCGCCACTTCGACCTGCGACCGGCCTCGATCATCGCGGCGCTCGACCTGCGCCGGCCGATCTACCGCCAGACCGCGGCCTATGGCCACTTCGGTCGGCCGGACCTGGACCTGCCGTGGGAGCGGACCGACAAGGCGGCGCTGCTCGCCGCCGACGCGGGCCTGCCCGAGCCCGAGGCCGTCGGGGCCGCCGCCGGGTAGTTCAGCGAGCGGTGACGACCGCCGCCATCCCGTCGCTGCGCCGGCCGACCCGACGGGCCTGCCAGGACAGCGCGAACTGGCCGACGAACAGCAACAGCAGCGTGAACCCGAGCATCAACGTCGCGACGGCGTTGGTCTCGGGCGTCACGCCGCGCTTCACCTGGCCGAAGATGAACAGCGGCAGCGTCGATGAACCCGGCCCCGAGACGAACGACGTGATCACGAAGTCGTCGAAGCTGAAGGTGAACGACAGCAGGAAGCCAGCGACGATGGCCGGCAGGAGCTGCGGGAACGTGATCTGCCGGAAGGTCCGCCATGGGGTCGCGAACAGGTCGGCGCTCGCGTCCACCAGCGACCGGTCCATGCCCGACAGGCGGGCCCTGACCAGGAGCAGCACGAGGCTGATGTTGAACAGCATGTGCGCGGCGATGATCGTGGCGTGGCCGAACTTGAGGTCGAGCCCGAAGTAGGTATCGAGGGCGTCGAACCCGGTCGCGAAGAGGACCAGCGTCGAGAGCGCGATCACGATCTCGGGGACGATGACGCTCATGTAGGTCAGCGAGTCGAACGTGAGCCGCAACTTCTTGCCGACCCGCTGGAGCCCGAGCGCCGCCATCGTCCCGAACGCGGTCGCGAAGATGGCATTCGGGATCGCGATCACGAACGAGTTGCGCAGGGCGTTCTGGACGACGTTGTCGTTGAGCGCGACGTCGAACCAGCGGAGTGTGAAGCCGCCCCAGCGGTTCGTCGACGTCGAGGTGTCGTTGAAGGCGAAGATCACGACGATGACGATCGGCACGTAGAGGAACGTGTAGACGAGCGCGGTGTGGAGGCGGAAGTAGCCCTCGACGACCCCGGCCCAGCGATCGCCGCGCCGCTGCACGGCGGGTCGACGGGTGGTGCGGGGCGCCTCGGCGGTCACCGCGGGTGCGGTCACAGGACGCTCACCTCACGGGACTTGCGCCCGCGGTTCACGAACCACAGGTAGCCCGCGATCGTGACGATCATGATGATGATCAGGAAGACGGCACGCGCCGATCCGGACGGCCAGTTCCGGGCTTCGAGGAAGTCGCCGACGAGGGCGTTGCCCATGAGGTACGTTCGCCCGTAGCCGAGGATCTGCGGGATGACGTACTCGCCCATCATCGGGATGAACACGAGGATGCTGCCGGTCACGAGACCCGGCAGGGCGATCGGCAGCGTGATCTGGCGGAATGTCGCCCACCGTCCCGCTCCGAGGTCCTTCGAGGCCTCGATCAGCGTCCGGTCCATCCGCTCGAGGGTCACGTACAGCGGGAACACCATGAGCGGCAGGTAGCCATAGACGAGACCGACCAGCACGGCGATCGGCGTGCCGAGGATCTGGATCCGGTCGGCGCCGGTCAGGTCCTGCAGCTGGCCGGCCAGGCCGATGCCGGGGCCGAGGATGATGAGCCACGCGTACGTCCGGATGAGGAAGCTCGTCCAGAACGGGATGACCAGCAGGAGGACGAGCAGGCCCTTGCGCCGGCCGGCCCGCGTGGCCATGAAGTAGGCCAGCGGCAGGCCGACCAGGAGGCACCCGATGGTGCCCGCGATCGACATCTGCAGGCTCGTGACGAACGGCTCGGACTTCTCGATCGCGCGCTGGTAGTTGTCGAGGACGAACGCGGGCTCGTACCCGCCGTTCCTGGCCCGCGTGCCGAACGAGAAGATGACGATGATCAGCAGGGGCATGACCAGGAGCAGGACGTACCAGAGCCCGGCCGGGAGCAGCAGGACCGTGGTCAGCAGCCGGGAGCGGAGTCGATCGCCGGTCGACCCCGCTCGTGGTTCGGCTCGTTCCGCGCCTGTCATCGGGACTCGCCCCTCGACAGCTGGCGATCAGCCGCCGATCTTCTGCTGGAACTCCTCCCAGATGTCGTTGCGCTGGTTGTTGCCCGACGTGTCCTGGGCGCCCTCGAGCTTCGCGAACAGCTCGTCCGGCGGGAAGACGGCCACATTGGCGAGGACCGCCGGATCGACGAGCTTCTTGGCCTCGTCGCTCGGCGTCGCGTAGCCGTTGTAGTTCGTCTCCTTGGCCTGGACGTCCGGTCGATGGATGAAGTCGAGCCACGCGTACGAGACGTTCGGATGCGGCGCCTCGGCCAGCATGACCCAGGTGTCGAGCCAGAACAGCGAGCCTTCGCCCGGCACGACGTAGCCCGCGTCCTTGGTCTCCTCGGTCGCGAGGACCTGGAACAGCGGACCGGTCCAGCCCAGCGCGACGTTCGCCTCCTCGGACGCGAGCTTGTCGCCGTACTTGTCCGAGTCGAGCGCGAGGATGTGCGGGGCGACGTCGAGCAGGACCTGGCGGGCCTCCTCGAGTTCCTTCTGGTCGACCGAGTTGAGCGAGTAGCCGAGCATCTTGAGCGGGAAGACCATCACGTCGCCCACCGACTTGACGAAGACCGTCTTGCCGGATCCCTCGCCTTTGACGTAGTCGCGGAACTCGGCCCACGTCTGCGGCGGAATTCGGGACCAGCTTCCCGCGGTACAGGATGCCGGTGGTCCCCCAGTCCTTCGGGACGTGGTATTCGTCCGTCGGATCCCACCACAGCTTCTTGAACTTCTCGTTGATGTACTTGAGGTTCGGGATCCGGCTCACGTCGAGCTTCTGGATGAAGCCCTCCTCGACCATGCCCGGCAGGTATTCGGCCGTCGGCGACGCGATGTCGTAGCCGCCGGCGCCGCCCTCGAGCTTGGCGAGCAGCTCCTCGTTGCTCTCGTAGGTGTCGTACTGGAACGTGTCGACGCCGAACTCGGCCTGGAACGCCTTGTAGTTGTCCGGGTCGATGTACAGGCTCCAGTTGTACATGAACAGCTCTTTCTCGAGCGGTCCGGCGGCGGCGAAGCTCGACGCTGCGGACGGGGCAGCGGCGGACGCTCCGCTCGATGCCGCGGCCGACGCTGCCGCACTCGGCGCGGCGCTGGTCGTCCCGCCGCCGGAGCAGGCCGCGAGGGCCGCGGCGGCGCCCGTCAGGCCGGCAGCTCCGAGGAAGCTGCGCCGATTGACCTTGGTCTGCGACATCCGTCGCAGCATCGCGTCGAGATCCCGTTCAGCCACGTGCGTGCCTCCTCCGATCCGCGTCAGCGGATGTGCTGTCCGAACCTAGCCAGCGAGGACCAGGTTGGCCTCCTCATTCCATCGGACGATCACGCGATCGCCCGGGCCGGCCCCCAGGGCGCCTCCTGCGCCCGCTGCGTTCTGGTGTCGGACGATCAACTCGCCCATTCGTTCGGTGACGATCCGGTACTCCGTCTGGTCGCCAAGATACGTCCCTTGATGGATCCGTCCTTCGACCTGCGTGCTGCCGGCCGGCGCCTCGCCTGCACCATCGGCGGCGATGACCTCGAGACGCTCCGGTCGGGTGACGACGGTCACGGCGTCACCCGTGGCGAGCGTCGCGGTCCGGTCCGTCACGCGTCCGCGCAGGACGAGACCGCGGTCGGTGCGGACCGTCGCCCGTCCACCTGCGCCATCGGCCTCGAGCACGGAGGCGTCGGCGAAGTTCGACGTCCCGATGAAATCGGCGACGAACCGGTTGACCGGCTGCTCGTACAGCTCGGTCGGTCCGCCCATCTGCTGGATGAGCCCATCGCGCATGACGACGATGACGTCGCTCATCGTCAGGGCCTCCTCCTGGTCGTGGGTCACGTAGACGAACGTGATCCCGACCTGCTGCTGGAGCGCCTTGAGCTCGAGCTGCATCTCCTTGCGGAGCTTCAGGTCCAGCGCGCCCAGCGGCTCGTCGAGGAGCAGCACCGTGGGATGGTTGACGAGCGCCCGCGCGAGCGCGACGCGCTGCTGCTGGCCGCCCGACATCTCCCATGTCCGCCGCCGTTCGTACCCGGCCAGGCGGACCATCGCCAGCGCTTCCCCCACGCGCCGGTCCTCCTCGGCCTTGCCGACCTTGGTCTGGCGCAGGCCGTACCCGACGTTCCGGGCGACGTCCATGTGCGGGAAGAGGGCGTAGTGCTGGAAGACCGTGTTGACGTTGCGCTTGTAGGGCGGGACCCCGGCGATCGGCTTGCCGTCGAGGAGGATCTCGCCCTCGGTCGGCTGCTCGAACCCGGCGATCATCCGCAGCGTGGTCGTCTTGCCGCAGCCCGACGGCCCGAGGAGGCTGTAGAACGAGCCGCGGGCGATGCGCAACGTCATCCGGTCCACGGCCGTCACGTCGCCGAAGCGCTTCGTGACCTCGAGGATCTCGACATCGGGATCGGCGTTCGCCGCGGGACCGGGGCCCGATCCCGGCGCGCCCGCGCCCGGCGCGAAGGTCGCGGCGCTCGGATCAGGCGTCAGGGAGGCGGTCAACGGCGGTCCTCGGGGGCGGACGATCGGGCGCTGAGCACTCGCCTGTAGCATCGCTACAGGTGGCACGGATGGTACGGGCGAGGGCTGGCGTCGTCAACGCGCCGTTCCTGCGAATCTCGCACGAAACAAGGGATCGTGGGCGACCCGAGCGCTACCGACTGTACCTATACTTCAGGTGCGGTTTGCGCGCCTGACCTGGGAGGGGACGATGGACACGGACCTGCAGCTCGGATCGCGGATCCGCGCGATCCGCCAGGCGCGTCGTCGCACCCTTCGCGAGGTCGCGGCCAAGGCCGGGGTCACCGAGAGCTTCCTCTCGCAGGTCGAGCGCGACGTGACCAGCCCGTCGATCGCCACCGTCCAGCGGATCGCCCGCGCCCTCGACCTCTCGATCGCGCAGCTCTTCGCCGAGGAGGCGCCGAGTGGACGCGTCGTCCGGCGCGAGGCCAGGCGCCGGGTCGACTACCCGGGCCTCCAGGCCGTGGACGAGTTCCTGACCTCCAACATGGCCGCCCGCCTCCAGGTGATCCTCTCGACGATCGAGCCCGGCGGCGGGACCGGCGAGGAGCCGTACACGCACGACTCGGACGAGGAGGTCGTCGTGGTCCTGACGGGCGTGCTGGACCTGTGGGTCGGTGACGAGCACTACGTGCTCCGCGAGGGCGACGCCATCACCTTCCCGTCGCGCCTCCCGCACTGGAACATGAACCGCGGCGAAGCGCCTGCCAGCGTGCTGTTCTGCCTGACGCCACCGAGCTTCTAGGGTGGGTCGACCGTGACTGCAACGCCGTTGTAACGTTGTGCGCGTGCGCACCGGACCATCCGGTCCTGTCAGGTCGTGGACCATCGGGTCCTGCCCCGACCGTCGCCGACCGCGATACTTGACGCACGCTCGCCCGACCGTCGGGTGGCCCGCTCACCGGATGCCATGCGACTCGCAGATCCAGTCGAAGACCCACGCGCGCGCCTGACTGCCGTCCTCCGGGCGGCGGTGCTGGCCGTGATCTGCCTGGCACTCCTGCCCCTCCCGGTGGTGTTCGCCGCCGATCCGTCGCCCACCGCGACGGCCGAGCCCGGCGACGACGACGACGAGGAGCCGACGCCGGAGCCGACGCCGGAGCCGACGCCCGGCCCCGGCCCCGTACGCGATCAACCTCTATCGGTCCAGCACGGTCGTCCGCCAGTACAAGAACACGTGGTGCGTCCCGGCGGCGACCCAGTCGATGTGGAATCTCATCGGCGGCTCGTCGAACATGTCGTACTCGCGCCAGAAGAGCCTGTACTCGCAGATCCGCAAGCACAACCGGTACAGGTACAGGACCGCCGGCAACGACGTCCAGGGCTGGGCCTGGGCGCTGCGCAGGTACACGGGCGAGCCGTACCAGTGGGCCGCGTACACGTCCAAGACGTCCGCGATCAAGGCGATCGCGAAAGCCATCGACCGGACGGGTCACCCGGTGGGGATCACCGTCCATCACGGGACCCATGCCTGGATCGTGCTCGGCTACCGGTCCACGCAGGACCCCGACACCGGCCGCAAGACCATCCGCGGGTTCTACGTCCACGGACCCCTCGGCCCGGGATCGCGAGACCCATGGAAGTACCGCTACATGTCGATGGCGGCCTTCCGCAGGGTCTACGGCTACTACCACGAGGCGACCCGCAAGGTCATCTGGGAGCGCAAGTACGTGCTGGTCGCCCACTGACCGAGCGGTCCGAGCGTCGGCGGGCCTCGACCCGCCCCTAGAATGAGCGGCGCATGTACGGCGTCATCATGGCCGGCGGTGGTGGGACCAGGCTCCACCCCCTCAGTCGGGCCGAGCGGCCCAAGCCCTTCCTCCCGCTGCTGGGACCCGAGTCCCTGCTCCAGGCGACGGCCGCGCGCCTGCGCCCCCTGACCGACGACATCACGGTCGTCACCGACCGGCGTTACGAAGGGCTGGTCCGCGACCAGCTCCCCGACGTGGCTTTGCTGCTCGAGCCGCTCGGGCGCAACACGGCGGCCGCGATCGCGCTCGCCACGCTCGCCATCGATCGCTCGCCCGACGAGGTCATGCTCGTCCTGCCGGCCGACCAGACCATCGAACGCGAGGAGGCCTTCCGCGACGTCCTGCGGGCGGCGGCCGAGCACCTTGCCACCGGCGCCTTCGGCATCGATGACCCGCTCGTCACGCTCGGCGTCCAGCCCGATCACGCCGCCACCGAGTACGGCTACCTGCTGCCGGCCGCCGACCGCGGCGAGGACATCGCCGGCCTGCGCGCCTACCCGCTCCACGGCTTCGAGGAGAAGCCGAACCCGGCCCGGGCGGAGCAGCTCCAGCGCGAGACGGGGATCGCCTGGAATGCCGGCATGTTCCTGTGGCGTCGCCGGGCCATCCGCGCGGCGCTGGAGCGGTACACGGGCCTGGTCCAGACGCTCGGTCCGATGGTCTCGTCGCCCGCGATGCTCGAGCGCGCGTACGAATCGATCCAGAAGGCGATGTCGATCGACTACGCGGTCATGGAGGGCGCCGCCCGCGATGGGCGCGTCCTGATGGCGGCGATGGACGTCGGCTGGTCCGACCTCGGCTCGTGGTCGGCGCTCCTCGGGGCGCTCGGCTCGAGCGGGACCGGGGCGGTCGTCCAGGCCGGCGAGACCGTGACCGTCGACGCCGACGACCTCGTCGTCCGCCGGATGGGCGGTCGCCTCGGGGTCATCGCGCCACTGGAGCGGGGTAGCATGACGGCGACGCAGCCGATCGCGGTGCTCCGCGGTGCCGCGTCGGACGCCGGACGCATCGGCGAGCTCATCGAGCGATGCTCCGAACCGGGAGGATGACGTGACCACCACGACCGGGGCCGCGGCGCCCACGACCATCGTCTTCGGGACCGATGGCTGGCGAGCGCGGATCGCCGACGAGTACACGTTCGAGAACGTCCGCCGCTGCGCCGACGGCGTCGCGCACTACGTGGTCGAGCGCGGGGAGCAGGCCAAGGGCGTCGTCATCGCCTTCGATCGCCGGTTCGCGTCCGAGCACTTCGCCGAGGCCGCGGCGGAGGTCCTCCTCGCGCAGGGGATCGGCGTCGTCCTCGCGCAGCACGCGGTCCCCACCCAGATGAGCTCGTACGAGGTGGTCGAGCGGGGCGCCGCCGCCGGCATCGTCATCACGGCGAGCCACAACCCGTGGGTCGACAACGGGTTCAAGGTCAAGGCCCCGACGGGCTCGGCCGCGGGGCCGGACATCCTCAAGGCGATCGAGGCGCGCCTCGCGGAGAACGGCGGTGTGCCCATCGAGCGGCGGCCAGTGGCCGATGCCGAGGCGGCCGGCCTGGTCGAACGCTTCGATCCGTTCACCGGCTACGAGGGGTACCTGCGGCGGACCATCGACGTCGATGCGCTCAAGGCCGCCGACGTCCATGTCCTGGTCGATCCGATGTGGGGCGCCGGCGCGGGCTGGATCAGCCGGTTGCTGGCCGGCGGCACCATCCGGGTGACCGAGATCCACCAGGAGCGCAACCCCTATTTCGGTGGCGTCAATCCCGAGCCGATCCGGCCCAACGTCGACGAGGCGCTGGGCATGCTCGCGGGCGGCGGCTTCGACCTCGGGCTGCTGCTCGACGGCGACGCCGACCGGGCGGGGGCGGCCGACGAGCGGGGCACCTTCATCCACCAGCTCCAGGTGACCGGCCTGCTCATGTACTACCTGGCCGAGCACCGGGGTCTCCGGCAACCGGTCGTCGTGAGCGTCAACAACACCTCGATGGCGGAACGCCTCGGGGAGCGGTACGGCATCCAGACGTTCGAGACGTCGGTCGGCTTCAAGTACATCGGTCCGAAGATGATCGAGACCGACGCGATGATGGGTGCCGAGGAATCGGGGGGCTTCGGGTTCGGGATGCACCTGCCCGAGCGGGACGGGGTCTACGCCGACCTCATGCTGCTCGACCTGTTCCTGCGCGAGAAGGCCGCGGATCGCTGGCCGGTCTCGAAGGCCATCGAGCACTTCCACGAGATCGCGGGGCCGTCCTGGTACACCCGCACGGACGTGCACGTCGCGCGCAACCTCTACCCGGAGACGAAACGGCGCCTGCTGGTCGAGCTGCGCGACCAGGCCCCGACCGAGCTGGCGGGCCAGCCGGTCACCCGGAGCATCACGCTCGAGACCAACGACGGCTCGAAGTTCTACGTGGCGGACGGCTCGTGGCTCCTGGTCCGGACGTCGGGCACGGAGCCGCTCGTGCGGGTCTATGTCGAGGCCACCTCGGAGACGACGCGTGACGCCATGCTGGCGGCCGGGGAGCGGCTCGTCCGCGGCTCATGACGTCCGGTGACGGGTCGGCGCGGCGGGTCGAGAAGCCCTGGGGCCACGAGCTCATCTGGGCCCACACCGACCGGTACGTCGGCAAGATCCTGGTCATCGAGGCCGGCCGGCGACTGTCGCTCCAGCGGCACGAGGTCAAGGACGAGACGATCCTCGTGATGTCCGGGCGGCTGCGCCTGACGATCGAAGGTGACGACGGCGTCGTCGGGCAGGAGGAGCTCGGACCGGGCGAGCACCGACGGGTGTCGACCGGCCGCATCCACCGCTACGAGGCGATCGAGCGGTGCGAGCTGATCGAGGTCTCCACGCCCGAGCTCGACGACGTCATCCGCCTCGAGGACGACTTCGGGCGCGAGGGCACGAACGCACCCTGACGACGGCAAACGTCTTGGTGCGGTCAGGACGATTTTGGAGGGGTGACCGGCGGGTTTTGGGGGTGTACCCTGTCGTCACACGACCGCCATCACCGGTCGAAGGTGCATGACCGGACGGCGGCCCCGTGAGCGCTCCCGAGATGGGGCGACGGAGGTTGCACGACGATGCACAGTTCCCTGATCGGCAAGGTCGAGAAGGCGAATCGCTACGCGCGAGAGCTCGATCGGATCACCATCGATCGACTGTCGCTCACCTTCCGCGGTGACAACGACACGCATCACGTCAGTCTCGACGCCGGCCAGTGGCGATGCACCTGCCACTACTTCGAGAGTTGGGGATCGTGCGTCCATCTCCTGACCCTGCAGAAGGTCATGGGCGTGATGCTGCCCGAAGAGGCCCAGGTCTCCATCTTCTCGGCCACGACCGAGGCCATCCCCACCGCCTGACCTGACCGCCCGCCGACGCGGGCGTCAGCGGAACCAGGCGAGCACGGCTCCCGCGGCGTCGTCCGTGGCCGGCCGTGACACGCGCACCCACTCGAGCGAGCCGTCGTAGATCTCGATCGCGATGGCGTCGTCCCGCTGGACCCACGCCACGGCGAGTCGGTCGCCCGCAGCATCGAGGGCCATCGAGATCGCGGCGACCGCGTTCGGCGGCGCCTCGACGATCGCCACGATGGCGGCACCGCCATCCAGCCAGGCCTTCGTGGAGCGGATGACGATCCGGTCGGTCCCAGCCTCGGCCGCGGCAAGGATCGTGCCATCGGCCGAGGTCGCCAGGAGCCGCGCGCCCGACGGACCGGCGGTCAGCGTGCTGGTCGTCGGATCGACGAGGACCGACGTCGGCGCCTCGTCCGTGCCGGTGATGACAGCCACCAGGTCCGGTCCGACCCAGGCCGGCGGCGCGTGGCCGATCGGCTCGCCCAGCTCCGTCTCGGACGCGGTCCCGGCCGTGGGATCGATGAGCGTCAGCCGCGGCTCCCCGTCGAAGTCGCCGGCCAGGGCCGCCAGCCGGCCACCATCAAGGTCCCAAGCCGGGAACGCGAACGGGCCGACCGCCTCGTCGCCGGACTCCAGGGCCGCCTCGGCCTCCGTCCAGGTCGGATCCCGGTCCGACCGGATCGGATCGCTGATCCTGATCGTGCCGTCAGCGAGACCGATGGCCAGGACGCCGGCCCGTCCTGCCGCCACCCACGTCGTGCCGTCGGGGATGTCGACCGGGCGGCCGGCGTCCTCGCCGCGCCACGCCGTGAGGTCCGTGTCGCTCGTGTCGCCGGCGAGCAGCAACAGGCCGTCGAGGTTCGATGCGGACGGCCCGCCCGTCTCGCAGGCGCCGAGGACGGTCACGGCGACGACGCACGAGATGGCGGCGGCGAGCGGCCGGAACGCGATGCGTCGCATGGCGCGACGAAGTGTGCCATCGGAGCCGACGTGCCGCCGATGGCGGCCGGGGCGGTCACGTCACGTCGAGGTGCCAGAACCAGGTGGCGGTGTCGCCGCCTGTGAAGCGGATCGTCACGGCGACGGTCCATCGCCCGGGGACCGCGACCGCGAAGGCGATCGTGCCCGCGCCCTCGCCGGCGGGCACCGCCCCGGCTCCGCTCGCCGCCGTGACCGGGGCTCGAACGGCGGTCCAGGACGCGATCGGCGTCCCATCGGCGAGCGTGACCGAGAGCGGCTCGCCGGCACCGATCGCGATCGGCGATCCCGGCAACCATGGGCTGTCCGAACCGCCCCCGGCCCAGGTGAACGAGCCGAGCTGGCCGACGACGGGATCGCCGCCCTCGGCGGCGAGCGAGGCATCCGGCGGGAGGGCGGAGGCCGGCGTCGTGGCCGAGGGGACCTCCGACTGCGGACGGTGTCGCGATCGGTGGCGATGTCACGGCGAGGGGCGTCGGGTCAGCCCCGGTCGCCGTCGGCGGCGCGATCCGGGCTGGCGTGCACGCGCTAGCCACGAGTGTGCACACGCTAGCCACGACGGCGGCGAGGAGGAGCAGGCGGCCGGGCGGACGGGTCACGGTGTCTCCTTTCGTGCGGCTGATCCCAAGGCCCAGGCGGGGCCATCGGCCGAGGCGGCGTTCGGCACCGACAAGGGGCATGGCGGCGTGGTGCAGTCGGGGACCGGCACCGTCACGACCGGCGACGTGTCGCCGTTGAGGCCCTCGTCCGTCGGCGTCTTGAAGACGGCCCGGAACTCGGTCGAGGCGAGCAGCATGATCACCAGGCTGTAGGTGCCCGAGCTGCCGACGGCCATGGTTCCGACCGTGATCCAGGTCGTCGTGCCGCGCGGCCGTCGCTGGAGCGTGACCGTCCGGCCGGAGACCGCGTTGTTGCGCAGCCGCTCGTAGGCCGCGACGTCGGCGACCTTGAGGGTCGCGGTGAGCGTCGTCGTGTCGCGGTAGGCGACCGAGGTCGGCGAGGCCGCGAGGGTCAACGTCGTGGAAACGTCGAGGCAGGTCGAGTACTTGGCGGTCGAGCTCGGCACGTCGTACTCGCGCTGGAGGGTGGCGACGTCGCAGGCCCCGAAGCGATGCATGTTCCAGCCGGATTCGGGCTTCGCCCTCGAGACGGCCTGGACGACCGCGTCCCGGTAATCGCGCTCGTCCGCGTAGTTCACGTGGTGGTTGAGGATCTCGATGTGCCCAAACTCGTCGAGCGCGATCGTCTCCGCGTCGAAGCAGCCGTTCGGGGGGCTCGCGTACGACTGGCACCACTTGAGCGTGCCCCAGTCGAATCGATGGCCCTGCTCGCGGAGCCACATCGTGAATCCGTTGGGGGCGTTTCGGGTGAAGCAGGCGATCCCGTTCGGGCCGCACGTGGCGCCGACGCCGTAGCCGATCGGGTTCGTGCCGGCCGCGTCGTAGGCGAACGTGGCCGCCTTCGAGGCCCGCGTGCCGGACGCGTCGGCAGCTGCGGCCCTGATCGCCGTCTTGATCGCGGCCGGCGGAGCCGCTCCCGTGCGCCAGTCGAACAGGAGCGCCTGGTTCTGCCCGAACAGCGGTCCGCCGAAGACCGGGTCCGGGCCATGCCCGGTTGCCGTCGACGCCAGGCTGGCCAGCAGGCTCAACGCCAGCCCGAGGGCCACCGTCCGGAGCGCCGCCCGACGATGCCGGAGAGCATGGGTCATGGCGATCATCGGGTCACCTCATCGAGGAGGACGGAACGGCCGTCCGGGACGTGGCGGAGGGTCGGGCGGGCGTCGTCCGGTGCCGGTCCGGCCGGGAGCCGGCCGTCCGGGGTGAGCAGGACCCAGTCCGGCGGCAGGCGGGTGGCGCTCTCCGACCGTGCGGCATCGGGCATGAGGCGCAGGCCGCTCGGGATCGCGCCAAGGTCGGTCACGGTGCGTCCGTCGGGTGAGACCGACCGCAGACTGCCGGCCGGCCGGACCGTCCCACTCGTGGACCACCCGGGCATCCGGACCGACGCCGGCGAGCGTGGCCAGGCCGGCGGCCTCGGCGAGCGGCACATGGTCGCCCGAGGCGGCATCCACCGACCAGATCGGGCAGGGGAGACCGCGGCAGGCCGCGTAGGCGATCAGCCGCTGCCCGGTCAGCCCGAGCAACGAGCCGAGCGACGGGTCGTCGACGAGGTGGACCGGCCGACCGACGGCCGCCGGCTCGAGGACGCGCGTGCGGCACGCCGTCTCGCCGCATGACTGGATCGCGAGACGGTCGCCTTCGAGCGACCAGGTGAACTCGGTCGACCACGTCCGTCCGAACCGCGCATCCGCCGGGATCGGGTCGACGACGCGCGTCGCGGGGCCGGATCGGTCGAGCGGGCGCTGCCAGACCCCGAGATCCGCCCGCGTCATCCGGTCGACGCGACTCTCGAAGAGCACGTCGCCAGCCGGATCGATCGTCGCGCGTCGGACGACATCGGTCTCCTCGGCGATGGCCGATGTGCAGCCGGTCGCCGCGTCGATCGCGAACAGCCGAGTCACCGTGCCGTCGTCGGCGCCGACCAGGAGCAGGCGTCCGAACGGCCCGGCGGCGAACGACTCCGGTGGCAACGCCATGACCTTCTCCGATCCGCGACCGTGGATGCCGATCGCCAGGCGCTGGCCGATCAGGGCGCCGTCCGAATCCAGCGTCGGATCGAGGCGCATCCATGCGCCAGTTGCCGAGGTCGGCGAGGGTCACGCGACTCATGCCCCGAACGGCGGCCACCGTCGACCCGGCACTCCCGTCGCAGGCGAGCGGTAGCGAGGGGCGATCTCTCGCCGCTTGTGTCGATGAACCGATGGCGATCACCGCGACCAGCGCGATGACGCCGGGACCGATCGCCCGCAGCCATCGATGCTCCGCCATGTCCTTGACCTCCCCCGGCGGTGGCAGACGGCGGGCGGAGGCGAGGCCGGCATGGTCGCAGGCGGCGCTTATCGGGCGCTTATCCGGGTTCGGCCGGCGGGCCGCGTCGAGGTGGGCCTGTGCTACGCTCCGCCGCGCAACCCAGACCCACGCCGCGTGGTCGCGAAGCCGGTGCGATTCCGGCACAGTCCCGCTACGGTGACCGCCCTCTCGCGAGGGCGGAAGTCCGGTCGCCGACCCCACGGTGCTTTGCTCGAACCTTCGAGAGAAAGGTAGGCAGGACCGTGCGATCCACCGGATAGGCCCCTCCCTTCGACGATGAAGCGAGGGGCTTCGCGATTCCTCGCGACCCTCGCGCTCCCTTCCACCATCCGGAGGCTCCCCGCGTGTCCACCCGATCCCCGTTCCGTCCGTTGCTCGCGCTCGTCGCGATGGCTGCGCTCCTGTTCGGCGCGTGCAGCAGTCCCGCCACGTCCCAGAGTCCCGTCCCATCGGCCAGCCCGAGCGCCGTGGTCGCCACCGCCGCGCCGACCTCCGTCTCGCCCTCCCCTGCGCCGACGTCCGCCGCGGTGTACCCGGCGAACGTCATCGACGACGAGGGCACCGCGGTCTGGATCCCCGCCGAACCCCAGAAGATCGTGTCGATCACCCCGGCCAACACGGAGATCCTCTACGCGATCGGCGCCGGCGACCGGGTCGTGGGGGTCGACGACGGCAGCGACTACCCCGACGACCCG
This sequence comes from uncultured Chloroflexia bacterium, assembly GCA_963745295.1. Taxonomy (GTDB): domain Bacteria; phylum Chloroflexota; class Limnocylindria; order Limnocylindrales; family CSP1-4; genus SPCO01. The sequence continues at coordinate 134,001 of CAVUWG010000001.1, forward strand.
AAGCTGCAGGCGCTGCCCGACGTCGCCACCTTCGGGTCGGTCGATGTCGAGAAGATCGTCAGCCTGGGCACCGACCTCGTCGTGGCCGGCGGACTCGGTTTCAACCCGCCCGAGGCCATCAAGCAACTCCGTGACCTCGGCATCCCGGTCCTGGTGCTCTACGCGCCGTCGGTGGATGGCGTCTACAAGGACATCGAGCTCGTCGGCGACGCGGTCGGCAACGCCGAGGAAGCCGAGGCCCTGACCGCCACGATGAAGACCGAGATGGACGCGATCGCCGCGGCTGCCTCGACCGCAGCGGCCGCTGCCGGCACCAAGCCGCGGGTCTTCTACGACGTCGGGTACACCGATGCCACCGGGGAGATCTTCGGTGCGGCCGAGGGATCGTTCCTCGCCCAGATGGTCGGGCTGCTCGGGGTCGACGTCATCACGAGTGACCCGGTGACCTACGCGATCCCGCTCGAGACCCTCATCGAGAAGGATCCGCAGGTCATCCTCCTGGGCGTCAACGCCTTCTACACCCCGACGCCTGAGATCGTCGCGAAGCGCACCGGCTGGTCGGTCCTCACGGCGGTCAAGAACGGGGACATCCGACCGGTCCAGGACACGGAGATCACCCGCCCGGGACCGCGTCTGCCGACCGGCCTGCGGAACCTCACGTTGGCGATGTACCCCGACATCACGCTCCCCCCGGCAGCCCCGTCCTGAGCCCGCGGCGTCCGTGACGGCGATCTCCACCGAACTCGGGGCGCTCGGCCTGGCCGAGCGCATCCGGTCGCGTCCGGGCCTGATCGCCGTCGCGGGACTCATCGCCCTCGGGGTGCTGCTCGTCGCGGGCGTCACGCTGGGGTCGGTCCGGATCGGCCCCGGCGACACGGTCGGCGTCATCCTCTGGCGGACGCTGGGCCTCGACGTCGGGCGGACCTGGTCGGAGGCAACGGAGACCATCGTGTGGGACCTGCGGGTCCCGCGCGTCCTGACCGCCATGCTCGTGGGCGCCGGCCTGGCCGTGGCCGGCGCCACCCTCCAGGGCCTGATCCGCAATCCCCTCGCCGACCCCTACATCCTCGGCACCGCCACCGGCGCGGCCCTCGGAGCGGCGATCGCGGTGCTCATCCCGGTCCGGCTCGTCGTCGTCGAGTTCGGCCTGCTTCACGGACTCGCGTTCGGGGGCGCCCTTGCGACGGCCTACCTCGTCCTTCGCGTCGGTGGATCCGGTGCGGCCGGGGGCCTCACGCGGCTCCTGCTCACCGGCTATGCGATCAGCTCGGTGCTGGCCGCCCTGCTGACGATGGCGATGTACGTCTCCGGGACGAACCTCCGCCAGATCTTCTCGTTCCTGCTTGGCGGTCTCGGCGGGTCGTCGTGGACGCGCCTCCTCGTCGCGGCGCCGCTGATCCTCGGCGCGTGCCTGGCGCTCACGATGCGCGCGAGGATCCTCGACGGGTTCCTGCTCGGCGACACGGCGGCGAGCCACCTGGGGCTGGACGTTCGGCGCGAGCGACGGATCCTCCTCGGGCTCGCGTCGTTGGCGACGGCCGCGGCGGTGGCCATCAGTGGGCTGATCGGCTTCGTCGGGCTCGTCGTGCCGCACGTCGTGCGCCTGCTCGTCGGACCGACCGCACGGCGGCTGGTGCCGCTCTCGGCCCTCTTCGGTGCCGTGCTGCTGTCGGCCGCGGACCTTGGGGCGCGGCTCCTCGGCGACATCCCCGTCGGAGTGATCATGGCCCTCATCGGCGCGCCGTTCTTCCTCATCCTCCTGGCTCGCACCCGATCCGGGTACGAGCTGTGATCGCCGAGCCGATCCTGGCCGCTCGGGCGGTGACCATCGGCTACGGGGAGCGGACGATCGTGACCGAGGTGGACCTGTCGGTGGCGGCGGGCGAGCGGCTCGCCCTGGTCGGTCCCAACGGCGCCGGCAAGTCGACGCTCCTGCGCGCCCTGACCGGCGTCCTGATCCCCCGCTCCGGCGAGATCCTCCAGGGCGGCCTGCCGATGGCGTCGCTCGAGCGCAAGGCGGTGGCGCGGGCGATCGCCGTGGTCCCTGAACTCGCGCAGCTGCCGTTCGAGATGCGCGTCGACGATGTCGTGGCGCTCGGACGGCTGCCGCATGAGCCGCCGCTCGCTGGTCCGCGACCGGCCGACCGGGCGGCCGTCACGGCCGCCATCGACCGGGTCGGCGTCGGCCACCTGCGCCACCGTGACGCCCGCGAGCTCTCGATGGGCGAGCGCCAGCTCGTCTTCATCGCGATCGCCCTGGCCCAGGCAGCGCCGATCCTGGTGCTCGACGAGCCCACCGCCCACCTCGACATCCGGCACCAGGTCGACGTGATGGAGCTGCTCGTGGACCTCAACGAACGCGACGGCACGACGATCATCGCCGTCCTCCACGACCTCGCCCTCGCGGCCCACTTCTTCCCGCGGATCGCGGTCATGAGCGGCGGCCGGATCGTCGCCGACGGCCCCGCCGCCGAGACGCTCGACGACCGACACATCCGCGACGTCTTCGGCGTCGATCCGGCCCTCGTCCGTCTCCCGGTCGGGGCGACCTGATGGGCGACGCGACGAGCGCGGTCCGGGCCCGGGCGATCGGCCTGCCGGGGCGGATCGTGGCCGAGGTCAGCGCGGGCGTCGCGTTGCTGACCCGGCTGCCGGTGCGCACGGCCGGCCTCGACGCGACCGGGGCGCCGGCCTTCGCCGTCGTCGGTGCCGGCATCGGCGCCATCGGCGCGGTCCCGTTCGTCGTGCTCGGCCCCAGCGAGCCGCTGCTGGCGGCGATCGCCGCGATCGCGGTGATGGCACTCGCGTCCGGGGCGCTCCACCTCGACGGCCTCGCGGACACCGCCGACGCGCTGCTCGCCCCCGATCGTGCGCGCGCGGAGCAGGCCCGCAAGGACCCGGCGATCGGACCGGGCGGCGCGGTGGCGCTGGTCCTCGTGCTCGCCGCGCAGGTGGCCGCGTTGTCGGGCCTTGCCGCCGCCGGTCCCGTACTTGGCGCCGCCGTGTGCGTCGTGGCCGGGACCGTCTCGCGGCTCGTCCCGGTCGTCCTGGCGAGGCTGGTCACGAGCCGCCGCCCGCGGTCCGACGGCCTCGGCGGATGGTTCATCGACCGGGTCAGCTCGCTCGACGCCGTCGTGGCGGTCGTCTCGGGCGTGGCCGTCGTCGCCCTGGCGGCGGTCGTCGCCGGTTCGGCGATCCCGGCCGTCGGAGCAGGGGGCGGCCTCGCCGTCGGCCTGCTTGCGGGCGCCGCGATCGCGGCCGGGCGCGGCCAGCTCGACGGGGACGGCCTCGGGGCGAGCGTCGAGCTGACACTGGCCACGACCCTCGCCGCCTGTGCGATCGCGACGCCGTGACGCGGTCGAGCCTCGTCGCCGCGCCACCGGGGAGGGTCGCATGGCGACGCCGCTGATCCTCGCCCTCGGCGGCACGCGCAGCGGGAAGAGCCGGTACGGTCTGGCGGCCGCCAAGCGGCTCGCCGGCGACGGGCGGGCGTGGTTCCTCGCGACGGCCTGGGCGGGCGACCCCGAGCTCGACGACCGGATCGCCCGACATCGCGCGGAGCGGCCGGCGGCGTGGCCGACGATCGAGGTCGGGGCGGACCTCGCCGGCGCGCTGCGCCGGACGGATCCGGCCGAACCCGTCCTCATCGACGGACTGACGCTCTGGCTCAGCACGATCCTCGGCGACGAGCCGGGGCCGATCGACGCGATCCTCGACGGCCCGGTCGCCGAGGCGCTCGCCGCGATCACCGAGCGCCCGGGGCCGGTCATCGTCGTCAGCGACGAGGTCGGCTCGGGCATCGTGCCGATGCACGCGGGCGCCCGCGCCTACCGGGATCTCGTCGGGATCACGCACCAGCGCCTCGCCGCGCTCGCCGATGAGGCGGTCCTGATGGTGGCCGGCCTGCCGGTCCGACTGCGATGACGACCCCCGAGGTCCAGGCAGCCCGGAACGGGGGGCGGTCGTCGCCCGGGGAACTGGCACTCGTCGCCCTCCTGGGCACGATCGGCCCGCTGGACGCGGCCGCGATGGCCAGCGCCGGATCCCGGCTCGACCGGCTGACGAAGCCACCAGGCAGCCTCGGCCGCCTCGAATCGCTCGTGATCGGGCTCGCCGGCATCACCGGTCGGACCGACGCACCGGTCGTCCGGCGGTCGATCGTGGTGGCGGTCGCGGATCACGGCGTGACCCGTCGCGGCGTGTCGGCCTATCCGGCTGACGTGACCGCGGGGATGGTCGCCAACTTCGTGGCCGGCGGCGCGGCGATCAACGTGCTCGCCGCCGAGGTCGGCGCCACGGTCACCGTCGTCGACGCAGGCGTCGCCGGCCCGATCCCGCCCGCGGTCCAGGACCCGTTGCGCGGTGGGCGGCTGGTCTCGGCGCGCATCCGCGACGGCACGGCCGACATGACGGAGGGGCCGGCGATGTCACGGGCCGAAGCGCTCCGCGCGATCGAGGTCGGCCTGGACGTCGTGGCCGGGCTGCGCGCCGACGGCCTCGATCTCGTCGGACTCGGCGAGATGGGCATCGGCAATACGACGGCGGCGAGCGCCATCACGGCGGTCCTGACCGGACGACCCATCGAGCTGGTGACCGGTCGGGGCACGGGCATCGACATCGACGGCCGGCGGCGCAAGCTCGCGGCCATCGAGCGGGCGATCGAGGTCAACGAACCCGATGCGTCGGACCCGATCGGCGTCCTCGCGGCCGTCGGGGGGCTCGAGATCGGCGTCCTGGTCGGCCTCATCGCCGGCGCGACCGCGGCCGGGATCCCGGTCGTGCTCGACGGTTTCATCACCGGCTCGGCCGCGCTGGTCGCCGCGGCCCTGCAGCCGGCGATCGTGCCGCGCTTGATCGCCGGCCACCGATCGCCCGAGCCTGGACACGCCGTCATCCTCGACCACCTCGGCCTGGCACCCGTCCTGGACCTGGAGTTGCGCCTCGGCGAGGGGAGTGGCGCAGCGCTGGCGATGGGACTGGTGTCGGCCGCGGTGGCCATCCGTGACGGGATGGCGACCTTCGATTTCGGCCGCGATCTCAGGGCCGACGGCCGAGCTGATCGTCGTTCGTCACGCGCCGACGGCGTGGTCCGGCCGACGCTATTGCGGTCGGAGCGATCCGCCCCTCGACGCGCCGGGCCGGGCCGCCGCCGCCCGGTTGGCGGCCGACCTCGGGCCGACACTGCCGGCCGGGATCCGGATCGTGTCGAGTCCGCTGCGCCGCGCGCTCGAGACCGCGACCGCCATCGCGGATGCCGCGGGTGCCGTGCCGGTCATCATCGACGACCGGTGGCGCGAGGCCGACTTCGGGGTCGCCGAGGGAAAGACGTTCGACGAGCTCGCGACCAGCGAGCCGGCGCTCGCGGCCCGACTCGCGGCAGGCGACACGGCCGTCGACTGGCCCGGTGGGGAGTCGGCCGTCGCCTTCGAGCGTCGCATCCGGACGGCCTGGCGCGACCTGCTCGCGACCGGCGCCCCGACCGTGCTCGTGTCGCATGCAGGCCCGCTCCGCGTGGTCGTGGCCGCGGCGTTCGACTCGCCGTCGTCGGAGGTGGGGTTGCTCGAGCCGGCGACCTTCGTGCGCCTCGATCGCCCGACGGCCGCCGGGGCGCCCTGACCTGTCCCGGGCCGGTGCGTGCTACCCTCGGGCGGTGACGCGACGTCGACCGACCGCGCCGGGACGCGATCGTCCCGACCGACGCTGGGCCCTTCCGATCATCCTGCTCGTGGTGCTGGCCATGGTGGCTGCCTGCGGTGGGACGTCCGCGACCGGGACGCCAGGCGATGGTTCCGCGGCACCCTCGAGCGCCTCGTCGGACGAGCCGACCGACAGTACCGAGCCGGGCGGATCCATCGAGCCGGACGACACCGACGAGCCCACCGAGTCCGACGAGCCCACCGACGATCCGACCGATGAACCCACCGACGAGCCCTCGGGCGAACCCTCGCCGGGCGGCGGTCCGTCGTCGGCCTGCAGCGGCACCGCCGAGAACCAGGACTTCTACGCCGACGCGGCCGCCGCGGTCGGCTGGACGGTCTACTGTCCGGTGCTGCCGAAGGGCTGGTTCGTCGTCACGGGTCGATATCGTCTGGCCGGTGGCGGTCGCCTGGAGATCAGCTACCGCGGACCCGGCGGCGCGCGTTTCACCCTCCGCGAGGGCGCGTTCTGCGGCGACTCCGACGGCTGCGTCCCGGCCGGGACGGAGCTCGGCGCCGCGTCGTTCGGCAACCTCAGTGGCACGTTGATCTCCGCCGACGACGGGTCGTGGGCGATCGTCGTGGATGCCGGCGCGAACCCGTCATGGCTGCTGGTGGCCGAGGTGGCCTCGGAGGAGGCGGCGCGCGACCTCGGGGCGGCGCTCACGGCGGTCGAAGGCTAGACCGAGGCTAGCCGAGCGCCGCTTCCGTCAGCGTCGCCACGGCCGCGACCGTCACCGGGATGTCCCCGTTGGCGAGCGTGATCCCGGTCGCCCCGAACCCGACGACCGGCATGGCGTCGGCCAGGGCCCGGATCGACCCAACGGCCGTGTCGAGCGACAGGCCATCGGGTTCCGGCGTCGTCAGGGCCCAGCCACCGGATTCATCCAGGCTATCCATGTCGAACGCGATGTAGACGCCATCGACCCGGGCTGCGACCGCGGCGGCCCACCCGCGCAGGGCCGCCTGGCCGCCCTCGGTCGCCAGCATGCCTGCCCCGAAGTGCGCGACGCGCGACGCCGCCAGCATCCGCGATTCGGTCTCATCGAGGACCTGGCCGCCGAGCAATGCGGCGTCCTCCTCCAGCACGGTCGGGCCGTCCGCGGCGGCCACCAGGTCGGCGTCACCGCGGCCGCAGATCATCGCGAACGGCATGCCCCACACGTTCCCCGACGGCGTCGTGTCGGGCGTGTTGAAGTCCCCGTGTGCATCGAACCAGGCGAGCGCGATCCGGCCCTCCGGCCGGGCGCGTCGGAGCCCCGCGAGCGCGCCGGCGTGGGCCGTGCAGTCGCCGCCCAGGATCAGGAGCCGGGCCGGCTGGACGGGCTGCGTCGGGACGTCCAGGGCGGTCACGACGAGGTCCCGCGCCCGCGGCAGGAACTCGGCGATCGCCGCCTGGTTCTTCGCGCGCGGGTCCGGATCGGGTTGGAAGCCGGGTTCGATGGCCAGGTCGCCGGCATCGAACAGGTCGGTGGTCCCGAGTCCGGGCCGAGCCCGCAACGCGGCGACCAGACCGGCCGCGCGCAGCCCGCCCGGCGTCAGCTCCATGCCGGAGAGGTGGCCGCCAAGGGCGGTCGGGACCCCGACGATCGCGACGACGTCATGCATGCCCGGCATCGTGCCGCATCATTGACCGATGCGTATCGCCGAGTTCGCACTGGAGCGCTATTTCGCCCGCTGGGAGTTCGCGGTCGAGCACGTCCTGTGCGCGTCGGACGTCCAGGGCGTGCCGATGGCCGAGCTCCTGGCCCTCGCCGACGACGAGACGCGCGACCTGTGGGACGGCCTGACCCTCGGCTATACGGAGTCGACCGGCCATCCGCTCCTGCGCCGTGAGATCGCGGCCCTGTACGACGGCATCGAGCCCGACGAGGTCCTGACCTTCTCCGGCGCCGAGGAGGCCATCTACTGCCTCGTGAACGTCCTGCTCGGCCCGGGCGACCACGCGGTCGTGCCGTGGCCCGCTTACCAGAGCCTGTACGAGGTGGGCCGTGCGAACGGCGCCGACGTCACGCTCCACGAGCTGCACGAGACCGACGGCTGGTCGCTCGACGTGCCGCGCCTGCTCGGGGCACTGACCCCGGCGACCCGCCTCGTCGTCGTCAACGCGCCGCACAACCCGACCGGGATGATGCCGACGGCCGCGGAGTGGGCCGCGCTGACCGGCGAGCTCTCGTCGCGCGGCATCCACCTCCTCGCCGACGAGGTCTACCGCTTCCTCGAGTTCGACGTGAGCCGACCGCCTCACCGCCGGTGCCGACGCGTTCGAGCGCGGCGTGTCGCTCGGGGTCATGTCCAAGTCGTTCGCGATGGCCGGCCTGCGGATCGGCTGGCTGGCGAGCCACGACCGCGACCTGCTCGCCCGGTGCATGGCCGCGAAGGACTACCTGACGATCTGCTCGTCGGCGCCGTCGGAGATCCTCGCGCTGATCGGGCTGCGTGCCCGCGACCGCATCCTGGCCCGGTCGCGCGGGATCGTGGCCGCGAACATGGAGCGACTCGACGAGTTCTTCGCCGACTGGGCGGACCGGTTCACGTGGGTCCGCCCGCGGGGCGGCTCGATCGGGTTCCCGCGCCTGACCGTGCCGGGGGTCCGCATCGACGACTGGGCGTCCGCGCTGGTCGAGGCCGAGGGCGTGCTGCTCGTGCCGGGCTCGGTCTTCGGGCACCCGGGCAACCACTTCCGCCTCGGGTTCGGCCGGACCGACCTGCCCGAGGGGCTGGGTCTCCTGGAGGGCTACGCCGCGCGGACCTTGCGCTAGGGACACGTCGCAATGCCGTTGCGATGCGCGTCCCGCCCGCGTCGGTCCGTCGGTGATGCCCCGACGAGCAGACTCGGTTGCCCACCCGCACAACACGAGGTCCACCATGGCCACCAAGACCCTGACCCGCCCGAGCCGCAACGGCCGCTCGGCGTCCTCGCCCGATCCGAAGCTCAGCGCCAGCGGGCCGGAGATCCAGCGCTTCGGTACCCTGCGCCAGCTGCCCATCGGGCTGCCCGACGCGGCGAAGTCGAAGAGCTGCACGCTCCTCAACGAGATCCTCGCCGACTCGATGGTCCTGTACTCGATGTACAAGAAGCATCACTGGCTGGTCGCCGGGCCGACCTTTTACCAGCTGCACCTGTTGTTCGACAAGCACGCCGAGGAGCAGAACGAGCTCATCGACATGCTGGCCGAGCGCGTGCAGAGCCTGGGCGGCATCGCCGTCGGCGATCCGCGCCACGCGGCCGAACTGACGTCGATCCCGCGTCCCCCGGACGGCGCGGAGGACGTGGCGGTGATGATCGACCGGACCCTCGCGGCCCACGAGATCGTCATCGGCAAGGCCCGCAAGGGCATCAAGGCCACCGAGACGTCCGAGGACTGGGGCACGAACGACCTGCTCATGGGGGACGTCCTGCGCCGCCACGAGCTCCAGGTCTGGTTCCTCTCCGAGCACGTCGTGGACGTGCCGCTCATCGACTGACCGGGGGTCAGGGCGCGTTCTCGTCCGGGCCGGCTCAGTCGGCTCGGGGGGAACGGATCAGAGCGCGCCGGCGGTGCGCGGTCGGGGCATCCCCGCACTCAACCCGCGCCAGCCACGCTTCAGCGGGTCGGCGAGCCAGTCGCGCAGGCTGGGTCGCCCGACCAGTCGCGGATCGATCGGCTGGGGGGCACGGCGGGTCGGCCTTGGCGTGAACGGCTCGCCATCGTCCCCGATCGTATCGCGGCGCGGCTCGACGATCGGCTTGGTCGGCGCCCCGGCCATGCGGGCGCTCAGCGGCAGCGTGCGGCCGTGCCAGCCGAGATATCGGGCGGGCTCGATCCGGATGACCAGGGAATAGGTCGCGGCGTACTCGGCCGGCGTCAGGCCGATGGCGGCCATCCGGTCGGCGTACTTCTCGAGATGCTCGAGCGGCATGACCTCGGCGGTCGGGCGGTCGAGGATCTCAGCGCGGCCCTCGAGCAGGCCGATGTCGAAGTCCTCGTCGGCGTCGCCGAGCGCGAGCATCGCCGACGGGCGGGCCCGCAGGTTGCGGACTTTCTGCGCATCGGGCTTGGAGAACACCAGCAGCGCCTCGCCGTCCCACCAGAACCAGATCGGGACGATGTGGGGCGTGCCGTCGGGGCGGACGGACGACAGCCAGACGATCGGCTCCTGCTGCAGGAACCGCTCGATGCGACTGACGGCCAGGCTGGCGACGTGCTCCATGGCCGCAGGATGCCGGCCCGGACCCGCCGGCGGCCACCCACCCGGGTCCGGTGTCGCATGGACGTCCGTCGATGGCGGATCGCCGTCGCCCGGCCGCGCAGGACCAGCCGCCCCGGCTGCCTCCGGCGTCAGCGGCCCTGGCTGCCGCCGAGCATCCCGCCGAGCAACCCGCCGAGATCCGGCAGCGACCCCGCGGCGCCGTTCAGGCCGCCGGCGGGCGTCTGGCCGTCCGGCGTCAACATGTCGACGATCTGGGGCAGGAACGCGGCCAGCATCGGCAGGAGGGCCGCGATGTCGATCCCGGAGCCCTGCGACAGTCGCCCGACCGTGTCCGGTCCCAGCGCCTGACCGAGCTGGTCAGGCCCGACGCCCTGGTTCTGCCCGGTCGAGATCCAGGAATCGACCTGGTCGCCGAGGCCGGCATCCTTGAGCTTGCCCAGGAGGCCGTCGATGCCGCCCTCGCCCTGGATCGCGTTCGCGAGGCCGCCGAGGGCGGCGCCCGGGTCGGTCCCGCCGGTGGCACCACCCAGCTGGTTGATGAGGTCGTCCATCCTCGTCTCCTCCGTCGCTGATCGACGCGCGACGCGCCCCGAACGTCAGATGGTAGGTCGCTCAGGCCTCTTCGTCCGGCGCCTCGACCAATTCCGCCGCGACTGGCTCGTCCGGGGCGGGGCGGTCCGCGACGAGCTCGGCGTCGAGCGGCCACGACCACGTCCGGAGGCGCTTGAGCAGCCGTCGCCCGGTCAGGTCGAGGTGGATGGGCGTGACGGCGATCCGTCGGTTCACGACCGCATGGAAGTCCGTGCCGACGATGGCCTGGCCGGACGGTGGCGGTCCGCCGATCCAGAAGTAGGGGATCCCGCGTGGGTCGAGGCGCTCGATGAGCTGGTCCTGGTACACGCGCTTGCCGAGCCGCGTGACCTCGAAGCCTTCGCATTCCTCGATCGGGACCGCCGGCACGTTCACGTTGATGAGCTCGCCCTTCGACAGGCCGTGCTCAAGGAGGTTCCGGGCCACGGTCTTCGCGGCCACCGCCGCCAGCGCGAAATCGGGATGCTCGTAGTACTCCTGCGAGATCGCGAAGGCCGGGCAGTTGTTGATGACCGACTCCATCGCCGCGCTGACCGTGCCCGAGTACGTGATGTCGTCGCCGAGATTCGCGCCGTAGTTGATGCCGGCCGCGACCAGGTCGAAGCCGTGCCCGAAATAGCCGAGGAACGCGAGGCTGACCGCGTCGGTCGGTGAGCCGTCGACCGAGTAGGCGAGCGACCCATCGCCGAGGATCCGCTCGCGGACGCGGAGCGGACGCATCAGCGTCTTCTGGTGACCGACGGCGCTCTGATTCGTGTCCGGCGCCACGACCGTCACGTCGCCGAACCCGTCGAGCGCCTGCTTGAGCGCGAGCAGGCCGCGCGACTCGACCCCGTCGTCGTTCGTGACGAGGATGCGCGGCCGACTGGTCCACTCGCCCAACGGCCGGACCGGCGACGTTCGGAGAGCGCGCGGCCCGCCCCGCGCGGTGCCACCGGCCACCGGCTCACCGCGTTCCTTGTCGAGATCGCGCCGCTCCGTCCGGGCCCGCTCCCGGGTCATGTCCGGCGGGTTGTCGTCGGTCACGCGATGTCGCCCTCCGGGTCGGCGTCCGCGACCTCGTCGATGTCGTCCACGCTGCCCGGCGACGGCTCTCGCGGGACGTGCACCGGTTTGCCGTCCCGTTCGCTCAGGCGGCGGGCCGCTCGGCCCGCCACGGTCCGATCGCCGGTCGAGCGATGCAGGAAGTGGAAGAAGAACGCGGACACGACGGCCGCGACCGGGATGCCGAAGACCGCGCCGGCGACGCCCGCCAGCCGCGACCCGATCAGGACCGACCCGAGGACGACGATCGGGTGGATGCCGACGGCGCCCTGCATGATCCGTGGCTGCATGACGTTCATGACGAGGATCCAGCCGATGATCATCAGGATCAGGGTCGGGATCAGGGCATCGGGCTTGAAGAGCAGCGCCACGATGACCGGCGGCGCCCACGACAGGAACGGTCCGAAGAACGGGATCGCCTGCAGGATGCCGGACGCGGTGGACGTCAGGGCCGGGAGCGGCAGCCCCATCAGGAGACTCGTCCCCAGCGCGATGAAGAAGTAGACGAGGCCCATGAAGGCCTGGCCTCGGAGGAAGCCTCCGAACGAGCGCGATACCGACGTCTGGAGCAGCCGCGCCTCTTCGGCGTAGGTCGGCGGCACGATCCGGAACAGGAACGCCATGATCTGGTCTCGGTCAACGACCATGTAGATCGACAGGAAGAAGACGATGAGCATCGTGCCGATGACGCTCACGCTCGCGACCGCGATCGACTGGAGCGGCTGGACGAGCACCCCGGCCAGGTCGTCGAGGTTGGCGAGGAGGGCCGAAGCCTGCGCGGCGAGATCGATCTGGCTCAAGCCCACCTGGTTCAGCCATTGCTGCCACGGCCGGAGGATCGAGGGCAGGTCCTGCTCGATCTGCGGGATCCTGGCGACGAACTCCCCGATCGAGGTCGCGAGCGCGCCGGCCACCAGCACGATGATGAGCACGAGGACGAGCACGACCGCCGTGTAGACGATGACCGTCGCGAAGGCTCGTGGCAGCCGCGGGACGATGCCCACGATCCGCGACACGACGGGGCTGATGATGAAGGCGAGGAGCCAGGCCAGGAAGAACGTCAGCAGGATGTCGGCGAAGAACGAGAAGAGGTTCGCGAGCTGGCCGATGACGATGAAGAAGAGTGCGAGGGCGCCCAGCACGAGGATGATGCGGATGAGTCGGGGGTCCCGTCCGACGCTCTGGACCTCCTGCATGGGCTCCTTCCTTCGTGGCTCCTGGTCCCGCGTTCGCTAGCGCAGGCCCATCTTCGTGCGGACCTCGGCCATGGTCGCCTCCGCGATCGGGCGGGCGCGTTCGGCGCCCTCCTCGACGATCCGCCCGACCTTCGCGGGATCGGCCATCAGCTCGAGGTAGCGTTCGCGGGCCGGGGCGTAGTGGGCGATGATCCGGTCCGCGAGCAACCGCTTCGTGTCGACGCAGCCCGTCCGGGCCGTCCGCTCGCCGTCCCAGATCTCCTCGAAGTCGTCACCGAAGAACCGGTGGAGCTGGCAGACGTTGCAGATCTCTGGTCGGCCCGGGTCGGTCCGCAGGATCCGCTTCGTGTCGGTGACCATGCTCATCACCTGGCCGCGGATGACCTCGGGCGCGGCGAGGATCTCGATCGTGTTGTTGAGCGACTTGCTCATCTTCCTGACGCCGTCGGTGCCCAGCACGATCGGCGCCTCGGTATGGACCGCTTCCGGCTCGGGGAACGTGTCGCCGTACAGGCCGTTGAAGCGCCGCACGATCTCGCGCGACAGCTCGAGGTGTGCGGCCTGGTCCTTGCCGACCGGCACGAGCGAGGCCTTGTAGATGACGATGTCCGCGGCCTGCAGGACCGGGTAGGTGAGCAGGCCGTGGTTGACGTCGTCGGGCTGGTTGGCCTTCTTCTCCTTGTAGGTCGGGGTCCGCTCGAGCCAGCTCACCGGCGTGACCGTCGCGAGCAGCCAGGCGAGCTCGGTGTGCTCGGGCCGATGCGACTGCACGAACAGCGTGCAGCGTTCCGGGTCGAGCCCGAGCGCGACGAGGGCCGCCGTCATCTCGCGCGTGCGCTGGCGGAGCAGTTCCGGATCGTGGAGGCTGGTCAGGGCGTGGTAGTCGACGATGCAGTAGATCGCCTCGTACTCGTACTGCAGTCGGACGTAGTTGCGGATCGCGCCGAGGTCGTTGCCGAGATGGGGTGCGCCCGACGGCTGGATCCCGGAGAAGATCCGGGGCCGTGGCGCCAGCGCGGGTGCCGCGGCGGGCGAGGGGGCCAACTCCGTCGTCATCGTCGGCGAGTGTAGCCGACGGGCCTCACCCATCGGCCCACGCCCGGCGTCGGCTACCATTCCGCCGATGTTGCGACCCGCCCGATCCCGGCCATGAGCGGCGCTCCGCTGCGCGTCGCCGTGCTGGGTGCGGGGACCGTCGGCGCGCGAGGTCGTGTGCGCCCTGCTCGAGCGGGCGGGCACGCTGCACCCGTCCGATGGCGTCGCGCTCGTGCTCACCGGGATCGGCGTCCGTGACGTCGACCGGGCGGTGGAACGGGGCCTGCCGGCCGAGCTCCTGACCGATGCGCCGGCCCACCTCGTCGCCGATGACGAGGCCGACGTCATCGTCGAGCTGATGGGCGGCGACGAGCCGGCCCACACCCTGATCGCGGCCGCGCTCTCGATGGGCAAGAGCGTCGTCACGGCCAACAAGCACGTGCTGGCACATCACGGCGCCGAGCTCGAGGCGACGGCCCGGCGCCACGACGCCACGCTCCGCTTCGAAGCCGCGGTCGGTGGCGGGATCCCGGTCCTCGGCCCGCTCGCGACGGACCTGGCCGCCAACCGGATCGAACGCGTGCGCGGCATCGTGAACGGCACGACCAACTACATCCTGAGCGCGATGACCGACGAGGCAGCGCCGCAGGACTACGCCACCGCGCTCGCGGAGGCGCAGCGCCTCGGCTACGCCGAGGCCGACCCATCGGGCGATGTCGAAGGAGACGACGCGGTCAACAAGCTCGTCATCCTCGCCCGACTCGCCTTCGATCGCTGGCTCGACCCGGGCGCGGTCCCGACCCGACCGGAGAGCGTCGGGGGAGCGGCCGGTCCCGGGATCACGACCGTCAGCCTCGCCGACCAGCGCGACGCCCGAGCGCAGGGCAGGATCATCCGGCTCCTGGCATCCGCCTCGATCGATCCCGACGGGTCCCTCTCGGCGTCCGTCCTGCCGACGGCGCTGCCGCTCGATTCGCCACTCGGCCGCACGGTCGGGGTCCGCAACCGGATCGAGGTCGACGGGCTGCCCGTCGGCCGTGTCGCGTTCGACGGTCCCGGTGCCGGCGGTGCCGCGACCTCGTCGGCGGTGCTCGGCGACCTCATGGCGGTCGCCCGCGGGACCGGTTCGACGTGGGGCCCGCGACCATCGGCTGGTGGGCCGGACGGCGAGCCGCTCGCCGCGCGGTCCGGGGCGTTCCTGGAGACCGCGAGCGGGCGCCGGTATCCGATCGATGACTGACCTCGTGGGCGCCTCGGCGGTCCATCCGCGGCTCATGGAGCGTTACCGGCGCTACCTGCCGATCGGCGACGCGACACCGGCCCTGACGCTCGGCGAAGGCGGCACGCCGCTCGTCCACGCCCGACGCCTGGGGGCGACGATGGGCCTCTCCAGCCTGCATCTCAAGGTCGAGGGGCAGAACCCGACCGGATCGTTCAAGGACCGCGGGATGGTGGTGGCGGTCGCCAAGGCGGCCGAGGCCGGTGCCCGGGCGATCGTCTGCGCCTCGACCGGCAACACGTCGGCGTCGGCCGCCGCGTATGGGGCGGCCGCCGGGATGGACGTCATCGTCGTCCTGCCGAAGGGCCAGATCGCGATCGGCAAGCTGCTCCAGGCCTTGGCCGCCGGCGCGCGGGTCGTGGCCATCGACGGCAACTTCGACCAGGCGCTCGCGATCGTCCGGGCGCTCGCGGAGCAGGACGACCACCCCGTGACCCTGGTCAACTCGGTCAACCCGTTCCGCCTCGACGGGCAGAAGACCGGGGCCTTCGAGATCTGCGACCAGCTCGGCCGGGCCCCGGACGTGCTGGCCATCCCGGTCGGCAACGCCGGCAACATCAGCGCCTACTGGGCCGGCTTCCGGGAGTACGCCGCGGCCGGCGTCACCGCGACCGTCCCCCGGATGTGGGGGTTCCAGGCGGCCGGCGCCGCGCCGATCGTCAACGGCCGCCGGGTGGACCATCCCGAGACCGTCGCGACCGCGATCCGGATCGGCGATCCCGCCTCGTGGACCCTCGCGGTCGAGGCCCGTGACGCATCGGGCGGCCGGATCGCGGCCGTGACCGACGACGAGATCCTCGCCGCGTACCGCGACCTCGCCCGCCTGGAGGGCATCTTCTGCGAGCCCGCGTCGGCGGCCGGCGTGGCCGGGGTCCGTCAGGCGGCCGCGGCCGGCGACCTCGACCCGGATGCGCTCGTGGTCGCGGTCCTCACCGGCCACGGCCTCAAGGACCCGACCACGGCCGAGCGCGAGGTCGCACCGATCATCGACGCGGCCCCGACCGTTGGCGCGGTCGCCGTGGCGTTGGGCTGGTAGGGACGATGGTCGCGCACTGGCTCGCCGAGCTCGACGGACGCAAGATCACGGTCGAGGTGCCCGCGTCCTCGGCCAACCTCGGCGCCGGCTACGACTGCCTGGGCGTCGCGCTCGCGCTCACCAACAGGGTCGAGCTCGAGGTTCGCGGCTGGAGCCGTGGCGAGATCGAGCTGACCGTCGAGGGCGAAGGCCGCGACGAGCTCACGGAGGATCGCGACAACCGGTTCGTCCGGGGCCTCGAGGCGGCGCTGACGGCCGCCCGTGGCGAGCTGCCGGCCGGCGTCGGCTGGCGGATCGTCATGCACAACCGGATCCCGCTCGATCGCGGGCTCGGCTCGTCGGCCGCGGCCACCGTGGCCGGCGTCGTCGCCGGCAACGCGCTGCTCGGCGAGCCGCTCTCGAGCACGGAGCAGCTCCGGCTCGCGTGCGCGATCGAGGGACACCCGGACAACGCCGCGGCGGCGCTCCTCGGTGGTTTCACGGTCAGCACCGCGACCCCCGAGGGCGTGGAGGCCATCCGCTTCGACACACCACGCGACCTGCGCGCGGTCCTCTTCATCCCCGAGCTCCGCCTTGAGACCGAGGCCATGCGCCGGGCCCTGCCCGAGCAGGTCCCACTCGTGGACGCCGTCGCGAACCTCGGCGCGGTGGCGCTCGGCGTGGCCGGGATCGCGACCGGCCGCTACGACCTGCTGCGCTTCCTCACCGTGGACCGGATCCACGAGCAGTACCGCGCCGCCGCGTATCCGCAGTTCCCCGCGATGATCGAGGCGGCCCGCGAGGCCGGGGCACTGGGCGCCTGCCTGTCGGGCGCCGGCTCCACGATCATCGCGTTCGTGGACTCGATGGCGGGCATCACCCGGGTCGAGGCGGCGTTCGGCGCCGCAGCGGCCAACGTCGACCTGCCCGGACGCGTGGCGGTCGTCGAGCCGCGCAACACCGGCGCGAAGGTCATCAACCGGTCCTGAGCCGGCCGGGTCAGCCGCTCGTCGATCCGACGAACGCGATGACCCTCGACCAGGCGTCGGCGCTCGCGTCGGCGAACTCGGCGGCCTTGCGGTCGAAGAAGCTGTGCGGCGCGCCCGGGTAACTCACGACCTCGTGCACGACGTCGGCCGCGTCGAGGGCCTCCTCGAATGCGGCCACGTGGTCCGGCGGGATGCCAGCGTCGGCACCGCCGAAGATCGCGAGCACCGGCGTGTCGATCTGGCTTGCGACGTCGGTCGGCGCCGGGGCGTCGTTGCGCCATGGGCCGACGACCGTCCCGTAGAGCCCGATGACGCCCGCCAGCCCGAGGCCCAGGGTCCCGGCCAGGTATGACATCCGGCCGCCCATGCAGAATCCGATGGTGTAGATCGCGGACGCCGCAGCGCGATCGCCCTCCTCGGCCCGGAGCGCCGCGACGCCTGCCCCGATGTCCGTGGCGATCCCGCCCCACGTCGTGGCGCTGACGTGGGGCGCGTAGTCGAAGTCCTCGCCCCGGCCGTCGTCGCCCGCGGTCCGGCCGAAGTAGTCGATGGCCAGGGCCTCGACGCCGCGCTCCGCGAAGCGCAGGGCCAGCTCCTCGTAGAACGGGTGGAGGCCGCGGACGTCGGGCAGGATCACGATGCCGGCGCCCGTCGGTTCGGCCGGTCGCGCCCGGAAGGCGGCCAGGCGGTTGCCGTCGGCGGCGGTCAGGGTCACCCGTTCGGCGTCGAGGGCGCCGCCCGCGATCGGTGGGATGGGCGGTCGGCTGTCGAGATCGAAGCACATCGGTCGAGGTCCCTCCGGTGTGGTCTTGGTCGGTGCGGCACGGTGCGGCGCCGCGCCAATCAGAAGTACCGCGTGCGGCTAGGGGTCGTTATGCACATTGTGGAGCGAACGGACCACTCCTAGCCTGCGGCGCAAGGGTGCTTGGAGCCTACTTCGCCTCCCGAGCGAAGGCACCCCATCTCGGGAGGCTTCGAATCACATCAAGGGGGGTCGCTCGTGCACGTCACCTCGCCCCGAAGGATGCGGATCGTCGCGCGCGGTCTGCCGATCTTCATCCTCGTCTTGCTCGCCACGCTCGCCGCGGCACCCGCCGCGGCCGCCCATCACGCCTCGGTCAAGGCCTCGGCCACGTGTGTCGACGGTCACTACGTCATCGACTGGCGCGCCCTCTCGTGGGTGGCCACTGACGGCACGACCGAGACCGGTGGATCCGCCGCTCCCTGGCGCGGCCTGAACCAGAAGCCGGGTATCACCGTCAGCTACCGACTCGGGTGGGGTCATGTCAAGCGGGTCCCGGGCGTCCACACGCTCACGGCCGCCGAGACGACGCCGGTCGTCGTCAAGGGCACGACCCGTCAGTTCCCATCGGCATCGGGCTCGTTCGACCTGCGTGGCAACGCGCGAGGCGAGCTGGTGCTGCGCATCAAGGCCGGGCCATGGGGCCCGAACCCGGCGAACGGCCGGTACACCTACCACCGCTGGAATGCCGGCGCCTACGCGGTCATCAAGCTCAAGGGCGATTGCGGGACGTCGACCCCGACGGATCCGCCCGCACCGACGCCTCCGCCGGCGATCCCCGGAGCGTCCGCGGCGTCCGTGTGCGTCGGCACGGCCGCGGTCATCCGCGTCGGCCTGGCCAACACCAATGCCGCGGGCGGCAACGCCTTCGCCTTCACGGTCAGCGCGCCGGCCGCCGGTTCGAAGCCGAGCTTCAACCAGTCGGTGACGGTCGCGGCCAACGGCTCGAGCTCGCTCGACGTTCCGGTCGACGAGAACGGCAGCCGCACGGTCACGGTCGCCGGTACCGGGTTCTCGCAGTCCTTCACGCGGACGGCAAACTGCGTGGACGACCCGCAGCCGAACGCGTCCGCTGACCAGGTCTGCGCCGGTGACCAGGGGGCCATCCGGGTCACCCTGACCAACGCCAACGAGGCGGACGGCGAGTCGGTGACGTTCACCGTGACCTCGCCGGCCACCGGCTCACAGCCGGCGTTCTCGACGGCGACCATCGTCGAGGGCGGCGACGTCCGCAGCCTTGACGTGCCGGTCGACAAGGGAACCGAGCGGACCGTCACCGTGGGCGCTCCTGGCATGACCACGGCGTCGTTCACGCGGACGGTCGACTGCGTCGCACCGGCCCAGCCGAATGCCTCGGCAGTCGACGTTCTGCGATGGGACGGTCTTCCAGCTCGTCATGACCCTGTCCAACGAGAATGCCGTCGGGGGGGCCTCGGCCACCTTCACGGTCGATGTCGTGGCCGCTGGGTCACAGCCGGCCCTGCACCAGACGTTCGTCGTCGCGGGTGGCGGCAGCCGAGAGGTGACGGTCACGGCCGACGAGGGCACGAGTCGCTCCGGCATGGTCAGCGCGCCGGGCATGTCGACCCTGACGTTCACGACGATGGTGGCCGACTGCGCTGAGTAGCGGCCGCCACCCTGCCCGCCCGGCCGGTCCCACGACCGACCGGGCGGCTCGCTGTCCGGCTCCGTTTGGGACCGCCGATCTCGGGCGGTAGAATGCCCGCCGGATGCCTGCCCCCCTCGTCGTCCAGAAATACGGTGGCTCGTCGCTTGCCGACGCGGACCGGATCAAGCGTGTCGCCCGGCGGATCGCCCGCGAGCGCGCGGCCGGTCACGACCTCGTGGTGGCCGTGTCGGCGATGGGCGACACGACCGATGAGCTGCTCGGCCTCGCGGCGGCCATCACCGACGAGCCCGACCCGCGCGAGCTCGACGTCCTGCTCGCCACCGGCGAACACCAGGCGGCGACGCTGCTGTCGATGGCCCTGCACGGCCTCGACATCCCGGCCATCAGCCTGAGCGGGCCGCAGGCCGGCATCACCACCGACGGCCGGTACGGCCGGGCCCGCATCGCGGGCGTCGAGCCGCGCCGGATCCGCGCGGAGATCGAGGCCGGCAAGGTCGTCATCGTGGCGGGCTTCCAGGGCCAGGGCACCGGCCAGGACGAGATCACGACGCTCGGCCGCGGCGGGACCGACACGACCGCGGTCGCCCTCGCCGTCGCCCTCAAGGCCGGCCGCTGCCAGATCTTCACCGACGTTCGCGGCATCTACACCGCGGATCCGCGGCTCGTGCCCGCCGCCCGGCAGTTGCCGGTCATCGGCTACGAGGAGATGCTCGAGCTCGCCCACCAGGGCGCCCAGGTCATGCAGGTCCGCGCCGTCGAGCTGGCCTGGGTCAACGACGTCATCATCGAGGTCCTCAGCTCGTTCGAGGACGCCCCCGGCACGCTCATCAGGGAGGATCCGCTCGTGGAGCAGCGCAACAAGGTCCGCGGCCTCGCCCACGACCGGAACGTCGCGAAGGTCACGATCGTGAACGTCCCCGACCGCCCGGGGGTCGCCCGGTCGATCTTCGAGCCGCTCGCCGAGGCGGGCGTGAACATCGACATGATCGTCCAGAACGTCGGTCACGGCGGCTCGACCGACATGTCGTTCACGGTCCCCCGGGTCGAGCTCGCCCGCTGCAAGAAGGTGCTCGAGCCACTCGTCCGCGAGCTGGGCGCCCGGGAGCTGACCACCGACGCATCGGTCGGCAAGGTGTCGATCGTGGGGGCCGGGTTGCACAACGCGCCCGGCTACGCCGCCCGGATGTTCGGGGTGCTCGCGGACGCGGGCGTCAACATCGAGATGATCTCGACGTCCGAGGTGCGCATCACCTGCATCGTCGCCGAGGACGAGCTGGAGACGGCCCTTCGAGCGCTCCACGAGGCCTTCGAGCTCGAGCGGCCCGAGACCGTCGACGTCGCCGCGGCCGGCTGAGCTGGCCATGCGCAGGTCGCGATGAACCAATTCCTGGCCCGGTCGCAGCGATTCCCGAGCGTCGGCTCGACGAACGACGTCGTTCGCGACTGGCTGGCGGACGGGACGCCGGAGGTCTGCCTCGCCATCGCCGACGAGCAGACCGCCGGCCGTGGCCGCGAGGGCCGCTCGTGGGTCGCGCCGGCCGGCGCCTCGCTCCTGCTGTCGCTCGGCTTCCGGCCGACGTGGCTCGCGCCGGATCGGGCGTGGCAGCTCGCCGCGGTGGCCTCGCTCGCGATGGCCGACGCCGCCGAGTCGATGGCCGGCCTGGACGCCGGGAGCATCCGCCTGAAGTGGCCGAACGACCTCGTCGTGGAGGCGGGCACCGCGAGCGCGCGCAAGCTGGCCGGGGTGCTCGGCGAGACCAGCGGCCTCGGGACGCGCGATCCGCGGGTCATCATCGGGCTTGGAATCAACGCGGACTGGCGGGCCGCCGACTTCCCGGTCGAGCTGGCCCCATCGATGACCTCGCTGCGTGAGGTGTCGCGCGGCCGGCCGGTCGACCGGATCGCGCTCGCGGCCGAGTTCGTGGCCGGCCTGCAGGGCCGCATCGGGTCGCTCCGTGGCGGCCGGTTCGATGCCGCCGGCTGGACCGGACGGCAACTCACGACCGGCCGGATCGTCCGCATCGACCGGCCCGACGGCAGCATCTGGACCGGGCCGGCGACCGGTGTCGACGCGACGAGCGGGGCCCTGCTGGTCGCGGACCCGGACGCGCCCGGCGGCGACCGACCGGTCCTCGTCGGCGAGGTCGTCCACGTCCGCCTGGCGGCCGCCGCCACGAGCGCGGTGTAACGCGATGGCCCGTCCGGCATTGTGGAGAGTAGGCCGACCGGATGAGGTCGGGCGCCGGCATGTCGTCCATCTCGATCGGGATCGCCCGCTCGTGGAGGCGGCGCAGGTCGACCCGACACGGTTCGAGGCCCTCTACCGGAAGTACGTCGCCCAGGTGTACAGCTACGCCGTCTACGAACTCCGCGACCGGCACGATGCCGAGGACGCCACCGAGCGCACGTTCCTGGCCGCCCTGACCCACCTCGGCCGGTTCGAGGAGCGCGCCCGGCCCGACGATGGCGAGGGCGCGTCCACGTTCCGCGTGTGGCTCTTCCAGATCGCCCGCAACGTCGTCGCCGAACGGCGCCGCCAGGCCCGCCGCCGGCCCGAAGCCCCGCTCGAGGCGGCAGAGGGGGTCGCCGACGCGCTCGACCTCGAGGCCGATGTCACGCGCCGAGACGAGGCCCGGGCCGCCATGGGCGCCATCGGCCGACTCCGCGGCGACCGCCGCCAGGCCCTGGTGCTGCGGTTCGTCGAGGAGATGTCCACCGCGGAGATCGCCGGTGTCCTCGGCAAGTCGGAGGGTGCCGTCCGCGTCCTCATCCATCGGGCCCTGCGGAGCGTCGCCCGCGACCTC
Source organism: uncultured Chloroflexia bacterium (assembly GCA_963745295.1). GTDB lineage: Bacteria > Chloroflexota > Limnocylindria > Limnocylindrales > CSP1-4 > SPCO01. The sequence goes on from CAVUWG010000001.1 coordinate 156,276, forward strand.
GGCGAGGATGGCCGGTGACCCTGCCGTCGGGCGGACGGGAGGGGAGCGAGATCGAGGCCCTCGTCACCGACCGCTATCTCGACACGCTCCTGGCCGCGCCCGCACCCACCGCCGCGACCCCCGAGGTCGGGCCCGCTGACGGCCTGCGCACGACGGCCGAGCGCCTGACCCGGCTGCCGCGGCTGCATCCGTCATTCCGCTTCGAGGAGGCCCTGTCGGCCAGGCTGACGGCGGCCGCGCTCGCCCGCCGCCTCCCGGTGGCCGCCGGCGCGGAAGGATCGGTCATCGCGCTGCGCGGCGACACCGTCCCTGAACCGATGGACACGGACCTGGCGGCCTACGTCGAGGGCCGCCCGATGGACGACGACGCAGACCTCCGGCCGTTGCTCATCGGCGGGGCGCTGACATCCGCGGCCCTCTCGCTCGCCGGGGCGGCGTATGTCGCGTGGCGTCTGCGCCGGCCGGTCGGGACGCCGATGGCGCGCGCGGTCCGGGCGGTCGCCCGGACGAGGCTGACCTGATGCCGCTCAAACTGCCGTCCTTCCGCGCCCGGCGCGACGCGTACCCGACGGACCTCTGGACCAAGTGCCCGTCGTGCGAGACCCAGGTCTTCAACAAGCAGCTCGACAAGGCGCTCCGGGTCTGCCCGACGTGCGGCCATCACTTCCGCCTGTCCGCAGCCTCGCGGTTGGACCTGCTCCTCGACCCGGAGACCTGGCTCGAACGCGACGCCGGACTGCAATCGGTCGACGCACTCTCCTTCGTGGACCAGAAGGCCTACCCGGATCGCATCGTGGCGGCGCAGGCCGCGACCGGGATGCGCGACGCGGCCGTGTGGGGCACCGGCGCCATCGGCGGCCACGGGGTGGCCATCTGCGTCATGGACTTCGGGTTCATGGGCGGCTCGATGGGCGCGGTCGTCGGGGAGAAGGTGACCCGCGCCGCGGAGCATGCCCTCGCGAACCGTGTGCCGCTCGTGGTCGTGAGCGCCTCGGGCGGGGCGCGCATGCAGGAGGGCACGCTCGCCCTGATGCAGCTGGCCAAGACGCTCGCCGCGATCGAACGCCTGCGGGCGGCCGGCGTGCCGTTCATCTCGGTCCTCTCGGACCCGACGACTGGCGGCGTCTTCGCGTCCTTCGCCGCGGTCGGCGACGTCAACATCGCCGAGCCGAACGCGCTCATCGGGTTCGCCGGGGCGCGCGTCCAGGCGGGCACGATCTCGCAGGAACTGCCGGACGGTTTCCAGCGCGCCGAGTTCCTGTTCAGCCATGGCTTCATCGATCGCGTCGTCGCGCGATCCGCGCTGCGCGATGAGCTGCTGGGCCTGCTCCGGCTGCTCCCCGTCGGCAACGGCGACGTGCCGGTCGAACCGGCCGAGGAGGACGTGCCGGCCTTCCGCCCGCTGTCCTTCCTCTCGACGCTCGCGGATCGGGTCGGCGAGCTGGCCGGCAGCGACGGCAGCACCCCGACGGACGGCACGATCACGAACGGGCCGTCGACCAACGGCGCGAGCCTCGGCGCCATCGCCGACGGACCCAGCGACGGTGCGTGGGCGCGGGTCCAGCTCGCCCGAAATCTGCGACGGCCGCGGACGCTCGAGTTCGTCGACGCCATGACCGACGAGTTCATCGAGCTCCACGGCGACCGCCTGTTCGGCGACGACGAGGCGATGGTCTCCGGGCTGGCCCGGCTCGACGGCCGGCCGGTGGCGGTCATCGGGCAGCAGAAGGGCGCCGACACCGACGAGAACATCCGGCGCAACTTCGGGATGCCCCACCCGGAGGGCTACCGCAAGGCGATGCGGATCATGGAGCTCGCCGAGCGCTTCGCATCTGCCGGTCGTCACGTTCGTGGACGTCCCGGGCGCCCATCCCGGCCCCGAATCCGAGGAACGCGGCATCGCCGAGGCGATCGCCCGGTCCGTGGCCCTCATGACCCGCCTGCGCACCCCGATCGTGGCGGTCATCACCGGCGAAGGCGGCTCGGGCGGGGCACTCGCCATCGCCGTCGGCGACGTCGTCATCGCCCTCGAGAATGCCGTCTACTCGGTCATCAGCCCAGAGGGCTGCGCCGCGATCCTGTGGCGGACCTCCGACGAGGCACCCGCAGCCGCGGCCGCGATGCGCATGACGGCCGCTGAGCAGCACGAGCTCGGCGTCATCGACATCGTCGTCGCCGAACCGGCCGAGGGCGCACACACCGACCCGGCCGAGACGGCCCGTCGCCTGCGAGCGATCGTGGTCGACCGCCTGGAGGCTCTTTCGGCCATGACGATCGACGAACTCGTGGAGGCCAGGTACCGACGCTACCGGGCGCTGGGGTCCTACACTGAGGCCGAGCTGCCGGAGATGCCGCCAGCATCGGGTCGCGGGCTCGGGGACCGCCTGCGCGACCTGTTGGATCCTGGCCGGCGAACCGCCGGCGGCGCCGTCGGCTCGTGGACGCGCGACGAGCCACCCGCGCGCGAGGAGGTCTAGCGAGTGTCCGATCCGTCCCCGACCGAGCGCCGCGCCGTGCGAGGCGCCGCCGAGCGGGCGGCCGACCACGCGAGCATCGATCGCCTCGCGACCGAGCTGCTGCCCTCGCTGATGGCGAAGCTCTCGGCGACCGGCCTCGGCGAGCTCGAGGTCCGCGAAGGCGCCTGGAAGGTGCGGCTGCGCCGCCCGGCCGATGGCGCACCGGCTCGCGACCGGAAGGCCGAGCGATCGGGACGCAGCGCGGGCGGCCATGGGCATGCGGGCGTCGGGACCGGCCTGACCCCGGTCGGGCCCGGTCGTGACGATCGCGACGGTCGGGATGGCCATGCCGGCGCGGACAGCCGGCGCGTCGTCGCGACCTCGCCGGCCGTCGGGATCTTCCAGCCGCGCCAGGAGACCAAGCCCGGCACGCGCGTTCGGGCCGGCGACCGGCTCGGCGGCATCGACGTGCTCGGCGTGTCGCAGGAGGTCGTGGCCCCGGTCGATGGCGTCGTCGGCGCCAGCCTGGCCGAATTGGGCGACGCCGTGGAGTACGGCCAGGAGCTGATCGTCATCGAGCTGGCCACGGCGCCGGTCACGGACGGCTGACCGTGTTCCGAAAGGTCCTCATCGCCAACCGCGGCGAGATCGCGCTGCGGATCCTGCGCGGCTGCCGGGCCCTTGGGATCGAGGCGGTCGTCGCGTACAGCGAGGCCGATCGCGATTCGCTCCCGGTCCTGCTGGCCGATGAGGCCATCTGCATCGGACCGGCCGATGCGACGCGCTCGTACCTCTCGGCGCCGGCCGTCATCTCGGCCGCGCTGGTGACCGGCTCCGACGCCATCCATCCGGGCTACGGCTTCCTCTCGGAGGACGAGGCCTTCGCGGAGGTCGTCGCGGCACACGGGCTGACGTTCATCGGCCCGTCGGCCGGCGTCCTGGAGCGCTTCGCCAGCAAGGAGGGCACCCGCCGGCTGCTCGGGGAGCATGGCCTCCCGACGATCCCCGGCTCCGACGGCATGCTGCGCGACGAGATGCACGCGCTCGGCGAGGCCGAGCGGATCGGCTACCCGGTCCTCATCAAGCCCTCGGCCGGTGGTGGCGGCAAGGGCATGCGCATGGTCCGCACCCCGCGCGAGCTCGAATCGGTGCTGCGGGTCTGCCGGTCCGAGGCGAAGGCGGCGTTCGGCGACGACTCGCTCTATCTCGAGAAGTGGCTCGACGAGAACCGCCACGTCGAGGTCCAGGTGGCGGTCGATCGCTACGGCCACGGCGTCCACCTCGGCGAGCGCGACTGCTCGGTCCAGCGTCGTCACCAGAAGATCCTCGAGGAGGCGCCGACGCCGGCCCTGTCCGATGCGGCCCGCGCGGACCTCGCCGAGCGTGCCGTCAAGGCGGCCGTCTCGGCCGGCTACGAGAACGTCGGGACCCTCGAGTTCCTCGTCGACCGGACCGGGAACTTCTACTTCATCGAGATCAACTGCCGGATCCAGGTCGAGCACCCCGTGACGGAGATGCTCACCGGCATCGACCTCGTCACCACCCAGATCCGGATCGCGGCCGGGGAGCCCCTCGGCTTCAGCCAGGCCGACGTCGTCTTCGACGGCCACGTCATCGAGTTCCGCATCAACGCGGAGGACCCGTCGGAGGAGTTCCGGCCGGGCGCCGGCGTCGTCGAGCGCTACCACGCCCCCGGCGGCCCGGGCGTGCGCATGGATTCCCACCTGTACACGGGCTACGAGGTGCCGCCCTACTACGACTCCCTGCTCGGCAAGCTCCTCGTTTGGGGCCCGGACCGGGCGACCGCCATCGCCCGCGGGCGCGTGGCCCTCGACGAGCTGGTCGTGGACGGCCTGGTCACGAACGTGGCCATCCACCGCGCCCTCCTCGCCAACGAGAGCTTCCTCGAGGGGAAGTTCACGACGAACCTGCTGGACCGCGTCGGGGGTGCCGCGATCCTGGCGGCCGCCGCCCGAGCGTGACCGCCGATCCGGCCGCGCGATGCAGACCTGCACATACCTTGTCGCTCGACCCGGCGCCGAGCGGCCAGACTTGACCCGCACGTGACCTGGAGCCGCCCATGACCGACGCACCGACCGACGCCCTGCCCGAGCCGTCCGCTGCCGCCCGCTCCGCGGCCGCGCCCACGACGATCCACTCGTCCCGCGAGATCGAGGCCCTCATCCCGCATCGCTGGCCGTTCCTGCTCGTCGACCGGATCGTCGAGTACGACGCCGCCGCGCAGCGCATCGTCGGCCTCAAGGCCGTGACGGCCACCGAGTGGTTCTTCGGCGGGCATTTCCCGGGGCTACCGGTGATGCCAGGGGTCCTCCAGGTCGAGGCGCTCGCCCAGACGATGGCCGTCTACGTCGCCAAGCAGCCGGGCTTCGGCGATCGGATCGGGCTGTTCGCCGGCATCGACGAGACGCGGTTCAAGCGGATCGTCGTGCCGGGCGATACGCTGCGCCTCGAGGTCACCATGGAGAAGCTCGGCGGCCGGTTCGGACGCGGGCGGGGGATCGCGAGCGTCGATGGCGAGGTTGCCTGCCAGACGACCATCTCGTTCATCATCCCGGGCGAGGGAGCGCTGCGATGACCCGCATGGCGATCCTGTCCGACGTCCACGGGAACGCCGTGGCGCTCGACGCCGTCCGCAAGGCGATCCGTTCCGCCCGGCCGGACGTCGTCGCGATCGCCGGCGACCTGGTGCTCAACGGGCCGGACCCGGCAACCGTGGTCGACACGCTCCGCGAGATGGAAACGGACGGCGCGATGGTCATCTCCGGGAACACGGACATCGCGGTCGCGGACTTCGACTACGCGGCTGCCTTCCCCTGGATGGTCGACGGCGTCCCCGAGGCGTTCCGCGCGGCGGCCGAATGGGCCCACGACGCGCTCGGCGACGAGCGGGTCGCGTGGCTCCGACGGCTCCCTGCCGAGCGGCGGGTGCACGCGGATGACGGCACGATGGTCCTCGTCTGCCACGCGTCACCCGGATCGCAGACGTCGGGCTTCGACCAGGTCCTCGACGCGACCGTGACCATCGAACGGGCTGCCCGCACAGATGCACGCGTCATCGCGTGCGGCCACACGCACATGCCCGAGGTGCGAGACCTCGGGTGGAAGATCATCGTCAACGACGGATCGGCCGGCTACGTGTTCGACGGCGATCCGACGGCCTCCTGGGCACTCCTCGATATCGTCGACGGCGAGGTCACGACCGAGATCAAGCGGACCGAGTTCGACACGCTCACCGTCGCGAATGCGATCTCGGCTCGCGGGCTGCCAGGCGACGTCTACCGCGCCGCCACCGTCCGCACGGGCAAGCTGGTCCGATGAGCGACGGTCGTCGGGTCGTCGTGACCGGGATGGGTGCGCTGACAGCACTCGGCAACGACGTGGCCTCCACGTGGGACGGCCTGGTGGCCGGCCGCTCCGGGGTGCGGACCATCGAGTCCTTCGATCCGTCGCGCCTGAGCTCGCAGGTGGCGGCCGAGGTGCAAGATTTCGACGCCAGCCACGTGCTCGACCGCAAGGACCTGCGCCGGACCGATCGCTACATCCAGTTCGGGCTCGTCGCGGCCCGCCAGGCGCTCGATGCGGCCGGCCTGCCGGACCGCTTCGAGGGTGACCTGGCCGAGCGGACCGGCGTCGTCCTCGGGACCGGTCTCGGCGGTGTCGGGACGCTGATCGAGGGATTCTCGACGAACGCCGTGCGCGGCCCCGACCGGATCAGCCCGTTCCTGATCCCGATGGGCATCCCGAACATCGGGGCCGGCCAGATCGCCATCAATTTCGGCATGACCGGACCGAACTTCACGACCGTGTCCGCCTGCGCCACCGGCGGCCACGCGATCGGCGAATCGTCGGAGATCATCCGGCGCGGGGACGCGGACATCATGGTCGCCGGCGGCGCCGAAGCGGGCATCTACGAGGCCCTCGTCGGCGGCTTCGCCTCGATGCGCGCCCTGTCCACGCGGAACGACGACCCGCCGGGCGCCTCGCGGCCGTTCGATGGCGGACGCGACGGTTTCGTCATCGGGGAGGGGGCTGGCGTCGTGATCCTCGAGGCGCTCGAGCATGCCGAGGCCCGCGGCGTGCCGATCCTGGCCGAGCTCGTCGGCTACGGGGCGACCGCCGACGCCTCGCACATCACGTTGCCGGCTCCGGGCGGGATCGGCGCCGTGCGCGCGGCGCGACGCGCGCTCGAGAAGGCCGGACTGACGGCCGCCGACATCGATCACGTGAACGCCCACGCGACCTCGACGCCGGAGGGCGACAAGGCGGAGCTCCAGGCGATGAAGACGATCCTCGGCGACGAGGCCAGCCGGATCTCGATCACCGCCAACAAGAGCATGCTCGGCCACACGCTCGGGGCGGCCGGCGCGATCGAGGCGATCGTGACCATCCTGACCATCCGCGAGGGCTGCGTGCCGCCGACCATCAACCTGGTCGACCCCGACCCCGAGGCCGAGGGCCTCGACCTCACCCCGAACCGGGCCGCCCGTCACGACGTCCGGACCGCGATCAGCAACTCGTTCGGGTTCGGGGGCCAGAACACGGCCCTCATCTTCCGGCGGTGGGATGCATGACCGACGACGCGAGGGGGCCGTCCGTGCCGCCTGACGAGGCGACCGGCACGACCCCGGTCGAGCCCACGCCGCGCGACGATGCCGACGTGGAGCTGCTGGGCCTCATCGACCGCCTGGCCGACCTGCTCGAGCGCTCGGACCTCGCCGAGCTGGAGGTCGAGGCGGGCGGGACCGGGCTCGTGCTGCGCAAGCCATCGGCCGTCACCGTGGCCGCGAGCGCTGCCGCCGCGCCGGGCGGCGCACCGCAGGCGGGCATCCCCGGCGAACCGCAGACCGCCGGTCGCGACCCCGCCGCGCTGGCCCGCCCGTCGGTCAAGGCGCCCCTGACGGGCATCTTCTACGCCTCGCCGGCGCCGGGATCGGGGCCATACGTGCAGGCCGGAGGCGAGATCGCGGTCGGCCAGATCGTCGGCCTCATCGAGGCCATGAAGCTGTTCAACGAGATCAAGTCAGATCTCGCCGGCCGGGTCGTGCGGGTGATCCCCGAGAGCGGCACGCTGGTCAAGGCCAAGCAACCCCTCGTGGAGGTGGAGCCGCTGTGAGTCAGGTCCCGCGCTACGCCCACGTCACGGGCTGGGGCCGCTACGCCCCTTCGCAGGTGCTGACGAACCACGACCTCGAGCGGATGGTGGACACCTCCGACGAGTGGATCGCGAGCCGGACCGGGATCCGGGAGCGGCGGGTCGCGGCCGCCCACGAGACCACGGCGTCGATGGCGGCGGTCGCCTCGATGCGCGCCATCCGCACCGCGGGCATCGACCCCGACGAGATCGACCTCATCCTGCTGGCGACGCTCACCCCCGACTACTGGATGCCGTCCACGGCCGCGCTGGTCAAGGAGGCGATCGGCAATAACCGCGCGGCGGCGATGGACGTCGCGGCCGCCTGCTCCGGGTTCGTCTACGCGTACTCGACCGCGCACGCCTACATCACGAGCGGGCTCGCCAAGCACGTGCTGGTCATCGGGGCGGAGCTGCTGACCCGGTTCCTCGACTACACCGACCGCAACACCTGCATCCTGTTCGGCGACGGGGCCGGTGCCGTCGTGCTCTCGGCGTCGGACCAGCCCGGCGGCGGGCTCGGCATCGAGCTCACGACCGAGCCCCAGGGCGCGTACATGATCTGGCTGCCGGCGGGTGGGGCGAAGAGCCCGCCATCGGCCGAGACCATCGCACGGGGCGAGCACTTCATCCGGATGGAGGGCAAGGAGACGTACCGGTTCGCCACGCGGACCCTCGCCTCGACCGCGCTGGCCGCGATCCAGCGGGCCGGTCTGCAGCCCGCCGACATCGACCTGTTCATCCCGCACCAGGCCAACATCCGGATCATCGAGGCCGTCGCGAAGGGCCTGGACCTGCCGATGGAGCGGATGTTCGTCAACCTCGACAAGTACGGGAACACCTCGGCCGCGTCCGTGCCGATCGCCCTGGCCGAAGCCGTCAACGGCGGCCGGATCAAGATCGGCGACCGCATCATCCTCGTGGCGTTCGGTGCCGGCTTCACGTCCGGCGCGGTCGCCATCGAGTGGACGGCCGACCCGGCCCGCGGGATCGCCGGTGACGCCGCCGTCGAGGCCGACGACATCCACGTTCGGCTGCCCGTCGACTGGGATTCGGTCGATCCCATCCCCGACGCGCTCGCCGCGATCATGGCCCAGCCGGGGCCGGTCGACGTGCCGCTCGACGACGTCGTGCCGGGCGAACCGGAGCGAGCCCACGGGAAGGTGCACGCATGATCGATCTGAGCGGCAAGGCGGCGCTCGTGACCGGCGGATCGCGCGGGATCGGGCGGGGGATCGTGACCCGGCTCGCGAGCCAGGGCGCCGATGTGGCGTTCACGTACCGCGGCAACGAGTCGGCGGCGGCCGAGGCGGTCGCGATCGTCGAGGGTCTCGGCCATCAGGCCGTCGCCATCCAGGGCGACGTCCGCGATCCGGCGACCGCGGAGGCGGCCGTCAAGGCCGCCATCGATGCCTTCGGCCGGGTCGACATCCTCGTCAACAACGCGGGCATCACCCGCGACGACCTCATCATGCGGATGACCGAGGAAGCCTGGCGCGACGTCCTCGAGACGAACCTGTTCGGGGCGTTCTGGATGACGAAGGCCGTGACCCGGCCGATGCTCAAGGCACGGGCCGGGCGGATCGTCAACATCACCTCGGTCTCCGGCCAGGCCGGCCAGATGGGCCAGGCCAACTACAGCGCCGCGAAGGCCGGCCTGATCGGCCTGACCAAGGCGACGGCCCGCGAGCTCGCGTCACGCGGCATCACGGTCAACGCGGTCGCGCCGGGCTTCGTCCTGACCGAGCTGACCCAGGACCTGCCCGAGGCGCTCATGAACGAGATCACGAGCCGCACGCCGCTCGGCCGCTTCGGGACCGTCGAGGAGATCGCGAACGCCGTCGCGTTCCTGGCCTCCGACGAGGCCGCGTTCATCACGGGCCAGGTCCTGGCCGTCGACGGTGGCCTCGTCATGATGTAGTCGGGGAGGACCCTCCCCGAACGGGCCGAACGGGCATCGCATGCTAGACTCGCGCCGCTTTGCTTGACCGAGAAACGGGGGGTCGGCAACGCCGGTCCCCGACGTTCGCAACCTTCCTCTCCTTCCTGTGGCCCGGGCTCGGACAGTGGTATGCCGGGTCCGGACGGAGCGCCGTCATCTTCGCCTTGCCCGTCGTGGCCGTGGTGCTGGTGGCACTCGTCCAGGCGGCGGGCGGCGCGACCAGCATCTTCCTGAGCCTCATCGATGCCTCGACGGCACTGACGATCCTGGTCCTGATCGGCCTGCTGGGGCTCTGGCGCCTCATCGCGATGGGCGACGCCCTGACCACGGCCGAGCGCGGCGCCTCGTGGCGCCGACCGCGGCCGATCGCCGCCTTCGCCGGCCTCGCGCTCGTCGTGGTCGTGACGCACGTCGCGGCCGCCGGCTGGGTCTACCGCTTCTACGACGCCGGCTCGCACATCTTCGTCGCCCAGCAGGGGCCGGATGTCGGCGGTCCATCGCCCGATCCGAGCGCCACCAGCCCGACCTCGGGCTACGTCGCGAGCCCGGCGGCCACGCCCGAGACCCGCGAATCACGCATCAACTTCCTCCTGACCGGCGTCGACTCGTCGGAGACGCGCAACCACGCCCTGACCGACACGCTCATGGTCGTGAGCGTCGATCCGGAGACCGGCAAGGTCGCCATGGTCAGCTTCCCGCGCGACATCGCACGCTTCCCGCTCTCGAACGGCAAGACCTTCGTCGGCAAGATCAACGGGCTGATGACGTACGCGAACAACCACAAGAAGGAGTTCCCCGACGGCGGGCTCCCGACCCTCGTCAAGGAACTGGGCTTCCTGCTGGGCATCCCCATCCACTACTACGCGGCGGTGGACCTGGAGGGGTTCTCGAAGATGATCGACCGGGTCGGCGGGGTCACGATCGACAACCCGCGCGCCATCAACGATCCCGTCTACGGAGGCTGGACCAACAAGCGCGTCGGCTTCCACCTCTCCAAGGGCAAGCACAAGCTCGACGGCGAGACCGCGCTCGCGTATGTCCGCTCGCGCATGGGCGCCGGCGACAGCGACTTCTCGCGCGCCCGGCGGCAGCAACAGCTCCTGGTCGCCCTCCAGCAGAAGCTGACCGACCCCGGCATGCTCCCGAAGCTGCCCGACATCCTCGACGATGCCAAGGACGCGCTGGTCACGAACTTCCCGCCCGACCGGCTCGGCGACATGCTCGAGATCTCCCGGCGCGTCGATGACAAGAACATCACACGCAAGGTCCTCAACTCGATCACGACCCGGCCGCCACTCAGCACCACCGGCGGCATCTACATCCTCAAGATGGACATGAAGAAGCTGGCCAAGCTGTCGGTGGACCTGTTCGGGGAGGACAGCCGCTACTACGTGCCGCCGGTCGCGACGAGCGCCTCACCGACGAGCGGCTCGCCGTCGTCCGCCCCCTAGCAGATCGCTCAGCGACCCTCGCCGGCCAGGACGGCCGGGATGGTCCGGACCATGATCTTGAGGTCCAGCCAGAGCGACCAGCGGTCGATGTAGTCGAGGTCGAGGCGCACCCACCGGTCGAAGTCGGCCTCCCGGCGAGCCGCGACCTGCCACAGGCCGGTGATGCCGGGCTGCATCGAGAGGCGCCGGCGGTGCCAGATGTCGTAGTCGAGGACCTCGCTCGGCAGTGGCGGCCGTGGTCCGACCAGGCTCATCTCGCCGCGCAGCACGTTCCACAGCTGGGGCAGCTCGTCGATGCTGGTCCGGCGGAGCCAACCGCCCGTCCGGGTGAGGCGCGGATCGTCGGTCAGCTTGAAGGCCGGACCGCGGATCTCGTTGCGGCCCTCGAGCTCGACCAGTTGCTCCTCGGCGTCCGGGACCATCGTGCGGAACTTGACGACCCGGAACGGTCGCCCGTGCAGGCCGACGCGCTCCTGGCGGAAGAAGACCGGCGCTCCGTCCCGGAGGCGGATGACCAGGGCCACGAGCAGCAGGACCGGGCTCAGGACCACCAGCCCGACCAGCGCCAGAAGGACGTCGATCGCGCGCTTGGCGATCATCCCGAGCGTTCGGTCCGGGCCGTAGACGAGCGACAGGACGGCCATCCCCTCGATCTCCTCGATGCGGCCGCCGGGCAGCATCAGGCCGGGACCGGTCATCGGGATCCGCACGACCCGGCCCTCGTCCTCGCACAGGCGCGCGATCGGCTCGACCATCGCTCGGTCCGTTGACCGACAGGCAGATCGCGACCTCGTCGACCACGCTCCCGTGGAGGACGCCCTCGATCTCGTGGAGGTCGCCGAGGACCGGACGCTCGGACGCGCCCGTCGTCGCCGCTCGCGCGATCCGCGGGGCCGGCCAGGTAGCCGATCGGCTCGAGGCCGAGCTCGATGTGCCGCGCCATCAGGTCGGCGAACGTCTCGGCGGCCGGGTTCGCGCCCACGATGAGCATGTACCGGGTGTTGCGGCCGGCGGCTCCCGCATGCTGAGGAAGAGCGACGCGGATCGATGTTCCGGCTCGGCGATCGTCAGCAGCGCCTGCGAGGGGAAGAGCAGGACCAGGAACAGGCGGCTGACATTCGGGAGCTTGAACAGGAAGAGCGCGGTGAACACGACGACCGCGAGCAGCAGCACCGCGAACAGGACGTCGAGCGCCTCGCGTCGCCTGGACCAGCGGACGCGCAGGCGGTACAGCCCCTGGATCCACAGGACCGCGACGAGCGAGATGCCGTAGAGCAGTGCCGCGAGCCAGCCGTCGATCCCCGCCGTGGCCCAGGTCGCCTGCCAGGCGTCGGTCCCGAAGCGGATCATCGACAGGCCGATGAACAGCGCGATCGCGGTGATCGCGTCGGCGAGCATCAGGGCGAGATGCAGGGCCGCGGCGTGACGGCGGATCAGGTCCGAGTCCTCCACGAGCGCGTGAGTCGCATCGGATTGTACCGCCCACTCGAGCCGGTCCCGTCGGGTATCCGGGCCGGGGACCATCGTACGGGTGTCCGTTCCGGGGAGGTCTGGTAGGGTCAAGGGCATGGGGAAGATCGCGGCTGCCTGGGCCGCCATGTCATCCGCCGCCCGGGCCGTGGCGATCGGCGGTCTCGCGCTGCCGCTCATCCTGGTCCTCGCGGTGACCGCCGTCGCGGTCGGCGCGGCGCCGTCGCCGAGGGTCGGATCCCGGTCCGACGCCGGCCCCGGTGGCCGCCCTGCCGACCGACGCACCGCTGAGCCCATCGCCCTCGCCGCTCGCGTTGCCGAGCGTGGCACCGTTCGCGAGCCCATCGGCCCAGCCGTCAGCGGCCGCGGTCGCCGACCCGTTGCTCGGCACCGACGGTCGCCTGACCGTGCTCCTGCTGGGATCCGACTATCGGCCGGCCCACCCGGGCAACCGGACCGACGCGATGATGGTCGTCTCCGTCGACCCGACGACCGGCCGATCCGGGGCGTTCAGCGTGCCGCGCGACATCGTCGACTTCCCGCTCCCGGGCCGAGGCAGCTACGCACCCCGGGTCAACGGCCTGTACCAGTACCTCCAGGCACGGACGAACCGCGGCGCCGCCAACACGATGGCGGCCTTCGAGCGCGCGTTCGGCATCGAGATCGACAACTTCGTCTTCATCGGCTTCAACGGCGTGCAGGAACTGGTCAGCGCGGTCGGCGGCGTCGATGTCCGGTTGCAGAAGTCGTACTACGACCCCTATTACTGGGTGAACGGCCACACGCGTGGCTGGGGCCTGCCGGCCGGCAAGAGCCATCTCAACGCCCAGCGGGCCCTGATCTTCGCCCGCAGCCGGAAGGGCGACAGCGACTTCGGTCGCGCCCGCCGCCAGCAGCTGCTCGTCATGGCCGCATTCGACAAGGTGCGCAAGCGCGGCCTGGACGATCTTCCGAAGCTCCTTCGGGCCGCGCGGGACAGCGTCCGGACCGACCTGCCGCTCTCGCGGGCGAACGACCTGTTCAAGCTCTATCGCGAGGTCGACCTCAAGAAGGCCAAGCGGGCCGTCTTCGGGCCGAAGACCTTCGCGGTGCGGGCGCACGGCTACACCTACCACCTGGTCTACGCCAAGTGCAAGGCGTGGATCGCGAAGAACTTCCCGAAGAAGCGGCCGTACGGGACGTGGCCGGCCAAGACCGTGCCGGCGAGCCCGGTCACGCCCAGCCAGGCTCCGGCTGCACCCGTGCCGACGGTGCTGTCGCCAGACTCGTAAGGCCGCCTCGGCCCGATCGTCAGCCGTGCCAGCGTTGGCCGGCCAGCCCTGCCTCGTACTCGCGCCGCCGCTCCTGGACCGCCGCCAGCCCCGAAGTCTCCGCCGAGGCGACATCCCACCACACCCCGGCCGGCGGCAGGTTCACGTCCGGATCGGTCGGGACCACGATGACGCTCGGGCCGGGGTGGGTGCGCGCCTCGTCCAGGGCCGCCAGGATCGCCGCCGGCGTCGTGGCCCGCGTGGCGTTGGCGCCAAGCCCGCGGGCCACCGCCACGAGGTCGAGTTCGAGGTAGTCGCCGTCGAGGGCCGCCTCGCCGAGGGGGCCGGTCCGTCGCCGGAACTCGTTGCCGAAGCCCTCCCCGTTGCGCATCAGCTGCAGCCGGCGGATGACCTGGAAGCCGTGGTTCTCGGCGATGACCACGGTCACCGCGAGCCCCTCCTGGAGCGCGGTGACCAGTTCGCCTGGTTGCATGAGGAACGTCCCGTCGCCGATCAGCGCGATCACCGCGCCATCCGGCTGGGCGAGCCGCACGCCGAGGGTCGCCGGCAGCTCGTAGCCCATGCACGAGAACCCGAACTCGAGGTGGCACGTGCGCCCGCCGGTGGCGTCCCAGACCTTGAGGAGGTCGCCTGGGGGCCCGCCGGCCGCGGCGATGATCGTGTCGCCGGGTCGCGCCGCCTCCTGCAGCACGCCGATCAGCTGTCCCTGGGTCATCGGGCCCGGATCGGCACCGCCTGACGCGGGCGCCGCCAGCGCGGCGGCGCGCATCGGCAGCCAGGCCTCCTTGACCGCACGGGCGCGGGTCTCCCATGCCGGTCGCGGCCGGACGCCGGCCTCGCGCCCGGCGCTCGACAGGGCCTGCAACGCGCGCCGGGCGTCCGCGACGATCGGCACGGCGCCCTGCTTGCGCGCGTCGTGGTCGGTGACGTTGATCGAGGCGAAGCGGACGTCGGGATCCGCGAAGATCGACTGCGAGGCCGTGGCGAAGTCCGTCAGCCGCGTCCCGACATGCAACACGAGGTCGGCCTCCCCCGCGAGGGCGTTCGTCGCCGGGTTGCCCTCGAGGCCGATGCCGCCCATGCCCCACCAGGCATCGGTCGCGACCGCACCCTTGCCCGCGAACGTCTCCGCGACCGGGATGCCGAACTCGGCGGCGAGCTCGGCCAGGGCCGCCCCGGCGTCCGCGTAGATGGACACCCCCACCCGCGACGATCAGCGGCCGCTCGGCGGCGGCGAGCATCCGCGCCACCTCGGCGACGACCTCGGGATCGGCCGCCGGCCGGGCGATCGCCCAGTCACGTGGGTCGAAGAAGGCCGCGGGGTAGTCATGGGCCTCGGCCTGGACGTCCTGGGGCAGCGCGAGCACGACCGCGCCCATCTCGGACGGATTCGTCAGGACCCGCATCGCCTCCGGCAGCGCGCTGAGGAGCTGCTCCGGGCGGGTGATCCGGTCGAAGTAGCGCGCGACGGGCCGGAAGGCGTCGTTGACGCTGATGTCGCCGGCCGAGGGGTGTTCGAGCTGCTGGAGGACCGGTCCCTGGCGGCGTGTCGCGTAGGTGTCGCCAGGCAGGAGGAGGACCGGCAGGCGGTTGATCGTCGCGAGGGCGGCGCCGGTGACCATGTTGGCGGCGCCCGGTCCGATCGAGGCCGTCACCGCGAGCAGCGCCCGGCGCCGTGACGCCTTCGCGTACGCCGTCGCCACGTGGACCAACGACTGCTCGTTGCGGCCCTGGATGTACGGCATCTCCGCACGGAACTCGTCGAGCGCCTGGCCGAGCCCAGCCACGTTGCCGTGGCCGAAGATCCCGAGCATCGCGGGGATCGACCGGCGACGCTCGCCGTCGGCGACCGTGTGCTGCTGGCCGAGGTAACGAACGACGGCCTGCGCCATCGTGAGTCGCACGGTCGTCGACATCTCGATGTGATCCCTCCTGCTCGCCGGGTCGATGGCACCGCCGCCCGCGACATCATCATCCCATCGGCCGCGCGCGGGCGAATTCGAAAACGCCGAGCGGGGAACCTGCTCGGCGTTCGCGTTGGAAAGGCGGAGGGAGTCGTCTAGAACGTGCCGGCGTGCACCTGGTTGGCGATGGTGCGCATCCAGCCGACCATCTGCGGGTCGCGTCGCTGGTCGCTCTGGTAGTTGCTATTGGCAAAGCTGTGGAACGCGATGCCGGACACCTTCGCGTACGTGAAGCCGTCACGGACCTGCTTGCGGAGCTGCGCCTCCGTCGGACGCTGCTTCTTGTGGCAGGTGGGCGCGAGGTACTTGTGCGTCTGGACCATCAGCCAGATCGGCGTGCCCGGGGTCTTGGCGTTGACGACGGACCGGACATTCTTGAAGTGCTTCGGGCCGGTCGTCTGGACGTCGTAGCCGGACCGCGAACAGCCGTTGTTGTTCGTCTCGACCGGATACCAGTCGATGATGAGCACGTCGGCCTTGCCGGTGCCCCACAGGTTGCCCGACTTGTTGAAATGCGGGATGTCACCGTAGATCGCGAGCACCGGGTGGTTCGCGTCGGCCTTCTTGTACGCCTTGTACAGCGAGCGCACTTCGGCGGACGTGACGTGGTTCCAGGACGGCTCCTTGACGCTCAGGTAGCCGAAGAGCGCCGGATGGTTCTTGGCGACGTTGACCCACTTCGCGATCCGGGAGGGGTAGACCTTGCCGCCCGCCGAGACCGTGTCCGGGAAGTAGAAGACGACCTTCACGCCGCATGTCTGGGCGGCGTTCAGGTAGTTCCGGACGTTGTTGAGGCTCGAGGCGTTCTTGATCAGGTGCGTGAAGCCGCCGTTGCAGATCCCGCGCTTGTTCGCGACCAGGTCTTCGAGCGACACGTTCTGGAGCACCATCGGGGCCGCCGGCATGGCCGCCCGGGTGCCCGCGGTCCCGGAGCCGACCGACACGGCACCGGCGCTGGCGGTCGCTGACCCGAGGGTCGCGGCGACCAGCATGGCGAGGGCGGCGGGTGCCACGTATCGGGCGAGGCGGCGTGTTCGCTTGGCGGGAAGATTCATGCGATGTTCGTTACTCCGGAGTTCGTCGAGGGGTGCGTCACTCCAGAGGAGGATGCCAGCGCCGACGACGCTCCGGGTATGCCGCTGTTGGGCCATCACCGAGGGTACGGGGGTCAGGTGCAGGCTCGCACCATCAACCTCGGAACGTCAAACCGCAGCGGGCCTCCTGCCTCGCCCTGCGGAACACGTTCGATCCCTCAGGCGCGCCACGTCAGGGCCGCCCGGACGTCCCGCCAGAGGCCGCCGAGATCCCCGGCAGCGAGCAGGCGCCACGCGACGACGAGCGCGAGCAGGACCGCCAGCCCGTTGACCCCGAGAGCGTGGGTCCGGGCCACGAAGACGATGGCGAGCGACCCGGCGACCACATCGCCGATCCCGCGTCGTCGCCGCGCGATGAGGGCGCCGAGCCGCTCGATCCCGACCCCGAGGAACGCGAAGAGGGCGACGCCGCCGGGCCCGAAGTTCGCCCACGCCTCGCCGATGATCCCGGGTGCCAGGTAGCCGGGCGGGTCCTGGTCGGGGAACACGCGGGGAAAGATCCAGTAGCCGAGATTCGGGATGTCGGGGCGCCCGACGATCGGGCCGAGGCGTCGCGCCCAGGTCAGGCCGCCGTAGTACGGCTGCTCGTCGGGGATGACGTCCTGGAGCGCCTCGAGCGTCCGTGGCTGGATGAGGGCGACACGATTGACCGTCCGCTCGATCGCGAACGCGAGCTCGCGCCCTTGCGCCTGGTCGTAGGCCCGCAGGATCTGGACGCCGCCGAACAGGAGGACGCCGATCACGGCCAGCCCGGCGAGTCGGCGCCACGGCAACCGCCAGCCCGCCAGCCCGATGCCGACCAGCAGCACCGCGGCCAGCTCCGCCGCGAGGTAGCGACTGGCGAGAGCCAGCTCGAAGGCCAGCAGGCCGACGATGATCGCGAACGACCCGAGACGCCAGGCACGCGACCGCCGACCGGCCGTCAGGAGCAGCCCGAGCGCCAGGGCGGGGAGGGTCACGCGGAGCACCTGGACCGGGAGCCCGGTCAGTTCGCTCCGGGCGCCGGTGATGTCGCCGACGAGGGCCGGCAGGCCCACCCGCGCGATGGTCGGCAGGATGAGCAACAGGGCGACGACCCCGAGACCGACCGCGACGGCGGGCCGCCACGAGCCCGGATCCTGGTCACTCGGAGTCGGCTCGATCGACCGCCGCCGCATCCCTCGCCCGCCCACGTGCGATCCGGTCGCTGACGGCGACGGCGAGCGCCAGGGCCAGCGTGCACGCCGCCACGTACAGCGCCGGGCCAGTCCGGTCGTCGAGGGCCAGCACCAGGCTGCCGACGCCGAAGAAGACCGCATCGAGCAGCAGCCACGCGACGACCGGATGCCAGATACCCAGTGCCGTCCGGCGGACCGCCGGGAGCACGAGGGCCGCAGCCGCGCCGAAGGCGGCGACGACGGCCAGCGCGGCGAGGATGCTCATGCCGGTCCCTCGGCCGGCTCGGCCGGTTCTGGCGGCTCGACCGGCCCGGCAGGCTCTTCGGGCCCGGCCTCGAGGGCTTGCTCCGCGACGTGCGCCGCGGCGTCCGCGCCTCCGGCCGGCAGGCTCGCCGAGAGGTGTGCGTAGGCGGCCACGCCCAGCAGGCCGAGTGGCAACGTCGAGACGATCCGGTACCCGAAGACGATGGCCACGGCCTCAGCCGACGGCACCCCGGACGCGGTCAGCAGACCCGCCACCACCAGGTCCGTCGAGCCGAGGCCGAACGGCAGCAGCGAGACGACCCCGGCCACGATCCCGAGGCCGAGGGCCCCCCAGGCCACGGCCGGGTCCAGCGTGACACCGAAGGCCGCAGCGACCAACAGCAGCTGTGCGGTGTATGCCGCGAACACGACGGCCGTCCAGGAAGCGAACTCAAGCGCTCGCCCCCGGTCCCTGAGCAGCAGGGCGACGGTGTCGTCGACACGGGCGAGGGCGCCACCGGCCGCGAGCCATCGGTCGCGTCCCAGCAGGCGACCCATCGGCAGCCTCCGGATCAGCGCGGTCGGCCGTCCACCGGCACGGTAGAAGACGTTCGGCAGGACGACGATCGCGAACAGCCCCAGGATCGTCACGACGGGCCTCCAGTCCAGCCACCAGGCGGCCCACAGCAGGGCGGCGCTGGCGCCCAGGTAGGCGATCGCGACGACGCGCTCGATGAGGACGACGGCCGCACCGATCCGATAGTCGACGCCGTGGTGGGCGCGGAGCAGGTAGAGGCGCGCCAGCTCGCCCATCGATCCGGGCGTCACGTTGTTGATCGTGTTCGCGAATGCGGTCATCGGGATGAGCGGCCGGACCGGCACGGGCCGCCGCGCCGCCGCCAGCAGGCCAGCCGACCGGAACGCCCATCCCGCGACGATCACCACGTTCAGGCCAAGGGCGATGGCGATGGCCCGAACGTCGGCCGAGCCGAGGCGATCGCCCAGCTCCCACGGCCGGGCGCGCCACGCCACGAGCGCCAGCAACGCGACCGAGATCGTGCCCCAGACCAACGGATGGCGAAGGGCGCGGATCATCGAGCCCGACCCCACACGATCGCGTCCTCGGTGTCGGTCAGGGTCTGCCAGCCGGGTGGCGGGCCGTCGTCGGGAACGTAGCCCGTCACCGACTGGACCGCGATCCGGTCGGCACCTTCGAGCACCAGGGGCTGTCCGGGCTCGAGGGTCACGGTCGATCGCACGACCACGAAATCGCTGCTGCCGGTGTACGGCACGCTGATCTCGTCCACGAGGCGATCGCCCGCGAGGACCCGGAGCCGTCGCGCCGCGGGCGTGCCTCCCGGGCCCAGCGAGCCGGCGGTCAAGGGGGCCGGCGCCACGACGCCGTCGCCCGATTCGCTGTCACCCGCGCCGGCCGGACCCGCCTCGCCTGCGATGGCGCCGATCCGCGGCAGGACCCGGATCTCGAGCTCGATCGGGACCTCCGTGCTCGCGAGCGGGAACGCCAGGCGCGATCCGGGCTCCAGCACGACCGCGTCCCAGCCATTGCCCTCCAGGACTCGTGTCGACCCGGTCGTGGCCCCGGGCGCTGCGGCGGCCAGCGCCGCGACGCGGCTGATGCGCCCCACCGCGTCACCACGGCGTCCGAGCACGATCCGGTCCGCCCCGAACGTGTCGGCGACCGCGGTCAGCGCGGCGACGTCGCCGGTCAGGGCGCTCGCCAGGGTCCGCCGACGCTCGTCCTGGCCGACATCGGTGAAGACCGCCGGGTCGAACGCCGAGTTTCGCGTAGCCCGGTGGCTTGACCGCCACGACCGAGGCGCCGGTCTCGTACCAGACCAGCGACGACCAATCCTCGTAGCTCAGGATCGTCGGCCGCGGCCCCGACACGGCCAGCAGGTCGGACATGTCCGGGACGCGGTCGGGGATGAGTTGGAGGTGGGCGTAGCGCGGGACCGTCCAGATGGTCCACAGCAGCCGCTCCGTGGCGACCGTCGTGGGCACCGCGGCAACCAGTACCGTGGCCACGAGGCCGGCCGCGACGAACCGCTGGCGTTCGGGCCAGCGCCGTCGCGCCGACCTCCACCAGCGCCGCCAGGCCGATCGCCGCCAGGATCAGCCCCGGTTGGCTCGACACCATCCACATCCGCTGCGGTCGTAGGGCGTCCTCGAGCGGCCATGAGGGTTGGTAGAGGACCGCGAGCGTGAAGGGGATCGAGCCACCAGGGCACCAGCAGGAGCGGACCGACCAGCGGCCGTGGGGCCCAGCCTGCCGGGTCGTCGTCGGGTGCGGGTCCGCTCGGCCGGCGCAGGAAGGACAGGGCGACGCCGACGCCCACGACCGTCAGCGGCAGGATCAGGCCGAACTGGATCGGGTACTGCCAGAACCCGATCCGCACCGGGAGCAGGTCCTCCGAGGAGTCGATGGACACGCCGCCGTTCGCCCGGATCGTCCCGGCGAGGTAGGCCAGCCACGGGGTGACGATGAGCGGCGGCGGTCGCCCCGGTCACGACCAGGGCCAGGAGGAGGCGACGCCATCGCCCGGGCTCGCGCAGTCCGATCACGCACGACCAGCACCGCCAGGCTGAGCGGGATCGGGATCAGCAACTGGATCTGGAACAGGCCGCAGACGCCGAGCATGGCGCCCGCGAGCACGGCCCAGGCGAGCGCGCGCGACTCGCCGTCGGTCGCCCGCAGGAACGCGAGCATCGCGAACGGCAGGAGCCCGAACACGAGGTCGCGCGGGATAGATCGGGTAGAACGCCTGCCCGACCATCGACATCGAGTTGACCCACAGACGGTCGGCGGACAGGTCCAGCCCGCCGGCGAACGCGGTGAGGATCGCCGCGACCAGCGCCACGTCCCGCCGTCCGGTCAGCCGTCGGGTGAGGAGGTAGGCGCCGAGCGGGATGACCGGCAGCCAGAGCAGGCCGAGCAGGGCCGTCGCGGTCGGCGACGTCGGTCCCGAGCAGCCTGACGCACCCCGGCAAGCAGCAGATGGAACCCCGGCGGGTAGTAGGCCGGCAGACCGGCATACGGACCCTCGGCGGGGAACGTGCCGAGCAGGATGGTGTTCGTCAGGCCCCAGTGATAGAGCAGGTCACCGCGAACGTAGAACGGCGCCAGGGCGCGGGCGCCATAGACGGCGATCGCGACCAGGAGCACGAGCCCGAGCCACCGTTCCACTCGAGGGATCGCGGCCAGGCGCTGGCGTACACTTCGGACCGATCCCCCGACGCGGCGGCCGATCGCCAGGTCGCTGGTCACGCGCCCTGTTCGAGGTAGGACCGACGCTTCATGGATCCCATCGCGCTCGTTGCGTCCGCCGTCTGGGCGACGATGGTATCCATCCTCCTGTTCCTGTTGCCCGGTGCCGCGCTCGGACCGATGGTCTTGCCGGGCGCCTCATCGCCGCTGGCTCGGGTGGGTCGCGCGGCCGGCGTCAGTCTACTGGCGACCCTGCTCCTGTGCACCATCCTGGCACGGCTCGGCTGGCTCACCGTCCCGGTGCTCCTGCTCTCGCTGGTCGGGGCTCACCCTGATCGGCGTCGCGTGGCGTCGGCCACGCCTGGGACGCCCGTCTGACCGACGCCGCCGGTGGTGGCTCGCGGCCGCGGCCGGCGTCCTGCTCGCCGGCGCGCTCGTCGTGGTGCCGTCGGCGGCCGCGCATGTGGCCCGACCTGCTGCCGAAGAGCTCGACGACCTGGTACTACGCGAACCTCGCCCAGTCGATGGCCGACCTCGGCGCCATCCCGGCGCAGCTCCCCGAGTGGGGGGCGCTTCGCCCGTTCCAGACCGATTACCTGCCCGTCACGGCGCACACCGCGGCCGCGCTGCTCCTGCTGCCCGGCGACCTGCTGCCGGACATGGAGATCTATCGCCTGGCCACGCTCGTGCTCGGCGTGCTGTTCGCCGTCCTGTTGTTCCGTCGCTGGGTGTCCGGCTGGGCGGCACTGCTCGGCGCGATCCTGCTGCTGGCGACCGTCCGGCTCGAGCAGAAGTTCGACGGGTATCGCCCCGAGACCGTCGCGCTGGTGCTGGCCCTGTTCACCCTGTGGGTCGCCGACCGGGCCTTCACCGAACGGAACCCACGAGCGCTGGTGGTCGCACTCCTCGGCTCCGGGCTGGTCTTCCTCAGCCACGCCGAGGTGTTCCTGATCCTGGCGCCAGCTCTCGCTGGGCATCGCAGTCGCTCGGACGGTGGTCGCGCCGGGCGGACACGGCACGCGGCTGGGCCTGCGAACGGTCGCGTGGCGCCGAGCGCTCGCGACGCCGGCCCTGGCCTTCCTCGTGATCGTGGGCGGAGCGGTCCTCGGCGGGGCCGCGGGCTGGGCGCTGACCGGCGAGAGCCGTGTCCTCGGCTACGTGATCGGCGAGGCGACGCCCCCTGCCACCGACGTCGCGCGTGGCCGGCCGGGCGAGATCCCGGCCGGCTGGACCTTCACCGACGATCCGACGTGGGACTTCTACACCGCATCGGTGGCACCCGCGTTGAACGGGCTTCCGCCGCCGGACCAGTTCACCGATGCGCTGCTGCTGCCGCGTTCGCTGATCCACATCTGGCCCGGGCTCGACGGCCGTGTTCCATCCGGATTCGTGGTGTTGTTCGCGCTGACGATCGCGCCGGCGTTCGCCTGGCCATTCCTCGATGCGCGTCGACGCCGGTTCGTGCTCGGCTGGGCGCTGTTCGGGGTCGGCCTGATCGCCGGTTGCCTGCTGCTCTACGCGGTCGCCGGAACGTACGTCCCCGAACGGACGCCCGGGCGACGACTCATGCCATACCTGTTGCTCCTGCCCGTGGTCGCGATGACGGTCAGCCTGTGGGTGATCGGACGGTTGCTCGCCCCGGGCTGGCGGGCCCTGCTCCCCGGCCGAGGGCGCGCGCTGGCCGCCGGACTCGCGCTCGCACTGCTCACCGCGGGTGCCGTGTCCGCCTCGCCTCTCGCGGTCGCCGGCGCGGATGACGGCGATGCGGCCCTCAGCCAGGCCGGCTACGACGCCTACCAGTGGATCGATGCCAACCTGCCGCCCGATGCGCGGCTCCTGACCAACGCCTACACGGATGGCGCGGTCGCGGCCGTCGCCCATCGGGTCGGGATCGTCGACGGACGGGCGGTCTACCTGGAGAACCCGACCTTCCTCGCCGAATCGACGGCGCTCTGCCTCGGTGCGCGGGTGGTCTTCGGCACACCGGCCGCGCCTGGGGCGGCGACCTACCTCGAGCGCGAGCGGGTCACGCACCTGCTGGTCTCGACCGTCGGTCCCAACGGCACCGATCTCGGCGGGTACCTCCTGTTCGAGACGGACGTTCCCGGTCTGCGGGCCGATCCGGCCCTCCGCCTCGTTCGCTCGTTCGCGGGCGACCGCCTGCTGCTGTTCGAGGTCACCGGGACGGCGGCGTGATCTAGCCGGCCCCTCGGGCTGGCTAGACTGTCGCGGATGGCTCAAGAGGACGTGGCGACGCTCGATCGCCGGATGGGCGGCATCCCAGCCTTCTACGGCGCCATCTGGTCGGAGGCGCGGGCCGCGGCGACCCGCTGGCATCTCGCGATCGTCATCGAGATCGCGATGATCGTGGCCTGGTTCGCCATCCGCTCCACTGCGGGCGTCGACGGACGGGCCTATCTCCTGTGGGTGATCGCGGCCGGCGTCCTGGCGCTCGTCGCGCCGCTGTCCGGCCTCGTCGTGTTCGTCGCGACCTCGGTCTTCTTCGAGCCCGACACCATCGCCTCGCATCGTCCCGCTGCGCGTGTGGGTCCTGGTCCCGCTCGCTGCCGGCGTGCTGATCCGGATCGCGGCCGACCGCCTCCGCTGGCGACCGGCGCTGGCCATCTGGCTCGCCCTGCTGCTCGTGCTCGGGACGGCGCTCGGCGTCGTGAACACGTTCGACCGCTTCCCCGACGAGATCGCGTGGCGCGCCGCCCGGTCCTGGTTCAACAACATGGCAGGTCCGGTCATCCTCCTGATCGCGGCCGCGTGGACGGCGCGCGGCGGATCCATGCGGGTGCTCGTCGTGGCGTGCGGGGTCGCCGTGGTCAGCGCGACGGTCGCGATCGCCGAGCACGCGTCGCCGGGGCTGTCTCGGGGGGCCGGCTCGATTGGGTCGGGTTCTGGAAGGACTTCGGGGCTCGCCTCGGCGGCACGATGCCCTCGCCGAATGCCCTGTCCGCCCAGCTGATCGTGCCGACCGCGGTGCTGGGTGGCCGCCCTGCTCCTTGCGCGCGACATCCGGATCAAGGCGCTCGCGCTCATCGGGCTCGTGCCGTTGGTCATCGCTCACTACCTGACGTTCAGCCGGGCGCCGCTGCTCGGGCCGTATGTGTTCGCCGTGGTGGTCGCGTGGCGGTTCCGACGGGCGCTCGGGATCGCGGTGCTCGTGGTGGGCTCGCGGCGGGAGCCGTGCTGCTGCCCGGCTACCTGCAACTCCGGGCACAGACCTCGGGCACGCCGACCATTCCCGGGACCGTCCTGGTCGCCTCGGACGAGTATCGCTTCCAGGCCTGGCGTTCGGCGATCGCGATGTGGCAGGACGAACCCCTCATCGGGCAGGGGTACCTCGCGTATCGGCAGCTCGGGCCGGAGTACGGCGACCAGCTCCTGGGATCGCCCCACAACGAGTGGCTGCGCCTGTTCGCCGAGGAAGGCACCGTCGTCGGCCTGATCGGGATCGCCTTCGTGCTCGCGACGACCTGGACCCTCACCCGGGTCAAGGGCTGGCTCGGTACCGGGCTCCTGGCCGGGATTCCTCGCATATGTCGTGGCGGCAACGTTCAACAATCCGTTCCTCTTCATCCGGGTCAGCGCCGTCGCGTTCGCGATGATCGGCGTCGGCCTGGCGTTGGCCGAGCGTGCCCGGGCATCGACCCTTGAAGAAGCGCCGCTGACCGAAGCGGTCGACTTCGAAGCGATTTCCGACACCGCCACCGAGCCGACCGAGGCCGCCCCCGAACCGACCCAGGCCGAAGCCGGGGCCGACGAACCGACCCAGACCGACGCCACCCCCGAACCGAACCAGGCCGAAGCTGCGCCCGAGTCGACCGACGAACCGACCCAGACCGAAGCCGTGACCGACGAACCGACCCAGGCCGAAGCCGGCGCCGCCGAGGAGCCTGGCGAACCGCCCGCCTAGCCGAGCCCTGCGTCGGCGCTACACTGGCCGAGCATGCCGATCAGCCTCCTGCGCCTCGTCGGACTGGTCTTCGCCATCGTGCTCGTGCTGGTGGCGATCGGGCGGCTCCGACGCCGCGGCGCCGGCAGCCGCGTCCCGGCGACCGGACTGCTCGCCGTCGGGCTCGGCCTCTTCGCGGTCGCGCTGTTCCCGGACCTGGTCCGTCCCATCCAGGACGTGCTCGGCCTGGCGGGCGAGCCGCTCGGGCGACTGGTCACCGTCCTCGTCGATCTCGGTCGTCGATCGCCTATGTCCTGCTGTTCTACGCCCTGGGCCGAGCCGATCGCGCCAACCAGCGGGTCAGCCGGCTCGTGCGGGCGCTGTCGGCCGCCCAGCTCGAGGCCGCCCGAGGCGAGACGATGGGGCGGCGTCCTCGTCTGCATCCCGGCGCTCGACGAGGCCGAGAGCCTGCCGGCCGTCCTCGCCGAGGTCCCGGCGGAGGTCGCCGGCCTCGTCGACCCACGTCCTGGTCATCGACGACGGCTCGCGCGACGGGACGGCCGACGTCGCCCGGGCGAAGGGCGCCCACGTCGTCAGCCACCCGGTCAACAGCGGCCAGGGCGCCGCGCTCCAGACCGGCTACCTGGTCGCCGAGCGGCTCGGCGTCGAGGTCGTCGTGACGCTCGACGCCGACGGCCAGCACGATCCGGCGCAGATGGAGCGCCTGGTCGAGCCGATCGTCCGCGACGAGGCGGACTTCGTGGTCGGCTCGCGACGGATGGCGCGAGGGCGAGAGCGCGGACGCGTCGAAGGCGCGCGACGCCGGGATCACGGTCTACACGCGGCTCATCAACCTGCATCGGCGGCACCGAGGTCAGCGACATCGCCAACGGCTACCGCGCGATCCGGGCCTCGCGCCTGGCCGAGATCGCGTTCACCGAGGACCAGTTCCACAACCCGGAGCTGCTGCTGGGCGCGGCGCGCGCCGGCCTGCGGGTCGTCGACGTGCCGGTCACCATCCGCCGCCGGACGGCCGGCGATCATCGAAGAAGGGCACCGACCTGCGCTACGGGCTCGGGTTCCTGCGGGTGATGCTCAAGACCTGGCTGCGCTGAACGTGGCCGGACCAGCCGCCATCGCCCGGACACAGGAGGTGCCCGAGGCCCCGATCCCATTCCACCTCCCGGCGATGCCAGACGTTGAGGCGTTCCTCGAGGACGCACGGGCGATCGTGCGATCCGGGCGCTTGAGCGAAGGGCCCTACGTCCATCGTCTCGAGGAGCGCCTGGGATCGTGGCTCGGCGACCGTCCGGTCGTCGCGGTGTCGAACGCATCGGACGGTCTCGTCGCGGCCCTCGTCGTCCTCGCCAGGCCCGGCTGCGAGGTCATCATCCCGGGCTTCACGTTCTATGCCACGTGGCAGGCGGTCGTCTGGGCCGGGATGACGCCGGTCATCGTGGACGTCACCGACGACGGCCTGATCGATCCCGACGCTGTCGCGGCGGCCATCACGCCCCAGACCGGGGCGATCCTGGCGGTGCACCTTACTGGTTCACTTGCACCGATGCGACCTCTGCGGATGCTCGCCGACCGAAATGGCCTCGCCCTGATCGCTGACGCCGCCCACGCGATCGGGGCCCGCGACGGCGATCTCGCTACTGGTTCGATGGGCGATGCGGAGGTCGTCAGCATCGGTGCGACCAAGCAGGTCGCTGCGGGTGAAGGCGGCGCCGTCACCGTCCGCGACCCGGACAAGGTCTCCGGCATGCGGCGCTTCAAGCTCCAAGGTCGGCAAGCCGGCGCGATGGACGTCCTGGGAGCGGGGATGAACCTGCGCCTCGCGGAGCTCACCGCGGCGCTCGCCCTTCGCCAGCTCGACGGCCTCAGCGAGCAACTCGCGCGTCGTCGAGCGATCCACGAGCGCTACGCGACGGCCGTCGCGGACCTGCCGCTCAGGCTGTCCGGCACCCGATCCGGGACGACTTCAGCGCATAAGGATCAGCTCGTCTGGCCGGACGACCCCGCCGACCGGGCGCGCCTGCGACGAGCGCTCGCCGAGGCCGGGATCGAGACCAAGCGCTACTACGAGGTCGCGATCCCGGACCTCACGGCATTCTCGGGTCGGGTCGAATTCGGCGGACCGCAGCCGCGCGCTCGCCGCGCGCTCGTTCGCGATCCCGATCCACGCGCGACTGGAGGACGACGACGTCGAGCGGGTCATCACGGCCATCGTCGGCTTCTACCGGAACTAGTCGCGGTGACCGTTCGCCTGGGACTGGCGCGTCGCGACCCGGACCCGCACACGGAGTCGCTGCTCGAGGCCATCGCACTGGCGGCGGAGTCGATCAACGTGCGCCCTGCGTGGCTGCGAAGGACCGAGGACCAGGCTGAGTTCGACTTGGTTCTCGCCGTGGGAACCCCGCGCTACTACCCGTGGCTTCTCGACTCGCCTCCTGCCTCGACACGGATCTCGTGGTTCGGGGAGCCGCTGCCTCGAGGCTCGAAAGCCACTGCCCGATTCGGATACCGGCCGGGCCTAGGTCGGTCCGGGGGCATCAGCGGATCTCTCCTTCGAGCCACGAGACGCGTGGCCGGACCCCTGAAGTGGACGCCCCTGCCTGGCCAGCTTGGCGCATGGCGGGAGGCCGCTGCCATCGAGCAGGAGCGTGTCGACAATCTGGCGCTGACCGCGAGATGCAGCAGTCGCGGAACACGCATCGTCGTGACGTCGTTCGATCGCGGCGCGGCCCTCGCGGCGGCCGGGATCCCGGCGTCGGTCGTGCCCTTCGGCTATCACGCCCGCCACGCTGGTCCGTTGACGCCACCCGACAGTGCACGGGACATCGAGGTCGTCATCATCGGTTCCGGGATGACCTCGACACGCCGTCGGCGCGGTCGCATCCTGTCCGCATTGCGTCCCGGGCTCGGACGCCTCGGACTCGTCGTCGAGATCGACGGCCGGTGGGGCGACGAACGCGACGCGATCCTGCGTCGCGCGCGGGTCGTTCTGGATATCCAGAGGGTGCCGGGAAACTTCACGGGCTTGCGATGGCTTCTGGCGTCCGCGGCTGGGGCAGCGTACGTCGTCGAACCGATCGACGACCCCTCTCCGTTTCGAGTCGGCATCGACCATGTCGAGGCTCCGACCGAGTCATTGATCGACGAGGTCGCGCGACTGCTCGAGGATGAGCCACGTCGGCGATCGATCGCCGAGGAAGCGCAGCAACTGTTACGAGGTGACCTGGCGATGCATCGATCACTCGAGCGTGTCCTCGCCGGATGAGTACACAGCGACCACGGCTGATCCTCGCCGGGGCTGGGCGATTCGCGGAGGAGATCACGGATATCGCGGCGGACGCAGGGCTGGATGTCGCCGCCTGGATCGAAGGGCTCGATCCGGAACGGGCCGACCCTGGGCATCAGCCCCCGATCGTCTGGGTAGCAGACCAAAGGTCGTTCGCCCCCGGAACGCCCGTCGTGCCGGCGATCGGTTCGCCACGACGTCGAGCGCTGATCGAACGGCTCGTGTCAGAGGGGCGAGAGCTGGCGACGCTCATCCATCCGTCGGCGGTCGTGGCGCGTTCCGCGAGCATCGGTCCTGGCTGTGTGCTGTTCGCCGGCGTCATCGTCGGGGCTCGGACCACGATCGGCCTCGGAACCATCATCAACCGCGGCGCTCTCATCGGTCATCACACCGCCATCGGCTCGCATGTCTTCGTGGGTCCTGGGGCGAACATCGCGGGCGGCGTGACCATCGGCGACGAGTCGTACATCGCGATGGCTGCGGTCGTCCGCGACGATCGAACGGTCGGCGCTCGAGCGACGGTCGGAGCCGGAGCCGTCGTGGTCGGTGACGTTCCGGCAGACACGACCGTGGTCGGGCTTCCGGCCCGCCCTCTGGCTCTCACGTGATCGGCGGCTCTTGAAGTCGGGATCGTGGAACCCCAGCCTACTGATGACCCGTCCCGTGCGGGTCGGGCCGGTCAGGATCGTCGCCCTGGGTCAGCAATGCGCAGATCCGCTCTGCAGACCGCCCGTCGACGGGTCCCGTGACCGATTTCGAGGGTCGCCCGACGCCGACCGAAGTAGTCGGCACGCCGATCGGGTTCGAGGAGTTCTCTCGCTAGCGTCGCGAGCGCGGCTCCGTCGGCCACCCGTGGCAGCGCCAGCCCGAGCAGGTCGAGGTCGGCGATCGACCTTCCATCAAGATCAGCCGCAACGACCGGCGTTCCCGCAGCGAGGGCCTCGACCGCCACGGACGACCGATGGACGAGCACGAGATCGGCCCACCAGAGCAACGGGTCGATGGGCTCGCGATCGACCACGCGAACGCGGGCCTTGCTGTCACCGAGCCCATTCACGATCTCCTCGATGCGGGACCAGTCGCCGCCACCGGGATGGAGCTTGATCACGAGTGATGAATCGGCTAGCAGCCGTGTCGATTCGATCGCGATGCGCACGAGCGCCTCACTCGTCTCTGCCGACGACCCACTCAGCGCCACGAGCAAACGGGGCCGACCGTCGAGGGACAACCGCTCTGACACGCTGGCACGGATCGCCGTTCGATCGGTCCGGACGGTCCGATCGAGCCTCGGATTCCCGGTGACAGCAAGCCGATCCGGTTCGGTCCCGCCGGCGATGAACCAGTCACGCGACGCCTCGCTCCAGGTCGCGACCGTGTCGGCAACGACCGGGAGGAAGCCGAGCGTGTCCTGGGGAAGCCCATGCTGGAGGACGATGAGGCGCCAAGTCGCCGTCTTCCGGATCGTCGCCGCAAGCCGGCCGATCCGATGCTGGTCAGAAGCGACGACGACATGCCTCGGCTCGACCGTCGCCAGGACTCGCTCGATGGCTCGGCGCTCGACCGCCAGCCACGGAACCGATTTCAGGACGAGCGGCCTGAGCGCTGCGAGGATCTCGGAGGTGACGTCACGCCCTCGGAATGACACCGAAGGCGGGCTGGCGGCGAATGCTTCCCAGACACGCTTGGCTGAGCCGGAGGCTTCCGCGAGGAGCCGTCGTTCCTCGCGCATGGCGAGGAGCAGGGGGATCGGGGTCTGACCCTCGCGACGCCAGGCACGATGCGCGCGCGGGTCGGAGGTGGCGACCCGATAGGCGTCGGATGGGAGGGACCGGGCGACGATCATCGACGGTTCGAGCGTGGACGGCGTCGCGAGCTCCGAGAGGAACAGCACCGGTGCCTGGGCCACGACGAGCGGCCGCGGCCGAGATCCCGTTGATCGCCCCAACGGCCACCCGCCGACGGTTCCGCGGAGGGCCCAGGTGCGAAGCGACCGATCGAGCCCTCTCCGTTTCATCGCCCGGTAGAGCGTTCGTCCCGGCGGGTCGGATTCGCCGCCGTTTCGGCGGGAGACATCGAGGATCGCGTCGAATGCCTCGACGAGGATCGTCGGCCCGGTCTCGATGCCGTCGATGGCGAGCCGATCGCGACCTGCGTGGTCGAGATTCCAGGACCGAGCGACCCGATCGGCCCACGTGTAGGCCGATTCGATCTCAGACATGCTGCGTGGCCGGCTGGAGATCTCCCCTTCGTGGGGCGACCGGTTCGAGTCCGACGAGCAAGTAGTATGGGGCGCTGTCCGATCTTGGCCACAGGTCCGAAGGCCCGATCGATTCACGCACCACATCGAGGCGGACGTCCGCTTGACAACGCTCACTGACATCGTCGCCGTTCCGGAGGCGACGTCTTGCCCTGCGTGCGGCGGGGACCAGGTCTCCGTTTCGGTGTTGGGCGAACGCCGGTTCCCGATCGGACGTTGTACGGCATGCGGGCTGCGCTGGCTCCTCGACCCCATCTCTGAAGGCGAGCTTGCCGCGCTGTACACGACGGGCTTCTATGAGCCGAAGCGCGCTCGCGGTGGCGCGCTGATCGACAGCCTCCATCGAATGAACAATGCGGTACGTCTCCGGGAGTTGTCGGGGTTGCGTCCTGGACGCTTGCTCGATGTCGGCTGCGGAAAGGGCCGATTCCTGGCAGCAGCTCGTGCGGCCGGGTGGGATGTCGCAGGCGTCGAGTTCGCTCCCGCTTCCGCCGAGGCTGCTCGCGCCGCGTACGGGATCGACGTCGCCGTCGGGGACTTCGTGTCCTTGCCACTCGAGCCTGACTACGATGTGATCACGATGTGGCATGTGCTTGAGCACCTGCCGGATCCATTCGCTGCCGTTCGTCATGCCGCGGAACTGCTCCGACCCGGCGGGCGCCTCGTCATCTCCGTCCCGAACATCGCGAGCCTGCAGGCTCGAATCGGCGGAGATCGGTGGTTCCACCTCGATCTGCCGCGACATCGCATGCATTTCACTCCGCGGTCCCTGTCGGCGCTGGTCACCAGGTCCGGCATGAAGGTCGACAGGATCGGTCATTTCTATCCGGAGATGGAGGCGATCGGCCTCGTGCAGTCGATCCTGAACAAGACTGGCACCGAGACCGACCTCCTGTACCGCTTCGCGAAGCGCGATCCGAGCGCAGCGTTCGGGCCGCCGGTCGCCGCCTCGCTTGCCGTGGCCGTGGTCGTCGCACCGGCAGCGATCACGTGGACACTCGTGGCGCCGATGCTTCGCACCGGCGCGAGCATCCAGCTCGTCGCACACCGGCCGTGACGGATCCGGTCAACGGGTCGTCAACCGACGGGGACCGGGGCCGGATCCGCATCGCTGGGTTGCTGTGACGCCCAGCCATATGTGGCGGCGACCGCGATCAAGAGCCAGCCGACGAGGCCCATCCGGACGTTGAAGAGGTTCGAATTCGTCAGGTCCGCGACCGCATAGGCGAACGCCGCAGCCGAAATGGCGGCGACAGTCACGTCGATCGCGGGCCACGAGGACGGCCGGCGCGCCCCCAGGAGGACGATCGTCAGCGACGCGGCGAGCAGGATCAGATAGCCGATCGCCAGAGGCAACCCATACTCCGCCGCCGCTTGCAGGTAGGCGTTGTGGACATCGGCGACCAGGGGCTCGAACTGGGCGTGCCGATACCGCTGGACGTTCCATTGATACGGGCCAACCCCGGTCAGCGGGTTCTCCTGGGCCATCTGTATCGCCAGGCTCCAGAACTCCGCCCGAGACCGGATCTCCGAGTAGACCGGCATGGAGCCTGGGTCCATGACGCCTTCGAGCGCTGCGCCGGGGGTCGTGAAGATCGACACCGTCCGGCTCCCCTCGGCGGTCAGCAACGTTGCTGAGCCGACGATCGCGACGGTGATGCCGAGGATCGCTCCGACTCGTGCGATACCGGCACGCGATCGCCACCCCCGGTTCAGCAGCAGCATCAGCAGTGCCGCTCCCGCGAGTGCGACAAGTGACATGCGAGTCCCTGTCGCGACGGCTCCGAAGAGGGTGGCGGCGCTGATCATCGCTGCACCGACCACGAGAGCCGTGTCCACCGGGGAGGCGCGACGGCGGCCCCATCGGCTAAAGACGATGCTTGCCGTGAGGATGGTCACCACGACCAGGGCGATCGCGAATGTGTTCCGGCCGAATGTGGTTGCCGTGAACCGATCCTGGTTGAAGATCGTGGACGTGTAGAGGCCGTTTGCGAGAAGGATCGCGCCGCCGCCCGCCGCCCCCAGGGCAAGACGGAACGCATCCCCTGCCGTCCGAATGAGCGAACCCGCGAGCCACAGGACCGCTGCGAGCCCGGCGAAGACCACCACCCCACGAACAGCCGCCCCAGGTTCGACGCCTCGCGAGATCGCCACAGCGGCCGACACGCCGGCCAGCCCGACCAGGATCGCGGCCAGGCCGACGAGGACACGGGGCGTCCTCACCTCCCGACCCTCGCGGATCGTCAACAGGAGAGCCCAAACGAGGAGAAGATCGACGACCGAGACGACCGGTGCGGTGCTGTCGGCGATGTCGTTCGGATCGAGCCGCATCTGCGGAAGCAGATCGTCGAGGTTGCCGGGGATGGCAAGCAATGCGAAGAGGAGAGCTGGAAGGCGCCATTCTCGCGAGAGCATCAGCACGGCCAGCACGATGGCGAGGCCGATACCCGCGAGGAGGATCGCGTTCGTCAACGACGGACCTATGCTGCTGCCTGGGGCCTGAGGAGTAGCCGGAACCCGGCGTGGGCGGACGACGGCCAGTTTACGTCACGCTCGGTGATCAGCCTCCAGACCATTCGCCAGACTCGGTGGTTGGCGGCGTCATCATCTTTCGGATCAAGAGACGTCCGCTCGCGAACAACAAGACGGCGTAGATGGTCATGCTGACGGTCAGGGCGATCGCAACGCCGACCAGCTCAAGTCCCGACATCAAGAGGGCAACGGACAGGGCGACGTCGATGGCCAGGACCAACGCCTGGATCGCCAGGTAGCGGCGTTGTGCGCCGATCGTGTTGAGGAGATCGCCGAACGCGGCACCAAGCCCGTAGATACCCAGCCCGATCAGCGTGATCAGGAGCGGCACCACCGCCTCCTGGTACTCGGGAAGGAATCTCGGGATGCCGAGTGTCGCGACGATCGCGGCGGCCAGCGCCGCGATGCACACGAGTCCTCCGGAGATAAGGCTCTGGCGCGACGCGAGAGCCAGGAGGGCCTCGCCACCCCGTCCGGCACCGTAGGCGAACGCGAGCCGTGGGTAGTACTGCTGGCTGACGATGCCCGGCAACAGGAGGAGTCCGCTCACGGTGATGCCCACGATCCCGTAGTAGCCGACCTGGACTCGATCGAGATAGATCAGGATCAGCCACCGGTCGATCGTCGTCAGCAGACCGAAGAGCAGGCCCGCGAGCATGATCGGCAGGCCCACGTACACCAGGCGTCGTGCGATATCGGGATCCCACATCGGCCGCGGGATGCCACCAAGGAGCCGCGCCGCCATCGCGAGAGCGACGACATACACCACGACCTGTGAAACCGCCAGGCCGATCAGGCCGAACGTCAGGAGCGGCAAGCCGATGAGGATCGTCGCCCCGCCGAGGACCGCCATCTGTGCGGCCGCGCTACGGAACCGAAACCGGGACCGGAGCAGGACCTGCTGCAACAGGTAGAACTGTTGAAGCAAGACGGCCACGCTCAGTGCCAGGACCAGGCTCAGGTCGGCTGTCTCGGGCCCGAGGATGATCGGCCCGACCACGAGCGCAAGAAGGGCGGCCGCGAGCCCAAAGGCGCAGGTGGCCAGGAGGGTCACGCCTTCGACCCGGCGGGCCGCGTCAGGTTGCGATGCGCCCAGGAGGTATGGGATCTCCCGTCCGGCCCCGTTCGTGATGCCCAGCGACGCAAAGTTCGAATACAGCACGACGAGCACGAAGAGCGTCCAGACCCCGAACACCTCGGGGCCGAGCACCGCCGCGGCGACGAGGCTCAGGAGAAGCCGGGCGCCTTGATAGACGAGCGTGCCTGTGGCGAACGCGGCGAAGTCCCCGGAGCCCGGTCCGGCGAATCGGGATCGGAACCGTCGGCGATCCTCCGACCCCGCCATCACGCCGGCGCGTTGAGCAGTTGTCCGGGGCGGTCACCGGTTGGAGACGAACGGCGCATCAAGGGTGGCGAGCGAGCCCTCCTGAACCGGAGCCGGTTCGGCCAGCTCGGCAGCGATCGCATGCCGTACCGCCCGCCGATCGACCCTGAGTATATCGGCGGCACGGCGGGGATCACGGACTTCAGAAGATGGCTCGAACACCCCGGATCCGCTGCCCGACGAGCACGATCAGAAAGCTCCCGACGACCGCGAACACGTACGCGGGGATGCGACCTGACACCAGCGCGGCGGGAGAACCCGTCACGAAGGTCCCGGCGTACCAGTACAGCAACATCTCATGGATCAGAAACACCCCGTACGTCGCGGCGGCTAAGGCGGCGACCCACTGCCCGACCGCGTCTGACCGATGCTGACGCGGCGTCTCCTGAGCGCACAGAGCGTAGATCAGGAGGGACGTGACGATGACGAATACCGACCAGTAGCTTTGCGGATAGAGCTGCCACGATCCGTCTCCGGACCCGGCCAGCACGAACACCGCGAGGATCTGCCCGCCGATGATGACCAGGACGGTTGCGGCAAGGACCAGTGTCACCGTTCGTGTGAGGCGCAGCCCGATCAATGCCCGGCCGGCGATGTAGAAGCCGAGGAATGGCACCCAGTACGTCAGCCCGTTGACCCTCGTGCCCGCGTCCAGTGCGTAGGACGATGCCGTATCGAGCGCCGCGACTCCAAGCAAGGCGCCTGCTGCCACCGAAAGTTGCCGTCGCGATGCGCGCTCGGTGAACGGGCGCAACAGCGGTGTCACGAGATAGAGGCCGATGATCACGTACACGAAGTACAGCTGTGTGAACGGTCGACCCATGGCGAGATCGGTTGCGACGATCGTGGGCGTCAGATCCTGCTGGAGGTACGTCGCGCGGAACACGAGGTACGCACCGATCCAGAACAGGGCCGGAACGCCGACACGGACGAGTCGCCGGCGGTAGAACGTCCCTGCCGTCTCGCCCGGTCTTGGCCCCAGGAGAAAGCCACCGGAGATCATCACGAAGACCGGGACGGCCCATCGCGTCGCGGACTCGATGGCGTCCACCGCCCACCATCGCGGAGTCCCGACCGACAGGACGTCGAGCAGCGACCAGTTGTGGATGGCGATCACAGCGAGGATCGCCCCGATGCGTGCCCCGTCGACATAGAACTGCCGAGTCGGTCGCTCCGGGGATGAAAGCTGGCTCGTCACCTGCTGCGACTCAACGCATCCTGTGATCGCCGCCGCGCCAGCGAGTCCGCGTCAGGCGTCGGTGAGCGGAGGCAGGACGTCTGCGGCTCGCACGCCATCTCCCGCAGCGATCGCGCGCGCGGCGTGACGGCCACGCAGAGCCTCGAGGTGTCGTGGGTGCATGCCGGCGGGCCGCTGGCCAGGTCGGAGGACATCGATGTTCTCGGCCTCGACGAGGGCCTCGCCGGCCGCGATGTCACGTGTGGTCTGGATGCTGCGAACCGCGAATCGCCGCAGCTCTTCCTCGTGAGGCCCGACGCCTTTCTGTCCGTCGCCACGCGTGCGTTCCGCGACGCGGATCGCCTGGATCATCGCCCTGAGTCCATCGGGCTCGATCGCAAACGCGTGGTCCGGGCCGGGCAGCCGTTGGTCGAGCGTGAAGTGTTTCTCGATGACAGTCGCCCCGAGTGCGACAGCAGCGACCGGCCCGACGATCGGGTCACTGCTGTGGTCCGAAAAGCCCGCGGGCACGCCGAACCGCTGCTGCAACCAGGGGATGACCGTCAGGTTCAGGCTTTCGGGCGGGGCAGGGTAGCTCGAGGTGCACTGCAGGAGCGTGATGTCGCCGGAGCCCGCCTCCCGGACGGTCTCCAAGCAGAACTCGATGTCGTCCTCGGTGGCGGCACCCGTCGAGATGACGAGCGGCTTGCCGGTCGCGGCGAGCCACTGGAGCAGGCGCACATGGTTGATCTCGTAGCTGGCGACCTTGTGGCGCCGCACGTGGGGATCGACAGCTTCCGCATCGGCGACCGAAAACGGCGTTGACATGAACTCGATGCCCACCTGCTCGCAGTAGGCGGCGATGTCGCCGATCATCTCGTACGGCATTTCGAGATCCACGAAGATGTCGTTGATCGAGCTCGGTAGCCCCGATTCGGCCAGGTACTCGGTGGATCCAGCGTCGGCGACGTACGTGGAGTCCGCCCGATACGTCTGGAACTTGACTGCGTCGGCTCCGGCCTCGAAAGCGACGTCGACGAGGGCGCGGGCCATCTGCCGGTCGCGATCCGGCGTGCCCATCCGCCAGTTGCTGCCGGCCTCGGCAATCACGAAGACATGCTGAACGTGGGTCATGGTCCTGCAGGCAAGTCCGTTGCTGGCGTCGCGTCAGCCGATGCGACGGCATGGTACAGGAGGATGCCCGCTCGATCGCCCACGAGACGGAACCCCGATCGCTCGAACAGTCGGCGCGAGGCTTCATTGTCGACCCGGACTCGGGCCGTCAGTTCGCCGCGCGGGGACCGCGAGCGGAACAGCCGAACGGCACGCTCCAACAGGAGGCCGCCGATCGTGCCGCGCAGCTCTGGCGCGACGGTTATCGAGACCTCGGCCCCGGTCTCATGACGGTCGAACCTGACTTGGCCGACTGGTCCGGCTCCGTTCTCGCCGATCAAGAGCACCCGGGCTGGATCGCCAAGGGCACCCCGAAGCCAGCTCCTGTGGGCAGGCAAGGGAATCTCCGCCTGCTCCAGTGACGCGGCACGTGTGGCGGGGTCGTTCCTCCACCGCAGCAACAGGTCGGCGTCCGCCATCGTGGCGCGGCGGATCCGGACCCCGTCGATGTGGTTTGCCAACCGCTCGACGCCTCGGCCGTCGACGAGATCCCGTCCCCGATCGCTCATCGCTTGACGTGTCGCGGCGTCGTCCGCCAATCGCCGGATCAGATTCGCCAGTCCGGTGACGTCCATTCCATCCAGCGGGCCAGCGTCGATCGCCGCGCCCGCCCGGGCCAGCCGCCGCGTACTCGTGTCCTGGTTCCGGGCGACACGCACGATCACCGTGGGCACGCCGAGGGCGCATCGCTCCCACGAGGTCGTGCCACCGGCGCCCACGGCCATGTCGGCGCTTCGCATCAGCCGAGCCATCGCCTCGTCCCCGATCGCTCGGTGCACGTTGGTGCGCGGTCCCTGAACAGGGTCCCCGTGGTGGAGGGCTCCGAGGACGACCTCGATTCTCGCCGCCGGCAAGGCAAGCCGGATGGCGTCGACCGCTGTCCGGGTCGCCCCGACGGTATCGCTACCACCCATCGTCACGAGGACGTTCGTCACGTCCGGAGCCGCAGGTAGCCGGCCGGCGACGCGAAAGGCCGGCCGCAGGGGGACGAATCGAGTGCCGAGCAGCAGGCGGGTCGCTGGATCGGCCAAGCCCGCGTAGTCGTCGGGCATCACCCCGAGATTCGGATTCACGAGGAGTTCGGACGGGAGGGGACGGTCGGCCAGGTCATCGATCACCACGCGTCGCTTCGTGAGTCTGCGGGCCCTCCCCAGCCACTCCGTGCCGAGCCCGTAGTGGTCGACCAGGACAGCCTCGAATGGCCGTCCGCGGCCTTCGCGGCCGACAAAACGGCTGATCTCGGCGACTTCCTCCGTTGCGGAGCCGTCGACCGGGATGACCGAGTGACGCGTGGCGTCAAGAGCATCGAGCAGGGGGATGGCCCCAGGTCGCACGGCGAACGAGAGCTCCATCCCTCGCCGTGCAAGCTCCGTCGCGAGTGCGACGCATCGCACGAGGTGGCCCGTTCCGATCGACTGCGATGCGTCAACTCGGAAGAGCACCCTGCGTGGCCGCGAAGTGCCCATCGATGGGCTACTCGAGCAGGTCGCGCGCGAGGGTGGTCACCGTCTCGACCACGCGGGACACGTCCTGATCCGAGAGTCCAGGAAAGATCGGGAGCGAGATCGCGCGGGCGTAGAACTCCTCCGCCGCCGGACAAGCACCTGCCGGATACCCGAGGTCCTGGTAGTACGGGTGGAGATAGACCGGCAGGTAGTGCACCTGGACGCCGATCCCGCACTCTCGGAGCGCCTCGAAGAACCGCCGGCGGACCGATGCGGGAACACGGACGACGTACAGGTGCCAGGCCGACTCCACATCATCGCGACGGACCGGCAGGTCCAGTCCCGGGACCGACGCGAGATCGCGGTCGTAGACATCTGCGATGGACCGACGTCGAGCCAGGAACTCGGGAAGCTTGCGGAGCTGGCTCCGTCCGAGCGCGCACTGGATATCGGTCATGCGGTAGTTGAAGCCGAGGCTCGTGCATCTCCGCGTACCAGGGCCCGTCATCGCGTCGCAATCGCGTCCGGTCTCGGACCATGCCGTGCGATCGGAACTGCGTTACCCGCGCATGAACCCGGGATCGTCCGGTGACGACCGCCCCGCCCTCGCCGGTCGTGATCAGCTTCACCGGATGGAAGGAGAGGGCCGTGGCGTCGGCGAGCGTGCCGACGGAGCGCCCGCCGATCGGTCGCTCCGAGCGAATGCGCGGCATCCGCGATGATCGGGATGTCGTGCCGATCGGCGATCTGGCGGAGCGCGTCGTAGTCGGCCGGCTGGCCCGCATAGTCGATGGCGACGATCGCTCGTGTCTGGCTGGTGATCGCGTCCTCGACGAGGGTCGGGTCGATCAGGCCTGTGGATGCGTCGACGTCGACGAAGACAGGTCGTGCCCCGAGGTAGAGAGCAGCGTTCCCGGTCGCGGCGAACGTCATCGGCGAGGTGACGATCTCGTCGCCAGGTCCGATGCCCATCGCCGCGTAGGCCGCATGCAGCGCCGAGGTGCCGGAGGTCAGAACGGCCGCGTGCGACGTGCCGGTCGCGGTCGCCAGCTCGGCTTCGAACGCCTCGACCTGCGGTCCGGTCGTGAGGAAGTCCGACGTCAGGACGTCGGCGACCGCCTGCGACGTCGTCCGCGTCGATCGGTCTGATGACCGTAAGGCAACGACCGCTCAGCCATGCGACCATCGCCTGGAGCTGCTCGACGGTCAGCCACACGTCGTTCGTGTCGCTGGTGTAGCTGAAGCCTTCTGGGACGGGCGGGCTGCCGGCCCACGGACTGCCATCCCACCAGTCGGCGTCGGGCTGGATGACGTAGAACGCTCCCGCATCGATCGTCCGGCGCGCATCGTCGACGCTGATCATCTGCTCGTGGAGCTTCTCGCCCGGCCGGATGCCGACGACCTCGAGCCTGGCCTCGGGCGCCATCGCCTGGGCGAGGTCGACGATGCGCATGCTCGGGATCTTCGGGACGAAGAGCTCGCCGCCGTGCATCGCGCCCAGTGCGGCGATGACGAAATCGACACCCTGGTCGAGCGTGATCCAGAAGCGCGTCATGCGCTCGTCGGTGATCGGGAGGACGCCGGTCGGGGCGACTCGCTCGAAGAAGGGGACGACGCTGCCCCGGCTGCCGACGACGTTGCCGTAGCGGACGACGGCGAACCTGGTCGGCTTGCCGCCCGCATAGGCGTTCGCCGCGACGAACAGCTTGTCGCTCACGAGCTTCGTGGCGCCGTACAGGTTGATCGGGCTCGATGCCTTGTCGGTGCTCAAGCGCGATGACGCGCTCGACTTGCCGGTCGAGGGCGGCATCGATGACGTTCTGTGCGCCCATGGATGTTCGTCTTGATCGCTTCGAACGGGTTGTACTCGGCGGCCGGCACCTGCTTCAGCGCCGCGGCGTGCACGACGACCTGGATGCCGTCAAAGGCGCGCCAGAGTCGCGCGGAGTCGCGGACGTAG
>CAVUWG010000002.1:0-567485 GCA_963745295.1 uncultured Chloroflexia bacterium
GAGGAAGTGCCGGGTGTGGGGCTTGACCCGCTCCGCGAGGAGGCGCCGCTTCGTCTTCTTGACCTCGCCCGAGAACAGCTGGGCGGAGAGCTTGTGGGCCTCGTCGAAGACGATGAGGTCCCAGTCGGGGGCGTTGTCGAGGATGAGCTGGAGGTCCTCGTCGCGGCTGAGCTTGTCCAGGCGGGCGATCAGCAGGTCGCTGTCGGCGAACGGGTTGCCCGACGCCGAGCCCTCGATCCGGTCGCGCGTCAGGAGGGTGAAGTCGAGGTGGAACTTCTCGGCCAGCTCCGCCTGCCACTGCTCGACGAGCGAGCCCGGGGTGACGATGAGGCAGCGCCGGAGGTCGCCCCGGACGATGAGCTCGCGGATGAAGAGCCCGGTCATGATCGTCTTGCCGGCGCCCGGGTCGTCGGCCAGGAGGAAGCTGAGCGGCTGGCGCGGCAGCATCGCCTCGTAGACGGCGGTGATCTGGTGCGGCAGCGGCTCGACGAGGCTCGTGCTGACCGCGACGTACGGGTCGAAGAGGTAGGCGAGATCGATCCGCTTCGCCTCGGACGGCGAGCTTGAAGGCTTCGCCGTCGCCGTCGAAAGCCCAGGGCTTGCCTTCCTCGACGATCGCCAGGCGCGGCTCGTCCTCGCGGTAGACGAGGCGCTCGGCGACCTGTCCCGTCGGCGGTCCGGTAGGTCAGCGTCAGGACCTCGGAGCCGTGCCAAGTCGACGTCAACGACGGTCACGGCGGTGTCCGCGACGACGCCGCTGACGATGGCGCCTTTGGTCAGGTCACTGAGGCGGGCTATTGCATCACTCCCGAGGCACCAGGTGTGACCAGGTCCGCGAAAGCAGCCAGTTCCTCCGGGCTTGCGTTCGTCGGGCTCGTACTCCTGATCCTCGAACTCGTCGGGCTGCGGCGGCGCGACCTCCTCCCGAATCGCTTCCTTGCCCATTGCGTCCGATATGAGGACCAACAACCGCTCCTTACGGTCGTCAAAGAAGTCGTCGAAACTCGCTGTCCGAAGGGCTAACGGCTCGATCTCATGCGACTTCAGGATCACGTCAAGCTCCGGCGAGGTCGTCCCACCGCGCCTTTCGAGAATAGGCACGTAGTCTTCTGGTGATCTCCCTCCGATGATCTGGTTTGTCTCTCGGGAGATGGCCGTCTTGTTGACCACACTCTCGCGATGTTGTTCATCGACGCCGTTCTTCATGCACCACGACTTGGGAAAGATGTGATGGATGTCGACCTGATAGTTGAAGAATGAAGCCATGTTCATGGCCTGAGTCTTGAGCCAATCGCGGGAGCCGTTTCTCATCAATAGCGCGTAAATGCCCTTATACGCTGCACTATTTCGTGTCCGAAGGCTGTAGAGACGCTGCTCACAAACACCGAGTCATCGACCGTTGCAGGAATGTTGCCTGAGTCGGTTATCCAGGGAGGAACCTGTTCCACGTCCCGAGCGAACCGCGTCTCAGTCGTACCGCCGTACAACTCGCCGAGAAAATCCCCGACCAGAACCACCGCCTCAAGCTCGCATGAGCGCCGTAGCTGTCGGCATGCTTTGCGAGGATCGTCTTTATCGCGGCGAGGGGCACCAGCTGAGTCCGGTACGGCACATCTGGGGCACTGAAAATGAACTCCTCTGAGAGGAATTCGGCGCACCATTCGTAGGCACTCGTAACCTCCGCCGCCAATGCTGGTACTCCGCGAGGCTGAGGGCCAGGATGTCCTCTCCTGCAACCGATACCTGGCGCCTGCTGTGACGAGCCAGGTGTGGGTTGCCAAGCCAGTCGTTTGGCCCTGGTCGCCAAGAGCGCAACCGCTTGGAGGAACTCGGTACTCTGGACGCCACGGAGCGCCGGGTGGATATCCAGCTGGGTCTTTCTCGCTCGCCAGTCGTCCTTCAATCGGAAGTTGTCTGCGGCATATGTGGCGGTAAGAAGCTCGAAGACATCCAGCGGGACCCCGCCGGTGTTGACCTTCTCAAAAACGGTGCAGACAGCCTCCTTCGGTGTGTCTCGCTTGAGAACGATCGCCGGGACGTGTATCCGACGAGGTTCTGGAGGACGTCCAAGTAGAAGGTGTTCCAGCGGGCAACCCGTGCCCCGGCGTCTTCTCCACTCGTGACGTATCGTCCGTGCCATTCGAATATCGCCGCAGGGTCGAAGACTCGCGAAAGTGGGAACACCTCTGCTTGACACTCGCCATCAATCGTCGAGTAGTCAGCGACAACGTTGCGACCGAAGTCATCGCCAATGACCCGGTCAGGCGGGACGGAGAGAACCGCATCCTCGACGTCGATCGCCGGGTCCAGCGCCCCGTTGATATCGAGGTAGTACCAGCGCTCAAGCCTCTTACCTCGTGCGTCGGTAGTTCGGACGGGTTTGCCGGATAGAAGCGACTGGTACAGAGATGTGAGCCGCTGTTGGCCATCGAGGATTAACTGATCCGGTTCCACAGGTGATGGAAGCGCCACTCCCGATACGGGAGTCGGTGCGAAACGAGCTCCATCGCCTCCAACTTCGAGAAGCATCAATACCCCCACCGGATGCCCTCGCGCGATGCTCGCAATGAGGCTGCGGATGTGATCGTCGTCCCATTTCCATTCACGTTGGAAATCGGGCAGTCGGACTGCTCCCTCATGAACGTCCCGGAGCAACTGCCCGAGATTCAAGTCGGGGCTATCGAACGATGCCATTTCGGCGACCCCCAGCGAGACAGTGCGATTTGTGGCTTGTCCGGGTCATGACACCCTCACTGGACATCGCGCTAAATCGCCCACATAGCCGCGCTCCCGCGACAGCCATCGGACGTGATGGAGCAGGGCGACGTCGGGAGGGAGCACGGCGCGCAGCCGCTCGACAACGAGGCGTTCCGCCGCCTCACCGCGGGTCTCATCGGGCGCGCGCTCGATCACAGGGTGTGTCCTGACTCGCCATCGACTGGGCAGGCGAAGGGCATCAAGGTATCAGACGCGTTTCGCGCTCCCGTCATCGAGCCGGATCCCAATCGCCGTCCTCGACCCCATCGAGGAGGTCCAGCGCGAGGAAGTTCCGTTCCCGCTCGCATTCGCCGCAGATCGGGCGGCCGGCGTCGCCGGTCGGATCCTCGTCGGGGTCGCCGTCGAGCGCGCGACCACACGTGGCGCAGCGCAGCACCTGACCCTGGTTCGACGCGTCGTCCATCGCGCGACGGCCCCTCGCGTGCCCGGAGGTCCCGGTCGACCTCCATTCGCTCGCGAGCGTGGGGCAGGCTTGTGACAACTGTCT
Source organism: uncultured Chloroflexia bacterium (assembly GCA_963745295.1). GTDB lineage: Bacteria > Chloroflexota > Limnocylindria > Limnocylindrales > CSP1-4 > SPCO01. The sequence goes on from CAVUWG010000002.1 coordinate 3,266, forward strand.
GTCACGCCACCGACACCTCGTCACAAGCGAATACGTGCTCAGTGCCCGTCGCACGCGGTACGGTCACGCGGGCGGGGTAGCGGAGGCGTGGGACCACGATGATCAAACTCTGGAGCGAGCTGCGCGGTGCGCGGCTGAAGGAAAGGCCGCGGACCTCTCACGATCGTGTGGGTCGTGTTCTGGGGGAACATCGTCCGGCAGCTGTACGGGTTCCTCTCGAGCTTCACCGAGGCGGGCCGGACGGTCCGCGCGGGCGGCCTGGGCATGGTCCAGAGCGGGCAGGACCTGGGCGATTCGCTCAAGGACCTGCCGGTCGTCGGGACGCAGGCGCGCGATCTCGCCCGTGACGCGTTCGCGGGCGCGGGCCAGCCGATCGCCGACTTCGGCACCGAGCTCGAGCAGTTCATCTTCGTGGTCTCGGTGGTGCTCGCCATGCTGCTCGCGATCGTGACGATCGGGCCGTGGCTCATCCGCTACCTGCCCTGGCGCGCCGAGCGGCTGCAGCGCGTGCGGACTGCCCATCGCGCGATCCGGACGGCACACGACGTCAGCGACGAGCGGGTCGAGCGCGCCCTCGCGATGCGGGCGATCAGCCGGCTCGAATGGTCGGAGCTGCTCGACTACACGCCCGACCCGATCGGCGACTGGGCCGGCGGCCGCTACGAGCGGCTCGCCCGCGCCGAGCTCGCCCAGGCGGGGCTGCGGCCGTGAACGTGGCGCTCAGCCGGTCGTCAACGCCTCGTCCAGATCGGCGGCTCGGGGCCAGGTCGTCCGCGCTCGCGTCGCGGTCGTTCGCGCTGAGCTCGATCCGCGCCTCCGCGAGAATGGCGGAATGGACGTTCGACGGGAGTAGGATGGTCGACTGAGGACCCTTGGCTGCCCCGTCATGGTGGGCGCCGCAACTGATGGCCCGCCCCGAGCAGGAGGCCCCGATGGTTGCGAGCATGCTGATGATCCTTGAAACCCCCACCCGCCAGATCCGAGCCTACAAGGCCAGGAATCCCGGTGAAGCGAACGCGCTGTTCACCTCGGATGCCAGGCGGATGTCGAAGAAGGACTGGCACGTCCAGTCGCAGGATTGGGCGGCCCAGACCGTCTCGACGACCCAGCAATTCGTGTGGGGCATGTTCGCCGGTAGCGGCGGCGGCACGCTCACGGTCACGTACGCGAAGTAGCTCACGAGCTACGAGGGCGCCGCCCCAGGGAGTTCGAGGCCGAGGTCGCGCGCCAGCAGGTCGAGGGCGGCCGATGATTCGGCAGTCGCATCCTCGACGAACGGCACGAAGGTGTAGGACCCGCCCTCGAACTCGATCGCGTTCTGCTGGGCCGCCTCCCATGAGGCGCTGGCCGCGGCCTGGCGCATGACGACCTCGAGCTGCTTCATCCAGCCGATCAGGCTCCTGAAGGTCCGGCCGAGGGTCCTCGTCTCCCCGTCGACGACGACGCTCTCCGGAAACGGGATCGCCTCCAGGTCGACGTAGTACGTGCGGTAGTCATCGGCGAGTCTGCTCAGGAGGTCCTGCGCGGCCGGCCAGTCCGTGTCCAGGTCCACGGCCTCGAACCGCGTCATCGTCTGCGATCGGTTCTCATTGAAGCGCCTCACCGCTGCCCCGAACTTCTGGACCAGGGTCGCGTCGAGCGGCGCCGGCGTCAGGGTCGACCCCGCGGCGCGACGACGCTGTGGAGACAGGCGCGATGGACGTTCCGCCACACGCAGCCACAAGGAGGACGATCGCCAAGCAATCGCATCACCGAGACAGCCTACGCCCCGGGGCAGCCATCGCCGTTCGACGCTGACCAGGAGCTCGTCGGGCAGCCGCCGCGACGTCTTAGTGGCCGTATCCCTCCGGTAGCCGCTCCCCCGCCTCGACCCGGACCGGCAGCCGGTTCTCGGCCGGGGTCAGCGGGCACGAGTAGATCGCGTCGTACACGCACGACGGGTGGTACGCGAGGTTGAAGTCGAGGATGTACGTGCCGTCGTCCTCGGGCTCGAGATCGAGGTAGCGGCCGGCGCCGTAGGTCTCGGTGCCGCTCGTGGCGTCGAGGAACGGCACGAACAACGAGGTCGGATCGCCCTCGTCGAGCACGTAGGCCGTCAGCTTCTGCGGCTCGCCACCTAGCTCGAAGGCGAGCGTCCCCGCCCGGTGCGCCGGTCGGAGCTTGCTATCCGACGTCGGGATCTGGAAGCGGGACGGTTCGTCGCCGGAGTATGGCTCGAGCTTGCGATCCTCGAAGTAGTAGGCGGTGTCGACCGGGTAGTAGGGCAGGCCGGTGAACGCGTCGCGCTCGGCGGCCGGAATCGGGCTCTGGGGCGCCCGCTTGAAGTACTCGTCCTTGTCGGCCCGGAACTGCGCGACCGCGTCGGGGTACTCCAGCGGGCGGTGCTCGTGGTGCTCGTGGTGCTCGTGCTCGTGCTCGTGGTCGTGGTCGTGCGCGCTGTGGTCGTGCTTGTCAGCCATCCTTCGGGCTCCATCGGCGGGCGCCCATTCTGCGCCGACGTCGGCTCTACCCGCCCGGTCAACAGGCGCCGCTTGCTATCATCCTACCAGCCATGCTACCGTGCATCCTACTATGGAAGAGCAGCGGTCATACTCCGTACGGGGTTTCGCAGAAACCGTCGCCCCATACGGGTCCGACGACTCACTAGCGCCCCACACGAAACTCTCGATCAGCCTGCCGAGCGACCTCGTCGAACTCGTCCGCGAGGCCGCGGCCCAGGCCGGACTGACGATGAGCGCGACCATCGGGGCTTCGCTGCGCCGGACACTCGCCGAGGCTGACCAGGCACGGCTCGAACAGGCGATCGAGGCTCAGAACGGGGAGAACCTCGCATGGGCGGAGGCGTATGTGCCGATCGCCGCGAAGATCTGGTCGGAACTTGAGTGGTAGGGATCGGTCGAGCGCCCGCCTCCATCGGTCCGTCGCGTGGCGACGTCCACCTCATCGCGTTCCCCGACGTCGGCGGTCACGTCATCCGTGGGCCGCATCCGGGCGTGATCGTCCAGACGGATCGCCTCGCTCGCTCCTCCACCGTGATCGTTGTCCCACTGACGAGCGTGGCGAAGGCGGCGGAGTTCGCGCCTCCCTTCCTCGTCCAGATCCTCGGGCGGGAGGCGGGTCTGCCGCGTGATGGATGGGCCAAATGCGATCAGCCGATGACACTGCCTACGGCGGCGCTCGGCCCGAAGGCTGGGCGCCTGAACCCGGCCGCCCTCGAGCGGGTCGATGCTGCCTTGCGATTCGTGCTGGGTGTGTGAGCCGACAGAGTCACGCGACGGTGAACGCGATCCGCATCCCCATCTTGTAGTGGGCCTCCTTCTCGGCCTCGTCGTAGATGTTGCAGATCAAGACGTACTTGCCGGCCGCCAACGTCGCCGTCACGTCCTTGGTCGCCCCGACGGCGATGTCCTCGATCTCGTCCACGACCTCGATGCCTGCCCCGGATTCGCTGACCGCGCCGTTCTCGTCGACCGGCAGCGCACCCGGGTCCAGGTCGGTCTTGAGGATCACGAACTCGTGCACGTCTTCCGGGCCTGTGTTGTTCACGGTGAACGTGACACTCCCGGCCGGAGCAGTCGGTGCCCCAGGGTCCACGGACCATTCATGGACCCTGACGTCAACCGTCGTGCCTGCGCCGCTTGCGCCTGCCGATGCGGCAGCGCTTGGGCTGCTCGCACCACCTGTCCCGCTTGCGCCGCTCGAACAAGCGGTGATCGCGAGAACGCCGATCGAGACGGTCGCGAACCACCGACGCCTGATCATGAGTTCCATCGCATCGTCCTCCGCTGGAGCCCGCGCAAGAGACGCGCCCGAACCACCACCGTAGCGCGCCTGTCCAGCGCCGCCCCTACCCGCCCCCGCCGATGCGCTCCATCTCGGTGACCGTCCGGTCGAGCTCGTCGATCAGCGTCACGTCGTGCCCGGGGTTGGCCCGGTAGACCGTGACGAGCGCCCGGTAATACCAGAGCCGGTCGGCGCCGCCGTCCTCGAACCGATCCCAGGCCGCCGGGCCGTCCCGATGCAGGAGCTCGACGAGCCGGCGCGCGTTGTGCAGCTTGTCCGAGGCCGACACGAGCAGGGAGATGCGATCGTGGCCGGGCACGGCCGCGAGATACCGCTCCTTGCACTCGCGCCAGGGCGGCGGGGGGTGCTCATGGCAGTCCGTGCACGCCTCGACGATGCGCAGGATCTCGTCACCGAAGCTTCGGATCGTCGCGCGGACCTCGTCGGTCGGCTCGACGTCTTCGATCGCATCGTGGAAGAGCGCGGCGATCGCCTGGTCCTCGCTCGCCCCGTGCTCGAGCGCGATCGCGCAGGTCCCGAGCAGGTGGCTCACGAACGGGATGGTCGGGTCCCAACGGTCGTGGCCCGCGTGCATCCGCACGACCGTGCGGAAGGCGTCGACGAATCGCTCGGACGCGAACGCGCCATCAAGCGCGGGCGGGACATCCCAGGGTCGATCGGTCACGGGCGCCCATTGTGCGCGCCACCAGGCTCCCGGGATACGTCGCAGTGAAGCGGCGATCCGTAGAGTGCGGTCGTGGAAGACGACTTCGGCGCCTGGCTCGAGAACGGCTGCGATGCTGCTATGCTGCAATTCATGCGCGACGGCAAGACCTACGTGACGATCCAGCAACGGGGCCTCATCGCCCTCCCCGCCGACATCCGGCGGCGTCTGAACCTCGACACGCCCGGGGCACAGGTCGAAGTCGTCGAACGCCCCGACGGCGTGATCGAGCTGCACCCCACGGTCGCCGTGCCGGCCGACCAGGCATGGTTCTGGACCGACCGTTGGCAGCGGATGGAGCGCGAGGTCGATGCGCACGTCGCCAAGGGCGAGGTCGCGAGTCACGACTCCGCGGAGGAGCTCTTCGCCGATCTCGATCGTTCGTAGCCGCCGCCCGTGCGCTACCAGACGACACCCGCCTTCGAAGGCGACTATCAACGGCTCACGAAACGTGAGCGGACCATGTTCCGGCGCGTCGTGGTCGAGGAGTTCAGCCCCGCGTGCGACGCCTTCCGTGCCACGCCGTCGATCCCGTTCCCCGATCGCCTTCGCGTCAAGGCGATCGTCTCGGCCCCAGGCCTCTTCGAGATGACGTGGTCATTCGCCGGGCCCGACGGTCGCGCCACGTTCGAATGGATCGACCTCGACGGTGAGCCGGCCGTCCGATGGCGACGCGTCGGTGGACACCGGATCCTCACGGATCTTCGCCGTTAGGCGGTGCCCGTCACTCCGAGCCGCCGCCGGACGGCATCGCCGGCACGCGCCAGGACCGCGGGGTTGCCGCGGAACCCGAAGGCGGCGTGCGCGTAGAGCAGGTACGCGTCGAGCTCGAAGACGACCTGGTCGATGTCCTCGCTCGCGGCCAGGTCGCCGGCCGCCTGGGCGATGCGCAGGTTGTCCTCGAAGTGGCCGCGCCAGCGACCGTCGAACTCGGCGATCCGCTCCTTGACCGGACCCGGCCGCGACTGGATCTCGGCCGAGGCGCAGGCGAAGAAGCAGCCGCCCGGGAAGATCCGGCCCTCGAGGTGGGCGAGGAACGCATCGGACAGGGCCAGGACGGCCGGGATGCCGGGCTCGGCCACGTGCATCGGCCCGACGACGACCTCGTCGAAGATGGCCTCGGCGGCATCGATCGTGGCGAGCTGGAGCTCCTCCTTCGACCGGAAGTGGGCGTACAGGCCGCTCTTGCTCATGCCGATGTGGGCGGCAAGCTCCCCGATCGAGAGGCGGTCGAGTCCCTGGACGGTCGCCAGCTGGGCGGCGGCCTCGAGGATGCGCTGGCGGCTGCGGTCGCCGTCGGAGCGGGTCCGCCGTGCGATCTGGGGCTCGGTCGCCGTCGACATCGTCATCCGTCCACCTCATTCGAGGACGCAGGTCTATCCGAAGATAGCACGACCGGTCGTACGGTCAACCAACCAAGAAAGCACGACCGGTCGTTCTCTGGAGTCAGAGCCGCGGCCGCTGCCAGGAGGACCTCGTGACCATGCTGATCCCGCTCACCGACCCGGAGCACCCGCTCGCGAAGCAGATGATCCAGTTGATCGGCGCTCACTCCCACCTGCCCAGGCCTGCCAAGACCGCCTCGATCGAGGCCACACCGGTCGCCGACCACACCGACGACGACATCTGGGCCAAGCGCGGGCGGACGCTCCGCACGCGGCTGCGCGCCCAGGTCGACGGGCCCACGGTGCTGCCCGCCCCGGCGATCTAGCACCGCACCACATACCTCGAGGCCCTACCCCTCGAGCTCGCCCATAGCCGGTCGGCGCGAGACCTCACGCGCCGGCCGGTTTTCCGTTCCGCGATCGGAGATCGAAGCCATGTCCGCGTCCGTCGTGCCCGCACCCGCCGCCGCGCCCGCCAGGCCCGTGACCCCCGCCCACCTCGCCCAGCTCCTCTTCCTTGGGGCCGTCTGGGGCGGGGCGTTCCTGTTCCTGCACATCGCCTCGCATGAGGTCGGTGCGGTCTGGGCCGCGGAGATCCGGATCGCGATCGGGGCAGCCATCCTCCTGGCGATCTTCGGACGCCGGACCTGGCCGATCGCCCGGAAGAACCTCCTGGCGTTCGCGATCGCGGGCGCGGCGTTCTCGGCGATCCCGTTCACGCTCATCTCGATCGCGGTGCTGACGCTCCCCGTCGGGTTCGGGGCGATCCTCAACGCCTCGACGCCGCTCTTCACCGCGCTCCTCGGCGTGGTCTGGCTGGGCGACCGGCTGTCGGCGCGGATGCTGCTCGGGCTCGGGATCGGGATCGCGGCGGTCATCGTGCTCGTCGGCTGGTCGCCGCTCGAGCCGGATCTCGCGACGCTCGTGGCCGTGCTGGCCGCGCTCGGGGCGGCGCTGGGCTACGCGTTCGGTGGCACGTTCGTCAAGCGGCGACTCCCCGGGGTGGGCGGCACGGAACTGGCGACCGGCCAGCTCACGGCCGGCGCGATCGTCCTGCTGCCGTTCGCGCTCGCCACCGGAGCGCCCGGGACGGCGTCACCCACGGCTGTCGTGGCGCTGCTCGCGGCCGGGACGCTGTCGACGGCACTCCCCTGGCCGATCTACATGCGACTCCTGCGCTCGACGTCCCCGACCATCGCGAGCTCCGTCACGTTCGTCGTGCCCGCGTTCGCGATCACGTGGGGCGCGATCGTCCTGGGCGAGTCGATCGGCCCCGAGCTCATCGTCGGCTTCGGCATGATCATCGTCAGCCTGGTGCTGGTCTTGGGACTCGGCCGCTCGAGGCGCGAGCGCCCTGTCCGCGAGGCCAGCTCATCGTGGGAGGAACCCGTCTCGTTCCGACCCCGCCTGATCCACCACGGCCTGATCGACCCCCGCTCGTAACGAAGAGCGGAGCCCCTCCGCTCCGCCCTTCGTGGTGGATTCGCCGCGGTCGTCGAATTCTACGCCCCGGGCGCTAGTCCCCTTGTCGATTCGGCCTCCGATCGTTCGTCGTTGGGGTAGCGGCGCCGCTGACGGTGCCGGACCCAGTGAGGAGGTCCGATCGATGGGGACCAACTATCTGCTCGTGTACCACGGCGGCTCGATGCCCGAGTCCGAGGAGGAGGGCAAGAAGGCCCTGGCGGCCTGGAACGATTGGTTCGGGACACTCGGCGATGCGCTCGTGGACGGCGGCAATCCCGTCTCGCAGGTGAAGACGATCGGCAACGACGGCGCCGTCCGCGACGGGACCGTCAACCCGCCGACCGGCTACAGCATCATCAAGGCCGAGAGCCTCGATGCCGCGGTCGCCCTCGCGAAGGGCTGCCCGGTGCTCGGTGACGGTGCCAGCGTGGAGGTCGCCGAGACGTTCGCGGCGATGTAGTCCGATCGAGGCGGGCTCGCCATGGGGGAGCCCGCCTCGTCAGCCGGCCCCGGCCGGTCGCAGGCGGTAGACGCGGGCCTGGGTCAGCTGCAGGTCCTCGAGCTCGGTGGTCGTTCGGATCTCGTACGCGGCGAGCTCGACGAGCTCGTGCGCTGGCAGGAACCGCCGTCCCGGATCGCCGACCAGGACGTCGATCCCGCGATCGCGGACCCGCTGCAGCCACGGCAGCACGCGAGCGGCGAGACCCGCGTCGTACCAGCAGTCGCCCGCGAGGACGATGTCGACGTCGGGCGGCTCGTCATCGAGCACATCGCGCTGGACGACGGTCACCCGCTGGCCGTTGGCGCGCGCATTGAGCTCGATCGCGGCGGCGGCGAAGGCATCGATATCGGCGCCGGTCGCTTCGACCGCGCCCGCCTGCATCGCAGCGATCGCGCACAGCCCCGAACCCGACGCCAGGTCGAACACGCGCCGGCCCGCCACGACCTCGGGGTGCTCGCGCAGGTAGCGGCCGATCGCGAGCCCGCCGCCCCACGCGAACGCCCAGTACGGGAAGGCCGGATCGGGGTCGCCGGTCTCGATCTGGAGCGCACGCGAAGCGGCAGCACCTCGTCGGCGAGGTGGAGCTGGATCTCCTCGAGGCCCGGAACGGGGCGAAGGCGCGTGTGACGAAGGACGAAGGCGCGGCCCGGGAGCCGCCATCAGCGCACGCCTAGTGTCGGGCGGGGCGTGCCACGTGCGTCCGCATCGCCCGCGGCCGTGCCGGCGTCTTGCGGCGGAAGGCGTCGCGCAGGGCGGCCAGTCGGACGCGATGCTCGACCTCGTGGTCGATCAGGTGGAAGACCACCCAGTCGGCCGACACGTCGTAGTCGCTGCGGGCGCGGACGCGGTGGTACTCCTCGGGCGACATCGAGCACAGGGCGCCGAGCACCATGGACCGCGTTCGCGACAGCCGATCGAGGTGTTGGGCCATCGTCTCGCCGAGGACCGGGCTGAGCCGGCCGCCGTCGTCGCGGTCATCGGCCGGGAAGAGGTCGCGACCGATCTCGGCCTCGCGATCGAGCAGGTCGCTGAACACCCAGTCGGCCTCGACGAGCGCCACGTGGTACAGGACCGTGCCGATCGTGTCGCCGCCGTCGCCGGGGTCACGATCGACGACGCTGTCGGGCAGGCCGACCAGGAGCTTCAGGGTGTCGCGCCGGACCTCGTCGAGCGCCGCCAGCCAACGCCCGATGTCGGGGTCGTCGGCAGCGGGGTCGAGCACGAGTCGATATCGAACCATTGGGACCATCGTACTGGCGGTACCAGGTGCAGCGGCGCACCGCCCGAGCGGTTCTGGTGCCCCGGCGCCCACGCGCCCTACCCCGCCTGGCGCACGACCTCGAGGATCTCGTCGCCGTAGGTCTCGAGCTTGGCCGGGCCGATGCCCTTGATCCGGCGCAGGCCCGCGGCGCTCGACGGGCGGATCTCGGCGATCGCGGCGAGGGTCTGGTCGTGGAAGACGACGTAGGCGGGCACGGCGTCCTCGCGGGCACGGGCCGTGCGCCAGGCACGGAGCGCGGCCATCAGCGGGTCGTCGTCGAGGGGATCGGCGCCGGCCGACGTCACGGGACGGACTGACTGGCGCTTCCGCTGTTCCGCCTCGAACCGGTCTGGCAGCTGCGTCACCCGCTGCGCCGGCCGCGGCCGCAGGTCCGCGAGGAACCGGCTGGGCTGGCGTCTCGTGGTCCGGCCGCGGGTCTCGCGCTCGGCGGCCCACGAGATGAGGAGATGGACCCTCGCCCGCGTCAGGCCGACGTAGAGGAGCCGTCGTTCCTCGTCGAGCAGCGCGTCGTCGTCGAACGCCTGGCGGATCGGGAGCGAGCCGTCCTCGAGCATCGGCAGCGCGACCGCGTCCCATTCGAGGCCCTTGGCGCGGTGGTACGTGAGCAGGTTCACGCCGTCGGCCGAGCCCGCGCGCTCCCCCGCGCGTCGCCGGTCCAGCTCCGCGAGATACCCGGCCGCATCGAGCCCACCGTCGGACCCGAGCTGGGTCGAGAGGATGTCGATGAGCGTGTCGAGCGCCGCGTTCCGCTCGCGAGCCTCGTCGCCGGCGCGACCCTCGGCGGGCCGGGCAGGCGCACCGTCGTCGCCATCGGCGTCGTAGCCGAGCTTCGAGGCCCACAGGGCCCGGATCGCGCCACTCAGGGCCGGGCCCGTGGCGGTCAACGTCCCGGCCGTGACCGCCCGACGCACGAGGTCGATCGCGCCGCGGACCTCCTGGCGGTCGTAGAAGCGGATGCCGCGGATCTGGTACGGGATCCGTGCCCGCGTCAACTGGGCCTCGATCGGCTCGAGCTGGGCGTTCATCCGGACGAGGACCGCGATCTCCGCGGCCGGCGTCCCGGCCGCGATCCGTGCCCGCACCCAGTCGACGAGCGCCGACAGCTCGACGACCTCGGTGTTGTGGCGGACGATCGACGGCTCCGGGCCGGACGGCCGGGTCGTCTCGAGGTGCTTGGTCCGTCCGGTCGAGGCGAGCAGGCGGTTGGCCAGCGCGAGGACCTGCGGACTCGAGCGGTAGTTGTCGCTCAGGGTCACGACCCGGGCGCCCGGATGCCGGTCCGCGAAGCCGGTCAGGTACTCGCTGCTGGCGCCGGTGAACGTGTAGATCGTCTGGTCCTCGTCGCCGACGACGCACACGTCGGGGCGGTCCCCGGCCCACAGCTCGAGCAGTCGCTGCTGGAGCAGGTTCGTGTCCTGGTACTCGTCGACGCTGAACCAGCGCTTGCGGGCGCGGATGGTCTCGGCGGCCTCGGCGTCGGTCTCGAGCAGGTCGACGGTCTCGACGAGCAGGTCGTCGAAGTCGATTCGGCCGGCGCGGACCCGGGCCCGCTCGTAGCCGGCGAACGTGCGCACGAAGAGGTCGACCGGGATCGGCGCTTCGCGGGGCGTGCTGCCGGGCGTGCCCGGGAGGGCGGCCTCGTAGGTCTGCGGCGTCAGTCGGCGGCTCTTCGCCCATTCGATCTCGCTCGCGATGTCCTTGGCCGGCGTGAACCGGTAGTGGCCGGGGAGTGCCCGGACGAGCGGCACGAGGATCGGCAGCTTCGAATCGAGCAGGTCGGGCAGCGGGTCGCCCTCGTGGCGCGACGGCCAGAAGTGGCGGAGCTGGCTGAGCGCATGGGCATGGAAGGTCCGGGCGGTCACCCCGGGCAGTCCGAGCGCACCCAGGCGCTCCACCATCTCGCCGGCCGCCTTGTCGGTGAAGGTCACGACCAGGGCTTCGTCCGCGGGCACGACCCCGGTCGCGATCGCATACGCGGTCCGGCGGCTGATGACCCGGGTCTTGCCGGTGCCGGCGCCGGCGAGGATCACGACCGGGCCGCTCGTCGCGAGGACGGCCTCCCGCTGCGCGTCGTTCAGGTCGTCGAGGAGGCGCGCAGGGTCGAGTTCTGGGGAGGAGCCGGGCACCCGGTGAGCATAGTCCCACGGGCTTACCTGGGGGTTGCCCCGGCGCTGTCGGCCCGACGCGGTCGGCCCGACGCCGCCACCCGCGCGCGACCGGTTATGCATCCGACAGGCATAGACGGGTGGCCGGGCGCTCGCCAGCAACGCGAAATCGTGCATAACCACGGCAGAACCGACGTCGATGCGAAAGCAATTCACTGGACGAGACCGCCAGAGCCCAAAGGAGCCGACTCATGTGTCTGACCTGTGGTTGCATGCAGGCCCATCTCGAGATGGGCGAGCACAACGTCACCTACGAGGACCTCAAGCGGACCGCTGACGAGAACGGCAAGACGGTCGAGGAGACCCTCGACATCATCGCGAAGACCGCCGATATCGATCGCGACGACCATCCCGCCGAGTACCAGGCCGGATAGCCCGGCGGGGTAGCTCGCCCGGCGTTCACGCCGGGTCGCGTCACGGCCCGGCCGCCGGCTCCCTACCATGGCCTCCGTGACGACCGACTACATCCGTGTCACCGGCGGCCGGCTCCTGGTGGTCGACGAGGGCCAGGGCCCGCCGATCGTGCTGCTGCATGCGGGCATCGCCAACCTCCGCTCATGGGACGCGATGGCGCCGTATCTCGTCGCGGCCGACTACCGCGTCGTCCGCTACGACCAGCGCGGCTTCGGCGAGACCACGACCGAGGCCGTGCCGTTCTCGAACCGCGCGGACGTCATCGCGCTGCTCGACCACCTGGGGATCGGCCGCGCGGCACTCGTCGGCAACTCACGCGGCGGTGTCATCGCCCTCGATACGGCGGCGGAGTTCCCGGACCGGATCGTCGCGGTGGTCGGCGTGGGTGCCGGGCTCGGCGGCTACGACGCGACCGCCACGCCCGAGGAGATGGCCGCCTACGACGCGATGGACGCGCTCGAATCCGTCGAGCCGCCCGACGTGCCGGCGATCGCGGATGCCATGGTCCGGTTCTGGGTCGACGGCCTGGGCCAGCCCGAAGATCGCGTCCCGTCCGCGATCCGCGAGGCGATCCGAGCCCAGCAGACCGACATCCTGCGGCCGGACCGCGTCAACGGCGACCCGATCCCGCTCGATCCGCCGACCGAAGCGCGCCTGGCGAGCCTCACGATGCCGATCCTCGCGGTCGCGGGCGCGCTCGACGGCTCGGACATGACCGACATCGCGCGACATCTCGAGGCGGCCGCGCCGGACGCTCGGGCCGTCATCTGGGACGACGTCGCCCACATGGTCGGGATGGAGCAGCCCGAACGCCTCGCGAACCTGATCGTCGAGTTCCTGGCGCCGCTGCCGCGCTGGTCGTAGGGCCGGGCGGAGGGCCAAAAACGAAGCCGGCCGGCCCCCGGGGGGACCGACCGGCTTCGAACCGTTGAACGGGGTCGCGTGCGGGGACGCGACGACTACGGCTTGACCTTGAGCTTGGTGATCCAGTACGGCGTCGTCGGGGTCGGCGGCGTCGTGAACCGCGCGTTCACGGCCCACAGCTTGCCGGCGGCGAACGTCGCGGTCGTCGGGATGTCGAGGCCGGGCGAGGTGATCTCACCGAGCAATCGGGCCGACCGGAGATGGCGGCCGAGCCTCAGCACCGCGATCAGGTTGTTCTGATTGCGCACGACATACAGCCATCGCCCGCGAAGGACGAGTCCGTCGCCGTTCTGGACGCTGTAGCCGTGCGTGTCGATCGCCTTGGCGTTGCCGGTCCGCGGGTTGACGCGGAACAGCAGGCCGGTGTTCGACTGGACGAGGATCAGCCAGCCGTTCTTGGCGACGATGCCGTTGGCATTGAAGCCCGCCTGATACGAGATCTCACCACCGAGCGGCATGACCTTGGCCTTGTCCACCGCGGGCAGCTTGCCCCACCGATGGCGCGAATGGCTCGACCATCGGCTGAACGGAACGACCGCGAGCTGCTGGTTGAGCGAATCGGTCGCGTACACGCCCTTGCGGGTGATGACGAGGTCATTGATGAACCCGGTCGTCGGGAACGAGTAGGACCGAAGCAGGGCGCCGGTCCTTGAGTTGTAGACGCGGATCGTCTTGCTTCCGCCACCGGCGACCCACAGCCGACCGCGCCAGTCGACCTCGAGGCCGAGCGCGGCCTGTCCGCTGGCGGGGACCAGGATCGAGCCCGTGCCGGTCTTGGCACTGCCCTTCCAGATGGTGCCGTCGGCGCGCGAGCCGGCGAAGAGCTTGGTCGACGTCCCGAATCGGCTCGACAGGCCGGACGTGATGCCCTCCGGCTGGAAGCCCGGCGGCAGGTCGATCTGCGCCGGAAGCGGGGTCGGGTTGTGATTCCCGTGCGCAGCGGCCGCCGGCACGATGACCAGCGACAGGGCCATGACCAGGCCCAGGAGCAATGCGAAGCGACGCTTCATGCGGGTGTCCTCTCCTCTCAGATCGCCCTTCTTGACTGGTCAGGCTCGCGTCGAGGAGCGTCCCGGGGGATGACGGGGAGGAACGGGGCCGGCTGAGATGAGAGGGAGACCGGCCGAAGTCCGACGCAAGCGCTGGTCGAAAGGCTTGCCCCTACCCTAGCCCGGACTGTCAACCTTGGGGCGCGTGCCGGTCGAGGTCTCGCCTTTCAGGGGCATGTCAAAACGCCGTCGGGTGGCGGCTACACCCAGCCCAGGGTCCGTTCGACGCCCTTGTGCCAGCGGGCGATCCCGGCCGCCCGTTCCGCCTCGTCCATCGCCGGGTCCCAGCGGCGGTCGGCTCGATCCATGGCGCGCAGCTCGTCGAGACCCGACCAGAAGCCCACCGCGAGGCCGGCGGCATAGGCCGCCCCGAGCGCGCTCGTCTCGGCGATCGGTGGCGCGACGACGGGGCGACCCAGGATGTCCGCCTGGAACTGCATCAGCAGCTCGTTGCGGATCATGCCGCCGTCCACCCGCAGTTCGCCGGGGAGGGCCTCGCCCAGGTCGGCGGCCATCGCGGTATCGAGGTCGAGGACCTGGTACGCGACCGACTCGAGCGCGGCCCGCGCGATGTGGCCGCGCGTCGCGAACGCGCGTCAGACCGGCGATGATGCCCCGCGCGTCGCTCCGCCAGTGCGGGGCGAACAGGCCGGAGAACGCGGGCACGAACACGACGTCGCCGCTGTCGTGGACGGAACGGGCCAGCTGCTCGACGTCCGCAGCGTCGTCGATGATGCCGAGGTTGTCCCGCAGCCAGCCGATGAGCGCGCCCGCGACCGCGACCGAGCCTTCGAGCGCATACGTGGCCGGGGCGTCGCCGATCTTCGCGGCGACGGTCGTGATGAGGCCGTGTGCTCGATGGCACCGGCCGCTCGCCGGTGTGCATGAGCATGAAACAGCCGGTCCCGTAGGTGCACTTGATCTGCCCGGGCTCGAAGCAGGCCTGGCCGAAGAGCGCCGCGTGCTGGTCGCCGAGGTCGCCGGCGATCGGCACGCCCGCGAGGTCGTCGACGCCCGTTCCGTAGACCTCGGACGAGCCGCGGATCTCGGGGAGCATCGCGGCCGGCACGCCGATGATCTCGAGCAGTTCCGGGTCCCAGGCGAGCGTCTCGAGGTCCATCAGCATCGTGCGCGAGGCGTTCGTGACATCGGTCACGTGCCGGCCGCCGTCGGGCCCGCCGGTCAGGTGCCAGATGAGCCACGTGTCGATGGTCCCGAAGAGCAGGTCGCCACGGGCCGCGGCAGCTCGCCGTTCCGTGCCGCCGTCGTCGAGGATCCACGCGAGCTTGAGCGCCGACGAATAGGTCGAGATCGGCAGCCCGGTCCGTGCCCGGAACCGGTCCGCGCCGTCCACCCCGGCCGCCGCCAGCGCCTCGCAAGCTTCCGCGGTCCGGGTGTCCTGCCACACGATGGCGGGCCCGACCGGCCGGCCGGTCCGGCGATCCCACACCACGGTCGTCTCGCGCTGGTTGCTGATCCCGACCGCGGCGAGCGACCGCGCGTCCGCGCCGATGACACTGAGCGACTCCCGCAGGCACGTCCGGACCCGATCGAGGATCTCGTCGGCGTCGTGCTCGACCCAGCCGGGCCGCGGCGTGATCTGGGCGTGCTCGAGTTGATGCGTGGCCCGGATCGAGCCGGACCGGTCGAAGAGGATGCAGCGGCTGCTCGTCGTCCCCTGGTCGATGGCGGCGACGAGCGACCGCAGCTCCACGGGTGCTCGGTTTCCGCTCTCAGCGGGTGACGCGCGGACCGTGTCGGCTAGAAGCGATAGGACGCCCGCGGGACCGAGAGCGCGGCTTCGCTGACCTTGCGGAGCTGGTACCAGATGGCCACGGCCGAGAGCGCGATCCACGCGGCGACCGCGATGATCCCGTCGCTCAGGAGGCCGCCGATGATGTGGCTGTGGACGTCCGCGAGCTCGATGCGTCCGAGGAGGATCAGGGCGCCGTTGACCACCCCCGCGGCACCACTGATCGCCGAGAACGTGACGATCAGGAATGCCGGGACGCCGGCTGCGAACGTCGCGACCGCCAGAACGCCGCCGAGGAGCAACCCGGCGACGATCCCGAGGTACTGGGAGTCGATGCCGATGGCGTCGAGGATCCCGACACCGAACGCGTAGCCGAGGGCACCGGCCGCGATCGTGACCGCGGCGTAGTACCAGAAATACGAGATGGCGGCGATCACCAACCCGAAGACGAAGCCGACGACCCACGAGAAGACGCTCGAGAGGAAGCCCTGACCGAAGATGTCCTGGCTGAACTGTGCGCCCATCAGGAACCCGAAGCAGAAGGCCCAGATCGGCAGCAAGATGGTGAACGCCGTGAGCCCGTAGAAGGCCCACGCTCCCCCGATCGCCATGGCGATCAGCCCGACGAGGATCTGGTCGAGAAGCATCGAGTCCCTCCGTCCGTGGGAGGCACATCCTGCTGGACCCGCGGGGGCCGAAGCTCGGGCGCCTCTCGCGCAGGACTATACGCCGCTGCGTGCCGCGTCAACACCCTCCCGCGCGGCCGCGGGCATCGCTCAGCTCCGCTTCATCGCGTGCCCGCTCGCGTCCCGGCTCCTCGCCAGATTCGCGCTCGCGTAGTGGTGGCTCTTGCGGCTCGCCTCGGCCATCGGGAGCGCGAACACGCCCTGTTCGGCCTCGAGCGTCCTGACGAGCTCACGCAGCTCCGGGTCCCGCCCGGCGTACGACCGGATCCGCTCGGCAACCGACGAGATCGCCGACCTCGCGTGCACGAAGTCCCCGGACCGGTTCCGCAGCACGGCTTCCTGCCGCGCCCGCGCGGCGAACAGGCGGGCCACGGCTCGGTCCACCTCCGGATCACGGGCCTGCGCGTCGTTGGCCCCGTGGTCCGCGTAGGTCCAGGTGAGGCGCGCCGGCTCGTCGTGGCCGGCCCCGAACACGCCGTCGCGGTCGGTCAGCGTCACGATGGCGCCGGCCTCACGACCGAGGTCGCCGTACGGGAACGACAGCCGGAGCACGACCTCCACGACCTGCTCGGAGCCGAGATCGCCGATCGCGACGACCGTCCGGCCGCCGCGACTGGTCACGGTGTACGGGCTGAGCGGCTCGACCCGGATCTCGTCCCGCGCCGTCACCTCCAGGGCCACGTCGCGGGCGACGATCTCGAGCGTCTCGCCCACCTCGGACGTGATGGCGTCGCGGATCTGCGGGGCGTCGGCGATGTAGTAGAAATGGCCGCCGCCGGCGTCGGCGAGGTCCTGCAGGAGGCGCTCGTCGAAGTCGTTGCCGACCCCGAACGTCGTGGTCGACACGCCCCGTGCCCGGAGCGCGGCCGCGTGGGCGGCGAGCTCGCCGGAATCGGTGATGCCCTTGTTGGCGAGGCCGTCTGTCAGGAGCAGGCATCGGTTCACGCCGCGCTCGGACAGGTGCGCCGCGACCTGCTCGCAGCCGCGCAGCCAGCCGTCGCTGAGGTTGGTGCTGCCCCGGGCCTCGATGGACCGCAGCCGATCCACGGCCCCGCGGCGGGCCTCGGCGGATGCCTGCGTCGATTCGATGACGACATCGACCACGTCGTCGTAGACGATGACGCTGAACCGGTCATCAGCCTCGAGGCGGGCGATGGCCTCCTCGACGGCGCGCTTCGCGATGTCGAGCTTGGCGCCGGACATCGAACCGGAGCGGTCGAGGACGATCGCGAGGTTGACCGGCGCCCGGCGGCGCTCGCCGGTCGCGCGGGGCGCGACGATCCGCCCGAGCACGAAACGCTCGCTGTGGCTGGTCGCGCGGATGTAGCGGCGGTCCTGGTGGACCGTGAACGGCTGGTCGGTCGTGGTGGTCATGGTCAGTCCTCCTCGAGGAGCTCTCGGGCGATCGTCACGAGACGGTCCACCCGCTTGTTCTGGGTCCGGCTCAACGGTCGCCGGACATGGAGCTCGACGTCGGGGGCGAGGACGACGCGTTCCCACTGGGAGCGTTCGACCGGGTTGGTCGTCGGGCTGTTGTAGTCGCCGGCCGATTCGGCGATGCCGATCGGGGCGCTCGCGCTGCCTTGGGCCGACGCGGGCGCGCTCGTCGACAGGGCGAAGAACGCGGGGCCGCCCGTCGCCGGTCGAGGCGACGCAAGGACGGATCGGATGTAGTCGAGCGCGGAGTCGTCTGGCGGAAGGGCGTCGTCGGCTTCTGCGAGGCCCCGTACCGCGTCATCGTCGAGGCCCTCGAGCCGCCGCCGGATCTCGGCGAGCGGCAGGTGGTCGCGCTGGAGTCGCCGGATCAGCCGGAGGCGACCGAGATGATCCTCCCCGTACTTGGCGCCAGGCCCGGACTGCCCGACGCCCGGCAGCAGGCCGCTCGCGAGGTAGTAGCGGACCGTGCGCGGCGTCACCCCGGCCAGATCGGCCAGTTCGGAGAGCGAGTAGCGGACGTCATCGGGCATGGGCCGATTGTGCCAGTGCAACGTTCCACTGTCAATACCTCTCTTCGCCCGACCACATTCTCGATGCCGCCGCCACCGCGCCTCCACATCGACTCCACACGACCGCGCGATGGTGGATGACAGACGGGATCCGAGGTGATCCCGAATACCTCTCAAGGAGCACATCACCCATGCGAATCGTCGCCGCGATCGTCCTGGTCGCCGTCCTCGCGGTCGGCGGCGGGATCGTCGCCACCACCGCCTATCAAGCGGGCGTCAACACGGCGGTCACCCAGGCCGCCGCCGACGGCGCCACCGTCGTCAATCCGGTCGTCGTGCCCGCGTACGGCTACGGCTGGCACCCCTTCGGCTTCGGCTTCGGGTTCTTCGGCTTCCTGTTCACGCTGTTCTTCCTGTTCATCGTGTTCGGGCTGATCCGGGCGATCGTCTGGGGTGGCCGCGGCCATCGCCATGGCTGGGGCGGACCGGGCTGGGGCGGTGGACCGGGCTGGGACAACGAAGCCCGCCGGGACCACTTCGCATCGAAGTACCACGGCACGTTCGAGGACTGGCACCGCCAGGCCCACGACGCGCCGGCCGGCCCCTCGACCAACCCGCCGACGTCCGACCCACCGACCTCGTCGCCTCCAGCCGGCTGAGGCCCTCGATTCCCAGCGCCCCCGGGCATCATCCCCGGGGGCGCTTCCGTCTCCCCCACCCCACTACGATGGCCAGCATGCGAACCGTCCTCGTCGTCGATGACGAAGCCAAGATCGTCCAGCTCGCACGCGATTACCTCGAGCATGCGGGCTTCGCGGTGTTGACCGCAGCGGACGGTCCGAGTGCCGTCGAGACCGCGCGCCGGCAGCACCCCGACCTCGTCGTCCTCGACCTCGGCCTGCCCGGTCTCGATGGCCTGGAGGTCACCCGCGAGCTGCGCCGCGACTCCTCGATCCCGATCGTCATGCTGACCGCTCGCGACGACGAGCTCGACAAGCTGCTCGGCCTCGAGATGGGCGCCGACGACTACCTGACCAAGCCCTTCTCCCCGCGCGAGCTCGTCGCCCGCGTCAAGGCGGTGCTGCGCCGGACCGAGCGGACCGCCGAACCCGGCGACGTCATCCGGGCCGCGGACGTGGTCCTCGACGTGCCGCGGATGCGGGCCGAGGTCGCCGGGCGGACCGTGGACCTCACCGCGACCGAGTTCGGGCTCCTGGCCACGCTGGCGGCCAGCCCGGGCCGGATCTTCACGCGCTCGCAGCTCCTCGACGCGCTCCGTGGCGTCGCGTTCGAGTCGTACGAGCGGGCGATCGACTCGCACATCAAGAACCTGCGCCGCAAGGTGGAGCCGGACCCGCGCGAGCCGCGCTACGTGCTGACGGTGTACGGCGTGGGCTACCGCTTCGTGGACGACCGGGGAACCGGCACGTGACCGGTCCCGCCGAGCCGGACGCACCGAAGGATCCCGCCACTCCCCCACCCGGCCGGGCCGACAGCGGCCGACACGGTCCGTGGGAGCACGGTCCGTGGGAGCACGGGGCGTTCGACCACCGCGACCCCTTCGCCCGCCAGATGCGGGCCCGTGCCCGGATGCAGCGCCGACACGCGGGGCGTCATGGCCCCGGTCCGTGGGGAGGACGCCAGGGGTTCGGTTGCGTCTTCGGGTTCCTGTTCCTGCTCATCGTGGCCTCGATCGTGGCGGTGCTCGCATCGTTCCTGTCGAGTCTCGGCCCGCTCGAGATCGTCATCGCCGCGGTCGCGGCCATCGCGATCCTGGTAGCCATCGCCCGCGGCCTGACCCGCGCGGCGCGCGACCTCGACCGGACGCTCGCCGCGACCCGCCGGGTCGAGGACGGCGACTACGGAGCCCGCGTCGGGAAGACTCGTTCGGACCTGCCCGCGATCCGGGAATTGGCGCGCGGGTTCGACACCATGGCCGCCCGGCTCGAGGCGAACGAGGAACAACGGCGGACGCTCCTCGCCGACGTCAGCCACGAGCTGCGCACGCCGCTCGCGGTCATCACCGGCAACCTCGAGGCCATCCTCGATGGCGTCTATCCGGCCGACGAGTCGCACCTGACCCCGATCCTCGAGGAGACCCGGGTGCTCGAGCGGCTCATCGACGACCTGCGGACGCTGACGTTGTCCGAGGCCGGCACCCTGGCCCTCCACCCGGAACCGACCGACCCGGATGTCCTCATCGGCGACGTCGTCCGCTCGTTCACGCCGACGGCGACGCGCGGGGGCGTCACGCTCGTGGCCGAGGTGGCCGACGAGCTGCCGATCCTCGACCTCGACCCGGTCCGGATCCGCGAGGTGCTCGCGAACCTCGTGGCCAACGCGCTGCGCCATACGCCCGAGGGCGGCACGGTGACGATCGGTGGCCGCGCCACGGCCGACGAGGTCATCCTGACCGTGGCGGACACCGGCCCGGGCATCGAGCCGGCGTTGCGGCCCTACGTGTTCGAGCGGTTCGTCAAGGGCGACGGGTCTCGCGGCTCAGGGCTGGGGCTCGCGATCGCCCGCGGGCTCGTGGAGGCCCACGGCGGCACGATCTCGGTCGAATCGCCGGATGGTGGCGGGACCACGTTCCGGGTCTCGCTGCCGCGCGGGCTCTCGCCCGAGACCGCTACGGGCGGCTGATCCGGACGTCGTCCACGGCCGCTTCGATCGTGCTCGCCTTGCCCGCGTCGGCCGCCTCGAAGACGATCCGCACCTTCTCGCCGGCCCACGGCGCCATCGAGACCCTGACCGTGGTCCAGCGCGGCCGGTCGACGTTCGCGGCGCCCTTCTCCTGCTTGACGAGGGTCCGCGACCCGTCCTCGCGTTCGACGTAGGCCCGGAAGTAGTCGGCCGTCGTCGCGTTCGAGCCGTGCGCGAGGTAGTACTTGAACGACAGGGTGCCCGTCGGCGATGGCAGGCTGATCAGCCTGGAGCGGACCGACGTCAGGCCGCCGTCGAGGTCGTACGACCGCGAGTTCGAACCGGCCAGCTTGCCCGTGACGAGGGCCCGCGAGCCGGACGGGACGGTGCCCGCCTGCCGGGCGGTCGAAGCCGGGTTGCCGCGCTGCCACGTGCCGCGCGAGGCGGTGTCGGTGTGGAGCGGGTCGGCGTCCCAGCCCGTGGACGTCTCGAAGTCCTCGAACAGCGGGCCGCAATGGCTCTTCGCCTTGCCCGTGATCGAATAGCGGCAGCTGGCTCGCTCGATGAGGTACAGGATCGCCGAGCGGTTGCGGTTGGTCTCGCGTGCGATGAGCTCGTCGGCCGGGTAGAAGCGTGCGAGGCTCGACACCCTGGCGTGGCTCGGGTAGAGCTCGAAGGTGTACATCCAGATCCGCTGGGTGCCGTACGCCCAGTCGATCTCGTCGCCGTCGGTGATGTACAGGCCGCTCGACTGCATCGGGTGGTAGCCGTTCATCCGGGCCATCTTCCGGCCCATCGCCGCGAGGGCCGCCTGGTCGTCGACGGTCATGTCGCCCGGGACGTCCGTCCTCGTGTAGCCGTACGGCCACAGGATCTGCTCGCCCGCGGTGTGGAACGTGATGGCGGTCTTGATCTGCTGGACGCCACCGATCCGGCGGCTGAGCATGAAGTCGCGCATGGCCCGGGTCTCAGGCGCGGAGAACGCCGCCTTGCCGCGGTACGTGGCCGAACCCTTGCTGCCCGACGATCCGCCGCAGCACGCCCACTTGTAGCTGTAGTTGCGGTTGAGGTCCGTGCCCCGGTGCGTGGAGTTGGCGTTCGGCTGGCGGTTCTTGCGCCACTCGCGATACGGGTCGCCGGTCAGGTCGAACTCCGCGCCGTCGGGGTTCACCGCGAACACGATCCAGATCTCGCGCGAGTTCACGATGCTCGTGATCTGCGCATTCGTGCCGTAGTCATCGGTCAGCCAGCGCAGGAGCGCGAGGTTCTGCTCGAGCGAGAGGTGCTCGCGGGCGTGGTGGAGCGAATCGAAGAGGACCTCGGGCTCCGACTCGTCGGTCGCGACGTTGTCGGAGACCTTGACCGCCCACATCTCGCGGCCCAGGTGGCTCTGGCCGATCGAGAGCATCTGCACGATGTCGGGGTGGTCCGCCTCGGCGTCCTGCAGGACCGCGACCATCTCGGCGTACGAGTGGTACCGGCTGTCCTTCGCCGGGAAATCGGCGGCGGCCACGGTGGGCGGTGCGGCCGCGGCACCCGTCGTCGCCACGAGGGCGAGGACCAGCGACGCGCCCATGACGAGGGCGGCGGATCGGCGATGCATGCGTCAAGGATGACCCGTCGTGTCCAGTCCGGTCCACCCGGCGATGGGGCTACGGCGCACCGGGACCCGGGAACCCCACCGCCGGGAACGGAGTCTCAGGGGCCACAGGCACGGTCCGCCAGCGACCGGCCATCACACCGAGGAGGGTCCGCGATGACCCGATCCATGGTTCGCGTCGGCGGGGGTCTTGCCGCCGCCCTGGTCCTCGCCGCGACGGTCGCGGCCCCGGTCCTGGCCTGCGGGGGGCTCATCGGTCCGAACGGGGCCGTCAACCTGCTCCGCACGACCACCTTCGCCGGCTACCACGACGGCGAGGAGCACTACGTCACCGCCTTCCAGTTCGCGGGCGGCGGCGGAGCCTTCGGGAGCCTGACGCCGCTGCCCGGCATCCCCTCCAAGGTCGAGAAGGGCGGCGACTGGACGCTCCAGCGGCTGCTCCGCGAGACCGAGCCCATCAGCCTGTTCGACGCCGCGGCCTCGCCGGCGGCGTCGGGGGCACGCGAAGCCGAAGTGCTCATGGAGGTCCAGATCGACGCCCTCGACATCACCGTCCTGCGCGGCGGTGCCGACCAGGTCGGCGCGTGGGCCACCGAGCACGGCTTCCGGCTCCCGCCCGATGCGCCCGAGGTCCTCGACTTCTACGCGTCGCGCAGCCCGATCTTCCTCGCCGCGGTCTTCGATGCCGACGCGGCCGCGGAGCGCGGCCAGGCGGTCGGCGACGGGACCCCGGTCCACATCACGATCCCGACCGACAACCCGTGGGTCCCGCTCCGGATCCTGGCGCTCGGCAAGAGCGGCGCCGAGCGGGTCGATGCCGACGTCTTCATGCTGACCGACAACACGCCGGCCCTGCTGCCGGTCCCGACCGGGGGCAACGGCCTCACGCTCGACCACAGCGCCCCGGCGACGGCCTCGCTGCTCGACGACCTGCGCTCCGACCGGGGCATGGAATGGGTCCCCGCGAACGCGTGGCTGACCAAGGTCCGGATCGATGCATCGGCGCGGCAGCTCGCGTTCGATCTCGCGGTCGACACGACCTCGGCGCGGCAGCCCTCGCGCGTGATGGCGGGCCTCGACATGCCCGGTGCCCCGAGCACGTTCGCCTCCGAGGCGGCAGGTCGCCTGCTGCTGGGGCTGGCGTTCAGCATCGGCGGAATCGGCGGCATCCTGCTGCTGATCGGGCGCCGACCGCCGGTCGGGATGGCCTGACCGCCATGGCCGGAACGCGCGGTCCGTGCCAGCCGCCGACCAGGGCCGCTCGCCCTGATCGGCGGCATCGCGCTCTCGGTGAGCGTCGCCGGGATGGCCGGGGCATGGGTCGAGCTCTCGGGTCGCGACGCCGCGACGGTCGCGATCGAGATCCACTACTCGCGGTTCGCGCCGAGTTCGGTGACCGTGCCGCTCGGCGTGCCGGTCACGGTGACGATCCACAACGCCGACCCGATCGACCACGAATGGATCGTGGGCGACGCCGCGGTCCACGAGCGCCACCGGACCGGCACGGAACCGGTCCACGGCGCGCGCCCGACCGAGGTCACGATCCCGGCCGGTCAGACCCGGACGACGACCGTGGTGTTCGCCGCGGCCGGTTCGCAGCAGTACATCTGCCACCTCCCCGGCCACGAGGCGTACGGGATGGTCGGCACGGTCCGGATCGGACCCGGCTGAGGCGGGGGCTCGGCCCCTGCACCGCGCCATGGTGGCGCAGAGCCAACGATTTCGGCCCCAAGCTGCGACGCCGTCCGGGCAACTCGCCGCATGTTGGCGGAGGGCCACCACTGCGTGCCGAGGAGGCACGTCATCGGGCCACCGGACAGCCACGGGCCGGATTCGTTGGCTGGTAGCCACCGCGGAGTCCGAAGTCGGCGGGGCACGTGCCGGAAACATGGATCGGGCCCCGCGTCGCCGCGAGGCCCGACCACGTACGACGAACCGCGGGACGCTCACGCCCCGGGGCTGCCCTCCGGCACGCGCGTGACGAAGATGGCGTTGACGATCGGCTTGTGGCCGCGCGGCGAGGCGAACTCGATGTCGAGCACGCCATCGGTCACCTCGACCACGAACGTCTTGTCGAGCGCCGTGTAGCGCGCCCCGGCTTCCTCGACGATGTCGAGCGAGCGCAGGACACGGGTGCCTTCCAGGCTGACGTCGAAGACGCGATCCCCGACGCGCCGGAACTGGAGCTCGGCGAAGCTGAGGTCCACCTGGTAGAAGCCATTGGCGACCGCGAACTTGTACGCGGTCATGTCCTCGCGGAGGTTCTTGTAGCGGCCATCCTCGGTGGTGCCCGCGATCGAATGTCCGGTGTTGCGCGTCGAGCCACGTCGGACGTAGCCGTACGGACCCGAGCCATAGGAGCGATCGGCGGCGTAGACGTCACCGTCGGCGTCGACGTACCGATTGCCACCGGCGTTGACACCCTGCTGGAAGTCCGTGACGACGAGCGTCACCGGGACCTGCATGAGCGCGTTGTCGGGATCGTCGGTCTGGATCGCCACCAGCGCCCGGTAGACGTCGGGGGCAAGCCCGGTCGTGTCGACGGTGATGTCGATGTCGACCGTGCCGTCAGGCGCGATCGTGCCTTCGGTCGGCGCGACCGTCAGCCACGGGACGTCGCTGAAGGTCGGCAGGCCGGATTCGACGAGATAGGCGTTGAGTGAGTTCTGGCCGACGGTCCAGAGGTTGCCGACGACATCGAGCTCGATGCCGGCGCCGCCGAAGCCGCCGCCGTCCGGATGCGGGATCCCCCGAGTCGATTCGCAGGTGATCGGATCGATCAGCCAGATCGTGTCGGTGTCGGAGTTGGTGGCCTCCCAGAGCAGCCCGAACGAGCCGTTCCAGGCGAGGCCGGAGATGTTCGGGTCGGGCGGGCTGCACTGCGAGAGCGTCTCGCCGGGGGTGGTGTGGGACGGCCCGGCCACGCGGTAGACGACGCCCTCGTTCCAGCCACCGATGTAGAAGACATCGGCCGCCGGGTCGTAGGCGAGGCCGCGCTGACTGACGTCGCCCCACGGCGAACCGGTGATCACCTGGACCACCGAGCCGTCGTCGGGATCGAGGCCGTAGATGCCGTTGTCGCCACCCACGTTGACCTGCCAGATCAGGCCGCGGCCACGGTCGTAGGCCATGTCCGCGCCCCATTCGGCCAGCCCGTCGAGTCCGAACTCGCCGAGCCGCTCGCCGGCGGGGGTGAAGTGCACATCGATCATGTCGACCGGGTCGCCCAGCCAGACGTCACCCGTGTAGGCGACGCCCCACGGCAGCGACATGTCAGTCGGCCAGCTGGCCACGACGTCACCGTCGGCGGCCAGACGTGGCGGGACCGCCGTCCCGGCCGCGGCCGTCCCGAAGCCGCGCGTCGAGCGCGCGTTCCGGTCCGCCCCGGCGGGCAGCGTGCGGACGCCGGGCTTGCCGGCCAATGCGGTCGTGCCACCACCGAGGTCCACCTCACCGACGGTGAAGTGCAGGTCGGCGTGACCATCCGGGTTGCCGAGGACGAGCGTCCGCGTCGCGTGACGCCCGGCCGGCAGCAGGAACGATGGCTCGAGGTCGCCCTCGAGCGAGGCATGCGGCTGGATCTTGTGGAGGGCCACGTCGACACCGGGCGTCGAGACCGCAGCGACGATCTCGATGTCCTGGTTGACCGGCACGTAGCCGTCCTTGGTGATGTCCGTCGGCCAGGTGCCGGCCGGGCCGATGATCGTGTAGGCGCCGTCGGCGTCGCTCGTGGCGACGATGTCGAGCGGCGTGCCGGGCGGATACTCGGCATGGAGCGTGATCGTGGCGCCGTCGATCGGATCGCCGCCATGGGCGTCGGTGATCGTGCCACTGACCCCACCGAACGTGTCGGGCAGGGCCACGTTGAGCGTCACGTCGATCGCGATCTGCTCCGAGCGCGGGGCGTTCGTCACCAGCACGAGCTGGGCGTGGTACTCACCGGGCGAGAGGCTCGGGGAGCCGAGCGTGACGTTGATGACCTGGTTGCCGCCGACCGCGACCTCACCCGTCGCCGGGTCGGGCGTCAGCCAGCTGACGTCGCTGAACGGCTCGATGGTGCCGTGGCCGATGTCCGGCGCCCAGTCGGTCGGGCCGTTGAAGTCGCCGAGGACCATGGCGGTCGCGATCCGGCCGTCATCGCCGCCGAGCGCCTCGAGCGGGACGTCGAAGGCCATGGACTGGCCGGTGAAGGTCACCGGCACGGCCGCGACCACCTCGAACGTGAGCGCGTCGGTCACGAGGACCACCCCGTCCGGACCATGGGTCTCGAACAGGTCGAGGAGGTACTCGACCCCGACGTCCTGGGTCGGCAGGCCGAGCACGTCGGTCGCAGGGACGCCGGTGGACGGATCCTCATCGACATCGAGGAAGACGTACCCGAGGACCTGGTCCATGGGCGTGCCGGGGCTGAAGTCGAGTGCCATCGAGACGACCGAGCTGCCGTCGGAGCCGGCTCGCACCTTCCCGACGTCCACCGATCCGCCGGCGTCGCCGATCGGGTCGTTGATGATCGTCGTCAGGCTGGCCGACGCGACGTCGGTCGGGGCCCAGCGCGGGAAGGCCTTCGGGAAGGCCCGGTGTCCCCACGTGGGCGTGCGGATGACGCTGATCTGCGGTTCAGGCAGCGGCGGCAGGACGACACCCTGATCGCGCTCACGCGCGACCCAGGCGAGCGGCAGCGAGCCGTCGTTGGACAGGGTGACGGGCCGTGTCGCCGTCTGGCCGAAGTCGACATCGACCGTGATCTCGGTGACATCCACCGCGGCGGTCGGCGCGCGGAGGCTGAAGTCGAGCGTCGTTTCGACGCCGTCGGTCACGGTCGCGGACGCGCTGGCGTCCTCGTACAGGTTCGCGGAGGCGGTGACCTCGTACGTGCCACCGAGGAGCCGGAGGCGGTAGACGCCATCCTCGTCGGTGGTCGTGTGGCGGCCACCGGGCGTGGCCTCGATCCGGGCGCCCGCGATCGGCAGGCCGTCGTTGGCGTCGGTGACCGTGCCCGTGATGAACCCGGTCGGGACCGTCGTGATGCGGATGGCGTGGTTGGACTCGAGGATCGATTCGAAGAAGCCGATCTGGAGGGCGTCGGTGCCGGTCTCGTTCTCGATGCCGACCGTGGCCGTCCGACCGTCACCCGGGTTCGGCGGGTTGCTCCCGTACAGGAGGTCGATCGTGCCGTTCTCCCAGAGCTTGATCTCGAAGTCGAGCAGGGCGGACGCGCCGAGGACGCGGACGTCGGTGTATTCGATGACGAACGCGCGGTCCGGGGCCGTGCCGACGGTCTCCGAATCGATCGAGCCGACATCGGTGATGTAGAGGTCCATCCAGAGCGGGTAGATCGCCGCGTTCGGCGAGCTCGGGGCCGGGATCCCCGTCGGGATGAACAGCCCGGGCTCCGGCGCGAGGAAGTTCACGTAGCCGTTCTCGGTGGGATAGACCTGCGTGTAGTCCTCGCCGTAGAAGGAGAACGTGAACGGCAGGCGCAGCCGGCCCGCGATCTCGTCGCCGATGAGGGCCGTCTGGCCGTCGGCATCGACCCAGTCGTAGGCCGTCGGGGCGCAGGCGTGCCCGAAGTCGTCGAGCTTGCGGAACAGGGCGAAGTCCTGGGTGACGTCGTCGCCTGCCGAGGTGATCTCGGCGGAGCCCGTCTCGGTGCAGCCGTCGGCCGATGCGCTGAGCGTGAACGTGCCGATCGGCAGTTCCAGGCTGTAGTGCCCGGCGCTGTCGGTCGTGTCCGGGGCGACGGGCGTGCCGACCGCCCGGACCGTGACGTCCGGGATCGGCGAGCCATTCTCGGCCGAGGACACGGTGCCGCTCACGGTGAACCGCGGCAGCGGCTCGAGCGCGAGGGACTGGGTCGTGGTCTCGTCGGTGACGATGACGACGCTCGGCACGACCGAGCCGAAGTAGCCGAACGCGGCGGCGCTCACGGTGTAGTCGCCGGCCGCCAGCAGCATCGCGTAGTGGCCGTCGGCATCGGTCGAGGTCGTGAACGGGCGGGTGCCGTTGTCGGCGGTGACCTGGGCGCCGCTGACCGGATCGCCGGTCGCCGAATCGGTGATCGTGCCGGACAGCGTGCCGCCGGTCGCGACCAGGGCGGCTGCGGCACCGGCATCGATGCGGCCGTCGCCGTAGACGTTGTTCGGGTCGCCGTCGGGGTCGCCGCCGCACGAATCGTCAAGGCGGTCGACGGCCGTGGAGCGGATCGCATCGGTCGCGGCGCCGAAGTTGCCGCGCAACGCGTTGTCCGCCGACAGGAGGAGGGCGAGGGTGCCCGTCACGTGCGGGGCCGCCATCGACGTGCCCGAGAAGGCCTCGTAGCCACCGCCGGGCACGCTCGAGACGACATCCACGCCGGGCGCGGAGACGTCCGGGTTGACCTTGCCGTAGACCGACGGGCCGCGGCCGGAGAAGTCCGCGATGAGATCGTCGCTGTCGGTGGCGCCGACGCTGAACACCTCAGCGAAGTCACCGGGCGAGCCGCCCTCGCCGCAGAACGGGCCGGGGTTGCCCGAGGAGAAGACCGGGATGATGCCGGCCGCGCGCCAGGCCTGGACGGTCTCGAGATAGAAAGCGTCGCCGGGACCACCGCCCCACGAGTTGCTGACGATGTCGGGGCGCTGGCTCGGGTCGGGGTTCTCGCCGTTGAGGTCGGTCGGGGCGAGCACCCACTGGCCCGACGACAGCAGCGACGACTCGGAGCAGTCGACGACCTCGCAGCCCTTGGCCGCGATCCACTTGGCGCCCGGGGCCACGCCGATGTCGGGCGTGAAGGGGCCGGGGCCGTCGCCGCCGACGATGGTGCCCATCGTGTGCGTGCCGTGGGCGACGTTGTCGCAGGGCGCCGCGTCTTCGCAGAGCCCGGTCGGGTCCCACCAGTGGTAGTCGTGGGTGAACGACCCGTCGCCGTTGTTGCCCAGGTAGTGGTCGACGAGGGCGGGATGGGTGTAGTCGACGCCCGTGTCGATCGAGGCGACCACGACGCCCTGGCCCAGGATGCCGTCCGCCCAGGCGGTGTCGGCACCGATCTTGGCGACGCCCCACTCGGGCTCGCCGGCGGCCGCGAGGACCGCGACCTTCGGATCGATCGGTTGGATGAGCGGATAGCTGCGCTCGGCGCGGACCCGTGCGACCGCGGGGTCCTTGGCGAGCGTCGTCGCCAGCTTCGAGAGCGTGGCGGCATCGCCTTCGACCACGAGGACGTTGGTCAGCCAGTAACTGGTCGCATCGACGCCGCGAACCTTGGCGGCGGCGGCCACGGCGCCACGCTGGGAGGCGCCGGCGGTCGACGTGAGGGCGTCGACGACGGCCTGGCCGCGCTTGTCGCGGTCCTTGACCTTGGCCGCGGGCTTCAGGTCCGCCTTGGCGCTGAACTCCACGACGATCTTCTTCGCTCGTCCGGCGGCGAGGTCGCGCTGGAGCTTGCCCTCGATGGGCGCAGCGGTGCCGCTTGCGGAACCGGACGCACCGGCCCCGGCGGCTGCCGCCACACCGGCGACCTGGGTGATGAGGAGCGTGGCGGCGATGACGGCCGCGAATCCACGTCGGCGTTGCATGACCGAACCCTCCACTCCGCCGACTCGACCAGTCGACGTCCCTCCGTGCATCGATCCCCCTCAGGACCGACGAGTGAGCGGACGGCGCAAGGCGCCGACGACGCTCGGGCTCGGGGCTTGGATCGACACGTGCCTGGGCGGCGGTCCGCGTCCCGCGCGGTGATGCTACACCCGGGGTGTCGCGTCGGATCGGCGTTTGCGCAGGCCCGTGGTGTCGAGTCGGATCGGCGGTCCCGCAGGCCCCGGCGTCGGGCCGGCTCGCCCGGTATCCTCGCGGGGATGCGCCGCCTGCCGGACCCGTACGACGACATCGCCGCCGGTCGATCCGCGGCCATCGGGCTGGCCGGTCCGGCCTTGCTCGGCAGCCGATTGCTGACCAAGGAGCTGGCCTTCCCGCCGGCCGAGCGCGACACCTTCCGCCTGCGGGGGTTGCTGCCTGACCGGGTGCTCACGATCGAGGAGCAGACCGAGCTCGAGCTCGAGCACCTCCGGGTCAAGACCGACGCCCTCGAGCAGTACATCGGCCTCGCGGCGCTCCAGGACCGCAACGCGACGCTCTTCTACCGGCTCCTGACCGACCACCTCGAGGAGTTCCTGCCGATCGTGTACACGCCCACCGTCGGGCGGGCCTGCCAGGAGTTCAGCCACATCATCCGGCGGACCCGTGGGACGTGGATCACGCCGGCCGACCGCGACCGGATCCCGACGCTCCTGCGCCAGGGGCCGTTCGAGGACGTGCGGCTCATCGTCGTGACCGACAACGAGCGGATCCTCGGGCTCGGCGACCAGGGGGCGGGCGGCATGGCCATCCCGACCGGCAAGCTCGCGGTCTACACCGCGGCATGTGGCATCCATCCGGTCCTGACCCTCCCGGTCTCGCTCGATGTCGGGACCGACAACCCGGCGCTGCTGGCCGATCCGCTCTACCTCGGATATCGAGCGCCGCGCCTGCGCGGTGCCGAGTACGACGCGCTCGTCGAGGCGTTCGTCGACGCGGTCGAGGCGGTCTGGCCGGGCTGCGTCATCCAGTTCGAGGACTTCAAGCAGGCCAACGCGCTGCGCCTGCTGGACCGGTACCAGGGCCGCGTGCCGGCCTTCAACGACGACATCCAGGGCACGGCCGCGGTGGTCCTCGCGGGCGTGCTGACCGGGCTGCGGGCCACGGGACGGTCGCTCGGCGACGCGCGGATCGTCGTGGTCGGCGCCGGTGGCGCCGGCGTCGGGATCGGCCGGCTGGTGCGGGCCGCGATGGGCGAGGCCGGGCTGTCCGAGGCGGCCATCGCCGACGCGATCGCGCTCGTCGACACGAACGGGCTGGTCCACCTGGGTCGGACCGATCTGGACGCCACGAAACGAGAGCTCGCGGTGCCAGCGGTTGACGGCCCCACCCCTACGTTGCTCGAGGTGATCCGCGACCGACGGCCGACGATCCTGGTCGGGGCGACCGGGGTGGCCGGCACGTTCACCGAAGCCGTCATCGACGCGATGGTGGAACGCGTGGGCCCCGCCGATCGGCCGATCGTGCTGCCGCTGTCGAACCCGACCTCGGCGTCCGAGGCGACACCGGCCGACGTCCTCGCCTGGAGCCAGGGCCGCGCGATCGTCGCGACGGGGTCGCCGTTCGACGCGGTCACACTCGACGGCGTGCGGCACGAGATCGGCCAGGCGAACAATGCGTTCATCTTCCCAGGCGTCGGTCTCGGCGCGATCGTCGCCGAGACCCGGGCCATCACCGACCGGATGTTCCTCCTGGCGGCCCGGACCCTGGCCGCCGCCGTCACCGACGAGCGGATCGCGTCCGGTGCGCTCTACCCGCCGATCTCGTCGCTCCGGGCGGTGTCGCGCGAGATCGCCATCACGGTCGTCCGCGAAGCCATCGAGTCCGGCGTGGCCGGGGCGGACATCGCGCCCGATGGCGTGGCCGCGGCGGTCGATGCGGCGACCTGGTGGCCCGCGTACGTCCCGTATGAGCCGGTCCGGGTCGTCGAACGACGGCGCGAGAACGAGGCATGAGCACGCTCGTGCGAGCAGCCGTCCTCGAGGCGACCGGCGAGGCCGCCGAGATCCAGTCGCTCGAGCTGGCCGAGCCGCGGGCCGGAGAGGTGCGCGTCCGCATGCTGGCGTCCGGGGTCTGCCACTCCGACCTGCACGTCCGCGACGGCGAGTGGACCCGCCCAACACCGATGGCGATGGGCCACGAGGGGGCGGGCGTCGTCGAGGCGGTCGGGCCGGGCGTGGCGTCGTTGCGGGTCGGCCAGCCGGTCGCACTGTCGTGGCTGGTGCCGTGCGGGACGTGCCGGGCGTGCCGGGCCGGCCGGCCGTGGGCCTGCCCCGACTCGCCCTCGTTCCGGCACCGGCTCCCGGACGGCGAGACGGCGCTGCACCGAACGGACGGTGCGTCGGCCGGAGGCCGCGCGGCCGGCGAGGCGGTGCTGTCCTACTGCGGCATCGCGACGATGTCCGAGGCGACGGTCGTGCCGGAGGCGGCCGCGATCGCGATCCCTGACGGCGTCGATCCGGCGGTCGCCGCGCTCATCGGGTGCTGCGTGTCGACCGGGGTGGGCGCCGCGCTCAAGACCGCCGCGGTCGAGGCGGGCTCGACGGTCGCGGTCATCGGCCTTGGCGGCGTCGGCCTCTCGTGCGTCATGGGTGCCGCGCTCGCCGGCGCGTCACGGATCGTCGCAGTGGACCGGTTGGCGGCCAAGCTCGTGACCGCGCTCGATGTGGGTGCCACGGACGGCCTGCTGGCCGGTGACGATGCAGCCGAGACGCTCGCTGCGTTGCGTGACCTGACCGATGGCGGGCCGGACTACGCGTTCGAGGCGATCGGCCTGCCGTCGACGGTCGAGCTCGCGATCGCGTCGTTGCCGCTGGCCGGCACGGCCGTCCTGGTCGGGATGACCCCGCTCGGGGCGCGGGCCTCGTTCGATATCTACCCGTTCGTCGACGAGAGCCGGCGGATCCTCGGTTCGAACTACGGGTTCGCCGACCCGGCGGTGGACTTCCCGCGGTACGCCCAGTGGCACCTCGACGGCCGGCTGCCGATCGATCGACTGGTGGACCGCCGGATCGGGCTCGACGACCTCGAGGACGCCTTCGAGGCGATGCGCCGCGGCGAGTACACCCGCCAGGTCATCACGTTCGACTGAGGCGGCGGGGCCGGTCCGCGCGCGCATCGGACCGGCCCGCGCCGCGCCGCGGCGCCTGACCCAGCGCTGCTCAGCCCCCGCTCGACGGTGAGGCCGCCGGGCGGGCGGGACGCAGCTGACCACTGGCCAGGCGCCCTTCGAGGCGCTCGAGGATCCGATCGGCGCGGGCCTGCTTCAGGGTGCCGGCCTTGACCGCGGCATCGAGGTCGGCCTTGACGGCCGCCATGATCGCGCCGGAGACGGTCGCATACGGCACGTTACGGGCGGCGGCGACGTCCTTGAGGGACTTGCCCCCACGCAGCTCGGCCCGCAGCTCGGCCGGCGTCATCTGCAACGCCTCGGCCGCAGCCACCATCCCGTCCTTGACGACGCGGACGGCGTTGGCGGCCTTGGCGCGCAGACCGGCGAGCACCGCGCACCCGTCGGCCGGGGCCGCATCGATCCGCGCCTTCAGCCGATCGCCCGCGGCCTTGGTCATGTCGCCGTCGGCCACGGCCTTGTCGATCGTCGAGATCGCGGCCTTCCGGGCCGCGGCGGTCATCTCGGCCTCACTGACGCCGAGGTTCGCGGCGAACGCCGCCCGGAAGTTCGCGCAGTACTCGCCCACGTCGAGTGCCGCTGGTCCGCTCGGTGCGGCGGCGGCGGCAGCGATCGGGGCGGGTGTGGCCGGCACGGTCGACGCGGCGACAGCGCTGATCAGCGTTCCCCCCACGAGCGCGCTGATCACCAGGGCTCCAGCGAGACCCGCGGTCCTGAGATTCGGCATCGATGTTGACCCCCTTCGAGGACGCGGGCCACGCGGTCGCGTCGGTGTTCGCAGATTCGCCTCGGGTCATGAAGAACGTGTGTGGTGCCGGGGCCGTCTTCACGACTCCTGAACAGGGGCCGGGCTAGGATGCGACGCATGTCTGCCCACGCGCGGATCCTGGTCGTCGAGGACGAGCCTCGCCTCGGTGAGCTGCTGCGGCTGTACCTCGAGCGCGACGGTCATGCGGTCACGGTCGTCGGCGACGGCCGTGCCGCGATCGAGGCGGTCGAGACGGACGGCGTGGACCTCGTCGTGCTCGATCTCATGCTGCCCGGGCTCGGTGGTGAGGCGGTCCTCGAAGCCATTCGCGACCACGGCGACATCCCGGTCCTCATCGCGTCGGCGAAACGCAGCGATGCCGAGCGCATCGCCGGCCTGCGGATGGGCGCCGACGACTACCTGGCCAAGCCGTTCAACCCGAACGAACTGACCGCGCGCGTGGCGGCGATCCTGCGGCGCAGCGGCCGAGGCGCCGACGCCACTGCCACCGACGAGGCCGTGCTGTCGCTGGCCGACGGGCGCCTGGTCGTGGACCCGGTCACCCGCCAGTTCACGCTCACGGAGCCATCCGACACATCCGACGACGGGGCCACGACGTCGGAAAGCGGTCGGCTGACGCCGGGCGAAGCGGGTCTGCTGGCCGCCCTCGCCCGTCGCCCCGGCAGCGTGCTCACCCGTGAACAGCTGCTCGACTCGGTCACCCGGCGTCCGGACGACGTCTACGATCGGGTCGTGGACGTCCATGTGGCGAACCTGCGGCGCAAGCTCGGTGACGATCCTGCCGCGCCGTGGCTCATCGAGACGATCCCGCAGGTCGGCTACCGGCTGGTCGCCACCCGGGACCCGGCGTGACCGAGGCGTCGCCACGACTGTCGCTGGCGTGGCGGCTGGGTTTGATCCTGGGCGCGATCGTGCTCGGCGTGCTGCTCGTCGCCGGGATCGTCGTCAATCGCGTCGTCAGTGGCGGCTTCGAGACCGTGATCGCCGGCCAGCAGCAGCAACGCCTCGATGACGCGGCTGACAACCTTGCCGACCGACTGGACCGGCCTGCCCGCGTCCTGGCCATCGTCCGCCGGCTCGCCAACAACCTCGGCGGCGAGGTCCGGGTGATGGCGAACGACGGCACCTTGTTGACCGCCTTCGGGCGGCAGCCGGACGGTGCTGTCGCCCACTACATCTCGCCGATCGTCGCGGACGGCCAGACGCTCGCGACGCTCGAGGCCGACCTGCCGGCCCAGGTCGGCGACCGCGGCTTCCTGCCGTTGTTCAACGTGACGCTGCTGGTGGGCGGCGTGATCAGCGTCCTGGCCATCGCGCTCGCCTCGACGTATGTGGCGACCCGGCTGACACGGCCGCTCCGTGACGTGGCAAACGCGGCCAGACGGCTCGGCGCGGGCGAGACCACGGCCCGCGCGACCGGCGGCGACGACCGCGAGTCGGCGGACCTCGCCGATTCGTTCAACGCGATGGCCGACCGCCTCGAGCGCTCCGAGATGCTCCGCCGCAGGGCGGCCAGCGACATCGCACATGACCTCGCGACGCCGGCCACCGTGCTGGTGTCGCAGATCCAGGCGATGGTCGACGGCGTCGTGCCGGCCGACAGCGAGAACCTCGAGACGGCGCGGGCCGCAGCGTCCGCACTGGGAAGCACGGTCGCCGAGCTCAACGACCTCGCCAGTGCCGAGGCGGCACCACTCCAGGCCCAGCCGACCGCGCTCGATCTCGCGGCCGCGATCCACGAGGTCGAACGCGAGCTCGACGGCCTCCGCCGCGAACGCGGCCTGCGCCTCGAGTCGGCCGTGCCGGTCGGGACCGTCGTGATCATCGATCCGGGGCACCTGTCGCGGGTCCTGCGCAACGTCATCGGCAACGCGATGACCCACAGCCCCGACGGCGGCCGCGTGTCGGTCGCGGTCGACGCGCCGCCCACGTCACCCCTCGTCGCGGTCCGGGTCACCGACGAGGGTCCGGGCATCGCCCCGGCCGACGTCCCGCACATCTTCGAGCGCTTCTACCGCGCGGACCCCTCGCGGGCGGTCGATCCGCGGACGGGCCGTCGTGGGAGCGGCATCGGGCTGACGATCGCCCGCGAGCTCCTCGCCGCGAACGGCGGGCGCATCGGCGTCGAGCGGACCGACCCCGGCGGCACGACGTTCCTGATCGAGCTGCCGAGGGGCGGTCCCGCCTAGGCGCGAGCGCGCGGCGCGCCGGTCGTCTCGCCCTCGGTCGTCTCTGGCTCTTCCATCGGCGCCATCACCGGTGGCTCGGGCTCCTCGATCGGCGGCAGCAGCGTCTTGCCCGTGATGAGGCGCGTGCCGCGTCCGTGCGTGAGGAACGTCCACGCCCAGCGGATCAACACGATGAGCCGGTTGGAGAAGCCGATCAGGTACGAGATGTGGATGACGAGCCACAGGAGCCACGCCGTGAAGCCGCCCTGCTGGCCGAACGGGCCCATCCACGGGATGTCGGTGACGGCGGACAGCCGCCCGATGACGGCGACATCGCCGTGGTTCGAATACCGGTAGGGCTCGTGCGGCCGACCGAGGATCCGGCGCCGGATGACCTTCGCCGCGTACGAGCCACCCTGGATCCCGCCCTGGGCGACGCCCGGCGTCGCCCGGTCCTCGTGCCACGGCTGGACCGCGGCATCGCCGACGACGAAGATCTCGGGGTGCCCGGGGACCGTCAGGTCGGGCTCGACGAGGACCCGCCCGACGCGATCGGTCTCCGCGCCGGTCGCCGCCGCCACCTTGCGCGCGAACGACGACGCCTCGACGCCGGCCGCCCACAGGACGGTCCTGGTCGGGATCGTCTCCTCGGCGCCGTCGGGCGTGAGGACACGGACCTGCTGCTCATCGATGTCGATGACCCGGGTCCTGGTCCGGACGTCGACGCCGAGCCGCTCGAGCTGCTTGCCGCGCCGAGGCCGACCGCCCCACTGGATAGGGCGGCAGCACGCGGTCCATCGCCTCGACGAGGATGATCTTCGCGTCCGCCGGACGGATGGCTCGGAAGTCGCGCTTCAGCGTGTCGCGGGCGATCTCGGCGATCGCGCCGGCGAGCTCGACCCCGGTCGGGCCGCCACCGACGAGCACGAACGTCATCCACTCGTTCCGCCGGACCGGGTCCGCTTCACGCTCGGCGGCCTCGAACGCGATGAGGATCCTGCGGCGGACCTCGGTCGCGTCCTCGACGGTCTTGAGGCCCTGCGCGAGCGTCGCCCACTCCGGGTGATCGAAGTAGCTGTGGTGGGCCCCGGTCGCGACGATGAGCGTGTCGTAGTCGACGGGGCCGCTGTCCGACAGCAGGACCTGGCGCTTCTCGACGTCGATGCCGACGGCCTCGCCGAGGATGACCGTCGTGTTTCGGTGCCTGCCAAGGACCGAGCGGAGCGGCTGGGCGATGTCACCGGGCGACAGCGCGCCGGTCGCCACCTGGTAGAGCATCGGCTGGAACAGGTGGAAGTTGCGCCGGTCGATGAGCGTGACCCGGACCTCGGGGTCGATGCCGAGGTTGCGCGCCGCGTACAGCCCGGCGAAGCCGCCGCCGATGATCGTGACGCGATGTGGCAGGCGCGGCTCGTCGGGGGCCGCCGCCGGGGCACCCGACTCGGTCATCGGCGGCGCCTATCGGCCAGAGTCCGCCGTCCGGACCACGCGGAGGCGGAGCGTGTGCCCGTGCGTGGCGAACCTCGATTCGCCGGGCAGCGTGCCGGTCACCACGTCGTAGACGTCCGCGTCGGCCTCGCGTCGCTCGCGGACGAGGGTCGTCGACTCGGTCACGGCGGCGATGAGCGCGGCCGCGGCGACGCGGAGCGCCTGGGCCTCGGCCCCGGGATCGCCGACCCAGCGCGTCTCGACCACGAACGTGCCGTCGGGAGCGGTCGTGGCCGAGTCGATGGCCAGGGGCGAGCCATCGGCCGCGACCGCATCGCGGAAGTGGGGCAGAAGGTGCGCCTCGGGCTCTTCGGCGACCCAGCCGGTCTCCTCGGCGACGCCGCGCAGGGCATCGATGGCCGGGACGAACGACCGGGCGTCGGCGACCCCGATCCCTCGCGGATCCGGGTCCCAGCGCGGACCGCGTTCGCTACTTGTCACGTTCAGGACCGGTCAGCACGGCCTGCGCCGCGGCGAGACGCGCCACGGGCACCCGGAACGGTGAGCACGAGACGTAATCCAGCCCGATCCGCTCGCACTTGGTGATCGATTCGGGGTCGCCGCCGTGCTCGCCGCAGATCCCGAGCTCGATGTCGGGTCGCGTGGCCCGGCCCTTGTCGACGGCCGTCTTCATCAGCCCCGCGACCGCGTCGTCGAGGGTCTGGAACGGGTTGAACGGCAGGATCTTGTCCTCGACGTACTTGAGGAGGAAGCCGCCCTCGGCGTCGTCGCGGCTGTAGCCGAACGTCATCTGGGTCAGGTCGTTGGTGCCGAAGCTGAAGAACTCGGCGTCGCGCGCGATCTCGTCCGCGGTCAGTGCGCCGCGCGGGACCTCGATCATCGTCCCGAACACGTACTCGGCCGTGACCCCGGCGGCCGCCTCGACGGCCTTGGCCTCGGCCTCGAGGATCGCCTTCGTCGCGCTCAGCTCGTTCACGTGCCCGACGAGCGGGATCATGATCTTGGCCTTCGGATGGCCGCCGGCCCGCTGGACGGCGATGAGCGCGTTGAGGATCGCCCGGGTCTGGACCTTCACGAAGTCCGGGATCATCAGCCCGAGACGGCAACCGCGCAGGCCGAGCATCGGGTTCTGCTCGTGCAGGCTCTTGATCGTCGCGAGGAGGATCTTGTCCTCCTCCGACGCGCCACCGGTCGATTCGGCCCGGGTCACCTTGACGAGCTGCTCCTCGAGGTTGGGGAGGAACTCGTGGAGTGGCGGATCGATGAGCCGGATGACGACCGGCAGCCCGTCCATCGCCTTGAAGATGCCCTCGAAGTCGCCCTGCTGGAGGACCTCGAGCTTGGCCATCGCGGCATCGAAGCGGGTCACGGCTGCGGTCTCGTCGGCCGACACGGCCTCCTGGGCGGCGAGCTTCGCCTTCGCCCGGGTGGCGACAGTGGCGACGAGGATCGCGTCACGCACGATCTCGAGGCGCTCACCCTCGCGGAACATGTGCTCGGTGCGGCACAGGCCGATGCCCTGCGCGCCGTAGCCCCGGGCCTGCGCGGCCTCCTCGGGCTTGTCCGCGTTGGTCCAGACCTGCATCCGGCGGACCTCATCGGCCCAGTTCAGGATGCGCTGGAGCTCCGGCTGGTCCTCGAACCGCGCCGAGACCGTCGGCAACGCCCCGAGGAACACCTCGCCGGTCGAGCCGTCGACGCTGATCCAGTCCCCTTCCTTGAACGTCACGCCGTTCGCGGTCGCGTTCTTCGCGCCGTAGTCGACGACCAGTTCGTGGCAGCCCGCGACACACGGCTTGCCGATCTGGCGTGCGACGACCGCGGCATGCGACGTCGCCCCGCCGCGGGCGGTCAGGATGCCCTGGGCCACGGCCATGCCATGGAAGTCGTCGGGCGAGGTCTCGATCCGGACGAGCACGACGCGCTCGCCGTTGCCGACCCACTCGACGGCGACGTCGGCATCGAACACGGCCCGGCCGACCGCGGCACCCGGCGACGCGTTGAGGCCCTTGGCGATGCGCGTGGCGCTCGCCCGGGCCGCGGGATCGAACTGGTCGCGCAGCAGCTGGTCGACGTGGGCGGGCTCGATGCGCATGAGCGCCTCGTCGCGGCTGATGACACCCTCGTCGACGAGGTCGGCGGCGATCTTGACGGCCGCGGCCGCGGTGCGCTTCGCGGAGCGCGTCTGGAGCATGTACAGCTTGCCGCGCTCGATCGTGAACTCGAGGTCCTGGACGTCGCGGTAGTGGCGCTCGAGCTGCTGCCCGATCCGCCCGAACTCGGCGTAGACCTCGGGCATGTCGGTCGCCATCTGGGCGATCTTCGGCGCGGTCCGGATGCCGGCGACGACGTCCTCACCCTGGGCGTTGGTCAGGTACTCGCCGAACAGCGTCTTCTCGCCGGTGTTCGGATCGCGGGTGAAGGCCACGCCCGTGCCCGAATCGTCGCCCATGTTGCCGAAGACCATCGTGACGACGTTCACCGCGGTGCCCAGGTCGTGGGCGATCTTCTGGTTGTTGCGGTAGTCGACGGCGCGCTTGCCGAACCAGCTCGCGAATACGGCCTTGATGGCGAGCTCGAGCTGCTCGTTCGGGTCGCTCGGGAAGTCGCGGCCGGTGTCGGCCTTGACGATCGCCTTGAAATCCTCCGCGAGGGCCTGGAGGTCGGCGGCGGAGAGGTCCGTGTCCTGCTCGGCCCCGTGGGCCGCCTTCGAGGCCTCGAGCGCGTGATCGAACCGCTCGCCCTTCACGTCCATGACGATCCGCCCGAACATCTGGATGAACCGCCGGTAGGCGTCCCACCCGAATCGCTCGTTGCCGGTCAGCGCGATCATGCCGTGGAGCGTCTCTTCGTTCAGGCCCAGGTTCAGGACCGTGTCCATCATCCCGGGCATCGAGAACTTCGCCCCCGAGCGGACGCTGACGAGGAGCGGGTCGGCGGCGTTGCCGAAGCCCTTGCCGGTCGCCGTCTCGACCTCCTTGACGGCCTCGAGCACGTCGTCCCAGAGACCATCGGGGAGGCGCTCGCCGGCTGCGAAGTAGTCGTTGCAGGCTTCGGTCGTGATCGTGAATCCGGGCGGCACCGGGAGACCGGCATTGGTCATCTCGGCGAGGCCCGCGCCCTTGCCGCCGAGCAGGTCGCGCATGGACGCGTCGCCCTCGGCCTTCGCCCCGCCCCAGGCGTAGATGTAGCGCTTCGCCGCGCGATGGACGCGCTGGCCGGCAGGGGTTGCGGTGTCGGTCATCGGGCGATCTCCTCGGCGGATCCGCGGTCGGCCGCGAGGGCCGTGGCGAAGGGTCGGTCGTGAGCGGTGATTGTAGCGTCGCGACCTCGCGGACTCAGGTTGCGAGATGGTCGCGCGAGCGTGCCCGATCTGCGACCGATGCCGCCGGACCGGGCGGCCCTGCCGCCGGGTACCATCACCGCGCAACGACCGATGGAGGCCGCCGCGCCCATGACCGAACCCGCCAGCCTCGCCTCGGCCGCGCCGGCCGATCCCGACGTCGGGGTCCCGGCCGCCCCGCGCGTGATCGAGCGCGAAGCGCCCCAGTACAACGCCCGGCTGGTCCGCCGCGAGGACGAGACCGAGTCACTCGCCTACTTCTGGGTGCGCTTCGACGGTGAGCCGACGCCGTTCGAGCCCGGGCAGTACATGACGATCGGGGTCATGGTCGACGGCCGGATCGTGCAGCGGCCGTACTCGGTCGCGTCGCCGCCGGCCGCGATCGGGACCGACGGCTACGAGTTCTATGTCCGCCTGGTCCAGGGCGGCACGTTCACGCCGCTGCTGTGGGAGCTGCCGGTCGGCCATCCGATGCGGATGATCGGCCCGAAGGGCAAGTTCACCCTCGCCGAGGGCGACGAGCGCACGCACATCTTCATCTCGTCGGGGACGGGCAACGCCCCGTTCGTCTCGATGATGCGGCAGCTCCTCGTGGACGGGCGGCCGCGGAACGTCGTCTTCCTCAACGGCGTGTCGTACGCGCACGAGCTCGGGTACCGGACGATCCTCGACGACTGGGAACGTGGCGGCGGCTACCCGGTCCGGTACGTCCCGACCGTCTCGCGGCCGTCGGACCCGCTCAACACGGACTGGACCGGCCGGACCGGCCGGGTCGAGATGATCCTCGGGCCGGTGCTCGACGAGCTCGGCCTCTCGCCCGCCAATTCGATCGCCTACATCTGCGGCAACCCGGACATGATCCTCTCGGCCGAAGAGACGCTCCTCGCCCGCGGCTATCCCGAGGAGCAGGTGCACAAGGAGCTGTACTGGCCCAAGGGCAAGGAACCGCGCGGCGTCGCCGGTGCCGACCTGGCCGCCGCCATCGATGCCGCCGAGGCGAACGCCGACCAGTAGCCGGTCACGCCGGATCGGCGCGGTCGCCCTGCTTGGCGACCCAGGACTCCAGCACCCGGCGGTGCCGGTCCTCGAGCTTGACCAGCTCCCGCCTCGAACGCAGCAGGTCGCGCACCGCGTCGAAGCTCATCCCGTCGGTCTTCATGAGGTAGGCGGCGAGCACCGTCGCCGAGCGGCCCCGGCCCTTGGCGCAGTGGATGAGCACCGTTCGGCCATCCGCGAACTGGTCCTCGATCCAGCCGACCGCTTCCGTGAGGACGGTCTCGTCCGGCACGGTCACGTCCGGCACGAAGACCTTGCGATGGGTGATGCCGTGCGTGTCGTAGAAGCTGCGCTCGGACGTCCGCTCGGCCCGCGTGTCCAGCACGGCGGTGATCCCGAGCGCGAGGATCGCCTCGTAGTCCCGCCGATAGGTCGGCGCGCCGCCAAGCCAGAGCCGGGGCTCGATCTGCGAGAACCAGGCCTGGCCCAGGAGTCGCTCGTACGTGAACCGGATCGCCGGGTACAGCCGGTCGAAGGCCCGGTGGAACGGGGAAAGGCTGGGGCGCGGCTCAGGGGACGACAACGGCCAGGGCCCCCGGGATGACGTCGACCGTCACCGGGGTGCGGCCGACGTACTCGCCGTCCGTCCACACCGGCTGGTCGGGCTGGGTCTCGATCGTGATCGAGCGGCACTGCCGGTGGAAGCGTCTCGCCTTCGCCATGGGCAGGTCCAGGAAGCGGATGGCGGCGGCCGCCATGGTCGCGAGGGAGTGCTTGTCGATCAGGAAGCAGTCGAGCAGCCCGTCGTCGACCGCGTACGAGTGGGTGATCCTGAGACCGGTCCCCATCATCCCGGAGTTGACGACGTAGACCCGCGAGGCATCGAACTCGAGGGACTCGCCGTCCACGTCGACGTCGGTAGTGGGCGTTGTCCGTCGCCTCGCCAGCATGCCGCGTCGGCGTTGACCAGGTACGCGAACACCCCGTACCGGTCCTTGAGCTCGCGACTCGTCTGCTCCTCCGGTTCGACCCCCACGTACAGTCCGCTGGACGAAGTACCGGTCGGCGGACTCGGCCTGCCCGAGGTCACGGAGCCGGCCGACATCGACGGCCCGGGTCTTGTGGCTGGTGCACAGGACCTCGACCGCCTCGCGGAGGCTGCTCGGGCACGCCCATCTCGCGAGCGAAGCCGTTGCCCGTCCCCCCGGGCAGGATGCCCATCGGCGTCCGGCGCCCCGTTCGCGACCGCGGCTTCGACGAGCGCGTTGGCGATCTCGTGCTGCGTGCCATCGCCGCCGTAGCCGGCGACGAGGTCGACGCCGTCCTCGACGGCCCGCCGGGCCTGCGCGGCGGCATCCCCGTACCGGTGGGTCACGCTGACGTCCCAGTCCACGTCGTACCGGCGGAAGACGTCGTTGAGCACGTTGAGGATCGGCTCGTCGCCGCCCGATGCCGGGTTGATGATCACGTGCACGCGACGGTACGGCGCTTCGGGCACGGGCATGCTCCTGTGGTCGGTCGGCCCTGTAGCGACGATGATGCCCCAACCAGTCCTCCGGCGGGCGCGCGGCGTGGCCGTGGCCGACCTGGCCGCGCCCATCGATGCGGCGAGGCGAACGCCGACCGATAGCCGGCGACGGACGCCGCCCGCTCGCCGACCCGCCGGTCTCAGGTCCCGCGGTAGTTCGAGTACTCCTTGCGGCCCCCGAAGAAGCCCATCCCCCATGTGCCGAGGTCCCCGAGGAACGCCAACACCAGGAAGATGATGTTGAGCAGGCTGAGGCCGTTGGGACTGACGAACCCGTAGATGAGCGTCGTCCACGGCAGGGCGATGAAGCCGAGACCCAGCCAGATCTGCGAGCCGAACAGGGCGTTCCAGTACGCCCCGTCGTTGGACCAGGCACTCAGCAGGGCGAGCCTCGGCAGGATCGCTCCGAAGACAAGGTTGATGCAGCCCACGAACGCCTCCATGATCGACGGTCATCGCACCGATGCGCGTTGGGCCGCGCGCCGGTCGTCATCGTCGCCCGCAGAGTGTACGCACCCGTGTCCACCATCGAGGACCTTGAGCCGCAGTTGTACGCTTGGAGGCGAGCGCGAGGACCCGCAGCCATGCGGACGTATCTCATCATCGCGAATCAGACCCTCGCGGGCGAGGAGCTCCGGCACGAGATCACCGAGCGCCTCG
Source organism: uncultured Chloroflexia bacterium (assembly GCA_963745295.1). Taxonomy (GTDB): domain Bacteria; phylum Chloroflexota; class Limnocylindria; order Limnocylindrales; family CSP1-4; genus SPCO01. The sequence goes on from CAVUWG010000002.1 coordinate 47,240, forward strand.
CCGACGGGCAAGCACGCTTCCACGTCGTCGTGCCGGCAACCCCGATCTCCCACAAACTGACCTGGGAGGAGGGCGAGGCCCTCGAATCCGCGCGTCAGCGATTGGACGACAGCCTCGGCTGGCTCCGCGAACGTGATGCGGAGGCGACCGGGGAGATCGGGGACCACGATCCGGTCCAGGCTGCGCGCGACGCGCTGCGTCACCTCGAAGCCGACGAGATCATCCTCTCGACGCTACCCGCCGGTCTTTCGCGATGGATCGGCCAGGACGTCCCGAGTCGATTGCGCGGCGCGGTCCCACTGCCCCTTACGGTCGTGACGCCGCCGAAGGAAACCCCCGAGGCCTGACAGCCCGACGTTCGAAGTCGCCGCCCTACCCCGCCCGCGCGGCGTCCAACCGGTCGAGGACGAGCCGGGTCACGCCCTCGACGGGCACGCGCTCCTGGGTCATCGAATCGCGGTCGCGGATCGTGACCGCGCCGTCCTCGAGCGAGTCGACATCGACCGTCACGCACCACGGCGTCCCGATCTCGTCCTGCCGGCGATAGAGCTTGCCGATGGCCGCCGTGTCGTCGTAGACGGCCATGGTGTGGCGCTGCAGGTCGGCCTTGATGCGGTGGCACAACTCGACGATCTCGGGTCGCTTCTTGAGCAGCGGCAGCACGGCGACCTTGTACGGGGCGAGCTCGGGATGCAGGCGCAGGACGACCCGGGTCTCGCCGCGGACCTCCTCCTCGCGGTAGGCGTCGATGAGGAACGTGAACGCCGCGCGGTCGGCGCCGGCGGCCGTCTCCACGATCCACGGGATGACGTGCTCATCGGTCGCCTGGTCGAAGTACTCGAGGCGCTCGCCCGACGCCTCCGAGTGGCGGGAGAGGTCGAAGTCGCCGCGGTTGTGGACCCCCTCGAGCTCCTTCCAGCCGAACGGGAAGCGGTACTCGACGTCGATCGCCTTCTTCGCGTAGTGGGCGAGCTCGTCGGGGGCGTGCTCACGCAGCCGCAGCCGCTCCGGGGTCACCCCGTAGTGCTCGTACCAGGCACGCCGCCTGGGCAGCCACTCCTCGAACGCGGCCGCGGCCTCGGCCTCGGGGCGGACGAAGTACTGCATCTCCATCTGCTCGAACTCGCGCATCCGGAAGACGAAGTTGCCCGGGCTGATCTCGTTCCGGAACGACTTGCCGATCTGGGCGATCCCGAAGGGCAGCTTCTTGCGTGACGACTGCAGCACGTTCTTGAAGTTGACGTACGACCCCTGCGCGGTCTCCGGGCGCAGGTAGATGACCGAGGCGTCCTCCTCGACCGGGCCCATGAACGTCTTGAACATCAGGTTGAACCGGCGCGGCGCCGAGAGCGGCCCGCCGTCCACCGGACAGCGCAGACCGAGCCGCTCGACGATGCCTGGATCCTGGAGCTCGGTCGCCGTCAGGTGCTCGGCGCCGGGCAGCTCGTCGAGCCGGAAGCGGCGCTGGTCGGTCGCGCACTCGACGAGCGGGTCGCTGAACGAGCCGACGTGCCCCGACGTCACCCAGACCTGCGGAGCCATGAGGATGCCGGCATCGAGCCCGACGATGTCGTCGCGCTCCTGGACCATCGCCCGCCACCAGGCCCGCTTCACGTTGTTCTTGAGCTCGACGCCGAGCGGGCCGTAGTCCCAGACCGCGTTGATGCCCCCGTAGATCTCGGACGACGGGAAGATGAAGCCGCGCCGCTTGGACAGCGAGACGATCGTGTCGAGGTCCTTGACGGCAGGCGCGACGTCGTCGGGGTCGTTCGGGGAGGTCACAGGGGGTCTCCGCTGGTACGCGACCTTGGCATGGCCGCGCGGGATGCTGACGCACCGATGCTACCAGAGCGCACCGCCCGGTCCGGTCAGAAAGGGTCTTGACAGCAGCCGATCCCGGTGTAGATTCGGTCGACCGACCGATATCGGTCACTTGACCGACACGACGACTGGGAGGGATCGACCATGACGTACGAGATCGAGGGACGGCTGCTGGAAGTCTGCACCTGCAACGTCCTGTGCCCGTGCTGGGTCGGCGAGGACCCCGACTACAAGACCTGCGACACCGTGATCGCCTGGGGCATCGAGAAGGGGTCGATCGAGGGCGTCGACGTCAGCGGCCTGACGATGGCCGTTTCGGCCCACATCCCGAAGAACATCCTCATCCCCAAGTCATGGAAGGCCGTCGTCTTCGTCGACGACCGATCGACCCCCGAGCAGGAGGCGGCGATGATCCGCCTGTTCACCGGACAGCTCGGCGGCGCGGTCGCCGATCTCGCCGGCCTGATCGGCGAGGTCGTCGCGGTCGAGCGCGCGCCGATCGCGTTCACGGTCGATGGCGGCAAGGGACGGCTGACGATCGGATCGCTCGTGACGGCCGAGATGGCCCCGTTCATGGGTGCGACCGGCAAGCCCACCACCCTTGCCGAGACCGTGTTCAGCACGATCCCGGGCTCGCCGGTGTTCGCGGCCAAGGCGAGCCAGTTCACGAAGGACGGGAGCCCGCACGGGATCCCCAGCGTGGACCTCCAGGACCACAACGCCCTCCAGGGCCACTTCCGCTTCGCCGCCTGAGCGGCCGGCCTCCGCGGAGCAGCGGCGATGTTCGCCCCCTCCCACCTCCGCGCGCCGCGGCGCGACCGAGCGATCCTGGCCGGGTCGCTCGTCGCGCTCGCGGTCGCCGCCTGGCTCGCCCTGTGGCTCTGGGAGAAGTCGCCGTACGGGCACTACCTGCACCACGCGACCGGCGGCGGCCCTCTGCCGCTCGAGGCCGCGCTCTTCTCGATGGGCTGGCTGCTGATGATCGTCGCGATGATGCTGCCCTCGAGCGTGCCGCTGGTCGTCACGTTCCGGGCGCTCGTGGGGCGCCGCCGCCAGCCGGGCGTGCTCGTCGCGCTGCTGCTCGCGGGCTACCTCGCCATCTGGGGCGGGTTCGGGCTGGCCGCCTGGATCGGCGACCGGGCCATCCATGCGGCCGTCGAAGCGCTCCCGTGGCTCGCCGACCATCCACAGATCATCATCGCGACGACGCTCCTCGCCGCCGGCCTGTGGCAGTTCAGCCCACTCCGTGACCGGTGCCTCGACGAGTGCCGCAGTCCGCTCGGGTTCGTCATCAACCGCTGGCGCGGCACCTCGGAGCGGTTCGAGGCGTTCACGATGGGCGTCGCCCACGGCGCCTTCTGCGTCGGCTGCTGCTGGTCGCTCATGCTCGTGATGTTCGGGGTGGGCCTCGGCAGCCTCACCGCGATGCTCGCGCTCGGTGGCCTGACCGCGATCGAGAAGAACCTGCCGTGGGGGCGGCGCCTGAGCCGGCCGGTGGGCGCCGTGCTGATCCTGGCCGCCGTCTACGCGATCGCGGCGTGAGGCGGGCGTCGTATGCTCGCCCCGTGGCTGACCAGACGGCGACAGGACCGCAGACGCGGGCGGAACGCCGGGACCAGGCGACGGCCGACACCCATGGCGCGATCCTCGCCGCCGCCCGCACCTGCCTGCTCGCCGACGGCTTCGCCAACCTCTCGACGCGACGCGTCGCCGAGGCGGCCGGCGTCCCGCTCAGCCAGATCCACTACCACTTCGGCAGCAAGCAGGCCCTCATCCTCGCGCTGCTCGAGGCCGAGAACGCGCGCCTGCTCGAGCGCCAGCGGGCGATGTTCGGCGGGCCGGAGCCCCTGTGGCAGCAGTGGGAGCGCGCCTGCGACTTCCTCGATGAGGACATCGAGTCGGGCTACGTCCGGGTGCTGCAGGAGATGATCGCCGTCGGCTGGTCCGACGCCGAGGTGGCCGCCGCCGTGCGCGAGGACCTGAGCGGGTGGTACACCCTGCTCGCGGAGGTCGCGCGAGCGTGAGGCACATCGGCTGGGCGGGCTCGGGCCGTTCACCCCGGCCGAGCTGGCGGCGCTGATGGGCCTGCCGTTCACGGGCGCCGAAGCGATGATCCTGCTCGGCATGCCCGACCGGACCATCCCCGCGAGATCCGCGCTGCGCAAGGTGGGTCAGGTCATCCGGATGTTCGAGGAGGGCCGGGCATGACGACGCTCGTCGCACCGGCGAGCGCACGCGAGCAGATGCGTGCCCGCGATCCGGATGTCACCGGATTCGTCGAGCGCGACGGCGGCCGGGTCGCGTACGAGGTGTACGGCACGGGCGATCCGCCGATCGTGTTCGTGCCGCCTTGGCAGATCGTCCACGCCCGGATCTGGAAGGCGCAGATCCCGGACTTCGCTCGCCGGCACCGCGTCGTCGCCTGGGACAACCGCGGCAACGGCCTGTCGGACCGCCCGACCGATCCCCTCGCCCACACGACCCGCGCCCGCGCAGCGAACCTCGAGGCGGTCATGGACGCGGCCGGCGTCCGCGCCGCGGTCCTCGTCGGCTTTTCGGGGTCCTCCGGGCCGATGATCCTGTTCGCCGCCGAGCATCCCGAGCGGGTCCTCGGCCTCGTGTTCCTCTGCCCGGCGTCGCTGTTCGGGAAGCCCGGCCGGTCCTGGCAGGTGCCCTTCGAAGACCCCTTGGCGGATGACGAGGGCTGGAACAAGGAGAACATCCACTTCTGGCGCCGCGACTACCGCGCCTTCCTCGAGTTCTTCTTCTCGGAGGCGTTCAGCGAGCCGCATTCGACCAAGCAGATCGAGGACGGCGTCGGCTACGGGCTCGACACCGACGCCGAGTCGCTCGCCGCCACGAAGCGGGCCCCGCCGACCCTCGACCTCGAGACGGTCACCGCGATGTGCCGCGCCATCCGGGCCCCGACGATCGTGATCCAGGGCACGGGAGACCGGATCACCGACGTCAGCCAGGGGATCGGCCTCGCTCGCGCCATCCCGGGAGCGCGCCTGGAACTGCTGGAGGGGGGCGGTCACATCGTCATCGCCCGACACCCGGTCCGGGTCAACCTGCTGATCCGCCACTTCGTCGCGGGCCTGGGGACCGGGACGTGATCGGGGTCGCGCCGACCGATCGGTCCGAGCGGTTGGAGTCCGGGCTCGCTCGGCGGCCGGTCGAATCCGGATTCGCCACCGCGGCCGACGGGATCCGACTGGCGTACGACGTCTTCGGGTCGGGCGAGCGGACGCTCGTGTTCCTCCCCTCGACGCCGATCATCCACTCGCGGCAATGGAAGGCCCAGATCCACTTCCTGAGCCGGTATTACCGCCTCGTCACATTCGACGGGCGCGGCAACGGGCGCTCGGACCGGCCGACGGACTCCGCTGCGTACGCGGACGAGCGGCTGGTCGAGGACATCGAAGCGGTGATGGCCGCCACGGGGACGGCGCGTGCCGTCCTCGTCGGGCTCTGTGTCGATGGTGTCTGGCGCGCGATCCGCCTCGCGGCCGAACGCCCGGACCGCGTCGAGGGCATCGTCGCGTTCAGCGTCGGCGTGCCGCGACTGGGTCGGACGCACCAGCACTACCTCGACGTGCGCGTTCGAGGACGAGCTGCCGACCGACGAGGGGTGGGCGAAGTTCAACCGGCACTACTGGCGCCGCGACTACCCGGGGTTCGCGCGGTTCTTCTTCGAGCAGATGGCCACGGAGCCGCACTCGACGAAGCTCATCGACGATACGACGGGCTGGGCGGTCGACGGCTCCGTGGACGCCATGCTCGCGGACAACGGGGCGGCCTTCACCCTGGACCTCGAGGCGATCGAGGCGATCTGCCGCCGGGTCGCCTGCCCGATGCTCATCGTCCATGGCACGGACGACCAGTGCCAGCCGGTCGTGAAGGCGCATCGCCTCGCGGAGCTCACCGGTGCGCCGCTCGTGATCGTCGAAGGCGCCAACCACCTGATCCCGGGCCGGCATCCGGTCCTGGCGAACCTGCTGATCCGCGACTTCGTCCGTTCACTCGAGAGGATCGATCCATGAGCACCACGACGTGGACCCGCGCCCTGTCCCGCCCGCGACGCGCCCTCTACATCTCCTCGCCGATCGGGCTCGGCCACGCCCAGCGCGATGTCTCGATCGCCGACGAGCTTCGGAAGCTGCATCCGGATCTCGAGATCGACTGGCTCGCGCAGAGCCCGGTCACGGACGTGCTCGAGTCGCGCGGCGAGCGGATCCACCCGCTGAGTGCCGAGTTGGCTTCGGAATCGGCGCATTTCACCGCCGAATCGGCCGGCCACGATCTCAACGCGTTCCAGGCGATCCGGCGCATGGACGAGATCCTGGTCGCGAACTTCATGGTCTTCCACGATGCGGTCGAGACCGGCGAGTACGACCTCGTCATCGGCGACGAGGCATGGGACGTCGACTACTACCTCCACGAGAACCCGGAGCTCAAGCGGACCGCGTTCGCGTGGATGACCGATTTCGTCGGCTGGCTCCCCATGCCCGCCGGCGGCGAACGGGAAGCGTTCCTGACCGCCGACCTGAACGAGGAGATGATCGAGCATGTCGAGCGCTTCCCGCGGCTCCGTGACCGGGCGATCTTCGTCGGCGACCCCGACGACATCGTGCCCGACGACTTCGGCCCGGGCCTGCCATCGATCCGCGACTGGACCGAGCGGCACTTCTCGTTCTCGGGGTACGTGACCGGGTTCGATCCCACCAGCCTGGTCGAGGGCCGCGACGCGCTCCGCCGGGAGCTCGGCTATCACGATGACGAGCGGGTCGTGATCGTCACCGTCGGCGGCTCCGGTGTCGGCGAGGCGTTGCTCCGACGGGTCATCGCGAGCTACCCCGACGCCGCCCGACGGATCCCGGGCCTGCGCATGATCGCCGTGGCGGGACCACGGATCGATCCGGGACTCCTCGACGCGCCGTCCGGTGTCGAGGTCCGCGCCTTCGTGCCGGACCTCTACCGACACCTCGTGGCCGCGGACCTCGCGGTCGTCCAGGGCGGCCTGACCACGACGATGGAGCTCGTGGCCGGCCGCCGGCCGTTCCTCTACTTCCCCCTGGCCAACCACTTCGAGCAGAACCGCCACGTCGCCCATCGGCTCGACCGCTACGGCGGCGGCCGGCGGATGGACTACGCGACCTCGGATCCGGACGCCATCGCCGAGGCCATCGCGCTCGAGATCGACCGGCCGATCGACTACCGCCCGGTCGCCTCGGACGGCGCCGCGCGCGCCGCGGCGCTCATCGCGGAACTCGTCTGACCCGGTCGCCGGGCCAGGGTCCGGCTCAGGCCGCGGGCAGCGTGTCGGCGAGGACGCGGAACGCGTTCCCGCCCATGACCTTGGCGATCTCGTCGTCGTCGAGGCCGGCCTCGAGCAACGCGTCGGTGAGCAGGACCATCCCGCTCGCGTCGAACGGGACCTGGACCGCGCCGTCGAAGTCAGAGCCGAGCGCGACGTGCTCGACCCCGGCCACGCCGATCGCATAGCGGATCGAGGTCGCGATCGAGGCGGCATCGTCGCCGCCGCAGGCCGTCGGCCAGAACCCGATCCCGATCAGCCCGCCGGTCCCCGCGACCGCCCGGAGCTGCTCGTCCGAGAGGTTCCGGGCGTTGTCGCAGGTGCCCCGGACGCCGGTGTGCGAGACGACGACCGGTCGCCTCGACATCGCGACGGCCGTCCTCGATCGTCGGCCCCGAGGCATGCGAGAGGTCCAGCACCATCCCGCGGGCCTCCATCCGGCGGATCATCTCGCGGCCCGCCCGGGTCAGGCCGCCCTTCTCGACGCCATGCGCGGAGCCGCCGAAGGCGTTGTCGAAGAAGTGGCTCGGCGACATCATCCGGAACCCGCGTCGGCGACGACCTCGACGTTGGCCGGGTCGTCGTCGAGCGCATGGGCGCCCTCGATGGCCAGGAGGCCCGCGGTGATCGCCGGCTCGCTCGCCCGTCGCGCCAGGTAGCGCTCGAGGTCGGTCCGCGACCGGATGAGCGTGAGCCGGCCGTCCGAGCGCCCGGCCATCGCGTCCGCCCGACGGGCCATGTACAGCGCGCGGGCGAGGCGGCTGCGCCACGTGGCCGGCGGCCAGCCCCCGGCGAGGGCGATCAGGATGATGTCGTCGCTCCGGTCGTCGTTGCGCTCGATGTTGAGGTGGCGCGGCGACTTCGTGCTGGCGGCGAAGACCTGGAGCGCGACGTTGCCCTCGATGAGCCGGGGCACGTCGACCTGTCCCTGGCCGGACCGTCGCAGGAGGTCGCGGCCCCACAGCAGGGAGTCCGCGTGGAGGTCGGCGACCAGGAGTCGACGGTGCAGCTCGCGCGCCCGCTCGGACGCGCCGTACGGTGGGTGCTCGAGCGTCAGGCAGAGGCGCCGTTCCGCCCGTCCGACCATGGCGCGACCGCCGGCCCGGATCCCGGTGAGGGTCGCGGCCCCGGCGGCCGCGGCGAGGAGCGCCTTGCGCGCGGCACTCACCGTGGCGTCGTCATCGCGGCGTCAGGCGAGTCGCCAGCGCGTCGGGGTGATGCGCACGACGACCGGGTAGTTCGCAGCGAACCAATCGACGGTCCAGTCGTAGCCCTCGATCTTTCCCCGGTACTTGGCGAGGTAGGCCGGGTTGGCCGACGGGGCGGGTCCGTCTGGATCGATCCGGGCGGTGCCCTCCATCGTGACGACCTCGTCGCCGCCGGGGTCGGTGTTCAGGCTGAACGAGACCAGCGGCCGCTCGCGGATGTTCTCGTTGCGTGGCGCGCGCGTGCGGGAGTAGACGAGGAGCTCGCCGTCGGCCCACAGGAACCAGATCGGCGAGCTCTGGGGCTGGCCGTCCGGGTTCACGGTCGTCAGCCAGCCGATCGGGTCGTCGGCCAGGTGCTGGAGCGCGCGGGCGCCCGCGGCGGTCGCGGGATCGATGCTGGCGGTCATGGGGCCTCCGGGCGGAGGTCGAGGCGCATCACGCGCTCCTCCTCGACGAAACGGTCGGTCGGGACGAACCCGTAGCGCTCGTAGAACGGTTGCGGGGTGCCGGGCTCCTGGCCGCAGCTGGTCCACAGCGTGTCCGCCCCCGGGCGGGTCCGCAGGTATGCGACCACGGCATCGAGACAGGCGGTGCCGTAGCCCTGCCGCTGGACGCCCTCGTCGATCAGGAGCCGCCACAGGTAGTACGGGCCGATCATGTCGGGATCGGCGGCCAGCGTCTCGGCGGGGATCCCGTCGCTGATCATGACGAAGCCGACCGCCCGGTCGCCGTCATAGGCCGCCCACATCCGCGGGATCGCGTTCGCGTCCTCGACCGCGTCCGCGAACGACTTCTCGACGCTCGCCACGAACCGGTCCTGGCCGGGACCGCGCCGCAGGGCCAGCACGGCCTCGCGGTCGGCGTCGGTGACGATGTCGCGGAGCTGGACCGTGGCCATCAGCGGGCGAGCGGGACGGTGCGGACCTCGTCGAGGAACGCGAGGGATCGGGCGTCGCGTTCGAGGGCGTCGCGCACGAACTCGCGCAGGGCGGTCTCGACCTCCCGTTCGACCCCGGCGGCCAGCCGCAGGGCCGCGATCGCCTCGATGTCGAGGCGCTGGTAGGCCTTGAGCAGCTTGAGGGCGTCGAGCGTGAGGCCCACCCGATCGTGCGGCGGGCCGGGACAGCGGTCGCACACCACCCCGCCAAGCGGCGGCACCCAGCGGAACCGGTCCGCCGACTCGAGGACGCGGTCGCACTCGACGCAGCGATCCACCTCCGGGCGGACGCCGAGCTCGTCGAGGAGATGCATCTCGTACCAGCGCGCGACGCGGCCCGGCGCCATCCCGACGTCGAGCAGCTCGTAGGCCCGCCGCAGGAGCGCGTACAGCGGCTCGGCCGCGTGGCGTTCCTCGAGCGAGCGGTCGGCCAGCTCCGCGATGTACCAGGCCGTCGCGGCGCTCTCGAGCGAATCGCGCAGGTTCAGCCACGCATGCCCGACGCTCACCTGGGTGACCACGTCGAACGTCCGGCCGCGGGCGAGGGCCACGGTCAGCTCCGCGAACGGCTCCAGGCTGCCCCCGAGGCGCGACGTCGGGCGTCGGACGCCCTTGGCGATCGCCTTGAGCTTGCCGCTGCCGGGCGTGATGAGCGTCAGGACCCGGTCCGCCTCGCCGAGATCGAACCGGGACAGGACGATGGCGTCGGTGGTGTAGCGGCGCGGGGCGGGCATCGGAGCGACGGTACCACCGGTCAGCGCCCGGCGGTGGCCGGCCGCACCGCCCGATGACGCATCTGGTGCCGCGGGGTCATCCGAGCCGGCCCGACGCGCGTACTCGAAGTAGACGCCGGTGCGGTCGCGTCCCCCGCGCCGGCGTCGGTTCCTGCCCGTCAACAGGCTACCTGCGTGGTACACGTTTCGTGTACACTCCGGGCACGATGACCACGATCTCGACCGACATCGACCTGACGGCCCTCATCGGCGACACCGAGGCGGAGATCGTCCGGCTCGTGGCGGATCGCGATCCCTCGACCCACGGCCTCTACGAGATGGTCCGCTATCACCTCGCGCTCGATGGGTCCGGGTCCCCCGGCGGCAAGCGCATCCGGCCCCTGCTCGGACTCCTTGCCTACCACTCGATCGCGGGCGAACACCGCCGCGCGCTGCCGGGCGCGGCGGCCGTCGAGCTCGGCCACAACTTCAGCCTCGTCCACGACGACATCGAGGACGGCGACCGCGAGCGTCGCCATCGGCCGACCCTGTGGACGGTCCACGGGGTGCCCCAGGCCATCAACACCGGCGACACGCTGTTCAGCCTGTCGCGCATCGCGCTCCATCGCCTGACCGATCTCGGCTTTCCCGACGCGAAGGTCCTGCGCCTGATGCGCCTGTTCGACGAGACGTGCCTCGCGCTGTGCGAGGGCCAGTATCTCGACATCGCGAGCAGCGCCTCGGACGAGGTCATGAGCGTGGACGCCTACTTCGACATGATCGGGCGCAAGACCGCGGCGCTCATCTCGGCGTCCATCGAGGCCGGCGCGCTCCTCGCGACCGACGACGACGAGGTCATCGCGCGGTACCGCGGGTTCGGCTGGGCGCTCGGCCTCGCGTTCCAGCTCAACGACGACCTGCTCGGGATCTGGGGCACGGAACGCTCGACCGGCAAGGAACCGTCGGACATCGCCCATCGCAAGAAGACGCTGCCGGTCATCTACGCCCACGAGACCGGCGGCCCCGAGGACCGCGCCCGGCTCGCCGAGCTCTACGCCCAGCCCACTCCGACGCCTGGTGACGTGGCGGAGATCGTGGCGATCCTCGAGCGGACCGGCGCCCGCGAGCACACGCGCGACGAGGCCCGCCGCTACCGGGACGAGGCCCTGGCCGAGCTCGATGCCGCGGGCGTCGTCTCGCCGGCTGCCCGCGAGCACCTCGAGCAGCTCATCGTGGCGGCCATCAGCGCCTGACGGGCCGAGTCACCGGGAAGGCCGCCCGGTTCGGCCTAGCGGTCGGACTCGTCGTTGCCGGTATCGCGCGGTTCGCGGACGACGAGGACCTTGCCGACCCGCTTCCCGTTCACCGTCTCGACGGTCAGCGTGAGGCCATCCACGGCGACGCGATCGCCGGGCTTCGGGACACCGCCGATGCGGTGGTAGATGAGCCCACCGATCGTGTCGTACTCGTCCTCGTCCTCGAGCCCGAGCGAGGTGTCGAACAGTTCCTCGAGGTCATCGACGGCCGCCCGTCCGTCCACGCGCGCCTCGTGATCGCCCAACGAGACGATCATCGGTTCCTCTTCGTCGTACTCGTCCTGGATCTCGCCGACGATCTCCTCGAGCAGGTCCTCGATGGTCACGAGGCCGGCCGTCCCGCCGTATTCGTCGAGCACGATCGCGAGGTGGACCTTGCGCCGTTGGAGCTCGTGGAGCAGGTCGTCCACAGTCATCGACTCGGGCACGAAGACCGGCGTCCGAAGGATCGACCGGACCGACGGCCGTTCCTCGATCGCCCCCTTCAGGAACGGCAGCAGGTCCTTCGCGTAGAGGATGCCGACGATCTCGTCGATCGACTCCTCGTACACCGGGATCCGGCTGTGGCCCTCCTGGATGACGGTGTCGATGGCTTCATCGAGGGTCGCGGTCGCCGGCAGGGTGACCATCGCGATGCGCGGCACCATGACCTCGTGGATGCGCTGATCGCCGAGCTCGATGACCGCGTGGATCATCTGCTCCTCCTCGGCCTCGAGGATCCCCTGCTCGCCGCCCTGCTCGATGATGAGGCGGAGCTCCTCGGCGGAGATCCGTTCGTCCGCGGCCACGTCCGCCCGGAAGAGCCGGCTGATCCGCCGTGTCGTCCAGGTCAGGAACGCCACGAGCGGCCCGAACAGCTTGCCCAGCACGTCGATGAACCGGCTCGTCGACATGGCGACGCGTTCGGCGTGGGCGAGGCCGATCTGCTTCGGCACGAGCTCCCCGAAGATGATCGTGAAGATCGTCAGGATGCTGGTGACCACGATGAGCGCGAGCGCGCCCGCCAGGTCGCGGCCGGCACCGAACCCGGCGAGCCAGTCCTCCATCCCATCGACGAGGCTGACGGCCGCGAACGCCGAGGCGAGGAAGCCGAGGAAGTTGATCCCGATCTGGATGACCGCGAGGAACCGGCCAGGATCCTCCTTGAGGCGCTGCACGCGGATCGCGCCGCGATTGCCCTCCTCGGCCAGCTGCTGGAGCCGGCTTCGACGGATGGTGACGAGGGCGATCTCGGTGGCCGCGAAGACCCCGTTGAACAGCACGAGCACGACGATGATGCCGAGCTCGAGGACGGCGTCGTTCATCCGGCCTCGTCGGGGGCGGGTTTGGGCCGGGGCTCGCGGATCCGGGCCGGGATGCCGACCGCGAGCTTGCCCGGCGGGACGTCACGCGTGACCACGGCGCCGGCGCCCGTCCTGGCCCCCTCCCCCACCTCGACCGGCGCGATCAGCATCGTGTCGACGCCCAGGAACGCGCCGTCCCCGATCGTCGTGTGCTGCTTGTTGGTCCCGTCGAAGTTCGCCGTGATCGTGCCGGCCCCGACATTGACCCCCTCGCCGATCTCGGCGTCGCCGAGGTAACTCGCGTGGTGCTGCTTCGAGCCCGCACCGAGGTGCGTGTTCTTGAGCTCGGCATAGTTCCCGACCTGCGCGCCACGACCGATGACCGTGCCGGCCCGGAGGTGGCTGTACGGGCCGACGGTCGCGTCGTCCTCGATGACCGACGACTCGACCACGCTGGCCCAGACCGTCGCCCGCTCCCCGACGGTCGCGTCGATGAGCTCGCTGCCCGGCCCGATCACGCAGCCGGTCCCGACGCTCGTCCGGCCGCGCAGGATGACGTTCGGTTCGAGCGTGACATCGGGAGCCAGCTCGACCGACCAGTCGAGATAGACCGTCGAGGGGTCGCGCATCGTCACGCCGGCCTGCATGTGCGCCTCGTTGAGCCGCACGCGCAGGCTCCATTCGGCGGCCGCCAGCTGATTCCGGTCGTTGATGCCGTCGAACCGGCCGTCGTCCTCGAAGCCGACCGCGGCCACGATCCGGCCGTCCTCGCGGGCGAACCGGACGAGATCGGTCAGGTACAGCTCGCCGGTCGTGGCCGACGGCTCGAGGCTGGCGATGCGACGGCGCAACCAGGCCCCATCGAACGCGTACAGCCCCGCGTTCGTCTCGTTGGTCTCGAGCTCCTCGGGCGTCGCATCCTTCGCCTCCACGATCCGCTCGACCGTCCCGAACTCGCCACGCACGACACGGCCGAGCGAGGCCGGGTCGGCGGCGAACACGCTCGCGAGCGCGATCGCGGCATCGTCCTCGCGGCGCGCCTCGAGCACGGCGTCGAAGTCGGCGCCGGTCACGAGCGGCACGTCGCCGTAGACGACGACGATCTCGGCGGCCCCGTCGGGGACCGCATCGAGGGCGGCCCGGACGGCATCGCCGGTCCCGCGGGGCTCCTCCTGGAGCGCGAAGTCGACCCCCTCGGCGAAGACCGTCGTGACGGCCGCGACGGGCGGCGAATAGACGACGGTCGGCCGGGCGGCGTGACCGTCAGCGGTGCTCGCCCAGGCGTCGAGGACGTAGGCCAGCATCGGCCGGCCACACAGGGGATGGAGCACCTTCGGGAGCGACGAGCGCATCCGCGTGCCGAGCCCGGCCGCGAGCACGACGGCGACCGCCCGGGTCGCGTCGGTATCTGGGGGATTCACTGGGAGTGGCGCCGAGGGGCCCGGGTCGGACGACGGCGGTCGCTCTCGACGCCATGGTGTCCCGGCGCGTGTGGGTCGGATGTCATCGGTTGGGTGGCGGCATGGTATGGGCGCCCCGTTCGGAGTGTCAACCGAGCAGACGTCAGCGCGGCAGGCGTGCGATCGCCTCGATCTCGACCCTGGCGCCCTTCGGCAGCGCGGCCACGCCGACCGTGGAGCGAGCCGGCGGCGGGTCGGTCACGAACCGGCCGTAGATGGCGTTGACGGCCGCGAAGTCGCCGATGTCGACGAGGTAGATCGTCGTCTTGACGACATCGGCCCAGGTGGCGCCGGCGGCATCGAGGATCGCGGACAGGCTGGCCATCACCCGCTCGGTCTCCGCTTCGATGCCACCCTCGACGATCGTGCCCGTCCCCGGGTCGAGCGAGGCCTGTCCGGCGGTGAAGAGCAACCCGTCCACGACGATGCCCTGGCTGTAGGGGCCGACCGCGGCCGGCGCCCCGGTGGTCGTGACGGCTCGGCGGGTCATGTCGGCGGGTCCTCCTCGGCTGGCTGCGTGACGATGCTCGTGGCGGCCACGAACGGGTCGGCGTCGCCTGGCGCCGTGAGCGTCCCCTCGCGCAGGCTCGCCCGGACCAGGTCGGCCGCGGACGCTGCGTCCGCCTCGGAAGCATAGAGCGCCCAGAGGGTCGGACCCGAGCCGGACAGCCCGAGCGGCCGCCCGAGGCGGCGGTTGAGGGCCCGCCGGAACGCCACGATCCCGGGCAGGACCGCGGCCGTCGCGGGCAGCAGGTCGTTGGCCACGGTGAGTACGCCGGCCCGCGCCACGAGGTCTGCCGCGGACAGCCCGGACCGGAGCTCCTCGGCGAGATGGACCGACGACATCCGGACCGATCCGTCGCCCGTGCCCCGCAACGCGGCGAACGCCTCGAAGACCTCGCGCGTCGAGACCGCGACAGCGGGCGTCACGAGCAGGACGCCGGGCGAGCCGCGCAGTCCGCGGAGTGGCGCGACGCGCTCACCACGGCCCTCCACGAGCGCCGGACCTCCCACCCCGAAGAACGGCACGTCCGAGCCGAGTTGCGCGGCGATGCGAAGCCGCGCGTCCCGATCGAGCTCGGCGCCCCAGGCTTCGAGCCCCGCGTCCATCGTCGCGGCGGCATCCGAGGATCCGCCGGCGAGCCCGGCCGCGACCGGGATCCGCTTCTCGAGGCGGGCCGCGAGCGCGGGGGCGGGCCCCGGGCCGCCGGTCCAGCCGCCGCCGACGGCCGCGCGTGTGGCCGCGAGCGCCCGGAACACGACGTTGTCGTCGGGCGGGCCGGGATCGAACCCTTCGACATGGAGGCTGTCGGCATGGCCGCCGGCGTGGGCGAGGCTCAGCCGATCGGCCAGGGCGAGCGGCACGAACACCGAGTGCAGGTCGTGGAAGCCATCGGGCCGGCGGCCGACGACGGCCAGCGTCAGGTTGAGCTTGGCCGGAGCGAGCCGCAGCACGGGCGTGAGGCGTCGGGACGGATCGGTGGCGGCCATCACGAGCGGGGCATCTCGCGCCGGGCGCGACGGTCGGCCCCGATCGGGCCGAGCGCCTCGCGCAGGGCCAGCCACTCCCCCACGGCGAGGGTCTGCGGACGGCGCTCCGGGTCGATGCCCACGGCGGCCAACGCCGCGGTGACCTCTCCTGCGTCGAACGGCAGCTGGCGGGCCAGGACGTTGTGGAGCATCTTCCGGCGCTCCCGGAAGCTCGCCTGGACCAGTCGCCAGAGCTCGTCCTCGGCATCGGGGTCGAGACGGTCGTCGGCGTCGAACGGCTCGGCGACGATGACCGCCGATTCGACGGCTGGTGCCGGCTCGAACGCCTCGGGGCGGACCGTGAACGCGACCCGGACCTTCGCGTGGTACTGGACGAAGACCGACAGGTAGCTCATCTTGCCGGGCGGTGCCGCGATGCGCTCCGCGACCTCGCGCTGGACCATGAGCACGAGCCGCTCCGGCCGCGGGGGCGTACCCAGCAGCGCGTGCAGGATCGGGCTGGTGATGTGGTACGGCAGGTTCGCGACGACGTCATAGGGCGGCTCGGCGAGCCTGACGAGGTCCTGGTCGAGCGCGTCGCCCTCGATCAGGCGCAACTGCCCGGTCTCGAGCGGCCCGTCGAAGCGGTCGCGCAGGAACGCGGCGAGCCCGCTGTCGAGCTCGACGGCGGTCACCCCGGCCCCGGCCGCGAGCAAGCCGCCGGTGACGAGCCCGAGGCCTGGCCCGATCTCGAGCACGCGGCGCCCGGGTACGGGCGCGGCCTCGGCGAGGATCGCCTCGAGCACGTCCGGGTCGGCCAGGAAGTTCTGGGACAGGGCGTGGCGGGCGCGCAGGCCGGCGGCCCGGAGCGTGGCCCGGACGTCGGCGGGGTCCAGGCGCGGCCTGGCCGAGCCGCTCACGGATCCGGGTTCCGTGGCGCGAGGGGCAGCGACGGTCGCGCGTCCAGGTCCAGACCGGACCGGTCACCCGCGGCGAACCGTCGCGCGCCGGCGGCCCCGATCATCGCCCCGTTGTCCGTGCAGAGGGCCGGTCGCGGCACCACGAGCGGGACGCCGAGCGCGTCGGCCTCGCCCGCCAGCCTGGCCCGGAGCGTCGTGTTCGCCGCGACTCCGCCGCCGAGCACGATCGAGCGGGCGCCGGTCGCGCGCGCCGCGCGGATCGTCTTGGTGACGAGGACGTCGACCACCGCGTCCTGGAACCCCCAGGCGAGCTCCGCGACGACCTCGGGCGGCAGCGGCGCCTCGGGGTCGTCCGCGATCCCGACCTCCGCCCGAGCCGCGGTCACGATCCGCCGGGCGGCCGTCTTGAGCCCCGAGAAGCTGAAGTCGAACGAATCCCCCAGCCACGCGCGCGGGAAGGCGCGGTCGCGCTGTGTCGCGCCCTCGGCCGCGCGGGAGATCGCCGGCCCACCCGGGTAGCCGAGGCCGAGCAGGCGCCCGACCTTGTCGAACGCCTCGCCCGCGGCGTCGTCGACCGTCGCACCGAGCGCCCGATACGTCAGGTGCCCGGTCATCTCGGCGAGGAACGTGTGGCCGCCCGAGACGACGAGCGTGACGAGCGGGAAGACGGGCTCGACGAGCTCCGCTTGAGCATCGTCCGCGAGCCAGGCCGCGTACACGTGCCCCTCGAGATGGTTGACCCCGATGAGCGGTTTCTCGTGGACCCACGCGAGGGCCTTTGCGAGGTTGATGCCGACGAGGAGCGATCCGGCCAGCCCCGGGCCGTAGGTCACGGTGACCGCGTCGACCTCGGGCCAGGTCGCGCCGGCGTCGCTCCAGGCCGCATCGAGGACCGGCACGATCCAGCGCAGGTGGGCGCGGGCGGCCACCTCGGGCACGATCCCACCGGACGCCGCATGCAGCGCGACCTGGGAGGCCACGACGTTCGAGCGGATCGTCCGCCCGTCCTCGATCAGGGCGATGCCGGTCTCATCGCAGGACGACTCGATGGCGAGCACGAGGGAACCACTCACGCCTCGCCGCCATCGGGGTCATCGGGGTCGCCGGGCGTCTCGATGGCGCCCTGCCGTTCGCCGCGGTCGTCGGGATGCTCTGGGGCGGGCGAGGCGTCGAGCTCCGCGCGCAGGCGCTCGATCCGCTCCCGCATGACCGGTCCGGTCAGCGCCTCGGTCGTCATGATCAGGGCGTCCTCGCCGTCGTCGCTGTAGTAGCGCGGGCGGAGGCCGACCGGCTTGAAGCCGTACTTCTCGTAGAGCCGTCGCGCGGGCAGGTTCGAGAGCCGGACCTCGAGCGTGGCCTCGCGCGCCCGCCGGTCGATCGCGAGGTCGAGGAACGCGAGCAGGAGCCGCTCCCCGATCCGCTGCCGTCGCCAGGCGGGATGGATCGCGAACGTCGTGATGTGGGCCTCGTCGACCATGAGCCACATGCCGCCGTAGCCGACGATGTCCTCCTCGACCCGCGCGACCAGGTAGTGGGCGAGCCGGTTCGTCTCGAGCTCGCTGCGGTAGGCATTGGCCGGCCAGGGCGCCGCGAAGCTCGCCCGCTCGATGGCGTGGACCACGACCAGGTCCTCGAGCCGCATCGGCTCGATCCGGAGCCTCAGCGGGGGTCGTGCGACCATGCCACCTCCCCGGCCATGGCCGTGACGCCGCGCGGGAGCGTCACGTACTCGGGCACGAGCCGTGCGAGGTCGTCGGCCTCGCCCCCGGCCAGCCTGGCCGCCCCGAGCCCCACGAGCTCCGCCGCCAGCCCGTCGCGCGCCACTGCCCCACGGGCGAGCGCCTCGGCCGGCGCACGGTCCTCGAGGTCCACCGCGACCAGGACATCCGCAGGATCGAGCTCTGGCTCCCGATCGGCCGGGAGCAGGGCCGGTGGCGCGCCGTCGCGGACGAGGATCCGATCCGATGGCCCGGCCGGCAAGAGCAGGACGCCGCGTCCGGCCGGGATCCCGTCGGCGCGCGCGGCTGCGGAGAGCAGGGCGGCCGCGGTCGGGATGCCGATGATCGGCCGGCCGAGGCCGTGGGCGAGACCCTTCGCGGTCGCGATGCCCACGCGCAGGCCGGTGAAGGCGCCAGGGCCCGTGCCGACGACGATCGCGGCGATCCGCGACCGGCCGATGCCGTGATCGCCGAGCAGTCGCTCCAGCGCCGGCAGGAGCGTCTCGCCGTGGCGGTAGCCGGCCGGCCAGCTCGTCACCGCCAGCGGCTCGCCGGCGAGCGTGCCGATCCCGAGGGCGATCCGGGTCGTGGCGGTATCGATGGCCAGCACGACCTCGTCACCGGTCGGACCGCTCACCCGGGTGCCTCCAGGTAGTGCCGGTGACGTTCGCCATGGGCGATCAGCTCGATCTCGCGCGGGTCGTCGCCGGACCCCACGATGACGCACATCGAGGCGTTCAGGGGGGATCGCCTCGCCCAGGCGTTCCGGCCACTCGATGAGCGTGACCCCGCTGACCCACCGGTCGTCGAGCAGCCCGCCGGCCAGGACGTCGGCGGCGTCGGCGAGGCGGTACAGGTCGACGTGGAACATCGGGAGTCGCCCCTCGTACTCGGCCATGAGCACGAAGCTCGGTGAGGTGACCGTCTCGCGGACGCCGAGCGCCGCGCCGAAGGCCTTCGCGAGGTGGGTCTTGCCGGCCCCGAGGTCGCCCCACAGGCACAGCAGATCCCCGGCGCGGGCGACCGCGGCCAGCGACGCCCCCAGCGCCGACGTGGCGTCCGGATCGGGGCTCGTGACGTGTCGCCGAAGAAGGCTCGTGGCAGGCATCGGGGCGAGGGTAGCCGAATGCCGGGGGTATCGCGCGTGCCGATGGTCCCCTCGGCTCGAACGGTCAGGCGAACCGCTCGAGGTCGCCGATGGGGACCGCGACCGAGCTGCCGTCGGCCAGCCGGACGTGTCCGGCCTCGAGATCGACGCCGCCCGCAAACCGCCGACGCCCGGCCGGACCGAGCCATCGCCCCTCGAGGCCGCTCAGGGCGCCGGCCCGGATCCGGACGAGATCGGGCGGCGGCGCCGGCACCACGAGGTCAGGAGCATCGAACACGAGCATCGGTGGGTCGGCCACGATCGCGGCCTCGCGTCCGACCATCGCCGCGAGGAGCGCCATGATCGGCCCGGCCATCGGCCGCCGGGTCGCACCGTCCATGACGAGGACGGCATACGGCGGCAGCCGGTGCAGCGCGGCGCGCTGGCGGGCCTCCGACGCGAGGAAGTCGCGCCGTTCCTTGCTCGCGAGCCCCGGCACGACGATGCCCCGGACGCCCATCGCCCGGGCACGCGTCAAGGTCTCGGCATCGACCCGCGCGTCGACGACGAGGATCGAGCCCGCCATGCCGACATCGAGGCCGCCCGGGCGCAGGCCACCGTCCGGTCTCGTCGTCAGGCTCAGACGGCCGCGCGTGGGCCCACCCAGGACGACGATGCCGCGGATCCCGCGGCCGGCGGCTCGCATGGTGATCGAGGTGCCCGGGCGCACGTCGCGGACGATGCCGGCGACCGGCGTCTCGAGCGGATCGACGATGTCACCGGTGGCGACCCGCCAGCGCGTTCGCCACGGGAACAGGTATTCGCCACCGTGCGGGCCGCGTCCCGGGCCGCTCCCGCCGGCCCCCACGACCCGGCCGATCGCGTGCCAGCGGTCGCCGGGGCGGGGCTCGACCGGCTCGGTCACGATCTTGTCCTCGAGGCGGGGGTCGCGCAGCCGCTCCGCGATCGGCGCGCCGACCACGACCGAGGCACCCGCCTCGACGATCGCCCGGTCACCCGGCGAGAGCGTGAAGACCGCGTCGACCGGGGATTCGATGAGGCGCCGCAACGGCACGAGCTCGAGGTCCGTCGCGGGCCCGGCTTCCGGGGCGGGACCCTCGGGGTCGCCGATGGCCTCGCCCGGGTGCCAGCCGTTACCCATCGGGCGCGCCTGCTGCGGCGGTGACCTGCCAGGAATCGAGGAGCTCCCGGCGTCGGTCGGCGCGATCGGGCAGGCGCAGGGGCACGTCCCGCAGGTCCACCAGGAGCCCGGCCAGGCCGCCGGACACGTCCACAGCGAAATGGCGACCGCGGCCACCGAGGCGGACGCTGTCCCTGAAGCGGAACTCCGCGGTCGCCGTCGCGCCCGGCGGCAGGGCGACCATCGCCAATCCGCCGGGCATCAGGTCGATCGGGCTCCGGCTCCGGGGCGTGACACCGCCGGGCGCCCGCGGCCGATCGTGGACGACCAGGCTCCCGGCGCTCCGCCCGGTCTTGAGTCCGGCCGGCGTCACGACGCTGCCGAGCGGCGCCAGCATGTCATCGGCGAGATCGGCCATGACCGCGCGCCGCTCCTCCGGATCGGGGATGGACCCCAGCGGCCCGAGCAGGCGGGCGTGATCGTGGGCGTAGCCGCTCGCACCGGGTCGACGCAGGACGTCGGCGATCGCGAGCGCGACCGCCGACGGCGGCACGATCGACCAGACACCGCCCGCCGCGATGATGAGGTCGGGGGCGGGGTCCCCGGCGGACTCGGAGGTCGCCTCGACCAGCCGGGCCAGCGCCGCACGAGCCGCGGCCATGCGCAGGGCCACGCCGTCCGGGGTCGAATCGGCCCACGGGGCGATCCGCAGCTCGCGGAGGCGGTCGCGGAGTCGATGGCGGTCCGAGGCGACGGTGGTCCAGCCGAGCACGCGGTCGACGGTCGCGTCATCGGGGTCGGCCGGGGCGAGTCCGGCGGTCGGCACGATCGCGACATCGACGCTGCCGGGTTCCGACGGTCCCGCCGGGGTCGCCGATGCCCGGAGGCCGCCGTCGTAGCCGATCTCGATCAGCTCCACGCGGCGATCCAGCACCTCGGCCAGCGTCAGGGCGGCCGCCCCGAGCACGCGCCGCGCGTCATCGACGGGGAATGCCAGGGCGGACAGCAGGTCGCGCAGCGGCGCCCCGGCGGCGCCGGGGCGGGCGGCCGGCGCGAGCAGCGTCTCTCCGGCCCGGGCATTCAGGTCCCCGAAGGCGGCCGCACCCTCGGTCATGGCGCCGGCGAGGATCACGAGACGTTCCGGTCGCCGGGCGGCTGCGGCCGCCACCAGGGCCGTCAGCTCGGCGAGGGCGCCACGCTCGTCGGCCCCGGCCGGATCGCCAGCGCCCGCGAGGATGCCGTCCGTGTCGCCGTCGAGGAGCATCCGGGACATGGCCAGCGGGTCGGTGGTCTCGGCGCTGGCGCCGACGGTCAGCCAGCCGCTCCGGGCCGCGGCGGTGACGAGCGGCGTGAGCGCCCGTTCCGAGGCGGCCACAACGGCCAGCCGGCGGGCCGGCGTCGAGGTGACGGTCACCTCGGGCAACAGGTCGGGCCGGTCGGGATCGACGCGCAGGTGGGCCGCCAGCTCGGGATCCGCATCGGCCACACGGGCCAGGAGGAGATGCGCGGCGGCATCGGGGTGGGATCGCGCCGGGAGGGCCACGGAACCGAGCAGGCGCCAGGCGTGGTCGATGCGGCCGATCAGGGCCGCACCGGTGGTCGCCGCGCCGCGATCGATGGCGAGGAATGCGCGCGGGTCGCTCGTCATCGGGCCATGCTACCCGGCACCTGCCGGGCCGTGGTCACGCGTCCCAGGTCGCCTCGTCGTCGTACTCCTCGAGCCGGGCGATGAGGAGCTCGATCCCGGCGTCGTCGGCCATGATCTCGGTCGCCGACGAGAGCTCGCCACCGAACAGGCCGCGCAGCACCGGGTCGAAGAAGAGCATCGCGTTCGCCCCGAGCGGGCGATACGGTCGGCTGGCCTCGAGGAAATGGACGGCCGGACCGGTCAGGCCACGCAACTGGATCTCGCGGGCGACCTGCTCGACGAGCTCGTCGCGCTGCTCCTCGGTGGGCTCGAGGGGCGTCGTCACACCGAGCCCCCGAGGGTCGCGAAGGAACGCGGACCGGGCGACGTCTGCGGGACCGCCAGGGCCGCGGCGAAGGCTTCGTATGCGGCCTTCCCGCGCAATGCGAAGATCACGTGGTCGATGGTAGGACACCAGGGCAGTTCGTCGCGCACCGCCTGAACGGTGATCCGGGCGGCCTCGTCGAGGGGGAACCCGCCGACGCCGGTGCCGAGCGCCGGGAAGGCGAGGCTGGTGGCGCGGATCTCGCGGGCCCGGGCCATCGCCGAGCGCACGGCTGCCGCGATGACGGGGCCGCTGGTGCGCCGCTCCCGGTCGAGCGACACCGCGTGGATGACGGCGCGGGCGGCCAGGGAGCCGGCCGTGGTCACGATCGCCTCCCCGAGCGGCACGGGCGCCTGGCGGACCGCCGCGAACTCGATCTCGTCGCCGCCGGCACGCTTGAGGGCGCCACCGACGCCACTCGACATCCAGAGCGACAGGTTGGCGGCATTGACGATCGCGTCCACCTCGAGGTCGCAGATATCGCCGTGCCACAGCTCGATGCGCGCCAAGTCAACTCCACTCGGTCAACGTGCGAAGACCCATAGGTCCGGGTCGCGCATAGTACACCCGGGGTAACCGCCCGGACATGGCCGTTACGACCTCCCACGAGTTCGTGGTGCGTGCCTGCGCCAACTCCGCGACGGTGATCGCGAGGTCTCCCTGGCGCCCGATGAGGGTGAACACGTCGGCGCTGGTGACCGGCGGGCCGGGCACGTCCGTGACGTCGGCCATCACCGCGTCCATCGCCACGTTGCCCACGAGCGGGACCCGTCGGCCGCGGACCAGCGCACTCGCCCGGTTCGAGAGCGAACGCGGCCAGCCGTCGCCGTACCCGAGCGGCAGGGTCGCGATCCGGCTCGGCCGCTCGGTGACGAACGTCGGCCCGTAGCTGATCCCCCAGCCCGTCGGCAGGTCGGCGACGCGCACCGGCCGGGCATGCAGGGAGAGGACCGGTCGCAGGTCCGCGGCCGGCCGGGTCCCGCGGTGGTCCGGGCGAAGCTCCTCGGGGGCCAGGCCGTAGATGGACAGGCCCGGGCGGACGCCGTCGTAGGCGGCCAGACCGTCCGCCACGCTCAGGAGGCTCACGCTCGCGGTCGCGTGGCGGGCGGGCAGGCCGATCCCAGCCGACCGCAGGGCCGCCGCGGCCGTCTCGAACCGGCCGAGCTGGCCGTCCGTGCGCTCGCGGTCCTCGGGCGCCTGCAGGTGGGTCCACAGGCCGGTCGCGACGGCGTCGCCGCTCGCCCGGATCGCCTCGGCCGCCGCGACGATCGCGTCGGGCGCGAACCCGCCCCGACCGAGACCGGTCTCCACTTCGAGCTCGATCCGGAGGCGGCGCGAACCGGCTCGGCGCCCGGACCGGAGCGCCGCGAGCGTCGCGGCCAGCAGGCCGGACTCCCCGGCGCTGATCGCGATGCCCCTTCGAGCGGCCTCGGGCGCCCAGGCGGCCGGGATCGGGTAGAGCACGAGGATCGGCGCCCGGATGCGGGCCCGCCGGAGCGCGAGCGCCTCATCGAGCGTCGCGACGCACAGGCCGTCGACGCCGGCCTCCACCAGCGCCCGGGCGACCGGCAGGGCGCCGTGGCCGTAGGCGTCGGCCTTGACGACCGGCCGGATCGACACCCCGGGTCCTGCCGCCTCGCGCAGGAGCGCGACGTTCGACGTGAGCGCGTCCAGGTCGATCTCGAGCCACGCGGTCCGGGGCAGCGGCGGCAGGCCGGCGGCGGCCAGTCGCTCGTCAACGGACGTCTCGGGGTCGGTGCGGGCCATCCCTCGGCTCTGGCGCCGGCTCAGGCCGGGTCCGGCGTGCGCGATGCGGGCCCCGGCGCCGGGACCCCGGTCGCGGCATCGGCCCCGCCCGGTTCGCCGGTCCGTGCCACGAATCCCAGCCGTCCCCGCGCACGACGGCGCTCCGCGGCGGCCGCCAGGCGCTTCCGGGCGAGCGCGAGTCCCTCGGGCAGGTCCGAGGCGAGGACACCGGCATCGCCGAAGCGCTCCCGGGCCCCGTCGCCCGCCAGTCCGTGCAGGTAGACGCCGAGCCTGGCCGCCGCGAACGGGTCGAGGCCCTGGGCGAGCAGCGCCCCGATCGCACCAGCGAGCACGTCGCCCGTGCCGCCCGTCGCCAGCGCCGGATTCTCGAATGGCGCGATCGTGACCGAGCCGTCGGGTGCAGCGACGACCGTGGCGGCGCCCTTGAGGACGACCACCTGGCCCCAGGTCGTGGCGGCGGCCCGGGCGGCCGCGACCCGTGCGGCATCGTCGGCCACGAGGTCGCCGTCGGCCGCGGGGTCGACCCCCATCCCCGCCCGGAGGCGGGCGAACTCCCCGGCATGGGGCGTCAGGACGCCCGGTCGCGTCATCGTCGCCCACCACGAATCCATCGTCGCGAGCGACCGGAGCGCTTCCGCATCGAGGAGGATCGGCGACGCCCCGGGATCGCCGGCCGCGATGAGCTCGCGCACCAGGTCCACCGTGGACAGGCCGGGACGCAGTCCGGGTCCGACCACCATCGCGTCGTGCTCGTGGTCGAGGATCCGTGCCAGCGCCCCTTCGGCGTCGATCTCCTCGACGTCGTCCTCGGGCAGGGCCATCGTCGTGGCCTCGACGACCTTGGCGGCGAACAGTGGCTGCAGCGATTCGGGGACGGCCAGGGTCACCAGCCCGGCGCCCGTCCGGCCGCCCGCGCGACAGACCAGGAGCGCCGCCCCGGCGTAGTCGAGCGATCCGGCGATGACGAGGAGCTTGCCGAACGAGCCCTTGTGTCCACGCGCCGGGCGCTCCGGCAGCAGGGCCCCGGCGGCATCGTCGTCGAGACGGACCGCGCCGTCGGGCACGGCGGTCGATCGGCCACCCTCGGCCGCCGCGGCGTCGCCCGGTCGCCGCCCGAAGCCGACCGGTCCACGCTCAGTCACCCGCGGACTCCCCGTCGTCCGCGGCGGCCGGACGACCGGCCGCGAGCAGGACCTCGTCCGTGGGGCGCGGCGCATCGGAGGCGAGCGCGCCGGCGCCCGAGGTCTCCGCCAGGTCGCGCAGCCGCTCGATCCGCGCCAGGATCTGCCGCTCGCGGTCATCGAGGCGCTCCTCGATGTCGGGCGGGAAGAGGAACCGCCCGCCGGTCGTCCTGATGCCGAAGGCGATCGCGACCGCATAGTCCGATTCGTGCGTGATCGACAGCGCGATCCGGCCCATCCCGAGCTGCCCGGCGCGGGCCGCCGCCCGCCCGTGGAGCTTGACCGAGGGCTGGCCGGTCGGAAGTCGCACGACCTCGATGTCGCGCCAGCCGATGCCACGCACGCCCAGGCCAAGCACCTTCGAAACGGCCTCCTTGGCGGCCCAGCGCCCGGCGAACGTCTCGGGCCGGTCACGGACGTAGCGCTGCTCCGCCGGGGTCAGGACGCGGCCCGAGAATCGCGGCCCGAAGCGGGCCAGGGTGGCGCGGATCCGATCGACCTTGATGATGTCGATACCGAGCTCGGTCGTGCCCGGTGGCACCGCCCCGAAGGTCGGCTGCCCGTCGGCCGCGTCGCCCGCCGCCATCGACTACTCGACCGTCACCGACTTGGCCAGGTTGCGCGGCTGGTCGACGTCCGTGCCGCGCGCGACGGCCATGTGGTAGGCGAACAGCTGGAGCGGGATGACCGCGAGGATCGGCGAGAGGGCGTCGTGCGTGTCGGGCACCCAGCAGACGTCGTCGGCGAAGCGCTCGATCTGGACGTCGCCCTCGGTCGCGACCGCGATGACCCGGGCGTCGCGAGCGCGTCCCTCCATCACGTTGCTGATGACCTTGTCGTAGACCGGCGAACGGGTGACGACCGCGACGAGCGGGCACTCGGCGTCGAGCAGCGAGATCGGGCCGTGCTTGAGCTCGCCGGCCGCGTAGCCCTCCGCGTGGACGTAGCTGATCTCCTTGAGCTTGAGCGCACCCTCGAGTGCGGCCGGCAGCCCGTAACCGCGGCCGACGAACATGAACCCGCGCGAGTTCACGTAGCGGCGGGCCAGGACCGGCGCGATGGCCGAGGCGGCCTCGATCGCCCGGGCGGCGGCGGCCGGCAGGGCCCGCAGCGCGACGCCAAGCGCCAGCTCGTCGGCCTCGTCGAGGGTCCCTCTCGCACGGGCGATCGCCGCGGCCAGCACCACGAGGGTCGTCACCTGCGTGACGAACGTCTTGGAGGCGGCCACCGCGATCTCCGGCCCGGCCTGCAGGAACAGGACGGCGTCCGCGTCGCGGGTGATCGCCGAGCCGACGGTGTTCGTGACCGCCACGATCGGACAGCCGCGCTCGCGGGCCAGGCGGACCGGCGCGATCGTGTCCGCGGTCTCGCCCGACTGCGTGACGGCGATGACGAGCGTGCGCCCGTCCAGTGGCGGCGGGCTGTACCGGAACTCGGAGCCGGCGGTCGCGCGAGCCGGTAGCCCGGTCCACGCCTGGATCGCCGCCGCGCCGACCTGGGACGCGTAGAACGCGCTGCCGCAGGCGACGAGCTCGATCCGCTCGATCGTCCCGAGCGTGTCCAGGAGCCCATCGAGCTCCTCGACGACGATATGCCCGTCGCGATGGACCCGGCCCGTCAGCGACTGGGCGAGTGCCTCGGGCTGCTCGTGGATCTCCTTGAGCATGAAGTGGTCGTAGCCGCCCTTCTCCGCGGCCTCGGGCGACCAATCGATGGTGGTGACCGGCCGCTCGATCGGGTCGCCGGCGACGTTCGTGATCGTCACGCCCCACGGGCGCAGGTCCGCGACGTCGCCCTCCTCGAGGAACACGATCTGGTCGGTGTGGACCAGGATGGCCCCGACGTCCGATGCGAGGAAGCTCTCGCCGTCCGCGAGTCCGACGACGAGCGGCACGTCCTGGCGGGCGCCCACGAGGCGGTCGCCCTCCCCGCGATGCATCACGACGATCGCGTAGGCCCCGTCCATCCGCCGCAGGGCGGCGCGGACCGCATCGGCAAGATCGCCCTCGTAGGCCTCCTCGATGAGGTGGGCGATCGCCTCGGTGTCCGTCTCGGAGGTCAGCCGATGGCCGCGCGCCTCCAGGCCGTCGCGGAGCTCGCGGAAGTTCTCGATGATCCCGTTGTGGATGACCGTGATCGCGCCCGTGCAATCCTGGTGCGGATGGGCGTTGAGGTCGTTCGGCCGGCCGTGGGTGGCCCATCGGGTGTGGGCGAGGCCGATCGCGGCATGCGGCGTCCGATCGGCGATCGCGGTCTGGAGGTTGGCGAGCTTGCCGGCCCGCTTCTCGACGAACAGGTCACCCGCCTCGTCGACCAGGGCGATGCCCGCCGAGTCATAGCCGCGGTATTCGAGCCGCTTGAGCCCCTCGATGAGGAGCGGGCCCGCCTCCCGCGGACCGGTGTAGCCGACGATGCCGCACATGCCGTCAGATCCTCCGTTCGCCGGCGCCACGTCGGGCGGATCGGCATCGGTACTCCGATGGGTGGGCACCGAAGCTAGTTTAGTCGCTCTCCCGCGACCCTCGCGAGCGAGTCGGCCAGTTCGGACACGAGATCCGTGTCCGGCCCCTCGACCATGACCCGCAACGCGGGTTCCGTGCCGGACGGCCGGACGAGCACGCGGCCGGCCGGGCCGAGCCGGGCCGACGCCTCGGCGATGGCCCCCTGCAGGATGCGGTCGGCCTCCCACTGGTCCTTGTGACGCGCCTCCACGGCCCGCTGTTGCTGGGGCAGCATCGGGATGTCCGCGGCGAGCGCGGCGAGGGTTCGTCCGCTCGAGGCCATGACCCGCAGGACCTCCATGGCGGTGACGATGCCGTCGCCCGTGGTCGTGTGGTCGAGGTCGATGACGTGGCCGCTCTTCTCGCCACCGAGGCGGGCGCCCGAGACCTGCATCCCCTCGAGGATGTACTTGTCGCCGACGGGCGTGCGGACCACCTGGCCGCCGGCCGCCTCCACGACCGATTGCAGGCCGCCGTTCGAGAGGATCGAGACGACGACGCCGCCGGGCAGGGCCCCGCGACCGAGCCGGTCGAGCGCGAGGATGCCCAGGACGTGGTCCCCGTCGACGACCTGGCCGGTCGCATCGATCGCGATCAGCCGGTCGGCATCGCCGTCGAGCGCGAAACCGACGTCGGCACCCCGGGCGACGACGGCCTCGGCCAGCGAGGCGGGATCGGTCGCCCCGCAGCCAAGGTTGATGTTGACCCCGTCGGGCTCGGCGTGGATGACGTCGACCGCCGCCCCGGTCGCCCGCAGGATCTCGGCGCCCAGCGCCGCGCCGGAGCCGTTCGCGCCGTCGAGCACCAGATGCGTGCCGGTCGCCTGGACGCTTCGGGCGAGCGTGAGCCGGTGACGCAGGTAGTCGTCGACGAGGTCGGGGCTGACGATGATCCGCCCGAGGGCGGCGTTCGTCGCGCCGCCGAGGTCGTCCGAGCGCCAGATGAGCTGTTCGAGCTCGTCCTCGACCGAATCGTCGAGCTTGAGGCCACCACCGTCGAGCACCTTGAGCCCGTTGTCGTCGGCCGGGTTGTGCGACGCCGAGACCATGATCCCGGCGGCGAACCGGCCGCTCCCCGCGAGGAACGCGAGCGCGGGCGTGGGCACGACCCCGACCTGGTGGACGTCCGCCCCGAGACTGGCGGCCCCGGCCGCGACCGCCGAGACGAACATGTCGCCGGAGCGTCGAGTGTCCTGTCCGACGACGAGCGCCTTGCCCGGCCCCACGAGCCGATGCGCGGTCGCCCGGCCAAGGGCATACGCGAGGGTCGGCTTCAGTTCGACGTTCGCGACACCACGGATGCCGTCGGTCCCGAACAGTCGCGCCATCGAGCGCTCAGCCGGCCGGGGACGCGGAGGGCGAGGCCACGGCCGGGGGCGCGGACGGCGATGGCGGCGGCGGCGCGGTCACCGTCACCGGGATCGTCGCCGGATTGGCCGACACCAGCGTCAGGCCGGTCGGGAGGTCGACCGTGACCTCCACGTCGGTCGTGCCCGGGTCGAGATCGCTGACATCGAGGTCGGCGACGAGTGTCGAGCCCTCCAGGCGGTCGAGGTCGGCCTTCGACCCGCCGACCGTGATGACCACGCGATCGACGGGCACGGAGTAGCGGAGGTCGATGTCGCCGCCGACATAGCGGTAGCCCACCTCGAAGTTGCGGGTCGAAGTGACCGGCCGGAACGTCACCGTGACGTCAACCGTGGTGGCCCCGAGCGGCGATACGCCGTCGGGTGGGTCGAGCTCGACCGTCATCTCGACCGTCGTCGAGGCGCCGGCGACCGAGACCTGTTCGGTGTCGATCGTCTGGAGCGCGGCCAGGCGTTCAGCGTCGCCCTGGACGGTCACCGACGGTGGATCGACCGCGATGGTGGCGATCTCGAAACCGGCAGCCGGGGTGCCGGTGACGATCGGATTGACCACCACGGACCGCGAGCGCAGGTCCTCGAAGACCTCGATGTTCACCCGCGCACTGTCCGGCTCCACCTTGACCGGGCTCACGGCGTCGCCGAGCCGATCGATCGGGGTGAGCGGCAACGACTGGTCGATGTTGAGGCCCGACGTCTGGATGACGGGCGAGGCTCGGGCGGCGACCACGTTCGCGACGACCGAGGCGGGCCCGGACACCTCGACCTCCGTCGGCGAGACCGTGGGCGTGCCGGTGGCCAAGCCGTCGGGGATCGTGCCCGTATCGACGGTCACGGGCACCGTCTTCACCACGAGCTCGTCGAGCTGGACCGTCACGACATCGGGCGTGAAATCGATGACGTTGATCCGGTCGTCGATGGACTGGACCACGACCGGCACGGACTGCGGCCCGGATCCCGGGACGATGCCGGACAGGTCGATGGTGGCGGTGAAGGTCGAGCTGATCGCCCTGGCGCCAGAGGGCGACACGTAACGGACCTCGGTCACCGGCGGGACGTCCTGGAGGATGAACGTGTCGGGCGGCTGGCCGTTGACCTGGATGGGGATGTTGACTTGGAGCGTCGACGCGCTCTCGGACAGGACGAGGCCGCCGTAGAGGAGGGTCGCCAGTCCCAGAGCGGCGAGCTTGAGAGGCCAGTTGTGGACGACGAGCCAGAAGAGTCGGCTCACCGCGGTGCCTGTGCGGCCGCTTTCGCTGGCGGTTCGTCGTCCGGCGTCGCGCGTGGCGGCGGCAGGTCCGGCTTGGTTCGCCGCATCATCCGTCCGAGGTCGCCGAGGCGCGGTGCCCGGCCGCCGGGTCCGGTCGGGCCGGACGGCCGCCAGCCGAACGCACCGCGACTCCCGGTCGGGTCGAGGAGGTTGCGGATCGCGGTGGCGAGCTGCAACTCGTTGAGGTTGCGCACGATCCGGCTCCGCTCGACGAGGCTGATCTGGCCGTTCTCCTCGGAGACGACCACGACGATCGCGTCGGTCTGCTCAGCGATGCCGAGAGCCGCCCGATGGCGGGTCCCGAAGCGTTCCGTGTGGATCGTCGTCTCCGCGAGCGGCAGCAGCGCTCCGGCCGCGAGGATCGAGTCGTCGCGGATGATGACGGCCCCGTCGTGGAGGGCGGTCCGGGGCGCGAAGATCGTCAGCAGCAGGTCGGCCGAGAGGTCGCCGTGGACCATCACACCGGTCTCCGCGACCTCCTCGAGCCCGGTCTCGCGCTCGACGACGATGAGCGCCCCGACACCATCGGCGGACATGACCGACGCCGCGCGTGCCACCTCGACCGCGACGTGATTCGAGGCGCGCGACTCGGCCGGTGAGAGGAGCCAGGCGAACGAGCCGACACGACCGATCCGTTCCAGCGCGCGGCGAAGCTCCGGCTGGAAGACCACGACCAGCGCGAACAGGCCGACGACCGCGCCGCCCTGCAGGATCCGCGTCAGGAGGACGAGGTTGAGGGCGACGGCCAACGCGTAGACGACGATGAGGACGCTGACCCCGATGACGAGGCGGACGGCGCGCGTCCCGCGGATCAGGCTGAAGAGCCAGTAGATCAGGAGCGCCGTGATCCCGATGTCGATGACCGCGGTCAACGTGACCTGGTCGAGGATCGATGTCAGGAACTCCATCGTCCCCCGAGTGTAGCATCGGGCCCCTGTCCGGCCGCCCTCACGGGCGCGGTCGCGACCTGATCGGACATCAGTTGCAGTAGGCCGCCAGACGCGTGTCGTCGGGGAACCGATCGGCGGCCATCGTGCACAGCCTGGCCCGCGTGAGGTCGTCGCCGGCGAGCTCGACCAGCCGGCCGAGCAGCACGAGCTTGTCGGCCGCCGGCGCGCGCCACCCGCGGTCGAGGTACAGCTCGGTGAGGCTCAGGTGGACGTCGCCGGCCGCCGGCGAGACGGCCAGGGCCTGGTAGCACGCGTCCATGGCCGCGTGCAGGTTGCCGATCGAGCGCTGTGCGGTCGCCGCCTCGAGGTAGCACCGCCGGGCCTCGTCCTGGTCGCCCCGGTCGAGGGCCGTCTCGGCGGCCGCGGTCAGGACGGCGGCCGCGGACATCACCGAGCGGCGGGGGTCGCGCTTCTGTTCGACGAAGCTCGACGACGCGGTCCCGGCGCCGGCCGGCAACGGCCCGGTCGCCCCGCCCGATGTCGCGGGGCCTTCGAGCGTGCCCAGCGCCCGGCTGAGCGCCTCGGACGCCGGATCGATGCCGGCTTCCTGCAGGCGAGTGACGAACGCGGCCACGCCCTCGCGTCGGCCGCGCGATTCGGCCAATTCCAGGGCGCGACGGGCCGCATCGGTCGCCTCGAGCAGGCGACCATCCCGATCGAGCACGGCCGACAGGCGATCGAGGGTGTCGGCGGCCTCTGCACGCCGTCCGGTGATGGCGAGCATCTCCGCCCGGCCACGGAGCGAAGCCTCGTCCTCGGGTGCGCGGGCGAGCGCGACCTCGTACGCGGCGAGGGCCTCGGACAGGCGGCCGGTCCGGGCGAGCACGCCCGCCAGGCTGGCCTGCGGCATGGCGCGGTCCGGCGCGATGGACGCGGCTTCGGCGTAGGCGGCGATGGCCTCGTCGAACCGGCCCCGGAGCGAGGCCGCATGCCCCCGCCTGAGGGCATCCTTGTAGCGTTCGTAGAGTGCCTCGCTCACGGGGCGTCCTCTCCTGCGATCAATTCGACGAGCAATGCCTTCTGGACGTGCAGGCGATTCTCGGACTGGTCGAAGATCAGACTACGCGGTCCGTCCATCACCTCGGACGTGATCTCCTCGCCGCGGTGCGCCGGCAGGCAGTGCATGACCACGGCCTCTGGGCCGGCCGCGTCCATCAGCGCCTGGTCGACGCGATACGCTGGCGAAGGCGTCACGGCGCTCCTCGGTTTCGACCTCCTGGCCCATCGACGTCCACGCGTCCGTATAGACGACCGACGCGCCGCGGACGATCTCGTTCGGGTCGTGGCCGAAGACCAGGCGCCCACCGGACGCCGCGGCCAGCTCGGTCGCCCGGGCCACGATCCGTTCGTTCGGGGCGTAGCCGGGCGGGTGCGCGAGCCGGATCTCCATCCCGAGCGCGGCCCCGACCAGTGCGAGGGAGTGGTAGACGTTGTTGCCGTCGCCCACGAACGCGACGACACGCCCCGGCAGCGGACCGACGAGCTCCTGGATGGTGAAGACGTCCGCGAGGGCCTGGCAGGGATGCTCGCGCAGGCTCAGGCCGTTGATGACCGGGACCTCGGCGTGCGCCGCGAGCTCCTGGACCACCTCGTGCGGTCCCGTCCGGACGACGATGCCATCGACGAAGCGCTCGAGGTTGCGCGCGACGTCGCGGACGCTCTCGCGCGCGCCGAGGACGACGTCGTGGGTCAGGTAGATCGCGTGGCCACCGAGCTGGACCATCCCGGCCTCGAAGGTCACCCGCGTCCGCAGGCTGGGCTTCTGGAAGAGCATCGCGAGCGTCCGGTCCGCCAGGGGCCGGTCGGCGTGCCGCCGTGTCGCTCGGTACTCGTCCTTGAGGGACGCGGTGGTCGCGAAGACGCGGCCGACCTCCGCCGCCGACAGATCCGCGACGCTGAGCAGATCCCGCCCCCGCAGGGAGCTGGCGCTCATCCGGGCGCGACTAGCGCTTCGTGTACTGCGGGGCCTTGCGAGCTCGCTTCAACCCGTACTTCTTGCGTTCCTTCATCCGGGGATCGCGCGTCAGGAGTCCGGCCTGGCGGAGCGGCAGGCGGTTGCCGTCGGGGTCGAGTTCGAGCAGCGCCCTGGCGATGCCGTGGCGGATCGCGCCGGCCTGGCCGGTCACGCCGCCGCCCTCGACCTTGATGAGCGCGTTGAAACGGCCCTCGGTGCCGGTCACCCGGAACGGCATGCGCACGTCCGCCTCGTTGACGGCGTTGCCGAAGTGCTCATCGAGCGTGCGGCCGTTGACCACGATCTCACCCTCGCCCGGCAGGAGCCGGACGCGGGCGATCGCCGTCTTGCGACGGCCGGTCCCGGAGAAGAAGGCTGGTGTCGACATGCGGTTCGGGCTCCTCGTCAGGCGAGCGGCTCAGGCCGCTGGGCCTGATGCGGGTGATCGGATCCGGCGTAGACCTTCAGCTTGCGCAGCTGTTGGGTCCCCAGGGTCGTATGGGGCAGCATCCCCTTCACGGCGCGCCGGATGACCTCCTCCGGACGACGGGCCAGCAGGTGCCCGAGGGTCTCCTGCTTCAGACCCGCGGGGTAGCCGCTGTGGCGGATGTAGAGCTTGGACTCGAGCTTGTCGCTCGTGACGGCGATCCTGGCGGCGTTGAGCACGATCACGTGGTCGCCCGAGTCGAGGTTGGGCTGGTAGGTGGGCTTGTGCTTGCCCTCGAGAACGCGGGCGATCCGCGACGCGAGGCGACCCAGCGTCTCGTCAGTCGCGTCGACGACGAACCAGCGTCGTTCGATCTCGCTTTCCCGGACCGCGATGGTCTTGGCGTTCATCGTTCCTCGTGTTCTCCATTCGGTTCGCCCGACCGTCGCCCGAAGGCGACGCGCCGGAGGCTGAGCCCCTTGGCTGGGGCCGCTGCCCCCGAGAGGGCCGGTCCACCGACGACCATCGCCGAGCGGACCGCTGCTGCATCCATCTTGCCGAGACCCACCTCCAGGAGGAGGGCCACCATCCGCCGAACCATCCCTCGCAGGAAGGAATCGGCGCGGACGTCGATCGTCACGACCCGGCCCTTCCGCCGGACCCGGACCGACATGACGGTCCGGACCGGTGAGCGGTCCGTCGCCCCGAAGGCGCTGAAGTCGTGCCGGCCGATGAAGACCGATGCGACTTCCGCCATCGCGGCGGTGTCGAGCGGGACCCGCACCCCGAGCGCCGTTCGCTCGCGAAGCGGGCTGCGCGGCCCGTTCCAGACGGTGTAGCGGTACTCCCGGTACCGCGCCGCATATCGAGGCTGGAAGGTCGAGGTCGTCCGGCGCAGATCCCGGATGGCGACGTCGCTTGGGAGGAGCGCATCGAGCGCCCGACCCAGTCGTGCCGCCGTCAGTGGCCCGTCGTAGGAGAAGGTGATGACCTGTCCCTCGGCGTGCACTCCGGCATCCGTCCGGCCGGCCCCGTCGACCCGCTCATCCACCCCGTTGCCGAGGCGGCGCAGCGCGTCCTCCAGGACCCCCTGGACCGTCCGTTTCCCAGGGTTGACCTGGAAACCGGCAAAGTCCGTTCCGTCATATTCGACCCGGGCGCGATAGCGAACGGGCACGGTCTCTCGGCCGTGTATCGGTCGTCGGCTAGACGAGTTCGATCTGGACGATCTCCGCCGCGTCGCCGCGACGCTGGCCGAGGCGGACGATCCGGGTGTACCCGGACGTTCGATCGGCGTACTTGGGAGCGATCTCATCGAACAGCTTGTCCACGACGAGCGGCTCGTTGGGGAATTGGGCGATGACCGCGCGGCGAGCGGCGAGATCGCCGCGCTTGGCGAGCGTGATCATCTTCTCGACCCGGCCGCTGATCTCCTTGGCCTTCGCCTCGGTCGTCTTGACCCGCTCGTAGCGGATGATCGACACGGTCAGGTTCTTGTACAGGCTGAGGCGCGGCCCCTGCTTGCGGCTGAGCTTGCGTCCGCCGATCCGGTGCGCCACGGGTCAGGCCTCCGCCTCGTCGTCGAACGGCTCTTCGCCCTCGCCGAGGTCAAGCCCGTCGGTCTCGGTGTCGGGGACGATGAAGCCGCGCATCCGGAGGCGCTCCTTCATCTCGTCGAGCGACTTCTTGCCGAAGTTGCGCATGCGAAGGAGGTCGTCGTCCTTGAGCTGCAGCAGCTGGCCGACCTTGACGATGTTGTTGCGCTTGAGCGAGTTGTAGGCCCGCATCGGCAGGTCCAGCTCCTCGATCGGCATGTCCAGCATGTTCGAGGGCAGGGCCGCGGTGCCGGTCACGGCCGCCGCGGGGACGGCCGCCATGCCGATCGTCACGAACGGGCGGAACTGGTTCACCAGGATCTCGGCGGAGCGGCTCAGGGCCTCCTCCGGCGTGATCGTGCCGTCGGTCTCGATCTCGATCGTGAGCTTGTCGTAGTTGGTCATCTGACCGACCCGCATGCCCTCGACCCAGTAGTTGACCTTCTTGACCGGCGTGAAGATCGCGTCCACCGCGATGACGCCGATCGGCAGCGCCTCGGCCCGCTCGGCCCCGAGGTAGCCGACACCGCGCTCGACCGTCAGGTCCAGCTCGATGGTCACGTCGTCGGTGTCGAGGGTCATCAGCACGAGGTCGGGATTGACGATCTCGACGTCGGCGGATTCGGCGATGTCGGCCGCTGTGACCGCCCCGGCGCCGCTCTTGATGAGGCGGAGCTGGACGGGATGGGCGGCGTAGCTCTTGAGGCGCAGCTTCTTGACGTTCAGGACGATCTGGGTGACGTCCTCCTTGACGCCCGGGATCGTCGAGAACTCCTGGTAGACGTCGCGGATCTGGATGCTCGTCACCGCGGCGCCCTCGAGCGAGGACAGCAGGACGCGCCGGAGCGCGTTGCCGAGGGTGACGCCGTAACCGGCCTGGAGCGGTCCGGCCTCGTACTTGGCGTACGTGCCGGCTTCCTCGACAGGCTCGATCTGCGGGTTTTCGAGTTCGATCATGAGTGTGCTGTTACCTCGAGTAGTACTCGACCACGAGCTGCTCGTTGAGGTCGAGCGGCATCTGGTCGCGGTTCGGCGGGGTCACGACGGATCCGGACAGGTTGGCGGCGTCGATGCTCAGCCACTCAGGGGCCTGGTGGTTCCGGAGCGTCTCCTTGGCGATCTTGAACGGCTCGCGCGATCGGTGCGACTCGCGAACCTCGACCTTGTCGCCGGGCTTCATCCGGTACGACGCGATGTTGGTCGGGCGGCCGTTGACGGCGAAGTGGCCGTGGGCGACCAGCTGGCGAGCCTGGGCTCGCGAGGTCGCGAACCCGAGCCGGTACACGACGTTGTCGAGCCGCGTCTCGAGCGAGCGGAGCAGGTTCTCACCGGTCACGCCGGGGTGGTTCGACGCGTCGACGAAGTAGTTGCGGAACTGCCGCTCGAGCACGCCGTACGTGCGGCGGACCTTCTGCTTCTCGCGCAGCTGCAGCCCGAACTCGCCGACCTTGCGGCGGCGGACGCCGTGCTGGCCGGGCGGTGTCGGCCGGCGCTCGAACGCGCACTTCTTGGTATAGCAGCGCGTGCCCTTCAGGAAGAGCTTGGCGCCCTCCCGCCGGCACAGGCGGCAAACGGATGCGGTGTAACGGGCCATGGGTCCTCTGGGGCTCTAGACGCGGCGCCGCTTGGGCGGGCGGCAACCGTTATGCGGGATGGGCGTGACGTCGGTGATGGCGCTGACTTCCAGACCGGCGGCCTGGAGCGAGCGGATCGCCTGCTCGCGGCCCGCGCCCGGGCCCTTGACGTAGACCTCGACCTGGCGCATGCCGTGCTCCATCGCCCGGCGAGCGGCGCCGTCGGCGGACAGGGCGGCCGCGTACGGGGTGCTCTTGCGGGAGCCCTTGAACCCGGCGACGCCGGCCGAGCCCCAGCTGATGACGGCCCCGTTGAGGTCCGTGATCGTGATGATCGTGTTGTTGAACGTGGCCTGGATGTGGACGTGACCCTGGGGCACGTTCTTCTTCTCACGCCGACGCTGCTTGACCGCCTTCTTGCGTTCCGCCATGCCTGGTCAGTCCCTCGTCACTTCTTGCGCCGGACGCCGACGGTCTTCTTGGGACCGCGACGCTGGCGAGCGTTCGTCTTGGTTCGCTGGCCACGCACTGGCAGGTTCCGCCGATGGCGAACGCCCCGGTACGATCCGATCTCGATCAGGCGCTTGATGTTCAGGGCCACTTCGCGGCGGAGGTCGCCCTCCACCTTGTAGCGTCGGTCGATCAGCTCGCGGAGCCGGTTGACCTGCTCTTCGGTGAGGTCGCGGACCCGCGTGTCGGGATTGATGTTGGTCTGGGCGAGGATCTTCTCGCTGGTCGGCAGGCCGATCCCGAAGATGTAGGTCAGGGCGACCTCGACGCGCTTCTCACGCGGGATGTCGACGCCGGCGATGCGTGCCATCGGTTACCCCTGCCGCTGCTTGTGCTTGGGATTCGTGCAGATGACCATCACGGTGCCGTGGCGACGGATGACCTTGCAGTTGTCGCAGCGCGCCTTGACGGAAGCTCTGACTTTCAACGGATCCTCGGGCTCATGGTGCTCTGTGGTCGGCTGGTCACTTGAGACGGTAGGTGATCCGTCCGCGCGTCAGGTCGTAGGGCGACAACTCGACACGGACTCGATCGCCGGGCAGGATCCGGATGAAATTCATCCGCAGCTTGCCGCTGATGTGGGCGAGCACCCGATGGCCATTCTCCAGTTCGACGGCGAACATCGTGTTGGGCAGCGGCTCGATGACCGTTCCCTCGACTTCGATCGCGTCTTTCTTGGCCACAGGACCTCGTGCTTCCCTTTTCTCACGCGCAGTGCCGGCCCGACCGGGCCGACACACGAACGCGTAGCGTATCAAAGTTGGCTCGACCCGGCAACCGTCGGTCCCTCACAGCGCGGTCAAGACCTCGGGCCCGTGTTCGGTGATCGCGATCGAGTCCTCGAAGTGCGCGGCGAGCGAGCGATCCTGGGTCACGACCGTCCAGTCGTCGTCGAGGACGCGTGCCTCGGCGCGGCCCAGCGTGAACATCGGCTCGATCGCGAGACACAGGCCCGGCTCGAGCTTGCGACCGGGGCGGCCGGTCCGGAAATTGGGCACCTGGGGCTCCTCGTGCATGGCGGTCCCGATGCCATGGCCGACGAACTGGCGGACGATGCCGTAGCCACCGGGCCGGGCGACGTCCTCGACCGCGGCCGCGATGTCCTCGATGTGGTGGCCGGGCACGGCCGCGGCGATCCCGGCCAGGAGCGCCAGACGGGTCGTGTCGATCAGGTCGGCCACCTCGGCCGGCGCCTCGCCGATGTAGAAGGTCCGGGCGCCGTCGCCGTGCCAGCCATCGACGATCGCTCCGGCATCGACCGAGACGATCTGCCCGGTGCGGATCGCCCGTTCGCCCGGGATCCCGTGCACGATCTCGTCGTCGATCGAGATGCAGACGCTGGCCGGGAACGGTCGGCGCGGGTTCAGACCGGGATAGCCCTTGAACGACGGCGTCGCGCCGGACTTGCGGATGTGGGCCTCGGCGAGGCGATCGAGTTCGGCCGTGGAGACGCCCGGCTTGAGCTCGCTCTCGATGAGGGCCAGCACCTCGGCCACGATCCGGCCGGCCCGTCGCATGCGCTCGATCTCGGCGCGCGACTTGCGGGTCACCACGTCAGGCGGCTCCGGGCGGCAGGCCGAGCGCGGCGAGGGTGGCGTTGGTCACGTTCGTGATGTCGCCGCGGCCGTCGACCGTCTGCAGGACGCCCCCGGCCCGATAGTGGTCGACGACATCGAGCAACGGCGGGACCTGCTGGGTCATCCGGGCCCTGACGGTCGTCTCCTCGTCGTCGTCGCGCTGGGCGATCGGTGAGCCGTCCAGGTCGCAGATGCCCTCGACCTCCGGCGGGTTGGAGGTGAGGTTGTAGACGTGGCCGTTGGCCGTGCAGATGCGGCGGTTGGCCATGCGCTGGACCAGGTCCTCGATCGGGACGTCGATGTAGATGGCCGCATCGACGCGCCGTCCGGCTTCGTCGAGTGCCCGATCGAGCGCCTCGGCCTGGACGCGGGTCCGCGGAAAGCCGTCGAGGACGGCGCCGCCGAGGGCATCGGCCGCCTCGAGTCGGTCGAGGAAGACGCG
Organism: uncultured Chloroflexia bacterium; assembly: GCA_963745295.1. Classification (GTDB taxonomy): domain Bacteria; phylum Chloroflexota; class Limnocylindria; order Limnocylindrales; family CSP1-4; genus SPCO01. Next base: position 86,754 of record CAVUWG010000002.1, read on the forward strand.
CACGATCGTGTCGTCGGGGACCAGCCGGCCACGACTCATGTACCGGTCCGCCTCGCGCCCGAGCGCCGTACCGGCCGCGACCGCTGCCCGCAGGAGGTCACCCGAGGCCAGGATCGGGACGCCGAGGCCCTCCGCGATGACCGGCGCCTGGGTACCCTTCCCCGCCCCGGGCGCGCCAAGGAGCACGACGACCTTCATCGCAGCCCGGGCCAGCCCCCGTGGTCCGCTGGGACCGACGACCTCATCGGATGAATCCCTCGTAGTTGCGCATCATGAGTTGCGCCTCGATCTGCTTCATCGTCTCGACCACGACCGAGACCACGATGAGCAGGCTCGTGCCGCCCAGCCCGATCGCCCCGAGCTCGGGGAAGGCCAGACCCACGATCGATGGCGAGACGGCCACGATGGCCAGGAAGAGGGCGCCGGCGAACGTGATGCGGCTCACGACCCGGGCCAGGTAGTCCTGCGTCGGGCGCCCGGGGCGGATCCCGGGGATGAAGCCGCCGTTCTTGCGGAGCTGTTCCGCGGTCTCGTCCGGTTTGAAGGTGAACGCCGTGTAGAAGTACGTGAAGCCCATGGTCAGGAGGAAGTACATGACGATGTAGAGCGGCGAGTTCGGGTTGAAGAAGGTGACGACCGTGGTGGCGATGTCCGCGACGATCTTGATCTCCGATGTCGTGAAGTACGACGCCAACTGCTGCGGGAAGAGCAGGATGCTCACCGCGAAGATGATCGGGATGACGCCGGCCTGGTTGACCCGGAGCGGCAGGAACGTCTGGCCGCCCTGGTACATCCGCCGACCCCGGACGCGGCTCGCGTACTGGATCGGGATGCGCCGCTGCCCTTCCTGGATGTAGATGATCACGCCGACCGCAGCGATCGCCACGATCCCGAATGCGACCGCGGCCGCGATGTTCGGGCTGACGACGAAGCTCTGGAGCGCTCCCGGCGCCCGGCTCACGATGCCGGCGAAGATGATGAAGCTGATGCCGTTGCCGATCCCCCGCTCGGTGATGAGCTCGCCGATCCACATCAGCGCGATCGAACCCGCCGTCAGCGTCGCGATCTGGGTCAGGGTCTCGAAGCTCGCGAGATCGAACGTGCCGGTCAGCGCGCCCTGTGAGTTGAGGAGCGCCAGGAACCCGTAGGCCTGGAGCAACGACATCGGGACCGACAGGTAGCGCGTGTACTGGTTGAGCTTGTTGCGCCCGAATTCACCCTCACGGCTCAATGCCTGCAGTGACGGCACGACGCCCTGCATCAGCTGCATGATGATCGAGGCGTTGATGTAGGGATTCAGGCCCAATGCCACGACCGAGAAGCTCGCGAGCCCGCCGCCCGAGAAGAGGTCCAGCAGCCCGATGATCGGGTTGCCTTCGACCAGCTGCTTGAGTTGTGCGGCATCGATGCCCGGGACCGGAACGGCCGCCAGCAGGCGGAAGACGATCAGCAGTCCCAGGACATAGAAGATCCGGCGCCGGATGTCCGGCGCCCGGAAGGCATTGAGCAGGGATTCGAACACGGGCTAGGCGTCGCCGCCGGACGTCGTCTCGGCCTCGTCGGACTCCACGGCGGAAGTCTCGGCGGCCGCTTCGTCGGCCTTCTCGGGAGCCTCGGCCTTGGCGGCCTTGCTCTTGGTCGACTTGGCACGGGCGGCCTTGGGCGGCGCGTCCTCGACCTTGGTCTTCGCAGCCGGCTTGGTCGCGGCCTCGGTCTCGGGCTCGGCTTCGGTCGCGGTCTCGGCGACCGTGGCCTCGGCTGCGGGAGCCGTGTCGGGCTCGGGCGATGCGTCGACTGGCTCGGCCTCTGCGACTGGTGCCGCGCCGGCCTCGGCGACGGGCTCGGCCTCGGCGACGGGCTCGGCCTCGGCGGCTGGCGCCTCGTCGACCTTCGCATCAGCGACCGGGCGGGTCCGCTTCGTTGCGGTCTCGGCGCCGTCCACGCCAAGCGCCGGCCTCGGCGCCCCGGGGATCTCCAGGACGTTGGCGACGCCACCCGCGGCCTCGATCTTCGCCCGGGCGGACGCGGTATAGGCGTCGGCGACGACGAACAAGGCGGCCGACAGGTCGCCGGCGCCCAGGATCTTGAGCGGCTTGCTCGGGGTGCGGACGAGCCCGACCGCGCGGAGGATGTCCGCGTTGATCGTGATCTGGGCCGTTCCCGAGCCCTTGGTCGACTTGGCGGCCTTGCCTGTCGCCGGCGCGGTCTCGAACGCGCCGCGCTCGACGAGCGCGTCGATCGACCCGACGTTCACGACCTCGTACTCGACCCGGAACCGGTTCTTGAAGCCGCGCAGCTTCGGGATGCGCATGTGGAGCGGCGTCTGGCCGCCTTCGAACCAGGGCGGGATCGAGCCGCCCGCACGGGCCTTCTGGCCCTTGGTCCCGCGACCGGCCGTCTTGCCCTTGCCGGCGGCGATCCCGCGGCCGACGCGCGTCTTGGCCTTGTGCGCGCCCTCCGGTGGACGCAGGTCGTGGAGCTTCATGCCTTCTCCTGGGCGTCGGACACGTCCAGCTCTTCCGCGGTCACGAGGAATCGCACCTGGCGAACCATGCCGCGGGTCGCGGGGTTGTCGGGGATGACGTGCGAGCTGCCGATGCCCTTCAGGCCGAGCGCACGGAGCGTGGCTCGGTTGCGGGCGATGTGGCTGATCTCGCTCTTGATCTGGGTGACCTTGAGCTTAGCGGCCATTGGCCACCTCCGTCCCGGGCGCCGGCTGGCCGGAGATGCGGCTGGTCAGGCGGACGCCGCGGCGGGCACTCAACTCCTCGGCGGAGTGGAGCTCCTGGAGGGCCTTGATCGTCGCCTTGGTGACGTTGACCGGATTGGTCGAGCCGTAGGTCTTGGACAGGATGTCGCGGACGCCCGCGGCCTCGAGCACGGCCCGGACGGACCCGCCGGCGATGACGCCGGTGCCCTGTGAGGCGGGCTTCAGGAGGACACGGCTCGCGCTGAACTGGACCGTGACCTCGTGGGGGATCGTCGTGCCCACCATCGGGATGCGGATGAGGTTCTTCTTCGCGTCCTCGACGCCCTTCCGGATCGACTCCGGGACCTCGCCGGCCTTGCCCAGCCCGACACCGACGTGTCCGGCGCCGTCACCGACGACGACGACCGCGCTGAAGCTGAAGCGCCGGCCGCCCTTGACGACCTTGGCGACGCGATTGATCTGGACGACGCGCTCCTCGAGCGCGAGCTTGGATGGGTCGATGCGTGCCACGTGGGCTCCTTCCGATCAGAAGTCGAGGCCGGCTTCGCGGGCGGCATCGGCGAGCGACTTGATCCGCCCGTGGTACCGGAACCCGGCTCGATCGAAGACGACGCGCTCCACGCCGGCGGCCTTGGCCCGCTCGGCGATGAGTCGGCCCACGACGGCCGCCTCTTCGGACTTCTTCGAGGCGGAGCCGCGAAGCTCCTTCTCGGTCGTCGAGGCCGCGGCGAGCGTCCGTCCGGACGTGTCGTCGATGACCTGCGCGTAGATGTGATTGATGCTGCGGAAGACCGCGAGGCGCGGCCGCGAGCCGGTCCCTGCGAGGCGCAGGCGGATCCGTTCGTGGCGCTTCTGTCGCGCGGCGCCGCGAGTGGCGACCTGTGTCATCGGACTCGTTCCTCGTTGGTCATCGGGTTACTTCTTGCCGCCGATCTTGCCGGCCTTGCCGGCCTTGCGGCGCACCTGCTCGCCCGCGTACCGGACACCCTTGCCCTTGTACGGCTCGGGCTTCCGGGTCGAGCGGACCTTGGCGGCCATCTGGCCGACGAGCTCCTTGTCGATCCCGACGACGGCCAGGCGGGTCGGCGTCTCCACTTCGAAGCTGATGCCCTCGGGTGGGTCGATCTCGACCGGGTGGCTGTAGCCCAGGTTCAGCTGGAGCTTGCGACCATTCAGCGTGGCGCGGTAGCCGACACCGGTGATCTCGAGGCCCTTGCGGTAGCCGTCGCTGACGCCGATGACCATGTTGTTGATGAGCGTCCGCGTCAGCCCGTGCAGCTGCTTGTGGGTCTTCTGCTCGGTCGGGCGCGTGACGACCAGGTTGGCCTCCTCGCGGCGGACGGACATGTCCGGGTGGAGCGCCCGGCTCAAGGTGCCCTTGGGGCCCTTGACCGTGACGGTCCGCCCGTCGATGGTCACGTCGACGGTGGCGGGGACGGCGATGGGGAGACGGCCGATTCGTGACATGTCGTTACCAGACGAAGGCCAGGACTTCGCCGCCCAGCTGCGCCTGACGCGCCTGCTGGCCGGTCATGATCCCCTGGCTCGTGCTGACGATGACGATGCCGAGTCCGCCAAGGACGCGCGGGATGTCGGTCTTGCGCGCATAGACCCGGAGACCGGGCTTGCTGATGCGCTTGAGGCCGGACACGACCGGGACCTTGCCATCGACATACTTGAGCGTGAGACGGAGGACCGGGGCGGTCCCGTCCTGCTCCTCGTGGACGTCGGCGATGAACCCTTCGTCCTTGAGGATCCGGGCGATCTCACGCTTGGTCCGCGACGCCGGGACGACCACTTCCGTGTGCCGGGCGCGCGAGGCGTTCCGGACGCGTGTGAGCATGTCCGCGATCGGATCGGAGATGTTCATCGGTTCCCTACCAACTCGACTTGGTGACGCCGGGCAGCTCGCCGCGGAGGGCGCGCTCCCGGAAGCAGATCCGGCACAGGGCGAAGCGCCGCATGAACGCCCGCGGTCGCCCGCAGACATAACAGCGGTGGTAGCCGCGCACCTTGAACTTCGGTGTTCGACCGGCTTTGGCGATCAACGATTTCTTGGCCATGGTTCTCCCTCCCCGCGCCTACGAGGCGAAGGGCATGCCGAGGAGTTCGAGAAGCTTCTTCGACTCCTCGTCGGTCTTCGCCGTCGTCACGATGCTGATCTCCAGCCCGCGGAGACGGTCCACCTTGTCGTAGTCGATCTCCGGGAAGGCCAGTTGCTCCCGGAGGCCCAATGAGAAGTTGCCCCGCCCATCGAACGACTTGCCGGGAACGCCCCGGAAGTCGCGGATGCGCGGCAGCGCCATCGTGGTGAGCCGGTCGTAGAAGTCCCACATCCGCTCGCCGCGGAGGGTCACCTTGGCCCCGACCGAGTTGCCCGTCCGCAGGCGGAACTGGGCGATCGAGCGCTTGGCCTTGGTGACGATCGGCTTCTGGCCGGTGATGAGCGCGAGATCCCCGGTGGCCGCGTCGATCGCCTTGGCATTGGTCAGGGCCTCGCCCAGGCCGATGTTGACGACGATCTTCGAGAGCCGTGGGATCTGCATCGGGTTGGTGTATTCGAACTGCTTCTGGAGCGCCGGTGCGATCTCGGCGGTGTAGCGCTCATGGAGTCGGCTGGTCATGCCTTCACCACCTCCAGCTGCTCGCCGCATTGGCGGCAGACGCGGACGCGACGGCCCGTGTCGAGGGTGGCGTGCCCGATCCGGGTCGGCTTCTGGCAGCTGGAGCAGACCAGCATGACCTTGCCGATCGGGATGGGCTGGGCGATGTCCATGATGCCGCCCTGCTGCATCTTGGGCATGCGGTCGCTCGTGCTCGAGGTCTGGCGCGGCTTGGTGTGCCGCTTCGAGATGTTCAGGCCCTCGACGACGACCAAGACGCCACCGGCCGCGGAGCCGCGCCGGTACATGCTTCGCCCACCGCTCGCGGCGAGGCGGCGGATCACGCGATCGACGGTCCCGCGCTTGCCGGCGTCCTTGCCGGCGAGGACGACGATCGTGTCGCCCTTGCGGATCTCGGGGACCTTCGTCGTGCGCACGGGCACGCTTCGCGCGGTCATCACAGCACCTCCGGGGCGAGCGACACGATCTTCATGTAGTTGCGGTCGCGGAGCTCGCGGGCCACCGGGCCGAAGATGCGGGTCCCGCGCGGGTTGCCCTGGTTGTTGATCAGGACCGCCGCGTTCTCGTCGAAGCGGATGTAGCTCCCGTCCGACCGACCGTATTCCTTGGCCGTCCGCACGATCACGGCCCGAACGACGTCGCCCTTCTTGACGGCGGCGTTGGGGATGGCCTGCTTCACGCTGGCGACGATGACGTCACCCACGCCGGCCTCGGTCTTGAGCGAACGACCCATCACCCGGATGCACTGGATGGTCCGGGCGCCGGTGTTGTCCGCGACCTTGAGGCGCGTCTGTGGCTGGATCACGAGGCGGTCTCCTCGGGATCCACGTCGGCGGTCTCGGTCGGGGCGTCATCGCCGGTCTCGCCCGTCTCGGCGGTCTCGGCGGTCTCGGTCGTGTCGGCCTTGTCGCCCTCGGCGGCGGGGGCCTCGGCCTCAGCCGAGCGCGTCCGGCCGGGATGTGCCGAGGCATGGATGGCCTCGGTCGTCTCGGCTTCTTCGGACACGACCGACTCGCCGGGCAGGCCGTGGTCGCCGGCGCGGGCGACGACGTCGACCAGCCGCCAGCGCTTCGTGGCCGACAGCGGGCGCGACTCCTCGATGAGGACGGTGTCCCCGATCCGGGCGTCGTTGTCCTCGTCGTGCGCCTTGAACTTGGTGGACAAGCGGATGACCCGCTTGTAGAGCCGGTGACGGGCCAGGCGCTCGACGGACACGACGATCGTCTTGTCCATCTTGTCGCTGACCACGCGGCCGACCTTGGTCTTGCGTTTGCCTTGCACGGGTGCGTTCGCTCCTGTCATCGCGTGATCTCCCTCACGCCGTCCGGCCGAGCTTGCGCTCGCGCTGGACGGTCAGGATCCGCGCGATCGTTCGCCGTGTCTGCGGGATCGTGCTGAAGTCCTTCAGTTGTCGGGTCGAGAGCGCGAACCGCGCGCCCCACAGGTCCTGCTTGGCCTCGCGAAGGGCGAGGTCGAGCTCCGCGTCGGACAGGGCCCGGACCTTGTCGATGTCCATCGGGTCAGGCCTCCTTCGCGCCGTCGCGGACGACCACGCGCGTGGCGACCGGCAGCTTGTGGCTGGCGAGGCGCATCGCCTCGATCGCGGACTCGTGGTCCACGCCGGCCATCTCGAAGAGGATCCGCCCGGGCTTGACGACCGCGACCCAATGGTCGGGGGCGCCCTTGCCCGAGCCCATCCGGGTCTCGGCCGGCTTCTTGGTGGCGGGCTTGTCGGGGAAGACCCGGATCCAGATCTTGCCGCCGCGCTTGACCGAGCGGGTCATGGCGCGCCGGGCGGCCTCGATCTGCCGGCTGGTGATCCATGCCGGTTCCTGGGTCGCGAGTCCGTACTCACCGAAGGCCACGGTGAAGCCGCCCTTGGCCACGCCGGACATCCGTCCGCGCATGACCTTGCGGTGCTTCACGCGTTTCGGCATCAACATCGTCAGACCCCCGTCACGGCTGGCGTGGGGGCGCCGATCTCACGCGCCGGCGGGCGCTCCGGGGCGATGTCGCCGCGGTAGATCCAGACCTTGACCCCGATCCGGCCGTACGTCGTGTGGGCGTGGACCTGGCCGTAGCTGATGTCGGCCCGCAGGGTCGCCAGCGGGATGCGGCCTTCCTTGTCCCACTCGCGGCGACCCATCTCGGAGCCACCGAGGCGACCGGCGACGGCGATCTTGACGCCCTTGGCGCCGGCCTTCATCGAGCGCTGGATGGCCTGCTTCATCGCCTTCTTGAACGCGATGCGCCGGCTCAGCTGTCCGGCGATGTTCATCGCCACGAGATAGGCGTCGAGCTCCGGCTGGCGGATCTCCTTGATCTCGAGCTTGACCTTGCGATCGGTCAGGGCGCCCACCTGCTGGCGGAGGACCTCCACGTTGGCGCCGCCCTTGCCGATGACGATGCCCGGCTTGGCCGTGTGGATCGTGACCGTCACGTGGTTGATGCCGCGCTCCACCTCGACGCCGCTGACGCTGGCGTTGGCCAGGCGACGGTCGATCAGCTGGCGGATCGCGATGTCCTCCTTGAGGGAGGCGGTGTATTCCTTGTCCGCATACCACTTCGCGGTCCAGGTGCGCGAGACACCCAGGCGGAAGCCGTACGGATGGACCTTGTGTCCCATGTCAGGCCTCCTGGTCCGCGACGACGATGGTGATGTGGGTCATGGGCTTGTGGATGGGGAACGCCCGACCCTGCGCCCGCGGCCGGAATCGCTTGATCGTGGGGCCCTCATCGGCGACCGCATCGACGACCACCAGGTCCTCGGCGGCGAGGTTGTGGTTGTTCTCGGCGTTGGCCGTCGCGCTCTTGAGGACGCGCGCGACGTCGCGCGCGGCGTACTGCGGCATGAAGCGCAGCAGCGCAGCGGCTTCCTCGACGGGCTTGCCCTTGATGGCGGCCGTCACGAGACGGGCCTTGCGGGTGGAGCCCCTGAGGTACTTGGCGGTAGCGGAAACACGCACGATCGACTCGCTCCTACTTCAGCGACACCGATCGCTCGGTGTGCTTGCCGTGCCCGCGGTACGTGCGGGTCGGGCTGAACTCACCAAGGCGATGACCGACCATGTTCTCGGTCACGTAGACCGGGACATGCTTCTTGCCGTTGTAGACGGCGATGGTGTGACCGATGAACGTCGGGAAGATGACGGACGCACGCGACCAGGTCTTGACGACCTTCTTCTCGTTGCGCTTGTTCATCTCCTCGATCCGGCCGAGGAGGCGGGGCTCCGCGAAGGGACCCTTCTTGACTGAACGGGACATCAGCTCCTACCTCCCTGCTACTTGCGATGCCGCGATCGGACGATGAGTCGTCCGGTCGTCTTGGACCGCCGGGTGCGATAGCCCATCGCGGGCTTGCCCCACGGCGTCTTGGGTGGCATCCCGGTCGGGGACTTGCCTTCGCCACCACCATGCGGATGGTCGCGCGGGTTCATGACGACGCCCCGGACCTCCGGCCGCTGGCCGAGGTGCCGGGCACGACCGGCCTTGCCGAGGTTCTGGTTCTCGTGATCGAGATTGCTGACCTGGCCGACGGTGGCCATGCACTTGATGCTGATCCGGCGGACCTCGCCCGACGGCATCCGGACCTGGGCGTAGTCGCCCTCCTTGGCCAGGAGCTGGGCGGAGGTCCCGGCCGAGCGGACGACCTGGCCACCCTTGCCGGGCACCAGCTCGATGTTGTGGATCGTGGTGCCGAGCGGGATGCTCGAGATCGGCAGGGCGTTGCCGACGCGCGCCTCGGCGTCCTTGCCGGCCACGACGACGTCGCCCACCTTCAGGCCGTGGGGCAGGAGCATGTAGCGCTTCTCGCCGTCGCGGTAGTGGAGCAGGCCGATCCGCGCCGAGCGGTTCGGGTCGTACTCGATGGTCGCGAGGCGGGCCGGGACGCCGAGCTTGTCGCGCTTGAAGTCGATCCGGCGGTAGTGCTGCTTCTCCCCGCCGCCGCGATGGCGCACGGTCATGCGGCCCTGGTTGTTCCGCCCGGAGCCACGGATCTGCGGCTCGAGCAGGGGCTTGTGCGGCTCCCGGGTCGTGATCTCCTCGAACGTCGAGCGAGTCATCTGCCGAAGGCCGGGCGAGGTGGGCTTGTAGCTGCGAAGCGGCATCGTCAGACCCCTTCGAAGAATTCGATCTTCTGGCCGGGGGCCAGGGTCACGATGGCCTTGCGCCACGGGGTCGTGTGGCCGACGATCCGGCCGCGCTTCGTCCCGCGTCGCTTTTCCTTGGACTTCGTCGTGAGGACGTTGACGGCCACGACCGTCACGTTCTCCTTCTTGTAGAGCTCCTCGACGGCGGCCTTGATCTGGATCTTGTTCGCGTCGTGGTGGACGGCGAAGGTGTACTTGCCGCGACCCGACTCGTCGATCGACTTCTCGCTGATCACGGGCCGCAGGATGATGTCGGGCGCGGTCAGCGCGGTCATGCGTAGACCTCCTGCATCCGGGCCAGGGACGGCTGCTCGATGAGGACCACGTCGGCCTTGAGCAGGTCCACGACGTTGAGCGAGTCGGCGAGGATGATCTCGACCGTCGGCAGGTTGCGTGCCGAGAGCACGAGCTTCTCGTCGCGCCCTGGCGAGACCACGAGCACGCGGCCGGACGCCTCGAGGGCGCGCAGGATGCCGGCGAGATCCTTGGTCTTGATCGCCTCGAGCCCGAAGGTGTCGATGACCTTCACGGCCTCGTCGCCGAACTTGGCGGTCAGGGCGCCGCGCAGCGCCAGGCGCTTCATCTTGCGGGGCAGGCGCTGCTCATACGAGCGCGGGTGCGGCCCGAAGACCACCCCGCCGCCGCGGTAATGCGGGGCGCTGATGGAGCCCTGGCGGGCCCGGCCCGTGCCCTTCTGGCGGTATGGCTTGCGGCCGCCGCCGCGAACCTCGCCGCGGGTCTTGGTATCGGACGTTCCGAGGCGGCGACCGGCCAGCTGGGCGGTCACGACCTGGTGGAGGACGGCGGCGTTGACGGGCGCGGCGAACAGCTCGTCGCTGAGCTCCACGCTCCCGACGTTCTTGCCGGTCCGGTCGTACAGGTTGGTCTTCGGCATCGGTCAGGCTTTCTTCACGAGGATCAACGAGCCGCGCGGGCCGGGGAGGCTCCCCTTGACGAGCAGCAGGTTGCGGTCGGGATCGGTGCGCACGATGCGCACCTTCTTGATCGTCGCCCGCTCATCGCCCATGTGGCCGGCCATCTTCAGGCCCTTGTAGACACGACCCGGGGTCGTGCCCGGACCGATCGAGCCTGGCTCGCGGTGATGGTCGGAGCCGTGGGACTTGGGGCCACGGTGGAAGTGGTGGCGCTTGATGTGGCCGGCGAAGCCCTTGCCCTTGGACACGCCGGTGATGTCGACCTCGTCGCCGGCGTTGAACAGGTCCGCGAGGGCGACCGTTTGGCCGACCTCGTACTCGCCGACGTCGTCGACGCGGAACTCACGCAGCGTCGCGACCTTGGGCAGGTCCTTGAGGTTTCCGGCCTTGGGCTTGTTCAGCTTCTTGACCACGTCCGTGCCGAGCTGGACGGCCGTGTAGCCGTCGCGCTCGGTCGTGCGCAGGCGCGTGACCGTGTTCGGCTCGATGGCGAGCACCGAGACCGCGACCATCGTCCCGTCATCCTGGAAGACTTGCGTCATCCCTACTTTGCGTCCGATCAAACCGATACTCATCGTCTGGTCACATCTTGATCTCGATGTCGACGCCAGCCGCCAGGCTGAGTCGCATCAGGGCGTCGACCGTCTTCGACGAGGGATCCAGGATGTCCACGAGCCGCTTGTGGGTGCGGATCTCGAACTGCTCCCGGCTGTCCTTGTCGATGAACGGCGACCGCAGGACCGTGAACTTCTCGATGCGCGTGGGCAGCGGCACCGGGCCGACGACGTCGGCGCCGGTTCGTTGGGCCGTCTCCACGATCTGGGCCGCCGACTGATCCAGCAGCCGGTGATCGTAGGCCTTGAGGCGGATCCTGATCCGCTGCTTCGCCATCTCGTCCCTACTCGGTGATGGTGACGATGGCGCCGGCGCCGACGGTCCGGCCACCCTCGCGGATGGCGAAGCGCTGGCCGACCTCGAGGGCGATCGGGGTGATCAGCTCGACGGTCATCTCGACGTTGTCGCCGGGCATGATCATCTCGGCCCCGTCGGGCAGCCCGATGGCCCCGGTCACGTCGGTCGTGCGCAGGTAGAACTGGGGCCGGTAGCCGTTGTAGAAGGGGGTGTGCCGGCCGCCCTCCTCCTTGGTCAGGACGTAGACCTGGGCGCTGAACTTGGTGTGGGGCTTGACCGAGCCACTCTTGGCCAGCACCTGGCCGCGCTCGATCTCCTCGCGCTCGATGCCCCGGATGAGGCAGCCCACGTTGTCGCCGGCGCGGCCCTCGTCGAGGAGCTTCTTGAACATCTCGACGCCGGTGACCACGATCTTGCGGGTGGGCTTGACCCCGACCAGCTCGACCTCGTCGCCGACCTTGACGATGCCGCGCTCGATGCGCCCGGTCGCGACCGTGCCCCGGCCCTTGATCCCGAACACGTCCTCGACCGGCATCAGGAACGGCTTGTCGACCGCCCGCTCGGGGGTCGGGATGTAGCTGTCGACCGCGTCCATCAGCTCCTGGATGGGCGCGTAGGCCGGGTCGGCCGGGTCGTCCTTGGCCTCGAGCGCCTTGAGCGCGCTGCCGCGGATGACCGGGATGTCGTCGCCCGGGAAGTTGTACTTGCTGAGCAGCTCGCGGACCTCGAGCTCGACCAGGTCGAGCAGCTCGGGGTCGTCGACCATGTCGACCTTGTTGAGGAAGACCACGATGTAGGGCACTTCCACCTGGCGGGCCAGCAGGATGTGCTCGCGGGTCTGGGGCATCGGCCCGTCGGTGGCGGCCACGACCAGGATGGCGCCGTCCATCTGGGCGGCGCCGGTGATCATGTTCTTGATGTAGTCGGCGTGCCCCGGGCAGTCGACGTGGGCGTAGTGGCGGGCCTCGGTCTCGTACTCGACGTGGGCGATGGCGATGGTGATGCCGCGCTCACGCTCCTCGGGCGCGTTGTCGATCGAATCGAACGCGCGGTACTCCGAATCGCCCTTCAGGGCCAGGTACTTGGTGATGGCCGCCGTCAGCGACGTCTTGCCATGGTCGATGTGGCCGATCGTGCCGATGTTGACGTGCGGCTTGGTGCGCTCGAACTTCTTCTTGGCCATCTGGCTTGCTCCCGGCTTCCTGCTTAACCCTTGGATTTCTGGACGAGTTCCGAGGCCAGGTTCGGTGGTACCTCGGCGTAGTGGCTGAATTCCATCGACGATGTCGCGCGGCCCTGGCTCATGGAGCGCAGGTCGGTGACGTAGCCGAACATCTGGGCGAGCGGGACGAACGCCCGGACGACCTGCGTCGACCCGCGCGATTCCATCCCCTCGATCTGGCCGCGGCGGCTATTCAGGTCGCCGATGACGTCACCCATGAACTCCTCCGGCATCAGGACCTCGACCTTCATGATCGGCTCGAGGATGGCCGGATCGGCCTTGCCGAAGGCGTCCTTGATGGCCATCGAACCGGCGATCTTGAACGCCATCTCCGAGGAGTCCACGTCGTGGAACGACCCGTCGAACAGGGTCACCTTGACGTCGACCACCGGGAACCCGGCGTAGATGCCCGTCGCGAGCGCCTCGCGGATGCCCTGGTCGACCGGCTTGATGTATTCGCGCGGGATCGTCCCGCCGACGATCTTGTCGACGAACTCGTAGCCCGCGCCCTTCTCCTGCGGCTCGAGCTTGATGACCGCGTGGCCGTACTGGCCCTTGCCGCCGGTCTGGCGGACGAAGCGACCGTTGCCCTCGGCGGCGCGGCGGATGGTCTCGCGATAGGAGACCTGGGGCTTGCCGATGTTGGCGGCCACGTGGAACTCGCGGATCATCCGGTCGACGAGCACGTCGAGATGCAGCTCGCCCATGCCGGCGATGAGCGTCTCGGTGGTCTCGGGGTCGGTCTTGACCCGGAACGTCGGGTCTTCCTCGGCGAGGCGCTGGAGCGCGACCGCGAGCTTGTCCTGGTCGGCCTTCGTCTTGGGCTCGATCTTGACCTCGATGACCGGGTCCGGGAACGTCATCGATTCGAGCACGACGGGATGATCGGGATCGGTCAGCGTGTCACCGGTGAAGGTGTCCTTGAGGCCCACCGCGGCGGCGATGTCGCCCGCGTAGACCTCCTCGATCTCCTCGCGGTGGTTCGCGTGCATCTGGAGGACGCGCCCGATCCGCTCCTTCTTGCCCTTCGTCGGGTTGAGGATGTACGAGCCGGCCTTGAGCGTGCCCGAGTAGACCCGGAAGAAGGCGAGCTTGCCGACGAACGGGTCGGCCGCGATCTTGAAGGCCAGGGCGCTGAACGGCTCGGCGTCGTCGGGCTTGCGGATGATCTCGGCGCCGGTCTTGGGGTCCAGGCCGATCATCGGCGGCACGTCGAGCGGCGAGGGCAGGTAGTCGACGACGGCGTCGAGGACCTTCTGGATGCCCTTGTTCTTGAGCGCCGATCCGGTGAGCACCGGGATGATCCGGGTGGTCAGCGTCCCGATGCGCAGCCCGCGCTTGATGTCGTCGATCGACAGCTCCTCGCCCTCGAGGTACTTGTGCGTCAGCTCGTCGTCCATCTCGGCGACGGCGTCGATCATCGTGTGGCGGTGCCGCTGGGCATCCTCGAGGCACTCGGCCGGGATCTCGACCTCGTCGATCTGGTTGCCGAGGTCGTCGCGGTAGTAGATGGCCTTCATCTCGACCAGGTCGATGACGCCCTGGAACTGGTCCTCGCGGCCGATGGGGATCTGGATCGGCACGGCGTTCGCCCCGAGGCGGTCCTTGATCGAATCGACCCCGCGCCAGAAGTCGGCACCGGTGCGGTCGAGCTTGTTGATGAAGCAGAACCGCGGCACGCCATAGCGATCGGCCTGGCGCCAGACGGTCTCGGACTGGGGCTCCACGCCGGCCACGCCGTCGAAGACGACGACGGCGCCATCGAGCACCCGAAGGCTTCGCTCGACCTCCACGGTGAAGTCCACGTGCCCGGGCGTATCGATGATGTTGATTCGATGATCGCCCCAGAACGCGGTGGTCGCCGCGGCCGTGATGGTGATCCCCCGCTCCTGCTCCTGGGGCATCCAGTCCATCGTCGCCGCGCCCTCATGGACCTCGCCGATCTTGTAGATCTTCTTCGTGTAGAAGAGGATCCGCTCGGTCACGGTCGTCTTGCCCGCGTCGATGTGCGCGATGATCCCGATGTTCCGCGTCTTCGAAAGCGGAACCTGTCGTGCCACTTGTCCCTACGCTCCCGGGCCTACCACTTGAAATGGCTGAATGCCTTGTTGGCATCCGCCATCTTGTGCGTGTCTTCGCGTCGCTTGACCGCGGCGCCGAGGCCGTTCATGGCGTCGACGAGCTCGGCCGCGAGCTTCTCGCTCATGCTCTTGCCGCTGCGCTTTCGGGCCGACTGGACCAGCCAGCGGACGCCGAGCGACATGCGACGCTCGCCCCGGATCTCGACCGGGACCTGGTACGTGGCGCCGCCGACGCGGCGCGGCTTCACTTCGATGATGGGCGTGGCGTTGCGCATCGCCGCCTCGAGGATCTCGAGGCCGGGTCGGCTGGCCTGGGCCTCGGCCCGGGCGAGCGCCTGGCGCAGGATGCGCTCGGCCAGGTTCTGCTTGCCGCCCTTCATGAGCTTGGCAGCGAACCGCGCGGTCATCCGGTTGGCCGGGACGACCTCGTACTTGGTCTTGCGCGGGATGCTGGTCCGTCGCGGCATCTAGCGGGCTCCCGGCTTGGCCGTGGCCTTGGCGCCGTACTTGCTGCGGCCCTGCTTGCGGTCGCGCACGCCGGCGGCATCGAGGGTGCCGCGGATGATGTGGTACTTGACCGAGGGCAGGTCCTTGACGCGACCGCCGCGGACCAGCACGACCGAGTGCTCCTGGAGGTTGTGTCCGATGCCCGGGATGTAGGCCGTGACCTCCATGCCGTTCGTCAGCCGCACGCGCGCGATCTTGCGCAGCGCCGAGTTCGGCTTCTTGGGCGTCATCGTCCGGACCTGCAGGCAGACTCCCCGCTTCTGGGGGGCGCCCGGGATCGTCACCTGGCGCTGGCGCAGGCTATTCCAGTTCTTGCGCATGGCCGGCGCCTTGATCTTGGAGATCTTGCGCTGGCGCCCGTGGCGCACGAGCTGGCTGATCGTCGGCACGAAGACGCTGCTCCTTTCGGTCGGAATGGTTCGGGCTCCCGGTCGTCACGGACCGGCCGGTCGGGCGTCGCCGTCGCCCTGGGCGGGCAGCCGGCGGGGACCGTTTCAGGGTTGGGTTGGTGGTGGTCGAGATGGTCTGCGGCGCGCACGCCTTCGGCGGACCCCTCCCGGAGCCACGAAGGCGGAGTCTAGCAGCGGCTCGAAGAGGGTGTCAAACGCTCGACGAGCCGCTTTCGGGGCCCGGATGGGGCCCGGATTCACTCCTCGGCGGGGCCCTCCCCGTCCTTCTTGCCACCCGGGACCGAGGCGGCGAGTTCCTCGTCCTGATCCTTGTTGCGCGCCTCGTCGGCGGCCGACAGGAACGGGTTCACGAAGTCCTCGTCGTCGGAGCCACCGGCGATGGTGGCCGCGAGTGCGAGATCCGTCGCCTCGTCGTCCGGGGCGCGGGTCTCGCCGTCCTCGAGGAACGGGTTGTACTCGCTGCCGAGGTCCTCGAGGGCCTCGCCCGCGAGGGCTTCGATGGCCGCCCGACGCTCGCGCTCCTTGCGCGCGAGGACGTTCGCCGGCGCACCCGTCCCGGCCGGGATGAGCTTGCCGATGATGACGTTCTCCTTGAGCCCGATGAGGTGGTCCTTGGCGCCGTTGATGGCGGCCTCGGTGAGCACCCGGGTCGTCTCCTGGAAGGACGCCGCGGCGAGGAAGCTCGACGTGTTGAGCGAGGCCTTGGTCACGCCAAGGAGCACGGTCTGAGCCGTCGCCGGCTCGCCGCCCTCGGCGAGAACGCGGTTGTTGTGCTCCTCGAACTCGAGCCGGTCCACGAGCTCCGTCGGCAGCAGATCGACGTCGCCCGGCTGATCGATGCGCACCTTGCGCAGCATCTGGCGGACGATGATCTCGATGTGCTTGTCGTTGATCGTGACGCCCTGGCTCCGGTAGACCTTCTGGACTTCCTTCACGAGGTAGCGCTGGACCGCGTCCTTGCCCCGCGTGTCGAGGTACTCCTGCGGGTTGATGGGCCCATCGGTGATGGGATCGCCCGCCCGGATCTCCTGGCCGTCCTCCACGAGGAGCTTGGCGTTGTGGGGGATGACGTACTCGCGTTCGACGACGTCCTCGGCACGGATGACGAGGCCCCGCTTGTCCTTGACGATGAAGCCCTTGACGGGCGCCGCCACCTCGACGGTGGCGCCATCGACCTGGGCACGGGAGAGGACCTGGCCGGCCTCGACCATGTCGCCGGGCGCGGCGAGCATCTCCGCCTTGGGCGGTGAGACCAGGGCCGTGTCGTAGACCTCGGTCGAGATGACCTTGACCTTGGTCGGACCGTCGCCCCGGATGACCTCGACGATGCCGTCGATGTGGCTGATCTCGGCCTTGCCCTTGGGGATGCGGGCCTCGAACAGCTCCTCGACGCGCGGCAGGCCGGCGGTGATGTCCAGGCCGGCGACGCCGCCGGTGTGGAACGTCCGCATCGTCAGCTGCGTGCCCGGCTCGCCGATCGACTGGGCGGCGATGATGCCGACCGCCTCGCCCGAACCGACCATCTCGCCGGTCGCGAGATTGCGCCCGTAGCACGCCCGGCAGACGCCGTAGCGGGCTTCGCACGTGAGTGGCGAGCGGACGAGCACCTCGTCGACCCCGGCCTCGTCGATACGAGCCGCGACCTCCTCGGTGATGATCACGCCGCGCTCGATGAGGAGCGCCGGCTCCTCACCCTTCTTGACCTTGACGCTCGGGTCCGGCAGCGGGGCCGCCGCGAGGCGGCCGACGAGCCGCTTGAGGAAGCCGTCCTTCTCCTCGCTCGACTCGCTCCGGATGATCCAGCTCCCCTCCTCGGTGCCGCAGTCCTCCTCGCGGGTGATGACGTCCTGGGCGACGTCGACCAGGCGCCGGGTGAGGTACCCGGAGTCGGCCGTGCGCAGGGCGGTATCGGCGAGGCCCTTGCGGGCGCCGTGGGTGGAGATGAAGTACTCGAGGACGGTCATGCCCTCGCGGAAGTTGCTCCGGACCGGCACGTCGATGATCCGACCGGACGGGTCGGCCATCAGGCCACGCATCGCGCCCAGCTGGCCGATGTTGCCCTTGTTCCCTCGGGCACCCGAGGCGGTCATCATCGTCACCGGGCCCGTCGGGTCCAGCGACTTCATCATCTCGTCCGACATCCGCGCGGTCGCGTCCTGCCAGACACCGACGACCTGCTCGTAGCGCTCGTCCTCGGTGATGAGGCCGCGCTGGAACTGCTTGTCGATCGCCGACACGGACTCGTCGGCGGCGGCCAGACGAGCCACCTTGTCCTTCGGGATCTCGATGTCGAAGAGGCCGATCGTCATGCCGCCACGGGTGGCGAACTCGAAGCCGACGCTCTTGATGCCATCGACCAGGTGCGCGGTCTCGTCCGCACCGAGCTGGCGATAGCAGACATCGACCAGCGCCTTGAGGTCCGCGCGTCGCATGACCTGGTCATGGAAGCGCAGCTTGTCCGGGAGGATCTGGTTGAAGATGATCCGGCCGATGGTCGTCCGCCGGCGCTCGGAGCGCAGGCTTTCGGTCTCGGTGTCCCAGACCTTGACCTCGGTGTCGATCACCTCGTGGAGGGTCGCCGACGTCTTCTCGCGAAGCTGGTAGGCCAGGATCGCCTGGTCCTCCGTGGCGAACGTGCGGACCGCCTTCTTGGACTTGGTGTCCGCGTCCATCGTGAGGTAGTAGCAGCCGAGGACCATGTCCTGGGTCGGGGCGACCACCGGGCTGCCGTCGGCCGGCGAGAGCAGGTTGGCGGTCGAGAGCATCATCGTCCGCGCCTCTTCCTGGGCGGCCGTGGACAGCGGCACGTGGACCGCCATCTGGTCGCCGTCGAAGTCGGCGTTGAACGCCGTGCAGACGAGCGGATGGATCTGGATCGCCGAGCCCTCGACGAGGACCGGCATGAACGCCTGGATGCCGAGGCGGTGGAGCGTCGGGGCGCGGTTCAGCAGGACCGGATGGTCCTTGATGACTTCCTCGAGGACGTCCCAGACCTCGGGCCGGACGCGCTCGACGATGCGCTTGGCGCTCTTGATGTTGTGGGCGAAGCCCTTCTCGACGAGCTGGCGCATGACGAACGGCTTGAACAGCTCGAGCGCCATCTTCTTGGGCAGCCCGCACTGGTGCAGCTTGAGCTCCGGGCCGACGACGATGACCGAGCGGCCGGAGTAGTCGACGCGCTTGCCCAGGAGGTTCTGGCGGAACCGGCCCTGCTTGCCCTTGAGCATGTCGCTCAGGGACTTCAGGCGGTGGTTCCCGGTGCCCGCGATCGCCCGGCCGCGGCGGCCGTTGTCGATCAGGGCGTCGCACGCCTCCTGGAGCATCCGCTTCTCGTTGCGGATGATGATCTCGGGCGCGCCGAGCTCCAGCAGTCGCTTGAGTCGGTTGTTGCGGTTGATGACGCGGCGGTACAGGTCGTTGAGGTCGGACGTGGCGAACCGGCCGCCGTCGAGCTGGACCATCGGTCGCAGGTCCGGCGGGATGACCGGCAGCACCGACAGGATCATCCAGTCGGGCCGGGTCCCGGAGCGTCGGAAGGCCTCGATCAGGCGGAGCCGCTTGATCGCCTTCTTGCGTCGCTGGCCGGAGCTCGTCCGGACCTCGACGTGGAGCGTGCGAGCAAGCTCCTCGAGCTCCATCCGGCTGATGATCTCGCGGACGGCCTCGGCACCCATGCCGGCACCGAACACGCGGCCACCCTTGGCGCCCGATCCGTACTTCTCGTCGAGCATCCGGTATTCGTTCTCGCCGAGCGTCTGCATCGGCTTGAGCGACGCGAGCTCGTCACGGAGCTTGCGCAGCTCGTCCTTGCCGTCCTGCGCCTGGCCCTTGAGCTGGTCGCGCTCCTGGCTGACCGTCTCGTCCATGGCCGCACGCAGGTCGTCCTTCTTCTGCTCGACCGCCCGGGCCTCGTCGGCCTCGCGCTGCTGGATGTCGGCGTTCACCTGCTCGGTGTGGGCGCCGACGATCTTGCGCAGCCGCGCCGTCGCCTCCTTGCCGCCCTTGTCGCCCGCCGCGACCACGACCTCGCCGGTCGGGGCGAAGGCGATGGTCTCCTCGGCGACGCCGGTCTTGAGCTCGGTGAGCCGGGCCTCCAGCTCCTGGGCGGCCGCGACGATCTCCTCGGTCTTCGAGGCGCGCTGCGCCTCGAGCTCGGCCTTGGTGGCGGCGAGCTCCGCATCGAGCTCGTCGCGCTGGCGGTTCACGTCGGTGCGGAGCTGGTCCTCGAGTTCGGTCAGGCGCTTGTCGGCCTCACCACCACGGCCCTCGGCCTGGTCCTCGATCGCCGCGAGCGCGCGCTTGCGGGCGTCCTCGTCGACGTGCGTGACGATGTACAGCGCGAAGTAGAGGATCCGCTCGAGGTTGCGCGGGCTGATGTCGAGCAGGATGCCCAGGCGGCTCGGCGTGCCCTTGAAGTACCAGATGTGACTGACCGGGCTGGCCAGCTGGATGTGGCCCATCCGCTCGCGGCGGACCTTGGAGCGCGTGACCTCCACGCCGCACTTGTCGCAGATGATGCCCTTGTAGCGGATCCGCTTGTACTTGCCGCAATAGCACTCCCAGTCCTTGGTCGGACCGAAGATGCGCTCGTCGAAGAGCCCGTCCTTTTCCGGCTTGAGGGTCCGGTAGTTGATCGTCTCGGGCTTGGTGACCTCGCCCTTCGACCACTCCCGGATCTGGTCCGGGCTGGCGAGCGAGATGCGGATGGCGCTGAAGTTATTGACCTCGAGCATGGTTCTCCTCCGCGCGGCCGTCTGGCTCGGCAGCGCGATGCGGACCGTGAGCGAGCGACGCCGTGCCGGCCGGGACGCGGCGCCGCGGGTAGCGGTTCGGGGCTGGGGACAGGGACAGGGCTGTGATGATCAGTCTTCGAACCCGGCGAGGTTGATCCCGCCGAGGTCTGGGAGCAGGTACCCGGAGGCGTCGTCCTCGCCGAGCGGGATCTCCTCGTCGTTCTGGTCCAGGATCTCCGCGTTCAGCCCGAGGCTGCGCAGCTCCTTGATGAGGACCTTGAACGATTCGGGCACCCTGGGCGGCTGGATCTCCTCCCCCTTCACGATGGCTTCGTAGGTCTGGACGCGTCCGAGGACGTCGTCCGACTTCACGGTGAGCAGTTCCTGGAGGATGTTGGCGGCGCCGTAGGCCTCGAGGGCCCAGACCTCCATCTCGCCGAAGCGCTGGCCGCCGAACTGCGCCTTGCCGCCCAGCGGCTGCTGGGTGATCAGGCTGTATGGGCCCGTCGAGCGGGCGTGGATCTTGTCCTCCACCAGGTGGTGGAGCTTGAGCATGTAGATGTAGCCCACGGTGATGGGACGGTCGAATGTTTCACCGGTCCGCCCGTCGCGCAGGTCGATCTTGCCGGTGATCGGCAGGCCCGCTTCCTTGAGCTCCTGCTGGATCTCCTGCTCGGTCGCGCCGTCGAAGACCGCGGTGGCGGCCTTGAGGCCCTTCTTGTGCAGCGCCCAGCCGAGGTGGGTCTCGAGGATCTGACCGATGTTCATCCGGCTCGGCACGCCGAGCGGATTGAGGATGATGTCGACCGGTGTCCCGTCGGGGAGGTACGGCATGTCCTCGGCGGGCAGGATCTTCGCGATCACGCCCTTGTTGCCGTGGCGGCCGGCCATCTTGTCGCCGACCGAGATCTTGCGCTTCTGGGCGACGGAGACGCGGACCAGCCGGTTGACGCCGGGCTGGAGGTCGTCGTTGAGCTCGCGACGGAACTCGCGGACCTCGACGACCTTGCCACGCTCGCCGTGGGGCAGGCGCAGGGAGCTGTCCTTCACCTCGCGGGCCTTCTCACCGAAGATCGCCCGCAGGAGGCGCTCCTCGGCGGTCAGCTCGGTCTCGCCCTTGGGCGTGATCTTGCCGACGAGGATGTCGCCGGGGCGGACCTCGGCGCCGATGTAGACGATGCCCTCCTCGTCGAGGTCCTTGAGGGACTCCTCGCCGACGTTCGGGATATCGCGGGTGATCTCCTCGGGTCCAAGCTTGGTGTCCCGCGACTCGATCTCGTGCTTCTCGATGTGGATGCTCGTGAACAGGTCGTCGCGCACGAGGCGGTCGCTGATGACGATCGCGTCCTCGTAGTTGCCGCCCTCCCAGCTCATGAACGCCACGAGGACGTTCCGGCCGAGCGCGAGCTCGCCGTTCTCCGTCGAGCTGGAGTCGGCGATCGGCTGACCGTCGATGACCCGCGCCCCGACGTCCACGATGGGCCGCTGGTTGATGCAGGTGCCCTGGTTGCTGCGGACGAACTTGAGCAGCTTGTACTCGTCGAGCTCGCCGGCATCGGTCTCGATGCGGATGCGCTCGGCGGTCACGCTGGTCACGACGCCACCACGACGGGCGACGAGGACCTGACCGGAGTCGCGCGCGGCGCGCTCCTCCATGCCGGTGCCGACGATCGGCGATTCCGGCTCGAGGAGCGGCACGGCCTGACGCTGCATGTTCGAGCCCATCAGGGCGCGGTTCGCATCGTCGTGCTCGAGGAACGGGATGAGCGCGGTCGCCACGGAGACGACCTGCTTGGGCGAGACGTCCATGTACTCGATCTGGTTGGCGCGTGCCTCGGGGAACGTGTCGCGGTAGCGCGAGGGGATCCGCTCGGCGGTGAAATGACCCTCGGCGTCGAGCGGCGCGTTGGCCTGGGCGACGACGTGCTCCTCCTCCTCGTCGGCCGGGAGGTACTCGATGTCGTCGGTCACGACCGGGCGGATCGGGAAGGCGTGGGCCTTCTGCTTCTTCAGCTCCGCGACCGCGGCCGCGTTGATCGGCTGGCCGGCCTTGAGGATGACCTCGCCGCCCTTCGTCACGAGATCGGCGCCAGTCTCGTACTGGGTCAGCCCGGTCTCGTCCCAGCCGACCGTCCGCTTGACCTTGCGGTAGGGCGTCTCGATGAAGCCGTAGCTGTTGATCCGACCGTAGGTCGCCAGCGACCCGATCAGGCCGATGTTCGGACCCTCGGGGGTCTCGATCGGGCAGATCCGGCCGTAGTGGCTGTGGTGGACGTCACGGACATCGAAGCCGGCGCGCTCGCGCGACAGGCCGCCCGGGCCCAGCGCCGACAGGCGCCGCTTGCTGGTCAGCTCGGCGAGCGGGTTGGTCTGGTCCATGAACTGGCTCAGCTGGCTGCCGCCGAAGAACTCCTTCATCGCCGCCACGACGGGCCGGATGTTGATGAGCGCGTTCGGGGTGGCCTTGTCGAGCTCCTGGATCGTCATCCGCTCGCGGACGACCCGCTCCATCCGCAGGAGGCCGATCCGGAAGGCGTTCTGGATCAGCTCGCCGTTGGCACGGATGCGCCGGTTGCCGAGATGGTCGATGTCGTCCTTGGGATGGAGGCCGCGGTTGCACTCGATGAGGTGGCCGACGATGGCCGCGATGTCCTCGCGGGTGATCGTCCGCTGCTCACGCGGCAGCTCGACGCCGAGACGGCTCGCGACCGCGTCGAGCTTCTTGTTGAACTTGTAGCGGCCGACGCGACCGAGGTCGTAGCGCCGGAAGTTGAAGAATAGGCTCTCGACGAGCTGGCGGGCGTTGTCCCCGGTGGGCGGATCGCCCGGGCGCAGCTTCTTGTAGACCTCGATCAGGGCCTCGGCCTGGGTGTGGGTGAGGTCCTTGTCGAGCGTGTTCGCGATGTACGGATGCTCGGGATCGATGTCGACGGAGCCGAAGACCGCCGCGATCTCGTCGTTCTGTTCGTAGCCGACGGCCCGCAGAAGGGTGGTCGCCGCGATCTTGCGCTTGCGATCGACCTTGACCCACAGCTGGTCCTTGTTGTTGGTCTCGAACTCGAGCCACGCGCCGCGGTTCGGGATGACCTTGGCCGAGAACAGCATCCGGCCCGACGCCGGGTCCTCGACCTCGCTGTAATAGACGCCAGGGGAGCGGACGAGCTGGCTGACCACGACCCGCTCGGCGCCGTTGATGACGAACGTGCCCTGATCGGTCATCCACGGGTAGTCGCCCATGTAGACGCGCTGGCGCTGGATCTCGCCGGTCTCCTTGATCAGGAGCTCGACGTTGACGTACAGCGGCTTGCTGAACGTCAGGTCCTTGGTCCGGCACTCCTCCTCGGAGTACTTGGGCGTCCCGAACTCGTAGTCGAGGAACTGGAGCTCCATCACCTTGCCGGTGAAGTCCTTGATCGGGCTGATCTCGTCGAACAGTTCCCGCAACCCCTTGTCCACGAACCAGGCGAACGAATCGAGCTGCAGTTCGATGAGGTTGGGGATCTCGAATTTCTCGTAGCTGATGCCATCGACCTTCTTGTCGATGCGGGCGTAGGAGATGCGACCCGAAGGGGTCAGCGCGCGAGTCGACGACTCAGCGACAGACGGCATGAAGCACCACTCCCTGACGGAGGTAAGAAGGGGAAAAGAAGGCCGCGCTCACAGAAGGAGTAGGATATCGCGTTTTGCAGGATTGTCAAACGGCCCCATTCGTGGTAATGGAGCCATTCGTTGCCGACGCGACCATCCCAGACCGGTCGCAAGCACCCTTCTCTCTACCTAAGACCCGTTGAACTGCGGATCGGGGCCCCGAGGACCGATGTCTCGCCGAGGGGTCGGTGCCGGCCAAGGCGCCATCGAGCACGTGAGCGCGCGCACCCCGAGGTGCGTAAGCGATCGCGCGCAGGTGGCAACGCCGGCCCGCGCCGCCCCATCGGCGAGTGACTACTTGACTTCGACTTTGCCGCCGACTTCTTCGATGGCTGCCTTGATCTTCTCCGCCTCGTCGCGGGTGATGCCTTCCTTGACGGCCTTCGGAGCCGCGTCGACGACGTCCTTGGCCTCCTTGAGGCCGAGGCCGGTCAGCTCGCGAACGACCTTGATGACCGGGATCTTGTTCGGGCCGATCTCGGTCAGGGTCGCGGTGAACTCGGTCTGCTCCTCGGGGGCCGCGGCGGCCTCGCTCGCTCCGCCACCGGCAGCCGGCGCGGCGGCAGCGGCAGCCGGTGCGGCGGCGGTGACGCCGTAGCGCTCCTCGAACTTCTTGATGAACTCGGACAGCTCGAGGACGGTCATCTTGTCGATGGCGTCGAGCAGGTCGTCCTGGGACGTGGCGGTTGCCATGGAAGTCTCTCCTTGATCGATCGTTGGGGTTTCAGTCGGTGGGTTCGGTGAGGGCGATCGTCAGGCGCCTTCGGCCTTGGCCTTCGCCTCGGCGACCTGCGCCAGGGCGTAGCCCAGGTTGCGCAGCGGCGCGGCGAACAGCCCGGCCAGGGTGGCGACCGGTGCCTGCATCCCGCCGGCCAGCGTGGCCAGCAGGACCTCGCGGGACGGCAACGCCGCGAGGCGCGTGACCGCGTCTGCGTCGATCGCCTTGTCGCCGAGGACGGCACCCGTGATCCGCACGATCTTGTACGGACGGGTCGCATCCAGGACCGCCTTGGCTGTCCCGGCTTCGTCGGCACCGAACGCGATGGCGGTCGGACCGATCAGCAACGGGCTCAACGCCTCGCCGACCGAGTCCTCGGCGGCGATGCGCATCAGCCGGTTCTTGACGACGCGATACGTGACGTCCTGCTTGCGCAGGGCTCGCCGGATCTCGGCGATCTCCTTCACCGAGAGGCCGCGGTATTCGGACACGATCAGCGTCCGGCTGTTCGCGAGATCCTCGCGCAGCTCGGCGACCGTCGCTCGCTTGGCCTCCGTGGGCATGGGGCCCTCCTGTGCATCGGCACGCGACCGGCGTGCGGCGGTGGGAGCTCGACCTTGCTGGTCGAGCGGCCCCTGCGACGGTCCTCGGTCGCCTCACTGAGGCTGACCCCGACTCGCAGGAGCGCGGCCCACCCGGGAGGGTGTGCGGCGCCGGCTGCCTCGGCGTGCTCGTCGTCGTCCCCGGTCGGCCGCCCTCTTGGGTGGCGTCTCGGTCCGGTGCGACGGATCAAGCCCTGTGCGTCAACCCTCCAGGGCGGCGTACTACGGGCGCAGGCTGTCTTCGGTCCGTCTGTCCATCGAGCGGGCTTTCGGCCCACTCGGCGGACGGTATTGTGTCAGATGGCGCGCCTCTCGGCCGCCATCGCGTGTGGTGCGCCGGCGGCCCGCCGGCTGGGGTCAGGCCGCGGCGGCCGTGGCCAGGATGGCCGGCACGTCGACGCGGATGCCCGGGCCCATCGTGCTCGCGATCGTCAGACCGCGGAAATACTGGCCCTTGACGCCCGCCGGCTTCCCGCGGCTGACGGCATCGATCAGGGCGGCGAGGTTGTCGACGATCGCCGCTGCCTCGAAGCTGCTCTTGCCGACCGCGACGTGGACGATGCCGGCCTTGTCGACCTTGTACTCGACCCGTCCGCCCTTGACCTCGCTGATCGCTCGTTCGAGGTCGAACGTGATGGTCCCGGCCTTGGGGTTCGGCATCAGCCCGCGCCGGCCCAGGATCTTGCCGAGCTTGCCGACAAGGCCCATCGAATCGGGCGTCGCGAGCGCGACGTCGAACTCCAGCCAGCCGGCCTCGATCTTCTTGACCAGATCCTCGCCACCGACTTCGTCGGCTCCCGCCTTCAGCGCTTCCTGCGCCTTCTCCCCCTGGGCGAAGACCGCGACCCGGACGATCTTGCCGGTCCCGTGCGGGAGGACGACCGTGCCACGGACCATCTGGTCGGCATGGCGCGGATCGACCCCGAGCCGCATGTGGACCTCGATGGACGCGTCGAAGGCGACGACGGTCGTCTCCTTCACGAGTTCGGCCGCCTCGAGCGGCAGGTAGAGCCGCTCTCGGTCGACGAGCTTCGCGGCTTCCAGGTATTTCTTGCCGTGTCGTGCCATGTGTCTTGAACCTCCTGGCGGTCAGGTCGGACCCGACCTCCCCCGTGCATCTCGTGTTCCGCAGCCCGGGGTGGAGCGATGCGGACTGGAACCGTAGCGGCGGCTAGGAAACGACCTCGATGCCCATCGATCTCGCCGTACCTTCGATCTGGAGCGCGGCGGCGTCGGGGTCGTTGGCGTTCAGGTCAGCCATCTTGATGGCGGCGATCTCGCGGACCTGGTCCTTGGTGACCCGCCCGACGGTCTCGCGCTTCGCGGTCCCCGACCCCTTCTCGACGCCCGCGGCCTTGCGCAGCAGGTCTGCGGCCGGCGGGGTCTTGAGGATGAACGAGAACGAGCGGTCCTCGAAGATCGTGATCTGGGCGGGGATGATCTGGCCGGACTTGTCGGCCGTCTTCTCGTTGTACGACTTGGTGAATTCGACGATGTTGATGCCGTGCGGGCCCAGCGCGGTGCCGACGGGCGGGGCGGGAGTCGCCTTGCCGGCCGGCAACTGGAGGGTCAGCACGATGCGGATCTTCTTGGCCACGGGACGATCAATTCCTTTCTAGCGGGCGTCAGCCCGGGTCGCGCTACAGCTTCTCGACTTGCAGGAAGTCGAGCTCGACCGGGGTCTCGCGGCCGAAGATGCTCACCAGGACCTTGACCTTGTTGCGCTCGGGGTTGACCTCATCGACCGTGCCGATGAACTCGGCGAACGGCCCGTCGGTCACCCGGACGCTCTGGCCCTTGGTGAAGGCGACTCGGTACTTGGGCGTCTCGACACCCATGTGTCGGAGGATCTGCTTGACCTCGTTCTCGTCGAGCGGGATGGGCTCGCTGCGAACGCCGGGGATGTTGGCGCCGCCGACGAAGCTGGTGACGCCCGGGGTGTTGCGAACGACGAACCAGCTGTCCGGGTCCAGGATCATCTCGACCAGGACGTAGCCCGGGTAGACCTTCTTCTGGACGGTGTGGCGCTGGCCCTGGCGGATCTCGATCTCATCCTCCATCGGGACGAGGACCTGGAAGATCTTGTCTTCCATGCCCATCGACTCGATGCGATGCTCGAGGTTGGCCTTGACCTTGTTCTCGTAGCCCGAGTACGTGTGGATGACGTACCACCGCTTCTCGGTCGGGCGGGTCTCGATGCTGAGTTCGGTCATGTCGTTGGCAGCCCCTAGGTCGTGGATGGCCCGGCCAGGAGCCCGATCAGAGCCCGGAAGACGAAGTCGAGCGCGGTGATGTACAGGCCGATCACGAAGCTGATGGCAAAGACCAGGACGGTCAGATTGCGCACCTGCTCGCGGGTCGGCCAGGAGACCTTGCGCAGTTCGGAGAAGACTTCATCGAAGTAGCGGCGGAGGCGGGTCACTTGGTTGGTTCTTTCCTCAGGTTGGGCGGTGGCGTGTGGCAGGGGCGATAGGACTCGAACCTACAACCGCTGGTTTTGGAGACCAGTGCTCTGCCAATTGAGCTACACCCCTGCGGTGTGATGGCTACTTGGCTTCGCGGTGAAGTGTATGTTTTCGGCACCGAGGGCAGTATTTCTGCAGCTCGATGCGGTTGGGATCGTTCTTCTTGTTCTTGCGCGTCGTGTAGGTCCGCTCCTTGCACACGGTGCAGGCGAGCTGGATCGTGGGACGCGCTTCGACTCTGGCCATCTCGTCCCTACTCGGTGATGGTGACGATGGCGCCGGCGCCGACGGTCCGGCCACCCTCGCGGATGGCGAAGCGCTGGCCGACCTCGAGGGCGATCGGGGTGATCAGCTCGACGGTCATCTCGACGTTGTCGCCGGGCATGATCATCTCGGCCCCGTCGGGCAGCCCGATGGCCCCGGTCACGTCGGTCGTGCGCAGGTAGAACTGGGGCCGGTAGCCGTTGTAGAAGGGGGTGTGCCGGCCGCCCTCCTCCTTGGTCAGGACGTAGACCTGGGCGCTGAACTTGGTGTGGGGCTTGACCGAGCCACTCTTGGCCAGGACCTGGCCGCGCTCGATCTCCTCGCGCTCGATGCCCCGGATGAGGCAGCCCACGTTGTCGCCGGCGCGGCCCTCGTCGAGGAGCTTCTTGAACATCTCGACGCCGGTGACCACGATCTTGCGGGTGGGCTTGACCCCGACCAGCTCGACCTCGTCGCCGACCTTGACGATGCCGCGCTCGATGCGCCCGGTCGCGACCGTGCCCCGGCCCTTGATCCCGAAGACGTCCTCGACCGGCATCAGGAACGGCTTGTCGACCGCCCGCTCGGGGGTCGGGATGTAGCTGTCGACCGCGTCCATCAGCTCCTGGATGGGCGCGTAGGCCGGGTCGGCCGGGTCGTCCTTGGCCTCGAGCGCCTTGAGCGCGCTGCCGCGGATGACCGGGATGTCGTCGCCCGGGAAGTTGTACTTGCTCAGCAGCTCGCGGACCTCGAGCTCGACCAGGTCGAGCAGCTCGGGGTCGTCGACCATGTCGACCTTGTTGAGGAAGACCACGATGTAGGGCACTTCCACCTGGCGGGCCAGCAGGATGTGCTCGCGGGTCTGGGGCATCGGCCCGTCGGTGGCGGCCACGACCAGGATGGCGCCGTCCATCTGGGCGGCGCCGGTGATCATGTTCTTGATGTAGTCGGCGTGCCCCGGGCAGTCGACGTGGGCGTAGTGGCGGGCCTCGGTCTCGTACTCGACGTGGGCGATGGCGATGGTGATGCCGCGCTCACGCTCCTCGGGCGCGTTGTCGATCGAATCGAACGCGCGGTACTCCGCAATCGCCCTTCAGGGCCAGGTACTTGGTGATGGCCGCCGTCAGCGACGTCTTGCCATGGTCGATGTGGCCGATCGTGCCGATGTTGACGTGCGGCTTGGTGCGCTCGAACTTCTTCTTGGCCACGTGACCATGTACTCCTTCAGACGCGGCTACGCCGCAACAGACCGGGACTCCCCTGACCGGCAGAGCCGGTGCTGGGTGGAGCCCACAATCGGACTCGAACCGATGACCTCTTCCTTACCAAGGAAGTGCTCTGCCAGCTGAGCTATGTGGGCCCGGGAGCTAGCGCGAGAGTTGAGATGTGGTGGGCCGGGAGGGATTCGAACCCCCATGCCTTTCGGACCTGGTCTACAGCCAGGCGAGCCGCCGTTGCTCAACCGACCCACTGACGACGGTCCCGGACCGAGACTGCGGACTCGTGGTGGACCCGGCACCGATGTGGTCGCTGGAGCCGACGACGGGACTCGAACCCGGAACCTGCGGTTTACAAAACCGCTGCTCTACCAATTGAGCTACGTCGGCACGACGGGCAGGGCCATACCGCAGATGACCCATTCCGGCGCCGGGGAATGATATGGCCGCCCGACCAAGCGGGTCAAGCGTGAGCCGAACCGACCGCGAGCGGCACGACCGGGGTCACGGCTTTCCCTTCGCAGCGGCCGTGCGCTTCCTGGTGGGTTTCGCGGGAGCGCTTGCGGCCGTCGCGGCAGGCTTGGCCTGCGCTGCTGCCTTCGGCTTCGCGGTCGGCTTGGGCGTGGCCGAGGCGGCGGTGGACTTGGGTTTGGCCGCGGTGGTCGGCTTGGCGGCGCGCGTGGGCTTGGCAGCGGCCGTGGACTTCGACTTGCGCGCGGGCGCCGGCTTGGCGGCGGCCGTGACCTCCGGCTTCGCGGCGTCCGTCGCCGCCGCCGGCTTCGGTTCGGGCTTGGCCTTCGACGTCACCCGTGCCTTCGGCTTGGCTGGTGCCTTCGGCTTGGCTGGTGCCTTCGGCTTGGCTGGTGCCTTGCGGCTTGGCCGCGGTCGTGCGTTCGGGTGCGATCTGGACATCCCCCGGCAAGAGCTCATCGGTCTCGATCGGATGGCCCGACGCGTCGTCGGCCGACGTGTCTCCTGCTGCGCGAGCGGCGGCCGCCGCCTGTCGTCGCGTCGCCTTCGCACGCTTCGACCATGTCGGTTGGGGTGGCGTGACGACCGGCTCGTCGGCATCGTCTGGAACAGGCGTGACCGGTTGGGGTGGCGCACCCCGACCCTCCGGATCCCGCTGGGCGACGGCCTCGAACAGGAGGATCGACCCGGCGACGGCCGCATTGAGCGAACCGACCGCGCCCCGCATCGGGATCCGCATGAAGAGATCGGCACGGCGGCGGACGGTCGGCCCGAGGCCCTGGCCCTCGCTGCCGACGACGATCACGAGCGGACCGCGAAGGTCGCTCTGCCGTGCGGTCAGTGGCGCGTTCGCCTCGGCTCCCGCCACGCGAAGGCCATGACCGCGGAGGTCGGTCAGGGCACGGGCCAGATCGTCGACCGGCGCGAGCAGGAGATGCTCCACCGCGCCCGCCGAGGCCTTGACCGCGGAGGGCGTCAGTGGCGCCTGCCGGTGGGTCGGGAAGAGCACCCCGTGGACGCCGGCTGCCTCGGCGCTGCGAAGGAGCGTGCCGACGTTCTGGGGATCCTCGAGTGAGTCCAGCGCGAGCACGAATGGCGCCTCGTTTCGTTCGGCAGCCCGGGCCAAGATGTCCTCGAGCGTCGCGAACTGGCGCGGCTCCACGACCAGCGCCACGCCCTGGTGGCCGTCGAAGCCGGCGAGTGCCGTGAGCGTGCCGCCCTCGAGCTCGATGATCGGCAGGCGCAGGCTCGTCGCGTGCAGGACGAGTTTCTCGAGGGCCTGGCGGCGCTGGGGCACGACCAGGAGTCGGTGGGCCGGCCGGCGCGCGACGAAGGCCTCCTCGACCGGGCGGCGGCCGGCGATCAGCTCCTCGTCGTCGCCCAGGACGTCGGGCGGGGGCAGCGGCGGGGGTGCATAGGTCGGGCGCGGCGGTGGTCCCATCGGACGACCCGGCCCGGACCTCGATGGCGCCCATCGCCCGACAGGCCGGCCGGGACCCGGCCCGTAGTGTGGTCTCGGTGGTGGGCCCATGCGCCCCGGGCCTCGACCCGGACCCTGTGGCGGCCGATAGCCACCCGGCCGAGGTGGCCCGGACCGGCCCTGGTCGAACGGACGATCGGGCGGCGGCGCGTCCCAGCCCCCACGCCCCGGCGGTCCGCGGCGATCGTCCCAGGGTCGCCCGCCCGGCGGCTCCGGTCGTGGTCCGCCCGGTCGCGGGCCGGACGGGCGGTAGCCACCCGGCCGAGGTCCGCCTGGCGGCGGACCGGACCGGCGCGGCCCAGGTCGTTGGTCGTCGAATGGTCGGTCGTGACCGCCGCCACCCGGTGGTCCCGGGTACGGCCGACTGCCGGGAGGGCGCGGGCGGTCAGACGGTCCACTCGGTCCGCGCGGTCCATCGAAGCCGGCGCGGTCGTACGGCGGACGCCCGCCCCGCCCGGGTCCGGGCCGGGTCGTCACGGCCCGACGGGCGGCCCGGGCCGGACGGCGGCCGACCCGGCCCGGACGGCGGACGTGGCGGGCCCGACCCGCGGGCGTTCCGGGGTCCCGGTCCGTGCCCTCCCCCACCCCGTCGAGGCGGATCGTCGTCGCGCCGCGGCCGGTCAGCCACGGCCGCTCTCCACGAGGCGGCGCCAGCGCTGACCGTCGCGCGTGTCCTCGACGGCGATCCCGCGATCGGCCAGCGCATCGCGCAATCGGTCCGAGCTGGCCCAGTCGCGAGCCGCCCTGGCTGCATCGCGCTCGGCCAGCATGGCCAGCGCCTCCTCGTCAAGGTCGGCCGCATCGTCCGGCAGGACGCCCAGGACCCGGTCGAGATCCCGGAGCGTCCCAAGGGCCGTGCCCGCGTCCGCGGTGGAGAGGGACCGTGCCTCGATCCGCCGGTTCAGGTCGCGGACCAGGTCGAAGACCGCGGCGAGCCCGGCCGAGATGTTCAGGTCGTCGTCGAGGGCGGCACCGAATGCGGTCCGGGCGTCATCGAGGACGCCCGGCAGGTCCGGATCGTCCGTCCGGTCCTCCTGGTACGCCTCGAGGGCAGCGACGGCCGCGTCGAGCCGCGCCACAGCTGCCCCGGCGGCGGCCAGCGATTCGTCGGAATAGTCGAGCCTGGCGCGGTAGTGGACCGACATCAGGGCGTACCGGAGGGCGCGCGGCGAGATCCCCGATGCCAGGAGCTCGCCGACCCGGGCGATGTTGCCGGCCGACTTCGCCATCTTCGAGCCGCCCATCTGCAGGTGGGCGCAGTGCAGCCAGGTTCGGACGAACGGTTGCCCGGTCGCCGCCTCGCTCTGGGCGATCTCGTCCTCGTGGTGGGGGAAGATGAGATCGACCCCGCCCGTGTGGATCTCGAACGACGGTCCCAGGTAGGCCATGCTCATCGCGGAGCATTCGATGTGCCAGCCCGGACGCCCTTCCCCGACGGAGGTGGCCCAGCTGGGCTCGCCCGGCTTCGGGCCCTTCCACAGCGCGAAGTCGCGGACGTCGTCCTTCGCGTACTCGTCCGCCTCGACCCGTTCGCCCGTCCGCATCTGCTCCGGGTCGAGCCGGGCCAGTTGCCCGTATGTCGGCCACGACGCGATCCGAAAGAAGATCGAGCCGTCGTCGGTCCGGTAGGCATGGCCGCCCGCGATGAGCGTCTCGATGAGGGTGGCCATCCCGTCGATGTGCTCGGTGGCGCGGGGCAGGACGTCGGGCGGCGTCATGCGCAGCGATCGGGCGTCCTCGAGAAAGCCCGCGAGGTACGTGTCGGCCAGCTCGGCGATGCCGATACCCGCGGCCGCGGCGCCCCGGATGATCTTGTCGTCGATGTCGGTGATGTTCATGACCCAGCGGACCGCGTGACCGCGCCAGCGCAGGTGGCGGACCAGGAGGTCGGCGAACAGGAACGAGCGGAAGTTGCCGACATGGGCCGGTCCGTAGACCGTCGGACCGCAGGAGTAGATGCCGACGACGTCGCCCTCGGGCTCGAACGGTCGCGTCTCCCCCGTCAGGGTGTCCGTGAGGCGGATGCTCATCGGGTCGCCTCGAGCGAGGCGATCGCCACCGCCGAGATCGACCGCCCGGCGCCCTCGTCGCCGGCGAGGTTGCCGCTCGATGCCTTGACGTTGACCGCACTCGGATCGACACGCGAGCAGCTCGGCGATCGCCGCGCGCATCGCCTCGAGATGGCCGGCCAGGCGCGGGCGGGCGGCCACGATCGTCAGATCGATGCCGGCGATGGCCCACCCCGCATCGGTGAGGCGACGTCGGACCTCGGCGATGAGCTCCGAGCTCGCGATCCCGGCCGGTGTCGACGGCCCTGCCGGGAACAGGCGTCCGAGGTCGCCGAGACCACTCGCCCCGAGCAGGGCATCGCAGACCGCATGGAGCGCGACGTCCCCGTCGGAGTGGCCGTGGAGTCGCGGTGCACCCGCGATGACGATCCCACCGAGGGCGAGTGGTTCACCCGGGCCGAACGGGTGCTGGTCGTGGCCGATCCCGGTCGGGCCGCTGCGGGCACCGGTCAGCAGCACCTCGGCCCGACGAAGATCGGCGGGCAGCGTCACCTTGAGATTGCTCGGGTCGCCGGGAACGACATGGACGGCAATTCTACAGGCCTCCAGCAGGGCGGCCTCATCGGTCCACGTCTCGGGCCCGTCGGGCGGGAATCGTTCGTACGCAGCGCGGAGGAGACCGTGCCGGACGCCCTGTGGCGTCTGCGCGGTGGCGAGCTCGGATCGATCGACGGTGGCGACGACGAGGGCGCCGTCGACCCGCTTGACCGTCTCGGCCACGGGCACGACCGGGATGGCCGCCCCGTGACGGGCCGTCGTGGCGATGACCGCCTCGACCAAGGCGAGCGATGGCGCCGGTCGCGCGCCGTCATGGACGAGGAGCACCCGGTCATCAGCGCTCGATCCCGAGGCCGACCCATGGTCAAGCTCGCCCAGAGCCGCGAACCCGGCGGCCACCGAGTCCTGGCGGCGTGTCCCGCCGGCGACGACCCCGCGCACGATCGGTGGCAGCCACGAAGCCGCCTCGAACTCGGCCACGCGGTCGGGCGCGGTCACGACCACGATCCGCTCGATACCAGGCACACGGCCCAACGCGGCCAGCGTCCAGGCGAGGAGCGGCCGCCCGCCGATCGGCGCCAGGAGCTTGTCCTGGCCGTCCATCCGTGAGGACCGCCCCGCCGCGACCACGATGACGTCCGCAACCAGGCCCTGATCGGTCTTCGGCTCCCCCTCCGGTGGACCCGTCAATCGAGCCGCGGCTGGGCGAAGATCATCCGTCCGGCGACCGTCTGGAGGACCCGCGTCACGGCCACGTCGACGTCGCGGTCGATGTGGCGCGCGCCGCCCTCGACGACGATCATCGTCCCGTCGTCCAGGAATCCGACGCCCTGACCGGCCTCCTTGCCTTCCTGGATGACGCGCACCCGGAGCTCCTCACCGGGCAGGACTGCGGGCTTCACCGCGTTCGCGAGCGAGTTGATGTTCATGACCCGGACGCCCTGGAGCTCGGCGACCCGGTTGAGGTTGAAGTCGTTCGTCAGGATGACGCGACTCCGCGTCCGGGCGAGCGCGACCAGCTTGGCATCCACCTCGACGACGTCGGCGACCGCGTCCTCGACGATCTCGACGGGGGTGGCCGGTTCCTTCTGCATGCGAGCCAGGATCTCCAGGCCTCGCCGCCCGCGGTTGCGGCGCAGGGTGTCGGAGCTGTCCGCGATGTGCTGCAACTCATCGAGCACGAAGCGCGGGATCACGAGCGTTCCGTAGATGAAGCCCGATTCGACGATCTCCGCGATCCGCCCGTCGATGATCGCGCTCGTGTCGACGACGATGTGCGGGTCGCCGACCGCGGTCCCCGTGTCGTGCTCGTTGCGTGGCGGGCGGAAGATGCCGACGGCCTCCGCGGCGATCAAGAGGTCCTGTCGCTTCGCCACGGTCAGCCCGACCATGCCGAGACCAAGGAAGATCGAAACGCCAAGCGGCAGGAACTGGCCGAACGGGTCGGGCAACCCGCCCAGCGGCAGACCGAGCAGCAGGCCCATCAGGAGGCCGATCAGGAGGCCGATGATCGCGGTCACGAACTCGGCGGTCGAGAGTTCCTCGACCTGTCGGAGGAGCCACTTGGCGGGCTCGACGGTGATGTGCGGCAGGATCCCGAACCCGACGATCATCCAGGCCACGGTCCAGAGCGCCACCAGTGCGCCGGCCGCGTCGAATTGGTGGAACAGGCCTTCGCCGGTCGTCGCGAGGACGAGTCCGACGGAGCCTCCCAGCAGGGCACCCAGGACGCGGATGTATCGGATCAACGGTTCCCTCGAGAGGCTGGCACGGCTCCCGCCTCGCGCACGGACATGTGACGAGGGGTCAGCCTAGCATCGCGGCGACGGCCTCGCCACGTGCCGCGGGGCCCGGTGCGAGTGCTCCGCGAACGGCGTCGGCCAGGTTGGCGACCACGATGATCTCCATGCCGGAAACGTTCAGCGCGTGGTCGTTCTTCGCGCCGCGGGGGACGATGGCCCGTCCGAACCCGAGCCGTGCCGCCTCTCGGAGACGCCGCTCAAGACCCGCCACAGGGCGTAGTTCGCCGAGCAATCCGACCTCCCCGATGGCGACCGTTCCGCCGATCAGCGGCCGATCCCGCAGGGACGACGCGAGGGCGAGGGCGATCGGCAGATCCAGGCCGGGCTCCATCACCGACAGGCCCCCGGCCAGGTTGGCGTAGACGTCGTGGCCGGACAGCCCGATGCCGGCCCGCCGCCCGAGGACCGCGACCAGGAGACTCAGCCGGTTGGGGTCGAGGCCGCTGACCCGGCGCACGGGCGCCCCGAACCTGGCCGGCGAGACGAGCGCCTGCACCTCGACGAGGAGCGGCCGGCTGCCCTCCATGGTCGGGGCGATGACGCTGCCCGGGGCAGGCTCGTCGTGCTCGCCGAGGAACGCCCGTCCCGGATCGGTGACCTCGGACAACCCGGCGTCGCGCATCTCGAACACCCCGACCTCCTCGGTCGAGCCGAAGCGGTTCTTCGAGGCGCGCAGCAGGCGCAGCGCGGCAAAGCGTTCGCCCTCGAGGTTGACGACCGCATCGACGAGGTGCTCGAGGGTCTTGGGTCCTGCGATCGAGCCGTCCTTCGTCACGTGGCCGGCGAGGATCACGGCCGTGCCCTCGCCCTTGGCGAACTCCATCAGGCGAAGGGTCGCTTCACGGACCTGCCCGACGCTGCCCGCTGCCCCGTCCAGGTCGTCGACCGTCGCGGTCTGGATGGAGTCAACGACGACGACCTCGGGCGGGTTGGCCCGCGCTTCCTCGACGATCCGCCCGACCTCGTGTTCCGCGAGGATCCGCACGCGCTCCCCGGCAGGCCCGGTCAACAGGCCGAGGCGGCCGGCCCGGAGATGGACCTGCGCCGCGGATTCCTCGCCGGTGGCATAGAGGGCGCCGCGCCCGGCGTCGGGTCCCGAGACGAGGGCCGCGACCATCTGGAGCAGGAGCGTGGACTTGCCGATGCCCGGTTCACCACCGAGCAGGACGACCGAACCCGGCACGAGGCCGCCACCCAGGACCCGGTCGAGCTCGCCGATGCCGACCGGCAGTCGTGGCGACTCCGATCCACCGACGCCGGCCAACGGCTGGGCCACGGCCACGACCCCGCCGGCGCGCGCGATCCGTGCGCGCTCGGCCCGCTTGGGCTCGCGGACGACCGTCTCGACGAGGCTGTTCCAGGCGCCGCACGTCCGGCACTGGCCCTCCCAGCGCAGGAAGGCGTCGCCGCACGTGCCGCAGACGTAGCGGCTTTCGGTTCGTGCCATGTTCAGCGGCCGGGCGCGGCTGCGCCCACGCTCAAACCGCCTCGACCGGCGTGAGCGGCTCGGCGGCGTGGATGTCCAGGCCGGCCTCGGGGTCCTTGTCGACCACGATCGTCGTGCCCGGCTCGTAGCGACCGAGGAGCAGGTGCTCGGCGAGCACGTCCTCGACCATGTTCTGGATGACCCGGCGCAGCGGTCGCGCGCCGTAGGCGACGTCGTAGCCCAGCTTGATGATGTGCTCCTTGGCGGCCGTCGTGACCTCGAGCGACATCTGCTGGGCACGCAGCTGGTCGCGGACGCGATCCAGCATCAGGTCCACGATCAGGGTGATCTCCTCGACGGTCAGCGAGCGGAACACGACCGTCGCATCGATGCGGTTGAGGAACTCGGGTCGGAAGGCCTGCTTCAGCTCGGCCTGGACCTTCTCCTTCATCAGGTCGTAGGAGATCTGCGCCTTCGATTCGTCGCTGTCGCCGGTCACGCGGAAGCCGAGGCTGGAGTTCGTCTGGAGCTGCTTCGCGCCCAGGTTCGAGGTCATGATGATGATGCAGTTGCGGAAGTCGACCCGGCGACCCTTGGCGTCCGACAGGTGCCCGTCCTCGAGGATCTGGAGGAGGATGTTGAACACCTCCGGATGCGCCTTCTCGACCTCGTCGAGCAGCACGACCGCGTAGCTCTTGCGCCGGACGGCCTCGGTCAGCTGGCCGCCCTCGTCGAAGCCGACGTAGCCGGGAGGCGCGCCGACGAGGCGGCTGACGTTGTGGCGCTCCATGAACTCGCTCATGTCGATCTTGATGAGCGCGTCCTCGCTGCCGAACATGAACTCGGCCAGGGCCTTGGCCAGCTCGGTCTTGCCGACGCCGGTGGGGCCGAGGAAGATGAACGAGCCGATCGGGCGCTTCGGGTCCTTGAGGCCGGCGCGGGCGCGGCGGACCGCCTTCGAGACGATCTCGATCGCCTCCTGCTGGCCGATGACCCGGTTGTGCAGGGCATCCTCCATGTGCAGGAGCCGCTCCGACTCCTCCTGGGCGATGCGGGTGACCGGGATGCCGGTCCACATCGCGACGACCTGGGCGATCTCTTCCTCGTCGACGATCGGCTGTTCGCCCGACATCGAGGACTGCCACTCGGTCCGCAGGGCGTCGACCGACTCGCGCGCCGTCGCCTCGGCCTCGCGCAGCGTGGCCGCCTCCTCGTATTCCTGGTTGTTGATCGCCGCGTCCTTCTCCTTGGTGATGCGCTCGAGGTCCTTCTGGGCCTCGCGCAGGGCGGGCGGCGCGCTCGAGTTGCGCAGGCGCACGCGCGAGGCGGCCTCGTCGATCAGGTCGATGGCCTTGTCCGGCAGGTGGCGGTCGGTGATGTAGCGGGTCGACAGGTCGGCGGCGGCCTTGACGGCCTCGTCGGTGATCGTGACCTTGTGGTGCTGCTCGTAGCGCTCGCGGATGCCCATCAGGATGTCGATGGTCTGCTCGAGCGTCGGCTCCTCGACCATGACCGGCTGGAAGCGGCGCTCGAGGGCGGCGTCGCGCTCGATGTACTTGCGGTACTCGTCGAGCGTCGTGGCGCCGATGCACTGCAGCTCGCCGCGCGCGAGCGGCGGCTTGAGGATGTTGGCGGCATCGATCGCGCCCTCGGCGGCGCCCGCCCCGACGAGCGTGTGCAGCTCGTCGATGAACAGGACCGCGTCGTTGGTGTTGCGCAGCTCCTCGATGATCTTCTTGAGCCGCTCCTCGAACTCGCCGCGGTACTTGGTGCCGGCCACGAGCGAGCCGATGTCGAGCGTCAGGACGCGCTTGTTGAGCAGCGTCTCGGGCACGTCGCCCGCGACGATCCGATGGGCCAGGCCCTCGGCGATCGCGGTCTTGCCGACGCCGGGCTCGCCGATCAGCGCCGGGTTGTTCTTCGTCCGGCGCGACAGGATCTGGATGACCCGCTCGATCTCCTTCTCGCGGCCGATGACCGGGTCGAGCTTGCCGGCGCGCGCGGCATCGGTGAGGTTGATGCCGAGCTGGTCGACGGTCGGGGTCTTGCTGGCGCGCTTGGTCTCCTGGGCGGTCGGCCCGGCGGACGAGCTCTGCGACAGGACGCGGATGACCTCGTGGCGGACCTTGTCGAGGTTGACGCCGAGCGACTCGAGGACGCCGGCGGCGATGCCCTCGCCTTCGCGGACGAGGCCGAGGAGCAGGTGCTCCGTGCCGATGTAGTTGTGGCCGAGGCGGCGGGCCTCGTCGATGGCCAGCTCGATGACGCGCTTGGCGCGCGGCGTCAGGCCCGACCTCGCCGACGACCGGGCGATCGCCGCGACCGATGATGAACTCGACGGCGGTCCGGACCTTGGCGAGCTCGACGTTCATGTTCTCGAGGACGCGCGCGGCGACGCCCTCGCCCTCGCGGACGAGGCCCAGGAGCAGGTGCTCCGTGCCGATGTAGTTGTGGTTGAACCGCTGCGCTTCGTCCTGCGCGAGCGTCAGGACCTTGCGCGCGCGGTCCGTGAACTTGTCGAAGCGATCCATCGAGGTCGAACGCCTGTTCCTGTGCCGGGCGTCACGAGCGTGCCGCCATCGGCCATGCTAGCACCTGCCCCCACCACAGGCTGGCTCCCGGGAGTCGGGTGCGTCTATAGGAAGAATCGCATCCGCGAGTTCAGCGGATGTCTGGGGCGGGGGTAAGGAATCGCAACGACCCGCCGGGGTCCGACGGGTCGTCAGGCGGTGTCGCGGGACGGTCAGTCTTTCGCGGTCTTGGCCTCGAGCGTCTCGTCGGCGATCTCGATGACCGCCTCCGCGGCGGCTTCCTCGATCGACGGCTTCGTCCGCGGCCACGGTCTCGACGATCTCCTCGATCGCTTCCGCGGCGGCGGCTTCCTCGGCGGCCTCGTCGGCGGCGACGGTCTCGACGATCTCCTCGATGGCTTCCGCGGCCGCGGCCTCTTCGACCGCCTCGGCCGCTTCGACCTCCTCGATGACCTCGACGGCCGCGGCGAGCGCGGGCTCCTCGTTGGCCTCGTTGGCGACGGCCGCGTCGTCGATCTTCGCGATCTCCTCGGCGGCGGCTTCCTCGATCGCGGCTTCGTCCGCGGCCACGGTCTCGACGATCTCCTCGATCACCTCCGCGGCGGCGGCTTCCTCGGCGGCCTCGTCGGCGGCGACGGTCTCGACGATCTCCTCGATGGCTTCGGCGGCCGCAGCCTCTTCGACCGCCTCGGCGACGGCGACCTCTTCGGCCACCTCGCCGATCTCGGCCTCGGCCAGCTGCTGGCGGACCTGGGCGAACGCGGAGGCGAGGGTGTTGTCGATCCCGCCCTCGGGCTCCTGGACCGCGTCGCGTCATCGAGTAGCTGCGCTCCGGGCGCGGTCGGCGCTCGGCTCGCGGGCGCGCCGGCGGCACGCCGGGGCGCTCGGGCTCGGCGGCCGGTCGGGCCGGCGGCTCCTCGGCCTGCTTGAGGCTGAGGCCGAGGCGATGCCGCTCGGAGTCGAGCGAGATGATCTTGAGCTTGAGCTGCTGGCCCTCGTGGACGACGTCGCCCGGATGGGCGACGCGCTGGTGGGACAGCTCGCTGATGTGGATCAGGCCCTCGAGGCCGTCGCGGACGCGGACGAACGCGCCGAAGTTGACGAGCTTGGTGACCGTGCCGTCGATGACATCGCCGACCTTGAAGTCCGCGACCGTCGAGTGCCACGGGTCGGGCTGGAGGCGGCGGATCGACAGGCTGATCCGGCCGCGCTCGTGGTTGATGTCGATGACCTCGGCCTCGACCTCGTCGCCGACCTTGTAGCCGGCCTCGGGGTTGTTGACCTTGTTCCACGAGAGCTCGCTCTTGTGGACGAGGCCGTCGATGCCGCCGAGGTCGATGAACACGCCGAACGGCGCGATCGAGCGGACGGTGCCGGTGACCTTCTGGCCGACCTGGAGGCTGCTGAACAGCTCGTCCCGCTTCTCGCGGCGCTCCTCGTAGAGCGCGACCTTCTCCGAGAGGATCAGGCGGTTGGCCTTGCGGTTGACCTCGAGGATCTTGAGCCGGAGCTTGCGGCCGACGAACGGCTGGAGCTTCTCGGCGATCTCCTGGGCGGCGTCGCGCGGCTGGTCGTTCTGCGGCCGGCGCGGGAAGTCGACGATCTGGCTGATCGGCACGAAGCCGCGGATGCCGCAATCGACGATGAGGCCGCCCTTGTTGTGGTCGATGACCGGCGCCTCGATGATGACGCCCGCCTCGAACTGCTCCTGCATCGCGCGCCACTTGCGCTCGAGGCCGGCGCGGCGGAGCGACAGGACGACGTGGCCCTCGGGCGACTCCGGCTGGAGGACGTAGACGAGGACGGTGTCGCCGATGTTGAGCGGCGGCTGGCCCTCGCCACCG
This sequence comes from uncultured Chloroflexia bacterium, assembly GCA_963745295.1. Classification (GTDB taxonomy): domain Bacteria; phylum Chloroflexota; class Limnocylindria; order Limnocylindrales; family CSP1-4; genus SPCO01. Next base: position 128,053 of record CAVUWG010000002.1, read on the forward strand.
TGGCGACCGAACAGCTCGCGGTTGCTGACGACGCCTTCGCTCTTGGCGCCGATGTCGACGAGGATCTCGTCCTTGTCGATGCGGACGACGTTGCCTTCGACGACGTCACCGTGCTTGAAGCTCTTGATGTCGGAGTCCTGCTCGGCGAGCAGCTCCTCCATCGTCGTCGGCTCGGGGCCGAGGTCGCGCGCGGGGCGCGCGGCTCGGGCTCCTCGTCGTCGCTGGCTGCGGGCGCGTCGGCGGTGTCGGCGTCGGTCACGTCGTCGGTCGCGGCGACCGGCTCGGCGGCCGGCGGCGGCGTCGGTTCGCGTCGTCGGCTGCGTCGGCCGCGGGCGTCGGCCTCGGCTCGAGCGGCGGCGTCGGCCTCGGGCGCGGCGTCGGCATCGACGGCGGCGTCCGCGGCCTCGGCGGCAGCGGCGTCCTCGACGGTCGCGTCGGCGCGCGGGCGCCTCGGCGTCGGCGGCGTCGGCCTCGGCGCATCGGCGGCGTCGGCGGCCGCGCTCCGGCCTCGGGGGCGGCCTCGGCCGTCGTCGGCGGAGCGTCGGCTCGGCGGCTTCCGCGATGGCGGCCTCGGCCGTGCCATCGGTGGCAGTCGGGGTGGGCGTCGGTCGGCGGGCGCTTCGGGGTCGTCGGCGGCTGGCTGGCGGGCTCGTCGGCGACGGCGACGTCGCGACGGCCTGATCGGACGCCGCGGTGGTCACGGAGGCGTTCGCCTCGGTGTCGGCGCGGTCCCGCCCTGCTTGCTCTTCGGTCAATGTACTGGTCACTCCTGTCGTGGATTTGCACCCGAGAATCACGAACGGCCTGAGCGATGCTCAGGCCGTGTCCGGAACCGATCGAGTGGTCCGTGGTGATCTGACTCCGCGGTCCGCTCCTTCGCGCTCGATGTGGCCTGATGTCCGCTCTTCAGCTGTCCTGCCTCTCGGGGCCGGGAGAGTCTAGCACAGCGGTTTCTCGCGGCTACAATCGGCGCGACCGTGCCCGAATTGCCCGATCTGACCGTGGTCGCCGAGGCCTTCCACGCCGCCCTGCGCGGGCGGCCGATCGCGGTCCGTCGAGGCGCCCGGCCCGCTCGCCGTGCGGGGCACGCCGGCCGAGCTCGAGGCCCTCGTCGGGCAGACGCGTCGACGGCCATCCGGCGGCGCGGCAAGTTCCTGCTGATCGACCTCGACCGCGACCGGGTCGTCGTCAACCCGATGCTGACCGGCCGCTTCCAGCTGGCCGCGCCCGGGCGCGAAGCTGCCGACCAAGACGGCCGTCGTGCTCGGCTTCGGGCCGACGCGCGGCCGCGGCCGGTCCGACGCCGGCCGCGTGGACCGCGCGGCGCCGCCTGGCTGCCGGCCGACGACGCGCATCGCCGAGGTCCGCTACCGCGACCCGACCCAGATGGGCAAGGTCTACCTGCTGCCGGCCGGCGTGGACCGGCCGGTGCCGGGCCTCGGCGGGCGACGAGCAGGGCCCGGACGCCGACGACCCGGCGCTGACGCTCGAGGTCTGGCGCGAGCGGATCCGGCGCCACCCGGGCGAGCTCAAGAACCTGCTCCGGAACCAGGCGTTCGTGGCGGGCATCGGCAACGCCTACAGCGACGAGATCCTCCACGCCGCGCGGCTGCTGCCGTTCCGCAAGCGGTCGACGCCTGGCGGCCGAGGAGGTCGACGCGCTCTACGACGGCGACGCGGTCGACCGCTCGCCGACGCGATCGAGGTCCTGCGCGAGCGCGTCCCGCCGACGTTCGAGACGCAGGTCCGCGACTTCCTCGCGGTCCACATGAAGGGCGGCCAGCCGTGTCCGCGCTGCGGGACGCGGATCACCGAGGTCAAGGCCGGCGGCTTCGTGACGTCGTACTGCCGGGGCTGCCAGCGCTAGAGGATCGGCTCAGGGCAGCTTGAGGACCTGTCCGACGCGCAGCTGCCGACGGGTCCTCGATGTCGTTGAGCTCGACGAGGATCTGCGACCGTCGTCGTCGAACTTGGCCGGCGATGCCGCTCAGCGTGTCGCCGCTCCTGACCTTGTAGGTCGCGCGGCAGCGCCGGGTCGGCGCATCCGACGGCGCCGTGCCGAGGCTTCGGCTCGGCGGGAGTCGGGCTCGGCTCGACCTCGGTCGGCACGAGGGTCCGCTCCGGCGCGTCGGTGGACGCGGGACGGACGCGTCGGCGCCGGGTCGCGCCGGCACCCGACGGGTGAGGCCCGACCGCGCCGTCGCACCGCCTGGACCGGCGTCAGACCCGGCCCGCCGGCCGAGAAACGCGCGACCACGATCGCGGCGAAGGCCACGGCCATCAGGCGCGACGAGGCCACCCTGCTGCCCGAGCCGCGCTCGCCACGCAACGACGGGCATCGCCGAACGCGAGGCGGCCGTGGTCGAGGACGAGCGGCGTCGGTGCGAGTCGACCGGCCGTGTCGGCACGTGACCCGCCACGGCGGCGGTGACCGCTTCGTCGGCACCGGTCGGGTTGGTCGCTGCGAGGTAGGTGCTGCAGCGACGATGCTCGGCGGTGAGGCACAGCCGGCGCTGCTTCTCGGCGGCGAGGAGCGCCGGCGGCGCGACCGCCGTGCAGCGGTGCTCGCGCGCGGGCGTGGCGCTGCGCCAGCGCGCCGTCGGCCGCCAGGAGGTACGGACAGATGCGCGAGTCGATGGCGCGGCGGTCGACGGCCGGCGGCGGGACGCGGCGCGCGACGTGCGGCATGCGACGCGAGTCGGTCATCGCCGCACAGGATACCGGCTGGCGCGACGCCGTCCAGCCGGAGTCGGTTCCTCCCGGAAACGCAAAAATCCCGGCGACGACCTATTTTCCCGAAAGGCTGCCCTCTCAGTATCTTCGGCGCTGGAGAGCTTAACTTCCGTGTTCGGGATGGGAACGGGTATGGCCTCTCCGCTAGAGTCACCGGGATTCTTTGCGTCTGGACGTGTTCGGCAGCGGCACGACGCGGGTCCGCATCGGGACCCGGCGGGCGCCGGAAGAGATCTTCGATCTCGTGATGAGTCGTCAAGGATCTGATCACGATCCCCAGCCACTGACCCCTGGTCAGTTGCTGAAGAGGTCAAGCCCTCGACCGTTAGTACCGCTCAGCTTCATCCGTCACCGGACTTCCACATGCGGCCTATCAAACAGGTGGTCTCCCTGCGGTCTTACCCGGTTGACCCGGTGGGGAACCTCATCTCGAGGCGAGCTTCGCACTTAGATGCTTTCAGCGCTTATCCCGACCGAACATAGCTACCCAGCGGTGCCCCTGGCGGGACAACTGGCACACCAGCGGTTCGTTCACTCCGGTCCTCTCGTACTAGGAGCAACTCCTCTCAAGTTCCCTACGCCCACGGCGGATAGAGACCGAACTGTCTCACGACGTTCTGAACCCAGCTCGCGTGCCGCTTTAATTGGCGAACAGCCAAACCCTTGGGACGTACTTCCGCCCCAGGATGCGACGAGCCGACATCGAGGTGCCAAACGGTGCCGTCGATGTGAACTCTTGGGCACCATCAGCCTGTTATCCCCGGGGTAGCTTTTATCCGTTGAGTGATACCCCTTCCACTCGGAGGTACCAGATCACTAAGCCCGACTTTCGTCTCTGCTCGACTTGTAGGTCTCGCAGTCAAGCTCCCTTATGCCTTTGCACTCTTCGGCTGGTTTCCATTCAGCCTGAGGGAACCTTTGGGCGCCTCCGTTACACTTTAGGAGGCGACCGCCCCAGTCAAACTGCCCGCCTGACACTGTCCTGCGCCCGGATCACGGGTCGCGGTTAGAACCGAAATCCAACAAGGGTGGTATTTCAACGTCGGCTCCACCGAGGCTAGCGCCCCAGCTTCTCAGCCTCCCACCTATCCTACACAAGCTAAATCCCAATCCAATGTCAGGGTGCAGTAAAGCTCCACGGGGTCTTTTTGCCCTGCCGCGGGTAACCTGCATCTTCACAGGTACTTCAATTTCGCCGGATCCCTCGTTGAGACAGCGCCCAGATCGTTACGCCATTCGTGCGGGTCGGAACTTACCCGACAAGGAATTTCGCTACCTTAGGACCGTTATAGTTACGGCCGCCGTTTACCGGGGCTTCGATTCAAAGCTTGCACCTCTCCTCTTAACCTTCCGGCACTGGGCAGGCGTCAGCCCCTATACGTCAGCTTTCGCTTTCGCAGAGACCTGTGTTTTTGCTAAACAGTCGCCTGGGCCATTTCACTGCGGCTTCGATCGACCACTTGCAAGCAAGCAGCCGCGAAGCGCCCCTTCTCCCGAAGTTACGGGGCCATGTTGCCGAGTTCCTTAACGAGGGTTCTCCCGATCGCCTTGGTATGCTCTACCCGCCTACCTGTGTCGGATTGCGGTACGGACACTATTGATCTCGCTAGACACTTTTCTCGCCAGCATGGCTCACTCGAATTCGAGGCAGAAGCCCCTTTCATTCGCTGCTCGGGGTTGAATGACCGGACGGATTTACCTGTCCGATCCCCCTACCGGCTTAGACGCGTATAGCCAAAACGCGCTCGAACTACCACACCGTGTCATGCCATTGCTCTCACCTGGGATCAGATCCGGGACTCGACCGGCTTGCGCCGGCCAACCTCCGTTCTCCTACCCCCAGGCGACACCTTGCGGTGCAAACGATCGTTAGTGGTTCCGGAATATCAACCGGATGTCCATCGCCTACGACGTTCGTCCTCGGCTTAGGCCCGACTAACCCTGAGCGGACAAGCCTTCCTCAGGAAACCTTAGGCTTACGGCGTGTGAGATTCTCACTCACATTGCGCTACTCATGCCGACATTCGCACTTCCGCCCACTCCAGCCGTCCTCACGGTCGACCTTCACTGCTGACGGAACGCTCCCCTACCACCAGACGACCGGCGAACCGGTCATCTGATCCGTAGCTTCGGTACCAAGCTTGAGCCCCGCTGAATTTTCGGCGCAGATCCACTTGACCAGTGAGCTGTTACGCACTCTTTCAATGGTGGCTGCTTCTAAGCCAACATCCTGGTTGTCTATGCAAATCCACATCCTTTACCACTTAGCTTGGATTTAGGGACCTTAGCTGACGGTCCGGACTGTTTTCCTTTTGACCACGAAGCTTAGCCCTCGCAGTCTGACTCCCGGGCTCTGAAATCACGGGATTCGGAGTTTGGTTGGGGTTGGTAAGCGGGAAGCCCCCTAGCCCATCCAGTGCTCTACCCCCGTGATTGAACGCCCGAGGCTAGCCCTAAAGCTATTTCGGGGAGAACCAGCTATCTCCGAGTTCGATTGGCATTTCACCGCTATCCACAGCTCATCCCCTAGCTTTTCAACGCTAGTGAGTTCGGTCCTCCACGAGACATTACTCTCGCTTCAACCTGGCCATGGATAGGTCACTCGGTTTCGGGTCTACTGCGTGCGACTGATCGCCCTATTCAGACTCGCTTTCGCTCCGGCTCCGTCCTTCGCGGACTTAACCTCGCCACACACACGTAACTCGTCGGCTCATTCTTCAAAAGGCACGCCATCAGGCTACCGGCGAACCGGCAACACCCTCTGACTGCTTGTAGGCACGTGGTTTCAGGTACTATTTCACTCCCCTTCCGGGGTGCTTTTCACCTTTCCCTCACGGTACTCGTTCACTATCGGTCGCCAAGAGTATTTAGCGTTGGACGGTGGTCCGCCCAGGTTCCCACATGAGAGACCTTCCACGTGGTACTCAGGTGGCCGATCACGGAGGTCGGTCGCTTTCGCCTACGGGGCTGTCACCCTCTCTGGCCTGCCGTTCCAGGGCAGTTCGACTAGCGATCGACTTGGTAACTCCGCCGGGACCTTGCCGGGTCCCGATGATCGACTCCTACAACCCCCACTCAGAAACGGCGGCAACCTATCGCGCTGAGTGAGTTTGCGCTCTTCCCTTTTCGCTCGCCACTACTCAGGGAATGTTCTCTTTTCCTCCAGCTACTGAGATGTTTCAGTTCGCTGGCTTACCTCTACCTGGCCTATTTGATTCAGCCAGGAGTGACTGGGCATGACCCCAGCCGGGTTTCCCCATTCGGACATCTCCGGATCAACTGTCTGCTCGCGACTCCCCGAAGCTTTTCGCAGCCTGCCACGTCCTTCATCGGCTCTTGGCGCCAAGGCATCCACCCCGTGCCCTTTGTAGCTTGACCCCCTCCAGCCTCTGACCAGGTGGTCAGTCGACGGATGGGATCGATCGGGATCATTTCCTTGACTACTCGGCGAAATCGAAGATTCTTCATTTCTGCCGAACACATATCCAGTTGTTAAGGTGCGGCCCGCTCGACGCGAGCCTCGGCGACTGCCCGACAGGGTCGATCGGTCGCTCCAGCGATCCGCTGGTCGGTGGCCTGCCGGCGGGCGGAAGGACACGGATCAGGGGCTCGATGCGGGACGATGCGGTCCCGCGGTTGGATGGCGATGGTCTCGGGGATGGGTCCCGAGCTCTTCGATTGCGATCGCGCCGGCGCGGCGAGCGGTGGTGGAGACGAGGAGACTCGAACTCCTGACCCTCTCCTTGCAAAGGAGATGCTCTGCCAACTGAGCTACGTCCCCGCGCCGAGGCGGGTGATGGTGGGCGTTTCTGGACTCGAACCAGAGACCTCTGCCTTATCAGGGCAGTGCTCTAACCAGCTGAGCTAAACGCCCGCCGAGGCGGTGACGATCCGTCCTGACGACGTTTCGGTCGCCCGGCGGCGTGCACCTTGACCCTTGAAGAGTGACAGGAAGTCACGGATCTCGGATGTTCGAACGATTTCGGTGTTCTTTCCAGGTCGCTGATCGGTCTCCGACCCGATCCTTGCGGAATCGGTCCAGCGAGCTCCACCTGGCGGGGAAGCTCGAACGACCGGGCGATCAACCCTAGGAGCCATCAACGCCTCGACCCCACCAAAAGCTCGAGACTCGGATCTCCCTAGAAAGGAGGTGATCCAGCCGCACCTTCCGGTACGGCTACCTTGTTACGACTTCGTCCCAATCACCGATCCCACCTTCGACGGCTGCCTCCTTGCGGTTGGCCCACCGGCTTCGGGTGTTACCAGCTTTCATGACGTGACGGGCGGTGTGTACAAGGCCCGGGAACATATTCACCGCCGTATGCTGACCGGCGGTTACTAGCAACTCCGGCTTCATGCAGGCGAGTTGCAGCCTACAATCCGAACTGAGACCGGCTTTAAGGGATTCGCTCCACCTCGCGGTTTCGCCGCCCGTTGTACCGGCCATTGTAGCGTGGGTGTAGCCCAGGACGTAAGGGCCATGCTGACTTGACGTCATCCCCACCTTCCTCCGAGTTTCTCTCGGCAGTCCCGTGTGAGTGATACAACACACAGTAGGGGTTGCGCTCGTTGCGGGACTTAACCCAACATCTCACGACACGAGCTGACGACAGCCATGCAACACCTGTGGCCAGGCCCCTTGCGGGGAACCGACGTTTCCGCCGGTGATCCTGGTCATGTCAAGCCCTGGTAAGGTTCTTCGCGTTGCGTCGAATTAAACCCCACGCTCCGCTGCTTGTGCGGGCCCCCGTCAATTCCTTTGAGTTTTAGCCTTGCGGCCGTACTCCCCAGGCGGGACACTTAATGCGTTAGCTTCGGCACTGGCGGGGTTGATACCACCAACACCTAGTGTCCATCGTTTACGGCTAGGACTACCGGGGTATCTAATCCCGTTTGCTCCCCTAGCTTTCGCGCCTCAGCGTCAAGAACAGGCCAGGTAGTCGCCTTCGCCACTGGTGTTCCTCCCGATATCTACGCATTTCACCACTACACCGGGAATTCCACTACCCTCTCCTGCCTTCGAGTCGATCAGTATCGCGTGACCCTCCCCAGTTGAGCCGGGGGCTTTCACACGCGACTTGAACGACCGCCTGCGCGCTCTTTACGCCCAGTAAATCCGGACAACGCTTGCCACCTACGTATTACCGCGGCTGCTGGCACGTAGTTAGCCGTGGCTTATTCGTCAGGTACCGTCATTATCGTCCCTGACAAAAGAGGTTTACAACCCGAAGGCCGTCATCCCTCACGCGGCGTTGCTGCGTCAGACTTTCGTCCATTGCGCAAAATTCCCGACTGCTGCCTCCCGTAGGAGTCTGGGCCGTGTCTCAGTCCCAGTCTGGGTGATCGTCCTCTCAGACCACCTACCGATCGTCGCCTTGGTGAGCCGTTACCCCACCAACGAGCTAATCGGACGCAGGCCCCTCCCGAAGCGCCTTGCGGCTTTACTGATGCGAATGAACGCATCACCACATGCGGTATTAGCCACCCTTTCGGGCAGTTATTCCCCACTTCGGGGCAGGTCACCTACGCGTTACTCAGCCGTCCGCCACTAACGACTCAGAGCAAGCCCTGATCGTCCGTTCGACTTGCATGTCTCATGCACGCCGCCAGCGTTTATCCTGAGCCAGGATCAAACTCTCCGAAAAGATGCGCAGTCTTGCGACTGCGACTTTTATCCGAGGGTTTGACCACTCGCACATCCTTATCACGGATTTCCTGTCACTCTTCAGTTGTTAAGGTGCAGCGTCCGAGGCGCGACAGCCCGCGGCGCAGACCCCGAATGATGGGGCTTTGCGGTCGACGGTGTCAAACCGGACGACCAGGGCTCCGAGCCGGGATGCCGGCCCGTGCTGGCGCCAGCCTCCGTCGAGGTGGCAACGGTCGCGAATACTACGGGCCGCTCCGAAGGGCTGTCAAACGCCCGTCGCCGGTGCCCGAACTGGCCGTCAGATCGGGCTCGTCTCGACGAGCAGGATGAACGCCGCGCCGCTCAGCCAGGACAGCAGCGCGAGCTCGACCGAGCCGGCGTCGCCGACAGCGGTCCGACGAGGACGAGGTAGAGGACGAGGCCGAGGACGCGGCGCGACGCCGGCCTTGACCAGCCGGAGCAGGATCTCGTTGACGAGGTTGCTCACCGGTCGCTCAGACCGCCCGCCGGCCCTGGAGCGCCCGGATCAGGGTCACCTCGTCGGCGTACTCGAGGTCGCCGCCGACCGGCAGCCCGCGGGCGATCCGGCTGACGACGCCGACGACCGCCTCGAGCCGCTCGGCGAGGTACATCGCCGTCGCCTCGCCCTCGAGGGTCGGGTTGGTGGCGAGGATCACCTCCTCGAACGGCGTCGCCGTCGCGCGCGGCCTCGTCGGCGCGCGCGAGCAGCTCGCGGATCTTGCAGCCGGTCCGGGCCGATGCCGTCGATCGGCGAGATCGCGCCGTGGAGGACGTGGTAGAGGCCCTTGAACTCGCCGGTCCGCTCGAGGGCCAGGACGTCGAGCGGCTCCTCGACGACGCACAGCCGGCGTCTGGTCGCGGCCCGGGTCGCGGCAGATCGGGCAGAGCGGCGCGTCGCTGATGTTGAAGCAGCGCTCGCAGAACACGACCTTGTCGCGGACGGCGACGAGCGCCGCGGCCAGCGCCCGCGCCTCGGCGTCGGGCGCGCGGAGCAGGTGGTAGGTCAGGCGCTGGGCGGTCTTCGGGCCGATGCCCGGCAGGCGCGCGAACGACTCGATCAGCCGCGCGACGGGCTCGATGAGCGGGGTGGCCACCGAGCGATGCGACCTACATGCCCGGGAGGCGGAGGCCGCCGGTGACGGCGGCCATCTTCTGCTCGGCCAGCTCGCGCGACGCGCGGAGCGCGTCGTTGACGGCCGCGACGACGAGGTCCTGGAGCATCTCGACGTCGGCGGGGTCGACCGCCGACGGGTCGATGGTGACGCTGACGAGCTCCTGCTTGCCGGTCACCGTCGCGCTGACGACGCCGCCGCCGGCCGAGCCGTCGACCGGTCGTCGGCCTCGAGCTCGGTCTGGACCCGCAGCATCTCCTGCTGCATCTGCTGCGCCATCCGCTGCAGGTTGGCCATCCCCATCGGCTGTGCTCCTTCGGTCGGGTCGTCGGTCGTCAGTCTGGCGGATGCGCGGCGGCGTGCGTGCCGTGCCGGCGTCAGTCGACCTCGCCGACGTCGACGAGGTCGTCGGCGAAGATCCGGCGGGCCTCGGCGATCACGAGGTCGCCTCGGCCGGCGCGGCGCGGTGCGGCGAGCTCGATGTTGGCGACGACGCAGCGGACGGTCGACCGTCGCGGCCGAGGACGCCGCCGATGCCGGCCTCGATCGTCGCGCCGTCGGCGCTCGGCGACGTCCTTGAGGAAGCCTGCTCCTCGGGGAACCCGAGGGTGACGATGGCGCCGTCGACCGCGACCGGCCGGCACGCGAGGATCAGCGGCTTGGTCGGCGGGTCGGCGCTGAGCCGGGCGACGATGTCCGGCCAGGCCGCGAGCAGGTCGGTCGAGCGTCGGCGTCGGCGGGCGGCCGCGTGGCGGGCGCCGAGCGACCGGCGCCGGGGCGTCGGCTCGGCTGGCTCGGCCGGAGCCGCGGCGGGCGCGCCGGTCGGGTCGTCGGCAGCCGGTGCGACGGCCGGCTCGGCCTCGACTGCCGGCTCGCGGGCGGCGGCGTCGGGCGGCTGGGCGTCGGGCGGCTGGGCGGCGACGCTGGCGCGGGCGGCGGGTCGGCTCGGGCGTCGGCGCGTCGACGCGGCGCGGCGCCTCGGCCGGTCGCCGGCGTCGGCGCGCGGGCTCGGGTCGCGGCGTCGCGGGCTGGCGGTCGGTCGCCGCGGACGCTGGCCGGCGGCCGCGCGCGCGCGATCGGCGGGTGGCCGTCGCGGCGGCGTCGAGCCGGCCGGCTCGCGGCGAAGAGCGCGAGCTCGAGCTGGAGGCGCAGGCCGCCGATGCCGGCCCGGTCGGGTCGATGGCCGCCGAGCCGGCGAGCCGCGTCGGCGAGCCGCGGCGGTCGCGCTGCCGTCGCCGCCGCGCAGCCCGTCGACGAGCCGGCCCGGAGCGCATCGACGACCTGGTCGAGCAGCGCCCGCGGCGTCGCGGCCGCGCTCCTCGAGCGCGTCGAGGAGGGCGATGCCGGCCGCGGCGTCGCCGGTCGACGAGCGCGTCGACGAACGCCATCGACCGCCTCGGCATCGGCCAGGCCGAGCAGGTCGCGGACACGGCGCTCGTCGATCCGCGTCGGGCGCCGACGACAGCAGCTGGTCGAGCATCGACTCGGCGTCGCGCATCCCGCCGGCGGCGAGCCGGGCGATGAGGTGGATGGCGGCCGGGTCGGCGGTCCGGCCGTCGGCCTCGAGGATCCGGGCGAGCTTGCCCTCGATCTCGGGCGACCGTCAGGCGCCGGACGTCGTAGCGCTGGAGGCGCGACAGGATGGCCGGCGGGAAGCCCGACGGCTCGGTCGAGGCGAACATGAACGATGACGAAGTCGGGCGGCTCCTCGAGCGACTTGAGGAGGGCGTTCCAGGCGTCCTTGGTGATCTGGTGGGCCTCGTCGAGGATGTAGACCTTGCGCTCGCAGGTCGGCCGGGCGGGTACGGCAGGCGCTCGCGCAGGTCGCGGACGGCGTCGATGCCGCGGTTGCTCGCGGCGTCGATCTCGACGAGGTCGAGGGTGGTGCCCTCGCGGATCGCGACGCACGACGGGCAGGCGTCGCAGGCGTCGCCGTCCTGGAGGTCGTGCAGTTGACCGCCTTGGCGAGGATCCGCGCGAGCGACGTCTTGCCGGTCCCGCGCGGCCCGACGAACAGGATCGCGTGGCGCGACGCGATCCGGTCCGGACCGCGTTGCGGAGCGTCTCGACGACCGCCTCCTGGCCGACGATCTGGCCGAACGTCTGGGCGCGCCAGCGGCGGTAGAGGGCCTGGTGCGGGACGGTCGAGGTCACGAGGTCCTCCGGTCGAAGGCGCGCGGGATCGAAATGCCGTGCACCCTCCGTCGACCAGATCGTCCCCGTGCCCACCATGACGGGCGGCTCGGACCAGGCCGTTCCGCGGCACCCGACGATGATCGCTTAGTGCTGCTTCCTTCCGGACCTGACACGGTTCGCGGTTCGCCGCTGCGCGGGACCCGGTCCTCAACGTCGCACCGTCGGGCAGCGTTCGAAGACGGAGACCTCGGGAGGGGATTCAGCCCTGCTGGAGCGGATTGCAGGTACAGGGCACCGCTAGTTCCCCGCCTAGCACGGCTCGGCCAGTTTACCCCGAGCCGCCTCAGCTCGACGGGGAGTGGCGGAGAGGGCGGGATTCGAACCCGCGACGGGTTGCCCCGAACCGCATTTCCAGTGCGGCGCCATAGTCCACTAGGCGACCTCTCCCCGAAGGGAATCGGAGCGCACCCGACGGTGCGTGAGCGAGCGCGCGGACGCGCCAACGCCGGCATCGGCCGAGCCGAGACGACGGTCTGTGGCGGAGAGGGCGGGATTCGAACCCGCGGTGCTTTCGCACACCGCTTTTCGAGAGCGGCACCATCAACCACTCGGACACCTCTCCGCGGGGGAGGATACCAAACCCCGGGTCGAACCCTGCCCGGGCGGCCCGTCCGCGCCGACGCTTTCAGGCGACGGGCGCGGCGGATGCGGTCGCGAAGAGCGCGAGGGCCTCGTCGCGGCGGATGCCGCTGACGACCTTGATGCGCCCGCCCAGCGCAGCGTGCTGGGCGAGCTGGATGACGGTCCCCGCGGCGCCGTTGCGATCGTTGGCGAGGGCGTAGACGAGCGCTTCCACGTCGCTCTCGAGGAGCGCCCCGACGCACATCGCACACGGCTCGAGCGTGGCGAAGATCGTGGCGTCCGCGAGGCGTTCCGCGCCCAGCTTCCTCGCAGTCTCGCGAAGGGCGTTGATGACCGCGTGGGCGGTCGGGTCGTCGCCCTCCCGGACCCGGTCATGGGCACGGGCGACCATCGCGTCGTCGACGACGGCGACGGCCGCATTGGGCCGCTCGCCACGGGCCAGCGCCTGTTCGGCTTCCGCAAGCGCCTCGCCCATGAAGAGTTCGTAGTTCATGCCAACGATGCTAGCAGACGACCCCGCCCCCGCCGTTCATGGAAGGCCGCCCGACGCTACCCAGCCGCAACCGTCGGCCGCCCGGGAGGAGGGGTAGCATGGCGCCCGCGATGGCAGGAACGAAGCGGATCGGCATCCTCACCGGCGGCGGCGACGTGCCCGGCCTGAACGCCGTCATCAAGAGCGTCGTCTATCGCGCGACCGAGGTCGGGAACGAGGTCCTCGGGATCCGTCGGGGCTGGGAGGGCCTGACCCACGTCCGCCCTGAAGGCGGCCCCGACCCGGATTACCTGCGACCGCTCGACCGGTCGAACACGCGCACGATCGACCGCACCGGCGGGACCATCCTGCACACCTCGCGGACGAACCCGCGCCGGATGCGTGCCAAGGGCCTGCCGCCCTGGCTGAGCGACACGGACCGGGCCCGCTACGCCACGGCCGAGGACGAGTTCGACCTGACACCCCTCGTGCTGGAACACCTCACGGCGCTCGGCATCGACGTCCTGGTCACGATCGGTGGCGATGACACGCTGTCGTACTCGCAGGTGCTCGTGAACGAGGGCATCCCCCTGGTCGCCATCCCCAAGACGATGGACAACGACGTCCAGGGGACCGAGTACTGCATCGGGTTCTCGACCGCGATCACCCGGGCCAAGGAGGCCATCAACCGGCAGCGCACGACGCTCGGGTCGCACGAGCGGATCGGCGTGTTCCGGATCTTCGGTCGGGACGCCGGCTTCTCCGCGTTGTACACCGCGTACGTCACGTCGGGTCGATGCGTGATCCCCGAGGCGCCGTACGACCTCGACTCGCTCGCCGAGATCCTGGCCGCCGACCACAAGGCGAACCCGAGCCACTACGCGTTCGTCATCACCGCCGAAGGTGCGATCTGGAAGGGTGCCCAGATGGCCGACGTGGGCGAGGCCGACGCCTTCGGGCATCGTCACAAGGCCAACGTCGGCGAGGCGCTTGCCTACGAGCTTCGGGCGCGGACCGGGATCGAGACGCTCGCGTCCGAGCTGACCTACGACCTGCGATCCGGCGAACCCGACTCGATCGACTCGATGGTCGCGACGACGTTCGCGAACGTCGCGATGGACCTGGTCGAAGCCGGCGAAACGGGCCGGATGGTGGCCATCCAGGATGGCAAGTACGCCCACACGCACCTGCCGGACCCGAAGCTCGGGCCGCGCCGCGTGGATGTCCCGGTCATGTACAACGCCACCCGCTTCCGGGCGCGCTACGACGGGAAGCTCGGCGACCCGATGCTGCTGGTCGGCCTCGACTGAGCGCCGGCCGCCCTACGACTCGAGGCCGGACAACCCCCGGATGGCCCGGGCCAGTGCGGACATGTCGTCGTCGGCGTGGCCCTGGGCGATCAGCCCGGACTCCAGTTGGGCCGCGAGGGCGCTGACCGGCAGCGCCGCGCCGAGCTGGGCCGCGAGGTCCAGCGCGATCCCGAGGTCCTTGCGGTGGAGCGCGACCTTGAAACCCGAGCGGGTAGTCGTTGGCGATCATCCGGCCGCTGCGGTTGGCGAGGACCCAGCTCTGCGCCGCGCCACCGCCCAGCGCTTCGACGACCTGCTCGACGTCGAGGCCCGCCCGGATGGCCAGCACGATGCCCTCGGCGACGCCCAGGTACGTGCCGGCGAGGATGACCTGGTTGACGGCCTTGACCGCCTGGCCCGCACCGATCGGTCCGACGTGGGTGATGGTCTTGCCCATGGCCGCCAGCACGGGCCGGGCGCGCTCGACGTCTCCGGCGTCGCCACCGACGAAGATCGTGAGCGTCGCCTTCTGGGCGCCCTCGCTGCCGCCCGAGACGGGCGCATCGACCATCGCCAGGCCTCGTTCGCGCAGGCGCGCGGCGAAGTCCCAGCTGCCCGACGGGGCGATCGTCGAGCAGTCGATGATGAGCGTCCCCGGTCGTGCCCCGCCGACAACACCACTCTCACCGAAGAGGACCGCTTCCACGTCCGGCGTGTCCGACACGCAGACGACGACGATGTCGGCTCTGGCGGCGGCGTCCGCCGGGACTGCCGGCGGTCTCGACCCCGAGTTCGGCGAGCTGCGGGGCGCGATCCGGCGTCCGATTCCAGGCGACGAGCGGGAAACCGGCCCGAGCGAGGTTGGCGGCCATGGCCGACCCCATCGTGCCCAGGCCCAGGAAGGCGACGCGCTCCACGTCGCGCATGGTACGTCCGTGCCGGGTCTCAGGGGATGGTCTCGAGCGCGGGCCGCCGCGTGGCACAATCCCCAACGTGATCCCCGTCCCGACGCCGTGACGCGGTCGCTCGTCTTCGCGGAGACCCGCGCCGATGTTGGTCCGCCCGATCCGTCGGTCGATGTGGTGGTCCTCGACGCGTCGTGGACCCCCGCGCCCGGGGAGCGGCCCGACCTCATCCCGCTGCGACCTGCGCTCGCCGCGGTGCTGGACCGGGTCAACCTGTACGACGGCTGCCTGGACGTCCTCGATCGATGGGGCGCGGCGCGCGGCGCCGCCGATCGCTACCGGATCGGCCGGGAGACGTGGTGGTTCCGCGTCCGGCTGACGTCGCGCTGGCCCGTCCACGAGGCGATGCTGTGGCGACTGGTGCTGGACGAGTTGGCACCCGCCGAGCGCTATGGCCGCATGGTGATCCCGGCCGCCGCAGGAGCCCTGGTCGCCGCGGTGCAGGCGACGCGACCGGGACGACCGCCGATCGCGGTCGAGATCGTCGCGCATGCCGCGGACGATGCCGCCGACCAGGCTGCTGCCGAACCCGCCGCGACGGGGGTGGTCACGACATCGATGGACATCGCCCGACGCACCGTGCGCGAGGCTCGGCGATCGGCCCGTCGCGTCTGGCGCCGCATCGCCCGCGCCCTCGGTCGCCCAGCTCCGCAGCCGGTGATCTCCCCGCGGGCCGCCGAACTCGCTCGGCGAGCCGCCGTGCTTGGCGACCGCGTCGAGCGCCTGCTGGGTCAGCCGGGCGCGGTGCTGGCCGTGGCCACGGCCGGATTCTTCCAGGTCACCCATGAGGGCGGTCGGACCCGTTCGGTGGACCCGTACCTGGCTCCGGTCATCGACCGCCTGGTCGACGAAGGCGTACCGGTGGCCACGCTCGGCCTGCAACTCGACCACCGACGCGCCTCCGACTGGGCCCACATCGAGGCGGACGCGTCGCTGCTCCCGCAGTCGATGTTCAAGGGTCGCTGGGGTCGGCCGGAGGACGACCTCCTCGCTGCCCCCGACGTCGACCTGATGCTGGCGGAAGATGGCCCACCGCTGCTCGTGGGCGGTGCCAACCTGGCGTCGGCGATCTCGGCCTCGGTGGCCAGCTTCTGGACTACTCGGTGGCTGGCCGCCGAGGCCCGGACCGTGGCCCGCGCCGAGCGGATGCTGGTCGACCTCCGACCGAGCGTCCTGTTCCTGGACCACGAGGGCGGTCGGACCGCCTACCTCGTGGCCGCCCGGCGCCTGGGGATCCCCATCGTCGTCGTGCAGCACGGGGTGATCTACCCCGGTAACCCGGAGTACTGCCACCCGCTCGAGGATGGCCTGGTCCGGGCGGACCTCACGTGCGTGTTCGGGAACTACGAGCGCGACGTATTGGTGGACCTGGCCGGGTTCGACCCGAAGACCGTGCTCGTGACGGGCTCGGCCCGCTCCGACCCGGACCACACCGCCGACCCCGCATCTCCGACGGAGCGGGCCGACGTCCGCCGCGACCTGGGCGTGGCCGAGGGTCACCGGACGCTGGTCGTCAGCGTGGCCCACAACCCGGTCGCCGGCGACCTGCACAGCGTCAACATGGTGGCGCGCATGCTCGGCGGACCCCTGCCCGGCGTCCATGTCGTCTTCAAGCTGCACCCGATGGAGCGGTCCGAGGGCCGTTACCGGGCCACCCTGGAGGGGTTGGCCAGGGCGGGCGGCTACGATCCGCCGCCCATCAGCGTGGTCCGCGACTACGACCTGTTCCGCCTCCTGCGCGCCGCCGACGCGCACCTCGGCCAGTACTCGACCGTGCTGACCGACGCGATCCTGGCCGGAACGCCGTCGATGATCGCGATCGGCTTCGCCTACAGCGACATGCTGGGCTACGTCGACGCGGGCGTGGCCGTGCCGGTCCGCTCGGTGGATGACGTGCGGGCGTTCATGGCCGACCCCAAACCACCCGACTCGGCCGACCGGGTCCGGTTCCTGGCCGGGCATTTCCAGCCGGGTGATGCGACGGGGCGCATCGTGGCCGCCATCGCCGCCCTGAGCCCTGGGCCTACTTGGTCACGGTGAAGGGCGCGACCGCAAGCGACCTGTAGCCGTCATCCAGCAGGTAGTGGGCGTCGTACTCCCCGGGCGGCAGCGGCCAATCCCCTTCCCCGTTCGCGTCGATCGTCACGCTGCCCTGCACGACCTGACCCGTGTAGACGTAGAACAGGTACGAGTCGGCGAGCGGGTCGGCGTCGCGCTCGTAGATCCCGATCCAGTCCCAGCGCGATCCCGGACCGTCCCGCCAGGATGCGACGAACGGCGTCGCTGACTTTACCGAGGCGGGCTCGACGGTCAGCGTGGTCTTCGCCCCGACCGCGGCGACCGAGAACGGCGTCACGGAGATGACCGTGGGGCCGGACCGCAACTGGACCAGGTAGTCGCCCGGGGCGAGGGCGGCCGTCGGGAGCTCCGCTGTGCCATCGAGCGGGTCGGTGAGCGGGGAGGTCAGGGCCGGGTCCACGGTCGCCGAGGTCCCGGTCGCGATGACCGACACGGTGTCGGCGGGTCCGTGGTATCGGACCTTGACCGGGTCGCCGACGGTGACCAGGCGCTGCTCCACGGCGACGAACGACGGCGGGACCCCGGGCAGGACCGTGAACGTCCCGACGACGCCGCGGTGGTCGGTGCCCCACGGGTCGACGGCGATGTCGACCTGCGGCCCGCCCTGCTCGCCGACGATCTTGATGTCGGTGGTCGTCGACGCCCCAGCGGCGTAGATGATGTCGATGCGGTCCTGCGGCTCGCTGGGGTCCGGGTAGCCGTCGATGAGCGGTCGGCCCGCCCACCAGGTGAGCCCCTGGTCCTTGACCGGATCGGGATGCAGCTCGCGATAGGGGTCGCGGAAACCGGCGGCTTCGACCGCCTTGCTGACCGGCCACGCGACCGGATACAGGACGTGGGGCCGCAGCCCGACGGTCGCGGCCGTCCAGTCGAGATGTGAGGGCGCGTTGAAGTCGCCGGTCAGGAACGTCGGGATCCCCGCCGCGACGAGGGCCGGCAGGACGTCGAGCCGCTCCTGCACGGCCGGCAGGCGTGTCTCCTCCTCGAGCTTGATCACGTCCTCGACCGGCTTGCCATCGCGCACGTCGTAGGGCCCGTACGGATCCGATGGCAGGTGGACGTTCGACACGGCGACGACCGCGCCGGGTTCGATCTCGATGAAGACATATCGCCCGTCGGCCCCGGGCGGGTCGATGATCGGGAGCGTGGAGATGACCTGGTTCCGGACGTTGGCGTGTGGCCAGCCCAGGGCATCGGCGACCTTCTGCGTGTTGCCCTCGGCCTCTTCGAGGGCGACGACGTCGGGATCGGCGAGCTTGATCGCCTCGATGACCTTGTCGAAGTCGACTTCGTCCCCGCCGTACTCGATGTTGAAGTCCATCAGCTTGAAGGCCGCCTCGGCCGGCGTCGGGACGGGTGTCGGGGCGGGCGTGGCGGCCGGTGTCGCAGGCGCGGCCGACGAGGTGGGCCCGGCGGATGGGGCTGTGCTGGGGGTCGCCGGCGCGCAGGCGGCAAGGAGCAGCGAGGCGACGACCAGCGACGACGAGATCCGAGCGCGCCCGACGGTGCCGATCCGGGCCGGGCTGCTCACAGGAGGATGGTGAGGACGATCGCCACAAGCGGCGGGACGGCCTGCACCGCCGCTGCCCTCAGGAAGCGGCGGTCCGTCGCGAGCAGCACGACGCCCGCAAGGACCATGCAGGCACAGGCGAACAGGACGATCCCGGTCCCGGCCGCCTCGGCGCCAGCGGCGATGAGCACGAGCCCCGCCACGATGCCCAGGCCGAGAAACAGGTTGTAGAACCCCTGGTTGAGGGCCATCGGCCGGATGATGTCCGCGTCCGCCTGCGAGGCGATGTGGAACCGGCCCCAGACCGTCGGGCGCGTGAAGACGATGCTCTCGAGGTAGAAGAACCCGACGTGGATCAGCGCGGCGACGAGCGCGGCAAGCTCGGCGATGGGCGACATCGCCGCCATCGTACGCCAGCGTCCGGCGCGAGATGCCGACAAGACGACGGATGGCTAGATTCCAGTCTTGGCGCGCCAAGCATGCAACGGAGGGTCCGGATGTGACCGTCGCTCCATCGAAGCTTTCGGAACTCCAGACGTTCCTCAAGGCCAAGACCGGCCTCAAGGCCGTCTCGATCGGGATCGTCGGGAACGCGAAGCACAAGAGCGGTTACCACCTCGGCCGCGACCGGATCTTCAAGCACGGCGGGCAAGGGGAGGACGACTACAGCGTCAAGACGGACCGCGACGTCGCGGGCCTGTCGGATGCGGCGTCGGCCATGGACATCGGCTCATTCAAGGGGTTCCGCCGGATGTCGAAGTTCATCGTCTCGGAGGCTCGGGCGAATGCGCCGGACACCCGCGACATCCGCGAGATCATCTACTCGCCCGACGGCAAGAAGGTCCTGCGCTGGGATCGGCAGCGAGGATTCGCATCCAAACCCAAGGAGGGTGAGGCAGACGACAGCCACCTGAGCCACACGCACGTGAGCTGGTATCGCGACAGCCAGAAGCGCGACAAGACCGGTGTCTTCCGACGCTTCTTCGACGGCGGCGCACCGACGGCGCTGACGAAGGAGCCGAAGACGTCAACGAAGAAGCCGAAGGAGGAGGTCGTGAAGAGCTTCACCGTCCCGCTCGCCCCCGCCATCGCCACCCTGCCGAAGGGCACCCGGCTGTTCGCCGCGAGCGACCTGAAGGAAGTCGCGTTCAACATCGACCCCGGCCGCGACATGCCGTTCCTCGGCGAGCCGATCAAGGGGGTCGCGATGATCCATCGGACCAACGAGACGGGCGAACCGACGGGCAAGGTCTTCTTCGCACGGAAGTCGGACCTGAAGAACATCCGACCTGCCTGAGATCGCAGCGAGGCAGGAGTGGCGCGCCCGGCGGGACTCGAACCCACGACCTTTAGGTCCGCAACCTAACGCTCTATCCACTGAGCTACGGGCGCACGATGCCGGCGGAGTCGTGGCGGAGAGGGAGGGATTCGAACCCTCGATGCAGGTTACCCCACATGGCGGTTTAGCAAACCGCTGCACTAGACCTCTATGCGACCTCTCCGAGGCGACGGCGGGCGGTATCCTACCACTGCCCCTCCGCCCGACCGACCCCCACGGTCGCGCTCGTCATGGCGACCATGGAGACCACGATGTCCGACGAATCGCGGCCGCCCCGGACACCGATGACGGAAGCGGAGATCCGTGCCGCCACCGTCGGCGAACTGGCACCGCTGACGGCGCCGATCGAACTCCTCGCCTACGACCCGACTGGCCGCGCCTGTTCGACCGTGAGGCGGCGCGCATCCGGGCGATCCTTGGCGACCGGGTGGTCTGACTGGAGCACGTCGGATCGACGTCGGTGCCCGGTCTGGCCGCGAAGCCGATCATCGACATCGTCCTGGCGGTCCCGGACTCGACGCGACGAGTCGACCTACCTGCCAGCCCTGGAGACGGCGGGCTACGTCCTCCGCATCCGCGAGCCGGACTGGTTCGAGCATCGCGTGTTCAAGGGCCCAGACACGAACATCAACCTCACACGTCTTCTCGGACGGTTGCGTCGAGATCGACTCGGATGACCTGGTTCCGCGACTGGCTTCGCAGCCATGACGATGATCGCGACCTGTACGAACGCACGAAGCGCGAACTTGCCGCCCGCGACTGGCGGTTCATCCAGCAGTACGCCGACGCGAAGACCGAGGTCGTCGAGGCGATCATCGCCCGAGCGACGGCGACGAGTGACCGGCGGCGCTGAGTAGGATGACGCCACGGATCACTGAAGGTGACCGATGCTCAGCGAGGAACTGCGAAAGCTCCTCATCGCCCAGATCGGCAACGAACTGGCGGCCCATCAGCTGTACATGGGCGATCTCGCTGTACTTCCAGCGCCAGAGCCTCGACGGCTGGGGCAAGCTCTTCCGCGACCAGTCGATCGAGGAAGCCCAGCACGCGCCAGAAGATCATGGACTTCCTGACCGACAACGAGGTCGAGTTCGACCTGCCCGGCGCTCAAGGCCACCTCGACCCGGTTCGGCTCGGCCCTGGCCGCGGCGCAAGCGGGCGCTCGAGTCCGAGCGGACGGTCGCCGCCCAGTTCGACAGGATGGCCGCCGTCGCGGCGGCCAACGACGACCACCGCGGCCACCAGTTCCTCCAGTGGTTCATCGAGGAGCAGGTCGAGGAGGAGGCGAAGCTCCAGCGGATCGTCGACCTCATCGACAGCGGCATCAACCTGTTCCAGGCCGAGGCCCTGCTCGAGCCAGTTCGAGTGACGCGTCGACCGCCGGCGCGACGCATTGACGCACGGGCCGTGCTTGGGCTACCGTCCGCACACGCATGAGCCACTACTTCTACTTTCAACGCCCGGCATGATGGTTCTCGGTCACTAGGACCGAGGGCACGGGTCGTGCCGGGCGAACGAGGCAGAGGCAAGACCTCTGCTTTTTTGTTTGGCCGGCCGACCGACGAGGAGACACGCACGCGATGTTCGTCGTGATGGCGCCAGGAGCCAGCGAGGCCGAGATCCTCGGCGTCAAGAGCCAGATCCTGGCCGAGGGGCTCAACCCCGTTCGAGCATGCCGGGGCGGAGCGCGTGGTCATCGCGGTCGTCGGCGAGATCGGCGGGCGGCGACCGGTCCTCCTCGAGCGGTTCGCGGCGCTGCCCGGGGTCGAGACCGTCACGCCGATCAGCCGGCCGTTCAAGCTGACCTCGCGCGAGTTCCACCCCGAGGACACGGTCATCCGCGTCCTCGACGCGGTCATCGGCGACGGCTCGCTCACGATGATGGCCGGGCCGTGCTCGGTGGAGAGCCGCGACCAGCTGTTCGAGACGGCCGACGCGGTCGCGGCGGCCGGCGCCACGGTCCTGCGCGGCGGCGCGTTCAAGCCGCGGACGAGCCCGTACGCGTTCCAGGGCCTGGGCGTCGAGGCGCTCCGCTACCTCGCCGAGGCGCGCGAGCGGACCGGCCTGCCGGTCATCACCGAGGTGATGGAGCCGAACCAGGTCGACATCGTGGCCGAGTACGCGGACATCCTCCAGATCGGCACGCGCAACATGCAGAACTACTCGCTGCTGCGCGACGTCGGGCGGGTCGCCCGCCCGGTCATGCTCAAGCGCGGCTACGGCGCGACGGTCGAGGAGTGGCTGATGGCCGCCGAGTACATCGTCAGCTCGGGCAATCCCAACGTGATCCTGTGCGAGCGCGGCATCCGCACGTTCGAGACGTACACGCGCAACACGCTGGACCTCGCCGCGGTGCCGCTCCTCCATCACCTGACCCACCTGCCGGTCATCGTCGATCCGAGCCACGCCACCGGGAAGCGCTGGCTGGTCCGGCCGCTGGCGATCGGCGGGGTCGCCGTCGGCGCCGACGGCGTCATGGTCGAGGTCCACCCGGACCCGGACGAGGCGCTCTCGGATGCCGAGCAGCAGCTCGACATCGAGGCCGTTCCGGGACCTGATGGCCGCGCATCGTCCCGGTCCACGAGCACGTCCGCGGGCTGCACGCGGACCGGAGCGCGGTCGGCGCGTCGGCGGGCGCCGGCGACGACGGCGGGCTGGCGAAGCATTGAGCGCCGCGACCGTCGTCCGGGGCCGGTTCCGACGTCGCCGTCGTCCGCCCGGCCGAGCGCCTGCGCGGCGAACTGCGCCTGCCCGGCGACAAGTCCGTCAGCCACCGCGCGCTGCTGCTCGCCGCGCTGGCCGAGGGCGAGAGCCGGATCACCGGCGGCCGGCGACGGCGCCGACGTCCGCTCGACGGCCGGGATCGTGCGAGCGCTCGGTGCGACGGTGGAACGCGTCCGCGAGGACGGCCGCACGGTCGACTATCGGGTGGTCTCGCCCGGCGCGGATGGCCTCCGCCAGCCCGCGACGACGCTCGACTGCGGCAACTCCGGCACGAGCCTGCGGTTGACGAGCGGGATCCTCGCCGGACTGCCGCTGACGGCCACGTTGGACGGCGACGATTCGTTGCGCGGCCGTCCGGTGGCTCGTATCATCGAACCGCTGCGCTCGATGGGGGCGCTGCTCCGTGCCCGGCAGAACGATTCCCTTCCTCCCCTGACCGTGACCGGTCGTACCCCGCTGGCGGCCATCGACTACACCACCCCGGTCCCGAGCGCTCAGGTGAAGTCGGCGGTCCTGCTGGCAGGCCTCAGGGCGGATGGTCGGACGACCGTCCGGGAGTCGATCGCGACACGGGATCACACGGAACGGATGCTCGCGCTCGCGAGGCGTGCCCGTGGAGCGCGGCGGCGGACCCGATCGGGCGGTGAGCTGGACGATCCAAGGAGGGATGCGGGTGCAGGCGGTCGATGAGCGAGTCCCGGGCGACGTGTCCGCGGCCGCCTTCTGGCTGGTCGCCGGCTCGATCCATCCCGGACGCGGAGCTGACGCTGCGCGATGTCGGCGTCAACCCGACGCGGCGCGCCGTCATCGACCTGCTGCGGCGCATGGGCGCCGACATCGACGAGGTCGCGGGCGGGGCCGGCGTGGCGGCCGCGCGCGGCCGACGACGTCGGCGAGCCGATGGCCGACCTGGTCGTGCGCTCGGCCGAGCTCCACGGCATCGGACCTCGATCCCGGCCGACGTGGCCGCGGCGATCGACGAGATCCCGGTCCTCTGCCTGGCGGCCGCGATGGCCCACGGCCCGACGACCATCCGTGGCGCCGGCGAGCTGCGCCACAAGGAATCCGACCGGCTCGCCGGGATCGCCGCGCGGGCTGCGTGCCCTCGGCGCGCGCATCGACGGTCGTCGGTGACGACCTGCGCATCGATGGCGACGCCCGCCTGCTCGGCGCGGCGACCGACAGCCTCGACGACCACCGGCTGGCCATGACCTTCGCGATCGCCGGGCTCGTCGCCTCGGGCGCGACGACGATCGAGCGTCCGGCGTCGGCGGCGATCTCCTATCCCGGCTTCTTCGACGACCTCGAAAGGGTGCGAGCATGACGAAGCGGGTCGTCCTCATCGGCCACCCCGTGGCGCATTCGCTGTCGGGCGCGATGCAGCAGGCGGCGTTCGATTCGCTCGGCATCGACGCCACCTACGAGCTGTGGGACCGTGCCCCGATCGCGCTGGCCGACGCCATCGCCGAACTGCGCACGGACGACTTCCTCGGCGCGAACGTCACGATCCCGCACAAGGAGCGGGTCGTGCCCATGGTCGACCGCCTGACCGAGGAAGGCCACGCGACCGGCGCGGTCAACACGATCACGCGCGAGGGCAAGCGCCTCATCGGGCACAACACCGACGTGCCCGGGTTCAAGGTCGCGCTCGACCACCTCGTCGGCAAGCAGAAGATGCCCCGCCAGGCCGTCGTGCTGGGCGCCGGCGGCGGCGCGCGGGCGGTCGTCTACGGCCTCATCACCGAGGGCTTCCAGCGCGTCATCGTCTTCAACCGGCACCTCCATCGCGCCGAGGGCCTCGTCAAGCACTTCGGCCGGAGCGCGTCGCACATGGAGCTGCGTGCGATGCCCTGGCACGAGTCGATCATCGAGGCCGAGCTAGCCAAGACGCGCGTGCTCGTCAACGCGACCTCGATCGGGCTGTCCAGCGACGAGAGCCCGGTCCCGGCCGAGGTCCTCCATCCGGAGCTCCTGGTGCTGGACCTCATCTATGCCAAGACCCGGCTGCTCCGCGACGCCGCGGCGGCCGGCGCGACCGCGAACGACGGTGAACTGATGCTCCTCCACCAGGGGGCGGCCGCGTTCACGCTGTGGACCGGCCAGAAGGCGCCGCTGGACCTGATGCAACAGCGCCTCGCCGAGGCACGGGCAGGCGGGCTCCGATCCGCCGAGGGGGAGCCGGCCGGGACGCCGGAGTCGACGGGCGAACCCACCGCACCCGCCGTCGCCGACTGACGGCGTGCTCGACCACGTCTCGCGAGCCTGACCGATGCCTGCCTTCCGCTTCCTCACCGCCGGGGAATCGCACGGGCCGGCTCTTGGCGCGACGATCGAGGGCGTCCCCGCCGGCCTGCCCCTGACCGAGGACGACCTCGCGGTCGACCTCGCCCGCCGCCAACGCGGGTACGGCCGCGGTGCGCGCCAGGCGATCGAGCAGGACCGTGCCCAGATCCTGGGCGGCGTCCGCCACGGGCGCACGCTCGGCTCGCCGATCCTCCTGCTGATCCCGAACCGCGACTGGGAGAACTGGACCCGGGTCATGCAGGTCGCGCCGCTGACCGATGCCGAGGCCGATGCGCTGCTCGCGGCCGCCGACGACGGCAACAAGCGCGCCACGCCGGTCACCCGCGTCCGACCCGGTCACGCGGACCTGGCCGGCGCCCTCAAGTACGGCTTCAACGACGTCCGCGACGTCCTCGAGCGGGCTTCGGCGCGCGAGACGGCGGCCCGCGTGGCGGCCGGCGGGGTCGCGCGCGCATTCCTTCGCGAGCTCGGGATCGAGGTCTGGTCGTTCAGCGCGGAGGTGGGCGGCGTGGCCGTCGATCCGGCGAAGTGCACCCGCTCGCGCGACGAGGCCGACGAGTCGCCGCTCCGCTGCCCGGACCCCGACGCGGAGGTCCGGATGATCGCGCGCATCGACGAGGCGCGGTCGGCCGGCGACACGATCGGTGGCGTCTTCGAGGTCGTGGTCCACGGGCTGCCGATCGGACTCGGCTCGTACGTCCACTGGGACCGGCGCCTCGACGCGGCGATCGCGGCGGCCGTCATGAGCATCAATATCGTCAAGGGCGTCGAATTCGGGCTCGGGTTCGAGCAGACGCGCCGCTTCGGCTCGGCCGTGCACGACGTCATCGAGGGCCGGAACGACGACGGTCGCTGGGTCCACCGCACGAACAACGCGGGCGGGCTGACCGGTGGCGTGACCAACGGCGAGCCGCTCGTGGTGCGCGGCGCGGTCAAGCCGATCTCCACGCTGGCGAAGCCGCTCCCGTCGGCCGACCTCGTGACCGGCGAGCCGGTCGACAAGGCGCACTACGAGCGGAGCGACATCAGCGTCGTTCCGGCGGCGGGCGTGGTCGCCGAGGCGATGGTCATGCTCACGCTGGCCGCGGCGGTCACCGACAAGTTCGGCGGCGACACGCTCGAGGACATCCGCACGAACCTCGCCGCCTACCGCGCACGCATCGAGCGTGCGCCAGAGGCCCCGGTGGCCGGCGGCCGACGAGCGGCGACGGCCGCGATCGGCGGTGCCGGGACGGCCGATGGCGACGCCCTCGAAGCGCACGGATTGACCGGCACGGACGAAGCCGGCTCCGGCGGGGACGACTAGCACCCCATGGACGTGGTCCTGGTCGGCTTGCCCGGCAGCGGCAAGAGCGTCATCGGCAAGCGGCTCGCGCAGCGCCATCGAGCGTCATTCATCGACCTCGACGAGCGGATCGAATCGGCGACCGGCCGGTCGATCCCCGAGATCTTCGAGGAACAGGGCGAGGCGGCCTTCCGGACCCTCGAGCGACAGGCCGTGGCGGACCTCGGCGCACCCGACCGCGACCCGACGATCCGGCGTGTCGTGGCGACCGGTGGCGGGGCCGTCGTCGACCCGCGCAACCGCTGGCACCTGTACCGGGGCCGGGCATCGGTCTGGCTCGACGGACGACCGGAGGTCCTCGCCCAGCGCCTCCGCCGGTCGCCGCACGTCCGCCCGCTCGTGGCCGGACGCGATCCGATCGGGACGATCCGGGACCTGGCCGCCAAGCGCGAGCGCTTCTATGCGGCGGCCACGATCCGGAGTTCTGGCGTGGCGGAGGTCCACGGCATCGTCGACTCGCTCGACAGTCGCCTCGACGAGCTTGCCCCGACGATCGGGACGCGAGCCGCCACGCTCCTCCACGCGGAGACGCCGATCGGGCGTTTCGTGCTGGGTGAGGGCATCGCGCACGACGCGCTCGTCGATGCCCTCGAGCGGCTGTCGGCACGCCGCGCGATCCTCGTCTCCGAGCCCGGCGCGTGGGCGGCGTTCGGCGAGGGACTGTCCGAGGCCCTCGAAGCCGGCGGCTGGCCGGTGGAGCGGGTGATGCTGCCGCAGGGCGAGGACGCCAAGCGCCTCGCCGTCATCGAGACCGCGTCGAGCGAGCTCGCGCGGCTGCGGGTCGAGCGGAGCGAGCCCCTGGTCGCGATCGGTGGTGGCGCGCTCGGCGATGCGGCCGGGTTCCTCGCCGCGACATACCTGCGCGGCATCCCGGTCATCCATGTGCCCACGACCCTCGTCGCGCAGATCGATTCGTCGATCGGGGGCAAGACCGGGGTGGACCTGCCCGAGGGCAAGAACCTCGTCGGCGCGTTTCACCAGCCGGCCGCGATCATCATCGATGTGGCCGCCCTGCGGACGTTGCCGGAACGACATCGTCGGGCAGCCCTGGGCGAGGCGGTCAAGATGGCCGCGCTCGGCGACGAGCGGCTCTTCGAACTGCTGGAGGAAGCTGGCCCCGCGATCGCGCGGGGCGAGGCGTCGGCCTTCGAATCGGGCGTGGTCGCGGAGGTCGTCGAGCGCTGCGCCTGGGCCAAGGTCGCGGTCGTCCTGGGCGACGAGCGCGAGCGTGACGCGGGCGGCGGGCGCATCACCCTGAACTTCGGTCACTCGCTCGGTCATGCCCTCGAGGCGGCTGGCGGCTACGGGGGGCTCCTCCATGGCGAGGCGGTCGCGTACGGGTTGCGGGCCGCCTGCCGGATCGGCGTCGATGCCGGCGTGACACCGCCCGAGCGGGCGGAGCGGATCGGCCGAACCCTCGACACGCTCGAGCTGGGCCGCGATCCGCTCCCGTACCCGGTCGAAACGGTCCTCGACCACCTCGCGACCGACAAGAAGCATGCCGGCGGGCACCTGCGCTGGGTCCTGCCGACCGCGGACGGCGTCACGATCCGGGCCGACATCGAGCCCGAGGTCGTCGCACGGGCCGCCAGCTCCCTGCTGGCCGCCACGAGTCCGCGATGACGGCCGTGCTGGTCCTCGAAGGACCGAACCTCAACCTGGTCGGCACCCGCGAACCCGAGATCTACGGGCACGAATCGCTCGACGAGATCCATGCCGGGATCGCCACGCGAGCGACCGAGCTCGGCCTGTCGGTCGACTTCTTCCAGTCGAACCACGAGGGCGCCCTGATCGACCGGCTGCATCGCCGCGACTTCGACGTCGCGATCGTGAACGCGGGTGGGCTCACCCACACGAGCGTCGCTCTCCGCGACGCCCTGCTTGCGGTCCAACGGCCGTTCATCGAGGTCCACCTGTCCGACCCGGCGACGCGCGAGCCGTTCCGGCAGGTCAACTACCTCCACGACATCGCGCTCGAGTCGATCGTCGGGCTGGGGGCGCGCGGCTACCACCTCGCGCTCGATGCGATCGCCCGTCAGTTCGGAGAGGCCCGTGCCTGACCGTCCGCCCGAGACGGCCGAGCTCCGCCGGCTGCGACGCAAGATCGACGCGCTCGACCGACGGCTGGTGGGGCTCCTGAACGAGCGCGCCGAACTCGCCCGCGAGGCGGGTCGCGAGAAGTCGAAGATCGGTCGACGGGCGATCCGGGATGCCGAGCGCGAGCGCGAGGTCCTGCTCCGTGTCTCGATGGCGAACCAGGGACCGATGCCCCAGGCCGACCTGCTCGCGGTCTACCGGCGGCTGATGGCGGCGACCCGCGCGCTGGAGGCCGGCGATCGGGCCCGCGACGTTGGGGACGGCGACGACTGACCCGGCCGCCGGCCCGCTGACGCGGTTCGCCCCGGCCCCGACCGGCTTCCTGCACCTCGGCCACGTCGCGAACGCGGTGTGGGTCTGGGGGACCGCCCGTTCGGCCGGCGGACGGGTGCTGCTCCGGATCGAGGACCACGACCGGCAGCGCTGCCGACCCGAGTACGAGGCCGCGCTCCTCGAAGACCTCGACTGGCTGGGGTTCCGGGCGGACCTCGGCCCGGTGCGCCAATCCGGGGACGATGCCGCCTACGGTGACGCGTTGGGCCGGCTCCAAGCCGACGGGCGTCGTCTACGGCTGCGATTGCTCGAGGGCAACCTTCGACGCGTGGGAGCAGGAGCGCGGCGAGCCGTGGTCCGGTCCGGGCTGCCCGGGCGGGTGCCGCGATCGCGGGCTCGACGGGCCCGTGCTCCGCGTGGCACTCGGTGCCGGAACGGAGACCTGGATGGACGGCATCGTCGGTCCGTGCGCTGGCGACGTGGCCCCCTCGGGCGACCTCGCGATCCGTGACCGGCACGGCAACTGGACGTACGGGTTCTGCGTCGTCGTCGACGACCTGCGCCAGGGCGTGGACCTCGTCATCCGCGGCCGCGACCTGCTCGAGGCCACGCCGGCCCAGATCAGGCTCGGGCGACGCCTGGGACGGGCTGCGCCACCGGTGTACCACCACCACCGGTTGATCCGCCGCCCCGACGGGTCGAAGCTCTCCAAGGCCGCGGGCGACACCGGCGTCCGCGAGTTGCGGGCCGCCGGGCAGTCCGCAGAGGCCATCGTCGCGACCGCCGCCGAGGCGTCAGGCTGGGTCGAGCCCGGCTGACCGCGCGTCAGGCCGGCTCGGTGCGGTCCTCGATCTCCCAGGCGTGGTCGAGCGCATGCCAGGCGATCCGCCGGGCCGCGTATCGGGCCGTCCACTTCCGATCCGCCAGCGGCGAGCCGTCCGACGGCTGACGCAGGACCTCGAGCACCGCGGCCCGCTCGGCCTCGACGGCGGCGCGGTCCTCGAGCGACGGCGTCGGCAGCTTGATGCCGATCTCGCGCGCGTACGCGTGGTCCGCCTCGATCACGTGGCCGGCCATCTTGTCGCGGTCGCGCCCGCCACCTCGAGGGCCCTTGCGAAGCTCGGCTGGCGCCGCGGCGACGACGCGATCGAACACGACCCACGCCGCCTCGACCAGGCCGGCGATCCGTCGGGCTTCGGCGGCGTCGGTCGGCCGGCGGTCGGCGTCGGTGATCGCCGATGGGACGCCGAAGTCGGTGCCCGCCCCGCCGGTCACCGAGTCGACCGTCGCGACGTCGCTCGCCGACACGACGGGCAACGTCGAGGCCGGCTTCGCGGGCGACGAGGGCGTATCGCGGCCCGTGCTCGATCAGCGATTCGATGGCGAGCGAGACATCCTTGCCGCCGCGGCACCAACCGGGCCAGTCGATCGCCCAGACGAACGTCTTCTTGGCGCCGACCTCCTCGCCGATCTCGATCCGTGCCATGCCACGAGGATACGGACCTTCAGGCGATCGTGGCTGCGCGCAGGCGCGTCACGAGCCGGGCCAGCCCGTCGAGGTCGCGGCCGTCGGGTCCGAGGGCATCGACAAGGGCGGAGGCGACGATGACGCCATCGGCGCCGGCCTTCGCGATCGCCCGGACGTGGGCCGGCTTGCTGACGCCGAACCCGACCGCGACCGGGACCGGCGAGACCGCCTTCACGTCCCGCACGAGCCGACCGACCGACGATGGCAGGCTCGTCCGGGCGCCGGTCACGCCGACGAGCGAGACGCAGTAGAGGAACCCGCCGCTTCGGGCCGCGATCGCCGCGCGCCTGGCCGGCGGCGTGGTCGGGGCGACGAGGTAGACGACCGCCAGGCCGACCTCGCGGGCGACGGCCTCGAACGGCGCGCCCTCGTCGGGCGTCAGGTCCGCGACGATCAGCCCGGCCGCGCCGGCACCAGCGAGTCGCCGGGCCACGGCCGCGCCGTCACCGCCGCCGATGACCTGGTTCGCGTAGCCCATCGGCACGAGCGGGAGGTCGGGGCGCGCGGCCCCGATGCGCTCGATGAGCCGGAGCGAGCCCTCGAGCGTGGCGCCGGCGCGCAGTGCGACGCCCGACGCGCGCTGGAGCGTGGCGCCGTCGGCGAGCGGGTCGGAATACGGCAGCCCGACCTCGAGGATGTCGGCGCCGGCATCGGCCGCGGCCAGCGCGATGCGCGAGGCTCGTCTCGGCGTCCGGGTAGCCCGCGACGACGTACGGGATCAGGCGCCGCGCGACCCTCCGGCGGGCCCGGGCGAACGCGGCCGCGATGCGGGTCGCCCCGCGCGTTTCGTTCGTGCCGGTCGCGCGCTGTCGAGGTCGTCATCGCGGGGCCTCGCCCGATGCCGCATCGAACGCCGCGACCACGGCCTTCGGGGCCGTCCGGCGCCAGGCGGAGACGATGACATCGCGGACGATCGATCCGTCGAGCGCGTCGAGCCGCACGCTGACCCAGCCGAACCGACCAACGTATGGCGCCATGGAGACGGCGTCCGGGAAGGCGGCGATCAGGTCGGCCTGCTGATCCGCGATCCGTGCGGATGCTCGCGCCGCCGCCCTCCTGTCCGGTGATCACGTAGATCTTGCCGCGGACCCGGAACGTGACGTCGCCGGCGTGCTCGGCATCGCCCCAGGTCTCCTGCTCGTGGGTCTCCGGCAGCGACAGGCAGAACGCACGCAACTCGTCGATGTCTATGGCGCGCGCTCCCACGGCTCGACGTCGGCGAAGCGCTCGAGCGCCGCGAGGTCCTTGTCGCCTCGACCGGAGAACCCGACGCAGCATCAGGACCTCGTCCGGCCAGCCGCCGCCGCGGAGCAGCCCCGGCAGGGCCGCGATCGCGTGCGCGGTCTCGAGGGCGGGCAGGATGCCCTCGGTCCGGGTCGTCGTCTTCATCGCGGCCACGGCATCGCGGTCGGTGGCCGACGCCACCTCGATCCGGCCGCCCTCGGCGAGCGCGGCGAGCTGCGGGCCGATGCCCGGGTAGTCCAGGCCGGCCGAGGCCGAGTGCGCCTCGACGACCTGGCCGTCGCGGTCCTGGAGCATCAGCGAGCGCGAGCCGTGCAGGATCCCGGGCGTGCCGCCGAGGATGGCCGCGGCGTGGCGACCGGTGTCGATCCCGTCCCCGGCCGCCTCGACGACCGCGAGCCGGACCCCGGGCTCGCCGATGAACCGCGCGAGCAGGCCGATCGCGTTCGAACCGCCCCCGACGCACGCGACCGCGACGTCGGGCAGCCGCCCCTCGACCGCGAGGAGCTGCGCCGCGGCCTCGTCGCCGATCCGGCGCTGAAGGTCGCGCACGATCGTCGGGTACGGGTGCGGGCCCATCGCCGAACCGAGGACGTAGTGGGTCGTCTCGACGTTGGTCACCCAGTCGCGCATCGCCTCGTTGACCGCGTCCTTGAGCGTGGCCGTCCCCGAGGTGACCGAGCGAACCTCGGCCCCGAGCGCGCGCATGCGCAGGACGTTGGGCCCCTGGCGTTCGATGTCCTCGGCGCCCATGTACACGACACACGGCAGGTCGAGGAGAGCGCAGGCGGTCGCCGTCGCCACGCCGTGCTGGCCGGCGCCGGTCTCGGCGATGACCCGGGTCTTGCCCAGGCGCCGGGTGAGCAGGGCCTGGCCCAGCGCGTTGTTGATCTTGTGCGCGCCGGTGTGGGCGAGGTCCTCGCGCTTCAGGTACAGCCGGAGGTCCGGGATCCGGGTCTCGGCAGCCCGACGGCCCCTGGACGCGGCACCCGCCAGCCTCGCGGCCTCGGCGCGGACGGCCTCGGCCAGGCGATCGGCCCGGTAGATGGGCGTGGGCCGGCCGGCGAACCGCTCGAGCAGGCCGCGCAGCTCGGCCCAGAAGACCGGGTCGTGGCGGAGCGCGTCGTAGGCACCCTCGAGTTGCTCGAGCGCGGCCATCAGGGTCTCGGGGACATATCGGCCCCCGAAGTCACGCTCCATCCCCCAGCGACCGGCACCGTCGGCGTCGAGGAGGCCGGCCGCCACGGGTGTCGGGCCGAACGCGGTGTTCGGACGGTCGTCGCGCGCGGCGCGCGCCCGCTTCGCGAACAACGCGACCAGATACGGGTCCTTCACCGGCCGCTCGCCCGGCTCGCGCGGGAACTCGACCCCGGACGCCACGTCGACGCCGACCGCGGGGATCTCGCGCAGCGCCCCCGCGACGTTGGCTGCCGTGAGGCCGCCGGCCAGGGTGACTGGCAGCTCCCGGGCGACCGCGGCGGCCAGGGCGGTCGAGGCCCGCTGGCCCGTGCCACCCGGATGTGGGCCGCCGGCCGTGTCGAGCAGGAGCCGCTCGGCCCCGGCCGCGAGGAACGACCGGCCACGCTCCACGAGCCGGGAAGCGGCGGCCGCAACGTCCGCGGGCGGCTCGGCGGGCAGGTGGAGCACCTTCCAGACGGGCCGGCCGATCGCCGCGACCGCGGTCGACCGGCTCCCGGCCGTTGAGCTGGATGGCGTCGGGATCGACCGTGGCGATGATGGCGGCCACCGTCTCGGCGGTGGCGTCCGCGGTGATCGCCACGATCCGTGGTCGGGGGCCGCCGGCTGTCAGGCCACGCACCGTCCGCGCGATCTCGGCGGCCTCGTCGATCGACAGCTCGCGAGGCGTCCCCGGCACGAGGTTGAGCCCGAGTGCATCGGGGCCGGCCGACGTCGCCGCGACCGCGCTCCCGATGTCCCCCACCCCGCAGATCTTCACGAACGCCCGGCGTGCGACGTTGGCAGGATCGGCCGGCACCGCGCCCGCCGGCACGAACGCCCGAGCGGCGGCGCTCGGATCCGGCGAGCGCATGAGGGCTTCGCCGACGAGGGCGCCGTCGAAGCCCTGCGCCCGCCAGCGCGCGATCGTGTCGATGTCGCGGACCCCCAATTCGGCG
This sequence comes from uncultured Chloroflexia bacterium, assembly GCA_963745295.1. Lineage (GTDB taxonomy): Bacteria > Chloroflexota > Limnocylindria > Limnocylindrales > CSP1-4 > SPCO01. Next base: position 161,646 of record CAVUWG010000002.1, read on the forward strand.
ATGACCAGACGGTCGCCGGGCACCAGGTCGAGCAGTCGGCCCGCGCGGTCCGGGTCGACCGCCAGCGTCCGCAGGTCGCGGTTGTTCAGGCCGATCAACCGGGCGTCCGTCTCGAGCGCCAGTCGGAGCTCGCGCTCGTCGTGCGCCTCGACGAGGGGCTCCAGGCCGAGGGCGAGGGCGCCATCCACCAGCGCGCGCAACCGACGCTTCGAGGGATGCAGGACCGCGAGGATGAGCACGGCGTCGGCACCGGCCGCTCGCAGGCTGCTCGAGCTGGCGGTCGTCGACGACGAACTCCTTGGCGAGGACCGGGATCGAGACGGCCGCGCGAACGGCGCGCAGGTCGTCGACCGAGCCGCCGAACCAGTGCGGCTCGCACAGGACCGAGATCGCGGCCGCCCCGCCGGCCTGGTAGGCGCGGGCCCGGGCGACGATGTCATCGCCGCGTCGCGACGATCCGGCCGGCCGATGGCGAGGCGCGCTTGATCTCGGCGATCAGGTGGAGGCCCGGCGCAAGGAACCGATCCACGAACCCGCGCGGCGGGGGCGCATCGGCGATGGCCTCACCGGTTGGCCCTCCGTTCAGGAACGCGGCTTCGATGTCGACCCGTCGCCGGGCCACGATCTCCTCGACGATGTTGCGAACGCCGTTCCCGGAGGTGGCGCGCCCGCCGCTCGAGCCCTTCGGCCGACGTGGCGCCAGGGTCGCGGTCACGCGGTCACTCCGGCGGCCTCGGCGACCCGACGCTCGGCACGCAGTCGCTCGAGCAGCTCGAGGCCGAGCCCCGCATCGATGGTCAGCCCGGCGCGCTCGATCCCCTCCTCCATCGAGCCCACGGCATCGGCGACGAGGAGCGCCGCGGCAGCGTTGAGGACGACGACGTCGCGGCGGGCGCCAGGTTCGCCGCGCAGCACCGACTCGACCATCCGGGCGTTCTCGTCGGCCGTCCCGCCCGCGAGCTTGGCGGTCGGTGTCAGGACGAACCCGAGCCGCGACGCCGGGATCTCGTGTCGTTCGACGCCGTCGGGATCGACGTGATACAGGACGCCGGTGTCGTCGAGCGGCAGTTCGTCGATGCCCGCGCCGTGGATGACGAACGTCTTCTCGGTCCCGAGCCGCTGGGCGACCTCCGCCATGCGCGAAGCCGCCCCGGAGTCACCGACGCCAAGGAGCTGGCGCGTGGTGCCTGCCGGGTTGGTCAATGGGCCGAGGAGGTTGAATGCGGTCCGGACGCCGATCTCCTTGCGGGTCGGTCCGGCGTGCTTCATCGCGGGATGGAACGCGGGGGCGAACATGAACGCGAACCCGGATTCGCGCAGCGCCGCGCCCGCGGATGCCGCGTCGTGGTCGATGCGGATGCCGAGCGCGTCTAGGACGTCCGCCGAGCCTGCCTTCGAGGTGATCGCCCGATTGCCGTGCTTCGCCACCGGGATGCCCGCGGCGGCCGTGACGAGGGCCGCGGTCGTCGAGATGTTGAACGTCCCGCTCCCGTCGCCACCGGTACCGACGACGTCGATCGCGCCGACGGGAGCCTCGACGCGCACGACGCGCTCGCGCATCGCGGCGGCGAAGCCCGCCAGCTCATCGACGGTCTCACCACGCATCCGCAGGCCCATCAGGAGTGCCGCGAGCTGCGCGGGGGTCGCCTCGCCATCCATCACGGCGCCCATCGCGAGGCGGGCCTCGTCCATCGTCAGCGTCCCACCCTCGACGATCGAGACGAGCGCGGCCCGGACCTGGTCGCTCACCCGACCACCTCCGGCGCCTCGGCCATGCCGGCGGTCGCGAACGTGCCGCTCGCGGCGTCGAGCAGGCCGGCTTCGCCTTCGCCCGCCTGGCGGAGGAAATTGGCGAGCAGGTGCGGCCCGTCCGGTGTCAGCACGCTCTCGGGGTGGAACTGGACGCCCTCCAGGGGCAGGGTCGTATGGCGGATGCCCATGACGACGCGGTCGACCTCGCTCATCGCGGTCACGCGCAACTCGGGCGGCAGCGTGGCCGGGTCCACCACGAGCGAGTGGTAGCGGGCAGCCATGAACGCCGGCGGCATCCCCTCGAGCAGGCCGGCCCCATCGTGGGTCACCTCGGACGCCTCGCCGTGGACGAGCGTGGGGGCCCGGACGATCGACCCGCCGAACGCGACCGCCATCGACTGCATCCCGAGGCATACGCCGAGGACCGGGATCTCGCGGGCGGCCGCGACCTTGATCGCGTCGACCGAGATCCCGGCGTCGTCCGGGTCGCCGGGGCCGGGCGAGATGACGATGCCACGCAGGCGCACCTCGGGATCGTCGGCCATCGCCTCGACACCGAGCCGGTCGATGGCGTCGTTGCGGACCACGCGGACATCGGCGCCGGCGGCCTGGAGCAGCTGCACGAGGTTGAACGTGAAGCTGTCGTAGTTGTCGACGACGAGGATCACGGCCGGGCTCCCGTCGCCGGCTCTGGCTCCGGTTCGGCCGCGGGGGCGTCGGGCACGCCGGCCGCCATGTCGATCGCGCGACGCAGTGCGGCGGCCTTGTGATCGGTCTCCTCGAACTCGCGCTCCGGCACAGACCCGGCCACGATCCCGGCGCCCGTGTGGACGTGGGCCTGACCGTCCTTCAGCACGGCGCTCCGGATCGTGATGGCCGTGTCCATGTTGCCGTCGTAGCCGAGGTAGCCGACCGAACCGCCGTACAGACCGCGGCGCTCGCCCTCGGCGGCGGCGATCAGCTGCATCGCGCGGACCTTCGGAGCGCCCGACAGGGTGCCGGCCGGGAACACCGCACGCAGGGCGTCGAGCGCATCGGCGTCGGGGCGCAGGCGACCCTCGACGTGCGACACGAGGTGCAGCACGTGGCTGTAGCGCTCGACCTCCATGTACTTGCTGACGGTCACGGTCCCGGCGCGGGAGACCCGCCCCAGGTCGTTGCGGCCGAGGTCGACGAGCATCACGTGCTCAGCCCGCTCCTTGGGGTCCTTCTGGAGCTGCTCGGCCAGCAGGGCATCCTCGCGGGCATCGACGCCGCGCGGCCGCGTGCCGGCGATGGGATGGGTCGTGAGGCGGTCGCCCTCCACGCGGAGCAGCAGTTCCGGCGACGCGCCGACGACCTCGAACGACGGGGTCCGAACGAAGAACAGGTACGGGCTGGGGTTCACGCGGCGCAGCGCCCGGTAGATCGCGATGCCATCCATCGCGGCCCCGGTCGCCGGGTCGGTCGGCAGCTCGAAGGACTGGCGCCGAGCCAGCACGACCTGGATGGCTTCGCCGGCCGCGATCGCGTCCTTCGCGACCTCGACGGCATGGATGTAGGCGTCGCGTCCCAGGCTCGTGTCGATCGGCTGGGACGTCGCAGCCACGACGCCGTTGCCCGAGCGGGAATTCGTGCCCGCCAGTTCCGCAGCGGACGGCCGCGACGTCTTGTCGAGGGCCTCGAAGATGGCCGCCTCGGCGATCCGGTACCGGCCCTCGAGATCCGGCGCGTCGGTGTGGAGCGACGCGATCGCCGAGAGCGTGTGCGTCAGGTGATCGAACACGATCACGAGGTCGGTCTCGATGAACGCGGCCGTCGGGACCGCGACCGGGTCGCGATCCGGGAGCGGGACGGTGGGTTCGAACGCGGAAACGGCGTCGTACGCGATGGCACCGACCGCGCCACCCGTGAAGCGCGGCATGCCCTCGATCGGCAGGACGCGGCGGCGCGGCACGAACGCGCGGATGGCCGCCAGCGGATCCGCGACCTCGGCGACGTCGATCGGCAGGTCCGGCGCGTACACGGGCACCGTCACCGGGCGGGTCTGGGTCCGCGCCACGCCATCGCGGACCTCGAGCAAGCGCCGTGGCCCGACGCCGAGGAACGAATACCGCCCGACGCGTTCGCCGCCCTCGACCGACTCGAGGAGGTAGGAGGGGCCGCCGTCGTCGAGGCGGAGGAAGGCGCCGATCGGCGTTTCAAGGTCGGCCGGACGCGTCGCGCGCAGGAGGACCGTGTCGGCATCGCTGGCCAGACGCTTCGTCTGGGCCAGGCTGAGCGGATCCGTCGTCGTCATCGCGTGGGCCTCTGAGAATCACAAACGACCATTCGTCCCGGGACGAAAGGTCGTGCCTTCCGCGGTGCCACCCTCATTCGGCGATGCCGCACTCTCGTGACCGACGGGTCGGCCGGTGTGACCACCGGCGCCGATCGGCGCTGCCCTGTATCGCTGGCGCTCTGCGCCGGAGCCTACTGGGTGGACGACCATCGCCCGACCGTTCGGTCCGGAGGCTCCCGGGTCCATTTCCCACCGTCGTCGTCCCGGCTCGCACCAGCCGCCGGGTCTCTGGATCGACGTGCGTCGGGTACTCGTCCCGTTCACAGCCCGTTCTTCGTGATGTGGCCGGGAGTATGGGCGGAGGCCGCTGATGGCGTCAAGCGCCCGGCGGCGGGCCCGGTTCGTGCCCGTCGCAGCGGAGCACCGGCAGTCGCGGGTAGCGGGGGTAGCGCGGATCCGTTCGCGATCGCAGGCAGAGACGAAAGACGCTCCCACGCCCGGACCGCACCACACGCGAGTGGCGGCACGTGCCGCAGAGCCCCGCGACCGCCTCACCCGGGACCTCGGACCGATCCACCTCCCGAGCCTACACCTCGGTCCGCGAGCGCCGCGAGAGTCAGCGGCGGGACGCTCCGAAGCCCCCGATCCGTCGACGGACGAGCGGAAGCCAGACCATCGCGCCCAGCGCCTGGAGCCCGACGATGATGACCAGCAGGACGCCCGGGATGGTCAGGATCAGGCCCGGCACGATCCATTCGAAGTCGCCGGCGAAGGGGGCGAATACGTCCGCGCCCGTGAACACGACGTTCTCGACCCGTTCCCCGTTGTCGATCCCCGGCACGTTGAAGTCCTCACCCGGCTGGTCCGGGTCCTCGCCACCACCCACGACGGCGCCGCCGCTCGATGGGGACGATGCCGCGCCTTGACTCGGCAGTGCAGACGTCGCGGACGGCGCTCGCGACGGGCGACGGGGACGTGCTGGGCGCCGGCGAGGACGGCGTCGGTGCGGCGGACTGTCCCGGTGGGGTGGTTTGTGCCGGCGTGGTGGCGACAGGGGCTGATGTCGGCCTCGGCGTGGGCTTCGGTGTGGGCTTGGCTGTGGGCTTCGGTGTGGGCTTCGGCTGTGGGCTTCGGTGTGGGCTTGGGCGTGGCTGCCGCCGACTCGATCGTCACCGTGAGGCCGTGGGGCTGGTCGAACGAGTCCCCGCACGTGATGTTCTGGAAGGCGTCCGCCGTCCACGTGTAGCTGCCGTCGTTCGTGCCCGGTGACCCGGATCCCGATCCGGACCTGGTCGTTGGCTGCGCCGCCGTTCAGCCGACCGGCGCCGGTCTCGGCGCGTGCCTCGACGATCGTCGATCCGCTCTTCGAGACGTCCCACGGCCCGCCACTGGGGGCGTCCACGATCGAGGTCGCGCCGACGCTGAAGGCCCCGGGGATCCGGACCTGGACGCACCCGATCTCGTCATTGCCGCCGCCACCGCCGGTGTTCGTGACCGTCACGACGATCGTGACCGTGTCGCCGGCCTCGAAACCGGCCGGTGTCCGCGTGACCTGCCAGCTCTGGGCGGCGGCCACCGGGCCGGCGATCGCTAGCGCCATGCCGGCCACGGCCATGCGGTGACGACGACCCGACGACCGCGCATGCGGAGCCGTCCCCGGACCGACGGATCAGGCGACATGCAGGTACGGCGTCCACAGCCGAAGGGGCTGGACGTCGCTTCCCGGAAGGGGCGCGTTCGGGGCCTGTTCGATGCCCTTGATGAAGATCTCGACGAGTCGCGCATCGAGCTGGCTGCCCGATGCGTCTTCGAGGCGGATGAGCGCCTCGCGCACGTCGAGCGCCTTGCGATAGGGCCGTGTCGTGGTCATCGCCGAGAAGGCGTCGCCCACCGCGAGGATCCGCGCGACCAGCGGGATCTCCTCGCCGGCCAGCCCGTCGAGATACCCCTGGCCGTCCCACCGCTCGTGGTGGTGACGGACCCCGGCCCGGATCACGGCGACGTCGGGCAGGTCGCGGACGATCAGGTCGCCGAGGGCGACGTGCTGCTTGACGACGGCGTACTCCTCGGCGGTGAGCGGACCCGGCTTGCGCAGGATCTGGTCGGGGATGCCGATCTTGCCGACGTCGTGGAGGAGGCCGGCCACCCGGATCGTGGCGATCAGCTCGGGATCGATGCCCGCCTGCTCGGCCAGGAACACCCCGTACCTGGCGACATCCTCGGAGTGCCGCTTCGTGTACCGGTCCTTCGTGTCGACGGCCAGGATCAGGCCCTGGAACACGTCGAACGTCCGCGCCTCGGCCGGCACTGTGAGCACGATCCCGGCATCGCGGACGGCGTCACCGCCGCTCGCCTTGGCCTCATGCAGGGCGTTGGCCGCCACCGTCAGCAACGCGGTCACGGAGTCGGCATGGTCCGGGAAGGTGCAGATCCCCGCGCTGATCGTCAGCGGCAGCTTCTCGGAGGCCTCGAACTGGAGCGAACGGACCGTCAGTGTCGCTCGGAGGCGCTCGATCACGTTGCGCAGGTTGCTCGTGTCCGCCTCCGGCACGAGCACCATCAGCTCGTCCGGTCCGTACCGGCCGATGATGGCCGAGGGAGGCGCCTCGCGCGTCAGGCCCTCCAGGACCGTCAGCAGCACGTCGTTGCCGGCCGAGTGTCCGTAGGTCTCGTTCAGCATCCGGAAGTTGTCGACATCGACCAAGGCCACCGAGAACGCCTGGCCCTCGGCCCGGCCGCGCTCGACCGCCAACGCCACGGCGTCGACGAGCGCTCCGTGATTGAGTCGGCCGGTCAGCGGGTCCACTCGGGCGGCATCGACGAGCTCCTGCGTCTGGCGGCTGATGCGTCCCTGCGCGCCGCGGAAGACGAGGAACAGCGCGCCGCACGCGACGAGCGCCGCGGAGAGCGTTACGAGGACGACGTTCCGTCGCATGTCGTTGAGCTGGGTGAGGATGGGCCCGGCGTCGCGCCAGACGCCGACGACGCCCCTGACGGCCCCGTCGGTCACGAGCGGGAAGTATTCACGCAGGACCGAGGCCGGCTCGAGCGCGGGACCCATGGCCTCGCTGGCGGCGGTCGGATCGATCCCGGCCGTGGCCGTTCGACCACCGAGCGCGGTCGCGAAGTCGGGCGAGATCGGCGCGAGGGTACCCCGCGATCCCGGCTGGTCCGAGGCGATCACGCGGCCGTCGGGCAGCCGCACCTCCACGTGGATGATCTTGCCCGGCCCAAGCAGCGTCCGGAGTCGCTCCTCGAGCGCGATCAGACGCTCCGGATCGGGCCCGCCCGGTCCCAGGTCATCGGGCGACAGGGCGCCCGTGACGAACAGTCGGACCAGGGCGGTGTCAGACCCGACGACGTTGTTGATCGTGCTCGTCGAGAACTGCGCCGACACCATGATCGCCTGCGCCATCGCCGTGACGCCGACGATGGCCAGGAAGATGCCGAACACGATGATCAGCAGGACAGGGCGAGGGAGCCGCGACGGGATGCCGAACAGAGTCAGGGTGGTTCCTTCCGGTGAGGCGGACCTCACGACCGTACCGTCGCGGCCCTCGAGCGCCCACTGGACGGAAGTCCTGCTCGGCGTGCTCGACCGAGCGTGGTATGGAAGAGATGAGCAAGGTGGCGGAGAGGGTGGGATTCGAACCCACGGAGTCTCTCGACTCAGCGCTTTTCAAGAGCGCCGCCATCAACCGCTCGGCCACCTCTCCGGTGCGCAGGATACCAGCGGGCGATGTCGCTGCTGCTCGGCCCGCCCGGGCCCGCCGCTAGGACGTCGCGCGCCGTGACGGACGACGCCGGCGGTCACCGCCGAGCGTGCGACGGACGTATGGCAGCCAGAGCATGGCCCCGGCACCTTGCGCGAGGATCGCGACGATGACCAGGAGGCCCGGCACGGTCACGACGAGCGTCGGGACGATCCACTCGACCGCCAGGCCCATCCCACCGATGTCGACGGTTGCCGAGCTCGACGGAGCCGCCCGGAGGTCCGACGCGCAGTTCGTTCGGGGCCGTGAGCGTGCCGGCGCCGCCGGGCGGATCGGATCCCGCAGGCGGCACGATCACGCCGATCCCTCCGGCACTCGGCGCGGCCGAGCCCGCGGGCGCAGGCGCCTCGCTGGCGCTCGGCTCGCCGGAAGGCTGGATCGCGGGGCTCGGCGTGACCGGCGGCTCGGTGGCCCCGGGCGGGCGCGTCGGGGTGGCGGTGGGCCTCGGCGTCGGCACGATCGGTGGGAGCGTCGGGAGCGGCGGGAGTGTCGGGAGCGGCGTGAGGACCGGGATCGGTGGCAGGGTCAGTCGCGGCGTCGGAGTCGGCGTGGGCGCAGGGGTCGGGGTCGGGGTGGGCTTGGGCGTCGGCGTCGGCGTCGGCGTCGGGGCGGGTGTCGGGGTCGGGGTCGGCGCGGGCCTCACGGTGATCGTCACCGTCGCTTGCGTGCTGATCAACCCCTCGAGCTTGTACCGGAACGTGTCCGTACCGCTGAATCCATCGTCTGGCTTGTACTTGAACCCACCGTCATGGTTGAGGTTGACATCGCCATGTGCCGCGTCCCGGGTGAGGTCGGCGCGATCGTCGCCGATGTTGATGTCGTTGGCGAGGACGCCTGGCTCGTCGATCTCGAGCTCTTCCTCGAAATCGGTCGTGTAGGCGTCGTTCACCGGGATGGCGATCAACGCGGCACGCGTCGGCACGGCCGACACCGAACCCAGGATGACGACGAAGGCCGACGCGGTCGCCCAGCCCGCGATGCGCCGTCGACTCACGCGACCGCCCTCGGGGTCCAGAGCCGGGCCGGCACGTCCTCGCCGGGCATCGGCGGGTTGGCGGCGGTCTCGAGGCCCGTCACGAAGGCCACGACCAGGCGTTCGTCGAGCTGCGTCCCGGCCGCGTCCTCGAGGCGGCGGATCGCCTCCTGGACGTCGAGCGCCTTGCGATACGGCCGCGTCGTGGTCATCGCCGAGAACGCGTCGCCGACGGCCAGGATCCGCGCGATCAGCGGGATCTCCTCGGCCGCGAGCCGATCGACGTACCCGTCGCCGTCCCATCGTTCATGGTGGTGGCGGATGCCCGCTCGCACCGCGTCGATGTCGGGCAGGTCGCGGACGATCATGTCGCCGAGCGCGACGTGCTGCTTGACGATCTCGTATTCCTCGCTCGGTGAGCTTGCCGGGCTTGCGCAGGATCGGGTCCGGGATGCCGATCTTGCCGATGTCGTGGAGCAGGCCGGCCAGGCGGATCGTGCCGATCGTGGCCTCGTCGAGGTCCAGCCGCTGGGCGAGGAAGACCGCGTACCGCGCAACGTCCTCGGAGTGTCGCTTCGTGTAGCGGTCCTTCGTGTCCACCGCGAAGACCAGGCCCTGGAGGACGTCGAAGCCGGACGATCCGTTCGCATCGTCCGCGTCCTCGGCGCCGGTCACCCGGATCGCGTCGCCACCGCTCGCCTTGGCCGCCCCGAGCGTGGCCGCGACCGTCGCGAGCAGCACGGTCAGCGACGCGCCGTCGCGGGGATACGCCGCGATCCCGGCGCTGATCGTGATCGGCAGGCGATCGGGCGAGTCGACCTCGAGGCTTCGGTCGACGAGGGCCGTCGCGGAGCCGGACGATGGCCGGCTCGAGCTCGTGGAAGCCGTCGTCCGACGCGATGACCAGGAACTCGTCGGGGCCGTAGCGACCGACGACCGCACCAGCCGGGGCGGTGGCCTCGAGCACTTCGAGGACGGTCAACAGGACGTCGTCGCCGACCCGGTGCCCGTGGTTGTCGTTGAGCAGGGTGAAGTTGTCGACGTCGACGAGCGCGATGCCCACCATCCCGTCGGTCGTCCGAGCCGCATCCAGCCGGGTGGCCAGCAGGCTGACGAGCGCGCCGTGGTTGAGCGTGCCGGTCAGTGGATCGCGCCGGGTCGACTCGACCAGCTCGGCCGTCTGGCGCGTCAAGCGGCCCTGGGCGGACCGGAAGATGAGGAACAAGAGGACCGCCGCGAGCATCGCTGCGCTCAGCGTGACGATGAGGACGTCCCGGCGAACCTCGTCCAGTCGGGCGAGGATCGGGACCCCGTCGCGCCAGAGGCTCACGACACCGACGACGTTGCCCGCGGTATCGGTGATCGGCAGCCGCTCTCGAAGGATCCACGGGCTGTCGAGGTCGGCCGGCGGCACGCCGGCTTCGGCACCCGGCACGATGGCCGCTTCGGGGCGAGTGGCGAGCGCGGGGACCGGGTCTGCCGCATCCGGCGCGGTGGGCACGGCGGCGAGGAGCGTCCCATCGGAACGACGCAGCTCCGCGTGGCGGATGCCGCCATCGCCGCCGGCGATCGCGGACAGGTTCGCATCTAGGGCGGCCCGCCGGGCCGGGTCGATCGGGGTGCCGATCGCCAGGTCGCTCGCGGCCAGTCCGCCATCTTCGGCGCGCGCGTTCGCGAGACGGCGAACAGACGCGAGGTCGCCATCGACGACGGCCTGCATCGTGACCGCCGTGAAGTGCGAGGTGACCATCGTGGCCTGGGCGGCCGCCGTGATCCCGACCAGCGCGATGAACGCGCCGAACACGAGCAACAGGAGGATCGGGCGGCGAACCCGCGGCTCAGTTCCGAACACGGGCAGCGCAAAGGCTCCGAACGGACGTCGACCCGAGGAGCGTACGGGCCGCTCCGCCTCCGGCCCACCGGACATTCGTACTGGTGTTGCCTGCCCGAGATGCCTCAGGTGCGCGCTCGCACCAGGGCTGCGGGGCCGGGTGAGAGCGCGGCGCGAACCTAGTCGGTGGCGACGACGACGGTGCCGGCCATCAGGTCGTGCCAGCCGCGCTTGCGCTTGTCGATGAGGATCCAGACGTAGCCGAGGCCGAACACGAATCCCGAGACCCAGTAGCCGATCAGCCGCAGGATCGCCTGTCCACTCGTGATCGGCCCGCCGTCCCGGTCGCGCACCACCTTGACCCGCATCATCTTCATGCCCGGCGTCTGGCCCGATCTCGCCCAGTAGTACGGGAAGTACACGAGCGGGATGACGACGAAGGCGACGATCGGCAGGATCGAGAGGAGCGGGAACACGAACAGCAACACGAAACTGAGGAACATGAGCAGGGCCACGACGATCCCGACGATGATGCCGTCGACGATGTAGGCCACGAGCCGCTCGGCCGGACCGCCGAAGGCGACACCCGGCGACGGTCCGATCTCCGCCTCCGGACCCTGCCAGCCGGTCGGTACGTCGGTCATGACCTTTGCCCTCCGCTCCGTCGGTGCGGGTCAGGACCGCTTGACGACGACGGTCCCCGCGATCAGGTCGTGGAAGCCTCGGCGGCGCTTGTCGACGAAGATCCAGATGAAGCCAAGGTAGAACACCGCACTCGACACGTACATGCCCAGCACGCGCAAGCCAGCGGTCCCCCACCCGATCCGTCCGCCGGTCCGGTCATCGACGACGCGGAGACCGAAGATCGCCATCCCGGGCGTCTGGCCGCCGCGTGCCCAGAAGAACGGGAAGTACAGCAGGACAAGGAGCACGACCACCAGGGTCAGCAGGACCGTCGCGACGATGGCCTCGGCGGAGATGTTCACGGACTCGCCGTCCTCACGGAGCGACGCGCCGCTGATGAAGGCGAGACCGACCAGCACGAAGAGCCCGATCGACACCGCCGTCACGATGAGGGCATCGACGAGGTAGGCGACCAGCCGCGCGCCGTGCGGGGCGAAGGCGATGCCCGGCGCGGGACCGTCCGGATCCGGCGCCTCCCACTCGACGGCGGGAGCGCCCGGTTCGGTCATCGCCCGATGGTGTCGCGGCCGAGGTACGGGCGGAGCACCTCGGGAACGGCGATCGTCCCGTCAGGTTGCTGGTACGTCTCCAGCAGGGCGGCCACGACGCGGGCCAGCGCCAGCCCCGATCCGTTGAGGGTGTGGACCAGCTCCGGTTTGGCACCCGGTTCCGGCCGATAGCGGATCGCCATCCGGCGCGCCTGGTAGTCGCGGAAGTTCGAGCAGGAGCTGACCTCGAGCCAGCGCTCGACGCCGGGTGACCAGACCTCGAGGTCGTACTTGCGCGCCTGGGTGAAGCCCATCTCGCGGGTGCTCATCAGGAGGACGCGGTACGTCAGGCCGAGGCGCTGCAGCAGGATCTCGGCCCGCTCGGTCATCCATTCGAGCGCGGCCGGCGAGTCCTCCGGGCGCTCGAACAGGACCATCTCGACCTTGTCGAACTGGTGCACGCGCAGGATGCCCCGGGTGTCCTTGCCGGCCGCGCCGGCCTCGCGCCGGAAGCACGGTGAGTACGCGGCATAGCGGATCGGCAGGTCGGCGGCATCGAAGATCTCGTCGCGATGGAGGTTCGTGACCGGGACCTCGGCCGTGGGGACCAGGTACAGCTCGTCGCGGGTCACGACGTACATCTGGTCTTCCTTGTCGGGGATCTGCCCAGTCCCGCGGGCGCTGTCCGCGTTGACGACGGCCGGCGGCCAGACCTCCGTGAAGCCGTGTTCGCGGGTGTGGACGTCGAGGAACCAGTTGATCAGGCCGCGCTGGAGCGCCGAACCTGCGCCCTTGTAGACCGGGAAGCCGGAGCCGGTGATCTTCGCGCCGCGCGCGTTGTCGATGATGTCGAGGGACTCACCGAGTTCCCAGTGCGGCTTGCGCGTCCAGGTCGCGCCACCGGCCGGCGCATCGGCGCCGACCTCACCGATCTCGGGCGCCTCGCGCGGGAGCTGCTCGCCCCAGGTGCGGATCGTGACGTTGGCCTCCTCGCCACCGACCGGGATGTCCGGGTCGGCCGGGTTGGGGATCCGGAGCAACTGGTCGTCGAGGGCCGCTTCGGTCCTGGCCAGCTCGGCATCGATGGTGGTGATCCGCTCGCCGGCGGTGCTCGACCGAGCCTTGAGGTCCGCGACCTCGGGCCCGTCCGGGGCGGCGCCGCCCTTGATGGCCTCGCCGACCTGCTTCGAGACCGTGTTCCGCTCGGCCTTGAGCGCCTCGCCTTCGGCCAGCAGGCGTCGCCTCGTCGCGTCCAACTCCAGCGCGGCATCGACGAGCGCCGGGTCCTCGCCCTTGTCGATCGCTCCGCGGCGGATGACGTCGGGCTCGTCGCGGAGCCGCTGCAGGCCGACGCTCATGTGGCGCCTCCGACGGTCGTCGCGCCCGACGCCTCGCGTGCACGTTCGATCACGAAACCCGATTCGAGACTGGCCAGGAGCCACCCGGCTCGCGGTCCGTTCGGGCGCCCGAGGAATCCAACGTAGATCGCCTCGAATGCCCGCCGCGGCGGGAGCTCGACCTCCCTCGCGACCGAGAAGATGAGCGATTGCCACGCGTCGCCGCCGACGGGGCCGTCGCGCTCGGCGGCATCGGACAGCGTCGCGAGGAACCGGCGCTGCGCATCATCGAGTTCGGCGGCCGCCTCGGGCACGGCATCCCGTCGGACGGCGATCTTCGCGGTCTCGGGGGCGTAGGCCTCGAGCCAGGCACGCGCCGCCTGCACTCGCTCGTCGAGGATCGACCGTTCACGCTCGGTCAGCGGGCTCCCCTTCTCCGCCTCGACACGCGCGGCGACATCGACGCCCGGGATCTGCACGAGCAGGGCGAGATGCGAGAACGCCGGCCGGAAGAGGGCGGCCTCGGCCGCGACGTCGGCAGCCGGATCAAGCAACGAGTACCGGAACGTGGCCTCATGACCGGGCGGAAGCTCGCCCTTGACCTCGCGGCCCGCGGTCGCCGCCGCGAACTTGTCGAACTCGTCGAAGAGGCGCGGGATCGCGTCGGTGCCGTCCGGGTCGAACTCGATCGCCTGGTTCGGGCGCGGGCGGAGGAACAGGAAGCGGAGTTGTTCGGGCGGGATGACCTCGACGATCTCGTGGGCGGCAGCGCCACGACCCTTGGACGTCGACATCTTCTTGCCGCCGATGTTGAGGAACTCGTACGGCACGTTGAGCGGCGGCTCGCGTTCGAACACCTCGCGCGCGATCGCATCGCTGCGGTCGCGCGAGCCGCCGGCGGTGGAGAGGTCCTTGCCGCATGGTTCGATGGTCACCCCGAACAGCGACCACTGGGCCGCCCACTCGAGGTTCCAGGGCAGCTTCGCCGCCCCGCCGAACGGCGAGATCCAGCCCGACGCGCCGCAACCGTGCGCCCACGTGACGAGGTCCGGGCGGCATTCGTAGAAGACCCGCTCGCCGTCCCACTTCGTCACGATCGTCGTGCCGACCTTGCCGCACGTGGGGCAGATGACGCCGATCGGGTGCCACGTATCGGGATGCTGGACGTTGGCGACGCGCCGGTAGATCTCGCGCACGAGCGCCGCCTTGTCGAGGGCCGTGCGGATGAACGGGTCCATCTCCCCGGTCGGGTAGATGTCGCTCATCCAGTAGTAGCGGTCGGGGTGGATGCCGAGCCCCGCGAAGATGTCGATGAAGATCCCGGCATGATGCCGCGCGTACGACGCGTGGCAGTCGCCGACCTGGTCGGGGACGTGGGCGAGCGGCCGGCCCATCTCGGTCTCGACCGCGTCGGGTGTCAGGAGCGCCTGGGCGTCCATCGGGTCAAGGTCGTCGACGCCGTACAGGAACGTCGTCTCGATGCCGTTCGCGCGCAGCGCCCGGACGATGACGTCGAGGATGACGGGGCCACGCAAGCTGCCGACGTGGACCGTGCCCGACGGCGTCTTCGAGTCGTTGACGACCTGGGGTCCGCGATCGCGGACTCGTGCCGCGAGTTCGTCCGCCCAGTCCATGAGCTCTCCGGACTTAGGTGATGCCGACGATCCTGTAGGTGAAGTCGCCGGCGGGCACCCTCACCAGGACCTTGTCGCCCTTCTTCTTGCCCAACAGCGAGCGCCCGACCGGGCTCTCGTTCGAGATCCGGCCTTCGGCGGGCTTGGCCTCCGCGGACCCGACGATCGTGAACGTCTCTTTGCCGTCCGGGCTCTCCACCGACACGGTGGAGCCGATCTGGACGTGATCGGTCGAATGGTTCTCGTCGATGATCGTGGCGTTCTTGATGATCGCCTCGAGGGTCTGGATCCGGCCCTCGACGAACGCCTGCTCGTTCTTGGCGTCCTCGTACTCGGCGTTCTCGGAGAGGTCGCCGTGCTCCTTGGCGTCGTGGATCCGGTTGGCGACCTCGGGTCGCTTGACGCTGACCATCTCGTCGAGCTCGTGCCGAAGCTTCTCGAGCCCGTCTCGGGAGAGGTAGGTGGGCTTGTTGTTCACGTGAGCTAGCCCCCGATGCAAGGTTCCGATGGGACGACCGGGCCTGGGCGGTCAGGTGATAAAGGAAAGAACTCCAGGCATGCGACGGGCATCCCGCGCGCCTGAAGTTCCGAACCGGGAGCGAATGGTAGTCGCGAGGCGGGAGCGTGTCAAAGGGGCACGCCGGTTCGTCGCGCGGGCGCCGGCCGTCGTGACGCCGAGCGGCACGCCCGGGGCTACGAACCTTCGGCGAGACGAAGGAGGCGCCGCTTGACCCGCTGGAGCGAGCCGCGGTCCGGCAACGCCACGAACAGCGTGTCGTCGCCCGCGATCGAACCCGCGACCTCGGGCCAGCGCGCGCGATCGAGCGCGGCCGCGATCGCGTGGGCCGAGCCTGGCAACGTGCGCAGGACCAGCAGCAATCCGGCCTCGTGGATCTCCAACGGCAGGTCCGAGAGCAGCTTGCGCAGCCGGTCCTCACCCGACGTCTCTGCCTCGATCAGGCGCGGTGGCAGGGCGTATGCCGCGATCCCTTCACGCGACACCTTGATGAGCCCGAGTTCGGCGACGTCCCGGCTGATCGTCGCCTGGGTCGTGCGGAACCCGCGTTCCCGGAGCGCTGTCGCGAGCTCCTGCTGGGTCCGCAGTGGACGCGACTCCACGAGATCGCGGATGGCGCGCTGTCGGAGTTGCTTCATGACTTCCACGTTCGCCTCGCTACCGCGCGAGCCAGACGACGACGACCAGGACGGCGAGGCCGACCCGATACACGACGAAGATGTCGAGGGAGCGAGTCCGGACGTAATCCATCAGGACGCGGATCGCGATCAGGCCGGACACGAACGACGCGATCAGGCCGACGATGAGCGGCCCGGGTTCGATCGCCACATCGGTCTCCCCGATCACGAGTTGTCGAGCCTCGAACAGGACCGCGCCCGCGGTGATCGGCGTCGCCATCAGGAAGCTGAAGCGGGCCGCGGACGCGCGGTCGAGGTTGGCCAGGCGTCCGGCCGAGATCGAGATCCCAGACCGGCTGATGCCGGGCACGAGCGCGAGGACCTGGGCGAACCCGATGCCGGTCGCGATCGGGAACGTGAGCTGGTCGACGTGACGCGAGGTGCCACCCCAGCGGTCGGCCAGCGCCAGGATGGCCGCCCCGACCACGAGCATGACGGCCACGAGGCCGATCCCGCGCAACGAGTCCTCGATCACGTCGTTGAAGACCACACCGACGATCGCGGCGGGGATCGTGGCGGCGACGATCAGCCAGGCCAGGCGACGGTCTGGATCGTCACCGAACGAGCGCTCACGGACGGCCGCGAAGCCGGCCGGCACGATCCGGAGCCAGTCGTGGCCGTAGTAGATGAGCAACGCGGCCAGCGTCCCGAGGTGGAGCATGACCCCGAAGGCGAGGGAATCGATGAAGGTGTCGTCCCAGCCGAACAGGAACGGCACGATGATCAGGTGCGCCGACGAGGAGACGGGCAGGAACTCGGTGAGTCCCTGCACGATCCCCATCACGAGTGCCTGGAGGAGGAGATCCATGTGATCCCGGGCCGCGTCGGATGGCTCAGCCGGCCGACGCGGTAGTGCTCATCGGTTCAGCGGATGAACAGCGGCGCGAGGACGAGGGTGATCGTGGCGAGCAGCTTCACGAGGACGTGGAGCGACGGTCCGGCGGTGTCCTTGAACGGGTCGCCGACGGTGTCGCCGACGACGGCCGCCGCATGGGCGTCCGAGCCCTTGCCGAGGACGTTGCCCTGGTCATCCTTGAGCTGGCCCGACTCGATGTACTTCTTGGCGTTGTCCCATGCGCCACCACCGTTGTTGAGGACGGTGGCGAGCAGGACGCCCGAGATCGTGCCGACCATGAGCATGCCGGCGACCGCCTCGTAGCCGAGGAGCACGCCGACGATGATCGGCGTGGCGACCGCGACGAGCCCCGGGAAGACCATCTGGCGAAGGGCGGCCTTGGTCGTGATGTCCACGACGCGGGCGTAGTCCGGGCGCTGGGTGTAGTCCATGATCCCGGGCATCTCCCGGAACTGGCGACGGACCTCGACGATGATCGCCTGGGCCGTCGTGCCGACCGCGCGGATGGCCAGCGACGAGAAGAAGTACACGAGCATCGCCGCGATGAGCGCCGCGATGAACACGTTGACGTTGGCCAGGTTGACCGCGTTGAGCAGCTCGGCGCCCGGGACGCCGGCCGCGATCCGCCGGCCCTGGATGACGTTGATCTTGTCGATGTAGGCGGAGAACAGCAGGAACGCCGCGAGCGACGCGGACGCGATCGCGTAGCCCTTGGTCAGGGCCTTGGTCGTGTTGCCGACGGCGTCAAGGCGGTCCGTGATCTCGCGCGCACTGGCCTCGGCTCGGCTGAACTCGGCGATGCCTCCGGCGTTGTCGGTGATCGGGCCGAAGGTGTCCATGGCCAGGATGTAGGCCGTGGTCATGAGCATGCCCATCGTCGCGACGGCTGTCCCGAAGATGCCGCCGACGTTGCGGCCGTCCGCGCCGATCAGGTTGGCTTCATTGCCCAGCCAGAAGCTGGTGAACAGGGCGATGGAGATGGTCACCGCGGTGACCAGGGTCGTCTCGAAGCCGACCGCGGTGCCGCTGATGATGTTGGTCGCCGGGCCGGTCTTGCTGGCCTCGGCGATCTCGCGCACGGGCCGGTAGGAGCCTGCCGTGTAGAACTGGGTGATGTAGACGAATGCGACACTCGTCGCCAGCCCGACGATGCCGGCGGCGAAGAAGTAGACCCAGGTCGGCAGGGCGAACGCGTCGCCGATCCCGCCGTTCGTATTCATCATCACGGCGGTCGTGATGCCCAGCCCGACCACGGACAACAGGGTCGTGACCCAGTAGCCGCGGTTGAGCATGTTCATCGGGTCCTCGGTCTCCTTGCCGCGGACGAAGAAGATCGCCACGATCGTCGCGAGGAGCCCGAACGCCCGGACGACGAGCGGGAAGAAGATCCAGGCCTCGGGGTCGGGCCAGCCGGCGGCCGCGGCGATGCTGTAGACGGCAACGCCGAGGATCATCGCGCCGATGTTCTCCGCGGCGGTCGACTCGAAGAGGTCCGCGCCACGACCCGCACAGTCACCGACGTTGTCGCCGACGAGGTCCGCGATGACGCCCGCATTGCGGGGATCGTCCTCGGGGATGCCCTTCTCGACCTTGCCGACCAGGTCCGAACCGACGTCCGCGGCCTTCGTGTAGATGCCGCCGCCGAGTTGGGCGAAGAGGGCAACGAACGACGCCCCGAACCCGAACCCGACGATCAGGAACGGCGCCTCCTTGACCGTCACGTCACCGATGACCGTGGAATAGAGGGTGAAGATCGCCCACACCCCAAGGAGCGACAGGGCGACGACGAGGAAGCCGGAGACCGCCCCGCCGCGCATCGCGACCTGGACAGCCTCGACGAGGCTCCGCCGGGCGGCGGACGCCGTCCGGACGTTGGCCCTGACGGCCACGAACATGCCGATGATCCCCGACGCCATCGAGCACAGCGCCCCGACGAAGAAGGCGAAGGCCGTCATGAGCCCGATCGGCAGGCCGGCCATGGACGGGACGTCGGCGACCTCCGGGGTCTCGACCACGGTGATCAGCGCCCCGATCGCGACCGCGCCGACCACGGCGAAGATGAAGATCGTCGTGTACTGGCGCTTGATGAAGGCGACTGCGCCTTCGAAGATCGTCCCGGCGACGTCCTGCATCTCCTGGGTCCCCGTGTCGCGAGCCAGGACATCGCGGGCCAGGTAGATCGCAAACAGGATGGCGATGATGCCTGCCGGCAGGATGATCAATTGGAGCGCACTGGCATCCATCAGGTCAGAAGGTCCTCCACCCTTGGGCTGTTGACCCGATGCCGTCCCCGGCTGGTGGCATGCGCCACTCGGGACGGGCGAACCGGGGAGTGCTGCCTCTGGTCCCGACGGCATGCACCGGCGGCTGGGACCTTGCAGGCCGGCGGCGAGTGTAACAAGGCCCGAAACGGCGGGTCAAACCCGCACGCCCAGGAGGTTATGCAACCGGCTTTCGGGCCGACGGCGGTCGGGCCGGACAGCCCCTATACTGCCGGACTTGTGAGCCACCGACCCATCTCGTGAGCGGACGACCCGCGCTCGGGTGTCTCTTCGAGATCGTCGAGACGCTCGTCCTCACGCTCGTCATCTTCTTCGTCATCCAGACCTTCGTCGCCCAGCCATACCAGGTCAAGCAACAGTCGATGGAACGGACCCTGGAGCCCGGACAGTACGTCCTCGTCGACAAGCTGACGCCCCGGGTCGACGCGTACAAGCGGGGTGACATCGTCGTCTTCAAGCCGCCGCCCGACTGGGCCCAGCCCGACAACACGCCCTTCATCAAGCGCGTCATCGGGGTCGGCGGAGAAACGGTCGAGGTCCGCGACGACGGCAAGGTCTACGTGAACGACGTGGCCCTCAACGAGCCATACCTGTTCGAGGATGACGGCATCGCGGAGCCGACGGACGTCGACCCCGACCGGGACAGCTGGACGATCCCCGAGGGTGAGCTCTTCCTGATGGGCGACCATCGCTCGAACTCCGCCGACTCGCGAGCCTTCGGCCCCGTGCCGGTCGACAACGTCATCGGGCGGGCGTGGCTCCGCTACTGGCCGATGGACACGTTCGGGATCCTCGCGACACCGACCTACCCGGAGCTGGCACCGGACGCCCCATGAACCCGGCCCTGGCGGGGGTCGCACTCGCCATCACGATCGGCGCGATCGCGGCCGTTTCGACCCGGGACGCTCGGGCGGCCGTGCTGGGACTTGCCGTCACCCTCATCGGGGCGCCCATCCTCGCCGATCCCATGGCCGATACCGCGGCACTGGCAGCTCGCGTCGTCGCGTCGGTCCTCGCGGTGTACCTGCTCTGGATCGCCGTCCGTGACGGCGAATGGGCCACGGGCGGGTCGCGCCTCGGCTGGGCCGCGGAGGCATCGGTCGCGGCCGCGGCGGCCATCGCCGGCTACGGGACCCACGGGCTCGGGGCCCCGGCCCTCGGGCCAGCGCTCGCCCAGGCGGCCGGGTTCGCGCTCGCGGCCCTGGCGGTCGCGCCCCTCGTCACCGGTCGGGACATCCTGCGCATCGGCCTGGGGCTGCTGCTGTTGACCCACGGCGCCCTGCTCGTGCGAGTGGCCCTGGGCGGGACGCCGTCGGGGCTCGAGCAACTGGTGACCGCGGGTCTCGTCGTCGGCCTCGGGGGCGCGGTGGCTGTCCTCGCCACGGCGGCTCGCCGTGATGGTGCCGACGGCTTCGACCTGGAGCCAGAGGGCCGGCGGGTCCCACGGTTCCTGCCGCGACGCCTGCCGGCGCGGAGCGCGGGGCGACCGGACGAGCCGGGCCGGCGTGCGCCATATGCCCACCCGATCGACGAAGGCCCATGAGTCTCGTCGTCTTCCTGGTCGTCACGTTCGGCGCCGCCGGCATCGCGTTCATCGGGCGCGGACGGGAGGGTGTCGCCACGGGCGTGGGCATCGCCGGGCTGGCGGTCGCCGTGGTCGCGGCGCTCGCCATCGACCCGGATCAGACCCTCCTGATCGGCGGCGCCGGCATCGCGGCGTCGGAGTACGTCCGGCTCTTCCTGATCCTCGGTTCGCTCGTCGGGCTGGCGCTCGCGGTCGTCGGACTCGCGGCCGGCTCGAGCCGAGACGCCCCGGCCGTGATGCTGGGCACCCTCGCCGGGGGCGGCCTCGCGCTATCCCTGCCCGATCCGCGCATCGCGGTGCTGGCTGCCACGGCCGGCGGCCTCGGCGGTGTCCTCCTGACCCTCACGCCGACCGGTGGCCGGATCGGTGCCACCGTCGGCATCCGGGCCCTGCGCCCGCTCGTCATCGCCGGGGCGATGGCCATCGCCGCAACGGCCTGGATCGGCCGGGACCTCAGTCAGCTGGCGGCACAGCCGGTCGTCTTCGGGCTGGCATACCTGGCGTTCGCGCTGGCCGTGGCGATCCGGTTCGGCGCGATCCCCTTTCACGTCTGGGCCGCGAGGCTGACCGACGCCGTGCCCGAGGCGGCCCTCCCCGTCGTGACCGCCTGGGGCCCCGCGGCGTTCGCCGTCGTCGCGCTGGCCTGGACCGACAACTCGGTCGCCCCGCTGCTGGTCGAGATGGACAACGAGCGGGCCATCATCCTCGCGATCGGCGTCGCCTCGATCGTGCTGTCCGCGTTCGCGGCATGGATCCAGGACGACCTGGAGCACATCGTCGGGTACTCGATCATCGGCGACGCGGGCGTGATCCTGCTCGCGATCGCCGCGCTGGACACCGAGGCCTGGGCCCCGGCCCGGATGTGGATCCTCGCCTACGTCGTCACGCGAAGCGCGTTCGCGGCGTGGGCCGCCGCCCTTCGCGCGACCTGCGGGACAGGCCGGATCCCGGAGCTGCGAGGGTGGGCGCTGCGCGCGCCGGTCCTGGGCGTCACGTTCGGGGTGATCGTCGTGGCCGGCATCGGCCTGCCGGGATTGGCGGCCTTCGACGCCCGCCGGTCCCTCGTCGACCTCGCGCTCGACGCGCCCCTCCAGGGGCTCGTGTTCCTGGGCACGTTCGCGCCGCTCGCGTACTACGGCCGGCTATTGTTCGTCGGGCTCGGCCGACCGGACCGGGCAGGCGTCGAGGAGCGGTTCGCGGGTATGCCTCGCCGAACGCCGCTCGACCTCAACGACGTGCGCGGCTCGGTCGGCACGTTCTGGGGGGCCAATCGGGCGGCCACGTCGATCGTGGTCTCGAGCCTCACGGCCCTCCTCGCGCTCACCGTAGCCACCGGCGGACTCGGTGGCCCCGCGGCAGCCGCCGGTCAGGCGCCGGGTCTCGAGGGACCGAGCAAATCGTTCGTGCCGGAGCCCGGTGCGACGTCCGGGCCATCGTTCCCGATCGAGGGGGAGCCACCCCCCGGCGAGGGCCCCGGCGGACCGTCGTTCCAGCCGGTCCCCACCGAGTAGCGGGGGCTGGTCGCCCGGCTCGGCGTCCGTCCTAGTCGGCCGGGGCGAGCACCCAGCGGTCGATGTCGCGGTCGTAGTCGTGGAGCTCGTCGGGCGTGAACCAGAGACCGAGTTCGGTCTCGGCCGCTTCCGGGCCATCGGAGGCGTGCACGATGTTCTGGGCGGTTTCCAGCGCGAAGTCGCCCCGGATCGTGCCGGGCGCGGCCTCGTGCGGGCGTGTCGCACCGTTGATGGCGCGGACGACCGCGATGGCGTTCGGCCCCTCGAGCGCCGCGGCCACGAGCGGCGCCGACGTGATGAACTCGACGAGGCCGGCGAAGAAGGGCTTCTCGCGATGGGCCGCGTAGTGGGCCTCGGCAAGGGCGGCATCGACCCGGACGAGCTTGAGGCCGACGACCTTGAGGCCGCGCTCCTCGTACCGCGCGAGGATCCGCCCGACCAGCTGGCGCTGGACGCCGTCGGGCTTGACGAGGACGAGGGTTCGTTCAGTGGGTGGCATGAGGTCCTTGGGTGATCGGATTCAGTGGACGCTCGATATCGTATCGGATGGCCGGTCCCGGTTGGGTCAACCGTCGGAGCGCCGGGCCTCGTCATCGTTGCGCCAACCGCCCTCGTCCTGCCGCCAGCCCGGTTCGGGATCGGGCGGCGACGCCTCGACTGCCTCGGTCGGACCCTCGGGCTCGGCGGACTCGGCGGGCGGTGCCGGCTCGGCCGATTCGGGCTCGACGGGCGGTTCGGGCTCGGCCGGTTCGGGTTCCACGGCCGGTTCGGGCTCGGCCGGCGGTGCGGGCTCGGCCGGTTCGGGTTCGACTGCCGCGTCGACCTCGGCCGGTTCGGGAGGTGACTCCGGTTCGGCCGGGAACGGTGCCGGCTCTGGGGCTGCGGTCGATGCCGGCGGTGCGGCCGGCGGCCACGCCGCCACCGGACGCGACTCGTCGAGCGACTCGAGCCACCAGGCGGCCGCCCGTGGTTCGGCCGTCGATGGCGCCCCGAACCACTCGACCGTCGACGATGTCGTCGGGGTCGATGCGCTGCCGATCGCCGCCGCGTAGCAGCGTCGCGCTTCAGCCTCGTGGCCGACCGCCCGGTACGCGTCGCCCTGCACGAGCTGGAGACCGGAGTCGCTCGGCTCGCCGATCAGGCTGAGGACCGCCGGCGCCAGCGCGGGCGCCATCCGGACCACGAGCCCGAGATGGACCGCCGCACTCGATCGATCGCCGGTCTCGAGCGCGGCGCGCCCGGCATCGAACAGGGCCGATGGATCGAGGTCGCCCGGGACCGGTTGCGCGGTCCCGGCCGCCAGCGCCGCGGCCTCGTGGAGGTCCCACAGGCCCGGTTCGGCCTCGTCCGCGGAACCGTCAACAGCCGCCGCGTACTCGTCCACGAGATCGTCGACGCCGGCGAGCCCCGCATCCTCGCGGTCGGACTCGATCGCCAGGTCGGAGCGCTCGGGAGGAAAGAGGGTGCTCGACAACGGCGCGGGCTCGGCCGGATCGCCCGGCCAGACGCTCGAACGTGGCATGCCCGCGAAGATGGCATCGATGGGCCCTCCGCTGAGGCTCATGGCCCGGCCGGCCAGGCGGCGCGCCTCACTCGGACGTCCGAGCGCCGATGCCGCCTCGGACGCGACGACCAGTGCCACGACCGCCTCACCGCCGCCCGCCAGTGCCTCTCGCGCCACCTCGCCGGCACCGACCAGGTCGCCGGTCCGCCAGCGAACCTCGGCGAGGTCGATCCGGGCGGTCGCGTCGAGCACGCCGCGGCCGGCGAAGGTCTCCAGCTCGGATCGAGCGAGCGCCAAGGAGCCCAGCCGCAAGTGCAACGACGCGAGATCCAGGGCCGGGGTCCGGTCGTCGGCGTCGCCTGGCAGGGCGGTGCCCCGGCCGTCGTCGATCGCGGCCTCGGCGCTCGCCTCGGCTTCGGCCCGGCCCGACTCCTGGTCCGTCATGGACTCCGGCGCCGCGGGCGGATCCGGGGCCTCGTTCTGAGAGTGCGTTTCGGACGACTCGGACGTGACCGATGGCTCGGGCTCGGACGCCTCGGCCGTCGCGAGCGCCTCGTCGGAAAACGGGTCCATTGGCTGCTCGTGCGTCTCGCCCGGCTCCCGGTCCCTCATCTCGTCCTCGTCCATGCCAGCTCGCTCCGATCAGCCCGGCAGCCGGAGCCGCGACTCCAGCCCGCGGAGATGTCGGGCCGGCGCGACCGCCGCCAACCGCAGGGCGTCGTCACGGAACAGGCGACCGGCCAGCTCCTGCACCGCCCCAGCTTCCACGGCCATGACGGCCTCGAGGGCCTCGTCGAGCGTGAGCACCCGGTCGTGGAGCGCCTCCTGGCCGCCGATCCAGGAAGCCACGTGGCGCGTGTCGTCCATCCGAAGCTCCATGCCACCCGCTAGATACCGCTTGGCCTTCTCGAGCTCATCCTCCGGCACCGGCTCGTCGCGCAGCCGGGCGAGCTCCGCGAGGATCGCCTCGAGCGCCGCCGGGATGACATCGGGATCGACGCCGGCCGAGACCTCAAGGGCACCGGCATCCGCGTAGTCGACCAGGCCCGACGAGACGTCATACGCCAGGCCCCGTTCCTCACGCACGGACAGGAACAGCCGGCTGCTCATCCCGTCGCCCAGCACGGCGTTGAGCACCGCGAGCGTCCAGCTGTCCGGATGATCGCGGTGCAGTGCCGGGACCCCCAGACACAGCTGCGCCTGCGCCGTATCGCGCTTGCCGACGGCCACGCGTGGGCCGGCCGGAAGGACGGGCGCGGGCGCGAACCCGGGCAGCTTGCCGTTGCCCGTCCCGAACGCCGCGCCGACAAGGTCGACGGCGTCCGCATGGGACAGGTCGCCGGCCACCGCCACGACCGTGTTGGCGGGCCGGTACGCGCTGCGCCAGAAGGAGCGGATGGTCTTCGCGGGGAGGGCCCGGATGCCGGCCTCGTCGCCGCAGATCTCGCGACCGAGGGGACCGTCGCCGAAGAGCGCGGTCTGGAACAGGATCTGGCAGTACTCGGACGGGTCGTCGAGATACGAACGGATCTCCTCGACGATGATCGTCCGCTCGTTCTCGATCTCCCGCGTCGCCAGCGTCGGGCGCACGATCAGCTCGCCAAGGACGTCGACCGCCCGAGCCAATTCCCGGCGCGGGACGCGGACCCAGTAGACGGTCAATTCGCGATCGGTCGCCGCGTTGAACGAGCCACCGACGCCCTCGATCGCCTCGCTGATGGCACGGGTCGAGGGATAGGCCGACGTCCCCTTGAACGTCAGGTGCTCCATGAAATGCGCGACCCCGGCCTCGGCGGCGGTCTCGAGGCGCGATCCGGCCAGGACATACGCGGCGATGGAGACTGAGCGCGCCCCCGGCATCTGGGCGCTGATGACGCGCGGGCCCGAAGCCAGCGCCGTCCGTTCGAACATCGTCGGGATGGTACAGGAACGGCGACGGCGCCCCGCCGCGACGCACGCTCAACCTTCGACGATCGGTGGCGACCGCTATCCTGACGAGGTGCCCGTCGTCGCCTGCCGCCCGAGCCGGTTGGGCGCGACCGCGGACGTGAGGAGGAGAGATCGATGATGCGGCGACGCCTCTCGTGGCTGTCAGTCCTGGTCACCATCGTCGTGCTCGTCGGGGCCTGTAACTCGGCGGGTGGCAGCAGCGCCCCGACGGGCAGTGCAGCGGCGGCATCGGGCGGAGCCTCGGCTGCGTGCGCCGGGACCGGTACCCAGGGCGGCAGCGCCGACCTGCAGATCCCCGATGTCGAGGCCGGCAAGTTCAATGTCGCGATGGTCCTGATCGGGCCACACGATGACGGTGGCTGGAGCCAGGCGCACTACGAAGGCCTCCAGTACGTGTGCGAGAACGTCGCCGACAGCCATGTCGCGTACATCGAGCTCGTGCCCGAAGGCGCCGACTCCGAACAGGTCTTCCGGAGCCTCGCGCGCAAGGGCTTCAACTTCATCATCGGCACGTCGTTCGGCTACATGGACCCGATGGCGACCGTCGCCGAGGAGTTCCCCGACCAGACGTTCCTGCACCTCACCGGGTTCAAGTCGAACGGCAAGAACTTCGGCAACTTCTTCGGCGCGATGGAGGACTTCAAGTACCTCGCCGGCATGCTGGCAGGCTCACGGGCGAAGGCCGACGGCAACCCGAAGGTCGGTTACATGGCCACGTTCCCGATCCCCGAGGAACTGCGTCTCGGCAACGCCATCATGCGTGGCGTCAAGGTGACGTGCCCCGAGTGCACGATGGACGTGCGGTTCATCAACACGTGGCATGACCCGATCAAGGAGCGAGACGGCGCGGCATCGCTGTTCGACGCGGGCGCGCAGGTCGTCTTCACCGGCGCCGACACGCCGGCCGTGGCCGACGTCGCCAAGGAGAAGGGCAAGTGGGGCGTCACGTACGACCACCCCGGATCGTGCAAGATCGATGCCTGCCTGACCGCCCCGTACTGGATCTGGGGACCGGAGTACACGCGCATCGCCGAGCAGGTGAAGGCCAAGACCTACAAGGCCGGCTACGAGTACTTCGACGCCGACGCGAAGGCGATGGGCCTGTTCGGCTTCATGGAAGGCGAGACGCTCCAGCCGGGCGTCGCGAGCCTGCCCGAGGCCGACGTGACCATGGTCAAGGACACCCTCGCGAAGATGCTCGCGGGCACGTTCGGCCGGTTCGACGTCTTCGCCGGGCCGCTCAAGGACAACACCGGCAAGGAGCTCCTGCCGGCGGGTTCCAAGCTCGAGCAGCCGGATCTCGACCAGTTCCCGCCCGGGGCCCCCGGCTCGGAGTGCAAGACCTGCATGTATTGGTGGAACGACGGCATCGTCAGCCAGCTCCCGGAGCTGACGCCGGCGCCGTAGTCGAACGTATCGAGGCGACGAGCCACCGCTCGTCGCCTCTCCCGCATCCGCGATGACCACGTCCCTGGCCCCAGCCGCCATCGAGGCGACCGGCATCGTCAAGGCGTTCCCCGGCGTGCTCGCCAACGATCACGTCGACTTCGACGTGCGCCCCGGTGAGGTCCATGCCCTGCTCGGCGAGAACGGGGCCGGCAAGAGCACGTTGATGAACGTCCTCGCCGGGTTGTACCAACCCGACGAGGGCACGGTCCGCATGGACGGCTCGCCGGTCACCTTCCGATCGCCGCGCGATGCCATCGCGCACGGCGTGGGGATGGTCCACCAGCACTTCGCCCTGGTGCCGTCGCAGACCGTGGCCGAGAACGTGCTGATCGGCATGGACCGACCGCGCTTCCTCCTGGACCTTCGCAAGACGGAAGCCGAAGTCGAGGCGATCGCCGCGGACGTCGGGCTCCGCGTCGATCCTCGAGCGCACGTCTGGCAGCTATCGGTCGGCGAACAGCAACGCGTCGAGATCCTCAAGATGCTCTATCGCGGGGCGCGGATCCTGATCATGGACGAGCCGACGGCCGTGCTCGCGCCCCAGGAGGCCGAGGAGCTCTTCGTCACGCTCCGGGCGATGACGGCTGCGGGACGAAGCGTCGTCTTCATCAGTCACAAGCTCGGCGAGGTGCTGGCCATCGCCGATCGGATCACCGTGATGCGAGCTGGTCGGGTGACCGCGTCGAACGTCCTCCCCGCAGGCACGACCCGCGCCGATCTCGCCGGGCTCATGGTCGGTCGGTCGGTGCTCGAGGTGCTCGATCGTGCGCCGGTCGAACGCGGTCGCGTCGTCCTGTCGGTCAGGGGTGTCTCGGCGCAGAACGATCGTGGCCTGCCGGCCCTTCGCGACGTCTCACTGGACGTCCACGCTGGCGAGATCGTCGGGATCGCGGCGGTGGCGGGCAATGGCCAGGCGGAACTCGCCGAGGCGATCACGGGCCTGCGGCCGTGCGAGGGCCGGATCACCATCGACGGCGCCGACGTCGCGAACCGACCAGCGAGCCACGCCATCAACGCGGGCGTCGGGCACGTGCCCGAGGACCGCGCCGGGGTCGGGAGTGCGCCCAACCTGTCCGTCGTCGACAACCTGATGATGAAGCACTACCGGCACGAGCCGGTCGCCTCCGGCTGGTTCATGGACCACGAGGCGTCCCGGGCGATCGCGACGCGACTGCTCGCGGCCTACAAGGTCTCCTCGCCGTCGATCGACACGCCCGTCCGGATCCTGTCGGGCGGCAACCTGCAGCGAGTCATCCTCGCGCGCGAGATCGACGCCGCCCCCACGCTCCTGGTCGCGGTCCAGCCGACCCGTGGCCTGGACGTCGGCGCGATCGAAGGGATCCACCAGACGCTCCTGGAGTTGCGCGAAGGCGGCACCGCCATCCTGCTCATCTCCGAGGAACTGGAGGAACTCCTCACCCTGGCCGACCGGATCGCCGTGATGTACGAGGGACGCATCGCGGCGTCGGTCGACCCGGCGACCGCGGACATCCACGAGATCGGCCTGTACATGACCGGTGGGGCCGGATGAGGATCCACCTCGAGCCCCGCGCGGAGATCCCGCGCTGGATGACCCCGGTGCTCACGATCCTGGCGGTCGTCGTCGCGCTGGCGATCGGGGCGCTCATCCTGTGGTTCGTCGGGGGCGATCCGGTCCGCTCGTACCTGCACATCGTGTCGGCCGCGTTCGGTAGCGTCGGGGTCGTCAGCGACACCCTGGTCAAGGCGACGCCGCTCATCTTCACCGGCCTTGCCTGCTCGATCGCGTTCCGGATGCGCCTGTGGAACATCGGGGCTGAAGGGCAGTTCCTGCTGGGCGCGTGGGGCGCGAGCGCCGTCGTTCTCGCACCGATCGTGCCGGTGGGCACGCCGGCCATCGTCGTGATCCCGTTGATGATGCTGGCCGGCGCCGCGGCAGGTGCCGTCTGGGGTCTGATCCCGGGTGTCCTGAAGGCGAAGCTCGCGGTCAACGAGATCATCACGACGTTGATGCTCAACTACATCGCCCTCGCCTGGGTCCAGTTCTGGGTCTTCGGGCCGTGGAGCGAGAGCGGCTTCCAGCAGACGCGGGCGTTCCCGCGCGAGGCCTGGCTGCCGAGGCTGACGGACTTCGCCGACGCGATCCCGGGGCTGGGCGGCCTGACGATCCATCTGGGATTCGTCTTCGCCCTGGTGGCCACCGCGATCGTCTGGCTCCTGCTGGCGCGGACGCGCTGGGGCTACGAACTCCGCCTGATCGGCGACAACCCGCGGGCCGCCCGCTACGCGGGCATCGATATCGGGCGCCGGATCATCGTGGTCTTCGCCGTGTCGGGCGCGCTGGCGGGTCTCGCCGGCGTGAGCGAGGTCGGCGGGGTGGTCCACCGGCTCCAGGACCACATCTCGCCTGGCTACGGGTTCACCGCGATCATCATCGCCTACCTCGCGCGCTTCGGACCCTGGCGGGTCGTGATCGCGTCGATCCTGTTCGGGGCCCTGATCCTCGCCGGGCGCGAGATCCAGCCCTCCGGTGTGCCCGCGATGATCCAGGGCATCATCCTGTTCTGCCTGATCGGCAGCGACGTGCTGGTCCGCTACCGGGTTCGATTCACCCGGACCACGCCGGCCATCGCCTGATGGACTTCACGCTCATCCTGGCCGCCGGTGTCGCGAGCGGGACGGTCCTGCTGTTCGCGGCGGTCGGCGAGATCTTTGCGGAACGAGCCGGCGTCCTGAACCTCGGCGTCCAGGGGATGATGCTGATGGGCGCGGTCGCGGGCTTCTCGACGGCCGTGGCGACCGGGAACCCATGGGTCGCGCTCGTCGCGGCGATGCTCGCGGGCGGCCTGCTCAGCCTGCTCCATGGCGTGGTCACGATCCACCTGCGCGCCGACCAGGTCGTCTCGGGGTTGGCCCTGACCTTCCTTGGCACCGGGTTGGCGCGAGTCCTTGGCGACGGCCTCTCGAATGCCGGGGCCATCGTCACGCTGCCGCAGGTCACCGTCCCGGTCCTGTCGGCCATCCCGTTCATCGGTCCGGTCTTCTTCCAGAACCAGAGTGTGCTGACCTACGTCGGTTTCCTGCTCGTGCCGGCGGCGTGGTACTGGATCAATCGGACGCGGCCGGGGCTGCACCTCCGGGCGGTCGGCGAGCGCCCGTCGGCCGCCGACGCGCAGGGCGTCGACATCTATCGGTCGCGATACGCCTACGTGTTCGTCGGCGGGCTGCTCGCCGGCCTGGCCGGGGCGACCATCACCCTGGCCCTGGCGCCCGGCTGGTACGGCGATCAGACCGTGGGTGGCAGCGGCTGGATCGCCATCGGGCTCGTGATCTTCGCCCAGTGGAGTCCGATCCGCGCGGCGATCGGGGCGTACCTCTTCGGGGCGATCTTCCGGTTCATCCTGGACATCCAGGGTGTCGAGACGATCCTCGGGATCACCAACCCGTTCCAGGCCGGTCGATCCGCGACGTTCTTCCTGGAGATGCTGCCGTACCTGTTCGTCATCCTCGTCGTGATCATCGGCTCGCGCGAAGCCCTGCGACGGCGGGTCGGGGCGCCGGCGGCGCTGGGGGTCCCCTACGTCCGAGGTGAGCGCGGCGCATGACGCACTCGGGGCGGCGACGGGTTCGCGCCGATGGCCCGGGTTACTCGTCGTCCTTGGTGTCGAGGCTGAGCAACTCCATCTGGACGTAGTCACGCATCTCGAACGCGAGCTGGGTCGGCGCGAACGGTGACCCGTCCTCCGTGCCTGGGCCCACCGGGGCGAACTCCACGACCACCCGCTCGTCGCCCTGGACGAGCGCGTAGACCAGGAGCTGGTCGGGCCGCGTCTCGAACTCGAGATGCTCGAAGGAATCGATGTTCAGGGTGATCGCCAGGGGCGTGAAGTAGGTCGAGGTGTCGTCGGCATCGACGACGATCCGCTCCACCCAGCCGGTGCCGTGTGCGACGACCTCACGACCGCGCAGATAGCGGTAGGTCACGGTCTGCTTCAGCAGCGGCCGGAGCAGGTGGAGCATGTCCGTCCGGCTCGAAACGACTCCCTGGTTCACGAAGAACTTGGCGGCGGCCGGGGTCGTCACGGGTCGTCTCCAGGGCGCGGAGGATGGACGAATGAGGCCGATGGTACCGCACGGGCGAGGCCGTCACGGCGCGTATCATCGCGCCCATGCTCCTGGCGATCGATATCGGCAACACCAACGTGACGCTCGGCCTGTTCAAGGCCGGCACGCTCGTGGTGACCCGCCGCGCCGCGACGGATCCGCGCGCGAGCGCCGACGAGTTCGAGGCCCTGCTCGATGCGCTGCTGCGCCTCGACGACGCGTCGCTCGCCGACGTCTCCGCGATCGTCGCCGCCTCGGTCGTCCCGAGCGTGACCGCCGCGACCGAGGCCGTCGCCGCCCGACGGGAACGGCCGCTCCTGCTCGCGACGACCGGCACCGTGCCGCTCGCCGTTCGCGTGGACCGGCCGCAGGAGGTCGGTGCTGACCGACTCGTCAACGCCCTCGCGGCCGGACGGATCTACGGAACGCCCGCGGTCGTCGTCGACTTCGGGACCGCGACCACCTTCGACTGCGTGGCCGTCGACGGTGCCTATGTCGGTGGGGCGATCGCGCCTGGCCTGGAACTCGGTCTCGAGGCCCTCGCGTCGCGGACCGCCAAGTTGCCGCGGATCGAGCTGCGCGCCCCGGACCGGGCGATCGGACGCGACACGGTCTCGGCCATGCAGTCGGGCACGGTCTTCGGGTACCAGGCGCTCACCAGCGGGCTGCTCGCTCGCATCCGGGGTGAGCTCGCGGAGATGGGCGATGTCGCCCCGGCCGACGTCCGGGCCATCCTGACCGGCGGGCTGTCGGCGGCGCCATGGGCCCAGTCCCTCCCGGGCGTCGACGCGATCGACCCCGACCTGACGCTCAAGGGCCTCGCGATCCTGCACGCCGAAGTCGTCGCCGGCGAGCGACTCGAGCTGGGCCTGCCGTGACCGGCGGGCTCGAGGGACGGCTGACCGGTCGCCTGATCGGTCTTGGCGTCACCGGTTCGATCGCCGCGTACAAGGCGGTCGAGCTGCTGCGGCTGCTCCGGGCCGAGGGCGCCGACGTCTCGGTCATGCTCTCCCCCGCCGCGACCCGGTTCGTCGGGGCGCTCTCGTTCGCGGCCCTGTCGCGCCATCCCGTCGAGACCGAACTGCTGGACCTCCTGCCCGACGGGCGGATCGGCCACGTCGTCCTCGCCGACTCGGCCGACGCGATCGTCGTGGCGCCGGCGACCGCCCACTGGCTGGGTGCGATGGCCAACGGCCTGGCCGGCGACGTCATCACCGCGACCTGTCTCGCGACCACGGCGCCGGTCATCGTCGCGCCGGCGATGGACGGCGAGATGTGGACGCACCCGGCGACGAGGACGAACGCGGCACGGCTCCGCGACGACTTCGGGTACGTCATCGTCGAGCCCGAGTCGGGGCCGCTCGCGTCCGGTCAGTCGGGCGTCGGTCGCCTGGCGGATCTCGAGTCGATCGTCGACGCCGTCGTCGCGGCGCTCGCGGACCGACCGGTCCGCGCCGCCGATCCGGCCGCGCGACCGCCACTCACCGGGCCGGGGCACGATGCGGACCTCGCCGGCCGGCACGTCGTCGTCACGGCCGGCGGCACGCGCGAGCCGATCGACCCGGTCCGCTTCATCGGCAATCGCTCGACCGGGAAGATGGGCGTGGCCGTCGTGCAGGCGGCGCTCGACCGTGGGGCGCGGGTGACGCTCCTCGCCGCGAACGTGGAGGTGCCGCTGCCCGAGGACACGGCCCTGACCGTGGTCCGGGTCGAGTCGACCGCCGACCTGCGTGCGGCCCTGCTGCGGGCGACGACCACCGATGGCGAGCGGGCCGGCTTCGACGCCCTCGTCATGGCTGCGGCCGTCGCAGACTTCCGGCCGAGCGACCCCGCCGACCGCAAGCTCGAGCGGGGTGGTTCGCTGACCCTCGCGCTCGAGCCGACGCACGACCTGCTGGCGGAGGTCTCGGACATCGCCCGGGGGATCGATGCGAACGGGCCGTTGACCATCCGGCCGCTCGTCCCCGCGCCGGTCCTCGTCGGGTTCGCCGCCGAGACCGGTTCGCTGGACCGGGCCGCGGACAAGCTGCGCCGCAAGGGCGTCGACCTGCTGGTCGCCAACGACGTGGCCGAGGCCGGCTCCGGCTTCGGGACCGACACCAACCGGGTCGCGATCCTCGCGGCTGACGGCACGCGCGACGACCTGCCGCTGCTCGCCAAACGGGCCGTCGCCGACGAGATCCTCGACCGCGTCGCGCGCGCGCTGGACGACCGCGATGCGGCCGCGCAGACTGCAGCCAGCACGGAACCAGCCCGGGAGCCAGCATGAGCAACACGACCGACGCGCCCCGCCGCCTGACCGTCGTCGACATCGCGAAGCGGTACGCCGACGGCGAGCGGCTGGCGATGCTGACCGCCTACGACTTCCCGACCGCGAAGCTCCTGGACGAAGCCGGCATCCCGCTCCTGCTCGTCGGCGATTCGCTCGGTCAGGTCATCCTCGGCTACGAATCGACCGTCCGGGTGACGATGGCCGAGATGCTCCACCACACGAAGGCCGTGGTTCGCGGCTCGGCGCGGGCACTGGTCATCGCCGACATGCCGTTCCTCTCGTACGCGACCCCGGACGAGGCGCTCGACAACGCCGGGGACTTCATGCGCGAGGCCGGCGCCCAGGCGGTCAAGGTCGAAGGCGGCGTCCGCACCGCGCGGGTCATCGAGACGCTCGTCCGTGCCGGCATCCCGGTCATGGGCCACATCGGCCTGACGCCGCAGTCGATCAACACCATCGGCAAGCACAAGGTCCAGGGCAAGGACCGCGACACCGCCCGGGCGCTGCTGGCCGACGCGCAGGCCGTCCAGGAGGCCGGGGCGTTCTCGATGGTCGTGGAGCTCGTGCCGGAGCAGCTCGCCGCCGCCATCACCGAGCGGCTGCGCGTCCCGACGATCGGCATCGGGGCCGGCGCCGGATGCAGCGGCCAGGTCCAGGTCTTCACCGACCTCATCGGCCTCGGCGACTTCGTGCCGAGGCACGCCCGCCGGTACGCCAACGTCCGCGAGGCGATCCTCGAGGCGGCAAAGGCCTACGGAGCGGACGTCGCCGCGGGCACGTTCCCGGGTCCCGCCGAGACCGTCCGGATGGACGAGGCGGTCCTCGATGAGGTCCTCGGGCGCGGTTCCCCGGACCGGCCGGCCGGGTCGGTGCCGGTCGGCGGCATCCCACTCGACCGCGACCTCTGAGCGCCGACGCGTCGCCCACGCTCCTCCCCGGGTCGCCCGATGGACGGCACGTGACCCAGGTCCTGCGCACCCGCGCGGAGCTGCAGGCCGCGCTGGCGTCGGCTCCCCGGCCGGTCGGCCTCGTGCCGACGATGGGCTGGCTCCACGACGGACATCGGGCGCTCATGCAGCGAGCCCGACGCGACGACGCGACGACGGTCGTCACGATCTTCGTCAACCCGCGCCAGTTCAACGAGGCGGCCGACTACCAGCGCTACCCGCGCAATGAGGCCCGCGACCTCGCGATCTGCGAGGCGGAAGGCGTCGACTTCGTCTGGGCTCCACCGGTCGAGGAGGTCTACCCGCCCGGCTTCGATACCGTCGTCCACGTCGGTGCCCTCGCCCGACCGCTGGAGGGCGCCGCACGGCCCGGCCACTTCGACGGCGTGGCGACCGTGGTGGCCATCCTGTTCGGCGTCGTCGGTGCGGAGCACGCCTACTTCGGACAGAAGGACGCGCAGCAGGTGATGGTCATCCGCCAGATGGCCCGCGACCTCGCCATCGCGACCGAGGTCATCGCATGTCCCACCGTCCGCGAACCGGATGGGCTCGCCCTCTCGTCGAGGAACGTCCATCTCGACCCGGAGCAGCGCATCGCGGCGGCGGTGCTCCGCCGGGCGCTGCGTGCCGCGCGGTCCGCCTGGGATGCCGGTGAGCGATCGGGCGATGCGCTCCGGGCGACCATGCGCGAGGTGCTCGCCGCCGAGCCGTTGGCCGTTATCGAGTACGTGTCGGTCGCGGACGGGGCGACGCTTGAGGAACTCGACCAGGTGTCCGGTCCTGCACTGGCGTCGTTGGCAGTCCGCTTCGGCTCGACCCGCCTCATCGACAACGAGCCGCTGAGCTAGACCCTCGCCTCTGTCGCGACGCCCAGGATCCGGTCGATGAACAGGTACTCCCAGACGAGGGCCTTGATCTCCTCGATCTTGCCGATGTCGGCGGGGTGGGTCTTCACCAGCAGGTCGTGCACCTCCGACGCCACCGCGTAGGTGTCCTCGGGCACGAGCGTCGCGAACAGGTCCGCGCGACGGATCGACTCGATGACCCGCTCGCTGGGCCGGTAGCCGCCGGACAGGACCAGGCCCAGCGCCCCGCCGTCCTCGCCGTCCCGATGCGCCCCGGCGATGGCCGAGATGACGTCCTCCCGGTCGCCCGGGCACGATCACCAGGCTGCGCGGCCCGATCCGCTCGAGCATGTGCTCGGGCTCCATCGCGCCGATCGCCACGCCGCCGATGACCTGGTCGAGGTCAGGACCCGGGTGGAGGGTCTCCCCGTGGACGCCCTCGAGGACCATCGCGAGGGTCGGGTTGGACAGGATCGGCCGGTACGGCAGGACGCCGAGCAGCGGGATGCCCAGGCGCGCCAGGCCCTGATCGAGCGTCCGGGCCAGGCCGGGTTTGGCGTCGAGGTCGACCTTGTTCACGATCGCGCCGGCGACGTGGACCCCCTGGCGCTCGAACAGCGCGGCGTTGAGCACGATCTCGTCGATCGGCCGCCCGACCCCGCCCTCGGACACGATCACGGCCGGCGCCCCGATCATCGCCGCGACAGCGGCGTTCGACAGCCCGATCACCGCGCCGACGCCGGCATGGCCGGTGCCCTCGATGAGGAGGATGTCCCGATCCGCGGCGAACGCGGCGTGGGCTGTCTTGATCCGGTCGCCGAGGTCTTCGACGACGCGGCCTTCGATGTAGGCCTGGGTAAAACCGCGCGGGATGTGGACCGGGCTCATCTGCCCGAGCGGCTCGGCGAGGTCGAACACGCTCTTCATGAGGACCGCGTCCTCATCGGCCGGGACGCCGTCCTCGATGATCGTCCGCTGTCCGACCGGCTTGATGAACCCGGTGGAGAGGCCCCGCCGCTGGAAGCCGTCGAGCACGCCAAGGCTGACCGTGGTCTTGCCCCGGTTCTGGCCGGTCGCGGCGAGGTAGACGTGGCGCATCGGGCGCCGCGATCAGGGGTGCGAGGTGGTCTTGCGCTCGATCTGCGCGAGGGCGTCACGGAGGCGCGACATCGTCTCGGCGTCGACCGCGTCCGGCTCGAGATACGGCCCGAGCCGCTCCATGATGTCGGCCACGAGGCCCAGGAAGACGCTCGCGTCGGCCACGAAGAACTGGGGCTCGTTGTTGTAGCGCACGAGCGTCAGGCGGCCCTGCAGGACGCGCCGCTCCTCGACGTGGGCGATCTGGGTCGCGAAGTTGTGGCCCTGGATGCCGTCGGGGTTGTTGAGGAAGTTCAGGGCGTTGTCGATGGCGAGTCCGAACCGGGCGCGCCACGCGACGAGACGCTCATGCACCTCGGAAGGGATCCGGACCTCGGCGACCTCGTCGAAGACCTCCGGCGGGACCGTCAGCAGGCCGACCAGGGTCGTGCCGGCGCGCGGGCCGAGCATCACCTGGAGGCTTCGTTCGAGGGTGAAGACCTCGGAATCGAAGCGCGGGCTCGTGATGACGTCGGTCAGCAGGTCCTCGACGTTGTCGAGGATGCCCGGCTCCGCCACGGCGCTCGCCAGGTGGAGGATCTCCTCCTTGAACAGGAACTTCTCTTCGTGGTCGTACATGGGCCGCGATGGTAGCACCGGGTTCCGGGCGCGGACCGGCGACCGTCGGAGCTCGCCGTCCGGGTCCGACTTACGGGTAGAGGCCGCGCATGTCCATCGCGTCGGCGACACGGTCCACCGCCAGAAGATAGGCCGCGGTCCGCATGTCGCACGATTCGCGCTGGGCGATCGCGAGCGTCTCGCCGAAGGCCTTGATCATGATGCCGTGGAGCTTGTCGTTGACGACGGCCTCGCTCCAGTGGTCGCGGTTGAGGTCCTGGACCCACTCGAAGTAGCTCACCGTCACGCCGCCGGCGTTGCACAGGATGTCGGGGATCATGAAGACGCCGCGGCTGAACAGCTCGGCGTCGGCCTCGGGGGTCGTCGGGCCGTTGGCGGCCTCGGCGATCATGCGAGCCTTGATCCGGGCGGCGTTCCGGCTCGTGATCTGGTTCTCGAGGGCGGCCGGGATCAGGATGTCGCAGTCGACCTCGAGGACGTCGGCGTTCGAGATGTCGGTGACGCCCGGGAAGCCCTGCACGGTGCCGTGCTCGCTCTTCCAGGCGATGACCTTGGCGATGTCGAGGCCGCTCGGGTCGTGGATGCCGCCCGTCGAGTCGGAGACCGCGACGACCGTCGCGCCCTCCTCGCGGATGAGCCTGGCCGCGATCGAGCCGGCGTTGCCGAAGCCCTGGACCGAGACGCGCGCGGTCTTGAGGTCCATGCCCATGTGGCGCGCGGCCTCGACGATCGTGAAGACGCAGCCACGGGCGGTCGCCTCGTTGCGACCCTCGGACCCGCCGAGGCTGATCGGCTTGCCGGTGACGACGCCCGGGACCGTGTAGCCCTGGTGCATCGAGTAGGTGTCCATGATCCAGGCCATGACCTGGGCGTTGGTGTTGACGTCGGGGGCGGGGATGTCGCGCTCGGGGCCGATCAGGACCTCGATCTCGGTCGCGAAGCGGCGGGTCAGGCCCTCGAGCTCCTTCTGGCTGAGCTTCTTGGGGTCGACGATGACGCCGCCCTTGCCGCCGCCGTACGGGATGCCGACGACCGCGCACTTCCAGGTCATCCACATCGCGAGGGCCTTGACCTCGTCGAGGCTCACGTCCTGGTGGTAGCGGAGGCCGCCCTTGGCGGGGCCGCGGCCCAGGTTGTGCTGGACGCGGTAGCCGGTGAAGACCTGGACGGATCCGTCGTCCATGTGGACGGGAAAGTGGCAGGTGAACTCGCGACGTGGCTCGCGCAGGACCTGGCGCAGGCCGGGGTCGAGGTTCAGCCGCTCGGCAGCCAGGTCGAACTGTCGCTGCGCGACTTCCCATGGGTTGATCGCGGCCGCGACGTGCTCGGTCGTCATGGAAGGGGGAACCTCAGTGTCGGGCGGCGCTTCGGCGCCACCGCGTCGGTGTGGGTCGTCTCCCGGACGACCCCACGGGGCGCATCGATGTGGGTCCGGCCGACGGGGCGTTCGACCCGACGATGCGCGACTCATGTGCCGCCGAGTATATCCCGAGAGGTCCTCGGGTCGCCTCCCCGATGGTACCGGTCGGCAAGGTTGTCGCAACCTTGCCGCAACCTCACGCGCGAACGCCGGCGCGTGACTCAGGCCCGGTAGAGCACCGCGGCGCCGACGCAGCCAGGCCCGAGGTGCGGCCCGACCGACGGGCCGACCAGATGGATCGTCACGCTCGCCGGGTCGAGATCGGGCGCCCGGGCCAGCACCTCGGCCTTGAAGCCCTCCACGTCCGGCGTGACGGTGTGGAGGATCGCGAGGCGCTCGATCGGCTTGTGCGTGATCAGGTCGATGACGTGCTCCCGCGCCTTGGCCCTGGTGCGAACGCGTTCGGCCGTCTCGACGACGCCGTGCTCCACCGCGATGATC
The DNA here is from genome assembly GCA_963745295.1 of uncultured Chloroflexia bacterium. Classification (GTDB taxonomy): domain Bacteria; phylum Chloroflexota; class Limnocylindria; order Limnocylindrales; family CSP1-4; genus SPCO01. The sequence goes on from CAVUWG010000002.1 coordinate 200,433, forward strand.
GGCTTGACCGAGAGCAGCGTCCCGATCGCCGCCTGCGCGCCCGAGATGCGGCCACCCTTCTTGAGGTATTCGAGGGTCTCGAGCGCGACGTACATGCGCATGTCGGGCGTGCGCGACTCGAGCGTCTCCGCGATCTCGGCAGCCGGCCGGTCCTCGGCGGCCATCTCGACGCCCATCCGCGCGAGGATCCCCTGCGCCATCGACGCGCCCCACGAATCGACGACGTGGATCTCGCGGTCCGGCAGCATGTCGCGGGCGATCTGGGCACTCTTGATCGTGCCCGACAGCGTGCTTGCCACGTGGATCGAGACGATCGCCTCCGCGCCGCCCTCGAAGGCCGCCTCGTAGGCCTCCTTGAACTCGCCTGGCGACGACGCGGCGGTCGTCGGGAAGGGGGCATCCGGGGCCACCATCCGCTCCCAGAAGGCCTCGGCCGAGAGTTCCGTGCCGGCCTTGAACGTTTCGGGGCCGAAGTTGACCAGCAGCGGGATGACGGTGATGCCCTCAGCCGCCGCGTCCTCCGGATCCATGTCCGAGGCCGAAATCGGTGAAGATCGCGACGCGGCTCAAGAGCGTTCCTCCTCGCAGACGGCCGGGACGTTGCGGGCATGATACGGGCGGGGTCCAGCCCGGTGTCACGGTCTGCGGGTCGCCGAGCCGCTACCCTTCCCGCGATGGATCGCTCCCTGTGGGCCGTGCTGGCCGGCACCTTCACGCTCCGATTCAGTACCGGCCTGACGGGCGCGATGCTGAGCGCCTATCTCGCGAAGCCACCCGCTGACAGCGGGCTCGTCGTTGCCGCGCACGACGATCGCGTTGCTGCATGCGACGTTCTACATCGCCGAACTCGTCCTGTCCCCGTTCTTCGGGTTGCTCTCCGACCGGCTCGGCCATCACCGGGTCATGCTGTTCGGACCGGCGTTCGGCGCCGTGGCGGTCATCCTGACCGGGCTGTCCACGAACCTCCTGGTGCTCGGTGGCACGCGCGTGCTCGAGGGTGCCTCGACTGCTGCGAGCATCCCCTCGATCCTGGGGTACATCGCGGCCGTCACGGCCGGCAACGAGCTCCTGCGGGGCAAGGCCGCGGCTCGCTTCGAGGGCGCGACGCTGGCCGGCATCGGCGTCGGCTTCGCATTGGGGCCGGTGCTGTACGGGGCGCTCGGTCCGGTCGCCTTCTTCCTCAACGCCGCGTTCTACGGCGTCTCGTTCCTCATCTACCGCTACGGCGTCGCCGACCACGATGCCGAGGAGCGGGCCGCTCGCTCGGCCACCGGTGCGGGCCCACGCGTCGACTGGCGCCGCTACGGCGCGATCCTGCGCAGTTCCCACGTCTGGTTGCTGGCGCCGACCTGGATCGCGATCAACGCCTCGATCGGGCTGTGGTTCAGCCAATCGATCTTCCAGTTCTCGAAGGCCGACCCGCGGTTCCCTGACCAGTTCCTGCTGCAGGGCTTCAGCCCGGTCCAGATCTCGCTGGCCATCGTCGTCATCGGGTTGGTGTTCGGGGCGGGCCTCATCTACTGGGGCAACCGGTTCAGGAACATGCGCCGGACGACGATCATCCTGTACGGCATCCTGGGCGGCGGCGTGCTGGTGCTCGGCGGTCTGGCCATCAACCACGGTGCGGCGCTGCTGTTCGTCGTGCCCGTCGCGGGGCTGGTCGCAGCCGCATTCGGCCTGTTCGTCCTCGCCGGTGCGACCCCGGCGGCGCTCGGCCTCCTCGCGGACATCTCCGAGCGGTTCCCAGCCGATCGCGGCGCGATCATGGGCCTCTACAGCGTGTTCCTCGCCATCGGCCAGATCGTCGGGGCGATCGTCGGCGGGTTCGCGGCCGACTGGCGTGGGATCGACGGGTTGCTGATCGCCACGATGGTGATGCTCCTCATCGCGCTCCTGCCGCTCGCCCAGCTCCGCCGCCATGAGCACTACGTCGGCGGGCCCGGCACGGCCGCCTCGTTCGACGACGTCGCCGCGGCATGACGACCGAGCGGCCGTGGGCCCCGGTCCCGCTGGCCCGTGGTGCGCGCGGCGCGGTCGTCGCCCCGCATCACCTGGCGTCCGAGGCCGGTCTGAGCGTGCTGCGTGCCGGGGGCTCGGCGGTCGATGCCGCGATCGCCACGAACGCCGCGCTGGGCGTCGTCATGCCGAACGGCTGCGGCATCGGCGGTGACGCGTTCTGGCTGACCTGGGACGCCGCCACGGGTCGGCAGTCGGCCCTCAACGGCTCCGGTCGGGCCGGCTCGCATGCCGATGCCGGCTGGCTGCGGGCGACCGGCCTGACCGAGCTGCCTCGCCGAGGCCCGCTCACGATCACGGTCCCCGGCGCGGTCCGGTCATGGGGCGATGCCCATGCCACGGCCGGTCGGCTGTCGCGGGACGCGATCCTCGCCCCGGCGATCGAGCTGGCACGGAACGGGTTCCCGGCATGGGACGGCTTCATCGATTCGGTCGAACGGACGGCGCCGCTGGTCGAGGATGACCTCGGGCCGGGCGCCGGGTTCTTCGCCGTCTACCGCCCGCACGGCCGATCGTGGCGCCCCGGCGAGATCGTGCGCCTGCCGGCACTCGCGTCAACGCTGGAGACGCTGGCACGCGATGGCTTCGACGCGTTCTACGAGGGCGACCTGGGGGAACGCCAGGCGCGGACGCTGGCCGATGTGGGATCCCTGGTCACCGCCGCCGACCTGCGCGCCCACACCTCGACGCCCGACGCCCCGATCGGGATCGACTACCGGGGCGTCCGGGTCACGACCCACCCGCCCAACAGCTCCGGGATCGTCGCGCTCGAGCTGCTCTCGATCCTCTCGCAGTTCGAGGCCCCCGGTCGCGAGGCATTCGGGCCGGCCGGCGTCACCGACCCGGGCTGGATCCACCTCGGCATCGAGGCCGCCAAGCTCGCGATGGCCGACCGGGACGCGTTCCTGACCGACCCGGCGTTCGAGACGGTGCCGGTCGAGCACCTCCTCGACCCGGCGTATGCCGCCGAACTGGCCGCACGGATCGACCCGCGGCGGGCCGCCCGACCGGCCGCCTCGACCAACCCGGTCGGCGGCGGGACCATCTACCTGGCGGTCGTCGACGCGGAGGGCAACGCGGTCAGCCTCATCGAATCGAACTACCTCGGGTTCGGGTCGGGCGTCGTCGATCCGGCGACCGGCATCCACTACCAGAACCGGGGCAGCTACTTCAGCCTCGACGAGGGGCATCCGAACCGTCTCGCCCCGGGCAAGCGGACGCTCCACACGCTGCTCCCAGGGATGCTGTTCCGTGACGGCCAGCCCGGTCCGTGGGTGGTCGCGGGGCAGATGGGCGGCGACGCGCAGCCCCAGATCCACGCCCAGCTCGTCTCGGCGCTGGTCGATGGCGGGGTCGATGTCGCGACGGCCGTCGCGGCCCCGCGCTGGTACGTCGAACCGCCCGACCACTTCATGCCGCCGCTCGACGTCCGGCTCGAACCCAGGCACGCACCGGGCGTGGCCGAGGCGCTCGAGGCGCTGGGGCACTCGCTGACCCCGACCGATCCGTTCGATTCGGACCTCGGGCACGAGCACGCCATCGAGTGCGTCAACGGCGGACCGGGGGCCGTGGACGGCTCGGTCGCGGCGGCCACCGACCCACGCAGCGCGGGCCTGCCGGCGGTCTGGTAGGACCAGTGCCTGGCTGCGCGGCGGCACCGCGGGCAGGCGTCTCGGCCGGATCTGGCCACCTGACGCGTATACTCGGGCCCGCCGGTGGCGGGCTGCGCTCACACGAAGCCGCCACCGGCGCGACGTTCGCAGCGCCGCTCGGGGAGGGCACGTGACCTCGAACATCAGCCAGAGCTACCCGTACACGAGCGAGTCCGAGGCCGAGCGTGCGTCGAGCATCGCCGCCCTCGTGGCCGCACGGAGCGACCTGGCGGGCACGCTGGCGGCTGAGACGACGCCGCTGGGCGACGATGCGCGGTGGTGGGTCTGGAAGTGCCCGACGCCCGGCTGCCCGGGGCTCCTGCACACGGCCGGGTACGCCCTCGAGAAGCACGCCGTCTACGTCGTCTGCGACGGGACCTGCGCGAAGACCTTCCTGCGCTGAACGAGCTCCCTAACGCCGACATCGCGTCCGAGGTCTCGGCCGGGGACGTACAGGCGAGCCGGCGCCGCCTGATCACCGAAGGGATCGGGATCGCGGTCTCGGCGATCGGATTCGGCTTCGTCTACGGCCTCTCCGCGCGTCAGGCCGGCTTCTCGCCTCTCGAGGCCGTCGCCATGAGCGTCATCGTGTTCGCCGGCGCGGCCCAGTTCGCGGCCGTCGGCTACGTGGCGAGCGGCCTGGCGTGGCCCGGCGTCGTGCTCTTGACCGGCCTTCTCAACGCCCGCCACCTGCTGTACTCCGCGGCCCTTCGGCCGTGGCTCAAGGACGTCCCTCTTCCCCGCCGGGCGATCATGGCGCACCTGCTCACCGACGAGGCTTTCGCGTTGTCGATCGGTCACTTCCGGCGGATCGGCCGGACCGACGAGTGGGGCTTCTGGGTGGCCGCGATCGGGGCGACCTTCATCCCCTGGAACCTCGCGACGGTCGCGGGTGTGTTCCTCGGCGGCCAGATCCCCGATCCGGCGCGCTTCGGCATCGACATCATCTTCCCGGCGGCCATGGTCGGGCTCGCGGTGGGCCTCATCACCGGGCGGCGGGAGCTCGTCGCGGCGATCGTCGGGGCGGGCATCGCGGTGGTCGTCGCCCTCCTGACGAGCCCGTCGATCGGGATCGTCGCCGGCGGGATCCTCGGGCCGGCCATCGGGCTCCTCGTCCCGGCGAGCGCGGCCCGCGAGACCGCGCCGCTCGGGACGGCCGCATCGGCCGAACGCTATTCGATGCCGGGTGCGCGCGTGGACCTCGAGACCCCCGATATCCCGGCGCCCGGCGAGGACCGATCGTGAGCACGAGCCTGATCGTCCTGGCCGTCCTGATGTTCGCGGTCACGTACCCGACCCGGGCCCTTGGCCTGCTGACACCAGGGCTGGACCGCCTGCCGCGGTGGGCGTTCGACTACCTCCAGCTCGTCGGCCCGGCCGTCCTGGCTGCGCTGGCGGCAGTCGCGGTGATGGTCAGGACCGACGAGAACGGCGCGACCTCGTTCCACATCGGGATCGAGTGGGTCGCCGTGCTCACCTGCCTTGCGATCGTGGCGTGGCGGCGCAATCTCCTGCTCGGCCTGATCGCGGCGGTCGCGATCGTGGCGGTCGCGCGAGCGCTCGGGATCGCCGCCCTGCCCTGATCGGCCCCCCGCCGGGCGTCAACCTCGGCGGGCCTCGGCCTCGATCTCGATCAGCAGCGTGGGATCGATGAGCGCGCTGACCTCGACCATCGTGGCCGCCGGTCGCGTCCCACCGAAGAACTCGGCGTGGATCGGGATGATCTCGCCCGACCGCGTGATGTCCGTGACGAACATCCGGGTGCGGACGACATCCACGAGGCTGAACCTGACTTCCTCGAGGGCGGCGGCGATGATCTCGAAGCTGGCCCGGGCCTGCGCGGCGACGTCACCGGGATGGCGCGACCGGCCGTCCGGCCCGGCGTCGGTCGTCCCGGCCACCCAACACGAATCGCCGACGACGATCGCCCGGCTGTAGCCGGCGATGGCCTCCCATGGGCCACCCGACGAAACCCGACGGCGTTCGATCATCGGGTCCCAGGGTTCGCCCGACGACTTGCGGCGTTCGGTCATGCCCTAGCCGGCGTCCGGTGGCGCGTCGCGCCAGGCCAGCACCGCCGGATCGCGGCCGATGGCGAGCAGCAGCCCGGCGAGCAAGGCGGTCCGTGGCACGATCGATTCGACCTCGGTGTACTCGGTCGGTGCGTGGTCGTTGCCGCCGACCGGCCCCAGGCCGTCGAGGCTGGGGATGCCCATGCCCGACGTCGTGTTGGCGTCCGAGGCGCCACCTGTCGCGCTGTCGTTGATCGTGAACCCGAGGCCCTCGGCGACGGCCTTCGCGTGATCGGCCAGGCGGATGCTGCGCGGCAGCCGTTCCATCGGCCACCAGCGCGCCATCGGTTCGAACTCGACGGTCGTGTCGGGCACGACCGTGATCGCCGCCACCCGCCGGATCTCGGCCTCGGCCGCCTCGAGCTCGGCCCGCGTGACGCCCCGCACGTCCACCTCGAGCGAGCAGTGCTCGCCCACGACGTTGGGCCGCGTGCCACCGGAGATCACGCCGACGTTGACGGTGACGCCCGGCCATCGTCCGTTGAGGGCGTGCAGGTCGCCCACGATCCGGGCCGCCTCGACGATGGCGCTCCGGCCCTTCTCGGGCTCGACGCCCGCGTGCGCGGCGCGCCCCGAGACGGTGATCCGCAGGTCCAGGATGCCCTTGCGCGAGGAGACGATGTCGCCGTTCGCGCGGGCGGCTTCGAGGACGAGCGTCGCGTCCATGTCACGGGCGAGCTCGCGGATGTGCGGCGTCGAGGTCGGCGAGCCGATCTCCTCGTCCGGGTTGGCGACGAACACGAGGCGCTCGAAGGGCAGACCTCCGAGCTCACCCATCAGCGCCTTGATCGCGTAGAGCCCGGCCAGGAGCCCCGACTTCATGTCGGTGACGCCGGGTCCGCGGGCGATGCCGTCGGAGATGGCGAAGGGTCGTGCGGCGGCCGTGCCTGGATCGAAGACCGTGTCCATGTGCCCGATCAGGAGGATCCGCGGGCCGTCCGTCCGGCCCGCGAAGGTCGCGACGACCGTGTCCCCGAGTCGGCCGGCGGGATCGGGGCGGACCTCGACCGTCGCACCCAGGCCGGCCAGGAACTCGGCCGTCCAGCGGCCGACCTCGTTGACGCCGGCGGGGGTGTAGCTGCCGCAGTCGATGTTGACGAGTCGCTCGAGGTCGCGCAGGTAGCCCGGCAGGTCCGCGGCTACGGCCTCGCGCAGGGCATCGAGCTCGGGGGCCTGGGGGCTGGCGGTGGGTGCGTCCATGCCCGGAGTCTATCCCGGGCGGCTCGGCCTCACCCGCTCGCCCGGGTCGTCTCGGCGCAGTGTCCGCTTGCTATCCTGCCCGAACCGTGCGACTGATCGAGACCCGCCTGCTCGAGGGACCCAACGTGTACCGGCTCGAGCCGGTCGTGAAGCTCGAAGTCGCCATCGGGCGACGGCGGACGTGGTACGGCCAGCGTGATCCGGGTCGTCATGCGCTGGTCCTCCTCGGCGCCTCGGTCCCGCCGCGGGATCGGCCGGACGACATCGTCGCGATCGTCGCCTGGATCCGCCGACTGCGCGCCGAGCACGGCGAGGGCCGCGGCGGCGTGACGGTCCATCGGTCGTCGGATCCGGGGCACTGGATCGTGACCTTCCCGTGGATCGGCGCCGAACGGGCGCAGACCCTCACCGAGGCCGCGCTGACCCTTGCCGGACGGGACGTCTCCCCGTCCCGGACGGCCCGTCTGACCGGGAACCAGGAACGCCTGCTGGTCCGCTGGTCCGAGCGGATCCGGGATGCCAGGACCACGCCACCGTCCTGGATCCGCGACCCGGATCGGCGAGTGCCGGTCATCTCGATCTCGGGCACGAACGGCAAGAGCACCGTGACCCGGCTCATCACCCACATCCTCATCGGCGCCGGGCGGCACGTCGGCACGACGACCTCGGACGGCGTGCTGGTCGACGAACGACTGATCGAGCCCGGCGACTGGACGGGCCCGAGCGGCGCCCAGCAGATCCTCGCCCGCCGCGACATCGACCTGGCGGTCCTCGAGACGGCGCGCGGCGGGATCGTCCTGCGCGGCATCGGCTACGAGTCGAACGAGGTGAGCATCCTGACGAACGTCTCCTCGGACCACCTCGACCTGCAGGGCATCCACACGCTCCCGGAACTCGCCGAGGTCAAGGCCACCGTGGCCCGTATCACCAAGCCCGATGGCTGGGTCGTGCTCAACGCCGACGACCCGTACGTGGCGGCCGTCGCTCGCCGGGTCAAGGGTCGCGTCGCGTTCTTCTCGACCGACGAGGGATCGGCGGTCATCCGCCGCCACCGGGCCGCGGGTGGGCGGGCCTACGTGATCCGCCGCGGCTCGCTGGTCGAGGCCGATGGCGACCGCGAGACGCGCATCGTCGAGATCGGGTTGGTACCGATCACGATCGGCGGACTGGCTCGGCACAACGTGGCCAATGCGCTGGCCGCGGCCGGCGGGGCGCGCGGGCTGGGCGCCTCGATCGCGCAGGTCCACGACGGCCTGATCGACTTCCGGCCATCGGCCGAGCGATCGCCCGGGAGGCTCAACATCTACCGGCTGGGCGCCCGGGTCGTGATCGTCGACTTCGCCCACAACGAGGCGGGCGTCACCGCGATCCTCGACGTGGCCGAGGGGATCGCAGCGGGGGCTGCGGGCCGGGCTGCGCCGATCACCGTGATCATCGGGACCGCCGGCGACCGGCCGGACGACACGCTCCGCGGCATCGGCCGGATCGCCGCGCAGCGCGCCCAGCGGGTCGCCATCAAGCAGACCCTCAACTACCTGCGCGGCCGGACGCCGGAATCGGTCGTCGGCGAGCTGTTGGCCGGTGTCGTGGCCGGGGGCGGGTCCGCCGCCGACGTCCCGATCTACGTCTCCGAGAAGGAGGCGCTGCGAGCCGAGTTGAACGGGGCCGCCGGGCATGGGCCTGACGGGCGGCGAGCGGATGCCGCCCGGGTCATCGTGCTGATGTGCCACGAGGATCGCGACGGGGTCTTCGAGCTGCTGGCCACCCTCGGCGCCCGCCCGGTCGACGTCGCCTCGGAGCTGACCGAGCTGGTCCCGAGACTGCAGGGCCGTCCGCGACCGGACTGAAGGCCTGCTGCACCGCGTCCCGCGCGCGCGTCGCGCGGCGCATCATGTTCGACGTCGGCCGGACGATCCGGTCGCGCCTCATGGAGGAGCACACCGTGGAGACTGGTGTCGGGATCGTCCTCATCATCGTTGCCGCGCTCGAGATCGTCTTCCTGATCCGTGTGGTCCAGGGGAACACGCCTCGCGCCTGACCCGGCGTCGGCGCCCGCGTCTACGCCGGCCGCGGCCACCAGGCGCGAACGTCGAGGCTCGCCGAGAACCGCAGGTGCGGCGGTTCGTCGGGGAGCACCAGACCGTGGCTCGCGGCCATCGTCTCGACCCCGATCCGTGCGGCGGCCGGCTGGAGCGGCCACGCTCGGTGCCGGATCTCGGTACGCAGGATCCGTCCGTCGCCGTCGAGCGCGAACAGCCGCTGGCGATCGGTCAGGAACGCCTCGAGCGAACCGGGCGCCGCGAGCTCGACCGGCCCGACCGGGCGATACCGGGCCTCGAACCGGGCCGGCGGACCGCGGTGGTCGATCCGGACCGAGCGATAGTCCACGACCTCGCGCACGCGCCCGACCGACATCGTTGCCTCGAAATACGGCAGGTGGAACGTCTTCCGGGCGCCCTCGACCGCGACCCGGCTGCCGGCGTCCAGGCTGAGGAACCAGACGCCCGTGCGCCCCGCGTGCCGCACGTAGGTCCGGACGTTGAGCTCCGGGAAGGCGCCCGCGACCGGTGGCGCCGGCAGACCGCGTGGGCCGACGTCCTCCATTCGGAACGGCACGATGCCCAGGTAGGCGCGCCCGTCGAACAGGTCGAGCTCCAGCTCGTCGGGGACGAGCGGCCGGATCGCGTCCGGCTCGATCGGCCAGTGGGCGAACAGCAGGTCGACCCATCGCATGCGCATCACCCACGGACGCGGCCCGAAAGCCGGCACGCGCGTCACCCGGACCCGCCGTCGTTCGCCGGACGCGCGTGGACGGGCACCGGTCAGTCCTCGGCGAGGACGACGATCCGGTCGGCTGTCGCGAACGTCGCCGACGCGGCCTTGGCCGGGTTGACCGAGACGCCGTAGGCCGCCGACGCATCCTCCGCCCGAGCCGCGATCCGATAGCCGATCGCGATCTCGCCGCGTCGCCGGGCGGCCTCGACGACCGTGGCGAACGGCACCGCCTGTCCCAGTTGCACGTAGTCGCCGGCGGGCTTCAGGTAGATCTCGGAGCCCTCGGGGTCGAACAGGTCGCCGAAGACCGCGTTGAGGTGCTTCGACTCGGCGACCTGCGCGATCATCAGGCTGATGAGCCGGTCGCTGACGATGAAGTCGTCGGCGCGGGTCACCTCGGCGAGCGCGCGGTTGCGCAGGTCGAGCATCTCGCTGACGATCGAGAAGTCCTGATCGAGCCTGGCCGCGATGTCGCGCAGGTGCAGCAGCGTGATGAGCGTCCGCGCGTCGGCCCGCGGAGGATCGAGCGTGTCGTAGCAGAGGACGATGATGTGGTCGAACGTCTCGACGCCGAGACGATCGAGGGTCGCGCGGTCGGTGGCATCTCCGGCCTGGAACGTGATCTGCTGGGCCTCGAGGCGCGACTCGAGGCGGCCGATGTCGGCCTCGATCCTGGCCCCGGACGCCAGGACCAGGGTCTCCGAGCCGGTCGCGACGTACGGTCGAGCTCCGCGATGATCGAGGGCGCCCGGCGATTCCAGCCGAGGACCAGCGTCCTCTCCGGCGCCGGCGTCCGGGTCGGCGCCTCGCGCAGCCACCCTTGGTCGATGTCGGGGGCTTCGCCGCCGAGGCTGATCTGGTCGTCGTCCGCTGCGATCACGATGAGCCGGTCGCCAAGACCGATGACGGTGTCCGATCGCGGGTTGAGGTGCGGTGTCCCGCCTTCCGGGAGCAGGCCGATGACCGACGCGTCGGCGAAGGCCGCCAGCGCGTCGCCGAACGGCCGACCCGCGAGCGCCGGCTGCTCGGTGAAGTAGATCTCGTCGCCGGCGAAGTCGAGCAGCTCGGAGTAGACGACCGACAGGCCGGACTGGCGGCAGGTCTGGGCCGTGATCCGCGCGATGACCTCCTCGGACAGGATGAGCTCGACCTCGTCGCCTCCGACCATCCGCGCGACCTCGAGGTTCGCGCGATCGCGGATCTCGGCGACGATGTGGTACGGCTCGGGGCGCCGAGCCGGATCGTTGGTGATCGCGAGGATCGTCTTGATGACGTCGGCGTCGGGCTCGTCGCCCTCGGGCGCGAGGACGACGATCGAGCGTGCGGTCGAGGGGCTGACGATCCGAGGTCGTCGAGGTCCATCGGGCTGCCGGAGCGGCACACGAGCTTCGTCTTGCCGGTCTTGCCGACTCTCGCCTTGATCTCGTCCTCCATCTCGACCTTGTCGCGGTCGGCGAGGATGACGATCGATCGCGCCGACTGGTTCGCGTTGGCCTCCACGATCTCGGAGATGACCGTGAAGATCTGCTGCGACCAGCCGAGGATGACCGTGTGCTCGCGCTCGACCACGCTCGAGCGGCCCTTGCGCAGCTCGGCGAGCTTGCCCTCGAGCCCCGTATTGAGGATGCCGATGAGCGTGCTGATGATGAAGATGCCGCCGAGGGTGACGACGAGCATCGAGAGCAGGAACCCGCCGGTCCCCGTGTCGCCGCCCATCGTGCCCGGGTCGAGCGTGCGCAGGAGGCCGAGGCGAAGGAGCGCCGGAAAGTCGAGGTCGTCCTCGCCCTCGTGCCCGGTGATGAACACGATGAATGCCACGGTCACGATGAGCACGACCGAGATGACGAACAGCCCGACGATGAGGGCGATCGTCCCCCGACCCATGAACTCGTCGAACCGGTAACGCAGGCGAGCCCGCCAGTCCAAGGCGGCTAGCCCTCCGGGGCTTCGAGTTCGCCGGGGTCGGCGAACGCCGTCCCGCCGCGGGACGCGCCGGTCGCCGCCATGGCCTCGCGGTAGACGCCGATCGCATCGTCCACGCAGCACACGACGAGATCGCCCGGGTTCGCCCGCCGGAGCGCGGTGCGGACCGCGGTCATCTCGTCGAGCACCCGCTCGGACCGCGTCGTGCGGCCCGTGCCGTCGGCCTTCGTCGAGCGGACGCCCTCGATGACGTTGGTGGCGGTCTCGCCTGGGGCCCGGCCGCGCAGGTTCTTGTCCTCGCGGACGATGATCTCGTCAAAGGCGGTCGCCGCGATCGCCCCGTACGCCCTCTGGTCCTCGTCCCGGCGATCGCCCGGGATCCCCAGCACGCCGATCGCGCGGCCGGACCGGACCGCCGTCCCCGGCGTCCTGAGGCGACCCGCCTTGGTCACGGGCTCGCTCATCATCCGCCCGACGAAGTCGGCGAGCTGGCGCATGCCATCGACGTTGTGGCAGTAGTCGATGACGACCCGGACCCCGCCGACGTCGATCAGGTTGAGCCGGCCCGGGGCCTGGAAGAACGACGTCGTGAACGTCCGCAGGCCCTGGCGGATGTCGTGCAGATGCGCCCCGGACGACCACGCCGCGGCGGCGGCCGCGAGCGCGTTGGCGACGTTCATCCGGGCCCGGCCGCCGAACGTCGCGGGGATCAGGTGCGTGTACAGGACCGGCATCGTCCGCGGCCCGAGCTTGAGGACGATGAGCTCGCCCTCGGCCGACGCCTCCAGGCAGAAGGCGGCGCCGCCACGGCCGGTGTGCCCGTCGACGCGGTCGAATCCGTCCTCGCCCTTCGTCGTCGACATGCTGAAGAGGACGACGCGCCCCGCGCAGTGACGACCCATCCGGTACACGTGCGAGTCGTCGGCGTTGAGGACCGCGGTGCCGGAGCGGGGCACGGCCTCGACCACTACGCCCTTGACGTTCGCCAGTTGGCCGATCGTCGTGATCCCGCCGAGGCCGAGGTGATCGCCCGCGACGTTAGTCACGACGGCGATGTCGTTGCGGTCATAGCCAAGGCCTTCACGCAGGATCCCGCCGCGCGCGACCTCGAAGACCGCGGTATCCACGGTCGGGTTCTGCAGCACGGTCTGGGCCGACTTCGGCCCGGACATGTCGCCCTTCTTGATGAGCCGGTTGTCGACCACGATGCCGTCGGTCGAGGTCATGCCGACCCGCCGGCCCATCAGCTTGAGGATGTGGGAGATCATCCGGACCGTCGTCGTCTTGCCGTTCGTGCCGGTCACCGCGATGATCGGGATCCGGGCGGGCGACCCGGACGGGAACAGCGAGTCGATCACCGGCCGCGCCACGTACTGCGGCTCCCCCTCGGTCGGATGGGTGTGCATCCGGAACCCGGGTGCCGCGTTGACCTCGACGATGGCCCCGCCGGTCTCCCGCACGGGCGTCGCGATGTCGGGGCAGATGAAGTCGATGCCGGCGACGTCGAGGCCGATGATCCGGGCCGCGGTCTCGGCGATCTCGACGTTGTCGGGGTGGGCCTCGATGGTCCGGTCGATCGAGGTCCCGCCGGTGGACATGTTGCCGGTCAGAGCGAGCTTGATCCAGGTGCCGGCGGGCGCCACCGCATCGAGCTCGAAGCCCTGCGCGCGGACGAGCGCCTCGGCCGCCTCGTCGAGCTTGATCCGGGTCAGGACCCTCTCGTGGCCGATGCCGCGGCGCGGGTCCTGGTTGGCGAGGTCCACGAGCCCGCGGACGGTGTGCTCGCCGTCGCCGGTCACGGACGCCGGCACCCGTTCCGCGATCGCGGCCACCTTGCCGCCGATGACGAGGCACCGGTAGTCGTTGCCGGCCACGTACGTCTCGACGACGAGGTCGCCTGAGCGGCTCTCCGCGAGCGCGCCCTTGAACGCGGCACGGACGGCCTCGTCGGAGCGCAGGTCGAGGTGGACGCCCCGGCCGTGGTTGCCGTCGAGCGGCTTGACCACGCACGGGAAGCCGAGGCGGTTCGCGGCGGCGACTGTCTCCTCCTCGGTCGTGACGACCGCCGAGCGCGGCACCGGCAGCCCGGCCGAGTCGAGCAACCGATTGGTGAGGCTCTTGTCCGAGGCGATGTCGACGCCGATCGCCGAGGTCTGCGAGGTCATCGTCGCGCGGATCCGCTGCTGGTGGACGCCATGCCCGAACTGGACGAGCGAATGGCGGTCGAGCCGGATGAACGGGATGTCGCGGCTCACCGCCTCGTCGATGAGGGCCTGCGTGGACGGCCCGAACGCCTGTCGCTCGGCGAGGCGGATGAGCGATTCCAGCTCCGGGGCGAAATCGAAGAAGACCTCGGGGTCGTCCGGGGCGACGAGGTGGTTGACGAGCGCGACGGCCATCTTCCCGGCCTCGAGGCCGACCTGCTCCTCGCGGTACTCGAAGATGCAGTTGTACTGGCCGGGCGGGCCGGCCGCGCGCGTCTTGCCGTGGCGGACGTCGGTCCCCGCGAGGTTCTGGAACTCGAGCGCGATGTGCTCGGCGATGTGCCCCATCCACGTGCCGTCCCGAAGGCGGGTGATGAACCCGCCCCGCCGTCCCAGCGAGCAGGCGTGGTCCTCGAGCGTCGGGAGGAGCGCGACCAGAGCGTCCGTGAAGTTCGGCACCTTGTTCGATGGGTACTGCTCGAGCACGCCCAGGTCCACGAGCATCCGGATGACCGGCTCTCGGGCCCAGTAGTTGGGGCCACGCAGGACACGCGTCTCGAGGATCTGCAGCGTCGGCGCCAGCCCGCCCATCGTGGCGACCGAGGCGCCGGCCTTGGTCGCGCGCTCGCCACGCTTGGGGCGGGACGCGGGAGCGGTCTGGGCCACGGGACTCCTCCTCGGTCGAGGGCTTCGGATGACGGCGCCGAGCCGCCGTTCCTGACTAGCTGGACGCGGCCTCGCCGCCGGGCAGCGCGTGCAGCGTCGGCGACGTCAGCCGTTCGCGATGGCGCAGGTCGAAGCGATAGCCGGACGGCAGCGAGTGGAGGACGACGCCGCTGATCATCAGCGGCCGGTGGCCGCGGACCTCCCAGGCATCGGTCTCCGACTGCGAGCCGTCAACGACGGTGATCGAACCACGCCCGATGACCTCGAGGATGCCGTCGGGCCCGACGACGCCGGCGGTGTCCTCGTCGACGCCGAGTCCCAGGAGCGAGGGGTTCTGGGCGATGAGGCTGAGCAGCCGGCCGAGCCGGTTCCGCTGCTGGAAGTGCTGGTCGATGATCACGCCCGGGATGACGCCAAGGCCGGCCGAGATCTGGGCCATCCGGTGCTTCGGCGTGGCGCCCGACGCCCCGAACGCGATCATGTGGCTCGACATGGCCGAGGCCCCGGCGGACGTGCCCGCGACGACCGCCCCATGCCGGAACCGCTCGAGGATCGCGTCGGCGAGGCGCGTGCCCCCGATCGTCGAGGAGAGGCGGAGCTGGTTACCGCCGGTCAGGAAGATGCCGGTCGCGTCGCGGACCGCGAGCGTCGCCTTCTCGTCGTTCGCCTGTGGGCGGGTGACCGCGTGGAGCGGGACGACCCGCGTGACGCCGAGCTCGCCGAACACCTGCCGGTACCGCTCGCCGGCCTCGAGGCCCAGGGATGACGCCGTCGAGATCACCGCGATGGTCGCGTCAACGCCGCCCGCGAGCGCGACGAAGCGACTGAGGATGACCCGATCCCGGACCTTGTCCTCCGCGCCGCCGATGATGATGACGGTTCCCTCGGTCACAAGCCTCACGGACTTCGGTGGTGGATGGCGGTGAGGATACCGCCTCCAACGCGGCCACCGCCCGGAGAGCCGACGAGGCGCAGACCTCGGCGTGCGAGAATCGGCCCATGGCCGACCCGAACGAGCCACCCGTCCTCCGTCCGATCCCCGGATCGGCGCGGGGCCGAGGCCGGATCGTCGTGGACCTCGCCGAGATGATCGACCGCCCGACGCGGCGTCGCGCCGGGGTCTTCCGGCGGGCGCTGCGGAGAGAGGCGTCGCGCCTGCGGGATCCGCGCCGGATCGCGGCCATCCTGCTGCTGAGCCTCACCTTCGCCCTGCTCGTGGCCGGCCTGCTGGCCCGTGGCGAATCGGCCGGCGCGGATGCC
Organism: uncultured Chloroflexia bacterium; assembly: GCA_963745295.1. GTDB lineage: Bacteria > Chloroflexota > Limnocylindria > Limnocylindrales > CSP1-4 > SPCO01. Next base: position 216,201 of record CAVUWG010000002.1, read on the forward strand.
CGGGCGTACTGGGCCGGCGTCCGGATCTGGCTCAACGGCGGCGACGCGTACCACCCCACCGGCCCGTACCTGCCGTACGTCTACGCGCCCTGGATGCTGCCGCTCTTCGCGCCGTGGGCGGTCCTGCCGTGGGACGTCGCGTGGTTCATCTGGCGCGGGGCGACGATCCTCCTGCTGCTCTGGACGATCCACTGGGCGTATCGCCGCCGGCCGCTGACGACCGCCGTCATCTTCGCGATCCTCGCGTTCCCGTTCGGCGCGAACCTCGATACCGGCAACATCAACCTGCAACTCACCCTGATGTTGTGGGCCGCCCAGTTCACCGGCCCACGCCTCGGCGGCCTCTTATGGGCGCTGGCGACGTGGATGAAGTGGGTGCCCGCGATCCACTGGTTCATCCTCGCGCCCCGGACGCGACGCTGGGGCCTCGGCTGGCTGGCGGTCTCGGTCGCGTTGAGCGTGGTGACCCTGCCGCTCACGATCATCCAGCTCCAGGTCCTGTTCGGGTTCGGGGCGCGGCCGGTCCGACTGGACTACCTGGTCTTCCTGTGGGCGTTCGTCCCGTGGCTGTACCGTCGCCCGGACCCGTTCGATTTCCTGCGCCCGGCGACCTGGCGACGCTGGTTCGAGGCGGCCCGGGCGAAGGTCCGCGCCAGGGTCAGCCCGCCGCTCCCGGGCTGACCGCGACAGCCGGCTCCGGTGCCACGAAGTCCTCCCGCCGGCGCTCGGACGACCGGTCGGAGCAGGAGCGCGCCGAGGGCCATCAATCCGACCGCGATCCACAGCGTCGTGCGCGGCCCCTGCCCGCCCCCGATGAAGTCGATGATCGACCCGCCGACCGCGATCGCCAGCACGCCCGACGAGGCCGTGGCGACGTTGGAGAGGCCCATGTACCGACCGGACGAGGCTTTCGGGATGATGTCGGTCATGAGCGCCCAGTCGACCGCGAGGAAGATGCCCGCAGAGAGGCCGTACATCCCGGCTCCCAGATAGGCGAACGGCACGCTCGGCGCCGCGGCGCAGATCGCGAGGCCCACCGCGCCCAGGACGCAGCTCGCCCAGATCACGGGCTTTCGACCGATCCGATCGGAGATGCGGGCCGCCGGCACGACGGCGATGAGCGTCCCGAGGGCCACCAGCCCGGTCAGGCCGATGATCACGAGACCCGTATCGGTCTGCTCCAGGCCCAGCGACCGCCTCAGGTAGGGCGTCGCGAGCTGGGTCAGCATGGAGCCGGCCATGAGGATGGCCAGTCGCGAGCTGACCAGCCACAGGAAGCTGCGCTCGCGCAGGATGTCGGTTCCCCACGCCTCGGCCGCGATCGAGAACCAGGACCGGCCCTCTCGCGACTTCGGTTTCGGTCCTTCGCGCACGCGGATGACGACCGACAGCATGGTCGCGAGTTCCAGCACGCCCAGGGCGATCAGCCCGAGCGCGAAATTGTTCGTGGCGGTCGGCGATGCCACCGATGACGAACCCGGACGACGTTGCCCAGGACCTGCATCAGGCCGACGAGTGCGCTGGCGAAGCCCACCTGGGCGGCCGGCACGAGATCGGGCACATACCCCTGGAACGGGCCCTGGGCGAAGTTCGAGCTGAACTGGAGCAGCGCGATGAACGCCGCGATCGCGAGCAGGGTGTTGCTGTTGGCGATGCCGACCAGGAACACGACATCGAGGACCGAACCGATGAAGATGTAGGGCTTGCGGCGTCCCCAGCGGGAGATGGTGTAGTCGGAGATCGAGCCGACGGTCGGCTGCACGATGATCGCGATGATCACCCCGACGACCGAGATGAGGAACAGCGAGCGACCGACCTCGTCCTTGGGGACGAGCTCGGTGAACTCGAGTCGGCCGATCATGATCGAGTTCAGGCCGCTGAAGATCGACGAGAGCCCGAGCCAGTAGAGCGAGAGCCGGACCAGTTCTCGCTTCGGCAGTCGCCCGATCGGACGCCCGGTCACCGGGTCAAAGCCGCTCGTCGGCGCCTCCCCGACGGTCTCTGTCGGGGTCGCCATGTCGGGTTGCTGGATCGCGAGGTCGCTGGGACTGCTGGGACCGGGCTCGACGGGGCCGCCTGTCATGGTCCACCCCTCGGCGTGACGGTGCGAGGTGCACCGACCATCCTACGCCACCGCTGATGACGCTCCGAGGGGATCCAACGTGACCGTCGTGTGCAGCGGGACCAGCCGCCGGTCCGTTGGCAGCTGGGCGCCACGAGCCGGAAGAGCGAGCGGTCCAGCGAGTAGATCCCGGTCGAGATCGAGGCCGATCGTGCCCAGCCGGAACGAGAAGACCGGATTCTCGCCGTTGCCCGCGTAGTGGAATGGCGCGCCATCCCGCCGGAGTACCGCGAGGTTCGCCTGGCCGCCGAAGCGATCGTGCAGCGCCCCGAGCATCTGGCCGACCGATCCTTCGGCTTGCCACGCATCCTCGAGCCAGCGCGCCCCGACCTCGGTGTCGGCACGGCCGTGGATCCGACCCTGCGCGCGGTAGGTCGCGCGGAGTCCCTTGTAGTCGCGCAGGTCGCCGTTGTGGCTGAACGCGTATCGGCCGGCCGGATCGTCGAACGGTTGGGTATCCGGAACGGTCAGCGTCGAGAGACGCGAGGGCCGACGCAGGTGGACGAGCGCGGCGGTCGTCTCGGTGGCGCCGATGTCGACCCGGGTCGGATCGTCGCGGAACGCCCGCAGGTCACGGTACGAGGCGAGCGAGCCGTCGCCCGTCAGCCAGGCCGCTCCCCACCCGAACCCGGCGATGCCGAACCGCTCGAGCCGCTCGGCGAATGGCCACAGCGCATCGAGCCGGAACGGCTCGGTGGCCCGGGCGACGAAATGCTCACACACGGTCGCGATGCTCGCGAGTCCGGCTGCGGCTCACCAGCGGATCGTCTCTTCGTAATCCCCGAAGTACTGGCCGATCACGGGCAGATCGAATGCGCGCAGGATCAATTCCTTGGACTCGCGCGCGATCAGGAACCGGAACGAGCGGTCGACAAGGTCGTGCGGGTCGCTCGCACCGGGCGCGAGGCGCTCGAGATCGTCGTCGGACACGGCCACGCGATGGCTCGACATCGAGCCGTCGGCGTCGGTCAGCGTGACGCCGCACGTCCAGCCACCGCCGTCGACCTTGGCGCAGCTGACATCGATGTTGGTCATCGGGGCTCACTTTCTTGGCAGGTCGGACACCAGTATGTCGTCCGTGGGAGGTCCGATCCCTGGCGAGCCGACGCGATCCGCGAGCCGCAACGTCGGCAGCGGCGGCCCGCACGGCCGTACACGTACAAGGGACCCGGGGCACCGCGGTCACCGGCAGTGGTGATGCGTTCGTGGCCGTGTGTCGGCGCGGCGTTCAGGACGAGGAGTCGCCGGGCCGTCTCGATCAGCCGGTCGAGGGTCGCGTCATCGAGCGCGGCGACCGTCGCGAACGGCGACACGCGCTCGATCCAGAGGACCTCGTTCTTGTACACGTTGCCGATGCCGGCGAGCGCCCGCTGGTCGACCAGGGCGACCCCGATCTCGGTGTCGGCCCGGGCCGGATCGCGCAGCCGCCGATGGGCCTCAGCGGCATCGAACCCGGGGTCGAGCATGTCCGGACCGAGGCGCGAGAGCGACGGATGGAGGACTGCCGCTCGGGCCTCGAACAGCTCCACCACGGGCGCGTCGAAGCAGACCGCGACCGCGCCGGGCACCTCGAGGACGAGGCGTGCCCGAGCCGCGGGCCGTCGCCACGGCTCGCCGGGCCGGTAGCGGTGCCACGACCCGTTCATGCGCAGATGCGTGCGGAGCTCCAGGCCGCCGTCGAATCGGATGATGAGGTTCTTGCCGACCGACTCCACCGCGTCGATCGTCCGGCCGACGAGGCGATGCGTCTGGGGCACCGCGCCCGGACCGTTGGCGCGCGCCGCGGTCACGGCCCGTCCCACGAGATGCGGTCGCAGCCCGGCTGCCGTCCGGTAGAGCGTGTCGCCCTCGGGCACGGCGCTACCTCGCGCCTCGCAACGTCAGGCCACGGTACGCGTTCACGAAGCCGGCCTCGAGCAGCATCGCGCGCCGGGGCGACTCGCCGACCGGCAGGCCATCGACCTTGCGGACGACGAGCTCCCGGAAGCGGCCGCTGGTCACGAGGTCGGCCAGCGCCCTCGTCGCCGCGGCAGCCACATCCGGATCGTCGGCAGGGGCGAGGGTCTGGAGCGTCGCGCCGCCACGTTCGAGGTAGAGGGCCGCGATGCCATCGACCATGACGACGTAGGCGCCGGCCGCCCGTTGCAGCGGTCGACGGTCGTGCTCGTCGCGTCGCGGCCACGGCAGGGCGGCGCCATACGGGTTGGCCGGATCGGTCGCGGCCAGCAGGTAGGCCACGGTCCCCGAGGCGTGCTCGGACGCGTCGCGGACCGCGCGCAGCCGATCGAGGGCACCTGCCAGGGCGAACTGCGCCGCACCCAGCCCGTCGACGAAGTAGCCGCGCCGGATGCGGCCGGCGTCCTCCATCGCGCGCAGGACCGGGTAGACGGCACTGAAGCCGCCGTCGAGCCCTTCCGATGCGACCGCCTCGCGCGTGAGCACGCCATGCCGTTCGAGCATCGCGATCGCCTGGGCGTGGAATCGTTCCGTTGTCGTGAGCGCCGCGGGCGGCTCGACCAGGGACCACCGGCCGGCAGCCTCGGGCGGGCCGAGGGCCGTCAGCCGGCCGGCGCGCGGCCGGCGGTTCCCGCCACTCCCCGTCCGCTTCCAGCGGAGCGCCCGGAGCGGGGCGAACGTGTCGTTGGTGACCTCGCCGGCCCACACGAGATCCCAGAGCGCGTCGAGCACCTCCCGATCCGGTCCGCCGCCCGATGCGGCATGCAGCTCGCGATAGAACGACGCCCCGCGGCGGGCCAGGTGCTCGCGCAAGGCTTCGTGGCGCGACCCGCTCGGCCGCTCGACACCCTCGACCGGACCGAACGGCCGGAGAGCGTCGCGCCCGGGCCGGATGAGGACGATCCGCCCGTCGTCGCGACCGAGGGTGCCTCGCCCGACCCACGCCACCTCCCCGAGCGACCCCAGCTCGTCGAGGAGCCGCGGCTGGTAGCCGGCGATGCGCGCCGGCAGGACGTCCCGCTCCAGGACCGAGGCCGGGATCGGCAGTCCGGCCAACTGGTCGACGACCTCCGCGAGACGCTCGAGCGCCGCGGTGCCACGGAACGGGGTGGGGGCACTCCCCGCCGGCGCGATCCCGTGCCACTCGGGCAGGAACCGCCCAAGCGCCGCCGGATCGACCGGCTCGACCTCGCGGCGGAGGCGTGCCAACGACCGGCGACGGAGGAGCCGCAGCACGTCCGGGTCGCACCACTCGCGTTCCGCGCCGCCCGGCCGGAACTCACCCCGCAGCAGCGTGCCCGCGGCCAACAGGCGCTCCAACGCGTCCTCGACGATGCCGATCGGCAGGCCCCAGCGCCGAGCCGGCTCGGGCGTCAGGAACGGGCCGTGCGAGCGGGCCCAACGCGCGAGCAGCCCGTCGAGCGCGCCGCTCACCGGCGCGAGGAAGGCCTCGGGCACCCCGACCGGGGCGGACACGCCGACGCCATCGCGATACCGAGCCACGTCCTCGATGGCGATCCAGCGCTCCTCGCCCGCGATCCGGGTCTTGATCGCCCGCCGACCCGAGGCCAGCTCCGCGAGCCAGGGGCCCGCGACGTCCGCGCCACCCTCGACGCGAGCCGCCAGCTCGTCGGTCGTCAGGTCGCCGAGGCGACGAAGCAGGTCGTGGACCCCGTCGGCGGTCGTCGCCCGCCGGTCGTCGGTCAACGCCTGGAGTGACAGCTCGAGGTCGGCCAGCGCATCGGGGTCGAGCAGCTCGCGCAGCTCCTCTTGCCCGAGCAGTTCGCGGAGCAGGTCCCGATCGAGCGTGAGCGCGCCGGCTCGGCGCTCCGCCAGGGGCGTGTCGCCGTCGTACATGTACGCCGCGACGTAGTCGAACAGGAGGCTGCTGGCAAAGGGGCTCGCCCGCTGCGTCTCGACGCTGTGGACCGCGATGTCGCGCCGCGCGACGCCCGACAGGACCTCGCGCAGTGCCGGAAGATCGAAGACGTCGCTCAGGCACTCGCGATACGTCTCGACGAGGATCGGGAAGCTGCCGTAGCGCGAGGCGACCGCCAGCAGGTCCGCGGCACGCTGGCGCTGCTGCCAGAGCGGCGTCCGTGTCCCGGGCCGGCGACGCGGGAGGAGCAGGGCACGCGCCGCGTTCTCGCGGAAGCGGCTCGCGAAGAGCGACGACGACGCCACCTGTCCGACGACCAGGTCCTCGATCTCGTCGGCCTCGGGGAAGAGGAGCGCCTCGATCCCGTCGAGCGGGGCATCGCCCTCGGGCAGGCGGATGGCGATGCCGTCGTCGGACCAGATCGTCTGGACCTCGAGGCCGAGCCGCTCGGCGAGGCGGCTCTCGATCGCCATCGACCACGGGGCGTGGACGCGACCGCCGAACGGCGTCAGCAGCGTCAGCCGCCAGTCACCCAGCTCGTCACGGAAGCGTTCGAGCACGATCCGCTTGTCGGTGGGCAAGCTGCCGGTCGCCTCCCGTTCGTCCTCGAGATACGTGAGCAGGTTCTCGGCGGCGCGCTCGTCGAGGTCGTGCTCCTCCCGCAGTCGGGCAGCAGCCGCCCGGCGACCCTTGTCGCCCTTCGCGAGGTCCGTCTCGAGCTCGCCGACGAAGGCGCCCATCGCCCGCCCGAGCTCGATGGGTCGCCCGACGGCGTCGCCCTTCCAGAACGGGAGCTTGCCGGGCACGCCGGGCGCGGGCGTGACCGTGACCCGGTCGTGGCTGATCTCGTCGACCCGCCAGCTGCTGGCGCCGAGGACGATGACGTCGCCGTGCATCCCGGCCCGGAGCTCGTAGACCATCTCCTCGTCGAGCTCGCCGACGCGCCGGCCGGGCGTCCCGGCCTCGCCGACCATGAACACGCCGTACAGGCCGCGGTCCGGGATCGTGCCGCCGCTGGTGACCGCCACGACGCGCGCATCGCGCCGGCCCTCGACGACATCGGTGACGCGGTCCCAGACGACCCGCGGCTTGAGCTCCGCGAACTCGTCCGACGGATAGGCGCCGGCCAGCATGCCCAACACGCCCTCGAGCAGGTCCCGGGTCAGCGTCTCGTAGGGCGACGCCCGGGTGACCGTCTCGAGCAGCTCCGAGACCGTCCATGGGTCCATGACCGTCATCGCCACGAGTTGCTGGGCGAGGACGTCGAGCGGGTTGCGCGGGATCGCGGTCGCCTCGATGGCGCCGTCGTGCATCCGTTTCGTCACGACCGCGACCTCGAGCAGGTCGCCTCGGTACTTCGGGAAGATGACGCCCTTGCTGGGTGCGCCGACCTGGTGGCCGGCCCGGCCGACGCGTTGCAGTCCGCGGGCGACGCTCGTCGGGCTCTCGACCTGGATCACGAGGTCGACCGCGCCCATGTCGATGCCGAGCTCGAGGCTGGACGTGGCGACCAGCGCGGGGAGTCGTCCGGCCTTGAGGTCTTCCTCGATGGCCAGGCGCTGCTCACGCGCGATGCTCCCGTGATGGGCCTTGACGAGGTCCTCGCCGGCCAGCTCGTTGAGCCGCTGCGCCAGCCGCTCGGAGAGCCGGCGGCTGTTCGTGAAGACGATCGTGCTCTTGTGCTCGCGGATGAGCTCGAGGATCCGCGGGTGGATCGCCGGCCAGATGCTGGTCCGCAGGTCCGGGCTGGTCGCCGGGCCGCCGGGCTGCTCGTCGAGCGGCAGGATCTCGCCGATCGCGGCCATGTCGTCGACCGGCACGACGACCTGGAGGTCGAGGGCCTTGCGCGTCCCGGCATCGACGATCTCGACGTCGCGGTTCGGTCCGACGCCCCCGAGGAACCGCGCGATCGCGTCGAGCGGCCGTTGCGTGGCGGAGAGACCGATCCGTTGCATGGGCTCCGCGTCCGCGGGCCGGAGGCGTTCCAGGCGTTCCAGGCTCAGGGCGAGGTGGGCGCCACGTTTCGTGCCCGCGATCGCATGGACCTCGTCGACGATGACGTGCTCGACGCCGCGGAGGATCTCGCGGGCCTGGCTCGTGAGCATGAGATAGAGCGATTCCGGGGTCGTGATGAGGATGTCGGGCGGATGCCGGGCGATCTCGCGGCGGTCCTCGGACGGCGTGTCACCGGTCCGGCTCGCGACCGTGATGGTCGGCATCGGCTGGCCGAGGCGCTGGGCGGCATGGCCGATCCCGGTCAGCGGGGCGCGCAGGTTGCGCTCGACGTCGTAGGTGAGGGCCTTGAGCGGCGACACGTAGAGGACACGGACCGTGCCGGGTTGTGCGCGCGTCCGTTCGGGCGTCGGGTGGGTCGCGAGCCGGTCGAGCGCCCAGAGGAACGCCGCGAGCGTCTTGCCGGAGCCCGTGGGGGCATGGATGAGGGTGTTGCGGCCGGCCGCGATCGCCGCCCATCCACGAGCCTGCGCGTCGGTCGGGGCTTCGAAGCTCGCCTCGAACCACTCGCGAACGGCGCGCGAGAACGGGGCCAGCGGATCGGAACGGACGGGCACGGTCGCGGTCACGGGACCGCGAGTATAGGCGCGTGCCGTGCTTTCGACCAGACGTTCTGTTTGGGGTCCGGCGGCGGGCCCGTCGCTCCACCACGCCCTGCCTGCCCGCTCGGCCTGGCGCGCAGCAATCCGCGCGTTGCGGTGGCTCTCCGCCACCGATCCCGACACGAAGGCCCGCCCGATGTCCCTGGGACCTCTCCATCCGTCGTTGCGGTGGCTCTCCGCCACCGATGATCGTCTTGGGCGCGCTCACATGCGCGCTCCTGCCGGAATCGTTGGCTGGTGGCCACCACTCGGACTTCTGACGACCGCAACCGACCGACGAGATAAGCCGCCGATGGGCGGGCCACGCTTCACTCCATCCATGGCAACGGCATCCCGGCATAGTCAACGGACCGTCGTCGGCCGGCGGACGCGCCAGATCGTCGTCGCGATCGGCGCCGACATCAGGCGGATGCGGATCGATACCGGTGTTTCGCTTCGGTCTCTCGCAATGGCGGCTGGCGTCGACCATGGATTCCTCTCGCAGGTCGAACGGGGCCTCAGGGAGCCGAGCCTGGCCGTGCTGGTCGCCATCTCGTCCGCCCTCGGCGGCGACCTTCGACTGCGGCTCTACCCTGGGACCGGCCCACGGATCCTCGACCCACTCCAGGCTCGGATGGTCGAGGCCTTGCTGGCGATCCTCCACCCAAGGTGGATCCGGCACGTCGAGGTCCCGGTTTATCGGCCCGTCCGCGGCGTCATCGACCTCGTCATCCACGACCCGATCGCCTTGGCATTGGGTGCGACGGAGGTCCAGTCGGAGCTTCGCCGCGTCGAACAGCAGTTTCGCTGGTCACACGAGAAAGCCGATGCCCTGCCATCGTCGACCTTGTGGCGCTCGCTCGAGGCCCCTCCGTCGGTGGACCGAGTCCTCGTGCTCCGGAACACGCGCCTCAACCGAGAGGTTGTCGAACGCTTCGCTACCACCATCGCGACTGAATATCCAGCAAGGACGCTCGACGCCGTTCTTGCGCTAACGACCGCCGACGCCCCTTGGCCTGGCTCGGCGATCGTCTGGGTCACGGTCGACGGCGACGACGCGCGCGTCCTCGATCGACCGCCGCGTGGCGTGACCGTCGGCCGTTAGCCGGGGCGCGCGGAGGCCATCGGACGCGGTGGAGGCCACCGACGGTCCGGATCGCCTGCTCATGGTGGCTGGCAGCCAACGATTCCGAGGCGTAGCCCGGCCTCGGGTCCCGCGCCATCGCCGTCCGGCCTGCGCGTTGGCCATCAGCCACCACCAGGCGCGCTGGGACGTCGCTCGGTCACGTTGGACTCGGATTCGGTGGCTGCAAGCCACCACAGCGAGCCGGGCGGCGGGCAACCTCGCGGCGGCGGGCGTGCGCGAGCGGCGGGCCCGAACGACCCGTGCCGAACGGCCTGCCAAATGTGGACCTTGGGCTCGTTTGCGCTGGGGCCGGTCGCGGTGCAATTGCGCCGACAGGGACAATGCGCAGCAGGCGCCGGGGGGCGCCGATGAAGGGAGCGAGGGATCATGGATCGCCGCACACTCAGGTTGGCGCTCGGGGGGATCGCCGCCGTCCTCTTGTTCGTCCTCGTCAATCCGTGGGTGGAAGCACCCGAGGGCACGATCCACGACATCGTGCTGTGGGGCTTCTGGGCCTCATTCCTCGTCCTGCTCGTGGTGCTCTTCCAGGAACGGAACGAGCCGGGCGGCATGACGGTCGAGATCGAGGGTCCGGCCTTCACGCGCTTCCTGTTCAGCAACTCCAAGGCCGGCCTGTTCTGGCTGCCGATCCGGCTGTTCCTGGGGTTCTCGTGGCTCGAGGCCGGTTGGCACAAGCTGGCCGACGGCGGCTGGATCGACGGCGGGGCGTCCCTGGCCGGCTATTGGGCCAACGCGGTCAAGATCCCGGCCGAGGGCCAGGGTCGGCCGCCGATCACCTACGAGTGGTATCGCGACTTCATCAATGTCCTGATCGCCGGCAACCACGAGACCTGGTTCGCCTGGCTCATCACCTTCGGCGAGCTTGCCGTCGGGCTCGGCCTGCTGCTCGGCGCGCTGACAGGCCTCGCCGCCTTCTTCGGGGCGCTCATGAACATGAGCTTCCTGCTGGCCGGCTCGGCGTCTACCAACCCGGTCCTGTTCACGATGGCCATCGGGCTCATCCTGGCCTGGAAGGTCGCCGGCTACTACGGCCTGGACCGCTACCTGCTGCCGATGCTCGGCACGCCCTGGCATCCAGGGGTCATCACGGGAGGCGAGACGGACCCACAAGGGGCTCCGGCCGGCTGACCACGGCTGGCCCGATCGGGCCTCGCCCCGCCCATCCGCCAACGGGCCCTCAGCCTGGAGGCGGAGCCACTTGCGCCGCGGCAGTCCGAGCCAGTAACTGTCGGATCTCGGCGACCGTGACCGCCTTGAGTGACGCCGCGGCGAGCTCCTGGCACGCGGCGAGTCGCAGACCGCCGACCTGCGCATGGACCGCCGCGACCGAACTCGGCGCCACGCTGAGCTCGTCCGCGCCGAGTCCGACCAGCAGCGGGATCATTTCCGGGTCGGCCGCGGCTTCGCCGCAGACCGCCACGTGGCGACCATGGGCTCGCGCGGCCGTCACGACGCCGGCCAGCAGACGCAGCACCGCTGGCTGGAGGGCCGTCGCAAGCTCGGCCAGCGCGGGGTTGACGCGGTCCGCGGCCAACGTGTACTGGACGAGGTCATTGGTGCCGACACTGAAGAAGTCGGCGACCTGTGCAAGACCGTCGGCCATGATCGCGGCCGCCGGGACCTCGATCATGACGCCCAGCACGACCGACGACGGGGCCGGGTCGGCGGACGCGACGATCGCTTCGAGCCGAGACCGGACCGCCTGGACCTCCTCGACCGTCGAGACCATCGGCAGCATCACCCGCACCTCGCCACCGGCGGCCGCTTCCACGAGCGCGCGCAGCTGCTCGTCGAGGAGCTCGGGTCGTGCCAGTCCGAGCCGGACTCCACGCACGCCGAGCGCTGGATTTGCCTCCGGCCGATCGGTCTGCCACGCGGCTGGCTTGTCCCCACCGACGTCGAGCGTGCGGAACACGACCGGCCGCTCCCCGATCGCCTCGCGGATCCGGGCATACAGGTTCCGCTGTTCCGCGACCGATGGCGGGGTGGTCCGGCCGAGGAACAGCAATTCGGTGCGAACGAGTCCGATGCCCGCTGCGCCAGCCGTGGCCGCGGCTTCGGCCTCGAGAACCGATCCGACGTTGGCGCTGACGGTGACCGACACGTCACCCGATGAAACAGCGTTCGCCGGATCGGCTCCAACGACGGCCCCGCGGGGCTCCGACAGGACCGACAGCTCGTCGTCATCGGGTTCGATGATGAGCCGCCCCGACCTGCCGTCGATCCCATCCACCAACGCCTCGACCGCGTCCGGGAGCAAGAGCGCCTGCGGCCCGAGGCCGAGCACAAGCGGGATGCCGATGCCACGCGCGACGATCGAGGCATGCCCGGTCGGCGCGCCACCGGCCAGGGCGATGCCGGCGACGAGCTCGGACCGCAGCGTCGCGACCGCCGATGGATCGAGGTCGTCCGCGACGACGATCGCCGGACGCCCGTCGGCGTGCCACAGATCTGAGCGCGGCTCGCCCCGCAGGATCCCCGCGACGCGACGCCCGACATCTCGCACGTCGGCCGCTCGGGCTCGGAAATACTCGTCGTCGACGGCGGCAAGCGTGCTCGCCTGATCGTCGGTGCTCGCGATGATCGCCTCTGCCGCATCGGCGCCCGCGTCCACCGAGCGCGTCGCAGGGTCCACGATGCCCGGGTCACGCGCGAACAGGGCCTGGGCCTCGAAGATCGCCCCGATCTCCTCGCCGGCACGCTCGGCCAGCTGTCGGGCCAGGGTTTCGAGTTCGCCGGCCGCGGTCTCGAGCGCCGCGACCAGGCGAGCGCGTTCAGCCTCAGGCGATCCCGTCGGGCGAGATCCTGACACCGGCTCGACCCGTGTCGGCCGAATCACGAGCAGCCGACCAAAACCGGCGCCCGGCGAGCCGATCCGCCCCGCGAGGACTATGCGGGTCACGAGTTTCGACCTCGGTCCTGCTCGATCAGCCGGCCGCGACGTCGGACAACGCTCGAAGCAGGAGCGCGGACGACGTGGCGCCGGGGTCCTGGTGGCCGACGCTGCGCTCGCCGAGGTACGAGGCGCGGCCCTTCGTCGCGAGCAACGGCACGGTCGCCAGCGACCCCGGCGTCGGCGGCGTCCGCCATCGCGCGCGTGGCATCGGCCACGCCGGCGCCGCCGTCGACCGCAGCGCGACCAGCCTCGTATGCAGGCACCAGGGCGTCGAGCATCGTCTTCTCTCCCGTCGTGGCCTTGCCGAGCGACGCAATGCCGCCGATGGCCGCCTCGAGGGCCGCGACGACGACCTCGGCGGAGGACGCTGCGGGGTCGGCGCCGGCGATCGCTCCGCCCGCGCGCATCAACGCCGTGCCGTACAGCGGTCCGGCGGCTCCGCCGACCGTGCTGATGAGCGTCCGCCCGGCGGTCCGCAGCATGCCGCCGGCGCGCAGGAGGTCGGTCTCGGCCTCGGCGACGCCCGCGTCGAGCGAGGCCACGATCGCGGTGAAGCCGCGATCCATGTTGATGCCGTGGTCGCCGTCGCCGATCGCCTGGTCCAGCTCGGTCAGCGCGGCAGCCTGGTCGTGGAGCCGTTCCGCCGACAGGCGAAGCCAGCTTTCGAGCACCTCGAACATCGGATCGTCACCTCGGCGAGACGGGAAGGCGAACGGAGTCTAGTAGGTTGCCGCCGCACCGGAGGGATCTGGCGCGGCGGCCGGAAACGGTCCTGGCGGACTCAGGCGCCCCAGCGGAGCGCGGCCGTATGGACGGGCGCGTCCCAGAGCGACGTCAGCTCATCGTCGAGCCGCAGGAGCGTGACCGAGAAGCCGGCCATCTCCAGGCTCGTGATGTAGTTGCCCACGAGCGACCGGCCGATGCCGATGCCCTTCTCGTCGAGCAGCTTCGCGACGCTGTTGTAGGCAAGGTAGAGCTCGATGAGCGGCGTGCCGCCCATGCCGTTGACGAACGCGAGGACCTGCTCGCCGCGCTCGAGGCCGAGGTCGCTGACGATCGGGTCGACGAGCATCCGGGCGATGTCATCGGCCGGCGCGAGCTTCTCGCGGCGACGGCCCGGCTCGCCGTGGATGCCGATGCCGATCTCCATCTCGTCGTCAGGCAGGTCGAACGTTGGCGTGCCCGCCGCGGGCACGATGCAGGAGGTCAGCGCCATGCCCATCGAGCGAGCGTTGGCGTTGACCTTGACGGCCGTGCTGGTCACCTCGGTCAGCGAGCCGCCGGCCTCGGCCTTCGCCCCGGCGATCTTCTCGACGAGGACCGTGCCGCCGACACCACGCCGGCCCGCCGTGTAGAGCGAATCCTGGACGGCGACATCGTCGTTGGTCACGACGGTCGCGACCTCGATCTCGCCGGCGACGAGTTCCGCTGCGAGCTGGAAGTTGAGCACGTCGCCCGTGTAGTTCTTGACGATGTGGAGGACGCCGGCCCCGCCGTCGACGGCCCGCGTGGCCGCCTCCATCTGGTCCGGCACGGGCGAGGTGAAGACGTGGCCCGCGCAGGCCGCGTCGAGCATGCCCAGGCCGACGAACCCGCCGTGGAGCGGCTCGTGACCGGAGCCACCGCCCGACACCAGCGCGACCTTGCCCTTGACCGGGGCGTCTGAGCGCAGGACGACGAGGTTCGTGGTGTCGATGCTGCAGGAGGTCCGCGTGGGCGCGGCCCAGACCGGCCAGGCTTTCCGGCACGAGGTCGGCCACGTCGTTGAGGAGCTTCTTCATGGTGACGATCTCCCTTCTCGGTCGCGTGACCGACTCAGGCGCGCGGCCGCGGGCTGCTCGCGACCGATGAACTCGTACAGGAAGGCGCCGAGGACGCCACCGATCGTCGAGCCGAAGACGTAGACGACGATCAGCTGGTCGACCGGGACCGGGGTGGCGCCGATGGCCTGGCCGAGGATGGCCGGGCCGAGCTCGCGCGCCGGGTTGAGCGAGGCGCCGGTGATCGGGCCGACGAGGATGATGATCCCGTAGACGATGAACCCGATGATCAGCCCGGCGAAGCCGGCGGGCGCCTTGCCCGAGACCGCGGCTCCAAACACCGTGAACACCAGGATCGCGGTCCCGATGACCTCCGCGGCGAACCCGATGGCCAAGCCCGCGTTGGCGTTGACCGACACGGCACCGAGCCCGAGCTTCGCCGGGTCGTTGCCGGTCAGGATGATCAGGGTCAGGCCTGCGCCGACGAACGCGCCGATCAGCTGGGCGACGATGTACCCGCCGGCGGTCCTCGTGTCGATCTTGCGCGTCAGCAGCAGCGAGATCGTGACCGCTGGGTTGATGTGGCACCCGCTGATGTGGCCGACCGAGTAGACGGCCGCAAAGATCGCGAATGCGAACGCAGAACGAGATCGTCGACAGACCCGCGGTGCCGTCGATCCCTTCGCCGCCGGCGCCGGCGGTCAGGAAGACCGTCAGCGGCACGGAGCCGGCACCGATGAAGACGAGGATCGCGGTGCCGATGACCTCGGCGGTGAGCTTCTGGGTTGTGGTCGGGGACGACATGGACCTTCCTCCTGTCTCGGGGATCGACTCAGGTCGGGCTGGTCGAGGTAGGGCGCGAGTTCCGCGGCGAGACCTGCGAGGGCCGCATCGGCGTCCGGGCCATCGGCGGCCAGGACGATCTCGGACGACGGACGGATCGTCAGGCCGAGGATGGCGATGAGGCTCTTGGCGTCCGCCTCGCGGTCGCCCTGGCGGATGACGATCCGGCTCTCGAACCGCGAGGCCGCCTGCACGAACCGGGCGGCCGGTCGGGCATGCAGCCCGGCTGGGTCGTTGACGACGAGACGCACGCTCGGGCATCGTCAGGCTCGCGGGAGCTTCGCCATCGTGGCCGCGCCCTCAGCGGCGGCCGCCACGTCGGCAAGCGACGCGCCGATGCTGGCCTGGACTGCGGCCAGGATCGCGCCTTCGACGAGTGGCGCCTCGCTGACCCGGACCCGATCGCGTTCGAGCGGATCGAGCTCCTCGAGTGCAAGCTCGAGGCTGAGCGCCGCGCTGCCCAGGTCGAGCAGCACGAGAACGCCATCCGGGCTGGCGGCCAGCGTCGAGCGGAGCGCGGCCGCGATCCGCGGGGCACTCGTCCCCAGTCGGCCGTCCTCGGTCCCGCCTGCGGTCCCCACGGCGACCTCCTCGCCGGCGACCTGCGCGACCATCTCGCGCAACCCATCGACGAGGGTCTCGCTGTGGGAGATCAGGACCAGACCCACCAATCGCGCCTCCTTTCGCTACCTCGTCCGTGGATGGACGAGATGCTCCCGTGCGGACTTGTCAAGAAGCCAGCAAGACGCGTCAAGAGGTGCGATGAACGTCGCGAAGACGGTGACGATCCGGGGTCGCGGACCGTTGCCGGACGGGCCGGACCGCGCCTACACTCGGCGGACCGCCGACTCGCTCGAAGGGACGTCCCGTGCCGTCGCCATCGCCAGCCGCGGCCCCAGCCGCGAAGCCTGAGGTCGCGTTCGTCGTCGACGCGGCCGCACTGCGGGCCGGCCTGGCGCGCTGCGAACGGATCGCCGTCCGACACCAGCGCGAGCTGACCCGGCTCGACGCGGTCCTCGGCGACGGCGACCACGGCGACAACCTCGTGATCGGGTTCCGGGCCGTGGACGAGTTGCTCGCCGAGCTGCCGCCAGAGACGCCGCCCGGCGAGATCCTCCGTGCCGTCGGCCATCGCCTCGTCGCAGCGGTCGGCGGAGCGTCGGGGCCCGCTGTACGGGACCGCCTGCATCGAAGCGGGGTTCCGCGCCGGCGATGATCGGGTGCTCGACGCCACCACCGTCGCGGCGATGCTCGACGCCGCCGCGGGCGGGCTCGCGCGGCGGGGGCGATGTCAGCCTGGCGACAAGACGATCCTCGACACGCTCGCGCCGGCGGCCGTGGCGTTCCGGGTTGCCGTCGATGCCGGCACGACGCCCGCCGTCGCCTATGTCGCCGCGGTCCGCGCGGGCCGCGACGGGATGCGCGCGACACGCGGACCTGATCGCACGCCGTGGCCTGGCCATGCGGTTGGGCGAACGGTCGATCGGCCATCGCGACCCCGGGGCGGTCTCGTGCTTCCTGCTCCTGTGCGCGCTGGGAGGCCGATGACCGACCGATCGGCCCTCCTCGCCCGGATCGAGGTCCTCGAACGCGAGAGTCGACGGGCGTTCGACGACGCCCAGCGCGAAGCCGACGCGCTCTTCGCGCAGTACCAGCTCAGCCAGCTCGTGGCGTCGGGCGGATCCCTCGTCCGACCTTGCTCGGTCCGTCACGCTCGAGGCTGTCCGGCTGGCCGCCGTCGATGGAGGAGCGCTCTGGCTGAACGCCCCCGAGGCAACCGGCCTGCACTTGCTTGCCGCGGTCGGCAGCGAGGCCCCGACGCCGCTTCCGATCGACCTCGACGACCTGGGCGACGGTCGAATCTGGGCCGTCGGGCTGCCGGGCGGCCGCGCTGTCGTCGTCTCCGATGAGCCGCCTGTCATCCTCCTGTGCCTCTGGACCATCGACCATCGCCTCCCCGACCCCGATGGGATCCGGGTGATCCAGCTGGCCCGTCACGAGCTTGCGGTCGCGTTCCAGGGCGCGCGCCTGCGTGAGGCACTCGAGCGCGAGCGGCAGGAGCTCACCGCGGTGGTCGAAGGCACGACAGACCTGATCCTCCAGGTCGACGACGACCGCCGGGTCGTGCGGCTGAACCCGGCCGGTGAGCGATTGCTCGGGATGACCGCGGCCGACGCGATCGGCCGTACCTGCGATGACGTCCTCGGGTGCGACATGGCCGGCGGGCACGATCGGTCGGCCTGTCCGATCGCAGAGGTCATGGCCACCGGCCGACCCGTGGCCTATCGCGAGACCGCCGTCCGCGGGCCCGACGGAGCGTCGATCCGGGTGGCCGGCGGGTATTCGACCGTCGCCCGGGCGTCATCGGAGGCGGGCGACCCGCAGGCAAGGGCGCGGGCGACCGCGATCCTCCGCGACATCAGCGCG
Organism: uncultured Chloroflexia bacterium; assembly: GCA_963745295.1. Taxonomy (GTDB): domain Bacteria; phylum Chloroflexota; class Limnocylindria; order Limnocylindrales; family CSP1-4; genus SPCO01. The sequence continues at coordinate 233,825 of CAVUWG010000002.1, forward strand.
GTCCGGGCGCTCGAGGAGCTGCGCGAGGGGTTCGTTGCCACCGTCAGCCACGAACTGCGGACGCCGTTGTCGCTGATCCGGGGGTACACGGAGACGCTCCTGCACCTCGAACTCAGCCCCGAGGAGCAACGCGAGTACCTCGGACGGATCGATGAGGTCACCGAGCGCCTCGTCCGCGCTGGTCGGCCAGATCCTCGACGTGACGCACCTTCAGGCGGACCCGCTGATCCTCGAGCGTTCGCCGGTCCTGTTCGCGTCGCTCGTCAGCCGGCTGCGGGGCGACCTCGAAGCCTCCGGCCGGGCCGATCGCCTGGTCGTCGAGCTGCCTGCCGACCTCCCACCGCTCGAGGCCGACGGGCCGCGGGTCGGGCAGATCCTCGAGAACCTCGTCGGAAACGCGTTCAAGTACGGGCCGCACGGACGGGTCCGTGACACCTGAGCGCGGCAGTCGACGGAGAGTGGCTCGAGGTCGCGGTCGACGACGAGGGCGTCGGGATCCCTGCCGACGGAACGGCCGCTCGTCACGGAACCGTTCCATCGCGCTTGGAACGTGCGCGAATCGCGGATCCCCGGCACGGGCCTGGGGCTGTTCATCAGCCGCCGGCTCGTCGAGGCCCACGGCGGCCGGTTGCGCGTCGAGGATCGCCCCGACGGTCGCGCCGGCACGCGAGTCGTCGTTCACGCTCCCACTGCTGCCGGGTCGTGCCGCGACCGGTCGCCGCCGGAGGCTGGCGACGCGCCGTGGACACCGTGGAGACAGCCCGTGGCTGAGACGATCCTCATCGTCGAGGACGAGCCCGAATTCGCGGCCCTCGTCGAGCTGTGGATGGGCCGCGCCGGCTATCGGACCGTTGCCGCCGCGACCGGGACGGACGCGCTCCGCCGCTTCTACGACGAGCATCCGGATCTCGTGATCCTCGACGTCTCTCTGCCCGGACTCGATGGCTGGCGCATCATCGAGCGGATCCGCGAATTCAGCCGGATCCCGATCCTGATGGTGACCGCGCGAAGCTCTGAGGCGGACAAGATCCGCGGCCTCAAGCTCGGAGCGGACGACTACATCACCAAGCCCCTGAGCTTCCCGGAGCTCACCGCGCGAGTGGAGGCAGCCCTGCGCACGGGCCGCGACGGCCACGGCAGAGCGGCCGCGTCGGCTCCAGCATCGGGACCTCATCGTGGACCTCGACGATCACCGTGCCCGGCTCCGGGGCGAGGACGTGCCGCTCACCCCGACCGAGTTCCGGTTGTTGGCCTACCTCGTCGAACACGCCGGGCAGCTCGTGACCCATCGGCAGGTCCTCGGCGCCGTTTGGGGAGCCGGGTACGACGTCGACGTGCACCTGCTGCGGATGACGATCCGCAATCTCCGGCTCAAGCTCGACGGGGTCGCTCCCGGCGAGTCCTACATCGCCACCGAGTACGGGCTCGGCTATCGGCTGACAGGTCCGGCCCGACCGACGGCGGGAACGGCCTAGGGTCGGTCGGACTAGGGTCGCTCGGCCCGTCCGCCGAGGAGGTCCGAGGCCTCGTCAGTCGCGGTGAGCTTCGAGGTCGGTCAGGAGGTGGCGCCGGTCGTGGCTCGAGTGGTCGACGAACCCGTCGAGCCGATGTCGCAGGTCGCGCATCCGGGCGACCTGGCCCTCGGCGACCGGCCGGAACGCGGCATCGCCGCCGGCCACGGCCCACAGCTCCAGGAAGTCGTCGAGGCAGAACGCGGCCGTCGCGAGCGCGTCCGCCCAGGCCGGGTCGCGGCTCCGCTCGACCGACCTGGCGAGCGCCGTCTCGACGGCGGTCTGGCCCTGGGCGCAGGCGACGCACGGCGGCCGCTTTCGGGCCAGCCGCAATCGGACCCGCAGCCAGCGGCCCTTCGCCCCGAGCGCCCCGCGGATGACCTCGAGCCGGCGCTCGAGCATCGCGCCGTAGAGGATCGACGAGCCGAGCGTGCCCGCCGGGCCCGCGTCGGTCGGCCAGGATCAGCTCGCGGACGTGGCGGCGGCAGAAGCCCTGCGAGCGTTCGAGCTCGCCGCGGAACTCGATGTCGAGCACGTGCTGGGCGATGATCGAGTCCATCATCGAGCGCTCAGAGCGGGCGCGGACCACGCAGATCGGGCAACCGCCCGCGGCGATCGCCGCGCTCAGGCGGACGTCGACGATGTCGCGGGCCGGCAGCTCCGACACGGTCGGCCGGCCGTCGCTCGTCGTCACCGGGCCGCCCGGATCGTGAGCGGGTCGGCCGCGCGGAGCGGGCCGTCGACCCCCGACACGCTGAACCCAGCACGTTCCAGGAGGCTCCGGGCGATCGCGGCCCGGGTCGGTCGATCGATCGGCTCGACGGGGTCGCGCTCGGCGAGGGTCACCTCGGCGTAGTCGGCCGGGCTGACGGCGAGGAGCGCACCGGCCAACCCGGATCGCCGGTGGCCGGGGGCGACGCCGAGGGCCAGCAGGTCGCGATGCCCGCTCTCGGAGACGGGCCCCGCGACGGCGAGGCCGACGACGCGCGTGCCGACCAGCGCGGCCGAGACGATCGCCCCGTCCGCGATGGCCGCGGCGATCAGCCCGTGCCCCACGTCGGCATCGAACGGCGCGACGACGCGCGGCGCCAGCGAGCACGCGGACCACGCGGCGGCATCGAGCGAGGGCACGACTGCCGGTTCACCGACGGCCGCCTCCTTCTCGGCGCGCGACGCCGCGGACGCCGCCGGCATCGCGTCCGGGTCCCACCAGCCTCGGTCGCGACCCTCGCGCAGCAGCCGCGGGACCATCAGCTCCCGGACGAGCGCGGTCGTCTCCCGGGAGCGCGTCTCCGAGGCGACCTGGCTCGCGTCGATGGGGATGCCGGCGTTCGGCAGATCGATGAACGTCTCGGGCGGCGGCGACTGGCCGTAGCGCTCGCCCTCGGCCGCCCAGCGCTCCCGCCAGTCGGCCGGCGTGGCCGACGGCACGTCACGATGCGCGCCGGCGAGCCAGACGAGGCTCCACGATCGCGGCACGACCCGGTACGCGTCGTAGCCGCCGCCGCCGGTCGCGAGCCAGCGGCCGCCGGCGTGCCGATGCGCGATCGCATCGACCAGGCGGGCCGCCTCGCCCATCGCGGTCGTCGTCACCCGCAGGTGCGCGAGCGGGTCCCACGCGTGCGAATCGGCGCCGTGCTGGCTGACCACGATGTCCGGCCCGAACGCGGCGGCCAGTTCGGGGAGCAGCGTCCGCACCGCCTCGAGCCACGCCTCCTCGCCGGTCATCGGCTCCAGCGGGACGTTGACCGAGGTCCCGGCTGCCTCCCCCTCGCCGACCTCGTCGACGAACCCGCTGCCCGGGAACAGGTACAGGCCGGACTCGTGGATCGAGACCGTCAGCACGCCCGGATCGTCGTAGAAGATCGCCTGGACGCCGTCGCCGTGGTGGACGTCGAGGTCGATGTACAGGACGCGCAGCCCGTCGCGCCGCGCCCGGGCGATCGCCAGGGCCGGATCGTCGTAGATGCAGAACCCCGACGCGCGGACCGGCATCGCATGGTGCAGGCCACCACCCGGGTGGAAGGCATGGTCGACGTCGCCGCGCAGGATCGCCTCGATCGCGCGGATCGAGCCCCCGGCGACCGCCGCTGCCGCGTCGTGCATGCCCGCGAACGCCGGATCGTCGCCCTCGCCGATGCCGGCGAGCGGACCGCCGAACGGCGCGTCCGAGAACCGCCGAACGACCTCGATGTAGCGGGGGTCATGGCACCACGCGAGCTCGTCATCGGACGCGGGCTCCGGCGCGAGGCCGGGCTCGGCGCCCAGCGAGGCCAGCAGGTCGATCGACGGCCCGAACCGCCGCGGCGTCAGCGGGTGACCCGGCCCGAAGTCGTAGGTCAGCGAACGGGGTCCGTAGACGAGGAGCATGCGTGGCACGATAGCCGCGATGGAACGCGTCTACACCACGCCCCTTCTCGACAAGCTCGGGATCCGGCCCGGGATGCGGGTCGCGCTCATCGACATCGACGACGACGACATCCGTCCGCTGATCGCCGGGCGGACGTCCGACATCACCGAGGGCTGGCCCGAACCGGACACGGACGTCGTCCTGCTCGGCGCCGATTCGACCGCGCAGCTGGCCGCCCTCCCCGAATTGGCCGCCCGGATCCGGCCGAACGGCGCCATCTGGGTCGTCTCGCGCAAGGGCAAGGCCGCCACGCTCCGCGACGTCGAGGTCATGGCGGCCGCGAAGGCGTCCGGGCTCGTCGACAACAAGGTCGCGTCCTTCTCGTCGACCCACACGTCCCTGCGCCTCGTCATCCCGGTCGCGCTTCGGGGAGTACCATCCGCCAATGCCTGACCTGCTCCTCATCCTCATCGTGATCCTCGTCGTCGTCCTCTTCTGGCGCGGCCCCAAGAACCTGCCGAAGCTGGGCGAGGCGTTCGGACGTGGGGTGAAGGAAGCGAAGGCCGAGGCGGTCGCGGCCCAGGCCGAGATCCAGGCGAGGGTGGACGGCGAACCGACACCACCTGCCGAGGGCACGACGCCCGACCGACCGGCCTGACCGAGGCGAACCGACCACAGGCTGGAGACCGCGTGATCCCCGACGAGATCGCCGCCCTCACCATTCGCCCCGGCCCCGGCTCGCATCGGACGACCCTCGAGATCGACGGTCGCCCCACCGAGACCCTCGCCGACCTGCCGCCGCTACGCGATCGGCTGCTGTTCGTCGGCCTCAACCCGTCGCCGGTGAGTGTGAAGGCCGGCCACTACCACCAGGGTCGCCTCGGTCGCACGTTCTGGCGCCGCCTGATGCTGGCCGGCATCCTGCCGCCCGGGACGCCGGTCGAGGACGCGGACGATGCGCTCGCCAAGGGCGGCCACGGCATCACTGACCTGCTCAAGCGCCCCACCCCACGCGACGACGCCACCGATGCGGACCTCGTGACCGGCGTCGGGCCGCTCTGGCAGAAGATCGCCATCTGGCGCCCGGCCGCGGTCGTCTACATCTACAAGCGCGCGGCCGCGATCTCGGCCGGGCGACCGCTCGAGGAGCGCTGGGGGCAGCTGGCGGGCGTGGCGATGGCCGGCCGGCCGTGCTTCCTGATGCCGGGCCCCTACGCGCCGACCGAGGAGGTCGACGAAGGGCTCAACTTCCTGCGCAACCTCGCGGCCGCGCTCCCGGTGGACCGGGCCTAGGCGATCGGGCAGCGGGCTCCCGACACCCGCGGTGGCTGGGCGCCAACGATTCCGGCACCTGGCACGTCTGCGGGCCACGATCCGAACTCCAGCCGCATCCGCGTTGGCTCTCAGCCACCACCCGTCGAGACGAATTGAATGCGCGACGCCTTGAGCCCGGAAACGTTGGCTCTGCGCCACCACGGCGCCCGAACCGTCAGGCCAGAGCCTCGTCGTCCTCGGACGGGAGGCCTCGGGCGAACGCGGCCAGCAGGAGCGCCGCACCGAGCGCCCACCCGGCGGCAGGCAGCAAGTAGACCCACGACCAGTCAGATAGGTCCGTCTCTGGCGTGGCGACCGTGTAGGTCACCGTGTCGATCGCGACCGCGAAACCGTTGCCGAAGAGGAGGGTCGCCCACGCCCCAGCGGCAGCGAGCCGCCAAGCCGCGATCGGTCGCTCGCGCGCGGCCATCCCCGCAAAGATCACGACTGCCAGATACGCCGCTGCGGCGATGACGAACCACTGCAGCCCGCTCGTGAGCCATGCGTACCAGGTGTACGGGGCCGGCACACCCTGCCCGGCGTATCGACTGACGAACACGAAGCTCACGACGATGGACCACACCGCCAGGAGGACGGCCAAGAGAGTGACGATGCGCACCCGGCGCGAACCCCCGCTGCCTTCGTTCTCGCGCATCGCCGATATGCCTCGAGCGGCCGTGGCGGTCCCGACCGCGAGGAGGACGGTGGCGAGTGCAGTCCAGACGATCTCGCCAGGCGGGAACAGGAAATCATCCGGTGGTGGCGTCCACGCAAGGAAGAGGTTGCTCAGGTACCGCTCTGCTGTCTGCATCGTCTCGCTGAGCGCCATGAGGACCAAACCGATTACCAGGACGCGGTGGGTCGTCCACGCACGCGGGTGACACGCGAACAGTGCGGCACCGAACAGCATCGTCGCGATCGGCGGCACGAGCGCGAGGAGCGAGCCCACCACGATGCGGACGATCGTCCCCGGATCGAGGGCCGGATCCGACACGGAACTGAGGCCCCCGTCCCTCGCCAGGACGAGGCCGTTTGCGACCGCGAGGCCAACGAAGATCCACGACACACGCGGGAGACGGTCCCAGAGGCGCCTGGCCGAGCTCGTCAGTCGATCCGGCAGATGCGGTCCGCGCGGCTCTCCCCACGGCGTGCCGTCGATGGTGTTGCCAACCGGCTCGTCCATCCGCGCATCGTCCGCGGATGTCGCCACGGCGTCAAACGACGAGCGCGATCGCCCAAGGGCGCTCCCACCACGCGGCCCCTCGCGGCCGGCAGGCCTCAGTCCTGCTGGTCCCAGAGCCACTCGCGGAGGCTCAGGCCGCTTTCGTGGACGACCGCGGCGACATCTCGACCCATGTAGCGAAGATGCCACGGCTCTGGCTTGTAGCAGGTCACCGATGGACTCCATGCGGGCGGATAGCTCACGACGAACCCATACCGCCACCCGTGGACCGCGAGCCACTTGTCACCGCCGTCGACATCGATCGCCGTCCCGAGTTGGTGCTCCGAGTGGCCCGGCCGAGCCGCCGACGCCAGCGCGTAGTCGGTCCCGTACGCACGCTCGAGGCTCTCGAAGGTCGCCACCTGCTGCGCATAGTTGCGATAGGCGGACCGGATGGTGAGCTCGAGGCCGGCCTCCCGAGCCGCCCGATCCATCGCCCCGAGATCGTCGATGACGAGGCGACGGACCTTGCCACGACCCAGGACGCCGGCGTCAGACACATCCACCAGGTCTGACGGCGTGTCGGATGGCGTCAGGGTGAACGCGGGATCGAGCAGCGTCAGCCGCCAGTCGTCGGGCGTCCGATGGGGGGTCAGCTCGTCGGCGCGATGGCACGTCGGCAGCGGCCCATCAAATCCCGCACCAGATCGGCTGAGCACGCCGCCCGGTCCGACCAGGGTCCAGGCTGCGGCTGCGGTCATGGCGATCGCCACGACCGCTAGGATGGAACGACGCACGGACAGCTACTCGATGCGAACGGTGTCGGGCCGGGTCAGCCGTTCGAGGGGCGGGAGCATCAGCGCGACGAGCGCGATGGCGCTCGCGAGGCTCACGACGAGCGTCAGCAGGGCCGACGCATCGGGCAACGCGACCTGTGTCGCGTCGGCCAGTCGCAGGATGACCTGCGCGATCGTGATGCCGAGGGCCGCACTGAACACCGCGACAGCCACGAGCGGCGCCCCGGCCTGCAGCAGGACGAGGGCCCGCAGCCGCGACACGGGCATCCCGGCGCTCCGCAGCAGGGCGAACTGCCGGCGTCGCTCGAGGATCCCGGTCGTCACGGCAACCGCGAGGCTGCACCCGGCGAGGATCAGCGACCCGATCAGCCCGAGCCCGACGACGCGCCCGAACTCCTCGTAGATCCGTGACGACTCACGATCCTCCCCGGCCAGGCGGACGTACGCGGTCGGGACATCCGCCATCACGGCGGTCCTGACCTGCTCCGCGACTGCCGCCGAACCGTCGGTGTCCACGTAGAAACGAGTCGGCGACGGCGCCTGGCCGGATGCCGCAATGGCGCTGGGCTCAATGATGAACAACGGCAGGCGGTTGGCGACCCGCTCGGGGACTTCGACGAATGCCACGTCCCCAGCCGCGACGGTCAGCCGCAGCGGGGCCCGGCGGCCGCGATCCGGGACGACCTGGTAGTCGCCGGGCGCGAGGTCGTAGAAACCCCCGACCAGATGGATCGGTGACGAGCCGCAGTCCGCGGTCGAGAAATCGAACTGGCGGGCGACGTCGGCGCAGGGGGCGACCCAAACGCTCGCCGGTCCGGTCTCGAGCATCTCCGCGGTCACGATCGGCAGGACGCTCGTGACGCCCGCGATCGCCTCGATCCGCGCGGGGACCTCGGCGAACGGCGGACCCTCGTTGTAGGGCATCTCGACGAACACCTGGCCGCCGTGGAGGATGCCGGCCCGATCGAACGTCTGTCCCCTCGCGTACGCGACGAACGTGAAGAAGGCACTCGCGACGAAGACCGCCATGATCACGCCCGCGATCGCGCCGAACGAGCCACGCGGATCGTCCGTCAGGCGGCGGGACGCCAGGAGCGTCGAGGCGCCACCCGGCAGCCGGTGAAGCGCTCGGCCGACCAGGAATGTGAGCCACGGTCCGATGAGGACGATCCCGAGGATGACGCCCCCGAACGCGCCGCCGACCAGGGCGATCGACAGGAGGCTCTGCGCCACGCTCCCACGGAGGACCGCCATCGCGCCGATGAGCACGACCACGAACACGATAAGCGGCACCGCGCGGACCATCCCGGGCATCGGCGGGGTCTGACGACGCTGGACGCCGAGCGGCGAGATGGCCACCCGCCGCAACGCCACGACGGCCGCTGCCGAACCGATGGCGGGGATCGCCAGGAGCAGCAGGATCGCCGGGAGGAGCGGCGGTTGGATCGTTTCCGGGAACCAGGTCGCCTCGTCGAGCGGCACCATCGCAACAAGCGGCCGTGAGAGGAAGAACAGCCCGATCCCGACGATGACGCCCAGGACCGAGGCGAGGAGCGCCTCGACGACCGCGAGTCGGGTCACCTGGAGCGATGTCGCACCGACCAGTCGGAGCGCGGCGAGTCGCTGCTCCCGGCGTGCCGCCGAAAGTCGCGTCGCCGTCGAGACGAAGACCGCCACCGGGACGAGGGCACCGATGATCGCGAGCGCGATCAGGAGGATCGCGATCGGCGGGATCTCGGGCGTCGGCGCCTCGCTGGCGAACCCCTTGACGGGTGCCGTGCCGAGCTCCGACAGGACGCTCGGCGTCATCCCGATGACCGCGACGAGCTCGTCGGGCGAGCGGAGCGCGGCATCGCCGATCGTGCCCACGACCGTCCCGATCCGGTCGCCGAGCTGGTCGCGCGGGACCGCAGCGATCCGTGCCGCGAGCGCCGGGGAGACGAACGCCTCGCCCGGACCGGGGAGCCGATCCATGCTCGGCGGGACCGGCGGTTCGTCCACGAGCGGCGCGACCAGGATGGTGACCAGGCGCTCGCCCTGGTACATGTCGTAGACCGACGTCATCAGGAGGGAGGCGTCGTCGGCCGTGCCGCTGTCGGACATCTCGGGGTTGGTTCGCCAGGCGCTCCGTTCGGCTCGGTCCTCAAGGGCGGGCAGGAACGAGAGCGCGAGCAGCAGGATCGCCGTCCCGATCGCGACCGCGAGCGTGGTGAGCGCGAGACCGACGATCGCGCCGCGACCGCCGGCCAGCGCGAGACGGAGGCCGAGACGGGTCACGTGAGGTCTGCCCCGCTGATGCGGCCGTCGCGAACGATCTCCTCGCGATGGGCATAGGCGGCCACTCGGGCCTCATGCGTGACGAGGACGACGGCGGCGCCGTGTTCGATGGCGGCGCTGGTCAAGAGCTCCATGACGTGTTCGCCCGAGAGGCTGTCGAGCGAGCCGGTCGGCTCGTCGGCGAAGACGACGGCCGGTTCGATCACGAGCGCGCGAGCGACCGCGACGCGCTGCGCCTGACCGCCCGACATCTCGCCGGCGCGGCGGCGTTCGAGGCCGTCGAGACCCAGGCGGGGAAACCAGTCCGCGGCCTTCTCCTCGGCCTGCGCCCGGCTGGCCCCGTTGAGCAGCAGCGGGAGCGCGACGTTCTCGATCGCCTCGAGCTCGGGAACGAGCTGTCCGAACTGGAACACGAACCCGAAGGCGGTTCGCCGGAGCCGGCTGCGCTCGGCGTCGCCCATGGCGTTGACGGACTGCCCGGCGAATGTCACCTGCCCCGCATCCGGAACGAGGATCCCGGCAAGGCAGTGGAGGAGCGTCGACTTGCCCGAGCCGCTCGGGCCCATGATCGCGACGATCTCGCCGGGCGAGAGGGTGAAGTCGAGACCGCGCAGCGCCTCGGTCACGCCGAACCGCTTGCGCAGGTCCGTGCCGGTGAGCAGTGCGGCGTCGGGCAGGGTCGCGGGGACGATGGTCGGGAGGGGCGAGGCGATCATGGGACCTCCGGGACGGTCAGCAGGTTGTGGCGAAGCTCGTCGACGCGGGCGGCCGTCAGGTCCAGCCAGCGCAGGTCGGCTTCGAGGTGGAACAGGGCGTAGTCGGCGAGGAGGCCGATGGGCATAGTCGCGGTACGGCGGACCGCGGTCAGCTCGCGCATCCGCTCGAGGTGGGCGTGTCGCTCGGCGTCCACAAGCGGCTCGACCGGCCGACCGGACAGGATCGCGAGGACGACCTTGGTGAACAGCGACGCCTGGAGATGAGGCTCCGCATCGAGGGGCCGCTCCAGCCAGCGCTCGAGTTCACGCGTCCCCTCGTCCGTGATCGCGTAGCGCCGGCGGTCCGGCCCCTCCGCGCGTTCGACGGCGTCGATCCGAACCCGGCCCTTCTCCTCCAGGCGACCCAGCGTCGAATACACCTGGGCGAACGCGACCGGGTGGTCCGGCGCGAAGTAGCGATCGAACAGCCGCTTCAAGTCGTACCCGTGTCGAGGCTGCTGTTCGAGGAGGCCGAGGAGGGCGTATGGGACGCTCATGCCGATGACTATAAACTGGGTTTATAGTTGCGTCAACCGGGCGTCGGATGGCCTCCGAGATTGGTGGCCGGAGACTGAGCGTCGAGTCTCGCGGTCGAAGCTGCCCAGGCCGCGTCGTCGGGTGGGCCCGTGATCGATCGGGCCCCGCGCACGCCGTCCAGGTCGCCGGTCAGCGCGACCCGGCCCTCACCGACCAGGAACGCGACGTGGTCCGGCCGCGGACCGGGCGTCGCGACGACACGCATCGGAACGTCGCCGGCATCGATGACGTCGCCATCGGCCAGTTCGCGGGTCTCGTACGGCAGCCGGCGTCCCCCACCCGGCCCGACGAGCACCTCGGCTTCATATTGCATCGCGACCAGCTCGGCGCCGGCCGCGTGGTCAGGGTCCACGTGGGTCAGCGCGATCGCCCGGATCGTGCCACCGCGCGACTCGGCCTCCTCGAACGCGCGCTCCAGGCCGGGGCCGGTCGGATCGCCCGGATCGACCAGCACGAATGACCGCCGACCCACCAGGTAGGCGTTGACCGGCTGGCCGGCGACGCCGCCACCGGCCGGCATGCCGATCCGAATCACTCCGTCGGCCGGCTCGTCCACCTCGACCGAACCGAGCGGACCCTGCGCCAGCCGCGACCGAACCGCCTCGAAGTCCCGGACGTGCTCGAGCTGTTGCAGGGTCGTGCTCGTCGGCAGCCACATCGCGAACTCGCCGGCCGCCATCGCATCGAGCGCATCGGCCGGCCGGAGCCAGGTGTGCTCGACGACCTCGTCGCCCTCGATCGACGCCTTCGCTCCGTCCGGTAGCTCGGCGGCGAAGAACCGGGCGTCGAATCGGCGCGGCATCGACGGCGGCGTGACCCAGCGCGAGATCGGCACGAGCCAATCGGTCCGCAGCGTCAGGTCGAGCTGCGCCGCGAGCGCCTGGAACCCGATCTCGCCGCCGACCAGCGCGGCCCGTGCGGCTCCGAGCGCGCCCGGCGACGAGCCCGGCCCGACATCGGCGAAGAGCACGCCGGCCTCCTCGAACGACTCGCGGATCGCGGCGATGAACGCCGCGATCGCCTGGGTCGGGGGCAGGTCGCCACCGAGCGCCACGGCCGCTGCCTCTGGCGACACGACGGACCGGGCGATCAGGCTCGGGTGCGCATCGGTCGGGTCGACGCGCCCACCGGGGAAGACGTGGACGTCGGGGGCGAATGCCATCGAGGCCGGCCGCCGGCCCAGCAGTACCTCCTGGCCGTGCCGTCCATGTCGCATCAGGACGACGGTCGCCGCCGGTCGGGACTCGACGGGCTCAGCCACCTTCGGCGAGCTGCGCACGGAATGCCGCGACGTCGGTGACGGGCAGGCGGCAGACGAAGTCGCGGCAGACGTAGGCGGTGGGTCGGCCGTCGATGGCGACCCGATCGGCCAGCAGCGGGATGACGCTCGCCGCCGGGTCCGCGCTGACCGCGACGACCTGGTGCGGGCGGAAGCCGGTCTCGACGACCTCGAGGAGCGACTGCGTCGCCGGATCACCCGGCTCGCCGACGATCGCGACCTCGACGACCGGCGCCAGGGCCAGGTCCATCGCCGAGAGCCACTGCGCGAAACCGGTCGGATAGCGGTCCACGAACGAGACCACCGTCCGGAGCGCCCGCTCGGCCGCGTCGCGGTAGCGGCCCTCGCCGGTCCACGCCGCCAGGCGGAGGAGGACCAGCGTCGCGACCGCGTTCCCCGACGGGACCGCGTTGTCCTGGAGGTCCTTGGGCCGGGCGACGAGACGCTCGTGGTCGTCGGCCGTGTCGAAGAACCCGCCCGCCGGATCGGCGAACCGCGCGAGCACCCGATCCATCAGGCCGCGAGCCGTCGTGAACCAGCGTTCATCGAAGGTCGCCTCGTACAGCGCGAGCAGGCCATCCGCGAGGTGGCTGTAGTCCTCGAGCACGCCCTGGCCGGTGGCCCGGCCGTCCTTCCACGACCGCGAGAGGGCGCCATCGGCAGCCAAGCAGCCCGCCGGTGATCGTCTCGGCCGCCCGCTCGGCCGCGGCGCGATACCGCTCGGCGGCGTCGGGATCGTCCCGGCGCAGCAGTCGCGCGGCATCCGCGAACGCCGCGATCGCCAGGCCGTTCCACGCCGCGAGCGCCTTGTCGTCGCGGGCGGGCTGCGGCCGGCTCGACCGGCGGGCCAGGAGCTTGGCGCGAGACGCCGCCAGCCCGGCTTCGAACGCGGCGTCCTCGCGCGACGGCGGCGGCGTGTGGACCTCCGGCCAGACCCGCGACAGGATCGTCCGCGCCTCCCAGTTGCCTTCGTCGGTGACGCCGTATGCGGCCATGAACGGCTCGGCATCGTCGCCGAGGACCTCGCGGATCTCGGCGGCCGACCAGACGAACGTCAGCCCCTCGACGCCTTCGGTGTCGGCATCCTGGCTGGCGGCGAACGCGCCGTCGGCCGTCGTCAGCTCGCGGATCATGTAGTCGAGGGTTCCGGTCGCGACGTCGCGGTAGCGGGCCTCGCCGGTCGTCGCCCAGGCGTGGAGGTAGACCCGCGCGAGCTGGGCGTTGTCGTAGAGCATCTGCTCGAAGTGCGGGACCAGCCAGACCGGGTCGGTCGAGTAGCGATGGAAGCCGCCACCGAGCTGGTCGTGGATCCCGCCGTCGGCCATCTTGTCGAGCGTGAATCGCACGACGGCATCGAACCTGGGGTCGCCGCCGGCCTGACGGCGCAGCAGGTATTCGATGGTCATCGGCTGGGGGAACTTCGGCGCGCCGCCCCAGCTGCCGTTGCGGGCATCGAACGACTGCATGAGCGCGCTCGCGACGGTCTCGAGCAGCTCCGGCGTCGGGTCGTCGGTCCCGGCCTCGATGCGTTGCTGGTCCACGAGCGCGGCGACCAGCCGGGTCCCGGCGCCCTCGACTTCGGCGCGCTGCTCGCGCCAGGTCCGATCGACGCCCTCGAGGACCTGTCGGAACGAGGGCATCCCGTGGCGCGGCTGGTCCGGGAAGTAGGTGCCGCCGTAGAACGGGCGGCCATCGGGGGTCAGGAAGACCGACATCGGCCAGCCGCCGCCGCCCGTCATCGCCTGGACCGCGCCCATGTACAGCTGGTCCAGGTCGGGGCGCTCCTCCCGGTCCACCTTGATCGAGATGAAGTGGTCGTTGAGGTACCGCGCCGTCCCCTCGTGCTCGAACGACTCGCGCTCCATGACGTGGCACCAGTGGCACGCCGCGTAGCCGATCGAGAGGAAGATCGGGCGATCGAGGATCGTGGCTCGCGCGAGCGCATCCGGACCCCACGGGAACCAGTCGACCGGATTGTTGGCGTGCTGAAGCAGGTACGGGCTGGTCTCGCCGGCGAGGCGGTTGGGCATGGACGGATGGTACGGCCCGAGCCGATCGCCGGCCGTGCCCGGCCATCCAAAGGTCCTATCGAGCCGCATACCGGTCGTCCGGTGACTGGATGCGACGCTGCCAGCGGATTTCGGTGCCGCCGGGCACCAAGAACGGCCACATAACGCCCGAATACGCGGTCGGGAGTATGGTCTTGGTGACTGCCGACGCCTACGCTGGTCGCTCGCTCGTTCAGGGGGTACTCCTGGTGACAAGGAGGCTCGGTCCGGTCCTCACGGCGCTGCTCATCTCCGGCGTCCTCGCGTCGGTGGGAGTGGCCGCGCCCGTGGCCGCCGCCTCCCCGGTCCCCAAGGTCGTGATCATCGTCGGGCCGGCCGGCGGGGCGACCGATGGATACCGCGCGCAGGCCCGAGCCGCGGCAGCGGCGGCCCGGAAGTACACGCCGGACGTGACCGAGGTCTACTCCCCCAACGCGACGTGGCCCGCGGTCAAGGCCGCGCTCCAGGGCGCATCACTCGTGGTCTACATGGGCCACGGCAACGGCTGGCCGAGCCCGTATCGCGATTCGCTCTATCGGCCCACGCAGAACGGCTTCGGGCTCAACCCGAGGGCCGGCGGCAACGACAACACGCATCAGTACTTCGGGGAGAGCCGGGTCGCCGCGTCGATCGACCTGGCGAAGAACGCCGTCGTCCTGCTCCATCACCTCTGCTACGCGAGCGGCAACGCCGAGCCAGGCGTGTCCGAGGGCACGCTCGACCAGGCCAAGCAGCGCGTCGACAACTTCGCCGCCGGGTTCATCGCCGCCGGTGCCTCGGCGGTCATCGCTGAGGCACGCGACGCCCCGGCTGGCTACGTCAGGTCGATCCTTGACGGGAGCCGGTCCATCGACGCGATCTGGCGTTCGGCGCCCGGCGCGAACGATCATGTCTTCGGGTTCGAGAGCCGGCGGAGCCCCGGATACGTGGCCCAGATGGACCCGGCGCACGTCTCGTCCGGCTTCGAACGCTCGATCGTGCTGCGCGCGGGCCTCGCCTCCGCCGATGTGCTGGCCGGCGCCCGCGGATCCGCGAGCGGTGGCGCTCGGGCGATCGTGCCCGGATCGCCGGACCTGCTCAAGACCGGCATCCGCCTCGGCACGCCGACCTTCAAGGGCCTGACCGCGGCCAGCGGCAAGTCGACGCTCCGGATCCGGTTCAAGATCAAGGACCGCGGCGACCTGCCGAAGTCGGTCCAGGCCAGCGTCCGCTGGGATCCGCTGGACGTGCCGCTCGTCCCGACCGACCCGGCGACCGAGGTGCCCGTCGAAGAGGTGCCGGTCGAACCACCGATGCCTGGCATCGACGCCGAGCCGAGTCCGTCGCCGGCCGCGACCCTGGCGCCGCCACTGCCCGATCCTCGCCGAACCAGACGTTGCGGCGGCCGATCCGGCCGTGCGACGGCCGACCGCGACGGATCCAGCGGCCCCGACCGCGACGCCTGAGCCGACCGCGACACCCGAGATCCTCCCGCCGACCCCGGCTGCGCCCGACCTCGCGCTCGTCACGCCCGAGCGCATCGGCGACGTCGTCGCACCGGCGAAGTTGAAGCTCGGCTCGAAATACCTGTCCATGCCGGTGGTCCTGCCGAGCGCGCCCGGCCGGTACCGCCTGACGATCATGCTCCACGATGGCGACGGCGTCGCGTACGGCGCGGCGACCCAGGCCGAGATCCCGAGTCTCGTCGTCCGCGTCACCGGCGATCCGGACGGCGCGATCCTCGTCGCCCCGACCGCCAGGCTGGCCGCGGGGAGTGACGCCGAGCTGCCGGTCGGTGTCGTCAACCTCGGCCGGAGCGCCTGGGGCCACGGGCCGACCGTCGACGACCGCGGCCCGGTCCGTTTCGACCCCGGAGTCTGCGCGACGCTGGTCGGGCGCTGGCTCTCGCTCACGGACGGCGCGACGGCGCCGGCGACCGCGAGCACCCGAGTCGACCTTCCGGCGGGCCTGGCACCTCGGGTCACCGCCGATGTCGTCCTGCCGATCTCCGTGCCGACCGTCCCCGGCGACTACCTGCTGGTCCTCGACGTCCTCACGCCCGACTACGGTTCGCTCATCGCGGCCGGCGTCGAACCCACCATCGTCCGGGTCGTCGTCGTCGAATAGAGCCGCATCCGGGCCCGCGGCCGGGTTCACGACACTTCCCGACATGGTCGCGGCCTACCATGGCCCCGTGAGCGACACCACCCACGACCCCGGTTCCGACCGCAGTTCCGCGCGGGTCAAGGACCTGCCGGCCGACGTCGCCGCGGAGCCGATCCATCTCGGACCCGGTGCCGCGGACACGGGCGTCGTCCGGATCGGGACCGCGTCGTGGACCGACCCGACGATGACCGCCGCGGGCGTCTTCTACCCCGAGGGCGCCGACTCGGCCGAGGAGCGGCTCGCCTACTACGCCAGCAAGTTCCCGCTCGTCGAGGTCGACTCGACCTACTACGCCCTGCCCGCCCGGCGGACCGCCGAGCTGTGGGTCGCCCGCACGCCGCCGGACTTCACGTTCGACATCAAGGCGCACGCCCTGATGACCGGCCAGCCGACCGAGACCAAGCGCCTGCCGAAGGACCTCCGCTCGGCCCTGCCCGAGGACGTCGCCGCCAAGCCGCGCATCTACGCCAAGGACCTGCCCGACGAGTTGCGCGACGACGTGTGGGCGTGGTTCGCCGACGCGCTCGAGCCGCTCAAGGACGCCGGGCAGCTCGGCTCGATCCTGCTCCAGTACCCGCGCTGGTTCTTCACGTCATCGGAGAACCGCGACCAGATCGAGGAGGCGACCGGGCGGCTGCGCGAGGCCGGCATGACCGGCGCGGTCGAGTTCCGGAGCGCGTCGTGGTTCAACGAGAAGAACATCGAGCGGACGCTCAAGTTCCTCGGCGATCGCCAGATCCCGATGGTCATCGTCGATGAGCCGCAGGGCTTCAAGTCGAGCGTGCCGGCGGTCGTCGCGGCCACCTCGCCGGACCTCGCGATCGTGCGCTTCCACGGCCGGCGGACCGAGACCTGGGAGGCGAAGGGCATCCAGGCGGTCGAGCGGTTCCGCTACCTGTACGACCGCGACGAGCTGGAGGAGTGGGCGCCGCGCGTCCAGGAGACGGCCGGCCAGGCGAAGGACACGCACGTCCTCTTCAACAACTGCTACGCGAACTACGGCGCGACGAACGCGCTCGAGCTCGCGCAGCTGCTCCTCGACCTCGAGGCCGCCGACGCCTCGTAGCGCCTAGGTCGAGGCGTCGCGCAGGGCCTCCTGCCGGAGTTTGGCCAGATAGGCCGAGGCGCCCTTGTACTTCGGCCATGTGACGTCGTGTTCGTACGGCACGCGCGTTTCGCTGAGGTGGTGCAGGCCATCGAACTTGATCCACCGCGAGCCGGCGGCCTCGCCCAGTTGCCGGTCGAGCGTCGCGATCTGGCACCCGAGCTGCGTGGACAGCGCAAGGTAGTGCGCGTCGTAGGCCGTCAGTCCATACCGCTCGACGTGGTCGATCGTCAGCAGGAACAGCGGTCGAACCGGGTTGACGGTGTTCAGGGTCAGCTCCTCGACCTCGTCGACCGCCTGCAGGACCTGCTGACTTGTGTATCGAAATTGGCGGGCAAGCGGGTTGATCAGCTCGTACCAGAAGAGAGATGGCACGACGAGCGGACTGGTTGATCTCCGCGCCAGAACCGGATCATCTGGCGGATGGCACTCGTCGACAGCTTCGTCGCGCACCAGGGCGATCGCGATCGAAGAGTCAGACCACGATGGGCCGCAGGTCGCTCATCGGCTCGTCATTTGCTCGTCCGATCTCGATCGCGCCGCGACGGCCGTCTCGGCATCCGGCGTCGCCCGGTTGCGGCGGGTGCTTGATCGCGCATTTCCTCGGCGAACGCCGTCAGCCGGTCGAGGGCTGCGAGCCGCCGACGTCGGATCTCGTCAGCGGTCGGGACTCAGACCGCTGACCATCCTCGACCGAAACCAGGTACGCCAACGGCCGGTGGTCGCGCTCGATCAGGATCCGCTCGCCCGCCGAGGCGGCGTCGAGGATCTCGCCGAGCTTCTTGCGCATGTCCATCGCGCTCACGGTTCTCATGGTCAGTCATGATAGTCGAGTATGACGGTCCGTCAAGGAGACGCCGCGCCGATGCCATCGGCGTAGGATTTCGGCCATGAGTGCGAACGCCGTGGCTGGCTTTCTGCCGAGCACCTCGGGACTCCATTTCTCGAACAGCTTCCCGCCCGGCCCGACGGTGAAGCTCGGGTTCATCGACCCACGGTGGGTCGGCGTCGGCGACGCGAGCGCGGGCCTGTGTGGCGGGATGAGCTGGTTCGTGCGCGAGTCGTACGCGAAGAAGCGCCCGATCCCACCCGACACGTCGCCGCCGGCGAACGGGTCACCGCTGTTCAAGTCGATCGTGCGGAACCAGGTGCAGTCGTTGTACTGGCTGAGCGTGCCGTTGCGGTTCTACTGGCTGTCGGCGTACGTGGGCGGCAAGCCCGGCCGGCGGGCGGTCGACAAGGAGTGGGCGAAGATCACGAGCACGATCGACGCCGGCAAGCTGCCGATCATCGGGCTCATCCGCAAGTCGTCGTGGAACCCGTTCGCGCTGACCTCGAACCACCAGGTCCTCGCGTACGCGTATGACGACGACGGCACGACGCGCCACCTGAAGGTCTACGAGCCGAACCACCCCAACCGCGACGACGTCGTCATCACGATCGCCACCGCGGGCCTCTCACAATCGACCGGCGAGGACGTGCTGGACCTGTTCAACGCGGGGTAGGCGCGCCACACAACCTGACACGGCGCGGGTCCAGGTTCATCTCGCGGGCCAGAGCGGGTATGATCCAGCTGTCTCCCCCGCCGCCATGCCGCGAAGGATTCCCATGACCGAATACGACGCCGCGACCGAGGGTGAGACCGGTCGCCGACCCGCCGCCGCGGAGCTATTCGCGGGCGTCGGCGGCTTCCATCTGGCACTCGACCGCGCCGGCTTCGACGTGGTCTGGAGCAACCAGTGGGAGCCAGCGACCAAGGCCCAGCACGCCTTCGACGCTACGAGCGCCACGTCGAGAATGGCGACTTCCAACGCTACGGCCGCGACCTCGGAGCGACGCGTCACCGGCGACCGACCTCGGGCTCGTCGAGCACGTCGCGTCCAACGACGACATCGCCGTGGTCCTCGACCGGTACGAGGCGCAGTCGGCGGGTCGAAGCGGCCCGTCTTCCCGTCGTCCCTGATGTCGACCTGCTCGTCGGCGGGTTCCCGTGCCAGGACTACTCGGTCGCCAGGACGCTCCGTCAGGCCCATGGCCTCGTCGGCAAGAAGGGCGTCCTCTGGTGGGAGATCCATCGACTGCTTCGGCTGAAGCTCGCGGCGGGCCGACCCATCCGCCACCTGTTCCTCGAGAACGTCGACCGACTGATCAAGTCGCCGACCGGCCAGCGCGGTCGAGACTTCGCGGTGATGCTCGCGTCGTTGGCCGACCTCGGGTATGAGGTCGAATGGCGGGTCGCGAACGCCGCCGAGTACGGGTTCCCGCAGAAGCGGCGGCGCGTCTTCATCATCGGCCGACTCGGGCGCCATCGACGAGAGCCCGCGAGACCAGCTGCTGACGTACGGGCGTCCTGGCTCGGGCGTTACCCGCTCGTGCGCGCGGGACGTTCGACTGGGTGCCGATCGGTCTGGACCCCGACATCAAGGTGTGAGCGACGAGTTCGGGCTCGGCGGTCGCAAGACGCCGTTCGGGAACGCCGGCCTCATGCGGATCGGCTCGACGGACTCGGGGCCGCCGTCTGGACGACCGAGGTCGAGCCCGCCTACGCCGGCCGTCGCCAGGTCCTCGCGCGATGTCCTCGAGGCGACCGAGGACGTCCCGGAACAGTTCTTCGTCGACGACGCGGACCTGGCGAAGTGGCAGTTCCTCAAGGGCGCGAAGAGCCTGACCCGGATCAGCCGGTCGACCGGGCTCGAGTACACCTACGACGAAGGGCCGATCCCGTTCCCCGACCCCATCGACCGAGCCTCGCGGACGATCCTGACCGGCGAAGGCGGGCGCGACGCCGTCGCGGTTCAAGCACCTGATCCAGACCGAGGACGGTCGCTATCGCCGGCTGACCCCGCGCGAGCTGGAGCGACTCGAACGGTTTCCCGGGCGACTGGACCGCGGGCATGTCGGACGGCAAGCGCGCGTTCATGATGGGCAACGCCTTGGTGGTCGGGCTCGTCGAACGGGTCGCGCACGAGCTCGATCCAGGAGATCGGCCGTCCCGACCGCGCCGCGGAGCGCGCAGCGGCCTCCTAGGCTCCGTGGCCGGACTGCAACTGCCGAACCCGCCGCCGTCCAGTCCGGCCGTTCGCAACGTCATGCGCGCAAACCGCGCGCGCGACACCGGCCCCGAGCGGCCCTTCGCCGGGCGCTTCGCGAGGCTGGACTGGGCGGATATCGGCTCAACTGGCGCAAGGCCCCTGGTCGGCCCGACATCGCCTACCCCGGCCGGAAGGTCGCGATCTTCGTCCACGGCTGCTACTGGCACCACTGCCCGCGCTGCTACCCGAACCTGCCGAAGTCGAACTCGGCGTTCTGGGCTCGCAAGTTCGAGCTCAATCGCGAGCGCGACGCTCGGAAGCGCGCCGATTCTCGAGGCGTCTGGCTGGGTCGTTGTCGAGACGTGGGAGTGCGATGTCCGGGACCGCCTGCCTCAGGTCACCGAGGCTGTCGCGCTGCATGTTCATGGATGATCGTCTCGACATAGGCTTGGTTAAGCCAGAAGCACTTGCGGATGACATCGAATCCGCCCGGGGCGATTTCGCGATCCCGGGCGTTCCGCGGCCTTCGGTCGAACGTGGATGTAGGTGGTCTGTGAGGGCTTCGGAAGTTGTCTCGCTAGACCCGCCGAAATCAAGCGTCTGAATTCCTCCCATTCGAGACTGATGCCTACAAGGTCAGCCTCGGACGGCGACCAAAAGAATGCCCGTCCGACGACGGCTGCTGCTTGAGCTTGACCTCTGGACCGTCGGACGGGCACAACAGAATCCGGTTCAGGCGCCCAAGCAGGTCCGAGTCCGGCCAAGTTTCATAGGCCAGCTCCTCCTGAACAAAGCTCGGGAAGGACATGTGGCCTCGATCGGGCAGTCCTCCACATCGATTGGTACGGTCTTCAGCTCGACACCAAATCGGTCGAAGTCGCCAGTTCGACCACTTGCTTTCTGGCCGACGAAGAGTCGGATGACTTGACGCCGCAGCTGACTTCCCGCCGCCCACGGACGATTGATCTATGCCGCGACCGCGGCGATGGTCTTGCCCTCGATGCCTGCGAGTCGCGCCAACGTAAGCGCCTCGAATTCCACCTCCGGGTCCGGGGGCGGCCTGCCGGAAGGACCGGCGTCTCGCCGGACATGGCCCGGTGGATCCAGCCGACAAGCGTTCAGCGACCCGGGCTCGCGTCAGTGACACCATGAGCCACTCGTCGGGCTCTCGCTCGCCTCGTCGATGCGACCTTCTGTCCGAGCCGCTGGATGTCCAGCCAGTCCTGGGCGATCGACCGCGAGCGTGTTCGCGTCCGGCTTCCACGGTCCTGCGACAAGCGTCTCGAATCGCGCGATCGGGCGAAGGGGCTTCACCACGAAGTTGCGAAGCAGTGCTCGAGCTTTCGACGAGCATGAGCGGTCTCCAGGACTCCTTCGGAAGCGATGCCCAATCGATCCATGCGAGATACGCTCCTTCGCTAGCACCTCGGCGCCGTTCAGCAGCGAACCGTCTTCCGCTCGATACCCGCCCCACGAAATCCGGTTCAGGGCGCTGATTAGGTTCTATACCGAAGTAGGCCTCAGTGAAATCCCGCCGACAACGCCTTTCGTTCCTGACGAGCTTGGGCTACGCAGGGCCGGGTGGCTCGAAAGGCTGGCAAGGGGGCGCCCAATCAGGTCACTTGCCTTCTTCAGCGCAATCTCGGCCGGGGTCGCAGTGCGGTAGTCGAAGGGGTCGTTATGGTGCTTGGTCACCCTTGCGCCGGGCCCTTTCTGTGCTCATCCTGGCCTTGGCGAGAACGCGCGCACGATACCTGATGGCAGGAGGCGGCCCGTTTGCTTCCAACTAGCGGTCAAACCGGACAGCCCTGGAGGCAGGCCGAAATCGATGTCCTGGTGGCCGCGTACGTCGACATGCTGCGGCGGGAATTGCGCGGTGAGCGGGTCATCAAGGCAGAGCGCATTCGAGCCCTTCGCGAGAATCATGTCGGCACGGACAGTCGCCTCGTCGAGCGGAAGATGCAGAAAGTCAGCGCCGTACTGGACGAGCGCGGGTATGCGTTTATCGATGGCTACAAGCCGGCTTCCGCACTATCAACGTGACCTGATCGGCGCCGTGCTCGACGCAATCGAGGGTTCGAATCGGGTTCGAGACAGCTCAAGATTTCGGACAATGCGGTGCCGGCGCCATCGCGAGCGCACTTATCCACCGACGACGTCCTCGTGGACGCCCGTCGGCTCGCCGTCGGCCTGCGAACCGGCCACCGCCGATCGGACTGACGACTGGACCTGCGGGAGCGCTCCGCGAATTCCGGAATGCTGCCCTCGGACGCGCCGGCGAGGAGTGGGTGTTGGACCTCGAGCGCGAGAAACTGGACCGTCATGGCAGACGCGATCTGGCCGACCGCGTGTCATGGGCGGCGGTGGTCAGGGGCGATGGACTCGGATACGACATCAATTCCTTTGAAGTCGGTGGCGACGAGCTCAAGGTCGAAGTGAAGACCACGAACTTCGGCCCGAGGACCCGTTCTACATCACGCGATGGGAGGTCCAGGTTTCGCGCGAGTCGTCCCGCGAGTACGCCCTATACCGAGTGTTCGACTTCCATCGCGACCCACGGATGTTCATCCTGCGAGGCTCGGTCGAGGACAACGCCCGACTCGAACCGAAGGTCTTTCTCGGTTATCTGACCTAGAACATCGTTGAGTTCCAGGGGGCCGACGGCGTCGTGAACAGCGCGTCGGCTGCGGCGAGCGCGCCTGGGCGGCACTCGCGCACTCGGCCCGCGGCGGCGAGATCGGCGAACCGGAACGCCCCGAGGTAGACCGCCGCCACGTCCCGGATGTCCATCGACAGGTCCGGCGCCGCGCGCGTGCCGGTCACCGTTGCGATGCCGTCCTCGGTCGGGACGGTGAGCTGCCACAGACCGGCGTTCCAGGGGCAGAAGTCGTCGGTCACCTCGAACACGAGGCTGCCCGGGCCCGCGGTACGACCGGCCTTCGAGCGCGGCCGCCAGCTCGATGATGCGCAGCCACATCCCGTCGGCAAC
This sequence comes from uncultured Chloroflexia bacterium, assembly GCA_963745295.1. Classification (GTDB taxonomy): domain Bacteria; phylum Chloroflexota; class Limnocylindria; order Limnocylindrales; family CSP1-4; genus SPCO01. The sequence continues at coordinate 257,126 of CAVUWG010000002.1, forward strand.
GCCCGATGCGAGACGCCGCGGCTCGGTGACCATCAACTGCAGCGGGTGCGGCGCCGGGCCGCGCCACGTGTTGACGACGCCGACCAGGTCGATGCCGAACACCCACTCCCAGAGCGCCTGCTCCGACACGCCGTCCAGGCCGATCAGCTCCATGACCGTCACGACGCTCTTCGGTCCGTGGTTGTCCCAGTCGGCCTTGATCCGATAGACGACATACGCCCGCGGCTCGCCATCGACCTCCAGCACGGCGAGGATCTTGGTCCCGTTCCCGCGGCGCATCCACTCCGCGTCGGCGAGCAGCTGCGTGCGCCACTTGGCGTCGGTCCGGTTGAGCGACCCTGGCGTCACGGCGCGGCGCGCCTCGAAGATCGGCACGAACAGCTTGACCGCCTCGTCAGGTTCGACGATCCGGACCCGACCCGGCGATTCCACCGGCCGGGCGAAGACGATCTTGTCCTTCTGCGCCTCGATCTCGGTCTGGAGGGTCCCGATGCCGTACCCGAACCGCTGGTAGATCGCCGCCTCCGACGCCCACAGGACCGCGACCGGCTCGCCGCGCTCGCGCGCCTGCTCGAACAGCCGGGTCATCATCAGGCGCAGGATCCCGCGCCGACGATGCGTCGGCAGGACGCCGATCAAGCGTGACCCCGGCCGCGCCGACCTCGCCGCCGGGCGTCGTCAATCGGAACGTGTAGGTGCCCGAGAGACCGACCTGCTTGTCGCCCTCGAAGGCGCCGAAGACCCGATCGAGCTCGATGACCTGGCGTTCGTTCTCGACCTCGGCCTCGATGAATCCTTCGCCGAAGGCCAACGAGATCGGCACGAAGAAGCTCGCGAGCGTCTCGTCGGTGGGGTTGCGAAGCGTGATCCCGGCGGTGTCGTCAGGCATCCGCGAATCCTGCCATGCGGGCGTCGCGCCCGGAACGTGCTCGGCGCGGCGCTCAGACTGGCGGGAGTTCCTGGGCGTCGGTCTGGGCCGGCGCGAAGAGGTCGCCCTTCTCGGCCACGCGGTCGACGATCGTGCGGATCGTCCAGCGGTCGGGGCGGAGGTCGGGGTCGTCGAGCTCGTCCCATTCGATCGGCGTGGAGACGGGCGCGCCGCTGGCCGGCCGAACCGAGTACGGCGCAACGAGGGTCTTGATGCTCGCGTTCTGCGTGTAGTCGAGGCGCGCACGTCCCTTGCGGGCCTCCTTCTTCCACTCCCAGGAGATGAGATCCGGGACGGTCGAGCCGACCGCGCGACTCACTCGCTCGACCCATGAACTCGTCTCGTCGAAGCCGTACTTCGGCTCGATCGGGATCCAGATCTGGATGCCGCGCTTGCCGGTCGTCTTGGGATAGCCGCGGACGCCGAGGTGCCCGAGCGCGGTCCGATACAGCCGGGCCAGCACCAGGGTCTCCTCCAGGGTGGTCTTCTCGCCAGGGTCGATGTCGATGTAGGCGAACGTCGGCCGCCACGGATCGGGCAGCTTGCCGGTCCAGGCATGGATCTCGAAGCTCGCCTGGTTGCCGAGCCAGGCCAGCGACGCCGCGCGATCGGCCAGCAGATGGTCGTTGGCGTCGCGATCGGTCCGGCCGTCCACGCCGGTCTCGTGCCAGCGGGTCAGCCACTTCGGCGCGGTCTCGGGGATGTCCTTCTGCCAGAAACCGGGCGCGCCGGCGCCGTTCGGGAATCGCTGCAGGTTGAGCGGCCGGTCCGCGACGTGGCGCAGCATCGTGGGGGCGATGGTGGCGTAGTAGCGGATCAGCTCGCGCTTGGTGACCGGCCCACCGCCATCGGGTTCGCGTGGCTCGAACAGGGGCTTGTCGAGGTTCGTCAGCTTCAGCTCGTCGCCCCCGACCCGCCACACGCCTTCCTTGCACGAGCGCGTCGAGGGCCTTGAGCTCGTCGTCGGTGACCTGCCAGGCGGCTGGGACGTCGGCGGACGGCGTCGATCGGCGGACGCCTTCGCCTTCGATGGGGCGGACGCCTTCGCCTTCGATGCGGTGGCCTTCGGCATCGGTGAATCTTGCCTCGATTTCGTCGGCTCCGGCACGGCCGCCTCGGCGGCACGGACCGCAGTGGTCGTGGCGACCGCGGTCTCACGCACGACGACGGTCGGGTCGCGGCCTGGCTCGACGCCCTTGAACGCGGCCTGGCGGACGATGTCGTCGCGGGACCAGCCGCCCAGCTCGGCCCGGATGACGAGCTCCGGCCGGACCCAGGTGATGTTCGCCAGGTCGCCGCCCCATCGCCCGCGGTAGTCCTTGGGCGGCGGCGGATCGAACGGCGGATCGTCGATCGCGAGCGGCTTCAGTCGCGCCAGCAGGTCCTTGCGGATCGCGCCGGTGAACCCGGACCCGACCTTGCCGCTGAACCGCAGCTTGCCGTCCTCGTAGACCCCGACCGCGAGCGCCCCGAGGTCGCGCGCGTTCCCCTCCCCTGGCGTCCAGCCACCGACCACGAGCTCCTGCTCCGGCCGGATCTTGAGCTTGAGCCAGGCATTCGTCCGTCTTCCGGGCTCGTAGCGGGATCGTCGGAGCTTGGCGACGACGCCTTCGATGCCGTTCGCCTTCGCCGCCTCGTAGAAGACCTCGCCTTCGCCCTCGACGTGGGCGGCGTACCGGACGCGCCGATGCTCCTTGAGCACGCTCCGCAGGAGGCGCTTGCGATCCTCGAGCGGGACATCGAGGAGCGACCGACCGTCGAGGTAGAGCAGGTCGAAGACCTGGTAGACGAGGCCCGTCGCGGTCCGGTCGCCGAGCTTGGTCTGGAGGAGCGTGAAGTCCGGATGGCCCTGCTCGTCGAGCGCCACGACCTCGCCATCGACGATGGCCTGGCGGGCATCGATCCACGACGGTGGGTTCAGGAGCTTCGGGAAGTAGGTCTCGGCATCGTTGAGGTTGCGCGTCCAGATCCGGACCTTGCCGTCCGCGACGACCGCCTGCACGCGGTAGCCGTCCCACTTGATCTCGTAGAGCCAGTCGGGGTCGCTGAAGGGCTTCGATGCGAGCGTCGCGAGCATCGGTTCGATGTGCTGGGGCATGGGCGCCGCGACGGCGCCGGCGAGGTCGATCTCGGCTTCGGCGGCGGGCGCCTGGCCGTTCCAGAGCGGCGTCGCGATCGGCCTTGACGTCGTCGTTCGTGCGGCCGGTCTTGACGCTCTGCGGGTGGTCTTCCGCGTCCCAGCCGGCCTGGGATTCCGGCCCCCGCTTGGCGATGAGGAGCCATTGCTCGCCGGCGTCGTCCTCGAACGCTCGGGCACCGGGGTCATCGCCCTTGCGTTTGCGCCCGCTCGTGCGGACGATCGTGAAGCGGCCTTTGACCTTCTCGCCGCGGAGCTCGAACTTCAGCTCTCCGTCGGCGATGGCCTGACGTGGGTCGAGGGTCGGCGCTTCGGGCGCCCACGTTCCCCAATCCCACACGATGACGTCCCCCGAGCCGTACTGCTTCGCCGGGATGACGCCCTCGAAGTCGAAGTATTCGATCGGATGGTCCTCGACATGGACGGCCATGCGCCGGATGGCCGGATCGAGCGTGAGGCCCTTGGGCACAGCCCAGCTGACGAGCACGCCCTCGATCTCGAGGCGAAAGTCGTAGTGCAGCCGCGTGGCGCGGTGACGCTGGATGACGAACCGCCCGGTCGTGCCGGCGAGGGCGCCCGGTGCCGGCTCGGGGGTCTTCGCGAAGTCGCGTTTGCGGCGGTATTCCTCGAGGGGCATCAGGCCGTCAGTGTGCCCGCCGCTCCTCTACGCGCTCTTGCGCTTGCGGGCCGGCTTCGCGGGCTCCTCGGCCTCGTCGTCGGCGGCCGCGCCGGCCTTGGCCTTGGCCGGTGCTTTCGCGGCCTTGGCCGCCTTCGCGTCCTTCGCGGCCTTCGCATCGGCGACCGACACGGGCTCCGAGCCACTGGCCGTGCGGGCCTCCTTGGCCGCATTGACCGAGGCCTCGAGGGCGGCCATCAGGTCGATGAGCTTGCCGGTCTCCTCGGGCTGCTCGATCTCGACCGTCTCCTTGCCATCGACCTTGGCCTGGATGATCGTCTCGAGCGCCTCGCGGTACTCGTCCTTGTACTGGGCCGGGTCGAACTCGCCGGTCATCGCCGACACGAGCTGCTTGGCCATCGCGAGCTCCGCGGGCTTGAACGAGAACTCCTCGTCGGGCAGTTCCAGCTCGCCGAGCGAGCGGATCTCGTCGGGCCAGTGGAGCGTGGTCATGAGCATCGTGTCGCCGAACGGATCGAGCGCGGCCAGCGCCTCGCGGTCCTTGATCACGACCTTGCAGATCGCGGTCAGCCCGTCTTCCTCGAGCACGGACTTGAGGAGGTGGAACGCCTTGCGGCCGATCTTGTCGGGCTCGAGGTAGTAGGCGCTCTTGACGAACCGGACAGCGGCGTCGTCGCGCTTGGCCTTGGTGAACTGCTCGATCTCGATCGAACGGACCGTCTTGAGCGGCACGCGCTCGAGGTCCTCGTCGGTGATCACGACGTACTCGCCGGGCGAGTACTCGTAGCCCTTGACCGTGTCGGAGCGGGAGATCGGCTCGTCCTCGACCGGGCACCAGACCTTCATCTGGATGCGCGAGAGGTCGTCCTTGTGGAGCATGTTGAAGCTGATGCCCTTGGACTCGGTCGCCAGATAGAGCTTGACCGGGATCGTGACCAGCCCGAACTGGATGGCCCCCTTCCACATCGCTCTTGCCACGATCAACCCCTCTGCGTTGAACGCCCTTCGCGCACGGGTACCCGGCCCGATACGCTGGCAAGGGTCACCTTAGCGCACGAATGCCCGACTGGGCGAGCCACATCCGCCCGCGACGCATGTCACGCGGCTTGCAGGCAACGGCTTCCGGCGCCTACTTCAGGACGATGAAGGCGTCGAGCTGGACCCGGCCGCCCGACACGATCTCGAGCGTGATCTTGTGCGTCCCGCTGCCGCTGAACGTCTTCGTGAAGAAGACGCGACGGTGATGGGTTCCCGCACGGCGCAGGTCCACGGTCCCCTGGTAGACGCCATCGATGGAGACGCGAACCTTGGCCCGGCCCGGACCGAGCGGCGCGACCGCCGAGATCGAGCGACCGGTGAACGTGTAGCCGATCCTGGCGTGCAGGTTGGTCGATCGGTGGAGCGTGTCGGCGATGGCCGCGGATGAGCCGGTCTTGACCCAAGACGCGGTGTAGTTCACCGACCCGGAGCGATCGTCGACGAGGGCGGCACGGAACGGCGCCGTGGCGGCCCACGGACTCCAGTTGCCGGCAGCGTCGCGGGCGCGCAGCCGCGCCTCATAAGTCGCATTGAACGCGAGGTTGCGCCGGAACGAGCGGGTCGAGCTCGAGGCCGACTTGACCCCGTACCACGCCCCGCCGTTCTTCCGGAACTGGATCTCGTACGCCGAGATCGAGCTGGTCCTGTCGGTCGCGGCGGACCACGAGATGACCGCCGGAGCCGTGCTGCTCCCGGTCTTCGCCTTGCCGACGATCGCGATGGCCGCGGCGTTGGCCGTCGGCAGGTCGTTCTCGACGACGACGTTCACGGTGGTGGATGCCACGCGCCCCTGGTTCGTGCCGGTCACGGTCACGTGGTAGGTGCCGGCGCGGGTCGGATTCGGGAGGACGAGCCGGAGCGTCGTCCCCGTCGCGGTCCAACCGAGCAGGCTCGTGTGGTCGAGCCCGGCGGTCCACCCCGAGGGCAACGACCCGATCGCGAGGCTGACGCGCTCGAAGAAGGTCGCGCTGCGTCCGACGGTGAGCGGCACGGTCACCGCGCCACCCGCCTCGCCGACCGCGGCCGGTTGCGTGGCGGCGATGCTGAACGTGCCCAGCGGGCCGAGGCGCGAGACGTCGAGGAGCTTCTCGTGCTTCGAGTCGGGGTCGGTGGACGTCTTCCAGTCGAGCGTGCCGAGGTACTGCAGGGCTTCCTTGACCTGCGCCGGGGTCGCGAGCGGGCGGCTGGCTTTGTAGAGGGCGGCCGCGCCGGTCACCATGGGCGCCGCCATCGAGGTGCCCGATGAGTAGCCGTAGGTCGGCCCAGGCTTGGTGGACCAGATGCACTTGCCCGGCGCGATGAGGTCCACGTCGTGGCCGTAGTTGCTGAAGTTCGCGAACGTGTCGTCCTTGTCGTAGGTGCCCCACGAGTAGCAGCGCTTGCCACCGAGCCCGCCGGGCTTGCCGTCCATGTCGGCGAGGGCCGACACCGTGATGACCTCGTTGTAGGCCGCGGGGACCCGGTGGCTGGCACTCCCGCCGTCGTTCGCCGCGGCCGCGACCACGGTCACCCCGCCGGCCACGAGCCGGCAGATGGCCTGGTGGAGGATGTCGCTGTTGCTGAAGCCGCAGTCGGCGTCGTCCGCGCCGGACTTGGCGACGCTCATGTTCACGGCCTCGAAGAGGCGGCCGGCTGCCGTCGCGCTGGGCGAGGATCCAGTCGAGGCCACAGACGTACCAGGAGAGGTACCCGTACCCGTCGCCGTTGAGGATCTTGACGCCCCACACGCGGGCGCCCGGCGCGACGCCGACGACGCCGTAATCGTTATCGAGCGCCCCGACCGTGCCCGCCACGTGCGTGCCGTGGCCGTTGTTGTCGGCCCAGGCCGACCGGTTCGAGCTGGAGCAGTTGTAGCCGCCCGCGATGTTGAGGTCCGGGTGCGGCCCGACGCCGGTGTCGATGATCGCGACGTCCGCATCGACGCGCTGGTCCGATCCGTTGATGTCGGCGACCGTGGAGCGCCTGGCCCCGACGCGCCGGACGCCGTTCGGGATCGTCTGCGCGGTGAGCTGGATGATCTCGTCCTTGATGACGGCCACGACGTTGGGGTCGGTGAGGAGCGCGCGACGCTGGCCGGCATCGAGGGTCGCGGTGAAACCGCTGATCGCGCGCGTGAACGTGCGACCGGCACGCACGTCGGCACGGGCCGCGGCACGGCTGACGGCCGTCGCGGTCTTGACCCCGGTCTTGAGCACGACGATGTACTTGCCGGTGGCATCGAGGCCGCCGTTCGGGGCGGCGGGTGCGTCAGGGACGACCGGGTCGGGCGCGGCCGGGGGCTCCTCGGCAGGCGTCGGGGCGGACTCGACGGGCGGGGCTGACGGTGTGGGCTGGACCTCGGGCACGCTGGGGGCCGGTTCGGGCGTGACCGCGGGGGTCGGTGCAACGGTCGGTTCGACGGAGGGCGCCGGTTCCGTGCTGGGGATCGGGTCCGGGGTCAGTGTGGCGCTCGGTTCGGCCGCGCTCGCCGGAGCGACAAGGGTCAGGACGATCAGCGTGGCGAGCAGGGAGGCGGCGGGCCGGCGACGCATGGGCACTCCGTTGGGGCGGGCTTCGGAGGAGCACGGAGGGGACGGCAGCCACACACCGCGCTCGACCTAAGTGTCCCTTGCTTGGCAACCCACGCCAACGGCCCCTTCGTCCGGGGCCCCGTAGCCGACGGGTCCTAACCCCACCGCACCCATATGGGCTATGCACGACGACCCGGTTCGCCGCGCGTGCGCTCAGATCGCGGCGCGGATCTCCGTCTCGGCCTCGCTGACCTTCAGGAGGATGTTCGAGCGCATCGTGTCGAGACCGGTCCAGACCGCCTTGGTCGCGGTGGAGATCGAGGTCAGCTGCGCCTTCAGCGTGCGCACCAGCTCGAGCTGCTCGCGGATCGCGGTCAGCGCCGCGGCGATCGCCGCCGGATCCACGTCCACGTCGCGCTCGGCCAGCGAGTTGAGTGCCAGCAGGCGTGCCAGGCGAACGGCCGCCTCGAGCGTCGCGGGCTCCGGGGCGTCCGGATCGATGACGCAGTAGACGTCGTCACCGACCAGGTTGAACGGCGCGACCCCGGTCGGGGCGTGCTGCGCGGTGAAGACGACCAGTCCGATCGCGGCACCGCGGTTCTCCTTCGCCTCGCGCAGCTCCTCGCGGATGGCGCGCATCGACATCGGCCGGTCCTTGGCCTCGATGACGACCCGCAGGTCGCAGCCGCGCGCCACCCGCGCGTCGAGGGTGAGCACGAAATCGCCCTTCTTCGACTTCATGAGGGCGCCCGCCTCCGTGCCGGTCCGGTCGAGCAGGTCGCCGGCACCGCGAGCGAGGTCACCAAGCATCGCGTGGAGCAGCTCCTCGAAGTCGGCGCCCTTGGCCGCCGACCGTGCCCGTTCGGCCCCACGAGCCGCGGCCGCCGCCTCGATCGCGACGAGACGCTCCTCGAGCGACTTGAAGCCGGCCGTCATCTCCTGGCGGAACTGGTGCATCGGCGAGTTCAGGCGGGTCGGGTCGAGCAGGTGCGCGAGCTTCGAGGCGTCGCCGTCGAAGTACGACTCGAGCATCCCCCGGATGCGGCCGATCGCGCTGTCGCGCTTCTTCTCGTCGAACAGTTCGTCCACCATGCCGCGCAGGGCGCCGCGGTCGCCGAGGAATCGCTCGAGGGTCCGCGGAAGCCGGCCGTCGCCGTCCGCGAAGTTCGTGCGCAGGGTCTGCTCGAGGGCAGCCGCGGCGCGTTCGTTGACCTGCTCCGACTGGCGGATCAGGCGCTCGAACTCGGTCTTGACGACGTCGACGTTGATCGTGACGCCCGCGTCCTGGAGCGCGACGAGACCGATGCGCAATGCGCGCTCGACCAACGCCGGCTGGTCGTCGCCCGGGCGCTCGGCCAGGAACGCGGCCAGGCCATGGTCGGCGATGACCAGGCGTTCGACGACGATGCGGTCACCATCGAGGCGGATACGGGTCGGCAACGGCGTGGGCTCGCCACTGGCGACAGGCGTCGGGAGCGGGTGGATGGTTGCGGTATCCATGGGCCATACGGTGGTGTTGCCATGTGACATCTAGGTTGTCACGCCCTTTGCCGGAGAGGTCGTACCATGGCGTTCGCCGGCGGCATGGACGCATCGGGGCTTTGCCGGCGACAACCACGAGGTCCCATGTCGCGCGCCCCCGGATCCCACCGCCTGTTCGCGCTGCTTGGCGCCCTCGGCCTGATCGTTGCCGTCACCGCCCCGGCCGCCGCGGCCGACCCGTCACCGGGTACCGACACGCGCCTTCGACCAGACCGGCCCGCCTGGGATGAACCGGCCCGCGACACGGCGTCCGACCAGGGCGCGACCCAGCTCCTGATCCGCTTCCGTCCCGGCACGACCGCGGGCAAGCGTCTCGCGGCGACGTCTGTGCGGGGCGTCCGACGGCTCGCCGACCGGCCCGCCTCGCGTCTCGCGCTCGTCGAGACGACCGACGTGGCGGCCGCCACGGCCGCCCTCAGGGCCGATCCCGCGGTCCTGCGCGTGACGGTCAACCATCGCTACGTCCGCGACCTCGATCCGGCCGACGAGACCTACTTCGAGGAGCTCTGGGGTCTCCACAACACCGGCCAGCAGCTGTTCCTGGGCGAGGACGGGACCGAGGGCCTGCCCGATGCCGACATCGACGGACTCCAGGCCCTGAACCTGACGACCGGCGACCCGAACGTCGTGGTCGCGGTGATCGACGACGGCGTCGACTTCGACCACCCCGACCTCGCCGCCCAGGCGTGGACCAATCCGGGCGAGTCCGGAGGCGGCAAGGAGACCAACGGCGTCGACGACGATGGCAACGGCTTTGAGCGACGACGTCAACGGCTGGGACTTCTGCAACGACGACAACACGGTCCACGACTTCGACGAAGACAGCCACGGCACGCATGTCGCCGGCACGATCGCCGCGTCGCTGAACGGCGCCGGGGTGGTCGGCGTGGCCCCGTCGGTCAGGATCATGGCGCTGAAGTTCATCGACGATTCGCCCTTCTGCGGGGCCGATTTCCAGGCCATCGCGGCGATCGAATACGCCGAGTCGTTCGGGGTCCACATCGTCAACGCGTCCTGGGGTCGCCGCGGCGATCCCGACGAGCCGTCCGCGCTGCACGACACCATGGCCGACGCGTCGATCCTCTTCGTCGTCAGCGCCGGGAACAGCGGCATCGACAATGACCACAACGCCACCCCGGCCTTGCCGGCCACCTACGACCTGCCGAACATCGTGTCCGTCGCGGCGGTCGACAACTCGAGCGGGATCCCGGAGTTCTCGAACTACGGAGCCACGACCGTCGACATCGCGGCCCCGGGCGTCGCGATCCTGAGCACGCTCCCGGCCGATTCGTCCCACCCGCAGCCCGGGTACGGCTGGATGAGCGGCACGTCGATGGCCGCCCCCCACGCGACCGGCGTCGCGGCCTTGATCGCCTCGAACACGCCGAGCCTCGCCGCGGACCCGGTCGCGATGCGTGCGCGCCTGCTCGCGACCGGCAAGTCGATGCCGGCGACCGCAGGCTGGACGGCCACCGGGCGGATCGTCGATGCGTATCGCGCGCTCGACACGACGGGCCCGACCGCCCTGCCGCCATCGGCGGCGTTCATCAAGGGCTCGATCCTCGGCTCGACGAAGGTCTCGACCCGAATCGGCTGGCCGGCCGCGACCGACGACCTGACCGGGATCAGCGCGTATGGCGTGGGTCTCAAGATCGACGGCGGTGCCTGGGGGACGTACGTCAGCAGCACGACCGCGCGGACGCCGATCGCCTGCTCAAGTTCGGGCACACCTACACGTTCCGCGTCCGTGCCCGCGACGGCGCCCGGAACTGGGGACCGACGGCCGCCGGCCCGCTCCTCGCTCCGAAGCTCTACCAGGAGACGAGCACGCGCCTGAAGTACAGCAGCGGCTGGAAGTCGTCGAAGAGCTCGACGGCCTCGGGCGGGAAGTCGAAGTACGCCACCCGCAAGGGCGCCAGCGCGACGTTCACGTTCACGGGCCGCGCCTACGCGCTCGTCGCCGCGAAGTCCTCGGGCCGCGGCAAGTTCCGCCTGTATGTCGATGGCGTCTTCCGCTCGACCATCGACCTGCACCGTTCGAAGGGGCTCGCGCGCGTCCTCGTCGCGACCGGATCCTGGGCGACCTCGGGTCCGCACACGGTCAAGCTGGTCGTGGCCGGGACCAAGGGCCATGCCCGCGTCGACGTCGACGCCTTCGCGATCCTGCCCTAGGGCTCAGCTGCCCCGGTAGGTCGTCATCGAATAGGGCGCCAGCAGCAGCGGCACGTGGTAGCTGCGCGCCACGTCGGTGATCCGCAACTCCACCGAGAGCTTCGTGAAGAACGTCGCGCTCTCGTGCGCGACATCGAATTCGAGCCGGTAGTCGCCGGGGACGAGCGGGCGTTCGAGGAGGTCGCGGACCCGGCCGTCGCCGTCGGTCAGGGCCTGGGTCATCCGGATCGGCTTCTCGCCCACATCGAGGCGGTACAGGGCCACGCGGACACCGACCGCCGGGACCCCGCGCTCGGTGTCGAGGACGTGGGTCGAGATCGTGGGTCGGGTGCCGCCGGGCGGGTCGGCCACGCGTTCCTCCGGGCTATGCTTCGCAGATGGGAACGTTGCGGATCGAGGTGGGCGACCTCCACTTTACCGCCCGCTGGGAGGCGGCGGCGCCCCGGACCATCGAGGCTATCCGCCGGATGCTGCCCATCGACTCGAAGCTCATCCATTGCCGCTGGACCGGCAAATCGACATGGATCCCATTCGGCGACTTCCGGCCGGGTCTCGAGTACGAGAACCACACCTCGCACCCGGCGCCCGGCCAACTGGCGATCTACCCGGGCGGGATCAGCGAGTGCGAGATCTTCTTCCCGTACGGCGGCTGCGCGACCGCCTCGAAGGTCGGTCCGTTGGCGGCCAATCACTTCGCGTCCGTGGTGCCCGACGACGGCTGGGACGACCGCCTTCGTGAGATGGGCCGGCGCTGCCTCTGGGAAGGTGCCCAATCGATCCGGATCACCGAGGTCGAGGGCTAGGCCCAGGGTGAGCGATCTCGTCATCCGGGGCGGGACCGTCGTGACCGCGACCGGATCGCGGCGCTCGGACGTGGCGGTCCGCGGCGGGCTGATCGAGGCCATCGAGCCTGACCTCGCGGGCCTCGCGGCCGGCGCGGACGAGGTGGTCGATGCGACCGGGCTCCTGGTGTTCCCCGGCGTGGTCGACGTCCACACCCACACACGGGTCGCCTCGGACGCCGAACCGGACCGCTTCTACCAGGACTCGGTCGCGGCCGCGTTCGGTGGCACGACCACGTTCCTCTCGTTCAATAACCCCGGGACGGGTTCCTCGCCCGCCGCGGAGCGCTCGCTCCTGACCGGTGTCCGCGAGTGGCGCGCGGCGACGGACGGCGACAGCGCCATCGATGTCGGGTTGGCCCTCGCCGTCAGCGGCCACGCCGACGACCCGCTGACCGAGTTGCCGGCCACCATCGATGCCGGGATCGCGACCTCCAAGGCGTTCATGGTCTTCGACTTCCGGCTCGCCGACCAGGCGCTGTTCGATGCGATGGGCGTCATGGCGAGACACGGCGGGATGCTCCAGGTCCACTGCGAGGACCCGGTCCTGCTCGATGCCGCCGTGGCCGGCGCGCTGGCCAGGGGCGAGACAGCGCCGCGCTTCCACGCGACGTCGCGGCCGCCGTACATCGAGGCCGTCGCGACGGCCCGGGCGCTGGCGTTCGCCCGGCTCGCCGAGGCGCCGGTCCATGTCGTCCACCTCTCGTCGGCGGCCGCCCTCGACGAGGTCCGTCGCGCCAAGGCGGCCGGGGTCCGGGTCACGGCCGAGACCTGCCCCCACTACCTGGTCCTGACCGAGGATCGATACGAGGAGCCGGACCCCGCGCGGTGCGCCTGCTTCGTCATCTCGCCGCCGCTGCGGTCCGCGGCGGATCGCGATGCGCTGTGGTCCGGACTCGCCGACGGCGCGCTGGATCTCGTCGCCACCGACCACGTGCCGGACCGACTCGGGGTCGAGAAGGCCGAGGCCGGTCGAGGCGTCCCGTTCGATCGGATCAGCAACGGGGCCCCGGGCATCGAGACGCTCCTGGCGCTCCTCTACTCCGAGGGCGTCGCGACCGGCCGGATCACGCAAGAGCGTCTGGTCGACCTGCTGGCGACGACCCCGGCACGGCGCTTCGGGCTGGCCTCGAAGGGCGCGATCGAGGTCGGCCGCGATGCGGATCTCGTCATCTTCGACCCGAGCGCGCGCCGCACGCTCCGCGCGACCGATCTCCACCATACGAGCGACTACACGCCGTACGAGGGCCTCGAGGTCGCGGGAGCGGTCCGCGATGTGTTCGTCCGGGGACGCGGCGTCATCCGTGACGGCGCCTTCGTCGGACAGCGCGGCTTCGGACGGTTCGTCGAGCGCGGCGCGATCGCCGGCTGACCTCGCACGTCAGCGGTACCTGGCGATGACCTTGCGCACCTTGCGCTTGATCCGGCCCGGGAGTGGCGGGCGACGGTGGACCCACACCTTGCGAACGTAGTTCGGGACGAACCACGACATCTGTTCGCCCGCGGGCGTGTAGAACACGTCGCCCGCCTGGAGGTTGTGCGTCACCCCGCTCGCGGTGACCTGGGCCTCCCCGTCGAGGATGTAGGCCCATTCGTCGACCGGGAAGACGTACTCCTTGCGCCCCGCGGTGCTCTCCCAGACGCCGCTGCGCAGTCCGCCCTCGGAGGATTCCAGCCGGGCGGCCGATCGGGTCACCGGCGCGTCGGGGTCGGCGCCGCCCGAGGGACCGCCGAAGCCAGCTGCCGGCTTCGTCACGGAGGCCAGGTCCACGTCGGCCGGTCGAAAGGTCTGCATCCCGGGGCCAGCCTAGCGAATTGGTCGGGCCGACGTCGCGCGTTCCGGGGTCCGGATGACCCCGATCGGCCGGTAGGTGACGGCGTCGAAAGGCGGTCGGTCAGTCATCGACCGCGAGCATCACCTCGGTCGACTTGATGATCGCTACCACGCGCTTGCCGGGCGCGAGGCCGAGCCGCCGGGCCGATTCGGCGGTGATCGCCGCCACGATCTCGTGGCCCCCATCGACATCGACCACGACTTCGGCCATGACCGCCCCTTCGTTGACGCTCATGACCGTGGCGGGGAGCTGGTTCCGGGCACTGATCTTCATGGTCCCATCCCTTCCTGAGCGCTGCCGTCGAGGCGATCGAGCCGCCACGCGGTCTCGTGATCGTCGTGCAACCTCGTGAACGTCGGGGAGGCGTCGCACAGCGGACACGTCCCGGACCCGATCAGGGTCGTGCCGCAACAACCACAGGCGTTCATGCGATCCCCCGGGCGTCCAGAACCCGGCCCCATCGGAAGAAACGGACGGCGACGAGGACGCCGAAGGCCGCGAGGACCAGGATCGCTGCGGCCGCGATCGACGCGTCGAGGTCGCCGCCCTGGAACTCCGCGTAGACGACGAGCGGTAGCGTCTGCGTCCGGCCCTCGACGTTGCCCGCGAACATGATCGTGGCCCCGAATTCGCCGAGGGAGCGGGCCCAGCTCATGACCAGCCCCGCAGCCAGGGCGGCCGAGGCCAACGGGATCGTGATCGCCCGGAAGAGCTGAAACTCAGACGCGCCGTCGACGCGGGCGGCGTCCTCGAGATCGTGGTCGACGCCGGCGATCCCGGTCCGTGCCGAGCGGATGAAGAACGGGGCGGAGACGAAGGTCTGCGCCAGGATCACCGCGATCGTCGTGAACGGCACCGAGAAGCCGAGCACGTCGAACGGGGTCGCAAGCAGCCCACGGCGCCCGAAGACGAGGAGCAGCGCGAGTCCGGCGACCGACGGCGGGAGCACGATCGGCAGATCGACGATCGCCTCGAGCCAGCCTTTGCCACGGAACTCCCGCCGGGCCAGCACGAGGGCCAGTGGCAGGCCGAGGCAGACCGTGATGACGAGGCTGATCGCGGTGGTGACCAGGCTCAGCCACAGCGCGTCGAGGACGACCGGCGTCGTGACGGCGTCGGTGAGCGACCCGTCGAGGACGGACCGGGCGACGAGCGTGAGGACCGGAAGCCCGAGGAACAGCGCGAACAGCGCCGCGAGGGCCGCGAGCGAACGCTCGCCCCAGCGGGAACCCTGTCGAGCGGCGGTCTTCGAATGCCTGAGGGCCGCCGGGCTCCCCCCGGGCCGCCCGGCCGCTTCGCCGATCACGACGGAGGCAGGAAGCCGAAGTCGCTCAGGATCGCCTGGCCGTCGGGACCCGCGAACCAGTCGAGGAAGGCTTTGGCGGCCGCGGCGTTCCTGGATGCCTTGACCACGACGCCGGCGTAGGTGGCGGGCACGTTCGCCGCGTCGGGCACGTCCACGGTCGTGACCTTGGTCGATGCCTTGGCGTCGGTCACGTACACGATGCCGGCGTCGCCTTCGCCCAGCTCGACCTTCGCGACGACCGCCTTCACGTTGTCTTCCTTCGAGGCGACGTTCTTCGCATAGGCCGCGGCGAAGTCAGCCGGATAGCCGGCTTCCTTGGCGAGGTTGTCGACGAGCTGGGTCGCGTACTTGGTGATCGGCACCTCGTCGCCTGCGGCGATGACCTTGATCCCTGCCTTGGCGAGGTCCGCCGGCGACGCGATCTTCGCCGGGTTGTCCGACGGCACGATGATCGTGAGCTTGTTCCCGGCGAACGTGACCGCGGCGCCGTCGGCCAGACCCGCGTCGACGAGCTTCTTGGGGTTCGTCGTGTCGGCCGACAGGAAGACGTCGGCCGGCGCTCCCTGCTCGATCTGGGTCTCAAGGGCGGACGATGAATCGGTCGAGAGGGTCACCGTCGTTCCCGGGTTTGCGGTCTCGTACGCGGCCTTCGCCTTCTCGAGCGCGCCCTTGAGCGATGCCGCGCCGAACACGGTCAGTTCGACGGGGGCGGCAGAGGGCTCGGCGCTGGCGGATGCTGCCGGCGTCGGGGCCGCCGCGGATGGCGCGCTGCTCGCCGACGGCGATGCCCCGCCGCCCGAACAGGCGGCGACGAACACGAGGATGCCGAAGAGGACGGCGAGGCGCGACTTCATGCTCGGGGCTCCCTGGAGGACGGGATCTCGACGATCACGTTCGTGGACTTGACGACGCAGACCGCTTCGTCCCCGACCTTCAGGTCGAGGTCATCCACCGCCTCCGCCGTCATGAGGCTGACCAGCCGATGCGGGCCGGCGATGACCTCGACGACGGCCGCGACGCGATCGCGCTCGATCCGCGTGACGATGCCGGGGAACCGGTTCCGCGCCGACTGCGCCACGATCGGTCGATCGGTCGTGGCTTTCCGACGGACGTCCAGGAGGCGTGCGACCTGGTCGATGTCGATCAGGCGTTGGCCACCGTCCGAGCGCTCCATCTGGAGGCGGCCTTCGGTCTCCCAGCGACGAAGGGTCTCCACGGTCACGCCGAGCATCTCGGCCGCCTGGCCGACGCGCAATCGCGTGGCGGGTTGTTCGCGAGTCTCTGTCATACAGCGGAGTATCGACTGCTCATGGCCTTCGTGTCTAGAAGTTCCAGCGTCGATATCAAGGATTTGTCGTGCGCCGTCACGATGCTGATCGGGCTGCCGCCCGGGTCAGTCCGGGTATCCGCGATACTTCGGTCATGACGGACACGACAGGCCGCGTCGCCTGGATCTCGATCGCGCCGGTCAAGTCGATGGCCCTGGTCCCGCTCGACTCGGCGCTGCTCGAGACGACCGGCATCGCGGGCGACCGGGCGTTCGCCGTCCTCGACCCCCACGACCGCCTGGTCAACGGGAAGCGGCTCGGACCGATGGCCCGCATCCGTCCCGAGTACGACCCTGTCCGGTGCACCCTGGCGCTCCATTTCCCGGACGGCTCCGTCGCGGCCGGCCCGATCGAGCTCGGGGCGATGTACATCGCGCCGTTCCGCAACCGTCCGCGCGCGGTGCAGCCGGTCATCGGCCCGTGGAGCGAGGCCGTCTCGACATGGGCGAAGCAGCCGCTCCACCTCGTCGCCCTCGCCGAGCCGGGTGATGGCGGCGACCGCGGACCGAGCGCCACCCTGGTCTCGAGCGCGGCACTGCTCACGCTCGCCCAGGCCGGCGGGGTGGACGAGCCGCTCGACCCGCGCCGGTTCCGGATGACGTTCGGCGTGGACGGGGTGGAGGCCTACGCCGAGGATGGCTGGGTGGGCCGCAGGGTCCGGGTCGGCGACGCGGTCGTCCACGTGGAGGGCAACGTCGGCCGCTGTGCGGTCACGACCCAGGACCCCGACACCGGCTACCCGACGTTCGACACCTTGCACGTCCTCAACGAGACCCGGGGGACGCTCGAAACCACCGAACCGCTCCCGTTCGGCGTCTGGTCGGACGTCGTCGAGCCGGGGCGCGTCCGCCTCGGCGACCCCGTGGAGCTCGTAGTCGCCTGAGGACCGACCGCCCTACTCCAGCAGCGCGTAGGCCCGGACGGTGAGGAACTCCGCGAAGTCGTCGGCGAGGACCAGGCGATCGAGCAGGTCGGCGGCGTCCGCCAGGCGTCCCTCGCCGGCCTCGCGCAGGCGGGCCAGCTCCTCGTCGCGGATCGAGGCGTAGAGCGCGGCATCGACGATCCGCCCGTCGTCGAGCGAGAGCGACTGCGTGACCCAGAGCCACAGCTGGGAACGGCTGATCTCCGCGGTCGCGGCGTCCTCCATCAGGTTGTCGATCGCGGCCGCCCCCACGCCGCGCAGCCACGAATTCGAGATAGGCCAGCGCGACGCGGATGTTCGCGCGCAAGCCGGCCTCGGTGACGCGACCACCATCCACCGTGAGGTCGAGCAGGTCGTCCGCGGTGACCGAGACCTCCTCGCGCAGGCGCCGCTTCTGATTGGGCGCCGAGCCGAGGACGCTGTCGAACACCTCGGTGGCGATCGGGACCAGGTCCGGGTGGGCGACCCACGTGCCATCGAACCCGTCGCGGCTCTCGCGCTCCTTGTCGTCGCGGACCTTGGCGAGGGCCACCTCGGTCACCGCCGGGTCGCGGCGGTTCGGGATGAACGCCGCCATCCCGCCGATCGCGTGGGCGCCACGTCTGTGGCACGTCTGGACGAGCAGGTCCGTGTACGCGCGCATGAACGGCACCGTCATCGTCAGCTGGGCGCGGTCGGGCGAGGCGATCGCCGGGTCCGTCCGGAACTTCTTGATGGCACTGAACAGGTAGTCCCACCGCCCCGCGTTCAGGCCGGCCGCGTGCTCGCGCAGCTCGTGGAGGATCTCGTCCATCTCGAATGCGGCGAGGATCGTCTCGATCAGCACGGTCGCCCGAACCGATCCTCGCGGCACGCCGAGCGCGGTCTGCGCGTGGAGGAAGACGTCGTTCCAGAGCCGCGCCTCGTGATGCGACTCGAGCTTGGCCAGGTAGAAGTACGGCCCGCTCCCGCGCGCGACGCGCTCAGCGGCGTTGTGGAACAGGTACAGCCCCGCATCGAGGAGCGACGCCGAGACCGGCGTGTCGTCGATGAGGACGTTCGAGTCGATGAGGTGCCAGCCTCGCGGCCGGACCAGGAGGGTCGCCGTCCGCTCGTTGAGCCGGTACGCCTTGCCCTCCGGCGACTCGAAGGTCAGCGTCCCGCGGACCGCGTCCATCAGGGCGGCCTGGCCAAGGACGACGTTGGCCCACGTCGGCGACAGCGCGTCCTCGAGATCGGCCATGAACACCCGCGCGCCCGAGTTGAGGGCGTTGATCATCATCTTCGGTTCGGCGGGACCGGTGATCTCGACCCGGCGGTCGTCGAGATCGGCCGGTGACGGGGCCACGACCCAGTCGCTCTCGCGGACCTCGCGGGTGCCGGCGAGGAAGTCCGGCATCACGCCCGCATCGATCTCGTCCTGGCGCTCCTCCCGACGGCTCAGGAGGTCGAGGCGGACCGGCCCGAAGCGGCGCTGGAGGTCGGCCACGAACGCAAGGGCATCGTCGGTCAGGACCCGTTCGGACCCGGGGACTGCCGCGCCGCGCACGATGACGCCGGGCGGGGCCATCAGCGATCGCCTCGACGAACCGTGGCCTCGATCAGGCCGTGGGGCTCGGTGGTCGACACGTAGACGAGGCGGTCGTTGGTCATCCCGAACGGCGTGAGGTCGACCGGCCAGTGGTGGAGATTCGGCAGGACCATGCGCACCTCGTCGAGTTCCTCGTGGCGTTCCAGCATCGCCCGACCCATGATCCAGATCGACGCCTGGACGCTCGGGCTGTCGTGATCGGCGAAGACCTCAAGCAGCGTTCGGCGGACGGCCTCGTAGGTCGCATCGTGATCGAGGTCCGGCGAGCCGTAGCGCCAGATCGCCGCGATCTTCGTCGCCATCAGCCGGTCGTCCGCGTCGGCGAGGGTCGTGTACCGGTCGCGCGGGAAGCCCTTGAACGCCGAACGGGTCGTCTTCATCACGACGAGGTCCTCGACGCCGGCCTCCACGACGACGCCGTCCGCCGTCGCGGCCACCGTCGCCACGCGGGTACCCTCGCCGCCGCGCACGAAGGCGTCCGGCGCCGCGGAGCCGGCGACCTCGATGGGGCGCCAGGCGTGCTCGCGGACGTTGACCGTCGCCCGCTCGACCTGGTCGACCTCGAGGAAATGGCGCGCCAGGAGCGTGGCGTAGGCCTCGATCGAGCCGGACAGGTGCTCGGCCGCGAACGCGTAGGCCGTGTTCTTCATCGTGTCGGTGGCGACGACCAGGGCGTTGTCGCCGTCGGTGTGGGCCGCCACGAACGCCCCTTCGAGGGCGATGGCCACGGTCACGTCCCGGAGGTCATGCGGCGTGGCCTCGCGGCCGACCCGGACGATCCGGATGGCCGCCTTGCCGTATCGATCGGCGCTGAGTTCGATCACGATCCGCCCTCCGTGGCTCCGGCACGCAGGGTCGCATATCGGTCGGCCGCGATGTCGATGACCGCGTCGAGGGCGCGGTGGATCTCATCGTGGCGGTCGGCCGCCAGTGCTGCCTCGAACTCGGGCAGCAACGCCTCGCGCGACCGACCCGCGACGAAGACGCAGTACCGGAAGCCGAACCGGGACTCGTAGGCCGCGTTGAGGCGCTCGAAGGCCGCGGCGAGGTCGGCGACCGGCGGCCGGTCGTAGCCCTGCTCCGCGAACGAGAGCGCGGACACCGCAGCGGCCGGCGCGCCGAGGCGCGGGTGGGCATCGATCAGTTCGACCTGCTCGTCCTCGGGCATGGCGTGGGCGATCCGCCGCGCGCCGCCGAACAGCTCCCCGACCGTGCCGAACGGCCGGGCCATCGCCAACCGGCCGAGGAACCGAGGAGCGCCCTCGAACAGCGGCGCGACGCTCGCGGCGAAGCTGCCGGGTGCGACGACGTCGAGGACGTCGATCGGTGGGGGGACGGCCGGGCGCGCCTGGCTTGTCACGAGGCCGGGTCCGGCTTCCACGCCGGGAAGAGGTCCAACGATCCGTCGGTCAGGTAGTGCGGTTCGCCGGTCCCGACGACGATGGCGATGCGCGATCGCTGCTGGGCGGTGTCGTCGTGGGTATAGGCGAACCAGTCGCCAGCGGGCGACCAGCTCGGGGGCCAGTGGTCATTGCCCGGCGTGTCGACGATGCGGGTCGGGCCACGTCGCCCGTCTGGCCCGATCGTGTAGATGTCCTCGTTCCAGTTGACTGGATCGCCGGCGTAGTCGCTTTCGCTTGAGACGAAGGCGATCTCGCCGAGCGGGCTGACCGACCCCTCCGAGGCGTTCGACATCTGGATCGGCAGCGGGTCCGGCTGACCGCCGTCGATCGAGACGAAGGCGAGGGTCGTGGCCTTGAAGTCCTTGCCGATCGTGACGAGGAGTCGCAACCCATCCGGCGTCCATGACGGCCAGTTCCCGTCGATGAGGTGCCTCGGCTCCCCGGACCCGTCCGCGGCGCGGATCCAGATGCTCGCGTTGTTGTGCCAGTCGGTCACGTACGCGATCGACCCCCCATCCGGCGACCATGCCGCCGCAGCCTCGAGGCCCGGACCCTCGGTCAACTGGCGGAGGTGTCGGTCCGGCGCGGTCGGATCGGCGTCGATGATCCAGAGGTCGCCTTCCGCCTGGCTCGCGAGGCGCGAGAAGACCAGGCGAGTGGCGTCCGGGGACCAGGCGGGGAAGAACTCGAACTCCGGGAGGTCGGTGAGCCGGACCAGGTCGGACCCGTCGGTGGAGACGCTCCACAGGTCGGCACCGGAAGGTACGCCCGGCGTCGGGCCCTGCTCGAGGCGGGCGAAGGCGATCCTGCCGGCGGGCGGGGCCGGCCCGTCGGGCTGGCCGGTTCCGGGCGGGACAGTCGCCGTCCCGGGCACGGGAGTCACGCAGCCCGACAGGGTCGCTGCCAGGGCCAGGACCGCGACCGATGAATGGCCGCGCACCGCTACCACCCGCCCACCTCGCGGATGAGCCGGTGGAGGACCCGCGCCGCGACGAGGCGCCGGTACTCGGCGGTCGAGCGGACATCATCGATCGGATGGATCTCGCGGGCGATCGTCTCCGCGGCCAGGTCCGCGGTCTCCGGCGTCGGCGGGCGACCCTCGAGGACGCCCTCGGTGGTCCGGGCCCGGATCGGTGTGGCCGCCACGGACCCGAGGGCCAGGCGCACGTCGCGCCAGCCGCGCGCGATCGGGGCGTGCTCGTGGCTGCCTTCGCGCCAGGTGAGCGCCATCACGACCTTGCTGATCGATTGGGCGCGGCGCGTCCCGACCTTCCGGAACCGGACCTCGCGGCCGGTCCCGATCGGGATGCGGATCCGCAGGATGAGTTCATCCGCGGCGAGGGCCGTCTGGCGGTAGGCCGGCCAGAAGTCCGCGGCCGGGACCAGGCGCTCGCCTCGGACACTCCCGAGGATGAACGCGGCATCCATCGCGAGCAGGATCGGTAGCGTGTCACCGGCCGGCGACGCGTTGGCCGCATTCCCGCCGAGGGTCCCACGGTTCTGGATCTGGGCCGCGCCGATCGTCGCGGCCGCCTCGACCAGCCCGGGGAGATGCTCGCGACAGACCGCGGACCGGCGGATCTCGGTGTAGGTCGTCAGGGCCCCAAGGACCACGGCGTCGCCATCGAGGACGATCCCGCGCAGGTCGTCGAGGCCCCAGAGGTCGACGATCCGGGCCGGCGGCTCGCCGAGCTCACCGGTCAGCGCGACCATCAGGTCCGTGCCGCCCGCGATCGGTCGGGCGCCCTCGAGCGCCTGGTAGGCCTCGGCGAGGTCGCGTGGGCTGGAGACCGGCGGTTCGATCGGCACGCCGCGGCTAGCCCCTGCCCCGACCGGCCCGGCGACCGAGCACCATCAGGATGATCCCGGCGATCACCCCGAAACCCACCGCGATCTGGGCGGGTGTCACCGAGACCGTCATCTCGGACGACGTCACAGTCGGGACCGGATCGGGTGGCCGGGTCGCGTCGGGTTGGGTCGTCGGGGCCTGGTCCGGCGACGCCTCGAACGCGCGTGGCGTGTGTCCGTTCGTCGGGACCGCGATGCGATCCGTGTCGCCGCTCATCAGGACCCTCGGGCGGCCATGGCGATCGCGTCGATGATCTTGGTGTACCCGGTGCATCGGCACAGGTTGCCCGCGATCGATTCGCGGATGGCGTCCTCGTCGGGCCCACCCCCGGCATCGAGGTAGGCGCGCGCCGCCATCAGCATGCCCGGCGTGCAGATGCCGCACTGGGCGCCGCCGGTGGTCAGGAATGCCGACTGGAGGGCATCGAGCGTCGGCGGCCCGTCCGGTTCGGTCGCACCCCCGGCGAGGCCCTCGACGGTCCGGATGTCCGCACCGTCGACCTGGCAGACCGGGACCAGGCAGCGAATCGACCGGTGCGCCATCGAGGAGGACCGTGCACGCGCCGCACTCCCCTTCCCCGCAGCCCTCCTTGGTTCCAGTGAGCGCGAGATCCTCGCGCAGGACGTCGAGCAGGCGGCGCATGCCGGGGACCTCGAGCTCGACCGGGACGGCGTTCACGCTGAAGCGATACGTCGTCACGGGCGGGCCGGCTCCGACGCGCCAGGCTGGAGCGGGGCGACGTCCGGCCGACCGGCGAGCGCGGCCAGGATGCGCTCCGGGCTCGCGGGCAGGTCGCTGATCCAGACGCCGGTCGCATCGGCGATCGCGGCCACGACCGCCGGCGCCCCGACGTCCATCGGCAGTTCGCCGACGCCCTTGGCGCCGTGTGGCGCACCGCTGAACGGCGCCTCGACCAGGATCGTCGAGATCCGCGGCGCATCGAGCGACGTCGGGATGATGTAGGTCGCGAGCCGGTCGTTCAGGTAGCGGCCATCGCGCAGCTTGATCTCCTCGATCGTGGCGTAGCCGACGGCCTGCAGCGTCCCGCCCTCGACCTGGCCCTCGGCGAGGACCGGATGGATGACCGCGCCGATGTCGTCGGCGGCGACGATGTCGCGGACGTGGACCTCGCCGGTGTCGAGATCGACGTCGACGCGGGCGACGCAGGCCGCCCAGCCGTACGCCGGGTACGCGTCGCCCTGATACGTCTCGTCGTCGAAGCTGATGCCGGGGTAGGGCTCGAAGCGCTCGTCGATCCGGATCGGGCCGGCTCGCCGGCCGTGGTCGCGATAGACCTCGGCGAAGCGGCCGCCGGTCGGCGCTCTCGACCGTCTCGCGGAGTCGCCCCGCGGCCTTGATGACCATGCCGCCGACGACCATGGCCGTGCGGGACGCGACGGTCGGGCCGCTGTCGGGGACGATGGCCGTGTCCGCGGCCGCGATCTCGACCTCGTCGTAGTCGACGCCGAGCGCGTCGGCGACCACCTGCGGGAAGATCGTCTTGGTCCCCTGGCCCATCTCGGTCGACCCGGTCAGGATCCGGATCCGGCCCTCGGCGGTCAGCTCGAGCGAGATGACCGAGGCGAGCTTGACCTCGCCCGAACCCGTGAACCCGGCCCCGTGCCAGGCCAGGGCCAGGCCGATCCCGCTCGCGATGTGGGTGCGCTCCGTTCGCATCGCCGAGCCCGGGATCGTGCCCGAACCGGTCCGACCGCGGCGCTCGCGCGCGGTCCGCTCGCGGAGCCGCTCGAACTCCGATGCTTCCGCCGCCCGCTCGAGGACCTCCTCGCCGGCCACGCTCTCGCGCAGGACCTGGCCGGTGGGGGTGGTGTCGCCGAGTCGATAGACGTTCCGACGTCGGATCTCGAGTGGCGAGAGGCCGAGGCGTTCGGCGATGCGGTTCAGGTGGGTCTCGGCCGCGAACTCGACCTGCGGCGCCCCGAAACCGCGGAACGCCCCGTTGGGCGGCGTGTTCGTCCGGGTCGCCCGGGCCCGGATGCGGACGTTCGGGCAGCGATACGGACCGCCCGAGTGGAGGGCGCCGCGGCTCAGGACCACCGGGGTGAGCGTGCAATAGGCGCCACCGTCCATGACGACCTCGATGTCCTGGGCCAGGATCCGGCCGTCACTGGTGACACCGGTCCGGTGGCGGACGATCGCGGGATGTCGCTTCGTCGTGGCCGATATGTCCTCGTGGCGTTCGTAGATCATCCGCACGGGCCGCTTCGCCTTGAGCGCGAGCAGGGCCGCGTGCAGGGCGATGACCGAGGGGAACTCCTCCTTGCCCCCGAAGCCGCCGCCGGTCTCGGCCTGGATCACCTGCGCCTGCCGGTCGTCGATCGCGAGGCCCTTCTTGAGCGCGGTGTGGACGTAGTACGGGCACTGGAGCGAGCCGGTGATGGCCACCCCGCCGTCGTCGCGCGGGACCGCGATCATCGCGTTGTTCTCGATGTACAGCTGCTCCTGGTGGCCGACCCGGTACTCGGCCTCGAGCACGAGGTCCGCAGCGCCCATCGCCGCCTCGACCTCTCCGCTCTCGATCGCATACGTCGCAAAGACGTGCTCGGAGACGAGCGGATCGAAGATCGGCGGGAGGGGCTCGGTCCGCGGCCTGATCGCCCGGCGCGCGGCGCGGAGGATCCCCCGGTCCGCGGCCGCGAGGAGCGCCAGGGGCTCGGCGTGATGCTGGATCTCGCCGTCGAGCGGCACCAGGATCGGCTGGTCCGACTTGATCGAGCTGACGATGTTCTCGCCCGGGATGTCCGCGGCGGTCACGAGCACGACCGACGACCAGTCGAACGCGGGGTCCTGCTCGAGCCCGAGGAAGCGGGCGTGCGCATCGGTCGAACGGATCGTGGCCCCGTACCAGGCGCCCGGCACGACGATGTCGTCGGCGTACTTGGCCGTGCCGGTCAGCTTGGCCGGACCCTCACGTCTGGGCGGCGGGACTCCACGGGCTCGGCCCGGTGCGATCCGGCCAGGCGGGATGACGAGTGCGCCGGGCGCCTCGGTCCGGGACGTCATGTGGGCAGCGACCCTCCTCGAACCTGAGCGTACCATCGGGCGGACGTGGCGGATGCGCGGGCACCGGCACGGCAGCGCTGCGCACCGCTCCGAACCAGACCCCACCGGAGGTCCCCAGTCGTTGCGGTGGGTCACCGGCAAAGAGTCCTGGAGCCAGTCGGAAACAGTCCGGGGAGCACCGCCCGGCCCTATCATCGACGTCCCTTGGCCCGAACATCATCTTGGAGTCATTCCGGACCATGGCCTTGTCTCAGGACGCGCTGATCGGCATCTTCGTGGCCATCGTGGCGGTGGACATCATCGTGATCGTCCTCGCCTTGCTCCGGTCACGCGTCCAGAGTCGCGAACGGAGCCGCCCGGCAAAGGCGGCTGCGTCCGGCTCAGCCGGAGGGCGTCCGAATGGTCCAACAACGAACGGGGGAAACGGCAATGGCGGCTATGGCATCTACGGCGGGACGAGCATGAACAGCGGAGGACGGATCGTTTCGGTCGTGCCACCGATCGAAGCGGTCAACGACCCAACGATCGACGGCCTGACCGGCCTGCTCGTGCCGAGCGCCTGGTCGAGGATGGTCGCCGACGAGGACGCCCGGATCCGGCGGTATCACCGCTCGGCGACGGTCGTCATCATCGAGCTCGAGGGTCTCGACAAGCTGGCCCTGCGGATGGGTCCCGGATCGATCGAACGGATCGTGCCCGCCGTGGCCGACACGATCCGCCGAGGCGCCCGCGAGGCCGACCACGTCGCGCGCCTGGGCACGGGCCGGTTCGCGGTCCTGATGCCCGAGACCGACGAGATCGTCGCGATCAACTACGTCGAGCGGATCCGGCGCGCGTGCGAGCTCTGGCTCGAGGCAGGGGCCGTGGCGCTCCACCTCGCGATGGGCTGGGCGAGCTCGGCCGGGGACGGCACACTGACCGACACCGAGGCCGCGGCGATGGACCGGATGTACATCGAACTGCGACGGACGGTGCGAGCCAGCGCCCCGACCGACCCCACGGTCGGTGAGGGTGGCGGCGGCGGACTGGAACCGGCCTTCGGGTAGTCCCTCGGGGGCACAACGAGAATCAAGACGAGCTCGGCGCGACGCGCCGAGCTCGTTCGTTCGTTCTTCGGGGATTCAGCCGGGCGTCTGCGCGGGCACACCCGAGACCTGGGCCGAGGTCATGCCCGGCGCGTCGACCGGGTCGGTCGCCTCGCGGCGGATCCGCCCGGGCAGCGCGAGCGCCACCACGGCGCCGACGGCGACGACCGCCGCCCCGACCCACACGGCCGGAACGAGGCCATCGACGAACGCGGTCGGGGTCGCGTAGGAACCGGCCGACGAGAAGACGCTGGCCAGGACGGCCACCCCGAACACGCCACCGATCTCGCGGATCGTGTTCGTGGCGCCCGACGCCTGACCTTCCTCGATCGGGCGGACCGCGGAGAGGACCACGTTCGCGATCGGGGCGAAGAACAGGCCCATCCCGATGCCGGCCATCACGAAGCCCGGAACGAGGAGCAGGTACTCCACGGTGGGTGAGGTCACGGCCGCGATCCAGGCGAGACCGGCCGCCAGGAGGGCCATACCCGCGGTGAGGATCGGTCGGCCGCCGATGCGGCCCGCCAGGACCCCTGCGATCGGGGCCACGATGGCGGGCATCGCCGTCCACGGGAGCGTCCGCAGGCCCGACTGGAACGGGCTCAGGCCCTGGACCACCTGGAAGAACTGGACGAGGAGGAACACGGCGCCGAAGACGCCGAAGTACATCAGGAACGAGACGACGTTCGCGGCCGTGAATGCCCGGCTCCGGAAGAAGCGCAGCGGCAGCATCGGGGACTTGGCCCGCGCCTCCCAGACGAAGAAGGCGGTCATCAGCACGACGCCGGTCGCGAGCGCACCGAGGATCTGCGGATCGGTCCAGCCGCGGTCGTTGCCGTTGATGACGCCCCACACAAGGGCCAGGAGGCCGGCACTGACGAGTCCGAGGCCGGGCAGGTCGAGCGCGCCATCGGGGCCGCGCGATTCCTGCAGCCGGGAGAACGAGAGGACGACGGCCACGATCCCGATCGGCACGTTGAGCCAGAAGATCCAATGCCACGAGACGCCCTCGGCGATGGCCCCGCCGACGAGCGGGCCGATCGCGATGGCCAGGCCGGCGATGCCACCCCACGCTCCGAGGGCGACAGCACGTCGCTCCGGTGGGACGGCGGCTGACAGGATCGTCAAGGTCAACGGGACCACGAAGGCGCCGCCAAGGCCCTGGACCGCGCGGGCCAGGATGAGGACATCGCTCGAGGGCGCGAGCGCGGCCGCGGCGGACCCGGCCGTGAAGATGGCCAGTCCGACGACGAACATCCGGCGCCGGCCGAACCGGTCGCCGAGCGCGGCGCCGGTCAGGAGCAGCACGGCGAACGTCAGGGTGTAGGCGTTGACCATCCATTCGAGCTCGGCGAGCGTCGCGCCGAGGTCGGCCCGGATGACCGGCAGGGCGGTGGTCACGACGAGGTTGTCGAGCGAGACCATGAACAGGGCGATCGAGGTGATGGCGAAGGTCCAGGCAGTGGACCGACGGGAAGTCATTCCTGGTGCTCCTTTCCCGGGGTGGTTCCCCGGTTGTGAGTTAGTGGTCACTAAGTAGCGGATCGAAAAAAGGGGTCGGTGTCGTCATCGAGCGGCGGCGATCCTCCCGAGCGAGGCGAAGGAGAAGTCGCCGGCCTCGGCCATGTCCGGGCCGATGGCAGCGGCCGTGTTCATCAGCATGCCCATGGCGAACCAGACCTCGAGCTGCTGGTCGTCTGCCGCGGACCACTCCCCGACCATGCGGTAGAGGCGCATCCATTCGTCACCCACGGCCGCGCGGATCTCGGGGTCACCGCAGGCGGCATAGGCCTGGAGCTGGCACAGGAGCAGTTCGCGGTCGCGCAGGAGGTCGCAGTAGGCGAGGCCCATCGCATCGAGGATGTGCTGGGTCGACGGGTCCTCCGCTCGGGCGGTGCTGGCGGCCGTCTCGAACGCCAGCGCCGTCCGGCCGAAGCCATGGCGGACCGCGGCGATGAAGAGGTCCTTCTTCGTCCCGAACAGTTGGAAGAGGTACGGCTGGCTGACGCCGGAGCGGCGGGCGATGGCCTCGGTCGACGTGCCGGCATAGCCGGTCTGGGCGAACTCGGTCATCGCGGCGGCGACGATCTCGTCGCGGCGCTCTCCGGCAGAAAGGCGGGCGGTCGGTGTCATGCGCGTAACTTAGTGAGTACTAAGTCGCATGTCAACCTCCGGCAGATCTCGCGGCTAGTCGCGACCCAGACGGATGCCGCGGCCGGGGGTCGCGCCCGTGTGGACGCCCCCGTCGACGACGATGACGCCGTTGACGATCACGTAGCCGATGCCGTCGGGGAACTGGCGGGGGTCGTCGTAGGTGGCGTTCGAGCGGACTGTCGCCGGGTCAAACACGACGATGTCCGCGAGCATCCCGTCGCGCAGCACGCCACGCTGGCGCAGCCCGAGCCGTGCCGCCGCCGCCGACGTCATCTTGCGGATCGCCTCCTCGAGCGACAGCAACGCCTCGTCGCGCACGAACTGGCCGAGGATCCGCGGGAACGAGCCGTACGTCCGCGGTGAAGGCTTCTCGCCGAGGAACGTCGAATCGGTGCCGACCATCCCGACCGGATGGGCGACGAACAACGGGAGCGTCTTCGACCATGGGCCGCTCGTGACCTGGCTCACGCCCAGGCGCTCGGACAGCAGGAGGTCGCACATGGCGTCCACGGCGTCGCGGCCGGTCTCCTCCATCACCTCGGCGAGCGTCCGCGACTCCCAGCGCAGGTTGTCGGGGTGGGTGAAGGCCCCGAGACGCAGGTCCGCCCAGCCGGCCCGTCCCGTGTAGGCCGCGCCACGGCCCGCGATCTCGGCACGGAGCTGGTCGCGGGCGCTCCGCTCGGCCAGTCGCTCCTTGAGCGGCCCCGGCCCGCCGGCCTGGATCCAGAGCGGGAGCTGGATGAGCAGTCGCGTGCTGGCCCACTCCGAGGGATACGTGTCGAAGGTGACGTCAAGCCCGGCCGCCCGCGCATCGTCCACGAGCTCGAGCAGGGCCTCGGCGGGGCCCGGATGGGTCTCGCGATGGTAGAAGTGGGTGATGTGGGCGGGCGCGCCGGCGCGGCGACCGATCTCGATCGCCTCCCGGAACGGGTCGAGAAATCGATCCCCGAGCTGGTACCGCACATGGCTGTGGTAGAAGCCGCCGGCCCGTCCGGCTTCAGCGGTGAGCTCCGCCAGCTCCTCGGTCGTCGCGTACGCACCGGGTGGGTAGTCCAGCCCCGATGAGAGCCCGACGGCCCCCTGGTCGAGCGAGCCGCGAAGCATCGTCCGCATCCGGTCCAGCGCTCGCGCATCGGCTGCGACGTCATCCCAGCCGAGCGCCGCGATCCGGAGCGCCGAGTTGCCGACCAGCGTCCCGACGTTGACGCTGACCGTCCCGTCGAAGCGCTCGAGGTAGCGCCCGACCGAGTCCCAGTCGTAGTCGATCGCCGGGCGCCCGTCGAGTCCGGAATCGAGC
Organism: uncultured Chloroflexia bacterium; assembly: GCA_963745295.1. GTDB lineage: Bacteria > Chloroflexota > Limnocylindria > Limnocylindrales > CSP1-4 > SPCO01. The sequence goes on from CAVUWG010000002.1 coordinate 286,705, forward strand.
TCGACGAAGGCCTCGAGGTCCTCGTGCCGCGAAAACGGGGCGAAGCTGTTGCCGTCGACCCCGACGATCTCGGTCGTGATGCCCTGGCGGACCTTGGGCTCGTGACGCGGCTCGGCCAGGATCATCAGGCCGCCGTGGCTGTGCAGGTCGATGAAGCCGGGGGCGACGACCCGACCGGTGGCATCGATGCGACGCCCGACGTTCGCCGGGAGCGGGTCGTCCGGACCGAGCATCCGCAGCCGCTCCCCGTCGACGACGACGCTCCCCGGCACCCCGGGCGAGCCGGTCCCATCGACCACGGTCCCGCCGACGATCACCAGATCCGCGCTGTCCGACACCGTCATCCGCCTCGCGCTCCTGGTCCCTCCAGGCGCCGGCCACGGACCCATGCGCCTCGGACCATGTCGGGATGTGACCGGAAGATCAGGCGACTCACGAGGTCCTCGGGCTCGTCATCGGTGACGCCCGGGATCGGCGCCGCGTAGGACGGATCGACCACGATCAGGTCCGCCTCCTTGCCGGCCTCGAGCGAGCCGATGCGGTCGCCCAGCCCCAGCGCCGTCGCCCCGCCCAGCGTGCCGATCCGCAGCCAGTCGAGCGGGGTCAGGTTCGGTCCCAGCCCGACCCCGGCGGTCGCGAGGGCGTTCTTCGCGTAGGCGCCGACCCGCATGGCCGTGAAGATCGACAGGTCCGGCCCGCCCGCCACGTCCGACCCGAGACCGACCGACCAGCCCCGCCTCGAGGTAGCGCCCGAGCGGCATGACCCCCGATGCGAGGAACAGGTTCGAGGCCGGGCAATGGGCGACCCGCGTCCCGGTCTCGACCAGCCGGGCCAGTTCGCGATCCGAGAGATGCACGGCGTGGGCCAGCACCGTGCGCGCGCCGAGGCCTCCGGCCCGGTCGTACACGTCGACATAGTCGGTGGCCTCCGGGAAGAGCCGGGCCACCTCCTCGATCTCGCCGCGGTCCTCGGAGACATGGGTCTGCCAGTACGCACCGGTCGAGGCCGCGAGGGCCGCCGATTCGCGCAGCATGTCGGCGGTGCACGAGACCGCGAACCGCGGCGTGACCGCGTATCGGAGGCGGTCGTCGTCCCGGCCGTGCCAGCGGGCGATCAGGTCGGCGGACTCGCGCAGGCTGCGATCGAGGATGGTCGTCGGATCGATCGTCGGGTCGTAGGTCAGCCGATCCATCATCACCTTGCCGACGATGGCCCGGATCCCGTGCGCCTCGGCTGCCCGGAACGTGGCATCCAGGCTGGCCTCGTACACGGCCCCGTAGACGAGCGCCGTGGTGGTGCCGGCGGCCGCGAACGCCCGCCAGGCGAGCGGCGCGAGTCGCTCGGCCTCGGGCTCGTCGAAGCCGCGTTCGAGCGGGAAGATGTAGCGGTCGAGCCAGGTCAGCAGGTCGAGCCCGGCGCCGAGACCCGCGTTCGGGATCTGGGGCAGATGCGCGTGCAGGTCGATCATCCCGGGCATGACCACCAAGGGGCGGAGGTCGAGCGCACCATCGAGATCGATGTCGGAGGGCCGGTCGGCAGTCGCCCCGGCGTACGCGATCCGGCCGCGCTCATCGACGGCCAGCAGGCCGTCAGGCTCGTGAAACGTCCCGCCGGCGGCCACGGGGGTGAGCAGCCGGGCCCGGACGATGAAGGGCAGGCCGCCAGGCAGTTCCACGCACGAAGGCTAGCAGGCTGCCAGAGGGCACTCGTGATCGGGCCGGGACGCGGCTCGACGGTCTGAGGGCCGGGCGGGAGTCCGGCGGGAGGCGCCTAGCGCTTCTTGCCGCGAACCTCGAAGAGGTGGGCGGTCCACTCGGACCCGCCGCGGTCGATCGTGGCCGAGCTGCCGCGCCAGCCGCAGGTGCAGGTGATCATCTGGTCGCGGTGCTTGTACTCGTCGATGACGTGCTTGAAGGGCTCGGCGACGGGCGTGGCGGACTTCAACGGGGGACGACTGTTCAACGGAGACTCCTGCACGGTCAGGCCGGGCACGCAACGCGTGGGGGGATGACCAATAGTACCCCGTTTGGCCCTCGGCCGCCGGGCGGTCCGGTGCGGTCCGGAACCGTCGCGGACCGGGGTCGGTTCAGTCGGGCGAGAGGTGGTAGCCCAACCGCCGCGGCAGCCGCGTGACCTCGCGCAGGATCGGTGAGACCCGCTCACCTCGCTCCTCGGCGGCCTCGCGCCGGACGATCGCATCGCGCACCACCCGCGCGCCGAGATACCGCAGCGGTTCCGGCGGGAACGCCCGCGTCCGCCCGCCGACCAGCGCCGCCGGGGCCAGCCGGTCGCCCTCCGGGACCGGGACGTCGATGTCTCGCGCCGTCAGCCCGGCCAGGAGCCGCCCCGCTACCAGCGAGGGTCCGACGCCGTTGCCGGAGTAGCCGTGGGCGTAGTGGATCGGGCGGCCGGGGACGCTCGCGACCGATGGCAGGTGATCGGCCGAGATGTCGATCGGTCCGCCCCACGCGTCCTCGATCCGCACGTCCGCCAGCGACGGGAAGAGGTAGCGCAGTCCGGCCGCGGCCCGGACGCCGGCGTTCGCGTCGTCGGTGAAGGTCGCCCCGATCCGGCCGCCGAAACCGGCCCGGCCGCCGCCGCCGCCGATCGCGATCCGCCCGTCCCGGGTCGTGCGCAGGTAGTGGAGCGTGAACCGCGCGTCGGCGAGGCCCTCCCCGCCGGTCCAGCCGAGCGCCTCGAGGCGGTCCGGGATCGGCTCGGTCAGCACGATGTAGCTCGACCACGTCACGAGCCGGCGACCGAACGACGGCCAGGCCGCCGCCCAGGCGTTGAGGGCCACGACCGCGGCGCCGGCGATGACCTCGCCCGCGCCCGCGCGCGCCGACGTCGTGCGGATGCGGACCGGGCGACCGGCACGACCGGCCGGGGCCCGTCGCGACCCGGCTCCGATCGCGCCAAGCCAGCCCGGCCGTTCGCCATCGATCTCGACGACGCGCGTGCCCTCGTGGATCGTCACGCCGCGTTCGAGGGCGGCCGTTCGCAGTCCCCGCGCGAGGATGGCCGGCTGGATGGTCGCGGCACCCGGCATGAACGACGCCGCCGCGAAGCACCGGCGAAGCGACGCGTGCCGCGATGTCGTCCGGACCCAACGCGACGTAGCGGTCCCCCACCCCGAGCGCCGCGCACGCCGTCGTCGCCTCCAGCCAGCGGCCGTCCTGGGCCGGCGCGGCACTGACCGACAGCGTCCCCGCCTTCGTGTACCAGGCGTCGACCCCGTGCGCCGCGCACCAGCGCCCCAGCTCGTCGACCGCCCCGTCCATCGCCCAGGCGACGTCGAGGGCAGCGGCCTCGCCGTACCGCTCGATGAGCGTCGGCATCTCGTCCCACCAGCTCGTCACGAACCCGCCGTTGCGCCCGGACGGGCCGCCGCCGCAGATGTCCGCCTCGAGCAGCACGATCCGGGCCTCGGGGGCGAGCTCGGCGAGCCGGAGTGCGGTCCACAGCCCGGTGTAGCCGCCGCCGAGGATCGCGACGTCGGCCGTGATCGTGCCGCGCAGCGGCGGGGCGGCGTCGGCCAGCGCCGGGTCGGCGACGGCCTCGGCGGCCAGCGCCTCGCGCAGCCACCACGATCGCCGCTCCCCGCTCGGTCGGACGCCGGCCAGCACGCCGGTCAGCCTCCGCGGGTCAGGAGACCCGGGTCGAGGACGTCGTCGACGGTGACCGGGTTCGGTACCAGGCCGAGCTCGGTCAGGTAGTCGATCGACGTCGCCCAGCCCGCCGTGTCGAGCGCGCCGAGTCCGTCCGCCTGTTGGACGGTGCCCGCCCACGCATCGATGGTCGCGGACAGGATGGCGGACTGCGCCTCGCGCGCCGTACCGAGGTCCGGGACCGCCTTGATCGCGGCTTCAAGCCCGACCTCGGGCGTCTCGCTGATCTCGCGCATCGCACGCAGGGTCGCGTCCACGAACGCGGCGATCGCGTCCCGCTTCGACTGCAGCGTCGCGACACCGGAGATCAGGCCGGGTCCGGGCAGCGGCGTGATGTCGTCGATGCCGAGGACCGTGACCTCCTCGCCGGTCAGCTCGAGCTGGATGGGCTCGTTGTTGATGAAGCCCGTCGCGGACTGCACGGCGTCGGCGGCGACCGCGGCCCCCTGCCCGAAGTCGGGGTACTCGGTGATCGTCAGGTCGGCCGGGGTCAGGCCCGCGGACTTCAGGAGCGCCTGGAGCATCACCCAGGACGAGCCGTACTTGCCGGGGATGCCGAGGGTCTTGCCCTTGAGGTCGGCCGCGGTGGCGATCCCCGTGACTGGTCTTCGAGAACACGATCGAGGGGAACTTCCCGTAGATCGTCGCCACGTACTTGATCGGGATGCCCTGGCTGACCGCCGGGATGACGCTCGTCCCGTCGGAGATCCCGACATCGATCGCGCCCTGGCCGACCAGGGTCACGAGGTTCGGGTCGATGGTGTTCTGGAACTCGACCTCGAGCCCGGCCGCGGCGTAGTAGCCCGCCTGGTCGGCGAGGTAGAACGGCGCGAACTGGACGCTCGGGATGAAGCCGAGCCCGACCGCGAGCTTGACGGGCCCGGTCGAGGCCGACGGACCGGCAGCGGTCGATGGCGTGGGGGCACCGGCCGATGGCGGGGCCGGGGTCGGGTCGCTGCCGGCGTTGCAGGCGACGACGAGCAGCCCGATGACGAGCAACACGACAAGGGGACGAGAGCGCGATGACACGGGCACCTCCTGGGTTGGGTGACGGGACTGGGGGTTCATCGGCTGCCGACGAGCCGACGCTCGACGTAGACGACGGCGACGTACAGCGCGATCCCCAGCAGGGCGATCGTCAGGAGCGTCGCGAACATGAGCGGGATGTCGAAGAGCGATCCGCGGGCGAGGTTGATGAGGACCCCGAGCCCGCGGTCGGCACCGGCCCACTCGCCGACGATGGCCCCGACGACCGCGAGCGTCGCGCCGACGCGCAGGCCGCCGAGGATCGACGGGCAGCGCGGCCGGGATCTCGAGCGTGGTCAGGATCTGGCCACGGGTCGCGCGCAGCGACCGGCCGAGCTCCAGCAGCCCGGCGTCGACCGAGCGGATGCCGACCATCGTCGCGACCGCGACCGGGAAGAAGACGATCAGCGAGCAGATGACGACCTTGCTGAGCAGGCCGGTCCCGAACCACAGCACGAGCAGCGGCGCCAGCGCGAGGATCGGCGTCGCCTGGGCGGCCACGAGATAGGGCGACAGCAGCCGCTCGACGAGGGCACTCCGTGCGAGCACGTAGCCGATGACGAGCGCGCTCCCCGCCCCGACGATCAGGCCCAGTGCGACCTCGACGAGCGTGGTCGCGAGGTGGGGCAGGATCGTCCCGTCGACGAGCGCCACCAGGAAACGGACCGCGACGGTCTCGGGCGGCGGCAGGATGAACGGCGGGAGCCCGCCGAGGACGACGATCAGCTTCCAGGCGATGACGAACGCGGCCAACGCGGCGGCGATCGGCAGGGCGGCGGATCGCGTCACGACGCGAGCTCCAGGTGGGACCGGATCTCGGCGGCGGTCCGCGAGGCGCTGGCCCCATCGAGGACCTCGATCGAGCGAGGGCGCGCGGCATCGACCGCGATGTCCGCCACGATGCGGCCCGGGCGCGGCGACAGCACGACGACCCGGTCGGCGACCAGGATCGCCTCGGCGATGCTGTGCGTGACGAGGATCATGGTCGTGCGGGCGAGCTCGCCGAGGCGGAGCAGCTCGAGATCGAAGCGTTCGCGTGTCAACGCATCGAGCGCGCTGAACGGCTCATCGAGCAGGAGCACCTCCGGCTCCAGCGCGAGCGCCCGGGCGAGCGCGACGCGCTGGCGCGTGCCGCCCGAGAGCTCCGCTGGGCGCGCGATCAGGGCCGGCGGCTCGAGGCGGACCAGCTCGGCCAGCTCGAGCAACCGCCGATCGCGCCGTTCGGGCGACCATCCGGCGAGCTCGAGTGGGTAGGTGACGTTGTCGGCCCCGGTCCGCCACGGCAGCAGCCGGGGCTCCTGGAAGACCAGGCCGATCGCCGGGTTCGGGCTCGTGATCGGCGAACCGTCCAGGGTGATCGAGCCGCGGTCCGGGGTCAGCAGCCCGGCGATGACCCGCAGGAGCGTGGACTTGCCGCTGCCGTTGGGCCCGATGCAGGCCACGAGCTGGCCGGCGGGCACGTCGAGCTCGATCCCGTCGAGCGCGAGGAGCCGGCCGCCGTCACGCGTCGGGAACGAGGCGGCCACATCGGTCAGGCGCAGGGCGCCGCTCATGGCAGCGCCTCGGCCGGTGGCAGCGCCTCGGCCGGCACCACCGGCCCGGCGAGCGGCCGCAGGATCGGGGCGGTCGCTGGGTACAGCGCGACGTACGCCTCGAACAACCGGTCGTAGGTCGGCGCCAGGTCGGCACGCGGTTCGATCCGGTGGTCGATCCTGGTCATCGATTCGATGGCGGTCTCGACGTCCGGGTGCGCCCCGATGCCGACGGCACCCAGGATCGCGCAACCGACGACCGCGGTCTCGAGCACGGCCGGCACGGCGACCGTGAAGCCCGTGACGTCCGCCTTGATGCCGTTCCACACGTCGCTCCGGGCCGGGCCCCCGCAGGCCCGCATCTCGGTCACCCGGACGCCGGCGGCCAGCATCGGCGTCGCGACATGGCGGATCGCCAACGCAGAGGCCTCCACGATCGCGCGGGCCAGGTGGCCGCGGCCGTGGCCGAGCGTCAGGCCGGCGAAGACGCCCCGGGCACTCGGCTCCCAGAGCGGTGAGCGCTCCCCGGCGAGGTACGGCAGGAAGACGAGGCCGTCGGCGCCGGGCGGGGTCGTCGCGACCTCCGCGAGCAGGGCGTCGGTCGTCACTGTGCCGCCCAGGATGCTGTCGCGGTACCAGTCGAGCGCGCGGCCCGTCGCCGCCATCGCCGCCCCGACGCTGTAGCGGCCCGCGAGCGGGGCCGGGGTGACGAACGCGCCCGGGACGTCAACCGGCCGATCCCAGTAGACGCCGAAGCCACCGGCGGAACCACCGGGGTCGTAGGCGTCCCCAGGCTCGCGCAGGCCGGCACCGTGGTAGCTCGCGAAGGCATCGACCGTCCCACCGACGACCGGCACGCCGGGTCGCAGGCCGAGGGCATCGGCGGCGGTCGCGGTCAGCTCGCCGACGATCGTGCCGGTCTCACCGGTCGGTGGCAGCTTGTGCCCCGGCACGCCCGTGAGCGGCGACGAGCGACGGATCCGGGACGAGCTGGTCGGGGATCAGCGGTGCCACCGCGACGCCGGCGAGCCGGAATGCCAGCCACTCCCAGGTCGAGAGGTACCAGCGGGTGGCGGCGGCCACGGCCGGTTCGTGGCGCTCGACCCAGAGCGCGGCCGGCAACCCGCCGAGTGCCCAGCCGCGGACCCCGGTCGCCTCGGCCAGCTCGGCCGCCTCGCCGGTCGTTCGGGTGTCGAGCCAGGTGATCGCCGGCCGGGTGGCCTCCCCTCGCCCGTCGACCGAGACGAGCGTGGGACCGTGGCCGTCCACGCCGATCGCCACGATCTCGCCGAGGTCCGGCGCGTGCAACGTGCGGACCGCGCTCACGACGGCGGACCACCACGCGCCCGGGTCCTGCTCGGCCCAGCCAGGACCGCCGGAGAGGTCGATCGGGAAGCTGGCACGCGCAAGCCCGAGGAGCCGGCCGTCGAGCGTCACGAGACCCGCCTTGATCTCGTTCGTGCCGAGATCGAGCCCGAGGATCGCGCGTTCCCGGGTCGTCATCGTCGTCGTCGCGCCGTGGCCGGGGGCGCGGACTCGGCCAGCTCGACGACCGCCTCGGCGGTCGCCACGTCGGTCACGAGCGTTCGAACGACACCGGCTCGAAGGGCGCCGAGGATGGGTCTGACCTTGGCCTCGCCCGCCGCCACGCCGATGGCGACCGGCACGCTCCCGAGCCGGCGCGCATCGAAGGCGATGACCCGGTCCCGCAGGGCCGGGCAGACGAACCGTCCCCCGAGATCGAAGGGGGCGACGAGCACCTCGCCGACGGCGTCAGCGGTCTCGAGCTGGCGTTCGATCCGGTCACCCACGGCGGACGCGGACCAGGCCGGGCCGCCGATGCCGAACAGGGCGACGTCGAGCCGCTCCCACAGGTCGAGCACCACCTGGACGCCTGCGTGGGCGACGAGGGAACGGCGCGTGGCCGCGTCGTCGACCAGGCCGGGGGCCATCAGGCCGCGCGGCGTGGCCTCGAACGCCTCGGCGACGCGCCGGTAGGGCTCGCGTTCCGGGCCGGTCGTCCAGTAGCCGCCGCACAACGGGACGACGGTCGCGGCGACCGGGCTGGCCGCCTCGTCCAGGGCGTCGGCCGTGGCCGACACCGACGCCCCGTCGCCCACGCCGACGACCGAGCCGCCGCGGACCGCGTCGCGCAGCACCGCGGCCGCGAGCCGACCGACCATCCGCCGGGTCAGGTCCTCCGGTCCCGCGACCGACGGCGCGAGGTGCACCGCATCGAGCCCGAACCGCGTCTCGGAGTGCGGCGGCAGCGGGACTCTCGACCGCGGTCGAGTCGTGGATGCGGATCTCGACGATGCCCTCCGCCCGGGCCCGCTTCAGGATCCGCGACACCTGGGGGCGGGTGACACCGAGCAGCTCGGCGATCGTGTGCTGGGTCTCGCCCAGCTCGTAGTAGAGGCGGCTCGCGCGGACGAGCTGCTCGATGTCGCTCATCGCCGGCCGCCGGGACGATGCACAGATGTACTGAACAGATGTGCAGGCATGTCCCGCGCATCATGGCGCGTCGGGCACCATCCGGCAAGACCGGGAATTCGAACGAGCGGGTCCCGACCCCCTGGGACCCGCTCGTCGGTGTCGCGATCGCGCGACTGGAGTTACATGAGCCTGAGCGAGACCGGCGGGACCGACTCGTAGCCCTGGTGCGGCAGGCCGATGTACGGGAACGTCCCGAGGAACGGCATGTCCGCGTTGGTGTCGACGCCATCGCCGACCAGGTTGTTCGGGGTGCGGTTCGGCAGGCCGAAGGCCCCGTTGAGGAACGTGCCATAGCCTTCGGCGATCGCACGGATCTCGATGTCCGTGACGTCGTCGCCGAGACGTCGGCCGTTCGGGAAGCCGCACAGGTCGCCGTTGAGGACGGCCAGGCGGTCGGGCTGGCTGGCGTCCGCGGTACCGCCGGGGCAGGCCCCGTTGGCGCCGGGCACGACGGCTGTGTTGACCCGCAGCATGTCGGCCAGAGCCGGCTTGGAGCCGATGGCGTTCACGCCGGGCACGCCCTTGAGCAGGATCAGCGACAGGTCGGTGCGACCGGTCGTGTTCGCGTCATCGAGGGCGCGGGTACAGGAAGTTGACGAGGCCGGCGAGTTCCGGCTTCTCGTAGTACTTGGCGAACTGCTTGTCGTTGGACGGCGCCTGGCCGTTCCAGTAGTCCTTGAGGTGACGCGGGATGACCACCTCGTTGATGAGCGGGTTGCCCAGACGCGAGATCTGGACCCACTTGCCGGACCACGAGACGCGGCCCTTGCTGTCGATGGTCTTGTGCTCGCGCCGGCTGGCGCTCGCCCACACGCCAACGACCGGCTGCGAGGCGCTCTTGCGGATCTCGGTCAGCGGGACCTGGAGTGCGATCGATGCGGTGTTGTAGCCCGCGACGCCGTCGACGCCGGGAGCGGCATCGAGCGGGATCACGTGCAGGTTGTTGAAGGGTCGAAGGCCACCGAGGTCGAAGATCGACCCGAGATCGACGAAGAACGCATCGTCGCGCGGACCGGCGAAGACCGTGGTGTGGTTCTTGACCGCATGGACGCCGCCGGAGGCGAGCGCCGCGTAGTTCGGCGTGCTGCGCGGGCCGATGTTGGCCGGAACGGTGCGCAGGTCATCGCCGAGGGTCTTGCTGCCGTGCTTGGTCGTGCGGACGACCTTGTACTGCTGCGGGACGAGCCAGGTCGCGTCGTTGACCGACGTGATCGGGCCGTTGTTGTACAGGAACGAGGAGACGCCCTTCTTGCCGGACTTGGCCTTGGTCTCGAACCGGAAGTCGTAGGTGACGTCGTCCTTGCCGTCGCCGGTGTTGTCGATGTGGATCTGGTACTTGACGGCGTCATCGAACGGATGGAAGTTCGGGCCGCCGCCCGGCTGCTGGAGCGGGATGTAGTTGGCGATGATCGTCAGCTTGGTCGGATCGTCCGGACTGACGAACGCGTACAGGTCGGTGTTGTCGGCTGCCGGATCGCCGCCGATGAGCGGCGCCTCGCGGTGGCTCGACGCCATGACGCCGGAGACGGACGTCAAGGCGATGAGAAGGGCGCCGGTGAGACCGGTCGCCTTGGCTCGTGTGGACACGGGGTCCTCCCTGGTAGGTGGGTGGTGAGCAGGCCCCCCAAGGCCTCTCATCTGATGGCGGGACCGGCGTGTCGCGACCTCCACCGGGACCGTTCGGAGGGGATGCGTCGGTGTCGCCGATTCGGATGAATCGGGGCGATCAGGGCAGGTCGGCGAGGATCCGGCGGGCCTCGGCGGCGCCCGTGGCCGAGAAGCCGGGGTCGGTGGCCAGGGCGAGCTCGAGGTCCTGGCGGGCGGCCCTCGCGTCGCCGAGTGCGGCCGCGATCGCGCCCGGCGTGGAAGCGGAGCAGCGGGTCGCGCGACCCGAGTCGCAGCGCCTCGTCGGCGTGGACCTTGGCATCGTCGTCGCGGCCGAGCCGGTGGAGCGCCCACGCCACGGCGTCCGCGGCACGGACCGTGGGCGTCGCGCGCGGCCGCGGCTTCGGCCAGGGCGAGCGCGCGGGTCGGATCGCCGTGGTCGGCTTCGAAGAGCGCGAGCTCGAGGTCGACGGTCACGCCGCTCGCCTGGAACAGCGCGATCTCGGCCCGGGCGAGTTCGAACGACTGGCGCGCCTCGGCGTCGTCGCCGGCTGCGGCCCGGACCTCGCCGAGCGCGATGACGTACTCGGGCAGTGGCAGGATCGCCGCAGCCCGCTCGAACTGTCTCGCGGCCTCGGCCAGGTCGCCCCGGCCGATCGCCAGCCGACCCAGGCCGGCGATCGACGGGGCGTGGTTGGGTACGAGATCGATGGCGGCTTCGTAGGCCGCCTGCGCGGCATCGGGATCGCCGCTGGCGACGAGCAGGTTGCCGAGCAACGCCGTCACGTAGGCCGTGTTCTCCGGGGCAAGACCGGGGGAATCGGCGGCCTGGCGCATCGCCTCGAGCGCCCCGGGCAGGTCGCCGCGCAGCTCGCGGACGTAGGACAGGCGGGCGAGCGACGGCAGGTCGGCGGACAGCTTGACCATCCGTTCGACCTCGGTCGTCGCCTCTTCGTACCGGCCGAGCTCGACCAGCGCGTCGACGACGACGCCGTGCGCCGGCGCGTAGTCGGGGAAGACCTCGACCGCTTCCTCGCCCGATTCGAGGGCGAGGGCGAACTCGTGCCGGCCGAGCTGGAGACCGCCCAGCCCGACCAGCACCAGGACGTCGTCGGGTGCGAGCTCGCGGGCGCGCTGAAGGGCTGTTTCGGCCGGGGCGTAGAGCGAGGGATCGGCCGTTTCGCGAACACGTTGCATGAGGGCGAGGCCGAGGTCGCGCTGCGTCGCCGCGTCGTTCGGGTCCGCCTCGACCCTCGCCGTCAGCGACTCGATCAGGGCCTGGGTCGGAGGCTGGGTGGCGGCCACGCTGGGGCCGGACGATGGCGTCGACACGGGCGCCGACGTGGGCGGCGCGGTCGACGCTGTCGAGGGGATCGGCGATCCGGCCGGCGCCCCGCACGCCGCGACGGTGAGGAGGGCGGCAAGAGGCAAGGTCAGTCGGCGCGTCCGCGAGAGCATGCCGTGGATACGGGCCGCGGCACCCCGCGGATGACCACGGATCGCTAGAGCACGCGACCCGGGTTCAGGATGTTCAGCGGGTCGAGCGCGGTCTTGATCGCGCGCATGACCCGCATCGCGTCGGGACCGCGTTGCGTCTCGAGCCAGTCGCGCCGAGCCATGCCGATGCCGTGCTCGCTCGTGATCGTGCCGCCGAGGTCGAGGGCCGCGCGATAGAGGTCGGCCTGGACGAGCTTGGTCAGCTCCTCCGCGCGGGGGTCGCCGCGCTCGAACACCAGGTCCGGGTGGAGGTTGCCGTCGCCCGCGTGCCCGAACGTCCCGATCCGGACGTCGTGCTTCGCCGCGATGCCCTCGATGGCCCGGAGCATGTCCGGGACCCGCGAGCGCGGCACGCCGACGTCCTCCATCCGGACCTCGCCGAGCCGTTCCAGCGCATAGTGCGCGGCCCGCCTGGCCTGTCGCAGCCAGTCGGCCTCCTGCGCGTCGGCGGCCCGCACGACGTCGGTCGCCCCGGCCGTCCGACAGGCCGCCTCGGCCCGTTCGAGCTCGTCGATCGCGGCTGCGCCCGGCATGTCCGACTCGACCATGAGCATGGCCGCGGCCGTCCGGTCCAGACCGAGGTTGTTCATGTCGTCGACCGCCGCGATCGTGAAGCGATCGAGCAGCTCGAGGGTGACCGGCGACAGCCCGGCCGCCGCGATCGCGGCGACCGCCTGGCCGGCACTGTCGAGCGTCGGGAAGAAGGCGAGCATCGTGGACCGCGGCGGTGGCGCTGGGCGGAGCTTCAGCGTCGCCTCGGTGATGATCGCGAGCGTGCCCTGGCTGCCGACGAACAGGTGCGTGAGCGAATAGCCGGCGACGTCCTTGATGTTCTTGCCGCCGGTCCGGATGACCGCGCCATCGGCCATGACGACTTCGAGCGAGAGGACCGAATCGCGCGTCTGGCCGTACTTGACGCAGCACAGGCCGCCGGCGTTCGTGCCGAGGTTGCCGCCGATCGAGCACATCTCGAACGACGCGGGGTCGGGCGGGTAGAACAGGCCCTGCTCGGCGACGGCCGCCTTGAGAGCCGCGTTGATGATGCCCGGCTGGACGACGGCGACGAGGTTCTCGCGGTCGATCTCGACGATCCTGTTCATCGCGGTGAACGCGATCGTCAGGCCATCCTCGATCCCGGCGGCCCCGCCGGACAGGCCCGCTGCCGGCGCCGCGCGGGACGATCGGCACGCGATGCTCCGAGGCCAGGCGCACCAGCGTGGCCACCTCGGCCGTCTCCGTCGGGAGAGCCACGGCCCCCGGCAGGCCCGGTCGCAGGTAGGGCGTCTCGTCGGTCCGGTACGACTCGCGGTCCGTGGCGTCGGTGAGCAGGCGCAGGCCGGGAAGCTCGGCGCGAATGGCGTCGATGAGCGGGCCGATGGTCATGGCTGGCAGTGTAGAAGCCACGGGGTAGGATGCGGACGATGCCCATGCCACCGCGCGCTCCTGGTCCGGGCCCTCGTCTGATCGTGGCCCTTGCGCTCGCGATCCTCGCGCTCGGCCTCCCCTCCCCGTCCGTATCGGGGGTGCGTGCCGCCTCGCCGGTCGGCGTCGGCGACATCGTGGCCGGGGTCGCGAATCGCTCGAGCGTGCGCCTGACGGCGACCTACGACGCGCGGCTGAAGCTCAACTGGGCGGCCCATCGCATCAGCGTCCGCGCCACGCTGTCGATCACGAATACGTCCGGCGGACCGATCGACCGCGTCGAACTCAACACGATCGCCGCACGGCTCGGGGCGATGCGCCTGGACCCGGTCACCGTCGATGGCGTCGCGGTCAAGGCGAAGGTGAGCGACCAGACGATCGTCGTGCCGCTCGGCGGCGTCCTTCCGGCCGGCGGCTCGACGACGATCCGGGTCCGGTACCTGGCCACGCTGCGGACGAGCCTGGGCGGCTCGAACTGGCTGTTCACGAAGGCGAACGGAATCGTCGATCTCTACCGCTGGCTGCCGTGGGTCAGCCGCAAGACCCCGTTCGACCGGCCGAACCACGGCGATCCCTTCGTCACGCCGTCGAGCCCGTTCGTGCGGGTCACGATCGTCACCACGCGCAAACTCGACCTGGCGACATCGGGTGGCCGCGTCTCAACGAGCGCGGACGGCCTGACCAAGGTCTACGAGGCGAGGAACGTCCGAGACTTCACGGTCACCGCGGCAGCTGACTACCGGACGCGGGAACGAGTCGTCGGCGACAACATCATCCGCGTCTACTACCGCCCTGGCGCCCCGGGCGCGGCGATGCTCGATGGCGCGGCGGACGCGTTCCGGGCGTACGAGGCGCGCCTCGGTCCGTATCCCTACGGCACGTTCAAGGTCGTCCAGTCGGCCGGGGCCTACGGCATGGAGTCACCGGGGCTCATCTGGATCCCGACCGGCGTCAACCGCTCGAACCTGCGCTACCTGACGGCGCACGAGACGGCCCACCAGTGGTTCTACGGGATCGTCGGCAACGACCAGGCGCGCGAACCGTTCACCGACGAGGCCGCCGCCGACTTCATGGCCCGCTACGTGACCGGGACGAAGCGGTCGAGCCGCTGCCCGGCCGGGCGCCTCGACCTCTCGATCTACAAGTACACGACGAACTGCTACTACGAGAAGGTCTACATCCAGGGCGGCAACATCATCGATTCGGCTCGAAAGCGGATGGGGTCGACCGCGTTCTGGGCGGCCATGCGCGGATACGTGTCGGCGCACCGGTTCGGGCTGAGCTCCACAGCGGCCCTGCTTCGCGCCCTCGACGACGGCACGCCCAAGAACCTCAGCACGCTCTTCGCCCCGCGGTTCCCGCGGATCTACTGAAGCTGGCGTGCCAGGGATCGGCGCCAGAGGAGCGCGAGCGCGACGCCGATCGCTATGACGACGACGGCGATGGCGCCGACCGGGACAGGTTCGTCGACTGGCTGAAGAGCGACCTCGTCGGCGGGCGGGTCAAGTGCGAGGAGGAGGAAGGCGTCTCGCACGGTCGTCCGCTCGATTCCAACGAAGTCTGGCGGCGTCCCTTCGACCCACGCGACCGTACTGAAGGTGAACGGTGGATCGAACGCGGTGATGCCCATCGCCAGTGCGATGCGGTCCCCCTTTCGCGCGATGACGATGTGGTCGGCGCACGGGAGGAACTCGAGATCCTGGAAGATCATCGTCGGCTCGGGCGCCCCGCGCAGCACGTACTTGACGTTCATCACGAAGTGACTGGACCGTCCTTCGTCATCCGTCCAGTTGGCCGTGAGGTCGACGTCGACCACGTCGCCGATGACGACGCGCTCGGCCTTTGCAGCGTGCTCACGGAACGAAGGCACGGGGCCGTCGCAGTCAGCGTCAGCGGATGGCGCAGTGAGGCTCGCGAGGCTCACGGCGAGCGCGACGGCGGCGAGCAACGGATCGCGAGCCGGTGCGCCCAGGTCCGTGAGCGCTGCATCGACGAGGCCTCGCGATCCGATGGTGTCGCACGCAAGAGACGCCCGAGATCGTGACGCTGTGTCAGCGCCCCAGCGAGCCGGCGGTCCGCGGCGAGGGCATGGGGCATCTGGCGGAAGCCCGCGGGGAGCAGCGGGCGCCAGGCACGCCAGCCGGCGACGAGCCACTCGGAGACGAGTCGGTGGCGGGCGTCCCAGGGCAGGCCGTAGGCCTCGCGGATCGTCGCCGGCAGGAGACCGACCGACGGCCAGAGGGTCCAGTCGTACAACGCGGTCGGCACGGGCAGGCGTGCCAACGCCCCGGGGAGCGGCGGCCGCAGGATGACCCCCGCCAGCTCGCGGGCGAGCGGCCCGACCTGGACCGGGCCGGCGGGCTCCAGCATCTCGGCCCAGTACCCGTCGAACGCCTCGATGTCGGCGGGCAGCATCGCCTCCGGGACGCCGAACGCCCGGCCGATCGGTCGGGTCTCCGCGTAGTACCGCGCCCGCCGCGATCGATCGAGCGGCTCGAGCCAGGCGTCACTCACGGCCAGCGTCGACTCGATGAGCGTGGCGTGGACCCACAGCGACAGCTCCGGATCGCGGGCGGCGTACCCGGGCCCGACGATCCCGCGGTGCAACGCGTTGAGGCGCCGGATCTCGGCGCGGGCGGTGGCCGTCGTCCCGTAGACGATCGTGAGGTAGCTCCGGAGGGTGCCGCGCAATCGGCGCCACGGATCGGCGCGGAAGTCCGAGTGGTCGTTGACGCCGGCGGCGACCGCTGGGTGAGCGATCTGGAGCAGAAGCGCACGCGGACCGGCACCCAGCAGCAGCATCGCCTCGCGGTTGAGGCGCCAGGCCTCGGAGTCGGGGCCGTAGAGGCCGGCGAGCTCAGCCGGCACCGGAGCCGGCACGCGCAGCGAGTCCGTGCCCGCCCCGTCGTTGATCCGCGCGTCCGATGCGACCGTACTCACCGGTGCACGATACCGACGATCACGGAGGGACGCGGTCCATGACATCGGAGAGCATGTCGGCGACGCGCTGGGGCGCGGACTTCGACCCCGACGAGCTCGCCCGGCTCGAGACCCGAATGTGGAAGGCGTACTACCGCCGCCAGCCGGCGCGCCTGTTCGGGTTGCTCGTCCTGGCGCTGCGCGAGCAGGCCCACGTCGGCTGGCCGCGGGCCCTCGCCGCGAGCGTGCATCTCACGAGGGCCGCCGCTGGATTCGCGCGGGCGACCGGCGACTACGACCGGTTCGCGCCAGACATCGGCCGGGCCTATCGACTGCTCCGCCTGCCCGAGCATGTCGACGCCGAGGCGGTCGCCCGCAACGAGCTTCGCTGGTGGGTCGTCCGGCGCGAGATCGGCCTGGCGGCCGGCGACGCCGCGGGCGATGCCATCACGGACCTCTATGCCGCGATCTACGAGATCCCTCTGGAACGTGTGGCCGAGGCTGGCCGCCTGCGCGGCCTCGCCGCCGAGGTCCGCGACCGGGGCGCGACCGAGGATCCCGATGGGCCAACGGGTGCCGGCAAGGCCTACTGGCCGGAGGTGGCGCGCCTGCTGCGCGATGCGTATCGGAGCCTGCAGGCCGCCCTCGACGAGGCCTGAGCTGCTAGCGGTCGTCGGGCCGCCGATCGACCAGCCACCAGGCGGCCGGGAAGAGCGCGCCCGCAACGACGAGCTTGGCCGTGTCCCAGAGGAGGAACGGCGTCAGGCCGAGGGCGACCGCCTCCGCCCAGGAGACGTCGATCGCGACTTTCAGCCACGGGACGCCGATCGCGTAGATGATGACGCTGCCGATCAGCATCGCCGCCAGAGATCCACCGAGCTTGCGATCCCAGCCCAACTCCGCCAGTCGCCCGACGACCGCCGCCGCGACGACGAATCCGATGAGGTATCCGCCACTGGGCCCCTGCAGGACCGACACGCCGCGATCGCCCTCGGCGAAGACCGGGAGGCCGACGGCGCCGATCAGGAGATAGAGCAGCAATGCCAGCGCCCCGCGACGGAAGCCGAGGGCTCCCCCGACGATCAGGACGCCGAAGGTCTGCCCGGTGAACGGGACGGGTTGCGTCGGGATGTAGATCTGCGCGGTCAGCGCGACCAACAGGGCGCCCGCGACGATCAGGACGATGTGCCGGACCCGTGTCCCCAGGCGTTCCCCGAGGCGGATCGGGACCAGGAAGTCGGCGAGGGTGAGGCCACGCTCGGCCCGGGTGCTCCGGTCGAGTCTCGGCAGGGCGATCGTCATCGATGCTCCGTCGTGGGGGTCGCCTTGGGGTGCGACCGACGGGCCGAGTCTAGCATCCGGATTCACTCGTATGCGACGGCCCGAACGATCGAGATCCGGGCTGCCAGACGGGCCGGGTAGGCGGCCGCCAGCATCGCCAACGCGACGCCCAGGATGAACGCGACGGCGACCGTCGGCCATGGGATCACGGTCCCGAGGTCCGGCGTTCCCCCGGCCAGGACGACCATCAGCGCGCCGACGAGCACCCCCGTGACGACCCCGACGAGGGCTCCAGCCAGCCCGACGACGCCAGCCTCGACGACGACCGATCGCCAGACCTGGCGCGTCGTCATGCCCGCGGCGCGCAGGATGCCGATCTCGCGGACGCGCTCGATGACGTTCATCGTGAGCGTGTTGGCGATGCCGAGCGCCGCGACGATGACCGCGATGACGGCCAGCGCGTCGAACAGCCCGAACACCCGGTCAAGCGCGTCCTCGATGGCGCCCGCGACCCGATCGAGGGTCACGACTTCGAGTGCCGACTGGCGGGCCACCTCGGTCAGGTCGTCACGGGTCGTGGCCGGGGCGTTCGGCGCGAAGCGGACCGCGAACGCGTCCGCGCCGGCGACGCCGAAGTGCGTCGTCGCATCGTCCCAGCCGACCAGGACGGACTCGCCGCCGCGGCCGGGCAACGTGCGTTCGGCGATCCCGACGACGCGCAGCGGGACCGTCGTCCCATCGACCGCAGCGGCCTTCAGCGAATCCCCGAGCCCGATCCCGAGACGTTCCGCCACGGCGATCGGCACGATCGCCGCGCCACCCGCGTCGAGCGCGGCGAGCGCCTCCCCCCGCTCACCGGCGGTCAGCCTCAGACGCCCGTCTTCGGCGAGGTCCGCGCCGACCATCGCCGCGCCGTCGGCCGCGACGCCGTCGATCGCGAGGTCGAACGTCGCGAGCGGACTGACCAGGGCGACGCCGGTGATCGCGTCGAGTTCCTCGGTGACGCCCTCGTCCGCGGCGATCGGCCGGATCGAGGTGACCAGCACGTCACCAGGCACGACGTCCGCGACCCAGCTGCTGGCGGCGGCGCGGGCTCCCTCGCCGATCCCGCCGAGCGCGACGACCATCGTCAGGCCGACGGCGAGGGCGCCGATCGTCAATGTCGCCCGGCTCCGGTCGCGCAGCAGCGACGCGCGCGCGAGCCGCTCCTCCAGCGCGAACGGGAGGCGGAACGGCAGCCCGCCCAGGCGAGCGAGGGCCGGCACGAGGACGGGGATGAGCAGGGTCGCCACGAGCAGGACCGCGTAGACCGCGATCGCGCGGATCGCCCCGGCTGTGCCCGCATCGCGCGGCCAGATCAGCAGGCCGGCGAAGGCGACCGCCACGAACACGACGACGAGCCACCGCAACCGGGCGCGCCGCGCGGCCGGCAGGTCCATGCGCGCGCGTAGCGCCTCGACCGGGGAGATCCGGGCGGCCCGGCGGGCCGGTTCGAGGGCCGCCGCCAACGTGATGAGGACCCCGACGGCGACGGCGGTCGCCACATCGAGGAGCGGCAGCGCCGGGCCGTCGAGCGCCACCGAGCCGATCGTGCGGAGGTACGCGACCATCGCCGCCGCGAGCAGCGCACCGAACAGGATCCCGATCGCCGACCCGATGAGCCCGACGACGAGCGCCTGGGTCAGGATGAACGTGCGGACCTGGACCCGGGTCGCCCCGGCGGCCCGCAGCAGCCCGACCTCGCGGAACCGCTCGATGACCGTCATCGAGAGCGTGTTGAAGATCAGGAACGCGCCGGTGAACAGGGCGATCGCGGCGATCATCGCGGTCGTGGCCTGGAAGTCGGCGGTGGAGGCGCGCAGCGAGTCGGCGAGGTCCCCCGGCGACGACACGACATAGGGTTCGACCAGCAGACCGGCTTCGAGGGCGGCCGTGACGGCGGCGACATCCGCGTCCGGTTCGAGACCGACGTCGACACGGGTGACGCCGGTCACGTCGAAGATCGACTGGGCCGTGTCGAGCGGCACGAAGACCGTCCGCCCGTCCACGACATCCGGTGGCCCGTCGCCGGCCACGATCCCGACGATCCGATACACCGCCGGTTCGCCCGCGTTGAGGATCGTCAGGGTCGAACCGACAGCCAGCCCATCGGCGTCGGCCAGACGCTGGGTCACGACCGCGCTCGGCTGCCCGACACTGGTCAGGGCGGTGCCCGCGATCAGTTCGTCATCGTGGAGCAGCGGCTCCGCGTCCGGGTCGATGCCGATGACCGTGACCGACGGCGGCAGCCGGCCGGACGCCGAGGTCGAGTCGAGATATGTCCGTCGCTCGAGGGCTGGAGCCACGATCGCGACGCCCGGCGTGGCCTCGATCGCGGCGACCGTCTCCGGGCTGAGCCCGTCTTCCCCGAACGCCGACACGCGAAGATCACTCAGCCCGACCAGGTCCTGCACGGTCCGCTGGGCCGAGGCCTCGATCCCGGCGTTCGTGGCGAGACCCGCAAACAGCACGCCGACGCCGAGGGCGACCCCGAGCGCCGTCAAGGTGGCGCGCAGCGGGCGTGCCATGAGACTCCGGAAGGCGAGTCGGGTCAGGCCGTCCATCGGGGCGCCGCCGCCTAGAGGCCCAGCTGGGCGAGCCGGGCGATCAGGGGGGCGGCGTCGTGGGTGTCGCGGCGGCCGAGGTCGATCGTGTCCCGGATGGACCCGTCGCCGATGACGAGGACCCGATCGGCATAGGCGGCCGCCTTCGATTCGTGCGTCACGAGCACGACCGTCTGGTGGCGCTCCACACACGAGCGATAGAGGGCGTCGAGGATCTCGGTCCCGGTCGTGTAGTCGAGGCTGCCCGTCGGTTCGTCGGCGAACAGGAGGGCCGGGCGGGTGACGAGCGCCCGGGCGACCGCGACGCGCTGCTGCTCACCGGCCGACAGCTGGTCCGGCTTGTGGTGCTCCTTGCCGGTGAGGTCGACGAGCTCGATCACATCCCGGATGCGTTCGGCCAGTTCGCCGCGCGACGGGTCCTCGCCGCCGATGGTGAACGGGAGTGCGATGTTCTCGGTCACGTCGAGGAGCGGGATGAGGTTGAAGGACTGGAAGACGAAGCCCGTCCGCTCTCGCCGCAGGCGCGTGGCGGCCTCGTCGGACAACCGGCTGATGACTTCGCCTTCGAGGATCACCTCGCCCGAGGACGGCTGGTCGAGCCCACCGAGGAGTTGCAGCAGGGTGGACTTGCCCGAGCCCGATGGCCCCATGAGGGCGACGAATTCGCCCTCGGCGACCTCCAGGGAGACGCCCCGGAGGGCCTCGACCGTGGTCTCGCCGAGCGGGTAGGACTTGGCGAGCCCGCGGGCCTCCAGGATGGGCGGCATGGCCGCCAGTGTATCCGGCCCTATGACCCGAGGAAGAACCCCGTCACGTCGGCGACCACGGTCTCGAGGAGGCCGGGTGGGTCGTTCGATCGCACGATCCGAAGGCCATGCGCACCGCCGATGTCGGCGGTGGCGTCGTCGGACCCCTCGGGCTTGATGGCGTCGACCGGTTCGGCGGTGGGTGGCGCCGGGTCCGGGATGAGGTCGAAGCTCGGCGGCACGAGCAATGGCGTCGGCGTCGGTTCGGCGGTCGGCTTCGGGGTCGGCTGCTTCGTCGGCTTCGGGGTCGCGCGTCGGACGACCTGGGTCGGCTTCGGCTTGGCGGCCGGCTTGGGCTTCGGCTTCGGCTTGGCGGTCGGCTTGGGCTTCGGCTTCACCGAACCGCACTTGTCGGCGAAGATCACCGTCCACATCTTCTTGCCGTTCGCGCCCTTGTAGGCGCCGATGCCGATCACGTCCCAGTTCTTGCCGAGGATGTTCGAGCGGTGCCCGGAGGAGTTCATGAAGGAGTTGTGGATCTTCCCGGTCGCCGTCCCATCGCTCGAGTTGTTCCAGCCGATGTTCTCGCCGGCCACGTGGAAGCAGAAGCCGCGATCGGACATGACGTCGAACACGCGCCCGTAGCCGGGGATGTCGTGGCTGAAGTAGTCGCGCTTGATCATGTCCTTGCTGCGCCAGCGGGCGATGGATCGCAGCGTCGAGTCCACCCGGAGCGCCTTGCGGCCAGCCGCCGCGCGACTCCGGTTCGTGAGCGCGACCAGGTCGTTCTCCGAGGCCGCACTGAACGCACCCTCGGCCCAGGCCGCGGCCGGCGATGGCGCGGCCAGGCTGAAGACGGAGGTGATGGCGAAGACCAACGCGACGGCGCCGGCCATGCGCCGGGTGATCGAGAGGGTCACGCGAGCGGACATGCGATACGGGAACTCCGGGGCGCACCGGGCGAGGGTCCGGTGTGGTCCTCAACGGTAGGTGGCCGGTGCGGCAGATTCCGCGGCGCGATAGTCCGGGTGGGCGGGGTCGCTCGTACCGCGCGGCTGGTGCGCTGCGCGAGGGTCCGCAGGAGGACGGTGCGGTCCGGGGGTGTCGACCCGGTCGCCGCGACCGTCAGGGGCGCCGGCGTTCGAAGGCGAGCGCGCGCAGGGCCTTGTCGAGGGTCGTGTTGGCCCGAGCCAGCTCCGCTTCGCCGACCCGGGCGCCGATCGCGTCGGCCCAGACGCGTTGTGCGGCCTGGATCGTGCGCAGCGCCTTGCGGCCGGCCGGCGTGAGGGAGACGAGCTTCGCCCGCCGGTGTCCCGGGTTCTCCACGTACGCCGCGAGTCCATCGTCCACCAGCAGGTCCGCCACGCGTTGGACGCTCTGGCGGGCGAGATTGAGGGCACGCGCGATCTGGGCCACGGTCATCGGCGCATGGTCGGCGGCGGCGAGGACCTGCCAGCGGGCGCTCGTCTGGCCGGCGGGACGTGCCATCTCGTCGCCGGCCGCGGTCAGGACGCCGTTGAGCCGAAAGACCTGGACGACGAGGCGGCTGAAGGCATCGCCGGCAGGCGTGCGCGTGGTCGTGCGCGCCGGTCGCGGCGCGGTCGTTGCAGCCGTCCGCGACGCGGTTTTGACATTGACAGGATACTGTCGCTTTGGTACGCTGGTGACCATGACAGCATTCTGTCACATCCCCTCCCCGACCGGCAACCCCGGCGCAGGCGTGTGACGCGGGCCGGCGCGACCGGACCGACCGAGGTGCTCGGTCTTCGGGCGATCAACCGCGCCTACATGGCGCGCCAGCTGATGATCGAGCGGTCGCCGATGCCCATCGCGGACGCGGTCGAACATCTCGTCGGATTGCAGGGCCAGGTCCCGCTGGTGCCGTACACGTCGCTGTGGTCGCGGCTGGACGGCTTCGACCCCGACGCACTCGGGCGGATGGTCGCGGATCGGACCGTCGTCCGGACGCCGGTCATGCGCTCGACGATCCATCTCGTCACGGCCCGCGATGCGCTGTTCCTTCGACCGCTCGTCCAGCCGGTGCTCGAACGCGTCTACCGCGGGAGCAGCCCTTTCGGGCGAGCCGTCGAAGGGATCGATCAGGCGGCCCTCCTGGCGGCGGGGCGCGAGCTGCTCGAGGCCAAGCCGCTGAGCCGGGCGCAGCTCAGCGCGGCGCTCGTGGAGCGGTTTCCCGGCTACGACCCGTTGTCGCTCGCCTACACGGTCACGTACCAGGTCCCGCTCGTGCAGATCCCGCCCAGGGCCGTCTGGGGGGCGAAGCCGATCCAGGCGACGTGGACGACGCTGTCCTCGTGGCTGGACCGGCCGGTCGTGGCCGCCACGCCACAAGACCACGAGACGATGGTGTTGCGCTACCTGGCGGCCTTCGGCCCGGCCTCGGTGATGGACATCCAGGCCTGGTGCTGGCTGACGAAGCTCGGCGCCGTGGTCGAGCGGCTCCGGCCACGGCTGCTGACGTTCCGCGACGAGAACGGCCGCGAACTGTTCGACATCCCGGACGCCCCACGCCCCGACCCCGACACGCCCATCCCGCCGCGCTTCCTCGGCGAGTACGACAACCTCTTCCTGTCGCACGCGGACCGGACGCGCATCGGCGCGATCGACATCGCGGATCGCAACTTCCGCAAGGGCCCGTTCTTCGTCGACGGCTTCGGCCACGGCTGCTGGGACATCGTTCGCGACAAGGCTGGGGCGACGCTCGTCGTCGAATCCTTCCGGCCGCTGACTCCCCACGACCGGGTGGCCGTCGGCGAGGAGGCCGAGCGCCTCCTGGCGTTCATGGCGCCCGATGCGGCATCCCGGAAGGTGCGGTTCGAGGGTGCGTTCGCCTAGCCGGCGAGGTGCCCGAGGGACCGCGGCGTCAGTGCCAGGTCTGGAGCTCGACGATGTTGCCGGCCGGGTCCGCGACGTAACACCAGGTCACGTGGCGGCCATCCGCAGTTGTGAACGTGACGACATCGCCGACCACGGAGCCGCCGCCGCCGAGCATGGCGTCGCGCGCCGCGGCGACATCGGGAACCCGGAACGCGATGTGTCCCCAGCCCGGTCGGTCGACCGCCGGCGGTCGCTGTGATTCGAGGTCCTCGTACTCGAAGATCTCGAGTGTCGGCCCGCCCTCGGCTTCGCCCGGCAGCCGCAAGTGGGCACCCTGCAGGTGGGCATCGGTCAGGCCAGTGGCACGGTCGAGGTCCGGCGAGCGAAAGTCGCGTTCCGGCGGCACGATGTCCATGCCGAAGACCGTCTGGTAGAAGGCGGCCAGGGACCGCCAATCCGACGTCGTGATATTGAGATGACCGAACCGCGCGCCCTCGATCAGTGGCATCACGCCCTCCCCAGTTTTCCGGGTACACTCCGCTGGCCTCGCCCCGGCGACGGCATCCGTGGTGGCCTTAGCTCAACCGGCAGAGCACTGGATTGTGGCTCCAGAGGTTACGGGTTCGAGCCCCGTAGGCCACCCCATCATCCCCGACCCGACCAGTCGATCGGTCGGATCGGCACGCCCGTCAGCTCGCGGCGGCCAGCGCCGCCACCTGGGCCGAGGCTCCGGTCAGGATGGGCTCGCCGTGGCCGACGAGCAAGGTCTCGAAGGTCAACGCCCCGAGCTTGGCGATGGACGCTTTCGCCGCGGCCGCATCGGCCGTGAAGGCCGGGTCCGAACCTTGGAGGGCGCCGGTCCCCGTGCCGAGGGCGTCGCCCGCGACCACGACCCCGCCGACCTCGTCGAACACCGCGATGTGGCCGGCGGTATGCCCCGGCGTGGTGACGATCCGCAGGTCGAACACGCGGTCGCCGTCACCCACCGCGACCAGGGGCCGCGGAACCTGGATGGCCGGCAGGTCCGCGGCGCCCGCATAGCCCGTGGCGTCCGGCGCGCGGTCGAGGATCCCGGCGGCACTGCCCGCATGGTCTGGGTGCATGTGGGTCAGGACGACGTGGCCGACGTTGGCCCAGTCGAGGGCGATCCGACCGAGCGCCTCTTCGATCGCGTCCTCGCTGCCAGCCACGCCCGTATCGACGATGGCGGCCTCACCTGCACGCACGAGGATGTAGGCAGAGACGAACCCGAGGTTGGCCCGCTCCCACGTCACCGCGCCTGCCGGTGCGGCCGGGGCGGACGGCGGAGCGGACGAGGCCGCGGGTGAGCCGGCGGACGTGCTCGAGGCGCCGCCGGTCGACCGCGGTGACGCCGAGGATCCCCCGGAGGACGACGTTGCAGCCGATGGTGCGCAGCCCGCGATCCCGACGATCGTCAGCGCGACGGCACCGCGACCGAGGTCGGTCAGGAAGGCGCGGCGGGTGAGCTGGATGGCCTCCGTCATCACGGCACATGGTACGAGCAGACGCACGCGGTGGTTCTTTGTCGCGGTCTGCGCGTAGATTCAGGCCATGCCATCGTTCGAGGATGCCGTCGAGGCGATCGCGCGTGACACCGGGTTCTCCGGTGTCGTGCGTGCCGACACCCGGGACGGCATCGCGTTCGCGAAGGCGTTCGGACTCGCGGATCGCGCCCACGGCATCGCCAACACGATCGACACCCGGCTCGCCATCGCGAGCGGGATGAAGGGCCTGACGGCCCTCGCGGTCGTGAGCCTGATCGCCGATGGCACGTTCGATCTGACGACCACGGCCCGGTCCCTGCTGGGTCCCGATCTCCCGTTGATCGACGACGGCGTGACGATCGAGCAGCTCCTGGGGCACCGATCGGGCATCGGCGACTACCTGGACGAGGAGGCCCAGGGCGACATCACCGACTACGTGATGCCGGTCCCGGTGCACGAGCTCGCAACGACGGAGCAGTACCTCGCGGTGCTCGGCGGCCATCCCACCGTGTTCCCGCCAGGTGAGCGATTTGCGTACTGCAACGGCGGGTACATCGTGCTGGCATTGATCGCGGAGCGGGCGAGTGGCGCGCCGTTCCATGAGCTGGTGCGCCACCGCGTGGTGCGGCCGGCGGGCATGTCCCACACGGAGTTCCTGCGTTCCGATGAGCTGCCGGGCGACGCGGCGCTCGGCTACCTATCGAACGACAGTCCGAGGACGAACGTGCTCCACCTGCCGGTGGTCGGCGGCGGTGACGGCGGGATCTACTCCACCGCGGCCGATCTCCGGTCCTTCTGGGACGCCCTGTTCGACGGGCGGATCGTCCCGGAGGCATGGGTGGAAGCGATGGTGCGGCCGCGCAGCGACGTGCCCTCCGAGGGGAAGCGCTACGGCCTCGGCTTCTGGCTCCACCCGACGAGCGAGGTCGTGATGATCGAGGGATATGACGCGGGCGTCTCGTTCCGGAGCATGCGCGACCCCGTGTCAGGAGCCAGCGCGACCGTCATCGCCAACACCTCCGAGGGGGCTTGGCCCTTCGTCGAGCTTCTCGAGGAGTACCTGGCGACCTAGGTGGCGGCCGCGCCGGTGTCAGCCGGTGATCTCGGCTCGATCCGTGAAGCCTGCGGCGACGACCAGCGACCCGAGCAGCCAGGCGACGAGGAGGGCGAGGGCCAGGTCGGGCGACAAGGCGTTCGGGTCGACCGGCGCCCCAAAGCCTTCGCCGCCACCGACCGCCGCGGTCGCGAGGTCGAACGGCAGGTACTTGACGATGTCGGGCAGGAAGATCGAGGCGAACGCCTCCCCGAAGTACAGCGCGATCCCGACGCCGATGCCGGCCAGCTGGCTTCGCGCGAGCGTCGCGACCGCGAAACCGATCGACGCCTCCGCGCTGATGACGATCCAGCCGCGGACGAACTTCTCCGGCAGCGCCCCGATCGCCGCCGCGTTGGACAGACCATCGATCGAGATCCCCGCGATCGTCGCGCCGAGCGCCCCCACCACCACGCCGATCAGGAAGGTGATCAGGAGCCCGATGGCCAGGATGACCGCGATGCCCACGAACGACGACAGCATGTAGAGCACCCGGCTCTCGCCGCGCGCGACCGTGCTCTTGAGCGTGCCCCACGTCCACTCCGAACCGGCGACGGCCGCTCCATAGACCACTGCGAACAGCCCGCCGAGGCCGAGGATGAAGCTCAGGATCAGGTCGTACGCGCCAGGGAAGGTCAGCAGCAGCATCGCGGCCGCGGCGCCCTCGCCGTTCCCGCCGCCGCTCTCGTCGACGCCGCGCGTGGCGGCGACCGCGAGCAGGATCAGCACGAGCAGCCCGGCCATGAGCGCGAAGGTCACCCATGTCGCCGGTCGGCGAACGAGCTTGCGGATCGTCGAGAGGAAGATCCTCATACGCCGGCCCAGTCCGTCGGTCCGGCTGGCTCGGCCGGCCGACCCGCGAACGTGCCATCCGGATCGGCCGTCTCGCTCCGGGTGAGCGCCAGGAACAGCTCCTCGAGGTCGTTCCCGGCCTCGAGTCCGGACGCGTAGATCCCGGCCTGGGCCAGGGTTCGATTGATCTCGGCCGAGCGGTCCTGCGGGATCTGGACGGTGACCCAGCCATGCTCCGACGGCGAGGCGGCGACGTGGTCCGGGGCGGTCATCGCGGCGAGGACCTCGACCGCTCGGGGGATCTCGTCGGGTGTGACGCGCACGCGCACGACGCCCTCGGTGGCGAGCAGCTCCTTCATCGTGCCTTCGCGGACGAGCTTGCCCTTCGCGATGATCCCGACGACGTCGGCGAGCTGCTGGACCTCCGCCAGCAGGTGGCTCGAGACGAAGACGGTCTTGCCGGTCGAGGCGAAGTGCTTGAGGGTCTCGCGCATCGCGACGATGCCCGCCGGATCGAGGCCGTTCGCGGGCTCGTCGAGCAGCAGCAGCTTGGGGTCGCTCAGCAGCGCGCCGGCGATGCCCAGGCGCTGCTTCATGCCGAGCGAATAGCGCGAGACCTTGTCGCCGCCGCGCTCGGTCAGCCCGACGAGCTCGAGGACTTCGCTGACGCGGGTCTTGGGCGTCTTCGGGCCCGCGGCCGCGAGGGCGCGCAGGTTCTCCCGGCCGGACAGGTACGGGTAGAACGACGGCGTCTCGACGAGCGACCCACCTCGAACAGCCGGCGGCGATCGCCGCGGGCGAACGGCCGACCCAGCATCTCGATCGAACCGGCGTCTGCGTGGATGAGGCCGGTGAGCAACCGCATCGTCGTGGTCTTGCCGGCGCCGTTCGGACCGAGGAAGCCGTAGACGACGCCGGTCGGGACGGTCAGGTCGAGGCCGTCGAGCGCCAGCCTCGAGCCATAGCTCTTGCGCACCGCTCGTGTCGCGAGCGCCAACTCACCGTCGGTCGTCATCGCCGATAGTGAACCATGTTCGGCCTTGGGTCGGCGCACATTTCCGCGGGCGCCGCGCGGCTCTCATGCCATCCGAAGGTTGGCCACCGACCCTTGGGCGTACGGAGGGGTCGAGGGATCGACCATCAGCCGCCCACGCACAGGAGCACCAGCCATGGACTGGACATCCCAGCCGATCCGTCGCGGCTTCGCGACGCTGGGCCTCGCGGTCGGATTGCTCGCGCTCGGCGGCGTCGCCGCCGTCTCGGCCGCGAGCCCGGAACCGTCGACGTCGTCGGCGCCGAGCACCACGGTCCCCGATGACACGACCGCGCCGTCGGCCACCGACACGCCGTCGAACGGCGCCGGCCGCGAGAAGGGCGACTGCCCGGACGGGGCCGGCGACCAGGACGGTTCGGGCGGCTCGTCCGGCAGCGGCTCGGGCGGCACGGACGACTCCACGCCGACCACGCCGACACCGTCGAGCGATCCGGCGACCGTACCCGACGTGTAGGGAACGAGTCAGCGCGATGGCGGTCCCACCCGGCCGCCATCGCGGCCACTCCCCTGCCGGTCAGCCGAGCGGGCGGTCGATGTAGGTCTGGTAGTCGGGCATCAGGCGCTCGTACTCGCTCGCCATCAGCGGCGACGAGACCATGAAGTCGGCGGACGCCCGGTTGCAGGCGACCGGGATGTTCCAGACGACCGCGATCCGGAGCAGCGCCCGGACGTCGGGGTCGTGCGGTTGGGGCTCGAGCGGGTCCCAGAAGAAGACCAGAAAGTCGATGTCGCCTGACGCGATCATCGCCCCGAGCTGCTGGTCTCCACCGAGCGGACCACTCTGGAGCTTGACCACGCCGATGCCCAGCTCCTCCTCGAGGAGCGTGCCCGTCGTCCCCGTGGCGACGAGGTCGTGGGGCACCAGCACGTGCCGGTTGTACTTGGCCCATTCGACGAGGTCGCGCTTCTTGTTGTCGTGCGCTACCAGGCCGATGGTCTTGTGGGTCGGGAGCCGGACGGCCATCGGTGCCTCCATTCGTGCGAAGCCGTTCTACCACGCACGAGAGGCGTCACGCGTTAACGCCCGATGCCGACTCCGATGCGCGTCGGAGACGTCCGGTAGGCCGTTCAGTCCAGGTGGAAGACCTCGTCGAGTTGTCTGTGGAATCCGGTCGCGGGATCGGTCAACGGATCGATCAGGTCGCCCATCTCCGCCTGCCACCGGGCGTTCACGTCGCTTGCGGCCAAATATGACTGGAACCGCACGAGATCGTCGACGACGAGATAGCCGAACAGGTCGTCGCCGCGCAGGAAGATCGAATAGTCGTGGGCGCCCGCGGCGCGCAACTCGTCCAGCATCTCCGGCCAGACCGCTGCGTGCCGTCGCCGGTACTCCGTTTCGTTGCCGGGTCGCAGCCGCATCGCGAAGCCGATCCGTTGCATCGGCACCTCCAAATCAGTGTGGCTCCGGAAGCGGTGCCCCCGGAGCCACAGGTCGCGTCGAGGACGCAGGCTAGAAGTTGAAGTCGTTGACGTTCGTCGAGTCGAACCGGAAGGCCGGTCCGAGGACGACGGTGCTGTCCGCGCCGATGGTGTAGGGCTTGCCGTCGTTGAGGCCCGGAACGGTGAAGGTTTCGCCGGCCGCGCCGGTGATCTCGCCCGCGACGAGCTTGGCGGCGACCTGGTAGGAGAGGTAGCCAAGGTCGGGGACGCTCCACAGCCCGAAGACCGGCGAGGTGCCGTCCGCGACGAATGGCTTCATGTCGTTGGGGAAACCGAGGCCGGTCACCTTGATCGACTCCGACTTGCCGGCCTGGCTGACGACCTGAGCCGCGGCCAGGATCCCGACCGTCGTCGGCGCGACGATGACCTTGAGGTTCGGGTACTTGGTGAGCAGGCCCTGGGCCTGGGTGGTGCTCGTCGTCGCGACGTCGTCACCGTAGACCGTGTCGACGAGCTTGAGACCCTTGTACTTGTCCTCGGTCAGGGTCGTCTTCATCAGCTCGATCCACGCGTTCTGGTTGGTTGCCGTCGCCGTGGCCGAGAGGATCGCGATCTCGCCGGTGCAACTCGGGGCAAGCTCGCACGCCCAGTCCGCGAGGTTGACGCCGACGCCGCTGAAGTCGACCTGGTTGACGAAGACGTGGTACGCGCCGACCGCCGGGCTCGAGTCGAAGCCGACGACCTTGATCCCGGCGTCCATCGCCGCCTTGAGAGCCGGCGCGACCTCATCCTTGCCGTCGGCCGAGATGATGATCGCACTGACCTTCTGCGTCGTGAGGTCGGTGATGAACGGGATCTGCAGGTCAGCCTTGGGCTCGTTCGGGCCGACCTGGATGACCGTGGCGCCCAATTCGGCGGCACCCTTGTCAATGCCGGTCTTGGCCGCCGCGAAGTACTGGTTGACGATGTCCTTCGGCAGATAGCCGATGGTGAGCGGTCCGGCGGCGGCCGAGGCCGGCGCCGACGCAGCCGTGGACGCAGCCGCGGACGGGGCCGTCGATGCGGCCGCGGACGGGCTCGAACCCGAGCTCGAGCACGCGCCGAAGGCGATGACCGCCACGCTGGCGAGGGCGATCCACCGCCCCGTTGTTCGGATCTTCAAGGCTGTTCCTCCTCTTCTATGACAGCGCTCTCTCACCGTGGGAGACCGAGTCGGCCGGCGGAGGCCGACCTCGGCGGACTCGATCGATGGCCGACTTGGCCTGGTGAGCAAAGGTTGGGATGACGACCGAGAGGATCAGGAGCAGCCCGAGGGCGATGCTCTGGACCTCGACCGACACGCTGGCGAGACGCAACGCGTTCTGCATGACCGCCACGACGAGCACGGCGAGGACGACGCCCGGGATGGAGCCCGACCCGCCAAAGATGTTGACGCCGCCGAGCAGGACCACGGTCACGACCGTGAGCGTCATCCCCTGGCCCGCATCGGCTCGCGCGCTCGACAGGCGCGACGTGAGGATGACGCCGGCCACCGCGGCGATGAGACCGATCAGCATGAACAGCCCGATCCGGACGCGGGTGACGCGCACGCCGGAGAACCGGGCAGCGCCCGTGTTCCGGCCGATGGCATAGATCTGCCGGCCCACCCACGTCCGGTGCAGCACGACGCCGAGCACCAGCGCGAGCCCGAGGAAGATCACGAATGGCCAGGGGATCAGCGTGCCTGGCACGTGGCCGAAACCCAGTTCGGTGAATGTCGGTGGAAAATCGCTGACACCGCGTGGCCCGAGGACGATCAGGGCCATGCCGCGGAAGAGGGCCAGTGTGCCAAGGGTCACGACGAGTGACGGCAGACCACCAAGCGCCACGAACACGCCGTTCAGCAGGCCGCCCACGGCGCCGACGATCAGGACGGCCGGGATCGCGACCTCGAGCGGCACGCCGGCCGCCCACAGGAACCCGAGGATGGCGCTGGCGAGGCCGGCCATGGACTCGACGGACAGGTCGATCTCGCCGGCGATGATGACCAGGGTCATCGGGAGGGCCATGATCGCGACTTCCATCAGCGCGGCGACCAGGTTCGCGAAGTTGCCCGGCGTCAGGAAGAACGGCGACAGCGCGTTGCCGAGCACGATCAGACCGATAAGGGCGATGACCAGGAGGGTCTCCCAACGCGCGACCAGGCGGGTCAGGGACCGCGTGCCGTTCACGGGTGCCGCGGCGGCCGTCATCGCGAGGTCCGCTCGGCCGTCGCCCGCTGGAGCTGTCGAAGGATGAAGGCGTCGGCACTGATCGCGACGAGGATCACCACCCCGTAGATGGCCTGGAGCCAGAACTGGGACAGGCCGACCAGGATGAGCGCGTTGGCGATGAAACCGAGGAAGAGGGCGCCGAGCGCCGCGCCGGCCAGCGTCCCCGAGCCGCCGAAGATGTTCACGCCGCCGACGACGACCGCCGCGACCACCGCGAGCACGACCCCCGTCGCCGACGTCCCGTTGATCGTGCCGAATTCCATGACCCACATGACGCCCGCGACGCCGGACAGCAGCCCGCACACCGAGAAGGCCGTGAAGACGACGAGCCGCGACGGGATGCCGAGGACGGCCGCCGCCTCCGGATTGCTCCCGACGGCGTAGATCTGGCGCCCGAACCGGGTCGAACGCAGGATGACGGACCCGATCAGGACGACGACCAGCGCGATCGCGACGAAGATCGGCAGACCGAAGATGTCGTCGCGGGCGGGGTCGGTGAAGCCGGGCGGGAGGCCGGCCAGGGGTACCTGGTGGCTGCCCGCGATGAAGTAGTCGATGCCGCGGAAGACGCTCAGGGTCCCGAGCGTCGCGACGATGGCCGGGACCCGCAGGATGGTCACGATGAAGCCGTTGATCATCCCGAGAACGAGCCCGATCCCGATCCCGAACACGATGGCGGCCGGAGAATCCAGCGCGTGGCTCTCGAGCGTGACGGCGACGCAGTATGCGACCAGGCCCATCATCGCCTCGACCGACAGGTCGACGTTCCTCGTGATGATGACCACGGCTTCGCCGACCGCCGCGACCGCGATCACCGCCGCGAGGACCGCGACCTGCGAGAGGTTGGAGGAGGTCAGGAACTGGGGCGCGGCGATCGACACGCCGGCGCCGAGCACGAGCATGATCGCGACAAGACTCAGCTCGCGCTGACGGGCCACGGCCGACAGCCAGGCGCCGCGGGACCGCGGGGGCGTCACGGGCACCACGGCGCCGACGTCAGCCACCGGCGCCACCGCCCATGGGCGCGCCGACGGTCGTGGGGTCGTCGCCGTCCGCCACGTTGCCGGTCGCCGCGAACATGACCCGCTCCTGGGTCGCGCCTTCGTGCGGGATCTCGGCGGTGATTCGCCCTTCGTGGAGGACGAGGATCCGGTCGGACATCGCCAGCACCTCGGGCAGGTCGCTCGAGATGAGGATGATCCCGAGGCCCGACGCCGCGAGCTCGGAGATGATCCGATGCACTTCGACCTTGGCGCCGATGTCGATCCCCCGAGTGGGCTCGTCGAGAATCAGGACCGTCGGCTTCGACGCCAGCCATTTGGCCAGCACGACCTTCTGCTGATTGCCACCCGAGAGGGCACCGACGAGCTGGTCGACCCCGGTCATCCGGACATCGAACTGGTCCGTGTAGGTGGCGGCGACCTCGCGTTCGGTCGCGGCTCGGATCAGGAACCGTGGGAACAGGCGAGGCAGGATCGGCAGCGTGACGTTCTGGGCGATCGAGAAATCGAGCACCAGGCCCTGCTGGTGGCGGTCCTCCGGGAGGTAGGCGATGCCGGCACCCATCGCGGCAGACGGCGTCGCGAACACCACCGGGCGCCCGCCGAGCCGGATCAGCCCCGCGTCGCGCCGGTCGACCCCGAACAGGACGCGGGCCACCTCGGTCCGGCCGGCTCCGACCAACCCGGCGAATCCGACGATCTCGCCCGCCCTGACCGAGAAGCTGATGTCACGGAAGGCCCCAGCACGTGTCAGGCCTTCGACCTCGAGCAGGACGTCGCCGGTCGCCGACTCGACCTTCGGGAAGAGCGAGACGGTCCGTCCGACCATATGGCGGATGAGGTCGGCGGTCGTGAGCTCGCTCGTCGCCGTCGTGACGACGTGCCGGCCGTCGCGGAAGACGGTCGCCCGGTCGGACAGCGCGAAGACCTCGTCCAGCCGGTGGCTCACGAACAGGATCGACACGCCGCGAGCGCGGAGCTGGCGGACGATCGTGAAGAGGCGCTCGACCTCGTGGGCCGAGAGCGATGCCGTCGGCTCGTCGAGGATCAGGACCCGAGCATCGACGGACAGGGCCTTGGCGATCTCGATGAGCTGCTGGTCGGCCATCGAGAGGCCCCGGACGGGCGCACCGACGTCGAACTGGACGTCGAGCTCGGCGAACAGCGCCTTCGCCGCCCGGCGCATGCCGCCCCAGTCGATCGTGCGCAACCGAGTCGACGGCGCGTGGCCGAGAAAGACGTTCTCCGCGACGGTCAGGTCCGGGAACAGTCGCGGCTCCTGGTGGACGACGGCGATGCCGAGCGACCTCGCGTGGGCCGGGCCGTGGAGGACGGTCTCGACGCCGTCGAGCCACAACGACCCGCTGTCGGGCTGGTGGACGCCGGCGAGGATCTTGACGAGCGTGCTCTTGCCGGCCCCGTTCTCGCCGACGAGTGCATGGATCTCGCCAGGCAGCAGATCGAGCGACACGTCGTCGAGCGCCTGGGTGGCGGCAAACCGCTTCGAGATCCCACGCAGCTCCGCGCGCGGTGGCGCCGCGGTCGCGATGGTGGCCTCGGCGGTCATTGCGGGCTCGTCCGCGTGCGGGCGGAAGGAGGCGTCAGCGTCGTGGCCCCGATGAGCCGGACGTCGATGCCACGCGCTCGCAGGGTGGCGAGCATCGCCTCGGGCGCGCGCTCGTCCGTCAGGACGACGTCGATCTCGTCAGTCGGGCAGAACGTCGCGAACGCCGCCCGTTCCCACTTCGTGCTGTCGACGATGCCGATCACCTCGCGCGCGGCGGCGACCATCGAGCGCTTGATCTGGGCCTCCTCGTCGGTCGCATCGCTCAGGCCGGACTCGATCGTGAAACCGGCGGCTCCGACGAAGGCCTTCTGCACGTTGATCCGGCTGAACAGCCCGTCACCGAGCTGGCCGACGACCGAGAGCGCCTCCCACCGGACGCGGCCGCCGAGCATGAGCACCGTGATGCCGCTCGAGCCGGCCAGCTCCGAGGCGAGCCGCAGCCCGTTCGTGATGATCGTCAGCTGGCTCCAGCCGCCACGGGCCATGAGCCGCCGGGCGACGGCGAGTGCGGTGGTGCTCGCGTCCATGACGATGCTCTCGCCGTCCTGGACCAGCTCAGCGGCCGCCGCGCCGATCCGCGACTTCTCGTCCTGCTGGAGCCGTTCGCGGATGTCGAACGAGAGCTCCGGCCGGCTCCGGTCGGGCACGATCGCACCACCGTGCGTGCGAATCAAGCGGCCGTCAGTCTCGAGGGCCAGCAGGTCCTTGCGGATCGTGACGGAGGACACGCCGAAGCGGGTGGCCAGATCGCTCACGCGGGCACGTCCGTGCTCCTCGACGATGCGGGCGATGTGGGCCTGGCGTTCGCGAGCGAAGACGTCCCCCGAGTTGCCGCCGGCAGGCAAGGTCACGGCGCTCCAACTTGGTCGATCCGGGTCGTGACGCGGGTTTCGAATCGGGTCCCGGCGCACCTTAGAACGAACGTGAATGCAATGTCAAGAAAGCAGATTGAAATCAATCGAAAGTTGTGGCACGCTGTGCTCACGTGGCCTCGGAGTGCCACACCCGGATGCGTCTCGCTCCGTCCGGGAGGATCTGTCCCGGCCGGTGGACCGTCGGCGGCCCCACCTCCTCCGGTGCCCCTGCGGGCACGCCGGCCGGGCCCGATCCATCGATCGCGAGGCCCTACCATCGCGATCGAGCCACTTGAGCAGGCTCGGATGGGACGGAGGAAAGCGTGACCAGTCAGCCGGCCATCGTCGCAGCGCTGGCGTCCCAGGCGATCGAGCTGCCGTCCTGGGCGTTCGGCAACTCGGGCACGCGGTTCAAGGTGTTCGCCCAGGCGGGCGTCCCGCGCGATCCGTACGAGAAGATCGCCGACGCCGCCCAGGTGCACCGGTACACCGGCGTCGCCCCGACGGTGGCGCTGCACATCCCGTGGGACAAGGTCGACGACTACGGCGATCTCGCCCGTCACGCGGGCGACTGCGGCGTCGCCCTGGGCACGATCAACTCGAACACGTTCCAGGACAACGACTACATGCTGGGCAGCGTGTGCCATCCCGACGCCCGTGTCCGGCGCAAGGCCGTCGACCACCTGCTCGAATGCATCGACATCATGGACGCGACCGGCTCACGCGACCTGAAGCTGTGGTTCGCCGACGGCACGAACTACCCGGGCCAGGACGACATCCGGGCGCGCCAGGATCGCCTGGCCGAGTCGCTTGCGACGCGTCTACGACCGGCTCGGGCCGGACCAGCGGATCGTGCTGGAGTACAAGCTCTTCGAGCCGTCGTTCTACACGACGGACGTGCCGGACTGGGGCACGGCGCTCGCTCACTGCCTCGCGCTCGGGACCCAAGGCCAAGGTCGTCGTCGACACCGGCCACCACGCGCCGGGCACCAACATCGAGTTCATCGTCGCCTCTGCTCCTGCGGGCCGACAAGCTCGGCGCGTTCGACTTCAACTCGCGCTTCTACGCCGACGACGACCTGATGGTCGGCGCGGCCGACCCGTTCCAGCTGTTCCGGATCATGCACGAGGTCGTGAAGGCCGGCGCCCTCGATCCCGAGGTCGGCGTCGCGTTCATGCTCGACCAGTGCCACAACATCGAGCCGAAGATCCCGGGCCAGATCCGCTCGGTGATGAACGTCCAGGAGGCGACGGCCAAGGCGCTGCTCGTCGACCAGGCGGCGCTCGAGGCCGCACAGGCGGCGGGTGACGTCCTCGGCGCCAACGCGCGTGCTGATGGACGCCTACGACACCGACGTGCGGCCGCTGCTTGCCGGACGTGCGCGGAGGGCTGGGCCTCGATCCCGACCCGATGGCGCGCCTACGCCCGGTCCGGCTATGCGGCAGCGGATCGCCGAGGAACGCGTCGGCGGCCAGCAGGCGGGCTGGGGCGCATGACGCACGGGTCCCGACCCGGTCGGGCGCGGCGCCGACCCCGCGCGGACCGGCCGAGGAGCTGCTCGACCGGTCCCACCGGCTCGGGGCGGATCCGCGCAACACGAACTATGCCGGCGGCAACACCTCGGCCAAGGGCTCGGCGATCGACCCGGTCACGGGCACGCCCGTCGAGCTGCTGTGGGTCAAGGGCTCCGGCGGCGACCTCGGGACGCTGACCGAGGCGGGCCTGGCGGTGCTCCGCCTCGACCGGCTGCGCGCGCTCGTCGACGTCTACCCGGGCGTCGAACGCGAGGACGAGATGGTCGCGGCGTTCGACTACTGCCTCCACGGCCGGGGCGGCGCCGCGCCCTCGATCGACACCGCGATGCATGCGCCTCGTCGAGGCCGCCCACGTCGACCACCTCCATCCCGACTCCGGCATCGCCCTCGCGACCGCCGCGGACGGCGAGGCGCTGACCCGCCGCTGCTTCGGCGACCGGGTGGCATGGGTGCCGTGGCGCCGACCCGGGTTCCAGCTCGGCCTGGACATCGCGGCCATCGCGCGCGAGCGACCCGACGCCATCGGCGCGATCCTCGGCGGTCACGGCATCACGGCCTGGGGCGACACCTCGGACGAGTGCGAGGCGCGACTCCCTCGAGATCATCCGGACCGCGGAGCGCTTCATCGCCGAGCGAGGGCCGGCCGGAGCCGTTCGGGTCGCTCGTGCCGGGTCACGAGCCGCTGCCCGCCGACGCGCGGCGCGAGCGCGCGGCCGCGCTCCTGCCCCTCCTCCGCGGCCTGGTGTCCACCGACCGGCCGCAGGTGGGCCACTTCAGCGACGCGGATGTCGTCCTCGACTTCCTGGCACGGGAGCACCACCCGCGCCTCGCCGCGCTCGGCACGTCGTGCCCGGACCATTTCCTGCGCACGAAGGTCCGGCCGATGGTCCTCGACCTGCCGCCGACCGCGCCGCTGGAGGATGTCGCGAGCCGGCTCCGCGAGCTGCACGAGGCGTACCGCGCCGACTACGCCGCCTACTACGAACGCCACGCCGGCGCCGGCGAGCCCGCCGATGCGCGGCGCGGATCCGGCCATCGTGCTGGTCCCGGGCGTCGGCATGTTCTCGTTCGGCGCGACCAAGCAGACGGCCCGCGTGGCCGGCGAGTTCTACGTCAACGCGATCAACGTCATGCGTGGCGCCGAGGCCGTCTCCACGTACGCGCCCATCCCCGAATCGGAGAAGTTCCGCATCGAGTACTGGGCGCTCGAGGACGCGAAGCTGGCTCGACTGCCGGCACCCAAGCCGCTCGCCACGCGAGTCGCGCTGGTGACCGGTGCGGGGTCCGGCATCGGCAAGGCCATCGCCCATCGCCTCGCGGCCGAGGGCGCCTGCGTGGTCGTCGCCGACATCGACGGCGCCAGCGCGGCGACCGTGGCCGAGGAGCTGGGCGGGCCGGACGTCGCGGTCGCGGTGACCGTGGACGTCACCGACGAGGCCCAGGTGGTGGACGCCTTCCGCGCCGCGGTGCTCGCCTTCGGTGGCGTCGACCTCGTCGTCAACAACGCCGGCCTGTCGATCTCGAAGCCGCTCCTCGAGACGACGCTGGCCGACTGGGACCTGCAGCACGACGTCATGGCCCGAGGCTCGTTCCTGGTCTCGCGTGAGGCGGCGCGGATCATGATCGAGCAGGAGATGGGTGGCGATATCGTCTACATCGTGAGCAAGAACGCGTTCTTCGCCGGGCCGAACAACGTGGCCTACGGCGCATCGAAGGCCGACCAGGCCCACCAGGTCCGGCTCCTCGCCGCCGAGCTCGGGGCGTTCGGGATCCGGGTGAACGGCGTCAATCCCGATGGCGTCGTCCGTGGTTCGGGCATCTTCGCCAAGGGCTGGGGCGCCGATCGGGCCCGGACCTACGGGATCGCCGAGGACAAGCTCGGCGAGTTCTACGCACAGCGCACGCTCCTCAAGCGCGAGGTCCTGCCGGAGCACGTGGCGGCGGCCGTGTTCGCGCTGACCGGGGGCGAACTCAGCCAGACCACGGGGCTGCACATCCCCGTCGACGCGGGCGTCGCCGCCGCCTTCCTGCGGTGACCGCGGGGTCGCTCGCGGCCATCGACCTGGGCGCGTCCAGCGGGCGCGTGATGATCGGCCGTGTGGGACCGCGGACGCTCGAGCTGCACGAGGTCCATCGCTTCGCGAACGACCCGGTCGCCCTGCCCGACGGGCTGCACTGGGACCTGCTTCGGATCCAGTTCGAGGTCGTTGCCGGCCTGCGGACCGCGGGCCGCGAGTCCGGGCGGCTGGTGGGCGTCGCGGTCGACTCGTGGGGCGTCGACTACGGCCTGCTCGATGGTGCCGGCTCCCTGATCGGCGCGCCGTTCCACTATCGCGACCAGCGGACCGAGGCGGCCATCCCGGCCGTCCACGCCGTCGTCCCGTTCGAACGCCTGTACGCGCGGACGGGGACGCAGTTCCAGCCGTTCAACACCGTGTACCAGCTGACCGCGGAGGGCGGGACGCCCCGGTTCGGATCGGCCCGGACGATGCTCATGGTCCCGGACCTGATCGGCTACTGGCTGACGGGCGTGATGGCCGCCGAGGAGACGAACGGCTCGACGACCGGCCTGTTCGACATCGAGCGGCGCGGCTGGGCGACCGACCTGGTCGACGAGCTCGGGCTGCCGCGCGCGATCCTGTGCCCGACCAGTCGACCCGGCGAGATCGTCGGCCCGCTGCGCCCGGATGTCGCCGCCGACGCCGGACTCACATCACCGCCCGTGATGGCCCATGTCGGTTCACACGACACGGCCTCGGCGGTCGTCGGTGTCCCGGCCGAGGGCGAGCAGTTCGCCTACATCGCCTGTGGCACCTGGGGGCTCGTCGGCGTCGAGCTGCAACGGCCGATCCTGACCGAGGCGAGCCGGGCCGCGAACTTCACGAACGAACTCGGCGTCGACGGCCGGATCCGGTACCTGCGCAACGTGATGGGGCTCTGGCTCCTCCAGGAATCGCTCCGCACGTGGGAGCATGCCGGCGAACCGTCGGACCTGACCGGGCTGCTGGCGGCGGCGGCCGACCTGCCCGCCGGCGGCCCACAGATCGACGTCGACGACGCGGTCTTCATGCCGCCCGGCGACATGCCGGCACGGATCGCGAAGGCGTGCCGGCAGAGCGGCCAGGCGCCGCCCGCCGGACGGCCGTCCCTGGTCCGCTGCATCGTCGACAGCCTGGCCGCCGCGTTCGCCCGGACCGTCGAGGACGCGGAGCGGCTGTCGGGTCGAGCCGTGCAGGTGGTCCATCTCGTCGGCGGCGGCAGTCGCAACACGCTCCTGTGCCAGCTCACCGCCGATGCGTGCGGACGGCCCGTCGTGGCCGGCCCGGTCGAGGCCACGGCGCTCGGTAACGTGCTGGTCCAGGCCCGCGCGCACCGGCTCATCGAGGGCGACCTCGAGGCGCTACGCTCGCTGGTACGCGCGACGAGCGACCTCCGACGATACGAACCGAGGCCCGGCCGATGAAGCCCCGACGCCGTCTTCCGCGCTGGCGGGAGCTGCAGCCGTACCTCCGGGTCGGCCCGGTCCGTCTCAACCCGACGGACCGTCGGCTGGCGTCCGCGGCCACGATCTGGGATCTGCGATCGGTCGCGCGCCGGCACACACCGCGAGCGGTCTTCGACTACGTCGATGGGGCTGCCGAGAGCGAGACCAGCCTTCGGCGATCGCGCGAGGCGTTCGCTCGCATCGAGTTCGTGCCGAGCGTGCTCCAGGATGTGTCGACGATCGACACGTCGACGACGATCCTCGGGCGGCCTTCCGCCTTGCCTTTCGTCTTCGCGCCGACGGGCTTCACCCGGCTGATGAACCACGAAGGCGAGCCCGCGGTCGCGCGGGTGGCCGGCCGACTGGGCATCCCTTATGCGCTCTCGACGCTTGGCACGACGTCGCCAGAGGACGTGGCCCGCGCCGCACCCGACACCGACAAGTGGTTCCAGCTCTACCTGTGGAACGATCGTGACGCGGGGGTCGATCTGGTTCGCCGCGCTCGGGCTGCCGGCTTCACTGCGCTCGTCCTGACCGTCGACACGCCGGTCGCCGGCGCGCGACTGCGGGACGTCCACAACGGCTTCACGATCCCGCCGACCTTGTCCGTCCGGACCGTCGCGGACATCGCGCTCCATCCCGGCTGGTGGTTCAACCTGCTGACGACCGAGCCGCTTCGATTCGCCGCGTTCGAGCGAGACGCAGGGGACGGTCGCCGACCTCATCAACCGCGTCTTCGATCCGACGATCACGGTCGCCGACCTCGCCTGGCTGCGCGAGGCATGGAGCGGGCCGATCGTCATCAAGGGCGTCCAGACGCCCGAGGACGCCCGGGTCGTCGTCGACGCCGGAGCCGATGCGATCGTGATCTCGAACCACGGCGGCCGGCAGCTCGACCGGGCGCCGACGCCACTGGAGCAGTTGCCGGCGATCGTCACAGCGGTCGGGGACCGAACGGAGGTGTACATCGACGGCGGCATCCTCGGGGGTGCCGATGTCGTCGCGGCGGTCGCGATGGGCGCCCGGGGGTGCCTCGTGGGGCGGGCATATCTGTATGGGCTCATGGCCGGAGGCGAGCGAGGCGTCATGCGCGCCGGTGAGCTGCTCCGAAGGGAGATGATCCGCACGATGCAGCTTCTCGGTGTCCGTCGCGTCGCCGACCTGACGCCGGATCGAGTTCGGCTTCGGGAGCGCTGATCCACCCTCGCGGTCGAACCGGGGACCCGACGGCGCACGCGGTCGTGACGCCGACCGGGACGGCAGACCGGGCCCCGTGGCATGCTCACGGTATGTCCGACGCCGTCACCTCGTCGCCGCGCGACACGATCCGCCCATTGCTCCGGACCCGGCAGGTCCGGGAGTTCACCGACGAGCCGCTGACCGACACCGAGCTCGAGGCCATCGCGGACGCCGGCCGCTGGTCCGGCAGCAGCCAGAACGAGCAACCGTGGCGGTTCATCGTCATCCGGGAGGCGGTGACCATTCGGGCCATCCATGACCTTGGGCTGCCCCAGACGCGATCCCTGAAGACCGCGACGGCGGCCGTGGCGATCGTCCTTCCGTCCCAGCGCGAGCGGCTCGTGTCGGACGCCTACGACGACGGTCGAGCCGCGGAGCGGATGTTGATCGCCGCGAACATGCTCGGCCTTGGTGGCGGCATCGCCTGGGTCCGGTTCGACGTGCTCGACGCGGTGCGCGGTCTCCTGGGACTGCCCGGCGATCGCATCGTCCGGACGGTCCTGTCGCTGGGCCACCCGACCGAGGCCGCCCGACTCCCCAAGTCGAAGCCGGGTGAGGCGCGGCGGCCGCGCGAGGAGGCGGTCTTCGAGGAGCGCTGGCCCACCGAGTGACGGCGCCGGACGGAGCTAGTTGGTCGTGACCACCAGCTCGGGCCGGTTGGTGGCGGCCTCGCGGGTGTTGAAGATGGCGCTGTTGGTGCCGGCGCTGCGGACGAGGAAGCTGACCGAGCCGTTGCCGCTGACGGCGCTGTTGGCCAGGTCGATCTCGACCCACGCCCCGCTGGCCGGCGCGGCCGCGCTGCCCAGCGGCGTGCCCGGCGGGTCGATGGTCGGCACGTTGTTCCAGGTCAGGCTGCCGGCGCCCGTCTCGAGCCAGCTGTCGGGGGTGACCGCGAGGACCTGCTGCTGGTCGCTGCTGGCGTCGGTCACCCACAGGCGCAGCTTGACGTCGCTGACCGGCCCGGCCAGGCCGCTGATGGTGAAGCGCACGTAGCTCCGGTAGGTGGGGCTGCTCGAGGTGCCGGCTCCCTCCCGGGTGCGCATCGAGGTGGTCGTCCCGTAGTTGGTCGTGGGCTGGCTCGAGTAGACCTGCGCATCGGCGGTCGCCGGGAAGGTCGTGGTCGTGCTCCCGCCGCCGCCCGGACCGACCGTGATCGAGATGGTCGCCGGGGCCGAGGGGACGGTCCCGTCGCTGACCGTGAAGGTGAAGCTGTCGGGCCCGCTGTAGGCGGCCGGCGGGGTGTAGGTCAGGCTGGCCGTGTCGGTGTTCGGGTTGCCCGCCACACAGGCCAGCGGGCTGGTCGCGCTGAGGGTCCCGCCCTGGGCCGTGGTGGCCGGCGTGCTGAACGTCAGCTCGCACGTCTCGCGGTCGCTGCCGGCCAGGCTGATGACGACCGGGCTGCCGGTCGTGGTGGTGGCCGTGCCGGCGGTGGCGGTGGGCACGTCGTTGACCGGGCTGACGGTCAGGTTGACGGTCGCCGCGACGGACGTCCCGGTCGATCCGTCGGTGACCGTGTAGCTGAAGCTGTCGGGCCCGCTGTAGTTGGCGGCCGGGGTGTAGGTCACGCCCGCCGTGTCGCTGTTGGGGCTGCCCGCGACGCAGGCGATGGCCGACGGCGCGCTGAGCGTGCCGTGGGTCGTCGTGGCCGGCACGGTGAAGGTCAGGTTGCAGGTCTCGGGGTCGGTCCCGCCCAGGGTCAGGCCGAGGGCCGTGTCCTCGTTGGTCGTGGTCGACCCCGTGGCCCCGGTCGCGGTGGGCAGGGTGTTGGCCGGACCGCCTGAACCATGGGTCACCACGAGCTCGGGCCGGTTGGTGGCGGCCTCGCGGGTGTTGAAGATGGCGCTGTTGGTGCCGGCGCTGCGGACGAGGAAGCTGACCGAGCCGTTGCCGCTGACGGCGCTGTTGGCCAGGTCGATCTCGACCCACGCCCCGCTGGCCGGCGCGGCCGCGCTGCCCAGCGGCGTGCCCGGCGGGTCGATGGTCGGCACGTTGTTCCAGGTCAGGCTGCCGGCGCCCGTCTCGAGCCAGCTGTCGGGGGTGACCGCGAGGACCTGCTGCTGGTCGCTGCTGGCGTCGGTCACCCACAGGCGCAGCTTGACGTCGCTGACCGGCCCGGCCAGGCCGCTGATGGTGAAGCGCACGTAGCTCCGGTAGGTGGGGCTGCTCGAGGTGCCGGCTCCCTCCCGGGTGCGCATCGAGGTGATCGTCCCGTAGTTGGTCGTGGGCTGGCTCGAGTAGACCTGCGCATCGGCGGTCGCCGGGAAGGTCGTGGTCGTGCTCCCGCCGCCGCCCGGACCGACCGTGATCGAGATGGTCGCCGGGGCCGAGGGGACGGTCCCGTCGCTGACCGTGAAGGTGAAGCTGTCGGGCCCGCTGTAGGCGGCCGGCGGGGTGTAGGTCAGGCTGGCCGTGTCGGTGTTCGGGTTGCCCGCCACACAGGCCAGCGGGCTGGTCGCGCTGAGGGTCCCGCCCTGGGCCGTGGTGGCCGGCGTGCTGAACGTCAGCTCGCACGTCTCGCGGTCGCTGCCGGCCAGGCTGATGACGACCGGGCTGCCGGTCGTGGTGGTGGCCGTGCCGGCGGTGGCGGTGGGCACGTCGTTGACCGGGCTGACGGTCAGGTTGACGGTCGCCGCGACGGACGTCCCGGTCGATCCGTCGGTGACCGTGTAGCTGAAGCTGTCGGGCCCGCTGTAGTTGGCGGCCGGGGTGTAGGTCACGCCCGCCGTGTCGCTGTTGGGGCTGCCCGCGACGCAGGCGATGGCCGACGGCGCGCTGAGCGTGCCGTGGGTCGTCGTGGCCGGCACGGTGAAGGTCAGGTTGCAGGTCTCGGGGTCGGTCCCGCCCAGGGTCAGGCCGAGGGCCGTGTCCTCGTTGGTCGTGGTCGACCCCGTGGCCCCGGTCGCGGTGGGCAGGGTGTTGGCCGGACCGCCTGAACCATGGGTCACCACGAGCTCGGGCCGGTTGGTGGCGGCCTCGCGGGTGTTGAAGATGGCGCTGTTGGTGCCGGCGCTGCGGACGAGGAAGCTGACCGAGCCGTTGCCGCTGACGGCGCTGTTGGCCAGGTCGATCTCGACCCACGCCCCGCTGGCCGGCGCGGCCGCGCTGCCCAGCGGCGTGCCCGGCGGGTCGATGGTCGGCACGTTGTTCCAGGTCAGGCTGCCGGCGCCCGTCTCGAGCCAGCTGTCGGGGGTGACCGCGAGGACCTGCTGCTGGTCGCTGC
This sequence comes from uncultured Chloroflexia bacterium, assembly GCA_963745295.1. Lineage (GTDB taxonomy): Bacteria > Chloroflexota > Limnocylindria > Limnocylindrales > CSP1-4 > SPCO01. Next base: position 331,316 of record CAVUWG010000002.1, read on the forward strand.
TGGCGTCGGTCACCCACAGGCGCAGCTTGACGTCGCTGACCGGCCCGGCCAGGCCGCTGATGGTGAAGCGCACGTAGCTCCGGTAGGTGGGGCTGCTCGAGGTGCCGGCTCCCTCCCGGGTGCGCATCGAGGTGGTCGTCCCGTAGTTGGTCGTGGGCTGGCTCGAGTAGACCTGCGCATCGGCGGTCGCCGGGAAGGTCGTGGTCGTGCTCCCGCCGCCGCCCGGACCGACCGTGATCGAGATGGTCGCCGGGGCCGAGGGGACGGTCCCGTCGCTGACCGTGAAGGTGAAGCTGTCGGGCCCGCTGTAGGCGGCCGGCGGGGTGTAGGTCAGGCTGGCCGTGTCGGTGTTCGGGTTGCCCGCCACACAGGCCAGCGGGCTGGTCGCGCTGAGGGTCCCGCCCTGGGCCGTGGTGGCCGGCGTGCTGAACGTCAGCTCGCACGTCTCGCGGTCGCTGCCGGCCAGGCTGATGACGACCGGGCTGCCGGTCGTGGTGGTGGCCGTGCCGGCGGTGGCGGTGGGCACGTCGTTGACCGGGCTGACGGTCAGGTTGACGGTCGCCGCGACGGACGTCCCGGTCGATCCGTCGGTGACCGTGTAGCTGAAGCTGTCGGGCCCGCTGTAGTTGGCGGCCGGGGTGTAGGTCACGCCCGCCGTGTCGCTGTTGGGGCTGCCCGCGACGCAGGCGATGGCCGACGGCGCGCTGAGCGTGCCGTGGGTCGTCGTGGCCGGCACGGTGAAGGTCAGGTTGCAGGTCTCGGGGTCGGTCCCGCCCAGGGTCAGGCCGAGGGCCGTGTCCTCGTTGGTCGTGGTCGACCCCGTGGCCCCGGTCGCGCTGGGGAGATCGTTGACCGCCGTGACGGTCAGGTTGACGGTCGCCGCGAGCGGATGTCCCGGCCGCCCCGTCGGTGACCGTGTAGGTGAAGCTGTCGGGGCCGCTGTAGTTCGGCCGGCGGCGTGTAGGTCAGGCGTCGCCGTGTCGGCGTTCGGGTTGCCCGCCACGCAGGCCAGCGGGCTTGACGCGCCCGAGGGTCCCGCCCTGGGTCGTCGTGGCCGGCAGGTTGAACGTCAGGTTGCACGTCTCGGCGTCGGTCCCGCGTACGGTCAGCCCGAGCGCGGTGTCCTCGTTGGTCGTCGTCGTGCCGGTCGCGCCCGTGGCCGTCGGGAGATCCTCGATGGCGTTGATCGTCAGCGAGGCCGTCACCGGTGTCGAGTTGGTCGTGCCGTCGAAGACCCGGTAGGTGAACGAATCCGCACCGGTCGCGTTGAGGCTCGGGGTGTACGTCACGCTAGCCGAGTCGGTGTTCGGCACACCCGCCACGCACGCTGCTCCGCTGATCGACCCCAGCGACCCCTTGGTCGGCGGCGTGACGATCGCGAAGGTCAGCTCGCACGTGTCGGGATCGCTGCCGGAGAGCGCGACTGCCACTGGGACCTCTTCGCTGGTCGTGGCGCTGGTCGCGTTGGCCGTCGGTGGCTGGTTCGTGTTCGTGACGGTCCAGGTGAACGTGTCGGTCGCGTCGACGCTCGCGCCGTCGCGGACCGTGATGGAAACGGCATACGGGCTGCTGGCCGCGGCGGTGAACGCGATCGTGCCGGTGATGCGCCCGGTCGACGCGTTGATCGATAGGCCGGTCGGGCAGGTTCGAAGCCTCGTAGGTCAGGGGGTCGAGGTTGGGATCGGTCGCGCCGGCGTCGAGGTCGATGTTTGCGCCCTCGGCATCAGTCCGGTTCGGGAGGTTCTGGTCGAACGTCGGCTCCCCATTCGGGGCGGCATGGACCGAGCCGGTCCCGCTATCAGTGAAGTTCGAACCGGCGATCGGCAGGAAGAGCCAATCGTAGGTGGTCGCATGCAGGGTGAGCTTCATCACGCCGTACGTCTGGGACGGGCTGCGCATCTGACTGGTCGACAGGATGGTCCCGAAGCTCTGGGCGGCGGCGCCGCCCGTGCCGACCGTGAACTGCCGGACCCCGAAGGTCGGGTCGGCGGTCCCGTTCGGCGCCATCGGCGCGAATCGCTCGTAGACGTGGTCGTGGCCGACCAGGATGATGTCGACACCGTACTGGTAGGAGACGTCCCAGAAGGGCTGCATCGCGGCGAGGTTCGTGACGGCCGAACTGAACCGCGGCTTGTGGAACACGACGATCACGTTCCGGGACGCGTTCGCAGCAAGATCCGCGCGAAGCCAGTCGACCTGGGGCGAGGTCGCGACGCAACCGCCGACGACCATCGCGCACTCGCTGTCGAGCACCGTGACATGCCAGGCGCTGCCGATGTCGAAGCTGTAGTAGCTCTGGCCGTCGGCGTCGGTGGCGCTCGCACCGAAGTAGCCGTTGTAGCCGTTGAGGTTGCCCCCGTTCCAGTCGTGGTTGCCCGGCGCCGGACGGGTGCGCGCCTTGATCGAGCCGCCCCACGACGCCTCGTAGCAGGTCGCGAACTCGGTGGCGGTCCCGTTCGGATAGACGTTGTCGCCGGTCGTGAAGATCGTGCCGGCGATGCCGTCGATCACGGCCGCCGTGGCCTCGTCCTGCGTCCGTGTGCAGTCGGCGATGTCGCCGGCACCGACGAGCACGGGATCCGCACCCGGAGCCGTGTTCAAAGTCCAGGTCGGGCTGGTCGCCGTTGACGTGCCGTCGTCGACCGTGGCGAACCATTCATATCGCTGGCCGTCGTTGCGGCCGGTCCATACGGTGCTCGTCGAGGTGCCGGATGGCACGTTGGTGTTGGTGGCGATCAGCGTGAAATTCCCGCTGGCAGCGGTGCGCCCGAAGAAGCTGACGTCGACCGGTAGACCACCGTCCGGATCGGTGCCCGTGACGGCGAGGGTCGGCGACGTGGTCAGGCCGATGGCGCCATCGCTTGGACTGTCGAGGCTGACCGTCGGGGGACCGACGGGCGGCACGAAGCCCGGCGCCCAGGCCGGACTGCCGACCAGGGTGCCGGTCATGCCCCGCCCCGACGAGTCGGGGGCGTTGGTGCCGGACCCCTCGTTGAGTCCCCACCGACCGCGGAGGCCGGCGGTCGCCGTCCCGATCTCGAGGTTCTTCGACCCCTGGATCTGGCCAACGCTGCGGGCGACGTTCCAGATCCTCGCCTCGTCGACCACGCCCTGGAAGAAGCCGGCAGCGGTGCCATCCGATGTCATCGCCGTGCCCAGGCCCGCATGCTGGATGCTGGACGCCTCGGGTACGAACGCGCTGCCTAGCGTCAGCGTCGTGTCGAGGGCACCGTCGAGGTAGAGGTTCCACGTCGAGCCGCTGTAGGTGGCTGCGACGTGATGCCAGACGTTGCTCGTGACAACGGCCGTCCCGATGACCGGATGGTTCAGACCGGTGGCCGTGTCCTCGAAGTCGGCCACGAGCGTACCGCTGCTCGCGTCGATGCCCAAGAAGTAGTTCATGTTGAGGTTGGCCGGCGAGTCGGCCTCGGCCCTGCCCTTCGAGATCAATGGGACGGCGTCGGTGATCCCCCCGCTGCCCGTGCTCGTCGCGACGCCGGCACCAGTCCGCTTGAACCAGAGTTCGAGGGTGAACTGGCTCGCCCCCAGCCCGGAGGTCGGTCCGACGGCCGGGCCGAACGTCACGCGATCGTCTACACCATCGAGCGCCACGCCTGTCACAGCGCCGGCTCCGACGGTCAAGGTCGCGGTCGCGGGGTCTGAGTCGACCGTCCCATCATTCGCGAGGTAGGTGAAGCTGTCGGATCCCGAATAGCCCGCATCGGGCGTGTAGGTAAACCCGCCATCGGCCGCGAGGACGACGTCGCCGTGGGTAGGGTCGGTCGCGCTCCCGGCCGTCAGGGGATCGGTATCGACGTCGTTGGCCAGGACCCCAGGGGCGGCCACGACGAGTGCCGTGTCCTGTGGCGTCGTGTAGCCGTCGTCGACCGCAGCCGGCGAGCCATTCGGTGCGCCGTGGACGGATGCGGTGCCACTGTCGGTGAACGTTTGGCCAGCGACGGGCAGGAACTTCCAGTCGAAGCTCGTCGCGTGCAGGGTGAGCTTGAAGATGCCGAAGGTGTTGTCGTCGAGGGCCTCGCTGGTCGGCTTCGGCGTACCGGCGCCGTGGTGCGCTTCGCCGCCGACCCCGACCGTGAAGTGTTTGATGCCGAACGCGGGGTCGTGCCCGCCGGTCGCGTCAAGCGGCTGGAAGCGCTCGTAGATGTGGTCATGCCCGACGAGAGCGATGTCGACACCCGCCGCGTACAGAGCGTCGACAAGCGGCTGGATCTCGATGAGGTTCGTCGAACCCGAGCTGAAGCGTGGCTTATGCCAAACAGCGATCACGTTCTTGGTCGAGTTGGCTGCCAGGTCGGCCTTCAGCCAGACCTCCTGGGCCGACCCCGCGCCGCAGCCTCCCGGCACCAAGGCGCATTCGGAGTCCAGGTTCACGACATGCCAGAGGCTGCTGACGTCGTAGCTGTAGTAGCTCTGGCCATTGGCGTCGGTGGCGTTCGCCCCGAAGTAGGTGTTGTATCCGTCGAGGTTGCCGGTGTTCCAGTCATGGTTGCCAGGGACCGGGCGGGTCCGCGCCTTGAACGGACCCCAATCGGGGTCATAGCAGGCCATGAACTCCGACAATCGGCCGTCGGGGTAGACGTTGTCGCCCGTGGTGAAGATCGGTCCATCGATGCCGGCCATCACGGCCGCGGTTTCCGCATCGCCGGTGACGGCGCAAGAGCCGATGTCGCCGGTACCGACGAACACCGGATCGGCTTCGGCGGCTGTGTGGAACGTCCATGTCGGGCCGGTGGTCGTCGTCGTGCCGTCGCTGACCGTCGCGAACCACTCGTAGGTCTGACCACCGCCCAGGCCCGTCCATGACGTCGTCGCATGGGCGCCGGACGCGATCCCGGTCGCGGTGCCGACGGACGCAAACACACCGCTGGCGAGGGGCCGTCCGAAGAACGAGACGCTAAGGGTGCCGCCATCGGGATCGGAGACGACCACATCGAGCGTCGGCGGCGTGCCGATCCCGGTCGATCCGTTGCCGGGAGCCGTGAGGACAGGGGCGTTCGGGGGAACACCCGGTGGCACGAACCCATCGACCCACAGCGGCGCGGTGGCGGTCGGCGTGAGGGTCCCGTTATTGCCCCGGCCGGAGACGTCGGTGGCGACCGTGCCGCTGCCGTCGTTGAAGTGCCACAGCCCGATCAGGCCGGCCTGCGGTCCGAGCTCGCGTGTTCTTGGCGGCCTGGATCTCGGACAGGTTGCGGGCAACGTTCCAGATGCGCGGCCTCGTCGACGACGCCCTGGAAGAAGCCGGCGGCGACGCCGGTCGAGGTCATGGCGGTGCCGACCGCCGGCGTGCTGGATGCTCGTCGCCTCGGGCACGAAGGCGCTTGCCAGCGCCAGCGTCTTGTCGAGGGCGCCGTCGAGGTAGAGGTTCCAGGTCCCGAGCCGCTGTAGGTCGCTGCGGCGTGATGCCAGACGTTGCTGGTGATGACGGCCGTGCCGGCGGACCGGGTGGTTGCCGCCGCTGAGCCGTGTCCTCGAAGTCGGCGACGAGCGTGCCGGTCGTGGCATCGATGCCGAAGAAGTAGTTCATGTTCAGGTTGGCCGGCGTCTCGCCCTCGGCCCGACCCTTCGTGATCAACGGGATGGCGCTGGCGACCCGCCGGTGCCGGTGCTCGTGCCCGACGCCCGCGCCGGTCCGCTTGAACCAGAGCTCGAGCGTGAACGCGGACGCGCCCAGCTCGCCCGTCCCGGCGGCCATCGCCGAACGTCACGAACTGGTTCGATCCGTTGAGCTGGACGGCGGCGTTGGTGACGTCGAAGCCCGTGACCCACCGCGGCGCGGTGGCGGTCGGCGTGAGGGTCCCGTTGTTGCCCCGGCCGGAGACGTCGGTGGCGACCGTGCCGCTGCCGTCGTTGAAGTGCCACAGCCCGATCAGGCCGGCCTGCGGTCCGAGCTCCGTGTTCTTGGCGGCCTGGATCTCGGACAGGTTGCGGGCGACGTTCCAGATGCGCGGCCTCGTCGACGACGCCCTGGAAGAAGCCGCCGGCGACGCCGGTCGAGGTCATGGCGGTGCCGACCGCCGGCGTGCTGGATGCTCGTCGCCTCGGGCACGAACGCGCTCGCCAGCGCGACCGTCTGGTCGAGGGCGCCGTCGAGGTAGAGGTTGTAGGTCCAGCCGCTGTAGGTCACCGCGGCGTGATGCCAGACGTTGCTGGTGACGACGGCCGAGCCGAGCGACCGGGTGGTTGCCGCCGCTGGTCGTGTCCTCGAAGTCGGCCACGAGCGTGCCGGTCGTGGCATCGATCCCGAAGAAGTAGTTCATGTTCAGGTTGGCCGGCGTCTCGCGCCTCGGCCCGACCCTTCGTGATCAACGGGATGGCGCTGGCGATCCCGCCGGTGCCGGTGCTCGTCCCGACGCCCGGCGCCGGTCCGCTTGAACCACAGCTCGAGCGTGAACGCGGACGCGCCCAGCTCGCCCGTCCCGGCGGCGTCGCCGAACGTCACGAACTGGTTCGATCCGTTGAGCTGGACGGCGGCGTTGCCGGCCGCGAACGCCGTGTTGACCGGGAGCGGTCCGATGGCGGCGGCGACCAGCAGGGCGATCTGCAGTGCGGCCAGTGACCGACCGGTGACGCGGCGTCGGCGGGTAGCGAGCAACAGACCCCCTCTTCCTCACCCATGTCCCCGGCGGGGACGCGCGCGCTAGCGAGATGCCGACAGCTGGCGGAACGATCCAGCCAGAGGGCCTATCGACTGGCGGCAAAAGTACTAGGGCGATGAGGTGATTGCAATGCGGTCGCAACCTTCCGTTGCCTGGGGACAACGGCGCCGACCGCTCGCCTTGGCATGGTCCATTGTCTGTACGATCGGGAACGTCCGGCATCCAGGAGGATTCGCGCGATGCAGCAGCAGCATTCGATCACCATGCTCGGCACGGGGCTGATCGGCGACTTCTACACCGCGACCCTCAACGGCCAGCGCGGCCGCGACCGCGTGCGCGTCGTCTACTCGCGCAGCGCCGAGCGCGGCGAGGCCTTCAGCAAGCGTCACGGCATCCCGGAGAGCACGACGGATCTCGAGGCGGCGATCAACCACCCCGACACCGACGTGGTCGTTGTCGGGCTGCCCAACTTCCTGCACGAGGAGACGGTCGGGACTCGTCGCGAAGGCGGGCAAAGCGGTCCTCTGCACGAAGCCGCTCGGACGCACGGCCGAGGAGGCCAAGCGGATGCTCGAGACCGTCGAGGCGGCAGGCGTGTTCGCCGGCTACCTCGAGGACCTGTGCTACACGCCCAAGTCGCTCAAGGCGGTCAAGCGGGTCCACGAGGGCGCGATCGGCGACGTCACCTGGGTGCGTTCGCGCGAGACGCATCCGGGCCCGCACAGTGCGTGGTTCTGGGATGGCAGGCTGACCGGCGGCGGCGCGATCATCGACCTCGGCTGCCACTGCATCGAGATCATCCGGAACTTCGTCGGCAAGGGGAACCGGCCGGTCGACGTCCTGTGTCACACCGACACCCTGGTCCACCCGATCGCCGATGAGGACAACGCCATCGCCTTGATCCGCTTCGAGTCGGGGGCGGTCGGCCAGTTCGAGGTGAGCTGGACCTTCCGCGGCGGGATGGACCTGCGCGACGAGGTGGCCGGCACGCAGGGCACGATCTGGCTCAACCACTTCCTGCGCACTGGCTTCGAGATGTTCACCGCGGGCGGTGGCGGCGGCTACGTGGCCGAGAAGGCCGAGACGTCAGCGGGCTGGCTATTCCCGGTGGGCGACGAGGTGTCCGAGCTCGGATACGTCGAGATGTTCCGCGACATGTTCGACGCGATGGAGAGTGGTCGTGCGCCCCAGGAGACCTTCTACGACGGCTACGTCGTCAACGCGATCATGGACGCGTGCTACCGGTCCGCGAAGCGCGACGCCTGGGAGCCGATCGACGTCGACTGGCGCGCGGCGCCGACGCCGAGGATGGCCTCGGACCCCGAGATCTACGAAGGCAGTGTCGTCATCAAGCGAGAGATCCTGCCCGACGGCCGCCACAAGCTGATCCTCAAGGACCCCGGGACGGGCGACTTCACCGATCGGATCGTGGACGCGGGCTAGCGGACTCGCGGATCGGAACCTTGCCGTTCCAGCCGCACCACGTTCCAGGAGCGGGGCGGCAGGACGACCGACAGGCGGTCGCCATCGACCGTCGCCGCGTCGGCGGCCCTGGGCACGATTCGCAGCGGTGCGACTGCCGTGTTCGACGCCCGCAGGTCGGGGTCGGCGAGGACGGAGTGCTCGTCGACGGCCAGGCCATCGAGTCCGCGCAGCGTGGCGTCGAAGGTCAACGGGCGGTCGAGGCGGTTGACTGCGAACAGCGCGAGCCGGCCCGTTTCCTCGTCGTGGACGACGGTCGCCTCGATGGCCTCGACGAGCGCCCCGTCGTCCAGGGAGTAGGTCGGGCCATCGATCTCGAGTCGCAGGACCGTCCCTCGCGCCGACCGGGTGACGTCCGCGAACGGGTACGCCGAGGTCTGCAGCCACGCCGGGCCTCCATCGAGCGTCCGGATGGCCGGGATGACATTCACCAGCTGGGCCAGGCACGCGATCCGGACGCGGTCCGCGTGGCGCAGCAGCGTGATGAGCAGGCACCCGACGACCAGCGCGTCCGCGATGTCGTGCTCGTCTTCGGCCAGGGCCGGCGCCCGCCGGAACGGACCGCCCGGGTCCTCGCGCTCGCGGTGCTCGGTCAGGTGCCAGACGTTCCATTCGTCGACGCTCAGGCCGATGCGCTTGTCGCTCTCTTTGCGGCGGGCGACGCCATCCGCGATGCCGGCCACGGTCCCGATCATCCGGTCGAGCTCGCGCGAGCACGCGAGGTACGCCTCGGTCGAGGGGTATGCGGCGGGATCGACGTAGCAGTGCAGCGAGACGTGGTCGGTCACGTCCCAGGCGAGGTCGAGGACCGTTTCCTCCCACGTGCCGAATGTGGGCATACCTGGTCCGGAGCTCCCACACGTCACGAGTTCGATCGAGGGATCCACGAGGCGCATGACCTTGCCGGCCTCGGCCGCCAGCCGGCCGTACTCGACCGCGGTCTTCTGGCCGATCTGCCACGGTCCGTCCATCTCGTTGCCGAGGCACCAGGTCCGGACGCCGTGGGGGTCGGGGTGGCCGTTGGCCGCCCGCCGGTCCGCCAGGCGCGTGCCGATCGGCGCGTTGCAGTACTCGACGAGGTCCCGGGCCGCCTCCACGCCTCGTGTGCCGAGGTTGACCGCGAGCATCGCCTCGGCACCGACGAGTCGGGTCCAGGCGATGAACTCGTCGGTCCCGACGAGGTTCGGCTCGATCGAGCGCCAGGCGAGATCGAGCCGTGTTGGCCGCGCCGCCAGCGGACCGACGCCGTCCTCCCAGTCGTAGCCCGAGACGAAGTTCCCGCCCGGGTAGCGGACGATCGTCACACCGAGGGTCCGGACGAGATCGATGACGTCGCCGCGCCACCCGTCGGCATCGGCGGTCGGGTGTCGCGGTTCGTAGATCCCGCCGTAGATCGCCCGGCCCATATGCTCGACGAAGGACCCGAAGAGCCGCTCGTCGACCACCCCGACCGCGTCGGTCGGATCGATCACCGTCCGGGCATCAGCCAAGCGTGGTCTCGGTGATGTAGCGGTGCCGCTCGCGGAGCTCGACCGTCGGGCCGACGAAGGTGACGGTCGCGGTGAGCGGCAGGTCGACCGACGACGTCCCGACCGCGATCCCGATCGTGCCCGGCTCGACGACGCGCCGGTAGTCCGCGCCGACGTAGGCGAACTGCTCCGCGGAGAGCCGGAACGTGACCGTCCGCCGCTCGCCCGGCTCGAGCCTGACCCGGCGGAATCCACGCAGCTCTCGAACGGGTCGGGCGACGGTCGCCTCGTCGTCGCGGGCGTACAGCTGGACGACCTCGTCGCCGGCTCGGTCGCCTGTGTTCTCGACGTCGACGCTGACGACGAACTCGCCATCAGTGGTTGCCACCTCCTGGCGATCGACACACAGGGCGTCGACCCGGAACGTCGTGTAGGACAGGCCGAACCCGAACGGCCAGAGCGGCTTCACGGACCCGTCGACGTAGTCGCCCTTGGGCTGCGAATGGCCGCCGGTCGGGTGGTGCCGGTAGGTGACGGGCACCTGCCCGACGTTCCTCGGGATCGAGATCGGCAGCTTGCCTCCGGGGTTCACGGCACCCGTCAGCACGTCCGCGATCGCGTCCGGGCCGGCATCGCCGGGCACCCAGGCGAGGAGGATCGCGCCAAGGTGCCCGGCAGCCCATTCGATGGCCAGCGGCCGCCCGCTCACGACCACGAGCACGACCGGTGTCCCGGTCGCGACGACCGCCTCGAGCAGCTCCTGCTGGCGGCCGATGAACCCGAGGGTCGAACGGTCGCGGAACTCGCCGGTCGTCGAATCGTCGGTCAGGCCGGACCGCTCACCGAGCACGACGATCGCGACGTCCGCCGCGCGCGCGGCCTCGACCGCCTCCGCGAGCTCCTCGTCCGTCCCGACCGAGATCCCGGTGCCGCGGGCGTACCGGACCTCGGCGTCGACGAGCGACGAGCGGAGCGCATCGAGGATCGTCCGCCTCCCCGTGAGTTCGTCGCCCGGCTCGATGACCTCGCCGTCGCCGACGATGCCGAGGGCGTTCCCGCTGTTGCGCATCTCGCGCAGCGTCTGCATGTGGACCAGGTGGCTGTAGTCGCCGAGCAGGTCGCGGGCGCTGTCGGCGATCGGCCCGACGATCGCGACGCGTCGCCGATCCGCGGTGAGTGGCAGCAGACCGTCGTTCTTGACGAGGACCAGCGACTCCTGGGCCAGCGTCCGCGCGACCCGTGCCTCGTCGGCGGCGAGCGCGTCGAGCGTCGCCTCGTCAGGAACCTCGACGTACGGCCGGTCGAAGAGGCCGAGACGGAACTTCATCCGCAGCATGCGCGCGACCGCAGCATCGAGATCGGCCTCCTGGACTCGGCCGTGCTCGAGGGCGGTCTCGAGCGGCGCGCCGAACGCGACCGTGCGCGGCAGCTCCGAGTCGACACCCGCGACGAGCGCGAGGCGCGCCGCGTCGCCGAGATCGGCCGTCAGGCGATGGGCCGTGGCGATCATCTCGACCCCGATGTAGTCCGAGGCGACGATGCCGTCGAACCCCCACTCGCCGCGGAGGATCCCGGTCAGGAGCTCGGTCGATGCGTGGCAGGGCACCCCGTCCACGTCGCAGTAGGCCGGCATGACGCTCGCGATCCCCGACTGGCGGACCGCTGCCTCGAACGGGAACAGCTGCTCGTCCCGGAGCTCGCGCGCACCCATGTGGGCCGGCGCCTGGTTGAGGCCGCCCTCGGCCAGGCCGTGCCCGACCATGTGCTTTGCGGTGGCGACGACGCCGTCTGTCAGGTCGGGACCCTGGAGCGCCTCGGTGTAGGCGCAGCCGAGCTCGGCCGCGAGGTACGGGTCCTCGCCATAGGTCTCCTCGATGCGGCCCCAGCGCGGGTCGCGACCGATGTCGAGGACCGGCGCAAGTGCGTGGCGGGCGCCGGTCAGGAGCATCCGCCGCCGGATCGTCGCGGCCATCGCCGACACGACGTCCGGATCGAAGCTCGCCGCCGCCCCGATGGACTGCTGGAAGCAGGGCGCGGCCCAGGCGATGAGGCCGTGCAGGCACTCCTCGTGGACGATCGCGGGGATGCCGAGCCGTGTCTCCTCGACGAGGTACCGCTGGATCGCGTTCGCGGCCACGGCCACCTCGACCGGTCGCAGGTTCGTCGATCCCGCCAGTCGGGTGATCTCGCCGATCCCGTCCGCGGCGAGCGCCGCCAGAGCGGCCTGGTCGAGGACGGACCCGCGGACCACCTCGAACGCCCAGAACGACCCGAGCTGGGCGACCTTTTCGGCGCGCGTCATGCGTCCGAGCAGGTCGGCGACGCGAGCCTCGACCGGGAGTGCCGGGTCGCGATAGCTGGTCCCGATCGTCGCCATCAGCCCTTCACCGCCCCCGATGTGAGGCCACCGATGAGCTGTCGCTCGGCGATGGCGTAGAAGACGAGGGCGGGGACCATCGCGAGCACCGTGAACGCCAGGATCCGGGCCGTGTCGCTCGTGTACTGCGTCGTGAAGTTCGTGACACCGAGCGGCAGCGTCCACTGGTCGGCGCTCGAGAGGACCACGAGCGGGAGCAGGAACGCGTTCCAGCTCGTGACGACCGCGAGGACCGCGACCGTCGCGAGGGCCGGCCGCGAGAGCGGGAGCAGGACCCGCCAGAAGAACCCGACCGGGCCGCAGCCGTCGATGAGCGCCGCGTCCTCGAGCTCGGCGGGGATGCTCCGGAAGAACGGGCGCAGGATGAGGATCGTCAGCGGCAGCTGGAAGGCGGCCTGGGGGAGCGCGACGCCCAAGCGGACTGTCGAGCAGGCCGAGACCGCGCACGAGGATGTAGAGCGGCAGGATCGCGACCGCGGTCGGGAACAGCAGCCCGAGCGCGAAGAACGTGAACAGGACCTCGCGACCGGGGAACGTCATCCGCGCGAAGGCGAACGCCGCCAGCGCCGAGAGGGCCACGACCGAGAACGTCGAGATCGCGGCGATGAGAGCGCTGTTGCCGAGCTGTCGCCAGAAGTCGGCGGACGCGAGGACCTCGGTGTAGTTGGTCGGCACCCACGGATCGGGCCAGCCGAGCGGCGCGTTCCCGATCTGGCCGTTGTCGCGGAAGCCGCCCAGGATCGCGTAGGCGAGCGGGATCACGATGATGCCGGCGACGACGACCAGCACGACATAGCGCAGCGAGCGGCCCACGAGCCGTCGGAACTGTCTGACCGCGGCCGGCCCGGCGACGTCGGCCGACGCGGTCGCCGCCGCGCTACCCACCGGCGGTCGTGATGGCGCCCTCGGTGTCGCGGCGCAGCACGAAGCGCTGGTACGCGAGGGCGATGAGGAAGGTCGATGCCGAACAGGATCACGGCGACCGCGCTGCCGTAGCCGAGCTGGAAGCGGCGGAAGCCCCAGTCGAACAGGTACGTCGCCATCGTGTTCGAGGCGTTCGCCGGCCCGCCGCCGGTCATGACCCAGATCAGGTCGAACAGCTGGAGGGCGCCGATGATCGACAGGAAGACCGAGACCCGCAGGGTCGGCCCGAGCAGCGGCAGTGACCACGTAGCGGATGGCCTGCCGGCGGGACGCGCCGTCGATCGCGGCCGCCTCCTCGAGCTCGCGCGGGATGCCCTGGAGGCCGGCGAGCAGCAGGATCATGTGGAACCCGAAGTACTTCCACGAGATGACCACGAACAAGGTGAACATCACGACCGACCGGTCCGCCAGCCAGCAGCTGGGCGAGGCCCCCGAGGCCCGGCGCTGGCCAGCGCCTGGTCGACGAACGAATCCGGCATGAGCAGGAGCTGGAAGACGACGGCCGTGATGACCTCGGAGAGGACGTACGGCGCGAAGAAGATCAGCCGGAAGAACGCCCGACCGCGGAACCGTCCGTTGAGCATCAGCGCAAGGCCGAGCGCGAACGGGATCTGGATGACGAGCGACAGCGTGACGAAGATCACGTTGTGGCTGATCGCGGAGTGGAAGACCGGGTCGGACAGGGCGCGCTCGTAGTTCGCCAGCCCGACGAAGTCGGTCAGCGGCTTGAGCCCGTTCCACTTGAACACGCTGTAGTAGACGGCCTGGACGATCGGGATGACGACGAACACGGCGTAGACGAGCAGCGCGGGCAGCACGAACAGCGCAGCCGTCGTGAGCTTCGATGATCGGCGACGCGCCGACCCAGGTCGAGACGATCGCAGATGCGGTCATCGGTCCTTCAAGGATGGCGAATGGGCCGGCGTGACGCCGGCCCATTCGACTGCTGATCGCGAGAGTCCGCCTCACTGGGTCTTGGCGGCGTCCGCGATGGTCTTGGCGACCTCCTCGGGGCCGGCCGTGCCCGCATAGAGCTCGGCGATCGCGTCGTTGATCGCGGCGCCGAGCGCGGGGGTGGTCGCCTGGTCGAGGTACAGCTGCGCGAACGTGGCCTTGGACCGGTTCTCGAGGACGGTCTTGAGGTACGGGTCGGTGACGGCCGCCTCGGCGCCGTTGGTCGGCCGGGAGCGTGCCGTCGTTGAGGCCGGCCCAACGCTTGGCGACGTCGATGCTGGCGAGGAACTTCACGAAGTCGACGGCCTCGGGCGGGGCGTCCTTGCCGAGCGCCCACCCATCGGCGCCGCCGAACGCGTCCGTCGCGGCTCCGACGCCGCCCGTGAGGGTCGGGAACGGGAACCAGGCGAGGTCGTCGCCGATGCCCTTCTTGCTCGCGCTCTCACCGGCCTGGGCACCGGGGGCCCACTGGCCCATCAGCTCCATGGCGGCCTTGCCGTTGCCCATCGCCGCCGACTCGTTCGGGTAGGTCGCCGCGAGGAAGCCCTCCTGGTACGGCTCGAGGTCGATGAGCTTCTTGAGCTGGGTGCCGGCATCGACGAAGGCCTGGCGCGTCCCACGCCCCGTCTTTGACCGCCGGCATCGAGGGCGGCCTGGCCACCGCTGGCGGATGGAGAGGTACGCCCACCAGAACATGCCCGGCCACTTGTCCTTGCCGCCGAGCGCGATCGGGGTGATGCCGCGTCCTTGAGCTTGCCGACGGCGGTCAGCAACTCGTCCCACGTGGCCGGCGGGGCCGTGATCCCGGCCTGCTCGAAGAGGGCCTTGTTGTACCAGAAGCCGACCATCCCGAAGTTGTACGGGATGCCGTACTGCTTGCCGTCGACCTGGTAGATGCCCATGGCGGCGGGGTTCATGGTGTCGGACCACGGCGCCACGTCTGCGGTGATGTCCTTGACGAGGCCGGCTGCGACCTGCTCGGCGAGGCCGCCGCCGCCCCACGACTGGAAGACGTCCGGCGGGGTGCCGGCCTGCATCGCGGTCGCGATCTTCGTCTTGAGGGCCTCGTTCTCGAGGACCGTCGCGTTGATGGTCACGTTCGGATGCGCCGCCATGTACTCGTCCGCGAGCGTCTTGAGCAGCGCCTTGCCCGGGTCGTTGACCTGGAGGTTCCACCATTCGATGGTGACGGGTTCCGTCGACGCCTCCGATGGCGACGGGGCGGCGGCGCTCGGTGCGGCCGCCGATGGGGCGGCTGACGCCGCCGCGCTGGGACTGGCGGCACCACCACCGCCACATGCCGCGAGCACCAAGGCCACGATGGCCAGGAGCCCGAACAGACGCCGATGCATTGACACGACTCGCCCTCCTGTCATTTGTCACTCCTCCCACACGCGCGTGGCGTGGTCCGGTCCAGCGATCTCCTCAGGCGGGCCTCAATCCCGTCGGCGGGCCCGCGTCGCGTGTCCTCCTCGCATCGAAAGTTTCGAGCAATCGCACGATTGCTTTCGGCCCGAACGGTACGGTTCGGTACCCGCCACGTCAAGAGCCAGTGCGGGAATCTGGACGATGTTGCTCGTCGAAACTTTCGGTACACTCCGTCCATGACCAGCCAGACCATCGAGAGCAAGCGGCAGGTGGCCGGACGACCGACGATCGCGAACGTCGCCGCGCAGGCCGGCGTGTCGGTGCCGACGGTGTCCAAGGTGATCAACGGCCGATCCGATGTGTCGCCCGAGACACGGCTCCGCGTCGAGGCGGCGATCCGCGAGCAAGGGTATCGCCGATCCGACCGGACCCTTCGGGCAGCCCCGATCATCGAGCTCATCTTCCACGAACTCGAGAGCGAATGGGCGCTCGAGATCGTGCGCGGCGTCGAGCGGGTCGCCGGCCAGCAGCACATGGCCGTGGTCCTCTCGGAGCTGCACGGGCGGCGGACGCCCGGGCGCGGCTGGATCGAGGGGGCACTCGCCCGCCGCCCGACCGGTGTGATCGCGGTCTTCTCGGACCTGAGTGAATCGGTCAGGACCCAGCTCAAGACGCGCGGCATCCCCTTCGTCGTGGTGGACCCGACCGGCGAACCCTTGCACGACACGTCATCGATCGGCGCGACGAACTGGAATGGCGGCCTCGCGGCCACGCGGCACCTGCTCGGGCTCGGCCACCGCCGGATCGCGGTCGTCGGTGGACCGGCCGGGATCCTGTGCAGCCGCGCCCGGATGGACGGCTATCGGGCGGCCATGGACGCAGCCGGCGTCCCGATCGATCCCGAGCTCGTCAGCCACGGCGAATTCCAGGTGGACGAGGGCGTCCGGAAGGGCCGCGCGCTGTTCCGCCGACCGGATCCCCCGACGGCCGTCATCGCCGGCAACGACCTCCAGGCCCTCGGCATCTACCAGGCGGCCCGGGAGGCACGGCTCCACATCCCCGAGGACCTCAGCGTCGTGGGGTTCGACGACCTGCCGGTGGCCCGCTGGGTCGGGCCGCCACTGACGACTGTCCGGCAGCCGCTCGTTGAGATGGCAGTCGCGGCCGCGGAGCTGGTCCTCGCGATGGCCCGTGGCGAGCAGCCAGGGCAGACCCGCGTGGAACTCGCCACGGAACTGGTCATCCGCGAGAGCACGGCCCCGCCGCGCGCCTGACGTTCTGACCGGCGTGCCCGCAGCCGGGTCTGCTCAGATCGTCGGCCGCGCGTCGAAGCCGATGACGCGCTCGCACCACAGCGAGACGTCGTGCAGGCGGGTCGGGTCGCCAAGGGACCCCACCAGCTGGACGGCGAACGGCAGCCCCGCCCCGTCGAGGCCGGTCGGCAACGAGATGGCCGGGACGCCGATGGTCGTCCACGGCGCACACAGCGAACCGTCGCCGGTCCCGTCTTCGAGCGGGGGCGCTGTTGACGGGGCGACGGGCATGACCAGCGCATCGACTTCGACGATCACCGACGCGTAGGCCCGACGAGCCGCGTCCCGGGCCCGGTCTGCGGCGGCGATCTCGTCAGGCGTCCGTGCGAGGCCCGCGTGCACGAGCTCCCGGATCATCGGACCGTACTCGTCGCCGTGCGCAGCGAACATCTCGGCGTGGAACGCGGCTGCGCCGGCCTCCAGGAGCACGCGACCCGCATCGGGCAGCTCGGCGAAGACGGCCGGCAGCTCGACGTCGACCACGTCCGCCCCGGCATCGTGGAGCTGCTCGAGGACGCCCTCGATGTGCCGCTGCGTCTCCGGCTCTGCCCGCTCGAGCGAGGCGCGGACCACGCCGATCCGGCGGGCCGGGACGGCGAGCACGTCACGGCCGTCCCCGGCCAGCACGCGCTCCAGCAGTGCGATGTCCGCCACGGACCGGGCCATCGGCCCGGCATGGTCGAGCCAGTGAGACAGCGGCACGACGCCGTCGAGTGGCACGGCGCCGTAGGAGCCCTTCAAGCCGACGACTCCGCAGTAGGCGGCCGGGCGGAGGATCGAGCCAACGGTCTGGGTGCCGATCGCGGCCGGGATCATCCGGGCCGCGACGGCTGCCGCCGACCCCGACGACGACCCGCCGGGCGTGTGCTCGAGCGACCAGGGATTGCGCGTGGGCGCCGGATCGCGGTAGGCGAACTGGGTTGCCTGGGTCTTGCCAAGGATGACCGCGCCGGCGGACCGAAGTCGCGCGACGAGTGTGGCGTCGGTCGTCGGGAAGGTGTGGGCGAATGCAGCCGCCCCGGCCGTGGTGGGCATGCCCGCGACATCGATGACGTCCTTGATCCCGACAGGCACGCCGTGGAGCGGCCCGAGCGGCCGAGAGTCGCGGACGTCCGCGTCGCGGTCGGCAGCCTCGGCCAGGGCTGCCGTCGCGTCCAGATGTGCCCACGCCTGGACCGTGGGCTCGAGCGACTCGATCCGCGCCAGGCACGCCTCGGTGAGCGCGACCGAGGTCCACTCGCCGAGCTGGACGCGCTCGGCGGCCTCGATCACCCCCGCGTCGTTCGGCTCGCCGATCATCGACCGGTGGTGGAGCCCGTCCGGCCCAGCGACGAGATCGCGGCCGGCGACCAGCGCCCCCAACTTGTCCGTCGTCGCCCAGCGCGCGGTCTGGCTGAACCCGCAGTCCGGGACGAGGGTGAGCCGCTCGGGCGGCACGCCGGCGGCCAGCACCTGTTCGATCCGCTCGGCGACCTCGTCCGCGGATTCGAGGTGGTAGTTCTTCACGTCCACGACGCCGGCGGCGACATCCCGGCCCGCTGACGCGATCTCACCCAGGATCTCCACCTCGGCCATCTCGCGGTTCGCGAATTCGAGGACCAGCTCGTCGACCCGGAACCCGAGCATCGCATCCAGCACTGGCCGATAGGTCCGGCGCGCGAGTGGACGGCCGAGGAAGTTCCCGAAACACAGGTGCGCCCCGAGCCGGACCTGCCCGATGACCGGCTCGACCGAAGCGTTGAACAGGGCGGCGAAGTCCGACGGCGCCTCCGGGTGGATCGCCGGCGAGGGATCGTCGATCTGGATGAACGTCGCGCCGGCCTCGACCAGGCCCTCGAGCTCCGCCCGAAGGATCGGCACGAACGCCTCGGCGGCATCGTTGCGGTGTCCGTAGACCTGCCCGGGCCCGTATGCGAGCCGGCCCGACAGCGTGTACGGCCCCGGGATCGTCACCTTGAGCGGACGGTCGGTGCGCGTGCTGGCGAAGCGGAACTCCTCGACGACGCCGAGGCCGTCGGGGGCGGCGATGGGTTCGAGGACGTCGAAGCGATGCTGCTGGTCGTGGCCACCGGCGCCGAGCAGCCGGTCGGACGGGCGTGCCCGGACGCCGGTCAGGTGGCGGTAGAACTCGGCGGTGAAGAAGCCGGCGCGCCGCATCTCGCCATCGCTCACGACATCGATGCCGGCGCGCTCCTGGTCGCGGATCGCGAGATCCACGCCGTCATCGAGCATCTCGGCCAGATCGGCCGGGCCGAACTCGCCCCGCTCGGCGGCCGCGATCCCGGCCACGAACCATGACGGCCGGGCATGCGAACCGACGACGCTCGTCAGCAAGCCGCCGGGTCGGTCGGACGGACGGATCGGTCCGGTCACGAGGACGCGTCCTCGGCGAGTGAGGCGAACGCGAACGCGCGCGCCGGGTTGTCGACGAACAGCCGTCGCTGGACGCCATCGTCGAAACCGGCCGCCCGCATCTGCGCGGCGAACCCGTCGAGGAGCCAGGCAAGGCCGGGCGATCCCCCATAGGCGCGGTAGTACCCCTGACGCGCCGCATCCATGCCGAGCAGGATGCCACCGATGTGGCCGTCCTCGAGCGCCCACTCGAGCAGCTGCAGCGTGCCGTTCTCCGCGTCGCCCCACCGGAAGGAGCCGTCGTACTCGACGAAGGCGCCCGTGCCGAGCAGGTCGCGGTGATAGCCACGATCGACGACCTTGTCGACGTGACTCAGCGCCACGTGCGACGGCGACGACCCCGAGATCCGCCAACGCACGGACCTGCTCGAGCGCCCCGGTCCCGGCCTCGCAATGGGTCAGGATCGGCGCGCCCGTGGCGAGATGCGCCGCCGCGGCGGCCTCGAAGATCCGGAGATCCCGAGGGGACGGTCCACCCTGGCTCCCGGCGACCTTGATGACCCCGGCCCGGTGCTCGGTCCGGCGGACGTCCGGCCCCTGGTAGTCATCGGCGTCGATGCCGACGGTCACGTCGAGCGTGAACCGCTCGGCGACGACCTCGACCGGCAGACGGACGCTCCAGTGGTCCGGTCCGTAGTAGCGCTCGTGGTGGAGACCGGTCGGCGCGACGATGTGGATCCCGGAACGGCGGCTCAGCTCGGCCAACTTCGACGACGTTGCGGCCGCAGTCGCACGGCATCGCGTCAACGACGGCCCGGAGCCCGAACCCGACCGCCTCGGCGACCTCGCCGGCCATCCGCTCGACGTCACCGAGGTCGAAGTCCGGGTGCATCCGCACGGGCGCGCCGCCATCGATCACCAGGTGCTCGTGGGCATAGGTGACACCGAGATCCGCCGCATCGATGTCGCCCAGCACGGTCCGGACGACGGTCACGACGCGATCCCCTCGCCGTCTGGCACCATGAGGACCGCGCCGTCGCGACGGAGGCGGTCGATGACGTCGGCGGCGGGCACCGCGCGGACGTCGCCGTCATGGGCGACGGCCATCGCCGCCACCGTGCCGGCTGCCTGGCCCATGGCCATGCACTGGGCCATCGATCGGATCGAGGCGTGCGCGTCGTGGGTCGCCGAGAAGCACCGGCCGGCGACGAGCGCATTGGCGCCATCGCGGACGATGAGCGAGCGAAGGGGGATCCCGACCGCGGCCCCATCGGGCAGGTAGCGCCAGGTCGTGCCCTCGCCCGGGTCACCGTCGCCAGCCCCGTGGTGGTCCTCGATCGGGGCGCCACACAAGCCGATCTGGTCGTCGAACTGGCGGGCGGCGATGACGTCCTCGCCGGTCACCCGATAGTCGCCGTAGACCCGACGCGTCTCGCGTACCCCCACGCGCGTCCCGAGCGCGATAAGCGACGCGTGTTCGTAGCCGGGCACGCGATCCACGAGGAACCGCGCGTATTCGAGCGCCTGACGCCGCCCGGCGATCTCGAGCTCGGTCAGGACATCGGGATCGGTGGCGTTGCGGATCCGGCCGTCCGGGTCGCGCCGAACCTGGTCGAGGCGGGTCATGATCGTGGCCGTGACGCCGTCAAGCGGGGTGACGTGGTCGCTGCCTTCGCGCCGCGGCAGGTCGTAGCCGTCGGCCGCGGCCTCGGCCATCAGTTCATGCAGCCGGTCCTTGTCGATCGTCCGGCGCGCAGCCGCATCCACGTTGACCATCCGGAACGTCGTCGTGGCGGTCTGGGCCGGCGCCTCATCGCCCGCGAGCTCGTACCCGAACCCCGCGTGATGAGTCAGGTCCGCGTCGCCGGAGGCGTCGATGAAGACCGACCCGCGCACGAGCCGCAGGCCGGCCCGCGTGGCGACCACGACCTCCGTCACGCGGCCGTCCTCGGTCCTCGCCTCGACCACCATCGCGTGGAGCAGGATCCGGGCGCCGGCCGACTCGACGAGCCGCTCCCAGACGACCTTGAGGTGCTCTGCGAGGTACGTGATGCCGGTGCCGGCCCCGTAGGTGTTCGGCCGGGTCACGACCGGACCGAGTCCCCGCAGCCCCTCGACGACCTCGTCCGCGATCCCGCCGACGACCTTGCGCGCCGTGGCACCCGGCGTGTAGAAGCCATAGAACGTGTCGAGGACCGCGGTCGAGGTGCCGCCGAGGAACGGCAGGGCGTCGATCAGGAGCGTTCGGGCGCCACCGCGGGCGGCCGCGATCGCGGCCGTCGAACCGGCCGATCCGGCTCCGACCACGACGACGTCGAAGGTGCCGTAGACCTCGGTCAACTGGCTCGCCCGAGGACGACCTCTGGCGAGCCCGCTGGGTCGCCCGCCCCGATCCAGCGCCCGATCGAGTCACGGGAGAAGAGCTGGTCGACGACCATCGAGGATGCGCCGATCACGCCCGCAAGGCCGCCGAGGGACGAGCGCTGGATGAGCAGGTCGCGGGTGGCGAGCGGCAGCGACCGCCGATACACGGTCTCCCGGATCGAGGCGAGGAACTGGTCCGGGCTGTTCGCGACGCCACCACCGATGACGACGAGCGACGGGTTGAAGAAGTTGACGACGCTCGCGAGCATCGAGCCGATGCGCCGACCGGCGCCCTGGAGCAGCGCGACCGCGACCGGATCGCCGAACGACGCCGCACGTGCGACGTCCTGGGCGGTGACGGTCCCGTGCTGGTCGAGGGCGACGCGCAACCGCGCCGATCGCCCCTCGGTGGCCGCCGCCTGGCCGGCCCGGCCGAGGGCGGCGCCACCGGCCAGCGCTTCGAGGCAACCGAGGTTGCCGCAGCGACAGACGACGAGCGGGTCGTCGACGACCTGGATGTGGCCGACGTCGCCGGCACTCCCCTGCGCGCCGCGATGGAGGTGGCCGTCCGAGATGATGCCCGCCCCGATCCCGGTCCCGACCTTCACGACCACGACGTTGTCGTGGCCGGCCGCGACCCCGGACCGCCACTCGCCGAGCGCGAGCAGGTTGACGTCGTTGTCGACCCAGACCGGGGCGTCGTAGCGCTCGGCGAACCGTTCCCGGATCGGGTAGCCGTCCCAGCCCGGCATGATCGGCGGGGAGATCGGTCGGCCGGATCCGAACTCGACCGGGCCCGGGACGCCGATGCCGACGCCCCACAGCCGTCCCGGGATCCCCTGGGCCGTCGCGAGGAGCAATTCGAAGAGCGCGTCGACCCGGTCCAGGCAGCGGCCGGGTCCGGCCTCGATCTCGGCCGGCTCGTCGTGATGGCCGAGGATCCGCCCATCGAGGCTCGTGACGGCGACGTCGATGCTGGTGGCGCCGAGGTCGGCGACGAGGACGTGTCCCGCCTCGGCCCGAAACGTCAGCTGGCGCGGTGGACGACCGCCCGTGCTCGGCCCGACCTCGCCCTCGGTGACCAGGCCGCGATCGAGCAGCTCGCCGACGCGCTGCGCGACGATGGCCCGCCCGAGACCCGTCCTCGTGACGAGTTCCGACCGCGATCGCGAGTGACCGAGCCGGATCTCATCGAGGACCATGACCAGGGCGTCGAGGGCCTCGTCCGCGAGTGGCGCGTGGGCCGGCAGCTCCATGTCGGGAGCGATCATACCGGTTCTTCGTCCGATGGTCGGTCGACTTTTGCACTTGACAGGACAAAGTAGCCACGTATGATCGACGGGCGTGGAGGAGGCGCCCGAGAGACACGTCCTGCCGATGGCTGGACGACCCCCATGTCCCTCGCGGCCGAGGCTTCCCGCTAGAATGTCTAGACAGGCTTGTCGCCGCTTCGATCCAGGCAGGACCCGCACGCAAGGTTGGTGGGCTGGGAGTGACGCGAACGATCGCCGACATCGGCGCCGCCGTCATCGGGACGGGCTTCATCGGTACCGTCCATGTCGAGGCGCTGCGCCGGATCGGGGTCCAGGTGCGTGGCGTCCTCGGCAGCACGCCGGAGCGTGGCCAGGCCCGGGCGACCGCGCTGGGCGTGCCGCGAGCGTATCCGTCGCTCGAGGCGCTCCTCGACGACCCGGCGGTCGACGCGGTCCATGTCACGTCGCCCAACGACCTCCACCTGCCGCAGGCAAAGGCCGTCCTGGCGGGCGGCAAGCACGTCATCTGCGAGAAGCCCCTCGCGATGTCGGCCGTCGAGTCCGGTGAGCTCGTCGCGCTGGCCGCGTCGACCGGGCTGGTCAATGCGGCGAACTTCAACATCCGCTACTACCCGCTGAATCAGCACGCCCACGAGGTGGTGACGTCGGGCGAGATCGGCGACGTCCGGCTGGTCACGGGGCGCTACTTCCAGGACTGGCTGTTGCTCGAGAGCGACTGGAACTGGCGGCTGCAGCCGGAGCGCGGCGGGGCGCTGCGGGCGGTCGGCGACATCGGCTCGCACTGGCTCGATCTCACGAGCTTCATCACCGGGCAGCGGATCGTCGCCGTGATGGCCGATCTCGCGACGTTCGTCTCGGCGCGCCGCGAGCCGACCGGGCCGGTCGAGACGTTCTCGACCGAGGCCGCCGCCGAGACCGTCACCCGCGAGATCGCGACCGAGGACACCGCGACCGTCCTGATCCGCTTCGAGAACGGCGCCCGGGGGGCGGTCAGCATCAGCCAGATCAGTGCCGGCCGGAAGAACTCGCTCCAGTACGAGGTGGACGGATCGCTCGCGTCTGTCGCCTGGGACTCGGAGCAGCCCGACCAACTCTGGATCGGCCACCGCGACCGACCCAACGAGATCCTGATCAAGAATCCGGCGCTGATGGGGCCGGCCGGCCGAGCCGCTGCGGCCCTGCCCGGCGGCCATGTCGAGGGCTTCGGCGACACCTTCGCCGCGCACTTCCGGGCCGTCTACGCCGACATCGCGGCCGGCCGGCCATCCGCCCGTCCCGGCTATCCGACCTTCGCCGACGGCCACGACGAGATGCTCGTCAACGATGCCGTTGCCGAGAGTGCCCGGCTGGGCCGCTGGGTCGATGTGGTTCGAGAACCGGCCCTGGCGGGCGTCCCCGCGGAGGCACGGACCCGATGAGGCTCGGCCTGCTGACCGCCCCGTTCCCCGAGACGGCCCTCACCGACGTCGTCGACTGGACGGCGGCCAACGGCTTCGACAGCATCGAGATCGCGTGCTGGCCACGAACGACCGGTCCGACCCGGCGGTATGCCGGCACGTCCCACATCGATGTGGCGAACCTGTCGGCCGGCCAGGCGACCGAGCTCGTCGACCAGATCCGCGCGAAGGGCCTCACGATCTCCGGCCTGGGCTACTACCCGAACCCCCTCCACCCGGATCCGGAGCACCGCGCCCGGGTCATCGGCCACCTCAAGCTCGTCATCGAGGCGGCCGAGGCGATGGGGATCCCATACGTGAACACCTTCATGGGCGCCGACGGCTCGAAGAACCCGGACGACAACTGGGAGGAGGCGCTCCGGGTCTGGCCGGACATCGTGGCCTTCGCCCAGGACCACGGCCGGAAGCTCACGCTCGAGAACTGCCCGATGCTGTTCAGCTATGACGAATGGCCGGGCGGCCACAACCTCGCCACGACGCCGCGGATGTGGCGCCGGATCCTCGAGACGTGGAGCGGGACGATCGGGCTCAACTTCGACCCGTCGCACCTGATCCTGCAGATGATCGACATCCCGCGCTTCATCCGCGAGTTCGGACCGCACATCCTCCACGTGCAGGCGAAGGACCTGATGATCGATCGGGACGCGCTGTACGAGCGGGGCATCTTCTCGGTCGGCATCGGCTGGCAGATCCCGCGGATCCCGGGCCTCGGCGAGGTCGGGTGGGGCGCCCTGTTCTCGGAGCTCTATCGGACCGGCTACGACGGCGACATCATCATCGAGCACGAGGACCGCGTGTTCGAAGGCACCGACGAGCGTGTGAAGCAGGGTTTCCTGGTCGCGCGCGACGTCCTGCGTCCGTACATCAAATGACCATCCCATGGGGTTCGGTCTGATCGCGCAATACCCCGACGACCGAAGGGTGATATAGATGGAGGAGGTGGAACGGTTACACGGTATCGCCACCACATGAAGGTGAGAGATTCGGACGTCGACGCGACCAGGTCGGTCCGTCGAGTCGCAGGAGGAGGAGAAGCATGATCAAGGGATCGATCCGCACCGTGCTGGGCGGCCTGATGGCGATCGCCATCGTGGCCTGTTCCAGTGGTGGTGCCTCGACCGCACCGAGCGCAGCGGCGCCGAGTGCAGCCGCGCCGAGTGCAGCCGCGCCGAGTGCAGCCGCGCCGAGTGCGAGTGCCGCCGCGAAGACCTACAAGATCGGGTATTCGAATGGCGGCGGCGTGGGCAACGGCTTCCGCGAGGAGCAGGTCTGCACCGCCAAGGCCGAGGCCCTCGCCTCAGGCCAGGTCTCCGAGCTGACGACGATCCACCGCAACACGGACGCTGCCGGTCAGCTCCAGGACATCCGCGACCTCATCGCCGCGGGCGTCGATGCGATCGTCTTCAATCCGAACGACCCGGCAGCCCTCAATCCGGCCCTTGAAGAGGCCAAGGCTGCAGGGATCATCACGGTCGCGGTCGACCAGTTCGTGACCGACCCGAACACGTACCAGCTGTTCAACAACCAGGTGAAGTACGCGGAGCTCGGCGCCAAGTGGCTGTTCGACAAGCTCGGCGGGTCGGGCACCGTCTACTACCAGCGTGGGTTCGCCGGCGCCGGCGCGGACACCGACCGCCACACCGGGTTCACGAACATCCTGAAGGACTACCCGAACATCAAGGTCCTGCCGACCGTCGATGGGATCGCGACCCAGTGGGATCCGGCGATCACCACGCAGGTCACGAACGACTTCATCGCCAGCGGCGACTATGACTCCGTCAACGGGGTCTGGACGTCAGGCATGGACGTCGAGGCGATCGACGCCATCAAGGCAGCCGGCAAGAAGTTCGTGCCGCTGGTCGGCACGGATCGCGGCGGCTCGGTGACGAAGTTCCTCGATGACGCGAACTACCCGGGTCTCGACGGCGCAGCCGTCACCAACACCGCCGCCGTCGGCGGCGCGGGCGTCTCGCTGGCGCTCAAGCTCCTGAACGGCGAAACGATCACGACCGATCCGTCGGCGGCGCAGCCGAACACGGTCCTCCTGGATCCAGTCCTGGCAGATGATCAGACGGATGCGGGCAAGGCCGAGCTGCAGTCGTGGCTCGTCGAAGGTCTCGATCCCAGCTGGCCGCTCGGTCTCGTGATCGAGGGCTACACCCACTACACCCCGGAACAGGCCATCGCCTGCATCGGCCCGAACGGCTAAGCCGTCGCGGCCACCAGCCAAGGAGGGGATGCCGCAACGCCGGCATCCCCTCCCCGCACCTCCGGCATCCCTCCCACACCTGACGCCAGGGAGTACATGACCGTCACCGCCACGGACCTCTTGCTCGAGGCGACGGACATCTCGAAGACGTACGGCGCCGTGGTCGCCCTGCGGTCGGCGTCGCTGCGCATCCGTCCCGGCGAGGTCCACGCGCTCATGGGCGCCAACGGCGCCGGCAAGAGCACCCTCGTCAAGATCCTCACCGGCGCGGTGCGGCCCGACACGGGCGCGATCGCCGTCCGTGGTCGCGAGCGCGTCGTCCACTCCCCGCTCGAGGCGCGCCGCGGAGGGCTCGTTTCGGTCTACCAGGAGCCGGCACTGATCCCGGACCTGGACATCCGGTCCAACCTGCGTCTCACGGAGACGCCGCTCGAGCCGTTCCGGCACTGGCTCGGAGAGCTCGGACTTCCCGATCTGGACCTGTCGGCGATCGCCCGGCGTGTGCCGCTCGCCTCGCTCCGGATCGTCGATCTCGCGCGGGCCCTCGCCATCGAGCCCGATGTCCTCATGCTCGACGAGATGTCCGCGGCTTTGCCGGCCGACCTCACGGAACGCGTCCTCGAGGTGATCGGGCGGCTGCGCGGCGGCGAACGCTCGGTCCTCTTCATCTCCCATCGGATGATCGAGATCGCCGCGGTCTGCGACCGGGCCACCGTTCTTCGTGAGGGCGTCACCGTCGGCGTCGTCGACGTGACGACGGGGTCGGAGGACCGCATCGTCGAATTGATGCTCGGCCGGGAAGCGGCGGACCTCTCGAAGCCGCGCGCCGATGGAGCGACAGCCGGGACGCGCTCGGCGGATGCCGCACCACGCCTGACGGCCCGCGCGATCAGCTCCGGCACGAAGCTGCAAGACGCCTCCTTCGAGCTCTACCCGGGCGAGGTGCTCGGCGTCGTCGCGCTTGAGGGCCAGGGCCAGGACGAGCTGTTCGACGTGCTCGCCGGGTCCACCCGGCCGAGCGGCGGGGAGCTCCTCGTGGATGGCGCGCCAGCCTCGTTCCGGCATCCCGCTGACGCGATCCGGGCGGGCCTCGTGTACGTGGCGGCCGATCGCGCCGAAGCGCTCCTGATGCAACGCTCCGTGCGCGAGAACATCGCCCTGCCGTCCGTGGCCCGCATCGGACGGTGGGGCCTGATCAACCTCGCGACGGAACGGAAGACCGTCGATGCCGCTGTGGCCACGCTACAGATCGACGCTCGCGCGGGCGCCGAAGTCCGGCGGCTCTCGGGTGGCAACCAGCAGAAGGTGACGATCGCGCGCTGGGTGGCGAGCGGCGTTCGAACCCTGCTCTGCTTCGACCCGACACGTGGGATCGACATCGGCACGAAGAATCAGATCTACGTGCTGCTCCGCGACCTCGCCGACGCCGGGGCGGCGATCATGCTCTACACCTCGGAATTGAAGGAAGTCCAGCTCGTCTGCGACCGTGCGATCGTCATCTTCGGGGGCCGCGTCGTGGACGAGATCAGCGCGGCCGACGCGGACGAGCCAACGCTGCTGCGCGCCGCGTACCACCTCCGCTCGGATGCCGCGATGCCGGAGGAGATCGCGGCGGAGGCCGTCGCCGCGGATGCGGTCGCCGTCGCCGCGGATGCGGTCGACGCGACCGTTCACCCGAGTGTCGACGCCGAGGGCGTCACCGAGGAGCCGATCTCGGAGCCCGGACCTTCCACCGGATCGGATGGCCGCCGATGAGCGCAGCGACCGATACCGTGGCGCGCGCGCGAAGCGGCCCCGTCGATGCGCTAGTCAGCTGGTGGCGGCAGAACACGTGGACCCTCGGGCTCCTCGTCTTCCTCGTCATCCTCCTCGCGTTCACGAAGTCCATCCAGCCGACGTACGGCGTGACCGGGATCCAGGGCCTCGCGATCTCCGTCCTGCCGCTCGCGCTGGCGGCCGTCGGCCAGGCGATCGTCGTGATCTCGGGCGGGATCGACCTGTCGATCGGCGCGATGATGGCCCTGACCAGCGTCGTGGCCGCGTCGCTCATGAAGGGCCAGAGCGAAGAGTTCGCCATCGCCGTCATCGTGGGCGTCATCGTCCTGGGTATCGTCCTCGGCGCGATCAACGGCAGCCTCGTCGTCGTGACCCGGGTGCCGGACATCGTGGTGACGCTGGCCATGTCATTCGTCTGGGCTGGTTGCGCGCTGCTCGTGCTGAAGTCCCCGGGTGGCGGAGCGGCGCTCTGGCTGAAGGACCTCCTGAAGGGGTCCCTTGGCAACGAGTGGGTCCCGCGGTCGGCCGTCGGCCTGATCCTCATCGTGGGGCTCACCTGGATCGCCATCCGTCGCTCGAAGGTGGGATTGCAGCTCTACGCCATCGGGAGCGACAGATTGGCGGCGTTCCGCAGCGGCGTCTCGGTCGGCCGCACGAAGATCGTCGCGTACGCACTCCTGGGTCTGTTCTCCGCGCTCGGGGGCCTCGCGCTCACGGCGAGCACCGGGATCGGGACGCCGGTTCCCGGACCCTACACGCTGTTGAGCGTGGCCGCGGTCGTCCTCGGTGGTGTCAGCCTCGCCGGTGGTCGAGGTGGCATCGTCGGTCCGGTCATCGCCGTCGTCATCCTCCAGTTGATCCGCACGGACATGACGTTTCTTCGGTTCGATCCGAACCTCGCTGTCGTCGCGCAGGGAGTCATCCTGATCGGCGTGGTCATGGTCGGCAGCCTGGTCCAGCTGCGGAGGACACGAGCGTGAGCGGGGCGATCGAGACCACCCGCTCGCGCAGCCCCTGGCTCACCGCGGCCGCGTGGCGGGCGCTGTTCCGGGATCGACCGATCATCCCCTTGCTCGGACTGCTCGCGATCCTCGTCATCCTGCGGGAGCTGGCGCGGCCTGGGGTCTTCAGCGCCGATTTCACGGGGACGGTCCTGCGAGCCGCCGTCCCGCTGGCCATCCTGGCCGGTTGCCAGACGTTGACGATGCTGACGGGCGGCATCGACCTGTCCGTCGGCGCCGTCGCCTCCATGTCGGGGTTCGTCGTGGCGACTCTCGTCGGCGGCCAGGGTCTCGGCGTCGCCATCCTGGTGGCCCTCGGGATCTCGGCGCTGGTCGGCGTGCTGACCGGGATCGGTGTCGGGGTCTTCAAGGTGCACCCGCTGATCATGACTCTGGGCATCGGACTGGTCGTCCTCGGGCTGGCCAACGTCTGGCAACTGGCGATGGTCCAGACCGGAGCGGGCGTCTCGCCCGAGATGCGGACGCTCGGCTCGGACCGGCTGTTCGGGATCCTGCCCTATAGCCTCATCATCTTCGTGCCGCTGGCGGGGCTGATCCTCCTGACCCTGCGACGAACAGGCTACGGCCGCCTGCTCTACGCGATCGGCGACAACCCGATCGCCGCTCGTCTGTCCGGCGCCCATGCCTGGCGCGTCCTCGTCGTCCTGTACATCATCTCGGCGCTCCTGGCCGGCGTCGCCGGGCTCCTGATCTCGGGGCTGACGAACGTGGCCAGCGTCACGCTCGCTGACAGCTACGTGCTCCCGTCGGTCGCCGCGGCGGTCATCGGCGGGACGTCCATCCTCGGCGGTCGGGGCGGCTACGCCGGGACGATCGTCGGCGCCCTGATCCTGACGGTCCTCACCTCACTGCTCTCGACGCTCGGGCTCCCGGAGGCGGTCCGCCAGATCCTCTTCGGGGCGATCATCGTCCTCGTCGCGGCGCTCTACACGCGGGTCACCGGCGAGACCTGATGGAGGCCCACCCGCTGGGGACGGCGACCAGCGTCAGCGGGAGGCTCGTCCTCGAGGATCGGGTCGTGGGCGGGCGGATCGCCATCGAGGGCGGGCTGATCGCCGCCGTCGAGATCGACGAGTCGTCCGGTGCCGACGGTCCGTATCTCGCCCCGGGGTTCGTCGACGTGCATGTCCACGGCTGGGGCGGCCACGACGCGATGGGCGACCTGGCCGACCTCGACGGCATGGCCAGGAGCCTGCTGCGGCGAGGGGTGACCTCGTTCCTGCCGACCGCCGTGACGGCGCCGCTCGACGTCGCTCGGCGCGTTCGCCGAACGGGTCCGCGGCTGGATGCCGGCGGCCCCGGCGGATGGCGCCGAGCCACTCGGGTTCAACCTCGAGGGACCGTTCCTCGCGCCGGCCCGTCATGGCGCCCACGATCCGGCGCTCCTGCGGGTCCCAGCCGATGTGCCGGTCGGGGCGCTCGAGCCGCTCGTCGATGGGCTCCGGCTCGTGACCGTCGCGCCCGAGCTGTCCGGGGCGCTCGAGCTCATCCGCTGGCTGCAGCGACGCGGGGCGGCCGTCTCGGTCGGCCATTCCGCGGCGACCGTCGAGGAGGCGCGGGCGGGCTACGCCGCCGGCGCGACCTCCACGACGCACCTCTTCAACGCGATGAGCGGCGTGGACCATCGGGCGCCCGGCGTGGCCGTGGCCGCGTTGCTCGACGACGCGGCGTACGTCGAGCTCATCGCCGACGGGATCCACGTCGATCCCGCGCTGTGGCCGCTCATCACGCGGCTGAAGCCGGCCGACCGACTCGTGCTCGTCAGCGACGCGCTCGCGATCGCTGGCACGGGCGACGGACGGGGCCGGATCGGCGCCCTGGACGTCGACGTCGTGGGCGACCGCGTGACGCTCGCGGGGACGACCACGCTGGCCGGCTCGGTGATCGCCCTCGATTCGGCCGTCCGGAATCTCGTCGCGTCAGGCGTCGGCGCTGCCGGCCGCAGTCGCCGCCGCGAGCCGCAACCCGCTCGCCCTGCTCGGGATCGCCGATCGCGGCCGGATCGCGGTCGGCCAGCGGGCCGATCTGGTCGAGCTCGACGCCGATCTCCGTCGTCCGCCGGGTGATGCGCGGCGGGGCGTGGCTCGCGGGCGAGGTGCGCTGAGCCTCAGCGCTCCGGCATCGCCTCGAACGTCCGCTCGATGTCGTCGACCATGCGGACCGTCGCCTCCACACGACCTGGAGATAGCGCTCGCCGTACTCGGCCGTCGCCTCGCGGGCGTCGCCCCACGTCCCCGACTGCGTCGCGCGATGGACGGAGCCCGGCGCCGAGAAGAAGAACGCCGTGTGGACCGGCCCGGGACTGGTGACCTCGGGGAACGGGGGCATCTCGGCGTTCGCGTGGTCGAGGTCCACGAGCCCCGGATCGATCGCGAGCACGGCCGATGTCTCGGCACGGTTCGCGTGCAGCCCGGTCGTCGGGCCGAAGTACTCGGCGGTCTCGTCGGCCGTCATGCCGTCCCAGTAGTTGACGGGGAAGGCGCGGGTGCCGGCGGGCAGCCGTTCCGCCGCGGTCGCACAGGCGTACGCGATCGCGTAGGTGTTGTCGTAGTGGCCGTTGAGGAAGACGATCCGCCGGAACCCGATCGACGCGAACGACGCGCACAGGTCCTCGATGAGCGCCATGAACGTCGGGATCCGGATGTGGACGACGCCGGTGAACCCGACATGCGGGTAGGACAGCGCGTAGTTGATCGGCGGGGCCACGACGGCGCCGACGCGCGGGGCGACGCGGCGGGCCACCTCGGTCGGGATGAGGGCGTCGGTCAGGAGCGGACCGTGCGGCCCGTGCTGCTCGGTCGAGCCCGTCGGGACGATGACGGTCTGGTGGTCTTCCAGGAACGCGCGCACCTCGGGGTCGGTCATCTCCCCGAGGAACACGGTCGGCGGCTTCGGCATGACGTCCTCCGGTGGCTGATGGTCAGGCGATGATGGTCGTGAGCTCCCCGATGCCCTCGATCGAGACGGTCACGGTGTCGCCGGGGCGCAACCGGCGGGACGGCCCAGGCGGCGTGGCGAGGCGCACCGGGGTCCCGGTGGCGATGAGGTCGCCCGGCCGGAGCACGAGGTGGCGACCGAGGTACGCGACGATCTCAGGGATGGGGAACCGCATCCGCGAGGTCCGATCGTCCTGGATCGGATCGTCGTTGATCGTGCAGGCGAGACCGACGTCCGTCGGGTCGAACGCGTCGGCAGTGACGATCCAGGGCCCGACCGGGCAGAAGCCCGCCATCGACTTGCCGAGCAGCCACTGGTCGCCGTCGAGCCGCTCGTCGCGCGCCGAGATGTCGTTGATGCAGGTGTAGCCGAAGACCGTCGCATCGTGGCCGATGATGACGCCCAGCTCGACCTCCGCATCGACGTCGTCGGTCACAGAGCGGTCCCAGGCGAGGGTCGTGCCGTGCCCCGCAACGGACGCCGCGGCCTTGCCGTAGATGAGCGGCCGGTCGGGCCGCGGCGCGGCGCCCGGCCCGTCGTAGTTGAGCCCGACCGTGTAGATCGCCCCAGGGTCGGGCACGGCCGGGCCGAACGTGACGGTGTCCAGGGGCACGCCGGCATCGGCCGGCTGGGCATCGAGCCAGGCCCGGACATCCCCCAGCGCGAGGCCGTCCGCCGCCAATGCCCGAATCGGTGGGGCGGCGGTGCAACGGCAACTCGATCGGGACGACGCGGTCGTCGCGCACGACCGCGGTCCGGAATGCGTGGTCCTGGACGATCGTCGCGAGCCGCATCGGTCAGGCGCGCGCCGCGGGGTCGGCGAGCAACGGAGCGACGGCCGTGCGCATCACGTCGGCCATGCCGGCCACCCCGGTCCAGCGCTCGAATGCGATCGCGGCCTGGGCGATGAGCATCTCGGAGCCGTTCGCCGCTCGCAGGCCACGAGCGCGCGCCGCCTGGAGGAGCGGCGTCTCGGCGGGGACGTAGACGAGATCGAAGACCGTCGCGGTCGGCGGGAGCACGTCGACCGGGATGGTCGCCCCGGGATCCAGCATCCCCACGGTGGTCGCGTTGACGGCCAGATCGGCAGTCCGCAGGGCCGCATCGAACGCCTGGTCCCCGAGCGTGACCGCCGACAGGGCTCCCGTGCCGACATCCGCGAAGCGCGTGATGAGCGTCCGGGCGGACGGCTCCGTCCGGTTCCCGATGGTGACCCGCGCTGCGCCCGCCGAGAGGCACGCGAACACGACCGCGTGCGCGGCGCCGCCGGCTCCCGCCACCACGACGTCGGCGCCGGCGAGCGAACGGCCCATCGCGCGTTCGACACCGGCCACGAAGCCCGGCGCGTCGGTGTTGAACCCGATGAGCCCGCCCGACGCGGTGCGCGCGACGTTGTTGACCGCTCCGATCGACTCGGCGTCGGCCTCGACCTCGTCGACAAGCCCCGCGACCACCCGCTTGTACGGCGCGGTGACGCCGAGGCCGAGCCACTCGGCGTTCGCGCGCGCCTCGGCGACGGCCCCCTCGACCGCGTCGGGCTCGAGCTCGAGCAGGACGTAGCGCGCATCGATCCCGGCCGCATCGAACGCGGCGTCATGCATGACTTGCGAGTGGCGGCGCTTCAACGGCTTCCCGATGAGACCGACCCGCTGGGTCATCGCCAGGAGGTCGGCAGGCGGCGGACAGGCCCGGCCGTCGCTGGGAACACCACGTTCGGGATGATCTCGTCGACCCACTGCTGGAGCTGGTCCGGATCAGGAGTCATCGTGTGCAGGAAGAAGTACTCCACGCCGGCGTCCACGCGCGCCTGGAGTGAGGCGACGATCTCGTCGGGCGTCCCGAACAGGTAGACCGACTCCAGGTAGTCGGGTCCGCGCTCGTTGCTCATCACCTTCAGGAACGCCCGGTGCTGCTCCTCCCGCGCCTTCGCGGGATCGTTGGTCATGACCAGGTGCAGAAAGTTCTCGTGGGCGACCAGGCAGTCCGACGGATCACGACCGGCCTCGCGGAATGCCGTCTGGAGCTCCTGCCAGTCGCGGGCGATGTCGGGCGGCGGGCAGGTCGGCCGAGGGATCCAGCCATCGGCCCGCACGGTCCGCGCCTTGACCGATCCGACGAACCGCGGCACGTCCGGCGACTTGGGGTCGGCCAGCTGCGATCCACCACCGATCCACAGCAGCGGCCGCTGCGACGTGCGCGGCTCGATGGACACGTCGTCGACGTCGTAGTAGGTGCCGTGGTACGTGACCGTCTGCCCTTCGAGGAGCGGCATCATGATGTCGAGCATCTCGTCGGTACGCTTGCCGCGCTCGGACTTGTGGACGCCGACCGCCTCGTACTCGACCTCGTTCCAACCGACGCCGGCACCCAGGATCACGCGGTTCTCGGACAGGAACTGGAGCGTCGCCAGTTCCTTGGCCAGGATGACCGGGTTGCGCAGCGGCATGATCAGGATCGACGTCCCGAGTCTGACGCGTTCGGTCGCCCCGGCGGCCACCGCCAGGGTCGTCAGCGGCTCGAGCCAGTCGACGCTGTAGAAGCGCTTCGCCGCCAGGAGATGGTCGGTCATGAAGAGCGAATCGAATCCAAGCTCCTCCACCGTCCTGGCGAACGACTTGATGCCGCGAGCACGCTCCGGCCCGTCGCCCTCCCAGACGTACGACGGCAGAAAGACGCCGAATCGACCCACGTCGGTCATGAACGATCCACCTCCGAATACAGGGGATGCGGCCTCATCGGCCGTGATACTCCGGGTCACGCTTCTCGAGGAACGAGCGGGCGCCCTCGAGCAGGTCGTCGGTCGCGAATATCCGCTCAGATGCCTCGAGCTCCGCGGCCAGGCCCACGTCGAGGTCGGTCTCGGTCGCGAGGGCGATCAGTCGCTTCGCCTCGCGCACGGCGAGGGGGCCGCGGGCGGCGATCTCCTCGCCGATGGCCAGCGACCGCGCCACGGCCTCGCCGGCGGGCACGACCTCATGCACCAGACCGATCCGCTCGGCCTCGGCCGCGGTCATGACCCGGCCGGTGAGGATCAATTCGCGCGCCCTGGCCGAGCCCACGACGCGCGGCAGCCGCTGCGTGCCGCCCGCGCCGGGCGTGACCGCGAGGCGCACCTCCGGCAGGCCGAGCCGGGCCCGCTCCGACGCGATGCGGATGTCGCAGCACAGCGCGAGCTCCAGCCCGCCACCGAGCGCGTTGCCCTCGATCGCGGCGATGGTCGGCATCGGCAGCTCGGCCAGTCGCCGCGCGATGCCAGCCTCGAGCACGTGGCGTTCCCGGCCGCCGGGGCCCCGCTGGGCCTCGAACTCGCCGACGTGCGAGCCGGCGGAGAAGGCCCGCTCCCCGCGCCCGCTCACGACGACCGCGCGGACGTCGTCGGCGGACGACGGCCTCGAGCGTCGATGAGCGCGACATCGAACGCCTCGAGGAGCTCCTGCGTGACGAGGTTCAGCGGCGGGTTGACCAGCTCGAGGTGTGTGACCCGGCCGAGCTCGAGCGCGATCAGCCCGCTCACGAGCCGCTCCCGAAGTCCGCCGCCAGGCCCATCGGGCCGGTCGCGTAGAGCCGCGCGTCCATGGTCCTGAGGTCGTCGGCGACACGTGGCCGGAAGCCCATCTGCCCGAGGACCTCGCGTTCGACGTCGATGCCCGGCGCGACCTCGGTCAGCACGAGGCCGTCGGCCTCGAGGGCGAACACCGCGCGCTCGGTGATGTAGCGGACCTGCTGTCCGCGCTCGCGGGCGAGCCGCCCGTTGAACGAGATCTCGCGGACCTCGGGCACGAACTTGCCGAGGCTGCCCTCGCTCGCGATCCGGACGCCGCCGTCGATCTCGATCTCGAGACCCCGCGCCGTCAGCGTCCCGACGAAGTTGATCCTCCGGGTCTTGGCGCTGATGTTCGGGAAGCCGCCCGGACCGCGGACCCGTCCTTCGAAGGCGTGGACGTTGACGTTGCCCGCCGCGTCCACCTCCGCGAACGAGAGGCTGGCGATATCGAGCCCGCCACCGTCGTAGAAGTCGAACATGTACGGCTGGTCGATCATCGCCTGGTAGTTGAACCCGGCGCCGCCCTCGTTGCCGGCCACAGGGACGCCCCCGAAGATGCCCTGCTCGACGGTCAGCACCAGCTGGTCGGTGATGCCCTCCTCCCAGGCCACGCGTCCGATGAGCTGGCTGATCCCGAAGCCGAGGTTGCAGATGGCGCCCGGCGGGAACTCGAGCAGCGAGCGGCGGGCGATGATCTTGCGGACGTCGAGCGGGAGCGGCGGCTCCGGGCGGACGGGCCGGCGCAACGCCCCGGCGTAGTACGGCGAGTCCTGCGTGATGTACGTCTGCCACTGGTCCGGGTCGACGTAGACGTGGTCGACCAGGGCGCCCGGCACCTTGACGTCGCGCATCCGCAGGCTACCGCGCGTGGCGAGCTGGCGGACCTGGGCGATGACGATGCCGCCCGAGTTCCGGGCCGCCATGGCCATCGCGAGCATCTCGCCCTGGACCGCCTCGCCCTCCATCGTGAGATTGCCGTCCTCGTCGGCCGTCGTGCCACGGATGACGGCCACGTCGATCGGGAACGAATGGAAGAGCAGCCACTCCTTGTCGCGGATCGTGACGACCTCGACGAGGTCCTCGGTCGTCCGGGCGTTCTGCTTGCCACCGGTCTCGCGCGGATCCACGTACGTCCCGAGCCCGACCTGGGTGAGGACGCCCGGCCGGCCCGCCGCGATCTCGCGCATGAGCTGGGACAGCACGCCCTGCGGGAACGAGTACGACTCGATCTCGTTCGCCTCGACGAGCGCCCCGAGCCGGGGCTCGTTGCCGATGTTGCTGCCGATGGTCCGGCGCATCAGCCCCGACAGCCCGAGCTGCGAGAAGCCGCGGTCCGCGAAGTCGCCGATGCCGACGATCCGGACCGTCGTGAGGTCGCGCGGCCGGCCCTCCTCGGCGAAGACCGTCGCGAGTTCATCGATGAAGCGCTGCGGCAGCGCATGGCCCGCGCCGGAGCCGCCGATGACGACCGTGCTGCCGTCGCGGACCAGCCCGACCGCCTCGCGGACGTCGATGACCTTGGCCGTGGCCTTGGCTCCGCTCACGGCATGTAGCCCCCGGCGTTGGGATTGAGCGTCTGGCCGAGGAACAGCGACGAGGCGTCGGACAGCAGGAAGATCACCGCGTCCGCGACCTCGTCCGCGCGACCGAACCGGCCGAGCGGCATGTCGCGCAGCCGCCGCCGGCCTTCCTCGCTCTCGGCGAGGTCCGTCGTCATGTCCGTGATCGTCATGCCCGGCGCGACCGCGTTGACGCGGATCCCGAGCGGCCCGAACTCGCGGGCCAGCGCACGCGTCAGGCCGATCAGCCCGGCCTTGGCCGCGCTGTAGGCAGCGGTTTCCGCGATCCCCATCTGGCCGAGGCGCGACGCGATGTTGACGATGCGCCCGTCGCCGCGCTCGACCATGGACGGCAGCACCGCCCGTGACGTGTGGAAGGCGGCCGTGAGATCCGTGGCGATCACCGCGTCCCATTCGTCCGGCTCGATCGCGAGGAACGGCCCGACCTGGGTCAGCCCGGCGTTGTTCACCAGGCCGTCCACGCGCCCGAACCGCTCGATGGCGGCCGCGACCAGCCCCTCGGCCTGGCCGCCGTCGGCGAGATCGGCCCCGAATGTCGCACCGTCGGAGCCGGCCTCGCGCACGCGCGCGAGCGTCTGGTCGGCCCCATCCGAGGAGCCGTGGAAGTGGACCGCGACCAGGGCACCTTCCGCCGCAGCCTTGACCGCCACTTCGGCCCCGATCCCGCGGCTGCTGCCGGTGACGAGCACCACGCGATCGGCGAGCATCCCGCCCATCAGGCGACGACCGCGGCGCGCCGGTGGGCCGCGGCGTGGGGCAGTGCGGACGCCGGCGGCGGGGCGGTCGACTCGCGCATGACCAGCTCGGTCGGCAGCACCTCTCGGCGTGGTCGCTCCCCGGCGAGCTGTCGCTCCGCGAACTCGAAGCCGCGACGGCCGATCTCCTGCAGCGGCAACCGGACCGTCGAGAGCCGCGGCGCGGACATCGCCGCGGTCTGGATGTCGTCGAAGCCCGCCACCGAGACCTCGCGCGGGACCTTGATCCCCAGCGATGCAAGGCGTTCGAGCGCACCGAGTGCCAGCAGATCGTTCGCGGCCAGGACCGCGGTGAACGGCGTCGAGCCCGCGAGGAGCGTGTCGATGCCGAGCGCGCCGCCCTCGCGGTTGAACCCGGTGCTGACGACAAGGTTCTTGTCGAACCCGATGTCTGCATCGGCGAGGCCCCGCCGGTAGCCCGCCAGTCGCTGGCGCGCGACGTACAGCGACGCCGGACCGGCCAGGAACGCGACCTGTCGATGGCCGAGCCGGACGAGCTCGGCGACCATCGCCGCGATGCCGCCGACGTTGTCGACGCCGACCTCCGGTTGACCCGAGGCGTGGGGCGAGAGGTGGACCACGGCCGCGCCGTAGCCGCGCATCGCGGCGACGTGCTTGCGCATCTGGGCATTGGCCACGGGATCGTCCAAGCCGCTGCCGGCGAAGATCAGCGTGGCGGCGCGCATCGAGCGCAGCAGCCGGACGTACGAGTTCTCGCGCTCGGCGATCCGATCCGAGCTGCAGGTGATGACCAGGTAGCCGCCGGGCGTCGCCGCATCCTCGACGCCACGGACCACCTCCGAGAAGTACGGGTCGGTGATGTCATGCACGACCACCCCGACCACCGGGATGGTGCTCTTGAGCAGGCCGCGGGCGAGGGCGTTGGGGACGTAGTCGAGCGTCCGCGCCGCGTCCAGCACGCGGGCTCGGGTCGCCGGACTGACCGCGTATGGCGCCGCCGAGACCACCCGCGACACGGTCGCGGGCGAGACTCCGGCCAACTTGGCCACGTCGGTGATCGATGCCACGTGCGTCGCCCCGGTCAGAACGGGAATGTCGGCTGGTCGTCGCGCACCGTGACCCACTGCCATTCGGTGAACGTGTCGAGGCTGGCCTCGCCGCCGTAGCGGCCACCGTTGCCCGAATCGCCCATCCCGCCGAACGGGATGATCGCCTCGTCATTGAGCGTCCCGTCGTTGATGTGGACCATGCCGGTCCGCATCCGGTCGGCGAACGCGAGCCCGCGCGAGACCGAACCGGTATAGATCGATGCGACGAGTCCGTAGCTGCTGGCGTTGGCCAGCGCGATCGCCTCCTCGTCGTCCCCGAAGACCGTGATGGGCGCGACCGGCCCGAAGATCTCGTCGGTGAATGCCGCCATGTCGGGGGTGACCGAGGTGAGCACCGTCGGGCGGTAGAAGAGGCCCTCGAACGTGGCCCCCTCGTTCACGACGGCGCCCGCCGAGATCGAGCGCTGGACGATGTCATCGACCCGGGCGATCTGCTTCTCGTTGACGATCGGACCGAGCTGGACGTCCTCGCGATAGGGATCGCCGGTGCGCAGGCCCTTCGCCTTCTCCGTGAGCGCCGAGATGTACGTGTCGGCGAGGCGCCGGTGGACGAGGTGCCGGCCGGCCGCGAAGCAGACCTGGCCCTGGAACTGGAACGCGGAGAAGGCGCCGGCCGCGGCGGCGGCATCGAGGTCGGCGTCGTCGAGGACGATGAAGGCGTTGTTGCCGCCGAGCTCGAGCGAGACCTTCTTGAGCAGGCCACCCGCCAGCTGGCCCACCCGCCGGCCGACCGCGGTCGACCCGGTGAACGAGACGACCGAGACGTTCGGGTCGGTCACGAGCGCCTCGCCGACGTCGGCCCCACCGACCACGATCTGGAGCAGGCCCTCGGGCAGGCCCGCCTCACGGAAGACCGCCGCGAACATCGCGCCGCCGACGACCGGTGTCTGCGGATCCGGCTTGAGGACGACGGCGTTGCCGAGCGCCAGAGCCGGCGCGACCACGCGCATGCCGAGCACCGAGGGCGAGTTCCACGGCGTGATCGCGCCGATGACCCCGGCCGGGACCCGGCGGACCATCGACAGCCGGCCCTTGACCGCGGACGGCATGAGGGAGCCGTACGGCTGGGACGGCAGCGTCGCCGCGTTGAGGATCTCGTGGTACGCGAACGTCGACTCGTGGTGCATCTTGCTGTGCGACGCGCCGGTCTCGCGCTGGGTCCAGGTGCCGAACTCGTCGCGGTTCGCCTCGTAGATGTCGGCGGCCCGGCGGATGATCCGGGCCCGCTCCTGGTAGTTCGTAGCCGCCCAGGCCGGCTGCGCCGCGGCCGCAGCAGCGGTGGCGCGTGCGACGTCGTCCGTGGTCGAGCCGCGGACGGTCGCGATGAGCCGGCCCGTGGCGGGCTCGCGGTCCTCGATCGGCGCGCCCGTGCCCGGTTCCCACGTCTCGACGAAGGACCCCAGCCAGCCCGGTGCCGCGGACTCCGTCGTGTCAGCTGTGATCGCGGCCATCGTGTCCTCCTTCGGGCGACCCGGCGTCCGTCGACCAGCGTTCCGCGTAGGTTCGCGGCGCACCCGTGTCGACGGCCCGCTGCCCGGTCGCCGGGTCCCGCCACGTCGGCCCGCGAGCGAGCACGGCGTCGATCAGGCCTTCCTCGAGATAGGTCGGGTACTCCCACGACTTGACCTCGATCGCCATCTGTCCGGGATACCCGATGAGCTCCCGGACCCGAGCGTCGGTGTAGTAGCCGGCGACGATCACCAGCTGGAGCGCGCCGAGGTTCGTCGGCTCGTCCCGGCCGAGGGTCTCAAGGCGCGCCCCGGGGTCGTCGCCGAGCTCGTGCCGGAGCGCCGCCCGGAGCGGCTCGAGCAGGTCCGGCCGGGCGTTCAGGACGAACCGCAGCCGGGCGTCGTCGAGGACATCGGCCGCCGAGGGCATCCCGTGCGCGGCAGGGATGAGCCGGTCGGCGATCGCGCGGAGCGTCGCCCGTTCGCCGGCGTCGAGGCTCGCGAGGAGGTCGGCCGGGGTCGCGGCGCGGCTCGAGCCCGCGGTCATACCGGCACCTGCTGCTCGAAGCGGGTCTCGACCATGTGGTCGGCCGCCCGCAGGGCGATCGCGACGATCGTGGACGTCGGGTTCACGCCGCTCGACGTGACGAAGCACGAGCCGTCGACGACGTACAGGTTCGGGACGTCATGGGCCCGGTTCCAGCGATCGAGCACCGACGTCTTCGGGTCGTCGCCCATCCGGGCCGTGCCTAGCAGGTGCCAGCCCGAGTAGCGCATGAGCCGGTCGACCTCGATCTTGTAGGCGCCGGCGGCGTCCATCGACTCCGTCGCTCGCTCGATGTGGAAGTCGAGCATCCGGCGGCAGTTCTCCGACATCCGGTAGTGGATCTCGGGCGCCGGGATGCCCGACGAGTCGGTCACCGTCGTCGAGAGTGTGATGTGGTTCGCCTCGTCGGGCAGGTCCTCCGCGAAGAGGCCCCAGTTCGCGCCGTGGCCGAGGTGGCTCTTGACGTGGGCGTGGTGATCGGGGCCCCAGGCCTGCTCGCCGGCCCGGCTCGGCAGCGCCGTGTTGATCGGGCCGCCGGTGGGCGCCAGACCCCATCGGGCGCCACGGACGAAGCCGCGCTTCTCGTCGGTCTCGTAGAACTCGAGCGACTCGATGAGGTCGCCGAACTGGCCCTGCCAGCTCATCAACGGCTCCTCGAACAGGCCGGCGACATTGGCGAAGGGGTGCATCATCAGCCGCTTCCCGACGAGGCCCGAGCCGTTCGCCAGCCCGTCGGGATGCGCCGGGCTGGCCGAGTTCAGGAGCAGCCGGGGCGTGCCGATCGCGTTGGCCGCGACGACGACGACCTTCGCCGGTTCGAGGTGTTCGTTGCCGTCCGTGTCGATCCAGGTCGCACCGGTCGCGAGACCTCGCGCGTCGGTCTCGATGCGGCGGACGCGCGCGCCCGTCACGAGCCGCGCTCCCAGGGCGATCGCCTTCGGCCAGTGGGTCAGGTCGGTCGACGCCTTGGCGCCCTCGTTGCAGCCCGACTGGCAGGTGCTCCGCTGGACGCACGGTCGGCGGCCGTCGTACGGCGTCGAATTGATCGAGTTGAACTCGGGCCACCAGTGCCAGCCCAGCTTCGTCTGGCCGCGGGCCACTTTCAGCCCGGCCGACCCGATGGGGAGCGGCGGCATCGGGGCGTCCTCGGTGTCGGGCGGATAGGCCGGATCGCCCGGCAGGCCCGACACGCCGAACTGCCGGTCGGTCCGGTAGAAGTAGGGCAGCAGCTCGAAGTAGTCGATGGGCCAGTCGTCGGCGACGCCGTCGAGCGAGCGGACGCGGAAGTCGGATGGGAGAGCCCGCGGCCACGCCCCCGCGAAGATGATCGTGGAACCGCCGACCGCGTTGTACA
Organism: uncultured Chloroflexia bacterium; assembly: GCA_963745295.1. Classification (GTDB taxonomy): domain Bacteria; phylum Chloroflexota; class Limnocylindria; order Limnocylindrales; family CSP1-4; genus SPCO01. Next base: position 373,512 of record CAVUWG010000002.1, read on the forward strand.
TGAGCGGCGAGACCGGCGTGTCGTCCTCGACGATCGGGTAGTCCGCCGCGAGTCCGCGGATGTTCGGGCTGGTCGCCCAGTCCTTGCGGGCCTTCAGCTCCCAGTCGAGCTTGTTGCCCGGATAGTCGGCGCGGTCGAGCCAGTCACCCTGCTCGAGGCACACGACGCGAGAACCCGGCCTGGGCCAGGCGAAGGGCCACGACGCCGCCGGACGCGCCGGCGCCGACGATCAGGACGTCCGCGGGTTCGCTGGCCATGGCTCCTCCTCTCCGACGCGGGTGGTCAGGATCGCGCGAGCGCTGGGGACGGAGCGGGCGCGGACGCGTCCGTCAGGAGGCCGACCTCCGCGAGGACCCGCGCGAGGTACGCCCGTTCGTCGTCGCCGAGCGGCATCAATGGGCCGGCGGACGTGGGCCGACTCGAGCACCCCGAGGATGCGCAGGCACTCCTTGAGCCGCACCCGGTAGTCGCCGACCGGCTTCGCGAACACGACGTCGGCGAGCCGCTGGACCCGCTCGCCGAGGGCGCGGGCCTCGTCGATCCGGCCGGCCTGCCACGCCTCGATCATCTGGACCTGTTCGCGGGTCATCACCGCCCCGAAGCCGATCAGCGCGCCGGTCGCCCCGAGGATGAACGACTCGAGGATGAAGTTGTCGTTGCCGGTCAGCATCGTGATCGGACGCGGCAGCTCGGCGATGAGGTTCACGGTGTCGACGAACCGGCGAGCGTCGAACGAGGCCTCCTTGATCGCGACGACGCCCTCGACCGAGGCCATCGCACGCAGCGTGTCCGGTTCGAAGTTCACCCCGGCCAGGGCCGGCTGGAGCTGGAACAGGATCAGCGGCAGGCCGACGCCGGCGACGGCTTCGAGGTAGTTCACCGGGACGCGGACGTCGAGCGGCTCGCTCAGGTAGGCGGGGATCGGGAAGACGAGGAGGGCGTCGGCGCCGGCCGCACCGAACTCCGTCGCCTGGCGGACGGCCGCGTCGGTCGAGGGCCCGGCCAGGCCGGCGACGATCGGGATGTCGGTCACGTCGCGGACGATCCGCAGGATCCGGACCTTCTCGTCGTGGGTGAGATGCGGGCCCTCGCCGGTGTCGACGTTGATCGCGAGGGCGACGGGCCCCTGCTCGACGACCCACCCGATGTACGAGCGGAGGGCGGGCTCGTCGATGGCGCCGTCGGCCGTCATCGGGAGCACGGTGGCGGGGATCAGGCCGTCGAGGTTCAGCGCCATGTCACTCACTCCGGACTCGAGATGGTCGCGATAGTAATCCTTTTCTATGGTACGGCCGCAGAGGCCGGTCCTGTCGCCCGGTCGTGCACTGGCCCGTCCCGCCCTCGATAATCGACCGACGCGCAGAGGAGCACGGATTGGGCCAGCTCGACATCTTCAGCCTCGAGGGTCGGGTGGCCCTGATCCCCGGTGGCGGCGGCGGCATCGGGTCGGCGCTCGCGGAGGCCTTCGCGGGCGCGGGGGCACGCGTCGCGGTCGCCGGACGGACGCTCGAGACGGCGGACCTCGCGATCGAGCGGGTCCGGGCGGCCGGCTCCGACGGCCTCGCGATCACCGCGGATGCGACCGTCGAGGCCGACGCCGACCGGATGGTCGCCGAGACGCTCGAACGGTTCGGCCGGATCGACATCCTGGTCAACGCCGTCGGTGGCGGGGCCGGCAAGGTGCTGCATCCAGCCGAGGCGTATCCCCGGTCTGACTGGGACTGGATCATGGAGCTCAACGTCCGCAGCACGATCGTCCCGACCCAGGCTGTCGGTCCGCCAGCTCATCGCGCAGGGCGACGGCGGGCGGATCCTCAACATCTCGTCGGTCCGGGCGAACCTGGGCATCAAGGCCGGCTACTCCGCGTACGTGGCGGCCAAGGGAGCGATCAGCTCGCTGACCCGGCAGTGGGCGACGGAATGGGCGAGTCACGGCATCCGGGTCAACGCGATCATGCCGACCTTCGTCGACACGCCCCAGGTGGCCATGCTGCTCGAGGACCCAGCCTTCAAGGCGGGCATCGTCAACCGGATCCCGCTCGGGCGCGTCGGTGAGACGACGGACATCGTCGGCCCCGCGATCTTCCTGTGCTCCGACGCCGCCTCGTTCGTGACCGGCCAGATCCTCGGGATCGACGGCGGACTGACGGCCACCCAATGAGCATCGACCTCGAACGCGTCACGCCGAACATCTTCACGACGACGAAGCTGCGCGGCTGCAACCCGAGCTTCGTGACGACCTCGGATGGCGTGGTCGCCATCGACACGCCGCAGCTTCCGACGCGGGCGGTCGCGATGCGGGCCGAGGCGGAGTCGCACGGCCCGATCCGATACCTCATCAACACCGAGCACCACGTCGATCACATCTTCGGGAACTACTGGTACAAGGGCGTGCAGGTCGTCAACCACCAGGGGCTGTACGACAACTTCATGGACCCGAATGCCGCACTCGATCCGTTCGCGTACGCGCTCGAGGCGATCCCGACCGATGACCCGGACGCGGCGCCGCTGATCCCCGATCGCGACGTCTACTACCAGGACCCGAACAAGGGCACGGTCGTGTTCACGGGCGACCTGACGCTGCGCGTCGGCGACCACACGTTCCACTGTCTCTGGACGCCCGGGCACACGCCGGGGCAGCTCGCCGTGCACGTCCCCGAAGAACGAGCCGTCTTCACCGGCGACACGATCTTCAGCGAGTGCCAGACGTGGCTGATGACCTCGAACGTCGATCAGTGGCTGGAGGCCCTCGAGCGGATCCGCGCGCTCGACGTGGACCACCTGATCCCGGGCCATGGCCCCGTCCAGACGATCGCCTACGTCGACACGCAGCGCGCGGTCCTGCACCAGTGGAAGGCGGCCGTCGCGGACGCGGTCGCGAAGGGCTGGACGCGCGAGGAGACGATCGCGCGGGTCCGCTTCGACGACACCTTCGGGCCGGTGGACGTCGGGCAGGGCTACATGATGGACCACATCCAGAACAACAACGCCGGCACGCTCTGGGACAAGTTCACCGCGACGGGGTACGCGAAAGGCCGCTGACCGAGGCGGCTTCCGCCGCTACTTCCAGGGTGACGGCAGGTGCGTCAGCGGCTCGCGGTCCGGGAGCACGTCCACCTGGAGCGAAGGGTCGGCCGCCGGCACGTAGCGCTCCTCGAGGCCGAGCTCCTTCAGGACGATGTTCCGCGCCTGCGCGATCGCAGTCGCCTTGTAGAACGCGATGGTCCGGCTGAACCCCTGCCGCCCGAACCCGCAGTCACTCGACAGGATCAGCTTGTCCGCCGGGATCACTTCCAGCGCGCGACGCACCCGTGCCGCGACGACCGGCGGCATGTCGGCCTGCAGCGTGCGGTGGTTCACGACGCCGACGGCGACCTTCTTCTTGAGCCGGTCGGTGTACGGCTTGAACAGGTCGATCTCGGCCAGCTGGTTCTCGGTCGCCTCGACCGTCCAGACGTCGCCCTTGAGGCGCTCGAGGTAGATCTCGATCGACGTGCTCGTACGACTCGCCGGTGTAGACCTTCTGCATGTTCGGGTTGCCCCAGCAGGTGTGGATCCACAGCTCGACGTCGTCGAGGCCGTCCACCTCGTGGTTGAACGCCTCGACGAGGAAGTCGAGCAGCTCGGTCTGGTCGGGGTAGAACTGCGCGACGAAGTGGATCGTCGGCTCCTCGATCTGGATCACCTTGGCGCCGGCGGCCGCGAGCTGTCGCAGTTCGAGGTTCATCGCGGTGGCCATGTCCCAGATCAGCTGCTGCTTGTCCTTGAGGTCGTACTCGGGCGTATGGCTGTCGAGGAAGATCGAGAGCACCTGCGACGAGCATGTCCCGAACTTGACCGGCTTGCCCGGCGCGCGCCTGGGCGATCCGCCAGAGCTTGGCGTACTCGAGCGGGTTGCGCGGGTCGTGCTCGACCTTGCCCACCACGCGCGGCCAGCGCCACGTCGTCTCGATCTCGTTCATCAGCGTCCCGGGCGGGAACTCGAGCAGCCGGTCGCGCGAGCCCTCGTACTGGAGCTCCTCGTGCTCGAACCCCTTCCAGCGCTGCAGCGGGTAGTGGTGCCACGAGCGGCCGGCGAAGTCCTCGTCGAGGTGGTAGTCGCCGTTCGTGAGGATGTCGAGCCCGGCCCGCTCCTGGTCGGCGATCACCGTGGAGTGCGCGTCGAGGAACTGCTCGCGGAAGTGGACGTCGAGGAGTGCCGTGTCGAGCGGCCGGCCCCACAGGCCGCCGTCGTACCAGCGCGGCCGCGGCCACGAGCCGGTGACGGTCGCCGGGAGCATCAGGTCCTTGGTGGCCGTGAGCATCGAGCGGCGCCTCCTCGTCGATCCGGTGGAGCGTCGATCCTAGATCGTCGGTCGCCCCTTCGACCCAGAGCGTCCGCCCAGTGAGTCGCGGAGCGACGACAGCTAGGCGCGGCCGGCGGCAAGGAACCTGGCGATGATCTCGTTCTCGGCGTCGGCGTGCTCCCAGAAACCGAGGTGGGATCTGGTCGACTCGATGCGCGTGTGCGGTGTATGTGCCTGGAGCCACGGTCTGGCGGCGTCCAGATCGTCGTCGCGGACGATGTGGAGCACGGGGAGAACTGCATCGACGGCTTCGGCGACCGCCGTGTAGTCGGAGAGGAACGCGTCGAGCAGAAGTGATCTCGCAACGGTGCTGGTCGTGCTCATGTGCATGTCGGCGAGCCACTCGCGGTCCTGTGCCTGGACCCGGGTCGATGTCGCCCAGTCGATGAAGTCGTGAACGAACGCCGTGCGATCGCCGGCGAGGGGCAAGAGCATCTCGTTCCTGAACGTCGCCCAGTCGGCCTCCGACCACGTCGCTTCGTGCTCGCAGGCATATGGGCGCGGCGTCTGGTCGAGCACGACGAGACACTCGACCCGGTCGCACCCGAGCTGATCAAGATAGGCGTAACAGGCAAGCGCGCCGTAGGACCAGCCGATCAGGGCGAAGCGCTCGATCCCGAGGGCGTCGACGACGGTCTCGAGATCACGGCCATGTTGCGCGTACTCGTTGCCGTCGACGGTCGTGGTCGACTCCCCCTGGCTTCTCGGGTCGAACGCCACCACACGATGCGATCGCGCGAAGGTCGGGATCTGGCGCTCGAACGCGGTCCAGCCCATCGTCCAGCCCGGCACGAGGACGACGGCGGCACCGGAGCCGGCCTCCACCACCCGAAGTCGACCCCCATGGGCCGCGTCGACCCAGCGAGCCGTGACATCGTCCTCGATCGGTCGCCGCATGCGACCCTCCGCCCGTCCGTGATCCTTAGGCCTGCACGACGGCAGGACCCGCGCCGCGTTCCAGCGATGATGCGCTCGTCCGGGCGATGATGCGATTCGCGACAAACGCCGCATCCCGCCCGACGCCGCCGAGCAGGGCCGAGGCGCCGGAGTACAGGAACGGCAGACCGAGGAAGTACAAACCGGGCACGCTCGGAACGACCCCGCGGACCTGGAGCGGCCAACCGTCGGCGCCGACCGCCGGGAGATCGATCCAGCCGAAGTCCGGCCGAAACCCCGTGCACCAGACGACGTTCGTGACGTCCATGCGTCGGCCGTCGTCGAGGAGCGGCAACCCGTCCCGTGTCCCGACGGTCCGAGCGTGGACCCGATGGACACCGGCCGCCCTCAGGTCCTCGGGCCAGACCCGCTCGAGTGGGCCGCCGTGATCGCGCACGAACGGCAGGGCCCTGCGCCCGATCGGCGTGGAGGTGGTGGCGACGTGGTTGATGAAAAACCAGAACGGGACATCGAAGAGCCGAGCCAGACGACCTTCCGGCCGCACAGGCATCTTGCCCTTGTCAGGACCCGACAGCACGGTGCGATGATCGCGAGCGGCCATCAAGGCGATCTCGGCGCCCGAGTTGCTCGCCCCCACGACGAGCACCCCGCCCGCCTGGAGATCGGACGTAGCACGGAACTCGCTGGAGTGCAGCTGGCGGATCGACGGCGCCAGGTCAGCGGCGAAGTCCGGCACGCGCGGCCGGCGATAGGCGCCGGTCGCGACCACGACATCGGCGGCCTCGATCGAACGCCCGCCGGTCGACACGATGAACCCGTCACCATTGGGTGCCCGCCGGACGGCCGTGACGACGACCCCGGTCCGGACCGGAAGCGCCATCGACTCGGCGTACGCCTCGAGGTAGGCCGCCACCTCGTCCTTGGTCGGGAAGCTGTCGGGCAGTGCCGGGAACGGCCGTCCGGGGAGTCCGTCGTAGCGGGCCCGGGTGAACAAACGAAGCCCAGCCCAGCGACTCCGCCAGGCGTCGCCGATCCTGTCGCCTGCCTCCAGGATGACGAAGTGCCGGTCGTGACGTGCCAGGTGATACCCGACGGCCAGACCCGCCTGCCCGCCGCCGATGACGACCGTGTCGAACCGCTCGGGTTCGTTCGGGCGATCCACCTTGTCACCTCCACGTGGGTGGGGTTCGGAGGCGACCGGCGGAAAGCCGGTCGCCACGGACGACCGTAGGCTCTGACCCTGGTCCCCGCATCGACCGAACGACCCAATCGTTCAGGGCGGCGACATGGGTAGAACTATGCAGGCGACGAAAGGAGGTCGTGCTCGTACGCGTAGGCCGTCGCCGCGGCGCGCGATGACAACCCGAGCTTCGCGAAGATGTTGCTCAGGTGGCGAGCCACGGTCTTCTCGCTGATTCCCAGCTCCGCGGCGATCGCCCGATTGGTCTGGCCGGCAGCGACGAGTCGGAGCACCTCGAGCTCTCGGTCGGTGAGGCCGCCGGCCGATCGAGCGCCACTGGTGATCGCGGTGACGCGCGCCAGGTCCGGCGCTGCGCCGAGCTGTCGGAAGACGGCCGCTGCGGCGTCGAGCTCGAGCGCGGCTGCGTCCTCGTCGCCGAGCTCGCGGCAGGCGATCCCGATCAGGACCCGGACGCGGGCCGCTTCATATGGAGCCTCGAGCGCCTGCCATCCCGCCAGGGCGCGGCGCAACGAGACCAGGCTCGCTCGCCGATCACCTTCGCCGAGCAGGACGGCACCCTCGGCCTGATCGGCCATCGCGACGAGCAACGGGGCATCGATCGCACGCGCGAGCCGCGCGAGTTCGTCGACGGCCACGCGAGCCGTCGACACGGCGCCGACACCAAGCATGATCTGGACGTAGGCCTCGAGCAGCCTCGGCCTGTTCAGGGCGTCCTGGGTCTCGTCCGTCGCTCGTCGGATCGCGGCCGTCGCTGAATCCAGCCGTCCCTGGGCCAGTCGAAGCAGGGCAAGACCCGGCTCCGGGCGGCGTCCCGATCGACTCGAGTCGCGATAAGCCGTCTCGGCGTGCGCGAACTCGCCACGCAGTCGTCTAAGTTCGGCTTGCAGGTAATACGTCTGCCCTACGGCGGGCTCGGTCGCCGGCGGTCCGAGGCGATCGCGCGCGCGTTGCGCCTCGTCATCGGCGTCCTGCCAGTCGCCGTGGAACTGCTTGAGTTCGGCTCGATACAGCAGACACTGGCCGCGATACCGGACCAGCTCGGGCTGCGACTCGCACCACCGGTCCAGGGCAGCGGTCCACTCGTGCGCGCGTCGCAGGTCGAAGATCTGCTGGCACGCCTCGATCACCGAGCAGTACACGATCCCGACGATCACGGGAGAAACCTCCCCGGCCGTCACCGCGACCATCGCCTCGTCGAGTCGTGTCACGCCAAGCGCCGTCTCGCCGAGAGCGATCAGCGCCTGCCCTCCGCCGAGCCGGGCCAGCGTCGCGAGATCCCGGTCGTCGAACCGCTCCGCGATCCGGCCGACGCGGTCGTACGACTCGAGGGCCGCCGAGGGATCGCCTTCCTCCTGGGTTCGCGATGCGACGGCCACGAGCAGGTAGCCCTGCTCGACGCGGTCCTCATGACCCGATCCCATGACTCGCTCGCCGCGGGCGAGCCATCCACCTGCCCGAGCGAACTCGCCCTTGCCGAGATGTTCCATCGTCAACCAGAAGGCCGTTCGGGCCGCGCGCGAGACGTCCCCGAGGCGCACGGCCTCCTGGTGGGCCCTGGTCAGCAGCGCGATCCCGTCGTCATCTCGGCCGAGCATGTGGGCCGCGATCGTGAGTCGCTCCAGGTCTTCGAGCTCGAGGGGTCCCGCGAGATCGGCTGCGGAGAGCTGATCGAAGGTCTCCGCCCAGGCCCGCCGGTCATAGGCCTGTCGACCTCGATCGATCGCGCTCGCGGGAGTCTCGGGATCCGTCATCGCTGTCGGAGTCGCCACCATGGGTCGTGGGCTGCTCGTGGCAGCCCGTCGGTACCGCACTCTACCTGCAAGACCGCCGACCGGGCATCAACGACCGAGGACGGCTCGACTCGTCCCCGCGGTCGACCCGCCCGGCAGGACCTGGTATGACGCACGAAACATCAAGGCTCGCGGAGCGTCCCAGTGCAACGGCGACTCACCGCTGGGTGGGCGAAGGCAAGATAGCCAGCTGAGGCGGAGGTCGAACACGATGCGAGCGATCACAGCGCTCGTCCTTGGCGGTGTCCTCGCGCTGACGGCCTGTTCCACCGCCACCGCGCCGAGTCCGTCAGCTCCCCTGACGCCGAGTCCTCCCGCCAGGTCGTCTCCGAGTCCCTCCGCTGAACCGACGCCGACTCCGACTGTGGCCACGGCGCCGAGTCCGACCGTGGAACCGACCTCGAGTCCCGCCGTGCTGAATGTCACCCGCGCGGACGGCGAACGCATGCTCCGATCGGGCGTTCGTCAGGACCTCGACGCATGCGCGCCGATCGCCGTGGACGTGCTTCGATCGGCTGTGGCCGGCATCAGGTGCGAACCTGCGAGCAAGGTCGTCGCCGGGGTGACCCTCTACCTGTTCCGCTCCCAGGGGGATCTCCTTGACGCATACGAGACCTGGCTGGCCGCGCACGACATCCCGCCGCAGACCAACGGCGGACGATGCCTGGTCGACCGGCCCTCGGAGGGCGGATACGTCCCAGGCGACGACCACGGGATCGTCGTCGCGGAACGTGGCGGTTGCTACCTGGATGGGAGTGGCAAGGCGCAGTACGCGGTGACGCTGCCACCGTTCGTGCTTGCGGAGGTCGACGGCAGGGTCAAGGACATCGCGGCGGTCGAGGGTTGGGCCTGGCGCGGGAACCAGGACCAACCGGGCTCGCCGACGATCTGGTTCAGCACCGACCCGTGAGTCCAGAGAGGCAGCGGCGACCTCGGCAAGTGACTTCGCTACAACGACCTACGCGCGGCCGGCGGCCACCTCGTCGGCGCGGGTTCGGCCGGCGAGGCCGATGAGGTCCTCGTGGAGCTCGAACCAGATGCCGTGGTAGCTGTCGACCTGGGGTGAGGCGACGTAGCGGCCGTCGCCGGCCCGGGCCCCCTCCAGCGCCCGATCAAGGCGCGCCCGGTAGTCCGCCAGGCGCCGCGGGCCTGCCTCGGCGCCGGTGAACCAGGCCGTCGCGTCGTCGTGCAGGGCGGCCAGCCGTTCGAGGACCGTCGGCGTCGTATTCGGGATCGGAGTGGTCGTTGACGACGCCGGCGTCGGCATCGCGGAGCTGCCACGCGGTCACGGTGTCCTTGACGCGGTGGTCCAGCTCGAGGAAGGAATCGAGCGCGGCCGCGGCCGCGTCCTCGCCCCAAGCGGCTCGGTCGGCATCGAGGAGCTCGTCGGCCCGGGCGGTCCCCTCCTCGGTCAGGCGATGGGCGCCCGCGACCGTGGTCGTCAGCCCGTCGATCGCCAGCTGGTCGAGGATCGGCTCGACGTCGGCGGGTGTCGCGAGGATGGCGTCGGCGACGGCCTGCGGTCGGCGCGAAGCCCTTGATCGCGATCGCCCGCAGGCACTGGTCGGGGGTGACCTTCCGGGCCGCGGTGGGTCCGGCCGAGGGTTCCGTGCTGGCACCCTCGGGGACGCCGCGTGCTCGCCGATGTCGATGCCGGCCTCGCGTGCCCACGACAGCAACGTGCGGGCCTCTGGCACGACCTCGATGGTGCTCGGGATCGAGCCCTCGAAGACCTCGCCTGTCCTGCCGTCGATCGTGATGACCGTTCCGGCCTCGAGGGTCCGCTCGCCGAAGACGACCTGACCATCATCAATCTGCATCGCCGCCGCGCCGACGACCGCGGGGATCCCCCACCCCCGCGCGACGACAGCGGCGTGGCTCGCGAGACCACCGCGCGACGTCAGGATCCCGGCCGCGCGCGCCATCCCGTGGACGTCATCGGGCGAGGTCTCGGCACGGACCAGGATCGCGGCCTGGCCGGCCTCGGCGGCCGCCTCGGCCGCCTCGGGACTCGTGACGATCGGCCCAGTCGCCATCCCAGGTGAGGCCGCCAGACCCGTGATGAGCGGCAGGACCAGGCCGCTCCGGGCGCTCGTGATCGTCGGCGGATCGGCCAGCAAGGTGCGGACTCGCGCCACGGCCTCCGCCTTCGACAGCGAAAACGACTCGTCCTCGGCCAGGTCGACGGCGATCCGCAGCGCCGCCTGCGGGCTGCGTTTGCCGACCCGGACCTGGAGCATCCAGAGCCGGCCCTCCTCGATCGTGAACTCGATGTCGCACAGGTCCTCGAAGTGGTGTTCGAGCCTGGTCGCGTACTCGCGCAGGTCGGCGGCGACCGCGGGCAGACGCTCGTCGAGGACCGCGATCGGCTCGGTCGGATGCGTCCCGGCGACGACGTCCTCGCCCTGCGCATCGAACAGGATGTCGCCGTACAGCGCCGGCTCGCCGGTCGCGGGGTCGCGCGTGAACACCACGCCCGAGCCCGATGTCGCGGCGCGGTTGCCGAAGACCATCGCCTGGACGGTCACCGCGGTCCCGAGGTCGTCCGGGATGCCCTCCTTGTGGCGGTATGTCCGGGCGCGATCGCTGTTCCAGGAGCGGAAGACGGCCTCGATCGCGAGGCGAAGCTGGTCCCAGGGATCGGCCGGCACCTCGGCGACTCCGACGATCGAGCGGAAGCTCGACTCGAACCGCTCGCGGCAGCTCCGAGCGAATGCCTCGCTCCCGGATGCCTGGGCGAGGCCGCGGGTCGTCGCATCGTTGAGTCCCAGGTCGAGGATCGTGTCCATCATCCCGGGCATCGACACCGGCGCCCCGGATCGCACGCTGACGAGGAGCGGGTCCTCGGCATCGCCGAATCGGCGCCCGACGGCCGCTTCGACCTCCGCCATCCGCTCGCCCAGCTCGCCATCGAGCCCGTCGGGCCAGCCCGCGGCCAGGAATGTCCGGCACGTCTCGGTCGTGATCACGAACCCGGGCGGCACCGGCAGGCCGAGGTCACGCGACATGACCGCCAGATTGGCGGCCTTCCCGCCGACGAGGATCTTCGCTTCGTCGAGCGAGGCCCCCGGCACCGCGTCGAGCGAATGTGCGTGGATCATCGCGCCGTCGCGAGACCGGCGTCTCGGAGGGCCCGCCAGACGCGCTCGGGCGACAGCGGGAGATCGCGGATGACGACGCCGGTCGCATCGCGCACCGCGGCCGCGACGGCGGGCGCGACGCACAGCAGGGCGCCTTCGCTCATGCCCTTCGCCCCGTACGGCCCGGGCCCGTCGCCGTTCTCGATGACATCGCTCTCCATCCGCTGGGGCAGGTCCATCGTCGTCGGGATCCGGTAGTCGATCGCGCCGAGGTTCCGGATGCGTCCCTCGTCGTCGAGGATCAGCCGTTCCATCAGCGTGTGGCCGAGACCCATGACCGCTGCACCCTCGTCCTGGCCGCGGACCTGGGTCGGATTGAGCGCGGTCCCGACGTCAGACACCGTCACGTGGCGCGTCACGGTCACGTCGCCGGTCGCGCGGTCGACCTCGACTTCGACCGCCGTCGCATTGAACTCGAAGAAGGCGGACGTCCCGCCGAGCGGATGACTCGGGTCCCCCTCCTTGCGCTGCTCGCCGAGCCCGACCACCTCGCCGTCGCGCCTCGCGGCCGTCGATCCCGCCCTGCGCGAGGACGTCGGCGCAGGCGCGCTGGATGGCCCGACCCATGACCACCGTCGACCGGCTGGCCGAGGTCTGCTGGTCATACGGGACGACGGCGGTGTCGCCCATGACGACCGCGATCCGATCGACCGCGATCCCGAGCTCCTCGGCCACGATCTGGGCGAAGATCGTCCGAGCCCCCTGGCCCATGTCCGATGTCCCCGAGTACAGGACGGCGCTGCCATCGGCCAGAAGGCGGATCCGGGCGTTCGACAGGCCGGTCGTCGGTCCCGCCTTCAGGCCGACGGCGATCCCCCGGCCCCGGCCCGCCGGCACCGGATCGCCCCAGCCGATCATCTCGGCCGCGCGCCGCAGGGACATCGCCCAGTCACCGTCGACCGGCGTGTCACCGGCGATGAACTCGTGCCCGCGCGGGGCGAGGTTGCGCAGCCGCAGCTCGACGGGGTCGATCGCCAGGATGCGCGCGGCCTCGTCGAGGTTCGATTCCACCGCCCAGATCTGCTGCGGGTTACCGAACCCACGGAACGCGGTCGACGGCACGGTGTGCGACAGCACGCTCCGGGCGCGGATCCGGACGGCGGGCACCGCGTACGGTCCGTTCGAGGTGAAACTCCCCTTCCCCACCGTCCGGTCGGCGATATCGGCGTACGCGCCGATCAGGTAGTCCGCGTGGATGTCGCGAAACACGATCGATCCGTCGCGCCGGAACCCCGTGCGGACGTGGACCTCCGAGGCGCCGCGGCGGACCGCCTGGAACGTCTCCTCGAGGGTCAGGACGAGCCGGCACGGCCGCCCGGTCTGGAGGGCCAGGAACGCGACGAGGGGCTCGTACTTGGCGTGCTGCTTGCCGCCGAACGCTCCGCCAGGATCGGGGGCGTGGATGCGGACCTTGTCGAGCGGCAGACCCAGGACGCCCGCCATGACGCGCTGGAGCCAGTACGGATGCTGGATCGAGCTCCAGATCGCGATCCCGTCACCGTCGGGGGCAGCGATGAACGCGTGCGGCTCGATCGCGAATTGGGTGACCATCGGGAAGAGGTAGGTCCCCTCGACCACGACCTCGGCATCGGCCTCGGCGGCGTCGACGTCACCCCAGCCGTAGCGGTGCTCGCGCAGGACGTTGGTCCGCGCGAGCCGGTCGTCCGGTCGCAGCGACGGGTCCTGGACGAGCGGTGCGTCCGGAGCGAGCGCATCGGCGATCGTGACGACGGCGCGAAGCGGTCCGCCGTCGACCCGGACGAGCTTCGCGGCAGCCTCGGCGACATCGAGCGTCTCCGCCGCGACCGCGGCGACCGGCTCACCGTGGTAGTGCGTCTCGCCGACCGCGAGCACCGGCCGGTCCTGGAACTGCGGTCCGAAGCGCGGCATGGGCTCGCGGCAGGTCCGCCGCGGTCAGCACGGCTCGGACGCCCGGCACGGCCATGGCCGCCGAGGCGTCGATGGCGTCGATCCGGAAGCGCGCGTGGTCGACCGTCACGAGCTTCACGTACAGCTCGCCGTCGAGGTGGATGTCGGCGACGTACGCCTGGGCGCCGGTGACACGTTCGAAGCCGCCGACGCGGGACGGGGACCCGCCGATGCCGTTGCTCACGGGACCGCCCCGTCCGCCGCGCGCTGCACGGCTTCGATGATCTGCTCGTAGCCCGCGCAGCGACACAGGTTGCCGGCCAGGCCCTCCTCGATCTCCGCGCGGGTGGGATGCGGGACCTCGGCGAGCAGGGCCGCGGCCGAGACGATCTGGCCCGGGATGCAGAACCCGCACTGGACCGCGCCGGTCTCGAGGAACGCGGCCTGGACGGGATGGAGCCGTTCGCCGCTGGCGAGACCCTCGACCGTCGTCACCGCACGGCCGTCCGCCTCGACCGCGAGCATCAGGCACGAATCCACGCTCACGTCGTCGACCAGCACGGTGCACGCACCGCACTCCCCGACCAGGCAGCACTCCTTGGTCCCGGTCAGGCCCAGGTCGTCGCGCAGGACCTCGAGGAGCGTGTGGTGGGCAAGGACCTCGACCGAGCGCGAGCGCCCGTTCACGGTCACCTCGATCCGGCGGGTCGTGGTCACGGCAGCGGGCCCCCGGCGAGCCGCTCGACCGCGATGCCGACCGCCCGGAGCCCGAGGACGTGGAGCATCGCGAGGCGGTACTCGGGGCTCGCCCGCAACGATCGAGCCGATGGGCTCGCGCCGACGAACAGGCTCTCGAGTCGCTCCATCCTCGCGAGGTCCGGCGCGAAGCCGGGTCGGCGAGGACGCCCGTCTCGTCGGTCACGAGCAACGGCCGCGGCCCGAGGCTCCCGTACGCGAGCCGGGTCACCCCGTCCGGCGTGACGGCGCAGGTCAACGTCACCGACGCGAGGTCGTGACCGCGACGGCGGGTGCGGCGGAGGTGGACCGATCCCCGCGGGCCCGTCGGCAGCGGCAGCTCGATCGCCAGCAGGAGCTCGCCGCGCTCGAGGGTCGTGACGCCGGACCGGACGAAGACGTCGTCGATCGGCGACCGTCCGCGTGCCGGCCGGGCCGGCCACGACGACGCGGGCGCCGTAGACGAGGAGCGCCGGCGCCGTGTCGGCCGCCGGGGAGGCGTTGCAGATGTTGCCCGCCAGCGTCGCGCGGTTGCGGATCTGGGCGGACCCGACGACCGCGGCCGCCTCGGCCAGGGCCGGGAAGTCCCGCCGGACGCGTTCGTCCGCGGCGATGTCGGTCATGACGGTCCGGGCGCCGATCCGGAGCGTTCCATCGACGCTCGCGGATCGTGTCGTCGAGCTCGGCGATCCGCTTGACGTCGATGACGAGGCGCGGCGCGATCGACCCGTCGCGCAGCCGGATGATCAGGTCGGTGCCGCCGGCCAGCGGGCGGGCGTCCGGGCCGTGCTCGTCGAGGAGCGCGACGGCGTCGGCGAGGCGGGTGGGTCGTTCGTAGGCGAACGGGCGCATCGTCGGCCTAGGCCACCCGATCGATGTCGACGCGGGCGCCTCGGGCCATCTCGGTCCCGCTCAGCGCCCGATCGCGGCGGCGGGGTCCGTCGCCTCGCCGGCCGACGCGCGGGCGAGGATCTCCACACGTCCGGCCGTGCCGTCGATCGTGATGCGGTCGCCGGTCGAGATCCGGGAGGTGGCCACGGACGTGCCGATCACCGCCGGGATCCCGAACTCGCGCGCGAGGACGGCCGGGTGCGAGGTCGTGCCGCCGGTGTCGGTCACCAGGCCGGCGATCTTCGTGAACAGGACCACCCAGGCCGGGTTGGTCATCTGGCAGACGAGGATGTCGCCGTCGCGGACCTCGTCGAATTCGTCAACGGTCCGCACGACCCGGGCGATGCCCTCGATGACGCCGGGCGACGCCCCGAGGCCCGTGATGAGCCGCGTGTCGTCCGATTGCTGCTGATGGAAGCGAGTCCGGGTAGCCCCAGTTGACCAGGTACGGGAACGCGAGCTGCGACGGGGTGACGGTGCCGACCCAGTCGCGCGGGTGGACACGGGCGGCCGCCTCGCGTTCGGCGCGGCGGCTCGCGACGAGCCCGCGGGCGTCGAGCGATTCGGGGCTCCCGATCAGGCTTCGCAGCTCGTTGTACCGCAGGAACAGCACGTCGTCGGGCTGATCGAGGCGCCCGGCCTCCACGAGCTTCCGGCCGACGACCAGCAGGACGAGGCGCAGATGCGCGTTCGCGCCCTGGTCGATGTAGAAGTGGTGATCGGGCGTGAGCGGCGCCATCCGCAGGTTGACCGCGTTCGCGGCGCGCATCGTCTCGAGCGCCTCGCCCGTCAGCCCCTCGAGGATCTCCTCGGACGCGGCGGCGATGTCGCGGCGCATCGCCTCGATCGCGCTCGGGAAGTCGTAGTCGCTGGTCAGGTACCCGCGGACGAGCTCGAGGACCGGCTCCATGTGCTCACGGACCGTCGGGAAGATGAATTCGTGGCTCCAGACGGCATGCCAGCCGAACTCGCGCTGGTATGGCTCGACGCGCTCGGCGATGAAGCCGCCGGCCCCGCTCGCTCGCCCGCAGCGCGTCCCCGATCTCGGCGGTGCTCTCAGGCGCGAAGGCCGCCCGCAGCTCCGGGTCGTCGCGGACCTCGTTCTTCATCCGCCACAGGGCCTCGATCGAGTCCCAGTTGCGATCGGACGCCGAGTTCTGGAGCCGCCCCAGCAGCTCCTCGTCGACCGTGCCGCGCGTCTTCTCCATCACCGCCCGCAGGTCGAGCGTCGCCGACAGCTGGGCGAAGTTGAGCATCCAGTGGATCTTCCAGTGGCGATCGTGGATGTCGATCGCGTCCTCGAGCAGGCAGGCCGCGTCGGCGAGGCTCATCCCGTCGGCGGCGTCGAGCCGCTCCTCGAGGAACGCGAAGTTGCGCTCCATCTCCGGGCGCAGGCGGTCCCGCCACCAGTCGGCGAAGTCGCGGCCGTAGACGGGCAGGACGACGTCGAGATACGCGCCCATCGTCGCCGCGAAGGTCGCGTCGCGCGGCACCCGGGCGCCGTAGCGCGAGCTGTACTCGGTCCCCTCGATGCGCAGGTCCGGATCGGCCGGGATGGCCGTCGTGTAGACGTAGCCGTTGACGTTCTTGGCGAGCCAGTCGACGGCGAACGGCGTCCCGAAGCGGCGGAACATGTGGTCGCAGCTGAGCCACCAGCCGCCGATGTCGAAGAACATCGGGCTGACCGGGTGCGGGATGTGCAGGTCGTCGTAGACCCAGAAGAAGTCCTTCTCGACCTCGGAATCCCAGGTGACCGGGAACGTCTCGTCTCCCAGGAACTGGCCGAGGATCTCCTCTGTCACGGCCACGGCGAGTCCTCCATCGCGTCCCGGAACGTCAGCACCGGATCCTCCGCGTCATCGATGCCCGATGATGACAGACGGGCGCGACACGCAGCGATCCGGGCCGTCTAGCCCGGATCCTCGCCGGGGTCAACGGCGGCGCCGGCCAGGGACCGGGCGACCCGCCGGGCGTGCTCGCGGTAGGCGGCCTCGAACAGCTCCGCCGAGCGCTCGGCTCCGACGACCGCCCCGCTCGCCAGGACCGGCGGCAGCGCCCCACGTTCGAACAGGATCGCCGCGGTCTGGACCTTGATCTCGTTGACGATGGCCGCGTTGGCGACCGTCGAGCCCGGACCGATCGGCGTGTCCAGGCCGTCGAGACGGACGAGCGCGTCGCCGGCCGGCGTGCACAGGTCGATGACGATATCGGCGTGATCGAGCAGGCGCGTCCCGGTCGGGTGGTCGGGTGTGCCCGCCATCGACTGGGCGACCGACGTCACCGCCACGACGGGCAGGCCGCGGGCACGGGCGCCGATGGCCATCTCGATCGGGCACCGCGGTCAGGCCCGACGCCGAGAAGATGAGCATCACGTCGGTCGGACCGAACTGGAAGTTGGCCAGGATCACCTCGGCCAGACCCTCGGTCCGCTCGATGAACATCGCCTGCCGCTGGCCGTTGGCGCCGACGACCTGGGTGTGGAACGTCATCGAGAGCTCGGCGATCGGGTGGAAGCCCGGATACGACCCGTAGCGCGGGAACATCTCCTCGAGCGGGATCCGCGAGTGGCCGGTCCCGAACAGGTGCACGAGCCCGCCGTCGCCGATCGCGCGGGCGCACAGGGTGGCCGCCTCCGCGATCGCGGGCATCTGGGTGGCTTCGATGCGATCGAGGACCTGCCGGGCCTCGGAGAGCCATGCGCCGGCGATGCTCAAGCGGGCCTCCCGGTCGCGCCCACGACTGGGCGGACACCCCGTCCAGATGTCTAGACAGGTGTGCCATCCTAGGCACGCCTCCGAGACTCCGTCAACATGGGACGCGATGACCCCCGCGACGACGCCGCGTTACCTCGAGATCGCCGACTACCTGCGCCGTCTCGTCGCGGCCTCCCGACCGGGCGATCGCCTGCCGTCCGAGGCGGAGCTGTGCGAGCGCTTCGGGGTCAGCCGGATGACCGTCCGACAGGCGGTCCAGCTCCTGGCCAACGAGCGCCTGCTCGTCCGGCGGCGTGGCGAGGGGACCTTCACGGCTCCGCGCGTCGTCGCGCGGCTGCTGGGGTCGCCGCTCTCGTTCACCGAGAGCATGCGGCGGCGCGGGCTGCGAGCCTCCTCGCGGATGCTGCACGCCGGCTGGATCGACCCGAGCCCCGAGGATCGTGCCGCGCTCCGCCTGCCCGCGGACAGCCGGGCGGTGGTCGTCGAGCGGATCCGCCTGGCCGACGACCTCCCGATGGCGATCGAGCGCGCGGTGGCCCCGCCGGCCTGTGCCGGCATCCTCGACGACGACCTGGCCGGCGGCTCCCTCCACGACGCGTTCGAGCGGCTCGGACGGATCCCGACCCGGGCCCAGGCGCGTGTGTCGGCCCGTCCGGCCACCGACATCGAACGCAGCCTGCTCGGTCTCGGTACCGATGGCGTCGTGTTGAGCGAACGCCGGACGATCGACGACCAGGACGGCATCCCGATCGAGCACACGGAGACCCTGTACGCCGCCGAGCGCTACGAGTTCGAGGCCGTGCTCGAGCGCGGCGACCACGCGGAGATGTCGTGACCACGAGCCGACACCTCGGCCTGGACCTGGGCGGGACCAACCTCAAGATCGCGGTCCTGGAGTGGTCGGACTACGAGGGCGCGGTGCCGGTCCTCCTCGCGAGCGACACGGTCCCCACCCGCGCCGAACGCGGGCCGGACGGCGTCGTCGCCGTGATGGTCGAGGCCGGTCTGGACGCGATCGCCGTGCACGGACCGATCGCCTCGGTCGGCATCGGCGTCCCGGGCCTGTTCGAGCGCGAGACCGGCGTCATCCGCCTCTTCCCGAACTTCCCGGGACCGTGGACCGGCTACCCGTTCAAGGACCGGCTCGAGGCCGGCCTCGGCCGATCGGTCGTGTTCATCAACGACGCCCGCGCGCACACGCTCGCGGAGTCGCGGATGGGCGCCGGTCGTGGCGCCCGCACGATGGCGCTCGTGACCCTCGGCACCGGGATCGGCGGCGGGCTGATCATCGACGGCAAGCTCCATCTCGGCACCGGCACCGGGGGCGAGATCGGCCACCAGACCGTGCTCGAGGACGGACCGATGTGCGGCTGCGGCAACCGCGGCTGCGCCGAGGCCCTGGCCCAGGCCAAAGCCATCACGTCCGCGGCCGGCACGACCAGCGTGGAGGAGGTCTTCGCTGGCGCGGCCGCGGGCGACGAGCGCTGCGTCGCAGCCGTCGACCAGGCGACCCGCGCCCTGGGCATCGCGATCGCCAACGTCGTGAACGTCCTCGCACCCGACCGGGTCGTGGTCGGCGGCGGCATGTCGGCGGCAGGCGACATCATCATGGTCCCGCTCCGAGCCCGGGTCCACGAGCATGCTCGGATGCTGCCACCCGAGCGGATCGACATCGTCCTCGCGGAGCTCGGCCCGTTGGCCGGCGGGATCGGAGCCGCCCTCGCCGGCGCGGAGGCGGTCTAGGCCGTCAGCCTGGGGCGGCCTTGCGTGCCCGGAACTCGTCGAGCATCTCGGCCGTGCGCGTCGCTCCGCAGCGATCTGCGCCGGCGGCCATGACGTCGATGAGCGCATCGAGGGTCCGGACACCGCCGGCCGCCTTGACCTTGACCTGGGGCCCGACTGTCGCGCGCATCAGCCGGAGGTCGTCGAGCGTGGCGCCAGATGGCGCGAACCCGGTCGAGGTCTTGACGTAGTCGGCGCCGGCGCGCTCGACCGCCTGGCAGCCTCGGACGATCTCCTCCTTCGTCAGGTAGGCGTTCTCGAGGATGACCTTGACGATCGCCCGCGCGGAATGGGCGACGTCGGTCACCGCCCGGATGTCGGCCTCCACGCGCTCATCCTCGCCCGAACGCAGCCAGCCGATGTTGATGACCATGTCGAGCTCGGTCGCGCCGTCGCCGATCGCGCGTACCGCCTCGAAGACCTTGGCCTCCGTCCGATGTGATCCGTGCGGAAAGCCGATCACGGTCCCGACGAGGACGTCGGATCCCGCGAGGAGCTCGCGACAGAGCGTGACGTCGGTCGGCCGGCAGCACACCGACGCCACCTCGTACCGCGCCGCGATTGCGCAGCCTTCCCTCACGTCGTCGAGCGTGAGCTCGGGTCGCAGCAGCGAATGGTCGATGGTCTTGGCGACCCGCTCGTACGTCAGGTCCTCGATCGTCAGAGAAGTCATGCACCGATGATGGCAGGCACCGGCGCGATTGTCTAGACAACCGCTCTTCGTCAGCCCGACGCTTCGGTGACGCTCCAGCCGCCGTCGACGGCGAGGGACTGGCCGGTGATCTGGTCCGCCTCGTCCGACAGCAGGAAGAGGGCCGCGGCGGCGACCGCTTCGGCATCGAGGAACCCACCGGCGAGTGGCTGCTTGGCCGCGGCATAGGCCGACGTCAAGGGATCGGACGATGCCCGCGCGGACATCGGCGTCGCGACCAGTCCGGGCTCGATGGCGTTGACCCGGATCCCATGCGGCGCGTAGTAAGCGGCCATCGTCCGGGCCAGTGCGACCTCGGCGCCCTTGATGGCCGCGTAGGCGTGGGTCGCGAACAGTCGCGGCGACGGATGGCTGGCCAGCACGCTGCTGACGAGGACGATCGAGCCGCGCCCTCCCCCGTCGCGGACCGGCGCATCGAGCATCGTCCGCACGACCTCGCGAGCGGCCAGGAACGCGGGCGTGCCGTTCATGTCGAGGGTCTCCTGCCAGCCCTCGAGCGGGACCTCGTGGATCGGTCCGTCGCCGAACTTGCGCCCGGACCCGCCCGCGACGGCGAAGAGGCCGTCGAACCGCCCGAACGCCGCACGCAAGGTCTCGAATGCCGCGACCGTGGCCGCCTCGTCCCGGAGATCGGCCGCCGCCCACTCGACGCGTCCGCCGGCTTCGGCGATGGATGTCGCGAGGGCTTCCGTCGCGGCCGGGTCGCGCGACACGATCCCGACGCCCGCTCCCTCGGCCGCGAACCGCCGGGCCCCGGCCGCCGCGATCCCGCTGGCACCCGTGACGACGATGAACCGGTCCGCGAGTCGACCACCCATGGGCCATATCTACCACACAAAGAACGACGAGGGCTCCGCGAGCCCTCGTCGTTCGAGGTCTGAGTGCCGGGTCGGGGACCCGGTGGTGGTCCGCTAGGCGATCGAGCCCGCCGGGCGGAGGACCGCGACCTTGCTCTTCTCGGTCTCGGCTCGCGTCGCCCAGACCAGGCCGAGGCCGGTCAGGAGGAGCGTGCCGCCGAAGCCGGCGAGGAGGGCCGCCATGCCGAGGCCCATCGTGAGGGCGGAGGCCGTGACGCTTCCGACACCGAGTTCGGCGATGAGCGCGTGGGCCGTACCGGTCCAGATCTTCTCGCGAGCCGCACCCTGGATCGGGTCGGTCCGGTCGAAGCCGGTCCAGTACTTGCCGTCGTTCTGGAAGTCGTACGTGCCGGCTGCCTGGACGACCACTCCGTCGACGACGACATCCTCGGGGAACGTGACGGTCGTCGCGCCGTGGAGGGTGTGGTAGGAGATCGTGGCCATCTGGTACATGTACTCGCTGGCCGTGTTGACGAGCGGGTCATTCGGGTTGAGCTCGCTCTTGTCGACCGCGAAGCCCCAGTCGTTCACGAGGAGCGACATGATCTTCTCGGCTCCAGCGGTCTCGCCGCGGTCGACGAGCTGGCCCTGATCGTTGTAGTTGAGCTTGACGTTCTGCGCGACGCTGAACGCCTGGAGGGCCTGGGCACCCTGGTTCGTCTTGTAGAAGGCGAATCCGCCACCCGCGATGAACGCGAGCCCGACGACCGCCAACATGACGCCGATGACCTTCAGTCGACCATTCATGATCTCCATTCCTCACTGACTTCTACGTTCGCTTGTCTACGACCACAGTCAGGGCTGGGATGGATCCGGGCTACGGGCCATCGCGACCTTATTGACGGGCCACTCGGCGCGATGAGGGGCCGAATGGCACGGGTCGCCGCACGAACTGCATGTCGCGGTATTGCTTGTGGGTGTCGGCGACCGTACGATGCGCAGACCCTGAGCCGCCCACGTATGGGGCTCGTCCACGTTCCACTTCGGTGGCTGGATGCATGAGCCCGCGATGGTCGGTCGGGCGTGGAGGTTGTGGCATGGCGACCGTGACGTTCGAGCACGTCAACAAGATGTACGGCGATTTCCAGGCCGTGAAGGATCTCGACCTCGAGATCGGCGACGGGGAGTTCATGGTCCTGGTCGGACCGTCCGGCTGCGGCAAGACGACCAGCCTGCGGATGATCGCCGGGCTCGAGGAGATCAGCACCGGCACCCTGCGCATCGGCGACCGCGTCGTCAACGACGTCCCGCCCAAGGACCGCGACATCGCGATGGTCTTCCAGAGCTATGCGCTCTATCCGCACATGTCGGTCCGCGAGAACCTCGCGTTCGGGCTGAAGCTGCGCAAGGTCCCCAAGCCCGAGATCGAGCGCCGGGTCAAGGAAGCCGCCGAGACCATCCAGCTCGACAAGCTCCTCGATCGCAAGCCCAAGGAGCTCTCCGGCGGCCAGCGCCAGCGCGTCGCGCTCGGTCGCGCCATCGTGCGCGAGCCCGCGGTGTTCCTGATGGACGAGCCGCTCTCCAACCTCGACGCGAAGCTGCGCGTCCAGACGCGCGCCGAGATCGCGCGGCTGCACCAGCGGCTCAAGACCACCGTCGTCTACGTCACGCACGACCAGGTCGAGGCGATGACGATGGGCCAGCGGATCGCGGTCATGAACGAGGGCCTGCTCCAGCAGGTCGGCACGCCGCAGGTCCTCTACGACACCCCGATCAACCGCTTCGTGGCCGGCTTCATCGGCAGCCCGTCGATGAACTTCGTCGAGGTCCACATGGACGGCGCCGGTGACAGTGCGCGGCTCGTCGGCCCGGCCGAGTGGTCGATCCCGCTCCCGTCCCGGTATCGCGAGGCCGCCACGCCGCGCGCCGGCCACACCCTCATCGCCGGGTTCCGCCCCGAGCATCTCGATATCGGCGAGGCCGGCCCGGGTGTCGGCGCCTTCCGGGCGCGCGCCGACGTCGTCGAGTATCTCGGCAACGAGGAGCTGCTCCACATCAACGCCGCCAACCAGGATGTCGTCGCGATCGTGGGCTCGGAGCATCGGGTCCGCCCCGGCGACATCGTCAACCTCGTCCTGCCGCTCGAGAAGCTGCACCTCTTCGACGGGGAGAGCGGCCTGACGCTCGCCCCGGACGTCGCGGTGGTCGCGGCCTGAGCGCCGATCCGCCAACTCGCGAACACACGGCCCCGGAGGATCCCTCCGGGGCCGATCTCGTCGAGCACGTCGTCGAGTCGCGTGTCCTCCACCAGGGCCGGTACCTGACCTTCCGGGTCGACACCATCGAGCGGGCCGACGGTTCGCGTGCGACCCGCGAGATCGCCGGCCACCCGGGCGCGGTCACGGTCGTCGCGATCGACGACCAGGATCGGGTCATGCTCGTGCGCCAGTACCGGGTCGCCGTCGGCGAGACGCTCCTGGAGCTGCCGGCCGGCACGCTCGAGATCGGCGACGACGGCACGACGGAGGACCCGGCCGTCGCCGCGCGCCGCGAGCTCGAGGAGGAGACCGGCATGCGGGCCGGCTCGTGGCGGTTCCTGACCCGCTTCTACACGACGCCCGGGTTCACCTCCGAGGTCATGTACCTGTACCTGGCGACGGACCTCGTACCCGCGCATGGCGAACGGCTGGGGCCGGACGAGGACGAGCGACTCCTGCTCGAGCGGATCCCGTTCGCCGAGGCGCTGGCGGCCGTCGAGCGAGGCGAGATCGTCGACGCCAAGTCGATCGTCGGCCTGTTCTGGGTCGAGCGACTGCGCCGGGCCCAGGCCGGCTGACAACCCGGGTGGCCCACACGGTCCGGCGGTGCCGGCGAGGTGGAGCTGTCGGTCGAGGCGACGAACGATCGGGCGACCGGGCTGTACCGGAGCCACGGGTTCGAGCCCGCCATCGAGGGCCGCACTGGGTGCTGCCGACCGGCTGAGCCGACCGAACGCTCGGTCGACGCCGGATGGCGTGCTAGGGTCGGACCGTGGATCGCGAGACCGCCCTGCGCACCTACCGTCTGGGGTTCGCCGCCCTGCCGCTCGTGGCGATCGGAGCGACGATCGCCGACCTGGCCAGGCGGGGGACGCTTGACCTCGTGAACCTGTTCAGCTACTTCACGATCCAGAGCAACGTGATCGGCGTGGTGGCCTTCCTGGTCGCCGCCCTGGTCGGCCGAAGCCGCTTCCCGAGCCTCGACCTGCTGCGCGGGGCGTCGATGACATACCTCACGGTCACGTTCGTCGTCTACGCCCTGCTGCTGGCCGACATCGACGTGAGCACGCCGCTGGCTTGGGTCGATTTCATCCTGCACAAGGTCTTCCCGGTGGCGGTCCTCGTCGACTGGGTGTTGGACCCGCCGCGGCAACGGATCTCCATCTGGCAAGGAGCGGTCTGGCTCGTCTACCCCCTGGCATGGGTCGCGTACTCGTTGACCAGGGGCGCGATGGTCGGCTGGTACCCGTACCCGTTCCTCGATCCCGCCAACGGTGGCTACTCGAGCATCGCCGTCTACGTCGTCGGCATCCTGGTCTTCGGCATCGTCGTCGTCGGTCTGGTCATCGCGATCGGCAACGCCCTGGGCCGACGATCGCCGCCGGGCGAGGCCCCGGTCTCGAGCTAGCCAGGCCCCCCGCGACGGTTCAGCCGAGGCGCGCCAGGGCGTCGCGGTACAGGGCCGTGTCCGGACTCAGCGCGACCGCGAGTCGCAGATGCGTGCCGGCCTCGTCGCGCCGACCGAGGCGCTTGAGGCTCTGGCCGAGCGCGAAATGCGCGTAATGGGCCGACGGGTCGATCTCGAGGAGCGCCTCGAACGTCACGCGGGCACGCTCGTGACGACCGGAGTTGTAGTAGGCCTGACCGAGCGCCTCGAGGATCGAGGCCTTGCCGGGCTCCAGCCGGGCGGCCCGTTCGAGGACGATCGCGGCCTGGGCGTGATGGCGGCCCTCGAGCAGCTCGTGGCCGCGTTGGAACAGCTCGTACGCGCTCTCGTGGTCGTCACCGGGTTGCGGTTCGAGCGGATCGGTCTCGTGCACGCGCCGATGGTGGCACGGAACGCGCCCGGTGTCGTCGGCGGCCTAGCCCTCGCGCCAGGCGGCCAGGTCGACCTGCTGGAGTCGCGGCGAAACGGTCAGGCCGGGGATGCGACCGCGCTTGGCGATGGCGTTGCCGTCGATCTCCTTGATGTCGCCGGTGAAGTCGATCGGCGTGGCGCCGCTGATGTATGACCCGACGGCATACGAATCGATCGGCGCCCCGGCCTCCTTGAAATAGGCGATGCGCTCGGGGTTGAGTCCGCCCGACACCACCACCCTCACATGGTCGAAGCCGGCCTGGTCGAGACGGGCCCGGACTTCATGGACGAGCTCCGCGGTCACGCGGCCGCGCTCGGATGGCGTGTCCAGGCGGACGCCGTACAGGCGGTCGCCGAGCGCGTGCGCGACCCGCAGGGCCTCCTCCGCCTCGTCCTTGAACGTGTCGACGAGCACGATGCGTGGCACGTCCGGCCCGATGTGCCGATCGAACGCGAGGGCGGCCTCGACGGTGTCGCCGAAGATCAGGACCAGCGAATGGGGCATCGTGCCGGTCGGCGCGAGACCGGCCAGGCGCGCGCCGGCGGGCGTGGACGCGCCGACACACCCGCCGACGATCGCGGCGTAGTCGAGCACGTCCGTGATGTCCGGGTGGATGTGGCGGGCCCCGAAACTGATGACCGGGTCCGGTGCGGCGGCATCGACGCACTCGCGGGCGGCCGTCGCCCACCCGGTCGACTGGGCGAGCATCCCGAGCATGGCCGTCTCGTAGAGCCCGAACGCGCGATACCGGGCCCGGATGCGAAGGACGACCTCCTTTGGCTCGATGACATCACCGTCCTCGAGCGCCTCGAGGCGCGTCACCTCCGGGTCCGCCGCGGACAGGACGTGGCCGAGCAGGTTCCGCGCCTCGCCGATCCCGCACAGCACCGCGTGCTGGCGCGCGAATACCTCCATGGTCACGACCGGATCGAGTCCCTCGCGCTCGAGGATGGTCTCGGCGCGGGCGAAGTAGACGTCGGCCGAGTCCCCCGACAGGATCTCGTGCGACGGTCGGGCACGCTGCAGGCCCATCAGTCGGGATCGGCTCCTCTCTCGCGCGGTTCGAGGCCATCGGCCGGCGACTCCGGCTCCGAGGTGGCGGCGAGTGTAGCGTACGGCTCGCGCGCTGCGCCCCGCCAGGCCGGCCGCGGGGCACGCAGCCTCAGGGCTTGACCGACGTCTTGATCCGGTGCGCCTGCATCCGGTGGATCCGGCGACGGTGCCGACCGCGCCACCAGACCACGATCAGGAGCAGGCTCATCAGGGCCGCAACGGCGAGCACGAGCAGGCTGACGACCCGGCCTCGTCCGAGTCCCTCCGCGCCAGACCACGTGGCCGCGGCCTCGCCCGCGGACGACGCGGCGGCGGACAGGTCGCCTCGGGCGAACGCCGCGCGCGACGCCGCCAGGTCGGCCTCGGGGTCCTCGTCCCACAGCCCGAGCGTCAGGAAGAGGTCCCCACCACTCGGGCGGACCGCGACGGCGTCGCTCGTACCGTTCGATCGTCTGGAGCTCGGCCTCGGCCTCCGCGACCGCATCGTCGAAGCCGTCATCGCCCTCGAAGGCGGTCCGGAGCGCGTCCGGCGGTTCGAGACCCGCGATCACGGCCGCCGACTCGACGGCGGCGCGCTGGTCGAGCACGTCGCTCGCGAGATCGAGCATCGAGCTCGCGTCCTCGAACTGCCACGCGCGGAGGGCGGCGCGGATCGGCGCCGGCAACCGCCAATCGGCCGCCTGCGTGACCACTGCGTCGTAGCGCGACCGCGCCGCCTCGCGAGCGTCGAGGAGCGGCAGGTCCTCGGTCCGGGCCACCCACGTCCGCCACAGGTCGTCGAACGACTGGCCGGTCCGGACCTCCAGCAGGTCGAGCAGTCCGCGCCAGTCCGGCGGGCCGTCCACCGCCTCGACCGGCCCGCCGGCGAGGGGCTGGTACGCGCCGATCCGCCCGTTCGCGTCGGCCCAGACCGCCTTGAGCGCGTCGGCCCCGGCCCGTGCCGCGACGGCCCGGGCGAGCTCGAGGCTGGCCGCGTAGGCGTAGTCCTCCGTGGCGGCCGTCTCACGACCCACCGACCCCCAGGCGTTGAGCGGGATCCTGGCCTTCTCGAGCTCGGGCGTCAGCTCGTCGCCGACTGCCTTGACCTTGAGGGCGTCGGCCGCCTCGAGGCCGTAGTAGGACGCGAACGCCTCGTTCGCCCAGCGATCGGCGAGGAGCGCCCCGTTGAACCAGCCGTGCGCCGCTTCGTGGAGGACGACGAAGTCGGTGGCGTAGTAGGCGACCTCGACGCGACCGGCCTCGGGGTCGAAGAGGCCGGCATACCCGCCGGTCGAGCGGCTCAC
This sequence comes from uncultured Chloroflexia bacterium, assembly GCA_963745295.1. Taxonomy (GTDB): domain Bacteria; phylum Chloroflexota; class Limnocylindria; order Limnocylindrales; family CSP1-4; genus SPCO01. Next base: position 400,839 of record CAVUWG010000002.1, read on the forward strand.
GGCTTCCTGCACGACCAGCGGCTCCTCGCGCGGCCACGGCAGGCCGATCTCGTCGCCCAGGACCGGCAGGGCCCGCTCGACCAGGCCACCGACCCGCTTGTCCCAGGCCGCGTCGTCCGGCCACGAGCGGATCGTGAGCGGCGCCGCCTTCCCGAGGACGGTCGGGCTGACGTTCCGGCTCGTGTACGCCCCGGGGCGGTCGCCGACGAGGAACGCGAAGAACGTCAACGGCTTGTCGAGGCGGCCGGACCGGAAGATCGTGCGGCCGGTCGAATCGACCGTCGGGGCCGGGATGGCGCCCTGCTCGACCTCGACCTGGAAGCCGGCCGGGAAGACCACGGTCGCCGAGCTGCCGGCGGTGTCGTCGGTCGCGAACGCCCAGACCGGGAAGGACACGAGCGAATCGCCGATCCGGATGTCGCGCGTCGCCTTGCCGCCCTTGTCCGCGATGTCGAAGCGGAGCGTGTAGGTGGCGGTCCTGCCGCTGTACAACCGGCTCGCGAGGTTGAGCTGCAGGATCGTGTAGTCCTTGGTCTTCTTCGTCTCCCGGATGGTCGGGTTCCCGGCGCCGTCCCACGTGAACAGATAGCCCGAGACGCCCGGCAGCACGGCCAGGAATGCCTTGTCGAAGTAGTAGCGCTTGGTGACGGTGTCCCTGAGGCGGTTCGTCAGCGTCAGCGCCAGCGTCACCCGGACGCGGTGCTTGGTCGGCTGGACGTCGTAGCGGGCGTCGCTCACGATCGTCAGGTCGGGCGTGGCCGCTCGGACCTCGGCGACCGGGGCGACGCCCGGAGCCGCCAGCAGGCCCATCGCGACGACCAGGGCGAGGAGGGCCGGAACGGCCCGACGCGATGCGCTCATCCGGTCAGGAGCTCCGGCAGCACGGCCTCGTACCGGGCGAGGAAGTCCGGGTTGCGCGGCGTCCGCCCACTCTGGTCAGGCGCGCGGCCGCCGATCCAGATCCAGCCCGTCGACTCGTCGAGCAGCTGATCCGCAACGCCGAGGATCCGCGCCAGTGCGAGGCCCAGCCGGTCGGCGTCGGCGTCGGCGATCGGGACCTCGACCGCGAGGAGCGGGCGCTCGTCCTCGCTGACGCTGAACTTCGCGAACGGGAATTCGTCGTTCCAGCGCAACAGCTTCCGATACGACTTGCGGAACATGTCGCTGATCGGCGGGGCGTACTGGGCCCAGGCGATGATCGCGAGCGCGGGGTCGAGGATGACGGTCACGCGAAGGTCGAAACGCCGGCGGCCGTCGAGCACGAGGTCCCAGGAGACGATCCCGTCGCGGTCGGCCCGCTCGAGCGCCTCCAGGCCAAGCTCGACGAGCCATCGCTCGACGTCGGCCGGGCGCACGAGCGGCGTGCCGTGGTCGGCGGATGGCATGGCCCGCGGAGTCTAGCCGAGAACCCCTGCGGAGTCTCCGCCCGGTCAGGAGTCGGTGAGCGCCCGCTTCCCGCGCCCGGCGCCGGCGACCGCGGCCGCCGCGGCGGCGCGCGTCCCCGCGTCGGCCACGGCGACGGGTTTCTTGACGGCCGTGGTCGTGCGCCGTCTCGCGGTCGGTCGGGACTCGACCGATTCGCCGCTCTTGACCACGCGGCCGACGAAGTCGGCGGTCCGGATGTCGGCCGCGACGCGGACGTTGCGGCCGATCCGCACGCCGCGGGGGATCACCGCCCGCTTGCCGACGACCGTGATGCCGGTATTCAGCCGGCCCGGCTCCTGCTTGTTCGGGCGGTCCGGCGAACGGGCCGTCGCCGACGAGGGCCCCCTGCCCGACCACGACCTCCTTGTCGAGGATCGAGCGGTCGACGACGGCGCCGGAGCGGATGACCGAGTCGAACATGACGATCGAGTCGCGCACGACCGCCCCGACGCCCACGCGCACGCCCGGCGACAGCACCGAGTTCACGACCGTGCCGTCGATGACGCAGCCGTGGCTGATCAGGCTTCGATGGACCTGGGCCGTGGGCCCGACCTTGGCCGGCGCGCGTTCCTCGGATCGGGTGTGGATGACCCAGTCCTTGTCGTACAGGTCGAGCTCGGGGTCGTCGTCCAGGAGCGCCATGTTGGCCTCCCAGTACGACTGGATCGTCCCGACGTCCTGCCAGTAGCCGTTGTAGCGGTAGCCGAAGACCCGGGCGCCGGCGTCGATCATCGCCGGGATGACGTTGCGGCCGAAGTCGACGTGCTCCTCGGTGAGCCAGCGCCGCAGGGCCTTCTTCGAGAAGACGTAGACGCCCATCGACGCGAGGTCGCTCTTGGGCTGCTTGGGCTTCTCCTGCCACTCGATGACGCGGTTCTGCTCGTCCATCGCGAGGATCCCCATCCGGGACGCCTCGGCGAGGGGCACCCGCCGGACCGCGATCGTGACGTCGGCGCGGTGGCGGCGATGGGCGGCAAGGAACGGCTGGTAGTCCATCTTGTAGATGTGGTCGCCGGCGAGGATCAGCACGGTGTCGCTCGAGTCGTGCTCGATGACGTTGATGTTGCGCAGCACCGCGTCGGCGGTCCCGCGATACCACTCCGCCACGCGGCCACGTGCGATGTACGGCTGGAGCAGCTTCACGCCGCCGCGATTGCGGTCGAGGTCCCACGGCCGGCCCAGCCCGATGTGGTCGTTGAGCGAGCGCGGGTTGTACTGCGTCAGCACGACGACGTTGTCGATCTCGGAGTTGACGCAGTTCGAGAGCGTGAAGTCGATGATCCGGTACTTGCCACCGAACGGCACGGCCGGCTTGGCGCGTTCCTGCGACAGGATGGACAGCCGCTCGCCTTCGCCGCCTGCGAGGATGACTGCCATCGTTCGCTTCACGCGTCCCGCCTCCCGTGGCACCGCGCCTGGACGCTGTTGCGCCCCTGCGTGGATGCTAGCACGGGCCACCGTCATGCCCGTGAACGGCGAAGGCGTCGCGGTGTGAACGTTTCGTGACACGCCGAGCGTGTCGGGCGGCCTAGAGGAACAGTCGCGGGTTGACGAAGTTGCCCTTGAACCGGACCGCCCAGTGCAGGTGGGCGCCGGTCGAATGGCCGGTGTTGCCCTCGTAGCCGACGACCTGGCCGGACTTGACCTTGCTGCCGGCCTTGATCCCGCCCGGATACGCCGGCTGTCATGTGGGCGTACCAGGTCTGCAGGTTCGCGCTGTGGGCGACGATGACGATCCAGGCCGGATCGGCGCCGTCCGCGTAGTTCCAGCCGATGTAGGCGACGACGCCCGTCGCCCGACGCACGGACCTTCGTTCCGTGCGGCGCCACGATGTCGATGCCCGCGTGGAAGTGCGGGCAGTCACCCTGCGGTGGCTCCCACGAGAACCCGGTGCATCCGAAGTTCTGGGTCACGTTGCCCGACATCGGCCATTCGAGCGTGCCGTTGTACTCGGACGGGATGCGTGCCGGCCCGGGACTGGCGGCGGACGATCTCGGAGATCTTGGCGGCGAGCTGTCGCTGGGACTTGGCGGCGACCCTGAGGGCCTTGGCCGCATTCGCCTTGTTCCGCGCGATCTTGGCGTAGGTCGCCCGCTGGATCGCGAGGTTCCGCTGGGTCTCCTTCTCGAGCTTGCGCAGCTCGGCCTTGGCCGCCTTGAGCGCCTTGAGGCTGGCATCGAGCGACCGCTTCTGGTCGGCCGTCTCGCTGGCGCAGGACGTTGGTCCGGTCGCGCGTGTCGGCGACGTTCTGGTGCAGGGCCGCCAGGGCCTCCTGGTCGTGTGCGATCTGCTGGGCGAGGGCCTTGTCCTGCTCGCCGACGTCGATGAACGCGCTCATCTCGGTCAGCAGGTCCGTGAACGTCCCGCCCGACAGGAAGGACTCGAGCAACGATGTCCGGTCGGTGTCGTAGGCGCTCCGGATCCGCTCGGCCAGCAGGGCCTGGCGCTCGCGCAGCTCCTGCTGCTTGACGACCTCCTGCGCGGTGATCACGACCAGCTGGTCGTCCATCGCGACGAGCTGGGCGACGAGGTCGTTGTACTTGACCTTGACCTTGTCGATGGCCCTGCCCATCTTCGTGATCTTCTTGCGGACCGGCGTTCAGGTCCGCGTTGATGCCGGCCAGCTGCTTGCGCGTGTTGGAGATCTCGGTCGAGAGGCCGCGCTGGAGGGCGTTGAGCTCCTTGACCTGTTCCTTCTGCTTCGCGACTTCCTTCGCGAGCTGGGCCTGCTTGTCCTTGGCGTCGGTCAGCTCGTCGCCGCGCGCGATCGGCGTGGAGGATGGCGCGCCGAGGAGCCCCATGACGAGGGGCAGGAGCATCAGCGAGGCGATGAGCCGCTGGCGGGACGGGCGGCGACGACGGCCGCGCGCGGAGTCCCAGCCGATCGCGATCGCGGGAACCGATCGGTCGTTCTTGCGGCCCATCACTGAGGCGATGTCATCGTGCGAGCAAACTCCGTGGGTCGTCGGCGGGCTTGGGGACCCGCGCAGCGTCTGACGGCTACGCCCGCCGGTTCATCGCCGTCCAAATCGGGGCACACGACCGCTGGACGACACCGGCTTGTAGGCATCATACCCCGCAAAGTCTAGCCAACCGCCTCACGCAACCCAGCCTGACCTTGGTCCGGGGTGAACCGGGACCGACGTGCCAGACGGCCGTTCAGGGCCGGATCAGCACCGCCCAGAGCGCGCCGATGATGAGGAACGGCCCGAACGGGACGTACGTGCGGCGGCCGATCCGGCGCGTGACCAGGAGCACGAGGAGCACGACCCCGGCCAGGATCAGCCCGAACACGACGCCACCAAGGGCCCGCTCACCGCCGGACAGCAGACCGACGCCGACCAGGAGCTTGACGTCGCCGATCCCGAACGCGCCGGCCCCGAACGGGATCGATGGCAGGTACAGGACGAGCGGGATGACCACCGCGGCCGCGATCGCCCACACGAGATCCGGGCCGACGAGCGGATTCAGCCCGCTCACGGCGTACACCAGCGCGATCGGGATGACCGGCACGGTCAGCTCATCGGGCAGCATCCGCTGGTCGAGGTCCGTCGCCAGGCCCACGATCAGCGTCACGAACCACGCCCCGAAGAGCGCCATCGCCAACGGGTCGCCCCAGAACCGCAGCGGCAGCAGGCCGAGCGCCAGCGCCCCGATCAACGCCGTGAGCGCGGTCCGCCAGTCCGGCCGGCGACCGGCCGGGTGCTCCTCGTCGTGCTCCGGCCAGCGGGTCGCGAACCGGTCCGCGGCGAGACCCAGCGCGAACCCGGCCACCGCGAGGAGCGCCGCGACGACCTCGCGCAGCCCGATCTCGATGTCGCCGAGGTTCACGCCGAAGCCGGCGGCGGCCGTCAGTCGGTGCTGGCGCCCGCCAGCGCCAGCTCGACGAGCGTCGCGTGCGACACGCCCGTCGCCCCGCGCGGCGCGAACGGCAGCGGCTTGCGGTAGTACCCCGTCCCGGCGATGTCCAGGTGGACCCAGGGCTTCGTCACGAACTCGCGAAGGAACAGGCCGCTCTTCACGAGCGAGCCCTCGGCCGATCCGGAGTTCTGCAGATCGCCGGTCCAGCTGTCCATGTCGGGCACGTAGTCGTCGATCAGGGGGAGCTGCCAATACCGCTCACCGGCCTGATCTGCGGCCGTCATCACGTCGTCGTAGAAGTCCTGCGGCTGGCCGAACGCCCCGGTCACGAGGTGCCCAAGGGCCCGGGCGACCGCCCCGGTCAGCGTCGCGACGTCCACGATGTGGGTGGCCCCGAGATGCTCCGCGTACGTCATCGCGTCGCCCAGGATCAGGCGGCCCTCGGCGTCCGTGTTCGTGATGTCGACCATCTTCCCGTTGAGCGCGCGCACGACGTCACCCGGCCGCGTCGAGTGGGGCCCGGGCATGTTCTCGACCGCCGGGGCGATCGCGAGGAGCGGCGTCCCCGGTGCGAGCCGCGCCACGGTCGCGATGGCCGCGATCACGGTGCACGCCCCGATCTTGTCCATCTTCATCTCTTCCATCCGGTCGGCCGGCTTGATGCTGATGCCGCCCGAATCGAAGCAGACGCCCTTGCCGACGATGGCCAGGTGGCGATCGAGCGCGTCATGCTCGCCGACGCCGCCGGAGCGCAGGACGATCATCCGCGGCGGGTTGTCGCTGCCGCGCCCGACCGCGAGGAACATGCCCATGCCGAGTTCGGCGGCGCGCACCTCGTCGATGACATCGATCCAGAGGCCATGATCCTTGGCGATCTGGCGAGCCTCGTCCGCGAGGACGTCCGGGCTGATGTCGTTGGCCGCCCGGTTGGACAGCGTGCGCGAGAGGTTCGCGCCCTCGCCGATGATCACCCCACGTTCGCCGGCAGCGGCCACGGCCTCGCCGTCCGAATCGGCCGGCGCGATGAGGATCAGCTCGTCGAGCTCCGGCGGCGCGGCCTCGGCGGCCTCGAGATAGATCGACTTGGGGTCGTAGGAACCTTCGACGACGCCGCGGCCGACGAGCTCGGCGACCGCCTCGGTGGGGACGCCGAGCGCGTCGATGAGGGGCGCCAGCCAGACCGCCAGCCGCCCGACCGTGCGGCCGCCGAGCCGCCGTTCCGCCGCGGCCCCGATCCGCACGACCGTCTCTCGATCGAGCGTGGCCCCGTCCCCGGCGCCGATCAGGAGGACCCGGCCGGCCCCGATCTCCCCGGCCGCGGCCAGCGACGTCGCATAGCGCTTGGCCTTGAGCTCACCGAACGCGGCAAGCGCGCGGAGCTCGCCCCCCAGCCGACGATCGAGCTCGTCGAGTGGTCCCTCGAACGCCGGCTCGTCGACGATCGGGATGACCAGCACGTCCGTGGCGACATCCCACGGCTGGTCGTTGACGACACGGATCTGCACGATGCTCGGGCCTCCGACACGTTCGTGTATGCGGTCGAGCTCCCCCGCCCGACTCGAATCCCCGATGGGCTGCGCGCAGTGTACCCGCGGCCGGTCGCCGGGTCAGGGCGGCGCGGTCGAGGGCTCCGCGACCGGCTCGAGCGCGTCGGAGAGAGACGCCTTGGCCCCCTCGATCGCGATCACGGCCCGGTTCAGGCTGCCCCGTCCGATGTCAGCCATGATGACTACGAGAGCACGCGCATCGGGTGGCAGGCGTGCCCGCGCGGTCTTCTCGGCGTCGATCGCCGTGCGGACCTTCTTGGTGACCTTGCCGCCGACCGACGCGAGGGCCGAGTACAGCCCGGCGAGGGCCTGGTCATACGTCTCGTTGCGATCGAGCCACTGGTCCAGCACGGTCACGTCGACCGAGGCCACGATCCGATCCCGCAGCTTCCGGCTCTCGGCGATCACCGCGGCCGCCTTGTCGAGCGTCTTGATCGCGGTCTTGTACTTCGCGGCCCGACCTTGCTCCGCGGCCTCGCCCACGAGGCGATCGTGCTCGGCGAGCTGGGCCGAGAGGCGGCCGGCCGCCGCGGCCCCGACCGTCAACTGGCTCCAGGCGGCGTCGAGGCCGTCGGTCGCGGCCGGCACCGGGAGCAGCTGCGCGTACCGCCGACGGACCTCGGGTGACACGTGGAGATCCGCATCGGATTCGGTCACGAACGGGACCGCCGCGAGGTCCGCCCGGATGGCCTTGGCCTTGGCGGCGATCCCGGCCAGCAACGCATCGCCCTCGGCGATCGCGGCGTCCACCGTGTCCGGCGTGCCGTTGATCATGGCCGCGAGCGCCCCGCGCGCCTGCGAGCTGAGGGCGTCGACGTCGGCCGCGAGGTCACCGAGGTCGGCCTCCACGGCATCGAGTCGCGCGGCGACCGCGGCGTCGTTCGCGTAGGCGAGGCCGGGGACGACCGGGCGGTCCGGGCCTGGCTGCATCGCGGCCACGAGACCGGCCGCACCAAGGGCGATGACGATCGCGGCTACGATCCAGACGACGGCCGACGCGGTGGACTTGGCGGACGAGATGGCTGGTTCGAGCCGGGCGGTCGGACTCGGCTTCGGGTCGGGCGCGAGCGGATCCGGGCCCATCACGCGGGTGCGACCCCGTCGCCGGGCGCGAGCCCACCGCCCGTGAGCGGACCGGCGAACACGTCACCGCGGGTGCGTTGCTCACGGGGCTTCGCGCGGAGGTAGCCGAGGGCGCCCTCCATCGGTCGCGGCGCGAACCCGAAGCGTGGCTCGATCACGTCGAGCGGACCGATGTTGTCGAGGCGCAGCTGCCGGAGCTGGTCCGTCGCGACCGGGAAGGGGATGTGCAGGAACTCGGCGCTGCCGGCCACCAGGCGGATGAGCGGAACGGGCATCGGGAGGATGACGCGGCGCTTGTCCATCGCCGTGAGCACCTCGCGGGTGATCTCGCGATACGTCCAGTAGCGCGGCCCGCCCAGCTCGAATGCGCCTCCGATGGTCGATGCGTCGGCGAACGTGGCCACGATGACCTTCGCGACGTCGCCGCCATGGATCGGCTGGAACCGGCTCCCGCCGTCGCCGGGGACGGGGATCACGCCGGGCGACAGTCGGGCGAGGTCGGCGATGATGTTGAAGAAGCCGTCGCCCTGACCGAACTGGAGCGACGGCTTGAGGATCGTCCAGTCGAGCACGGACGCCGCGACGAGCGCCTCGGCCTTCGCCTTCGAGCTGGCGTAGTGGAGGGTCGGGTCGTCCTCGACGCCCATCGCCCCGATGTGGACGAGTCGCCGGACACCGCCGGCCTTCATCGCCTCGACGACGGTGCGCGTGCCCTCGGTGTTGATCAGGCGGAGGTCCGCGCCGCCCCGGTGATCGCGCGGGATCGCGGCGAGATGGAGCACCGCGTCCGTGCCGGCCAGTGCCGCGGCCACGGTCGGTGGTTTGGTGACGTCGCCGATCCGCGGCTCCACGCGGTCGCGCCAGGCGGCCGGCAGGCGTTCCAGGACGAGGTCGCCGGCGCTCGCCGTGCGCACGAGGGCGACGATGCGGTGGCCGGCGTCGAGGAGGGCCGGCAGGGTCCAGCTCCCGACGAATCCCGAGGCACCCGTGACGAGGATGGTGGACACGACCGCGGAATCGTAGCATCGGCGGATGACGAACCCTTCCGAGGCCGACCGCGTGCCACTCACCGGCGAACCGCTCCGGCGCCTGGTCGAGGCGATGCCGAAGGCGGAACTCCACTTGCACCTCGATGGCTCGCTCCGTGTCGCCACGGCACTCGAACTCGCTCGCACGCGCGGGATCGACGCACCGACGACGTTGGCCGGCATGTCGGACGCGTTGATCGCACCGATGCCGTGCCGTGACCAGGCCGAGCTGCTGCGCGCCTTCGACCTGCCGATCGCCCTGATGCAGGATGCCGACGCGCTCGAGCGGATCACGGCCGAGCTCGTCGAGACGAAGGCCGCCGACAACGTCCGGTACGTCGAGATCCGCTGGGGCCCGCTCCTGCACGTCGCCCGCGGCCTGTCCCTGGCGGACGGCATCGGCGCGGTCTGTGCCGGGGCCTCGGCCGCCGCGGCACGCACGGGGATCACGGTCCGGCTCATCTGTACGGCGCTCCGTTCGCATGACCCGGCCGCGAACCTGGAGCTTGCCGAGACGGCGGTCCGCTTCCGCGACCACGGGCTGACCGGCTGGGACCTGGCCGGTCCGGAGGCGGCCTATCCGGACCCGGCGCTCCATGCCGCCGCCTTCGATGCCGCCCGGGCCGGTGGCCTGCGCATCACCCTCCACGCCGGGGAGTGGGGCGGTGCCGCGCAGGTTCGGCGCGCCCTCGCGATGGACCCGGAACGGATCGCCCACGGACCGGGAACCATCGACGACCCGGCGCTCTGCGCCGAGCTGACGGCCCGCGGCGTCCCACTCGACCTGTGCCCGTCCTCGAACTGGCAGGCCGGGATCGTGCCGAGCGTCGCCGAGCATCCGCTCGCACGGCTCCATCGGCTGGGCGTGCCGGTCACGCTGAGCACGGACGACACGACGGTCTCGGACATCACGTTGTCCGAGGAGTACGCGAACGCGGTCGAGGCCATCGGGCTGACGCTCCCCGAGCTCTGGGCGATCGACCGGTTTGCGCTGGACGTGGCCTTCGCCGACGAGGCGACCGTGACGCCCATCCGCGCCGCCTTCGATGCCTGGGCCGCCGGCGTCCCCGAACTCCAGAGATAGTCCAGCGGCTGGCCCCGATCAGGTTGAGGCGTCCTCGAGCGCGGCCGCCAGCGCGGCGGCATCGGGGGCGATCGCGGTCGGTCGATCGTCGGGCGAAAGCGCGTCGACCTGGGCTCGCGTCGTCACTCCCGTCAGCATGATGATGCAGCGCGCCCCGACCGAGCGGGCGGCGGCGAGGTCGCTGTGGATCGCGTCGCCGATCATGATGGCCTCTCGAACGTCGCGCCCGACTGCCTCTGCCGCGAGCTCGAGGAGATGCGATCCGGGCTTGCCGATGACGAGCGGCGTCGTGCCGGTCGAGGCCTCGACGGCGGCCGCGATGCTGCCGGCACCAGGTCGAAGGCCGCGCTCCGTCGGGTAGACGGGATCGCGATTGGTCGCGATGAACCGCGCTCCGGCGCGGATGCAATCGCAGGCGGCCGCCAGTCGCAGGTAGGTGAGGTTGGGGTCCAGGCCGGTCACGACGGCGTCGGGATCGCCGGCCGCGGCGCGGCCATCGATGCCCTCCTGATGCATGCGCGTCGCGGCGGCGCCCGCGGTCACGACATCGAGGCCGACATCGCGCAGCTCCCGCTCCAATCCGCTCGCGCCGAGCACGAGGACGCGATGGATCGACGGTTCGTGGTTGGCGATATGGAGGGCCGTGGCCCGCGCCGACGACACGACCGTTTCGGGCGTGACCGGGGCGCCCATCCTGGTCAGCCGCGTGACGTAGTCGGTCCGATAGTGCATCGAGTTGTTCGTCACGTAGACCACGTCGTCGCCCCTGGCCGCGCGGTCCGCCAGGACTTCCGCGACGCCGGGTACTGGCTCCTTGCCGCGATAGACGACGCCGTCGAGATCGACGAGCAACAGCAGACTCACCCACCGATCGTACCGCCCCGCTCGCACGCGCCGCCCCGGCGCGAGGCGGCCTCCCGCTACGATGCCGCCCATGGCCCACAAGTCCGCCGACCCGCTCGCGAGCACGGAATGGCTGCTCGTGGACGGGACCAACCTGCTGCACGCGCTCTCGAAGTCGACGGTCGCCGCCCCGCGCGGCGCGCTCATCGGGCGCTTGCGAGGCGTCGTGCCGGCCGGCATCGCCATCGACGTCGTCTTCGACGGACCCTCGGAACCCGGCCTCCGCGGCGAGCGGATCGCGTCCGGGCTACGGGTCCGCTACAGCGGCGGTCGCACGGCCGACGATGTCCTGCTCGGACTGGTCGATGAGACACGCGCGACCGACGGCGCGGAGGGCACGGCCGCGATCCTCGTGGTCACCGACGACCGCGACCTGCGGTACGCCCTGCAGCTCAAGGGCGCCCGAACCGCGCGGACGTCGTGGCTTCTCGGTCGCCTCGACCGGACGACGACACGATCCACCCGGCCCCGTCCTCCCGCGCCGCCGCGCCCACCTGGTGCCGATGACGGCGACGATGACGACGGCCCGCGCTGGGAACCTGGTCGCGGCGCCACCGTCAAGAAGGGCAACCCGCGGAAAGCACCCCGGGCCGACCGCGGCTGAGCCGCCTTCGCTGCTAGGATTTGCGCGTGACGATCATCGACGCCCTCGAAGACATCTGGACCAAGATCCTCGAGGTCACGGCGCTGTTCATCACCCCCGACTGGAACGCGATCATCGCGATGCTGCCGCTGCTCATCTTCCTCGGGGTCGTCGGCCCGTTGGTCACCTTCACGGTGCTCGGCATGCTCATCTACCAGGTCCGCAAGCCGCGCGTGAAGGTCGAGTTCGAAGAGGGCCCGCGCTTCGCCGAGATCGGGCGCCGAGGGCCAGCCGGTCTTCCCGCCGGGCCTGCCGCACTGCCGGCGCCACGGGCTCATCTACCCGTCGGGCGTCATCCGCTGCGAGCGCGAGGGCGAGCTCCTCGCGGTCACGTGCCCGATGTGCGGCCTGGGCCGCGATGCCGAGATCGACACCTGCACGAACTGCGGCCTCGTCCTCAAGGTGAAGAGCCGGGCGATCGCCATCCGGACCTCCGGCCCGCGGCCGGGCGGCGCCGCGGCCGCGTGACGGACACCAGACGACCGACCCGATGACACTCGAAGTCCTCTCCTCGACCCTCTTCTCGGTGGGCGTGATGCTCATCGCGATCGGCTTCGCGGCGCACGTCGGCCACGCGGTCATGCTGGCGAACGGCCGGCGGACCCTCCCGGTTCTCGTCAACGCGAACCAGCCGGCCTATGCGGGCGTCGTGACCGGCTCGTTCGTGAGCAGCCAGGTCCGGGCGGCGAACTCCGCCCCGGCCACGGCCGCCTCCCCCACCCCGCTCTCGCGCGCGGCGATCTGGATCACGACCGCAGCCGTGATCGTCCTCGGACTCTCGTTGCTGGCGCGGGCGATCGTGGTCGGCCGCGGGCCGTGGGGCAACATGTTCGAGTTCACCGTCGCGTTCGCGTTCTCGATGGTCGGCGGCTACCTCTTCCTGCAGCGCCGGTACCCGATCCGCTCGATCGGCTTCATCCCGACCGGCGTCGCCCTGGCGCTGCTCCTCTACGCCTCGAGCCTGCCGTCCGAGATCAAGCCGCTCGTGCCGGCCCTCCAGAACGCGCCGCTGCTGACGATCCACGTCGGTATGGCCGTCACGGCGTACGGCATCTTCGCGACGAGCTTCGCCGCCGGCGTCGCGTACCTGATCCAGGGCCAGGGCGACCGGTTCTCGTGGCTGCCGTCGCACAAGGTCCTCGACGAGGTCGCCTACCGCGCGGTGATCATCGGCTTCCCGATCTTCGCGACGATGATCATCCTCGGCTCGTGGTGGGCCTCGATCGCCTGGTCCCGCTACTGGGGCTGGGACCCGAAGGAGACCGCCGCGCTCGTCACGTGGCTGACCTACGCGGTCTACCTGCACGCGCGCAACCAGCGGTCTTGGGCCGGTCGCCCGGCAGCGCTCCTGCTGGTCGTCGGGTTCGGGATGGTCCTGGTGACCTACTCCGGCTCGCTCTGGTTCAGCGGCCTGCACGCCTACAGCGGCCTCTAGACCGAGCGGAACGAGCCCCGGACGGTCCGGGCGAACAGCACGACCCCGCCCGTCACCAACACCGCGACGATCAGCCAGCGCGCGAGCGCATCGACCGAGGAGCTTCCGACTGTCGATGTCGCGGCGGCCGGGGACGTGGCGCTGTCTGAGACGATGGCCGAATCCACTGGCGGGACGCTCGCGGGTGCGCTCGTCGTCGTCGCCGCGGCACCGGCAGGCGCCGGCTCGGCGGTGGGGACTGCAGCCGAGGGATCCGCCGCCGCATCGCCGGGAGGCTCGCCGCCAGGCGCGGCCGGAGCCGGTGCAGCCGCCGCAGGTGCGGCGCCGACCACGCGGATCGTGCCCTGCATCTCGGGGTGGATCGCACACAGGTAGGCGAACGAGCCCGCCGTCGCGAACGTCTCGCTGAACGTCGCGCCCGGGGCGAGGCTGGCGCTCCCGAACGAGCCGTCGCCGGCGGTGACCGTGTGCGCACGGTCGTCGCGGTTGACCCAATCGACCGTGCCGCCCACCGCGATCGCGATGTCGGCGGGACTGAAGGCGCGGTCGGAGATCGTCACCTGCGCCGCGGTCGGCGGAGCGACCTCACCCCCGTCGACGGCCGAACCACCGTTCGAGTCCCCATCGGACCCCGTTGCCGCGACGACCAGCCGGCCGTGGTACGAGGTCTGGTCGCGGTCCCGGTGGTCGCTGTAGACGTACGTGCCCGCGACGACGCGGATCCGGAACGCTTCGCCGCTCTCGAGGTTGCCGCTATCGAACCGCGCCGGTCCCGACGTGGATCGCAGCCGGTGACGCTCGCCATCGGTGTTGACCCACTCGACGATGTCGCCGACGGCGAGACGCGCCGTGGCCGGGTCGAGGCCGGTACCGATCCTGATCGTCAGCGCCGCGACGCCGGTGGGAGCCTCGTCATGAGCCGACACCGCGCCGACCGAACCGAGGGACAAGAGGATCGAGGCGACGACGATGCCCGCGGCGGCGAGCGGGCGAGTCGAACGGGACGGGGCGTGCATGAACGACCTCTGGATGCGAAACGGGGGTATGCCTCATCGAGGCACGTCGCATCCAAAAGGTTTCAGCGTTCGCCGGTCTCCCGGCTGGTGTCGCCGGATCGGGTCAGTGATGGGCCCATGGCGGCGGGACGTCCAGGGGCATCCCGGCCCGACGAGATCCGGTGTCCGCGGCCGGCCGATCCGCTGCCGGCTGATCGGCTGCCGGCCGGTCCGCTGCCGGCTCGTCGGCTGCCGCCTCGGCCGCGGCCGGTGGTTGCCATCCCTCGGCCGGGGTCTGGTCTCGCGGCGGCGCGAACGGACGGAAGGTGACCAGCTTGCGCTCGAACGGACGGCGCAGATACGGATACGCGGCCTCGATCTCGCCGAAGACCGCCTCGAGCTCCTGGCCGATCAACTCGTCCTTCTCGATGAGCGTCTTGGCGAGGAAGTGGACGGCCGGCTCCTTCTCGCGAAGCAGGCGCTCGGTCTCCTCGTAGAGCTGGTCGAGCAGCTCGTGGGCGCCGACGAGGACCGGTCCGATCGGCGGTGAGCCCGGCTGCATCGGGACGACGAGCTTCGTGGGGCCCATCGCCAGCGATCCGACGTAGTCCTCGGCCGCCTGGGTCGCATAGACAAGGTCGCTCGACGGTCCGGTCGTGAGCTTGTCGAGGAACCGGTTCTCGACGACGTGGCCGGCCAGCGACGTCATGATCTGCGTCTCGATCGACTTCGCGTAGAGCGACGTTCGCTCCTCCCGCGGCCGTTGCTGGACATAGCCCAGGGCGTGACCGCGACGGATGATCGTCGCCTTCGAGATCCGGTGCTCCGGCCGCAGGTAGTGCGCGACGACCGCGTGTCCGGCCTCGTGGTACGCCGTTTCCCGCCGGTCCGTGAGGTTCCAGGAGCGAATCGGCTGCTTGAGCCCGAGCGCCCGCTCGTCGGCGGCATTCAGCCAGTCCTTGTAGGTCAGGAACTCGCGCCCATCCTGGTGGGCGTGGATCAGCGCCTCGTTGATGATCGTCTTGATCTGGATGGGGGTCCAGCCCATCGAGTCGTTGATGAGCAGCTCCATCGGGAGGTCCGGATCGTGGGCCTTCTTCGAGAGGTAGTGCTGGATGATGTCCACCCGGCCCTCGGCGTCGGGCCGGTGGACCTCGATGATGCGATCGAGCCGGCCCGGGCGGGTCAGCGCCGGGTCGAGGACGGACGGGCGGTTGGTCGCACCGATGACGAAGACGAGCGGCTTGTTCTTGACCGGCCCGCGCTCGATCCCGAACCAGCGCAGGATCTTGTGCCGCCAGCGATCTTCGACGTGATCGGACAGCGAGTCCATCTGGTTGAGCAGGGTGTTGAGGCCGGTCCCACCGCCCATCATCATCCCGCCCATCATCATCCCGCCCTGGCCGCCCTGGCCCCCGCGGTTCATGCCGATCGAGTCGATCTCGTCCATGAACATGATGCAGGCGCCCCGCTGCCCGGGCACCGCGTACTTCCGACCGAGGCCACGGGCGTCGCGGAAGAGCTTCATGACCATCAGCTCGGTCATGCCCCAGAACATGCCGCGCAGCGAGCTCGCGTCGATATAGATGAACGGCAGGTTGGCCTCGGCGGCGATGACCGCCGCCAGGAACGTCTTGCCCGTCCCCGGCGCGCCCGACAGCAGCATGCCCTTGGGCATCTCACCGCCGCGCGACTCGAACTCCTTGACGCCGCGCAGGATGCCGACCGTGACCTTGGCGTGCTCGAGGAGGTCTGGCTGGCCGCGGTAGTCCGCGAAAGACATGCCGATCTGCGGGTCGTCGGGCTTGATCGTGTACCTCCGTGGTCGGGACAGGAACCACATGATCCCGGCGAACTGGAGGATGCCGAAGGCCAGCGCAAATCCGAGCTGGATCGCCAGGGCCGGCGCGGAGGTCAGGAACGCGAAGAACGACGAGACGACCATGACCGTCCCGTTGAGCGCGATGAGGACCGTCAGGATGAGGAGGACCGCGAGCAGGCGCCAGAGGTTCTTGTTCCAGATGAACGTCAGGTTCGAGCCCATGCGGGCGATTCGCTTCATCGGAAGTTCACGATCTGGTTGTCGGTCACGTGGACGACGAGGTTGAAGACCAACGGGTCGCCCGCTGCGGTGCGGCCGAGGATGATGATCTCGGTGACGGACCGAGGCCCGTCCTGCATGGTGCCAAGGGTCTCCACCGACGTCACTCCCTGCATGTTCCAGCTCTGCATCTCGCCGGCGAGGAGCCGGTACGGGTCGCCGCTCACCGCGGAGCGAAGCGAATCGGAATTGTTCGTTGCCAGCGCGTCCGTGAGCTCCCTGACGACCGCCGGAGCCGCGACGCCACCGGTGGACGGATCGCCGACGGCCGTGGGCGGGGGCTGGCTGCGGTCGAAGGCGAGTCCTCCGAGCGCGACGCCACCCGCGAACAAGGCCACCGTAAGGCCGAACGTCGCCAGGCGGACCACCCAGCTCTTGATCCGGATGCGCCGGCTCGGGCGGGTGCCGAGGGCCGCGGTCGCGGCCGTCCCCTCCGGATCGTTGGCCGTCTCCCACGGCGCCTTCCCGTGTGCTCCCGAGAGCGGCAGCGCCGTCGCGGCAGCGGCCGCGAGACTCGCGATCTCGTCCGACGACGGCGTCGGAGCGTTCGCCGCGAGCGCGAGGAGCTCCTCCTCGGACAACGCCGGCGCAGGCGGGTCGGCGGGCCCGTCCGCCATCGAACCGTCGCCGCCATCGATCGTTGCGTCGGGCGTCGTTGCGTCAGGCGTCGGGTCCACGACCGGCGACGGTTCGACGGTGCTGTCGGTGGCGGCCGGTACCGCGGTCGACTCGACGTCGCCCTCCAGTCCGGCGCGCGGGTCTCGATCGTCGGCGCTCATTCGGCTTCGATCGGGTTCGGGGGAAGGATCAGGCCGACCTGGCCACCCGAGGTCACGACGCGCCAGCTCAGCGTGTCCTCGCTCCCGTCGCGCCGCACGACATGGATGCCGTACGCGTGGACGGAATAGCCGCCACCGACGAACGAGCCGAGGTGGATCGGCGGATCGACGCGGGTGTAGTCGGCACGGAAGCGGCTCGCCCGGAGCGCGATGTCGGCGCGCACCTTGAGTGAATCGAGGGCGCCCTTGTCATCGGCGGCGAACGCATTGATGAACTGTCGGGCGAGCGGCGCCTCCGGGACGCTGGCCTGGATGTCGGGCTGGGGCGACAGATCCTTGGCCATGGTCGGCACGAGGAAACCGATCAGGAGACCGATGGTCACCGTCGCGACCGCCCGAAAGAGCCTTCGCAACCACAACCGACGCCTTCGCATCCGCGCTTGCCCTCTTGCGGAGGTATCCGTCCCGCAGTGTAGACCGGCTCGCCATCGCGAGTCATGAGTGGCGCCTCGCGTAGAGGCTCCTCCAAGTTCGTGTTCGACGCCAGCCCGCATTCGGATGTTCCGGTGCGTGCGGGCGCCGCTCGCGAGCGTGCCGGTCAGCGGGTCCGCGTCACCTTGTGGATGTTGCGCGGTGCGTCCGGATCGAGGCCGCGCGCGGTCGTCAGGGCCATCGCGTGGAGCTGGCCGGCGACGATCGTGGCGATCGGCGCGAGCCACTCGGCCGGTGGCGGCGGCACGGCGACCGGCCAGGTCGCCGAGACCAGCGCCTCCGGCACGTCGGAGACGATCGCGAGTCGTGCGTCGAGGTCCTCGCGCAGGCGCGCGAGCTGTTCGATGAGCCCCGCGGCGGTCGGGCCGTCCCGGACGATCGCGATGACCGGGACGCCCGGCTCGACCAGCGCGACCGGTCCGTGCTGGAAGTCGGCGGCCGAGTATGGATCGGCGAAGACCTGCGCGAGTTCCTTGATCTTGATGGCCCACTCGCGAGCGGTGGCGTATTCGAAGCCGCGGGCGATCACCAACAGCCGGTCCGCGTGCGCGTGATCCAGCGCGATCCGGGTCATCTCGGGTTCGAGGGCGAGCATCGCGGCGAGAGCGTCGGGGACCAAGGCCACGGCCGCCTGGTCCGCAACGCGCGCGGCCGGGTCCGCGATGAGCGCCGCGGACAGGGCCGCGACGGCCAGCAACGACGCCGTGTACGTCTTGGTCGCGGCGATCGCCCGTTCCGGGCCGGCCGAGAGATCGAGCGTCCAGTCGGCACGCTCCGCAAGCGGCGAGGACGGGTCGTTGGTCAGCGCCACCGTCGGGGCGCCCTGGCGCCGGGCCGCGTCCACGACCGCGACGATGTCCGGCGACGCGCCCGACTGGCTGATGGCCAGGACCAGGGTGCGGGTCAGCCGCGGCTGCGCGCCGTACACGGATACGACCGACGGCGTCGCGAGCCCGACTGTGAGCCCGTTCCGGACGCCCAGCACGTACTGGGCGTAGATCGCCGCATGGTCCGAGGTCCCGCGGGCGGCGATGACCACGTGGTCGATCTCGCGGCTCCGGATCGACTCGGCGATCGCGTCGACCGACGCGGACTGGGTCGCGAGGAACCGGCTGGCGGCCGCGGGCTGCTCGAGGATCTCGTCGCGGAGGGTCACGGCGCGGTCATGGTCGCATCCGTGGCGCGACGCCGGCCGAGCCGGCCGAGCCGGCCGCGCCGTGCCGCCCCGCCCGGGCCCGAGCGGCATCTCCGCCAAATGGTCGTCCAGCGGAGCGCAAGGCGGCCTGTCGAGCCGTCCGGGACCGCCGTTGCGGCCGATCCGTGCACGAACGGCGATCCGCGCGAGCCCGATTCGGCCGCGAAGGGCGCCTGGCGCTCCGTCCGAGCGTCATGTGGCGGACTTCGGGGGGTGGGATTCGACGCCATCGACCGCGACCGGCAGCCGGCCGGCGAACGGGATCGCGCCGAACAGGGCCGCGGCGAGCGCATCGAGCGAGTCGGGCAGGATCGAATAGCTACAGGCGGCCGTCACGCCGGCCGGGTAGGTCGAGACGTCCCAGGGCGTGCGCAGCGCGACCGCGATCGTCGGTCGTTCCGGTGGCCGCCAGGGCCTGGACCAGCTGCGGCCTGGCCCGGATGCCGCACCGAGTCGATCGTGCCGACGATCACGAGGTCCGCGGCCCGCGCGCGTTCCCGGGCCGCCGCGATGTCCGCGTCTGCCGGGGCGATCGGCACGACGAGCTCCTCCACCTGGCCGTGGCGCGCCCGAAGCGCTCCGGCCAGCCCGGGCGCGACGACCGACGACGTGTCGGCCGGTGTCAGGTCGGTCGGGGTCGGCATGACGGCCAGGATCGTCGCCTCGGCGGGCAACTGCAGCGGAAGCCGCCCGGCATCGTCCCGGACCAGCGTCATCGATCGCTCTGCCAGCTCGCGAGCGAGCGCGCGATGGTCCGCGCAGCCGACGACCGAGAGATCCGGCGCCGTGCCCGCCGACCCGAGCCACTCCCGGAGACTCGCGACGCGGGCAAGTGACGCGGCCACGTCCCCAGGTTCCAGCTACCCCCGATCCGCGGCCGCGACGAGCGCGTCCTCGATCCGATGCTGCGCCTCGGGGTCCGGGGCGCACAGGAACAGGTCAACGCCGGCCTGGGCCGCGGCGATGATCTCGACCGCCTGCGCCGGACCCTGCGCCAGGGCGCCCATGTCAAGGGCATCGCTGATGGTCACGCCCTCGAACCCGAGCTCGGAGCGGAGGACGCCGGTCATGACGGCGCGCGACAGGGTCGATGGCGACATGGAGCCGTTCGCGAGGGCCGGGGCGGCGACGTGGGCCGACATGACGAGTCGGGCGCCGGCGTCGATGCCGGCCCGGAATGGCACCAGCTCCACGGCCGCCATCCGCTCGCGTGAGCCGCCGACCACCGCGACGCCGTGATGCGTGTCGACGGCCGCCTCGCCCAGGCCCGGGAAGTGCTTGATCCCCGACGCCACGCCCGCTCGCTGCAGGCCACGGACCATCGCCGCCCCCAGTCGCCCGACCTCGGCCGCGTCATCCCCGAACGAGCGGATCCCGAGCGCCGGGTTGACCGGGTTGGTCGCGACGTCCATGACCGGGGCATAGACGACGTTGACACCCATGGCCCGTGCCTCGCGCCCGATCGCCTCGCCCACCCGTTCCGCGAGGTCCGCATCGCCGACGGCGCCCAGCGCCATGTTCCCAGCGAACGCCGTCGGGCCGTCACCGAGGGCCAGGAGCTGGCCGCCCTCCTGGTCGGCGGCGACAAGCATCGGGGCGGGCGGGGCTCCCGCAGCGGACGCGACCCCGCCGGCCGTCGCCACCCCCGCTCGCTGGAACGCCTCGGTCAACTCGCGCAGCTGCCCCGGCGACCGCACGTTGAAGTGCCGGAACACGGTCATGCCCGCCGCCGGCGCCTCGGCCAGCCGCTCCGCGACCCACGGCGGCAAGGATGCCCCGTCGAACGCGAGCATCACCCGCCCGAGGATCGCCCGGTCGGTCACCCCTTGACGGCGCCGGCGAGGCCGCGCACGAAGTAGCGCTGGACGAGGATGAAGAACAGCAGGATCGGGATGACCGTGATGGTGACCCCGGCCGCGATCGAGCGGAAGTCGGACTGGAAGAAGCTCTGCAGCGCGGCGAGCCCGACCGGCAGCGTCAAGCCGTCCTTCGTGTGGAGCATCAACGACGGCCACAGGAAGTCGTTCCAGGACGTGACGAAGGTGAAGATCGCCACCGCCGCCAGCGTCGGCCGGACGATCGGCAGCAGGATCGACCACCAGATCCGCCACTCCCCGGCGCCGTCCACCCGCGCGGCGTCGATGAGGTCGTTCGGCACGCCCCGGAACGCCTGACGCATCAGGAAGATGTTGAAGGCGCTCACGAGGTTCGGGAGGATCAGCGCCGGCAGCGTGTCGTAGTACTGGAAGACGTTGACCGCGAGGATGAAGCTCGGGATGTAGGTCAGCTGGGCGGGCACGATGAGCGTCGCCAGCAGCGCGTAGAAGATCGTCGATCGCCCGCGGAAGCGCATCTTCGCCAGCGGATAGGCGGCCATCGCGGCGACCAGGACGTTCAGCAGTCCGACCGACACCGCCACGATCAGGCTGTTCATGAAGAACGTCGGGATCGGCAGCGTCTCCAGAACGCGCTGGTACGCGGCGAACGTCGGGTCGTTCGGGATGATCTGCGGCGGGATCGAGTAGACCGGGTCGTTCGGGCCCTTCAGCGACGTCATCAGCATCCAGAAGAACGGGAAGACCGTGATGACCGCGAGGGCGATCAGCACCACGTACCAGAGCCCACTCGACGCGACGGCCCGGGGGCGGGCCCGACGCCGCGCCCGCTGGAGGTCGGCCACGGGCTCCGCGATCTGGACCATCGGGGCGCTGCTCATGCCTCGCCCTCCTCACGCCGTTCGAGGATCCGGACGTTGAAGATCGAGAACACGAGGGTGATGCCCAGCAAGGCGATGGCGATCGCCGACGCGTAGCCCGCGTGGCTGTTCACGAAGGCCTGTTTCCAGAGGTAGAAGACCATCGTCACGCCGCTGTCGAGGATCCCGCCGGTCCGATTCGTCAGCACGTAGATCTCGTCGAACACCTTGAGCGCGGCGAGACTCGAGATGACCGACACGAAGACGATCTGCGGCCGAAGGCCAGGGATGCTGATGTGGCGGTGCTTCTGGAAGTCGCTGCAGCCGTCGATGCGGGCGGCGTCGTAGAGCTCCTCGGGGATGTTCTGGAGCCCGGCGAGGAAGATCACCGAGTAGTAGCCGACGCCCGCCCAGATCGTCAGCATCATCGCGATCGGCAGCACGAACGCCGGCGTCGTGAGCCACTGGACGGGCTGATCGATGACGCCCCACGACTGGAGCACGCCGTTGATGAACCCGTTCCGGTCGAACAGCCAGCGCCAGGCGAGGCCGATGGCGATGCTGCCGCTGACCGCGGGCACGAAGTAGAGCGCCCGGAAGATGTGGATGCCGCGCATGCGGCGGTTGACGACGATCGCGAGCACGATCGAGAGGAAGATCAGGATCGGCGTGACCAGCAGGTAGACGAACGAGTGGACGACGGCCAGCCGGAACGTCTCGTCCTCGACCAGCTTCGCGAAGTTGTCGAGCCCGACCCAGACCGGCGGCGTCGCGATGTCGTAGTCGGTGAAGCTGTAGTAGACGACCGCGATGATCGGGTACACGACGAAGATGCCGAGCAGCACGAGGGCCGGCAGCAGGAACGTGTACGGCGTGATCGAGAACTTCCTGGTCATGTCGTGGTCCCGTGATCGTACGTGCGGTGCAAAGGCTGGCCCGCCCCGGGCGGGACGGGCCAGCGCTTGGTTGCGAACCCGGGGGCCGGGTCGCGGAGCCGGTGAGCCCTAATCCAGGAGCTTGTTCGCGTCGGCGACGGCCTTGTCGAGGGCCTCCTGGACGGCGACCCCACCGAAGATCGCCGATTCGACGGCCTTGCGGACGATGTCGTTGACATCGGCCTTGTTGGGGACGGTCGGGACGATGTCCTGGTACGTCGCCACGGTCTCCTTGGCGATGGACCGCGCCGCATCCTCGATGGCGGTCGGCGGCGTCGAGAAGAACGGATCGTCATACGCCGCCGGGGACGACGGATAGATCGGCGACCTGCTTGGCGAACTGGACCATGCTCCGCGGGTTCGTGAAGAACTGCGCGAGGGCGATGGACGCGTTCGGGAACTTGGTGTCCTTCTTGACCGAGATCGACATCAGGCCCTTGCCCGCCACGCCGGACTTGCCGAGCGGCGCGGGGACCATGCCGAGGTTGCTCGTACAGCGTCGCGTTGGTGTCCTTGACCTGGCGGGCCAGGTTCGGGCCCGTCGCGTAGAACGGCGGCCGCGCCGGCCGAGAAGGCGTTGAGGCCGATCCGGTCGTCGCCGGTCAGGACGGTCGTGTCGAGGGTCGCCGGCCTTGTTCATGTCGACGTACATCTGCAGCCACGCCGACGCCCTCGGGCGAGTTGAACGCGAAGGCTTGCCGTCGTCGCTGAAGACCTTGACGTTGCCCTCGTAGACCATCTGGGCGAGCAGGTCGGTGACCGTCAGGCGGATGGCGCACTGGGCGGCGGCCTTCTCGAGGATCGTCGTCGCACAGGGCGGGCAGGCCGTCGATGGTCTTGGGGAAGGCGTCGACGGCGACGCCGGCCTTCTCCATGATGCGCCTTGTTGACCAGCTCGACGTTGAGGCCCTGGTACCAGGGGAACTGGTAGTTCACGCCGTCGATGAGCTGCTGCTTCCAGAGGTTCGGGAAGTAGATGTCCTGGACGGGCTTGCGGGACCGTGGTGTCGAGGCCGAGCAGCAGGCCCTTGTCGGCGTACTCGCTGACCCAGCCCTCGCTGACCGAAAGGTTGATGACGTCCGGCGCGATGCCCGCGGCGAACGCGTTGTTCAGGTCGTCCTTGAACGTGCCCTGGTGGTCTTCCTGCTTGACCGTCACGCCCGGATAGGTCGCCTCGAAGCGGGCGATCGTGTCCTCGATGTACTGGTCGAACGTCGGCGACAGGAAGAACGTCCAGAAGGTCGATCTCGGCGCCGGGCTCGATGCCGGTGATGACCGCCTCGGCCGGATCCGGGGCGAGGACCTCGGCGCTAGGCGACGCGGCCGGAGCCGAAGCCTCGGCCGAACTCGATGCGGCAGCCGACGGCGACGCCGGCGGTGCTGCGGTGGGTCCCGTGCTCGGGGCCGTGCTGGCAGCTGGTGTACAGGCCCCGATGACCAGCGCGAGCAGCGCTGTCAGGGTGATCGCTCGTCGAGTGTTCATGCTCCTCCTTTTCTCCTCCTTGGTTTCGGTGTCGTGTCGCTTGGTGGCTGCCGGTCGGCCGTCATGTGGCCGGCCGGCGGATTCGTCACGGGGGTCGCGCGTCACGCACCTCCTTCCACCGCGGCGGCGGTGCGGGCGGCGCTGGCGCCGTGGATGGCCTGCTGGGCGATGGCGACCTGGGCGATCGCGACGGCGCCCCAGGCACCGGCATCGGCCCCGACCGGCAGGGCTTCGACGACGCCGGCCGGCAGCAGCTCGCCGGCGGTCGGCGAGGCGGCCCGGAGACGGTCGAGTTCGCGCCGGATGGGATCCATGAATGGCTCGCCGGCATGCGAGACGCCGCCACCGACCACGACGCGATCGACGTCGTAGGCCATGACCAGGAGGTGGATGGCCCAGGCGAGCTTGCGGCCGACGTCCTCGACCAGCTCGCAGGCAAGGGCGTCGCCCGCGGCCGCGGCCTCGTAGACGTCGCGGGCGGTGAGACCCGTGGGGGTCGCGGCGGTCGTCGGGGTCGAGGCGGTCGTCGGCGTCGAGGCGTCTGCCGTTGCGGCGAGGCTGGTCGGGCGGCCCTGGGCGATCGCCTCGGCTGCCCGCCGGGCGATGGCCGGGCCGGACACGAACGCCTCGAGGCAGCCGCGCTGGCCACAGGCGCAGACCGGGCCGTTGGGGTCGAGGATGGCGTGGCCGATCTCGCCGGCGAGGCCGCGGGCGCCGCGGTGGAGGCGGCCGTCGAGGATGAGACCGGCCGCGATCCCGGTCCCGACCGCGAGGTACGCGATGTCGTCCGCGGAGCCGAGGACGCGTCGCCGGTGCAGGCCGACGGCGGCGGCACGGGCGTCGTTCTCGATGACGCACGGGCGGCCGAGGCGTCGCTCCAGCGCGTCGCGCAGGGCCAGGTCGTTCCAGCCGAGGTTGACCGCGAGGGTCACGTTGCCCGTCGTCGGATCCACGCGGCCGGGCACACCGATGCCGACGACCGCGACGTCCGTCAGTCGCGCGCCGGCGCCTTCGAGGGCGAGATCGATGACGGCGGCGATCGCGTCGGCGGCCCCGTCCTGGTCGGCCA
The DNA here is from genome assembly GCA_963745295.1 of uncultured Chloroflexia bacterium. Classification (GTDB taxonomy): domain Bacteria; phylum Chloroflexota; class Limnocylindria; order Limnocylindrales; family CSP1-4; genus SPCO01. The sequence goes on from CAVUWG010000002.1 coordinate 425,594, forward strand.
CGGAGGAGGCGTTCGTGGCCCGACCGAGGACGGCGCCGTCGGGACTGGTGACGAGGACGGCGATCTTGGTGCCACCGACATCGACGCCGACGATGAGGGTGTCCGAGCCGGCACCGGTCGCCGGGTCGTGGGTGGTCACCGGGTCGTCGCGGTGCTTCACGTCGTGGCTCATCCGTGCACCGTCAGGCCGAGCTCGTCGGTCAGCAGCAGCGCGCACGCGCCGAGGAGTGTCAGGTCCTCGCCGATCCCGCCGTCGAGGATCCTGGTCTCGCGGGCGAGCGGGCCCAGCGAGCGGCGCGTGGCCTCGTCGCGGACGGCCTCGAGCCACGGCTCGCCGAGGACCGTCACGGATCCGTGGATGACGATGCGGCGGACATCGAGCGTCCCGATGAGGTTCGCGATCGCGCTGCCGAGCGCGCGGCCGGCGGCGCGGGAGATCGTGATCGCTCGTTCGTCGCCGTCGGCGGCCGCGGCCGCGAGCCGGGCGAGGCTGCCGCCGGTCTCGAGGCCGGCCGCGTCGGCGGCGCGCAGGATCGACGGGGCGCTGGCGATCGTCTCGAGGCAGCCGAACCGGCCGCAGTGACACTCGGCGCCGTCGGGCTCGACGACGATGTGGCCGATCTCCCCGGCACCGTCGCCGTCGCCGCCGAACAGCTCGCCACCGAGGACGAGCCCCGCGCCGATGCCGCGCCCGACCTTGATCGCGACGAGGTTCTCGGGCCGGTCCTCGCCTTCGAACAGGTAGGTCGCGATGGCGGCGGCGCGCGAGTCGTTGACGACGACGGTCGGCAGGCCGAAGCGTTCCTGGAGGGTCGGACCGAGCGGGAGATCGGTCCAGTCGAGGTTGACGGCCCAGCGGATCGTGCCCTGGCTGTCGACGATGCCCGGCGTGCCGACGCCGATGCCGAGGATCGGCTTGTGCGGGCCGGCGAGGATCTCGTCGATGAGGTCGTGGACGAGCGTCCAGGGCCGTCTCGCCGTCGGCGCCGCCGACGTCCCGGGTCGCGTGGCGCTGGATCTTGCCGCGGAGGTCGAGGAGTGCGGCCGTGAAGGTGCGCTCGCCGAGGTCGAGGGTCACGACATGGCGGGCGTCGTCGACGAGCTCGACCAGGGTCGGGGCCTTGCCGCCGGTCGAGGGGGCCTTGCCGGCGTCTCGCGCCAGGCCTTCCTGCTCCAGCTCCGCGACGAGCTCGCCGACGCTGGTGCGAGTGAGGCCGGTGAGGCGGGCGATGGCGGCGCGGGAGATCGGACCGAGGTCGTAGAGCGCGCGGAGGACGAGGCTGGCGTTGTGGGCGCGGGTCTGCGCGTGGGTCGCCTTGGACGGGAATTCCGTGCGTGCCATGCGCGCTGCGAGTCCTCCTCCACCCCGCCGAACTTTGTCCAGTCACTTGGCAAAGCCGCGTTCGGCCGGATGCTAGCCCCCTCCCGCCACTTTGTCCATACCCCGGACAAAGAATGCCGGGATGGGCGCCGGGATCTCCGCCAAATGCGCGCGACTCGGAGCAGTAGACGCTGTTGGGCCGCGTTCTGGCCGCCCTTCCGACGCTCTCCGTGCGTGAGCGGACCCACGCTCCAGGTGAAATCGGGTTCCCAGGGCGCCTAGCGCTCCCTCGATGGGCGTTTGGCGGACTTGGGCTGGGTGGATCGCAGGCGCACTCGCCGCGGACTCGGCCGGCTCGCTGCGAGCGAATCGCCCGGCCAGATCGACAGAGCGGCGACTGAGCCGATCGGCTGGGCAAGCCAGCCGCGCATCCGTCGGCCGTCTTCCGGATACGCAGCTCGAAGGGTTGAGCGGAACTCCGCGATCCGTCGCTCGTTGCTACGGCCACCTGCCACGATGACCCATGACGACACCGTCTCCGGATCCCAGCCGTGGCTTGCCGCGATCTCACGACCCAGGCGACGCTTCTTGTCAAGGGTGCCGACCAGCTCGCCGACGTCGACGATCTCGGTCTTGAGTTCGATCACGAGCAGGGCCCGCTGACCTGGGTGCCACGCAAGAATGTCGACAACGCCTCGCTCCCCCCAGATCGAGAACGACACCTCGGGCAGGAACTGCCAGTCCGGGGAGTCGTGCCGCAATGTGCGGATCACCGCCTCCGCGAGCTGCGAGTGGCGGGCACTCAGCAGGCGGTCGAGGTCGGCGCCACGGGTCCGTGCCTGGATCTCCACCCGCATCTCGAGGGTCGCGCACACTCGCCGGAGGGTCCGCAGAGATACAGCGTCAACGAAACCGTGCTCGATCCGACCGACTGTGGCGCGCGACACTCGGGCCGAGCGGGCAACGTCCACCTGGCGCTTCCGCTGGCGAACGCGAACCGCCCGCACTGCGATCCCGAACCGCTGGTCATCCATCGACAGCATGTTGGGCCGGAGCCCTTATCGGGCGCTTACCAGCTTCTGGCCCCGACGCCCGAGACGGATCTCCGCCAGTTGTTACCCGCCAGGAGCCTTGGGCGGCCCTGGAGGGCAGGGCAGGCCTCGACCCCAGGCCATTCGTGCGTGGTGACAGAGCATGGCGGCCGGATTCGCGTCCCGTAGGCCGCCTAGCGCTCCGACGGACGGCCATCTGGCGAAGATCGTGGGCCTGCGAGCCCTGCGCCCGGACCGCGCGCCACGCACCCAAAACCGCACACCCGTTCGATATGGCACACTGTGCACGACCGGTGCACAAGCCGCGCGACGCCGTGGATAACCGCCCGGCCCGCGGTGGACCAGCTGCCACGGAACGTGGACGAACGGCCCCGGAACGTGGGCTGAGCGTGGAAATGCCCAAACCACCACATCTAGCGGGGCGGCACCCGAACGAACCACTACATCTTGTGTTTTTCGCTTGACTGTGCCGTTTCGCAGGCGTATCGTTTGTGGGTCGCCCAACAACACCGAGAACGCCCGACACGCTCCGCCGCCGGCCCGATCCGCCGGCCCCGAAGCAGCCCCCAGGACCACTCGGGAAACACTGACGACAGAGCGATGCGGCAGCTACCGCCGAAGGCACCGGCGAAGCGAAGCCGCAGGGGAACGGATGGAGGTACAGGAAGAATGGCTCGTGGGACCGCCAGCACCGCCCAGGCCACCGAACGGGGGACGAAGATCATGGCGGGGAAACACCGCCATGCCGGCCGGTGGGGTGCCTCGTTCGACGGCACGGAGGCTGACGGCAAGACCCCGGTCAAGGGCCTGACCTTCGAGCGGCGCTGGACGCGGCCCGGGATGCACCCCTACGACGAGATCACCTGGGAGTACCGGACCGCCGGCATCGCCAACGAGAGCGGCAAGTCCGTCTTCGAGCAGAAGGACGTCGAGGTCCCCGACTTCTGGAGCCAGCTGGCCACCAACGTCGTCGTCAGCAAGTACTTCCGCGGCCACCTCGGGACGCCCGAGCGCGAGACCAGCGTCAAGCAGCTCATCGATCGCGTCGTCAACACCATCGCGTCGTGGGCGGAGACCCAGCACTACTTCGCGACCGACGAGGACCTCGCGGCCTTCAAGGCCGAGCTGACCCACCTGATCGTCCACCAGAAGATGGCGTTCAACTCGCCGGTCTGGTTCAACGTCGGCATCGAGCCGCAACCCCAGTGCTCGGCCTGCTTCATCAACTCCGTCGAGGACACGATGGGCAGCATCATGGATCTCGCCAAGACCGAGGCCATGCTCTTCAAGTTCGGCTCGGGCGCGGGCTCCAACCTCAGCACCATCCGCAGCTCACGCGAGAAGATGGCCGGCGGCGGCACGGCCTCAGGCCCCGTCTCCTTCATGAAGGGCTACGACGCGTTCGCCGGGGTCGTGAAGTCGGGCGGCAAGACCCGGCGCGCGGCCAAGATGGTGATCCTCGATGCCGGCCATCCGGACGTCATGGACTTCATCGATTCGAAGGCGCACGAGGAGCAGAAGGCCTGGGCGCTCATCGAGGCCGGGTACGACCCGAGCTTCACCGGCGAGGCCTACGGCTCGCGTCTTCTTCCAGAACGCGAACCACAGCGTCCGCGTGACCGATGCGTTCATGCAGGCCGTCGTCGACGACAAGGACTGGACCACCCACGCGGTCGTGTCCCCGCACGAGCCGATGGACACGTTCAAGGCCCGCGAGGTCTTCCACAAGATGGCCGAGGCCGCCCACATCTGCGGCGACCCGGGCATCCAGTACGACACCACCATCAACGACTGGCACACCTCGTCGAACACGGATCGCATCCACGCGAGCAACCCGTGCTCCGAGTACATGTTCCTCAACGACACCGCGTGCAACCTCGCCTCGCTGAACCTCATGAAGTTCGTCCGCGACGACGGCGAGTTCGATGGCGACGCGTATCGCTACGCGGCCAAGCTGACGCTCACGGCCCAGGAGATCCTGGTCGACAACGCCAGCTATCCGACGCCGAAGATCGAGGAGAACTCGCACAAGTTCCGCCCGCTCGGGCTCGGCTATGCGAACCTCGGCGCGCTGCTGATGAGCCGCGGCCTCGCCTACGACTCCGACGAGGGCCGGAACTTCGCCGCCACCCTGACCGCGATCATGCACGGCGAGGCGTACAAGCAGTCGAGCATCATCGCCCGCGACCACGGCGGCCCGTTCGCCGAGTACAAGGTCAACGAGGCGCCGTTCCTGCGCGTCATCAAGAAGCACCGCAACGCGGCCTACGCGATCCCGACGGTCGGCGTGCCCAAGGAGCTCCTGCGCCACGCGACCGAGGTCTACGACGAGGCGCTCCAGCTGGGCGAGCAGTACGGCTACCGGAACGCCCAGGTCACCGTGCTGGCGCCCACCGGGACCATCGCGTTCATGATGGATTGCGATACCACCGGCGTGGAGCCGGACATCGCGCTCATCAAGTACAAGAAGCTCGTCGGCGAGGGCTTCCTCAAGATCGTCAACCAGACCGTGCCGGCCGCCCTGCGCAAGCTCGGCTACGGCGCCGAGGAGGTCGACGAGATCCTCGCCTACCTCATGGAACACGAGACCATCGAGGGCGCGCCGAACCTCAAGCCCCAGCACCTGCCGGTCTTCGACTGCGCGTTCAAGCCGGCCAACGGCGAGCGGTCCATCCACTACATGGGCCACGTCCGGATGATGGGCGCCATCCAGCCCTTCATCTCGGGCGCCATCAGCAAGACCGTCAACATGCCCGAGGCCGCCACGGCCGAGGAGATCGAGCGGGTCTACCTCGAGGGCTGGAAGCTCGGCCTCAAGGCGATCGCCGTCTACCGCGACAACTCGAAGCGCAGCCAGCCGCTGTCGACCGGCAAGAAGTCGGGCGACTCGTCCGCCGACGACGTCGATTCCGAAGTCGTCGAGAAGCTGCGCAAGCAGCTGGCGAAGGCGCAGGCCGAAGCCGGACTCCCCCATCGACGCCGGCTCCCGTCGGAGCGGACGGCCGTCACCCACAAGTTCGAGATCGCCGGCCACGAGGGCTACATCACCGTGGGCCTCTATCCCGATGGCCAGCCCGGCGAGATCTTCCTCAAGATGGCGAAGGAGGGTTCCACGGTCTCGGGGTTGATGGACTCCTTCGCCACCACCGTTTCCGTGGCACTCCAGTACGGCGTGCCGCTGCGCGACCTGGTCAACAAGTTCGCGCATGTCCGGTTCGAGCCGAGTGGCTTCACGGGCAACCAGGAGATCCCGATCGCGAAGTCGACCGTGGACTACATCTTCCGGTGGCTCGGTTCTCGCTTCCTGTCTCCGGACGACAGGGCAACGTTGGGTCTCATCGACCGCTCCGCGATCGTGGCGGATGCCCCGGCCTCCTCCCAGGGCTCCGCTACGGTCGTCGAAGCTGTCGCCGAACCGGGACCGGACTTGCCGGCCGAGGTGGTCGCCCGATCCGAGGCGCCCGCCCCGGCCGCCGAGCCCTCACCGGCCACGTCGGAGTCCATGCCCGCGGACGCGGGTGATCCGCCGACCGCCACGGCCGTGGCCGCGTCCCCGGTCGAGGCAGCCGCGCCGGCTCCCACCGAGCTCGCGGTCATCGCGACCAACGGCCACACGAACGGTCACGGCACGAACGGCAACGGCAACGGGGCCAAGGCGGCGGCCGCCGGCACCGCGCCCGGCGTCATCACGCTGAACCTCGGCCCGACCAAGGTCAGCTTCCAGACCCAGGCCGACGCCCCGAGCTGCGCCGACTGCGGCTCGATCATGGTCCGCAACGGCTCGTGCTACAAGTGCCTGAACTGCGGCTCAACGAGCGGGTGCAGCTGAACATCACCCAACTCAGCATCGCTACACTCAGCCCCGGCTCCGCCGGGGCTGACCGATTCATCGACGTAGGCAGGCTCGATGCGACTCGTTGGCCAGCCCAGGAACACGTCCGATAGGAGACGCCATGGACTTCAACAGCATCCTCATCGGGTCCGAGAACCCGGAGCGGCTGGTCGAGTACTACACCGCGCTCCTCGGCGAGTCGGTCTTCTCCGATGGCGGGTACACCGCGTGGAAGCTCGGCTCTGGGTACGTGACGGTCGGGCCGCACTCTGAAGTCAAGGGCCGCAACGCGAGTCCGGGCCGGATCATCTGGAACATCGAGACCGAGGACGTCAAGGGCGAATTCGACCGGATGAAGGCCGCCGGCGGGATCGTCGTCGCCGAGCCGTACGAGTTCGAGAGCGCGCCGGGCTCGTCGATCGCGACCTTCGAGGACCCCGACGGCAACTACTTCCAGCTCATGAGCCCGATGGAGATGTAGGGAGCTCCCCTACTTCGCGATCTCCCAGATCTGGCCTGCCGGGTCGGCGAAGCACGCGGTTCGGATACCCCAGGGCCGGTCCATCGGGCCGTTGATCAACTCGACGCCACGCGCGACCAGGTCAGCGCAGGTGGCATCGACGTCATCCACCGTGATGGTGAACTGGATGCGCGCCCCGACTCCAGGTTGCCCGACCACCGCCGGAGCGATCAACCCGTGCGCCTCCTCGACCTTGAGGAGGTTGATCAACGTGTTGCCAAAGTCGAACACGGCCGACGCGTCGTCCTCGTAGTGGATCGGCAGCCCGAAGACCTCGACGTAGAACCGTTTCGTCGCCTCGAGGTCCTCGGCGAAGATCGTGATGGCACTGATACCGCTCGGCCACGAACCCATGTCCCGTACCTCAGTTCCAAAGTGGAATGTCGATGTCGCTGCGTCAGCTCCGACGACCGGGTAGACCACGCCCACCGATCGAACTCATCGGTACGTTCCCGTGCCGGTGCCGGTCTGATGAGTATTCGGGCCCCGAGCCCGCCGCTCACGGCCGCCACGGCGCTGGCGTTCCTGGACCCGCCCAGGCATAGACCCCGACCACGTCGTACCGTTGCGGCATGGCGACCGAGGATACGCACGGGCTCGGGTACCACCGGGTCGACGACGATCCGAACGTCGACGTGCTCATCGCCACGATGGACGTCACCGCCGGATGGGACGCGACGCTCCGGCTGCGGTCGTGGGAGCGAGCGCATCTCGGCCTGGCTCATGGTGAACGACTGCTCGACGTGGGCTGCGGCCTCGGGGAGGCAGCGCTCGGGCTCGCCCAGGATCTCGGCGACGACGGGGAGGTCGTCGGCGTCGACGCGTCCGAGCGAATGCTGCGCGTCGCCCGTTCCAACGCCGGAGCCGCGCGTTGTCGCGTGCGCTTCACCGTCGGCGATGCGCGCTCCCTCGACGAGCCCGACGATTCCTTCGACGCCGCGCGGTCCGAACGCACGCTCCAGTGGCTCGCCGACCCCGCAGCCGCGGTCGCCGAGATGGTGCGGGTGGTGCGCCCCGGCGGCCGCGTCTCGCTGATCGACACGGACTGGTCGACGTTCACGATCGATGTCGGCGACGACGCACTCGCTGCACTGGTCCGCGACGGGATGCGAACGGAGCGCGATCGACCCTCCAACGTCGGCGGGCGGCTGCACGACCTCGTCGGCGCCGCCGGTTGCGTCCCGCTCGCGAGAACCGAGGCGACGCAGACCTGGACGACCTGGGACCCCGACGAGTCGCCGGCACCGCTTGGTTGCTTCTCGATGGAGAGCCTCGCCGACGACCTCGTCGCCACCGGTCGGCTGGCGACCGCCGACCGCCAACGGTTCGTGTCGACGATCCACGACGCCGCGCGGCGAGGTCAGTTCTCGATGAGCCTCACGATGTTCGGGGTCGTCGCCGAGGCCCCGTAGACACTAGGTCGTCACCGACCCCGGAACGTCGTCCGGCGTCGCCGTCGATCTGGATCGGTTCCACCGGAGCACGGCACGGCCGACGACGAAGCCGATGGCGGCCCCCGTCGTGTTCATGATCACGTCGGTGATGTCCGATGAGCGACCGACGCTCGGCGTCGACTGGGCGACTTCGATCGTCACCGACAGGACGATCGCGACGAGCATCGCCAGGACGAACCGGGCGCCCGGGAAGACCCAGGCGATCGCCAGACCCAGAGGCACGAACATCGCCGCGTTGCCGATGACGTTCTGGATGTCGATGCTCACCGATTGTCCGAATTCGACGCTTCGGCGGAGATCCCGGAACGGCTCGAGGTTGATCGCGTAGGTGTCGCCGGGCACGATGTCGCCCGGCCGCAGCGCGAAGACCAGGATCACCAGGATGACCGTGGGGATGGCCAACGCGCGGACGACCGGCACCGCCGCCTCGGACCACGATCGGGTCCGACGTCGCCACGCGATCGCGACGGCCCCGAGCAGGATGAGCGGGGCGGCCGCGATCAGCGCCAGCGCGATCGACCCGACGAGCCAAGTGAGGATCAATGACGTCTCGCTAGTGGGCGACGTCCACGCCGACGATGGTAGCGCTCGGATGGCGAGCGTAGACGACCGCTGGCGCCGGCACGCCCGGGCGATCGCGCGGCCGGCAGGCCCCGATGTCCGGCTCCTGCCGGCAACGATTGTGCGCACACGAATGCATTCGACAGTGTCTGGCGGCATGAGTTGCATACGAAGTACCGCAAACGTATGCTGTGGTCACCCCAGCCGCATCCGCCACGACCACGAGCCGCTGCCAGCGGGAGCCCCACCCCGTGAATCGGATCAAGTTGGATCTGGATCGGACCCTCGGCACGATCGATCGCAACGTCTTCGGCGGCTTCGTCGAGCATCTGGGTCGGTGCGTCTACGGCGGGATCTACGACCCGGGCTCGCCGCTGGCCGGACCGCGACGGGCTGCGATCGGACGTCAAGGCGGCGATCGACGGTCTGCGCCTGGCCAACGTCCGCTATCCCGGCGGCAACTTCGTGTCCGGCTATCGCTGGCGCGATGGCGTCGGCCCGGTCGAGGACCGCCCGCGGCGGGCCGAGCTCGCCTGGGCGTCCGTCGAGCCGAACACCTTCGGGACCAACGAGTTCATCGGCTTCTGCCGGAAGCTCGGTGCGGAGCCCTACCTCGTCGTGAACTGCGGCGACGGCGACCTGCGCGAGGCGCGCGACTGGGTCGAGTACTGCAACGGCACCACCGACACGGCCCTGGTCCGGCTGCGCGAGCCAGCACGGCTATCCCGAGCCGCACCGCGTCCGCTACTGGGGCATCGGCAACGAGGTCGACGGTGCCTGGCAGATCGGCGCGAAGACCGCCGGCCGAGTACGCCCGGGCCTACCACGAGTTCGCCAAGGTCATGCGCTGGACGGACCCGGACATCCGGCTGATCGCCTCGGCCACGTCCGACTGGGACGGCGACATCGTCGAGCGCGCCCAGGCTCCTGGTCGAGGAGGCGGGCGACCTCATCGACTACGTCTCGATCCACTGGTACGTCGGCGACAAGGACGGCGACTCGGCCGCCTACCTCGCCGACGTCGGAGCTGATCGAGGCCCGGCTCTCGGCGTACGAGGGGCTGATGCGCGGCCTGACGCTGGGCGCCAGGCCGCGCGCGACCCGATCCCGCTCGCCGTCGACGAGTGGAACGTCTGGTACCGGGCGACCGGCGGGCCGACCGAGCCCTCGGACCGCCCGCTCGAGGAGACCTACGACCTGCAGGACGCGCTGGTCGTGGCGATGCACCTCAACGCCTTCATCCGCCACGCGGCCACGGTCCGGATGGCCAACCTCGCCCAGCTGGTCAACGTCATCGCGCCGATCGTGACCACGCCCGGACGGGCTCCTGCTCCAGACGATCTTCCACCCGTTCGAGCTGTTCAGCCGGACGACCGGCTCCGTCGCCCTCGACGCCTGGTGGGACGGCGACACGTTCAGCGGCGGCGCGTACCAGGGCGTCCGCACGCTCGACGTCTCGGCGTCGCTCGATCCCGGACGCGTCGACGGCTCGCCGTCCACGTCGTCAACCGGCACATGAGCGACGGCGCTCGACGCGGCGATCGAGCTCGACGGCGGCACGCTTCGGCGGATCCGTCGAGATCAGCACGATCACCGGGCCGGATCTCAAGGTCACGAACACCTTCGACGAGCCGGACGCGGTGACGACCACGACCCAGCGTGCTCGACGTCGCCCCGTCCGGCACGTACCACCACACCTTCCAGCCCCGTTCCGTGACGGGGCTGGTGTTCACGTTGTAACCCGGGCCACGAGGAGGATCGCCTCGACAGACCAACCGCGCGGACGACCAGCCATCACGCGACCGTCGCGCGATCTGTGTTCTGAGGAGGAGCCGAATCGTGAAACGAGCGATCGGACTTGCGGTCATCGTCATGACCGTCTGGGCCTGTGGCGGCGGGACCAGTTCGCCATCGGCCGCCGCGCCGAGCGGGGCAGCCCCGTCCTCGGCAGCCAGCCTCGCGCCGCCACCCGCAGGCGCGACCGATCTGACCTTCTGGACATTCGTCGACCGCCATGCGGTCTTCTTCCAGCAGCAGGCCGAGCGCTGGAACGCGGCCAACCCCGACCGGCCGATCGCCATCACGCCGTCGGTCATCGAGTACACCCAGATGCACGACAACCTCACGGCCGCCCTGCTGTCGGGAACGGGCGCACCGGACCTCGTCGACATCGAGATCGGCAAGTTCGCCATCTTCGTGAAGGGCGAGCTGCACCTGCTCGACATGACCGCCGAGATCGCGCCATACGTCGGCCGACCTCGTCGAGACGCGGCTGGCGCCGTACGAGTTCGACGGCAAGCGCCTCGCGGCCGACTACCACCTCGGCGCGTTCCTGGCCTTCTACAACAAGGAGATCCTGGACGCGGCCGAGCGTCAACGTCGACGACATCAAGACCTGGGACGACTACATCGAGGCCGGCAAGAAGGTCACCAAGGACGGCGTGACGATGGCCGCCATCGACGTCACGGGGCCGTTCTCGGTCCGTGGCCCGATGCTCCAGAACGGCGGCGGCGCCTATGACTCCACCGGCAAGCTCATCCTGAACACGCCCGAGAACGTCGAGGCCGCTCCAGATGGTCGCCGACATGGTCAACGTCCACAAGATCGCGGCGGCGACGCCGGGCGGCAACAACGGCACGCCCGAGTTCTACGCGGCGATGGCCGACGGCCAGTTCGCTTCGGTCTGGATGCCGCAGTGGTACATGACCCGCTTCCCGGACAACATGGCCGGGCTCTCCGGCAAGATGGTCGTCCGACCGATGCCCCTGTTCGAGGAAGGTGGCTTCACGACCACGATGGGCGGCGGGACCGGGCACCGCCGTCACCGACCAGACCCCCGAAGCCGAGCAGCAGCTCGCCAAGGACTTCGTGACCTTCGCGAAGCTGACCAAGGAAGGCCAGACGACATCTGGACGGACCTCGGCTTCGATCCCTATCGCAACGACGTCTACGACGACCCCGCCCTGCAGTCGCCTGATCCGTACTTCAGCAACGAGGTGACGTTCGAGATCATCAAGAGCGAGCTGGGGAACGTGGCGCCGGAGTTCACCGGCCCGCAGTACCCGGAGATCCAGGACTACTTCACGACCACCCTGATCAACGACATCGTCAACAACGGTGTCTCGGCGGCGGACGCCCTGGCCGCCGCGCAGTCGACCATCGAAGCCCAGCAGTAGCCGTCTCTATCCGGAGGCGAGAGTGCTCCTCGCTCTCGCCTCCGGCCCCACCTCCAGACCGAGGAACGACGCTTGAGAACGTTTCGAGCGGCACTCTTCGACGCCCGTCTGGCGCCGTATGTCTTCCTGCTGCCCTTCCTGGCGATCTTCGTCGTCTTCCGCCTCTATCCGGCGATCGCGGCCGGGATCATGAGCTTCCAGGAGGTCGAGCGGGACCGACACCCAGGAGTTCGTCGGCCTGGCGAACTACGAGGACGCGATCACCAACCCGCGCTTCATCAAGGCGCTCGGCAACACCGTCCTCTACACGCTCGGGACGCTCCTCATCCTGATCCCGATCCCGTTGGTCCTGGCCGCCCTGCTGGACAGCGGCCGGGTGGTCAAGCAGACCCTCTTCCGCGTGTCGCTCTTCCTGCCGGCGCTCACGTCACTCGTCGTGGTCAGCGTGATCTTCCGCATCGTGCTGGCGCGTGAGGGCCTGCTGAACACGGCCCTCAGTGCCGTCGGCCTCGAACCCCGGTTCTGGCTCGAAGCGGCCGACCTGGCGGTGCCCTCGATGATCATCATCGCCGCCTGGCGCTGGACCGGCGTCAACATCATCTACTTCAGCTCCGGACTGGTGAACGTCCCGAAGGAGCTCTACGAGGCTGCCGCGATGGACGGCGCCAGCTCCTGGCGGGTCTTCCGCAGCATCACCCTGCCGATGATCGAGCCGACGATCCTGTTCGTCGTCGTCCTGTCGATCATCGGTGGCTTCCAGGTCTTCGTGGAGCCGCTGCTGCTGTGGTCCGGCGGGAACAGCCCCGGCAACGGCGGGCTCACCGTCGCCCTCCTCATCTACAAGACCGCCTTCACCTCATTCGACTTCGGTCAGGCGGCGGCGATCGGGGTCGTCCTGGCCGCGATCATCGTCGTCGTCTCGCTCGTCCAGTTCCGGTTCCTCGGCGGCCGGGGGCCGACGGGATGACCGCACTGCGGTCGCGTGACGCGTGAGGCCATCGAGGGCAGGGCCAAGGGGGCGCGTCGCCCGTCGACCGAGACGTGGCCTGCCGTCCCGGCTCGGGCTCGCGGTCCTCTTCCTGATCCTCGCCTTCGCTGTTCATCCTGCCGCTCTACTGGATGGTCCTCAGCTCCATGCGGCCGCAGTCCGAGATGTTCGGGACCGGCATCACCTTGGCCCCGACCGGTCTTACGCTCGACAACTATTCGCGGCTGCTCGCCGAGACACCATTCGCCAAGTGGTTCTTCAACAGCGTCACGCAGTCGCTCGGGTACGCGACGCTGACCGTGGCCATCTGCGCGATGGGCGGCTACGCGCTCGCGAAGTACAAGTTCCGCTTCCGGCACGCTGATCTTCGCCACGATCCTGATCACCCAGATGCTGCCGTTCCAGCTGCTCATCGTGTCGCTGTTCGTCGAGATCGTGAACCTCGGGCTGGTCGATCACTACCTCGGCGCGGTGCTGCCGCTGGCGGCCCACCCGATCGGCCTGTTCTTCATGCGGCAGCACATGCTCGGGATCAGCGACGACCTGCTGGCCGCGGGACGGGTGGACGGCGCCAACGAGTACCGGCTCTTCTGGTCGGTGGTGCTGCCGAACATCCGGCCGGCCCTGGCCACGCTGTTCATCCTCTTCGCGCTCGAGTACTGGAACAACCTGCTGTGGCCGCTGATCGTGTTCCGGCAGGCCGAGAACATGCCGCTGGCCGTCGGTCTCGCCTCGATGGTGAACCAGTACAAGGTCGCCTACGACCTGCTCCTGGCGGGCTCGGCGCTCGCGACCCTGCCCGTCATCGGGCTGTTCTTCGTCTTCCGGCGCCAGTTCATGGCCGGGACGAGCGTCACCGGAACCGGGATCCAGTGACCTGACCGAGGACCTCAGTGGCCGCTGAGCGCCGGGGCCGATGCGGTCACGATCCCGGAGGTCATGGTCCGCGGCTGGGCCTCTCCGTCAGGGCTCGACGCCCTCGCCGAAACGACCGCGATGCTCGACCGGGATCAACGGCTTCTCGCCGCGGGCCTTGAGCTGCTGCACGCCCCAGGTGTTGCCGTCGGGATCGCTGAAGCCGAAGAACGTGCCGCCGTCGCGCGGGTCGAACACGGTGATCTCGCTGCACTCGACGCCGCGCTCCATCAACTCCCGACGGGCGGTCTCGGCATCGGCGACGCACAGCTGGAGGCCGCGGATCGAGCCTGGCGTCATCTCGCGGTGGGCGGGCAGGTCGCCGACGACGATCGAGCAGCCCGAGCCGCGCGGCGTCAGTTGGGCGACATGCATGTGCTCGTTGGTGGTGTCGTGGTCGAGGTCGAAGCCGACCTTGTCACGGTAGAACGCGATCGACGCCTCGATGTCGCTGACAGGCAGGATCACGACTTCCAGGGTCCAGTCCATGGTTCGATTCCTCCTCTTCCGACAGCTAGAACCCGTCGAAGCCTCCGAAGTCGCCGAGGTCGCCGCCGACGTCGCCGAGGTCGCCCTGGTCACCCAATCCGGCTTCGGTGCCTTCGCTGCTGGCGGACTCCGCACCGTCGCTGGGCGATTCGTCCCCTCCGCCGCCCTGGTCCGAGTCGAAGAACGACTGGGCGATCGCGGTGCCGATGAAGCTCGCGGCGATGGTCGTCAGGAACCAGCTGCCGAGCCCCGGTCCGGCACCCGCACCCCAGGCTCGTTCGATCGTGCCCGGCTGCCGGATCTCCGCGCGCGTCGCGGTCCGTGCCAGGGACGCCGGATCGTCTCCCTGGATCTCGCTCGGCGGGACTTCCCGCGCCAATGCTTGCAGGGCCTGGCGACGCTGGTCCGGTGTCAGCCGGGCGAACGCCTCCTCGTGCGCCCGTTCGATGTCATCGGGCGGGGCCGTCGACAGCATGTACCGGTAGCGCTCCAGCGCCTGATCGTCCGTCATGGGGGGTGCCTCCTGTCGTGATGCTACCGAGTATCGGCAGATGCATATCCGTGACGCGACCCGAGTAGGCTCACGCGGTTGGCAACGCGCTGTGAGGGCCCCGAGCGTGACCGCGAAACACATCGCCTGGTTCAGGTTCAAGGACGGTGTCACCGACGAACGGATCGACGAGCACTTGCGGGCGGTGCGGTCGCTCGCCGACGTCGTTCCGGCCGTCGATGCGATCGAGTGCGGACCGAGCTACACGGACCGGGCGGTTGGCCTGACGCATTGCATCATCGTCTCGCTGCCCGATCGCGCGTCGCTGCCGCTGTACCTCGAGCATCCGGCGCACGTGCCGGTGGCGGATGCGCTGGTCGCCGACATCGCCGAGCTGCGGGTCATGGATCTGGACCTGGGTTGATCCCGAGGCGCCCGCGGTCTGGCTCGCGATCCGTCTAGGACTTGTCGATCGTCGCCTTGATCAGAGCGCCCACGCGGCGAACGGTCGCTCCCTGCCATCGAACACCCATGAAGCCACTATGCAAGCCCTGTGTCTCTGCCGCGTTTCGGGGCTGGCGCTCGATCGACGATGTGTCGTATCCTTCGCGACCCTGTGCCGTCGCGGCCGCAGGTGCAGGCCACAAACCTCGAACGAGGAACCGATGAACAAACAGCTAGCGCGACACGACGCGAACGACCGAAACGCCCTCGAGGCGTTCGGCTTGCTCGTCGTGTCCGCGATGCAACGCGGTCATCGGCCGGAGTCCGATCGGAGCACCAGCACGGGATAACCACGTCCGCGCCTGGCTGCCTTCGACCGGCTCCTCATCCGAGGGGCCGGTTTTCGTTTTCCCGTTCGTTCATGCTCGGCGGTATCGATACCGCCACCAGCACGCTGGCCGGAGGTCCAGCAGCGATGGCCACCAAGACCAAGACATCACTGGCGCCGATCGACCTGGCGTCGCAGGCTCTGCCCTGGGTCCGCAAGCCCGGCCTCGTCCCGATCATGTCGTGGGCGGTGCCGCTCGAGGGCTCGGCGCTCGAGCAGGCGACGAACCTGTCGAACCTGCCGTTCGCGATCGACCACGTCGCACTCATGCCCGACGCGCATACCGGCTACGGCATGCCGATCGGCGGGGTGCTCTTCGCCGAGCGTGCGGTCGTGCCGTACGCCATCGGCGTCGACATCGGCTGCGGCGTGGCCCTCGTCGAGACGGACCTGACCGTCGAGACCCTGGCACCCGACCAGCTCGATCGGGTGCTCGAGGCGATCGACGCCGGGGTCCCGACCGGCTTCCAGAAGCTGGACGCGCCCGTCGACCGTGAGGTCGCCGGGACGGCCATGGGTCTGGAGCGGCCGGCGTCGGTCAAGGAGGCCTGGCTCGACCGGGCCCTCTGGCAGCTGGGCACGCTGGGCGGTGGGAACCACTTCCTGGAGCTCCAGCGCGACGAGGCCGGTCAGGTCTTCGTCATGCTCCACTCCGGTTCGCGGAGCCTGGGCAAGACGATCTGCGACGAGTACCACAAGCGGGCACTCGCCCTGGATCGGGCCTGGCACAGCCGCCTGCCCCACGACGAGCTGGCGTTCCTGCCGGTGGGCTCGGACGACTTCGCCGGCTACTGGTCGGCGATGGAGTTCGCGCTCCGGTTCGCGGAGGTGAACCGCTCGCGGATGCTCGATGTCGCGGAGGCCGCATTCGCGGCCCACACGGCGATCGGGCGCTTCGAGCGGGTGGTGGACGTCCACCACAACTACGCCGCGTGGGAGCACCACGTCGGGAAGAACGGGATCGTGCACCGCAAGGGCGCCGTGCGCGCACGCGCGGGCGAGACCGTGCTGATCCCGGGATCGATGGGCACCGCGTCGTACGTCGGCGAGGGGCTCGGCAACGCCGAGTCGTTCGAGACGTGCCAGCACGGGGCCGGTCGGGCGATGAGCCGGACCGCCGCGCGCAAGGCCAAGTCGTCCGACGAGGTCTATGCGGAGATGGCATCGCTGGGCGTCGCGCTTCGCTCCTCGGAGCCGAAGGGCGTCGCCGAGGAGGCCGCCTTCGCCTACAAGGACATCGAGTCGGTCATGGCCGCCTCGGCGTCCCTGGTCCGGCCGACCAAGCGGCTCACGCCGCTGGGTGTGGTCAAGGGTTGACGCCCCGGGAGGATCGGCGTGCCGGTCCTCCCGGACGTCGCCACGTATCGGAGTCATGACATGAACGGGATCCGCATCCCGAACGACTGGCGCTGGGGCCGCGTCCGCGAGGACGTCGACGCCGGGCGCCTCTGGAAGGCACGAGATCGACTGCAGGGCTGCCTTCGGGCCGAGCCCGCGAACCAGGACGTCCTCGACATGCTCGGGGCCGTGTGGTTCGCGATGGGCGATCTCCCGCAGGCCGGCCGCCATTGGTGGCTGACCGAGCGGGATGACGAGAAGGCCGCCACGGCTCGAACCGCGTTCTACGAGCGCTTCGGTCATCGAGCACACGAGGTCCTTCGGTCGCTGCCCCGGCCGGCCAGGCCGGAGCACTACCCGGTCGCGGTCCGTGGCCGGCTCGAGGAGCTGGTGACGGCGGCGAAGGCCGACGGTCTCGATTGGCAGCCGTCGGACTGGAAGCCGACGCCCAGCGAATGGGAATCTGAAGGGTATGGCGAGCCGTACACCCGGTCCATCCGGGACCGTGTCACGGAGATCGCCGTCATCGGCGGTTTCCTCGGCGTGCTGCTCGTTGGCCTCGCCACCGTCGTCGCCTGGGTGGTCGGCACGATCGCATCGGTCCTCGACTAGGCGATCCGTACTCGAAAGCCGGCCCGAAGGCCGGCTTTCGTGTGCCTGGAGCTCGATGGGTCAGTGCATGCGCGGCGGGCTCGCGGGCGTCTTCGAGTCGGCCTTGAACTGCTCGAGCCGCTGCCTGGCCGCCTCGAGCGACGTCGCCTTCGGGAAGCCGGGCGAGGCCGACTCCGGCACCGTCGAACGGAACGTCGGGGCCTTGCGCAGCTTCGTCGCTCGTTCCCACGCATAGGCGAGGGCGATGAGCCTGGGCTCGTCCCACTTGCCGCCGATGAACGAGACGCCGACGGGCATCCCGAACGCGGCCCCGGCGGTCACGGTGATCGACGCGTAGCCCGGCGATCGCCGCCGGCGACGACGACCCGATCGAGAAGTGGTCGCCGTTGATCAGGTCGGTGGTCCACATCGGCTCATTGGTCGGCGCGATGATCGCGTCGAGGTCGTTGGCGGCCATCGTGTCATCGATCGCGTGCTGGGCGATGGACGTCGCCGTCTCCCGGGCCTCGATGTAGGCCGGGTCGGTCAGCGGGCCCATCGACTGGGCGATCTCCATGATCTCCTGGCCGAACCACTTGAGTTCCTTGTTCGCGTGCGCGTTGTTGAAGTCGATGACGTCCTGGAGCGAGTTCGGCTGGTTCGCCGGGAGCGCCCCGAGATAGGCGTCCAGGTCGTGCTTGAACTCGTACAGGAGCGCGGTGAACTCGGGGTCGTAGGCCGGCTCGATCGGGATATCGGCCGGGTCGACGATGACCGCGCCGAGGGCCGCGAGCCGGGCGATCGTGGCTTCCATGATCGCGTCGGTCTCGGGGCTCAGCCCGAAGTTGCCCTCGCGCCAGACACCGATCCGGGCGCCCTTGAGGGCGTCCTTGTCGAGGAACTGCGTGTAGTCGGTGAAGACATGGCCGGTGCTGGACCCGGTGATCGGGTCACTCGGATCCACCCCGGTCATGACGCCGAGGAGGACGGCCGCGTCGGTCACGTTGCGGGTCATCGGGCCGGACGTGTCCTGCTGCGCGGAGAGCGGCACGATCCCGGAGCGACTCGCCAGACCGAGGCTCGGCTTGATGCCGACCAGGCCATTGGCGCCGGCCGGACACACGATGGAGCCGTCGGTCTCGGTGCCGATCGTGACGGTCGCGAGGTTCGCCGCGGCGACGACCCCGGAACCGGAGCTGGAGCCGCACGGATTGCGATCAAGAGCGTACGGGTTGTGGGCCTGGCCGCCGACGGCGCTCCAGCCACTCGATGACTGGAAGCCGCGGAAGTTCGCCCATTCCGACAGGTTCGCCTTGCCGAGGATGATCGCCCCGGCGGCGCGCAGGCGGCCGACGATGAACGCGTCGGGCGCTCGGTTGTTCTTGAGGGCCAGGGACCCGGCGGTCGTCGGCATGCCGTTCGTCCCGATGTTGTCCTTGACGATGACCGGGATGCCGAGCATCGGCAGATCGACGCCGTTCCGGCGAGCACGGTCAGCCAGTCGAGCCTCATCGATGGCGGTCCTGCTGACCGCGATCACCGAGTCGAGCCGGCCGTCGAGCCGCTCGATGCGCCGGAGATAGAACCGCACCAGATCGACTGACGACAGGCGCCCCTGGTCCATGAGCCGCTGGAGCCTGGGGATCGTGGTCGTGTCGAGGTTGATGCCGTGGAGCCGATTCGAGGGCGGTGCCGCCGCCAATCCCGAGGTGACCCCGATGCCGGCGTTCACCGTCAGCAGCATCAGGAGCGTAAGCAAGACGAGCCACCGTCGACCCAACCGAGCCATGGCGTTCCTCCCTGTGGGCGGCCGCTCTCGCTGATCGGGGCATGAGTTCGCCACACGGGGGACTGGGTCGGGGCGAGACTCCGGGGATGCGTCGCGGCCCGGTACCACCCTGACCCTGGCGCCTCGTGGTGTCAAGGTGAGGCGGTCCCGGGGTCACTCATTCGGCCAGGCGCGCCTTGCGGATCTGGCGGAGGCGCCGCACCTCAAGGACGAACGACATCGCGGTGAACACGATGGTGGCCGCGACCCCGATGCGCACGCCGAGATTGATCGCGTCGACGAGTCCGACCATTTCTCGGTGGGCGTCTGGTTCGGGGCGATCACGACCCACTGGCCGAGCGCGAGCGAGATCGTCGCCAGGACTGCGAACCCAGCGTCGAATAGCGCCCGCGTCGCGACGCGGAACTCGACCCACGTCGGACGGATCAGGGTCACGATCGGGCCGATCAAGCCCAGGACGAACAAGGTCGTGACGGGAACGTAGAGCTCGGCCCAGGCCGGCCCCGGCGCGAGCGGGCCAGTCGTTTCCGGCACGCCGATCGCTCGCAGGAACGCCAGGCCGAACGCGTTCAGGCCGAGGTCCAGGAGCGACGTCGTGTAGGGCACCCTCGTTGTCTTGGCCGGGCCGATGAGGTGGGTGGAGATGCTATCGAGATCGCCGTAGCCAGTGATTGGATCGCCGGGTTCGACGGTGTGCGGGTCCCAGGCGTCCGGGTCCCTCGAGAACCGCCGGTCCGCGTAGATGAAGATCCCCGTCACGATCGCGAACTGGATCGCGATCGGCACCAGCCCGCCGTACATCGACGACCAGACCGTGCCGCCCCCGACGAGCAGGACGGCCGCGATCACGATGAGCGTGATGACCACGTTGACCGTCAGGACCTTGAGGTACGTGGGGAACAACTCCGGTCCGATGAGCTGGCGCCCGAAGCTGACCGAGCGTGAATCGCCTCGGTAGCGAGCGGCGACCACCATCGGGTTGCCGAACCGCTTGAGGATCGCCGCCTCCTCGTCCTCGGCCAGAGGCCGACCGAGGGTCTCCTCCTCGTCCTCGATCTGGGCCCTGAGGTTCTCGGTGAGCTCGGCGATGACGTCATCTTGTTGGGCGCGCGGCAGTTGTTCCTTCACCGCGCTCAGGTATCGATCGACCAGGGTGGTCATTGGGCGTTCTCCTCGATGATCCGGCGCAGCGAGGCTTCGATCTCGCCACGTTCTTCGAGCAGCCGGTCCAGGATGACCTGGCCCTCGGCCGCGAGCCGGTAGAAGCGTTTGTTTCGCTTGTCTTCCTCCCGCCATTCGCTGTCCAGGAGGCCCTGGGCCTCGAGGCGGCGAAGGAGCGGGTAGAGCGTGTTCTCCTCGATGTCCATCCCCTGGTCCAGGAGCGACTTGCGGAGCTCGTAGCCGTACGCCTCGGTCCGCAATCGCGCCAGGACGGCGACGACGACGGCCCCTCGACGCAACTCGAGCCGCAGGTTTTCGAAGGTGCCGTCGTCGGCCGGGTCCTGGGAACGGGCTGCTGCTGACATGTTCGATGCACAGTGTGTGGCACACAGTATGTCCGTGTCAAGGGCCGCGGACCGAATCCCACACGGATCAGCTGATCAGACCCGAGACTTCTCCCCTATCCGCGGCCTTCCGCCATCGCGGCGCGGATCTCGTCGGCGTGTTCTCGCAGGCGGCGCGCTCCGATCATCGAGCGTGGCGTGACCGGTCCGGCGGGCGTCATCAGGACCCAGTCGGTCAGGTACTCGAGTGGGCGCTCAGCTCTCTCGCCGGGCTGCAGGTCGACCTCGAACGGGCGGTTCTCCAGAGTCGCGTCGATCGTCGACGCGCCGATGGAGTGCGCCGTGAACCACAGGTGCTCCCTGCCGTCGCCCTCGGTCGGGTAGCCGAGCTTGACGATGGCGACCACCTCGAACTCGGCGAATTCCTCGATCAGCGCACGCAGGACATCGATGGTGGCCTGCGCCCGTTCGGCCATGAGGGTCGTGGTCGACGTCGGGAGGTAGAGCACGAACTGGTCGGGCGGTGTCCGGCGGGCCAGGTGCAGCGGCTCTGGGCGGTCGCCGCGGCCGAGTCCGAACACCTTCCTGACCGCGGGCTCGCAGAGGACCGAGCGGCGCTCGTCGTGGTGGTCGGCGTCGCGGAGCGCGGTGTCGGTCGGGTCGGCGTCCCGCATGAAGTCACGGACCGGCACCAGGCGAGCGTCGCCGTCGGGGTGACCGAACGAGAATCGAGCCTGGTCCGGTGCAACGTCACCCTCGAGGACCATCGTTGCGATCGTCCGGATCGGGTCCGCACACGCGGCGACGAAGTCCGGGTGCGGGCCGACGATGTCGAGGTCGAACCGGCCGAGCTCGGCCAGCCCGTGCGTGTGCAGCCACCGCGTCGGCTCGGCCTCAGAGCGGTCATCCGCGACGGCGTGCAGGCAGTAGAGTGCCTCGATATCGAGGTCCGCGTCGTGGGCGAGTTCGTCCGCGAGCGATGCTCGGGACCACGGCAGCTCCGATGTCACGTCGAGGACCATGACCCCGTCCTCGCCCAGCACGTCGTTCGCGATCCGCAGCATCGTCTTGCGGTCGCGAAGGACCTGGCGCCGCTTCGCCGGCACGCGGAGTCCGACACTCGACGACGAGCCGGCGGCGGCCGCCTTCTCGGCGTCAGACAGGTTGTTCGCGAAGGCGATGAAGTCGTCGATCGGCGGCGCGTCCCGGTCGCACCACAGGTCCGCGAAACCAAGGGTCGGGTGGTCCAGTCGCAGTGACCACAGCGCACGGTCCGCCGGCTGTTCGCTCAGCCGATAGCCGAGGTCGCGGAGGCGGGCGAACGCATCGGCCGGTGGCGGCGCCGAGCCCGGGAAGTAGACCGCCGCTTGACCCGGCTGGTCGCGCTGCAGGAACCCGAACATGGCGGAACGATAGCGCCCGGAGGGGTGGCCGGGCTGCGATAGGCTTCGCCCATGGGCCCTCGCATCGAATTCGCGACCGCGAGTGACGGCACTCGCATCGCCTGGGCGTCGACGGGCTCGGGGCCCGTCCTCGTCCACATGCCTGGCGTGCCGCTCTCGAATCTCGAGGCCGAATGGCGGATCCCGGTCCTGCAGCGGGCCTACGGCGGGCTCGCGGAACGGGTGCGTCTGGTCCAGTACGACGGGCGCGGCACGGGTCGAAGCCAGCGAGATGTCACCGACGTGTCGCTCGACGCCGACCTCCGCGACCTCGACGCCGTCCTCGAGGCCGTCGGTGAACCCGAGGTCGTGCTTCTCGGGTTCTATCACTCGGCCATGTCGGCGCTCGCCTGGGCGGCGCGGCATCCCGAGCGCGTCCGGGGTCTGGCGATCTTCGGTGGCGCCCTGCGCGGTTGGGACCTGATGAGCGGCCCGGGGACGCAGGCGCTGCTCAGCCTGATCGAGCGCGATTGGGACACGTTCGTCGAGTCCGTGACGCATGCCTGGCTCGGCTGGCCCGGGGGCGAGGACGGCCGATTGGCGGCTGAGGTGTTCCGCAACTCGACGAGCCCCGCGTTCGCACGCGCGACGATGCAGGCCGCGAGCGAGATGGACGTGAGCGCCGATGCTCCACGCGTCCGTGCGCCGGCGATCGTGCTCCATCGACGCGACGCCCAGGTCATCCCGCTCGACGTCTCGAAGCGCCTCGCCGACGCGCTGCCGAACGGTCGGCTCGCGATCCTGCCTGGTGCGTCGGCCAGCCTCTTCTTCGAGGCGACCGACGAGGTGGTGCGACTGCTGACATCGTTCACGGTCGAGCCGACCGCGCCCGTGGGATCGGTCGCGCCATCTCGATCGACTGGGTCCGGCTCGACCGGCGGCGATGGATTGTCGCCCCGCGAACGGGAGGTCCTCGGCTTCGTCGCGGCGGGGGAGAGTAACGGGGAGATCGCGGCGCACCTCGGGCTCTCGATCAACACGGTCGAGCGTCACGTGAGCAACACGTATCGCAAGATCGATGCCCGCGGCCGCGCGGACGCGACGGCCTGGGCGATCCGGCACGGCCTCGCCTCGCCCGAGGCGAGCGATTGACCGGATTCCGTCAGCCGCCTGTCACGGATATCGGGGAAGTCGGCCGAGTGCCAAGGCCGTCAAGATCCGACCATGACACCACCGACGATCCCGACGACACCGTCCATCGCAGCCACGCCCGCGAAGGGCGGCCTGATGCGACGCCTGGCGATCCGGTTCGGACCGCTCGCTCGGCCGCTCGCCGGCTCGAGGTGGTTCCCGTTGTGGGCCACCCTCAGCCATGTCGGTCGTCGGTCCGGCAGCGCCTATGAGACTCCCGTCGTCGCACGACCGACGCCCGACGGCTTCCTGATCCCGCTGCCGTTCGGACCGTCGACCCAGTGGGCCCAGAACCTGCTGGCGGCCGGCCGCGGCGAGCTTCGGCAGGCGGGGCGCTCGTTCGCCATCGACCGACCCGAGATCATCGAGCGTGAAGCGGCGGACGCATTCCTGCCGTGGGTGATCCGGGTCGCGTCGCGGCGCTTCGGGATCCGCCAGTACGTGCGGGTACGCCTCAGCCTTCGGTGATACGGACCAGCTTGTCGGTCGCGGATTCGGCGCCCCAGACCTCGCCTGGGCGGCCAAGCAGCTGCCTGACGGCGGCGCCCGAGCTCGGGAGTGTGATCGGATCGAACGACTCGGTCGCCGGATCGAAGCGGACGATCGCGTTCGCGCCGAAGTCGGTCAGCCAGACGATGTCGCGCTCGTCCACGTAGACCGCGTATGCCTGCGGGCCGTCGCCCGGCAGTCGCCACTCCTCCCAGCTCCCGCTGGCCGGGTCGTGTACCCCGACCTGACCGGCGTTCCACTCGCTGACCCAGATCCGCCCCTGCGAATCGGTCCAGACGCGCCGCGAACCCTGCCCGGGCGTCGGCGGCTCGACGATCGTGGCGGCGTCTGTGGACGGATCGACGCGAGCGATGTGGCTCCCCGCGAGCGAGGCGTACCAGACATCGCCGGCCGGCGTCGCGGTGATGCCATACGGGCCGCGACCCTCAGGATCGTCGAATACGGCCATGTCGCCGGTAGTCGGGTCCAGCCGCCCGTAGATCCCGGACTGTCCGGTAAACCACAGGATCCCGGCGGCGTCGAATGCGGCGGTGTTGAGGTTGGCACCGGCTCGGTCGGACGGCAGCTTGAACACGCGAACCTCGTCGGTCGCTGCATCGACCCGGACGATCGCGTTCAGCCCGCCGTCGGTGATCCAGGCGGCTCCATCCGAGGCGGCGATGACACCATGTGGTGCCGAACCGGCCCCGAGCGGGATCTCGCGAACCGTCCCGGTTGCTGGGTCGAGGTGGCCCAGGACGCCTTTGTGCTGACCCGTGTACCAGACGCCACCGTCGGCCGCTGGTGCGACGTCGTGTGGATGCGAGCCGGCCGGGACGTCGAACTCGAGGGCTTCGAGGGCGACGTCACCGGTCGCGGGGGTGGCGCCAGCGGTCGCGCCGGGCGAAGGGGCGGCCGTGATCGACGCTTCGGTCGACGGGATGGCGGCGGTCGGCCCGGACGAGGCGCTCGAGGTGCCGCACGCGGCAAGGATCGATGCGCTGACC
This sequence comes from uncultured Chloroflexia bacterium, assembly GCA_963745295.1. Lineage (GTDB taxonomy): Bacteria > Chloroflexota > Limnocylindria > Limnocylindrales > CSP1-4 > SPCO01. Next base: position 450,517 of record CAVUWG010000002.1, read on the forward strand.
GCCAGCGCGAGGATTCGACGACGTGTCATCGAAGGTCCCGACATGGCCAAAGTCTGCCGCGCCTGGCGGCGGTCGTCCATTGCCGGGTCGTCATTCGGGGGCGACCCGGAGCAGGCTCCGAGATCGCCCCGAACGACTGACTAGCGGTTGCTCTCGAGCACGGACAGGATGTTGCCCGACGGGTCGGTGAACCACGCGATCGCGGGACCGTTGTCGTCGCGGGCGATGCCCTTCGGACCGGTCTTCGGGCCGTCCGGAAGGTCATAGTGCTCCATCGTGACGCCGGCGGCCATCAATGCGTCGACCGTCGACTCGATGTCATCGACCTGGAAGTTGAGGACCGTGAAGACCGCCGGCTGATGATCCGGCTTCGGGTAAACCATCACGGTGCTCTCGCCCGCTCCATGGATCCCGAAGATGCCCATGTCGGTGTCGTCGCGGACGTCCAACCCGAGCGTGTCTCGGTAGAAGGTCCGGGCGGCATCGAGATCCTTGACGGCGAAACTCGAGAATAGGGCGCTGCCTCGCAGGATCGCCCGGTCCTGGACGGTGGTGCTGCTGATCGCCATGGTTCTGTCCTCCTTGCAGGCAACATAGGATGCGGGTGGTCACGGTTCGGGGGTGTCAAGCCCCGCGCTCGCGGGCGAACAAGGGCGTTACATCTGCGTCGCTGACGCGGGACAGGAGGGAATCCGGATGGAAACAGTGGCCGTGGTCCTCAATGTCGCCCAGGATCGGATCGAGGAGTTCGAGGCCGGCTTCCGCGAGCACGAGGTCCCCGTCTGGCGGGACCTCCAGGCACGCGGCCTCCTCGTCGGCGCCACCCTCAACCGGCTCGACATCTCGTCGAATCCGGTGGCCGGCGCCACCCAGTACATGGTCGTCGCGATCTTCGCGACCGGCGAGGGCCACCACGCCCATGACTCGCACCCGGGCTTCCAGGCATGGAACGCGATCGCGGACACGTATCAGGTCGGCGACGCGATGGCCTTCGGCGGCGAGACGGTCGTCCAGCTCAGCGAGTCGTAGCCGGCGTCACTCCGCGGGCTTCGAGGTCCATACCGGATCGGGCCCGGCCAGCCATTCGGTGTCGAACCGCCCCGCTCCGTGGATCGCGGTCAGTCGTAGCTCGCCACTACCGGTGTTCGTGAAACCGTGCGCTTCGCCCGGCGGACTCACGACCACGTGTCCGCCGTCGACCACGACCGTCTGGTCGCCGATGCGGAACGTGGCCTGCCCGGACTCGACGACGAACACCTCTGCGTACGGGTGCCGGTGCAGCTTCGGGCCGACGCCCGGCTGCGAGTGCACGAGGATGATCGAGAACGGCACGTCACCATGCTCGGCGCCGACGAACTCGTGCGAGTGGTCCGTGTGCTCGAGGTCGTCGAGCTCGATGATCGATCCGGTCCTGGCTTGCACGTTCGACGGCTCCCTCCGGGTGGACTGACGGCGGCGACGGCCAGCATCGTATCGCCGTGCCTGCCACCATTTCAGCGAAGGCGGGCAAGACACTGCGGCCAGGGAGGCAGATGATGAAGATCGGGGCGATCGTTCCCCAGGGTTGGGTCGGCGAATACGACGGCTGGGAGCCGCTCGATGCCTGGCGGCGCACGACGGAGGTCGCGAAGCAGGCCGACAAGCTCGGCTTCGACGCGATCTGGCTGTTCGACCACTTCCACACGGTCCCCCGCCCGACCGACGAGATCACGTTCGAGTCGTTCACGTCGCTCTCGGCGCTGGCGGCGTTGACGACGCGCGTCCGCCTCGGCCACATCGTCATCTGCACCGCGTTCCGCAACCCGGCCCTCACCGCGAAGATGATCTCCACGATGGATTCGATCAGCGGCGGGCGGATGGAGCTCGGCATCGGGGCGGGCTGGAAGAAGGACGAGTGGCTCGCCTACGGCTACGGCTTTCCCGAGACGAAGGAGCGGCTGGCGCGGCTCGGCGACGACCTCGGGGTCATCGAGGCGATGCTCGCCGGCGACAAGCACCAGCACGCGACGTCCGACGGCAAGTACTCATCGGTCCGTGACGCGCGCAACATCCCCAAGCCGATCCAGCAGCCGCGGGTGCCGATCATGGTCGGCGGCAACGGGCCGAACGTGACCTGGCGACTCGCCGCCAAGCACGCTGACGAGCTCAACCTCGACGGGATGTCGCCGGCCGACGTCGCCGAGGCACTCCCCGTGATCCGGAGTCGGTGCGAGGAGATCGGTCGCGACCCGGCGACACTCCCCATCTCCGTCCACATCTGGACCGAGGACCTCGAGAAGGCCGGCGCCGCGCGGGTCGATCGCCTGGCGGGCTTCACCGAGCTCGGTGTCAGCCGGGTGATGGGCCTGCTCCGTGCCTCCGCCCGCTCCGACGAGGCCCTCGAATCGCTCGTCGAGGACGCGCGGGCGGCCGGAGTCGAACTGGAGTAGGAGCGGTCGATGCCGTTCACGCCGCCCCCGGACTACGTCGCCCGGACCTTCCCCCACGACACGTCACGGGGCGTGCTCGCGCGGCGCGTCTTCCGTCGGGCCGACTCGGGTCCGACCGTCATCCTCATGCACGAGGCGCCATGCATCTCCGAGCGGACGTTCGCCGTCGCGGAGAGACTCGCGGAGCGGCACTACACCGTCGCCATCCCCGAGTTGATGCGCGAGGGGTCGGTCGGCCCGGCGGCGCTGCGGCGGGCGGTCGGGTTTGCGAGCTTTTGCGTCGCCCGCGAGCTTTCGGCGTTCTCGACCGGCAAGACCGGGGCCATCGTCGAGTGGCTCCGCGCCCTGGCCGGTGAGGAGTCCCGACAGAACGGCCAACGACCGGTCGCCGTCATCGGGATGTGCTTCTCCGGCGGGTTCGCTCTCGGCGCGATCAAGGACCCGGCGGTCGCTGCGGCCGTCATGAGCCAGCCGGCCCTGCCGTTCCCGTTCACGGTCGGTCGGAAACGGGACGTCGGTGTGTCCCCGACGGACCTCGACGCCATCGAGCGCCGGATCGGCGACGGGGCACCACTCCGGATCATGCGTTTCTCCGCCGACTCGGCGTCCCCCAAGCCGCGTTTCGACCGGGTCGTCGAGACCTTTCCGGCCTGCCAGCGTCGGGAGGTTCCCTCGGCAAAGCGCGGGGACCACTCCGTCCTGGCGAAGGCCCTGGACGCACCCGATGGGACCGAACTGCGCTTGGCCCTCGATGAGACGCTCGCGTTCCTGGCGGCCCATCTGCCGGGATAGCGAGCCAGGCGCCGGCGAATCGGCGGAGGTACGGGTCACGGGATAGCCCGAGTAGGCCTCTCGCGGACTTCGGCGCAGGGCGCCTAGGCTGTTGACGTCGGTCAACACGCCGTCCCCGGCGACGACCGGCCGAACCGGCAAACCCGTCGCGAGGCGGGGACGCAAAGCCACGGGCCTCAAGCAGGTAGCCGGGCTGCCGAAGGAGGTGGGCCGTGGAGGTCCAGATCTCCCCGCGTGTACGAGGCTTCGTGCGCGCGGCCTTGAACCTCGGCGTGGTGCTCGTCGTGCTGCTCGCAGCATCGATGACCGCCCACGGCTGAGGCGCCGCGGCCGTCCGGCGCCAGTCGGGCGGCCGCTGTTCGTTCGGCGACGGCGATCGCCGTGCGCGGCGAAAGTCCTGTTCCGGCCCGCACCGACGATTTTCGCCAGACCCGTTGTGGGATTCACGGGAATAGGGGTATAGTCGTGGGGTAGTGCCACGAAAGCGTTCGTGGCCGCATACGAGCACGACGCACTCGGACTCCTCTCACGACTGACGCGAGAACCCGATGAAGGGATCGCGTCGGGCATCGAGAGGAGTTTTAGATTTCGTGTACAATGACAAGAACCTGACTTGCGCGGACTGTGGACAGGAATTCGTGTTCACCGGGTCCGAGCAGGACTTTTATTCGCAGCGTGGCTTCACCGAGCCGCGACGCTGCCCCTCCTGTCGCGCCAGCCGCAAGGCTGCCCGCAACAGTGAAGGTGGCGGCAGCTCATACGGTGGCGGATACAGCTCCGGCGCCGGCTATTCCAGCGGCGGCGGCGGTGGCGGCTACAGTGGCGGCGGCGGTTACGACCGCGGTCCCCGAGAGATGTTCTCGGCCACGTGCTCGTCCTGCGGCAAGGAAGCCCAGGTCCCCTTCCGCCCGACCAGCGGCAAGCCCGTCTACTGCAGCGACTGCTTCCGCAGTCAGCGTGGCGGCTGACCCTATCCTCTCGCTGCGGGCCTAGTGCCCGCCTCCCAAGCGTGATCCCCGACCCGGGTCGTCAGTCGACCCGGGTCGATCGATTCCCGGGGAGGTCTCGCGCCCTAGTTGCGGCGCATGAAGCTCGGGACGTCCAGGTCCTCGACGACATCGGCCGGGTCAGCAGCGTCCGGCGCGACCGGCCGGGTCTGCCGTCGGGTGTGCCCCGACCGATCCGACGGGGACTCCTCACCGTCTGACGCCACGACCTCGCGTTCCAGCGAGCCCGCCTCGGGATCGTCCGCATCCAGCGGCGTCGCCATCCGGACCGGCGTCCGCGGCCGGGGGGCCCGTGACGGATCGAAGCCGGTCGCGACGACCGTGATCCGCACCGTGTCCTTGAGCTTGGGGTCGAGGGTCGCCCCGAAGATCACGTTCGCGTCCGGATCCGCCGACGCCCGGATCGTCTCGGCGGCCCGGGTCACCTCGTCGAGGCGCAGGTTCTTCGACCCGCACACGACGAACAGGATCCCGCGCGCGCCGTCGATGGTCTCCTCGACCAGCGTGTTGGCGATCGCCTGCCGGGCGGCGTCGACCGCGCGGTTCACGCCCTTCGCTGATCCGACGCCCATCAGCGCCGGTCCCGCGTCCTTCATGACCGCGCGGAGATCGGCGAAGTCGAGATTGATGAGGCCGGGGATCGTGATGATCTCGAGGATGCCCTGGACGCCCTGTCGCAGGACGCCGTCGACGACCTTGAACGCGTCGACGAGCGACTCCGCCTCGGGGACCACGTCGCGAACGCGGTCGTTCGGGATCGCGATCAGCGTATCGACCGACTGGCCCAGCTCGATCATCGCGGCATCGGCGACCGTGGCGCGCCGGCTGCCCTCGAAGCTGAATGGTTTGGTCACGACCGCGATCGTCAACGCACCCTGGGCCTTCGCGATGGCCGCGATGACCGGCGCCGCACCCGAGCCTGTGCCACCGCCGAGACCCGCGGTGACGAACACGATGTCGGAGCCGCTGAGGGCCGCGGCGATCGCCTCGGCATCCTCCTTGGCCGCCCGCTCGCCCACGTCCGGGTCGCCGCCGGCGCCGAGGCCGTTCGTGACCCCCGCGCCGATCTGGAGACGGGTGAGGGCGAACGACCGGGTCAGCGCCTGGGCGTCGGTGTTGCAGACGATGAAGTCGACGCCGCGCGTGCCGGCGCGGATCATCTCGTTGACCGCGTTGCCGCCTCCGCCACCCACGCCGACGACACGGATCGTCCGGCGATGCACGCTCTGGCGGCCACGCCGGCGGTCCCGGCGACCGGGGACGTAGTTGACGAGGACGCGCGCAGCCAGCAGCAACAGCAGGATGCCGATGACGATGATCGGGAAGTTCTGGGCCAGGAACTCCACGTCCGGCAATCTAGCACCCCAGTCGAGGGGCCGGGTACCCGCCAATAGGTACTAGCGGCCGATCCGGGCAGCCCCGCGACCTGCGGGGTCAGCCGTCCGCGTGACCGGGGCGTCGCAGGTCGATGCCGTCACTCAGGGACGCCACGGCGGCCCTGGCCCAGGAACCGGCGGCACCGTCGAGGTCGCCGCGGTCGTCCGGGTCGAGGCTGGACAGGATGCGGATGTAGGAATCGACCTGGAAGAGCGACCCGACGATGATGGCCAGCTCTCCGGCCTCCGCGACATCGGCCGCGGAGGCGTGGCCCGCCCAGCGTGCCAGGTAGGCATCGCGCATCGCATGCCGGATGGCCAGGTCGTCCGGGCGGGTCGCGAACACCGCAAGGTCCAGGAACGGATGGCTGATGGCGGCATCGGTCCAGTCGAAGAGGCGTGGCCCGTCAGGGGTGGCAGCCACGTTCCACGGATGGAAGTCTCCGTGCACGAGGGTCGGTGCCGGTCCCAGCGCATCCAGTCGCGCACAGGCGTCGGTGAACGCGCCGATCGAATCGTTCCAGGCCTGCCGGTCGTCGCCGGTGAGTTCGACGTCCATCGGCTCCAGGTCCGCGAAGGTCGGCAGCGCTTCGGCGAGGGCCGCCACCGAGCGGACCGGCGCCCCGGCGTCGGTCAGCGCCCCTTCCCGACCGATCCAGGCCTGCTGGATGCGTGCCAGGGCGTCGAGGCCGGGCGCCCAGGACCCTGGCGGGCCGTCGCCGAGCGTCGCATCGCCGTGGTCGAACATCAACAGCCAGTTCGCATCGGGTTCGATCGCCGCGACGCGGGTCACGAGGTCCGGGGTCGCCTCGGCCAGCACGGCCGTCACCGCGGCCTCCCGATGGAAGAGCGGCGCGCTGCACTTGAGGTACATCGGGCCGACTGCGGACGGCGCCCGCAACACGATCGAGATGCCCCACAGGTAGACGATCCGCGGCGGCTCGAAGGCGGGCGCGCGAAGCTCCGCCATCCGGTCGACCATCCAGCTCGACGCCCGATCGAACCAGCCGGGCACCGACCAGGGCGGATCCCCGACGGTCGGGCCGAGCCGGCGGCGACCGACCCAGTGCGGCACCGCCTCGCGCAGCTCGGGCGGCTCGAGCGAGTCGAGCGGCAGGTCGGCCCAGTCGGTCCATTCGTACGGGCTCGGCGCATCGGGGCCGAAGGCCTCCAGGTCCACGACGACCACCGTGGGGTCGCGATCGGCATCGTGTCGTCGGGGGTCGATGCGCAAGGCCCGCGGCTGGACGCCGAGGAGCGCCTCGATCGCGGTCAGGCAGGCGCGGGTCGTGAACTCGCGGTCGAGGATGACGTGTGGCAGACCGATGACGGCGCCGGGCGGCCACGTCGGTGCGGCCGTCGTGAGCAGCGCCGGTCGGCTCGGGTGCGGCACCAGCACGACGATCGTGCACTCGCCCTTGGCCACGGATCCTCCGTCATGGTGTGCGTCTGGCGCCATTCTGCGCGACGACGTCGCGCCATCGCGTCGCCCAGTCGGCACCTTAACGCGCTCTTCACAGCCTCGACGGCATCCTGACGAGGTCCAAGCCCGCGCTCACCGCGGGATCCTCAAGAAGGGAGCTCGTCTTGCGGAACCACCGTCGACGTCTCATCACCGGGCTGCTCACCGTCAGCGCCCTGGGCGCGGGTCTCCTCGTCCCCGCCGCCACGTTCGCCGCGGCACCGGCGCCGACCGCCACGACCACCGCGGTCGACTGCCCCGATACCCACTGGCCGGCCTCGGTCCAGGGCAAGCCCATCCGGCTCCACGCGGGTGCCAAGGGCGGCGACTACATCTGGCATGACGCCAAGGGTTGGCACGTGCGGGTCACGCATGCGGGTTCGCGGAAGGTCATCTTCACGGGCAGGATCGTCTCGAGCGCCCCGATGACGGTGACGCCGTTCCGCCTCGAGAACCGGGACGGGATCACGCTGAGCGCCGACAAGCTGACGCTGACGTACCGGTTCCGCAACTACGGCAGGATCGACGGCTTGGACTTCAAGACGGACTGCGCACAGCGCCTGTCCATCTCGGGCTCGATGGCCGGCCACAAGCTGCCGAGGAGCCGGATCTGGCTCGGCCGCCACGGCGTCCACCCGCTCGAGAACCGTTTCGTGATCGTCAAGATCGCCTGACACAGCAGGTCCCGGGGTCAGGAGCGGCGGTCGGCGACGACCGCCGCTCTTCCTTGTCCGCGTCAGCCGCGGAACTCGAGGCCCACCGTCCCGGACGACCGCAGCTGACCGTCGAGCGAGAGGTCCGCCGACAACGACTGCTCCACGCCCTCGCCTGCGTCGTTGAACGTGTCGGACGGCGCCGAACACTCGATCGTGTGGCGCCGGCCGTCGGCGCGGACGCTCGTGAGCCGGACGCCGTGGCCTTCGCGCGTGAGCCGGATCGCCCCGGTCAGCGGCTCGATGGTCTCCTGGGCGTGGCCGTCCTGCGACAACCAGACGTAGCCCGCCGGCACGTGGAGCGGCCCGCCCCACAGGCGGCTGGAGACGAGCAGTGCCTCCAGGCGTGCCCCGGGGTCATCGTCGAACCCCGATGCCGAGATCCACGTCCAGCGGTCCGGCAGACGCCGGCCCCAGTAGTGGGAGACGAGGCCGGCACCGTCGAGCCGGATCGTCCGGGGACCGAGGCGGAGCAGGCCGGTCACACGGGCATGCGGTCGCGCCACGAGCTCCATGTCGAACGGATGGAGCGGGCCGAACCAGTCCGGACGCGGCGCGAGCCGCGGCTCGCCAAGGTCCCAGCGGACTTCCCACCGCACGTCGCCCGCCGAACCCGCCGAGCCCGTCGCGTCCAGGCGCGACTCGCCGATCATGATGCCCTCGGCGAGGTCGGACCAGTCCGTCGAGGCTTCGTGGATGACCGGATGCACGCCCGGTCGCCAGGTGCTCACCCGAACCTCGGCCGTGCCCGTCTCCCGGCGCACGACGTAGTCGACGATCGCACCGCCGTCGGGGGTCCGGACCTTCCAGAACCAGTATTCGAGCGGCGAGCCGCGCGGGGCAAGGTCGTGCATCGGCGCAGTCTGCCCTACCCGCTCCGTTTCGCGTACCGGGGCGCGCCGCCCGGTCAGCGACATGCCAGAATCGTGCGATGCCGCACTACGACCTGCCGCTCGACGAGTTGCGACGCTACACGCCGGACCTCGCGGTGCCCGACGACCTGTGGGCGTTCTGGGACCGGACGCTGGCCGAGGCGGAGGCCACGGACCTCGTCGCGACTGCCACGCCCGTCGATTCGGGGCTGACGCTCGTCGAGACGTTCGATGTCGGGTTCGCCGGGTTCGGGGGGCACACCGTCAAGGGCTGGCTGCACCTGCCCGCGGGCGCGACCGGCCCGCTGCCCGCGGTCGTCGAGTTCGTCGGCTACGGGGGCGGGCGTGGCCTGCCGCACGAGCGGGTCCTGTGGGCGACGGCCGGCTACGCCTACTTCCTGATGGACACCCGCGGCCAGGGTTCGACCTGGTCCGTCGGCGCGACCCCGGATCCGGACCCGACCGGCGCGCCGTTCCACCCCGGGTTCATGACCCGCGGCATCCTGGCTCCCGAGGACTACTACTACCGTCGCGTCTTCGTTGACGGGGTACGGGCGGTCGAGGCCGTCCGCCGGCACCCCGCGATCGACCGGGACCGGGTCGCGGTCACCGGCGGTAGCCAGGGCGGCGGCATCAGCCTGGCCGTGGCCGCTCTCGTGCCCGACATCGCGGCGGCCATGCCCGACGTGCCCTTCCTGTGCGATTTCCCGCGCGCGATCACGCTGCAGGACAAGGATCCGTACGCGGAGATCGGCCGCTATCTGAAGGCGCATCGTGACCATGTCGAGGCGGCGCAACGAACGCTCGCCTACTTCGACGGCGCGATCCTCGGCCGGCGGGCAGTCGCGCCGGCCCTGTTTTCCGTCGGGCTGATGGACGAGATCACGCCGCCGTCCACCGTGTACGCGGCCTACAACCACTACGGTGGACCGAAGGAGATCGTCGAATACCCGTTCAACGACCACGAAGGCGGCCAGGGCTTCCATGAGATCGCCAAGATGCGCTGGCTGGCGGAGCGCCTGCGCGGCTGATCGGACCGCTGGCCGAGCGCGACCGGATCTCCTTCAGCGCTGGCGGATCAGCATGTTGTGCGGGAACGTCGGCGACGGGGGAGGCGGGATCGCCGCGGCGATCGTCGGGTCCGATGCGGCGTGGCGGCGGGCCAGCTCGAGCCGCAGACTCTCCTCGCCGCGGGCCATCGCCCAGTGGTGGTTCCTCGAGAAGATCGGCTTCATCACGATGGACAAGCGCTTGAGGACGCCCTTCTCGGCGATGACCGTCCAGTCGTAGGTGACGGCGGTCAGCGGCCCGTGCGGGTCATCGGCCGTCCGCTCGGCGACCAGCGACCAGATCCCGACCCCGATGAAGTCGCCTTCGGCCTCCAGGCGGAAGCCTCGCGGCGGGTCGGACTCGGTCACGGTGAACTGCCAGCGCAGGGTGTAGGGCAGCCAGCCCTTGGTCCACAGGCTGACGACCTTGCCGATGCCCGCCTCGTCGCCGGGCTGGAGCTCGCGGACGCGGAGGTAGACCGACGGCCACCACCGCGCGAGCCCGGCCGCGTCGCCCAGGACATCCGTGATCTCCTGGGGCGTCGCGGCGATGTGCCAGGTCGTCACGAAGTGGTAGTCGTTCGATGCCACGGTCGCATCGTACCGGCCCCGGCCCGTGGCAGACTTGGCCGATCCATCCGGACCCGACCACCAGGAGTCGCCCTGTGAGCCACCTCGTCGACTTCGACGCCGTGCCGCCCTTCGACGTCTGGGGCGAGAGCGTCCGCGCTCGCTCGGTCAACGGCGAGCGGCTGAGCCTCGCGATCGTCGAGCTGGCCCCTGGCTCGATCGTGCCCGAGCACCGCCACGAACACGAACAGCTGGGGATGGTCGTCTCCGGCACGGTCACGTTCACGGTCGATGGCGAGACGCGGACGCTCGGGCCCGGCGGGACATGGCGCATCCCATCGAGCCTGCCCCACGACGTCGTCACCGGACCGGACGGGGCGCTCGTCATCGACGTCTTCGCACCCATCCGCGAGGACTGGGAGGCGATGCCCCACCTCGCCCCGCGTCCGGTCCGTTGGCTGGGGCGCTGACCGGCCGGCTCGCCATCGACCGGCGGGCCGGGCCCACGCTCGCCGGGGTCACGTGACCGATCCTCCTCCGCGGATCGCGACGCTCGTGCTCGTCACCGGGCAGGGCGAGGTCCTCGGCCAGCTGCCGGCGTTCGTGGCCGCCACGCCGTGGTGGATGGATGTCGCCCCGGTCGTCCGCGAGGCGCGCGACCGGTTCGGGCTGGACGTGACGGTCCTGCGGCTCCTCACGACCGAGCGGCCATCGGCCCACGGCGGCGCCGTGACGTATCTGGCCGAGGTCGACCGCACGTCGCTCGACCAGGCAACCACCGCGACGCTTGAGCCGTGGGCGGGTGACCTGACCGACGATCCACAGCGCATGCCGTGGGCGATGCCCGGCGGTCCGGCCGCGGACCTCGCCTGGGCCGCCGATGCGATCAGCGCCCGGGGCATGGCCTTGACCGGGCCTCCGGAGCAGATCCGATCCTGGAATCTCTCGAGTCTGTGGCGCCTGCCGACGGCCGGCGGGGACGCGTGGCTGAAGGTGGTCCCGCCGTTCTTCGCCCATGAAGGGGCCATCCTGGAAGCGCTGGCCGGCGGCCCCGTGCCGACCCTCCTCGCCCACGATGGTGCGCGGGTCCTGCTGGCCGGGATCCCCGGTGACGACCAGTACGACGCGCGACTCCCGAGCCTGCACGCGATGGTCGACATCCTTGTCGGCATCCAGATGGCCTGGCTGGACCGCACCGACGCGTTGTTCGCGCTCGGACTCCCCGACTGGCGGGCCACGTCGCTCACCGAGGCGATCGCCGACCTCGTCGCCCGGTCCGGGCACAGGGTGTCCACCGACGACCGAACGGCCCTCGCCGCCTTCGTCGACGGGTTGCCCGCGCGGTTCGAGCGGATCGCCGACTGTGGCCTGGGCGATGGCCTGGTCCACGGCGATTGCCACCCTGGCAACGTGCGAGGGGACGGGCCCGATCTGGTCCTCCTCGACTGGGGCGATTGCGGCGTCGGCCACCCGCTCCTCGACATGCCCGGCTTCCTCGACCGGATCGCCGCCGAGCACGTGGCGCCCGTCCGCGATCGCTGGCTGGCCCGTTGGCGGAGCGTCGTCCCGGGCTCGGCGCCCGAACGGGCCGCGGCCCTCATCGCCCCGGTCGCGGCCGCACGGCAAGCCCTCATCTATCGACGATTCCTCGACGGCATCGAGCCGTCCGAGCACCCGTACCACCAGGCCGACGTCCCGGACTGGCTCGGCCGGACGGCGGCACTCGCGCGAGCCGAACACTCGCAGGCGCGCCGCTAGAGCCCCGGCGCTCTCAGGGAGTCATCACCCCCGACGTGGCAGACTGTTCGTCGCACGGGCCATCGGGGCCGCGTGATCGATGGAGGTGCTGGTGCGGGAGCGTGGCGTCCAATCCCGGCGGGCGAGGGCAGCGGAGGCGGGGGCGGAACCCTCCGGGCCGTCCGGTGGTGGACCCGGCTACTGGCCGGCCCTGGCGATCATCGCCGTGATCATCGCGACCGCAGGCTGGACGACGGTCGGCGTGCTGGTCGTCAACGACAGTCCGGCCGCCGTGGCATCCGGTCCGATCGAGACGGATGAGTCGATCGACGACGAGGAGGAGATCCCCGACGACGAGGAGCCGGCGCCCGAGAGCCACCTCTTCCCCGACCTCGAAGCCCTCCTGCCGACCGAGGCGGCCGGCTCGCAGCTCGCGGCCGAAAGCATCACCGGCACCGACTTCCTCCCCGACGACGGGTCGGTCGACAGCGTCATCGCCTACCTGACGTCGGTCGGCAAGACGCCGGCCGACGTGCAGGCCGCCCTCACCGGCGATCCCGAGCAGCGCATCGACCTCGATAGCGTCTGGGTCTACCGGCTTGCCGGCGCCGAACCGGAGGGACTCCGTGACTCCCTGATCGAAGGTGTCCTGCGGGCGAACTTCCCCGAGATCGTGATGTCGCCCATCACCGTCGGCGACAAGGCGGTCGTCCAGGGCTCGATCGATGGCATCTACAGCACCTGGTACATCCACGACGGACTCCTGTACGAGATCGAGTCGTTCGACGAGGCCATCTCCACCGCGATCCTGGCCGGACTGCCGCCCGCGTCGGCCGTGCCATCCGCTGCACCATCCGCGGCCGCGTCAGCCTCACCCGCACCGTGACCGCCGCCGCACCCAGGTGACCGCCCCCGGGGAGCGGTACACCCACGGCCACCACGAGAGCGTGCTGCGGTCGCATCGCTGGCGGACGGCCGAGAACTCGGCCGCGTACCTGCTCCCCCACCTGCGACCCGGGCAGGCCGTGCTCGATGTCGGGTGCGGACCGGGCACGATCACGCGGGACATCGCGCGGCTGGTGGCGCCGGGCCGGGTGGTCGGCATCGATCGCGAGGGCGAGGTCCTCCGGGCCGCCGCCACCGACGCGGCGGATGCCGGCCTGACCAACGTCGCCTTCGAGGTCGGTGACGCGTACGCGCTGGCCTTCGACGAGGGCACCTTCGATGTCGCGCACGCCCATCAGGTCCTCCAGCACCTGGCCGATCCGGTGGCGGCCCTCGCGGAGATGGGGCGCGTGACGCGGACGGGCGGCGTGGTGGCCGCCCGGGACATGGACATCGCCTCGATCGCCTGGTTCCCCGAGGCGCCGGCCCTCGACCGATGGCTGGAGCTGTACGGGCAGGTCACCACCGCGAACGGGGGCGAGCCCGCGGCCGGTCGGCGCCTCCTTGCCTGGGCGCACGCGGCGGGCTTCGCGGACGTGACCGCGTCGGCGAGCGCCTGGTGCTACGCGAGCCCGGACGAGCGGGCCTGGTGGGGATCGCTCTGGGCGGACCGCGTGACGCGCTCGGCGTTCGCCGACGAGGCGCTCGCCGGGGGCCTGACCGATCGCGACGAGCTGGCGACGATCGCGGACGCGTGGCGCGGGTGGGCCTCGTCGCCCGATGGCTGGTTCGTCCTGACGTCGGGCGAGATCATCGCGCGGTCGGGTTGACCCGGCTCTCCGCTTGGACGGGCACCGCCCGAAGCCTATCCTTGCGGGGTGACCCTCTATCACCTCGATGACCCGGGTGACCTCGTCGCGCCGACGCTGCTCGCCGCGTTCGACGGCTGGGTCGACGCCGGGTCGTCGGCGACGTCGGCCCTGAGCCTGCTGGCCGAGGACGCACCGGTGGTCGCGACGTTCGACGCGGACCGGATCTTCGACTACCGAGCCCGGCGGCCACCGCTGGAGATCGTCGACGGCCGGCTCGACGAGCTGACCTGGCCAACGCTCGACATTCGCCGGATTCGCGCGGGCGATCACGACCTGCTGGTCCTGGTCGGACCCGAGCCCGACTACCGGTGGCGCGAACTCGTCGCCAACGTCAACGACCTCATCGGACACCTCGGAGTCGTCGAATGGATCAGCCTGGGCGCCATCCCGGCCGCCGTACCGCACACCCGGTCCGTCCCGATCCTCGGCACCGAGTCCGCTCCCGGTCTGTTGCGGGCTGACGTGCCGCCCGGGCCGGCCGGGACGCTGCGGGTCCCGTCGGCCTTCGTCTCGGCCCTCGAGTTCGAGGCCTCGAAGGCGGGCGTGGCCGCGCTCGGCTATTTCGCCCAGGTCCCGCACTACATCTCGGGCCCGTACCCCGCGGCGTCGCTCGCCCTGCTCGAGACGCTCGGCCGGCATCTTGGCGTGGCACTCCCGACAGGCGATCTGGCCGATGAGGCGACCCAGCTGCGGACGCGGCTCGATACCGCCACGGCCCTCGAGGAGACGACGCGGACCTACGTCGAGCGCCTCGAGGCCATGGTCGACGAGCAGCGCCTCCCGGCCGGCGACGACCTGATCGCCGACATCGAACGGTTCCTGCGCGACCGAGGCGGCGAGAGCACCCAGCGTTGACGCGATCCCTGGGTCGGCGACTACATGACACGCAGTGTCATGGTTGGAGTATCCTCTCGCCGTGCGTGCCAGTCGACTGGTCAACCTCCTGCTCATCCTCCAGACGCGCGGCGGCCTGACGGCGGCCGAACTCGCCCGTGAGCTCGAGGTCTCCGTCCGGACGATCCATCGCGATGTCGAGGCGCTGAGCGCGGCCGGTGTGCCGATCTACGCGGACCGCGGCCCGTACGGCGGGATCCGCCTGGTCGATGGCTATCGGACGCGCCTGACGGGCATGACCCCCGACGAGGCCGAGGCCCTCTTCATGTCGGGGATGCCCGGGCCCGCCGCCGAGCTCGGCCTGGGCACGGTCGTCACGGCCGCCCGCCTCAAGGTCCTCGCGGCCCTGCCGACCGAGCTCCGGTCACGCGCCTCCCGGCTCGTCGAGCGGTTCCACCTCGATGCCGCTGGATGGTTCCAGACCAACCAGCCCGTGCCCCATCTGGCGACGGTCGCGGAATCGGTCTGGGAGGGCCGGCAGGCCAGGATCGAGTACGAGCGCGGCGACGGCACGGTGACCCGGGTCCTGGGCCCGCTCGGCCTGGTGCTGAAGGGCGGCGTCTGGTACCTGGTGGCGTTGACTGACGGTCAGGTCCGGACGTACCGCGTGTCGCGGGTGGTCGGTGCGGTCGTGCTCGACGAGCGGACCGAGCGCCCGGCCGGCTTCGACCTCTCGACGTTCTGGGCAGAGTCGAGCGCCGCCTTCGAACGCGACACGCCCCGCGTCGACGTCGTGGTCAGACTGCCGCGGACCCGCGTCGAACGACTGGCGGACGCCGTCGGGTGGCACGCGATCGAGACTGCCGAAGCCCTCGACGAGCCGGAGCCCGAGTGGGTCCGACTCCGGCTGGACCTCAGCTGGCCCGATGAGGTGCCCGGCCGCCTGCTGTCGGCGGGGTCCAGCGTCGAGGTGCTCGAGCCGTTCGAGATCCGCGAGCGGCTCATCGCGACGGCTCGCCGCATCCTCGAGCGCTACGAGCCGGTCGAGGTCCGCGGGGACCCCGTCCCGCCCCTGGACACCGACGCGATCCCGGCCGCACGACTGGAGCCGGCCGATGCGTCCGCGACCGGCGGTTGACGGGTGTCCGCGGCGGCCGTGCGAGAGCCGAGGAATCGACGCATGCGCAGCGATTCCGCGATCTCGCGTTCTCGTTCGATGTGCATGATCCGGGCTAGTTCGAAGTGCTGCATCGCCTTGGCTCCTCGCCTGGTGCGATCCGTCTCGACCGCGTCCTCGTGCGCGTATCATCTTCCTGATACCTGCCAGAACTTGTCATGTAACGGCGCACGTTCAGACGAAAGGGATCGTGCGTGAAGGGCGAGGTGATCGGCCCGAGCCGCACCGAGCGGTTCCGGGCCGCCGAGCGCCGGATCGCGAGGATGAGCCACGTGCTCGACGACCTGTTCGAGGTCCCCGGGACGGGTCGACGGATCGGCCTCGACCCGATCGTCGGCCTCATCCCGGTCGTCGGTGACGCCGTGTCCGCGGCGGCGGGCGCCTACCTCATCGCGGAGGCGTCACGCTTCCGCCTGCCGCCGGTCGTCCTCGCGCGGATGATCGTCAACCTGCTGGTCGACCTGGGGGTCGGGCTGATCCCGATCCTGGGCGACCTGCTCGACTTCGTGTCGAAATCGAACGCGCGGAACCTCGCGCTCTTCCGCCGCTACGCCCTCGAACCGGAGTCGAGCACCACCGAGCATCGGCTGTTCTTCGTCGGCATCGGGCTGGTGATGCTCGGCCTCATCTGGCTCGTGGTGCAGGCGGTCGCCTGGCTGATCGGCCTGCTGCTCACGCCGATCCGGTTCTAGGCCCGGACATACCGAAACGACCGTCCGGTTCCGAAGAACCGATCCGGTCGTCAGGGTCGCTGGTTGTCGTGATCAGACCGCCGTGTCTCAACAGTTGCCGGCTCCGCCGCCGCCCGGCATCCCGCCGGAGAGTCGACGCGCCGCCGGTCCAGGGTCTCGGTGTCCGGCGTTCCGTTCGCGATGACCACACGGTAGGTCGGGGGCCCGGTGCCTTGGACCTGCCAAGTGTCCCGTCCTGACATGGACAGAAGTCATCCCATGGCGGCCGCCACGCTCGCATTCGAGTCGGGCGGTGACCGCTGGCACCGAGCTGGCCGTGCGGCGGCCGCGATGCCGTTGTGATGCGTTCCGTGCTGCGTCGGGTACGCCCGGCACGAGCGATGCCTACGATGGGCCGGATGCTCCGTCCCAGCAACGAGGCCCCACCATGACCTTCGACCCGAATGCCCGACTCGATCCGGGCCAGATCAGCGACCGCCGCGGTATGGGCGGCCGGACGGGCGTCGCCATCGGCGGCGGCGGACTGGGCCTGGTGCTGGTCATCGCCTACGTGCTCCTGGGCGGCAACCCGGACGACCTGAGCGGCGTCCTCCAGCCCGGAGCCGTGACCGGACCCGAGAGCTCGGCGATCGCCACCGAATGCAAGACCGGCACCGACGCCAACGAGCGGGACGACTGCCGGATCCTCGGCTACGTCAACAGCGTGCAGACGTACTGGACCGGCGCGTTCCAGGCGTCGAACCTCCAGTACCAGCCAGTCGACACGGTCCTCTTCAGCGACGCCACCCAGAGCGCCTGCGGCACGGCCACGTCCGCGTCCGGGCCGTTCTACTGCCCCTCAGACAAGCTCGTCTACCTCGACCTCGGGTTCTTCGAGGCCCTGCGCACGCGATTCGGGGCGACCGGCGGCTCGCTCGCCCAGGGGTACGTCGTGGCCCACGAGTACGGGCACCACGTCCAGGACCTGCTCGGCGTCCTCGGGCAGGGCACGGGCGAGCAGGGCGCCGAGGGCCGCTCGGTCCGAACGGAACTCCAGGCCGACTGCTACGCGGGCGCCTGGGCGAACCACGCCGAGGCCGGCATCCTGGCACCCGTGACCGATGCCCAGATCGCCGACGCACTCGACGCGGCGGCGGCCGTCGGCGACGACCGGATCCAGCAGTCGACGAGCGGGCGGGTCGATCCGGAGGGCTGGACGCACGGCTCGGCCGAGCAGCGCCAGCAGTGGTTCACGGTCGGCTACCAGGGCGGTGAACCGTCCGAGTGCGACACGTTCAGCGGCGGGATCTAGTCGGCGTCTAGCTCGCGGAGGCGAGACGGCGGTCGGCGTCGGCGATCGCGTCGTCGGGGTCGGCGCCGCGGCGCAGGACGGCGATCTCCATCCGCAGCTCGGCCGCGACCGGCGCGGTACCGGCCAGCGAGCGGTAGCCGCGATCGATCCGGGTCGCGAGGTGCGCGGCGTCGTCCTGGTCGGTCTCGGGCAGCAGCACCATGAACCGGCGCTCGCTCGCGCGCACGGCCCGGTCGGTCTCGCGGGCCTCACGACCGAGCACATCGACGAGGTGCCGGGCGAAGCGGTCGGGGGCGACCGGCCCGGAGCCCACGATCAGGTCGATGACGAGGACCGTGGTCGGCCGGCCGTAGCGCGCCTGGCGGCCCGCCTCGCGTTGCAGGGCCGCCGTCCAGTCGAGCCGCGTGTCGAAGTCGATCGGCCGGCGTTGGTACGGCTTCGCTCGCCGGCGACGGGTCGCCGGACCATCGAGGAATGCCTCGATCTTCTCGCCGGCGGCCTCCTCGTGATGGTGATCGGGCAGCGAGAACTTGCGAGGGCGCCGAGCCGCTCGAGGCGTCGTCGACCGGGGCGGCAGGGAGTCGTCTGGGGCCGGGGGCATGGGGAACACAAGGATACCGGCGCCCGCCCGTCGGCGCCCGGCGAGGGCGTCAGCCGGTCGAGCCGACCCGGACGACGCCCGACTCGGCGAGCCGGGCCTCGAACCGCTGCGCGGCCTGCTCGAGCTCGTCCAGGTGCTGGGCGAGTCGCTCGTCGCGCGGCCTCGGCCGCGGCGTCGAGGTTCGGCAGCTCGAAGATGCCCCAGTGCTTGATGATCGGCATCAGCACCTCGTCGCGATGGACCCGGATGTCGTAGATCCCGGCCTTCGCGATCGTGGCCGCCTTGCGCATGAAGTTCGGGATGCCGGCGCCCGGCATCTGGAAGGCGAGGACCTCATCGACGATGGCCCGGACCGCGGCCGACGGCTCGATCGCGATCGCGGCGCTCAGGATGTCGCGGTAGAACACCATGTGCAGGTTCTCGTCGGCGGCGATCCTGACCATGATCTTGTCGGCCACCGGATCGTCGGAGTAGCGCCCGGTGTTGCGGTGGGCGATCCGGGTCGCGAGCTCCTGGAACGTGACGTAGGCGAGGCCGTGGAGCGTGTCCGGCGCGTCGTGGTCGTAGCCCTGCTGGAGCTGGGCCATCCGGCCGCGCTCGAGCGCGATCGGGTCGATGTTGCGGGTCACCGTCAGGTAGTCGCGCAGCACGATGGCGTGGCGGCCTTCCTCGGCGGTCCAGCGCCCGACCCAGTTGATCCAGGCGCCGTCGCCCTTGCCGAACATGCCGTGGATCAGCCGGTGGTAGCTGGGCAGGTTGTCCTCGGTCAGGAGGCCGATCTCGAACGCCGTCTGGGCGACGCCGGTCAGGCGCGGCTGGTCGGGCGTCCAGGGCTCCTTGTCGAAGTCCCGTCCGAGGCGGTACGGGATGTAGTCGTGGGGGAACCACTCCTGGGCGACCTTGGCGTGGCGGTCGTACAGGCGGCCGGCCTCCGGCTCGAGCTCGATGCAGCAGGGCGCGCTCGTCGTAGTCGGGCATCGTGCAAGGCTAGCCGCACCGCGCGGGGTCGCGCGCGTGGGACCCGTGCGGACCTGCACCGGCAGGCGGGTTGCCTCGGCTAGGCTCGCGCGCGATGCGGACCGTGACGGCGACCCGCTACGTGACGGCCCTGCGCGAGGGCGGCTCGCTGCCGGGTCTCGTCGAGGCCGACGACGACGGCCTGTACGTCGTCAAGTTCCGCGGTGCCGGCCAGGGTCCGCGGGCGCTCGTCGCCGAGTGGCTGGCCGGGGAGCTGGCCCGGGCCGTCGGGCTGCACCGTGCCGGACCTCGTCGCGGTGGAGCTCGACCCGGCCCTCGGCGACGCCGAACCGCACGAGGAGATCCACGACCTCGTCCGTGCCAGCGGCGGGCTCAACCTCGGGCTGGACTTCCTGCCCGGGGCGCTGCCGTTCAATCCGGCTGCGACGACCGCCGTCGCCACGATCGACCCCGACTACGCGGCGGCCGTCGTCTGGCTCGATGGGCTCGATCACGAACCCGGACCGGACGGTGCAGAACCCGAACCTGCTCGTCTGGCACGGCCGCACGTGGCTCATCGACCACGGCGCCGCGCTGTACGTCCATCACACGTGGCGCGACCCGGACGCGCACGCCCGGCGAGCGTTCGAGCGCCTCGCCGACCACGTCCTGCTGCCGTTCGCGGGCTCCGTGGCGGACGCGGACGACCGGCTGGCGAGCCGGATCGATCGTCACTGCTCGAGGCGCTGGTGGCCGCGCTCCCCGACGACTGGCTGCCGGACGACCGGGTGGCCGGCGATGCCGACGCCCAGCGCCGCGCCTACGTGCGCTATCTCACGCGGCGACTCGAGTCGCCGCGACCGTTCGTCGAGGACGCCGAGCGTGCCCGCGCCGCCGCGTGACGTCTTCCAGTACGCCGATCGTGCGGGTCGTGCCGCGCGTCGAGCGCGGCGAGCAGCTGAACGCCGGCGTCATCCTGCTCTGCCGCTCGCGGCCGTTCATCGGGGCACGGACGGCGCTCGACGAGCGACGCCTGGCGGCGCTCGCGCCCGATCTCGACCCCGCCACGGTCCGGCCGCACCTCGAGGCGATCGAGCGGATCGCTGCGGGCGACGTCTCGGCCGGGCCGATCGCGCGGCTCGAGCCGGCGGAGCGGTTCCACTGGCTGGTCTCGCCGGCCAGCACGATCATCCAGCCGTCCGAGGTGCACACCGGCTTCGCCGACGACCCGGCCGCGGAGCTCGACCACCTTTTCGAGACTCTGGTCCTCTGAGGCCCGTCAGGCCGCCTCGTCGGCGAACGTGATCTCGATCAGCGGGGCGTAGGCCGTCATCGCCTCGATGTCCTGGTTCTTCCAGGCGTTGGCGACGATCCAGTCGCATGACCTGCCGGCGTTCCACGTCGTCGGTGACGATGCGTGCCGTGGCCGGCAGGTCGGCCTGGACGGCGCCTTTCAGGTGGAACGTCAGGTGCGGGTCGGCCGAGAGGTTGTGGATCCAGGCGCGCGTCCGGTCGCTGCGCGGCTAGCCGCTGATGTAGATGCGGCCGTCGATGTTGTGGAAGACGATCTCGATCCGGCGCGGGGCGCCGCTGCGTCGTCCGGTCGTCGTGATGTCGATCCGATGGCCGCGACTGAGGGCGCGCTGGATCCGTTCGTCCACCGAGTTCAGCCCTTGGCGGCCTTGGCGGCCCGCATCTCGGCCTTCTTGGCGCGCTTGCCGGCCTGGTAGGCGGCGAGCGATTCGGGCGAGTCGACATCGGCGAGCGTCGGGTGGGTGGGCAGGACCGCCTCCCAGCCCGGCGGCCGGACCCCGAACCGCTTCACCACGATGGCCAGGACGGTCCTCGGCTTCATCGGCCCGAACCCGGGCAGGCCGCCAGGCGCGCCTCGAGGTCCTTGCCCGAGGTCGCCTCCGACCAGACGCGGCTGGCGTCGTTGCCGTACTGGTCGGCGATCGCCCGGCGTCAGCTCCTGGACACGGGCAGCCATCGCGGCCGGGAACCGGTGCAACGCCGGCGGCGTGCGGAAGACCTCGACGAGCTCGGCCGGGTCCATGGCCGCGATCCGCGCCGCATCGAGGTGGCCGATCCGACGCTGCAGCTCGACGGGCCCGCTGAACGCCTTCTGGACCGTGACCTGCTGGTCGAGCTCGAAGCCGATGAGCAGGGCGAGCGGGTCGGTGACGAGGAGGCGATCCGCGGCGTCGTCGCCGGTGAAGGGCAGGCGTTCGAGCGTGGTCGTCATGGGCGAATGGTAGCCCTGCTACGCTCGGGCCATGGTCGCCGACCGTCGCCTGATCGCGGCTCCGCACCTGCTCGATGTCGTCGGCGGAACGTGGCTCGACGACCGGCGCATCCTCGTGGACGGCGAGCGGATCGAGGCAGTGCTTCGACCGGGCGACCCGACGCCGGGCGATGCCGAGCCGATCAGCCTCGCCGGCGACTGGGTCGTCCCTGGGCTCATCGACGCGCACAGCCACCTGATCGGCGAGCTCGAGTATGCCGGCATCCCGGCGGTCGACGCCTCGGCGGCCGAGGAGACGATGGTCGGCGTCCGGAACGCGCGCACGACCCTCCGGGCCGGGTTCACGACGGTTCGCGACGTCGGGACCTACCGGGCGTTCATCGACGTCGCCCTGCGCGATGCCATCGATCGTGGCTGGACGCCCGGGCCGCGGATGCAGTGCGCCGGTGCCTACATCACCGCGCCGGGCGGTGGCGGCGAGGTGACCGGCGACGCACCGAGGCTCGGCCTGTCGCCCGACCTCCGGATGGGCGTGGTCGAGTCACCTGACGAGGTCCGGGCGAAGGTCCGCGCCCTCGTCGACGGCGGTGCGACGCTCATCAAGTGCATCGTGACCGGCGCGGTGCTGACCCGGGGCACGCAACCAGGGGTCGTCGAGCTGACCGAGCCGATGGTCCGGGCGGCGGTCGAGGAGGCGGCACGCCACGGGCTGTTCGTCGCCGCCCATGCGCACGGCACGGAGGGCATCAAGGTCGCGATCCGGGCGGGTGTGCGCTCGATCGAACACGGCTCCCTCATCGACGACGAGGGCATCGAGATGCTCGTGGCGAACGGGACGTACCTCGTGGCCGACGTCTACGACGGGGACTGGATCGCCGAGGAGGGCCGGCGTGCCGGCTGGCCGGCCGAGACCCTCGAGAAGAACGAGCTGACGACGCTGGCCCAGCGCGAGGGCTTCCGCAAGGCGGTCGCGGCCGGGGTCAGGCTCGCGTACGGGACCGACAGCGGTGTCTATCCGCATGCGATGGCGGCGATCCAGCTCGGATACCAGGTCCGCCTGGGTCAGTCGACGCTCGAGGCGATCCGGTCGGCGACCATCGTCGCGGCCGAGCTGATGGGCTGGGAGGACCGGGTCGGGTCGCTCGCGGCGGGACGGTACGCGGATCTCGTCGCCGTGGAGACCGACCCGCTGCTCGACATCGAGGTCATGCGACGGCCGGCGGCCGTGGTCAAGGGCGGCCTGTCGGTCGACTGAGCCGATCGCCGGGCCCCGGACCTGGGCCGGTCAGCGGGCGAGCGTCTGTGGCCGCCGCTCACCGGCGAGCGCGATGCCGGCGGCGATGAGGCGATACCCGACGCCATGGCGGAGCCGGCGCACGATGCCGACTGGTTGGCCCGTCGTCGGTGAGCCGGGATCGTCGCGCCTCGCCCTGGAGCGCGGCCATCCGGGCATAGGCGGCCTCGAGCGGCCCATCGAAGGTCGACGGCTGGCGCTCGGCTCGATAGCGGTTCATGTCGGTCTCCTCCGCAGTCATTCGATGACGATCCGGACGCCGTCGCCCTCGTCGTCGAGGTCGACGATCGGACCCTTGATGCCCGAGACGATCGCCTCGCGGACTCGTTCGGCCGTCGCGTCGGACAGGCCGGGGATGCGATCGAGGGCCGCCCGGCCAAGGGCCAGCGGGACCCGGAGGTTGACGACCTTGCGGCCGTGATCGCTGATCTCGATCCGGATGGCCCGGGCTCCTGCGCCGTCTGTGAACGGCCTCGGTGGCGACCCCGACGCGGGCCGGCCAGTCGTTCGGATCGTGGGCGTATCGGCCTCGTCGGCGCGCATCTCGAGGGCGTCGAGGATCGGGCCCGCCTCGTCGGCGGTCAGGCGACCTTCGGCGACCAGGCGCAGGACGCGGCCCATGGCGTCGTCAGTCATCGGACGGACCCTCCGCGACGGACGACCCCTCGAGCGCCTCGAGTCGGCGGCCCGCTTCGGCGACATCGATCTCGCCGGCTTCGAGGGCGCGCAGGATCGCGAGCCGAGCCGCGTCGTCGCGGTCGGGCTCGGCGCGGTCGACGACGACCGTCGGGCTGTCGCCGGCGGCCGGGTCGATGTCGCTCGGAGGCGCCGGCGCGAACGGACGCGTCACCGCCGACGCCTCGGTCAGGCTGACGTCGCCCGACATCGAGCGGACGGTCATCGTCGGGCGACCGTCACCGACGATGAGGACGCGGCGGCCGGGGCTGCCCTCGCTCCGCGCCTTGACCTCGGAGGTGACGTCGCCGGCGACCGTGCTCGCCTCCAGGCGGACGTGGCCGGCGAGCGCGAGCCGCATGTCGCCGCTCACGGTGTCGATGGCGAACGGACCCGGACCGAGCAGGCGGCCGGCCAGGCGGATGTCGCCGCTGGTCGTCGTCGACCGGAACGAATCGAGGTCGGACGCCCGGACGGACACGTCGCCCGAGACGGTCCGGACGGCGATCGCGGACCGGTCGACCGCGAGCATGTCGATGTCGCCGGACACGGTCTCGACCGAGAGCTGCCCGCTGACGTCATGGAGGACGATGTCGCCCGATGCGGTCCTGTAGCGCTGGTCGCCGAGGAGCCCGTCGATCGTGACATCGGCGCTGGCCGCCTCGATGACGACCGTGGCCTGCGTCGGGACGTCGATGACGAGTTCCTCGCCAAGTGAGCCCGGGTGCGTCCCGTCGTCGAAGATGCCGGCCCCGCTCGATCGGACCGAGAGGCTGCCCTCGCCCCGCTCGAGATGCAGGCGAGCCTCGAGGTCGCCGTCGGTGTCGTGGATCCGGACGACCGATCCCTCGACGCCGCGGAGCCGGACGTCGCCCCCACGAAGCCTGACCGCGAGGAGACCGGTACGACCGATCTCGTGCTCGATCTCGACGCCGGTTCCGAGCCGCGTCATCGGGCCGTCTTCCCGAGGGCCCGGATCGCGGTGGCGGCGGCCTCGGCGCTGAGCTCGTGGCGAGCCAGCGCTTCGAGGATCGCGGTGCGGTCCATGGGCGGGTCGGTGGGCGTGGCGGTCGGTTCGGTCGGGGCGTCGTCGAGCTCCTCGGCGTCGGCTCGTTCTCCGAAGCCGAGGGCGCGGACGAGGGCCTCGACGCGTGAGCGGACCGTGGGGTAGCTGATGCCCAGCTCCCGCTCCATCTCGCGGAGGTTGCCGCGGGACCGGAGGAAGCTCTCGAGCAGCGCGAGCTGGTCGCGGTTCAGGCGGCCGAACCGCCCGACGCTGAAGTCGCCTTCGAGCGTGGTCCCGCAGCTGCCGCAGTGGAGGCGCGTGACCGCGAGTTCGCTCGAGCAGACGGGACAGGTGGAGATGACGTCGTGTGCCATGGGTGCAAGTTGTAGTGCATCGCTTTCACTTTGTCAATAGTGATTTTCACTTTATCGAACTTCTTGGTGCTCTCATGCGTGGTTCGGACCGGCGTGGACGGGCGACGGAGTCGTCATGCGTCCATGCGGCGCCGGGCGCGTTTGACGGGGTCTGAAGCGGGCGTCCGTCCGATGGGTTCGCACGGCAAGGGTCCCAGACTGCAGGCCAGTGAGGTGGCCAGGTCGGCCACCAGCCAACGGGCGGAAAGGAGAGAACCCGATGTCCGCACAGCAGCAGGTCTTCGCGACGGACGACTTCGGCATCCTGCCGTCCGCACTGATCGTCCTGATGACGATCCTCGCGATGCTCGGCGTCATCGCCAACGCCGTCGGCGCCTAGCTCCGATCGGCAGCCCGGTCGCCGCGGCGGCCCGCACCACACCAGTCATCGGCCCCGGCAGGACGACCGTCCCGACCGGGGCCTCCGCCTGTCTTGACGCGCGCCGGTCGGGCACCTCAGGGACGAATCGAAAGGCCCGGCGCTTGGGCGCGCCGGGCCTCAGTCGTTCGGTTCGCGACGGGTTCAGCCGGCGCGCACCGTGGCGGCAGACATGTTGGGCCGGCCGACCATGGAGTGGTAGTACTTCTTCGCGGCGTACGGATCCATCCACACGGTGAACGTGTTGGTCCGGTTCGACGCGAACTTGAAGTCCCGTGTCCCGGTGAAGGCCGGATCCGCCTTGAAGATCTCGCCCATGGTGAGATCGGTGGTGAGCAGCGCGCGGACGAGCCACGAGGCGCTCCCCTTCCCGGTCGCGAAGACCGTCCTGGCACCGGCCCGCAGGAAGCCCGCGGCGTAGTTGTCGGCCCGCTTCTTGGCGGTGGTCTTGCTCGGCAGGGCCCGACCCGGCTCCGAGTTCCCCGACGCGTAGCACAGGTGGTTCAGGATGACGACGGAGTTCTTCGCGAGGTCAAGGCTGGCCTTGACGTACTTCTCGCCGTAGTACTTGACGTTGCTGTTCCCGTTGTCATACGTCCGGTTCAGCCCGAGTCCGTCCTTGCGGTCGGAATAGAAGGCGCCATAGGGGCTGGGATGCCCGTTGCCGTGGCCCAGGTAGATGAAGATGTTGGCGCCCTTGGCAGCCCTCTTCACGCGGGCCCAGGTGGCCTTGGGACTGTAGATCTCGGTGACCGAGGCGCCCAGGCTCTTCGCGAGGGCGGCGTACGACTTGGCGTGACTCTTGTATCGCGCGGTGCTCGACTCGACCGGGCCGACGACGATGACGACCTTGACGCCGGCGGCGGCGACGGGAGCCGGGCTCGCAGCGGAAAGCCCGCCGAGTGCGATGACGAGTGCGAGGATCGGGAACGCCACGAGGCGGGCCGATCGGTGGCTGGACGCCCTCTGGGCGCCGTTGTTGGGGACCTGCAAGACTCTTGCCTCCTCCCTGCCGGAACGCCGTGCGGGGGCACGACGACGGTGGGTGTTGGCCGCCAGCGGCAGGGGAAGTCGCGAGGACGCGGGACGGGCAGCGCCGGCTCGACACCTTGGGGGGCGATGAGTCGGGGCGGTGGATCGAGTGAGCCGATCCGGACCGTCAGGTGCAAGCACCCGACGCGATGACAGGGTTCCTGCCGTGGGGGCGGCGGTCTTCTGTTGTGCCTGTCTGTCGAGTGGTGCCTTGGGGGTTGGCCCGAAGTATGGCAGCCCCGGATGGGCTTTGCCGAGCCCGACCATCCGGTCATGGATCGGCGGCGATCGGGTCTATGCGCGGGCGCACCACCGATTTCCGCTATGCTCCGGGCGGCCCGGGTCCGATGCGCTCCATCCGCGATCGGACGTCCGGCGCCGCCGTCGCGCTCCCGCGCCCGCGATCGCGACGGGATCCACGCAGGAGCCCACGCTTGACCTTCGAATCGCTCGGCCTCTCGGCCGATCTCATCAAGATGGTGGCCGAAGAAGGCTACGAAGTCCCGACACCCGTCCAGGCAGCGGCGGTCCCGCTCGTGTTGCAGGGTCGCGACGTGCTTGCCGCGGCCCAGACCGGCACCGGCAAGACGGCCGCATTCGTCCTGCCGATCCTCGATCGGCTGCGCGCCCACGCGAACACGAGCTTCTCGCCGGCGCGGCATCCGGTGCGCGTCCTGATCCTCGTGCCCGACGCGCGAACTCGCGATGCAGGTCGACGAGAGCGTCCGGACGTACGGACGAACGGTGCCGCTGCGCTCGGCCGTCGTGTATGGCGGCATCCCGATGGACCCGCAGATCAAGGCGCTGCGGGCGGGGGTGGAGATCCTCGTCGCGACGCCCGGGTCGCCTGCTCGACCTCGTCGGCCAGAAGGTGGCCAACCTCGGTCAGGTCGAGATCCTCGTGCTCGACGAGGCCGACCGCATGCTGGACATGGGCTTCCTGCCCGACATCCAGAAGATCATCGCGCTGCTCCCGCCGAAGCGCCAGAACCTGATGTTCTCGGCCACGTTCTCGGACGATATCCGGCGCCTGTCGGGCACGATCCTGCGCGATCCGAGCACGGTCGAGGTGGCGCCGCGGAACGCGACCGTCGACGCCGTGAAGCAGCTCGTCTACCCGGTCGATCGCGACCGCAAGGAGGAACTGCTCGCGCACCTGATCCGGACGTACGACCTGCGCCAGGTCCTCGTCTTCACGCGGACGAAGCTGGCCGCGAGCCGGCTCGCGTCACGACTCGATCGGGATGGCCTGGACGCCGTCGCCATCCACTCGGATCGGTCGCAGCCGGAGCGGACGCGGGCCCTCGAGGGCTTCAAGTCCGGTGAGATCCGGGTCCTCGTCGCCACCGACGTCGCCGCTCGCGGCCTCGACATCGAGGACCTGCCGGTCGTCGTGAACTTCGAGCTGCCGTGGAACCCGCAGGACTACATCCACCGGATCGGTCGGACCGGCCGGGCCGGCGCCACCGGCGAGGCGATCTCGCTCGTGTGCATGGACGAGGTCGACCTGCTGCGTGGCATCCAGCGCATGCTCAAGGTCGCGATCCCGTGGACGGTCGAGGATGGGTTCGTCCCGGACCGCAGCGTGGAAGCTCGACCGCTGTCGATGCGGGCGGGCCATGCCCGGACGGCTCCGGAGCATCACGCGCATCGCAAGCCCGTGCGACGGGCGGGTCGGGTCGGAAGCGGCCGAAGCGGTTAGGGGGCCGGCGACGCGGCCGGCTCGGGTGGTGTGACCGCTTCGACCGGCTCAGCCGGTGCGACCGCCTCGGGCGGCGTTGCCGGCTCGGGCGGCGTGACCGGCTCGGGCTGGCCGGCAGGCTCGGGCGCCGTGGCCGCCACGGGCGGTGCGACCGCCTCAGGTTCGTTCGGGACCTTCGTGGGCAGACGCTCGACGCCCGCGGACAGCGGGGCATGCGTCCCCTCGGGTTCGTCCATGGCGGCACCCGGGAAGAAGAAGCCCAGCATGATGTCCGCGCTGACCCGGTCGACGGTGTAGCGATTGATCAGGGCGTGAGGGAACGTGACGGTCTCGTCGCCTTCGCCCACGATCCCCAGCTTGACCTCGCGGAGCATCACGAACTCGCCGCTTGGCCGCGTCAGGGCTCGTCCCGGGTCGAAACCGGGCAACGTCGGCAGTTCGCCCGCCACGAGATACGGGCCGACCACGAGGCTGATCCCGTGCCAGGCGGCGTGCATCGAGATGTACGGATCGTCATCGGAGACGACCATGAGCACGTCGTCGATCGCCACGGTCATGTCCCCGGCGGCCTGCGGTGCGGCGCCGTCGAGCGGCTGCCAACTGGTCTGGGCCAGGGTCATGTCGGTGGACGTCTCGAGGAGGTCGCGCAGCTGCCCGGCACGGTCTACCGTGCCGCTGGCGATCCCCCCGGCCATGTACGCGTCCACGCGGATGGGCATCGAGCCCCCTTGAGCGTGGCCGAACTGTGACCCACCCGGACGGCGGCGGGAATGAGCCGTCGGTACCCGATCCGATCATCCGGATGTACCCGTCGGACGTGGCCTAGAGCGGTTCGCGGCACTCCACGCAGCCACCCATCGATCGCGTCAGCGCCAACCGGAGCAGCGACCTCGCGACGACCGACGGGTCCGTCCGGCTCTGGTTCGTGACGACGGCGATCGCGACCCGCTCATTCGGCAGCCAGCGGACGACGGCCCGGAAACCGAGTAGCCGGCCCGAGTGGCCGAGCGTCGGGTGTCCGTCGAACGTCACGGCCTGGACACCGAGACCGTACGGGATCGCGGGTGCCTGCTCGGCGGTCAGCGCGACATCGCCGACCATGGCTGCCACCGAGGTCGGGTCGAGGACCGCGCCGCCGTAGAGCGCACTCACCCACCGGACGAGGTCCTTCGGCGTCGAGGCGATCGAACCGGCCGCTCCGGCGGCGGTGACCACCGACGTGAACGGCGCCATCGTCGTCCCGTCGGTGAGATCCACCGGTCGAAGCTTGGTGCTGGCGCCATCGAAACGATAGCCATGCGCGACCGGGCCACCCGGCGATCCGTCGATCTGCTCGAAGGTGTGGTCGAGGTCGAGCGGCCCGAAGAAGCGCGACTCCAGCTGCGCGGCCAGCGATCGTCCGCCCACGCGCTCGGCGATGAGCCCCAGCAGGAGATAGTTCGTGTTCGAGTAGTGCCAGCCCTTGCCGGGCTTGAAGTAGGCCTTGCCGACGTACTTGAGCGAACGCGCCGGGCTCCACGACCGGCCCCGGTCGGCGAGCAGCGCCTTGTCGATCCTCGGGTCGAAGAAGAAGTCGCGCAGGCCACTCGTGTGGTCGAGCAGCATGCGCACGGTCACGCGTCGGTCGATGCGGAGCTCCGGCAGGTACTGGGCGGCCGGGCGCGCGACGTCGAGCCT
Source organism: uncultured Chloroflexia bacterium (assembly GCA_963745295.1). GTDB lineage: Bacteria > Chloroflexota > Limnocylindria > Limnocylindrales > CSP1-4 > SPCO01. Next base: position 480,256 of record CAVUWG010000002.1, read on the forward strand.
GTCCTCCTGCGCGAGACGCAGGATCAAGGCGGCGGTGAACGTCTTGCTGATGCTGGCGACGGCGAACGCCGTGTCCGGCTCCACCGCCTCGCCCGTCTTGATGTTCGCCAGCCCGCTCGTACCGAGCCACGTCGTGCCGTCGGGAAAGAGGATCGCGACCGAGACGCCGGGGATGCCGTCACGCACGCGCAGGCGGTCGAGCCGGCGCTGGAGCGTGTCGCGCAGGACCGCCGGAGACGGCGGCAGGAGCCCTTCACCGACCGGGCGGCCGAAGAGGTGGTCCGGATCGATGGCCAACGCCGCGGGCACGGGGCCCAGGACGCCCACGAGCATCGACAACGCCGCGCCGATGACGACGACGCGCCATCGCCTCGCGGAGCGGCGTCGAGCGGCCGGCTGAGCGGGGTCCCGGGCGCTCATGCGGCCCAGGCGGATCGACGGGGCGCCATGACCTGCGCACGATACCCCGGGCGAGTCGCGGGTACCATCGGTCAGATGAACTCCGATCGAACCGCGTCCGGACTGCTTCGCGCCGTCGGCCTCCTGCCCGACGGTCCAGTCGTCTGGGGACGACCGCTCCCACCGACCGGCGCCGGGGTATTCGTCGTCGAGGTCGCCGCCCCGCTGGCCGCGGCGCCGATCGAGCTGACACGGATCGGGAAGTGGCTCGAGCGGGTCGAGGACCTCCGCGTGGACGGGGCACGGCCCACTTCCCGGGCCCTCGCCGCACGGGTGGCCGCGTCGTGGTTGCCCTCGGAGCCGGTGCTCTTCATCGGATCGTCGGAGACATCGGTCAGCCGGAAGGTGGCCGCGATGCTCGCGACCCCGCTGGGCGACCGGCGGCCCTCCTCGAGTGGCCACTGGCTTCACGCCCTCGCGATGCCGGCCGGCACACGCGTCTGGTGGACGGTCACGAAGGCGGTCGAGGAATACGAGGACGCCTTGTTCACGGCGTTCGCCGATGGCGTCGCCGACGCCGAGCGAGCCGCGCTCCACGACCCGGCGACGACTCTGCCGTTCGCCAACCTGCGCCGGCCCACCGGGGAGCGGCGGAAGACCGGGCTGACCGGCTCCCTCCTGCCCGAGCCGGTCGTGGCGCCGGCGCCGCCGACGCGGATCGTCCAGGTGCCCGATGGCGATGCCGAGGGTGCCGACGGCAAGCCGCCCGAGCCGCGCACCCGGCGACCGGCGGCGGCGCGGAAGACGAGCCCTGTTCCCGCCCCCGTGCTGGCCGCAGCGACCGCACTCGAGCCGCCCGAGGATCTCGGAGCCCTGACCCCTGACGGCGCGGTCCGCCTCCAGGCCGAGCTCGACGGGCTGATCCGGGTCCGGCGGCCCGAGGTCATCGCGTGGATCCGTTCGGCGAAGGAACTCGGCGATCTCAAGGAGAACTCGGACTATCACGCGGCCCGGGCGGAACAGTCGTTCCTGGAGGGCCGGATCCAGGCGATCGAGGCGCGCCTTCGGACCGCGGTCATCGTGGAGGCGCCGGCGGCCGGGGCTCGGATCGGACTCGGCTCGGTCGTGCGCATCGAGACCGACGGCGAAATGATCGACTACACGATCGTCGGATCCTCGGAATCGGATGTCATCGCCGGGCGGATCTCATCATCGTCGCCGGTCGGGCGGGCCCTCCTCGGCCGGTTCGAGGGCGACGAGGTGGTGATCACGACCCCTGCTGGTGATCGTCACTACCTGATCGTGGCGGTCAACTAGGGCGCGGCTGACGCGGGCCGTCTAGCGCGACTCGGCCGGCCCAAGGCAAGGCGGCGCCGAGGACCGGAGCGAGCGCACTTCAAGGTGCGTGAGCGAGGAAACGCAGGCGCCAACGCTCGCCATGGGGCGGCCGAGACGTGCTAGCCCTTTTGGGCGTCGACCAGCTTGTGCTCGACCGCGTAGAGCGCGGCCTGGGTGCGTGACGCGAGGCCGAGCTTGCCCAGGATGTTCGACACGTACGTGCGGGCGGTCCGTTCCGTGATGAACAGGGCCGAGCCGATCTCCTTGTTGCTCATCCCCTGGCCCAGCAGGCGCAGGACGTCCTTCTCGCGCTCGGTCAACGGCTCCGTGAGCTCGTCCTCGGGGGACTTGCGGTTGCGCATGCGCTGGGCGAGCAGCCGGGCGACGGCCGGGTCCAGGTGGACCTCACCGGCGAACGCCGCCCGGATGGCCGCCGCCACCTCTTCGGCCTCGGCGTCCTTGAGGACATAGCCCGACGCGCCCGCCTCGAGGGCCGCGGTCACCTTCTCCTCTTCGATGAAGGAGGTCATGGTCACGATCTCGGTATCGGGGCGCTCGGCCTTGATCCGGCCGATCGCGGTGATCCCGTCCATGTTCGGCATGAGGAGGTCCATCAGCACGACATCCGGCTCCAGCCGGCGAGCGACGGCGACGCCCTCGGAACCGTCGGACGCCTCGCCAACGACTTCGATGTCGGGCTGCAGGTCGAGGAAGACGCGCAGGCCCGAGCGCACGACGGCATGGTCGTCCACGATGAGCACGCGGATCGGCGTGGGGTCGGTCACAGGATCTCCCGGCGCCGGAGCGCCATCGTCGGAAAGGCGGTACGGGGTCGTCATCGAGTCTATCAAAGCGTGGCTCCTGGGCGAGTCTCGGTCGGGCGGCGGCCGGCCGCCTCGATGGCCGTCACCAGCTCGGTCGGCCGGAAGGTCTTGCGCACGAAGGCGTCGCCGACGGCCGTCAAGGCGGTCTGGTCCGGGCCTTCGAACGAGCCCATGACGACGACCCGGACGTCGGGGGCCTGGGCGCGGAGACGCTTGAGGAAGTCGAGGCCGTCATCGATCGCCGGCAGGCGCGGGTCGACGACGACGACATCCGGTTTGGCCGAGGCCACCAGCTCCAAGGCTGGCCCCGCCCGCCCGACGCCACCGACGACGACGAGGCTCTCGCCGATCCCCAGGAGCCCCGCGAGGCTCTCGCAGACCCGATCGTCCGCGTCGACGACGAGGACCCGGAGCGGCTCAGGCCCGTGGCTGGGGTCGTGCATCCATCCCATCGTGGCCGCGCGGCCACGCTGCGGGAACGGACTCTTGCCGGGCATCGCATCGGCCGAAGGACGGTGGTCCGCCTACGTCATCGGTCGCGGATGGACGGATCGGCGGCAGCCTGGCGCGGGCCGGACTCCCCGCCGGCCGGCGTGATGACGGACCGCGGCACCACGACCTCGATGGTCGTGCCCTTGCCGCTCACGCTGCGACAGGCGAACGACGCCCCGATGCGCAACGCGCGGGCCTCCATCCCGGCGAGCCCGAGATGGCCGGCGGGCACCAGCTTGGGATCGAAGCCCCGGCCGTCGTCCTCGATGCGCAGCCGGACGCCGTCGCGTGACGGTCCCACCTCGACGCGAACCTGTTGCGCGGCCGCGTGCTTCACGACGTTGTGAAGCGCCTCCTGGGCGATGCGGTAGAGAGCCTCCTCGACCTGCAGCGGGAGCCGCTCGTCGCCGAGCGCGCTCTCGACGACGACCGGCAGGCCGATCCGGCCCTGCAGCGCCGCGGTGTGGGTCTTGAGGGCTCGGGTCAGGCCATCCTGTTCGAGGTTCCCTGGGCGTAGCTCGAAGATGAGCGCCCGCATCTCCGCGAGGGCCTCGCGCTGGAGTTCGCGCAACTGGGTCAGCTGCGTCCGGGCCGCATCGACGTCGCGATCCAGGAGCATCTCGACCGATCGCGAGACGAGGGTCATCGAGAAGAGCGCCTGGGTCACCGAGTCGTGGAGCTCCCGGGCCAGGTGGGCCCGCTCCTCGCCGGCGGCCAGTTCCCCGGCCTGGCGCCTGCAGGTCGCGTTCCAGGCGGTCCCGATCGCCGACGTCACGCGCCGCTCCGTGCGCCCCGACGAACCGACCGCCATCGAGCATGCCGATGCCGTTGATCTCGACGAGGACGTCGTGGCCGTCGGCGTGGCGGAACGGGAGGCGGGTCCGCTGGACCGACGTGGGATGGCGCGACAGCCACTTGAACCGGACCTTGACCTCGCGCTCGACCTCGGGGGTGAAGAACTCCCAGTACGGCCGGCCGATCAACTCCGCGGCGGTCCGACCGAGGATCGTCTCCGCGGAATCGCTGACGAAGCTCAGGATCCCCTCGGCGTCCGTCACCCAGACGAGGTCCGGCGAGGACGAGACGAGGTAGCGGTAGCGCTCCTCGGATCCGCGCAGCTCGCGCTGGAGCCGTTCGCGCTCGCCGATGTCGCGGGTGGCGCCATGGATGCCGCCGAACGTGCCATCCGGTTCGGCGATCCCCGTCGTATGGACCTCGACGGGGGTGAGCCGCCCGTCCTTGCCGATGAGCGTCAGCTCGGCGACCTGCTGCGTCGCGGGGTCGGCGACCAGCTTGGCCCAACGGTCCCCTGCGATCGGCATCGATTCCGGGTGGACCAGCATCGAGAAGTGCTGGTTGACCGCCTCGCCCGGCGGGTAGCCGGTCATGTTCTCGATGGCCTCGGAGATGAACGTGAAGCGGCCCTCGGCGTCGGTGGCGAAGACGACGTCCGGCGAGTTCTCGACCAGGAACCGGTAGCGCGTCTCCGACTCGCGCAGATCACGCTCCAGGCGGTCGCGCTCGCGCATGTCGCGGACCGAGCCGTTCGCGCCGGCGAACGATCCGTCTTCGTCGAGACGGGCCATCGCGATGAACTCGGCCGGGACCGGCTCGCCGTCCGGACCCAGGAGGTTGACCCGCCCGCGCAGCTCCTGGGACTCCGCGGCCATGCCGGCCGACCAGTCGAGCTCGGCGACCTCGCGCGAGGATTCGTGCACGAGGACGCCGAAGTGCTGGCCGAGCAGCTCGTCTGGGCGACGGCCGGTCAACCGCTCCACGGCGTCGGAGAGGAACGTCAGCCGCGCATCCGACCCGACCGACCAGACGAGATCCGGCGCGTTCTCGACGAGGAACCGGTAGCGCTCCTCGGATTCGGACAATCGGGTCAGCAGCGTGCTGTTCGTGATCGCGATGGCGGCCTGGTCGGCGAGGCCCTGGAGGAGGTCCAGCTCCTCGGCCAGGAAGTCGCGTGGCGTGGCGGACGAGACGGCCAGCGTGCCGATGACGTCGCCACCCGGGGCGCGCAGCGGGGCGGCCGCCATGCCGCGCAGGCCCAGGCGTTCGGCGACGGACACGTCGTCGGGTTCCTGCGGGATCCGCGGGTCCGCGAGGTAGTCGATCGTCGAGACCGGCACGCGCTGTTCGGCGGCGAGGCCGTTGATGCCGCCGCCGAGCGGGAAGCGCATGCCCAGCAGCCAGGCCCGGGTCTTCGCGTCGGCGCCGCCGGCCACGACCACTGGGACCAGGTACGTCTTGTCATCCGACATGCGCGTGAGGTGCGCGCCGTCGGTGGCCAGCAGGCGCTTGGCCTCCTCGACGACCCGTTCGAGGATGACGTCGGGTTCGCGCAGCGCCGCGATGCGCGCGGTGATGTCGCGCAGCGACCGCTCGGTCTCGGCGCGCAGTGCGACCGCGTGCCGCGAGCGCTCCAGTTCCTCGATCAGCCGGGCGTTGGTGATCGCGATCGCGGCCTGGTCGGCGAGGCCGCCGAGGACCGCCTCGTCGATCGCGTCGAACGCGTGGCGCTCGTGCCGGTAGACCTCGATCGCGCCGAGCGGGCCTTCGTCGCCGATGATCGGCGCCACGATCAGGTCGCCGATGCCGGTGCTGATCGCGAGCTCGTCGGTCTCGCCGACGTGGATGAAATCGGCGGCCAGGTAGTCCCCGGCCGTGATGACCCGGCCCTCGGCCATCGCTCGGCCGGACAGGCCCTCGCCGAGACGCAGGCGGGTCTGGCGCACGGACGCGCGCTGGGCCTCGGTCAGGCCGGCGTCGTAGGCGGACAGGAGCACACCCTCGATCGGATCGAACTCATCGATGACGGCGCCGTCGGCGCGGAGCAGGCGGAGCGCCTCGTCGACGATCCGCTGGAGCAGGTCGCCCGGTTCACGGATGGCGGTGATGCGGGCCGCGATCTCGCGCAACGCGTGCTCGGCCTCGGCGCGACGTTCGATGACGGCCCGGGAGCGTTCGAGCTCCTCCATGAGCCGGGCATTGCGGATCGCGATGGACGCCTGGGTGGCGAGGGCCGTCAGGACCTCGAGATCCGATGCGTCGTAGGCGCCCGGGCTGCGCGACACGACCGAGATCGTGCCGATCGGTCCGGCGTCGCCGGAGAGTGGCGTGGAGATCACCGCGCGGATCCCCATGGCCTTGATGAAGTCGTCGATCTCCTCGGTATGGTCGAAGCGGTCGTCCGCGAGGTAGTCGCGCGTGAGGATGGCGCGCTGCTGGGCGAACGCCAGACCGGCGACCGCCTGACCCGGCTTGAGGCCGCCGGTCCTCGCCCACTCGGGGATGACCGACATCGCTTCCCCCGCCGAGTAGGCCCAGCGCAGGGCGTCCAGCTCCGGGTCGTACTGGTCGAGCCGCGCGCCGTCCGACTCGAGCAGGCGGGCCGCCTCGTCGACGATCCGCTGGAGGACCTCGGCCGGGTCGAGGATGGCCGACACCCGGGCCGCGATCTCGCGCAGCGTCCGTTCGGCATCGGCGCGTCGGGCGATCTCGGACCGGGAACGCTCGAGCTCCTCGATCAGGCGGGCGTTCGCGATCGTCACGGCCGCCTGGTCGGCGAGCGCCGCCAGGAGGCCGGCGTCCTTGGCGTCGAAGGCGTCCGTCCGGTCCGAGTAGGCGTTGACGACGCCGAGCACCTCATCGCGATGGACGAGCGGGGCCGCGATGACGGAGCGGATCCCGCTCTCCCGGACGAAGTTGTCGCGGTCGTCGGTGTGGGCGAAGCGCTCGTCGGCGAGGTAGTCGCCCGTCCATGCGGCCTCGCGGTTCGTGATCGCCAGCCCCGAGACCCCGACGGTCGAGTCGACCTCGAGGTTCATGATGAGATCGAAGTTCGCCTTGGTCCTCGCGTTGAACGCCGGGTCGGGCCAGGCCTCCGCCATCCCCTCGTCGCCGATCAGGTCGATGGTCACACCGCTCGCCTGGAGCAGCCGGGCCGCGGCATCGATGACCGACTGGAGGATCTCCTCCTGGTCGCGCATGGCGCTGACCCGGGCGGCGATCTCGCGCAGGGTCCGCTCGGCATCGGCGGTCTGGGCGAGTTCGGACTGGGAACGCGCCAGCTGGTCGATGAGCCTGGCGTTGGTGATGGCGATGGCGGCCTGGCTCGCGAGCGCCCCGATGAGTCCCGCGTCGGCGTCGGTGAAGGCGTCGCGCTCCTTCGAATAGACCTCGATGACGCCGAGCGGACCCGTGTCGCCGGTGATCGGCGCGGCGATCATCGAATGGAACCCCGTGCGGTCATAGAACTCGGTCGATTCGGGTGACGGCGGGAACTGGTCGGTCAGGTCGTCGCCGGCGACCACGACGCGGTCCTCGGCGACCGCCGTGCCGGTCGCCCCGACGCCGACCGAGATCCAGAGGTTCGCCCGTTCCTCATCCGTGAACGCCTCGCCGAAGCCGTCGTCGTAGCTCCAGTGCAGGTTGCCGGTCGCGGGATCGAGCAGATCGAGGATGACGCCATCGGCCCGGACCAACCGCCCGGCGTGCTTGACGACGTCCTTGAGGATCTCCGACGGCTCGCGCAGGACGGTGATCCGGGCAGCCATCTCGCGCAGGGCCTGCTCGGCCTGGGCGCGCCGGCCGAGCGCGTCGCGTGACCGGTCGAGCTCCTCGATCAATCGCGTGGTCGTGATCGTGATCGACGCCTGGTCGGCGATCGCGACGAGGAGCGCCGCATCCGACTCGGACCACGCATCCCGACGACGCGCGTAGATCGTCAGTGCCCCGAACGGACCGGCCTCGCCGACGAGTGGCGCGGCCATGACGGAGTGGAGCCCGACCCGGCGGACGTAGCCGTCGCCGAGCTTGCCGTGCCGGAACCCGGCGTCCTTGAGGTAGTCCCCCGTCCAGGCCGCCTTGCCGGTGACGACGGACTGCCCCGAGACGCCTTCGTCGATGGTCTCTTCCGGGTCCTCGGGCCACTCCTCGGCGTCAAGCTTGCTGTCGCCCGAGGCATACGCCGGCCTGAGCGAGTTCAGCCTCGGGTCCACGAGGTCGATGCGGGCGCCCTCGGCCTGCATGAGCCGCGCGGCCTCGTCGACCGCTCGCTGCAGCACGGCCGGGAGGTCGGCGGCCGCACTGATCCGGGCATTGATCTCGCGCAGCGATCGCTCGGCCTCGGCGCGCTGGGCCAGCTCGGAGCGGGAGTGGTCAAGCGCCTCGATGAGGCGCGCGTTGGCCATGGCCGCGGCCGCGTGATCGGCCAGCGCCCGCACGAGGGCGAGCTGCGGGGCGCTGAAGGCCGCCGGCCGCGTGCTGAAAGCGCCGAGCGCCCCGAAGACCTCCTCGCCCGACACGATCGGAGCGGCGACCATCGAGCGGATGCCCATGTCCTCGACGACCCGATCCGGATCGGGCGCATGGTCGAACGCGGGATCGGCCAGGTAGTCGTCGGTGTGCACGACCGCCCGACGAGCGACCGCGTTGCCGAACATGCCCGTACCGATCGGCAGCCGGATCGAGCGGACGAAGGCCCGGCTCCGCTCGCTCTTGATGCCCGCGTCGTGCGCGAATCGGAGGTGCCCGGTCTCGCGGTCGAGGAGGTAGACCATCGCCCCGTCCGCCTCGAGCAGGCGCGCCGTCTCGTCGACCGCGGCGACCAACTGGTCGTGGATCTCGCCGTGGCCGCCATCGGGGTCGCGGCGCGCGGCCGCCCGCGCCTTCGCGGTCGCCTTGCCGTTCGCCTTGCCGTTCGTCTTGCCGTTCGTGGCGACGATCGGGTCGGTCGGCTCGGCTGGTGCTTCGTCGCGGGGCGTGCGAGCGCGCGTCGTTCGGGTAGCCACGCTCCGAGGATACGACGGCTCCGCGAATGCGGGCATGGCCGTTCGCCGGGGCCGCCTACGTCATCCGGCCGATGGACGACCCGGCACCGGTGGACCCCGGGTGGCGGCGTGTGTCTCCATCAGATGCTGTCGGCCGCCCACCGTCGGTGCCCGGGCGAGCCGGTGACGATGCCCCCCGACAGCCGGCAACCCTCCGCCGGCACCAACGAATCGCTGAGGTCACCACCAGATGTTCGCTTCCCGAACCGCGCTCCGTCCCTCGGACGTCGCCCTCCGCGCCCTCATCGTGGGCCTGGCTCTCGCCACCGGCTACATCCACTCGACCCTCGGTGGGCTGCTGTTCACCCTGAATGCCGTCGGGTATGCGGTCGCCGCGGTGGCGATGGTCATCCCGCTCGCGCTCGCCGTCCGCTTCCGCTGGGTCGTCCGCCTCGGCCTCATCGGCTATGCGGCGACCACGATCCTCGGCTGGGCCATCACCGGCCCGTACTACAGCACCGCGTACATCGCCAAGGCCATCGAAGTCGCCCTGATCGTCGCGGTCGCGATCGATTTCGCCCGCCAGGACGGCAACCCGGTCGACGTCATCCGCGGCGAGTTCGCCAACTTCACGTCGTTCGTCGCCCGCGCCCGCGGCACGGCCGGCGCCGGCGCCTAGTCAACCCCGACCACCCGATCCTCGAAGGAGTCCGTCCGTCATGAAGCGCCTGACCCTCGCCTTCGGCCTGGTCGCCCTGGCCGCCGTCCTCGCCGCCTGCTCAGGGGCTTCGGCGGCTCCGGCCAGCCCGGCCCCCTCCACGCCCACGACACCCGCGGGCGGTGCCGTCTCGATCGTCGCCAAGGACATGCAGTTCGCCCCGACGCAGGTGTCGGTCAAGGCCGGCGAAGCGTTCACGATCGACTTCGACAACCAGGAAGGCGCCCCGCACAACGTGAAGATCTCGGACGCCTCCGGGGCCGCGGTCTTCACGGGCGAGATCGTCTCGTCGAAGAAGGTGACCTACGCCGTCCCGGCGCTGGGCGCCGGCAGCTACCCCTTCATCTGCGAAGTCCATCCCGACATGAAGGGCACGATCACCGCCGAGTGACCGCTCCCCGCGCGACCACATCGAACCCTCCGGATATCCGGGGGGTTCGACGCATGTCTGTCACAGTTAGCGTGGTCCACATGCCTCGTTCAGGAGTCTCCCCGTGCTCGAAGTGAACGATCTTGCGAAACGCTATGGGCCGGTCGTGGCCCTCGATGGAGCGTCATTCCGCGCCGCCCCCGGCCGGATCGTCGGCTTCCTCGGCCCCAACGGGGCCGGCAAGACCACCACGATGCGGTGCATCTTCGGCCTGGCCCGGCCGGACCGTGGCGAGGTCCGGTGGGCCGGCAAGCCGGTCGACCGGGAGGCACGGCTCCGCTTCGGGTACATGCCCGAGCAACGCGGCCTCTATCCGCGGATGCGGGTCGCCGAGCAGCTCAGCTACTTCGCCCAGCAGCACGGTCTCAACAGCAAGGCGGGGAACGCCGCGGCGGCGCGCTGGCTCGAGCGGATGGGCCTGGCCGACCGTGCCAAGTCGAAGCTCGAGGAGCTCTCGCACGGCAACCAGCAGCGGATCCAGCTCGCCGTCGCGCTCGCCCACGATCCCGAGTTGCTCGTCCTCGACGAGCCGTTCTCGGGCCTCGACCCGATCGGGATCGCGACGATGACCGAGGTGGTCCAGGAGCGCGCCGCCGCGGGCGTCGGCGTCATGTTCTCGAGCCACCAGCTCGACCTGGTCGAGGACGTCTGCGAGGACGTCGTCATCATCGCCCGGGGACGCATCGTGGCAGCGGGTGCCATCGACGAGCTGAAGTCCGCCTCGGGTCGCCAGCATCTCGAGATCGAGGTCGTCGGTTCTGACGGCTCGTGGCTCGATGGCCGCACCGACCTGGCCGTCATCGGCCGCACCGGCGATCGCGTCAAGCTGCTGGTCGATCGGTCGGTCGACCTCGACGACCTGCTGCAGCTGGCCCGCCGGGCCGGCGAGGTCCGGACATTCGCCTACCAGCCACCGAAGCTCTCGGAGCTCTTCATGGAAGCGGTCACGCCGGACGAGCCGGTCAAGGAGGTGGCGTGATGAGCCGCTGGCGAAGCATCTGGCTCGTCGCCCGGCGCGAGATCATCGAACGCGGCCGGAGCCGGGGATTCGTCCTGAGCGTGCTGTTCACGACCGCCATCGTGATCGGCTCGTTCCTCGTGCCGGCCCTGCTGTTCGGCGACGAGGAGGACGCGAAGATCGGGGTCGTCCAGCCGGCGCCGCCGGCCCTCGACGGACTGGTCACCTCCATCGCGTCGGGCGCCGGTCGAACGCTCGAGCTGGTCCCCTACCCGGACCGGTCCGCGGCCGAGGCCGCGCTCGAGGCCGACGAGGTCGAAGCGGTCATCGACGTCCCCGCGGACCTGAGCTCGCCGGGAACCGTCGTCTACAAGGAATCCACGGACCAGGTCCTGCAGAGCATCGTCAGCGCGGCCATCGTGAGCCTGCGGGTCAATGCCGTCCTCGTCGGCACCGATGTCGACCAGGCCGCGATGGCGGCCGCGCAACAGCCGCCGGAGGCCGTCGAGCTCGATCCGCAGACCGACGCCGAGCGGTCCCGCTTCCTGGTCGCCAACATCGGCGCCGTCCTCATCCTCGTCGGGATCTTCAGCTTCGGCTTCACGGTCCTGACCGGCGTCGTCGAGGAGAAGCAGAGCCGGGTGGTCGAGGTCGTCCTCTCGACGGTCCGCGCCCGCGACCTGCTGATGGGCAAGGTCCTGGGGATCGGCGTGCTCGGGGTCGTCCAGCTGGCCGTGTTCCTCATCGCGGCCCTCGGCGCCGCGAGCCTCACGAGCGAGCTGGTCCTGCCGACCACGACGCCCGCGGCGATCATGCTGCTCGCGATCTGGTTCGTCCTCGGGTACGCCCTGTATTCCACGGCCCTGGGCTTCCTCGGCGCGCTGGCATCGAGGATGGAGGAGGCGTCCAACGCCTCGACGCCGGTCACGATGGTCGCGATGCTCAGCTACTTCGTGGCGATCTTCGCGGTCATCAACGACCCGCACGGCACGGTCGCGACCATCGCCACGTACCTGCCGCCATCGGCACCGTTCGTGGTGCCGCTGCGGGCCGCGCTGGAGGCGATCGAGCCCTGGGAGATCGGCCTCGCCATCATCAGCACGCTCGTCGGGATCTGGGTCCTGTTCGCGATCGGCGCCCGCGTGTACGCCGGTGCCGTGCTCCAGACGACCGGCCGGATGAAGCTCCGCGACGCGTGGCGGTCGGCCGGTCAGTAGCCCGGGTCAGTCCAGCGGTTCGAACAGGCCTGGCGTGCCGCCGGCATGCCAGAAGACGACGGTCTGGCCGTCCAGCTCGCCCGACTGTGCCCGGGCGACGAGGGCGGCCAGCGCCTTCGCCGTGTAGATCGGGTCGACCATGATCCCCTCCGTCCGGCCAAGGAGACGCGTCGCGTCCTCGGCCGCGGTGGTCCGCCGTCCGTACGCCGTCCCCGAGCTGCGACCCGTCGAGGACGATCGCCTCGGGCGCGATCGACGCCGTGCCCGTGAAGCCCGCGAGGTCCGCGACCTGGCCCTCGATCGACGGCCGGAGCTCGGCCTCGGGCCGGGCGACCAGCACGCCGACGATCGGACCGTCGATGCGACCGTGCGACCCGTTCGCCACGACCAGCCCGGCCTGCGTCCCGCCGGTCGCCGAGGCGAGGAACAGGGCGGTCGGCGTCACCCGTGCCGCGGCGAGTTGGCCGAACGCCTCGTTGGCGGCCTCGAACTGGCCGTAGGTGCCGGGCAGCCCCGACCCACCGACGCCGATGACGTACGGCCGGCGACCGGCCGCCGTGCGTTCCGCAACGACGCGCGCCACGGTGCCCTCGCGTTCTCCGCGTTCCGCGGTCGCGAGCTGGTGGACGGTCGCCCCGAACGCCTTCGCCAGCTGCACGCCGGGACCGGGCAGATCGGCCGGTGGACCGGAGAGCACGAGATGGACCTCGAGCCCGGCCTTCGCGCCGGCCGCGGCCGTCAGCCGGCAGTGGTTCGACCAGCGCCGGCCGCTCGTGACGAGGGTGTCCGCGCCGTCGGCGAGCGCGGCGCCGATGAGGAACTCGAGGTTCCGGAGCTTGTTCCCGCCGAACGCCAGCGGGAGCAGGTCCTCGCGCTTGATCCAGACATCGAGGCCGTGGCCCAGGGCCTCCGAGAAGGCCGGCAGGCGATGGAGCGGCGAGGGCCGCTCGAACAGCGGGAAGCGGGGCGGCTCGACCGGGGGCATGACCGCGATGGTAGCCCCGTATCATCGAACGATGGCCACCCGGATCACCCCAACCGACCGACTCACCAACGTGGGCCAGCACGCCGGCATGGAGCGGTCGATCGCGATCTCGGCGCCACGGACCGGCTCGTCGCGCCTGTACTCCGCGATCGTCTCGACGGCACCCGGCGACAAGACCCGCGTCCATCACCACGGGGACTGCGAGACCTCGATCTACATCCTGTCGGGCCAGGCCCGCTACACCTGGGGCCCGACCGGGCTCGAGCACACATTCGATGCCGCCGCGGGCGACTTCATCTACATCCCGGCGGACGAGATCCACGTCGAGGAGAACGCCTCGCCGACCGAGCCGCTCGTCGTGGTCCTGACCCGCAACTGCCCCGACTCGCACGTCGAGTACATGGACGGCGGGCCCGACGGCTCGCTCGACGTGCCGGCGCCGTGCTGAGTCCCCGTCCCGCGGCGTGACCGGCTGGCGCGACCGCCCGCTCGCGGACCTGCTCGCCGACTTCGGCCTGACCGGCGTCCCGGAGCAGCCGTTCCCGACCGACGGCTGGTCCGGCTCGACGTTCACCGCCCTGGACCGCGGCGGCGAGCGGTTCGTCCTCAAGCGGACGTCGCCGGCCCGCGACTGGATCGTCCGCGCGACCCGCGACGACTCCATCCGCGAGGCGTGGCTCGCGAACGCCCGGTCGGCCATCGGCTGGCTGGCGGGCGTCGGCGGCGAGCGCTCGATCGCCTATCTCGGGGCCGGCGTGGACGCGAACGGCGAGGCCGCGATCCTGATGCCGGACCTCTCGACAGAACTCGTGGCGTGGGAACGACCGAGCCATGAACCGGTGCTGGACGTCGCCGCCACGGACCGGTTGATCGACCGGATCGCCCTCCTCCATTCGCTGCCCTGGAGCGAGATCCTCACCGCGACCGCCGAGCGGTCCGGCGAACCACCGCCACCCTGGTGCCCGCTGCCGGAGCGGCTCACGCTCCTGACCCGACGCTCGGCGACCGGCTACGCCGCCGACGGCAACCCGGTCGGCGAGATCTTCCTGGCGGGCTGGGATGCCTTCGACCGGCTGGCGCCGCAGGCGACGAGGGACCTGCTCGACCGGCTCGGCGCCGACCCGGCGCCGCTCGTCACGGCGCTGGCGCAGCTCCCGTCGGTCGGTCTGCACGGCGACCTCAAGCTCGCCAACGTGGCACTCCTCGACGGCGAGCGCGTCGGGTTCATCGACTGGCAGATGACGCTCCAGGCGCCGGTCGCGGTCGAGCTGGGCTGGTTCATCGTCACCAACAGCGCAGAGCTACCGATCCCTCCGGACGACGTGCTCGAGCGGTACCGCACCTCGATCGGCTGGTACGCCGGCCGCTGGGGCTCAGGCACGAGACTGCACGACTTCGCGGGCCTCGTGGGCGACTGGGACCTCCAGTGCGACCTCGCGGTCATCGTCGGCCTGCTCCTGCGCGGCTGGCGAAAGGGCCGCGACGCCGAGGCCGGCCTGACGCTCGCGTCCGGGATCCCGGCCGCCGATGACCTGGCCTGGTGGAGCGCTCGGGCGGTCGAGGCGGCTGAGCGGCGCCTCTAACCCGGATACTGGTAGCGCACCACCCGACACGGAGGAGATCGACCATGCCGAAGACCGTCCCCGCGCTACCCGGTATCGAGGCCAGCGCCTTCCCGTTCAGCCAGGTCGTCGAGGCCAACGGTCTCGTGTTCCTCGCCGGCCAGTGCGGCAATGCGCCTGGCACCGGCACCGCCGTCCCGGGCGGCATCGAGGCCGAGACCCGCCAGATGCTCGACAACGTGGGGCGGCTGCTCCACGCGGTCGGCCTCGACTACGGCGACGTCGTCAAGGCCACGGTCTACCTGCGCGACTTCGGCGACTTCGCGGCGATGAACAGCGTCTATCGCGAGGTCTTCTCGACCGAGCCGCCGACGCGGGCGACCGTGGGCGTGACCGCCCTGGCTTCCGACTTCACGGTCGAGATCGAGGTGATCGCGACCCGCTGATCCACCGGGTCGGTCAGCGAACGACGAACTCGTCGAGCGCGACCATCGGGTGACCGGCGGTCCCGAGCACTTCGATCTTCAGGGTATGGGCGCCCTTGGCCAGGGTCTTGCGGAAGACCGCGGCGTGGGCCGTGAAGCCCGACCGGCGCAGGTCGACCGTCTTGACGACCTTGCCGTCGATCGAGACGCGTGCCTTGCCGCGGGTCGGACCGACGGGCCCGTACCAGATGACCGACTTGCCCGTGAAGGCGAGCGTCGCGGTCGAACCGGCCTTGGTCGCGTACTTCACCGCGTCGCCGGCGTAGCCGCCGTGCCGCGCCGACTTCCACGTGCCGGTGTAGGTGATGCGCCCGTTCTTCTCCGAGTACCGATGCAGGGCCGTCTTCGGCTTCGTGCTGACCGGACCCGGGGCCTTTGGCATCTTCGGCGAGGCGGTCTTGTAGTAGCGCATGACCTTGTCGACATAGGCCCTGGCATAGGACGACCAGCCGGTGGTGCGCGATGAGCCGGTCAACCACCAGTACGCGACACGACGCCAGCTGCCGAGCCACTTGTACAGGCCGCGGAACTTGCCGGCCGCGACCTTCTCCTGGTTCGCGGGTGTCTGCTTGGCCTTCGCGTTACCCAGGTAGGTCTTCGCCCAGGCCGGCCAGTTCGACGGCATGATCTGGTATTTGCCGTACGCGCCCGAGGTCTTGTTGCGGGCGGTATAGCGACCGCCGGATTCGACCTTGGCGATCGCGTTCATGAACTTGCCGAGGCCCGGCGGGTTCTTGGCCACCGCGGTCTGTGGGCCCGCGACGGTGAGCAGGATGGCCATCGCGAGCATCGCGACGACGACCGCCTGACGGCGGTGCGACCGGACTGGCAATGCGGCTCCTTCCTGCCGAGACGACGCGGTGAGCGCGTCGAGCGTCGGCTTGTCGGTCGGAGCGAACCACGGTTGGGGCCGCGGCCTTGGGCACTCCGACGGCGACTGGACGGGTCATGTCTACCGAGCGGCATCGCCACTGCGGCACCTGGGGGAGGGCTTAGGGTACCCACGTCCCCGGGCCGAGGCAAACCTACCCAGAAGTCATGGGGCCGGTACTGGCACGCTCGCCAGGAAGGCCGCGACGCGGTCCAGCGCGTCGTCGAGGACCGGTTTCAGGGTGTGCCCGAGCCGCGGATAGGTGACCAGCTCGGCGTTGGGCAGCCGCTTGACCGACGCTCGCAGAAGGTCGATCCGGGCGAACGGATCCGACTCACCCGAGAGCAGCAGGACCGGGCAGCGGATGTCCGGCAAATGCGCGATCCGGGCGTCGGTCCGCTCCGGGCCACCGGGTGGATGGAGCGGGTAGCTGAAACAGCACGAGCGCGAGGTAGGGCGCATCGGGCTCGGCGGCCGCCAGGCTCGCGACCCGCCCGCCGTACGAGTGGCCACCGACGGCGACGTCGGCGGCGAACGGGACCACGGTATGGAACGCGGGCAGCGCGTCCTCGGCCTTGCGGCGTGGCAGTTCGATCGCGCTCGCATCCACGCCACGCGCTCGAAGACCCTCGACGAACGGCGCCATGCTGGCGGCCGTCCCGCTCGCACCGTGGCCCAGGAACAGGCGGGGACCCATCGCGGAAGGGTAGCCTTGTCGTGGGAGGTTCGGATGGGTCTGTGGTGGTCCGGACGGGTCATGGCCGGCCCCATGGGCGATCGCCATCCTGCATCCTCCAGATCGATGCCAAGAGGACGTCCCGTGTCGCTCGCTCCCGATCGTCGCCGCGGCCACCGCTCGAATCGCGTGATGCCGGCGCTGTGCGCGCTCGTCGTCGCGCTGGTGGTCGGGTTCGGTGGGCTGATCGGAGCCGGTTCGGCCAGCGCCGCCGATCCGACGGATCCGGAACCGACCGCCGACCCCGACCGTCACGCCCGTCCCGACGCCGCCATGGCCCGACGAGCCGACGGTGCTCGGATCGACGGTCAGGTTCTACGGCCGTGGGTACGGACACGGCGTCGGGATGTCGCAGTACGGGGCCCGCGGGCGGGCACTCGAGGGCCAGGCTCCGGCCGACGATCCTCGCCCACTACTACCGGGGCGCGACCCCGGACACGCTCGAACCGCGCTCCGGCGATCCGCGTCCTCGTCCTCCGCCGCTTCAAGGTCAGCAAGGCCAAACCGCTCGTGATCTACGGCCGCCGGATGGCCTGGGGCATCGACGGGATCGACCGCGTCTTCCCGCCGGATGCCCGACTGACGCTGACCCCGACCACGAAGACGACCAAGGCCGGCACGACGACGACCTGGCGGGTGCGGGTGTTCGACGCCGCCGGCGTGAAGCTGCTGAGCGTGGCCGGTGACGAAGTCGTTCGTGATCCGGCCGACCGATCCGGGCGGCCGGCTGCAACTCTTCTCGAAGCCGACCACATACGACCAGTACCGCGGCACGCTCCGGGTGGTCCCGCGGGCGACGCCGACCGTGAGCGTCGCCAATCGCCTGGCGCTCGAGCTCTATCTGCGTGGGGTCGTGCCGGCCGAGATGCCCTCGACGTGGCCCGTGGCGGCGCTCCAGGCCCAGGCCATCGCGTCCCGCTCGTACGCCGCCCGCAAGCTGCGGCCGGGCGTCTCCTTCTACGACACGGTCGACGACTCGCGGTCGCAGGTCTACCGCGGCTCGAAGGCGGAGCGGGCGAAGACGAACGCCGCGATCGCGGCGACCGCCGGGCAGATCCTGCGCAAGGGCTCGGCCGTGGCCAACGCGATGTACCACTCGGCCGGTGGGGGCGCCACCGAGAACAACGAGAACGTGTACACGTCCGCGACCGGCAAGAAGGTCGCCGGCAAGGTCAGTTACCTGCGTGGCTCGATGGACCGTCGGCTCGACGGGTCCGCGTATGACGATGCCTCTCCCTACGCGACGTGGCACATGCGCCGCTACAGTCGCGCACGCCTGTCCGCCTGGTTCGCGGCCGATCCGCGCACCGACGTCGGCAACCTGACCGCGCTGGACCTGACCGCGCGCGGGGTATCGGGGCGGCTCATCAAGGTCACGCTCATCGGGAGCGAGGGCACCAAGACCGTGTCGAGCGCGGTCTTCCGCTCGGTGCTGAATGCCGCGCGTCCGTCCGGCGACCCGATGCTGCGCAGCACGCTGTTCGACACGAAGCCGGTGCCGTAGTCACGCTCGTGGATCAGCGACCGAGGTGCTGGTGGTCGGGGGACGCGGGACCGAATCCCGATCCGTTGATGGTCGCGTACCACGACGACGAGTGGGGCACCCCCGTCCACGACGACACGGAGCTCTTCGAGCGGCTGGCCCTCGAGTCCTTCCAGGCCGGGCTCTCGTGGTCGACGATCCTGCGCAAACGCGAGGCGTTCCGATCGGCGTTCCGCGGGTTCGATCCGCGGGTCGTCGCGGCCTTCACCGACGCGGACCGCGAGCGGCTGATGGCCGATGCCGGCATCGTCCGCAACCGGGCCAAGATCGACGCGACGATCGGGAACGCCGTCGCGTTCCTGGAGACGGCGGCCGAGTTCGGCTCGTTCGATGCGTATCTCGAGACCATGGTCCCGGGGCCTCCGGCGCGGCTGCCGGCGACCGCGGTCTCCGGTGACGTGCCGGCCACGACGCCCGCCTCCGATGCCCTCTCCGCCGACCTGAAACGGCGCGGGTTCCGCTTCGTCGGCTCGACGATCGTCTACGCGTTCATGCAGAGCGTCGGCCTCGTCGACGACCATGTCGCCGGCTGCTTCCGTTACCGCGCCTAGGCGCGCCTAGAGGTCGCGGCGTGAGAGCCGCCACGCCGCCAAGGCCAGCACGATGCCGATCCAGGCCGCGGACCAGATGAGGAACGGCCACGGCGGCGGGTCGATCGCGTAGAACGGGTTGGCCTCGAGTCCACGACCGCCACGGCCGTCGGCGATGAGGGCGGCCAGTGGCGGTTCGAGGCCGTAGACGACCCCGCGCCACAGCCCGTCGCTCGGCAGCAGCCAGCGGGTCGCCTCCGCGACCGCGGCCAGTGACGTGATGTCGAACGCGGCCGCGACCCCGGCCATCACGCCGGCCATCCAGCCGATCCCGTACGCGACCACCGCGATGGCCCCCGCCCCGATCGCCGGCATGACGGTCCCGAGCGCCAGCGTCAGGGTCAGCAGCACGAGCGCCTGCGCCGCGAGGAACGCGATCGCGAGGACCGGCTCGGGCGGACCGAAGCCCGAGATGATCGACACGACGATGATCGCGAGAGCGCCCGAGGCGATCGTGTACCCGACCACGGCGATCCCGAGTCCGAGCCAGCGCCCCAGGAGCAGGTCCACCCGACGCAACGGACGGGCGAGGAGCGCCAGGGCGACACCGGATTCGATGTCGGCACCGACAGCCGGGGCGCCGAGGAACGCCGCGGTCATGGCCAGCACGAAGCTGAACATGAACGCGATCAGGATGAGGACCTGGGACACGCCGATCCGGATCTCGAGTTCCCCGACGCCGTCGGCCCGCGCGAGGGTCACCAGGCGCTCGACGCCGAAGGCGACCAGGAGCACCGAGACGATCGTCAGCCCGGCAAGGACCCACACGATCCGCCGCCGGAAGAGCTCGAAGACGGTCAGTCGAGCGATGACGATCACGGCTCGGTGCTCCCGTCCGCGGCGATCAGCTCGAGGAAGCGCGCCTCCAGCGAGCCCCGACCGGGTTCGACGGCATGGACGCGGCCGCCGGCCTCGACGATCGCGGCGACGATCTCGGGCACCCGCTCGGGGACGAGCCGCGAGAAGGCCAGCCACTCCCCGTCGTCCTGCATCGGAGCGAGGGCACCCAGCCCGGATCGCGCCGCCGCCTCGAGCCCGGTCACCCGGATCCGGAGGCCGTCGCCGGCGATGACCTCGTCGAGCGTGCCGGCCGCGACGATCCGACCGCGATTCACGATGATCACCCGGTCGCAGACCTGCTCGACTTCCGTGAGGAGGTGCGAGTTCAGGATGACCGTCGCGCCGCGGTCGCGGGCGGCACGCACGATCTCGCGGACCTCGACCCGCCCGACCGGATCGAGCGCCGACGTCGGCTCGTCGAGGAGGACGAGCTCGGGGTCGCCGAGCAGTGCGACGGCGAGACCGAGCCGTTGCTGCATCCCCTTCGAGAAGCCGCCGACGGCGTCGTCCGCCCGGTCCCCGAGGTCGACGTGCGCCAGGGCATCGGTCGTGGCCTGGCGGCGCGTCCCGGAGGGCAGGCCCGCCAGCTCGGCGTGGAGGCGGAGGACTTCACGGGCCCGCAGCCAGGGCTGGTAGCGGAAGAGCTCGGGGAGGTAGCCGATCCGCCGTCGAACGGCGCGGTCGCCGAGCGGCGCCCCGAGGATCCGCCCGGTGCCCGACGTCGGCGAGGCGAGCCCCAGGAGCAGCTTGACGGTCGTCGTTTTGCCCGCCCCGTTGGGACCGAGCAGGCCGACGAGCTCGCCGCGGCCGACCGCGAGGTCGATGCCGTCGAGCGCGACCGTCCGGCCGTACACCTTGACGATGTCGTGGAGCTCGATCACCGGCTCTGACACGCTAGCTGTCACAAGCGGCCTCGATGCTCCAGCTCGACGACACCGTCGAACGACTGAAGGAGCTGAAAGACATGGTCACCGTCGATTGTCCCTGGTGCGATGGGCCGATGGCCCTCGAGGCCGACCGCGATGACGCGGCCTGCGAAGGTTGCTCGGTGCGTGTCGAGCTGGCGCCCGACCGACTCCCCGCCGTGACGGCGGCAGCCGCCTGAGGGACGGCTTCATCGCGGATGCCGTGACGGTACGATGCCGCGATGGACCTTGCCCGGGGCTCGGACGCGCTGATCCGGGCCGGCCGACGCCTCGGCGCTCGTGGCCTGATCGCCGCCGGCGAGGGCAACCTGTCGATCCGGCTCGATGCCGACCGCCTGCTGGTCACGCCGAGCGGTCGCCGGAAGGACGAACTCGAGCCCGCCGACCTCGTCGTCGTCTGGCTCGGCCATCCCGAGCGCGGATCGGTCTCGTCGAGCGGGCTGGCTCCGACCTCCGACCTGGCGATCCATCTCGCGATCCACGCCGCCCGACCGGACATCGGCGCGGTGGCCCACGCACACCTGCCCGCGTCGATGGCGCTGACGCTCGCCGGCGAGTCGCCGGATCCGACCGCGCTCCCGGAGACCGCGTTCCACCTGCCGCGGTTGCCGGTCGTCGCGTTCGGGGAGATGGGCAGCCAGGAGCTCGCCACGCGGATCGCGGCTGCCCTCAGCGAGGGGCCCGAGCCACTTGCCGGCGCGGCCATCCTCGAGCGCCACGGTGCCGAGGCCGTGGGCAGCGACCCGGACCAGGCCGTCGACCGCCTCGAGCTGGTCGAGGTGTTGTGCCGCGCCTGGCGTGATTCGCTGCTGATTCGCGCTGCACGGGTCCGGCTCGGTATCGTGTGACCGTCGGAGTCGTTGTTCGTCGGAGGGAAAGATGAACGCCCGCGCATACCTGGCCGAGCTGCTTGGCTCGTTCCTGTTCTTCACGATCGGGTACGCATCGGTGGCTGCGTTCGCCGTGGCGAGCGCCCCCACGCCGAATCTGCTGGTCGTGCCGTTCTCGTTCGGATTCGGCCTATTGGCCGCGATCTTCGCGTTCGGGCACGTCTCGGGGGGCCACTTCAACCCGGCGGTGACCGTGGCGATGATCCTCGACAAGCGAACCACCCCGGCTGATGCGGTCGGTTACATCATCGCCCAGATCATCGGCGCGATCGCGGCCGGGGCCGTGGTGCTGATCGCCGTGAGCCAGGAGGCCGTCAAGGCCGGGATCACGAAGCCCGGCACCGGCATCACCGACATCGGGGCGTTGATCCTCGAGACCGTGTTCACGGCCGGCTTCATCGCCGTGATCCTCGCCGCGACCAAGCGCGCGCCGGCCCTGGCGCCGCTGGCCATCCCGCTCACGTTGGTCGCGATCCACTTCGCTACGGCCACGCTCAGTGGCGCCTCGGTCAACCCGGCCCGCTCGATCGGCTCGGCGGTGGTCGGTGGCGATCTGGGCCAGTTGTGGATCTACCTCGTGGCTCCGATCGTCGGTGCCGTGTTGGGCTGGGCCGCCTACCAGGTGATCGACGGCGACAGGGAGGACCCAGCCGCCGTCTGATCGGCGCCAGGGCCGACCCTAGAGGTTCTCGAGGCTGAACCGGCGGGCGTTGCCCATCTGGCCCCAGACCCGCTCCTGGGTCACGGCCAGCATCTGGCGGATGTGGTTGCGGTCGTGGTGGACCCACTCGTGCAGCACGTCATCGACCCGTAGCGGGCCGACGTGCGGGTGCATCCCGACGCGCGCGAGGTCCTCGGGGGCCAGCCCGCGAACCAGGACGATGCTCTCGCGTCGCAGCTCGGCGAACTCGTCCGCCAGCTCGGCGGCCGGGCGCAGGTGGTCGCGGCGGGCCTCCGCGACGACCGTCTGCTCCCACGTCACAAGGACAGGGGGCTCGACGCCCGGCCCGCCCTCGAGGATCGCCCGGATCCGTCCGGCGAACCCGCGCCGTTCGGCCTCGACGAGGTGGCCGACGCACTCGTTGGCGCTCCACTCGCCCGGCGCCGGCCGGAACCCGGCCTCGCTGCCGAGGGCGTCCAGCTCGGCGACGACCGTCCTGGCCGCCGCGTCGAGCAGGTCGGCGATCGCGGACGGGGGCAGGGCCGGCATCGCCGGCGCGTCCTCGGACGATCCGGTGGTCACGCCAGGGGCTCCGGCGTCGGTCCGGGGTCGGCCGGTGCCGCCACGGCGATGCCGGCAGGCATGACCGGCAGCGACCGGCCACCCTCAGCCAACCAGCATGCTGCCGACTGGCCGCCTCCCACATCGAACAACGGCGGATCCTCGGTCCGACACCGGTCGA
Source organism: uncultured Chloroflexia bacterium (assembly GCA_963745295.1). GTDB lineage: Bacteria > Chloroflexota > Limnocylindria > Limnocylindrales > CSP1-4 > SPCO01. The sequence goes on from CAVUWG010000002.1 coordinate 503,240, forward strand.
ACGCCAGGGGGCAGCGCGGATGGAATCGACACCCGGGCGGCACTCGAGACGCGTCGGGCGTCTCACCGACCAGGATCGTCCGATTCGGCCCGTCGCCGCTCGGTGGATCGGGCGTCGGCGACACGGACACGAGGGCCGCGGTATACGGGTGATGGGACGACTTGATGACCTTGTCGGCCGGCCCGATCTCCACGATCCGACCGAGGTACATGACCGCGATGCGGTCGGCGATGACCCAGGCCAGCGACAGGTCGTGGGTGATGAACAGGTAGGTCAGGCCGCGCTCGTGGCGGAGATCGAGCATGAGCCGCAGCAGCTCGGTCCGGATCGAGACATCCAGCATCGAGACCGGCTCGTCGGCGACGACGAGATCCGGCCCCATGACGAGGGCGCCGGCGATCACGACGCGCTGGCGTTGCCCGCCGGAGAGCTCGTGCGGGTAGCGGAACGCGAAGTCGGCCGGCAGCCCGGCTGATTCGAGGGCCGATCGGACGCGCGCCTCGCGATCGACGAGTCGGGGCACCAACCCATTGACCTCGAGCGGCTCCGCGACGAAGTCATGGATGGTCTGCTTCGGGTTCAGGGTCTCGTATGGATCCTGGAAGATGAGCTGGACCCGGCGGCGGTACTCGCGCAGGGCCTTCGTTCCCCACAGGTTCGAGACGTCGGTGCCGTCGAACGTGACCTTGCCGGCCGTCTGCCGGGTCAGCTTGACGATGACGCGACCGGTCGTGGTCTTGCCCGAGCCCGATTCCCCGACCAGGGCGAGGACCTCTCCGCTCTCGATGTGGAGATCGATCCCATCGACCGCACGGATCACCGCCCCCGGTCGGCGAGCGATGGAGTCACCGAACCCGCCCCGGACCGGGAAGTGGACCTCGAGTCCCTCGACCCGGACGAGCTCGGTCATGACGGAGCTCCAGGCACGATCAGCCCAGGCGCGGGCGCGACCAGTCCGGGCGCGGGCGGTCGAGGCACGGCGATGCCCCGACGGGCGGCAACGTCGGCAGCGCTGATGAGCACACCGCCGTTCCCCCCGGGGGATGGAGATGGCAGGCGACGCGGACGCCGTCGGGGAAGAGCACCTCGGGCGGGACGACCTCGCGACAGACGTCCATCACGGCCGGGCAACGCGGATGGAAGCGGCAACCGTCGGGCGGATCCCGGAGATCGGGCGGCGACCCGGGGATCGTCTCGAGACTCCGTCGGTCGGCCTGGATGTTCGGGAACGCCGCAAGGAGCTTCTGGGTGTACGGATGCCGGGGCACCGTGAAGATCCTGCTGACCGGGCCCTCCTCGGCCACCTTGCCCGCGTACATGATCATCGTCCGGTCGCACGTCTCGGCGATGACCGACAGGTCGTGGGTGATCAACACCAGCGAGAGGCCCAGCTCACGGCGAAGTCGTTCCAGGAGCGCAAGGATCTGGGCCTGGACCATGACGTCGAGGGCCGTCGTCGGCTCGTCGCCGATCACGATGGCCGGGTCGCACGCGAGCGCCATCGCGATCATCGCGCGCTGCCGCATCCCGCCCGACAGCTCGTGCGGATAGGCGTCGGCCCGTTTGCGCGGGATCCCGACCAGCTCGAGCAGCTCGCCGGCCCGTCGCTTGGCCCGATCCTTCGGCTCCCGCAGGCGGATCTCGATCGGCTCCGCGATCTGCTCGCCGATGCGCTGCACCGGATTGAGCGCATTCATCGCGCCCTGGAAGACGATGCTCACCTCGCGCCAGCGATACCGGCGGAGCTGGTCCTCGGTCTTGGGCACCAGATCGATCCCGAACAACTTGATGCTGCTGCCCTTGCGGATCCTCGCGTTCGACGGCAGGAGCCGGACAAGCGACAGCGCGGTCGTCGTCTTGCCGCAGCCCGACTCCCCGGCGAGACCCATGGCCTCGCCGTCGTTGAGCCGGAAACTCACGCCGTCGACGGCCTTGACCCAGCCGGAGTCAAGCTTGAAATGCGTCCGCAGGTCCTCGACGACGAGGAGTGGCGCCGCCGGGTCCGCCTGCTTCGGGAGCGGCCACTGGCGGCGACCGCGGGCGCCCAGCAGGGCGGTCTCGGGCATGTCGCCGGCGTCCCGGGCGGCACGCGCGGCACTCTCGGCGGCGAGGGCGGCCTCGGCCGCGATCGCCGCCGCACGAGCCTCCTCCACGTCCTCAGGGGGACGGTCCTCGTCCCGGACCAGGTCGGCGGCCAGCTCCAGCTCGTGGCGCGGATCGGTCATCGACGGGTCCTCGACTTCGGGTTCAGGATGTCGTCGAGGGCATTCCCGACGAGCGTGAAGGCGAGGACGACCAGCACCACGCACACCGCCGGCGGGGCGATGTACCACCACGCGCCCAGCCCCGGGGCCCCGGCGCTCTGGGCTGAGTCGAGGAGCTGACCCCACGACGGCGAGAACGGATCGCCGAGGCCGATGAACGAGAGGCTGGTCTCGGTGAACACGGCCGCGGCGAACGTGATGACCGCCTGCGCGACGATCAGGTTCACGACGTTCGGGAAGATGTGCCGCCGCATGATGTGCCCCTGGCTGCTGCCGATGACCCGGGCCCGATCGACGAACATCCGCTCCCGGATCGAGAGCGTCTGCGAGCGGATGATCCGCGCCGTCGTCGCCCATGACGTCACCCCGATGACCACCACGATCACGAGCAGGGTCGCCCGCATCCCGAACAGCTCCGCCTCGACCCCGATGATGTCGAGGATGACCGGCGCGAGGATGATCGCGAGCACGAACGTCGGGATGACCAGGAAGAAGTCGGTCAGCCGCATGAGGCCGTTGTCGAGGCGGCCGCCGACGAAGCCGGCGACGACCCCGATGAGGGCACCGACGAAGATCGTGATCAACGTCGCCATGAGCCCGATCGACATGGAGATCCGAGCCCCGTGGACCGTCAGGTTGAGCATGTCGCGCCCGAGTTCATCGGTGCCGAATGGATGGGCGGCCGAGGGCGGCTCGAGCGGGGCCGCGGTCGCTGTCGTGACGGATTCGAGCGGGCCGACGAAGAAGTCCGGCGCGATCGCGAGGACGCCGAAGATGATGAGGATCGCGAGCCCGAAGACACCATCGGCCCGGCGGCCGAACCGCCCGGCGAACGTCCGGGTGTTCCTGGCGCGCAGGCGCCACCGCTCGGCGCGCACGCTCGACGCGACGGCCGTCGGGGTCGAAGGGGTCGTCGGAGTCGAGGCCGTGCTCACGTCCGAACCCGCGGATCGAGGAAGCCATACACCACGTCGGCGACGAGATTCGCCACGACCACGGTGATCGACAGGAGCATGAACACGCCCTGGAGCACCGGGTAGTCCCGCGACGCGAGCGCATCGACAGCCAGGGTCCCAAGGCCTGGCCAGTTGAACACCACCTCTGCGGTGATCGCTCCGGCGACCACGTAGCCGAGGTTGATCGCGATGATCGTCACCATCGGGAGCATCGCGTTCGGGAACGCATGCGACCCGAGGACTCGACTATCGCTCAGACCCTTGGCCCGGGCGGTCATGACGTAGTCCTCGGAGCGGGTCTCGATGATCGACGAACGCATGATGATCGAGTACCCGCCGATCAACCCGAGGGATACGGTCGCGAGCGGGAGCACGAGATGCCGGGCGAAGTCGAAGAGCTGGTCGATCGGCGAGGCATAGGTCGCGCCGACGGTGAGCATCCCGGATGTCGGGAACCAGCCGAGTCCCGCGGCGAAGATGATGATCAACGGCATGCCGATCACGAAGTACGGCATCGAGTACAGGACCAGCGATGCCCCGCTCCCCAGGCGGTCGGTCAGGCCACCCCGATTCCAACCGGCCCGAGCCCCGATCCACAGGCCGACGATGATCGAGATGAGCTCGCCGAAACCGATGAGCAGGATCGTCGGCCAGAAGCGCTCGCTGATGACCTGGGTGACCGGCGTGCCGCGGAAGAAGAACGAGTAGCCCAGGTCGCCCTGGAGTGTCGAGGTGGTGAAGCCGACCAGCTGATCCGGGAGGAGCGGCTTGTCGAGGCCCCACTCGGCCCGGACCTGGGCGATCTTCTCCTGGGTCAGGTACTGGTTGCGCAGGAGGACGCGCTCGGGCGAGCCGGGCATCATCCGGAACAGGATGAAGTTGAGGGCGATGATCGCGATGATGGTGAGGACGGCCTGGGCGCCCTTCCGGGCGAGGTAGCGGCCACTCATCGCCGGGGCGCGTTCGCTACCCGGCCACGCCGGTCAGACGAGGTGCACGAGTCCAGGTGGTGGGTGGCCCGCCGAAGCGGGCCAGCCCGATCACTCGTCTTCTTCCGCAGCCGCGGCGGCATTGCGTCGCCGACTGAACCACACGAGACCGATGCCCGCGATCGCGACCAGGGCGACGGCCCCGGCCAGGAGCGGCGCCGAAGATCCAGCGTCGCTGCCGCTGGTTGGCGTTGTCGTCCCGCTCGCGGCGGGCGTGGCGACGGCCGCCTGCGACGCACCCGGTGAGGACGCCGGCGCATCGACGGACGGGGCCGGCGTCGGCGCGGCCTTCGCATCGGTGAGCTTCGTGTACTGAAGCGTGCTGTACGTGAAGAACGGCGTCGCCGTTCTCCAGCGGCTGGTTCTCCCAGCCCGCGAACCGGTCCGTCCGGTACGCCTCGAGGTTCGCGTCGTAGTACAGGATGTCGTAGACGGCGTCGTCGTAGATGACATTCTGCATCTGGGTGAGGATGGACTTGCGCGCGTCGTTGCTGGTCGCCTTCAGCTGGTCGGCGTACATCTGGTCGTAGGCAGGGTTGCAGTACTGGCTGTCGGACGACGTGCCGATCTCTTCGCACCGGAAGATCTGGAGCAGGCCGTTCGGGTCGACGCCACCGCTCCAGCCCCACAGCTCGATGTCGTAGTCCGCGGTGTACTTCTCGCCGGCCTCCGGCGGATAGATGATCTCCGTCAGGGCAGCCGAGCTGAACACCTGGGTCGTGACCTTGACCCCGAGCTGTTCGTACCACTCCTTGATGAACTGCGCCGCCTTCGGATAGTTGTCGTCCGAGTCGGGCATGAACAGCCGCAGGTTGATCGGCTTGACTTCCTTGTCGAGGCGATTGCCGGCGCTGTCGAGCACGTAGCCCGCGTCGGTCGAGCATCTGCTTGGCCTTCTCGATGTCGAAGGTCCGCGGCGTGGTCGGATCGACGTGCCACTGGGTCAGGACCGGCGGCACGATCGTCGAGCCCACGACGCCATAGCCGCCGAGCACCCGGTCGACGAGCGCCTGGTGGTCGACGGCGTACCCGAGCGCGTCGCGGAACTTCGGGTCGAGCAGGGCCGTGGTCGACGGTCCGCCGTTCGGGATCGTCTTGCCGTTGCTCGCCCCGTATTGGTTGAACGCGAGCTGCGACCAGCCATTGGCGCTGCCCGCGACCGTCGCGATGTTCGGATCGGTCTTCAGCTGATTGAGCTGATCGGAGTTGGGGCCATGCGCATAGTCGAGCTCGCCCGCCTTGAGGGCCTGGACCATGGTGTCGCCGGTCTTGTAGATGATGATGTCGACCTCATCGGCGAAGCCCTGGTTTCCCCAGTAGTTCGGATTGCGCTGGTGGCGGATGAACTGGCCGGTCTGCCATTCGATCGCTTGATAGGGCCCGCTGCCGACGAGCGGCGGCGTGAACTTGGCCTTCCCGATGGTCTTGTATGTCTCCTTGCCCCAGATGTGCTCCGGGATGATCGGGATCGCGATCTGGAGGACGCGATCGGACGGGTCATCGGTCGTCGCGATCAGGGTCGACGCATCCGGGCATGAGACGGCGGTCACGCCGGCGTCCTGCATGGACGGCTCGAGATATCCCGCGCCGAGGGATACCTCCGCCTTGATCGCCTCGACGCCAAGCCCCCACGAGAAACAGGCGTCGGCGGAGGTCGCCGGCTCGCCATCGGACCACTTCATCCCGTCGCGGATGTGGAAGATCCAGGAGTGACCATCGGCCGCTCGCTCCCACCTGTCGGCGAAGGCCCCGACCGGTTCAAGGTTCGGACCGGCGTCGACCATGTAGTTGTAGGTCAGGCCGAAGGTCTCATAGCCGACCACCAGGATCGTGCCGAACGGATTGAGCGAATCGAGGTCCTGGGTGGTGCCGACACGGAGCACGACGGGATCTTCGGTCGAGACGGCCGTCACCGCTGCTGCGCCGGGGAGGGCGAGGGCTGCCGTGAGGGCACCGGCTCCGACGACCCGTGCCAGGCGCGCGCGCATGGAAACTCGCATTCGACTCTCCTCCGTCGGGGTCCGTAGCCTCCCCGGACCGCCGAGATGACCGCTTCGAGTGGCGGTACGGTGGCACAGGCCGCGGAGCCGCGCAAGCGAGGCGTCGCACCACGCGCGTCTACACCATCCAGGACGTCGCCGGAGCGGCCTCCAGCAGGATCGGCCGGTCGATGCGGAACCGCTCGAGATCGGGTGCCGACGGCGTCGCCCCATCGAACGCGAGCTCGGTCGCGACGCGACCCAGCACCGACGCGAACTTGAAGCCGTGGGCGGCCCCGAGGAGGACCGTGACAGCCTGCGCTTCGGGCACGCGGTCCACCACGAAGTCCCGGTCCGGGGTCAGCGTGTAGAGGCAGGTCTTGGTGTAGATGTCGGGCCCGACGGCACCGGGCAGGTGCGCGGCCAGGAAGTCGCCGACACGGTCGTGGGCGGCCTCGTCGCGCTCGAAGGTGCGGGTCTCGGGTGTCGTCGCCTGGCCGCCGCAGTCCTGGGCCGCCTTCGGACCGGCCTCGCCGTATGTCGGGAAGCCGTAGAAGGACGGGTCGTCCATCCAGATCCAGACCGGGAAGCGGTCGGGGGCGAAGGCGGCCGGGTCGGGCGCGCCGAGGTAGGTGACCTGCTCCTTCGTGATCGTCAGCGGCAGACGGCGACCAAGGGGCGCCAGCAGCTCGTTGGTCCAGGCGTCGGCGGCCACGACCACGTGGCCGGCGCGATGGGTCTCCCCGCCGGCGTCCACCTCGACCTCGCCACCGACCTCGCGGATGGCCGTCACCGGCGACCGGTCGCGGAGGGTCGCCCCGCGCTGGGTCGCGAGTCGCAGGTGCGCGGCGTTGCCCTTGATCGGGTCGGCGAGCCCGCCCTGCGCCTGGAACATGGCCGTCGTGCCCTCGTCGAGCCGCCACTGGGGCCAGCGGCGCATGACCTCGTTCGCCTCGAGCAGCTCGAACGGCACGCCCTCGGCGGCCAGGCTCTCGGTGTAGTCGGCCTTGGGGATGGCCGGATCGGCCGGCCACAGGTCCAGGCCGCCGGTGATCGTCACGATCCGCTCGTCCGCCTCGGCCTCGACGATCGCCCACGTCTCGTAGGCGCGCTTGGCGAGCCGGACGTAGTCGGGGCGGTGATACGAAAGGCGGATGATCCGGCTGTGGTCGGCCGACGCCCCGTTGGCGTGGCCGAACTCGAACCGCTCCAGGCCGAGGACCCGGGCGCCGGGCCGCGTCGAGCCCCAGTAGGCCGCGCCGGCCCCAAGGGCGCCGAGTCCCACCACGATGAGGTCCCACTCGCGTCGCATCGCGTCCGATGGTAGGGCGCACGCGGTCACCGATCCTCCACGTTCCGTGATGGTGTGCGCACGACCGTGTGCTACCTTGTGCGCATGAACGTGCGCACGAATCTCATGCTTCCCGAGGAACTGGTCGAGGCGATCGACGAAGTCGCGGGCCCACGCGGGCGTAGCCGCTACGTCACCGAGGTGCTGGAGCGCCAGATCCAGCGTGACCGCTGGCACGCCGCGGCGAAGGCGACGGCCGGAGCCTGGAAGGACCACCCCTTGTTCCCGACCGACGAATTGGTGGTCGAGTGGGTCCGTGCGGGTCGACGCGACAGCCGTGACCCCTGGGCGGAGGAGCCTCCGACGTGAGGTACGTGCTGGACTCGACGTTCCTCATCGACCACCTGCGGTCCAACGCGGCCGCGCTGGCGCGACTCGAGCGGATGTACATCGAGGGCGATGACCCGATCGTGACCGCGGTCACGACGACCGAGGTCTGGGCCGGTCGCAAGGTCGAGGGAGACCCGGCCATCGAGGCGTTCCTGCGCTACTTCGAGTACATCCACGCCGGCCCGTCGACCGCGCGCCTCGCGGGCGAGTGGCGGGCGAAGGCGCGCGAGATCGGCCTGACGCTCAAGGCGCCCGACGCGATCATCGCCGCCACGGCCTTCGACCTTGGGGCGACCGTCCTGACGCGCAACGTCCGGGACTTCGAGCTGACCCCGGTCCGCGTCGAGGCCTACTGACCGGACGCTTCTGCCGCCGCCTCGGCGGCCGCGACCGCGGTCGCGGCAAGGCGCGCGAGCGCCACACGCTGGATCGCGAGCACCGTCATCGCGTCAGTGATCCGGCCGTCGAGGGTTCTCGCGAGCACGTCCTCGAAGGGCAGCCAACGGACCTCGAGCTCTTCGCTGCCCTCCGGCGTCGCCGCGCCGTGCCGAAGCTTCGTCGCGAGATAGAGGAACGCGATCTCGTCAGTCACGGAGTTGGAGAGGTGGACGCGGGCAAGTTCCTGCCAGTCCGAGGCGTCCACCCCGGTCTCCTCGCGGAGCTCGCGCTGGGCGCCGGCCAGCGGATCCTCTCCCTCGGGCACGCCGCCCTCGGGGATCTCCCACGAGTACTCGTCGAGCGTGTAGCGGTGCTGTCCGACCAGCGCGACGCGATCCTGGGCGTCGATGGCGACGATGCCGGCCGCGACGTTCCTGAAGTGGACGACGCCATAGATCCCGGCCTGGCCATCGGGCCGGACGACCTCGTCGTGCCACAGCGTCAGCCACGGGTTCTCGTAGGCGACCCGGCGCGAGTCGCGCGTCCACGGGCCGATGCGGACCGGCTGGTCGTCCATGGCCGGCATCGTCGCACGCGACGGGCGTCCGCGTCCCCACGGGCGAGGTGGCCCGTAGACTCGCGGCCATGTCCGCCCAGACCGACGCCGAGTCCGCGCGTCCGGCCAGCCAGCCGATCCATGCCGTGACCGTGAGCTGGGACGTGCGGATCCCGACCCGGGACGGCACCGAGCTGTCGGCCAACATCTGGCAACCGGTGCCGAACGACGACGACGCGGGCCAGCGGTTCCCGGCGATCCTCGAGATGATCCCCTACGGCAAGGACAACTGGCGGCGCAACGCCGACACCGGGCGGGGCGAGTGGTTCGCCGCCCGGGGCTTCGTCTTCGTCCGCGTCGACGTCCGCGGCACCGGGTCGTCCGCGGGCGTGGCGATGGACGAGTACACCGAGGTCGAGACGCGCGACGGGTACGACGCCGTCGAGTGGCTCGCCGCGCAGCCCTGGTGCAGCGGCGCGGTCGGGATGTGGGGCATCAGCTACGGCGCGTTCACCGCGATCCAGGTCGCCAAGCTGCGACCGCCGCATCTCCTCGCCATCGTGCCCGTCCAGGGCACCGACGATCGCTACATGACCGACGTCCACTACATCGGCGGCTGCGTGACCGCGAGCGAGCTGTCCCAATACGGGGTCAGCCAGGTGGCGATGAACGCGATGCCGCCCGACGTCGGCCTGCGCGGCGAGGGATGGCTCGACGAATGGCGGGCGCGCCTCGAGCTCACCCCGCCCTGGCTCATCACGTGGCTCCGGAACCAGACCGACGGCCCGTACTGGCGGCCCGGGTCGCTGGCGCCGGACTACGACGCCATCGAGGCGGCCATCCTCAACGTCGGTGGCTGGTGCGATGCCTACGTCGACTCGGCGTTCCGGATGCAGGCCAGGTGCACGGCCCCGAGCCGGACGCTCGTCGGCAACTGGGTCCACGGCTGGCCGCAGGACTCGATCCCAGGCCCCAACCTCGATGAGCTGCACGAGGTCGCGCGGTTCTTCGATCGCTGGCTGAAAGGCGAGCGCAACGGCCTCGATGACGAGCCGGCCGTGGTCTGGTTCGAGCGCGACTACTCGGATCCGGAGCCGTTCCCCGTTGTATGGCCGGGTCGGTGGCGCGCGACGTCGGCCTTCCCGCATCCGGCGGTCGCCGCGAGCACCTGGTGGCTCGATGCCGGCGGGCTGCCGCAGGTCGGTGGACTCGTCGACGACGGTGCCGAGGCCTCGGCCGGCATCGACAACTTCGTGCACCGCCCGACCGTCGGGACGCGGGCCGCCCTGTCGTGGGGTGCCGGGGGCATGCCCAACGGCCTGGCTCGCGACCTCCGGCCCGACGAGGCACTCGGCCCGACCTACACGAGCGAACCCCTCGGGGAGCCGATCTCGATCCTGGGCGAGCCCGAGGTCGTCCTCCACCTCGCCGTGTCGGCGCCGATCGCGACCGTGGTCGTCCGGCTGACGGACGTCGGCACGGACGGGACGTCGTCCCAGGTCAGTGCCGGGATCCTGAACCTCACCCACCGGCGATCGGACGAGCATCCCGAACCGATGATGCCGGGCCGCGTCGAGGAGATCCGCGTGCCACTACGTCACGTCGGGTACCGGTTCGAGCCGGGGCATCGCGTCCGGGTGTCCGTCGGCTCGTCGGCGTGGCCCGTCGTGTGGCCGTCCCCGGTGCCGGCCAGCTTCGAGCTGCATCGTGGCCCGGCGACGCCGTCGCGACTCGTGCTGCCGGAGATCCCGGCCGCGGGTGGCGCCGGGGACCTGCCGGTGCCGGCCTACAAGTCGACGCCGCCCGACATCCGTGCCGTCGGTGGCGAGGGCGCGTGGGACAGGCCGGCCTGGCGGATCGAGGAGGACGTGATCGCGGGCACCGTCACGGTGACCATCCATGACGGGGGCGAGGACGTGCTGGAGGACGGTCGTCGGCTGTACGCCGCGGAGACGCTTCGCCTGACCGCATCGGACAAGGACCCAGCGTCGGCGCGGCTCGAGGCGGACGTCGTCTACCGCTGGAAGGAGATCGCGCACGACATCGAGATCCGCGCCCAGAGCCTCCAGACGAGCGACGCCGAGGCCTTCGACCTGGCGGTCAGCCTCGAAGTCGACCTCGACGGTGAACGCCTCTACGACCGCGCATGGCAGGAACGGATCCCGCGCCACCTGGTCTGAGGCGCCTAGACTCGCGCCATGAGCCGCCCACGCATCTCGGTCAAGGCCGCGAGCTTCACCGAATTGGTCATCCGTGAGATGAACCGGCTCGCGATGCAGCATGGCGCGGTCAGCCTGGCCCAGGGCTTCCCGGACTTCGCCTGCCCGCCCGAGCTCAAGGACGCCGCGGCGCGGGCCGTCTACGACGACATCAACCAGTACGCGATCACCTGGGGTGCCAAGCCGCTCCGCGACGCGATCGCGACCTCGACGCCCGAGCACTTCCCGTCCTGGGGCGCGATCGATCCCGAGACGATGGTCACGGTGACCTGCGGCGCGACCGAGGCGATGGTCGCCGCGATGCTGGGCCTCCTCGATCCGGGCGACGAGGTGGTGGTGTTCGAGCCGTACTACGAGAACTACGGCCCGGACGCGATCCTGACCGGCGCCGTGCCGCGCTACGTCACATTGCATGAGCCGGACTGGTCGATCGACCCCGACGAGCTGCGGGCCGCCTTCGGGCCGCGCACCCGGGCGATCGTCGTCAACTCGCCGCACAACCCGACCGGCAAGGTGTTCACGCGCGAGGAGCTCGAGCTCATCGCCGCGCTCTGCGTCGAATTCGATGCCATCGCGTTCACCGACGACATCTACGAGCACATCGTGTTCGAGGGCGAGCACATCCCGCTCGCCACCATCGAGGGGATGGCCGACCGGACGGTCTCGATCCACTCGATGTCGAAGTCGTACTCGGTCACCGGTTGGCGGATCGGCTGGACGATCGCGGCGCCCGAGCTGACCGTCGGCATCCGGCGGGTCCACGACTTCCTGACGGTGGGGGCCGCCGCACCGCTCCAGGCAGCGGCGGTCGTCGCGCTGGGCTTCCCGCCGAGCTATTACGACCAGCTCGTCGCCGACTATCGGGCGCGGCGCGACGTGTTGCTGCCGGCGCTGCGCGACGCGGGGTTCCGGCTCGACCAGCCGGCCGGCGCGTACTACGTGATGACCGACATCCGCGACCTGACCGACGAGGACGACGTCGCGTTCGCGCTGCGGCTGATCCGCGACCATGGTGTTGCGGCCGTGCCCGGCTCATCGTTCTTCTCGCGACCGGAGCTCGGCCTCACGAAGCTGCGGTTCGCCTTCCCGAAGCGCCTCGAGACCCTGGCGGCCGCGGCCGAGCGCCTGGCGACGCTGACCGCGCGGGTCTAGCGCGCGGGCACCGAGCGGTCGACCGTCCGGAGCGCGGCCGCGATGGTCCGACGCGTCGCATCGGTGTCGTAGCGCCCGAGTGGGTCGGGGTCGACGACGTGTTCGGTCGTGGTCCCGCCGTGGCGCGCGAACAGGATCGGGTAGATCGCCCCGGAGCCATCCGAGTCCAGCGTGAACGCGACGAGGTCCGGGCCGCTCGTATCGAGGACGTGGGCCAGCGGCTGGACACCGTCATCGCGCCAGCCGCCGGCCGGGTCGGCCACCAGCACGCGAGCGAGGTAGCCGCGCTGGTGGAACAGGTCCGGGGCCTCGGCCAGCTCGTGCGCCACGAACCCGATGGCGGCCTCTGCGGCGATCGCCGGACGATCCGGTTCCACCCCGAAACCGGTCCGGGCGATGTGCCCGGCGAGCACCCGAGCGTTGTACCGAGCTCCGTGGACGGCCCCGGAGTTGGCGGGGATGCCCTGGCGGCGAAGGCCCTTCGCGGCATGGCCCAGCGTCCCGGCGGCGAACACGCCGGGCAGCGTGACGCTCTCCCACCACGGGTTGACCGCGGGGAGGTGACTCGCGCCGTATGTCGAGAGGCCCAGGTCCGGCAGGTCCCGCAGCGGCGCCACGAACCCGGTCGCCGAGATCACGTCGTCGACCGGGATGGCGAGGTCGCCGCCACCGTCGGTCCGTCGGAGGTGGACGGTCAGGGCGCCCTCGCCGTCGCGCTCGAGCCGATCGATCGCCGCGTCGAGGATCGAGACGCCACCGCCGAGCACGTGATCCTCATACGGCTGGACGTAGCGGGCCCGGACGCCGACGAGCGAGCGACTCTGGACCGACAACGTGGTCGGCGACGGCGAGACGAGGACGAGCTGCTGCGCCCAGGGCAGCAACCCGGTCGCGAGCTCGAACCCCGAGTTCTGCTTGCCGATGATGCAGACGCGCCTGCCGGCATACGTCTCGGCCGGACGCACGTCCGCGTAGTGGTCGGCATGCTCCATGCCGGGACCGGGCGGCGTGTAGGGCTCAGCCACGCCGACCGCCAGGACCAGCCGGGCACACCGGTATAGCCCGTCGGTGGTCTCGAGCTCGAACCGCGCGCCGTCAACGTCGGCCGGGTCGAGCAGGCGGGTCGCGCGCCACTCGCAGTCGTAGCGGACATCGATCGCGGCCCGCTCCGCGAACGCCGCGAGGTTCGCCTCCATCTCGGGGCGTGACGGGAAGTAGGAACTGCCGTCCATCAGCGTCGGGGCGATCGCGCGGGTGTCCGGTTCCTCGCCGAGCAGGCTGTTCCAGTCGTAGCGCTCGTACGCGCGCGACCCGCGCGCGACCGGTGCGTGTGGCTTGGTCCAGGACAGGAGGCGCTGGAAGAACGGCCAGCGTCGGAACATCCCGCCGGGCACGGGGTCCGCGGAGAGGACCGCGTGGGGAACCCCGAGCCGTCGCAGGGAGTACGAGACCTGGAGGCCGCCGGGACCGCTGCCGATGACGATGACCGGATAGGTCCCGGGCGGGAAGGGGCGGCTCAGCTCCGCCATCGGTTCGCGGCTCGGAGCCGGCGTGCCTGGGCCTGGAGCATCCGGTACATGACTCTCGGGTGGGCCACGAGGAACGCCTCGACGGCCGGCCCGGCGAGGACCAGGCAGCGCATCGGGCGCTGCGCCACGACGTCCGCGATGGGCGTCTCGCCGAGGAGGATCGATACCTCCCCGAAGAAGTCGCCCCGGCCGAGGCGCGCCCGCTCCGTCCCATCAACGACGATCGCCGCCTCGCCATCGAGGATGACGTAGAACCCCGAACCGCTGATCCCCTGGCGGAGGATCCGTTCGCCATCACCGAACACGGCCTCATCGAAGGTGTGGGCGATGCCCTCGAGCTGCGCGGCCGTCAGGTCGGCGAAGAGCCCGAATCCCGCGATCGCGTCGATGAGTTCCTCGCGACCGGCCATCGGTCACCTCGTGCGTGTGGCGACGGGCGCCGCATCGGTCACATCGTGCCAGACACGACCCGTGAACGCGTCGTGTTTGACGCGTCCCGCTCGGGCGGCGCAGCATGTCCGCCAGCCCCGTCCGGAGGACCCATGACGCTCACCCAGGACCGTCGCGCCACGCTGTTGGCCACGGCCCCGTTGTTCGCCGATGTCGATGGCGCCGGCATGGACCGGATCGCGGCGCGCGCGGTCGAAATCGACTTCGCGGCCGACCACGTCATCGCCCGCCAGGGCGAGATCGGGACTGGGTTCTTCGTCATCGCGACCGGTCGGCGCCCGGGTCGTCCGTGACGGGAAGGTCATCGCCACGCTGGGCCCGGGCGACTTCTTCGGCGAGCTCTCGGTCCTCGACGGCCTGCCGCGGATCGCCCAGGTCGTCGCCGACGGCCCGACGACGTGCCTTGGCCTCGCCTCCTGGGACTTCGAAGCGGTGATCCGCGACGAGCCGGCCGTGGCGCTGGCGGTGATGCGCGGCCTGGCGCGTCGGCTCCGTGAAGTGACGGAGGGCCCGAATCACTGAGCCCCGACCGGCCGGCGGCCCTGCCGCGGTGACCCGACCGCAGACGGCGGCCGGCGGGACCGCGACCTTCCTCTTCAGCGACATCGAGGGCTCGACCAGCCTCGAGGAACGAGTCGGCACGGCGCGCTATGGCGAGCTGCGCGAACGGCATCGCGCGCTCCTGCGGGCGGCATTCGAGGCGCATGCCGGCGACGAGCAGGGCACCGAGGGCGACTCATTCTTCGTCGTCTTCGCCAGCGCCCGTGAAGCGCTCGCCGCGGCCGTGGAGGGTCAGCGGGCGATCGCCAGCGAGCCGTGGCCCGAGGATGCCGCGGTCCGCGTCCGGATGGGCCTGCACTCGGGCGAGGCCGCCGTGGCCGGCGGCAGCCTGGTCGGGCTCGACATCAACCGCGCCGCGCGGATCTCGGCCGTGGCGCACGGGGGCCAGATCCTGGCCTCGGATGCGACCCGCGCGTTGGTCGCGGCCACTCTGCCCTCCGACGTGGCCCTCCGCGACCTCGGGGAGTACCGCCTCCGGGACCTGCTGGCGCCCGAACGGCTGGTCCAGGTCACGGCAGAGGGGCTGCCGTCGGCCTTCCCGCCACCGCGGACCCTCGACGCACGGCCGAACAACCTGCCGACCCAGCTCACGACGTTCGTCGGACGCCAACAGGAACTGGACGAGGCGGGCGGCCTGCTCGAGACGTCCCGCCTGCTGACCTTGACCGGACCCGGCGGGACCGGCAAGACCCGGCTCTCCCTGCAGCTGGCGACCTCGGTCGCGGACCGGTTCCCGGACGGCGTGTTCTTCGTGCCGCTCGAGCCGGTCCGGGATCCGCTGCTCGTCGCGCCGCGGATCGCGTCGGCGGTCGGGGTCGTGGAGGGCGGGACCCGTCCGGTCGGCGAGCTGCTCGCCGACTGGCTGCGGACCCGTCACGTCCTGCTGGTCCTCGACAACGTCGAGCAGGTCATCGACGCGGGGCCCATCGTCGCGGATCTCCTGCGGGCGGCCGACGGGCTGACGGTCATCGCGACCAGCCGCGCCCCGCTGCGGATCTCCGGCGAACAGGAGTACCCGGTCCCGGGCCTCCCGACCCCGCCGGATCCATCGGAGATGTCCGGTCTCGAGCGGCTCAGCCTGGCGGGTGGCGACCGCGTCCTCGACGCGACCGCGGTCAGCCAGTTCGCGGCCGTGCGCCTGTTCATCGAACGTGCGGCGGCGGTCAAGCCGGGTTTCGCGGTCACGAACGCGAACGCACCTGCCGTGGCGGGCATCAGCGCGCGACTCCACGGCATGCCCCTCGCGATCGAGCTCGCTGCCGCGCGCATCAAGCTCCTCTCGCCGGAGGCCATCTTGACCCGACTCGAGCATCAGCTCGATGTCCTGGCCGCCGGCGCCCGTGACCTGCCGGCGCGGCAACAGACGCTGCGCGGGGCGATCGCCTGGAGCTACGAGATCCTCGATGAGCCGGGCCGGCGACTGCTCGACCGCTTGTCGGTCTTCGCCGGCGGTCCCGACCTGGCCGCTGTCGAGGCCATCTGCGGCCCGGCATCCGAGATCGGGGGCGACGTCATCGACGGCGTCATGGCCCTCGCGGACCAGAGCCTGGTGCGGGTCGAGGAGACGCCCGATGGCGAGCCGCGGGTCCGCCTCCTCGACACGATCCGGGAGTACGCCGCAGAGCGCCTCGTCGAGCGCGGCGAATCCGACGCGATCCATGTCCGCCATCGCGACTGGTACATGGCCCTCGCCGAGTCGGCGATGCCCGAGCTGTCCGGCGCCGACCAGCGCACCTGGCTCGACCGGCTCGAGTTGGAGCATGACGACATCCGCGCGGTGCTCGACCGGGCTGTCGCGGCGCCGGACCCGGCAGTCGCCATCCGGACGGCCTTTGCGATGTGGCGCTTCTGGCAGAAGCACGGCCATCTCGGGGAAGCGCGTCGACGCCTCGAAGAGATGGCCGCCGCGGACTGGTCGAGCGATGACCCACGCCTGCGGGCGCGACTGGAGGAGGCCCTCGGCGGCGTGTGCTGGTGGCAGGGCGACCTCGCGTCGATGCGGGCGCACTACGAGGCAGCCCTGGCCCTGTGGCTCGAGATCGGCGACGAGCCCGAGATCGCCAATGCCTACTACAACGCGTCGTTCATCTACACGATCGGCTCGGACGGCGTGAGCGGCGCGGAGGCCGACCCGGACGGCGTCGGTCTCGGCTACATCGAACAGGCCCGCGAACGATTCCATCGGGTCGGCGACGAGCGGGGCGAGGCCAACGCCCTGTGGGCCCTGGGCAACCATGACTACTTCCGCGATCTGCCCGGGCTCGGTCGCGAGTACTTCGAGGAGGCCCTCGAGATCTTCCGCCGGACCGGCGACCGGACGATGGAGGGCTGGGCGAGGCACATGCTCGGCAGTGCGATGACGCGAGCAGGCGAGATCCCCGAGGCTCGACGGCACATCGTCCATGCGGTCCGCCACTTCAACGCCGCCGGCGACGCGGCCGGCCTCACGCTCACGCTCGACGACCTGTCGGCCATCGCGGTCGCCGAGGGCGATCTGCCACGAGCCGCGCGGCTGCGTGGTGCGGCGCGCAACCTCGGCGTCGAGACAGGCACGAACCTGCGGGTCGTCGTCGAGGACGTCTTCGACAAGGGCATCCGACCGGGCATCCGGGGCAGCATGTCCGTCGAGGACATCGAGCGATACGGCGCGGAAGGCGCGGCCATGACGCTCGACGAGATCGTGGCCTACGCGCTGGAGGGCACCGAACAGGAGGATCTGGATGCCGTCGATGCCCGCTGAGCCGGAGCCGTTCCTGGCGCCCGCTCCCATCCGCATCCTCGATGGCGACGAGACCGCAGCGCCGGACATCGAGCCCGATCCGGCGACCTTGATCATGACTTGCGCCAACTGCGGGGCGGCGATGGACGAGCGCAAGTGCAAGCTCATCTGCCGCTGCGGCTACTTCCTGTCCTGCTCGGACTACTACTGAGGCGCACCTGGCCTGATCGAGGCTCGCAAGACTCCCAGCATTATCCGGGCGTCATCGAGCGATCAAGTCGGCCGGATCCGGCATCTGGCCCCCGGCTCGTACGTGCTTGCGCCTCGGTCCCCGCCGGACCGGCCATCCGGCCGGGTCGGTCCGGCTGGGCTAGACTGGCCTACCGATGACCGCCGAGCCCCTCCCCCCGGATCCCGCCACGCCACCGACGTCCCCGGCCGGCGGCCGCGGCGCCGAGCCGCCGCGCGAGAAGACCGGCATCCCCAAGAACCCGGGCCGGCGCGATCTCGGGATGAAGGTGACGCTTCTCTTCCCGGACCGTGAGATCGTCGAGCGCTCGTACGTGCCGATCATCTACACCGCGTGCCGGACGTGTTACTCGGAAGAGGCGCCCGAGGAGATCTTCCGCCGGGCGGTCGCGGGCGACTTCGATCCGGTCAAGATGCAGAAGCTCATCTCGTCGGTCATCGAATCCGGCCACGGCTCCACCATCGAGCACATCGTCTTCACGTTCGCGATCACCGGCGTGTCGCGGACGCTCTCGCACCAGCTCGTGCGCCACCGGGCGGGCGTCGCGTTCGACCAGCAGAGCCAGCGCTACGTGAAGTTCAAGGGCCAGGCGACGATGCTCCCCCACTCCATCGCCGAGGCGGATCCGGCCCTGCGGGAGCGCTACGAGTCGCAGGTCGAGGGGTCGCTCGAGCTCTACGGCGACATGCTCGAGGCCGGGCTGCCGGGCGAGGATGCCCGGTTCGTCTTCCCGAACGCCGCCCGCACCAACCTCGTGATGACCACGAACCTGCGGGCCCTCATCCACATGTCGGGCCTGCGCCTGTGCACGATGGCCCAGTGGGAGATCCGGCGCCTCTTCCAGCTCGTCCGCCACGAAGTCTTCGCCGTGTCGCCGTTCCTCGGCTCGTTCCTGGCGCCCAAGTGCGTCCCGCTCGGCTACTGCGACGAGTTCAAGAACCGCGACGAGCACTGCCCGATCCGGCCGCACAAGGACAACGTCCTGGGCGCCTGGGCCGAGAAGGCCGCGGCCGCGAAGGCGAAGGGCCGGGACCTGCCCCAGGCCTGATGCAGGCCTGAGCGCCGAAGGCCCGCGGTGACACGCGATCAGCCCTCGCGCGGCGGCAGCTCCGAGACGAACCGGCGGATGACGCGGGCCAGCCGCGGCCCTGCGACGGCGCCGGCCTCGAGGACTTCCTCGTGGGTCAGCGGCTCGCCCGAGTAGCCGGCGCCGGCGTTGGTCACGAGGGAGACCCCGCAGACCTCCAGGCCCACCCACCGCGCCGCGATGCACTCGAGGACGGTCGACATGCCGACGGCGTGCCCGCCGAGCCCGGCGTACATCCGGACCTCGGCCGGGGTCTCGTAGTTGGGGCCGGTCAGGCCGACGTAGATGCCCTCCTCCAGGTCGACGTCTTCGGCCTTGGCCGCGGCGTGAAGGCGCTCCCGCAGCCGCGGGCTCCACGCATCGGTCAGGTCCGGGAAGCGCGGCCCGAGATCGTCGGCATTGGGACCCATCAGCGGGTTCTGGCCCGTCAGGTTGATGTGGTCGCGCATGACCATGAGCGTGCCTGGCCCGAACGACGGATCGAGGCCGCCGGCAGCGTTCGTCAGGACCACGACGCTCGCCCCGAGTCGCTGGAACAGCAGGACCGGCTGGACGACGAGTCCCGGGTGGTTGCCCTCGTACAGGTGGAACCGGCCCTGGAGCATCACGACGGGCTTGCCGCCCAGCGTGCCGAGCAGGAGCCGGCCGACGTGGCCGGGCGCGGTCGCCGACGGCCAGCCCGGCAGGTCCCCGAACGGGATGGCGATGGGATCCTCCAGATCGTCGGCGAGCCCGCCGAGACCGGACCCGAGGACGATCCCGACCTCCGGCACGAGCGGGGTGAACTCGCGGACCGCCGCCTCCAGCATGGCCAGGCGGGCAGGTTGACCGGCCGGCGGGATGGGTCGGGTCGGGTCCAGGCGCTGACCGGCGTCGGCTGGCAGTGGCAGATCAGTCATGCGGACCTCCAGGATCCTCGTCCACGGGGCGGACGGCCGAGGCCCACGGCTTCGTCGGCCCGACGGAAGTATCGACACCGGGATGCCGATCACGTCCCGCCGGGCGCGGACCCCGCGGGAGCAGCCGTGGTGAGACGGCGGCTCGGGCCGGGCAACGAAGCGCCCGAAGCGACCGGCGGCGGACCGAAAACCCTTGATGCGATCTCGGTTTCTTCGTTCCTGTCGGCCCCTTCGGGCAAGACCTACGGTACGGGCGGGGTCGTCGACGGGTCAACGCGGTTATCCACCAAGTGCGGCTGGACCCGTCGAATCGTATCCACGAAGTTCATCGACGGTGTGGACAAGGTGTGGATGACGCGGCTCGGCCTGTGGGCCGGGCGGCTCGAGGGCGGCCGTCAGCCACCCATCGCGAACATCTCGACCTTGGGCAGGGACGAGCTGGTCGACGAGGTCGCGGCCGAGCGCAGCTCCGAGTACCGGTCGCCGCGCCGCGACCAGACGCCCTCGATGAACGCGACGAGCGCCTCGTCCGAGGCCCCGCCGCGAAGCACCTCGCGGACGTCGGTCCCGTCGACCGCGAACAGGCAGGTGTAGAGCTTGCCGTCGGCCGACAGCCGGGCCCGGGTGCAATCCCCGCAGAACGGCACCGTGACCGACGAGATCACCCCGAATTCGCCCGCGCCGTCGGTGTATCGCCAGCGATCGGCGACCTCGCCGCGATAGGCGGCAGCGGCGGGCTCGACGGGCCAGTTCGCCCCGATCCGCTCCACGAGCTCGGCCGCGGGCACGACCTCGTCGAGACGCCAGCCGTTCGAATGCCCGACATCCATGTATTCGATGAAGCGCAGGATGACCCCGGCCTCGCGCGCCCAGGCCGCCATCGGGACGATGCTTGCCTCGTTGACGCCGCGCCGCACGACCATGTTGACCTTGACCGGCGCGAGGCCCGCTTCGATCGCGGCGTCGATGCCGTCGAGCACCCGCTCGACCGGGAATTCGATCCCGTTCATGGCCCCGAACACCGCGTCGTCGAGCGAATCGAGCGAGACCGTCACCCGCCGGAGGCCCGCGGCGACCAGCGGGCCGGCCAGGGCCCGCAGCGCGGATCCATTGGTCGTGAGCGTCAGGTCGATCTCGCCACCGTCGGGACGACGCAGGGCGGCCAGCATCGCGATGAGCGCCGGGAGGTCGCGCCGGACGAGGGGCTCGCCACCGGTGATCCGGAGCTTCTCGACGCCGAGCGCGACGAAGGTCCGCGCGACCCGTTCGATCTCCTCGAACGACAGGACCTGGTCTTTGGGCAGGAACTCGTAGTCGCGGCCGAAGATCTCCTTCGGCATGCAGTAGGTGCACCGGAAGTTGCATCGGTCGGTCACGGAGATCCGGAGATCGCGCATGGCGCGACCCATGGTGTCGGTGACACCGGGGCGTCCATCGAACGTGCGCGCGAGTTCCATCGGCCTATCCTAGCCCGACGGCCCGCGAACGGCCCCGCGACGAACATCTGGCGCGCCGCCGCAACACGGCAGACAGGCGGCCCAGTCCCGTCCACCCGCCGGTACCACCGGCGCACACCGCTGGTACCTCTAGCGAACTGCACCGGACCAACCACCGCTGGCACGATGCCCCCACGTCCCGGATGCCCGGCCCCCCAGGCCGTCCGCCCAGACACGCTCGACCGATACGAAAGCCCATCACGATGACCAGCGAGGACTCCGACGCTATGGCACAGACGGACACACGACCCGGCTTCCGGCTTCCGTGGAGCTCGGACCGTGCCGACGACAGCGACCCCACTGGTGCGGCTACCGACGCGTCCGCCGGATCCGGCGACGCTCCCGCGACCGAGGAGGCCGAAGGCCCTGCCATGATCGAAGCCTCGTCCGCCGCCCAGGACACCGATACGCCCGAAGGCGTCGCCGACCTCCACATCGTCACCGATGCCGAGCCGGAGGCCGCCGCCGAGCAGGAGGCCCCCGTAGCCGAGGCTGAGGTTCCCGCCGCCGAGGCGGTCGACGTGGTGCTGGAGGCGCCGGTCGACGTGGTGGCCACGTCCAAGGCCGCCAAGTCGAGCAAGTCCACCAAGTTCCTCGCCGACCTGACGAAGGCCATGCAGGCGACCGCCGAGGCCGCCAGCGCCGAGACCCTCGAGCGCTTCGCCGCCGAGGCGAAGACCGCGACCGAGAAGGTCCAGGCCAGTGCCGCCGAGGAGATCACCGAGCTGCGCCGGTCGGCCGACGAGGACGTCGCCGCGATCCGCGAGTGGTCGAAGGGCGAGATCGCCCGCATCCGCGAAGAGACCGAGACGCGCATCAGCACCCGCAAGACGTACCTCGAGGGCGAGCTCGAGGACCACGCCGGTGTCGTCGAGCGCCGCGTCGAACTGATCAGCAACAGCGTCGCCGCGTTCGAGGCCGAGATGGCCGCCTTCTGCGAGCGACTCTTCGCCGAGGGTGATCCCGCGACGTTCGCCGCGATGGCCGAGCAGCTGCCCGAGCCACCGAGCCTCGACAAGCCGCTGACAGAAGCCCCGCCCGCCCTGATCGGCGCCACGGCGCCGGTCGAAGCGACGAACGTCGCCGAGCCTGAGGCCGTCGTCGAAGCCGAGGTCCCCGAGCCCGAGCCCGTCGCCGAGGCCACCGCTGACGCGCCCGTCGAGGAAGTCACGGCCGATGCGCCCGAAGTGACCGCCGAAGCCCCCGAAGTGACCGCCGACGCGCCCGAGGCGACCGCGGAGGTCGCCGAGGCCGAGGCCGCCGTCGATCTCGATGACCCGCGCATCGCGATGCTGGGCCTGAGCCCGGACTTCGCCGCCGCGGAGGCCGAGGCCGAGATGTCGGCCGCCGAGTCCGATGCCGGTGGCGAGGCCGCCGATGATGCGAATCAGGAGATCCCGACGATCGCCGAAGAAGTCGTCGCCGCCCGCCTGGCCGGCCTCGTGCCGCCGAGCGAAGCCGGCGAGCCCAGCGAACGCCTGACCACCAAGGTCGTGGTGAGCGGTCTCGTCAGCGTCGCCAGCATCGCCGGCTTCAAGCGCGGCGTCGCGCGGACGCAGGGCGTGGCATCGGTGGGCGTCACCTCCGGGCCTGATGGCGAATTCGTCTTCATGGTCAGCCACCACCCGGACGTCGACCTGAAGGAAGTCATCCCGGGCCTGCCCGGATTCAACGCCCGGGTGACCGGGGACTCGGAGGACGGCTTCGTCGTCACCGCGCGCGATCCCGAAGCGCACGACTGACCAGCGATCCGAACGAGAGGAGTCTGAGTGTCCCGTCCAGCCGTCGTCGTCGCGCTCCCATCGGCCGAGTCTGAGTCGGTCGTCGCCGAGCTCGCCGGCGCCGGATTCGAGGTCTTCGAGGTCCACGGGCCCGCCGAACTCGAAACGATCCTGTCGCAGCGGACCGACGTCGCCGTCGCCATCCTCGACGGCGAGACCGATTTCGACGAGTCGCTCGAGTACTACGCCGCCCTGCACGACGGCGAGCAGTCGATCCCGGCGCTCATGGTCGTGTCGGCCGACTCGTTCGATCGGCTGGCCGGATCGTCCGATGCCGTCGAGGACGAGTACCTGACGCGACCGTTCACGCCCGACTCGATCCGCTGGCGGGTCGAGGCCATGTGCATCCGCCGGACGACCGTCGACGACGGGAGCGGACCGATCCTCCATGACGCCAACGTCAAGATGGAGGGCTGGACGGACCGCAGCGGCACGATCATCGTGATCTTCAATCCGAAGGGCGGCGTCGGCAAGACGACCGTGGCGACCAACCTCGCCTCGACCCTCCAGACCCGCCGCGGGCGCTCGGTCCTGCTGATCGATGCCGACACCGTCACGGGCCACGTGACGACCTCGCTCGGCATCGACGCCGTCCGGACGGTCGCCGACAGCTGGCGCGACGAGGCCGAGGGCGGCAATGCCGAGACCCTGGTCGAGATCGCATCGGCCCACTCGTCCGGGATGAAGGTCGTGTCGTTGACCGACTCGCCGCTCAACATCGAGATCCTCGCCCCGGCCCGCGTCGCGGCCGAGATCGCTGCGGCCCGGGGTTCGTTCGACGTCATCGTCATCGACCTCCACCCGTCGTACAGCGAACTCAACCAGGCCATCTTCGAGATCGCCGACAAGATCCTCGTGCCGGTCACCCCGGACGTACCCGCGATCCGCGCCGCAGTCCAGCTTCGCGACGTCGCGGCGGCCGAGGGCTACCGCGACCGCCTGTCGATGGTCGTCAACCGCGCCAACAGCGGCGTCGGCGTCCAGGACATGGAACGGACCGTCGGGATGCCCGCGCTCGCCCTGATCCGCTCGGGCGGACTGCTCTTCGTGCGGGCCGCGAATGAAGGCCGAACGGTCATCGAGATGTTCCCGAAGGAACGGATCGCCGGCGACTTCGACGGCCTCGCCGACGCCCTGTTCGGCGTCGCCGCGACCGCCTCGCCGACGAGCAAGCAGGGTCTGCGGATCTTCGCGCGTCAGAAGGAAAGCGTCGGCATCCGCGTCGGCTAGATCCTCCGGGATCCCGGCCGCCTAGGTCTCCGCACCCGCTTCGTCCCCGCCCTGGTCGTCTCCGCCCTGGCCGCTGCCTGGCGCCCGGCCGGGGATGGGCTCGGCGCGTTCGCCGGTCGCGGCATCGACCTGCGCGACGGCCCGCAGGTACAGGCGGTTCACGAGGATCACGTTCGCTTCGGTCGCGATCGGCACGTCGCCCATCGACGCCCGCGCGTGCACGACCGGCACGAACATCTCGCTCGAGCGATCCAGCAGCCGGAGCGGATCGGTCCCCGGGTAGAGGTGGACCGTCCCGATGATCCGATACGGCGGCGCCTCGAGCAGCAGGTCGTAGGCGACCTTGTGGATCCGGTGCGCGGCGGCCTCGTCCGTGCTCATCGCCGGCAGCGAGGTCTCCCCCGCCAGGACGAGGATCAGGTCGTACGGATCGATCGCCTTGAGACCCGGCGCCTCGCTGAACGGCTCGGACCCGTCGAGCGGCGCCCACTGGACCTCGGTGATGTCGATGGGTTCGCGCCGGTTCAGGGTGTCGGACAGCCGCCCGTCGACGCCCATCCGCCCGACCAGCCGCCATTCCTCGGTCAGCGCGTCGAACGGGATCCCCCGACCGGTTCCTGTCGGGATCGGCGGACTCGGCGTCAGGGCCGCGGGGATCAGGCCCGCATCGGTAGCGGCGTCCCCGGACGCGTCCGCGCCGTCGGGCGACGGGGATCATCCCGGGCGGCTTGGTGGTCGGGACCACCGACACCGGGTCGGGGACGATCTTCTTGCGCTTCAGGAAATCGAAGGGCACGTCATTCCTCCGCGGAGCCGGTATTCGAGCGGATGGTCTCCACGACGGCGCCATCGGCCAGGGTCGTGGTATCGCCCAGGGTCCGGCCCTCGGCGATGTCGCGCAGCAGGCGGCGCATGATCTTGCCGGATCGCGTCTTGGGCAGGTCCGGCGTGAACATCAGGAACTTGGGCTTGGCGATCGGGCCGATGACCTTCGCCACGTGCTCGCGCAGCTCGGCGGCCAGCGCGTCGTTGGCCTCCACGCCGACCTTCGGGATGACGAACGCGAAGATCGCCTGCCCCGTGATCGGGTCGTTCTTGCCGACGACGGCAGCTTCCGCGACGTGCTGGTCGTCGACCAACGCGGACTCCACCTCGATCGTGCTGATGCGGTGGCCCGACACGTTCATCACGTCGTCGACGCGGCCGAGCAGCCACAGGTAGCCGTCGAGATCGCGCTTCGCGCCGTCGCCCGCGAAGTACTTGCCGGGGAACCGGCTCCAGTAGGTCTGCTGGTACCGCTCGGGGTCGCCGTAGATGCCGCGCAGCATCGCCGGCCACGGGCGGGTCAGGACCAGGTACCCGCCACCGCCGAGCGGCACGGAGTTCCCGTCGCCATCGACGACGTCCGCCGCGATGCCCGGGAACGGGAACGTGGCACTCCCCGGTTTCGTGGCGGTCACCCCGGGGAGTGGCGTGATCATCATCATCCCGGTCTCGGTCTGCCACCACGTGTCGACGATGGGCGTCTTGCTCGCTCCGATGTGCTCGTGGTACCAGAGCCACGCCTCGGGGTTGATCGGCTCGCCGACCGTGCCGAGCACCCGCAGCGAGGACAGGTCGTGCTTCGCCGCGTACTGCGGACCCTGCTTCATGTGGGCCCGGATGGCGGTCGGCGCGCAGTACAGGATCGAGACCTTGTAGTCCTCGATGATCTGCCACCAGCGTTCCCAGGACGGGCTGTCGGGCGTGCCTTCATAGAGCACGCTCGTGGTCGCGTTCGCGAGCGACCCGTACACGATGTAGCTGTGGCCGGTCACCCAGCCGACATCGGCGGCGCACCAGTAGACGTCATCGGGCTTGATGTCGAAGACCATCTCGTGGGTGAAGCTCACGCCCAGGAGGTACCCCGCAGTCGTGTGCATGATGCCCTTGGGCTTGGCCGTGGTCCCCGAGGTGTAGAGCAGGTAGAGCATGTGCTCGGAGTCCAGCGGGACCGCCGGGCAGTCCTCGGACTGGCGATCCACGATGTCGTGCCACCACACGTCGCGGCCGTCCTGCATCGCCGTGCCGCCCTCGAGCGCATCGCCGAGTCGCTGGACGACCAGCGTGTGCTCGACCGTCGGGGTCGTCAGCAGCGCGTCGTCGACGGCCGGCTTCAACGCGGCCGTCTTGCCCCGTCGCCAGCCGCCGTCGGCGGTGATGACGAGCTTCGCTTCGGCGTCGTTGATCCGATCCTGGAGCGCCTCGGCGCTGAACCCGCCGAAGATCACCGTGTGCGGCGCGCCCAGCCGGGCGCAGGCCAGCATGGCGATCGGGAGTTCGGGGATCATCGGCATGTAGATCGCGACGCGGTCGCCGGTGCCGATGCCCAGCTCCTTGAGGGCGTTGGTCGTCTTGCAGACCTCGCGCAGCATGTCGGCGTAGGTCAGGGTCCGCGTGTCGCCTGGCTCACCGACCCAGTGGTAGGCGACCTTGTCGCCGAGCCCGTTGGCGACGTGGCGATCGAGGCAGTTGTAGCTGATGTTCAGCTTGCCACCAGTGAACCACTTGGCGAACGGCAGGTCCCATTCGAGCGTGGTGTCGAATGGCTCGAACCAGTCGATCCGCTCGCGCGCCAGCCTCGCCCAGAAGGCCTCGAAGTCGGCCTCGGCCTCGGCGTAGAGGTCGGCCGTGGCGTTCGCCTGCGCCGT
The DNA here is from genome assembly GCA_963745295.1 of uncultured Chloroflexia bacterium. GTDB lineage: Bacteria > Chloroflexota > Limnocylindria > Limnocylindrales > CSP1-4 > SPCO01. The sequence goes on from CAVUWG010000002.1 coordinate 530,106, forward strand.
GAACGCGGGGTCGGGTGGGAACGCTCGGTTCTCGGCCAGGAGGTTCTCGATCTCGGGCGAGACGGGGGACGGCTCGACGCTCACGGATCCCTCCTGCTTCGATGGGTTGGCCCGTCATTCTAGCCAGCCGTCGGGCCGGTGCGGCGAGGACGGACCCGGTGATCACTCGTCGGGCGCGAGCTCGTCGTCGGTGGGAGCGCCACCGGGCAGGTCGGCCGCCTCCGGTCCGTTCTCGTCGCGCGAGATGACGACGCGCTGTGGCCGCGGGATCTCGATGCCGTTGGCCGCGAAGGCGGCCAGCAGGCGCTTGCGCAGTTCGCCGGCCGCGGCCCACTGGTCGGGCGCGCGGACCGTGCCGAGGATCTTGAGCGTGATCCCGAATTCGCCCAGCGCCTCGACCCGCTCGACGCGCGGCGCCTCGAGGATCCGTCGCCGCCACTCCGGCTCGCTCATCATCTGGCGACCCACCTCTTCGACGACGGCCATCGCCTTGTCGATGTCGGTGCCGTAGGCCACGGTGACGTCCTGGTTGATGCGCGACCAGACCCGGGTCAGGTTGGACGCCACCTTGATCTCGCCGTTGGGGACGGTGTGGACGACGCCGTCGAGGTCGCGCAGCGTCGTGCGCCGCAGCGTGAAGTCCTCGACCGTGCCGGCGACCCCCGCGATCCGCACCACGTCGCCCTTGGCGAACTGGTTCTCGACGAGGATGTAGGCCCCGTTGAGGTAGTCGCGGACCATGTTCTGGGCACCGAAGCCGACCGCGATCCCCACGACGCCCAGGCCGGCGACCGCCGGGCCGATGTCCAGCCCCAGTCGCCCCATCAGCATCAGGCCGGCGATGACGACGATGAAGAATCGCAGGGCGTTGCCGAGGAGCGACTCGAGTGTGTCCATCCGCTTCTTGAGCTCGACGGCGCTCAGCTCCTGGGCCGTCCCCTCGGAGGCCTCGCGATCCAGCAGGGCCTTGACGATGCCGTGGACGAACAGGCGCGCGAGTCGCAGGGCGATGACCGCGAAGGCGATGATGAGCAGGAACGGCAGCACGTCGCTCCTGACGAACGCGAAGAACTCGTCCCACTGCTCGTCAGTGATCTTGGGCATGGCCGTAGCCTACCGGGCGGGTCGCCACGCGGGCGGGCCGCTCGTGTCGCGCCCGCCCGCCGCCCGCTTATCCCATACGCCACCCGGGATGGCACTAGACGCAGGTTTTCGCCCAGAGTGTCCCGAATGCCACCGGGGACGGCATCTGGGGAAGCTTCGGGCCCGGAACGGGCGGATTCGGCCATCCCGGGCACTCTGGCCTTCGCTAGTGCCACCCACCGTGGCGTATGGGAGGACCAGCGCCTCGATGGCGTCTCGGACGACCAGCGCGTGCGGTGGGCCGCGAGGTCAGGCGGGCGGCCCGCTCGTGTCGCGCGGCGGGAAGACGGAGCCGTCGAGGATCGTGCGCTCACCCAGCGGCTGTGAGAGCTCGATGGTGATGGGCACGCTCGGGTTGCCGGGGCAGTCCGCGCCGCCGGGCGTCTCGCTGACCGTGACCGTGATCGTGACGGTGCCCTCGCCGTAGACGACGACCGGTGGCCGGACGCGACCGGTCGGTGGATCGCCGTTGGCGCAGGCCCGCTCGACGATGATGCCGTGCAGGGTCGTGGCGTCAGGGCCGGGCGCGGGTGCGTCCGGGTCCAGCCAGAAGTCGGCCATCGAAATACCAGCAGGCAACACCGGGGCGGCCTTGCAGGCCCCATACCCGCCCGCCGTCCAGCCATCCGGACCGAGCACGGCCTCGACCACGACCCAGGGCGGGTCGCCCGGGCCGAGCGCGACGAACAGGACGGTGTCCGGGTCCGAGAACACGCGATGCCACCCGTCCGCGGGGAACATGTCCGGCTCGCCGCCCTCGGCGATGACCGACCGGAGGACCGCGGCCGGCGGATCGTTGTCGAGCTGGGCACGGCCGACCCCGGCCAGCGCGCCGGCTGGGAAGGTCTCTTCGCTGCCACACCTCAGGAGGAGGGCCGGGTCGTCGATGACGGGCGGGGAGACGACCGGCCCTGGCTCGGACGGGGCCGGCTCAGCCGTCCCGACGGCGGTGCTCGGCGGCACGGTCGGGTCAGCCGCGTCGGTCGCGGGCGCCTGGCCGCAGGCCGACACGAGCGCGAGTGCCAGGAGGACGGCCGACAGGGTCTTGATCATCGCGCCGCTCGGACGCCTCGCAGAGGCGCCAGGTGACGCCGGGACGCCGCGCGGCGTCCCGGGGCAGGGCGCTTCCGGGGGGGCGGCCGCCGCTGGCCTACGCTGTCGCGGTCGTGGGCGTTCGGGCCGGCTCGCGCTCGGGGACGGTGCCGCCGAGGCGGACCGAGATGGCGGCCGCGGCCTCCCGGGCCTGGGCCGCGAGCTCCGGCACGCGACGCGGGGTCAGGCGGAAGGCCGGTCCCCAGATGTCGACCGCAGCGATCACATTGCCGCGCGCGTCGTGGACCGGGGCGGCCACCGCGTTGAGCCCGAGCTCGTACTCGCCGATCGCCGTCGCGTAGCCGCGCCGGCGGATGCGTGCCAGCTCCTCGAGGAGCGGCTCCAGCTCGGTGATCGTGCGTTCCGTGTAGGTGACGAGGCCGTGACGCACGATCCGCAGGACCTCGCGCTCGGCGAGCGCCGCCAGCAGGACCTTGCCCGACGCGACGCAGTGCAGCGGCGTCGCCCGCCCGGTCCAGTCCCCTACCGCGATGAGGTTCGGGCCGTCGACCTGGGCGACCGCCAGCATGGATTCGCCATCGATGACGCCAAGACCCGTCGTCTCGTGGGTCAGTCGGGCGAGGCGCTCCAGCTCCGGCAGGGCGATCCCGCGCAGATCGAGGGTCCGCTCCGCACGTTCGGCCAGCCGGATGACCACGAGACCCAGCCGGTACTTGCCGGTCTCGTCGTCCTGTTCGACCAGGCCGCGCCTCTGGAGCGTCGCCAACAAACGCGAGGCGGTGGACTTGTGCAGGCCGAGGCGCCGCGCGAGTTCGGTCACGCCCGCCTCACCCTGACTGTCCCCGAGCGCAAGGAGCAGGGCGGCCGCCCGATCGACCGAGCGGACCGCGTTGCCATCGAGGACCATCGTCTACCCCTCGCTTCCGTCTAGCCCGCGCCGGGCGATGCCATGCCGCCGTGCGGTGTCGGTGCTGGTGCGTGATGTGCTCGATCCTCGAGCGCCGCGTCCATCGAGTCGGAGAACGCGGTGAGGACTCGGTCGATGTGATCGCCCTTGGCGTGCGCCTCACAGAGGAACCACGGCTCGCGGGAGTCGGGCTCCGGCATGGCGCCGCGCGCGTGCATGCCGATCGCGATCGCGTCGTACAGCTCGTGGTCCGTGGTGGCCCAGTCGCGGTACTCGGACGCCTCTTCCTCGCGGAACATGATCCCGAACATCGACGGATGCCCGGTGAAGTGGTACGCGATGCCGGTCGGGTTGAGGATCTCCTTGAGTCCGTCCTGGAGGCGGCGCCCCGTGGCGTGGATCGTCTCGAGGGCGTCCGTGTCCCTGATGATGCTCAGGGTCTTGACGGCAGCCGCGGCGGCGACCCGGTTGCCGGCGTACGTGCCGCCATGGCTGACCTTGTCGGGCAGGACGTCCATGACCTCGCGCCGGCCGCCGAACGCCGCGGCCGGGTATCCGTTCCCCATCGCCTTCGCATACGTCGCGAGGTCCGGCGTGATGCCGAAGAACTCGGCGGCGCCGCCCTTGGCGAAGCGGAAGCCGGTCTTGACCTCGTCGAAGATCAGCAGGATCCCGAACTCCTCGGTGAGCGCTCGCATCGCCTTGTGGAAGCCCGGCTTGGGCATGATCCCCTGGGCGTTGCCGAGGACCGGCTCGACGATGACGGCCGCGATCTCGTGTCCCTGGCGCTCGAAGAGCTGGCGCAGGAACTCGATGTTGTTGTAGCGGGCCGGGATGATCGTGTCCGCGACGGCCCCCGGGATGCCGCGACCCCAGGCAAGCGCGACCGGCTTGTCCGCGTCGCCCAGCTCGGACATGTTATCCGGACCGACGCTGATGAGCGCGTAGTCGTGGACCCCGTGGTACTGGCCCTCGAACTTCACGATCTTCTCGCGGCCGGTGAAGGCCCGCGCGACCCGCATCGCGTGCATCGTCGCCTCGGTGCCCGACACCGTCATGCGCGCCAGGTCGACCCAGCCGGTCAGCTCGCAGATGAGCTCGACCGCGCGGACCTCGTCCTCGCTCGTGAGGCTGAAACTGACGCCCCGGCGCATGCGCTCGTTGACGTAGTCGTCGACGCGAGGGTCGCCGTGGCCGAGGATGACCGGCCCATACCCCATCCGCAGGTCGACGAACTCGTTGCCGTCCATGTCCCAGACCAGCCCGCCCTCGCCGCGGTCGACGTAGATCGTGTCCTGACCCCAGGCCCGGAAGTTCGAGTCGGTGCCGCCCGGCATGTGCTTGAGCGCCTGCGCGTACAGCGCGTGCTGGCGGTCGCGCGAGATCGAGGGGGTCGGGTGGGCAACGGGCTCGGTGGCCATGGAGGTCCTCTGCGTGCGGGTTGGGGCGGCCCGGTCCGTGGGACACGAGTTGCGCGGAGTGGGACGGGCGGGGAGCCCATCGTGCCATATCGGCCTTCGCGCCGTCAACGCGACATTCGTGCCGGATGGCCGTGAAACGGTGCGAATCGCGGCATGGATCGCACCGGGAGGTGCGTGAAGCGCGCCTCCGTTGCGCCGTGGCACCATGCCCCGATGACCGGTCCCGAACGGCCGAACGGCCCGATCAACGCCGCCGAACCGCTCAGCTACTGGCTGCGCGAGCCGGGCCCCGCCGGCGATCCGCCGCTGGCCCGCGGGACCACCACGACCGCCGATGTCGCGATCATCGGGGCCGGGTTCACGGGGCTCTGGACGGCGATCGCGTTGACCGACACGGACCCGTCGTTGCGCGTCGTCGTCCTGGAGGCGGAGACGGTCGCGTTCGGCGCGAGCGGTCGCAACGGCGGCTTCTGCGAGGCGAGCCTGACCCACGGCCTGGCCAACGGCATCCGGCACTTCCCCGACGAGCTGGAGCGCCTGGAGCACGAGGGCGTCGCGAACCTCGACGAGCTCGTCGCGTTCACGCGCGAGCACGGCATCGATTGCGACCTGGAGGAGACCGGCGTGCTCGCCCTGGCCGACCAGGCCTACCAGGTCGACGAGTTCCGCGAGTGGGTCGACGAGGCTGCGGAGTACGGGGAGCACCTCGAATTCCTGGACCGGGATGCTGCCCGGGCCGAGGTCCACTCCCCGCTCTGGCACGCCGGGATCTACCGGCCGCCAGGCCGCGATGTGCTGCTCGATCCGGTCAAGCTCTGTCGTGGGATCGCCCGGGTCGCGCGGGCGCGCGGCGTGGCCATCCACGAGCGGACGCGGGTCACGAAGCTCGAGCGCGTCGCCGGCGCCGTCATCGTGCGGACCGCCGACGAGGGCGGAGGTCCGGGCCGGTCATGCGGTCGTCGCCACGTCGGCCTACTCCGGCTGGCTCCGTCGGCTGTCGTCGCTGTTCGTGCCCGTCTATGACTACGTCCTGGTGTCAGAGCCGCTCGACCCGGTCCAACGCGAGTCCATCGGCTGGGCGCGCCGGCAGGGCCTGTCGGACGGCAACAACCAGTTCCACTACTTCCGGCTCACCGCGGACGACCGGGTCCTGTGGGGCGGCTACGACGCCATCCACCACTACGGCAGCAAGGTGGGGCCAGAGCTCGACCGCCGGCCGGCCACGTTCGACAAGCTCGCGGCCCAGTTCTTCCGCGCCTTTCCGCAGCTCGAGGGCCTGCGCTTCCCGTATCGCTGGGGCGGCGCCATCGACACGACGTCCCGGTTCACGGTCACCTTCGGCCAGACGATGGGCGGCCGCGTCACGTACGCGCTCGGCTACACCGGCCTCGGCGTCGGAGCCAGCCGCTGGGCCGGCGGCGTCGTTCGCGACTTCATCCTGCGACCCGAGCGAGGACCGCCTCCGGCTCCGCATCGTCTCTAGCCCGCCGATCCCGTTCCCGCCCGAGCCGCTCCGCTCGATGACCATCGAGACGGTCCGCCACGAACTCGACCGCGCCGACCGCAACGAGGGCCGCCGCGGCCTGGTGCTCCAGACGCTCGACGCCCTCGGGATCGGCTTCGACTCCTGATGAGCGACACGGAGGTTGGCATCCCCGACTGCGAGCAGAACCAGGCCGCATGGTTTCGCGGGCAGGCCCGGGCGACCGGCGGCGAGGCGTGGGAAGACCGCGGGCTGGACTGGGTGTGGATCCCGCCGGACGGCAGCGTGATGCTGCTCTTCCCGACCCGGATCGAGAGCCGGGCCGTGGAGCGGGGCGTCGAACGAGCCTGGGGCGTTGGGGCACGCTCGATCGGGGCGTGGCTCGGGTCCGACATCGACGCGGCCGGTCTCGCGATCAACGGGTTCGAGCGCGCATGGGCGCCCTGGTGGATGACCGCGCCGATCGAGGCGATCGGGCGGACCGAGGACACTCGGGTCGGACTGGAGGAAGCGACGCCGGAGTATGACGAGGGTGGCCGCGCCCTTCTGTCCCTCGCGAGTGAACGGCCGGCGCAGGCCTGGCATGCCGTGGCCCGCATCGACGGAGGGTATGCCGGTCGCGCGTGGACATATCGGCAAGGATCGATCGCCGGCGTTTACGACATGGAGGTCTTGCCGGCGTTCCGAAGACGTGGCCTTGGGAGCTCGCTCCTCCGGGTGACCGCGGCGGCCGCCGGCGACGCGGGTGCCAGCCACGTGACGCTGAACGCCACGCCCATGGGCGAACGCCTCTACTCGGCGCTCGGCTTTCGCCGGATCGGCGACGGCATCACGTGGTGGCTCCACCGCCCCTGAGATCCAAGCGCGAGCGCGGCTCGACGGTCGGCTCGGTCGCTGCGTGGTGGCTGTGCGCCAACGTTTTCTTGCTCAGGCCTCTCGAGGTTCGGTCCTTGGCGCCGATCGTTGGCCCAGCGCCACCACCGAGACCGGAGGAGGCGGCATCGTCCGCGATCGAGGGGCCAGCGGTCGGAATCGTTGGCCCTGCGCCACCGCCCGTGCGGCAGGAAACGGGAACAGGCTCGCGACCAGGGCGCTCGCGAGCAAGCGCCGACTATCGGAGCTGCGCCACCGCCCGCGCGGTCAGGCCGGGGTGGCCACCCAGTTCGGGAGCTCGCGCGACAGCGTCGCCAGCGGCAGCGAGCCGTGGCCGAGGACGGCGTCGTGGAACGCCCGCAGGTCGAAGCTCGAGCCGTCCCGTGCCGAGAGCTCGGCCCGCAACCGCTCGATCTCGCGCTGGCCGACCTTGTACGTCAGCGCCTGGCCCGGCCAGCAGATGTAACGGTCGGTCTCGATGACCGCGTCCGTCTCGGACAGGCCCGTCTGCTGGAGGAAGTCGACCGAGCGCTGGCGCTCCCAGCGGAGCGCGTGCAGCCCGGTGTCGACGACGAGCCGGGCCGCTCGCCACGCCTGGGCGTCGAGCATGCCGAAGCGCTCCGCCTCATCGCGGAACAGCCCCATCTCGTCGGCGAGACGCTCGCTGTACAGGCCCCAGCCCTCGACGTAGGCGCCACCGACCATCCGCGCCCCGAGCCGTCGGAACGTGTTGAGGTGCGGGTTCTCCATCTCGAGGGTGATCTGGAAGTGGTGCCCGGGTGCGGCCTCGTGGTAGGTGGTCGTCGCGAGCTTGGTGTACTTGCGGCTCGGGAGGTCGTAGCCGTTGGCGTAGTAGATGCCCGAGCGTGAGCCGTCGGCGGCGGGCGGGAAGTAGTACGCGAACGGCGCGTCCTTCTCCTTGTACTCCTCGACCGCGCGGACCTCGCACTCGGCGCGGGGCAGGACGCCGAAGTAGCGCGGCGCGATGGCCATGGCGCGCTCGATGTCCTCGGTCGCGCGCTCGACCAGCTCGGCCTTCGTCCTGGGCGTATTGGCCGGATCGGCGTCGAGGGCCGCCCGATAGGCCGCGCGTGTCGTCGCCGTAGCCCGCCGCCCGGGCGATCTCGCGGCGCTCCGCCTCGATCTGCTCGATCTCGGCGAGTCCGGTCCGGTGGACCTCCTCGGGGTCGAGGTCGAGGGTCGTCCAGCTGCGGATCGCGGTCCGGTAGATCTGGTCGCCGTTGGGCGCTGACCAGATGCCCGGCTCCTCGCGGCTGGCGTGGCGATACTCGCCGCGCAGCGTGTCGAGGAAGGCCGTGTCGGCGGGGATGACCACGTCGCGGACGATCTCGCGGATGCGCTCGCGGTCGGCGTCCGAGGCGACCTTCGCCATCGAGGGCACGATCGCCTCCTCGATCGGCACGGACAGCATCCGCTCGATCTGGGCGATGGTCCGCTCGGTCACGATGCGTGGCGCGGTCAGCCCCGAATGCATGCCGTCGACGAGGATCTGCGAGTTCGCGGCCATGAACGCGGGGTACGCGTGCAGTCGCCCGATGAACGCCTCGAGCCCCTCGGGCGTGTCGGCCGGCTGGAACTGGGTCATCTGCGGCAGGAGCTGCTGCGGCCCGCCCATCTGGTCGACGACACGGAGCTCGTGGAGGCGCTGGTCGTCCTCCTCCATGTTGAGCTCGGCGATGACCAGGAGCATGTCGCGGGTGATCCGCTCCTCGGTCGGGAGCCCGTCGGTCGAGATCGCGCGCGCCTCCTCGGCGGTCCGTTCCATGAGCGCGCGGGTCTTCGCCCGGCCCTCGGGCCCGGGATCCTCGAGGCGGTCCGCGTAGCGCGGGTCCCCATAGAACGTGGCGGTCGTCGGGTTCAGCTCCAGGATCGCTTCCCAGAAGCGATCCGCGAGTGCATCGACCGGCGATCCGGCCTCACGGGGCGTGGTCACAGTGGAGCCTCCTCTTGCGTCCACTTGGCGGCCCGATGGCCGCGGGATGAGTGCTTCGGCGCGCGCGCATCAGGCCGCGTCGGGTCGGCGGCCGACGGCCGCACTGGGCGCCTAATGTAGCGCCGTCCCGTCCCCTGCGTATCGGCGGTCGTGAGGGCGCGTTCAGCCGCCGAACAGGGGCATCTGTTCGCCGCTCCGCTCGATCATCGGATCGAGTCCCAGGTAGGGCTCCAGGTCGGCCAGGTCCGGCTTCTCGACGTCGAGCCAACCGGCGCAGGTGGTCGGACTTGATGATGTTGAAGCCGCCGTCCTCGAGGGCGGTGCGGAGCAGCGGCGAGCGACCGATCTTGTAGCGCACGAGCTCGGTCCGCTCCGGGGCGATGACGAGGAAGCGCACGAGCGAATCGTTCGGCGGGATCCGGACGTGACGGCGCAGGAGCGGCTCGCCGAGCATCGCCGTCCACTCGACCTCGAACAGCAGCGCCACCTTGCTGCGGACGTACCAGATGCAGTCGACGTCGGCGAGGTCCTCGGCCGGCCGGCTGATCGCCCCGAGGTAGGCCTGCTTCTCGCGCTGGCCGAGCCGGTCGCCGAGCAGCTTGCCGTGCGTCCGGCGGGTCTGTTCGCGCCGGGCCAGCCAGACGCGCAGGCCCAGCCGGTGGCCCGCGTCGGCGAGCGTCGCCAGGAGGTCCGTGTGCTCCTGGCTGCGCTTGAGCAGGTCGTCGCTGGTGACGAGGCGGTCCGGCGTGCTGGCCATGCTCCGGTAGCTCTCGAGGCAGGCCCGGACCAGACCCTCGTCCGGCAGGTCGTGGCCGGTGAACAGCGTCGCGATGCGTTCGAAGAAGGCCGCCTCGGACAGCGGCCCGGCGGTCGAGAGGAGGCTGAAGACGGCCCATTCGACGCGGTCGGCGAGCGGGATCGCGGCCGCCTCCTGGTCCTTGGGGTCGGCGAGCCACCAGCGGCCGGGCTCGATCTCCACGAGCCGCCCGTTGCCGGGCCGGGTCATCTCGTCGCGCACGAGCGAGAGCAGCCGATCGACCGGGTCTGGCGACGCCTCGCCGGCCGAGGCCACGCGAATCGATCCCGAGCGGAGATCCGGCGGCGCCCCGACCGCTCGATCGGCACGGCCGCCGGTCCGTGGGGTGTCGCTGTCGCGCCGGGAACCGCTGACCGGACCGTCGACCGCCCCGTCGTCGGTCTCGGATCCATCCGGGGTGCCCGATGGCTCGAACCGGCGTGCCGCTGCCCGGCCGCGTTCGTGGTCCGCGGTCGCGAGACGGCGGAGCTGGCCGGCCCGATCGAGCCCGACGAGGACCTCGCCGAAGAGCCGCTCATAGCGGGCGGGCTCGCCGCGGGCACGGAGCGTTTCCACGGCCGTGTCGGTCACGGTCCGTGCCGCCTCCGCGGCCGAGAACGGTCGCTGGTCGAAGCGCTCGGGAGCGGAGAAGAGGCCCGGTCCGGGGACCAGGTCCGGATCGCCGGCGCCGCCCGGGACCGGTGGCAGCGACACGTTGGATCGCGTCCGCGGCGCGGGCGGTCGTGCCGCACCGGGCGGCAGGAACTCGACGGATCCGCCGACCTCGTCGTCGCCGTCGGCGAGCCGGGCACTGACAAGCCGGTAGCCGGCGCTCGCACCGCCCAGAACGGCCGCCGCGAGGCCCTCCGGACCGCTGTCGGCGAGCAGGACCGCGCGACCGTCGCGGGCCATCGCGGGGGCGGCGGCCTCGAGCGCCCGACCGATGGTCACGGCCTGCCAGCTCCACGGGGCTCGCAACGAGGAACCGGCAAGGGCGTCGATCGGGAGCAGGGAGGCGGCATCGCGCCCGAGGACCCACGACGTCGCGTGGTACGCGATGCCGAGGCGTTCGAGGCCGGGCCGGACCGGCGGCTGGCCCAGCACGAGGCGGATCCGCGGCGCCGGAGCGCCGCGGCCGGGGGCGGACGGCTCGTCGTGGAGGACGCGCAGGCCGGACGGGCTCGAGAGCGCGAGGACTGCGGTCGCGGTCCCCTCCCCGAGGCTGCGCAAGTCCTCACCGAGTCGGGCCTGGAGCGGTCCCAGCGCACCGCCCTCGAGCCGCTGGACGAAGCCGCGGACGATGCGGACGGCGTCCTCGAAGGCCAGCCACGGGTTCCGCTCGCGCCACTGGGTCGCGCTCGGGAGACGGACGTGGCCGCCATTGATGCGCAGGTTGGCGATCCGCCCGTTCGTCGTGGCGAGACGGCTGGCCGGCAGGATCGTGTGGAGGAACGCCAGCCGGAGCGCGGCCAGGACCGGGGCGGCGCGAAGGTCGCTCTCGATGCGGTCGAGGATGGCCACCAGCCCGACGAGCTGGCGCGCCGTGTGGAGGGCCATCAGCTCGTCGACGAGCGACTCGGCGCCATCGACCGGCGCGAACCGGCCGCGCAGGGTGGCGCGCACCTCCTCGACCCCGACGTCGGCGGCGATCCGCGCGAGGTCGTCGTCATCGAGCGGCCCTGAGCGCTGCTCCGAACCACCGCGCTGATCGCGGCAGACCGTGCAGCGGTAGTGCTTGGCGATCGGCTTCGCGGCCCCCGGATCGGCCGTGGCAGGGTCCATGCCGTCATCGAGCGCCCAGACGATCTCGTCCACGACGAGGGTCCGGCCGCAGGTGCCGCAGCGCGTGGCGTACTGGTCGCCGAGGGACACCTTCAGGCTCGACTCGCGGCGGGGCGAGGCGGCCATGCCCTGGAACGCCGCATCGAGGTGCCTGACGTCCGGCGGGCGCAGCACGACCTCGGCCAGCATCCGGGTGAGCGGCGTCGATTCGAGCGACACGGCGCGCCGCTGGCGATCGACCGCGGCACGGGCCACCCACCCACCGCGACCGAACAGGTCGGCCACGACGTCGCCGGAGCTGGAGTGCATGTCGATGCGGGCGGCAACGAGGCCGGGCGGGGGCGGCGGCGCGGACTTCTCGAACGCGGGCAGCGAGAATCCCGGCTGGACACTCGCGGGCGCGGATCGTCCCCTCATCGGTCAGATGCTACCGGACGCGCGATACCCCTCCCGGATCGCGGCCGGACGATGCCCTTTACGGCTCGTCGAGCTCGTCGGGCTCCTCTTCGAACGCCTCGTCCGTGGTCGACTCCGGCGGCAGGACGCGATCGAGGTCCTCGATCTCCTCGTCCTCCTCGTCGTCCTCGAGGTCGTCCTCGAGATCCATCTCCTCGCGCACGAGCGTGCCCTTGGTGTACGGGCGCAGGTCCGTGGACTTGGCGGCGGTCGGGAAGCTGACCTTGCCGTAGTTGCGGGGATCCTGGAAGACCTCGCGGATGATGATCCGCACGTCCTTGTCACCGAGCGAGGTGACGCCCGCCGCGTACTTGTTGCCGTCGGCGATGAGCTTGAGCAGGCGGGCCGCGACGCGCGGCTCGACGACACCGATACGCATCCCGTTGCTGATGGCGATCAGCCGGTTGTCCTCGGGCACGAGCTCGACATTGTCGCCCGGGTTGACCTGGGCCAGCTGGCGCGGGTCGGGCAGGTCGGTCAGGAACGCGAACCCGGTCTTGCCGGTCTCCTCGACGAAGATCCCGACCGGGGCCTTGCTGCCCTCCTGGGCCGGCACGGTCTTCTCGCCTGCGGCCACGAGCAGCATCTTGAGCCGGTCGATGTTGCGCTCGGCGATGCGGTTGGTCGGATCGAGGGCGAGGGCCGTCTGGTAGTGCTCGCGCGCCGACGCCAACTCGCCGAGCTCCCAGAGCGCCTTTGCGAGGCGGTTCTCGCCCTCGGCGTCCGGACCGAGCTCGAGCAGCTTGCGGTTCGTGGCCGCGGCATCGGCCCACTGCGCCGCGGAGGCGTGGGCGATCGCCTGGTCGGCCAGCTGGCGCTTCTGGCGGGTGAGGTTGACGGGACTCTGGGCGGTGGTCTCGACGTCGGGCGGGAAGGTCACGAGGCGGTCGTCCTTTCGGGGCGCGGCGAAGTTCGGTCAGTCCGGGTTCGGGGCGCGCGGCCACGACGAAAGGCCACTGCGCGGGCATCGCTTTCTAGCACCGTCCGGTCGGAACGTCAAACGATGGGGGGCGCACGCGGCGACGCGGCACGTGGCGACCAGGCATGGGGCGACGATCCCGCACGACGCGGACGAGACGCCGCGTGCCTACGATCCGGGCGGAATCCGTCGAACAGGGAGTCAGCCATGGCAGCGGACATCTTCGCGAAGATCGGGACGATCAAGGGCGAATCGCAGGACTCGAAGCACAAGGACGAGATCGAGGTGCTCTCGTGGTCCTGGGGCGTGACGCAGAGCGGCTCGATGGGCTCGGGCGGCGGTGGCGGTCAGGGCAAGGCGACGTTCCATGACTTGAACTTCACCCATCACATCGACAAGGCGTCACCGGTGTTGATGAAGACCTGCGCGACCGGTGAGCACATCAAGGACGCGACCATCACGGTCCGCAAGGCCGGCAAGGGCCAGCAGGAGTTCCTGATCATCAAGATGAGCGACGTCATCGTCACGAGCGTGGCCGAGAGTGGTACGAGCGACGCCGCGGCCACGGCCGAGAACGTCTCCATCCGTTTCGCCAAGGTCGACCTGGAGTACAAGCCGCAGAAGCCCGACGGGTCCCTCGATGTCGGGGTCCATTTCAAGTACGACATCAAGGCGAACAAGGAGGGCTAGGGCCCCGAGCGGCGGCGGGGCCGGGCGGGCCGCAAGCCCGAGCGCCGATCAGGAGCGGAGCAGGAGGTTCCAGGCGATCACGATCACCCCGAGACCGGCCAGCAGGACCGTCTGCCACAGCCAGTTGATGTCGCGGCGGCGGGCCGGCGACGCCCCGTGGAACGCATCCCAGAGGTAGAACGCGAGCGTCAGCAGGGCCGGGCCCATCAGGCGCGGGATGGCCATCGCCCGGAGGGCCGCCGCGCCGATGGCGATCGCGGCCGCGTACGTCAGCGCGGAGAGGAGCGCGTCGCGCAGGGTCACGAGCCGCAGCGAGGCGGCACGGTAGCCGAGCAGGAACGCGATCACCGCATCCCCGGCCGCGAGGATCAACAGGTCGGTCTCGGGGATCGCCGCGGTCACGCCGCCGTCCGCGGTCGGCTGGACGAGGCCACCCGGGACCATCGCCGCGACCCCGGTGAAGCCGAGGAACGCGACGAGCAGGATCGTGATCAGGAGCGAGGTCCGGTCGGCGGCCGACAGGTCGTCCTGGTCGGCGTGGATCTTCGCCTCGATGGCCAGCGATCGCGCGACGAGCAGGCCCGTCACGAGCAGGGCCGGGATCAGCCACAGGCCGAACGGGACCAGGCGGATCGCCCCGAGACACGCCACGGCCGCGACGGACGGCAGGATGAGCGCCTCGATGGCGACGCCGGCCAGGGCCAGGGTCGGGTGACTCTCGTCGGCGAGCACCTGGAGCGTCCCGAACAGCATCGCGATGAGCAGCAGCGCCGCGACCAGCCACAGCGCCGGCGGCTCCATGAGCCGCGACAGCCCGACGACGGTCATCGCCGCCAACGCCAGGTCGCGGCGGCCGAGTCGGTCGTCCATCGCCCCGATGGTACGCGAGACGCTCACCCCGTCCGAGCCCTCATGCCCGGTCCGGTTTCGCGGCCACCCACGCGAGGAGCTCGTCCAGCGGGCGGGTGTTGACCACGTTCGCGGGCTCGACCCAGGCGCGTCGCGCCTGGGTGATGCCCCAACGGACGTAGTCGAGCTCGCCGGTCCTGTGCGCATCGGAGTCGACCGACAGCAGGCAGCCATCCGCGACGGCCCGACGAGCCCGCTCGACCGCGAGGTCCAGCCGGTGCGGCGACCCGTTCATCTCGAGGGCCGTGCCGGTTCGGGCGGCCTCGGCATAGACCTGGTCCCACTCGAGATCGAGGTCGTCGCGCGTGCCGAGCATCCGGCCCGCCGGGTGCGCGATGACGTCGACGTGCGGACTGCGGATCGCGTTCAGGGTCCGCCGCGTCAGCTCGGCCCGCGGTTGCCGGCGTGAGACGTGGAGCGAGGCCACCACAAGATCGAACGAGGCCAGCAGGTCATCCTCGAAATCGAGCTGCCCGTCGGCCCGGATCTCCAGCTCGCAGCCGTGCAGGAGCCGGAACCCGCCCGGCGGGGTCTCCGGGGGCGCGGTCCCGGCCTCTTCCTCGGCCGCGAACCGCCCGTTGAGCGCGGCGATGATCTCGCGCTGCTCGGCCACCTGGTCCGGGCGCAGGCCGCGGGCGATGGCCAGCGACTGCGAATGGTCGGTCAGCACCTGGTAGGCGTAGCCGCGTCGGCGGGCGGCCTCGGCCATCACCTCGATGGAGTGGCTGCCATCGGTCCAGTCGGAGTGCGTGTGGAGGTCGCCGCGCAGGTCGCCGACGTCGATGAGGGACGGCAGCCGGCCGGCCAGCGCGGCCTCGATCTCACCGCTGTCCTGGCGCAGCTCGGGCTCGATGAACGGCAGCCCGAGGAACGCGTACGCCTCGGTCTCGCCCGGGAATGTGCGCAGCTCGGCGGCGTCGCCGGTCAGCGGCTCCCCCTGCTCGTCGATCCGCAGGAACCCCTTCTCGGACAGGCTCCAGCCCTGGTCGCGGGCCATCGCCCGGAGCCGGACGTTGTGCTCCTTGGAGCCGGTGAAGTGGATGCGATACGTGCCCGCCTCGCCCGGCGGCATGACCATGAGGTCCACCTGCGGCCCGCGCATCAGCCGCACCGCCGCCTTGTAGCCACCCTGGTTGACGACGTGGTCCACGACCCCGAGCGCGGTGAACCGCCCGATCAGCCCACGGGCGTCGTCGGTCTCGGCGAGGATGTCGAGGTCGCCGATGGTCTCGAACTTGCGGCGGAACGACCCGGCGGTCTCCAGGCCGAGGACACCGGGCGTGTCGGCGATGGCCGCCATCATGTCCTCGATGATCTTCTCGGCCTTGTCGAGGAGCATCCGGTCCGGCGTCGATTCGAGGCGGGCGATCCCCTCGAGCACGAGCGCCTCGGTCTTCTCCGACATCCCGCGCAGGCCACGCAATCGACCGGCCTCGGCGGCCGCGCGCAGGTCGTCGATCGACTCGATCTTGAGGTCGAGATGGAGCTGGCGGACGGTCTTGGGCCCGAGCCCCGGGATCTGGAGCAGCGCCACGAGACCGGGCGGGATCTCGGCGCGCAGCCGCTCGTAGAACGCGAGATGGCCGGTCGTCGCGAGCTCCGCGATCTTGTCGCTGATCGCCGCCCCGACGCCCGGGATGCGCGGCGGCGTCCCCGACCGGTAGGCGCCCACGAGATCGACCGGGCTGCGCCCGATGGCGTCGGCGGCGCGGTGATACGCGACGGTCTTGAAGACGAGTTCGCCCTTGACCTCGAGCATGTCCCCGATCTCGTGGAAGATCCGGGCCAGGTCGCCGTTGGTCAGGGTCGGTGGGTCGCCGCCGGGTCCGTCGTCGTCGGCGGAGGCGTCGTCGAGGGGGTCGTGGGTCACCGCCCGATGGTAGCGGCTACGGGGCCATGGGCCGCCGGACCGGCGGCGTTACGCGGCGACCACCCGGGGTCGTTACGCGGCGACCACCCGGTCACGCCCCGCGCGCTTGGCCCGGTACAGCGCCTGGTCGGCGTCGTCGACGAGCTCGTCGATGGGCTGGTCGAGGCGGTCGGCGACGGCCACCCCGACCGACACCGAGACTGACGGGATGCCGAGATCCGAGAGGTCGAGCGCCGCGACGCTCTCGCGCACGCGCTCGCCGATCTCGAGCGCGACGCGTTCCGTCGGGTTGCGGAGCAGGACGACGAACTCCTCGCCGCCGTAGCGCGCCGGGACGTCGTCATCACGGACCGCCCCGACGATGGCCCGCCCGACCGCCTTGAGGACGTCGTCGCCCGCGGCATGGCCGAACCGGTCGTTGAGCAGCTTGAAGCGGTCGATGTCGACCATGAGCACGCCGATACCGTCCTCCGCCCGCCGGCGGCGTGCCAGCAGCCCGCAGAACTCGTCGAAGTAGCGCCGGTTCGGCAGGCCGGTCAGGGCATCGGTGGAGGCCTGGACCTCGGCGGCACGATGCGAGCCCGCCCGCGACAACGCCGCCGACGCCTCGAGGGCGGCGCCGTTGAGGAGCCGCCGGGTCATCGCGGACCACGGCTCTGCGGAGCGACGCGAAATGACGATGGCGCCGATCACCTCGTCGGCCGATCGGAGCGGGGCGGCCAGCATGTGGGTCAGCCCGTAGGCGTTCCGGGTCTGTTCGGCGATCCTGTCCGCGACAGCCTGCGCGGCCTCGTGATCCAGGGAGCTCGCACCGGTGCCGAACCCCGGCAGGGGGTGCAGGCTCACCGGTCGGCGCGTCGGCCTGACGAACGGTTCGTCCAGGCCTGATGACGAAAGGAGCGTGGTCGAGGGCGCGACGCCCGGCCGAGCGCTGATGAGCGTCGCCTGGAGCGCTTTCGCCTCGGGGTTCCGGCGGACGACGACGATGTGATCCGCGCCGGCGGTGTTCGCGAGCTCCTCGACGATCGCGCCGACGATGGCGTCCTCGGAGACCGAGCGGGAGAGCCCGGACAGGATCCGCGCGAACGACTCGGCCTCGGCTCGGCGACCCGCCTCGAGGTCGGCGACGGCCCGGCGATGGCGGTACGCGGCGACCCCGACGATCAGCGCGAGGACCGCCACGATCCAGTCAAGGGACTGCCCGCCGTCGATCAGCAGGCGCGCCAACAACAGGACGGTGAGCAGGAGGAACGTGTCGGCGAAGATCCACCAGGAGCGTCGGATGCGCTGGTCTGGCATCAGACCATCGGTCGGCCGGCGGATGGTGGGTCGGGTCACGTTGGAAGGAAAGGATGCGGCTCCGGAGAGGTTCCGTCCATCCCGGCACTGGTACTCCCGGGGTAGTACTTCCGTACTACTCGAGCGTCAGGCGGCGGTGTCCGAGGCGGCCGCGGCGTCGTGCCCGCCGCTGCGCTTGACCTGGTACAGGGCCCGATCCGCGGCCAGGATCAGGTCGGTCGCCGTCCGTCCGTCCAGGGGGAACGTCGCAACGCCGATGGACGCGCCGATCGGCACCGGCCCGCGTTGCTCCCCGACGAAGGGGTGGTCGCGGAAGGCGTCGAGCATGCGGTCCGCCGCCGTCCGGGCCTCCGCGGCGTCGGTCTCGGGCAGGATGATCGCGAACTCGTCGCCGCCGTAGCGCGCCGGCACGTCCGACGCCCGCAGGGTCGAGCGCAGGAGCTCGGCCGTCCAGTTCAGGACCCGGTCACCGAAGAGGTGGCCGAACGTGTCGTTCACGAGCTTGAAGTCGTCGAGGTCGAGCATCAGGACGCTCAGCGGCTGTCGCGCGCGCTGGGCCCGGACCACCTCTTCGCCCAACCGCTCGTGCAGGAACCGGTGGTTGTAGAAGTTGGTCAGCGGGTCACGGTCGGCGCGGTTCCGCGCATCCTCGTAGAGCCGCGCGTTCTCGAGCGCCATGGCCGCCTCGTTGGCCATCGTCCGGCCGAGCTGCAAGCGCTCGACGTCCCAGGTGATGGCCGAGCGCGAGAAGAGCTCGACGAGTCCGATCGACTGCCCCTTCGCGACCAGCGGCAGCATCGCCAGCACGTGGTTGCCCTCGCGCTTCAGGAGCGCGACCTCGGCCGGGTCGGCGGCCGGATCGTTCGCCTCGATGATGACGGTGTCCTGGCGCTCGAGCACCCGCAGCGTCTCGGGATAGCGCCCGACCTCGTAGAACGGCTCCATCTCGCCGGTCTTGACCGCGGGGAAGTAGCCGAGCGACTCGACCCGGCCGGCCGGACGGTCCCAGTAGCTGATCGCGCACTCGTCCACGCCCATGGCCCGGGCCAGGTGTCCCGCCATCAGGTTCGCGACCTGGCGCGGGTCGAGGCTCTCGGAGAGCTCGGCGCTCATGTCCAGGAGGCGGCGCAGCTCACCGGCGAGGTCCTGGGTCCGGGCCAGCAGCCGTGCCGATTCGACCGCGGTCGCCGCCTGGTCGGCGAGGATCGTCAGCAGCCGCAGGTCGTCGCGGTCGAACTGGTCGAGCCCGAGCTTTGAGAGCGTGATGACGCCGACGATGGTCTGGTCGTAGCGCATCGGCACCACGAGCATCGATTCGTCGACGTCTTCCGTGCCCGCGATCGTCGCGCCACGGTCGTCGGCATTCGCGTCGTTGATCAGCAGGGCCTCCCCGTGCAGCGCGACCCAGCCCGTGAAGCCCTCGCCGAGCTGGCAGCGCAGGAGCTCGAGGTCGACCTGCTCGTAGGCGCCCACGATGCCGGCGAAGGCGATCGGGACCACCACGTCCGACTCGATCACGTACACCCGGGCGTTGTGATAATCGATGATCCGGCGGGTCTCCTCGATGACGGTCCGGCCGATCTCCTCGACCGTGCCGGCCCGGCTCAATCGCGCCGAGGCGGCCTGGAGCACGCCCAGCTGGGCGGCCCGGGCCTCGGTCTGTTCGAAGAGCTCGGCGTTGGTGAGCGCGATGGCCGCGTGCGTGGCGAGCGTCGTGATGAAGGCGACGTCACCGCTCGTCCAGTCGCGGGGCTCGTAGGTGACGGCGGTCAGCGCCCCGATCACCCGGTCATGGTGGATGAGCGGCGCCACGAGCTCGCCCCGGAACTCGAGGACGTCCGCGTAGCGGTCGAAGCCATGCGTGTCGATCTGTTGGACATCGGGGAATGCGAGGACGCGACCGGTCCGCAGGACCTCCCCCACCCAGCCCTCGTCGCGGGTGAAGACCGGCAGGCGGGCGGCCATCTCGTCGGTGAGGCCCGCCCAGGCGGCGACGGCGAGTCGGTCGTCATGGAGGATGCGGATCGTCGTGCAGTCGGCGCGAAGCGCGCGCCGCGTCTCGTCGACGATCGTCCGGAAGAGCTCCTGGCGGTCATGCGATGCGGCCAGCCGCTCGGCGATGCCAAGGACGGAGTCCAGTCGCTCGGCAAGCTCGATCTCGAGCGATCGATCGCCGGGGGCCGCGCCCGCGGGCGCCGTGAAGACCTGGCTGCCGAGCAATCGCCGAAAGAGCGACGGCCCTGCGCCGCTGCGAGGAGGGTCGGCCTGCCGAGTCCCGGACACGCCGGGCTCGCGGTCGCCGACGGGATGACGATCGCTCACCTGCCGATGGTGTCATCGATGGAGCGCGCCGACGGCGGTCCGTCGGTCATTTCCGTCTGGTACGGACGTACCCCGACAAATGGCTCAGTGGCGGTGCGTCGGGACCGGTTCCCCGGCCGCGGCCGCGCGATCGGGCCCGCGGCCGTTCGAGGCGCCGTATTCGACCGGGTAGCCGGCCGCGCGCCAGGCCGGGGAATCCCTGCTCCACCCACGCGACGTCCTCGAAGCCGGCCGAGCGCAACAGCGAGGCCGCGATCGAGGCCCTGAAACCCGCCGCGCAGATGGTCGCGATCGGCCGGTCCCGCGGCAGCTCCGCGAGTCGGTCCGGCAGCGAGCCACCGTTGATGTGCCAGGCGCCCGGCACGTGCCCGATCTCGTACTCGGACGCCTGCCGGACATCGATGAGCAGCGGGGCCTCGTCCGGGTCGCCGGCCATGGCGGCGGCGAGGTCCTCCAGCGACCGCCGGCCGCTCGCCTCGACCGGACGTCCCGATGCCGCCCATCGCTCGAAGCCGCCCTCGAGGTGGCCCGTGATCTCGTCGTGGCCGATGCGCAGCGCCTGGCGGGTGAGCACGTCGAGGTCCTCGTCGTGCTCCAGGACGAGGACGATCGGCCGATCGAGGTCCACGACCCAGCCGAGCCAGGTCCCGAACGAGTCGTCGAACGGGATGGACAACGAGCCCGGGATGTGGCCGGCGACATGGGTGGCCCCGCGACGGGCGTCGACGACGAGCGCGCCCCCGGCGACGGCCGCCTCGAGCGCCTCGGGCGAGAGCGGGGGCGGCTGGGGCACGTCCGCGCCGAGCAGCCGCGGGCCGGCCTGGTTCGTCGGGCGCATCCGGGCGAAGTAGCGCGGGATCGCCGGCTGACCGGCCAGGAGCGCGCGCGCGAACTCGTCGATCTCCATCGGCCTCAGGAGCGCGTTGTAGCGACGCTCGAAGCCGATCGTCGTCAGCGGCGTCGAGGCGATCCCCGTCGAACAGAGCGAGCCGGCCCCATGTGTCGGGTGGACGGCCACGAAGTCCTGCATCGGGAGGATGACCTCGTGGAGGGAGCGGTACATCTGGTGCGCGAACGGGACCGCGTTGGCCTCCCCGAGCAGGTCGGTCCGTCCGACGGCGCCCACGAGCAGCGAACCGCCACTGAAGAGGGCCATCGGCTCGTTGGCGCGGGTCGTGTCGGCGAGGGCGTAGACGACGTGCTCGGGCGTGTGCCCGGGCGTGTCGAGCGCGGTGAACCGCAGCCGCCCGACCTCGAGCGTCGCGCCGTCGGCGAGGCCGCGGTGCTCGTAGCGGAGCTCGGCGCCGGCCCCGATGACGTGGGTGGCACCGGTCAGGGCCGCGAGTTCGCGGCCGCCGGAGACGTAGTCGTTGTGGAGGTGCGTCTCCACGACGCCGACGATGCGCAGATCGCGGGACCGGGCGGCCTCGAGGTAGATGTCGACGTCCCGACGAGGGTCGACCACCGCCGCGACACCCGCGTCATCGTCCGCGACCAGGGCCGACAGGTGGCCGAGGCCACCGATCGAGAACTGCTCGATACGCATCGTCGGGAGCGTAGCACCCCTTCGTCGGACGGAGCGGTCCCCTGCTAGACTCGACCCCGGCCGCAGATGGCCATCCCCGTGCTCCCAAACCGGAGATGACAGCGTGACCGACCGGATCCTGATCCTCGGCGGCGACGGCTATCTGGGCTGGCCGACCGCGATGGCCTTCTCACGTGCCGGCGGGCGCGTCGCGGTGGTCGACAACTTCGCCAAGCGACAATGGGAGCTCGAGCTGGGCGTCCGCCCGCTCTTCCCGATCCCGACGCTCCACGAGCGGGTCCGCGCCTGGCGCGAGGTCACCGAGCACGAGATCGAGCTCTTCGTCGGCGACCTGACGGACTACGCCTTCGTCGAGTCGGTGATCCGCTCCTTCCGGCCCGACACGATCGTCCACTACGGCGAGCAGCCGTCGGCGCCCTACTCGATGATCGACGTCCGGCACGCGGCCTACACCCAGGCGAACAACGTCATCGGCAACCTGAACGTGATCTTCGCGATCCGCGACATCGACCCGGAGATCCACCTCGTCAAGCTCGGCACGATGGGCGAATACGGCACGCCCGACATCGACATCGAAGAGGGCTACCTGACCGTCGACCACAACGGCCGGCAGCACACGTTCCTCTACCCCAAGACGCCGGGCTCGATGTACCACCTCTCGAAGGTCCACGACAGCCACAACATCCACTTCGCCTGCCGGATCTGGGGGCTGCGCGCGACGGACCTCAACCAGGGCGTGGTCTACGGCGTCGAGACCGACGAGTCCGCGCTCGACCCACGACTGGCGACGAGCTTCCACTACGACGAGGTCTTCGGGACCGCGTTGAACCGCTTCTGCGTCCAGGCAGTCATCGGCCACCCGCTCACGGTCTACGGCAAGGGCGGCCAGACCCGGGGCTACCTGAACATCCGCGACACGGTCGCGTGCATCGCCCTGGCCGCCGCGAACCCGGCCGACCCGGGCGAGCTGCGGGTCTACAACCAGTTCACTGAGCAGTTCAGCGTCCTCGAGCTGGCCGAGCGCGTCCGCACAGCCGCCGAGCACCTGGGCTGGGCCGTCACGGTCGAACACACGACCAACCCGCGCAAGGAACTCGAGGAGCACTACTACAACGCCAAGCACACCAAGCTCCTCGGCCTGGGTCTCGAGCCGCACCTCCTCGGCGAGGAGCTGATCGACACGATGCTCGACCGGATCAAGGCCAACGAACGCCTCATCGATCCGGCCACCCTGGTCCAGAACGTCCGCTGGGTCCCCGAGCCACCGCGCGAGTCGGTCCGCGTCTGACGCGGCCGACGCCCCCATGACGCGAACCGTCCTCGTCACCGGGGGCGCCGGCTTCATCGGCTCCAACCTCGCCCGCTGGCTGGCCGCCCGCGGCGACCGCGTCCGGATCCTCGACGACCTCTCGATCGGGCAGCCGGCCTATCTCGCCGGCACGCCCCACGACCTGCGGCAGGGCTCGCTCGCCGATCCCATGGCGGTCGCGGAGGCGGTGAGCGGCGTGGACGCCGTCGTCCACCTCGCGGCACGGGCCGGCATCGACGATTCGGTGCGCGACCCCCTCGGCACCTTCGAGGCCAACGTCGCCTGGTCGGTCGGGCTGCTGGAGGCGGCCCGCCTGGCGGGCGTCAAGCGGTTCGTGTTCGCCTCGTCCAACGCGGCCGCCGGCGACCACGAGCCACCGAGCGACGAGACCGACCTGCCCCACCCGGTGTCGCCCTACGGCGCCTCCAAGCTCGCGATCGAGGCGTACGCCGGGGCCTATGCCGCGACGTACGGTTTGACCGCCTGCTCGCTGCGCTTCTCGAACGCCTACGGGCCGAACTCGCTGCACAAGCGGAGCGTGGTGGCGGCCTGGCTCAGGGCGGCGATCGCCGGTGAGCCGATCACGATCCACGGGGACGGGGGGCAGACGCGCGACCTGGTCTACGTCGATGACCTGGCGGCCGCCATCACGGCCGCCCTCGATGCCCCGGAGGACCGCGTCGCCGGCGAGCTGTTCCAGGCCGGGACCGGGGTCGAGACGACCATCGCGGGCCTCGCCGAGGCGATCGGGCGGGCCGTGGGCAGGGAGCTCGAGATCGTGCACGGGCCGGCGCGGGCCGGTGACGTCCGGCGCAACGTCGCCGCCGTCGACAAGGCCGCCCGGGTCCTCGGCTATCGCGCCGCGGTCCGCCTCGACGACGGGCTTGGCCAGGACCGCGGCGTGGTTCGCGGCGGCCCTCGCCGAGCCGGCCCTGGCCGGCGTCACGCCCCACGTCGCCTCCGGCTCGGAGTGAGCGCAGCCGACCGATGAACGAGTCAGCGGCCGACGCGGTCGCCGCTCCGACGGCGCCTGTGCCGCCGGTGGTGACGGGACCGTCGCCGCTGATGCGCGACGCCCTGGTCACCATCGTCACCCGCTTCGGACTGGCGATCCTCATCTTCGCCACGGACATCGCCCTGGCCCGCCTGCTCGGCCCGTCGGCCAAGGGGCGGTTCACCCTCGTGCTCCTCTACTCGCAGCTGGCCGCGCTGATCGTCGGGTTCGGGATGGACCAGGCGCTGGCGGTCGTCGCTGGACGCGATCGCGCGACGGCCCGCCGCGGGATGGCCAACGCGATCCTGTGGACCGCGGTCGTCGGCGGGTTCGCGGTCGTCCTGTCCGGCTGGCTGTACGGCCTGCCGACGACGACCCGGCCGGATGGACCGTTGACCGTCCTCATCCCGAACCTGTCCGCTGCGCAGTTCGCGTACGCCGCGCTGGCGCTGCCCGGGGAACTCTTCTTCGCGATCGGCCTGTACGCGCTCCTGGGTCGCAAGCGCGTCGTGTCCTACAGCCTGATCCGCGTCGCCCGACGCGGGCTCCTGCTGCTCTTCGTCATCGCGGCCGCGGCGATCGCGCGGCTCAGCCTGGACCTGGCGCTGCTCCTGAACGTCGTGGCCCTGGTGGCGACGGCCGGGCTGATCCTGTGGGTCGCCGCCCGGGACGGGAGTCTCGGGTTCCGGCCGTCGATGCCGCTCCTGGCCGAGGAGCTCCGGTTCGGCGTGCGGTCCCTGCCCGGCACGCTCGCCGAGCGGCTCCAGTTCCGTTCGGATGCATTCCTCGTCAACGCCATCCTCGGCGTCCGGCAGACCGGCATCTACTCGGTCACGAGCGGTCTCGCCGAGGCGCTCTGGTACGTCCCCAACGCCCTCGGGACCGTGATGTTCAGCCGGGCCGTGGACCCGAAGCTCGATGCCGGCCGGATCGCCTCCGTGCTCACGCGGACCACGATCGCGGTGGCCGTCGTGACCGCCATCCCGGCCTTCATCATCGGGCCGCGGCTGGTCCGGTTCGTCTATGGCAGCGCCTTCGCCGATGCGGGCGTGGCCCTTCGGCTCATCCTCCCCGGCATCGTCGCGTACAGCGTGGTCGCCGTCCTGTCGCGCTACATCGTCGGCGGCGGACGCCCGGGAACCAGCACGCTGATCATGGTCGCCGGGCTGGCCATCAACATCGGAGCGAACCTCGTGCTCATCCCGGTCCACGGCATCCGGGGCGCGGCGGCTGCCTCGTCGATCTCCTACGTCGCGACCGCGGCGCTCACCCTCATCGTCTTCCACCGCCTGTCCGGTCGTGGCTGGCGCGAGACGCTCGTGATCCGGCGCACGGACATCGTGGCGTTGCTGGCCGCGTTGCAGGCGATCGTCGGTCGGCTCACCGGTCGTCGGCACGGTCCCCTCGTCGGCCTGCGCGGCGGGGACGAGGCCGCCGACCAGGTCATCGGCGAGCGCGAGCCCGGCGAGGAGCGCTGACGTGGGCATCCGCCTCGTCGTCGTGGACGACAACCCGCACCTGGCCTGGGAGGGACGGGTCCACGCGGCCAACGCGACGTTCCAGCAGTTCGTCGCGGGCCTCCTGGACCTGCCCGGTTCGCCGGTCGCCTCGATCAGCTCGTGCGTGCCGCTCCGCCACGCGGAGGGTCCGCCGACGACCCTGCCGCTCGACGCGCGGATCGAGGTGGTCGGCACGGCGCCGTTCGACGGGATCGCCGGCTACCTCCGCCACCTGCCCGGGATGCTGGGAGCCAACCGCGCCGCGCTCCGCCACGCCATCGGCGAGGCCGATCTGCTCTGGCTGAAGGTCCCCGCCTCGAACGCGACGCTGGCCGCGGCGATCGCCCGTCGAGCCGGCACGCCCCGGTTCGTGTGGGTCGCCGGCAGTGCCGCGGAGGTCGCCGGAGCCCGGTTCGACGGGCTCGCCCGCCTCGGGGCGGGCGCCGTCGGCCTCGGGTACGACGCGATCGGCCGGCTGGCGGGCGTCGGCGGCCACCGCCTCGTCGTCGGCGAGGGCCTCGTCGGCGGGTGATGGGATCGTGGCCAGCCTCGTGGAGGCCCACGAGCTCCGCGACCCGGGCGCGCGGCCGTGGGCACCCGGCGCCGGGCAACGACCGGCCCGCCTCGTCTGGGCAGGGCGGCTGGCGGCGGGCAAGGGCCTCGAAGCGCTGCTCGGCGCCGTCGCCGCAGATCCCACGCTCGAGCTCGACATCCTCGGCGACGGACCGGATCGCGAGCGGCTGGCCGAGCTCGCGGCGACGTCCGGGATCGGCGACCGGGTCCGGTGGGCCGGTCACGTCGCGGAGCGCGCGACGTACCTCGAGCGCCTGGCCGAGGCCGACGCGTTCGTCTTCCCGTCGCCGGCCGAAGGCTTTCCCAAGGTCGTGCTCGATGCCTTCGCGGTCGGCCTGCCCGTGCTGGCGACGCCGGTCGGTGCGCTGGGCGAACTGGTCGAAGCCGATCTCGTCGAGCGGATCGACGCGCCGCTGCCCGATGCCGTGCTCGCGGGGTGGCGCCGGCTCGCCGCGACCGACCCGCCCATCGTGGACGACCGGCGCCGGCGAGCCCACGCGTTCGTCGCCCGCCACACGCGCTCGGCGGAGGCCGCCCGGCTCGTGGAGCGCTGGCGGACGTGGTGGCCGGACCTGCCGTGGGAGCGCTGAGCGCGTAGGCTCTGGGGGTGCTTGCCGGGGTCATCTTCTGGGTGTCGCTCGTTGCCCTCGTCTGGGTGTACATCGGGTACCCGGTCACGGTCGCGCTCCTCGCCCGGGCGCGCCCCGTCCGCCCGGAGCGCACGAACGAGGCGCCGACGCTGACGATCGCCATCGCCGTCCACGACGAGGCCGACCACATCGCCGACCGGATCGAGGACGCGCTGGCGCAGGCGGACAGCGGCGCCCGGATCGAGGAGGTGCTCGTCGGCTCGGACGGGTCCACCGACGAGACCGAGGCGATCGTGGCGGCCATGGCGCTGCAGGACCCCCAGGTCCGGCTGCTGTCCCTCACGCGCGGTGGCCAGACGGCGACCCAGGCGGCGCTCTTCGCCGCGGCCCGCGGCGACGTCGTCGTCCTGACCGATGCGGAGACCCGCTTCGAGCCGGGCTGCCTCGCCGCGCTGGCCGAGGCGCTGCGCGACCCGCGCGTCGGCTGCGCGACCGGCCGACTCGAATGGCGCGACGAGCGCGCCACGGCGACCTCGACCCAGGAGGGGCTGTACTGGCGCTACGAGCGGCGCGTCCGCGAGCTGGAGAGCCGGGCCGGCGTGCTGACGGCCGTCACGGGTGCGCTCCTCGCGGTCCGTCGGGTCATCTACCGTCCGGTGCCGCTGACCGCGTCGATGGATCACCTGCTGCCGCTCTACGTCCGCGAGTCGGGCGGCCTCGTCGTCTACGTCCCGGGCGCGATCGCCACGGACCGCCCGATCAGCGGTCTGCGCGAGCAGTTCCGGAACCGCACGCGCACCGCCACGCGCGGCATCCGGGCGAACCTCTCGATGGTGTTCAAGCTGGCCCCCTGGCGGCATCCGGGGCCCGCCCTCGCCATCTGGTCGCACAAGCTCCTGCGCTGGGCGACACCCTGGTTCATCGTGCTGGTGACGGTCTCCGGGCTGTGGCTGGGCACGCTCGGCGGGGCGTCGGGCTACCTCGCGGCCCCGATCGCGGTCGGCATCGGCGCGCTGCTGGCAGGGCTGGCGCACCTGATCATCGCCGCCGGCCGGCGTCCGCCGCGGATCGTGGGCTTCGCCCGTTCGTTCGTGGTGGTGAACACGGCCTTCGCGCTGGGCTGGCTCAACGTCCTTCGCGGTCGGGAGATCGAGGTGTGGCACCGCGCGGAGTTCCGGATCGAAGGCTGAGGCGGCCGCGACCACGGCCACATGTCATTGCACGCGGCGTGGGCTGTCACCCGGGCCGCTCGCGAACCCGACCATGTGTCCGGCTCCTTGCACGAGGTACAGGAACAGCATCATCGGCCACGCGCGCGCCAGGACAGGCCCATAGCCCTTCCGAGCCCCGAGCGAGATGGCCCGGGCAAAGCGCACGTAGGGAATGAACAGCACGCCAAGGAGTCGGACCCGTGCCTGACGATCCATCCGTCGGCGGAGGAAACCGGCGAACGTCCGGCCGGCATGGAAGTGGATCCGGATCGTTTCGTCGACGCTCAGCGGCTGGTCGTGGATGACGCGGATGAAATCGTCGGCGACGAGCGAGCCGCCGGAACCCTTGAGCGCCCGCTGATGCAGGACGTCCAGCGCTCCAAGGCCATCGAAGTCATCGATGCGATAGACGCCGTCGCGCTTGTACGAGACGTTGACAGCGCCGGCGATCCGCTCCGCCGGACCGCTCTCGATGGGCGAAGCGATGACCGTCTGGACGACGAGGAAGCTGGCCCAGTCGACCGTGGAATCCGTCGCGCCGTTCTGGACCGACCCACCGATCGCCACGGCTTCCGGGTGTCGAGCGTGGGCCTCGATCATGCGAGTCCCCCAATCCGGCGGGACCCGACAGTGATCCTCGGTGATCGCGACGATCGGGCCTGATGCGAGTCGGTACGCGACGTCGCGCAACTGGAAGACCGAGGACCCCGGGACGGACGTCCAGGTCGTCGTGGCGTCAAGGACGTCCGCCGGCGGCGGCGCAAGGCCGCTGCCATCGGTCACGATCACCTCACCGCCGACCCGGCGCGCCGCGAGCTGGACCGACTGGATGTTCGCCTTGATCGCCGGCCAACCCTGGATCGTGCTGATCGTGAGCGAGATGGTCGGCCCAGGAGCCGACGGTGGTGACATTCGGCGAGCGTAGGCTATCGGGCGGACGCCTGCGCGTCGGCGACACATGGAGGAAGCCGCTTGATCGCGCCGCCCACGCCGCCCCAAGCCGCTGGGTCAACGCCTCGCGGACCCGGGCCCGATCGTCCAGTCGGGCTCCGATGGCGCCTCACCGGGTCGTTCACCACCAGGTCTCGCAGGACCCGGTTCGAGCGATTCATGTCCGAGATGCGGCCCGCTCCGACGGACCGCTTGCTCGATGTCGGGGTGACGGACAAA
The DNA here is from genome assembly GCA_963745295.1 of uncultured Chloroflexia bacterium. Classification (GTDB taxonomy): domain Bacteria; phylum Chloroflexota; class Limnocylindria; order Limnocylindrales; family CSP1-4; genus SPCO01. The sequence continues at coordinate 558,875 of CAVUWG010000002.1, forward strand.
GACTGGCGGTCGAACAACTTCCTCGAAGCCAGATACCCATACGCCGCGCGGATCACGGCGGTCGGGTTGGTGGACATGCCCGCCTTTCGAAGCCAGTTCCCGGCGGTCCGCTTCGTCGAGGCGGACGGTCGCCGCTTGCCGTTCGCGGATCAGTCATTCGACATCGGTTTTTCGAATGCCGTGATCGAGCATGTGGGCGGAGCCGACGACCAGCGGCGGTTCGTCCACGAGCTCGTGCGTACCTGCCATCGCGTCTTCATCGCGACTCCGAATGCCCGGTTTCCGATCGATCCCCACACCCTGCTCCCGCTCGTCCACTGGCTTCCGCGGTCGATCCGCCATCGCGTGCTCCGCCTGACCGGGAACGCTCGATGGGCAAGCGAAGTGGCCCTCCGACCGATCGGCGCCAGTGAATTCCGCTCCATGTTCCCTCCAGGCGTGCGCGTCCGGATCGTCCGCCAGCGCGTGCTCGGATTGACGACCGTGCTGATCGCGATCGCCGAGACGTCGGAGCCGTCCCTCGGATCGCCTAGGTAGCCTCGAGCGCCGTTCGGTAGGCCTGGATCGTTGTCGCGGCGAAGCGGTCGGGGCTGAACGTGGACGCCCAGACCGGTCCCGCCGTGGTGAGCCGCGACCTCAGACCCTCGTCGGTCGCAGCTCGGATCAGGCCATCCGCGATGGAGTCTGCGCTCGCCGGGTCCACGAGGATGCCCGCATCCCCGACGGCCTCGGGTACGGCAGTCGTCGAGCTGGCCACCACGACGGCTCCGCAGGCGAGCGCTTCGACGACCGGCAGACCGAGGCCCTCGTAGAGGGACACGTACGCCACGACGCGCGCATGACCGTACAGCGCCTGGAGGACGTCGTGGTCGACAAACCCCATGAACGTGACCCAGCCACGACCGTTGACGGCGTCCACCGCCGCGTCGACCTCGGAGGCATGCCAGCCCCGCTGACCGACAAGGACAAGCTGCAGGTCGGGCATGTCACTCGAACGCGCCGCGGCAACGGCTCGGATCAATCGGGGGAGATTCTTCCGCGGATGCAGGTTCCCGACAGCGAGGACGAATGGGCGACCGGCGACGAGCCCGTCAAGTCGACGTGACCTCTCCGCGGCCGCCAGCGGACGCCATCGGTCGGCGACAGCGATCGGCGTGACGAACACCACGGCCGGATCCAATCCATATCGTTCGATCAGGCGATCGCGGCTGAAGACCGAGAGGGTGGTGACGGCAGCTGACTGGCGGACGGATGCCCGGACGAACATCCGCAGGCGCATCTCCGTCCTTCGGCCGAAGAGACCTTGGACATCCTCGAACGAGACATCGTGGACCGCGGTCACGACCGGCAAGCCAGCCACGGGTGGCGCGACATATTGGACATGGAGGATGTCCGCTCGCGCTCGTCGGACGACGATGGGGAGCTCCAGGGGGATTCGCAGGAACGGCGACCGTGAACGCAGTCTGCGCAGGCGCGGTTCGCTCGATCCGGGCCAGCGGACGCCCTTGTCGACGAACGCGATGGGTTCGACGGCGGGGTCGGTCGCAAGGGCGTCCACGAGGCTCACGATGTAGGTCTCATTGCCCGTCGAGCGGCGACCCACGACGTGAGCGTCCAAGGCCACCCGGATCCGACCGGGCTGTACCATCGGTGGCGTCCCCTTGTGCTTGGAGCCGATGTCGATGCGCCTCGCGATCCTGGGCACTCGCGGCGTCCCGGCCAGCTACGGCGGCTTCGAGACGTTCGCGGAGGAGCTCGGCAGCCGGCTCGCCGAGCGCGGGCACGACGTGACAGTCTACGGTCGGGACCGCTACGTCGCGCGCGGCCTCACGACGTACCGCGGGATGCACCTTGTCCGACTGCCGGCGCCGCGGTCCAAGTACCTCGAGACGGTCATCCACGGCCTCTTCTCGGCGATCCACGCGCTCTTCCGCTCATATGACGTGGTCTACATCTGCAATTCGGCCAACGTCCCGGCGGCGATCGTGCTCCGGGCGCTCGGCCGGAAGGTGGTCCTCAACGTCGACGGGCTCGAGTGGCAGCGGGCGAAGTGGGGCGCGGCGGGACGCGCCTACTACCGGGCATGCGCCTGGCTCGCCGCGCATCTGCCGTTCCGGATCGTGACCGACGCGCGGGTGATCCAGGACTACTACCGCTCGGCCTATGGCCGGGAGACCGAGTACTTCCCGTACGGCACGACCCTGGGCCCGACCGAGGACGACGGCACGCTGGCCCGCCTCGGGCTGACGCCCGCGCGGCTACGTCCTGTACGTCAGCCGGTTGGAGCCCGAGAACAACGCGCACGTCGTGATCGAGGCCTACGCCCGCGTCGCGACCGAACTGCCGCTCGTGATCGTCGGCGATGCGCCGTACGCGAGCCGAGTACATCGCCTCGCTCCATGCCACGACCGATCCGCGTGTTCGGTTCGTCGGGGCGATCTACGGCGACGGCTACCGGATCCTGCGCTCGCACGCGACCGCCTACGTCCAGGCGACCGAGGTGGGCGGCACGCATCCCGCCCTGGTCGAGGCGATGGGCGCCGGCAACGCGATCCTCGCCAACGACGTGCCGGAGCATCGAGAGACGCTCGGCGACGCGGGCCGCTACTACCGAGGCCCGGACGGCCTCGCGACGGAGCTCGCCGCCGTGCTGGCAGACGACATCCTCGCCGACACCATGCGTGCCGCCGCTCGTGACCGAGCCGCCCGCCTGTATGGATGGGATGCCGTCGCCGGGGCGTACGACACGTGGCTTCGAGCGGTTGCCGCCGGGACGACCTAGATGCCCTGCCGCGGCCCATCCGGCGACCGACGCCCACCTATACTCCGCCGGTGCCGCCGACCGCGCTGATCACAGGAATCACCGGCCAGGACGGCTCGTATCTCGCGGAGTTCCTGCTCGAGCGAGGGCTACCGCGTCGTCGGGATGACGCGCCGGTCGAGCACGACCGGCGACGAGCGGATCGCGCACCTCGCGGGACAGCTCGAGCTCGTCCAGGGCGATCTGCTCGACCAGGCGTCGCTGGTCGAGGCCTTGCGGACCAGCCAACCCGACGAGGTCTACAACCTCGCCGCGCAGAGCTTCGTGCCGACATCCTGGAACCAGCCCGTCCTGACCGGCGAGTTCACCGCGCTGGGCGTGACCCGGATGCTCGAGGCCATCCGCCAGGTCGCACCCGAGGCCCGCTTCTACCAAGCGTCGTCGAGCGAGATGTTCGGCAAGGTCCGCGAGGTGCCCCAGGACGAGTCCACGCCCTTCCACCCGCGCAGTCCATACGGCGTGGCCAAGGCGTACGCGCCACTTCCTGACCGTCAACTACCGCGAGAGCTACGGCCTCTACGCGGTGTCGGGCATCCTGTTCAACCACGAATCGCCCCGCCGCGGCCTCGAGTTCGTGTCGCGGAAGGTCACGGATGGGGCGGCCCGGATCTCGCTTGGCCTCGCGACACGAGCTACCGATGGGCAACCTGGACGCCGAACGCGACTGGGGTTTCGCCGGCGACTACGTGGGCGCGATGTGGCAGATGCTCCAGCAGCCCGAGCCCAGCGACTACGTCGTGGCGACCGGCGTCGCGCATAGCGTGCGGGACCTATGCGCGATCGCCTTCGAACGCGTCGGCCTGGACTTTCGTGACCACGTGGTATCGGATCCGGCCCTCTTTCGTCCGGCCGAGGTCGACCACCTCCTCGGCGACGCGACGCGCGCACGGCGTGACCTGGGCTGGGAACCGACCGTCGACTTTCGAGGGCTCGTCGAGATGATGGTCGACGCCGACCTCGAGCGACTTCGGTCGAAGGATGTGAGCCTCGGGCCCGCTTGGTCGTCGGCCGTCAGCGCCTGACGGGGAATCCCAGGCCGCTCAGGTAGCGCTTGGCCTCCAGGGGCGTCTGCTCGGTGAAATGGAACATGCTCGCCGCCGCCACCGCCGATGCCTGCCCCTCGCCGAGGGCCGCGGCCATGTGCTCGTAGGTTCCGGCGCCTCCCGACGCGATCACTGGGACGCGGACCGCTTCAGCCACCGACTTCGTGAGCGTCACGTCATAGCCGTCCATCGTGCCGTCGTGGTCGATCGAGGTCAGCAGGATCTCGCCAGCGCCTTGCCGTTCGGCCGTGATCGCCAGGGCTACGGGGTCCAGGCCCGTGGGCCGCGACCCGGCGTGCGTGTACACCTCGTAGCTGCCGTCGGCGTTTCGCTTGGCGTCGATGGACACGACGACGCACTGCGAGCCGAATCGATCCGCGACCTCGCGGATCAGGTCCGGGTTCTCGACGGCCGCGGTGTTGATCGAGACCTTGTCCGCGCCGACCATGAGCAGCGCCCGAACGTCTTCGATCGTGCGCACGCCGCCGCCCACGGTCAGCGGCATGAAGCATTCGTCCGCCAATTCGTCGACCGCGGCGAGGTCGGGGCCACGGCCGTCGAGGGTCGCGGTGATATCCATGAGGACCAGCTCGTCGACCTGGCGCAGGTTGTAGACCTTCACGGCCTGCATCGCGCTGCCGACCCGCCGCCAGGAGTCGAACCTGACGCCCTTGACGAGACCCAGGTCCTTGTACAGGAGCGTCGGCATGATCCGGACCTTGAGCACCAGCCGTCCTACAGCGCCAGGAAGTTGCGGAGGATGGCGAAACCGGCCTGCTGGCTCTTCTCTGGGTGGAACTGGACGCCGAACACATTGTCCCGATGGACGGCCGAGACGAAGCCGCCGCCGTACGGGGTCATGGCCGCAACGTCTTCGGGTCGGGAGGGTCGAAGGACGTAGCTGTGCACGAAGTAGAAGTCACGCTCAGGGGCGATCCCCTGAAAGAGCGGGCTATCGGCAGTCGGCTCGACCTCGTTCCAGCCGACGTGCGGGATGCGTTCTCCCGGTCGATCGTCAAGCAGTCCGACCTCGCCGTCGATCCAGCCAAGGCCGGCTGTCTCGCGCACCTCGGTCCCGCGCGTCGCCAGCAACTGCATGCCGAGGCAGATGCCGAGGAACGGGATCCCCTGACCGGTGACTTGCTCGGCCATGGCCTCGTCGAGCCCGCGGGCCCGGAGTCGAGCCATCGCTTCGGCAAACGCGCCGACGCCCGGCAGGACGATGCGGGTCGCGCTCCCGAGGTCGGCTGGGTCCTCGGTGACGATCGACGTTCCACCGCACTCCTCGATCGCGCGGGCGACCGAGTCGAGGTTGCACAGGCCCGTGTCGACGATCGCGACCCGGTTCACAGGGCCCGCGAGGTGCCCAGCGGGTCTCCGCTCGCTGGGTTGTCGTAGTTGATCTTCGTCAGGTTGCCGCGCGGTCCTTGACGAGCTCGCCCCGGCATCGCAGACGAACAGCTTCTTGTTCGTGAAGCGGTCGCAGACCCGGACGAACTCGTCGAGCGTCATGTCGATGTCGTCGAGGACCTCCTCGAGCGGCGTGCCCAGGTAGTCCGACGGGAAACTTGCCGTCGTGGCGGCGGACCAGCCGGATCGCCTCGTCGCGGCGGAGCCGGCCGCGGCGGACGTGCAGGCAGGCGAGGTCGGTCGCCCGGCCGAAGCCGTACTTCAGGAACTTGAAGTAGTCGTGGATGCCGGTCTGCACGTTGTCGAGGTTCTCGTAGTTGACGAGCGAGCCTTCGACCGGCTTGTGGTAGGTCTCGAAGCCGTGAGCCTGGGCATAGAGCGCGTTGCCGTAGCCGTCCCACGGCATGTAGTAGCCGAGGAAGATGCCGGTGACGCCGACGCGCGCGCAATGCCTCGTCGGACGGGTACGTGTACTGGATGAGGTCGCGACGGCTCGATGCCCGTCCTGCCCGACCAGGTCGGACACGCGCAGGCCGAGCAGCCCGCCGAACTCCTCGAGCCAGCGCCGGTCGAGGACGTCGTCCTGCCGCGGCGGCGGCCGGCCCGCCGTACTCGTTCTGCGAGTTCTCGCCCCAGACGATCAGCGGGATCCCGAGCTGGACGGCGATCCGCACGGGGACGGTGAAGATCGTCACGTGCTCGGGCCACGAGATGTCGCCGACCTGCGTCAGGGCGAGGCGGTTGATCCGGCGCCGGACGACGGGGTTCGTCGTGACCTCGACGTAGTCGACGCCCAGTCGCTTGATGTTCTCGATGTTGCGTCGGCCGATCGCGGAGAGCTTGTCGGTCGTCGCGGTCACGCAGAGCGGGTTCATGCCGAGCTCGAGCATCCGGATGACCTGGTAGGTGCTGTCCTTGCCGCCGCTGACCGGGATCGATGCAGTCGTAGTTCGAGCCGTCGGGCGAGCGGTAGCGGTCGAGGAGCTCGACGAGCTCGACCTGGCGCCGCTCCCAGTCGACCTGCTGGCGCGGACTCGAAGTTGCGGCAGGCGCTGCAGACGCCCTCGTCGTCGATGAACAGGTCCGGCTTGGTCTCCGGCATCACGCACCGGCGGCAGTACTTGATCATCGGAAGACGACTCGATTCAATGCGATGCCTGGGTGGGTGGTGTCCACGTGTCGATGCCCTGATTGATCCGGAGCAACTCCGCGTGTTGCCTCACGTAGTCGACAACGGTCTGATACGGCGTGGCGCCGTCGCCGAGTGAGAGTGCGTCGTAGAGGTTCGACACCAGCTCCAGGTCCCGGTCCTCGTCGACGGTCCAGCGAAGGTCGGAATCGTCGTGTTCGCTCTCCACCGACACGGTCAGGAAGAGATCCGGCCGCCCGGACCGGAGAGCCGTCGTGACGTGTTCTCGATCGGACGGAGTCCGGGCGAGCCGATCCAGCCTCATCAGAGTGTCGAGGAACATGGCTTCGACGTCCAGACCCCGTGGGAATGTCCGCCGCTGCACGTTGCTCGAGTAGTCCGCAAGGCTGACGTCGGCCAGGAGCGCTTCGATGACTCGGTCAGTGACCCCCGGATCGATCAACGGGCAGTCGGCTGTGACTCGCACGACGACGTCGGCATCGGTGGCACGCGCGGCCGCGACCATCCGGGACAGCACGTCCATCTCGCTGCCCCGCACGACCATGACTCCCTCGGCGGCTCCTGCTTCGACGATCGGGTCGTCGCCGGATGCGACCGAGGTTGCGATGACGATCTCGTCAAGCAGCTCACTCTGGCGCAGCCGGCGGATCACCTGGGCGAGCATCGGCCGTCCGGCGAGGTCCCTCAACACCTTCCCCGGGAAACGTGTCGAGCCCATGCGGGCCTGCACGACACAAACGCGCTTCACCGAGGCTGTCCGCGAGTGCCCGGCTCAGGGCTTCTCAAAGAGCCACCACGTGACGTCGTCCCAGCCCTCGGATCGGCCCAGGCTGCCCTCATCGATCAGGCGCAGCTCCGGGAACAACTCGCGATAGATCCCACCGTAGTCGCGCTTGAACAGCGCGCCCGATACCCCGCGGTACGGCACCTCGACCGTCTCGGGCGCGTAGTACTCGCCGCACAGAACGTATCGGCGCGACACCCGGACCACCTCCGCCATCACGAGGGGCAGGGTGGACTCCGGTTGGTGGATCAAGACTCCGGTGGTGAAGGCCAGATCGAACCAACGATCGCGAAACGGTAGCTCTCTGGCCGGGGCAGAGACGGCACTGACGCCGGGGACATTGGCCCGAAGCTGAGCGAGCGCTTCCTGATTGATGTCCACGCCATAGGTCTCACCCGACGCAAGGTGTGGCGCGATCCATCGCAGGTTGGCGCCGGTGTTGCACCCGACCTCGAGCACGCGTTGCACCGGATACTTCGAAACCAGCATGTCCCAGAACGCGTTCCGTCCAGCGCCGGCATCGGCGTTCCTCGAGGAATAGGCGTTTCCAAATTCGCCGGCCCAGACGCCTTCGAGCCGACCGGCCTCGGGAGCGTCACGGGCATCTCCAACCATGGCCACACCTCCGACGCAAGGATATCGGCATCGGTCGGACGCCATGGTCGATTGGTCAACGGACGCGTCGCGCTGGCTCTATCCTTCGGGGGTGAGCACCCTGACAGGCAAGTCCGTGCTTGTCACCGGCGGAACAGGCTCGTTCGGCCGTCAGATCGTCCGCCGCATGCTCGCCGAGCACGAACCCAGCCGCGTCGTGGTGCTCAGTCGCGATGAGCTCAAGCAATACGACTTCGCGGCCGAGCTCGGAAACGACCCGAGAGTTCGATTCTTCATCGGTGACGTCCGCGACTCCGCGCGACTCTGGCGCGCCTTTGAGGGCATCCAGGTCGTCGTGCACGCCGCGGCGTTGAAGCAGGTTCCGGCAGCCGAATACAACCCATTCGAAGCGATCAAGACGAACATCCATGGGGCACAGAACGTCATCGATGCCGCCCTCGACCGGCAAGTCGAGCGGGTGGTCGCATTGAGTACGGACAAGGCATCGAGTCCGATCAACCTGTACGGCGCCACGAAACTCGTGAGCGACAAGTTGTTCGTCGCTGCGAACGCCTATGCGGGCGCCAAGCCCACCAGGTTCGCCGTGGTCCGCTACGGCAACGTGGTGGGAAGCCGGGGCAGCGTCGTCCCCTTCTTCGAGCGAGTCGCCCCGACCGGCGTCCTCCCGATCACGGACGAACGCATGACGCGATTCTGGATCACGCTCGACCAGGGTGTCGATGTCGTCATCGCCATGACTGGGAGAGATGCACGGCGGCGAGCTCTTCGTCCCGAAGATCCCGAGCATG
>CAVUWG010000003.1:0-975037 GCA_963745295.1 uncultured Chloroflexia bacterium
CAGGGGCGTGCAATACACATGATGTCTGATGTATGCTGAATCTGCTGGGCATCGCTATGTGGAGGAACCCGCGTACCTCGGCCGCTCCTATCGGTAAGGCATCACCGATACGAGTTACTTCGAAATGTCGCCGCGAGGGGGCTGAGTCGTCAAAGAAGTCGAACGAATCTGAACAGGAGCAACGACATGTCTTTGCATCAACGAAGTGCGCCCCGCAGGTTGATGGGAGTGTCCGCAGCCGCAGCCTGCATCGCACTTGTAGTAGCGGGCTGCTCGAACAATCCGTCCACCAGCAGTCCGACTGGAACCGCTGGAACGGCTGGCTCTGGAACGCCCACCAGCGGTCCGACTGAATCCGCTGGCTCTTCAACTGGCAGCACGTACGGCTTCCCCACCGTTGCGCAGGACCCAACCGCCACGATCACCGTCTGGGTCGACGCCGACCGCTCGGCCATCGCCGAGGCCTTCCAGAAGGACCACCCCGAGTGCCCGCTCAACATCGAGACCTACGACGCCAGCGCCGGGGGTAGCGACACGTTCCACACCAAGATCTCGCTGCTCGACCAGGCCGGCTCGGGCTGGCCCGACGTTGCGTGGTCGGGACAGGTGAACGACGCCAGCTGGGCGGCCCACGAGCAGAATGGCGTTCAGGCCTTTGCCGCGCCGCTCGACGAGGGCGTCGTTCCCCAGAGTTGGCTCGACGGCTACACGCCGGGCGCGCTCGACCCTGTCACGGTCGACGGCCATGTCTACGGCGCCCGCGACAACCTGGCGCCCGTGGTGCTCTGGTACAACAAGACCCTGTTCGACAAGTTCGGGTACACCGTCCCGACCACATGGGAGGAATACCAGGCCCTCGGCGACAAGGTGGCGGCTGAGCACCCCGGCTACATCCTCGGCTCGATCGGCGATCCCTTCACCGCCGTGCTGACCAACATGTGGGCCGCCCAGGCGCCGATCTACACGGTCGACGGCACCACCTTCACCAGCGACTTCTCGGACAACCACACGACCCGCATGATCGCCCTGCTGGACCACATGTTCGCGAACAAGACCCTGGCGATCGATGGACTGTTCACCCCCGACTGGGTCTCGAAGTGGAAGGGCAAGGTCCTGGCGATCCCTGGCCCAACGTGGTTCACGGGAGCCCTCTTCCAGAACAAGGACAACCTCGCCGGGCAGCCAGGCGAGTGGGGTGCCGGCCACGCCCTCCACTGGGCTGGCGAGCCAATCGCCACCGGCAACGTGGGTGGCGGCTTCTGGTACGGGTCGAGCCACTCGGCGAACCTCGCATGCGTGGGTACCTACCTGCAGTACGTGACGAGCGGACCCCAGTCGGTCAAGCTCATCACGGGCCTCCCGGCCTACGCCTCGACCGCAAGTGCGTGGTTGGACGCGCAGACCAGTAGTGGCTTCTGGGCCAACTCGGACACGTTCAAGGACGTCGTCAGTGAGGCAGCCAACAACATCTGGAAGGGCTGGGGTGCCACGCTCCCCTTCAGTTCCGAGCCTCCGTGGGCGGAGATCGTGAATCCGGCTCTTGCTTCCGGAAAGACCATTGCCTCGCAGGTCAGCGCTTGGCAGCAGAGAATGGTGGACGACGCCCAGGTGAACGGCTTCACAGTCGTGACCAAGTAGGCGAAGGAACGCACCATCTCTCGTACTGACGCCATCGTGCCCACTGCCGCCCCCACAAAGGAGCGGCAGTGGGCCACTTTGCGCCCGCGAAGGCGGCCGCAAAGCGGAGCCCGCGCGCAGGCGTTCGCCGCCTACGTGTTCTGCAGCGGCTACGTGCTGCTGCTACTGGTCTTCGGCGTTCTGCCCATGATCTTTGCCCTGTATCTCTCATTCACCAAGAGTGGGCAATTCGTCGGGCTCGACAACTACGTGAAGGCCGTCGGGGACTTCCGGTTCTGGCCGGCCGTGCAGCACGTCGCGGCCTTCCTGGTGATCTGGGTCGTGACCCTGACCGTGCTCGTCACCCTGCTGGCGCTCATCGTCCACGCCGTGCGCGTCAGGTGGCTTTCCTCTACCGCGCGCTTCCTGTTCTTCATCCCCGGCGCATTCGCGGGTGCGGCCAGCGTCATGCTCTGGCTCTTCTTGCTCAATCCCTCGGTCAGCCCGGTGTCCTTCGTCCTGAAGTGGTTCGGGTACACGAACTTCGTTCAAGCCATCGACCTGAACAACCTGCCCCTGATCTTCACGGTCGTTGCGTTCTGGACCGGCGCCGGTGGATGGATCATCATCATGTACGGCGCGTTGAACAACATCTCCGACGAGATCATGGAGGCTGCCCGCTGTGACGGCGCCAGCGCCATCAAGACCGCTTGGTACATCCAGCTCCCGCTGATTCGGAAGTGGATCGCGTACATGGCCGTCATCTCGGTCGCCGTCGGGACCCAGCTGTTCGCGGAACCCAAAATCCTCGCCCAGGCGAGCAGGAACCAGATCCCGAAGCACTATTCCCTCAATCAACTCGCATACGTCACCGCCTTCGGCCCGCAAGCGGACTTCAACAGCTCTGCCGCGATCTCGATGATGTTGCTCGTCGTGGCGGCGGGGCTTGCCGCGTTCTTCGTCTTCCGAGGAGGACTCTTTGACCGCGACTAGAACATCCGTCGTGCGGTCTGACTTCGCGCCGGGCCGCTGGCTCGGTCGCGTGACAGCTTTCCTGATCGCCGGATTCTTCGCGGTGTTCTTCGTCCTTCCCCTGGTTTGGCTCCTGCTCGCGCCGACGAAGGACACCGCCCAACTCAACGGCTTTCACGGCGAGGCTTCCCTGAGTTTCGGCTCCTTCGAACAACTCGTCGCAAACTGGAACGAGCTGGTCGGGTTCCAGGATGGCCGCATCTGGACGTGGCTCGGGAATTCGGTGTTCTACGCCGGGGTCGCGTTGGTGCTCACGCTCCTCGTGTCAATTCCGGCCGGCTACGCGCTGGCCAAGACCAACTTCAGGTTTCGCCGCGCGATCCTCATCTCGACCCTCATGGTGATGCTCATCCCGAACACGGCGCTCGTGCTGCCGATCTTCCTCGAGATCAATGCGGTGCACCTCGTGGGGTCGCCGTTGGCGGTCATCCTGCCATTCGCGTTCTTCCCATTCGGCGTCTATCTGGCGTATATCTACTTCTCCACGAGCGTTTCGCGCGAGCTTCTCGACGCCGCCCGCATCGATGGCGCGGGCGAGTTCGCGGTCTTCCGGCGAATCGCGCTGCCGCTCGCGATCCCTGTCGTCGCGCTCGTAGGCTTCTTCAACTTCGTCACCAACTGGAACAACTATTTCCTGCCCTTCGTGATGTTTCCGGGGTCGAAGACCATGCCCATTCAAGTGGGTCTGGTGGAATTGCTCGCGAATGTCCGGGAGATCAATCCGACAACCGTCGCCTCCGACTCGATCCCATTTCCACAGCTGGCGCTCGCGACGCTGATCTCCGTCGCACCGGTGCTGATCATCTTCGTGTTCTCGCAGCGCTTCCTCGTGACGGGCCTCACCGCAGGCGCGACCAAGGAGTAGGTCCGCCATCGTCCAGGACGCGAGCGTTGGTGGGCGCTCGCGGACGCATGCCAGATCGGCTTTGACGCGGACTACCCCGCAGGCGCAACGCAGCAAGGCATTCGACGCGGTGGGCACCTCGACGGAGACGGTTCCGTTAGGTGACGCCCGGCGCGCGCCTTCGGGTCCACGCCTTCGCGATGTGTTCTCGCATCGCAGTCGCGGCGGTGTCGCCGTCGCCCGCCGCGATCGCCTCGCATATGGCGCGGTGCTCCTCGAGCGACATCTGCGCTGCGTCGTCGGTGGTGATGCCCGTGAATCGACTGCTCTCGCGAGCGCGCTCGAACATGATGCGTGTGATGTTGGCGGCGAGCCGAATTCCCGATTGTTCCATGACAAGGTCGTGAAACGCGGCATCCGCGTCGTTGTAGACAGAGATGTTGTCGATGTTTGCCGCGGCAAGGTCGAAAGCCGCACGCAACGCAGCGGTGCGCTCTGGGGTTTGCCGAGCTGCCGCGGCGCGCGCCATGGTCGCCTCCAGGCTCCCACGGACCACCGCCAACTCATCGAGCACCTCCAGGGTCTCGTCGTGGTCGACAAGAGCCGAAAGGACATCAGGATCGAGCACGTTCCACCGACTCGACTGGTTCACGACCGTGCCTCGGCCCTGACTGACGGTCACGAGGCCCTTTTCTTCGACTCGCTTCACGGACTCGCGAATCACCGTGCGACTCACGGCAAACTGCTTGGCTCAGGGTGCCCTCTGGGGGGAGTACGTCGCCGGGAGCCACCGTGCCGGTGACGATCGCTTTCACCAAGTCCCTCACCACGGCGACGCCGAGGTTGGCTGCACGCACCCGGACGACGCTGTCGCCGAAAATGGTCTGCCCCTGTGAAGTGGCGGTGCTTGCGGGGTCCGCGTCGTTCTGCGCCATGTCCTCATCCTACTGTCGGGGATCTATGTGCCGCGGCGACGCGACGGCGAACTTATCGGGAGGCAGGGCCTCGGTTCGGTACGCACCCTCTCCTCTACTTGTATGATGTCGTATCAATACTACGCCAACTGAAGATGAGCCGCACGGCGAACGGTCCAGGTTGGCCGAGGGGTTCGTCACTGCGACACCCCGAACTCCGCACGAATGAGCAAGGGTGACGATGAAGATCACAGGCTATCGCACGCTGCAGACGATCCATGACTGGGGTCGTCCTGTCGGCGACGTCAACGGGCACATCGCATCGGGTATCACCGAGGTGCCAGTTGTCATCGTGGACACGGATGAGGGCGTCAGCGGCGTCGGAACGGGCTCGCACCAGGACTTGGCACAGATCTTCCCGGCGATCGAGGGCGAGGATCCCCGCGCGGTGTCCGCGCTCTACGACCGCATGCTCGCGCGCGTGTTCAAGGCGAGCCATGCTGGCGCGACATTCGGAGGCATCGGCACGTTTGACATGGCGCTTTGGGATATCAAGGCAAAACTTGCGGGCGAGCCGCTTTGGCGCCTGCTCGGGGGGCGCGATCGGTTTGTCTCCGGGTATGCGTCCGGACTGGATATCGCGCTCGATGATGATGAACTCGCGCTCTTCTATTCCGACATGGCGGGCCGTGGATTCACGAGCGGGAAGCTCAAGGGCGGCAGAAACCTTGCCAGCGACATTCGCCGGCTAGGCATCATCGGCGATGCGCTTCGAGTCAACACCCCGGAGCCGAGCCTCATGCTCGACGCGAATGAGTCCTGGAATCTCAAGCAAGCCGTCCGCTATGTGTCCCAGATCGAAGAGGTTCACGACCTCGTCTGGATCGAGGAACCCATCCGCCGCTGGGACGCAGAGGGTCATGCGAGGTTGAGCGCTTCAGTACGCGCTGCGGTGGCTACCGGAGAGAACCTCACTGGCCTGGAACAATATCGACCGCATTTCAACGCGGGCGGCATCGACGTTGTTCAAGCTGCCGCAACCTGGGGTGTGACGCACTTTCTGCGCGTGTCTATCGCGGCACACAGCCGAGACCTGCCAGTCAGCCCGGTGGGCCTCACGGCGAACGCCGCGGTCGCTCACGCTGCCGCGGCAGTGCCAAATCACTTGTCCGCCGAGATCCAAGACGTCGGTTCGCCGTTCGGCGTTTCGATCGACCAGGAGTATGCCGACGGTGGGATCGTGCTCGGCGACCAGCCCGGGGTTGGGGTGGACGTCGACGAAGCTCTCATCGCCACGCTCGAGCACGCCGAATCGGGGTGGCGAGCGGAGGCCGGCCCACACGTCAGGCCCGCCCGCGCGGGACTGCAGCTCTCGGGCGATCCAGAGTCGGCCGCCGAGCTGTAGTCCCCCACACGTTGCTGACAGATGAGAGTCCCGCTGCAGGGTTTTGGGGCGTTGAGCACCAAGCGAAGCAGGAGACTCTCGTGGCACATCGTAGGGGCGCGCCTGACCGTCTTCGGTCGTCAGCTCCTCGTCGCTCGAGTGGAGGCTCTGGGCCGACGCTCCAACGCGGGCCCCCTCGACAGGCCCTCACCTAGGCGGGCGTGGTCATCCAAGGTTGGCCAATCCGTGGTTAGAATGTGGTCCTCCCGAGCGGGAGTAACTCAGCTGGCAGAGTGCTTGCTTCCCAAGCAAGATGTCGCGGGTTCGAATCCCGTCTCCCGCTCCACCTCCGCCCCGCCACTCGCCCCTGAGTGCTCTGAGGACTCGGCGACGCGGCTGGCTGAGCCGCCACGCACTAGCCCTGCGCAGGCCCCTCGTGGATCGTCTGGGCCGCTCGGATCCCCGACTCGAGCGCTCCCTGGATCCAGGCGTGGTAGAGCGAGCAATGCTCGCCGGCGAAGTGGATCCGTCCCTCGGATCGGATGATGTCCGCTTGGAGGTCGGTCTGCTGCTCCGGCGCGAACATCGCGAACGCGCCGCGCGCCCAGCGGTCGGCGTACCAGGCATGCGACGCGCCGCCCTCGTACTCCTCGCGGATCCGGGGATGGATGCGCGCCATGTCGTCGAGGGCCTCCTCGAGGCGCGTCTCCTCGTCCATCGCGCCCCACTGCAGGGCATCCTGGCCCCAGGTGTAGCTCGCCAGCAGGACGCCCCGTGTCGTGGACGGATCCGGGGTCGGGTAATTCATCCGTCGGATGGGCAATTCCGTGACCGTCCCGCCTCCGAAGATGCCGTCCTCTTCCTCCCAGAACCGGTTGCGGACCTGGAACAGGATCTTCGTCGAGGCGTGGTAGTTGAGCTGCCGGATCGCCCGCTGCTTGGCATGCGAGAACGGCTCGATGACCTCGATCGTCCGCAGGACCGAGAAGGGGACCGTGACGATGACCTGGTCACCGCGCGCGCTGAATCGTCCCGACTCGGTCTTGTAGTGGACGGTCACCCCGTCGGGATCCTGGTCGAGGGCGAAGACGTTCGCGCCGAAACGGACCTCGTCCTGGAGCTGCCCGTAGAAGGCATTCGGGAGCCCGTCCATCCCGCCGACGATCTCCTGCATGTCGACATACGCACCTCCGAGGTCCTCGCGCAGGATCTCGACGAGCGAGTTGTGCATGTCGGCTTCGAGGAAGTTCACGACGGCGTAGTACTCGATCGCCCCGCGCGACCAGCCCTTGGAGCGGAGGAACTCGTACAGCGAGTACTGGTCGTACTCCCGCACGATGTGCTCCCACGCGGCGTCGCCGTCGGTGTCGACCATCACGCGGAGGTCGGCGATCGTCGATTCCCAGAGTTCGTCGGCATTCCGGCCGCGCTCGTGCTCGTCGACGGTGAACGGCAGGCGACCTGGGTCGCGGTCGGCCTCCTCCTTCGTCATGCGGATGCCGCCGATGTGGACGAGCGCTTTCGGATTGCCCATGACGAACGGGCGGAGCTGGAGGCCGAACAGGTCGCAGTACCGAAGGGTGAGATCGTGAGCGCGCGGGATGCGCATCCCGCCGGCCTCGGCGTAGAGCCCGGGCGCGAACGTGCGGAGGGTGTAGATCCGGCCGCCGACCCGGTTCTGGGCCTCGAGGACGGTCACATCGTGGCCCTGGCGCTTCAGTTCGAAGGCCGCCACCAGACCGGCCAGGCCGGCACCGATGATGACGACCCGCTTGGGCGGGCCGGGTCGCCAGTCAAGGCCGGAATCCGGGGTGGCGAGCACCTCCGGATCGACCGGCGTGGTGACCGGGGGAACCTCATCCGGGGCGGGTTCGGTCATACCGGTGGCCTCCTGCTCTGATCGGTGACTGGATGTTCACCCCGAGACACGCGACGATAGTGCAGCCTACGCCCCCCGCGAACGACCGGTGATGAGGGCACGACCACTGCTTCGACAACCCGACTTCCGCGCGCTCCTCGGCGCCCGGCTGACGAACTCGCTGGCCGTCAGCGCGCTCGTGACCGTGGTCGCGTTCCAGACCTACCAGATCACGCGCGACCCGTTGTCGCTCGGGTGGCTGGGTCTCGTCGAGGCGATCCCCGCCCTGTCGCTCGTGCTCTTCGGTGGGCACGTGGCGGACCGGCGGGACCGGCGCTCGATCATCCTGCTGACGAGCACCGGCCTGACGGTGTGCACGGTCGCCTTTGCGGTCCTCGCGGCGGCCGACCTCCTCGGCCTCGGGCTCATCCTCGTCCTGATCTTCCTGACCGGCGTGGCGAGCGGCTTCGAGCGCCCGGCGCTCGTCGCGTTCGAGGCCCAGATCATCCCGCGCGACCAGGCAGCCCGTGGTGTCTCGTTGAGCAGCAGCTTCAGCCTGGTGGGATCGATCCTCGGGCCGGCGATCGGCGGGATCTCGGTGGCGGTCTTCGACCTGGCCGCCACGTATGCCGCGATCGCGGTCCTGCTCGCGATCTCGACCGGGTGTCTCTTCCTCATCCCGCGCAAGCCGATGCCGGACCCGGTGGAGGGAGAACCGTTCCTGCAGGGGCTTCTGGTCGGCATCCGCTACGTCGCCAAGAGCCCGCCCCTGCTCGGGTCGATGGCGCTCGACCTGTTCGCGGTCTTCTTCGGCGGCGCGATCGCCCTGCTGCCGGTCTTCGCGAGCGACGTCCTCCACGTCGGCGCGGCCGGACTGGGCTTGCTGCGGACCGCGCCGTCGCTCGGCGCCCTGTTGGTCATGATCGCGGCGACCCGCTGGCCGCCGAGCCGGTACGCCGGGCGGACGTTCCTGATCTGCGTCGCCGGGTTCGGCGTGAGCATGGTCGTCTTCGGGCTGTCGACGAGCTTCTGGCTATCGATGGCGGCCTTGTTCATGAGCGGCGTGACCGACGGCATCAGCATGGTCATCCGTTCGACGATCCTGCGCGTCCTGTCGCCCGAGGCGATCCGCGGCCGGGTCGCGGCCGTGAACTGGGTCTTCATCGGCACCTCGAACGAGCTGGGCGCCTTCGAGAGCGGCGTCGCCGCCCGGCTGCTCGGCACGGTCACGGCGGTCGTCGCTGGCGGCGTGTTCACGCTCGGGGTCGTGGCGTTGATCGCGGTGCTGGTCCCCGGTCTGCGCAAGCTCGACCTCGATCGCGCGGAACCACCCGATCCCGACATCGGGATGGCGCCCGTGTCCGCCGAGGTCGGCTCGGGCCTCCGCAGCGACCGCCTTCCCGGCCAGGACCCGGGCTAGGGCTCAGGCGCGACCGTCGAGCGGGATGCGGGCGCCGGTGATGGCGGCCGCATCGTCGCTGCACAGGAAGCGCATGACCGAGGCGATCTCCTCGGGCGTCGTCCATGCCGCGTTCTTGGGCAACGGCTCGGTCTCGCGCTGGTGCTCGACATCGATCTTCTTGACCACGACCAGGTTCGCGGTCACGCCGTCCGCGGCGACTTCGCGCGCGAGCGCTCGCAGGAGCGTCTCCTCGGCGCCTTTCGAGATGGCGTAGGCCGCCCCTTTCGCGGCCGGGTTCGCGGCGAACGGCGTCGTGACGGCCACGATCCGCCCCCAGCCACGCTCCACCATCCCGGGCACGGCGGCCTGGACGATGTGCAACGTCGTCCAGAGGTGCTGGTCGAGCATCCCGCGCAGGTCGTCAACGGCCAGCTCGACGACGGGCACCCCGGCCGCCCAGCCGCCGACCAGGTGCAGCACGACGTCCACCCGCCCGAAGCGCTCGACGACCGAATCGACGGCCGCGCGCGCCGCCACCGGATCCGTGAGGTCGGCGACGGCCGGCGTCCAGCGATCCGGGGCGAGGCCGAGCTCGGTGGCCATGACCTGTAAGCGCTCCTGGTCCGTCCCTACGAGCCCGAGTCGGGCGCCGTCGGCCGCGAACGTGGCGGCCACGACGCGCCCGAGGCGCCCGGTCGCACCGGTCACGAGGACCACCCGATCCGCTTGGGCGTTCATCGCGCGACTCTATCGCGCACGGGAGGCGTGGCGCTCGGTCGGTCGGGGGGCTCCCCGTCGCTCACGCGCGCCGAGCGCGCGACCCTCGCCGCATACGCAGGGCCGATCCGCGGGCCGGCATGACCGCGACGAGCGAGCGGCCGACCGGCGTGCGCGCGATGACCGCGCTGGCGGCCCCGATCGTGGCCGATGCCACCGTTGCAGCCTCGACGGCACCGGTCGCGGCCGGTGCCGCGGCCGACTTCTTCGGCGTCACCGGCTGGATCGAGATGTATCGACCATCCCAGATCATCCGCTTCGGCGCATACCGCCAAGGCGTGAGGAATCGGCGGAACTGGGCGACGGTGAGCTTCTTGTTCGGCTTCATGTCGTAGCCGTTCTTGCTCTGGCGCCCGTAGAGCGGCCCGGTGACGCGAACGCTCGTGACCCGGAAGTTCGACGTCGCGGCCGGATCGGCCGTGGCCGTGAACCCGTTGAGGATCCAGGCGTGGTTGCCGCGCGCCACGGTCACGCCGACCGGCAGGTTCGTCTTCCGCAGCCGGATGACCGCCAGGCGAAGGGCGCTGTCGAAGGTCGTCGACGCGATCAACCGATAGCGCCCATCGATGTAGTGGCGCATGCCCGGCGGCCCAGCCCTGCGGATCCACGCCGGCCGAGAGCGGCAGGCGATATCGGTTGTGGCGGCGCATCCAGTTGAAATAGCGACGCTGGTTCGCCGTCGTGTGGTCGCGCGTGCCGCGGACGATGTTGCGCATGATCTGGATGCCGGCTGCCGTGCACCAGAGCCAGCTCTTCTGCGTGGTGAAGACGCCGCTGCGATACAGGTTGACGCCACCCGTCCAGCGCGAGAGGGCGGCCGTCTCGACGTCAGGGGAGACGGCCGGGGCCGCGCTGGACGCCGCGGCGGACGAGGGGGCAGTACCCGAGGCACCCGCCGCGAGGATCAGCGCCAACGTCAGCGACGCCGCCATCCGGTGGGCCCCGGGGCCATGCCGTGTCGGTCCGGCCATGGCGTCATCCTGCCCCACATCGCCGGATCGTGCATGGATCGCGGCATCGTCCGAACGGCGCGACCATCAGGACGGGCACGGCCCCGCGGGTTGCGTTGCGGTAGGCTCTCGCCCGCCGGCCGGATGCATCCGGCCACCACGGAGGACCGATGCGGCCGACGCTCAAGGTCCTCGACGACGACCTCATCGCCCGGATCCTGGACGAGGCGAAACGGGTCCTCGCCGAGGTCGGCATGGAGATCCGCGGCGCGACGATGCGCCAGCGGCTGCTCGACCACGGGCTGCCGGTCACCGCCGACGGCCGGGTCCTGTTCCCGCGCGAGATCGTGGAACGGGCGATCGCCGACGCCCCGAAGGCCTTCACCCTCTACGACCGTGACGGCAACCCGCACGCGGACCTCGGCGGGGACCGCGTCCACTTCGTACCGGGATCGTCCGGCCTGAAGGTCCTCGACCACCGGACCGGCGAGACGCGCCTGGCGAACTCGACCGACTTCGTGGAGTACGTGCGGGTCGGGGACGGGCTCCACAACATCCCGTACCTCGCGACCGCCTTCTCGACCAACGACGACATCGAGGCCCAGGTGTCCGATGCGTGGCGCCTGTACATGATCCTGACGAACACGAAGAAGCCGGTCGTGTCGGGGGCCTTCACCGAGCACGGCGTCATGCGGATGGTCGAGATGATGCAGCTGTTCCGGGCGGACCGGGCCGACCTGATCGCGCGCCCGATGAGCATCTTCACGATCACCGCGACCGGCAACTTCCGCTACAGCGAGGATTCGTGCCAGAACCTCATCGATTGCGTCGAGGCCGGCGTCGCCGTCGAGATCGTGCCGGTCACGCTGATGGGACTCATCGCGCCGGTCACCACGGTCGGCGCGACGGTCTTCCACACCGTGGATGTCCTCGCGGGCATCGCCATGGCCCAGATCATCCGGCCGGGCGCGCCGGTCCTGTTCGGCGGGGCGCCGGCCACGTTCCACATGAAGATCGCGAGCTCGCCGATGGCGGCCATCGAGGCGCTCCAGCTCGACGCCGCCTATGTCGCGGTCGCCAAGGCGCTCGACCTGCCGTGCCAGTCGTACATGGCCCTCTCGGACTCGCCGATCCTCGACGCGCAGGCCGGCGCCGAGACGTTCGGGAGCGCGCTCATCGCGGCCCTGGCGGGCGTGAACTCGGTGTCGGGCCCGGGGATGCTCGACTTCCTCCTCGTCTTCAACCTGCCCAAGCTCGTCTTCGATGACGAGATGTGCGGGCAGGCGCTGCGATTCGTCCGCGACATCCATCCCATCGACGACCTGCCGGTCGGACCGCTCATCGACCACTTGATGGCCGACCAGCACCTGATCATGGCCGAGCACACGATGGCGAACTGGCCGTCCGAGCTGTACCTCCCCTCGGCGATCGTCGATCGCGACAACCGCGAGAACTGGACCAAGCTCGGGGCCAAGGACACGTATCAGCGGGCCTGCGAGGAGGCCGACCGACGGCTGGCAGCGTACCGGGCGCCCGAGACCGATCCCGCGATCGACGAGGAACTGCGGCGGATCATCCGGTCCGGTCTCGAGAGCCAGACCGAGCTGCCGTTCATCCCGCCGGCCCTCGAGCCGACGGAGGAGGCGCTGGCGGCGACGGCCGGGCCCGTGCGTCGACGCAACCTCCGGCGCGGCGGCTGACGCTGTACGGTTCGAGCCACTGATGGACGAGCGGATCGGGCGAAGCCTGTTCGACCCCACGATCCGGCTGCCGGCGTTCGTGCTGCGCGAGACGGCCCTCGCGCACGACATCGCGGTGCTGGCCGAGTTCTGCCGGTCGCACGGCGTGTCGTTCGCGCCCCACGGCAAGACGACGATGGCGCCGGCCATCTTCCGCCGCCAGGTCGAGGCGGGTGCGTGGGCCATCACCGTGGCAACACCCTGGCAGGCCGAGGTCGCGGTCGAGGCCGGGATCGAGCGGATCCTGGTCGCCAACGAGGTGGTCGACGACGCCGGGCTGGCGTGGATCGGCGACCTGCTGGATCGCGACGGCCCGGAGCTCATCGTCTGCGCCGACTCGGTCGCCGGCGTCGAGCGGATGGCGGCGCGGCTGCGGGGTCGGCGGCGGCTACCCGTGCTCGTCGAGGTGGGCGTGGCCGGGGCGCGGACGGGCGTCCGGACGGACGATGACGCCCGAGCCGTCGCGAGCGCCATCGACACGTCCGAGGAACTCACGCTCGCCGGCGTCTCGCTCTACGAAGGGGCCGTCGGCGGGGAGACGGTCGCGGCCCGCGAGGCGGCCGTTCGCGAGCTGACGGATCGGACTCGACGGATCGTCGACGGCCTCGGCGAGCTGTTCGATCGTGCGGGGATCGCCGAAATCGTCGTGACGGGTGGCGGCAGCACCTACCCTGACGTCGTGGCCGGGGAGCTGGCCAAGCCCTGGGACACGTCACTCCCGGTCCGGGTCGTCCTCCGCAGCGGCGCGTACGTCACCCACGACCACGGCCTCTACGAACGGTCGTCGCCGTTCGGGATGCGTGCCGCGCCAGGCGCCCCTCGCCTCCAGCCCGCGATCGAGGTCTGGGCGCCGGTCCTGTCGGTCCCCGAGCCGGGGCTGGCGTTTGCGGGCGCCGGCCGGCGCGACCTGCCGGTCGACCAGGACCTGCCGGTCGTCATCAAGGTGAAGGGCGCCGACGATGGCGTCATTCGGGCCGCCGAGCCGGGCTTCACGGTCACGAAGCTCAACGACCAGCACGCGTTCCTGGCGTTGTCGGACGGCGCGCATGTCGCTGTTGGCGACCTGGTCGCCTTCGGGATCTCGCACCCATGCACTGCGTTCCAGCTCTGGCGCGAGGCCCTGGTCGTCGACGACGCGGACCGGATCCTCGACGTCTACGAACTGGAGTTCTGAACCGGTTCGTCGGTCAGCTCGCCGCCGCGGACCGTCGCGCCCAGGACGATGGCCGCGGAGACCAGCACGATGTTCTTGATGATGTACTGACCCTCGAGCGTCGGGGCGAACGGGAAGACCGTCCAGGTCTCATCCGGGAAGAGGAACAGCGGCGTGATCGTGCCCAGCATCTGGACGAAGAGCAGGAAGAGCGTCACGCGCATCCAGCGCCCGAAGAGCAGCCCGACGCCGATCGCGACCTCCCACAGGGCGAGGAAGGGCACGGCAACCGATGCGGGCACGAGGCCACCGGTCAGGGTTTCGATCGTTCGACCGGCGAGCGCCTCGGCCGGACTCGAACCCGGGAAGAGCTTGAGGGCACCGAACCACAGGAACACGATCGCCAGCGCGAACCGGAGCAGGGTGAGCCCGTGATCCGCCATCCATCCCGTGATCTGCCGGTCGATCCGATCGAACCAGCCCGTCGTCGCCGCGACCACCGTCGTGACCTCCATCTGCGTCGATCCCGTTGTAGCACGGCAGCCGAGGTCGCGCTCCGGCCAGGTCAGGCGGACTCGATCTCGCGCTTGCGGCGCGTGACGAACGCATCGAGGGCCTCGGCGACGGGCGGGTCGAGGGCGGGTGGGACGGCCTCGGCCAGCAGCCGCTTCCAGACCGTGTTCGCGCGTTCCGTCGCCGTTCGCGAGCCGTCGGCCTGCCACGTCTCGAAGTTGCGCCAGTCGCTGATCATCGGCCGGTAGAAGGCGTGCTCGAACCGCTCGAGGGTGTGGGCGGTGCCGAAGAAGTGCCCGCCCGGCCCGACCTCGGCGATCGCGTCGAAGCCGAGGCTGCCCTCGTCGACGGGGAGCGGCTGGAGCACCTCCGAGATCATCTGGAGGATCTCGGCATCGACGATGAGCTTCTCGAACGAGGCGGTCAGCCCGCCCTCGAGCCAGCCCGCGCCCTGGTAGAGCAGGTTGACGCCACCCATGACGGCGCCCCACACGGCCATCTCGGCCTCGTAGGCGGCCTGGGCATCGACGACGTTCGAGGCCGTCGCGTTGGACGAGCGCCACGGCAGCCCGTAGCGGCGAGCCATCTGACCGCTCGCGAACTGGCACTTCACCGACTCCGGCGTCCCGAAGGCCGGTGAACCGGTGCGCATGTCCACGTTCGACGTGAACGCGCCGTAGAGCATCGGCGCCCCCGGTCGGACGATCTGGGCCAGCGCGACCAGGAACAGCGCCTCCGCGTTCTGCTGCGCGATCGCGCCCGCGAGCGAGACCGGGCTCATCGCCCCCGCCAGCGTGAACGGCGTCGCGACGACGGGCTGCCCGTGCGTCGCCATCTCGATGAGCCCGTCGCCCATCGGGCCATCGAGGCGCAGGGGCGAGTTCGTGTTGATGACCGTCATGCAGCTGGGCTCGTCGACAAGCGCGTCGTGGTCGATGCCGCGGACGAGCGCGGCGATCGCCATCGCGTCGTGGACGGGCGTCGCCCCGAAGCCCAGGCACTGCCAGGTCTTGTCGAGCTCCGTGGCGAACGTCCGGTACATGTCGAGGTGGCGGGTGGCGACCGGCAGGTCCGTGGGCTCGAGCGGTCCCCCGCCCTCCTGGTGGATGACGTCGAGTGCGCCGATGAGCCGCACGTAGTCGACGAAGTCGGCGAAGTTGCCGGCGCGCCGGCCACGGTCGAGATCCGTGACGAACGCCGGCCCGCCGACCGCGCAGAACACGAGATGCCCAGGCCCGAAGACGAGGTTCCGCTCCGGGTTGCGGGCATGGAGCGTGAACTCGGACGGGGCGGTCGAGATCAGCTCCTCGACCTGGGCCGGGTCGAGCCGGACGTTCCGCTCCAGCCGGTCGACCCGGGCGCCGGCGCCCGCGAACGCGTCGAGCGCGCGGTCGCCGAGGACCTCGAAGCCGATCTCGGACAGGATCCGGAGCGACGCCCGGTGGACGGTCTCGACCTGGTCCTCGGACAGGATCTCGAGCGGCCGGAACGGGTTCGTCAGCCGGCGCCACGGGAGCTGCTCCACCCCGGCGACCACGCGTCGCGTGCGGCGGCGATGCGCTTCGGGTGCGGGCGGATCGGGCGCCTGGGGATCGTCCATCGCTCCCGATGCTACGCGGGCGGTTCGCGGGAGCGCGGCGGCGTCCCGGCCGGCGCCGCACGCGCGCACCTCGATTTCTCATGCCCATCTCAGACGACGGCCCTCAAATGGGGTACCTGACCCCATGCGGGAGGTCCCCCTCACGCCCGGACACGGAAGGACGACAGATGAAGCTCAGGATCCTCGCGGTGGTCGTGCTCGGGGCGGTCGGCATCGGCGCCGCCGTCTATGCGATCGGGGGTGTCTCGGCCAGCGCGGCGAGCACGACCCAGTTCCTCACGAGTCCCGCCACGACCGGCGACGTGACCGACGACGTGGCCGCGACCGGGGCACTTGGCTCCGCGGCGAGCTACGGCCTGGTCTTCGGGAGCGACCCGTACCTCGCGACCGAGACCGCCACACCGCCCACCTCGACGACGACGTGGCCGGTGACCGAGGTCACGGTCAAGGTCGGCGACACCGTCGCGGCGGGCGACGTCCTCGCGACCGCGAGCACGGCCGATCTCAAGCGCGACCTCGCGAACGCGACCAACGCCCTCCGGTCCGCTCAAGTCAGCCTCCGAGCGGCGAAGGACGACCTCTCGGACGCCGAGGACGCCGACGTCACCGCGCAGATCCGGCAGGCCAAGATCGGCCTGTACAACGCCGAGTCGCAGGTCTCGAAGGCCGAGGACGATCGCAACGCGATCAAGGCCCAGATGGCGGCCGCCAGCCTCACGTCGCCGATCGACGGGATCGTCACGGAGGTCAACGTGACCGCCGGATTCGATGCGCCATCGGGCGCGGCCATCGTCGTCGACTCGACGACGCTCCAGATCACGACCGACGTCGTCGAGAGCGATCTCGCCGCCATCAAGATCGGCCAGGAGGCGGCGATCAGCGTGTCCGCGATCGATGCGGACGTCACGGGTACGGTCTCGGCGATCTCGCCGGTCGCCGGCAGCGACAGCGGCTCCGGTGTCGTCAGCTACCCGGTCACGATCACGCTCACCGATGCGCCGGCCACGGCGCGGGCGGGCATGAGCGCGGACGTGACGATCACGATCCGGAGCGCGAAGAACGTCCTGACCGTGCCTGCCGAAGCGTTGCGTGGCACCGAGGGCGATTACAGCGTGATGGTCCTTGGGGCGGATGGGCAGCCCCAGGCCCAGGCGGTCGACGTCGGGCTCGTGACGAGCACCACGGCCGAGATCAAGAGCGGCCTCGCCGAGGGCCAGGCGGTCGTCACGGGGACCGCGAGCGCGCAGAACGCGACGACCACCCCGACCGGCGGCTTCGGCGGCAGCGTGGCGATCCCGGGCAACGGTCCGATCATCCGCGACGGGGGCAACGTCCCGCGCGGCAACGGCAACAGCCGCGGCGGGAACGGGAACTGACCGATGGCCCAACCCATCATCGATCTTGACCGGGTCAGCCGGACCTACCAGATGGGCCACGTCGAGGTCCCGGCCCTCGCCGACGTGAGCCTCCGGGTCGAGCAGGGGGAGTTCCTCGCGATCGTCGGGCCGTCCGGCTCGGGCAAGACCACGATCATGAACATCCTCGGCTGCCTGGACCGTCCGACGGCCGGGCAGTACACGCTCGACGGCACGCCCGTCGGCGACCTCGATGACGACAGTCTGGCCGCCGTCCGCGGCCGGACCATCGGTTTCGTCTTCCAGTCGTACAACCTGCTGCCGCGGACCACGGCGCTGGACAACGTCGCGACGCCGCTGCTCTACCAGGGCGTGTCGCGGGCGACGCGCCAGGCCCGCGCCAGGGCCGCCTTGGAACGACTCGGTCTCGGCGATCGCCTGGACCACGAGCCGACGGAGCTGTCCGGCGGCCAGCAGCAGCGGGTGGCCGTCGCCCGGGCCATCGTGACCGAGCCCGCGCTCATCCTCGCCGACGAACCGACCGGCAATCTCGACAGCCACTCCGGCGCCGAGGTCATGGCCCTGCTCCACGAGCTCAACGACGCGGGCCGGACGATCGTGCTCATCACCCACGACACCGAGGTCGCGGCCGCCGCGACGCGCCAGATCCACCTGCGGGACGGACGGGTCGTGGCATGAGCCTGTTCGAACTGCTCCGACTCGCGCTCTCGCGGCTTCGAACGAGCCGCCTCCGGGCGGCCTTGACGATGCTCGGCGTGATCATCGGCGTCGCGTCGGTCGTCGCACTCGTCGGCGTCGGCCAGGGCACGACCTCGAACATCACGAACCGCCTCTCGAGTCTCGGCACCAACCTGCTGACGGTCAGCCCGATGGTCGGCCCGGACTCGGACGGGACGCTGACGCTCGAGGACGCCGACGCGATCGGCGAGCTGGCCTCGGTCGCGGGCGTGGCCCCTGAGGTCTCGACGAGCCTGCTTGTCCAGGCCGGCGACGAGAGCACGACCACGACGATCGTCGGGACCACCCCGGCCTATCCGACGGTCCGCGCCTTCGATGTCTGGCAGGGCACGTTCCTCACGGACGTGAGCGTTGACCAGGACCTGCGCGTCGCGGTGCTGGGCGCTTCCACGGCCACGGACCTGGGTCTCGGCGCGGCCGACATCGGCTCGGAGATCTCCATCGCCGGGATCCCGTTCCGGGTCATCGGCATCCTCCAGGCCAAGGGCGGCAGCGGCTTCCAGGATCCCGACGACCAGGTCATGGTGCCGGTCGGGGCCGTGCAGAAGTATTTCGTCGGCGGCGACACGGTCCGGACGATCGGGGTGAGCGTCGCCCAGGCCGACCAGATGACCGCGACCAAGGCCGAGCTGACCGCGCTGCTGCGCGACCGCCACGAACTCGCGGCCGCCGATGACGACGACTTCAACGTCTTCGACCAGACCCAGCTCCTCGAGGCCGCGTCCTCGATCAGCTCGACGCTGACGCTCCTGCTCGGCGGGATCGCCTCGATCTCGCTCGTCGTCGGCGGCATCGGGATCATGAACATCATGCTCGTGTCGGTCCGGGAGCGGACCCGCGAGATCGGCATCCGCAAGGCGATCGGCGCCCGCGGCCGCGACATCCTCGCCCAGTTCCTCGTCGAGGCGCTGACGCTGTCCCTGCTCGGCGGCCTGATCGGGATCGCGGTCGGGCTCGGCGTCTCCGCGCTCATCGGCCAGCTCGCCGGCTGGGGCTTCTCGTTCAACCCGGCGACCGTGGCGGCGGCCGTCGTCTTCAGCCTCGCGGTCGGGGTCGTGTTCGGCGTCTGGCCGGCACGCCAGGCCGCTCGACTCGATCCCATCAGCGCACTGCGCTACGAATAGCAAGGAGAGACGCGTGTCCGACGATCCCACCCAATCCACCCCGATCGCGCCCTCGGCCGAGCCGGCTGTCGAGCCCGTGCGGCCGATCGTGACCGCTCCACGACGCTCGTCGTCGGGCCGCTGGCTCAACGTCCTGCTCGGGGTCGCCGCGGCGGTCGCGATCGGCGGGGTCGCGTTCGCCGTCGGGCGGAGCAGCGCGCCGGTCAACGCGGCCGGGTTCGGTCGGGGTCCCGCCGACGGCCCGTTCGTCAGCCGCACGTTCGACCCGAACGCCTCGTTCGCCCCGGGTCGCGGCGGCAACGGCGCGGCTGTTCGGGGCGGGCGGGCTGACCGTCGAGGGCACCGTCCAGTCGGTCACCGGCGACACTCTGACGATCACCACGGCGGACGGCCGAACGATGGAGGTCTCGCTCGGCGCCGACACCGAGTACCACCGGCAGGCCGCCGGATCGGCGTCCGATGTCACGACCGGGAGCAAGGTCTCCGTCCAGCTCGACCTCGCGGGCCGCGTCCAGGGCAACGGTGGCCAAGGTGGCGACGGCGCTGCGAACGGGTCCGCCGGGACCGCGTCCGACGTGACGGTCATCCCGTGAGCGAAGGCGTAGGCTGACGGCCATGCACCTGCTCGTGATCGAGGACGATCCTCGGTTCAGTCGACTCCTGCGGCGCCTCCTCGAGGAAGACCGCCACGTCGTCGAGCTTGCGACCGACGGCGAATCCGGCCTGGAGATCGCGATCGCGGCGACTGGCGTCGAGGCGATCATCCTCGACGTCGGCCTGCCCGACATCTCAGGGCTCGAGGTCGCGCGCCGCGTGCGCGCCACCGGCTCCGACGTCGCGATCCTCATGCTGACCGCCCGGGACACCGTCGGCGATCGGGTCAGCGGCCTCGACGCCGGGGCGGACGACTATCTCGTCAAGCCGTTCGCGTACGAGGAGCTCGCCGCCCGCCTCCGGGCACTGGGCCGCCGCGGCAACGGGGCCGTGCGCCCGGAACCGAAGCTCGTCGTCGGTCCGATCACGCTCGATGAGACCTCGCGTCGGGTCACCCTCGATGGGGTGCGGATCGACCTGAGTCCGCGCGAGTTCTCGCTGCTGGAATGCTTCCTGCGCCACCCCGGCCAGACGCTCTCGCGTGACCAGCTGCTCGACCAGGCGTGGCCGTTCAGCGTCGCCGTGACCCCGAACGCGGTCGATGCCTACATCCACTACCTGCGCGAGAAGCTCGGTGCAGCCGGGCGACTGATCGAGACCGTCCGTGGCATCGGGTACCGCATGGCCGATGCCTGACGACGTCATCACGCCGACCGAGGTGACGGACCAGGAACGCGCCGCCGACGCGGCCGACGCGGGCCTGGTTCGGGGCGTCCGGCGCAACCTCGTGCTGTGGAGCGGCCTGACGACCCTGGTCGTCCTGATGGTGCTGGGCGTCGTCCTCTACGTCGCCGTCGAGCGGTCGCTGGCGAGCTCGGGCATGGCCCAGCTCGACGCCCGGATGGCGGCCATCACCGGCCAGCCGCCCGACACCGACGACCTCACGCCGTACGGGTTCAGCTTCGGTGGGCCCGGTTCGGGCACGTTCTCGTTGATCCTCGGTCCGGACGGGAAACCGGTGGGTCCCGGCCCCGACTCGCGCATGCCGCCGGGCCTGCCCGAGGCGTCGGCCGTGGCCGCCGCCGCGACGACCGGGCGGGACGTCCGGACGACCGAGATCCGCGGCACGCCGGTGCGGATCCTGACCCAGACCGCCCAGGGCCGGCGCGGCGACATCTTCACGGTCCAGGTCATCCAGGACCGGACCGCCGAGCAGCGGACGCTGAGCGTGATGCTGACCGTGCTCCTCGTCGGTGGGCTCGTCGTGGTCCTCGTCGCCTTCGGCTTCGGGTTCGTCTACGCCCGGCGCGCGCTCGTGCCGATCCGTGAATCGCTCGGCAACCAGCGCACGGCGCTTCGGCGACAACGCGACTTCGCGGCCGACGCGAGCCACGAGCTGCGGACGCCGCTGACCGTGATCCGGAGCAGCGTCGAGCACCTGTCGCGCCACAAGGCCGAGCCGGTCGGCGAGGTCGGCACGGCGCTCGAGGACATCGACGACGAGGTCCGCCACATGACCGCGATCGTCGAGGACCTGCTGCTGCTGGCGAGGTCGGACTCGGGCGCCGTCGAGCTCGAGCACCTGCCGGTCGACCTCGGCGACGTCGCGGCGGACGGCGCGTCCGCCCTGGCCAAGCCCGCCGCGGACCGGGGCGTCCAGGTCGAGGTGGATCCGCAGCCTGCGGTCGTGACCGGCGATCCGGCCCGCCTCCGTCAGCTCGTGATGATCCTCGTCGACAACGCCATCCGTCACAGCCCGCCGCACGGCCGGGTCACCGTCGCCGTCCGTGCCGACGGCGGCGGAGCCACCCTGACCGTCGACGACCAGGGGTCCGGCATCCGGCCCTCGGACATGCCCCACGTATTCGAGCGCTTCTACCGCGCCCAGGGCGCACCGGGTGGCGGCACGGGACTCGGGCTCGCGATCGCGGCCTGGATCGTTGAGCGCCACGGCGGCCGGATCGCGGTCTCCAACCGGCCGGAGGGCGGCGCCAGGTTCCTGGTCCACCTCCCGGCCTCGAGCCCGCCCGCTCCGACGGTCATCGAGCCCGCGGTCACCGAGCGGGCCTGACCGACACCCCGGTCAGGTGGCCGGACCACCCGTCGCCTGGGCGATGAACGAGGCGGCCACGTCGATCGGGATCGCGAAGCCGAGCCCCTGGGCGTCGGCCGAGACGGCGGTGTTGATGCCGATGACCGACCCGCCGGCGTCGAGGAGCGGTCCGCCGCTGTTGCCCGGATTGATCGCGGCGTCGGTCTGGATGAGCCCGGTCAACGTCGCCGGCCGGCCGGTCGACTCGTCGGTGACGGTGACCGTCCGGTCGACGGCGGACACGATGCCCTTCGTCACGGTCTCGGTGAAGGTGCCGAGCGGGCTCCCGATCGCGATCGCGGTCTGACCGACCTCGAGCGTCGTGGAGTCGCCGATGCGGGCCGGGGTGAGCCCGGTGGCCTCGATCTTGACGAGGGCAAGGTCCTTGGCGGCGTTCGAGTCGACGACGGTGGCCGGGTACTGGCTGCCATCCTCGAGCTCGACGGTCAGCGACGAGCTGTCGGCGACGACGTGGGCGTTGGTCAGGATGTAGCCGTCGGCCGTCAGGACGACGCCCGATCCGACCCCACTCCCGGGCACCGAGAACGGCGAGAAGCCGCGTCGCGCCTCCGTCTCGGAGGTGATCGTGACCACCGATGGGGTGGCCCGCGCCACGATCGCGGTCAGGTCGCCGGCGTCGATGTCGGTGGTGGTGCCCGTCACGAGGGCGTTCGGCGAGGCGGCCGATGCCGCAGCGGGCGTGGTCGCCGGGGCCGAGGCGCCGGTCAGGCCCACGACGATGATGGCCGTGGACCCCGAGGCAAGCGCTGCCGCGAGCACCGCTGCGGCGATGACCGAGCCGGTCCGTCGGGTGGGGGTGGTCGTCGGTTCGAGCATCGCGGGTCTCCGGTCGTACGGGTGTGGTCGAGTTGCGGCCACGACCCCATGGAAGCCCCGCCGCGTGAGAAGGGCGTGAGAATCGAAACGACGCGACGGCCCGGAGGACCGCCGCGTCGATGGGTGGCTGTTCAGGCGCCGGTCAGCCCGGCGTCGTGGAAGGTGTCGGCGAGGCGTTCGGGGTCTTGTCGCCACGCGGACCGTGGCGGCCGAACCAGTCGCCTCGGCCGGGGCCACCGGCGGCCACGCCTTCGGCGTCCAGCGAGCCATCGGAGCGCTGGGTGCCGGACGCGATGATCACGTCGCCGACCTCGATGTCGGAGAGGGCCGGGGTGTCGTCACCGGCGATCCGGAACGTCGTGTCCCCGTCCACGTGGATGGTCGCGGTGGTGCCGTCACGTCGCTCGACGGTGATCGTGGAGCCGTCGACCTTGGTCACCGTGCCCGCGATGCTCGGCAGGACCACGTTGATGGCCGTGATCGTGAACGTGCCGTCGGTCTGACGATCCTGGCGGAACACGATCTGGTCACCGACCTTGAGGTCGCCGAGCGCGATCGTGGTGCCGGCCCGCGTGATGGTCGTGTCGCTGGTCACGACGATCGTGCGGGTCCAGCCGTCCTCGGTCTCGAGCGACAGGTTCGAGCCGCTGATGGCCGTGATCGTGATTCCGCCGAAGCCGAAGCCGCCACGGCCGAAGCCGAGGCCGCCGAAGCCGCGCAGGCCGTGATCGCCGGTCTTGTCCGTGTCGGGTGCGCCGGATGCGGCCGGCGACGGCGAGGCGCCGGTGGTCGATGGCGCCGGCGACGGCGACGCGCCCATCGCGGCCACGGCGCCGACGACGAACAGGACGGCCGCGCCCAGCACGATGCCGCCCCGGGCGAGTCGGCCGGGGACGATGGGGCGCTCGATGCGCTCGTGGAATTCGACGTTCTCTGGCTCGGACATCCGTGCCTCCGTGGTCGCTGGTGGGTACGCGAAGTTCGGGCCGAGATCGACCCGTTGCCGTCAGTGTCCGGTTCGATTCTTCAAGGGTCCTGAGAACGGGCGGTGCGCGGCGCATGCCGGCACCGGCGAGGCGGCCGGCGCGTCGGGCACGCCATACTTCGGGCCGAGGAGGTCTCAGCGGATGCGGATCGTGGTCACGGGCGGCAGCGGCAAGGGCGGCACGGCACGTCGTGCGCGACCTGCGCGAGCACGGACACGACGTGCTCAACGTCGACGCCCGCCACGACGGCGCCGACCACGGCCTAACGACGCGTGGCCGACCTGACCGATCTCGGCCAGACGCAGGACGCGCTGTCGCGGCTTCGACGCCGTGGTCCATTTCGCGGCGATCCCGGCGCCCGAGCCTCCGCCCCGACGGCGAGACGTTCCGGATCAACGCCATGTCGACCTACAACGTCTTCGCGGCCGCGGTCGCACCATAGATGCGGCGCGTCGTGTGGGCCTCGAGCGAGACGGTCCTCGGCCTGCCGTTCGACACGCCGCCGGCGTTCGCCCCGATCGACGAGACCATCGAGCCGCGGCCCGAGTCGTCGTACTCGCTCTCGAAGCTGGTCGGCGAGACGATGGCGGCCCAGTTCGCGCGCCGGAGCGGCATCGGCTTCGTCGGCCTGCGGATCTCGAACATCATGGACGCCGAGGACTACGCGCGGTTCCCGACCGTACTGGGACGACGCGCGGCTCCGGAAGTGGAACCTGTGGGGCTACGTCGACGCGCGGGACGTGGCGGCCGCGGCGCGGCTCGGGCTCGAGGCGGACATCGAGCGGCGCGGAGATCGCGATCGTCGCGGCGGCCGACACGGTCATGACCCGGCCGAGCGCCGACCTGATGGCCGAGGTCTACCCGGACGTCCCGCTGCGTCGGGCGGTCGCCGGTCGCGAGACGCTCCTGGCGATCGACCACGCCCGCGAGCTCCTCGGCTACGAGCCCGCCCACCGCTGGGAGGACCACGTCCGCCCGTGAGTGGTCAGGGGGACGCCGGCTGGCCGATCTTCGGGCGCGACGCCGACGGCGTCGCGTGGCGCCCGACCCGGGACGCGGCCGAGGCGTCGCGGCTGGCGCGGTTCCTGCGTTCGACCGGTGAACCGACGCTCGATGCCCTCCAGGCTCGGGCCGTCGCCGATCCGGGCTGGTTCTGGGGCGCCGCCGCCGAGGACATCGGCGATCGCCTGGGGCCGACCGCCCACGGGAGGTGCTGGACCTAGTCCGACGGTCCGGCCTGGGCACGCTGGTGGAGCGGCGCCGAGTTCAACTACGCGCGGGCGGCGATCGAGCCGCGAGCCGCGCGCGACCCCGATGGCGAGGCGCTCGTCTGGGAGGGCGAGGACGGCGACGTTCGGCGCCTGACGAACGCGGAGCTGGCGGCGGCCGTCGAGACCGCCGCGCGACGTCTGTCGGCGCTGGGCGTCGGGTCCGGCGACCGCGTCGGGATCCTGCTGCCGATGCTCGTCGAGACGGTCGTCGCGGTCCTGGCGCTCGGCCGGCTGCAGGCGATCTACACGCCGATCTTCTGCGGCTACGCGGCGCCCGGCGATCGCGACCCGTCTCGCCGACTGCGAGGCGTCCGTGCTGATCACCGCGGACGGGTTCCTGCGACGCGGCGCGTGGGTGCCGCTCAAGGCCGTCGCCGATGCCGCGGTGGCCGACGGTCCGTCGGTTCGCCGCGTCGTCGTCGTGCGGCGCGCCGGCGACGGCATCGCGACGCCGTGGGACGACGGGCGCGACGCGTGGTGGGACGACGCCCGTCGCCCGGCGAGGCGGACGCCGCCGGTCGGCGGCGACGTCGATCCCGAGACGCCGTACATGCTCATCTACACGTCGGGCACGACCGGCCGACCGAAGGGCGCCGTCCACGTCCACGGCGGCTTCCCGATCAAGGCCGCGCAGGACCTGGCGCACCAGTTCGACCTCGGCCCGGGCGACACGCTGTTCTGGTTCACCGACCTCGGCTGGATGATGGGTCCGTGGGCGATCTCCGGGTCGCTGATGCTCGGCGCGCGGCTCGTGCTCTACGAAGGCGCGCCCGACTTCCCGGGTCCCGACCGGCTGTGGGCGCTGGTCGAACGCCATCGGATCACGCACCTCGGCCTGTCGCCGACCGTCATCCGGGCCCTGATGGCCCATGGCGAGGAGCCGGTCCGCTCGCACGACCGTTCGTCGCTGCGCGTCCTGGGTTCGACCGGCGAGCCCTGGAACCCCGATCCCTGGTGGTGGTACTTCCGCGAGGTCGGCGAGGGGCGCTGCCCGATCGTCAACTACTCCGGCGGCACGGAGGTCTCGGGCGGGATCGTCAGTGGCAACGTCGTCGGGCCGATCAAGCCCGCGTCGTTCTCCGGTCCGTGCATCGGGACCGCGGCCGATGTCGTCAACGCTGGAGGTCCGGTCCGTGGCGGCGAAGTCGGGGAGCTCGTCATCCGTGCGCCGATGCCGGGCATGACCCGCGGGTTCTGGCGAGACCCGAGGCCGCTACGAGGAGACGTACTGGTCGCGGATCCCCGGGATGTGGGTCCACGGCGACTGGGCGAGCATCGACGCCGACGGGTTCTGGTTCATCCACGGCCGTTCCGACGACACGCTCAAGGTCGCCGGCAAGCGCGTCGGGCCCGGCCGAGGTGGAGAGCGCGGCGGTCTCGCATCCCGCCGTGCTGGAGGCCGCCGCCATCGGCGTCCCGCACGAGATCAAGGGCGAGGTGGTCGTCGTGCTGTGCGTCCTCCGCCCCGGCGAGACCGACGACGACGAGCTGCGCGACTCGGTGGCCGCGACGGTCGCGGCCCAGCTCGGCAAGCCGCTCAAGCCCGAGGTCGTGGCGGTCGTCCGGGCCCTGCCGAAGACCCGGTCCGGCAAGGTCATGCGCCGGGTGGCCCGGGCCGCCTGGCTGGGCCTCGACCCGGGCGACATCACGACGCTCGACGATCCGATGACGCTCGAGGCGATCCGCGCGGCGGGGTCGGGAGCGACGCCGTCGCCCTGACCGATGAGTTTTCGCGCGTCAGCCGGTCTACGGTGATGTGAGGAGTCCGTATCCTTCGGTCATGACCCCGGCGACCGCTCCCGAACGCGACATCGTGAGCTGGGACGACCTCGACCGTCTCGTGCTCGGACCTCGCGGAGCAGCTCGCCGGCACGACGTTCGACGTCATGCTCGCGATCACCCGCGGCGGACTCGTGCCGGCCGGCATGCTCGCCTATCGCCTGCGGATCCGGAACATCCTCGTGGCCGCGGTCGCGTTCTACGACGACCATGGCAGGCCCGGCCCGCACCCGACCTTCCTGCAGTTCCCGGCCGATCCGCTCCTGCGCGGCCAGCGGGTCCTGATCGTGGACGAGGTCTGGGACAGCGGCACGACGATCCACGCGGTGACCGAGCGGGTGCTCCAGGCCGGCGGCATCCCGACGACCGCGGTGCTCCACTACAAGCCCGAGCGCTCGAAGGTCCCCGGACGACCCGACGTCCACGCCGTCGAGACCGACGCCTGGGTCGTCTATCCGTTCAAGGCCGGCGGCTGAGAGGAGGCCCGACATGACACGAACGCAGCTGCTGGTCGGCACGAAGAAGGGCGCCTTCCTCCTCGAGAGCGACGCCGCCCGTCGCGACTGGGACGTCCAGGGGCCGCTGTGCGAGGGCTGGCCGATCCACGACCTGATCGTCGAGCCCGGGACGCGGGGCGATCCTCGCTGCCGGCGGCAGCCCGTGGTTCGGGCCCGCGGTCTGGCGCAGCGAGGACGGCGGCACGACATGGACCCACTCGTCTTCCGGGATGACGTACGGCGGTGACGGAGCCCGCGATCACGACCGTCTGGAGCCTGGCGACGACGCCCGATGGCGCACTGCTCGCGGGCGTCGAGCCGGCCGGGCTCTTCCGGAGCACGGACCGGGGCGCGACGTGGACCCACGTCGAGGGCCTGACCAACCACCCGACACGACCGACCTGGGAGCCCGGCGCGGGCGGGCTGATCCTGCACACGATCGTCCCCCACCCGACCGATCCCGCCCGCACGTGGGTCGGCATCTCGGCCGTCGGCGTCTTCGAGACCCGTGACGGCGGGGCGACCTGGGAGCCGCGCAACGTCGGCGTCCGCGCCGGCTTCATGCCGGATCCGTTCCCGATCACGGGGCAGTGCGTCCACAAGTTCGTGATGGCCGCCGGCCAGCCCGAGACGCTCTACCAGCAGAACCACTGCGGCGTGTACCGGTCCGACGACGGCGGTGCGCACTGGATCGAGCTGACCGACAACGGCCTGCCGTCGGAGTTCGCGTTCCCGATGGTCGCCCACCCGCGCGACCCCGATACCGTCTGGGTCATCCCGCTCAACGGCGCCGACCAGGGCCGTTTCGTGCCGGACGGCAAGCCGGCGGTCTGGCGGACGCACGATCGTGGGGCGTCGTGGATCCGGGCCGACGAAGGGCTTCCTCCACGGAACGCCTACATGACCGTCCTGCGCGAGGCGATGGCGCGCGACACGCTCGACCCGGTCGGCATCACGTTCGGGACCGAGACCGGCCAGCTGTGGCAGAGCCCCGACGAGGGCCGTTCGTGGCGGATGATCACCGACGGCCTGCCCGAGATCTGGGCGGTCGAGGCCGTCGTCCTCCCGGACTGACGAGCCGATGGCCACCGTCCTGCTGCCGAGGTCGTTGCTGGCGCTCTTCCCGGGCGTCGAGCGACGGCACGAGGTCGGGGGCTCGACGGTCGCGGATGTCCTGGTCGCGCTCGACGCCGGCGTCCCGGGGCTGCGGGACCGGCTGGTCGAGTCCGACGCGCGGCTCCGACCGCACATCAACGTCTTCGTGGACGGGGCACCGGCCGATCTCGCGACGCCGGTCGGGGCGTCGGCGACGGTCCACGTCATCCCAGCAGTCTCCGGCGGCGCCTGACACCCGCTTGGGAACGCCGCCGGAAATTGACCGGCAGCGATGCTCCCGTCGGTCGGTCGTCGGGGGTTAGACGTCCGTCCGGACATCGCGCCGGCCAGTCCCGAATCTGCGCCATCGGGGTCCCGAAACCCATGGCCGGAGACGGCAGTCCGCCGTACCTTCGGATGCACGGCTGTGGCAATCGCGACCCCATCCGATCGGCCGGCGGGACGCGCTGGTGTGCTTGCCCCGCCGGGCGTACTGTCCGCATATGGTCGTGAAGGTGTCGGTCGAGGACCGGATCGAGGGGATCGACCCGGGGCGGATCGCGATCGTCGTGGCGAGCGACGTCGGTGAACGCACCGATCAGGTCCGCCCGGCGGTCGAGCGTGTGATCCGGCTCGCCCTCGATGTCGACGCGGTCGCCGACGCCGCGATGCTCGTCGAAGCCGACAGCGAGGGGGCCGCCCGGGACGGTCTCCTGCCCGAGCAGCTCATCGACCGGTATCTCTCGACCCTGTGGGCGATCTGGGAGGTCCGCGCCCCGGCGACCCGATCGCGCGCTGAGCTCATCGCCCTCGGCGACCGGATGCTGCGGACCGCCGATGCGCTCGTCGCCGCCGTCGCCGTCGGCTATCGCTCGGTCGAGCGGGAGCTCATCGTCCGCAATGCCGAGGCACGTCGGGCCTTCCTGGACGAACTGCTCGGTGTCGTCGCCGTCGATACCGCGACGATCGGCCGGCTGCGCCGACTGAGCGCCCGGCACGGGCTCGACCCCGGTGCCAACTATCGGTTGGTCGTCGTCGCGGCGAGGACGCAGGAGGACGACACGCACGCGGAGCTCCTGGCCATGCGCATCCGGACGCGCCTCGCCGGCTCGGCGGTCGTGGATCGGGCGCGCGCCGGCGTCGCGCTGCCGCAGGTCGTCGCCTGGCGCGGCCGCGTCGTGGTCCTCGCAAAGGCGTCGTGGTCAGGGATCGCCCGGCTGCGGGACGGCCTGGCCGAGGTGGCCGGGCCCGAGACGACGGCCGTGCTGTCGCCGCCGACGGCCGGCGTGGAGCGCCTCGCCCCGGCCATGGCCAGGCTGTTCGAGACACTCCGGACCGCCATCCGCCTCGATCGCCGCGGCTGGATCGACGACCCCGACGACCTCGCGGTCGAGCGACTGCTCCTCGCCGACGATGCCCTGCTCTCGACGGTGGTCGACCGCGAGCTCGGGCCCTTGCTGGCCGACCCGCGCATGGGCGAGGAACTCGTCAGCACGCTCCAGGTCTACTTCGACGCGGGCGAGAACATGCGCGCGACCGCCCGTCGACTCCACCTCGCGAACCGTACGGTCGCCTATCGCCTCGAGCGCATCCGGACCCTTCTGGGCCATTCCCTCGACGGCCCGAGCCGGCAGCGGCTGGTCGTCGCGCTGCTGGCCTATCGGATCCTCCGCGCCGGCTGACCGCCCGCGCTGGGTCAGTCGATCCGGCCGAGCAGCGCCTCGAACGGGTCGAAGGTCTCGGTCCGGTCGGCCACCGCATCGCCGCCGATCGCCCGCAGGCCGTCCTCGGGCCCATCGCCCGCGATCGCCCGCCAGCCGCGGTCCGCAAGCATGTCGAGCGTGGCCAGGGCCACGCCCGTCGCGCCACGGGCGTGGTCGAGCGCGACGCCCGAGAGTGCGCCGCGTTCCCGCGCGCCCGCCACCTCGGCGGCGACCCGGCCGGCCGCCCGTGTCTCGCGGGCGATGGCAGCGGTCACGCCCGGTCGACGCACCACGAGGGCGACGTCGCCGGCGCGGACGAGGGTCGCGGCCAGCATGTGCGGCCACGCCGCGGCACGGTCGGGCGGGGCATCCGGCTCGTTGAAGGCCAATGGGTTGTTCGGATACAGGGCCCGGCGGACCTCCACCTCGGCGATGGCCCGGGCGCCGGCGGCGGGCTCGTCGATCAGCCAGGTCGGCAACGCGGCGACGGGGAGCTGCTCGTCGGGCATCCCGTCGCTCCGGGCCAAGGCCACCGCGAGCAACTGGAGGGCGAGCGCTCGACCGGCCCGTGTCGCCGGGTCCGATGGCATGCCGACGCGGATATCCGGCGCCACGACGAGCGATCCCGCCCCGATCGTCAGCAGCGTGCCCGAGCGCCGGTGCAGCCGGTGGGCGAACGCGTGGTCGGACAGCGCCCGGTCGGGATCGATGCCCGCGGCGACGATCTCGGCCATCGGGTCGGACTCGACGATGTCGATGCGCTCGAAGGCCGCCACGACGGCATCCTCGGGCGACCAGAGCGCTGGCGCGGTCGTTGCCAGCCGCACGTAGCCGCGTCGCTGGGCGGCGAGCCCGTCGGCGGCCCGCCGGAGCTGGGCCAGCGCCCGCTGGCTGCCGGTCGGGGCGGACTCCACCGAGCGGTCCGGTCGCGACGGTCGCGATCCGCGGTCTCCGGGCCGCCATTCGGGCACCTCCTGGCCGGTGTCATGGAGGCGGTCCGCGAGTTCACGGCCGACCGGGACCTCGATCCGCAGCACGTCGACGCCGGCCCCGACCAGGTCGCCGACCTCGTCGAGCGCGCCCTCGAGATCGGGCTCGGACAGGGTCATGCCGACCCACGGCCGCGGCGCGTCGCCGAGCAGCCCCAGGATCTCCCGGCGGGCGGTCCGATCCGAATCGATCCGCTCGATGGCGGCCTTGGCCAGGCGCTGGGACTCGACCTCGGCGACGTGCCGCCGATCGGGCTGCTTGAGGAGTTCGGCCTCCAGGGCGAGATCCACGGCGCCCGATGCGACGTCCAGCGCCAGCTGTGGCGGGTCGAGGTCGTATTCGAGCAACGCCATGGCGAACGGCAGCGCGATGCCGGCCCCGAGGCCGCGCGGATCGCTGCGCATCCAGCGGTCGACGGTCGCGCCCGCGAGCGGCCGGCCACCGCGGTCGAGGCCGGTGACGCCGAACAGGCGCAGGATCGCGCGTTCCTGGCCGACCGACGTCGACGCGCGCGCGCGGGCACCCATCGTCGCGGCCAGTGAATCGGCGCGCTCGACGAGCTTGTCGAGCGGGCCCCAGCCGTCGGTCATATCAGGGCCAAGTATGGGACCGCGTTCAGGCCACGGTACTGGCGATGCGGTTGCCGGCCAGGAAGCCACGGAACGTGGTGACCGGGTCGTCCGAGGTGAAGCGGACCCCGCGGTCGCCGACACGCTCCGCTCCGGGCACGATCGCCGCGAAGTCCGCCACGACGCCCTTCGCGTAGTCGACCTCGATGACGACCGGCGGCTCGACGCGCAACAGCTGCAGCTCACCGGCGGCCGCCCGGCGGACCGCTCGTTCGGCACCGGCCCGGACGCGGTCGCACGCGACGCTCGGGTGGACCGAGATCGCGCTATGGCCGCCATCGACCGCCTTGACGACCACGCGCTCCGCCCATGGCAGCCACCCCTCGACCTCGCCGGCCAGGGCGTCGTCACCGGTGACCATGCCGACCGGGATCCCCCACGCGCCGAGCACGAGTGCGTTGAAGCCGTACTCGCCGGTCGGCCGGCCATCGAGGCGAGTCTCCACCGGTCGGCCCGTGTACGTGTGGGCGATCGTCCCGGTCGGATGCCCGGCGCGAGCGTGGTAGCCGACGAACAACGCCACGTCGAACACCGGCGCGCCGTCGGCCGCAGGCTGGGCACCCGCCACCATCGACCACGCTTTCTCGCCCTGCAGGACGCGGGCGCTCGGGTCCAGCGCCGCGGGCAACAGGTTGTACATGTTCCAGTGGCTGTCGTTGACGAGGATGTCGGTCGCGCCCGCGGCCAGGGCACCGGCGATCGCGGCGTTCGCCTCGCCGACCATGAGTTCCACCGACGTCGGATAGCGGCGATCGGCCGGATCGGTCGGGTGCGGGTGGTTGATCCCGCCGATGCCCTCCATGTCGACGCTGATGTAGACCCTCATCCGACCTCCTCATCGCTCGGCGGTCCAGTCCTGGCGGGGTGGCCGATCCACACGTGGCCGTCCGCGAACCGTTCGGCCTTCCAGATCGGCGCCCGGGCCTTGGTCTCGTCGATGGCGTAGCGAGCGGCCGCGAAGGCCGAGTCGCGGTGTGGGGCGACGGCCACGACCGCGATGGACGCCTGCCCGAGCGGCACCTCGCCGATGCGATGGACGATGGCCAGCCCGGTCACCCCGAACCGGCGTTCGATCTCGTCGGCGATGGCGGTCAGCGTGTCGAGGGCCATCGACTCGTGCGTCTCGTATTCGAGCGATTCCACGCTCCGGCCGGCGTGTCTCGCGGCCTCCGCCTCCTGCCCCGGCGCCGGCGTCCCGGGGGTGGACCGTGTCCGTCCGAGGAAACCGACGACCGCGCCGTCGCCCGGATCCGGCCAGCCGATCCGCCAGCTCGGCCAGGATCGCGGCCCCGAATGGCGCTTCGCGCAGCTCGAGCACCCGCGTCCCCGAGCCGCCGGAGACCGGCGGGATCATGGCGACCTCGTCGCCGTCGGCCAGCGCGTCCGTCGCGTCCGCGTAGGCCCCGTTGCGGGCGAAACGGACCGACGGCCGGCCGGGGGCCAGAACGGGGTGTCTGGCGACCAGCGCCTCCCAGGCGGCCTCGACGGATGCCGGCTCGGGCAGCTCGAGCGACAGCTCGCGCGCACCTGCGAGCTCACGTTGGAGGGCGAACAGCCGGACACGGACGTGGATCGTCATCGTCACCGGCCGCCGCGCGGTCGATCATCCGAGCCACGAGGCGATCAGCAGGCCGTCGCCGACCGGCAGGATCGTGGCGTTGAAGCGCCGGTCACCAAGGACGGCGGTGTCGAACTCGCGAAGCGCCGCGGTGTTGGCATCGCCGGCATCGGCCGGCCTCGAGCCCGAGACCCGCCCGCTCCACAGGACGTTGTCGGCCACGACCAGGGCACCGGGCGCCAGCCGGCCGGCGATGTGGCCGAGATACCGGAGGTACTCCGGCTTCAGCGCATCGATGAAGGCGAGGTCGAACGGGCCCGCCAGGGCCGGCTCTCCGGCCTCGAACGCCTCGAGCGCCGGGGCGTTGACCACGGTGATCCGCTCGTCGGCGATGCCCGCCTCTCGCCACCAGCCGCGGGCGAGGTCCGTCCGCGAGCGATCCGGATCGATGGTCACGATCGTGCCGTCGGGCGGCTGCCCGAGCGCCATCCAGAGCGTCGAGTAGCCGTACGCCGTCCCGACCTCGACGATCCGACGCCGGCCGCCGGCCAGTGCCTGCAGCACGCGCCCGCTGTCGCGGTCCACGATGGGGATGTCGAGCGGCGCCGCGGCCGCCTCGATAGCGGCGAGCGCGGGCGACAGCGCCGGCGCCAGGGAGTCGATCCACTCGAGATCGATGACCCCCGGGATCCACGATCGGTCGTCCTTGCCCATGCTGTCCTCCGCTACGGTCAAACCAGGAGACCGGCTCCGAAATAGAGTCCCGCAGCGAGGATGGTCCCCGCGGCGATCGAGCCGACGTTGATGTACAGGAGGCCGGTCGCGGACTCCATCGACCGGGTCCTCGCCGTCTGGACGGACGCCCACGACACGATCAGGGGGAACACGAGCCCGACGATGAGGCGAAGCCAGACGAACAGCGCATAGGGCCCGACAAGCGCGGCGAACGGCGCCACGTCCGCCGGACCGGCGCCCGTGGCGATCCAGGCCCAGAACAGGACGACCTGGACGGCGACGACGACGAGGAGGACCCGGGCGAGGAGGATGAGCGGCGCCTCGGGCAGCTTCGGCGTGACGAGGTACCAATGGCCGAGGAGCATCGCCGCGAAGACCCCACCGATCGATGCGGTCACGACGGCCAGCTGGGTCAGCAGCGAGACCGTGCCCATCGCGCCCGCCGCCCCACGCGAGCGCGCCGGCGATCAGCGTGGCGGCGGCCGCCGCGAGGGCGGCCCACTCGAGGGCCTCGCCGGCGCCGGGCCGGACGCGACGGGCGACCAGGGCGGCCGTCGGCGAGGAGGCAGAAGCCGACGAGCGCCGCTCGGCGCGGGGCATCCCAGGCCGGGTCGGCCACGACAGGAGCGCCGGGGCTGGCCGGCAGGGCACCGTCCGAGAGCCAGGCGAGGATCCCGAACCCGATCGCGCATGCGGTCGTGAAGCCGAGGTAACCGCGCGTGGCACCGGACCGCCGCCGGAGCAGGATCACGGCCGCGTACGATCCGAGTGCGAGGCCGGTCAGCAGCGTCCAATTGATGAAGGCGAGATCCTGGGCGATCTGGGTGGCGGGCACGAGGCCGAGTGTACCGGCGCGGTCGTCCTCGAGCGCCGGGCGCCGCGCCACCCCCGGTCAACGCCGCGGCGACGGTGCGCCGGGTCCTACGATGCGCGCAAGGAGGAAGCACCACCATGGTCCTCGACCGCGATACGACGTTCACCTCGTACGGCCACTCCTGCATGGAGGTCCGGACGCCCGGCGGCAAGGTCATCCTCATCGATCCGTGGTTCGCCAACCCGCGCTCGCCACGGACTGCCGACTCCATCGACGCCTGCGACCTGTTGCTGGTCAC
Organism: uncultured Chloroflexia bacterium; assembly: GCA_963745295.1. Classification (GTDB taxonomy): domain Bacteria; phylum Chloroflexota; class Limnocylindria; order Limnocylindrales; family CSP1-4; genus SPCO01. The sequence continues at coordinate 34,900 of CAVUWG010000003.1, forward strand.
GCATGGGCATTTCGATCACATGGGCGACGCCGTCGCCCTCGCGAGCCGGCTGCGCCCGGCCTGGCCGTGCATGCACGAGATGAGCCTGTGGCTGGCCCGGCGGCTGCCCGGCGGCGCCGACGCGGCGGTCGGCATGAACAAGGGCGGCACGTTCGAGGTCGACGGGATCCGGGTCACGATGACCCACGCGACGCATTCGGCGGGGGACTGGAACCCGGGCGGCGAGACGACCCTGTATCTCGGCGATCCGGCCGGCTTCGTGGTCGAACTGGAGAACGGCTTCACGCTTCTACTTCGCCGGCGACACCGACCTGTTCGGCGACATGCGCTATATCGGCGAGCTGCACCGACCGGACGTCGCGTTCCTGCCGATCGGCGGCCACTTCACGATGGGCCCGCGGCCGGCCGCGATCGCCGCCGAGCTCCTGGGCGTCAGCCACGTCGTCCCGATCCACTACGGCACGTTCCCGATCCTGGCCGGCACCCCGGATCAGCTCAGGGACGAACTGGCCACTCGGGGCCTCTCGAACGTCCAGGTCCACGCGCTCGAGCCCGGCGAGAGCCTCGCCTAGCGCCGCGCGCGGGCCTCTCCCAGCGCCGGACGAGACGACGGGGCCCTGCTCGACTCGGGGGTATCGAGCGGGGCCCCGTCCGGTCTCGGGGACCGCAAGAGGGGGTTCAGAGCCGTGACGCGGTCACTCTCCGGATCGGCGAGCCACTGACATGAACGTGAGCAGGAAGATCCGGATGTCGGTCAGCAGGGACCGGGTCCGGATGTAGTCGATATCCATCCTGAGCCGCTCGTCGAACGTCGTCTCGTTGCGGCCCTTGACCTGCCACAGCCCCGTGATCCCGGGCCGAACCTCCAGGCGCACCGTGTGCCACGGCGCGTAGGTGCTCGGAGCGAACGACGTCGGCCGCGGACCGACCAGCGACATGTCGCCACGCAGCACGTTGAAGATCTGGGGCAGCTCGTCGAGGCTGGTCTTGCGGAGGAACTTGCCGACGCGCGTGATGCGCGGATCGTTCGGGATCTTGAAGTCGGGCGGCGGCAGGATGTTGAGGTGCGCGAGCGAGGCCTTCATGGCCTCGGCGTCGCGGACCATCGTGCGGAACTTGTACATCGCGAAGCGGTGGCCGTGCCGGCCGGTCCGCTGCTGGCGGAACACGATCGGACCGGGCGAGTCGAGACGGACGGCCAGCGCCACGATGAGCAGCAATGGCAGCAGCAGCGGCATCGCCAGGAGCGAGACGGTGACATCGAAGACGCGCTTGCTGCGCGGCTCGCCCATCACCGAGGCGTAGGCGGTCATCCGCTCACGCCGCCGAGCTGGCGGTCGGTGACATCGCCCGCGATGACCTCGTCACCGGCGCGAACCGGGAGTCGGATCGGCCGATCGCCGTCGGCCAGCAGCTGACCAACGAGCGCGCCCGCGGTGAGCGCATCGGCCGGGAAGCTCGCGTTGCGCACGACGGCGACGTCAGCGAGCTCCGGCGCTTCACGCAGCAACCGGGCGACGATCGGTGCGGCCGCGGTCTCGTCCGCGCCGGGCACCGCCAGCCAGATGGCCGACGGGTCTCGCCACGCGACGTCGACCTCCCGGAAGTGCGGGGCCAGGCGTTCGTACCAACGGCCCGCGTCATCCGGCAACTCGACCCGGACCAGCGTCAATGGATGCTCGTATCGGCGAGCACGGGCGATCTCTCGCTCGAACGCCCGCCAGCCCTCCTCGGACGAGACGCCCGGGGCGCTCGCCGGGCGGCGCTGGGCGATGCTCGCGACGACGAACGCGACGACGCCGAAGGCGATCAACGCCCCGCCGACGAGCGCGGCGTTACCCGACGCGAGCCCCACCAGAGAACCGACGCCGGCACCCACCAGCATCGTGGCGATCTTCGCCATGTTCGTTGTCCCTCCCCCGATCGACGCGATGCGGTCAGCGAGCCCCGGCTGAGGCAAGACGAACCTCAGGCTCGGACGGCCACTGGACCACGTTGCCACCGGCGACCGGGGCCGGGACGACGCCCGCGGCGCGCCGGCCGAAACCGGTGTGCCGGAAGCCTGCCGCGGCCATGGCCTCGGGATCGAGGGCATTGCGTCCGTCGACGATGGCCGGACGGCGCATCGTGTCCCGGAGGGCTGCCCAGTCAAGCTGCGTGAACTCGGACCATTCGGTGACCAGGCCGGCCACGTCGGCGCCCGCGAGGGCCTCCGCCGCGGACTCGGCGATCTGCAGGCCCGGGATCAGCCGTGCCGCACGATTACGAGCCGACGCCATCGGGTCGTACGCGATCACCTCGGCACCGGCCGCGATGGCCGCCTCCGCGATGGTCAGCGACGGCGCCTCGCGCAGGTCGTCCGTGCCGGGCTTGAAGGTCAGGCCGAGAAGCGCGACCCGGGCGCCTTCGAGCGAACCACCGACGGCGGCCTCGAGACGCGCCACGAAGTCGAACCGGCGCTGATGATTGATCTGGTCGACGGCCGCCAGCAGGGGCGTGGACCGCCCGGCCGCCTCGGCCGCGTGGACCGTCATCGTCACCTGGTGCGGCAGGCACGACCCGCCGAAGCCGATGCCGGCTCGCAGGAAGGCTCCACCGATCCGGGCATCGTGGCTCATCGCCTCGACGACCTGGGTGACGTCGGCGTTGTACGCCTCGCACAGCATCGCGAGCTCGTTCGCGAAGCTGATCTTGGTCGCGAGGAAGAGGTTCGCTCCCAGCTTCGCCAGGACCGCGTCCTCGGACGCCATGACCAGGAACGGTGCGGTCACCGAGTGGTACATCCGTCGAAGCTGGCGGACGCCCGCACCGGAGTCATCGCTGATGACGCCGATCACGATGCGATCCGGCTCGAGGTAGTCCATGACGGCCGAGCCTTCGCGGGTGAACTCAGGGTTCACGACCACGGGGACCGGCGGCCGACCGGCGGCGATCCGCAGGCTGTCGACCATCGGGCGGATCCTGGGCAGGAACTCGGGCGGCAGTGTCGAGCGGATCACGAGGACCGCGTCGTCGGCCAGCTTCGGAGCCATGCCCGCGAAGCAGGCCTTGATCGTGTCGGTCTGCCAACCGCCGTTCCCGTCATGTGTCCCGACGGCGACGATGGCGACCTGGATCGCTCCGATGCCGTCCAGGCTGTCGGTGAACCGCAGGCGCTTGCCCGTGACACCGGTCTCAACGAGAGCATCGAGTCCTGGCTCGAAGAGCGGCAGTCGCCCGGCGCGGAGAGCGTCAAGCCGCTCAGGATCGACTTCGATCCCGATGACTTCGTGCCCCCACTTCGCCAGGCCTGCCGCCGTAACCAGGCCGACATAACCCATACCAAACACAGCAACGCGCATGCTGGACCCCTTGATCAATACCTGGATCGCCTCCACCTGCTGGGCTCTACGGGGCGAGCCCATCAAGTCGTTTTACGCGTCCTGGGTGCTTTCGATCGGTCGGAGAACGGATCTGAAAGAGCGAATGAGTGCAACGCCTGAGTTGATCGACCCGTACGAAAGTCCTAGGACGAATGGAATGCTACAGCGCCTGCGTCCGAATGCACCATCGTTATCGCGCTAGAAACATTGCGATGACGTGCTGGAAGCCTGATTCTGGTGCTCACGGGCACCGGACGGCGGCCGTAGGGGTCCGAGGCCCGTCTCGGACCGAAAGGTGGCCTGAAAGGTCATCGGCCTGGCGAAAGCCTCAGGGCGCCCGCGTCACCACCAATTCCGCTGCATGGGTGCCTTCCTTGCTGCTGTAGTAGCCGCTGGAAGACGTCGTCGTCTGGATCGCATAGGTGTAGGTGCCGTTCGCTGTCACGGCGCCGGCGCCGAGGTCGACCTCGACCCACGTCCCGGCCTTGCCCGTGGTGGGGCCCACCTGCGCCAGGACCGGCCCGAGGGTCAGTGCCTGCGCGGTGGTCCACGTCAGGCTGGTGTCCGTCCAGGCGCTGTCGGTGGTCTTGTAGACGGCTCCGCCGTCCGGTGAGGCCGTATCGACCCACAGGCGGAGCTTCACGCCCGTCACGGTGCCCGTACCGGTCACGTTGAAGCGGACATACGGGCGCCAGATCGTGGGCGTGTCGACGGCTGCGGCTCGTGTGCGAAGCCGGGCGTCGGTGCCGTAGTTGTTGTTGGGGCTGTCCGACTTCACGCTGGCGTCGGCCATCGGCGTGAATGTGGTCGGCGTGCCACCCGACGGCGCGATCGTGAGGTTGACGGTGGCCGCCGCTGACGTCGTCACGCCGTCGCTCACGGTGAACGTGAAGGAGTCGGCGCCGGACTGGCCGGCGTTGGGCGTGTACGTGATCGAGGCGCGGTCCGTGTTCGGGCTGCCGGGCGTGCAGGCAAGCGCGCCCGTGGCGCTGAGCGTGCCCTTGCTCGTCGTGCTCGGGGCGTTGAAGGTCAGCTGGCAGTCGTCCGGATCGGTGCCGACCAGGTTGAACGTGACCGGCGTGCCCTGGCTCGTCGCCTGACTGCTGCCGTTGGCGGTCGGCCCGGCGTTGGTGACCGTGATCGAGACCGTGGCCGAGACCGGCGGGTTGGTCCCGTCGCTGACCGTGTAGGTGAACGAATCGGGGCCGCTATAGCCCGCGTCCGGCGTATAGACGACGGTCGCGGTGTCGGCGAACGGCCCGGATCCGGTGCACGCGACGGGCGTGATCGAGCCGAGCGAGCCGTTCGTGGGCCCTGTCCCTTGTGCAAACGTCAGGTTGCACGTTTCCAGGTCAGTGCCGGCGAGCGTGACGCTCGTCGCGACGTCGTGCGGCGTGGACTTCGAGACCGGGCTGGCCGTCGGTGCCTGGTTCGGTGGCGTCCCGACGGTGATGTTGACGGTCGCCGGCGCCGAGGTGGTCACGCCGTCGCTGACGGTGAACGTGAAGGAGTCAGGCCCGTTGTAGCCGGTGGTCGGCGTGTAGTCGACCGAGGCGGTGTCGGAGAACGGACCGGTTCCGCTGCAACCCACGGGGTTCGTGAGCGTTCCGAGCGACCCGTGGGCCGGCCCGGTCCCGACGACGAACGTCAGGTTGCAATCGTCGGCATCGGCGCCGGCGAGGCTGATCGTCTTGAGCGTGTCCTCGGGTGTCGTCTGGCTGCTGCCCGTGGCGGTCGGTGCCGCGTTGGTGACGGTCATCGTGACCGTGGCCGAGACCGGCGGGTTGGTCCCGTCGCTGACCGTGTAGGTGAACGAATCGGGGCCGCTGTAGCCCGCCGTGGGCGTGTACTGGACCGTGGCGCCGTCGCTGTTGGGGCTGCCAGCGGCGCAGGCAGCGCCGGCGATCGAGCCCAGGCTGCCGTGTGTCGGCGGGGTGCCGAGCGCGAACGTGAGTTCGCACGTCTCCGCGTCGGTGCCGGCAAGGTTGACCGTGGCCGCGATGTCGTGCGGCGTCGACTTGGACACCGGGCTTGCCGTCGGGGCCTGGTTGCCGGCCACCTGGGTGACGACCAGCTCAGGCCGGTTCGACGCGGCTTCCTTCGAGTTGAAGATCGCGCTCGCCGTGCCTGAGCTCTGGAGCCCGAACGCCACGGCCCCATTGCCGGTGACCGCGGAGACCGGCAGCGGGATCTCGATGTACGTGTTCAGGGTGGGTGCCGTCACACCGCCGAGGATCGTCGTCCCCATCGTCGGCTTGTTGTTCCAGTTGATGGTCGTCTCGCCCCAGCCCGTCGGTGAGGTGAAGACGTTCTGGGAGTTCGTGCTGACGTCGGTGACGAACAACCGCAGCTTCACGGCCGCGACCGGACCGGTCAGGCCCGCGACGTTGAACTGCAGATAGTCGCGCCAGGTGACGTTCGCGGGGTTGGCGTCCTCGCGCGTCGTAAGGGCGTTCACCGTCCCGTAGTTGGCGGTCGGCGACGTCGAGCGCACCTGGGCGTCGGCCGTCGGGTTGAAGGTCAGCGTCGTCCCACCTGGCGGCGGCGTCGGCGGTGTCGGCGTGGGTGGCGTCGGCGTCGGGCCACCGCCGCCGGTCAGCGGGTTCACGTTGAACCAGTACTCGTTGAGGATCTCGTGGCCGGCCAGGACCAACAAACCCGTCGATGCATTGACGGTCTGCTTCGTGGTCGTGGCGTTGTTGAGATTCGGATCGCTGTTGTCACGGATGAACTGCGTGCCCAGCCCGCCCACGAAGGACAGGGAGCTCAGGGGCGACGTCTTCTCGTAGATCGTCCCGTTGCTCTCGGGCGCGGTCGCGAAGACGCGCAGCAGGTTGTTGGTCGTGTCGATCGCGAGGATCCCGCGGGTCATGGTCCCGCTGCCGGTGCTGTATGTGGCATCCGTCCACGTCCCGCCAGACGAGCGCCGGAGCACGACGAGATTCGGCTGGCCGGACCCCAGGGACGTCTTGACGACCGCGAACAGGTTGCCGGCCGGGTCGGCCTTCAGGTTGAGGTGGTCGTCCGCGAAGTTGTTGCCCGGGTAGACCGATTCGCTGGCGCCCCAGGTCGTGTCCGTGGCGCTGTCGTCGTGGATGCTGAATCGGAATTCGTCAGGGCTCCCGTTCTGGCGGCTCCACAAGAGGCCGATCTTGTTGCCGCCGAACGCGACGATCGTCGAGATGTCGTCGCTGGCGGTGGTCGGGTTGGTCACGGCGGGGACGAACTCTGTGCCCCAGGTCTGGTCGCCGACGGTCGTGCGGTTGACGCGCACGGAGCCACCGCGCGTCCAGGTCGCCCAGAGCTGGCCCGTGGAGTCCTTGTCGATGACGAGGGTCTCCGAGCTCCAGGTGTTGATGGTCTGCGGGAATCCGCCGTCGAGCGCGTACGTGTCGGCGCCGGCGTTGTAGCTGTAGCGATACAGGAGCGCGTTGTTCCCGTTGGACGGGCTTGTCGTGTAGACGTGGGAGGCGATGTAGAGCTTGCCCGCGGCCTGATCCCAGAGCGCGTCGGAGTGGGTGTTCTCGCGGGCGTCGATCACGGCACCCGTGTTCGTCCAGGTCGTGCCGCTCAGGCGGTGGATCGTGAAGGCGCTGGCCGAGCTGTTGTACATGCTCGCCCACCAGAAGCCGTCGTTGAACCAGACCTTGCTCTCCGGCTTCGTGCCGGTGGGGTCGGCGCCGGAGCCGGCGAACGAGGGACCTGGCAGGCCGACGTCACCGGGAGCGGCCCGCACGACCGCGGGCGCGGCCGCGGTCACGCCGAACAGCCCGGCAGCCATGAAGACGACCAGCCCAACCACCACCGGGACGTGGCGGTTCGAGCTCCCCCTTTTGGACATAGGACGAATAGGCCTCCCAAGGACCCCGAATAAGTACTACGCCACTATGCACCCGAAGCGCAACAGGCGTCAGCCGAGGGACACCGCGTCCAACCAGATTCGTTGACTTGAGGCACCGACTTCGATGTGCATCGTCACGTCCTGGTAGCCCCCGATGGGCGTGACCGCGAACGAGACCACGGTCCAGGTGGAGGTGACCGGGAGGACCCGGCTGGCGATGACCTGGCCCAATGGCGTCGTGAGCCGGACCCGGATCTCGCGCGAGCCGGTGGAGCGGACCGCCATCGACACCGTGTAGGCCACGCCATTGGACAGGGTCAGGCCACCCTGGTCCACCGAGACGGCAGACGGCGGTCCGACCGGACCGGTCACCGACACGACCGCCGAGGCACTGCCCGCGAAGTGGTCGGCGATGGTCCGCTCGAGCGTTCCCGCCGCGCCCGGGGCGAGGGCGACCGTCCAGGGTTCGACGCCGACCTCGAAGCCCCCGTTCTCGAGCTGGCTCGGCGGGCTCGGCGAGGGCGAAGGCGCGGCGCTCGCGCTCGGTTCGGGCGTGGGGGTCGGGGTCGGCGTGGGTTCAGGTGTGGGGGCCTCGGTCGGTTCCGGAGTCGAGCTGGGCTCGGCGGTCGGGCTCGGAGTCGCGAGCGGCGGAGCGGTCGGGGCCAGGGACGGCGAGGCCGTCGCCGACACCAGGACCAGGAGCGCGTTGATGTCCGGCAGGGCGAGGACCGCGGCGACGACACCCTCGGCGCCCAGCCGGAGCGCGACACGGTCCGCGAACGGCACGGACAGGGTCTTGTCCGCTGCGTCGACGATGGCGCCGTAGGCCGTCCGCAGCGTCGGCGCGATGACATCGCCGCCCGGCTGGATCGCGATCCGGTCCACGATGCCGATCGCGAAGGTGGCGGCCGCGCTGATCTCCTTGACCTTCTGGATCACGTCCCTGGGGACGAGCGGATCGTCCAGGAGGAGGGTCTCGAGCTCCTTGCCAAGCGGCGGGATCTTCGCGTGCGCGTTCCGGATGAGGAGCACGAGGCTGGCGTTCATCGTCGGGGCCGGCCGCGGCGTCACGACAGCCTCCCGCGCGGTCGGCGTCGGGGTCGCCACCTCGGGCGTCGTCGTGCTCGCGACGATGATCCCGACACCGACGACGGCGTAGATGATGGCAGCCAGCATCACCCCGAGGACCTCGGGTGCCGGCCTCGTCGAGCGGACCTGGTCCGAACGCACAGGCTCCATGTCAGCCCGTCGACCCCTGGGCGCTGCCGGCGTGCAGGAGCGCCCGCTCGACCGTCGCGGCGGACTGGCCCGACAGGTGACGGAAGGCCAACGACCACGTGAGGATCCCGACCCGCCGGTCGTTGACGAGCAGCTGGTCCTCGTAGGCGGTGACCGCGATCGAGCCGAGTGGTCGCTCGACGGCGATGACGTCCGGGTCGACCTCCAGCGGGCCGAGCACCAGGAGCGAATCGCCGCGAATCGCGAGCGCGTAGTGCATGCCAGGCCGGCAGGCCGAGGACCCCGTCAGGAAGACCGCCGTGGCCAGGATCGCGGTCTCCTTCGACCGATGGGCGCCGCTCCGCGCCTGGCCCCGATCCGACGGTCGCGTCGCGCCGACGCGGCTGGCAACCGCCGAGTCCAGGTCGTCGGCGCCACCGGACCGGCCCTTCGCACGCGACGGGCGAGCGCGTGTCACGACCCCGGCCGCCGCAGCCCCCTCCGCGTCCTCGTCATCGGGGACGGGGAACGGACGGACGATGCTCGGCATCATGTCGGGCACGACGGTCGGCGTCGGGAACGCCGTCACGGGTGGCGCCACCGGGGTCGACGATCGGTCCTGCCGCGACAGCGGCGTGGGCAGCCGCGCCGCACAGGCCGCGCAGTGGCTCGGCCAGCCCTCGACCTGCCAGCCGCAGGATTCGCAGCGGCCGGGCGGGGCGAACACCACGAGCGCCAGCGCGATGGGCCCGATCAGGAGGCCAAGGAAGAACCAGATCAGCGGTTGGCGGTCCCTGGACCGAGCGACGAACGCGGTGACCGGCCCGAACGCGATCGCGGTCAGGAGGAACGGCAGGGCGATCGGCTCGAGACCGTTCATCGACGACTCACGGGTCGCTCGACGCCGCAGCGTCGACGAGCGGGATGCCGTTGGAGATGGTCGTCCAGCGGATGGCTGAGTGGGCGTCCTCGCTGAACGGTCGCGCCTCCATCAGCAGATCGACGTATGGCACGTCCGGCCAGTGGGCGTAGACCAGCTCCCACATCGGGCTGGGGGTCGGGAATTCCGCGTGGTCGTCCCACGGCCAGCTATCGGGTTCATGCAGGTACGAGACGAGGTAGTCGATCGAACCCTTCAGCGTGCCGCCCAGGCTGCCCTGGTAGTCCCACAGGTCGACGCCGCGCCGCGCGGCGATGACGGCCGACCCGACCTTGTACTGGAGGGCCTCCTGCGTGTACATGATGCCCTTCGATTCCCGTCGGACCTCCTCGGGGATGTGCCCGTCGGCGGCGACGAAGTCCATCATCTCGCGCCAGCGTTCGACGGCGGCATCGAACCCGGCGATATCGCCCAGATAGGAGGTCAGGGCGATCCGCGCGAACGTTCCGGCATCGCCCCAGTTGTTGTCGCGTTCCGAGGCCGTCGGCAGGATCACGTCGCGGATCCACGTGCGGAAACTCTCCGTCTCGGCCGGGCTCATCACCCCGCTCGGGGCGATCAGGTCGGCGGCGAACGTGAAGCCCGGGGCATTCCGGCTGATGATCAGCGACGTCTGGCACTCCCCGCCGTCCTTGCACGTGTTCCGCGTGGTCTTGTTCGTCGTGGCCCATGCCCTCAGGTAGCGGGCGCTCGCCTCGGCGTAGCTGATGTCGTCGGTCGCGACGTAGGCGATCGCCAGTCCATACGCCGCGGCGGCGTCGACCACGAACGGCCCGTCGGTGTCGGAGATGTTCAGGGGCTCCCGCGGTCGGGGATCGTCGTCGCGGGCATGGTCGGCGAAGTCCAGCAGGTCGCGCAGCCCGGTCGCGAACGGCTCCTCGCCGTCCTTGGCCCAGGCCACGCGTTGCAGGATCTCGTCGCGATCCGCGACGTGGCCCGACGCTGCCGCCGCCGACGGCGCGGGACCGCTGGGCTCGACGGTCGGCTGCGGGCTGCCGGACGGCGTCGCCGGCGCCGTCACCGGACGAACGGCGACCGCCAGCACGCCGACCACGGCCACCATGACCGCGCCGGCGAGCAGGGCCCGTTGGCGGCCGCGACGGGACGGGGTCGGCGGCGCCGATCCCGTGGCCTCGTCGGTCGGCTCGGGCGTGGTCCCGCCCGGCCCGAACGGAGCGTCGGTCATCGCGCGTCAGCGCGCCTGGCACAGTGCCAGGCGATCTGGGCGCGCAGGCCGTCGACCGGGGCCACGCTCGGCTGATACCCGAACGTTCGCCCGGCCTTGCCCGTATCCGCGCCGGTGTGGCGCTGGTCCCCGGGCCGGGACGATTCGAACTGGATGACGGGCTCCACGCCGAGCTCGTCACCGATGATCCTGATCACGTCGAGCAATTCGACGCGCTCGCCCCCGCCGATGTTGTAGACCTCCCCGACCTCGGCGCCCTCGAGGGCCCGGAGCGTGCCGTCGACGGCGTCGGAGACGAACGTGCTCGAGCGTGACTGGTGGCCGTCGCCGAACACGGTCAGGTCCTGCTGGTCGATCAGCGCCTCGATGAACTTGTGATAGGCCATGTCGGGGCGCTGGCGCGGACCGTAGATCGAGAAGTAGCGCAGGATCGCGGCCGGGAATCCGTAGGTCTGGACATACGCAAGCACGAGCTGCTCGGCCGCGAGCTTCGTCACGCCGTACGGCGAGATCGGCCGGAGCGGCTGGCTCTCGTCGCCGACGGCCTCGGTCCCGTAGACCGATGACGTCGAGATCTGGATGTAGCGCCTGATGCCGGCCGCCCGCGACGCCTCGACCAGGCGGTACGTGGCCAGGAGGTTGCAGCTCGTGTAGGCCTCCATCTCGGTCCAGCTGCGGGGCAGGCCGGGCATCGCCGCCAGGTGGATGACCGCTTCGACGCCCTCGAGCGCGGGGGCGAGGTCGTCGGTCCGCAGGTCCAGCTCATGGAACGTCGCTCGCGGATGCGCGGCCGCGGTCGCGACGTTCGCCTCCTTGGTGGCGCGGTCGTAGTAATCGGTGAATCCGTCGAGCAGGACCGTGTCGTGACCGTCGGCGAGCGTCCGCTCGGCGACGTGGGATCCGATGAAGCCGGCTGCCCCGGTGACCAAGATGCGCATCGTTACCTCGAAACCGTGATCCGATCGACATCGAGGGATGCCGGCGTGCCGGAGACCTGGAAGCAGACCCGGCGTGGCTGACCCGGCTCCTTCGTGCGCCAGTCCAGTCCGAGACGCCGCACGACGGTCTTGCCTGCCGCGTTCGTCAGGACCAGATTCACGGTCTGCTTGGCCACATCGATGTTGAAGCGGGCACGATACCAGCGTCCGTCGACGAGGCGGATACCCGGCCGTTGCCTCACGGCACCATCGAAGAACGAGAACTCGCCATCCTCCGCGATGCGCAGGCCCGTGACCTCCCCGCCCGCGCCACGGATCCCGAACGGCCGGATCTCGCCTGTCCCACCGACTCGCGGGCGGAATCGCACGTCGACCCGGAGGCGGGTCGCGCCGACCTGTGCGAGGTCCTTGCACGTCTCGGCGAACCCGGCCGCCTTCGACGATTTCAGGCTGAGGAACCGCAGGTCGTCCTTCCCGCCCGCGAGCGCGGTCCCGCTCGAGGCATCGACGGTCCAGCCGTTGATCGGCTCGCCGCTCGGCCACGACCCGAACGCATCGTTCACCAGCAGTGGCGCGGCCGGATCCACCGGCGGCGCCGGGTGATCGAGTCGTGGGGCGGTCGCGACGTCGGCCGGGATCGGCGTGCCGCCGAGATCGAGGGCGCCGTGCACGTAGCGTCCGGTCGACTCGTCCGAGGCCATGACGACCAGTCCGCTCTCGACGGACACGCTCGCCTTTGTGGACGTGGCGTTCGCGATGGCCGGGTCATCGGGGCTCGAGATGAGGGGATCGCCCTCGCCGGTCGGGAAGATGAGGTTGTCGAGGGGGGCGCGCTTGACCGCGATGATCCCGCCGCCCGTCGGCGTCTGGGCGACGACGTACATCTGGCGCCGGCCTTCGTCCACCAGCAGGATCGCCCGGTTGTGCTTGTCTTCGACGCGGCCCGCTTCGCTCGCCGTCCACTGGCCGTCGGGCTGGCGGACCATGACCAGGAGCTGGGCGTCGAGCGGGTTCTGGTCGGCGTCGGGATCGACGGTCGTCCGGATCGTCGTGGCCACGACGCGTGCCCCGTCGAGCTCGAACGTCTTGAGGTTCAGCTGGTCGTCGCTGGTGCCGACGCCCGAGGCGACGACCTCGACGGCCGACCACGCGTCGTCGGCCTCGCCGTCGGCGTGCGAGGCGAAGTGCACGCGTTCGGTCGTCTGGTCCGTCCACGCGACGCCGATGCGACCCGGCCCGTACGGGACCAGGGACGAGACGTCCTCGTCGACGAGCGGACCGCTGCCCGGAAGCTTGTACGGCGCGGCCCAGTGGGCGTCCGAGGAGAGCGTGTGCGCGACCCACAGGCTTCCGTCGCTCACGTACGTGACCCACAGGCCGGCACGAGTGTCGCGGTCGATGACGATGCCGCTCGCCCCGGTGTCGTTGATGGCGACCGGGAAGTCAGTGTCCCCGACGTATCGGCTCGTCTCCGGGTCGAAGGTGAAGCGCTGGATCTTCGCTCGATGCGAGGAGGCCGTCCCCTTGCTCGCCGAAGCGACGTAGAGGTGTTCGCCGGTCCAGAGGAAGTCCGAATCGGCATCGCCCCGTTCGTCGACGACCGTGCCGGTGTCGAGCCACGTCTGGGTCGCCCAGTCCAGGCGGAAGATGTGGATCTCATCGACAGCGGACGCGTAGAGACCGGCCCACCACGCGTCCTGCGCGTACCAGAGCTTGCTCTGGGCCGGTGAGGCCGACACGGACGTGACCGCCTCGGTCTTGAACTCGAAATCGCGCAGGGTCACGGCCGGCTGATCGTTGGGTGGCAAGGTCGGGACGACGGGCAGGGACGGCTCCGGCGTCTCGGACGTCGTCGGAGATGGGGATGGTTTCGCCGCGCCGAGCACGAGGATCGTGGCGACGATCGCGAGCGAGACGATGACGAGCAGGGAGATGGTCAGCAGCGAACGGCGGTCTGCCAAGGTGCTCCCTACTCCTGCGATACCGAGCGAATCCCGCCCGAGGGTGGACGAGTGTAGCCCGCCCGGCGTGACCCGGCGGTCGGGGGCCTTTCGTTCGGATGACATCTTCGCGCGGGCCGATATCATTCGGACTGATGCACACGATCGTCCTCATCGTCCTGCTTTGTGGGTTCATCTGGCTCATCGCCCGGGTCCTCGCCAATCGCCAGGATGCCGTCGACCGCCCGTCGGTCGTCGTCCACGGCCTCGGCCTCGGCGTCGCCATCGGTGGCGCGTGCGCGCTCGTCTTCCTGACGACGCAAGTCGACCTGATCCCCGATCAGGTCGAGGATTCGCTCCTGCCGGCGGCCATCATCCTCACGTCCGTGGCCCTGGCCATCGGGACGTTGTACCGAGTGGCCTGGCGCTGACGCCTCCCGACGGCGAACGCCGGTCGCCGTCGACCGGGCCTCCAGCCGATCCCGGACTCGAGCCTGAGTCGCCCCTGACCTTCCCGGAGGTCGATGGGGTCGACGGGCTCGAGGACGCCGTCACCGTCACGACGAAGACGGGGGCCGCCAAGCAGATCCGCGGCTCCAGCCTCCTGCTCGCCGGGCGGATGATCTCCCTTGGCACGAACTTCCTCGTCCAGGTCCTGATCGTCCGCTATCTCACGGACAAGGCCGACTACGGGGCGTTCGCCTACGCCCTCTCGGTCGTGACGATCCTGACGACCTTCGTGGCGCTCGGCACGGACCGGGCGATCGGCCGGTTCCTGCCGATCTACCAGGAGCGCGAACGACCGGACGCGATGCTCGGCACCGTCGTGTTCGTGGCCGGCACCATCGCCTCGCTGGGGATCGCGTCGATCCTCTTCGTGTACGGATTCCAGGACCTCGTCAACGGCTCGCTCCTCAACCCCCAGGCCGGCGAGCTGCTCCTCATCCTGGTGATCCTCGCGCCGATCCAGGCGCTGGACGACGTCCTGATGAACGGATTCGCCGTCTTTGCGAGCCCGCGGGCCATCTTCTTCCGACGGTACGTCCTGAACCCGATCCTGCGGCTCGCGGTCGTCGGCCTCCTGATCTTCGGCCAGCAGGACGTCGAGTTCCTGGCGGTCGGCTACGTGGCCACGGGGGCGATCGGCGTGGTCGTCTACTCGATCCTGTTCGCCCGGCTGTTGCGCCGCGTCGGCGTGCTGCCGCGGTCGGGGCTGCCGAAACTGAGCTTTCCCATGCGCGAGATCCTCGCGTTCTCGGTGCCGCTCCTGACCACGGACCTCGTCTACATCCTGCTCAACTCGAGCGATGTCGTCCTGCTCGGCGCCATCACGAGCGACGCGGAGGCGGTCGCGGACTACCGCGTGATCCAGCCGGTCGCGGCGCTCAACCTCATCGTGCTCCAGAGCTTCACCCTGCTCTTCATCCCGGCCACGGCACGGCTCTTCGCGAGGAACGATCGCGAGGGACTGCGATCGCTCTACTGGCAGACCGCCGCCTGGGTCGCGGTGCTCTCGTTCCCGATCTTCGCGCTGACGTTCGCCCTGGCCAGGCCCCTCACGGTGGCGCTGTTCGAGGAGCGGTACGCCAGTTCGGCGGTCTTCCTCGCGATCATCGCCCTCGGGCGGTACTACGACGCCGCGCTCGGGTTCAACGGGCTCACCCTGCGCGTCTTCGGGAACATGAAGGCCGTGGTCGGGGTCAACCTCGCGGCGGCCGCGGTCAATCTCGTGCTGCTGCTCCTGCTCATCCCGCCCCTCGGGGCCCTGGGCGCGGCCATCGCGACAGGGTCGACGCTCCTCGTCTTCAACTCGCTCAAGCAGTACGCGCTCCACCGGTACGTCGGCGTCAGCCTGTTCGAATGGCAGTACGCACGGGTCTACCTGACGATCGTGCTGGCGACCCTGGCGCTGCTGGTCGTCGAGTTCGTCATCGAGCCGCCGCTGATCGTCGGGCTGGCGCTGGTCGGGCTCGCCTCGCTGGCCGTGCTGTTCGCCGGCCGGCAACACCTGCAGCTCGCCGACACGTTCCCTGAGCTGGCGCGGTTGCCGTTGCTGCGACGGATCATCGGATGAGCGGCCGCGTGGACCCGCCGCTCGCAACCCTGGCCGACCGGCTCGCCGCAGGCGGCGTCCGCTGGGCCGTCATCCGCGGCGAGACCGACCGACCGAGCGGCGACGACCTCGACCTGCTCGTCCATCCCGAGGATGCGTCCGCGTTCCGCTCGATCGCTCGCGACCTCGGGTTCCCGCGGCTGCCCGCATGGGGCCACGGCGAACACGCCTTCCACGTCGGTCGCGGGACCGGCGGCTGGTGGCGCCTGGACCTGCTCACCTCGTTCCGCTTCATGGGCGGTGAGCGGCTGGCCGATGACGTGGTCCCGGCCGTCCTCGCCCGACGCACCGATGACCTCGTCCCCGCCCTCGCCCCGGACGACACGGCTTGGGCCCTGGTCCTGCACCTGCTCCTCGACAAGGACTCGGTGTCGCGCGAGAACGAGTCACGCCTGGCCGCTGCGGCCGGGGCGGCCGCCACGGGTCCGCTGGCCGAGGCCCTGGCGGGCGCGCTCCCACGCGGCTGGACTCCCGAGCGGGCACGGACGGCGCTGACCTCCCCGGACGAGGACCCCGCTCGCGTGGCCGCGCTCCGACGGGCCGTCAGCCGGCGCCTCCGCCCAGGTGGGCCGCTGGCCTGGCGCGCTCGACGAGCCCGGGACGCGATGGCCGGGCGGCTCCGCAAGCCCCTGACCGCCCTCTTCCGGCGTGGGCCGAGCGTCGCCCTCCTGGGTCCCGACGGCGCCGGCAAGTCACACCTCGTGCACGAGTTGCCGAACGCCTTTCCCCTCGGCGTCCGGAGCTTCTACCTCGGGCTGTACCCGGCGGGATCCGAGCACCACCGCGGACCCAAGGGCCTCGGGTTCGTCCTGCGTCTCGGCGGCATGTGGCGCCGATATGCGGCGGCCCGGGTCCAGCAGCTCCGCGGCCGATTGGCGCTCTTCGACCGGCACCCGTACGACGCGCGACTGGCCCCGCGCCAACGGCCTCGCCTCACCGACCGCGCCCGCCGGGCCGTGCTCGGTCACGCCCTGCCGGCGCCCGATCTGCTGCTCGTCCTCGATGCGCCCGGCGACGTGCTCCATGCGCGCAAGCCGGAGCATCCGGCCGATGTCCTCGATGCCGAGATGGCCCGGTATCGGGATCTCGCGGGCCGCCTGCCGCGAGCCGAGCTGGTCGATGCGACGCGATCGCCCGAAGCGGTCCTCGACGACGTGGTGTCGCGCATCTGGCGGGTGTGGGCGCGCCGTCTCGACGGTGGCCGATGACCGAGTCGAGGCGGCCGACGGCCGGCGGCGCGCCGGCGGTCCCGCTGGGCTGGTCGCTGCGCGAGCCGTTCGTGCCCGGGACGAACCTGCCGGGCGCGACGACCGGGGGGACCCTCGCGTTCGCGCTCCCGTCCCTGACGATCGATCGGATCGCCTGCATCGGGGAGCCGGTCGCGGGCACCCGCACGATGCTGGGTCGCCTCGCCGACGCGGTGACACCGGTCGCGCCTGACGACGCGAGCGCGACGGACGCTGCACCGGCCGACGTCCTCTGGGTCAGCGGCGCGGACGGGCCGGCGCGGATCGGGACGCTCGCCGGATCGACCGCCGACGGGCTCCTCGCTCGGACGCCGAGCATCGTCGTCGAGGACGCCTCGGGCGATGCCGCGGCCGACCTCGAGGCGCGGTTGCGAGCCACAGGGCGTCAGGTCGCCGAGCTGGACACGCTCGTGATCGACGGCGAGGTCCGCGCGGCCGGTCCCCGGATGGGCGCCGCCGGCCATCCCGACCATGCCGTCCTGCCGGGCGTCCGGCGCCCGCCGGCGCGCTGGTCGGTCCGCGGCCGATCCGAGGGGTCGCGATCCGGCCGATCCCTCCTCGTCGGCCAGGACGATCCGCACGATCCGCCCGGTTGGGTCGTTCGCCTGGCGGCCGACCACGGGCACGACATCCGTGGCTATCGCTGGTCGATCGCGGCGCCGGGGGTCTACGACTCGCAGAAGGTCCTCGTCTACCTGACCCCGCCGGGCGGCGCGGCGCCGAGCTGGATCGTCAAGGTCACCCGTGACGCGCGTCACGCCGAGCGACTCCAGAACGAGGCGCGCGGACTGGCCTTCCTCGCCGGGCTCGGACCGATCGGCGGGATGACCGTCCCGGGGCTCGTCGGGTCCGGAGAGGCCGGCCGCCTCGCCGCCGTCATCGAGACCATCGTGCCCGGTCGGCCGTTCGAGTCACTGCTCCGTGGAGCGGACGCGGTCGCGCGCCTCGGGCCCGCCCTCGAGGGGCTCGGTGGACTCGCCGAGCGATCCGCCCACCCGGTGCCCGCCGCGAGCGTCGCCGCGACCTTCGGGCGCCTGCTGGATCAGTACGTGGCCATCCACGCGCCGTCGACCGAGGATCGATCGCGCCTGGCCGGATTGGTCGAGCGCGTCGCGGCCTGGCCGGACCCGGTCGCACTCGTTGCGATGCATGGCGACCCCGGCACGTGGAACCTGCTCGCCGCCGACGACGGCCGGGTCGGGTTCCTCGACTGGGAGTCGTTCGAGCCCGACGGGTTGCCCCTGTGGGACCTGTTCCATCTCGTCCACGCGGCGCTGCTCGTGCTCGGTCGCTCGCGGCTCCCGCGGCGTCGGATGTGGATCCTGTCCGAGCACGTCTTCGGATCAGGTCGCTACAGCAGCCTGCTCGTCGACGCGGTGCGGGCGTATCGGGAGCGCCTCGGCATCGCACCCGAGCTCGTCGAACCGCTCTTCACGTTCTGCTGGATCCATCGGGCGCTCAAGGAATCCGCACGACGACGGCCCGACGACGTTGCCAACGGGCACTACGCTCGGTTCGCCCGCCGGATCGTCGCATCCCCGACGTCCCCGACGTTGCGCCGCCTCTACGGGGAGGCGGGAGCCTCCGCCTGATCGAGTGACTCGGGCGGCGGCGGGTCGACCGCCCGGCCACCCGCCCGCGCGACCGCGACGAACCGTTCCGCGAGATGGCGGGTGTTGGTTCGCAGGTCGAACGACGCAAGGACACGCGCCCGACCGGCCTCCGCGAGCCGCGCGGCGAGGGCCGGGTCGCGCTGGAGGTCGACGAGCGCGTCGGCGAGGGTGTCGGCATCGCCGGGCGGGACCAGCCGGCCGGTGACGCCGTCCTCGACGAGCTCCGGGACGCCAGATACGGCGGTCGCGACCACGGGGACACCGCTGGCCAGCGCCTCCATCAGCGCGACCGGGATTCCTTCGGTCTTGCCGTTCGGGAGCACGATGCTCGGCTGCACGACGACGTCGACCTCGCCCAGCAGCTCGGCGATCCGATCGCGCGGTTGCCGGCCGAGGAGCAGGACCCGGTCGGTGAGACCGGCCGCGGCGATGGCCGCCTCGAGGGCGGGGCGCTCCTCCCCCTCCCCGACCATGCGGACGCGGATCGCGACGCCACGCTCGACCAGGCGACGGGCCGCAGCGACCAGGACCGCGTGGCCCTTCTGCGGCTGGAGCGTGGCGATCGAGAGGATGTCGTACGGCTCGTCCGCCGGCGCAACCCGGCAGCGGCCGCGGACGCCGGCCGTGGCCGGAAGACGGCCGCATCGACGCCGCAGTGGATGACCTCGACCCGGTCGGCAAGCCGGCCGTACCAGCCGGTCAGGAGCCGCAGGTTGTAGTCGGAGATCGTGACCGCGAAGGCCGCCCCGCGCAGCTTCTCGTCGAGCATCGGCCGCTCGACGTAGATGTCATGGGCATGGGCGGTGAAGCTGTAGGTCCGGCCCGTCAGCCGTCCGATGACCCACGCCGCCAGGGCCGGATGGGTCGCCCAGTGGGCGTGGACGTGGTCGATGTCGAGGGCCTCGATCCGGCGGGCGAACGCGGCTCCGAGCGGGACCACGGCCAGGCTTCGCACGAGGAACTTCGGCGACCGGGCGTTGCCGAGGATCGCGCGGCCCCAGGTCGCGAGGTAGCGGCGCGGCCGACGACGGAGCCAGTACCACTGCGCCGCCAGGACCGGTCGCGAGGCGAGGCGGACGTCGTGGGCCCGGGCCACGAACTCCTCGGCGCCGGGTTGCATCGTCACCTCCCGCTCGCGGACGAGCGGGAAGACCTCGACCCGCACGCCGATCCGCTCGAGCTCGAGCATCTCGTAGAGGACGAACGTCTCCGAGAGCTTGGGGAACCGGGACATCAGGTAGGCGACCCGAAGGGGGTGCCCAACTCCAAGGTGTGCGGCGGTCACGCTCAGGCCGACCGTCGGCGCGCCGTGATCGCGGCCAGGTCCGCATAGAGCTCGTCGTAGCGCGCGGCGCAGGCGTCCCACGAGTATCGCGCGACGACCCGTTCGCGCGCGGCGGCACCGAGGCGCGCCTGGAGTGCCGGGTCGCCGAGCAGGCGGTCGATCGTCTCGGCCGTGGTCACGGGGTCGTCGGCCACGAGCAGATCCCTCCCGGCCTCGATATCGAGGCTCTCGACGCCGAGTGGGGTCGTCACGATCGGGCGCGCGATCGACATCGCCTCGAGCAGCTTGTTCTTGACGCCGCTGCCGCTGACCATCGGCACGACGACGACCGTCGAGCCCTCGAGCCAGGGCCGAACATCGTCGACGAACCCGGTGACCTCGATCGACGGATCCTCGGCGAGCGCCATGACCGCCGACGACGGGTCGCGGCCGACGATCCGGAGTCGTACCCCTGGCCGGCGGGCCAGCAGGAGCGGCATGACCTCGCGGCTGAACCAGAGGACGGCCTCGACGTTCGGCGCGAACGACATCGCGCCCGAGAAGACGAGGGTGTCGGGTTCGACCTCGACCGGTCCGTATGCGCCTGGCGCGAACTGCTCCGTGTCGACCCCGTTGACGACGACCTCCACCCGCGTGCCGGGCGAGATCCCCCGGATCGCCTCCGCGTCGATCGGCGACACGACCGTCACGATGTCGGCCGTCGAGGCGGCCCGGCGTTCGAGGGTCCGGGCGACGAACCCGCGGATCCGGGCCCTGGAACCGGCGACCCGGCTCGATGCCAGCGTCTCGGCATCGATCAGCTCGACGAGGCGCCCGATGTCGGCGACCGGCAGGTAGCCCGCCATCGGCAGCTGGCGCACGTGGATGACGTCCCATGGCCTCGTTCGGACCAGGTCGTCGATGGTCGCGAGCAGGCGTCGGCTCGACTCGGGCTCGTTGCGTTTGCCGGGCGTCGGCAGCCGGCGCCGGACCAGGTCCGGCTCGACCGCGCCCGCGAGGGCCGTGATGCTCCGCGCGCGTGGGACCAGGTGGACCTCGTCGAACATGGCCTCGAGGCTGACCCGGGTCTCCTCGATCCCCTCGAGCGGCGCGGGACAGACCAGGGTCAGGCGATGGTGGCGAAGCCGGCGGAAGAGATGGAAGGCGATGAGCGTCGCGCCCTGCATCAGGTCGAGCGGCGGCGAGCGGTCGACGATGAGGATGTTCAAAGCCACGGCACGACCGCCCCGACGTTCGATGCGATCCAGCGCTCCGATGTGGCCAGCCCGGGTTGCCGGCGCAGGTTCGCCTCGATGAAGCGGAGCCAGTACAGGAGCGCCGTTGAGCGCAGGCCCAGCTCCGGGGCACCGGCGCGCTCCAGGACGCCGATCTCGTCCGCGTCGAGCGAGCCCTCAAGCAGGTCGGCGACGACCGCGCCAAGGGCCTGGTGGCGACGAAGCTTGCGCGCGTACAGGATGAGATGGAAGACGTCGTGCGCGGCCAGTTCGTCCGGCTCCGCACTGTCCCAATCGACGATGCCGCTCACCGTGCCCGCGTCGTCGACGAGGATGTTGGCCGGCCAGTAGTCGCCGTGGATCCACCCGGCGGCCAGGTGCGCCGTGCCGACCACCGGACCCACGGTCGCCGCGAGTCGTTGCAGGCCGGCGAGGAGGTCGCGGTCCGACCCTGGATCGCCTCGTCCGAGGACGGCGACCAGGCTCGTCGCCGCGTCGATGCGCCGGTCAAGCCAGCGCGCTCGCCGGTCCGTGCCGGGGTGCGTCGAGGCCGTCCGATCGTGGAGTTCCCCGATGCCGCGAACGGCCGCGGAGATGGCGCGGTCCCAGCCCGGGTCCGTCGGGGCCGGGAGCGTCAACGCCCGGCCGGTCAGGGCGGTCTCGACGACGAATCGCCACGCCCCGGCCTCCCCATCGGAACGCAGGGCCGGAACGGTCGCCCGCCATGCTCCGAGCGCCTCGATGCCGGCGATCGAGCGCTGCGCCTCGGCGGCTCGAAGGAGGCTGGCGTGACCCGAATCGCTCCGCGCCACCTTGACCATGAGCCGCTCGCCGGTGCGGGACCGCACCACGAAGGCCGAGATCCCGCCGCCACCCTGCGACGCCCGCTCGATCGACCAGCCGTCCGCCTGTCCGGGCAGGGAGGCCAGGGCCGCGGGCACGACCGACCGGGCATCGGACAGCGCCGAGCGGCGGCCCGCCGCACGGCGAACGGCCTCGAATGCCCCCGAGAGCCGGGGTCGGTTGGCCGCACGCGGCCCGAGGAAAGACACGGTGTCCATACTCCAGGATGGGGATGGCGACCCGCCCGGTCACCGGCGAGGATGGTAGCAGCCGGCCCCGGAACCGCAGAGAGGGGGAGGCGGATCTGGACGATCCCCCGTATCCTGTGGCCCGGCGTTGACGAACTGATGTTGGGATTGGAGTCCTGGTGGAACTCTCTGGCTATCTGGCGATCCTTCGACGATGGTGGTGGACCCTGCTGGTCGCCGCCTGGGTCGCCGGCCTCATGGGCTACGTCATCGCGGGCCGGATCCAGCCCACGTACGAGTCGTCCGCGCGCCTGCTGGTCGGACCCATCAACTCCGATACCAACACCCTCCGGGCATCCAGCCAGCTGGTCCAGACGTACGCCGAGATCGCGACCAGCTCCGGGCTTCTCGAGGACACCGTCGCCGAGATGGGCCTCCCGCCTGAGGCCGCTGCAGACCTACAGGGCGCGGTGCGCACGATCGCCAACGACACGACGCGAATCCTGACCATCCGCGTCGAGGGGAACGATCCGGAGGACGTCACCAAGGCCGCGAACACGATCGCGGCGCAACTGATCGAGACCACGTCCCGCGGCGGTACCGCCCAGGCCGAGGGGCAGCTCGCGGTCCTCGATTTCGCGACCGTGCCAACGGATCCGGTCGCCCCGCAGGTGTCCCTGATCGTGCTGATGTCCGTGGCGGCCGGCCTGCTGGGCGCCATCGTGCTCGTGCTGCTCGTCGAATACCTCGCCGATCGCATCCAGGATCGTGACGAGCTCGGACGGGCGACGGGCAAGCGCGTCATCGGTGAAGTCAGCGCGGGCGCCCCGGCGGCCACTGCGACCCGGGTCGCCGATGCCGGCGCCCTGACACCGACACATGATTACGCGCCGCTTGTCGCGGGCCTGACCTTCGGCGAGGCCGTCGACGGCCGTCGGGATCTCGTCGTGGCGATGGCCGATGAGGGCCCGCACGGGTCGGACCTCGCCGCCGGCCTGGCCGCGGCCGCCGCCGAGTGGCGCCCCGTCGTCCTGATCGACGCGGACCCCAATGGTCGCCTCTCCTGGCTGCTCGGGGCATCCGGCCTGCCCGGCCTCCACGATCCGCTCGGGTACCGCGAGAGCCTGACCGACCGCATCGTCCAGGGCTCGATCCCCAACACGCGGATCCTGCCGGCCGGCACGAACCCAGGCGCGACCAACCCGAGCCCCGATGAGGCGCGTCAGCTCCTCGAGTCCGTCGCCGGATCGGGCGACGTCGTGATCATCGATGCCGGGACGTTGTTGAACTCCTCGACCGCGATGGTCTGGGCCGGCGTCATCGGGTCGACCGTGCTGGTCGTCCGCCGCGGCTCCACCCGTCGCTCGGTGGTCCGCCAGGCCACGGCCCTGCTCGACATGGTCCACGCCACCCTCGTCGGCAGCATCCTGATCCTGCCGGGTCGTCGGCGCCGCTCGAAGGCGCCCAGCGGTAGTGCCCGGCCGACGGAGGCCGAGCCCGAATCGGCCGCCGCGATCCGGACCTCGATGGCACGACCCCGCGAATCCGACCAGGGATGAGCCTTGGCGGCCTGGTGAGGGGAGTCGCCAGATCGATCTTCTGGGGGGCCGGCGCGACGATCGTCGCCACATACGTGACCTTCCCGCTCGGTCTGCTCGTGCGCGGCGCGCTGATGCGCCGGCCGGTCCGCTCGGCGGCGATCGAACCATCAGTCAGCGTCATCATCGCCGCGCGGAACGAGGCAACCGACATCGGCCGTCGTCTCGAGAACCTCGCGGCGCTCGACTATCCACGTGACCGTCTCGAGGTCGTCATCGCGTCGGACGGGTCCGAGGACGGGACGGCCGCGATCGTCGCGCGCTGGGCCGACCGAGGCGTGCGCCTCCTCGACCTTCCCCGCGTCGGCAAGGCCGACGCCCTCAATGCGGCGGTCGCCGCCTCGACGGGCGAGATCCTCGTCTTCTCCGACGCGAACAGCATGTTCGCGCCCGACGCGGTCCGCGCCCTGGTCCGCCGGTTCGCGGATCCCGAGGTCGGGGGCGTCGCGGGCGACCAGCGGTACGAGGCAGCGACGACCGGCGACGGGCTGGCCGAGGGCGAGCGCGGCTACTGGGATCTCGACCGCCTCCTGAAGATCGCGGAGAGCCGCGCCGGCAACGTCGTCTCGGCGACCGGCGCCATCTACGCCATCCGGCGAACGCTGTTCCGGCCGGTCGCGACCGGCGTGACCGACGACTTCTACACGTCCGTCCAGGTCGTCGCCCAGGGCAAGCGCCTGGTCTTCGCACGCGACGCGGTCGCCTTCGAACCGCCGGCCAGGTCCGGCGGCGACGAGTTCGGGCGCAAGGTGCGGATCATGACCCGTGGACTCCGCGGGACCATCCTCATGCGCGAACTCCTGGACCCGCGCCGGCATGGCTTCTATGCGATCCAGCTGGCGTGGCACAAGATCTTCCGGCGCCTCATGGTGGTGCCGTTGCTCGGCCTCTTCGCCAGCAGCGTGCTCCTCGTCGGGCGCGGCCGGATCTACACGCTCGCCGCGCTCGCCCAGATCGCCGGATACGGACTCGGGCTCGCGGGGCTCGCGTTGCGCGACCAGCCGGCCGGGCGAAAGAAGTGGCTCTCGTTCCCGGCGTTCTTCTGCATGGTCAACCTGGCCGCGCTCCAGGCGTTACGCAACATCGCCACGGGCCGGCGGATCGACCGGTGGGAGCCGCAGCGCGCGGTCCAGCCGGCCACGACGGGCACGTCGGTCGCCGCGGACGGCGCGACGCGGCCCACGTCGGTCCCTGACGACCCAGAAACGGCAACGAACGGAACCGCGCCGGCGCCCGTCGACGACGCCCTCGGCGAGCTCGCCCGATGAGCGAAGGCGTCGCACCCTTCGGCGAACTGGCACCGACTGGCCAACGCGGCCCCGAACCGAGTTCACACGTCCGCAAGCGGCCGGGGGCCTGGGCGGCCGCGACGGCCATCGCGGCTGTCGGCATCGCCGGCGCACTCGCAGCGGTCGCGGTGAACAGTCCGCTGGTGGCGGTCGCGGCCGTGGGTGCCGCCCTGCTCGGGATGACGATCCTCGTCCGGCCCGGCATCGCGACGCTCGTGGTGGTCGCGATCCTGTACAGCAACGCGGGCGTCATCGCCGTCCGCTTCCACGACGTGCCGAGCTTCGTGGCCGCAGCCGTGCCGATGCTGCTTATCCCGCCACTCGCGGCGTTCATCATCCTCGAGCGCCGGGAGATCGTCGTCACGAGCGCATTCCCGTGGATCCTTGGGCTGCTCCTCGTCCAGCTGATCAGCGGGATCGCCTCGAACGATGCCGGAACCGCGTTCGACACCGTTCTGACCTTCGTCCTCGAGGGGATCGGGCTCTATTTCCTGATCACGAACGTGGTCCGCACGCGCGACGTGCTCATCGCGGTCGTCTGGATCCTCGTGGCGATCGGCGCATTCCTGGGCGCCCTGTCCTTCTATCAGGACGCGACCGGCACCTACGGCAACATCTATCTCGGGTTCGCCCAACCGAGCGAGGCCACGGTCTCGTCCGATGAGTCCGGACTCGGGACGATCGCCCAGTACCGCCTCGCCGGGAACATCGGCGAGAAGAACCGCTACGCCCAGATCATGCTGATGCTCGTCCCCCTGGGCCTGTTCCTCGCGATCGGAGAACGCTCGCGCATCCGCCGCCTGCTGGCGCTCAGTGCGGCCGGCATCACGTCGCTCGGTGTCGCGCTGACCTTCTCGAGAGGCGCCGCGATCGGGTTCGTCCTGCTGTTCGGGATCATGTTCCTGATGGGCTATCTGAAGTGGAAGCACCTCCTCGCCGTGGTCCTTGGGGCGGCGATCGTCCTCGCCGCCGTGCCGGTCTACACGGAGCGGTTGGCCGAGCTGGTCGCGGTGTCGGAATCGGTCGGCGATACCGGGATCGACCAGGCGGATGGCGCGATCCAGAGCCGGGTGACCGAGGGCCTCGCCGCCCTGCTCGCCTGGGCGGACCACCCAGTCATCGGCGTGGGCCCAGGCCAGTTCCCCCAGTACTACCGCCAGTACGCCGAGGTCGTCGGGATCCGCGTCCTCGCGCGCGATCGCGAATCGCACAACCTGTATCTGGGCATGGCCGCCGAACTGGGCATCCTCGGGATCACGGTCTTCCTGATCATCCTGGGACTGACGTTCCGCGACCTGATCCGCGCACGGCGGGCGGTGCAGGTCCATGACCCGTTGATGGCCGCCATCGTCACGGGGTTCCTGTTCGCGATCCTCGCCTACCTCTCGACCGGCATCTTCCTGCACATGTCGTTCATCAGATACTTCTGGCTCATGCTCGGACTCGCGGCTGCCTCAGCGGTGGTCGCGATGGCGATCGCCAAGGCGAACGAGGCGAAGGCGACAGCCGATACGACCGCCGATGGTCTGCCCGCAGCACGACGCCCCGACCTCTGGGGCCCGGATCCCCGACAGGACCCGTTCGCCACCTGACATGGAACGACCCAGGCCGGGCGTGTGCCCGACCTGGGTCCGTTGGGGAGCGCTATCGGCTCAGGCGCCGTACAGCCAGTCGGTCCAACCGAAGTTCTTGCCGTTGTGGGTCGGGATCGAGCCCGCGTAGGACGTTCCGTAGCGAGCGTCGAGCAGGAACGGCTGCCAGGAGTCGTCGCCTTCGGCCGCCCAGCCGATGCCCTCGTTGAGGAACTCGGCCGCACGGTAGAGGGCCTTGTTCTCCCAGTTCCAGGCGTCGTATCCGGCACGATGCAGGAGCTCGGCCTGCAGGACCGCGCCCTGGAGCGCTTCCCACGGGTAGCCGGTCGAGGCCGGCGGCCAGCTGAAGGATCCACCGCGACGCATGTCATCGGGCAGCGCGCCGCCGATGGCGTGGCCGCTCTTGACGCAGGCCGGGTTGATCCCGACGGGGTTGGACGGGTCGCACTGCCAGGTCACGTCTCCGTATTCGAAGCTGGCGTAGGCGGTGCGGTCGCCGAGCCAGCCGTGGAACACGGCGGCGGAGCGAGTCAGGACGGCCTGATCGCCGAGGTACAGGGCGACGGCGACGCGCGCCGCGCCGGCGTGGGTGCCCCAGTTGTTCGGACGTCGCTCGTGGGTTGACGTGAGCGTCTGGCCATCGAGCGTCTCGGTCAGGAGCGAGCGAAGCCACGGCTTGAAGGTGTTGGCGTCGTACGTCGGATCCGCGTTCGGAAAGTCGACGAGGTTGGCCGCGAGGACGTACCCGGGCAGGTTCCGGGCGAGGGCCAGCGTTCGGCCGCCGTTCTCCGTCTGGACCGCTGCCTTGAGGGCCGCGATCACCTTGGTCCGGTAGGCGACGTCGCCCGTTCGGGCGTAGACGAGGCCGGCCGCCAGGATGTTGATGTCGGTGTTGTCATCCTGGTCGCTGATGTTCGGGCTGCCGATCGCGCCGTCGGCCTGGGCCTTCAAGGCGTTCCAGGCCGGTCCGCTCATCGGGAGCGAGGCGACCGAGCTGGCGTTGTAGAGCGCGCCGGCAAGGTTGCCCGGCGGCGGGGCGGTCGGCGCGGTGGTCGGCGCGGTGGTCGGTGCCGTCGTCGGCGCGGTGGTCGGGGCCGTCGTCGGCGCGGTGGTCGGGGCCGTCGTCGGGGCCGTTGTCGGCGCCGTCGTCGGAGCCGTCGTCGGAGCCGTGGTCGGCGCCGTGGTCGGCGCGGCCGTGGGCTGAGCGCCCATCGTGACGCTGAGGGTGGCCAGGACCGTCTTCTTGTTCTCGGCCTTCACCGTGATGACGTGCTTGCCGGCCTTGGCGTCCTTGGGGACCGTGAACTTGATCGCGTATGCGCCCTTGGTGTTGGTCCGCACCCGGATCATCATCTGGCTGTCCCAGTAGGTGAAGGTGACGATGCGCGCACCGAGACCGGTCGCGTTGACGTTGAGCGTCTTGTCGGCAACGGGCTGCGCGGGCGATACGACCAGCTTGGGGGTTGCGGCCATGGTGCTCATGACCGGCAACAGCAGGACCGGGATCACGGCGAGCGCGAGGGTGGCGAGCAGATTCCGTGCCCGTCGTTTCGTTGGTCCTCGGGCCGGTTGACGCGCCGGGGCATCGAAGACCCAGTCTCGATGCTCGGCGATGGTCGTGGTGCGCATTGGCTTGACCTCCTGGGCCGGGTGTTCCGAAGCGACCTCGGGCCGGTCGCGGTGATCGCGACCCAGCCCTGTTCGGCCGGTGAGCACTTCGGGCGAGGGCGCCTGTGTCTCCACAGGACCCGGTTCGAGGCGGCGCCTCCTGTCGCAGGACGCGCCGAACAGCCCTTTCCAACGAGTGGGCGGACCGTGTCTGTCGTCCTCGATCGCGTGCGACCCGTCGGCCGAAGTAGGCCGCTCGGACCCCTTGTCGACACGTGACTTGAGGACTGAGCCCAGATTGCGCGAGGTCGGGAGCCGGTTCTATAGGCCGAAACGACCCGCGCAGCGGTGCCGGAAGAGCGCTCGCGGCCCGTCTGCCCGGTGGACTCCCCTGTGGGACGGTATCGAGGGGTGCGGTGCGCTAAGGACGGAAAGTACGGGCGGGTTCGGCGAGCGACACGCGGGATATGACGAAGGCCGGGCGCATGCCCGGCCTTCGATCGCCTGGAACGGAGCCAGGCCTCAGGAGCCGTACAGCCAGTCGGTCCAGCCGAAGTTCTTGCCGTTGCTCGCGGGTGCGGAGCCACGGAATGACGTGCCGTACCGGGCGTCGATCAGCCAGGGCTGCCACTCGTCGTCACCGGTGGCTGCCCAGCCGATGTCGTCGTAGAGGAACCTGGCGGCGCGAAGGAGCGCCTTGCCTTCCCAGTTCCAGGTGTCATAGCCGGCTCGGCGCAGGAGCTCGGCCTGGAGGACGGCGCCCTGGAGCGCCTCCCACGGGTAGCCCGTCGACGCCGGCGGCCAGCTGAACGACCCACCACGGCGCATGTCGTCCGGCAGCGCGCCGCCGATGTCATGACCGCTCTTGGCACAGGTCGGGTTGATCCCGACCGGCTTTGACGGGTCGCATTGCCACGTCACGTCGCCGTATTCGAAGCCGGCGTATGCGGCGCGGTCGCCGAGCCAGCCGTGGAAGACGGCGGCCGAGCGCGCGAGCTCGGCGTCGTCGCCGAGGTAGAGGGCGATGGCGACGCGTGCCGCGCCGGCGTGCGTGCCCCAGTTGTTCGGCCGACGCTCGTGCGTGGACCGCAGCGTCTGGCCGTCGAGCGTCTCGGTCAGCAGGGACCGGAGCCACGGCTTGAAGGTGTCCTCGTTGAATGCGGGCTCGACCCCTGGAAGGTCGACGAGGTTCGCGGCGAGGATGTAGCCGGGCAGGTTTCGGGCGAGGGCCAGCGTCCGCCCGCCGTTCTCGGTCTGCACGGCGGCCTTGATCGCCGCGACCGCCTTGGTGCGATACGCCGTCTCGCCGGTCCGGGCGAAGACGAGCCCAGCGGCCAGCACGTTGAGGTCGGTGTCGTCGTCCTGGTCGCTGACGTTCGGACTGCCGAGCGCCTTGTCGGCCTGTGCCTTCAGGGTGTTCCAGGCGGTCCCGGACATCGGGAGCGACTTGACGGTGTTCGCGCTGTACAGCGCGCCCGCGAGATCGCTCGGATCGCTCGGTGGCGCGACAGGGGGCTTCGGGGCGGCCGTGGGCTTGGCCGTCGGCTTCGCGGTCGGCTTCGCGGTCGGCTTGGCAGTGGGCTTGGCGGTGGGCTTCGCGGTCGGCTTGGCCTTGGAGCCCGGCGGATCGACCGGCGGCTTCGCGGCCGGCTTCGGCTTGCCGATGGAGACGCGGAGGCGGGCCACGGCCTCACGGGTCTCCCCGACCATGGTCACCTTCATGAAGTGGATGCCCTTCTTCTGGTCGGCCCTGACCCGGAACTTGGCCAGGAACTTCCCGTTGGCGTTCGTCGTGACGCGGACCATCGGGCGGGAATCCCATCGGACGACCATCGTGACGCCCGGCGCGAAGCCGACGCCCTTCACCTTGAGGATCTTGCCGGCGACCGGATGCTTCGGCGACACGGACAGGCTGGGACCGGAGGCGAACGTGCTCATGAATGGGAGCAAGAGTGCAGGGATGAGGAGGACGATCGGGAGCGTCGCCAGCAAGTTGCGCGTGCGCCGCCTGGGCGCGGGATCTCGAGCGGGTTGTGGCTTGGGGGCCTCGAAGACCCAGTCTCGACGATCGGCGATGGCGATGTTCCGCAATGGACTGACCTCCTGGGGCCGGGGTGTTCCGAAGCGACCTCGGGTCGATCGCCGTGATGGCGATGCGGCCCTGTTCGGCCGTGAGCGCTTCGGGATCCAGGGCTCCTGCGGCGTTCACAGGGCCGTTGACGTGGGCGGCGCCTCCTTCGGGGCGGGGACGTGCCGGACGGTCCGTTCCAGGTGGTCGGTGCGGACCGTCTGTGGTCGTCCCCGCGTTGCGTGCGACCCGACGGGCCGAGAAGGACCCGACGGACCCCTTGCCGACACGCGGTCCGAGGACTTGCCCGGACACTGGGCGGAGGGTCCGATCGGGTCCATAGCCCATACGACCCCACCGGACCGAGCGCGGATCGGTGCGCCGACGCTCGACCACGCCGTCCCGGGGTGGACTCCCAAGCAGGAGGGTGTCGTGGGGTGCGGTGCGCTGATGCACGGAAAGTACCGACCCGCAGGCGAGGTCTCGGCTGGTGCAGTCGGTCACCGTTTTCCGTGTGGACGGGGTCATGGGCCGCCCCACGACCCAGTACTGCGGTAGCATCCGCCGGCGGACCGTGACCGACCCCCACGCGGTCCGTGCGAGCAACCCCGCCTTGGGGTGAGGTCAAGTCTTGAAGCGACTCTGGGACACGGTCATGGCCCGGTTCGACGACGACAACGCCGAGTGGGGCCTGTCACGACGGACGGCGATCCTGATCTTCCTCGCGCCGTTCGCCCTCGGCGTCCTGGCGGTCTCGACGATCCCGTTCCGGCCCGTCTTCGGGATCCTGGCGAACGAGGATGGGATCGCCGAGTGGGGTCAGTGGATCTTCCTCTTGGCCCTCGTCGTGATCTACGCCCGCTTGGCGATCGCGCTCTGGCGCCAGCACCAACGCCCGCTCGCGCTCCTGTATGCCGTCGCGATGGTGGCCGTGATCTTCACCGCCGGCGAGGAGATCTCCTGGGGCCAGCGGATCTTCGGTTGGATGACGCCCGGCGCCCTCGATGACATCAACAACCAGGGCGAGACGAATATCCACAACATCGGCTCGCTGCTGAAGATCTTCAACGTCGTGATCATGCTCGTGGCGTTCATCGCGGCGGTGTTGCCGCTCGTGCGCTGGAGCGTCTGGCGGGAGCGTGCTCGCTCGATCGCCGGCTACGCCCTCATCCCGCCCGCGGCCCTGATCCCGGCGTTCGGGATGGAGTTCGCCTATCGGGCGATCCGCTACCTGTTCCTGCCCACGCCGCGGTACACCATCACCAAGCTCTCCGAGATCGCGGAGCTGTCGTTCTACTTCGCGTTGCTCGTGTTCGGCGTCCTCGCCTGGCGCGTCATCGTCCGGGGCTGGCGGCCATCGTCCGACGGCGGTGCCCTCGAGCCGAGCGCGGCGTCCGCGGGCGGGCCCCCCGCCTCCGAACCGCCCGCCGCCGAGCCGATCGCCTAACCGCGCTGCTCCGGTTCGGGGCGGGCCCGTGCGTGCCCGCTCTCCGCGAGGCGCTCGTCGTATCGCCGGTCCCGCCACGCCAGGGCCGCCTTCAGGCCGTCGCGCTTGACGATCGTGTCCCATTCCCGCTGCTCGGGCGTGTCGGCCGCGTTGATGATCGCGCCGAGGTCGAGGCCGGCCTCGACCGCCATCCGGAAGCCGGCCGCATCCATCGCCCGGTTCAGCATCAGCTTGGTCGGTGCCATGACCTCGGGCGGGGTCCGGGCCAGTCGATCGGCCAGCCCATCGACCTCGGCCGCGAGGCGGTCCGACGGGACCACCCGGTTGATCAGCCCGATCCGCTCCGCCTCGACGGCATCGATGAGGTCGCCCGTGAGGAGCAGCTCGCGGGTCTTCTTCTGGCCGATGAGGTAGGGCATGAGCAGCGTCACCGGGGCCGATCCGTACCGGATCTCCGGCTCGCCGACCTGGGTGCCCTCGGCCGCCACGATCAGGTCGCAGGCCATCGCGAGCTCGAGGGCCCCGGCCAGCGCATAGCCATGGATCTGGGCGATGACGGGCTTCGGGCAGTCGAGCACGCGCAGCGTGGCCTCGACGTCCACGGCCAGCAGCCGCCGCCAGCCGACCGGGCCGCCCACCCCGCCCTCCGATTCCTCGGTCAGGTCGTAGCCGGCGGAGAACGCCCGACCGGCGCCCTCGAGGACGATGACCCGGACGCGCGGGTCGGCGATGGCCGCGTCGAGGGCGTCGACGAGCGCCTCGACGAGTGGCCCCGAGAGCGCATTGAGCTTGGCCGGCCGGTTCAGGGTCAGCCGGACGCCCCACGGCGTGTCCGTGACCAGGACGAGGGCCTGGTCCCCGGCCGGCCCGCCCCCGGGCGTCCCGCCGCTAGGCGCCGCGGCCATCGGCCCCCTCCTCGAGGACGACCAGGGCATCGACAACGAGCGCGCCGGTCGGGGTCGCGATGACCGGGTTCAGGTCGACTTCGAGCACGTCCGTCCGGTCCGCCCCGAGCCGTCCGAGCGCGACCAGCGTCTCGGCGATCGTCGCGCGATCGACGGCGCGCCGGCCGCGGACACCGTCGAGCAGCCGGCGGCCGCGCAGGTCGTCGAGCATCGACATCGCCACCCGGGGCGTGACCGGGGCCAGCCGGATGACGACGTCGTCGAGGATCTCGGTCAGGATGCCGCCCATGCCGACAAGGACGGACGGCCCGAACAATGGGTCGCGCCGGAGCCCGAGGATGAGCTCGAGGCCGGGCGGTGCCATCGGCTGGACGAGCAGCCCCCGGACCTGGAGGCCCCGCTGGCGAGCGCCCTCGAGCATCGCGAGGGCCGCACCGTAGACCGCGTCGTCGTCGGTCAGGCCCAGCGCCACGCCGCCGACCTCGCTCTTGTGGACGACGCCGGCGGCATCGAGCTTGAGGGCCACGGCCCGACCCAGCCGCCGGGCCGCGGTGACGGCCTCCGACGCGTCACGGACCGCGACCGATGCGGTCACGGCGATCCCCAGCGAACCGACGAACGCCAGGCTGTCGCGTTCGGAGAGTGGGCGCGGTCGCCGCGGCGCGGGCGGGACCGGCTCGGGGTCGGCCCCGTGGCTCGTCCGATCCGCGGCCAGCGCCGGCCATCCGCCACGCCACGGCCCCAAGGTGCGGCGGAGGTCGCGCCGTGACTCCCAGCGGGCGACGCTCGCGATCGCGGTGAAGGCCTCGAGACCGCCCCGCAGCAACGGCGCTCCCGAGCCCTTCGTGTCGAGGAGCTCCTTCGTCTCCGGCGGCGGCTCCCCGGAGGTGAGTGACACGTAGACGGGCAGGATCGACGGTCGCTCGCGGGTCGCCTCGAGCAGCTGGGAGGTCACCTCGTTCGCCGTCGCGACCTCCGACGGGAGCGAGCGGTACGGGAAGTCGTGGACGATGGCGAGCACGTCGTAGGCGCCCGACGCGGCCATCGCCTCGAAGCTCGCGCCGTACGCGATCGCCGGTTCCGCGGCGCCCCACGGGTCGAGTGGGTTGGCGATGTAGCCCATCGTCGGGAGTGCCGCCAGGATCGCGGCGCGAGCGGATTCGGGCAGCGGCGGCAGGTCGATCCCGGTCTGCGGCGCCTGGTCGGCGATGAGCGAGGCCTCCCCGGTGGACACGGTGACGACCCCGGTCCGGCCACGGCCGACCGCCCGACCCGTCCGGCGTGTCCCCTCGACGAGTTCGGCGGTCTCCAGGAGGTGATCCAGGTCGGCGCAGACGATGACGCCTGCCGCGTCGAGGGCCGCGTCGGTCACCCGAGCCTCGCCCGCGAGCGAGCCGGAGTGCGCGATCGCCGCGACCTGCGCCTGCTGGCTGCGCCCGACCTTGACCACCATGACCGGCTTGCCGAGCTCCAGCGCGCGATCCGCCAGGGCGAGGAACCGCTCGGGGCGCTTGAAGCCCTCGACGAACAGGATGACCGAGCTCGTCTCGGGATCGTCGAGGCAGTACGCGAGGTAGTCGCAGACGTCGAGGACCACCTCGGAGCCGCAGCTGATGATCCGACTGAAGCCGATCCGCGACCCGGAGTGGACGAACGCGTCGGTCACCGACCCGGACTGGGCGATCCCGGCGACGCCACCCCGCGGCAGGTACGGCGAGACATCACCGATGTACGTCGCCGAGTTCGTGACCAGATCGATGACGCCCATGCAGTTGGGTCCGACCAGGGCGAGGCCGTGTTCGCGGGCGATCCGTGCCACCTCGGCTTGCATTGCCGCGGCCCCCTCGCCGCCCTCGACGACGCCGCCGCCCGGGATGATGACCGCTGGCACGCCGGCCGCTGCCGCGGCCTCGGTCATCGACGCGGCACGGGCCGTGCTGACGGCAAGGATCGCGATGTCCGGTCGCTCGGGCAGCGCCTCGAGACTGGGGTAGCAGGGCTGGCCGTGGAGCTCGTCGTACTTGGGATTGACGAAGTGGCACCGGGTCGCGCTGTCCATAGCGCGGAGGTTGTCGCGGACGGTCTCGGCGATCCAGCTGCGCGGCGACGCCCCGACGACCGCAACGGACGTCGGCGCGAAGAGGGGACGCAGGTCGATCACGCCACGAGGCGATGGGGCGGCCACGGGCCCGGGTCCGGGTCCTGGGACCGGGGCCTCGTCGGGTGTCGAGGCCGAGTCCGACACGACGCCGGTCACCCGACCACCCGGTCGACGCCGCGGCGCTCGAGGGCCCGGGCGACGATGAGTCGCTGGATCTCGGACGTGCCCTCCCAGATCCGGTCCACGCGAAGTTCGCGGAAGAACCGCTCGGCGGCGAACTCGCGCATGTAGCCTCGCCCGCCGAACACTTGGACCACGCGATCGGCGCAGCGGAAGGCCGCCTCCGACGCGAAGAGCTTGGCCAGCGACGCCTTCGCGTGGACGACCTTGGGATCGGCGCCGGTGTCCGCCAGCCACGCGGTCTCGCGGGTGAGCAGCCGGGCGGCCGACGCGTCCGCGGCCGAATCGGCCAGCGGGAACGAGACGCCCTGGAAGTCGTAGATCCGCTCGCCGAACTGGACGCGCTCCGTGGCCCACTCGACGGCGAGCGTGAGCAGTCGCTCCATCGCCCCGGCGCAGCGCGCCCCGATGTGGATGCGCTCCTCCACGAACCACTCGTTGGTCAGCTCGTCGGCGGCCCCGACGCTCCCCAGGATCGCGTCGGCCGGCACCCGGACATCCTCGAGGATGAACTGCGGGTGGCGGTCGGCGAACGTGTGCATGTAGTCGGGATCGTGGCTGACGCGGACACCGGGTACGTCGTAATCGACGAGGAACAACGTCGGCAGGAGCCGGTCCCCATCCACTACGTTGCAGTGGAAGATCATGAAATCCGTGTCGTCCGGACCGGTGACGAACCACTTCTCGCCATTGAGGATGTAGTCACCGGTCGCCACGTCACGGACCGCGGTGGCCTTGAGCGATCGCGCGTCGGATCCGGCTGCGTCCTCGGTGATGGCGTAGCTGCCGGACCGTTCGCCGCGCATGGACGGATCGAAGTAGCGCGTGCGCTGCGCCGGATCGCAATGGATGAGCGCGTTGTACGGACCCGGGATGTAGGACCACAGGCCGCCGGTCCCCTGCCCCAGCTGCTCGTGGACCAGTACCTGGTCCATCGCCGACCAGCCCTGGCCGCCGAGCTCGACCGGGAACGAGCCGCCGTGCAGGCGCGCCTCGATGGCCGCGCGGCGGATCGGGGCACCCCACTCGCGCGACACCTTGCCACCGGCCTGCTCGAATTCGACCTCGCGCGGCTGGAGGACATCGCGCACGAAGGCGCGGGCACGCGCCTGCAACTCGAGCTGGGCTGGCGTGAGAGTCAGGTCCATCGAGTCAAGGATGCGTCACGCCGGCACGGGGGCACGGACCGCGTCGCGGGGCGCGGGACGCGGTGGTGTTGCGTAGAGCGGTCCCGCAACCTTCTCGCTGCGCAGGCTGCACCCGACCGCAATGCACAGCGCGCACGAACGGTGCACACTGGCACCCGACGAGGAGACCCGGGGAAGGCCCCCACCCGCCCCCCAGCGGGATCCAGCTCCGTCGGCATCCCCCTCGTCAGCCCCCCGCGACGGAGCCCATGGCCATCGTTCGCCGCGCCCCCGACATCGCGGCGTCCAGGTAGGAAGGAGCACCATGTCGTCGGTCCGTCACGGCGCCCAGTGGGCGTCCAGCCCCCAGCCGACCCAAGCCTCCGAGCTCCCCAGCGAACCCAGCTCCGCCCCTTCCCCCGACCCCCGATCCCGTCCGTCACGGACCCGCCGCCGCTCACGATCATCGAGCGCCGCGGCCCTCTCGATCGGTCTGGTCGTCGCCCTCCTGGTCACCGTCGCCGCGTTCAGTACGACGGCGTCCGCGGCCGGCGGCTACATCCTGATGCCCCGCTCCGAGCTCCTCGCGCGCCCGATGAGCGGCACGGCATGGGCGAATCTCGTCGACGTGGCCAACGGCAGCCTCGGCAGCGCCGACGCGTGCGATATCAACTCGGATCATCATCTGCGCACGCTGGCCGCCGCCCTGGTCTTCGCTCGCACCGGGGACGCGGCGTATGGCACCAAGGCCCGCGCCGGCGTGATGGCCGGCATGGCCAGCCAGAACGACGGCTGCGGCAATGCCGTCCTGGCGCTCGGACGGCAGCTCACCGGATACGTCCTGGCGGCCGATTTCGCCAACCTGGCCGGCGCCAATGACGCCGCGTTCCGGGCGTGGCTGAGTGCCATCCGCACGAAGAACATCGGCGGGCATTCGACCCGGTACACCATCAACCGCACGCACAACATCTCGGTGAACAACTGGGGTGCGTACGCGGGGGCATCGCGGATCGCAGCCGACCTGTACCTCGGCGATGACGGCGACCTCGCGACCGCGGCGAGGGTGACCCGGGGCTTCCTGGGCGACCGTGCGGCGTATGCCGGCTGGGACGCCAACCTCGAATCCGAAGACCTCTCGTGGTCGTGCACCGGGGCCGCGGCGTTCACGCCGGTGAACGATGCGTGCACCAAGAGCGGCATCAACCTCAACGGCGCCGTCGCCGCCGACATCAGCCGCGGCGGTTCGCTCACGTGGCCGCCCCCGAAGACCGGCGTCCAGTACCAGCTCGACTCGATCCAGGGTCTCGGCCTCCAGGTCGAGCTCCTCTACCGCAACGGCTATGCCAACGCGTGGGCTTGGTCGGATTCGGCCCTCAAGCGGATGGCCGCCGTCGTCACCCGATCGGCCAGCGCCGGCGGGACGGGCTGGAACGCCACGAACACCAGCCGGCAGATGCCATGGCTGCTCAACGAGCGATACGGCACCTCGATCCCGACGTCCTGGTCCGGCATGGGCCGCGGCATCGGGTTCACCGACTGGCTGTACGGCAATGGCGGCGGCAGCGCCGCGCCCAAGCCGACCCCGAAGCCCAAGCCCAAGCCGACACCCATCCCGAAGCCGCCGGGCGGCGGCGCCGATCCGGTCGTCAACACGCCGGCCCTTCGCCTGGCCAAGAAGGCGACCGCACCGATGGCCGGCGTGCCGGCCCTCGTCACCTGGAGCCTGGCTGGCAGCAATAGCGGTCTCCGCCGCTACGACCTGCAGTACAAGCGCGACGGCGGCGCCTTCAAGAGGGTGTCGCTCACGTCCGCCGGCGCCCGATCCCGCTGGGTGACCCTCTACAAGGGCCACACCTACACCTTCCGCGTTCGCGCGGTCGACAAGGCGGGTCGCGTCGGCAAGTGGAAGACGGTCGGCCCACGCGAGGGTGAGAGGGTGAACGATGCCTCGGCCCTGATCACCTGGAAGGGCAAGTGGAGCGCCGTCAAGCTCAACAAGTATCTCGCCGGCGCGGCTCGCTGGACCAAGTCCAGTGGCGCTACCGCCACGCTTCGCTTCAAGGGGACCAGCGTCGCCTGGGTGGGACCAGTCGGCGGTACCCGTGGCAAGGCGAAGGTCTATCTCGACGGCAAGCTCGTGACGACGGTCGATCTCAGGACGGCCGCGTTCCATCCCCGTCGAGTCGTGTTCGCGGCGAACGTGAAGAACGGTTCCCACACGCTCGTCATCAAGGCGCTCGGGACGCGCGGCCGACCAACGGTCGCCATCGACGCCATCTACGTCGTGGCGCCGAGCTGACCCCCTCCGCGCCACATACGGGACCCCAGGACGCCTCGGCTTTGCCGGGGCGTCCCGGATTCTGAGGCGGCCCGGCCGGGCGGCGGCCCCAGCCGCGCCCGTGTCAGCTCGGCTGCGCCAGCACCATGATGCGGATCTCGGTCATGTCCTCGATGGCCCAGCGGAGGCCCTCGCGACCGAGGCCTGAATCCTTGACCCCGCCGTAGGGCATGTGGTCGGTCCGGTACGTCGGCACGTCGTTGATGATCACGCCGCCGACCTCGAGCTCGCCGAACGCCCGCCACGCACCGGCGAGGTCGTTGGTGAAGACACCGGTCTGGAGCCCGAACATGCTGTCGTTGACCATCGCGATGGCCTCGTCGAGCTCGCGGAACTTCGTCGCGACCACGAGAGGTGCGAACGCCTCGTTCGAGCAGACCGCGGCGGTCCGCGGGACGTCGGTCAGGATCGTCGGGGGGAAGAACGTGCCATCGGCCTTGCCGCCCACGAGGACCTTGCCGCCGAGGGCGACCGCCTCGTCGATCCAGCGCTGGGTTCGCGATGCGGCGTTCTCGTCGACCATCGGCCCGACGTCGGTGGTCGGGTCGAGCGGGTCGCCGACCTTGAGCGCCGCGGCGCCGGCCGAGAACTTGTCCATGAACTCGTCCCAGACATCCTCGTGGATGAACGCCCGCTGGACGCTGATGCACACCTGGCCGGCATAGGCGAAGCCACCGACGAGGTTCCGCTTGACGGCCCAGTCGAGATTCGCGGTCTTGTCGACGATGACGCCCGCATTGCCGCCCAGCTCCAGCACGACCTTCTTCTTGCCGGCGCGCTCCTTCATCCGCCAGCCGACGGACGGCGAGCCGGTGAAGGTCAGGAGCTTGAATCGCTCGTCGGCGACCATCCGATCACCCAGCTCGCGCGTCATCGGCAGGATGCTGACGGCCCCCGCCGGCACCCCGGCCGCCTCGATGATCTCGGCCACGGCCAGCATCACGAGCGGATCCTTGGAGGGCGGCTTGAGCACGATCGGGTTGCCCGACGCGATCGCGGGCGCCACCTTGTGGGCCGCCAGGTTCAACGGGAAGTTGAACGGGCTGATGCCGGCGATCGGCCCGATCGGGAAACGGCGCGTGATCCCGATCCGGTCCTTGGATGCGGGCATGATGTCGAGCGGGATGAGTTCGCCGGTCATCCGCTCGGCCTCCTCGGCCCCGAGGCGGAACGTGACGACCGCCCGGTCCACCTCGACCAGAGCGTCACGGATCGGCTTGCCGGCTTCGAGTGCGATCAGACGGCCCAGCTCCTCGCGCCGGCCCTTGATCCCGGCACTGATCTCGCGCAGGATCCGGCCCCGTTCGTAGGCCGGCAGGTGCCGCGTCACCTCGAAGGCGGCCACCGCCGCCTCGACCGCCTCCTCGTACTGGGCTTCGGTCGCGTTGAATGTCGAGCCTGCCGGCGTCGACGGGTCGGCCGGGTTGGCGACGACGAGCGGATCGGGCGACTCGACCCAGCGCCCGGCGAGGAAGATCGGGTGTGGCTTGGCGCCGGCGGCGATGGTCATCGGATGCGTACCTCAGGTCGACGGGGAGTGCGTGGGGGCGATGGTATCGCTTGGCCTCATGACGGGCTCGAACCGTTGCCGCCGAGTCGTTCGACGGCCACCTTGATCTGCTGCTCGAGCGAGAGGATCGTGTGCTCGAGCGACTCGACCCGTTCCAGGATCTGCTGGATCCCGGTCAGCAGGCGCTCGTTCTGTTCCTCCTCGACATCGCCCTCATGCGGTCGGTCGCGCCATCGGGGTCGGCTCCTGTGGTGGGTCGTTCGGGGTCCACGTGTGCGACCCGTCATGCGACGATACGCGGATGGTCGATCTTCGCTCGCAACTCATGGTCGAACCGGGTCACCGCATCCGGTTGGCGACCCTCGATCCCGGCGCGACCCACGGCTTCGACAAGGTGACCGCCGGCGTCGAGACCAAGAAACAGCTCGATCGGCTCTCCGATCTGCAGGACCGCATCTGGGCCGAGGCCAAGCGGAGCGTCCTCGTCGTCCTCCAGGGCATCGACGCCGCCGGCAAGGACGGCACGATCAAGAAGGTGATGGAGGCCTTCAACCCGCAGGGCTGTCCGGTCTCGAGCTTCAAGGTGCCCAGTACTGACGAACTCGCGCACGACTACCTCTGGCGGGTCCACAAGCGGGTGCCAGGCAAGGGCGAGATCGGCGTCTTCAACCGGTCGCATTACGAGGACGTCCTCGTCGTCCGGGTCCATGGCCTGGTCCCCAGGACCGTGTGGTCGAAGCGGTACGGCCAGATCAACGACTGGGAGCGGATGCTGTCCGAATCCGGGACGACGATCGTCAAGTTCTTCCTCTCGATCGATCGCGACGAACAGCGCCAGCGCTTCCAGGCTCGCTACGACGACCCGACCCGGCGCTGGAAGTTCTCGCTGGGCGACCTCGAGGAGCGGAAGCACTGGGACGACTACCAGGCGGCATTCGACGAGGCCCTCTCGAAGACGTCGACTGCGTGGGCCCCGTGGTACGTCATCCCGGCGAACCAGAAGTGGTTCCGCAATCTCGCGGTCTCGACGATCCTGGCCGACACGCTGGCCGGCCTCGAGCCCGCCTACCCGCCGGAGCCGGACCTGCCCAAGGGTCTCGTCATCGAGTAGCGCGGGCGCCGGCCCGCCCCGTCCCGGCCCCGCCCGATCTTACTTGGACTTGCCGCCGCCGAAGAGCGTGCCGAAGACGCCGCGGATGATGTCCTGGCCGAGGCGTGACGTGGCCACCTTGCCGCCGGTCCGGATGGCCGAGTCGATCGACCTCTGGCGCTGCCTGGCCGCGGTCGCGGCCGCCTTCTCCTCGGCCTTGCGCTGGCGCTCCGCCTCGCGGGCAGCGGCCTTCTGGGCCGCCTCGTACTCGCGTTGCTGCCGGGCGATCTCGCGCTCCTGCTGGGCCGGCGTCATCGTGTTCATGCCGGTCGCGGTCGTCGGGTCGACACCGGCCCGCATCGCGGCATCGACCGCGGACTGATTCGCCGCCTGCTTCGCCGCCGCCAGCCGGGCCGTGATCCGCTCGTGGGCGCTGTCCCGATCGACGGTCGCGCCGTACTTCGCCTGGAACGGGCTCATCGCGATGCGGCCGCGGAACTGGACCTCGTCGATCGGCGCCATCAGCGAGTCCGGCGCCAGGAGGCGGGTCGCCGCCAGCGGGGTCGGCACGCCCCTCGGCGAGAGGACCGTCACCAGCGCCTCGCCGGTCCCGAGCGAGGTGATCGTTCGCTCGACGTCGTAGAAATCGGTCATCGGGAAGGTCCGTGCCGTCTTGCGCAGCGCGTCGGCGTCGTCGGGCGTGAAGGCCCGCAGCGCGTGCTGGACGCGATTGCCGAGCTGGGCCAGGACCGGCGACGGCACGTCGGTCGGGGTCTGCGTGACGAAGTAGACCCCGACGCCCTTGGACCGGATCAGCCGGGCGGTCCGCTCCACCTGGTCCATCAGCGCCTCGGACGCGTCGTCGAAGAGCAGGTGCGCCTCGTCGAAGAAGAAGCACAGCTTCGGCTTGGGCAGGTCGCCGGCCTCGGGCAGGCTCTCGTACAGCTGGGCCAGCATCCAGAGCATGAACGTGGAGAACAGCCGCGGCTGGTCCATGACGTCGGAGAGCTCGAGGATGCTGATGATGCCCTCGCCCTCCGGCGTCGATCGCAGGAGGTCCTCGACCTCGAACTCCGGCTCGCCGAAGAAGACGTCCGCGCCCTCCTGCTCGAGGACGACGATCGAGCGCAGGAGCACGCCGACCGAGGCCGCCGACATCCCGCCGTAGTCGGCCAGGATCGGCTTGCCCTCATCGGACGAGAGGAACTTGAGCGTGGTCGCGAGGTCCTTCAGATCGAGCAGCGGCAGGTCGTTGTCGTCGCAGTACTTGAAGATCAGGGCGAGGATGCTGGTCTGCGTCTCGTTGAGGTCCAGGACCTTGCCGAGCAGGAGCGGGCCGAACGAGTGGACCGACGCGCGGACCTGCGCCCCGAGCTTGCCCGACAGCGACAGGAACTCGACCGGATGCCCCGACGCCGCGAACTCCAGGCCGAGCGACGTCATGCGCTCCTGGACCTTCGGGTTGGTCGCATCGCCGGGCGCCGCGAGGCCCGTCAGGTCGCCCTTGATGTCCGCGACGAAGACGGGCACGCCGGCCTTCGAGAGCTGCCCGGCCATCAGCTGGAGCGTCTTGGTCTTGCCGGTCCCGGTGGCCCCGGCGATGAGCCCGTGGCGGTTGAGCATCGACAGCGCGACCTGGACGTGCACGTCGTTGAACAGCTCGCCCTCGCGCAGGGCACTGCCCAGCACGACTCCCGGCTCGGTGAGCGTGTAGCCGGCGGTCATGGCATCGCGAAATGCCTGGTCCATCAGTCCCTCCGGGGCGCGCGAATGACGGTCTGGCGGGGAGCGGCAAGGGTATCATCGGCCCCCTGGCCCTGGCCCCGGCCCCAGTCGCTGCGGCCACGGCCGGTGACGTCGAGGAGGACGGCAGATGGCGAACATCGAAGACGTCGAGGGGATCGGCGCGGTCTACGGCCAGAAGCTCTCGAGCGCCGGCATCGCGACGACCGACGATCTGCTCGAGAAGGGCGCGAAGCCGAGCGGTCGGCAGACGATCGAGGCTTCCACCGGCATCGACCACGCGCTCATCCTCGAGTGGGTCAACCACGTCGATCTGATGCGCATCAACGGCGTTGGCTCCGAGTACTCCGACCTGCTCGAGGCGGCCGGTGTCGACTCCCCCGCCGAGCTCGCCCAGCGCAACGCGGCCAACCTCGCGTCCACCGTCCAGGAGGTCGTGGCGGCCCGGCCAAGCATCGTGCGCCGGATCCCGAGCGAGAGCGAGCTCGCCGACTGGATCGCCCAATCGAAGGACCTGCCGAAGGTGGTCGAGCACTGACCCATGGCCGGGTTCCGGGAATTCCTGACCAAGACCAACGCCCTGGCGCTGGCGATCGGCGTCGTCCTCGGCGTCGCCTTGGGTGGCGTGGTGACGTCGCTCGTCAACGACGTGATCATGCCGCCCATCGGCTACGTCCTCGGCGGGGTCGACTTCGCCGATCTCAAGATCGTGCTCGGCACGAATGAGGGTGAAGAGGTCGCGATCCGCTGGGGCCTGCTGCTCAACGCGCTGATCGTCTTCGTGGTCGTGGCGTTCGTGGTCTACCTGATCAGCAAGGCCTTCATCAAGGAGGCGCCGGCCGGCCCCTCCGCCGAGGAGACCTTGCTGACCGAGATCCGCGACGAGCTGCGCAAGCGCCCGACGTAGGACCAGCTACTCGAAGTAGCCGGTCACGTCCAGGATGAGGTGGGTCCTCTTGCCGGCTGCCGACTTGTAGATGAGGCTCATGTTGCCGCTCGCGTTGAGCGGGACGGTGACCCCGTTGGCGCGGGTGTCGCCGAGCGGGAAGTTGATCGTCGACGTCGACGGGTGCCGGATCCGGGTCCGGCGTGATCGACACGTAGCCGGACCTCGGTCTGGCCGGTGACGGTGAGGTTGCCGGTCACCGCGTCGGCGCCGGCCGGCACGCCCCAGTGGCCGTCGGTGTCGAGCGCGCGGGAGGCGTTGTGGTTGAACGCTCCGGTCAGGCCGGACAGCAGGCTGGTCCTGCGTGTCCATGATCCGTCCGGGGTTGAGGGCGTGGAACGCCAGGCCGTCGCCGGCCGGCAGGTAATAGCCGGTGACGTCGAGGATCAGGTCCGTCCGTGAACCGGCCGCGCCCCTTGTACACGAGCCAGATCGTGCCGCCGGCCCAAGCTTCGCGGTGAGCCCGTTGGCCCGGGTGTCGCCGACGG
This sequence comes from uncultured Chloroflexia bacterium, assembly GCA_963745295.1. Taxonomy (GTDB): domain Bacteria; phylum Chloroflexota; class Limnocylindria; order Limnocylindrales; family CSP1-4; genus SPCO01. The sequence continues at coordinate 78,858 of CAVUWG010000003.1, forward strand.
GGAAGTTGATGTTCGAGGTCGTCGGGGCTGGGGACGCTCGTGGGCGTGATCGACACGAAGCCGCCCTTGGTCTGCCCGACCACGGTCAGGTTGGCCGTCACCGCGACGGCGTCGGCGGGAATGCCGTCGATGCCGGCGAGCACGAGCTGCCGGGGCGAACCGGTCCGGAACCGGCCGGTCAGGCCGATCCCTAGGCCGCCCGGCTGTCGAGGACCCGGATCGGGGCCAGCGTGTTGTAGCCGGCGTCCTCGGTCCCGGGCAGGAAGTAGCCGGTGACGTCGAAGAGGATGTGGGCCTTCTTGCCGGCGGCCGCCTTGTAGACGGCCGACAGCCGTGCCGTTCGAGGCGACCGGGGAGGTGAGGTTGTTCGCCCGCGTGTCCTTGGTCGGGAAGTTGAGCGTGGACGAGCCCGGCGTGCTCGTCGGGGTCGTGGTGATCGAGACGTAGCCGGCCGCCGTCTGGCCGGTCACCGTCACGTTGCCGGTCACCGCGATCGCGTCGGCCGGGATGCGTGCCGCCGGACGACGTGAAGCCCGCGACGACGAACGTCTTGGGCGTGCTGGCGTTGAAGATGCCGGTCACGCCGAGGTTGATGCGACTGTCGAGCACCCGCAGCGGATCGATCGGGACGTACGTGGCCCCGCCCGTCTGGAGCTGCGAGACCGTCGTGTCCCAGTTCTCGCCGCCGGTGGCGAACTGGTTCCCCTGCCAGACGGCGTTCGGGACCTGCGGATCCTGCGCGACGCCCACGTAGTCGCCCCAGCGATCGCCGGTGAAGAGTGCACCGCTGCCGTCGGCGATCTCTTGGGCACCCCGCAAGGTATTGGCCGCATCCGTGGGGAGCTGGTACGCGGTTCGCGACGCTGGCTCGTCGCCTGCCGTCGCCGACGAGCGGGTCCACACAACATGGAGCGTCCCGTTGCCGGACTGGCCGATCCCGCCGAAGTAGTTGTCCGCGGCGTCCTCTCCGATCAGGAAGTCCTGGGCGAGGGTCGGCGGCGATGTCGCGGGCCCGCCGGTGTTCAGCTGCGTCACGCGGACGCAGGCCCGCTCTGCAGCAATCGGCGTGCAGGGGTTCGTCGAGACCCAGGTCAAGAGACCGTTCTGCCAGATCGCGTCGGTCGGACGGGAGTCGATCGATTCCGTGACGTCCGTGCCACCGGGCTGGAGGGGAAACGGCGGCTCGGCATGCCCCTCGACGATCCCGAGGGTCGTCAGGTCGGCGTCGAAGGAGCCGGTGATCGTGCCGGCGGCGACCGTCCCGGTGAGCTTGATGTATTGCGTGGTATGGGGGGACGGTGGCCCAATGAGGTGGTCGAGGATGACGTGGAGGGTCGCGGATGTCGCCGGAACCTGGAGACCGACCCGTGGCGTTCCGTACTCCGTGCTGAACAGGATCTCCACTCCGTCCAGGATGAAGTTCGATCCGCCGAGGGCGAGGATCTCGCTCCAGTCGAGGACGACGATCGCGCTTCCCGCGTAGTCCACAGCGACGTCGCAAGTCGCGTTCGGTGCCAACGTGAAGAGGTTGCCGGTGAACCCGACCTTGTCGGTCGACGTGCCGGCGGACGGGAAGTCCGGGAGCTGTCCGAGGAAGCCCCAGTAGAAGAGATCCCAGATCCCCGTCGGGTCGGCGTTCCGCGACACGATGAAGTCGATGTATCCGATCGGGTCGTCTGAGGTGCCGTCGCCATCGCCGTCGCACGTCCAGCTGACTTCGGTGGCGATCCACCGGCCGTGCAGGCTGTCATAGACGACCCGCGGATCGGCGTTGCCATAGCCCGGCGGGAGGTTGAAGAGCTCCGGGATGCCGATCTCCGTCTGGGGGACCTCGACGGCGCCGACACGATCGAAGACCTGGATGACCGTGTTGACGGTCTGCACGACGTGGTCGGGACCGACCGCGACCCAGGGGTCGGGCGGGTTGTGCCCTGAGTCGGCGAACGAGAAGCCGTCCCATGCCGGACCGGTCGCGTCCGGGGTGTCGCCGATCGTGGCCTGGACAGGCGGGGTCACGGCCAACGTCCCAACGCCGGCCGGACCGCTCGCGGGTCCTCCCCGACTGACCCTGGGCGGTGTCCTCAGGAACGGAAGCTGGGGCCGCGATGAGCGCGATCCCGCAGGCCGGGAGAGTTTGCTGACATCGACCGATCCGCGAGACCCGGCTTGCACGTCCGAGATGCTCTTGATGGCTTTAGCCGAGGCCCCATCGCTCGATGGCTCCACCGCGACGACGGCGGGCGCGGTCGTCAGGACGCTCCCGGCGACAAGCGTGACCAGGGAGGCAAGGACGAGCAGGCGGGAGCGGCGGACTGGGCGGCGCATCGTTTCCCCTCCAAAAGGCGATGACCTGAGCCCGACCTGCGCGGTCGCGTGGGCGGAGGATGAGCGGATGGCCGTCCGCCGTCTAGCCCCTATTTTCGGCAGTGATCGGGACGGTGCCCAGCGACACCGTCATCGCCGGAGCCATGACCCGGTTGCTCCGGGCGAGCTCGAGCGCATCGATCGGGAATGGATCGCTCCGGATCCGGCGGCGGCGTGCGACCGCGGCGACGAACGCGGGCGTCGGCCGGACCGCGCACCGGACGATCGTCGTCCACATGAGCCGGTCGCGGAACACCGCCTCGACCCCGATCGATGGCGTGCTCGACCAGCGCTCGCGCAGGACCCGTCGCGCCCCCACGAGGTCCCCGCCGGACGCCTCGATCCGGGCGTACACCGTCGATGAGCCGAAATGGAGGCCGGTCACCCGGAGTCGTGTCCCGGCGACCATCGGCGCGATGTCGCGAAGGTCCGCGAGGATCGACTCCGGCGATGCGCCGGGCCGCCCGGCCGGACCGACCACGGTCATGTGGATCGACGCCGCCGGATACGCGAACTGCCCGGGCTGGGCCGCGGCGAACTCGGCCGCCAGGTCGTGGAGTCGCGCGGCGATCGCGGGCGGCAACCAGACGACGCTGGTGACGATGTCGGCGGGTGCCGCCGGGTCGGCGTGATCGGGATCGATGCGCCCGTCGCGCAGGCCTCGGCCGGTCAGCCGGCGCAGGAGCCACTCGACCTCGAGCAGGGCCGACGTCAGCATCGCGCGACGACGGGGTTCAGGTCGCGACCGCCGCCGGGTAGCTGCCGAGCACGCGCACCATCGTGGTCACGGCGTCGAGCTCCGACAGCGCCGCGGCCGTGGCCGGGTCTGCCGTGTCGGCGTCGAGATCGATCCAGAACACGTACTCCCAGGCGCGCTCGCGGCTGGGCCGCGATTCGAGCTTGTGCATGTTGAGCCCGTGGGCGGCGATCACGGCGAGCACCGCGAGCAGGGTCCCGGGCTCGTTGCGGACCGCGACCACGAGTGTCGTGCGCCGGGCCGAGCCTTCGTGGCGGAGGTGCGGCAACGGGCTGTCGGGTCGGGCGAGCACCAGGAACCGCGTCTGGTTGTCGGGCAGGTCGCCGATCCCGTCGGCGAGGACCTCGAGGCCGAACAGCCCCGCCGCTCGTGGCGACAGGACAGCGGCGGCGCCTCGTTCCCCCCGGTCGGCGATGGCTTTGCCCGCACCGGCTGTGTTGTACGTGGTCAGGAGCTGCCACGGTCGCGAGCGCAGGAACGCCTCGGCCTGGCCGAGCGCCTGGATGTGCGAGTAGACCCGCTCGATGCCCTCGATCCGCTCGCCCGGCAGCGCAGCGAGACACAGGCTCACCGGCACGACGACCTCGCCGCGGATGACGAGATCGTGTTCGAGGAGCAGGTCGTAGTTCTCGCGGACCGTGCCGTTGATGACGTTCTCGATCGGCACGACGCCCACCGGCGCGTCACCGGCCGCGACGGCCTCGAAGACGGCCCGGAAGCTGCCGAGCGGCGTCCGCGCGACGTCGCCGAGCGCCGCCAGCACGGCATCCTCCGCGAACGCGCCGGGCTCACCGGCATAGGCGACGGCAGACGGGTCGGGCATGGTCGCCGAAGTCTAGCGGGCCACCCGGCCCCGACCGGCTACTGGTTGAACCAGTCGGTCGTGTCGATCGTGCCGGCGTCCTCGTCGAGCTCCGCGCGGCGCGCCCGGGCCTCCCCGGCCGGGACCGGCGTGCTCTTGCGGGCGCGCGTGCCGGTCGCCACGGCCGCTTCCGGCGCGCCCTCCCAGTGCGTCTCCGCGAGCATCGCGTTGAGCGCCGCGAGGTACGCCTCGACCGAGGCCGCGATGATGTTCGTGCTGCGCGCCTCGCCCGCGTACTCGCCGGTGCCACGCGCCCCCGCGACGTCGGGCGGCGCGATCCGGACGGTGACGACGCCGATCGTGTCGGTGCCCTCGCCCAGCGCGTGGATGTCGTAGGCCAGCAGCCGCGGATGACCGCTCAGGATCTCGGCCAGGGCCGTGTCCACGGCCTTGTAGAGCGCGTCGATCGCGCCATTGCCCTCGGCCGACGCGCGCCACTGGTGCTCGCCCGACGAGATGAGCACGGCGCCGCGGCTCTGGGCGTTGCTGCCCGACGTGACGGTCCAGCGGGTGAGGTGGATCGTCGGCAGGGTCGCGGGCGTGGTGGGTTCGGGCATCCGGGCTACCTCCGGGGTGTGGCGCTGGCGCCGTGGGCGGGCTCGGCATCGGGCGCCGGGGCGCTCTCGGCGTCGGCGGTTCGCGCGGTCGTGAAATGCCGTTCGTCGCGGCGACGCAGCTCGCCGCCGGACTTCCAGATCGCGTACTCGAGCGAGTCGGCGAGTGCCTGGGCGGAGGCCGCGATGATGTTCGTGTCGCTGCCCATCGTCGACCAGGTCCGGGCCCCGTCGGCCGAGTCGATGACGACCCGGGTCCGGGCGGCCGTCGCCGCTCCGCCGTCGAGGATGCGGACCTTGTAGTCCACGAGGTGGACGTCGTCGATGCTCGGGTAGAAGGCGCTCAGCGCCTTGCGCAGGGCCGCGTCCAGGGCGTTGACCGGGCCGTTGCCCTCGGCCGCGGTGTGCAGGATCTCGCCATCGACCTGGACCTTGACCGTCGCCTCGGCCAGCAGCTCGCGGCCGTCGCGCTGCTCGACGAGACAGGTGTAGTCGAGGACCTTGAAGGGCGCCGCGTAGTCCGTCGCGTGGCGGCGGATGAGCAATTCGAACGAGGCCTCGGCGCCCTCGAAGGCGAGCCCCTCGGACTCGAGCTGCTTGATGAGCGTCGAGAGGACGCGCGGGTCGACGACCCCCTCGAGCTCGTGGCCCAGCTGCTGGGCCCGGATCGAGGTGTTGGCCCGGCCGCCCAGCTCCGAGACGACGAGGCGCCCGACGTTGCCGACCGCCGAAGGGTCCACGTGCTGGTAGCTTCGCTCGACCTTGGCGACCGCCGCGCCGTGGACGCCGCCCTTGTGGGCGAACGCCGAGCGCCCGACGTACGGCTGGTAGTCGGACGGATTGACGTTGGCGATCTCGGCGACCGAGCGCGACAGCTCGGTGAGCCCCACCAGCGACCCGCCGTCCGCCGGGACCAGGACGTGCGGGGTCTTGAGCGCGAGGTTGGCGAGGATGCTGACCATGTTCGCGTTGCCGCAGCGCTCGCCGTAGCCGTTGATGGTCGCCTGGACGTGCCGGAAGCCGGCCGCCACGGCGGCCATGGAGTTGGCGACGGCCAGTTCCGCATCGTTGTGGGTGTGGATCCCCCAGGTGATGTCGGGCGCCTCGGGATCGGCCTCGATGGACGCCTTGACATCGGTGACGATGCGGACCAGCTCGTCGGTCATCGTGCCGCCGTTCGTGTCGCACAGGACGAGGGTGCGCGAGCCAGCCTGGCGAGCGGCACGCAACGTCGAGAGCGCGTAGTCGCGGTCGTCCTTGTAGCCATCGAAAAAGTGTTCGGCGTCGTAGACGGCTTCGCGGCCACGCTCGGCGACGAAGGACACCGAGTCCGCGATCATGTCGAGGTTCTCGGTCGGCGTGGCGCCCAGGACCTCGACCACGTGCAACAGCCATGACTTCCCGAAGATCGTGACGACGGGCGTCTCCGCGGCCACCAGCTCCCGGAGGTTCGGGTCGTCGCCGGGCTTGTTGGACCGATGCCGGGTGGACCCGAACGCAGCCAGCTTGGCCTGCTCCCAGCGCATCGTCCGGGCCGCCGCGAAGAAGTCGATGTCCTTGGGGTTGGAGCCGGGCCAGCCGCCCTCGATGAACGGCATCCCGAACTCGTCGAGCATGCGCGCGACGCGCAGCTTGTCCGCGAGCGAGAGCGTGATGTTCTCGCCCTGGGTCCCGTCACGGAGCGTGGTGTCATACAGGACGACGGGCTGGTCGGTCATGCCGGCACGCCCGCCCCGAGGGCCTCAACGACCGCGGTCGCGAACGCGGTGGTGCCGACGACGACGAGCCCGTCGCGCTGGTCGGCCGGATCGGCCAGGTCGGCCGTGCGCCAGCCGTCGTCGATCGCGCGCGAAACGGCCGCTTCGATCGCCGACGCCGCGTCGTCGTTTTCGAGCGACAGGCGCAGCATCATCGCGGCTGACAGGATCGTCCCGATCGGATTCGCCTTGTCCTGCCCGGCGATGTCCGGCGCGGAGCCGTGGATCGGCTCGTACAGCCCGAACGTCCCGTGTGTCGTTCGGCGCTCGCCGAGCGACGCGGACGGCAGCATCCCCAGGGATCCGGCCAGCACGGCCGCCTCGTCGGACAGGATGTCGCCGAAGAGGTTCTCGGTGACGATGACGTCGAAGTCGGCCGGCCGCCGAACGAGGAGCATCGCGCACGAATCGACCAGCTGGTGGCCGAGCGTGACGTCGGCGTAGTCGCGGCCCACCTCGTCGGCGACCGTCCGCCACAGGCGCGAGGTGGCGAGGACATTGGCCTTGTCGACCGACGTCACGTGCTTGCGCCGCGTCCGCGCGAGTTCGAACGCAAGCCGGACGATGCGCCCGACCTCGGCCTCCGAGTATGGGAGCGTATCGAGCGCCGCTCGCTCGCCGGCGGGCCCGCTCGGCTCCTGCCGCGCCCCGAAGTAGATGCCACCGGTCAGCTCACGAAGGATGAGCATGTCAACGCCGGCGAGGAGTTCCGGTCGCAGGGGCGACGACGCCGCAAGCGCCGGATGGACGCTGACGGGGCGCAGGTTCGCGTAGAGGCCCAAGCCCCCGCGCAGCGCGAACAGGGCCTGCTCCGGGCGGACCGCAGCGTTCGGATCCGACCACTTCGGCCCGCCGACCGCACCGAGCAGGATCGCGTCGGCCTGCCCGCAGGCGGTCACGTCCTCGGGCCGGATGGCGACGCCATAGGTGTCGATCGCGATCCCGCCGACGACGAACTCGGCCCACTGGACGGTGAACCCGAACGCGTCACCGGCCGCGTCGACCACACGGCGTGCGGCCGCGACGACCTCGGGACCGACCCCGTCACCCGGGATCGTCGCGATGCGATACGTGAGGTTGCCCTCCGTCACGGGAGGCCCTCTTCGGACCGCGGCGCGACGAACCCCACCGCGACGCCGTTGATCTCGGCGCCGTGGAGCTTGTTGACAGCGACGAGGTACGCGTCGAGGGACGCCTCGATGATGTTGGTCGACAACCCGTGGCCCGACACGATCAGCGCCCCCGGACCCTCGTCCGATGAGCGTCGGCAGCGGACCAGGACCTGGCCCTGGGCGTCCTCGCCGGCCGAGACCGCCTTGATCTCGTACTCGGCGAGCGTCGGGTGCCAGCCCAGGATCGGCTGGAGGGCCTGGTCGACGGCGTCGAAGAGGGCGTCCACCGGACCGTTGCCGGTCGCCTCCGAGGACCGCTCCTCGCCGTCGACGGTGAGCGAGATCGAGCCCGTCGCGTTCCCGCCATGGGACGAGGTGACGCTCCAGCCGACGAGCGACACCGATGCGGGCACCTCGGCCGCGCGCTGCTCCATGAGCGCCATGAGGTCCGCGTCGGTGACTTCCTTCTTCGCGTCGGCGAGCGCGACCGCCTGGGCGTAGAGCTCGTCGAGGGCCTCGCCCTCGAGCTCGTAGCCGAGCTCCTTCATCTTGCCCTGCAGGCCACGCCGGCCGGACAGCTTGCCGATGGTCAGCTGGCTGCCGGACAGCCCGACCGACTGGGGCGTCATGATCTCGTAGGTCAGCGGGTTCTTGATGACCCCGTCCTGGTGGATCCCCGACTCGTGCGCGAAGGCGTTGCCGCCGACGATCGCCTTGTTGGGCTGGACCGCGAAGCCGGTGAGGTAGCTGACCAGGCGGCTGGCCGCGGTGATCTGCTCGGTCGCGACCCCGGATGCGCCCTGCTCGAACTGGGTCGGCCGCGTCCGGAGCGCCATGACGACCTCCTCGAGCGAGGCGTTGCCGGCCCGCTCGCCGAGACCGTTGATCGTGACCTCCACCTGCCGCGCGCCGGCCTGGACGGCCGCGAGCGTGTTGGCCGTCGCGAGCCCCAGGTCGTTGTGGCAGTGGACGCTGACGGTCGCCTGGTCGCCGACGAGGTCGACGACGCGCTTGGTCAGGAGGCCGAACTCGGCCGGGATGGCGTAGCCGACGGTGTCGGGGATGTTGACGGTCGATGCCCCAGCCTCGACGACCGCCTCGTAGACCTGCATCAGGTACTCGATGTCCGTGCGCGAGGCGTCCTCGGCGCTGAACTCGATCTCGGCGTCTCGGCCAAGCTGCTCGCGGCCGTAGCGGACCCAGCGGACGGCTTCCTTGAGCGCGGTCTCGCGATCGATGCGGAGCTTGTGCTTGAGGTGGATGTCGCTCGTCGCGATGAAGACATGGAGGTGCGGCCGCTCCGCGACCTTGATGGCCTCGATGGCGCGCTGCGGATCGCCGTCCTTGCAGCGCGCGAGCGCCGCCACGGCGATGCCGCCGCGCGTGTCCTGGGCGATCCGGCGAACGGCCTCGAAGTCGCCGGGCGAGGCGGCCGGGAAGCCCGCCTCGATGACATCGACCTTGAGGCGGACCAGCTGGCGGGCGACCTCGAGCTTCTCGGCGGCGGTCAGGCCGGCGCCGGGGGCCTGCTCCCCGTCGCGCAGGGTGGTGTCGAAGATGCGGACGCTCCCCGCGGCCACGAACGGGCCCGCGGGACGGGGTACGGGGGCCGCGCTCATCGCGAGGCCCCTGGGGTCGTCGCGGCCGCCTGGGCCTGCCCGGCCTCGACCTCGACCGGGTTCAGGAACGGCATCTGGCCACGAAGCCGGCTGCCGACCCGCTCGATGAGGTGGTCGTGGTCGGCCGCCCGGAGGCGCTCGAACTCGACGCGGCCGTGCTCGTTCTCCTCGATCCAGCGCTGGGCGAAGCTGCCGTCCTGGATCTCGCGGAGGACCTGCTGCATCGTCTCGCGGACGTGGCCGTCGATGATCCGGGGGCCGCTGACGTAGTCGCCGTACTCGGCGGTGTCGCTGACGCTGAAGCGCATGAAGTTGAGCCCGCCGCGGTACATCAGGTCGACGATCAGCTTGAGCTCGTGCATCGTTTCGAAGTACGCGAGCTCGGGCTGGTAGCCGGCCTCGACGAGCGTCTCGAACGCCATCTTGACGAGCGACGCCGTGCCGCCGCACAGCACCGACTGCTCGCCGAACAGGTCCGTCTCGGTCTCCTCGGCGAAGGTCGTCTCGAGGACGCCGGCCCGGGTCGAGCCGATCGCCCGTGCGTATGCGAGCGTGCGGTCGCGACCCGTCCCGGACTGGTCGCGATGGACCGCGAACAGGGACGGCACTCCGCCGCCGGCCTGGTAGACGCTGCGGAGCAGGTGGCCCGGGCCCTTCGGGGCGACCATCCCGACGTCGACGATCCCCGGCGGGTCGATCCGCCCGAAGTGGATGTTGAACCCGTGGGCGAACATCAGAAGGTGGCCGGCCCGCAGGTTCGGCGCGATCTCCGCGTCGTAGACGGCCTTCTGGGCCGTGTCGGGGACGAGGATCATGACGACGTCGGCGGCCTTGACGGCATCCCCGACATCCATGACCCGAAGCCCCGCGTCCTCGGCGATCTTCCGGCTCTTGGATGCGGGCGCGAGCCCGACGACCACCTCGACCCCGGATTCGTGGAGGTTGAGGGCATGGGCGTGGCCCTGGCTCCCGTACCCGATGATCGCGACCGTCTGGCCGGCCAGCGCGGTGGGGTCCGCGTCGCCGTCGTAGTACATCTTCGCTGTCATCGCTTGATGGCCTCCTCGATGGATCCGGAGCCCCGGGCCATGACGACGGCGCCGGTGCGGACCAATTCCTTGATGCCGTAGGTGCGAACGAGCGCGACGAACGCGTCGATCTCGGTCTCGGTGCCGGTGACCTCCACGACCACCGAACCGTCGGCCAGGTCGACGACGCGGCCGCGCGACAGCTCGACCAGGCGCAGGATCTCGGCCCGGTTCGACTCGGTCGAGCGGACCTTCACGAGCGCGAGCTCGTGCTCGACGGTCGGCTCGGAGGTGACGTCCTGGACCTTGAGCACGTCGATCAGCCGGTAGAGCTGCTTCGCGGCCTGCTCGACCGCGACATCGTCGCCGTGCAGCGTGATGGTCATCCGGCTCGTGTCGGGCCGGTCGGTGTGACTGACCGCGAGCGAATCGATGTTGAAGTTGCGGGCGCGCATGAGGCTGGACACCCGGTTGAGGACGCCCGGCTTGTCGAGCACGATCGCGATGAGGACGTGGCGACGGTGCTCGCCGCCGCCGGGCAGCGCCCGTGGTGGCGGCGCCGCATGGGCCGGGCCGCCGGTGGGTGCCGCGGTCCCCGGCAGCTGGCCGTTCGAGTCCGGGTTGGATGTCATTCGTCCGCCCCGCCCCACTTCTCGATCAGGTCGGACAGGCCCTTGCCGGCGGGCATCATCGGGAAGACGTTCTGCTCCTCGGCGATCTCGAACCAGATGAGCGCCGGGCCGTCGACGGCCTGCGCGGCCTTGATGGCGGTGTCCACGTCGTCGGGCGTACGCGCCCGGAACGCCGGGATCCCGAACGCGTCGGCGAGCTTCGCGAAATCGGGCCCTGGCAGGTTGGCCGAGTGGTAGTTGCCCGCGTAGATGATCTCCTGCCACTGCCGGATCATCCCGAGCTTCTTGTTGTCGAGGAGCGCGATCTTCACCGGGATGTGGTCGGCGACCAGGGTCATGAGTTCCTGGAACGTCATCTGGAAGCCGCCGTCGCCGGTGATCGCCCAGGTCTCCCGATCTGGCCGGCCGAGGGCGGCGCCCATGGCCGCGGGAACGCTGAAGCCCATCGTCCCGAGGCCGCCCGAGCTCACGTGGCTGTTCGGGTGGCGGAACCCGGTGTAGCGGGCGAGCCACATCTGGTTCTGGCCGACGTCGGCGATGTACGTGGCGTCGTGGTGGGTCAGTTCGCCGATCCGCTCGACGACGTAGTCGGCCGACAGCAGGCCATCGCGCCACGCCCCGGAGCCGTGCCACGAGGACGCGACCGAGTCGGTCTTCCACTCCGCCAGCTGGTCGAAGTAGGGCTGCCGCGAGGCCGGACTGACGTCGTCGACCAGCCCGGTGAGCCCGACCAGGACCCGCTTCGCGTCCCCGACGATGGGCACCTCGACCGCCACGTTCTTGCCGATCTCCGCGGGATCGATGTCGGCGTGGATGATCCGGGCGTAGGGCGCGTAGGTCCGGACGTTGCCGGTCACCCGGTCGTCGAAGCGCATGCCGATGGCGATGAGCAGGTCCGCGGTCTGGATCGCGCGGTTGACGTGCTTCCAGCCGTGCATGCCCATGTAGCCGTAGGCGAGCGGGTGGGTCTCGTTCATCGCCCCGATGCCCAGCAGCGTCCAGGCCACCGGGATCTGGGTCTTCTCGGCGAAGGTCCGCAGCTCGTCCCAGGCCTCGGCATGGAGGACGCCGTGGCCGGCCAGGATGACCGGTCGCTCGGCCTTGGCGATCTCGGCCGCGGCGAGCTTCAGCTGTCGGGGATGGCCGTCCATGTTGGGCCGGAAGCCCGGCAGCCCGGCCACGACCTCGTCCTCGCTCGGGTGCTCGGCGCGGGTCTCCTGCTGGAGGGCGTCCTTGGTGATGTCGATGTGGACGGGGCCGGGTCGGCCGGTCCGCGCGATGTGGAACGCCTCGGCGACGACTCGCGGCAGGTCGTCGGCATCGCGGACCAGGTAGTTGTGCTTCGTCATCGGCAGCGTGATGCCGTTGATGTCGATCTCCTGGAACGCGTCCTTGCCGATCAGGGCGCCGGGCACGTTGCCGGTGATCGCGACCATCGGCACCGAGTCCAGCAACGCGGTCCCGATGCCGGTGACGAGGTTGGTCGCGCCCGGCCCGGATGTGCCCATGCAGACGCCGACCCGACCGGTGACCCGGGCATAGCCGTCGGCGGCGTGGGCCCCGCCCTGCTCGTGGCGGACCAGGATGTGGCGCAGCTCCGGGTAGTCGCCCAGGACGTCGTAGAGCGGCAGGATCACGCCGCCGGGATAGCTGAAGAAGACATCGACGCCCTGGCGCAGGAGGGCCTCACACAGGACGTCCGCCCCGATCCGCGTCCGCTTCAGGTCGCGCGCCTCGTGGAGCATGCCCTTGCGGGCGCGCTCGACCGCGGCCGCTTCCGGGGTGCCGTCGCCGGGCACGTGACTGCGCCGGGTGGCCGTCTTGCCCGCGGCTTTGGACGTGCCCGGACCCGGTGGCCTGGACGGTTCGCTCTTCGCCATCGTCATTCGGTCGGGTCCCTTCTACCTGATGCCATTCGATCGGACAAACAGAAAGACCCTCGCCACCCGGCGAGGGTCCCCTTCGGTCTTCGGTGGTGTCGGGCGCTACGAGCGCTCGTTCCTCCGCGTTCCTCGGTCCCGCCGGGAGCCGGTAATAAGGCCGAGAAGGCCGTCAAGCCCCGGAAGCGAGCGAAGGATCTCGAGGAGGGATACGTCGAAGAGACCGGCGGGCTCGATGGGCACGTGGACGCGGCGACCATCGCTCGTGATGACGATGGCGACTCGCCGACGATCCTGTCGATCGAACCGACCCAATATGGCCTCCCGGTGACGCCTCATCGCCCGGTGTCCGGGCGACGTGTCGCGCAGTCTACGAGGCCGACAAGCATCGTGCAACCCGTACCAATCACGTCGGCATCGTCCGCAATCGTTCGATGAGCCAGTCGGCGCCCTTCTCGAGGCCGGGCAGGTCGATCGATTCGGTGGAGGGGCGGTCGGTCGGGCGGCCCAGCAGGTAGCCCTGGCCGGCCCCGATGCCGAGCGAACGGACGACCTCGAGCTGCGCCGGTGTCTCGATCCCCTCGGCGATCACCAGCGCGCCCCAGCGGTCGGCCAGGTCGCGGAGCGTCTTGACGACCTCGAGCGACGTGTCGCGGACGGCCCCGCCCTGGACGAGCGAGAGGTCGATCTTGACGATGTCGAAGCGGAGCTGGCTCAGGAGCCGCAGGCCGGCGTTGCCGGCCCCGACGTCATCGGCGGCGAGGCGGATGCCCGCGACCCGACAGGCCTCGCACGCGCGTCGCAGGCGGTCGACATCCTCGACGGCCTCGCGCTCGGTCAGTTCCAGCACGATGTTCCGCGGATCGAGACCGTGGCGGACGATCATCCGCAGGAGCGCGTGGACGCTGAACTCGTCGCTCTCGAGCGTCCGGGGTGACAGGTTGACCGTGAGCGACCCGGGGAGGCGCAGCCGGGCCGCCGTCTCCATGACCGTGTTCAGGCACGCGATGTCGAGCTCGCTCGTCCGGCCCGTGGCCTCGGCCGCCTCGAAGAGCGAGCCCGGGTCGGTGAACCCGCTGTCCGGAAGCGGGCGGACGAGGCCCTCGTAGCCGCGCGGCGCACCGGTGGAGAGATCGAAGATGGGCTGGAAGACGGCGCGGATGGCCCCTGTGGCGGCGACCTGCGCGACGGCCGCGGACAGTTCGGCGGCGGGGCGCTCGCTCACGTGGCTGTCGTGGCTCGAGTCGTAGATGGTCACGCAGGTCCGGCCGTGACGCTTGCTCCAGAACAGCGCGCTGTCCGCCTGGCGGTACAGCGACTCGCGGTCGAGGGCAGGCGTCGGGCCGGCGCTGATCCCGGCCGAGAAGGAGACGGTGTGCGCGGCCCCTCGACCGAACTCGCCGTCCAGGCACGCGGCCAGCAGTCGGCGGATCAGGACCTGCGCCCCGTCCACGTCGGTGTCCGACAGGATGAGTGCGAACTCGTCGCCGCCGATGCGGAACGCGCGATCGGAGCGGCGCATGTAGGCGGCCATCGTCGTCGCGGCCTGGCGCAGCACCAGGTCGCCCGCGGCGTGGCCACTGGAGTCGTTGAGCCGCTTGAAGTCGTCGAGGTCGAGGAGCGCGAGCGCCATCGAGCGGCCGGACCGGGCGGCGACGGCCCACTGCCGCTCCATCTCCTCCTGGAACGCGCGGTGATTGCCGAGGCCGGTCAGCGTGTCGCGCAGCGCTTCGGCCCGTGCCCGGTCGTAGGCGTCCTCGAGGATGCGCCGGCCCTCCTCGAGACGTTCGGCCGGCTCGAGGACGCGCCGCGCCAGCCACACGGTCAGCGCGCCGAGGACCAGGGCCATCGAGAGGAGGACGACCGTCGGGACGAGGAGCGACGTGCCCGACTCGCGAGGTCAGCCCGTAGATGAACGGCGCCGCGATGAGGATGGGGATCGCGAACATGATGACGAGCGCGAGGAACAGGCGGAGACGGACCAGTCGCAGGTTCGTCGACTCGCCTAGCAATGCGTCCGGAGCTGAAGGATCGTCGCGGATGGTCCTCTCCCGAGCGTGCGGTGAGGTCCGTTATATCTGGGTTGGGTCGTCGTGGGACGAGCACCGTCGTACCGGTGCGGATAGGACCAACGGGTCGCCGTCGGGCAACGGCCGGGAAGGCACGCTGACGTCGTGTTCATCCTGTACGGGGTCCTGATCGGCCTGCTGATCGGCTTCGCGACGCGCGGTTCGCCGGCCCGGCTCGGGCAGCTCCACTTCCGCTGGAGCCTCCTCGTCGTGCTCGGCATGGCCGCCCAGCTGCTCCTCTTCTCGTCACCGCTGGGCAACGCCCTTGGCCAGGCGGCCCCGGCCGTGTACATGGCCACCAACGGGATCGTCCTGGTCGTGGTCGCTCGGAACCTCGCGATCCCGGGGCTGCCATTGGTCCTGCTCGGTGGTGCGTCGAACCTGCTCGCGATGATCGTCAACGGCGGCTACATGCCGGTCAGCCGCGCCGCCCTCGAGGCGATGGGGCGGGGCCCGGGGACCAGCGGCTACTCCAACAGCGTCCTGCTCGAGCACGTCTCCCTGGCGCCGCTCACGGACATCTTCGCGATGCCGATCTGGATGCCGATCGCCAACGTGTTCAGCGTCGGAGACGTGCTGATCGGTGTCGGTGTCGCGGTCGCGATCGTGGCGGGGATGCACGGGCGCGGGCCGCGCGTGGAGATGGCCGCGATCGGCAGCCCAGCGGACACGCTTGGTGCGCCCGGGCACTGACCCGCACGGGCGGTGCGCATAGGACTATCTCGCCATGGTGAGGGGACCATGGTCCGGCCACTCTTCCCACACGGAACGAAGGACGTTCCCCTCGATCGCCATCGTCCAGGGCAAACCCGTCGTGAGACGGCGACGCAAAGCCAGGGATCTCCCCCGGGAGACCGCCCGGCCGCCGGTGATGATCGACAGGCGCACGACCACAAGGTAGGTGCCGTGAAGGCGAACCTGGCGCGCTTCACATTTGCCGTGTCGCTTCTGGCGACGATGGCTATGTCCCTCGGCGCAGGCATCAAGTGGTTTTGGGACTGAACGTCATGTTCGACCCCAAGGTCACCCGACTGTCTGACACCGGCCGACCTGGACCCGAATCCGGTCACCGCTGGCGCTGAGCAGCGCTGTCGTCCGACCCCGTGTCGGCGACGCGAACGAAGAGCGGCCCCGCTCGGGGCCGCTCTCTCGAATTCCGGGCATAGGACTTTCGGGTGGGCGCAGGGCGGGGAGGCTCGGGCGACACTGGCAGCTCGGGACGCCCCAGTCGACGAGCATGCATGCCCCAAACCTCCGGATCGCCGACATCGAGCACCGACTGATGGACCCACGCGCGTGAGCGCGGCCGGGTCGAGGCCGCCATGGCTGGACGCCGCCGTTCGCGTGCGGCTGTTCATCGTGACCCTCGTCATCGTCGGCATCTTCGGCTACCTCGGGATCATCCGCGAGATGCCGGCAGTCGCCGGGAACTTCGTCCTGATCCTGGCCGCTGGCCGCCCTAGGGTTCTACCTGGGCGAAACCAACGTGGTCGTCGTCCATTTCCTGCGCGAACGGCACGCCTTCTCGCTGAGCGAGCTGCCCGGCGTGATGGGCCTGTTCCTCCTGAGCCCGACCGACTACGTGCTCGCCTACGTGGTCGGGGCCGGCGCCGCCCTCCTGCTCGATCGCAACCAGTCCGGCGTCAAGCGCGCCTACAACATCGCCCAGGTCTGGATCTGCGCGATCGTGGGCCTTGTCGTCTTCCACGCGATCGCCGAGCCCGGACCTGACCATGGGCCCGCGCGACTGGGTGGCCGCGTTCGCGTCGAGCGGTGCCACCGCGGCCCTCGGTGCCGTCCTGGTCGCGACCGTCATCTCCCTCTCGGGCGGGGCGCCGCAGTTCACGAAGCTGCCCGAGATGCTGCGCTTCAGCAGCATGGTCGCGATGGCCAACACCAGCCTCGCGTTGCTGGCGGTCATGGTCATCAAGGTGGACCCGCGCTCGGCACTGCTGCTCGCGGTGCCGACGGCGATCGTCTTCCTGGCCTACCGCGCGTACATCGGCGAGCGCGAGAAGCACGAGCGACTCGAGCTGCTCTACGAGTCCAGCCGCCTCCTGCACTACGCACCGGAGCTCGATTCGGCGATCTCGGCGTTGCTCGAGCACGCCCGCAAGATGTTCCGGGCGGAGCGCGCGGAGCTCCTCCTCTTCCCGGATCCGACCAACGACGGCGCGCTCCGCTCCAGCGCGGGTGGGGCCGCGGGCCCGGAGACGATGACACCCCAGATCGTGCCGGTCGGCGATGCCCTTCGCTCGCGCACGAGTCACGAGCACGGGGCCTTCCACGCGAAGGTGACCGCGGTCTGGACCACCCATCCTGAGGCGGTCCAGGAGGCCATGGTCGGCCCGCTCGTGGGTGAGCACGGGGTCTTCGGGGCGGTCACGATCATCAACCGCCTCGGCGAGGGCAGCCGCTTCGAGGCCGACGACCTGCGCCTTCTGGAGACCGTGGCCAACCAGGCGGCCGTCGCCCTGGAGAACGGCCAGCTCGAGCAGTCGCTCCACGAGCTGTCCCGCCTCAAGGAGCAGCTACGGCACCAGGCCTACCACGACTCCCTCACGGGTCTTGGGAACCGGGCCCTCTTCGTCGAGGAGGTCGAACGCCGGCTGGCGGGTCCGCGTGACCCGGCCGCCCCGCCGTGTGTCGTCTTCCTCGACCTCGACGATTTCAAGGTCGTCAACGACACCTTCGGTCACCCCGCGGGCGACCTGTTGCTCGTCGACGTCGCGGAGCGCATCGGGGCGGAGCTTCGGGAGGGCGACCTGCTCGCGCGGTTCGGCGGCGACGAGTTCGCGGTCCTGCCGTGGGACGGAGCGACGGTCGAGGATGCCATGGCGCTGACCGAACGCATCATCGTCTCGCTCGACCTGCCATTCCCGGTGGCGGGGACGGACGTCATCGTCGGCTGCAGCGTCGGGATCAGCGTCGCGCGGGGCGGCGAGCTGGTCGACGAGCTGCTGCGCGATGCCGACGTCGCGATGTACCGGGCCAAGGCCGACGGCAAGCGCCGCGCCGAGGTCTTCGACCCGAAGATGCACCGCTCGATCGTCGAGCGGCATGAGCTGAACAGCGACCTCGGGCGCAGCCTCAAGGCCGGCGACCTGGCCGTCTTCTACCAGCCGATCGTCCAGCTGACGACCGGCCGCGTGGTGGGCGTGGAGGCGCTCGTCCGCTGGCGCCACCCGACCCGTGGCCTCGTCGACCCGGCCGACTTCATCCGTCTCGCCGAGGAGAACGGCAAGATCGTCGCACTCGGCCGAGCGGTCCTGCAGGAGGCCACGCGCCAGGTCGTGGAATGGCATCGCAAGCCCGGCCTCGAGACGCTCGCCCTCAGCGTCAACCTCTCGCCGCTCCAGCTCCAGCACAAGGGCTTCATCGACGAGGTCGTCGTCGACCTGCGGGAGTCCGGCATCGATCCGCGCGACCTCACGTTCGAGATGACCGAGACCGCGATGTTCCGCGATACCCAGGCCACGATCGTCACGCTCGATCTGCTGCGCGCCCTCGGCATCCGGATCGCGATGGACGACTTCGGGACCGGCTACTCGTCGCTCGCCTACCTGCGCCGCTTCCCGGTCGACATCCTCAAGATCGCCCGCGAGCTGATCGGCGGCCCCGGCGAGGCGGAGGAGCGCGAGGCCTGGGCCTTCGCCAAGGCGATCCTGGCCCTCGGCCGCTCACTCGGGCTGACGGTGGTCGCCGAAGGCATCGAGACCGACGAGCAGCTCCGCATGCTGCGTCGCCTCGGCTGCGAGCTCGGTCAGGGATACCTCCTCGGCCGGCCCGCCTCCGCCGAGGCGATCGAGCCCCAGCTGCACGAGGGCGCGTACGACCCACTCGGCGAACGCGTCACCGCCTGACCGGTCGAACCGGAAGGCTCTGGTACGCTCTCACCCCGATTCGACCCGATCGCAGCGAGCCACGCCCGATGATCCAGCCCCGCACCATCGTCTCCAAGATCTGGGACGACCATGTCGTCACCCAGGACCCCGGCGCCCCTGCGGTCCTCGCGGTCGACCTGCACCTCATCCACGAGGTGACCAGCCCGCAGGCCTTCTCCGGTCTGCGCGCCCGAGGCCTCAGCGTGCGCCATCCGGGCCAGACCGTCGCAACGGCCGATCACTCGATCCCGACGACGCCGCGCGACCTGCCGATCCTCGACGAGATGGCCGCCGCCCAGGTGCGCCAGCTCGAGACGAACTGCGCCGAGTTCGGCATCCCGCTCCACGGCATCGGCTCACCGAGCCAGGGCATCGTCCACGTCATCGGTCCGCAGCTGGGACTCACCCAACCGGGCATGACCATCGTCTGCGGCGACTCGCACACCAGCACGCACGGGGCGTTCGGGGCGCTCGCGTTCGGCATCGGGACCAGCGAGGTCGAGATGGTCCTCGCGACACAGACCCTGCTCCAGCGCGACCCGCTGACGTACGAGGTCCGCGTCGATGGGCGACTCGCCCCGGGGGTGAGCGCCAAGGACATCATCCTGAACCTGATCTCGCGGATCGGCATCGGCGGCGGGACCGGCCACGTCTTCGAGTACCGCGGTGAGGCGATCCGGGCGCTCACCATGGAACAGCGGATGACCATCTGCAACATGAGCATCGAAGGCGGCGCGCGGGCCGGCCTCATCGCCCCGGACGACACGACGTTCGAATACCTCGCGGGACGGCCGCATGCCCCGGCGGGCGCCGCCTGGGACACGGCGGTCGAACGCTGGCGCGGCCTGCCGAGCGACGACGGCGCGACCTTCGACAAGTCCATCACGATCGATGCGGACGCCCTGGAACCGATGGTCACCTACGGCACCAACCCGGGCATGGGCATCCCGATCACCGGCAACGTGCCATCGCCCGACGAGCAGTCCGACCCGGCCCAGCGCCGGGCACTCGAGCACGCCCTCGAGTACATGGACCTGACCCCCGGCCAGGCGATCCTCGGCCAGAAGGTCGACGTCGTCTTCGTCGGGAGCTGCACGAACGGGCGCATCAGCGACCTGCGTCTCGCCGCCGCCGCGCTCAAGGGCCGGCACATCGCCGACGGCGTCCGCCTGATGGTGGTCCCCGGCAGCGACGAGGTGAAGCGCGAGGCCGAGGCGGAGGGCCTCTCGGAGATCTTCAAGGCGGCCGGCGGCGAATGGCGCGAGGCCGGATGCTCGATGTGCATCGCGATGAACGGCGACCAGCTCACACCCGGCCAGTACGCGGTCAGTACCAGCAACCGCAACTTCGAGGGTCGCCAGGGCAAGGGCGGCCGGACGTTCCTGGCCTCGCCGCTGACCGCGGCGGCCAGCGCGATCAGCGGCGTCGTGAGCGACCCGCGACGGCTGCCCGGCATCGAGACCCTGGCCGCGGTCGGCGGGCGCTGACGATGGGCGAGCCCATCACGGTGTTCACGAGCAAGGTCGTGCCGATCGCGGCGGAGAACGTCGACACCGACCAGATCGTGCCGGCCCGCTACCTCAAGATCACGGACAAGCTCGGCCTCGCCGACGCCTTGTTCCGCGACTGGCGGTTCAACGAGGATGGGACGCTCAAGGACCCGCCGTTCATCCTCGATCAGCCCGAGATGGCCGGTCGCAAGATCCTGCTGGTCGGCGACAACTTCGGGGCCGGGTCGTCACGCGAGCACGCGCCGTGGGCACTGTCGGCCTGGGGCGTCCGCGCCATCATCTCGACCTCGTACGCGGACATCTTCCGCAACAACAGCCTGAAGAACGGGGTCCTGCCGATCGCCGTCGATCCGGCGACCCACGCCCGGCTCGTGGAGCTGCTCGAGGCGGATCCCGACGCGTCGCTGACCGTCGACCTTGCCGAAGGCGGCATCCTGCTGCCGGACGGCTCGACGATCGACTTCGAGATCGACGCCTTCGCCAAGCGGATGCTGCTCGCAGGAACGGATGAGCTCGGCTACCTCCTTTCGAAGGATGCCGAGCTCAGGGCCTGGGAGGCAGCCCATCCGCCCAGGATCGACTCGCTCGCCGGAGCGAACTGACCGATCCGGTGCGGCCCGAGATGGTAGCCGGGATCGGGCGAATCAGCCGGCCGATCAGCGGCAGGCATCGTCCTCGCATCGACCGATGACACCACCGGTCATCGACGGCACGGAACCCACGACCCGATGCGCCCGTCTGCCGCCCATGCAGACCCTTCGCCGGCTTGCCGGCCCCCTCGCCCTCGTCCTCCTCGTGACCGCCTGTGCCGGCGCGGCCGCGCCATCCGGCAGCGCCGCACCGACCAGCCCGCAAGCCACGGCAGCGCCGTCGCCGAGCGCCGATCCGCCCGCGACCGTCGATCCGAACCAGCCGGTGGGCACCGACGTCCCACCCGGCGGTGGCGACGGCGGCAACGCGCCCCTGGTCGTCCCCAAGCCGGGCCAGCTCGACCCGCACCCGGTCACCATCGAGGAGCTCAAGGCGGACGTGACCGGGCGGAACCTGCGCGTCACGGCCACGTGGACGAGCGGCGTCGAGCCGTGCTACGTGCTCGACCACGTCGTCGTCGAGAAGGGCGCCGGATTCGTTCACGCTCACCCTGTTCGAGGGCCGCGGACCCGGCGACCCCATCTGCATCGAGATCGCCGAGACCAAGCAGACGCAGGTCGACCTGGGTGAGGTGGCGCCCGGCACGTACACGATCGCCGACGGCCAGGGCGGGGCCGCACCCATCGAGGTGACCGTCAGCTAGGCGTCGGCGGGGCCCGCGGCGGGCTCGCCGCCCGGCACCAGGGGCCCGGACATCGCGAATCCGGCTCCTGTGCGACGATCGGGCGGTGAACCCGCTGGACCTGGTCGCGATCCTGCTGGTCGTCGTCGGAGCGCTTCTCGGATTCCGTTCCGGCGCGCTCCCCCAGATCGGGGGCCTCGTCGGGGCCATCGGCGGGGCAGGCCTCGTGATCGTCGGCCTCCCGTTCCTCGCCGACCAGCTCGACACGATCGAGGCGTCGTTCCGCCCGTTCCTCGTCCTGGCCGCACTGCTGATCGCGGTCGCCCTCGGGGAATCGATCGGGTCGACGATCGGTCGCCGAGTGGCCACGGGCCTCGGGACCGGGGTGCTCGGCGCGGCCGACCGGATCTTCGGCTCCGTCGTCGGCATGGCGCAGGCGGTGCTCATCGTCTGGCTGGTCGGTGGCCTCGTCGCCTTCGGCCCGGTCCCGCGCCTGACCGAGGCGGCCCAGACGTCACGGGCGATCCGAGTCCTCAACGCGCTGCTGCCGGCCCCGTCCGAATTCGCCGTCGAGCTGGGGCGGCTCCTCGACAGCACCGGCCTGCCGGCCGTCTTCGTCGGCTTCGAACCCATCCCGGCGCCGCCGATCGACCGACCCAGCGACCCGACCGCCCGAAAGCTGGCCCAGGGCGCCGTGGCCAACACCGTCAAGGTCTCGGCGGCCGCCTGCGGCTTCGAATTCGGTCGGGACGGGCTTCGCCGTCCGGCGCGACTACGTCGTGACCAACGCCCACGTGGTCGCCGGTGCGCCCAGGCGAGCGGTCCGCGTCGCCACGGCCGACGACCGCCTGCTCGACGGCACGGTCGTGCTGTTCGACCCGGCGTTCGACATCTCGGTCATCCACGTCCCGCGGCTCGCGGCCCCGGGGCTGCGGTTCGCCTCGGCCGACCCGAAGCGGGGCGCCATCGGCGCGACGCTCGGCTATCCGGGCGGCGGCCGCCTGGAGGTGCTGCCGGCGGTCGTCACCGATGCGTACCCCGCGACCGGCCGTGACATCTACGACAAGACGACCGTGCGGCGCCAGATCCTGGAGCTGCGGGCCGCCATCGACCGGGGCGACAGCGGCGGGCCGCTGATCCTCCAGGACGGCACGGTCGGCGGCGTCGTGTTCGCCGAGGCCAGGACCGATCCGGACGTGGGGTACGCCCTGTCCCCGACCGAGGTCGCGACCCGCGTCGCGCCGGCGCTCGACCGGACGAGCGCGGTGGACACGGGCGCCTGCGCGCGCTGATCGCGCGCTCCACGCCGTTCTACACTGGCACTTCCCCGTTTCGAACCGAGCCAAGGACGACCCGATGCCCGACGCGCGCCATCCGTACGACCGCCCGACCGATCCGGCGAAACGCCATTCCGCGGCCCTGACCGACGGCCCGGACCGGGCCGGTGCGCGCTCCATGCTCAAGGCCATCGGGTTCACCGACGAGGACCTCGCCAAGCCGCTCGTCGGCGTGGCGACGACCTGGATCGAGACGATGCCCTGCAACTACAACCAGCGGCGGCTGGCGGAGCACGTCAAGGACGGGGTCCGGGCCGCGGGCGGCACGCCGATGGAGTTCAACACGATCTCGGTCAGCGACGGCGTCTCGATGGGGACCGAGGGCATGAAGGCGTCGCTCATCAGCCGCGACGTCATCGCCGATTCCATCGAGCTGGTCATGCGCGGCCACCTGCTCGACGGTCTCGTGTGCCTCGTCGGCTGCGACAAGACGATGCCCGGCGCGGCGATGGCCATGGCTCGGCTGGACGTGCCCAGCCTGGCCCTCTACAACGGGACGATCTACCCGGGCGTGTACAAGGGCCAGCGCAACGTGACGGTCGTCGCGGTGTACGAGGCGATCGGGGCCTACCGGGCCGGGAAGATCACGCTCGACGAGCTCTACGACGTCGAGAACGCCGCGTGTCCCGGTGCGGGCGCCTGCGGTGGCCAGTTCACGGCCAACACGATGAGCATGGTGCTGGAGTTCATCGGGCTCTCGCCCGCCGGCCTCAACGGCATCCCGGCCGAGGATCCGGCCAAGGACGCCGCCGCACGGACCGCCGGCGAGCTCGTCATGGACCTCGTCCGGCGGGACATCCGTCCGTCCCATATCGTCGACAAGCGGGCGCTCGAGAACGGGATCGCCTCGGTCGCGGCCACGGGCGGTTCGACGAACGGCGTCCTGCACATGCTTGCGATCGCCCACGAATTCGGGATCCCGCTCGACATCGACGAGTTCGGGGTCGTCGCGGACCGGACGCCGGTCGTGGCCGACATGCAGCCGGGCGGACGCTTCGTGGCGAGCGACCTGTACGACGCCGGCGGCGTCGCGCTCGTCATGCGCGAGCTGCTCAAGCGCCCGGGCCTCCTGCACGGCGACCGCCCGACCGTCGACGGCCGGACGATCGCCGAGATCGCCGCCGCGGCGGCGGAGACGCCCGGCCAGCAGGTGGTCGTGCCGCTCGAACGCCCGCTCAAGCCGACCGGCGGCCTCGCGATCCTGCACGGGTCGCTGGCGCCCGACGGCTGCGTCGTCAAGCTCGCCGGGCACGAACGGCGGCTCCACCGCGGCCCGGCCCGCGTCTTCGAGTCGGAGGCCGACTGCTATGCCGCCGTCCGCGATCGACGGATCGTGCCGGGCGACGTCGTGGTCATCCGCAACGAGGGCCCGGTCGGTGGCCCGGGGATGCAGGAGATGCTGAGCGTGACCGCCGCCCTGGTCGGCGAGGGCCTTGGCGACACCGTGGCGCTCCTCACCGACGGCCGGTTCTCGGGCGGCACCCACGGGCTGATGATCGGCCACGTGGCGCCCGAAGCGGCGCTCGGTGGCCCGATCGCGGTCGTCCACGAAGGCGACTCGATCGTCATCGATGTCGATCGCAAGGCGCTCGACCTGGAGGTCCCGGCCGAGGAAGTCGCCACGCGCCTGGCGAGCTGGACGCCCCCGGAGCCGCGCTACACCGGTGGCGTCATGGCCAAGTACGCAGCGCTGGTCGACTCGGCGTCGCGTGGCGCGGTGACGACCGGTGCCCGGATGACCGCCAGCCTCCGGGGGCGTTGATCGGGTGTCACGGCCATGACCCGGCGTGTCGAGATCGGGATCAAGACCTCGCCGCAGGGCGTCGACTGGCCGACGCTCGATGCGGCCTGGGCGCGGATCGGCGAGCACGCCGTGTTCGAGAGCGTCTGGATGAACGATCACCTGACCGACATCGGGCGCGACCGGGCAGGCCCGTCGTTCGAGGCGTTCGCCGCCTTGGCCGCCCTCGCCCACCACGTGCCCGGCAAGTGGCTCGGCCACGCCGTGCTGTCGGTGACGTTCCGCCATCCGTCGGTCCTGGCCAAGTCCGCGACGGTCATGGACCACGCGACCGGCGGGCGGTTCATCCTGGGCATCGGCGCCGGCTGGTTCGACCCGGAGCACACGCCGTTCGGGATCCCGTTCCCGCCGATGCCCGAACGATTCGACCTCTTCGAATCGGCGGTCCACACGATCCGGGCGCTCTTCTCGGCCGAGGCTTCCACGGAGACGGGCGTGACCCGCGCCGACCCGTTCTTCCCACTCGTGGACGCGACCAACGATCCGCCGCCGCTGACGCCTGGCGGTCCGCCGATCTGGCTCGGCGGCCAGAAGCGACGCGGTATCGCCCTGGCGGCGGCGGTCGCCGACGGCTGGCTGCTGCCGGCGGTCACGCCCGACAAGAACCCGACCGACATGACCTACTTCGCCGACCGCCGCGACGCGATCCTGGCCGCGCTCGAGGCGATCGGGCGAGACCCGGCCACGTTCGCGATGACCGCCCAGGTCCCGGCCGGTACGACCGCCGAGAGCCGTCGCGAGGGTCTCGCGGCGGCGAGGGAAGCCGTCCGGCTCGGGGCGACCCACGTCATCATCGGCATGCCGCCGCGGCTCGGTGCGGCGGGTGTGGACGACGTCGCGCGGACGATCGCCGAGCCGTTGCGCGAGGCGATCGGATGACGGTCGCGGTGCGACCCGCGGTCGACGACGGAGACCTCGCGACCATCGCCCGCATCGTCAACCAGGTCAGCCCCGAGGAGCCGACATCGGTCGCGGAGATGCGCTGGGCCGACGGCACATATCCGGGCGGGGCGCGGCTGCTGGCCGAGCTCGAGGGCGAACCGGTCGGGGCGTCGGCGGTCGGGCGGATCTACATGTACCCGCCCGAGTTCGACGCCTACTGGGGCACGATCGACGTGCTGCCCGGCGCGCGTCGCCGGGGCGTCGGGAGTGCCCTGCTGGTCGCCATCTCGGACGTGGCCCGTGACGCCGGCAAGTCGTGGCTCCACGTGCCCGCGAGCGCGGCACGGCCCGACGGCATCGCGTTCCTTGAGCACCGTGCCTTCACCGAGTACGAACGGTCCACGTCCCTTCGCCTCGACCTGTCCGGGCTGACGCCGCCGATGGCCCGGCCATCCGACGGGGTCGCGATCACGTCGCTGGCGGAGCGGCCCGATCTCGTGCCCGGCGTCCACGAGGTCGCCCTGGAGACCTTTGGCGACATCCCCGGGGAGGAACCGATGGCGCCGGGCGACCTGGCCGAGTTCCGCGCTCGCGATGTCGACCGCCCGGCGATCCCGCCATGGGGCTTCGCGATCGCGGTGGACCCCGACGACCGGGTCGTGGGGTACGCCAGCCTGATCCTGGTCCCCGGGGACGAGGGGATCGCCTGGCACGACATGACGGCGGTCAAACGCTCGTGGCGCGGGCGGGGGCTGGCCATGGCCCTCAAGGCCACGACCATCGCGGCGGCGATCGAGCACGGCCTGACGGCGCTCGAGACCGGCAACGACATCGACAACGACGCGATGCGGGCCATCAACGCCCGGCTCGGCTACCGCGCGCAACCGGATCTCCTCACGATGCGGGGTCCGCTCGTCCACGGCATCATGGAGCGGTGACCGAGCCCGACCCGACGCCCGGCTCCGACGAGGCGCCGGTCGCGACCCTGCCGCCGGACCCCGCCGCGTACGACGCGACGCGCAACGTCCTGGCGCGCGCTCGCGGCCTGCCGGCCGCCTACATCGCCGGTGGCACGGACCCGGATCCGGGCCCGGCATTGCGCGAGGAGCGCTACTACGGCCGGCTGCTCCTTGGCATGGTCGTCGTGATCATCCTGAGCGGGTTCATCGTCGGCGCGGTGCTCGCGCTCATCCAGTCGGGCGCATGAGCCGGGTCGCCACCACGCCCTCCGCACGGCTCGACGACGCGACCTGGGAGGCGGCGCACGACACGCTGATCGCGACCCTGGGCGACCTGATCCGGATCCCGTCGGTGAACCCGCCGGCTCCCGACCGCCCGGACCAGGAGCTCGTCGCGGCGCGACACATCGCGGGCCTCCTCGAGGCCGAAGGGCTCCGACCGGAGATCGTGGAGCCGGTGCCGGGCCGCGGATCGGTGCATGTCCGGCTGCGCGGCGACGGCACCGGTGGCGAGCCGCTCCTGCTCCTGTCGCACCTCGACGTCGTGCCGGCACCGGGCGACCGCTGGAGCCACGACCCGTTCGCGGGTGCGGTCGCCGATGGCTACCTCTACGGGCGCGGGGCGGTCGACATGAAGGACATGGTCGCGATGGAGCTCGGCGTGGTCCGCCTGCTCGCCGGCGAGGCCCGGGCGGCCGGGCTGGACCCTGCCCGTGACCCGATCCCCGGGCTCCGGCGGGATGTCCTCTTCACCTGCACGGCGGACGAGGAGGCCGGCGGCCTCGCCGGCGCGAAATGGATCGCCGACCATCGGCCCGACTGGCTGCAGGCGGCCGGCGGCCTGAACGAGTGCGGTGGCGTCTCCACGACGGTCGCGGGCGTCCGCCTGTATCCGATCCAGGTCGCGGAGAAGGGCTACGCCGCCTACCGGATATCGGTTCGCGGGACGTGGGGGCACGGGTCGATGCCCCGCGCGGACAACGCCGCCGTGCTCGCGGCGGCCATCGTCGGGCGACTGGCCGTGCCCGGCCCGATCCGCGTCACGCCGGTGATGGCCCGCTTCATGGCCGCCGCCGCGGACGTGCTCCCGGCCGATCACGCACGGGTGCTCCGGGCACTGCTCGGCGACGACCCGGTCCGCGCGGATGCGGCCCTCGAGGCCATCTGCGACCCGGCGTACGCGCGGACCCTCCGGGCGCTGCTGCGCGACACGATCAGCCCCGACATCATCACGGCCGGGATCAAGTACAACGTCATCCCCGGCGACGCCACCATCGAGGTGGATACCCGCCTGTTGCCCGGCACGACGGAACCCGAGATGCGCGCGGAGGTGCTGCGGCGGATCGGGCCGGAGCTGGCCGAGGCCTGCGAGATCGAGCTCACCGTCTTCGGCGCCCCGGTCGAGGCGCCGGCCGAGGGCGAGCTGTACGAGATCCTCGAGGCGACGATCCGCGACCACGACCCCGACGGCATCCCGCTGCCGTTCATGGTCCCGTTCGCGACCGACGGCAAGCACACGGCACCGCTCGGGGTCCCGACCTACGGGTTCTCCCCGCTCCGCACGGATCCCGACGAGCGTTTCGTGGAGCGTTTCCACGGCGTCGATGAGCGTGTCGCGATCGACGCCCTGCGCTGGGGGCTGCCCGTCCTCTACGACGTCGTCCGCCGCTTCTGCGGTTGACGCGAGCGCCGCTCGCTACTCGCCGTCGGTCCCGATGGGTCCCCGGACGATGACCTGCTCGTCGCAGTTCGGACAGGCGTACAGCTGACCGCCGGTCCACGTTCGCTCCGGGTCGTGCTCGGCCGCGTCGTGGTGCTGCGGCCGGCGTTCGAGCGGGCTCCATGAGCCGTCGGAGTGCCGATGCTCCAGGCGGAAGACCGCCTCCCGCAGCTGGGCCTGATCCATCTCGTCCTCCTCGTCGCCTAGCGCTATTCGCGCGGGGTTCGGATCAATCGGCCGCGCCGGTTGATGGCATGGGTCGCGAGGGCCGCCACACCCATCGCCACGATGGCGCGCTCCGCCGTCGGGAGCGGTCGGACCGCACTCAGGAACTGGTCGGCCCGCGACCGGTCCACCACGCGCAGCACGGCGTGACCACGCTGGGTCAGGCGGAGGGTCCGCTGGCGACGATCCTCGGGTTCCTGGTGGCGCTCGACGAGTCGACGCCGGACGAGGCCATCGATGAGCCGGCTCGTCGCCGATGGCGACCGACCGATCTCCTCGGCCAGTTCGCCGACGGTCATCGTGCTCCCGTCGGCCAGCACGTACAGCGCTGCGAGCTGGGTGAACCCGAGTCGCAGCTCGCCGAGCTGGCTCGCGAACCCGATCACCAGCTCGCGCCAGAGGGCGCGGCCCATCGCCACGCGCTCGCTGATCTGGCGGACGTTCGGGAGGCGGTTGCCGGCGGCCAGGACGGGGGCGGACAGGTCCGCCTCGAATCGACGGGCGACGGCCTGGCGGGGGACGACGCGACGGCGGATGGCGATCGGCTGTTCGGACACCCCCAAAGCGTATGACGACCGCGACTTCCATGCAACCGTGCACGCGAATCGGGCCTATCGCGAGGCTGCCGGGCTACCCTCAACGGCGATGACGTCATTCGCCTATGTGTTCCCAGGCCAGGGCTCGCAGTCGGTCGGGATGGGCCGCGAGCTGGCCGAGCGGTCGGCGGGCGCCCGCGCGACCTTCGAGACGGCCGATGCCGCGCTCGGTGAACCGCTGTCCTCGCTCACCTGGGACGGACCGGCCGAGCGGCTCGACCTCACCGAGAACGCCCAGCCGGCGATCCTCGCGACCTCGATCGCGATCCTCAGTGCGATGCGCGAGCGATGGGCCGCTGCCGGGATCGAGGAACCGCGGCCCGCCTTCGCCGCCGGCCACTCGATGGGCCAGTACTCGGCGCTCGTCGCGGCGGGCGTCATCTCGCTCGCCGATGGTATCCGGCTCGTGCGCGAACGGGGCCGCCTGATGCAGGCGTCGGGTGGCGGCCAGGACGGGGCGATGGCCGCCCTCATCGGACTCGACGACGCCCGACTGCCCGAGCTGGTCGCCGCCGCCTCGGCGCATGGCATCTTCGTGATCGCGAACCGGAACGCACCCGGCCAGGTGGTCGTCTCGGGCGCGCGCCCGGCCGTTGAGGCCGGCGCCGAACTGGCCCGGACGCTCGGGGCGAAGCGCGCCATCGTCCTGCCCGTGTCCGTGGCCGCTCACTCACCGCTGATGGCCCAGGCCGCCGAGGGCATGCGATCGGTCCTGGCCGACGTGCCGTTCGCCGATCCGGCGATCCCGCTCATCGCCAACGCGGACGCCGCCGTGATCGCCACGGCCGAGGGTGCGCGGGCCGAGCTCGTCGAGCACCTCACGGCCGGCGTCGATTGGGTCGGGGCGGTCGGTCGGATGGGCACGGCCGGCGTCACGACGTTCGTGGAGGTCGGCCCCGGCAAGGTGCTCACCGGACTCATCAAGCGCATCGCCCCCGACGCCGAGTTCATCGCGGCCGATGACCCGGCATCGTTCGACCGACTCATCGACCTGGCCGCCTCGGCCACCCCCGCCTGACCCCAACCAGAAGGAGCCGTCATCTTGCGCAAGCCCGACTACGAGCGACGCGTCGTCGTGACCGGTCTGGGCGTCGTCAGCCCGGTCGGCAACGATGTCCAGACCGTCTGGAACAACCTGGTCGAGGGCCGGTCCGGCCTCGGGCCGATCACCCGCTTCGATCCAGGTCCGTACGAAGCCAAGCTCGCCGGCGAGGTCCAGGACTTCACCGCGTCCGACTGGATGGATCCGAAGGCTGCCCGCCGCAGCGAGTCGAGCATGCACTTCGGCGTCGCCGCGGCCAAGCAGGCGCTCGCCGACTCGGGCTTCGAGCTGACCGACGAGAACCGCACCGACGTCGGCGTCATCTTCGGCTCCGGTGCCGGCGGCCAAACGCTCATGATCGACAACTACATCGCCCTCCACGAACGAGGCAACCGGACCGTCGCCCCGACGTTCATCGCCAACGCCCTCGTCGACTCGTGTTCGGGGATGATCGCGATCGAGACCGGCGCCATCGGCCATAACGTCTGCATGGTGTCGGCCTGCGCGACCGGCACGCACAACGTCGGCGAGGCGGCCGAGACCATCCGCCGCGGCGACTGCGTCGCCATCATCTCCGGCTCCACCGAGGCCCCGCTGCTCGAGGTCGGCCACGCCGGCTTCTCGAACATGCGTGGCATGGGCATGCCCCGCCCCGGCGAGGCGCCTCAGACCGTCTCCCGGCCGTTCGACCTGACCCGCGACGGCTTCGTGCTCGGCGAGGGTTCGGGCTCGCTGTTCCTCGAGGACCTGGAGATCGCCAAGGCGCGCGGCGCGCGCATCTACGCGGAGGTCGTCGGCTATGGCTCGGCCGCGGACGGCTGGGACATGATCCAGCCCATCGAGGAGGGGATCGGCTCGGCCCGGGCGATGAAGATGGCCCTCGAGCGCCGCGGCGTCCCCGCCGACGAGGTCGACCTCATCAACCCCCATGGGACCTCGACCCCGCTCGGCGACCGACGCGAGGCGGAGGCCATCTGGACCGTGTTCGGCGAGCGTTCGGCCGCATCCGCGCGATCGATCGCGATCAGCGCCACCAAGTCGATGACCGGCCACATGATGGGCGCCGCGGGCGCCTTCGAGGCCTTCGCGACCGTCAAGTCGATCGCCGAGCAGTGCGCACCCGCGACGATCAACTACCGCGACTACGACCCCGAGTGCGACCTCTGGGTCGTGACCGAGACCCAGTCGCTGCCGATCCGCTACGCGCTCTCGAACAACATCGGCCTCGGCGGACACAACGGCGCCGTCATCTTCAAGCGCTACGACGGCGACTGACGTCGCGCGCGCCTCACTACAATCGCGGGACGCGACATTGAGGAACCTCCGTGCCTGAACGAGACCCTGCGCGCCGAGCGGTCATCACCGGCCTGGGCGCGATCATGCCGATCGGCAACGACTTCCCGACGTACTGGTCGAACCTGGTCGCGGGCGTCACGGGGACGCGGCTGATCCAGGGATTCGACGCGTCGGCGTTCGAGGTCCGCATCGCGGCCGAGGTCCTCGGTTTCGACCCGACGACCGTGATGGATCCGAAGATGGCCCGTCGCATGAGCCGGTTCATCCATCTCGCGATCGGGGCGAGCAAGGAAGCCGTCCGTGACTCGGGCATCGACTTCGAGGCGATGAGCGAGGCGCAGCGGGACCGCGTCGGGGTGGTCGTCAACACCGGCGGCGGCGGGATCGAGGCGATCATCGACGGCACGCACATCCACGACACGAAGGGGCCGCGCTTCGTGAGCGCCTTCGCCGTGCCGGCCCTGTCGGGCTCGATGGGCGCGTGCATGATCTCGATGGACTACGGGCTGACCGGCCCGGTCATCACCCAGGTCGCCGCCTGCGCGACCTCGGTCATCGCGTTCCACGACGCCCTGCGGCTCATCCGCTACGGCGAGTGCGACGTCGTCCTCGCCGGCGGCTCAGAGGCGCCGATCGTGCCGATGGGTGTCGCGGCCCTCTCGAACATGACCGCTCTCTCCAAGCGCAACGACTCCCCGGAGACCGCGTCGCGGCCGTTCGACCTGACGCGCGACGGGTTCGTGCTGGGCGAGGGCGCGGGCGTCGTCGTCGTCGAGTCGCTGGCTCACGCGCTCGAGCGCGGCGCGACGCCCATCGCCGAGATCATCGGTGGCGCCCTGACCGCGGACGCATTCCACATCAGCGCCCCGGAACCCACGGGCCGTGGACAGGCTCGCGCCATGACCCAGGCGCTGCGCCACGCCGACATCGCCCCCGACGAGGTCGACTACATCGTCGCCCACGGCACCTCGACATCCCTCAACGACGTGACCGAGACGCGCGCGATCAAGCTGGCCTACGGCGACCACGCCTACAAGGTCGCGATCAGCTCGCCGAAATCGATGATCGGCCACCTCGTCGGGGCGGCCGGCATCGCGAGCGTGCTCGCAGCGGTCGGGGCGATCCGCGACCAGGTCATCCCGCCGACCGCGAACCTGCACACCCCGGATCCAGAGTGCGACCTCGACTACGTCCCGTTGACCGCGCGCAAGGCCAAGGTCGACACGGTCGCGGTCGACGGGTTCGGTTTCGGCGGCCAGAACGCGGTGGCGATCTTCCGGCGCGTCACGGACGCCTGAGCGGCCGTCCCTCGTAGGCCTCGATGGCGGCGACGTGCTCGTCCGACAGCGCGACCGATGCCCCGCCGCGTAGTCGTAGTGGACCAGGATCGATTCGCTGACCGCGACGAGTCGGGGCGTCGCGCCGGGGATCGCGGCGAGCAGCCGGTGCTCGAGGGTGAACGAGGAGCGTCCGATCCGCACCGCGCGGGTCTGGACCGTCACGGTCTCGCCGTGGAAGACCGGCGCGCGGTAGGTGATCCGCGCCTCGGCGAGGATCAGGCTCTCGGCGTCCTCGGTCCCGAGCGCGATCGGCATGCCCGTAACGTCGGTCCAGTAGCGGATCCGGGCGATCTCGCAGTAGGTCAGGTACTTGGCGTTGTTGACGTGACCCATCGCGTCGGTGTCGGCGAACCGGACGGCGACATCGACGTTGATGGCGGAAGGCGCCAGGGAGGTCGCGCGGGTCCGGTCCGTGGTCGGCGTGCTCATGTTCGTGGGTGTGGTCGGTCACGGCCGGAGTCTACGCGGCGCGACGCCGGCCGCGGAGTCGCAGTGAGTTGAGGACCACGGCCACCGACGAGAACGCCATCGCGCCCGCGGCGATCGCCGGGTTGAGCGTGATCCCGAACGCCGGGTACAGCACGCCCATCGCCACCGGGATCAGCAGCACGTTGTAGGCGAACGCCCAGAAGAGGTTCTGGCGGATCACCGTCATCGTCGAACGCGACAGCTCGATGGCCCGCGCGATCGCCCGGGTGTCGCCGCCCACGAGCGTCACGTCTGACGCCTCGATCGCCACGTCGGCGCCGGTCCCGATCGCGACACCGAGGTCTGCCCGGGCGAGGGCCGGGGCATCGTTGAGGCCATCGCCGACCATCGCGACGATCCGACCCTCGGCCTGCAGCCGCTCGATCAGGGCGGTCTTGTCGGCCGGCCGGGCGTCGGCGAGGATCCGCTCTGGCGGGATGCCCACGGCGCGCCCGACGGCCTCCGCGGTCGCTCGACCGTCACCGGTCGCGAGCCACGTCTCGATCCCGTCGCGATGCAGCGCGGCGACGCCGGCCGGGGCGTCGTCACGGACCGGGTCGGTGATGGCGATCAGGCCGGCAGCCCGACCGTCGATGACGACGAAGGCGACCGTCCGGCCGTCCGCCGAAGCCCGACCGGCGGCAGCATCGAGGGTCGCGAGATCCACGTCCCGTTCGCGCAGCCAGCGCGCACTCCCGACGAGCACGTCCCGCGGCCCGTCCTCGCCGACGACGGTCGCACCGACGCCGCCGCCGACCGCCGTCGCGAAGCCGTCGATCCGGCGGAAGCCCAGCTCGTCGACCCGGGCGCGAGCGATGATCGCGGCCGCCAGAGGATGCTCGCTGCCCTTCTCGGCAGAGGCGGCGAGATCGAGCACCTCCCGGATGTCGAACCCATCGGCCGCGGTGATGTCATCGACGACCGGACGGCCGAGCGTCAGGGTCCCGGTCTTGTCGAGCACGACCGCGTCGACCTTGTGGGCGGTCTCGAGCGCCTCGCCGCCGCGGATCAGGATGCCGGCCTCGGCGCCCCGCCCGGTCCCGACCATGATCGCCGTCGGCGTGGCCAGGCCCATCGCACACGGGCAGGCGATGACGAGCACGGCGATGGCGGCGACCAGGGCGTGGGTCAGGCGCGGTTCGGGACCGAGCGCCAGCCAGGCCAGGAACGTGCCGGCGGCGATCACCAGCACGATCGGGACGAAGACCTCGGCGATCCGGTCCGCCAGGCGGGCGATCGGGGCCTTCGATCCCTGGGCCCGCTCGACGAGCTCGACGATGCGGGCGAGCGCCGTGTCGCGCCCGACCCGGGTGGCGCGCATGATGAACGTCCCGGTCGTGTTGAGCGTGGCCCCGATGACCTCGTCGCCGGGTCCCTTGCCGGCCGGGATCGGCTCGCCGGTGAGCAGGGCCTCGTCGACCGCCGACGATCCCTCGACGACGAGGCCGTCGACCGGCACCTTGTCGCCGGGACGGACGCGAAGGAGGTCGCCGACGACGACCGAATCGAGCGGGACGTCCTCCTCGAGATCGCCGCGCACGAGGCGCGCCGAGACGGGTCGCAGCGCCGCGAGCCGGCGGATCGCGCCGGTCGTCTGGCCCTTGGCCCGAGCCTCGAGCCAGCGACCGAGCAGGACCAGCCCGATGATGATCGCCGCGCTGTCGAAATAGGTGGCTGGCTCCAGCCCGGCGTCTTCCACGACCGCCGGAGCAAGTGTCAGGACGACGCTGTAGGCCCATGCCGCGCTCGTGCCGATCGCGACGAGCGTGTCCATGTTGCTGGTCCCGTGCCGGGCGGCCCGCCACGCCGACCGATAGAAGCGCCGGCCCGCCCAGACCTGGATGAAGGTCGCCGGCACGATCGCCAGCAGGTTGCGTTGGGTCATCGTGGCGATCTCGGCCGGAGCGGCCATCAGGGCCATGATCGCGAGCGCGACACCGATCGAGGCGACGGCCTGGACGAGGAGCACGCGCGATTCGCCGGCCCGGGCCAGGTCGTCGGCGGTCCGCTCGTCCGCGAGCGACGCGGGGGCGGCGCCGTCCTGGGCCGCGGGGCGCTCGCGGATCTCGTAGCCGGCCGCCTCCACGGCACCGACCAGGTCGGTCCGAGCCGCGACGTCGGGCAGGTACACGATCGTTGCCAGCTCGGTGGCGAGATTGACGGTCGCGTCCTGGACGCCTGGCGTCTTGCGCAGGAATCGCTCGATGCGGTTGACGCACGAGGCACAGGTCATGCCCTCGATCGGCAAGGCGACTTCGACCGTCCGGCTGCTGGCGATGGGTGGGTTCGACATACTCCCTAGGAGTATACCAGCCGGCCGACGTCTCGAACATCGGCGCGCCCTTCGGGCACACTGGATCGATGCGATCGACGGAGCGTGCCAAGGCCATCGTCCGAACGATCGCGGGCCCGTGGGGTCCGCTCCATCTCGCGGCCACGAGCCGGGGCATCGTCGCCGTGGAGTCCGCCACGACTGACGATGCGTTCATGTCGCTGGTCGCTCGTCGGTTGCACGGGCCGGTCGTGGCCGAGGGGGATGTCGCTGCCGACGATCCGCGCCGGATTCACCTGGACCGCGCCGCGGCGGTCATCGCGGATCTCGTCGCCGGCCGTGCGCCGCGGGGCGCCGTGCCGCCGATCGACCTCGAAGACCGGCCGGACTGGGACCGGCGCGTCCTCGGCGAGGTCGGGGCGATCGCGTGGGGCGAGACCGCGAGCTATGGCGAGATCGCCCGCCGGATCGGTGCGCCGCGGGCCGCCCGGGCCGTCGGCGGGGCGCTCGGTCGCAACCCGATCAGCCTGCTGGTGCCGTGTCACCGGGTCATCGCGGCCGACGGCACGATCGGCGGCTACGGCGGCGACGCCTGGGGTTCGCGCGAGGCCGCGCTCGAACGCAAGCGCACGCTGTTGCGTCGCGAAGGGATCACCGTGGGTGTCCGCGATACCGCATCGTCGCGGTGATGCCCCGCCGATCTCGGGCGGCCAGGGCCCGTGACTACGGCCGAGGCACCGGGCGCATCGGGTACACGCCGACGACGATCGGCGTCCGCGGGTCGAGCGAGAGCTCGTAGCCGATCTCGCCGGCCAGCACCAGTTCGCCGATGAGTTTGCCTTCGCGAGCCGGCAGGCCGACGAAGATGCAGCCGGGGTCGAGCTGGATCGAGCTGACGTCGTCATCGCCGCCGTCGATCGCGAACCGCCGGCGCAGCTCGTGCATCGGCACGTACGGACGACTCTTGATGAAGCGACGCAACTGCGGGGCCGTGCACGGCGAGCCTCGCTCGGCGCCATTCTGGCCGGGTTGTCCGTTCTGGCCGGGCTGTCCGTTGTGTCCGGTCGGCCCGCGTTGGGGGCCGGATCCGTGCTGGCCACCCTGGCCGTTCTGGCCCGTCGGCCGGGCGGGCCCGCCACCGTTGACGGGCGGCGATCCATCGGCCGGCCCGAGGCCGCCGTGCGCGGAGGGATCGAGCGGTGCCGGGTGGTCATCGGCCATCGACGCCCCGTTGGTGGGGACCGGCGGGGCTTCCGCCACAGCTGGACTGGTGGGGGCCGAAGGAGGCGCCGGCGGGACCGGCGCGTTCGGCACCGCACGCTCGGGCGAGGGCGAGGGCGATGCGGTCGCGGGCGGGGACGGCGCGTGCTTGTCGGCGGCGACCGGCGGCGGCGCGACCTGGCCCGGACCGCCTTCGGTCGCCCGATTCGGGCGCGGTCCGGCGGGCGTCCCCGGACGCGGGCTGCCGTGGTGACCGCGTTCGTGATGGTGCGTGCGGCCGTGGCGCCGGCTCATGGGCCGGTGTGGCCGGGTTCGGTGTCCCGGCCAGGATGGGCGCCGCGGGAACGGCGCGATGAGTGGCTGGTCATCGGTACTCGGATCTTGGCGGATCGATCGGGCCGATCCGTCGGCCGATGATACCGCAGGTGCGCCTCACGACCCGGCCCCGGCCGGCCTTTCCGGTGTCAGCCGTCGACGACGTACAGCTCGCGAGACGCCTCGTTGAGCACGATCGGGCCGTCCGCGCCGCACACGACGATGTCCTCGATGCGGGCGCCGTACTCGCCGACGAGATAGATCCCGGGCTCGACCGAGAACGCCATCCCCTCGCGCAGCGGCAGGTCGTTCCCCTCGATGAGATACGGGTCCTCGTGGCCCTCGAGGCCGATCCCGTGTCCGGTCCGGTGGAAGAACGCCTCGCCGTAGCCCTCGGCATCGATCGGCCGGCGCGCGGTGGCGTCGATCTCCTCGCAGGCGACGCCCGGGTGGACGGCGCGCGTCGCCGCCGCCTGGGCCCCGTAGAGCACGCCGAAGAGGTGTCGGAACCCCTCGTCCGGACCCTTGGCAGCGTCGCCGCCGGTGACCCACAGCGTCCGGGTCACGTCGGAGCCATACCCGCCGAGCGTGCCGCCGATGTCGAGGACGATCGGCTCGCCGGCCCGGATGACCCGCTCCGACGCCTCGTGGTGGGGCGACGCGGAGTTTGGCCCGGAGCCCACGATCGCGAACAGCGCCTGATCGTGGCCTTCGGCGATCAGCCGCTCGCGCACCTCGCGGGCGACGTCGGCCTCGGTCCGTCCGACCAGCCGACCGGCGGCGATGTGCGCCACGACCCGGTCGGCCGCCTGGGCCGCGAGTCGCAGCAGCGCGATCTCATCGGGGTCCTTGATCATCCGCAGGTCCGCCAGGACCGGCGACGCAGCCTCGAACCGGGACGCCGGAAGGGCCGCCTGCAGTCGCAGCAGATGGCTCGCCCAGAGCGTGTCGGAGACGGCGATCTTCGGCCCGGCGTGCCCGGTCGGGCCGGGCAGGAGTCCGGTGACGACCTCATACGAATCGTGCCCCTCGTCCCACGTCACGATCGTCACGTCGGTTCGGAGACCGGCCTCCGCGGCCCCTCGCTCCAGCCGCGGGACGACGATCGAGGGTGCCTGCCCGGGGACGACGACGAGCATCGTCAGCCGTTCGAGCGGCATGGCCTCGTACGCGGTCAGGTAGCGCAGGTCCGGTCCGACCGCGACGAGCATCGCGTCGAAGCCGTGGGCCGCGGTCGCCTCGGCGGCGCGTCGCAGACGCTCGGCGTAGCGCTCCGCGGGGATGGTGGGCCGGGTCGCCTCCGTGGTCACGAGGCGTTGGCGGGAGCTGCGGCTCGTTCCAGCCACGTCGCGATGGTCGCCGGACCATCCTCGAAGAGCTTGCGATAGGCGAGCACCCGCTCGGCGCCCCGCGCGAGCGCGCGCTTGCGCAAGTCGAGGTCGTCGTGGGGACCGACGGCGAGTACCCGGGCGTCGAGCGAACGCGCCCGTTCGATCGCGGCGAGCGGGTCGTAGCCACGGGCCGTGAGGTCGATGATCGCGAAGTCCGCGCAGGCCAGCGCCCGGTCGAATTCCGGGGCGGTCTTCGCGCGCATCGGTGTCGCGCCGGCCGACTCGACGGCCCTGGCCAGGCGGTCCTGCCAGATCAGGTCCTGGGCGAGGACCGCGATGCGGATCGTCATCCGAACTGCTCGGCGAGATGGTGGAACACGTCGCGGGCGGTCACGACCCCGGTCGGCCGGCCGTCCTCGACGATCGGGATGTGGCGGAAGCCCCCGACAGCCATCTTGTGGATCGCGAGGGCGATGGGGTCGTCGTGGCGGAGCACGACCGGGTCCGGGGTCATGAAGTCGCTCACGTGGAAGGCGTCCAGGGGCTTGCCGGCGGCCTTCGCGACCGCGTCGCGATCGGTGAAGATGCCGACGAGCCGGCCGTCGCTCACGACCAGCACGCAGTCGACCTCGGCGTCCTGCATCCGCGCGATGGTCGCGTCGACGGAGATGTCCGGCTCGACCGTGATGGGCGCCGGGGCTCCGAGACCGTCGAGATGCTCGCCGAGCAGGCGGCCGTGGAACGAAGAGGTCTGCTGCGGGACGTCGTTGCCCATCAGGTCCGATTCGCAGTTGTCGCAGGTCTCGGCGTCGGGCAGGTTGTCGAAGCCGCAACTCGGACACCGTTTCATCAGCATCGCGTCGTCCCTCGGCGTTCTACTCGACGGTCCACGTTTCGCCGCCGCGCAGGACACGCGCCAGGTCGCCCTGGCCGGACTTCGCGACGGCAACGGTCAGCTGGTCCTCGAGGAGCTGGTCGTGGGTCGGCCGGACCACGGATCGCAGGACGCCGACCGGCACCGGGAAGTCCGGCCACGACATCCGCGACAGCATCAGGGCGAGGTACGGCTCGGTGGCGGCCTCGTCGTGGACCAGGAGGTCGGCCTCGGTCACGCCGTTCTCGCCGATCGTGACGACCTCGGGGTGCAGGCCATCGAGGCGGATGCCCTTGTCGCGGTCCTTGCCGAAGATCATCGGCTTGCCGTGCTCCAGGACGAGCATCCGGTCCTCGCGCACCTCGCGGTCGGTGAAGTCGCGCCACGCCCCGTCGTTGAAGATGTTGCAGTTCTGGAGGACCTCGACGAACGCCGAGCCCTTGTGGCGGCCCGCCCGCTCGAGGGTGTGCTGGAGATGCTCGGTGTGGGTGTCGACCGAGCGCGCGACGAAGCTCGCTTCCGCGGCCAGCGCGATCGTCAGCGGGATGATCGGGGTGTCGACGGTCCCGGCCGGCGTCGACTTCGTCCGCTTGCCGAACTCCGACGTCGGCGAGGCCTGGCCCTTGGTCAGGCCGTAGATCCGGTTGTTGAACATGATCATCTTGATGTCGACGTTGCGCCGCATCGAGTGGATGACGTGGTTGCCGCCGATCGAGAGTGCGTCGCCGTCGCCGGTGATGACCCAGACCATCAGGTCCGGCCGCGCCGCCTTGAGTCCGGTCGCGAGGGTCGGCGCACGGCCGTGGATCGTGTGGAACCCGAACGTGTTCATGTAGTACGGGAGCCGGCCCGAGCATCCGATGCCCGAGATGAACACGATGTTCTCCCTGCGGGTAGCCGAAGTCGGGCATGACCTTCTGGGTCTGGGCCAGGATCGAGTAGTCGCCGCAGCCGGGGCACCAGCGCACTTCCTGGTCGGACACGAAGTCCTTGCGGGTCAGCGCGATGACCGCGGCGTTCTCGGCGCTCAGCGGCGGCTGTGCCGGAGCGGCTGACGGCGTGGCGCCGTTGGTGGCGGTCGGGTCGGTCATGCGTGGTTCACTCCGCGAGGACGCGCTCGGCTTCGTCCACGATCTCCGAGATGCGGAACGGCTTGCCCCGCACCTTGTCGTAGCCGACGGCGTCGATGAGGTACTTCGCCCGGACCAGCATCAGGAGCTGGCCGAGGTTGACTTCGGGGATGAGGACCCGCCGGTACGACCGCAGGACCTCCTCGGTGTTGGCCGGGAACGGGTTGAGATGGCGCAGGTGGGCATGGGCGACAGACCGGCCCTCGGCATGCAGGCGCTCGACGGCCGAGCGGATCGCCCCGTACGTCGATCCCCAGCCCAGGATCAGCAGCTCGCCGGCCGCGGGACCGAAGACGTCGAGCGGGGCGATGTCCTTCGCGATGCCGGCCACCTTGGCCGCGCGCAGGAGCTGCATCTTGTGGTGGTTGTCCGGGTCGTAGCTGACATTGCCGGTCCCGTCGGCCTTCTCGAGGCCGCCGATCCGATGCTCGAGACCGGCCGTGCCCGGGACCGCCCATGGCCGCGCGAGCGTCTCGGGGTCGCGCAGGTAGGGCTGGAACGGGCCATCGCCCCGGATCGCGTTGTCGACCCCGATGTCCGACAAGGTGGCGAGGTCCGGGATCTTCCACGGCTCCGAGCCGGTGGCGAGGAATGCGTCGGACAGGAATGCGACCGGGGTCATGTACTTGAGCGCGATCCGCCACGCCTCGATGGCCATGTCGAAGCAGTCGCCCGGCGTCGAGGGCGCCACGATCGGGATGGGCGAATCCGAGTTGCGCCCGAACATGATCTGGAGCAGGTCCGCCTGCTCGTTCTTGGTGGGCATGCCCGTCGACGGGCCGGCTCGCTGGACGTCGATGACGACAAGGGGCAGCTCGACCATGACCGCGAGGCCCATCGCCTCGGTCTTGAGCGCGATGCCCGGGCCGGATGAGGCGGTCATCCCGAGCGCCCCGCCGTAACTCGCCCCGATGGCCGCCCCGATGGCCGCGATCTCGTCCTCGGCCTGGAAGGTCTTGACGCCGAACGTCTTGTAGGTCGAGAGCTGGTGCAGGATGTCGCTCGCGGGGGTGATCGGGTAGCTGCCGTAGAACAGCGGCCGGTGGGCCAGCTTCGATGCGGCCAGGAAGCCGAGCGCCGTCGCCTCGTTGCCGGTGATGTTCCGGTACGTCCCTGGCGGCAGGTGGGCCGGCTTGACCCGGTAGTGCGTGTGGAAGATCTCGGTGGTCTCGCCGAAGGCGTAGCCGGCCTTCAGGGCCCGCTTGTTCGCCTCGGCGACGATGGGCCGCGCCGAGAACTTCTGGTCGATCCACGTGATCGTCGCATCCATGCTCCGCTCGTACAGCCAGAACATGATCCCGAGCGCGAAGAAGTTCTTCGTGAGGTCCTTCTGCTTGCTCGTCATCTCGAGCCCGTCGAGCGAGCGCTCGTTGAGCGCGGAGATCGGGATCTCGAAGACGATGAAGTCGCTGAGCGAACCGTCGGTCAGCGGGTTGCTCGCATAGGCCGCCTTGTTCAGGTTCCCCTGCGTGAACGCGTCGCTGTTGACGATGAGGGCGCCGCCCGGCGGCAGATCCATGATGTTGGTCTTGAGGGCCGCCGGGTTCATCGCGACGAGGACGTCCGGCTGGTCGCCCGGGGTGTGGATGTCGGTGGAGCTGAAGCTGATCTGGAAGCCCGAGACCCCCGGCAGCGAGCCGGCGGGCGCACGGATCTCGGCGGGGAAGTCGGGCAGCGTGCTGATGTCGTTCCCGAAGACGGCAGCCGTCCGCGTGAACTGCGTCCCGGTCAACTGCATCCCGTCGCCGGAATCGCCGGCGAAACGGATGGTGACTCGCTCGAGCTCGGAGATCCCCGGCTCGAGGTCCTTGGTGGGGGTCGTCACGCGCCTTCCGGCTCCTTCATGCGCTGATGCGGCCGGGGCGGGAGGTTGAGCAACTCCTCGGGGAACAATTCGGCCAGGTACTTGATGATGTCGGCCTGCCGGATGACGCCGACGAGGTGACCGTTGTCGTCCACGACCGGCACGTTCCGGTACCGGCCGGTCTGCATCAGGTGGATCGCGTCGCGGATCGTCTGTTCGAGGTCGAGCGTCCGCGGCTCGGTCGTCATGAGCGTCTCGACCGGCTCGGCCAGGTCGACATGGCCGGCCACGATCCGCGCGAAGATGTCGCGCTCGGTCAGGACGCCGACCAGGCGCCCGGTCCCCTCACACACGAACACTGAATCGCCCGTACCGGTCCGTTGGATCGCCCGCACGCATTCGGCCAGCGAGGTGCCGGGCGGCACGGTCACGGGCTGGCGCCGGCTGAGCACCCGGAGACGCTCTTCCAGGATGGCCGGCACGCGGCGGGCGACGGCGGTCTCGGTCAGGTCGGTCACGCTCCAAAGTGTAGCGACCGTTGTCGGAACGGGGCGCCGCCCTCATGATGCCCGGACGCTCGCCGACTGCGGCCGAGGCACAGGAGGGACGGCTTGCGACTGGACCCGCAGCACGCACCGTCCACGGTCGGGAGGGCCGCGGGCCGACGCCTGGCCGCCCTGGCGGTCGTG
Source organism: uncultured Chloroflexia bacterium (assembly GCA_963745295.1). Taxonomy (GTDB): domain Bacteria; phylum Chloroflexota; class Limnocylindria; order Limnocylindrales; family CSP1-4; genus SPCO01. Next base: position 121,462 of record CAVUWG010000003.1, read on the forward strand.
GCGATCCTGGCCGGCGCCTGCGGTGACCCGAACGGAACGCCGACCCCGGCCCCCTCTGCCGTCGCCCGACCGCCGTGCCGACGCCGAGCCCCTCGCCCGTCGACGTGAGCGACGACTTCGTCCGGATCATCGCGGCGCCGGACTTCAGTGCGACGGCGGACATCACCGGGACCGTCTCGTTCGGCGCGGCCGCCGGCGAGATCACCGGTGACGCGGTCTTCTCGGGTGCGGATTCGAGCCTGTCGATGCGGATCGCTTCCGGCGGCGTCACCCAGGAGACCGACGTGATCGGGATCGGGTCGCAGGGCTGGAGCCGAAGCTCGCCGGGTCCATGGCTCGAGGATGGCGATCTTGGTCGATCGCGGGGCTCGCTCCCGGGGACGCTCGGGGCGATCGCCTCGGTCGAGGACCTCGGCGTCGTGGCCAAGAACGGCCAGCAGCTGCACCACCTTCAGCCCAACGGTGGCGGCGAGATCTCGCCCGGCACGATCGGCTTCGGAGTCGAAGGCGCGACGGACCTCGCATTCACGATGGACTACTACGCCACCGACGATGGCACGCCGGCGATCCTGGGAATCAACGGCACGTGGATGCAGGCCGACGGGTCGGTCATCGTGCCGGTCGAGCTCGACATCGAGTTCGCGATGCGCGGTGTCGGGACGCCGCAGACGATCTCGCCACCCGAGGACGTGTGGGTCGTGAACGCCTCGAAGGCCTTCGAGTACACGATGGCGCATCCGGCCGACTGGACCGTCGAGTCGTCCACGACCGAGGATGCGTACGCGATCGATGGACAGCCGTACGTCTACGTCGCCCCGCAGCAGCTCGCGAAGGGCGCGACGCTCGAGGACTTCGTCTCGGATCTGCAGGCGTTCTACAAGGACGACTTCGGCGAGCCGGTCTCGCAGGTCACCGGGGAGCTCGACGGCCGGCCCGCCCATCGGCTCGTGTACCAGTTCACGAACGATCAGGGACAGGACGTCACATTCGTCGACGAGGTCGCGGTCCAGGGCCGGACGGGATGGGAAGTCTTCCTCGTGACCGCCGGCGGCGCGTCGGACATCCCGGTGTTCGACCAGTTCGTCGCGACGTTCGACTTCACCGACTGACCCACCACCGCGCGGGTCGGCGCGGGTGGCCGCCGGACTGCTAGCCTCGGGCCGATGGATCGCCGACGCCTGGGCGGGGTCGCCCTCATCCTGCTGTCGGCTGCGGGATTCGGATCCGGGTCGCTCTTCGCCCAGCCCGTGTACGCGAGCGGCGTCGACTGGCTGGTGCTGTCCTCGTGGCGCTTCCTGTTCGGGGCCGGCCTGGCGTGGATCTGGCTGCTCGCGTCACCCGCCCGGCGACGCGGCCTGCGCGCCTTCGCCCGGCGGGCGGCGATCGTCTCGCTCGCGCTCGGCGTGCTGTACGTCGGCAACTCCGGCGCGTACTACGCGGCGCTCGAGACCGTCTCGCCGTCGCTGGCCGGGCTGATCGTCTTCACCTACCCGGCGCTCGTCGCGGTCGTCACCCTGCGGGTCGGGCAGCGTCTCGAGGGCCGGCGAGCGTGGCTGGCGCTGGGTGTCGCCCTTGCGGGGTCGCTCTCACGATCGGCGGCATCGACCCCGACGATGCGCCGCCGGTCTCGGGCCTGCTCCTCGTGATCGCATCGATGCTCATCTACGTCGTCTGGATCGTGCTGTCGGCTCGACTGGCGGGCGAACGCCGCGACACGGTCGGCGGCGAGTCCGACAGCGGCGCCGCCGCGTCCGTGGCGACCGCGCTGATGATGACCGCGACCGCGACCGTCTACTGGCTCTGGAGCATCGGCACCAGCCGGCCGGTCCTGCCCGCCCAGATCCCGGCCGAGGCCTGGTTCGGGCTGCTCGGCGTCGGCGTGGTCTCGACGTTCATCGCGATCCAGGCCTTCTACGCCGGTGCCCAACGCATCGGGGCCGCCCAGGCCTCGATCATCAGCACCGTCGAGCCGATCTGGACGATCGTCCTCGCCTACCTGCTGTTCGGCTTCATCCTGACGCCGGTCCAGATCGTCGGCGGCGCACTCATCATCGTGGGCGTCCTGCTGGCCCAGACCGGGCCGGGTGCGGGTCGGGCGCCGGCCCCGGTGGTCCGCCTGGCCGACGAGTAGGCCGCGGTCGCGGCGGACGCGGTCGCGGCGGCCGGCTCGACCGGTCGTGGCGCCGGCTCAGCCGCCGCGGGCGGCCTCGACCATCTCGCGTGCCCCGGCGGCCACGAACCCGAGATCGGAGCCGAGCCCGATGAACCGGAACCCGAGCTCGAGGTGGCGCGGCAGGACGGCCCGGTCGTAGAGCAGGATGCCGGCCGCCTTGCCGTGGCGCTCGCACGCGGCGAGGACGGCGCCGATCGCGTCGAGGTAGATCGGGTCATCGAAGCGGCCGGGCACCCCGAGCGAATGCGACAGGTCGGCCGGTCCCACGAAGAGGACGTCGGCGCCCGGCAGGGCCGCGATCGCATCGGCATCGGCGACGGCCGCCGGGTTCTCGATCTGGAACGCGCCGACGACGACGTCGTTGAGCGTGCCGATGTCCTCGTGACCGACCCGGCCGAAGCCCTGGCCCCGACCGCCGAGGGCGATGCCGCGCTGGCCCTCCGGCGGGAAGCGCATCCAGTCGAGGGCCTGGCGCACGTCGTCGGCCGAGTCGACGCGCGGGACGACCAGGCCGCCGGCCCCCATGTCGAGTACCCGCGAGATGCGCAAGCGGTCGCTCCGCTCGATCCGGACCATCGGCGTGGCGGCGGTGGCGCCGATGGCATAGACCTGACCGAGGACCGTGGTCTCGGTGGTCATGCCGTGCTCGGTATCGATGACGAGCCAGTCGAACCCGGCGCGCCCGCATGCTTCCGCGACGTAGGGCGAACCGGTCGAGAGCCACGTACCGAACGTGGTCTCGCCGCCAAGGACGCGTTCACGCAGGGTCGTCATGCCGCCATGATGACAAATCGCCGGGCTCGACGCGGCAGCGATGGACCGGAGCGTCGGCACGGCCGGTCGGCGAGAGCCGGGTCGGTCAGGACCCCGGCTCTCGCACTGGGCCGGCCGGATCCCCGTCAGGGGTTGGCGTTGCGCGCCAGCTCCAGGGCCATCTCCGGGAACCAGACACCGGCCGGCGGATCCACCATGCCTCGAACCGGATCCGGGGAACCCGGTGGCGACCAGCGGTTGCACTGGCCGTCGGACTGACCCGGGATCTTGATCCACAGGTAGGCGTCGAGGAGCGCGATCCCGGTCTTGGCGGTCGGGCGGGTGCCCGTGCCACGATCGGGCGGGTTGCACCAATCCTGCGGGTCGCCGGCCGGATGATCGGCCGGTGGGATCCACGGCCCCTGCCCGTTCCGGCTGCTGTCGATGACGAAATGGGTCGTCGGGGTCGCCGTGCCAAGGTTCGCCGCATACCACTCATCGGAGAGGTGCCACGTCGAGAAGTCGTTCGGATCCGCCGGGAAATACTGGCTGGCACACCACTCGTAGTGGCCGAGTCGCCAGCCTCCCTCGTCGGCGTTGTTCGCGAACGCGATGCACTGGGACGTCCAGGTGGCGTGCTTGATCAGGCGCTGGTCTTCCTGGAAGTTCGAGACGTTGCTGAAGAAGCCGGCGGCGTCGAACACACCGGCCTTGACCAGGCGCTCCGCGGCATCGCCGGAGCCGAGCCATGCGCTGTGCGTCCCGTCGAGGTAGACCTTGGCCCTGGGCTGCTGCCCGATCCGGTCGACCGCCTGGTTCAGCTGGTCGAATCGGTCCGTCGCCGCCGTCGCGGGATCGGCCTCGGCCGGCTGGCACCACTCGAGCGCGCTGCTGCCGTCGCGATCCGCGAAGGGGTCATACCAGGGGATGATCCCGAGGCCGTCGGGCTCGAGGATGACCACGGCCTTGGACTTCCCGATGCCCTTCGCGAAGCCGTCGACCCAGGCCAGGTACTCAGCGGTGGTCGTCGCACCACCGGCCGAGAACTGGGCGCAGTCGCGGAAGGGGATGTTGTACGCGACCAGGACCGGGATCTCGTTGTGGGCCCGGGCCCGCTTGACCGTCGCCTTGACGGCCCGGCGCACCTCGCTCGGGCTGCCGCCGGTGAACCAGACGGCCTGGGGCGTCTCGATCATCCCCTTGATGAGGCGGGCATCGGTCTTCCGTCCATCCGACCTGAGGCGCGCGATCTGCACGAGGGCATCACGGTCGGGCTTGGGGACGTAGAAACGAACGTGCTTTCCTCGATCGTGGGCCGTCGCGGCCACGGGCATCACCGCGCAGAGCAGCAGGACCGAGCCGAGCATGACGGCAAGACGGCTCCGTCGAGATCTGGCAGACATGATCTCCTCCCTTTCGACGCTTCGTCGTTTTCGTGAGAGCGCTCTCACGATCGGGGAGTCTCCGCAAGTCCACGACTAGTCCGTGCATGACCTCGAGCAGCCATCCTGGGGGGCGGATGGCCCGGGTCAGTGGGCGATGGTCGATGGCGCGGGTTCCTGGAACCGACCACGGCAACGCCTGAGAGCGCTCTCACACCAACGATGCGCCTTTCCCGGAGCGCCCGTCAAGCCTCGGAGTCAGATGAGGCAGAGCCGGCACCCGGTCGCGCCCGCGACGCAGCCTACGGGCCGTTGACCAGCCCGGAGGTGTCGACCACTTCGAGATCCTGGCCGGTGATGACGTCGAGCTCGTGCATGACGTCGTCGTCGAAGCCCGGGTCACTGACGCCGGTGATGTACCAGGGCGACCCGTTGTCGGCGAGGATCATCCCGTATCGCTTCAGGGCTTCCGCGATGACCCGCGCCTGGGGCGAGAAGCCGGACGTGTCGTACGAGGCATCGAGGCGGACGCGCAGCCCCATCGGCGGCAGCGACGCCGAGGTGTTGTCGCTGGCGTAGTGGCGCGCCGGGTAGATGTACTGCTTGCGGGTCTCGTCGGTCGTGAACCGGAGGGCATGGTTGATCGCCCCGGCGACGACCTCGTCGTAGCGGACCAGGCCCGGCAGGATCGGCAGCCCGGCCGCGTCGGCGCTGGTCCAGCCGGCGGTCCGCAGTGCGTTCGAGTGCATGTCCCACGTCGCGCCGCTGCCGGCGCGCCAGGCGCCGCTGACCTTGCGCGCGTTGAAGAGCTCGTACAGGCGGCACGTGTCGGCATCGACCATGAGGATGTGGCGGTCGCCCGAGCCCGTGGGCCCGCCGCCCTCGATCTTCGGGCTGGCCGGGATCGGATACGGGACGTGGTCGGAGTCCTCGTCGTAGTCGAACGTCACAGTCGAGGTCGGGGTCGCCGAGGTCACGACGTTGTACGGGATGCCGTAGCCCGCGTACGAGCCGAAGTCCATGTGGAGCCCAGCGTTCAGGCCGATCGACGAGATCATCGTCGAGGAGTTCGAGGCGACGTCGAGGTGGTCGATCCGGGCGTTCCAGACGTTGTCGGCGGGGAAGACCGAGCAGTCGGCGACCCCTGGCAGGGTCGGCGCGGCGCCAGGCGGTGGCGGGACCGGGTGACTGGCGGCATCGAGCGGATCCGTGCCGGCGGTGACCTCCCGGCCGTCGGAGTAGCCGTCGCCGTCGGTGTCCTTCTTGCGAGGATGGGTGCCACGCGTCTGTTCGCTTCGGTTGGTCAGGCCGTCCTTGTCGGGGTCCTCGCGGTCATCGCGCAGGCCGTCCTTGTCGGTGTCCTTGACCTTGGGCTTGGTACCCACCGATGAACTCGAACTTGGTCTTCAGGGTGTCCTTGTCGGTGTCTTCCTTGTCGTCGCGGATGCCGTCGCGGTCGCTATCGGCCCGGCGCGGCCGCATCCCGGCGAGGTACTCCTGACGGTTGTTCAGGGTGTCCTTGTCGGGATCCTCCTTGCCGTCGAGGATGCCGTCCTTGTCCGAGTCCTTCTTCGTCGGGCTCGTCCTCGACCACGAGCGTTCCCAGGCCGTCGGCAGGCCGTCCTTGTCGGGGTCCGTGGAGGCGGCGACGGCAGCGGCCGGCAGGGCCCCGATGACCAGGGCGGCGACCAAGGCGACGAGCACGGTGTGGCGCGCGCCGACGCGCGGACGACGAGTCATGGCCCCATGGTCGCCTCTCGGCGCAACCCTCGCGACCCACCAACAGGTCCCATGGGCACGGCGCGGTGGTCCGGTTCCGCGGTGCAACGCGTGATCGGCGGACGGGCCCAGGTTCAGTCCGGGAACGCCTCCGGTCCGCGGTCGGCGAGTTCGCGGGCCTCGCCGGAGGCGTCATCCGCCGGGAGCCACGAGTACGGGTAGCGCGCGTCCTCGAGCGCGGCCGCCTCGCGGGTCAGCCGGAGCGGATGGAACGTGTCGACCATGACCGCCAGCTCCTCGGTGGCCTCCTTGCCGATGGACGCTTCGGCGGTGCCCGGGTGCGGCCCGTGCGGGATCCCGGCCGGGTGCAGCGTGAACGATGAGATCCCCACGCCGCGCCGGCTCATGAAGTTGCCCGCGACGTAGTAGATGACCTCGTCCGAGTTGATGTTCGAGTGGTTGTAGGGCGCCGGGATCGCGAGCGGGTGGTAGTCGAACTTGCGGGGCACGAATGAGCAGACGACGAAGTTGCGCGCGGCGAACGTCTGGTGCACCGGCGGCGGCTGGTGGACCCGCCCGGTGATCGGCTCGAAGTCGCCGATGTTGAACGCGAACGGCCACAGGTAGCCGTCCCAGCCGACCACGTCGAACGGGTGGTGGGTGTAGTGGTAGGCGGTCAGCCGGCTCCGCATCTTGACGTGGACCACGAAGGCGCCGTCGTCAGCGCGGGGTGCGACCTCGTCGGGCAGCCGGATGTCGCGCTGCGAGTACGGCGAGTGCTCGAGCAGCTGGCCGTAGTCGTTCCGGTAGCGCTTCGGAGCCTCGATCTCCGATGGGCACTCGAGGTAGAGCATCCGCTGGGCGGAGCCGGCGTCGGGCTCGAGGCGCCAGGTCGTGCCGATCGGCAGGACCAGGTAGTCGCCGGGGCCGTACCGGATCGGCCCGAAGACCGTGTCGAGGAGGCCCTCGCCCTCGTGCACGAAGAGCATCTCGTCGGCCTCGCCGTTGCGGTAGAAGGTCCCGTCGGGCATCGACGACGCCGGTCGGACGACGCCCATGACGATGTCCGAGTTGAAGAACAACGGGATGCGGCCGGTGACCGCGTCGCCGCGCGGCTCGATCCCTGCAGCGTCGATCAGGCGGTGGTGGTGGTAGCCGTCGTCGGCCTCCTCGAGGCCGATGGGCTCGCCCGACTCGATCTTGTGGGTCCGCGTCGGAGGGACGAGGTGGTACAGCAGGGACGAGCGCCCGGTGAAGCCCTCGACCCCGAACAGCTCCTCCGCGTACAGCGAGCCGTCGGGCGCGCGGTGCTGGGTGTGCCGCTTGGGCGGGATGCTGCCGCGCGCTGCGTAGAACATGGACGACTGGCCTCCCCGAGATCCGAGGAGGCCAGTCTAGACCCCGACGGTCGTGCTCCGGCGTTCGAGGACGACCACGTCACGCCAGCGCCCGGTCGCGTCCTGGCCCAGGCGCCGCTGGACGCCGATCCGCCGGAAGCCGACGCGTTCATGCAGCGCCAGGCTCGCCGCGTTGTCGGCGAGCACGCCGGCGAGCAGGGTCCAGAATCCGGCCGTCTCGGACGCCGGGATCAGGGCCTCGAGCAGCGCCCGTCCGACCCCGTGACCGCGAGCCTCGGCCCCGACGTACACGCTCTCCCAGGCGACGCCGCTGTAGACCTTGCGCGACGAGTAGCCGCCGAGCGCGGTCCAGCCGAGGACCTCGCCCGACGCGGGATCGCGGGCCACGAGCCGGCACTCGAGCGGGTGGGAATGGTCGAAATGGTTCCAGTCGGGCGCCTCGCGCTCGAGGGTGGCATCGCCGGTCGCGATGCCCTCCGCGTAGATGCGCCGGACGGCGGGCCAGTCGCCAGGGGTCATCGGTTCGATAAGCGTCATGGTCGGGCCACGATCCGGTTACGCAGCGAGCCCAGCCGTTCGATCGTCAGCACCACGTCGTCGCCGGGCTCGAGGTAGCGCCCGAGCGTCTCGTCGCGGATCTCGAGGAGGCATCCGCCGCCGACGGTCCCACTCCCGAGGATGTCGCCCGGGCGGAGCAGCACGTCGGCGGAGGCCCGCTCGATCATCTGGCCGAAGCTGAACTGCGCGTCAGACCACGTCCCGCGACTGGTCTCGACACCGTTGACGGTCGCGGTCATCGCGAGGTCCGGCGCGGTCGCCCCGGACGTCCACGCGTCGCCCAGTTCGTCCGGCGTGACGAGCCACGGCCCGATCGAGCTCGCGAAGTCCTTGCCCTTGGCCGGCCCGAGCCGGACAGCCGTCTCGTCGCGCTGCAGGTCGCGAGCGGACCAGTCGTTCAGCACGAAGAAGCCGCCGATGGCCTCCTGGGCCCGATCCGCCGCGAGATCGCGGACGGGGGTGTCGATGAGCGCGCCCACCTCGAGCTCGTAGTCGAGCTCCTCGGAGCCGCGCGGCGCCCAGACCGGGTCGTCGGGGCCGCGGATCTCCGAGGTATTCGAGAAGTAGAAGATCGGCAGGCGGTACCAGGCCTCGGGGACCTCGCCGCCACGACGCTCCCACATCGTTCGGACGTGGCGCTCGAAGGCGTAGAAGTCGCGGAAGGACGGCGGCCGCAAGATCGGCGGACCGAAACGGAGGTCGCCGGCATCGAGGACCGCGTCGTCGCCCTGGGGATCGCCGCGCGGCGCGAACGACTCGACCAGCTCGGCGAGCGCCTCCACACGCAGGCCCCGGCCCAGGTGGTCGTCGAGTGTCGCGATCGGCTGGCGATGCAGCGCGGAATCGTGCGCCAGCGTCGGTCGTCCGGCGACCGCCCGGCGGCGCGCGATCTCGAGGTCGACCCAGCGGGTCGCGGAGGCATCGATCGCCGCGAACAGCCGCCACGGCGCGCCACTCGGGGCGGCCTGCTCGCGGAGATGGGCGAGTCTCACGAGGGCTCGGTCGAGGGTGTCACCTCAGGTCGGCTTGAGGACCATCAGCCAGATGAGGATGACCAGTCCGGCGAGGCCGATGATCGCCAGCCATTCGGGACGACGAGTCGCCAGGCGCCGGCTGAGCTCCTCGCTCGTCGTGAGCTTGACGTCCGTCTTGCCGGCCAGCTCGTCCCGAAGCCGGTAGTAGTAGCTCGCCCCGACGACGTACATCAACAGGATGACCACGATGAGGACCACGACCGACGACCACACCCACGTCTGGCCCCAGAGGTTGCCGACGGAGGCGGCGCCGATCCCGCCGATGGCCAGGAGGAGCAGGCCGAGATACATGACCTGATTGGCCGTCTGTGACAGCTGCAGGTAGCCGGCCGCGACCGTCGGATCCGCGACCCGCCGCACACGGAACGCCACGAAGACCGAGACACCGTGGCACATGGCGAAGATCACGAGCCCCAACAGATGGGCGAACACGAGCCACTGGTACATGGCGACACCCTCCCGCCGCCGGCCGCCGCGACCGGCCTCGGCCGAGGATAGCCGACGGCTAGAGGTTCCCGCGCTTCGCCTGTTCCCGTTCGATGGCCTCGAAGAGCGCCTTGAAGTTCCCGACGCCGAACCCGCGCGAGCCGTGGCGCTCGATGATCTCGAAGAAGAACGTCGGGCGGTCCTGGACCGGGCGCGTGAAGATCTGGAGGAGGTAGCCCTCCTCGTCGCGGTCGGCCTCGATGCCGAGCTCCTCGAGCGTGTCGATCGGCACGCCGACGTCGCCGACGCGGTCGGCGAGCGAGGCGTAGTACTCGTGCGGCAGCCCCAGGAACTCGACGCCGTTGTCGCGCAGCCGGCGGACGGTCCCCACGATGTCCTCGGTCCGCAGGGCGATGTGCTGGCAGCCGGACGAGCGATACCAGTCGAGGTACTCCTGGATCTGGCTCTTCTTCTTGCCGGTCGCCGGCTCGTTGATCGGGAACTTGATGCGGCCGTTGCCGTTGGTCATGACCTTCGACATCAGTGCGCTGTAGTCGGTGTGGATGACCTTGTCGTCGTAGTGGATCAGCTGCGCGAAGCCCATGACGTCACGGTAGAAATCGACGAACTGGTCCATCTCGCCGAGGCCGACGTTCCCGACGCAATGGTCGACCTCGAGCAGCGACAGTCCTTCGGCCGCGCGCGGCGGCGACTTGACCTTCCGAAACCCGGGCGCGAAGGCTCCGGCGTAGTCGCGCCGGTCGACGAACGAGTGCAGGACCTCGCCGTAGGTGTGGATCGAGGCCGTGCGCAACACGCCGTCCTCGCCGCCGTCGAGCGCCGTCGGGGGTCAGTGCCGAGACTGCACCCCGGGACGTGGTCTCGCGCCAGGCCGATTCGACGTCGTCGACCGAGAAGGCGATGTCGTGGACGCCGTCGCCGTGCGTCCGAACGTGCTCCGCGATCTCGCCGTCGGGGGTCAGCGGCGCCGTGAACACGAACCGGATGTCGTTCTGGACCATGACGTAGCTGGCCCGGTCGCGGACCTTGGTCTCGAGGCCGCTGAACGCGACCGGCGTGAAGCCCCACAGGGCGCGGTAGTAGGCGGCTGCCTGGCGGGCGTTGCCCACCCAGAACTCGATGTGGTCGATGCCGTTGAGGGGCAGGAAGTCGGCCGCCTTCGCATAGGCGTCCGAGTCGATGTGGGCGCCGGCCTGGTTGGCGGCACCTGTCGACAGGGTCTCTGTCATGCGCGCGTCTCCCCGTGTTGCGAGGGGCGGACGGCCCGAGGGTCGCCCGGTGATGTGGTCTCCCATGCTACGCCCGGCGTGCGACACTCTCCGGCGTGCCGACCGAGGAACTCCTTTCGCGACTCGAGGCCGCACGAACGCGCCTGAGCGGGCTCCGCCCTGCCGTCGTCGCCGGGGCGCCATGGCCGCTGGCGGACCGCTTCGATCACACCCCGGAAGCGGCCTGGGGGCCGCCCGAAGTCCTCGCCCATGTCGCAGAGATGCTGCCGTACTGGCTCGGTGAGGTCGAGCGGATCCTCGCGGGTCCGCCAGGGGTCGCGGTGCCGTTCGGGCGGATCGGGACCGACGCGCAGCGGATCTCCGAGGATCGAGCAGGACCGCTCCTTGCCCGTCAGCGAGCTGTTCGACCGGATCGACGACGGCCTGGACCGCTGGACCCAGCGCCTGCGGGCCCTCACGGCCGACGAATGGGCACGGCTGGGATCCCACCCGACGAGGGGCGACATGACGGTCGCGGCGATCGCCGACCGGCAGATCGCGGAGCACACCGAAGAGCACGTCAAGCAACTCGTGGAGCTGCTTGGCCCAGCCGCCCCGGGCTGACCAGCCCGTGTTCATCCTCTACGCGGTCCCCATCGGCATCCTGGCTGGGTTCGCCATCGGCGGACGGATCGGCGGTCTGGCCACGCTCCAGCTCCGCTGGGCCTGGCTCGCGGTCGCGGGGCTCGTCCTGCAGGTCGCGCTCTTCTCTGAGCCGCTCGGCTCACTGGCCGGTGACGCTGGGCCTGCGCTGTATGTGGCCTCGAACCTGGCCGTGCTGGCCGCGGTGCTCCGCAACCTGGCCGTGCCGGTGATGCCACTGATCGCCGCCGGTGCCGCTTGCAACCTCGTCGCGATCCTCGCGAATGGTGGCGCCATGCCGGCCGACCCGGCGGCGCTCGTCGTCGGCCGGCATCGACACGGCCGGGCAGACGAACAGCGTCGTCACCGGCGAACCGGTCCTTCGCCCGCTCACCGACATCTTCGCGATGCCGGCCTGGCTGCCCTTTGCGAACGTGTTCAGCATCGGCGACGTGCTGATCGGGGCCGGCGTCGCGGCGACCATCGCACTCGCGATGCGGCGCGGCGGCCGCCCGGAAGCGACGCACGCGATGACCCTCCCCGACATCGGCTCGGGCCTGCCCGAGATCGTCCTCCGGACGGCGATCGTCTACCTGTTCCTGGTCGTCGTCCTGCGGCTGTCGGGCAAGCGTGAGGTCGGCCAGCTGTCGATCCTCGAGCTGATCGTGATCCTCGTCATCTCCGATGCCGTCCAGAACTCGATGGTCGGCGAGAACACGACGGTGTGGGGCGGGCTGGTGGCCGTGCTGACGCTGGTCGGCCTCGACAAGGGCATCGGCCTCGTGAGCGAACGATCGAAGCGGGTGCGCCAGGCCCTCGAAGGCGAGCCTCGGCTCCTCGTCCGCGATGGCCGGCTCATGGAGAAGGCCCTGCGCGAGGAGAAGGTCGATGCCGAGGACGTGCGGACCGCCGTCCGGGCCCATGGGCTGGCCAGGATCGAGGACGTCCGGATGGCGGTCCTCGAGACCGACGGCTCGATCAGCGTGATCCCACGCGACGACAAGGCGCCGGCCCAGGCTCCGCCCCGAACCCCGCCCGCCGGGAGCTAGAGCACGTGCCGCCCGCTACTTCGCCTCGGGCGGTTCGTCGAGGACGTGGGTCCGCAGGAACGCGAGGATCCTCGTGAACGCGTCGCGCCGGTTCTCGCGGCGCTCCCAGCCGTGGCCCTCCTCGTCGTACCAGTGGACCTCGTGGGGCTTGCCCTCGATCTCGAGCGCCTCGACCATGCGCTCGGTCATGAGCGGCACGACCCGCTTGTCCTTGCGCCCGTGGAGGATGAGGAGCGGCGCCTCGATCCGCTCGGCTCGATAGACCGGCGAACCACGGCGGTAGCGCTCGGTCGCACCGGGCTCGTCGGGCGAGCCCATCATCCGGTACAGGTCGAGGCGACCGACCCGGTCGCCATGGCGATAGCTCTCGGCGATCTCCGAGTCGCCGTAGAGGTCGATCCCGGCGCGCCACATCGCCGGCTCCTCGACCAGCGCGCACAGGACGATGTAGCCGCCGTACGACCCGCCGTAGATCGCGAGCCGCCCATCGGCCCACGGCTGCTCCGTCGCCCACCTCGCGCCATCGATGACGTCATGCACATCGGCGTGGCCCCACTCGCCGTGGTTGGCCTGACGGAAGGCGCGTCCGTACCCGGTCGAGCCGCGGAAGTCGACATCGAGGACCGCGAAGCCCGCTTCGGTGAGGAGAAGCTTGAAGGGCTGGAAGACCCGCCACGCCTGCCAGGTCGGGCCGCCATGCGGGTACACGATCGTCGGGACGCGTCGGCCGCCGCGCTTGCCCGTCGCCGACGACCGGTCGCCAGAGCGTGCCCTCGATCCGGAGTCCGTCGCGCGCCTTGAACGCGATCCGCTCCCCGGCCGGCACCCGACCCGGCGCCAGCGCCGCACCCAGCACGACCGGCCGCGAATCGGTGACGCGTCGCGGGCGGGCGTCGTCAGGAGCGGCGCCCGGCACGGGGAGCAGCCACAGGTCCTGGGGCTGGGTCTCGCTCTCGCCGATCGCCGCGACCCAGGCGCCGTCCGCCAGCCAGCCGACCGAGCGCCAGATGCCGTCCCATGGGTTGATCCGTCGACCGGTCTCGGCCGCGGCCACGGTCCGTGGCGTCTTCGGGGGCCGGCCGCGTCCCCGTTTCGGGGCGGCCGCGGCCAGGCCGCCGACGACGAGGTCGAGCAGACCGTCGTGCACCTCGCCATGGACGAAGCGGCTGCCGTCCGGTGAGGGGAGCGGCGCGAAGCCCAGCCCGCCCGACGGCTCGCCGTGCTCGCGTTCGCCCGCCGTCAGCACGATCCGGTCGTGCCCGTCGGCGGTCCGCCGGACGACCTGGAACCAGCCGTCCGCATCCGACACGTAGAGGATCGACCCGTCCGGCAGCCATCGGGCGCCGGTATCGAGGCTGTGCTCGCCGGCGATGACCTCGGTCTTGCCGGTCTCGAGGTCGACCAGCCCGATCTGCGAGGTCTCCGGGTCCTTCGGCAACAGCCTCGCCATGATCGCGAGGCGCTCGCCGTCGGGCGACCACTCGAACGAGTCGACGTCGACGCCCGACGCCGTCACCACCGACGGTTCCGGCACCTTGGGTTCGTTGGCGGGCCGGCCGCGCCGCGGCACGGGTGCATCGATGATCCAGACCTGCGACCAGCCACGCCGCCTCGAGACGAACGCCAGGCGCTTCCCGTCGGGTGACCAGTGCGGCTGCCGTGCGCCACCGGGCTTGGCGACGACGCGGGTCGAGCGGGAGCCATCGGCCTCGACGACCCAGAGCTCCTCGTCGCGGATGTACGCGAGGCGACGGCCGTCCGGCGACCAGGCCGGCTCGGAGACGGCCTTCTCCGACGCGGTGACCTGGGTCGCGGTCCCGCCCCGGAGCGGCACGGTGAACAGCTGACGCGCCCCGCCGGCCTCCGCGGTGTACGCGACGACGCGGTCACGCGGGTGGAGGCGGAACTCGCGGGGCGATTCGACCGCGACGATGGCCTCGATCGTCAGTCCGGTCGGGGCCGCGCTCGATGATCCCGGCATCAGCCCCTCGGGTCCGGCCAGCCCGCGGTCGCGCACCACGGACCCAGCATCGCGGCGTGCTTGCGGATGTGGCCGTGCAGGCAGTCGTATGCCCAGCTCCAGCCATCCGGCGAGCGAAGCGCCTCGATGTCGATCGTGCCGACGGCCTCGCGGAGTGCCCGTCGACCACGCTCGTAGCGCGCCGATGTCGATTCGGACGTCTCGTCCCGAGCCCCCGCGACCATTCGCTCGTTCCAGGCGTCGATGCCCTCGTCCGGGTCCGCCAGCCACTTCCCGTCGCGGCGGAACACCTCGATGGCCCGGACCCCTTCCTCGGCCCAGTCGGCGAGGTGGGCGATGTGGTCGCGCACCGTCCAGCCGGGCGTCACCTCACCGGCCGTCCAGCGATCGATGGGGAGGTTGCGCAGGAGCGCATCGAGGTCGGCGGCGGCCACCGCTTCCCCCGCCGCGAATGCGGCATGGTCGGCGGCCCGAGGGTCCGGCACGAACGGGTCGCCATCGGTCTGGCGGGTGCGCAGGGTCGTCGCCCACGGCTCGATGACCGCGAGATGGTCGAGGTAGTGCCCGTGCAGCGTCATGTAGACCCAGCCCCAGGCGGCGTCATCGCGGATGGCGGCGGGCGACAGCTCGGCGGCCGCGTCGAGGAGTCCCGCCCGGGCCGTCGCCAGTCGCTCGAGCGTCGCGTCGCGTGGCTGGGACGCCCACGGTTCGCGCAGCCGCTCGTTGAACCGATCGAAGTCCCCGCCGTCGTACTCAGCGTCTGTCGGCCAGCGCCCGGTCGCGATCGCGGTCGCGGTGTAGTCGATCGCGAGCTCCTGCCACGCCGCGATGTGACCGACGTGCTCGGCCAGCGACCAGTCGGGGCCGCCCGCGTCCGACGGGGCCGCACCGGGCAGGTGCCAGGCCGCGTCGTCCAGCCCGGCCCACGACGGGACGAATCGATCCCAGATGGCCGCCTCATCGGCCCACAGGTCGCGTTCGGGTCCGCGCAGGTCGACCGCGCGCAGGGCGGCCAGCGATGTGCGGCGCAGGTCGACGTCGACCGGTGTCCCGACGGGGCTCATCGGCCTCCGTTCCGTCGACGATCCGTGGCCTTCGCGCGGGCCTTCTCCGGCGGGCGCTCCAGGGCCGACGCCTCGAGCTGCTCGCCGAGCTCAAGCGTTCGGCGGAAGGCGGCCCAAACGGCCTCGGACAGGACGGTCCGCAGCCGACCGGATTCCAGCTCGTGGAGGGCGGCCGCCGAGGTGCCGCCGGGCGAAGTCACCATGTTGCGTAGCTCGGCCGGGTGCATCCCGGACTGCTTCGCGAAGAGCGTCGAGCCCTCGAGCGTCTCGATGACGAGGTCGTGGGCCATGTGGCGCGGGAAGCCGAGGTGGACCGCGGCGTCGATGAGCGCCTCCATGACGAGGAACACGTACGTCGGGCCGGTGCCGCTGACCGCGGTGGCCATCGCGACCATCTTCTCGTCGTCGACCTCGAGCTGGGCGCCGAGCGACCCGAGCAGCGCCGCCGCCTGCGCCCGTTGCGCCTCGGTCGTCTCGGGCGTCGCGTACCAGACGGTCATGCCCTTGCCCAGGCGGGCCGGCGTGTTGGGCATGCTTCGGACCACCTGGTCGTGGCCGAGGATCCCGGTCAGGGCGGCGGTCGTTGCGCCCGCCAGCACGCTCAGGACCAGCTGCCCACGACGCAGGTGGGGTCCGATCTCGCGCCCGACGCGCACCAGCATCTGGGGCTTGATCCCGAACAGGATGACGTCCGCCCCTTCGACCGCTTCGCTGTTGTCGGCCACGGTGCGGATCCCGTATTCGCGGGCGAGATGCTCGCGACGCTCGGTCCGGGGATGGCTGGCCACCACCTGGCCGGGCTCGACCAGCTTGCCGCGCAGCAGCCCGGCGATCATCGCCTCCGCCATCACGCCGGAGCCGACGGTCGCGATCGTGGCCTTCGAGAGGGGGGACATCGGCCGGAGTATAGCGGCGGGCGCCGAGCGCTCCGGAGCGGTCTCAGGTCGTGGCGGTGCCCGTCACGAAGAACCGGCCCGTGCCGGTCACCTCGGCGGCCTCGAAACCCGCCGCCGACAGCGCGGCCTGCAGCTCGGAGGGCGTGTAGAAGACCTTGACGATCGTGAACTCGCGGCCGTCATCGAGCCGGCGGACCGAAAGGTCGTCGGCGGGCGGCGGGTGGTCGGCCGCGGACGCCTGCGGGTCCGGCAGTGAATCGATGAAGGCGAATCGGCCGCCGGGCTTCAGCCAGCGATGCACGAGCTCCAGGAAGGACCCGAGCCGGGCGCGCGGGACGTGGCTCAGCCAGAAGCCGGCGAAGACCGCGTCGACGGCCCGATCCGGTTCGGCCCACGCGTCACGCACGTGGATGTGGGCACGCAGCCCGTGGGCGACGAGGCGGTCGCGAGCCCGGTCGAGGGTCGCGGCGTTGGCGTCGTAGAGCGACAGCTCGCCCTTGCTCGCAAGCAGCGGCGACCACCAGCCAGTCCCGGCGGCCAGCTCCACGATCTCGCCACCGATCGGGAGCGCGTCGAGCCACCGCCCGGCCATGTCGAGCTCCGCATCCCACGCGGCGTCGTGGATCGCGCCGCGCTCATATCGGCCGCGGCGCAGGTACCAGTCGTCGTACTCGCCGGCACGCGCCTCGTAGTACGGGACGAGGACCGCCTCCGCGTCGAGCGCCGCATCGCCTGCTCCCGCCGCCGGCGCGGTCGCCGGCTCGGCGACGGCCACCGTGCCACCGGCCTGCCCACGCTCCGTGATCGCCTGGCGCAGTCGGAAGCGCAGGAACCCGTTGTCGCCCGCCTTGCCGAGGCAATCGGGGCAGAGCTGGGCCCAACCCTCCAGGTCGTCCTGGGTTCGGCACGTGTGGGCGGCTCCGCACCAGAGGCAGCCGAAGCTCGCGAGATAGGGCATGACCGGCGCTACGGTTCGACGACGGGCGTCCAGGACCCGACCGGCGCGAATTCCTCGAAGCCGTCAGGATCGAGGATCTCGGCGAGCAGCTCGATGCCCTCGATGACGCGCGGTCCGGGCCGGCTGAAGTAGGACGATCCGTCGACCGCGAAGACCTGGCCGCGACGGACCGCCGGCAGGTCGGCATACCAGGCCGGGCGGGGCGCCCGGGCCCACTCGTCCACCGTCTCCGCGAGGTGGAACCCGCACGGCATCAGGATGAGCAACTCCGGGTCGGTCTCGGCCACCGCGTCCCAGGTCGTCTCGACGGATCGGTCGCCATCCGCGCCCAGCACGTCCCAGCCGCCCGCCCGGCGGACCTGCTCGGGCACCCAGTGGCCCGCCGCGAACGGTGGGTCGAGCCATTCCAGGCTCGCGACCCGGACCGGTGCCCGGCCGCCTTCGCGCCGGGCCGCGACGGCCTCCTCGACGGCGCCCAGTCGCTCGCGGAGGGCCTCGACGAGGTCCAGCGCCGGGTCCTCGGCCTCGGCCATCGCGCCGACGGTCGTGATCGTGTTGAAGATCCCCTCGATCGACGTCGGCTCGAGGGAGACCACGGTGATGTCGGCGTCGATCGCGCGGGCCACCTCGTTGACCTCGCGGTAACTGACGGCGCAGACGCGGCACAGCTCCTGGGTCAGGATGAGGTCCGGCTCCGCGGCCGCCAGTGCCTCCTCATCGAGCGCGTACAGGGACGAGCCGCCGTGCATCGAGGCCGTGACGAGCCGGTGGATGTCGCGCGACGAGACGTCGCGCAGCTCGTGGACGCTCCGGGTCACGACCGGCTTGCCGAGCACCTCGATGGGCCAGTCGCACTCGTGGGTGACGCCGACCAGCTCATCGCCGAGGCCGATCGCGCAGACGATCTCGGTCGCGGACGGCAGGAGCGAGACGATGCGCATACAGGATGTGGTCTTGCCACCCTCAACGGCGAACTGACCCTCGCGCCCCGAGGCCTGAGGCCGAGCCCCGCGAGGCCATCAGCCCGAGGGCTCGAGGCTACTGGGGCTTCGCCTCGTCGACCGCGGCGCGCGCCGCCGCCTTGTCCGTGTACCAGGTCGCGTCGACCGCCGTCCAGCTCGCCCACTCGGGTGGCAGCGATTCCTCGGGGAAGATCGCGTTCACCGGGCACTCCGGCTCACAGGCGCCGCAGTCGATGCATTCGTTCGGGTCGATGAACAGCTTGCGATCGACACCCTCTTCGTAGTGGATGCAATCGACCGGGCAGACGGAGACGCACGAGATGTCGAGCACGTCGATGCACGGCTCGGCGATCACGTAGGCCATTCAGGTCCTCCTCGAGGCGATGCTGCACGGGGCCACCCGGCCGCTGGATGCAAGAGCGTACCACCCGACCCCCTCATGGCGCGGGTGGCGCGAGCCACCGGATCGGGATCGACATCCCTTTGGCGAGGTGGCCCGGGATGTGGCACCCGACGATCCAGGCGCTCGCGTCCTGGCGGTCGAGGACGTCGTCCGGCACCGTCCACCGGAGATCGACGAGCTCGCCCGATCGGACGACGACGCGCAGCCCGGAGACGTCGGGCGGGACGCTGACGGCCGGGGTGGGCCCGGGTGGCGCCCCGACCGTGGCCGCCTCGGCGTCCTCCCAGGCCGCCTGGACGGCTCCATCGCCGATCACCGCCTCGTGGACCTCGAGCCCGCCGTTGATGACGTGGAGGAGCACGGTCTCGCCCGGGATCAGGTCGAGGGTCGACGGCTGGAACGAGTAATCCTTGGCGATGACGTTGACCTCACGCGGCGCCTCGGGCGTGCCGGCCACCGGTGTCGGCGTGACGGGTGGCGGACCGGCATCACAGCCGAGCGCGAAGATCGCCACCGCGACACCGAGAAGTCGCGTGCCCTGTCGTGGTGCGTGGGGCATGCCCCAGTCTATGAGCGCGCCGGAATCGACCGCATCTGCGGGGCAGCCCTCGCGCGACGCGGAACGACGCGCCCGGTGTCTTGACATGCCTTGCGGACGCGCCGCAATGTGCCCGCACCCGCCACGCCATCGACCCCCGTTCGTCAAGAGGCCTTGTTTGGCGTCATCGACCCAGACCCATGACCCGAGCGCCGACGGCACCCCGGCGACCGGCGCTGCCCCGGCCCCATCGCTCGCTGTCCGCCTCGAAGGCGTCGAGAAACGCTACGGCGACGTCGTGGCCGTGGCCGGGATCGATCTCGATGTCCGGGACGGCGAGTTCTTCTCGATGCTCGGACCGTCCGGGTCGGGCAAGACGACGACCCTGCGCATGATCGCCGGCTTCGAGCTGCCGACCGCCGGTCGGGTGCTCCTGCATGGCGCGGACGTGACCGATGTCCCGCCGTTCGAGCGTGACGTGAACACGGTCTTCCAGGACTACGCGCTGTTCCCGCACATGACGGTCGGTGACAACGTCGCGTACGGACTCATGGTCCGCAAGGTCCCGAAGGCCACACGAACGGCGCGTGTCACCGAAGCGCTCCGCATGGTCCGCCTGGACGGGTTCGAGAAGCGCAAGCCCTCGCAGCTGTCGGGCGGGCAGCGCCAGCGTGTCGCGCTGGCGCGAGCGCTCGTGAACCGGCCACGAGTGCTCCTGCTCGATGAGCCCCTCGGCGCGCTCGATCTCAAGCTCCGCGAGGAGATGCAGATCGAGCTCAAGGCCATCCAGCAGCAGGTCGGGATCACGTTCATCTACGTGACCCACGACCAGGAGGAGGCGCTCACGATGAGCGACCGGCTGGCGGTCTTCAACGGCGGGCGGATCGAGCAGGTCGGGGCGCCGGCCGAGGTCTACGAGCGTCCGGCGAGCCGGTTCGTGGCCGGCTTCGTCGGCACGTCGAACCTGCTCTCCGGTGACGTCGCGGAGCGGATCGTGGGTCAAGGCGGCACCTTCACCATCCGACCCGAGAAGATCCACATGGCCTCGGCCGACGCGAGCGTCGGACCGGACGAGGCCTCGGCGACGGGCACGATCCGCGACGTCGTCTACCTCGGCCCCGACACCAGGTATGTCGTCGCGCTCGACGCCGGGGCGGATCTCGTCGTCACCCAGCAGAACCTGGCGACGTCCTCGACCGAGGCGCTCGCCCAGCAGGGCAACGCTGTCCGCCTCGTGTGGAAGCGACAGCACCAGCTCCCCGTCGCGGACGGGACGTGATAGCGGAGGAGGAGAAGTCCATGCAAACCCGGAAGATCCTGGCATTGCTCGCCGGAACGGCGATCCTTGCCGGAGCCTGTTCGAGCGGCGCGTCGTCGTCGGCTCCCAGCGCGGCGGCGTCCGTGGCTCCGAGCGCCGCCGCGTCCGTGGCTCCGAGCGCGGCCGCGTCCGTGGCTCCGAGCGCGGCCGCCATCGGGCCAGGCGAGGGTGAGCTCAACCTCGCCGTGTGGCCGTACTACGTCGTCGGTGGCACCGGCGGCGAGCAGGGCCTCGGCGCCGACTGGGTCACACCGTTCGAGCAGGCCTCGGGTTGCAAGGTCAACGCGAAGGTCTACGGCGGGTCGTCCGACGGCGTCGCCCTCATGAAGACCGGTGAATACGACGGCGGCGTCTTCTCGGGCGATGCCACCCTCCGGCTGATCGCCGGCGGCGACGTCGCACCGGTCGACACGAGCCAGATCCCGAACTACGCGAACGTGTTCGAAGGCCTGAAGGGCAAGTCCCACAACACGGTCGACGGCAAGACCTACGGCGTGCCCCACGGGCGCGGCGCGAACGTCCTCATGTGGCGGACGGACATCGTCACGCCCGAACCGGACAGCTGGAACGTCGTCTGGGACGGCGGCAGCAAGTACGCCGGCAAGGTCTCCGCGTACGACTACGAGATCTACATCGCGGACGCCGCGGTCTACCTCATGTCGACCCGGCCCGACCTCAAGATCACCGACCCGTACTCGCTCGACGCGACCCAGTTCCAGGCTGCCGTCGACCTGCTCAAGGAGCAGCGCAAGAACATCACGACCTACTGGAGCGCCGTCGGGGCGCAGGTCGATGCCTTCACCAAGGGCGACATGGTCGTCAGCACGACCTGGCAGGCGCAGGTCAACACCCTGACGACCGCGAACGTCCCCATCAAGTCCATCAAGCCGAAGGAAGGCACGACCGGCTGGTCCGACACCTGGATGATCTCGACAACGGCGAAGCATCCGAACTGCATGTTGCTCTGGATGGACTACATCATCTCGCCGGTCGCGAACGCGACGGCGACCGTGTTCTTCGGCGAAGCACCGGTCAGCCCCGAGGGCTGCGCCGAGGCCGAGAAGCTGAGCGCTGGTCACTGCGAGACGTTCCATGCGACCGACGAGACCTACTGGCAGGACGTGTACCTCTGGAACACGCCGTCCAAGGAATGCATCGATGGTCGCGGGCCGATCTGCACGGATTTCTCCGAGTGGACCGCGGCCTGGACCGAGATCAAGGGCTAGGTCAAGGCTCTCCGGGATCGCCGTCATCGCGCGGCGGTCCCGGATTCGCCCCATCGCTCGCACCCTGAGCTGACCGTGCGCGGCTTCTGGCGCGTCCTCTATCGCTACCCGCGCGTCCAGTTGGCGGCGCTGCTCGGCGCGCCCCTCGGCTGGCTCGTCATCGCCTATCTCGGGTCGCTGGCGTTGCTGTTCATCTCGTCGTTCTGGTCGATCGAGCCGTTCAGTGGCGAGATCGTGACGCAACCGACGCTCGAGAACTTCGAAACGATCGCGAGTCAGCCCGTCTACCGCGCCGTCACGATCCGGACCGTGCTGATGGCCGCCATCGTGACGGTCACGTGCATCGTCCTCGCGTTCCCGATCGCGTACTACATGGCCAGGGTCGCCTCGCCACGGACGCGAGGGATCCTCGTCGTCTCGATCCTGCTCCCGCTGTGGTCCGGCTACCTGGTCAAGGCCTACGCATGGCGGATCATCCTCAGCGAGGGAGGGATCCTCAATTGGATCCTGGGGCCGGCCGGCCTCAAGGGGCCGGGTTTCGGCGATGTCGCGGTCTGGATCGTGTTCAGCTACCTGTGGCTGCCCTACATGATCCTGCCCATCTACGCGGGACTGGAGCGCATCCCGGGCTCGCTGCTCGAGGCGTCCGGTGACCTCGGTGCCAGGGCCGGCCAGACGTTCCGCAGGATCATCCTGCCGCTGGCCCTGCCCGCGGTCGTCGCCGGCTCGATCTTCACGTTCTCCCTGACCCTGGGCGACTACATCGTCCCGTCGCTCATGTCGAGCAGCCAGTTCATCGGCAACGTCGTCTACAGCAACATCTCGGTCAACCAGCCACTGGCCGCCGCGTACGCCCTCGTGCCCGTGGCGATCATGATCATCTACCTCGCCGTAGCCCGACGCCTGGGCGCATTCGAGGCGATGTGACCATGGGCTCTCGAGCGACGCGAATCGCGCTCCGGGTCGCGGCGGGCTTCACGCTCGCCTTCATCTACCTGCCGATCGGCGTCATCGTCCTGTACTCGTTCAACGCCGGGCTCGTCCCGCAGTGGCCACCCGAGGGATTGACGATCGACTGGTATATCGAGGCGCTGACGAACGAGGGCGTCCGGAACGCGCTCCTGAATTCGCTCCGGGCGGCGCTCGGTGCGACCGTCGTCGCGCTCGTGCTGGGATCCCTGCTCGCCTTCGCCGTCCACCGCTTCCGGTTCTTCGGTCGCGAGACGGTGTCGTTCCTGGTCATCCTGCCGATCGCCCTGCCGGGCATCGTGACCGGCATCGCCCTGAACACGGCATTCCGGACGATCGGCATCGATCTCGGCTTGATCACGATCATCATCGGCCACGCGACGTTCTGCATCGTCGTCGTCTACAACAACGCGATCGCCCGCCTGCGGCGGACATCGCAGTCCACCCAGGAGGCGTCGATGGACCTCGGGGCGGATACGGGCCAGACGTTCCGGCACGTGACGCTGCCATCGATCGGGACGGCGCTCGTGGCCGGAGCGCTGCTCGCGTTCGCCCTGTCGTTCGACGAGATCATCGTGACGACCTTCACGTCCGGGGCCGGGACGCAGACGCTGCCGATCTGGATCTTCAGCAACTACCAGCGACCGGGCCAGGTCCCGCTCGTGAACGTCGCCGCGGTCCTCGTCCTCGTCCTGTCGGTCATCCCGGTCTACATCGCGGCGCGGCTCACCTCCGACCCGACGTCGGTCCCGGGCGCGCGGGGCTGACGGGCCGGCTCAGCCGGCGAATCACCACTTGACGCCGTGGATCAGGGCGAGGGCCAACGCGGGCACGAGGATCGAGACGCGCGCGAGATGACGGCGCATGGGGCACCTCCGTGCGGGCCGACACGGCCCGAGACCGGCGTCGGACCCCGTCCGAGGAGTGCCCGGTCCGTCTGATCGCCAGGCGACCAGTGTCGCGAGGAGGCCTTAGCTGCGGCTTATCCGAGCGGTCGGCGGGCGCGTGCGCCGCCTTACATGCTCGGCTGGTGGTCCGGCGAGAGGTACCGCTTCGGGTCATCCTTGAACTCGAGCAGGCAGCCCCGACCGCAGAACCAGTAGGTCGTGCCTTCGAATTCGAACGACAGCTCGGACGTCGCCGTGTCGACCTCCATGCCGCAGACCGGATCGATCGCGATGGCCATGGCCTACCTCCTCCGATGTACTCGGGGGGAGTATAGGACCACGTGTAGCGACGACCCCACGGAGTAGCATCGCTCGATGGACGCGATCGATCTCGACGCCGCCCGGGCCGCGTTGCTCGCCGAACGTACCCATCTGCTCGAGGAGGTCGGCGAGACCATCGTCGCGCCGGGCCAGATGACCTACGGTTCGCAGGCGGCCGCCGCGAGCCAGGTCTTCGAGCAGCAACGGGATCTCGCGCTTCGCGACCGCGCGCTCGCACAGCTCGAGCTGGTCGACACGGCCCTGGCCCGCATCGAGGAAGGGCGGTTCGGGACGTGCGTCCGCTGCGGCAAGCCGATCGCGGCGGGTCGGCTGGAGGCGCTGCCCTGGGCCGCGTACTGCATCGACTGCCAGCGCATCGTCGACCGGGGCGGGCGGTGAGCGCCATCGGCGATCCGGCGGTCGAGGCGACGCCGCTGGTCGGGATCGAGGCGATCCGCGCGGCGGCCGATCGCCTGCGCGGGGTCATCGTGCGGACGCCCCTCGTGCCCTTCGGCCCGCCCACCGCGCGGCGCCTCCTGAAGGCGGAGTCACTCCAGCCGATCGGGGCGTTCAAGATCCGCGGGGCCTACGCGACCATCGCGTCCCTCGACCCCGACGAGCGGGCCCGGGGCGTCATCACGTACTCGTCGGGCAACCACGCTCAGGGCGTCGCCCGGGCGGCGCTGCTGCTCGGCATCCGAGCGGTCGTCGTCATGCCATCGGACGCGCCGCGGATCAAGCGCGAGCGGGTGAAGGCCGATGGCGCCGAGGTGGTCGTCGTCGGGACCGCGAGCGACGAGCGCCAGCGCGTGGCCGAGTCGATCGCCGCCGAACGCGGCCTGACCGTCGTCCCGCCCTTCGACGACGACCGGATCAT
Organism: uncultured Chloroflexia bacterium; assembly: GCA_963745295.1. Taxonomy (GTDB): domain Bacteria; phylum Chloroflexota; class Limnocylindria; order Limnocylindrales; family CSP1-4; genus SPCO01. The sequence goes on from CAVUWG010000003.1 coordinate 146,185, forward strand.
CGCGGGACAAGGGACCATCGGGCTCGAGCTCGTCGACGACGTGCCGGATCTCAGGGCCGTGCTGGTGCCCATCGGCGGCGGCGGTCTTGCGAGCGGGGTCGCGACGGCCGTCAAGTCGCTCCGCCCTGGGGTCCGGGTGGTCGGGGTCGAACCCGAGCTGGCGGCCGATGCCCAGGAGTCGTTTCGGCGTGGCGAGATCGTCGCCTGGGACAGCGCACTCGTCTCGCGGACGATCGCCGACGGCACCCGCACGCAGGCGCTCGGGCGACGGACGTTCGAGCACCTGCGGGCGCACCTCGACGACATCATCACGGTCACCGAGGCGGAGATCGCGGCCGGTGTTCGCCTGGCGGCAGAGGAGAGCCGGCTGGTCGTCGAGCCGTCCGGCGCATTGACCGTGGCGGCGCTGGCGTTTCGATCGCGCGACGCCGGTGTCAGCGACCTGGACGGCTCCGTCGTGGCGGTCGTGAGTGGCGGAAACGTCGACCCCGACCGATACCTCGAATACCTGGCCGCCCCGATCCCGGCGCGCGGCTAGGCGCCAGGCGACCTCGACTCGCCGCGCTCGTCGGCCAGCCGCTCGGCCAGGGCGCGCTCACGGATGCGGATCGCGACCATCGCCTTTGCCGCCTCCCGGTCGGCGCGCTTCTCGTCCTTCGCGTCGAACCGGACCCAACCCGCCACCACGGCCATGATCGCCGCGATGAACACGATGTCGCCAGCGACCCACATGATCCCGGCCGCCAGTCGCTGGTCCTCGAGCGGCGTCGGGCCCCAGTCGCGGGCGACCGTCTCGTAGTGCGCGAACATGACCGTCGTCACGTTCAGGATGACCACCGCGAGGAACGTGTTCTGGGTCATCTCCATGAACAGGTACACGATCCGCGCCGGATGGCCCATCCGCCAGGGCGCCGGATCGAGCGCCACCGCCGGCCACCAGAACACCAGCGCCACGCTCAGGAACAGGACGTGCTCGAGTTGATGGACGAATGGGTCCTCGAGGGCCGCGTTGAACAGCGGCGAGAAGTGGGCGACCCACATCACCGCGGCGAACATGATCCAGGCCACGACCGGGAAGGCCAGCGTTCGCACGATCCGGGAGTGCAGGACGGGCAGGATCCAGCGGCGGCGGGTCTCGTGCGATGACACCCGCAGGAGCAGGGTGATCGGCGCCGACAGGGCGATCAAGGGGGCCGCGACGAGCACCAGCAGGATGTGCTGGACCATGTGGACCGAGAACAGCGCCGTGTCGTAGCGGGCGATGCCCGAGAGCAGGGCGAACCCGAGCGCGACCTGGCCAAGGACGAAGCAGACCGTCCGACGCCGTGGCACCGGGTTGGCCGGATGGGCCGCGTTCACCCGCCGGACGGCCCACGACCACCAGCCGAGCGCGACCGCGATCGCCAGCGTGGGCAACGGTTCGAAGGTCCAGCCGAACAGGAGGTTCGCGATCGTCGGCGGCTCCGCGGGGACGGGCCCGTGGGCCGCCGCCGGGCCGGCCGCGACCAGCCAGACCACCGGGACGACGATGGCGATGGGACGGGCGAAGACCGATCGGACGCGCATCGCGGGCATCGTCGCACGAACCGGCGCGAGCGGACATCGCGCCCCGATGAAGGGTCTCGCAGACGAACGACGCGACCACGCTCCGGGTATCATGACCGCGGCCCGTCGGCGGGCTCCCACGCGACCAAACCCCACATCGGCGAGGCGCCCGGTCCCGGTGCTCGCCGCCCGCTGAGGACACCGGATGTCGAGCTCCCCAGGCGCGCGCCGCTCCCCCACCTCGCTCGTCGGACTCCTGTTGCTGGTGGCGATCATCGTCGTCGGAGGCGGAGTCCTGGTGGTCAGCGGTGGCGGCGCCCGGATCGTGGAGAGCCTCTACCCGCCGATCGCGGTGACCGAACAGGGCGCCAAGATCCGGACCCTCTACGACATCGTCTTCCTCATCGCGGCCGCGATCTTCTTCCTGGTCGAGGGGCTGATCGTCTGGACGGTCATCCGCTATCGGCGCCGGCCCCAGGACGTCGAGCTTCCGCCGCAGACCCACGGCAACGCGATCGCGGAGATCGTCTGGACCGTGGTCCCGACCATCATCGTCGCGTTCATGTTCGTGATCTCGTGGCAGACGCTCAACGAGGTGGACACCCCGGTCGCGGATCCGGACATCAAGATCCGCGCGGTCGCTGGCCAGTTCCAGTGGCAGTTCGACTACATGCCCGCCGACTACGACCCTCAGCCAGGCGTTGCCGGCCCGGCCCCGCTCTACCAGCAATTCGTGCCGACCGGCGCAGACGGCGGCCTCACCGTCCCGACCGGGCGGACCGTCCAGCTGTACCTGACCAGCCCAGACGTCATCCATGCCTTCTACGTGCCGCAGTTCCTGTTCAAGCGCGACGTGGTCCCTGGCCGGGTGAACCAGTTCGACTTCAAGGTCGATGACGTCCAGGCCGGTCAGACCTTCCGCGGCCAGTGCGCCGAGCTGTGCGGTTCGGGCCACCGGATGATGCTGTTCGACGTGCACGCGCTGAGCGGCCCCGACTTCGATGCGTGGCTCGCCGGCAAGATCGCCGGAGCCCCGCCCCCGCCCCCGGCCTCGGCGCCCCCGTCGGCGCCGGCCGAGTCAGGCGCCCCGAGCGGCGAACCCGTCGCCGGGACGACCCTCTCGGTCGTCGCGAAGAACGCCATCGCCTTCGAGACGCCGACGCTGACCGCGCCGGCGAACAGCCCGATCACGATCGAATTCGACAACCAGGACGTCGTGCCTCACAACGTCAAGCTGTTCAAGGACACGATCGGCGGCGAGACCGTCTACGACGGCGAGATCTTCACCGGTCCGGCCAAGCGCTCGTACCCGGTCGGCCCGCTCGCGGCCGGCACGTACCCCTTCGTGTGCGCCGTCCACACCAACATGACCGGCACCCTGACGGTCCAGTAAGGAGCTCCGATGGCAACGACCACGTTGACGCCGGCCGCCTCCACCTATCGGAGCGGGCTGTACGACTGGATCACGACGACCGACCACAAGAAGATCGGGATCCTGTACATCGTCAACTCGTTCCTGTTCTTCTTCCTCGCCGGCCTGCTGGCCCTCGGCGTCCGGTCCGAGCTGGCCCAGCCGGGCCTGCAGCTCGTGACCGACCAGAGCTACAACGAGCTGTTCTCGATGCACGGCACGGCGATGATCTTCCTGTTCATCATCCCGATCCTGGCGGGCTTCGGGAACTACATCGTGCCGCTCCAGATCGGCGCGCCGGACATGGCCTTCCCGCGCATCAACGCGCTGTCGTTCTGGATGCTGCCGCTGGCCGGGATCCTGCTCTTCGCGGGCTTCGTCACCGGCGGGACCGCGGCCGCCGGGTGGACGAGCTACAGCCCGCTGGCCCAGGACCGACCCGCTCTCGGCGGTCGGCTCCGGCCAGGACCTGTGGATCGTCGCGCTCGTGCTCATCGGGACCAGCTCGATCCTGGGCGCGATCAACTTCCTGGTCACGATCTTCAAGATGCGCGCGCCCGGCATGACCCTGTTCCGGATGCCGATCATGGTCTGGACCATGCTCGTGACATCGGTCCTGGTGCTGATGGCGACGCCGGTCATCACGAGCGCGCTCATCATGCTGTTCATCGACCGCAACTACGGCGGCGCGTTCTTCGACCCGCGGGTCGGCGGCGACGCGATCCTCTACCAGAACGTCTTCTGGTTCTACTCGCATCCGGCGGTCTACGTGATGATCCTGCCCGCGATGGGCATGATCAGCGAGATCCTGCCCGTCTTCAGCCGCAAACCGCTCTTCGGCTACAAGGCGTTCATCTTCGCGACGGCGGCCATCGGCGCGCTCGGCTTCTCCGTCTGGGCGCACCACATGTTCACGACCGGGCGCGGTGTACCTGCCGTTCTTCAGCCTGATGACGTTCCTCATCGCGGTGCCCGACCGGGGTGAAGATGTTCAACTGGGTGTTCACGATGTGGCGCGGCCAGCTGATGCTCAGCACGCCGCTCCTGTTCGCGCTCGGCTTCCTGAGCATGTTCCTCATCGGCGGCATCAACGGGGCGTTCAGCGCGGCGGTGCCGGTCGACTTCGCCCTCCACGACACGTACTGGGTCGTCGCCCACCTGCACTACGTGCTCTTCGGCGGATCGGTCTTCGGCTTGATGGCCGGCTTCTACTACTGGTTCCCGAAGATGACCGGCCGGATGCTCAACGAGACGCTCGGCAAGATCCAGTTCGTCCTGATGTTCATCGGCTTCAACCTGACCTTCTTCCCGATGCACGAGCTGGGGCTCGCCGGCATGCCGCGGCGCATCGCCGACTACGCCTCGACCGCCGGCTGGAACGACCTGAACCTGGCCGCGACCATCGGCGGCTTCACGATCGCCGCCTCGATGCTGCCGTTCCTGTGGAACATCTTCATCTCGCTGCGGGCCGGCCGGCCCGCCGGCGACGACCCGTGGGAGGGGAACACGCTCGAATGGGCGACGAGCTCGCCGCCACCGGCCTACAACTTCGATCGACTGCCGGAGATCCGCTCGGAGCGGCCGGTCTTCGATGTCCGCCACGGCCAGGCGGCCGGGCACTGAGCGGGCGAACGACATGACCGCCGACAGCGCACGCGCTGACCACGACCGAAGAGCACAGCCCGATGGCGGGCCTGGCCCACGACGCCTCGGGGGGCATCAGCAACCCCGTCCTGGGGATGCTCCTGTTCATCACCTCCGAGGTGATGTTCTTCTCGGGCCTGTTCGCCGCCTACTTCAACGTCCGGGCGAACGCCCCGCAGTGGCCGCCCGAGGAGTTCGCGCACACCCTCCAGATCATGCCGCTGGTGGGACCGGCGACGATCCTGCTCGATCCTGAGCTCGTTCACGTGCCAGTTCGGCGTGTGGGCGATCCGGCGGGGCGACCACGTCGCGTTCATCCGCAACTTCGCGGTCACGGTCGTCATCGGCATCGTGTTCCTCGTGATGCAGCTCACCGACTACTCCGTGCTCGGCTCGGAGGGCCTGACCCTCTCGTCCGGCACGTTCGGGACCACGTACTACACGCTGACCGGCTTCCACGGCGCGCACGTCTTCGGCGGCGTCATCATGCTCAGCGTCGTGCTCTACCGCGGCCTCGCGGGCCAGTTCTCGCCGAAGCACCACGACGCCGTCGAGGCGGCGTCGCTCTACTGGCACTTCGTCGACGTCGTCTGGATCCTCCTCTTCTCGCTCCTCTACCTGCTGCCCGGCAACGCCCCACACGCCGTCTAGGAGGGCTCACGTCCGTGCATCCACTGCGCCATCCACGGAACTCGATCTTCGTCGGGTTGATCTTCGTGGTCATCGCCATCCTCTACTGGGCGATCCCGACGATCGGTGGCTGGCACGTGGACTACGCGGGGGTCACGATGCTGCTCGCGCTGGGCGTGGCGATGGGCCTCATGGCGTACGTGCTCATCGCCGGATCGCACGAGTGACGCGCTCGACCGCCGCGACGCCTGCCTGAGCCGACCACCCGATGCTCGAAGACATCTGGAACTGGTTCCTCGAGGTCACCGCCGTGCTGGTGACGCCGGACTGGGGCGCCATCATCTCGCTCCTGCCGGTCGTGATCATGGTCCTGGTCGTCGTCTGGCTGATCTGGGTCATCAGGCGGTTCCGGGGCCAGCCGCCCGCGCGTCGTGGCAAGACCAGGGTTCTGCGTCGGACGCCCGCCGGCATCCACATGCCCGGGCCGTCCTGGTCGCCGGTCTTCGCGGCGATCGGGACCGCGCTGGTCCTCTGGGGACTCGTGTTCGGCGGCATGATGCTGTGGCTCGGTGTCCTGGCGCTCGTGCTGACCCTCCTGTACTGGCTCGCCGAGGGCATCCGGATCTACGAGCACGACGTGGGCACGACCATGCCCGCGCTCCCGGCCGAGGTGCACACCGGGCCACCGCCCGGCGTGCACATGCCCGGGCCATCGTTCCGACCGATCCTCGGCGCCATCGGCGTGACGATGCTCATGGCCGGCCTGGTCTTCGGCGGCGGGCTCCTGCTGGGCGGGGTGGTGGCCCTCATCCTGACGCTCGTCGGCTGGCTGTTCGATGCGCTGAAGGAGTACCGCAACGCGGTCGCGGCCGACACGTCGGGACACCTCGACCCGCTCCCCGCCCCGCGGACGCCGTCGCTCATGCTGAGCGTCCTCGCGGTCATCTTCGTGACCGGGGTCCTGCTCCAGACCGGCCTGCTGCCACCGGGTTCGGCGAGCGGCGGAGCGCCCGGTGCCTCCGGCTCCCCTGCCCCGTCCGGGTCCGCGGCGCCATCCGGCCCGCCGCCGTCCGGGGGTCCACCGCCGAGCGAGCCCGTGACCGGCGACGTCAAGCTCACGGCCCAGGCCATCGAGTTCATCGAGCAGACCGTCGAGGGCCCGGCCGACACGCCGTTCAAGCTCGCCTTCGACAACAGCGACCCAGGCGTGCCGCACGACGTCGCGTTCAAGGACGGCAGCGGCGGGTACGCGTGGCGCGGTGAGCCGATCAACGGCGTCGCGACGACGGTCTATGACGTCCCGGCGTTGCCGGCCGGTTCGTACGAATTCGTGTGCACGATCCATTCGAACATGACGGGCACGATCACGCTCCAGTAGGCTGGCGACCCATGCCGCGGCGACCGATCCTGCTCGCGCTCGTCATCGCGACGGTGGTCACGGTCGCGATCGTGCTGCTCGTCGGGGCCAGCCGGGGCGGGCCGAAGGCCGTGATCGGCGAGCCCGCGCCCGCGATCGTCGGGACGACACTCGATGGCGCGGCCTTCGACCTCGCCGCCCTTCGTGGACGGCCGGTCATCGTCAACTTCTGGGGCCCGTCCTGCGTGCCGTGTCGCGACGAGTTCCCGCAGTTCCTCGCGAAGCTCGCGGAGCACGAGGCCGACGGCCTGGCCATCGTCGGCGTGCTGACGGACGACCCTGAGCAGCCCGCCCGCGACTTCATCGCCGACTACGGGGCGACGTGGCCGACCATCGTCGACCCGGACAAGGCGCTCAAGACGGCCTACCGCGTGGCGGCCCGGCCACAGACCTATTTCGTCGATGGCCAGGGCGTCCTCCGCTCGATCCAGATCGGCCAGGCCAGCGACGCCGACTTCGAGCGCCAGTACGCCAAGATCGCCCCGTGACCGAGGCGGCCGACGAAGCGGCGGTCGTGCTCGATGGGGTCGTCAAGCGCTACGGTTCGCGAACCGTCCTCGACGGCGTGTCACTCGAGGTCCGCCGTGGCGAGGTGGTCGCGGTGCTCGGGCCGAATGGCGCCGGCAAGACCACCGCGGTCGAGATCGTGGAGGGCTACCGGGCCCGCGACGGCGGGCAGGTCCGGGTTCTGGGGTCGGACCCGGCGAGCGGCGGTCGGGCGCTCCGGGCGCGGGTCGGGCTGATGCTCCAGGAGGGCGGCGTGGATCGGCGAGCTCGGCCGCGCGAGACCCTCGTCCAGTACGCGGGATTCCACGCCGACCCGCGCGACCCGGACGAGCTGCTGCGGATGGTCGGCCTCGAGACGGTCGCGGGCACCGCCTACCGGCAGCTGTCCGGCGGCGAGCGGCAACGCCTCGGCCTGGCGATGGCGCTCGTGGGGAGACCGGAGGTCGTCATCCTCGACGAGCCGACCGCGGGCATGGACCCGGAAGCCCGGGCGGCGACGCGTCGAATCATCGCGGGCCTGCGGGACGAGGGCGCCGCGATCCTGCTGACCAGTCACGACCTGGCGGACGTCGAGCGCTCGGCGGACCGGATCGCGGTCCTGGTCGGTGGCCGGGTGGTCGCCAACGGCAGCCCGTCCGAGTTGATGGCCGCCGTGACGCCCTCGGTCCGTTTCAGCCTCGATCGACCGCTCGACCCGACCGAGATCGCGGGGCTCGGTGGCGCCGTCGGCGGCTCGGTGGTGGCGCTCGAAGCCGGACGCTATCGGATCGACGGCATCTCGGCGGACCCGACGACGATCTCGGCCTTGACGGAGTGGTGCGCGACCGCCGACCGCCGGATCGTCGAGCTGCACGACCGTCGGCGGGTCGCTCGAGGACGCGTATCTCGCATTGGTCGGCGAGTCGTGAGCGCCGCCGCCTCGCCGGTCGCGGCGACCCTCAGCCAGACGGCGATGGAGATGCGCCTGACCGCGCGGCGAGGCGAGAACCTCCTCGCGATGGTCGGCATCCCGGTCGCGGTCCTGCGTGTTCTTCGGGGCCGTCGACGTCCTGCCGGCGCCGGCCGGCGGCGGCTCGCGGATCGAGGCGCTCCTGCCGGGCGTGCTGGCGCTGGCCATCATCGCGACCGGGCTCGTGAACCTCGGGATCGCCACGGCGTACGAGCGCTCGTACGGCGTGCTCAAGCGGCTGGGCGGATCGCCGCTGGGACGGACCGGTCTGGTCGCAGCGAAGCTGCTGACGGTGCTGGTCATCGTGGTCGCGCAGGTCATCGCGCTCGTGGGGATCGCATGGCTCGCCTTCGGGTGGGGACCTGGCGCCGGGGCCTCGCTGCCGCTCTTCGTCGGCGGGCTGTTGCTCGGCACAACCGCGTTCGCGGGACTCGGCCTCGCGATGGCGGGGTCGTTGCGGGCCGAGGCGACGCTCACCCTCGCCAACGCGCTCTTCCTCGGTTTCCTGCTGCTCGGCGGGCTCATCGTCCCGGCCGACCGGCTCCCCGATGCGCTCGCGCAGCTCAGCGGCCTCCTGCCGTCGAGTGCCCTCGCCGAGGTGTTCCGGGCGGCCCTTGGCAGTGGCGCCGGTGACGTCGGCCGGTCGCTCGTGCTCCTCGCTTTGTGGGCGGTCGGGGCGATCGCCATCGCGATCCGTACATTCCGGTGGGAGTGATCGCGACGGGAACAATTCGCGAGACGAGGTCGCCATACCCTGACGGCACGCCGACCCGTATCGCGGACAAGGAAGAACCCCGGGTGGTCGGGCCCGGGGTTCAAGGAAAAGGCTGATTGGTTGCGGGGAAGGGATTCGAACCCTTGACCTTCGGGTTATGAGCCCGACGAGCTGCCGCTGCTCCACCCCGCCCGCGGATGGTAGTCGCCGAGGCCGGTTCGGTCAAACGTCCGGCGGCCGTCGGCGGCCTCCGCCCCGCGTGTCCACGAGGGGCCCGACCCGCCTGCGCTACCATCCGCGGGATGCGACTTCCTGGACCGACCGGCGGATGACGCGACTCCCTGGTCGAGCCCTCCTCCTCGACGCGCATGCCGGCGGCTTCGCGGTCCCGGCCTTCAATGTCAGCAACCTCGAGACGATCCAGGGCGTGCTGGCGGCCGCCGAATCGGCCGCCGCCCCGGTGATCCTGCAGGTCAGCCCCGGGGCGATCGCGTACGCGGGCTACGAGCCGCTGACCCGCCTCGTGATGGACCTCGCCGGGGCCGCCGCCGTGCCGGTCGTCGTCCACCTCGACCACTGCCGCGAACCGGACGCGGTCGCCCGGGCCGTCGCCGACGGCTTCGATTCGGTGATGTTCGATGGCTCGCGGCTGGCCTTCGATGACAACGTCGCCGAAACCTGCCGGCTGGTCGCGATCGCCCGTGCCCGCGACCCCGGCATCGCGTTCGAGGCCGAGCTCGGCGTCATCGGCGGCCGGGAGGACACCACGCCCGAGGCCGCGCTGGCCGGCCGGACCACGCCTGACGAGGCCGCCCGATTCGTGGCCGCCACCGACATCGACGTCCTCGCGCCCAACCTCGGCAACCTCCATCGCATGCCCGACGACAGCACGGAGCTCGACCTCGAGGGGATCCGTGCCATCGCCGCGGCCACGGGTCGCCCGATCGCCCTGCACGGCGGCTCGGGCATCGACCAGGCGCAGCTCCGCGCCGCGATCGCGGCGGGCATCGGCAAGGTCAACATCTCGTCGCGCGTGACCCGGGCGCTGGCCGCCGGCATCCGCTCGACGTGGGACGCGGACCCCGACCAGCTCGATCTCCGCCGGTTCCTCGGCGCCGGCCGCGAATCCGTCCAGGCGATGGCGGCGACCTACTTCGAGCTGACGGGCATCGCCGGCCGCGCCTCGACCGGATCGCCCGGTCAGACACCGGCCTGGACCGCCCACGACGCCGAGCCCGAGTGACGATGCACACCTGTGTCGTGAACCTCGGCCTCAAGAGCATGCGCGCGGCCGTGTTCGACCAGACCGGCCACCGGCTGGCGATCGCGTATCGGCCCATCGAGAGCCGGATGGGTGAGGGTCGGGTCGAACAGGATCCCGAGGACTGGTGGCGAGCCGCGCTCGAGACGCTCGACGAGGTGCTCGCCGATCGCGAGCTGGCCAAGGGGGTCGGCCGGATCACCACCACGACGTCGGCGGGCTGTCTCGTCGCGCTCGACCGGGACGGCCGGCCGGTCCGGAACGCGATCATGATCAGCGACGTTCGGGCCAGCGACCAGGCGGCACGGATCCAGGCTGACCCGGCGTTCGCGGCCCTCGGGTTGCCGGGCGGTCGCGTGACGCCGGACCTGATGCTCCCCAAGATCGTCTGGCTGCGCGAGCGCGAACCGGCGCACCACGCGCGGACGTGCTGGTTCGCGACGTCGAACGACTTCCTGGTCCACCGCCTGACCGGCGAGATGGCCACGGACCCGACGAACGCCACGAAATACCTGTATGGCGAGACCGACGGGACCGGCTATCCGGCCGGTTTGCTTTCGGCACTCGACGTCGACGTCGCGACGCTGCCGCCGGTCGTCCATGGCGGCTCGGCCGTGCTGGCACTCCGGCCGGAGCTTCGCGAGCGGTTCGGCCTGCATCCGGACATCCGGGTCGTGCTCTCGACCTACGACGCGATCTGCGCCGTCTACGGCTCCGGGGTGGCCGCGGTCGGCGAGGCGTGCGACGTCTCGGGCACGGTCACGAGCTTTCGCGCCGTCACCGACCGGAGCGACCGCGACCCGGCCGGGCGCCTGTTCACGACCGCCCACATCGCGCCGGGCCGCTTCCTCGCGGGCGGGTCCAACAACCTCGGCGGCGGCGTCATCGAATGGGCGAAGCAGGTCCTCTACCCGGACGACCCCGCCCCGTACGAGACGATGGTCGCGGAGGCGATCGACGCGCCACCCGGGGCCGCGGGCCTGACATTCCTCCCGTATCTGCTCGGCGAGCGCGCCCCGGTCTGGGATTCGAACGCGCGCGCGGTCTTCTTCGGTCTCGGGCGCAACCACAGCCGGGCCGACATGATCCGGGCCGTCTTCGAGGGCGTCGGGTACAGCGTGCTCGACATCGCCGACCGGCTCGGCGGCATGGGCGTCGAGGTCCATCGGGTATCGGCGTCCGGCGGCCTCGCCAGGCTCGACCCGATCAACCAGATCAAGTCGGACATGCTCGGCGTCCCGGTCGCCTTGACCGAGGAGCTCGAGACGTCGGCGCTCGGAGCCGCACTCATGGCCGGCGTCAACGTCGGCGACTGGTCGTCGATGGAGGAGGCGACCGCCGCCTGCGTTCGCGCCGCGCGCGTCTTCGAGCCGGAGCCCGCGCGGACGCAGATGTATCGCGACTTCTTCGCCATCTACCGCGGGCTGTACGACCAGCTGCGCGAGCTCTTCGTCTCGCGGGAGGCGCTCATCGCGCAACACGCCGAGGTGCTGCGCACGGGCCTGGCCCGGAGCGAGAACCTGTGATCGAGCCCGTGACGGGGACGCCCATCGCATTCAGCTTCACGCTGCCGACACGCATCCGCTTCGGACGCGGCGTCCGGCGGTCCGCGGGAGCCGTCGCCGCGAGCGCCGGACCGCGGACGGTCCTGGTGACATTCCGCTCGTTCGAGAGCAACGCGGCCGCGGCCGACGTCCTGGTCGCCCTGGCCGAAGCCGGCGTCGAGGTCGTCGCTCGCGTGCCGTTCGGCGGCGAGCCCGACGACGCGGCCGTCCTCGAACTCGTCAGCCGGATCGCGGACGCCGGCGCGCACTCGGTGGTCGCGGTCGGTGGCGGCAGCGTCATCGACCTGGCCAAGGCGGCCGCCCTGCAGCCCACGCCCGAGCGGCTCGAAGCGCTGCTCGGCGGCGAGCGTGTCGAGACGGGCGGCCTGCCGGTCATCGCGTTGCCGACCACCGCGGGCAGCGGTGCCGAGGTGAGCCACGCGGCGATCGTGTTCCATCGCGCGAGCGGCCGGAAACGCGGCGTCCGCGGCCCGGGCGTCGCGGCCCGTGACGCGCTCGTCGATCCGGAGCTGATGGTCGGCGCCCCGCCGACGGTGATCGCGGGCTCCGGGTTCGATGCGATCGCGCACGCCGTCGAGACCTCGGCCTCGCGCGCGGCGAGCGACCTCGTCATCCACCTCGCGGGGACGGCCCTGCCCCGACTGCTCGAGTCCGTGCCGAGCGCGTACCGCTCGCCCGACGCCGTCGGCGCCCTGACCGAGGCCGCCTACGCCGCGACGCTGATGGGGGTCAACCTCGCGAACTCCACGACGTGCCTGCCGCATCGCCTCCAGTACCCGGTGGGTGCCAGGACGCGGAGCACGCACGCGATGGGCGTGGCGGCCCTGATGCCGGCCTGGCTCGAGCGCACCCGGATCGTCGCGCCCGACGCGCTCGCCCGCCTGGCCCGCGCGGCCGGCCTGGTCGCCGGGGACACGCCGTCGGATGTCGGGGCCGCGGCGCTCGAGGCCCGGATCCTGGCCCATCTCGAGGCGACGGGCATGCGTGTCGGGCTGCGCGACCTCGGCGTCGCGGCCGAGGACGTCGACGGGCTCGTGGAGGCGGTCGAGGGCACCCTCGCCAACGACCCGGGCCCGACCGAGCCCGGTGACCTCCGCGCCCTCTACCTCGCCAGTTTGTAGCGGATCGGCAAGGAGGACGATGGACGCGTTGATCATGGCCGCCGGTCGCGGTTCCCGGCTCGGCGCCCACACGGACGACCGGCCGAAGTCGCTGGTCGACCTCGGCGGCATCACCCCGCTCGAGTGGCAGCTCGACGTCCTCGCCTCGCGCGGCATCGAGCGTGCGATCATCGTCACGGGCTACCGCCGCGCCGCGGTCGAGGACGTGGCCCGACGACGGGCCGCCGGCCGCCTCGTGGTCGAGCCGGTCTGGAACCCGTTCTGGTCGGTCACGAACGTCATCGGCTCGGCGTGGATGGCCCGCGACCGGCTGACCGGCCCGTTCGTCTACCTCCATGCCGACACGGTCTTCGAGCCGTCGATCCTCGACGACCTCCTCGCGGCGCCCGGGCCGGCCGCCCTGCCGGTGGACCTGCGGGCGTGCGAACCCGAGCAGATGAAGGCGCGGATCGAGGACGGCCGGATCCTGCACCTCTCCAAGGAACTGTCGGACGCGGAGACCGCGGGCGAGTTCATCGGGATCGGGGTGTTCCGGGACGACGCGCTCGGCCCCGTCCGCGAGGGCCTCGATGCCGTCCTCGAGGCCGGGACACTCACGGCGTACTTCGAGGCCGCCCTCAATCACGCCATCGACGCGGGGCTGACCGTCCATCCGGTCCCGACCGCCGGCCGGGCCTGGACGGAGATCGATTTCGAAGCCGACCTCGAGCTGGCGCGGTCGATCCTGCCGAGGCTGACACCACCCGGCTGATATCATCCCGCCGCACAGTTCGCGCCACGGGATGTCCATCCGAGCGGACGCCGGCCGAACGGGTGGAGGGCCATGACATCGCCGACGGGCACCCAGCGACTGCTTGACTTCGATCCGAACTGGTGCCTGTTCTGGGGTGCTGCGGTCGCCGGGTTCCAGCTGGACATCTGGATCCCGTACATCCGCCGGAGCCGGTATCGCTTCGCGATCATGTCCGGCGTCGACGGGTTCTCGGAACCGGTCCGGGAACGGGTCGCGGCGCTCCCGAACTGCATCATCATCGAGCCGTACGAGGAGGCCCGCGCGACGCTGCGCAAGGTGAGCGGGCTCAACGGGTTCCTCTACATCGGGACCCGCGAGGAGAACTTCCGGCTCGTCAACCGGTTCGGCGGGAAGCTCCACATCTGGCTCGGCCACGGCGAGAGCGACAAGATCTACAACGCCTTCCGGACGGCCTCGCTCTACGACTCGATGTTCGTGGCTCGATACGGCGTCACCAAGCGCTACCCACGTGCGATCCGACGCTGGGTCGCGCAGGGTGCCTGTGCCATCGGGACGCCGATCGTCGAAGGGCTGGTCAAGGATCCCTGGGAGCGACCGCGGCCGATCCGCACGATCCTCTATGCGCCGACCTGGGAGGGCGGCTCGGTGAAGGCCGACTACACCTCGTTGCCCGAGGTCGGCCCGGCGCTGATCGAGGCCATGCCCCGGCTCAAGGAGCGCGGCATCTCGGTGATCATGCGACCGCACCCGGTGACCGGCCGTCGCCGGCCGGAGCTCATCGAGATGCGTGACGCGGTCTTCGCCGCTGGCGCCCGCAAGGGCGGGGCCAAGACCAGGGACTTCGCCGAGGCGGACGTGATCATCAGCGACATCTCGGGGGTGACGGCCGAGTTCCTCTTCACGGAGAAGCCCGCGATCCTGCCCGTGTCATCGAACCTGGCGTCGATCGGCAAGGACGACGCGCGTCTGGCCAAGGAATACCCGTGGGCCTATCGCTGGCATCCCGGGGAGGAAGGCCTCATCGAGCGCCTCGAGGCCCTGCAGGCAAGCGACCCGTTGCGTTCGAAGCGAGCGTCGTCTGCGCGGGACATGTTCCGCGGGCACCGATCGCTCGAGGAGGCGGCCGTCTCCTTCGACGCGGCCCTCGCCTCGGTCCGCTGGCGCAAGACGCGGGTGCCGGTGCGCTGGGTCTACGAGATCAAGCGATCGCTCGCCCGCCTGCGACCCCGGCGCACGCCGCCGGTCGCGCCCATGACGGCGACGCACGACCCGGAGGACTGACGTCCGATCAGGCCGGGCTCGGGGCTGCGGGCGTCCCGGGCCGGATGGGCCCGCAGGCGGTCGCCACCGATGATCAGGCCGACGACGAGCGACGTCGTGAGCACGACCGCGAACACGTAGAACGGCAGCGTGATGTCGCGGGCCGCGAGCACGCCGGCGCCCAGCGAGGCGACGATGAAGCCGAGCGTGCCGGCCGCGCCGAACAGGCCCTGGGCCGTCGACGACCGGCCCGGCGGTGAACTGGCGGCCACCACCGCGTAGAGCGCGGGATTGAGGAAGGCGAACCCGGTCGCTTCGATGAGGATGAGCGGGACCGCCGTCACCGGGTCGGTGATCCGCGTGTACGCCAGTCCCATGGCGACCGGCAGCAGCGAGCCCGCGATGATGAACGCGAAGGATCCGCGCCGGTCGACGATCTTCCCCGCGATCGGTGAGAGGACGAGGACCGGCAGGCCGAACATCGCGAAGGTCAGCCCGATGAGCGCGAGGTCGGCCCCGAGACTCTCGAGGAACAGGCTCCAGATGACCTCGTACGTGCCGCCCGCGAAGTAGCCCCCGGCATTGATGACGATCGCCGCGATGAGTCCGCGATTCCAGAGGCGCGACGGCGTCGTCGGGCCGGCGGTTCGCGTGCGATCGGCATCGATGTCGGTGGCGGCCCGCCGAGCGAGCGACGGCGGGTCGGGCGGGAACTCGGTCGAATTGGGCGGCGGCGCGGGGTGCGTCCGCATCGGCGTCTCCCGGACGCGCAGCGCGATGGCCAGGGCGGAGAGGACCGCGGCGACGGCGCTGAAGACGAACACGAACGCGATGCCGCCGAAGTTCGCCGCGCCGATAGCCGCGATCGCGGGCCCGAGCAGCAAGCCGCCCATCTGGGCCGCCCCGTACAGCCCGAACGCCTCGCCGCGCTTGCCCTCGGGGGTCGCGTCCGTGAGGTAGCCGCGTGCCGCCGGGTCGTACAGCGCGGCGCTCAGCCCGGCCAGGGCGCGAAGCACCAGGAACGCCAGCGGCCCGGTGAGGAACAGCGGAAGCGCGCCGAAGATCCCGGTCGCGAGCAGTCCGATCACCATCAGCGGGACGCGAGCGGTGCGGTCGGCCAGCCAGCCGAAGATCGGCTCGGAGACGAGGCGCGCCGCCGGCCAGGCGGCGATGACGAGGCCCAGCGTCGAGAGGTCGACGCCCTGCTCGGTGAAGTAGAGCGGCAGCACTGGCAGCAGGCCCCCGAACCCGAGCCACACGACGAATTCGGCGAAGAGGAGCGGCATGATGCCGCCCCACTCGTCGAGCCAGGACGTGAGGCGATGTGGGCGAGAGGTGGGGGTCATGGCGTCCGAAGCGGTGTCGTGGCATCGAGCCTATCGCGTGGCCAAGGCCGGACACCCGCCGGATGCGAGGCGCAGGACGCCCCGGTCGCCCGGGCGGCCCGATGGTCGGCTCCGGCCACGGTCGTATACTTGGCGACCCTGCCCGAGCACCCGATCGGGTCGCCCCCATTCGTCGAGGAAGGCCTGCCCATGCCCGTCATCACCGCCGAAGGCCTGGTCAAGATCTATCGCAGCCGCAAGAACGAGGTTCGTGCGCTCGACGGCCTCGACCTCAGCGTCGAGGAGGGCACGGTCCTCGGTCTCCTCGGGCCGAACGGTGCCGGCAAGACCACGACCGTGCGGATCCTGGCGACCCTGCTGCGGCCCGACGCGGGGCACGCGACCGTGGCCGGTTTCGACGTCGTCAAGCAGGCCGAGCAGCTCCGCTCGGTCATCGGCCTGTCCGGCCAGTTCGCGGCCGTCGACGAGAACCTGACCGGTCGCGAGAACCTGTGGATGTTCGGGCGCCTCTACCAGCTCTCGAGCGCCGAGGCGCGCAAGCGGGGCGACGAGCTCCTCGAGCAGTTCGAGCTGACCGACGCCGCCGACCGGGTGGTCAAGACGTACTCGGGCGGCATGCGTCGCCGGCTCGACCTCGGCAGCGCGCTGATCGGGCGACCGCGCCTGCTGTTCCTCGACGAGCCCACGACCGGACTCGACCCGCGAAGCCGGCTCGGGATGTGGGACGTGATCCGCGACCTGGTCCGCGAAGGGACGACGCTCCTGCTCACGACCCAGTACCTCGAGGAGGCCGACGAACTCGCCCATACGATCGCGGTCGTCGACCACGGCAAGATCATCGCCAGTGGCACCGCCGACGAGCTCAAGTCCCAGGTGGGCGGCGAGCGGATCGAGGTCGTGGTGCACGACCGTGCCTCCGTCCCGCGGGCGATCGAGCTGCTGTCAGCCGACGCCCACGGTGAGGTCACCGTCGACGAGCACACGCGTCGCCTGACGGTGCCGTCGAACGGCGGCGCCGGCGTGCTGGTCCAGGTGGTGCGCGACCTCGACGAGGCCGGCATCGCCATCGACGACATCGGCCTGCGCCGACCGACCCTCGACGACGTCTTCCTCAGCCTGACCGGCCACGCGTCTGTCGACCGACACGGAGACTGCCGCATGACCGCCGTCACCAGGGAACGCGAAGCGCCAGCCCCGCGCGGCCGCGGAGGCACCGCGCTGCGCGACGGGCTCATCGTCACGTGGCGCAACCTCAAGCGGATCCCGCGCATCCCGGAGCTCGCGATCTTCGCGATCCTCCAGTCGATCATGTTCGTGCTGCTGTTCGCGTTCGTGTTCGGCGGCGCGATCCCTCTCCCGGGCTACACCGACCCCAACGCCTATCGCGAGTACCTGATGCCCGGCATCTTCGCCCAGACCATCGCATTCGCCGCGGCGACGACGGCCATCGGCATGTGCGAGGACATCAACAAGGGCATCATCGACCGCTTCCGGTCGTTGCCGATGGCCCGATCGGCCGTCCTCACCGGGCGGACCGTGTCGGACGTCGTCTACAACGCCGGCATCCTCGTCGTCCTGATGCTGTCGGGCCTCGCGGTCGGCTGGACCATCCACAACGGCATCAGCTCGCTGTTCGCCGGGGTGGGCCTGCTGCTCCTGTTCACCTTCGCGATGTCCTGGATCGGCGTCTGGCTCGGCCTGTCAGTGCCGACCGTCGAGGTGGCGCAACAGGTCGCGTTCACCGTGATCTTCCCGATCACCTTCGTCTCGAACGTCTTCGTGCCGCTCCAGACGCTCCCGGACTGGCTCCAGCCGTTCGCCGAATGGAACCCGGTCAGCACGCTCACCGCGTCGCTGCGCGAGATGTGGGGCAATCCGAATCCGTTCCCGGGCACGGCGCTCGCCTCGACCGAGCCGATCCTGGTGACGCTCATCTGGGTCGTGGTCATCGTCGCGATCTTCGCACCGCTCGGGGTGCGCCGCTATCGCAGCATGAGCCGCTGAGCGGGACGCCATCCGGCGGTCGGGCCCCTATCATCGCGGGGTGCTGCCTCCTCCCGCGATCCTGGCCGTCGGGCTCCTCCTGGCCCTGCTGGTGCTGATCCCCGCGCGACGGCTCCAGGTGGCGGGGCTCGCCTCGCGGACGATCGGGCTCTACGCCTTCGGCATGTGGCTCCTGGCGCTGTTGCTGGCGGTCCGCCCGGGCGCGACCCGGTTCCTCATCCCGATCCTGCTCGTCGGCTATATCGCGCCGTTCGTGGCTGCGCCGGATGCCGTTGCCCGCTTCCTGCGACGCGGCCGCGGCGGTGGGCCCGGAACGGGCGGGCGCGTCGGACCCGATCGCCCGCCGATGAAGGACGTCACGCCGCCCGACGACGGTGTGGCCGGCGGTTGAGCTCGCGATGAGCGTGCCCGGACCGGTCGCGCTCCACGGCGGCGGCGAATTCGAGCCCGGCGACGAACCGTTCCTCGACGCCCTGCTCACGGCCGCCGCCCCGTTGGTCGGCGACGGCGAACCGATCCGGGTCGCCGTCGTGCCCACCGCCGCGTCGCTCGGCCGTCCGGACCGCTCGGCCGCCCACGGGGTCGCGGCCTTCGAGCGCGTCGCCGGCCGTGCCGGTCGACCGGTCCGGGTCGAGCCCGTGATGGTCGTGGACGCCACCTCCGCGGCCGACGAGACCCTTGCCGACCAGCTGCGGACAGCCCACGTCATCCACTTTCCGGGTGGAGAGCCGGCGCTCATCCCGCGGACACTTCCCGGCACGGCGGCCCTGGCGGCGATCGAGGCGGCGAGGCGCGAGGGCGCCGTGCTGGCCGGCGCGAGCGCCGGCGCGATGGCGATGGCGCCGCTCACCTGGACGTCGAACGGCGTCGTGGCAGGCCTGGCGATCGTGCCGGGGGTCGTCGTCGCCCCGCACGCGGACCCGGCGGCGTGGTCGCGGATCGTCGCGCAGTACGGCGACCTTCTGCCGCCCGGCATCGGGCTGCTCGGGCTCGCGGAGCGGACCGGGGTCATCGTGACGGCCGACGAGCCGTGGCTCATCGTCGGGGAGGGCGAGGTCCGCTGGTTCACGCGGGGCGCCACAGAACCGATCGTCGGACGCTCGGGCGACCGCATCGACGGTCCGAGGCTGCCCGCCGCGACCTGACGCTCCCGCCTACGACGGACCGGCGTCGAGTGTCGGACGTCGGCTGCGTGCGGCGTAGATCGCGTCAAGGAATCGACTCGGCACTCGCCCGATCCGCGTCGTCTCGACCAGACCGGCCTCGGCGGCCATCCGTTCCCATGTCCCCGCGCTGAACGGATGCGGGACCCACGGGTTGCCCTGGTCCACGTCGTACTCGACGACGACGAACGGAGCCCCCGGCCGGAGGTGCGCGGCCAACCGCCGCACGACCTCGACCTGGCGATCGGGCGCGACGTAGTGGAGGCTGTTGGCCGCGACCAGGCCGTCGAGCCGCGGCAGCTCGAGCGGTGCCTCGAAGTCGGCCCGTCGGACGACCAGGTCGACACCCGGGTAGCGAGCGGCCATCGCCTGGCTATTCGCCACGAGCGCCCGCTGGTCGCGATCGACGGCCACGATCCGTCCGCCTGGGCCGAGCAACTCCGCGAGCGCGAGCGTGAACGCGCCCTCCCCCGCGCCGATGTCCGCCCAGACGCGGCCGGGTCCGGTGACGCCGTCGCGGATGAGCGCGACGTGATCCGTGTGATCCATCCGACGCCGACTACCTCAGCCGGTGTTCTGGAGGCCGGCCGCCACGCCGTTGACGGTGAGCTGGACGAGACGCAGCACCCGGCCTCGCTCCGGGTCGTCACGCGGCAGCTCGCGGAGCCGGGCCAGCAGGCGCACCTGGAGCTCGGAGAGCGAATCGACGTAGGGGTTCCGCAGCGCGATCGAGCGCTGGAGGACCGGCGCATCGTCGAGCAGCCGGTCGCGGCCGGTGATGCGGCGCAGCATCGCCGCCGTGCGGTGGAACTCGGTCTCGATCGTCGCCCACCGCCCCGCGTCGCCCTCGCCGTGTGCCAGCGCGGCATACAGGCGCGCGACCCCCATGTCCGCCTTGGCGAGACTCATCTCCGCGTTGTCCACGAGGCTGCGCAGGAACGGCCAGTCACGGGCGAGCCGCGCGACCGCATCGAGCCCCGCCTCGCCGTGGACAGCCCGATACCGCTCGAGGGCCGTGCCGAGACCGTACCAACCCGGCAGGTTGATGCGGGCCTGCGACCAGGCGAACGTCCAGGGGATCGCCCGTAGGCTGTCGATCGATGGCGCGCCTTCCGACCGTCCACGGGCGGCCGGCCGGGAGCCGAGGCGCAGATCGGACAGCTCCGCGATCGGGGTCACGTCGCGGAAGAACGAGGCGAAGCCGGGATCGTCGTGGATGAGCGCCCGATAGGCCTCCCGCGACGTCGCGGCCAGCTCGTCCATGATCGGACGCCCGACCGCGACGGCCGCCGCGAGCCGCGCGTCGTGCTCCGACGTGGACGCCAGCAGGACCGCCGCCGTGACCTGCTCCAGGTGGCGTCGCGCGATGACCGGGTCCGAATAGTTGGCGGCGATGACCTCGCCCTGTTCGGTGAGCTTGAGGCGGCCGTCCACCGAGCCCGGCGCCTGTCCGAGGATCGCCCGGTTCGTCGGCCCGCCGCCGCGCCCGATCGCCCCGCCCCGGCCGTGGAAGAGCGTGAGCTCGATACCTTCGCCGCGGGCGACCGCGATGAGCGATTCCTGGGCCCGATGGAGCATCCAGGCCGCCGCCAGGAACCCCAATTCCTTGTTCGAATCGGAGTAGCCGAGCATCGCCTCCTGGCGATCGCCGCGTTCGGCCAGGTGGGCGCGATAGGACGGGTCGCGGAGCAGGGCCTCGAGGATCGGACCGGCCGCGTCCAGGGCCTCGGTCGTCTCGAACAGGGGCACGACGTCGAGCACCGGCGGGGCGCCGCCCGCCGCGATGTCGGCCAGCCTGAGGACATCGGTCACGTCGCTCGCGGACGAGGTGAAGCTCACGACGACGCGGCGACAGGCCTCGATGCCGTACCGCGCCTGGATCGCGGCGATCGAGCGGAACGTGGCGGTCACCTCGCCCAGCGGGACGCCAGGCGACACCTCGGTCGAGGGGTCGGCGGCCGCGTCGGCCTGGAGCGCCGCGAGCGCCGCGCGATGGACGACGGCATGCTGGCGGATCTCGAGCGACGCGAGGTGGAACCCGAACGTGCCCACCTGCCAGCGCAGGTCGGCGACCTCGCCCCAGGCGACCCGCTCGAGGCCGTCGGCGAGCAGGGACTCCTGCAGCTCCTCGAGCTCCGCATCGAACTCATCGGGCGAGGCGTACCGGCCGGTGAGCGCGGCGGGTTCCCCGGTCAGCGCGGCGCGCGTCCGGCGCAGCCGCTCAGCGATGAACCCGAACCGCTGGCGGTACGGCTCGTCGGGGAACCGGCGGCGCACCTGCCGGTCCACCTGGGGCAGCGTCTCGGCATCACGGGCGAGCCGCGACGCGAGTTGGCGCGACACGTGATCGATCGAGATGGCCGCGGCGGTCGTCTGCATGAGGCGGGTCGCGACGGCTTCGTAGCCGTGGAGCACGTGCTCGGCCTGGATGCGCAGCGTCCGCTCGCTGATGTCGGCCGTGACGCCCGGGTTGCCGTCGCGATCGCCCCCGATCCAGCTCCCCCACCGGAGGTACGGCCGGGCCCTGGGCCGTCGGGTGCCCGTTCGCCCCGAGTCGGTCGCGGCGCCCCCGCCTCGTCGCGATGCCGGTGGATCGAGAGCGCTGTCCAGCGCGCGGTACAGGCGGGGCACGACCGTGAACAGCGTCGCGTCGAAGAACGCCATCGCCGTGCGTGCCTCATCCAGCGGCGTCGGGGCGACGGTGCGCAGGTCGGACATGCGCCACAGGAGCGTGATCTCCTCGCGCAGCCGGCGGCGGACGTCGCGGTCTTCCGACGGTGTCAGGCGCGGATCGTCGAGCCGCTCGAGCAGGGCCGCGCAGCGCCGGAGCGCGACGAGCGCCGTGCGCCGGCGCGCCTCGGTCGGATGGGCCGTGAGGACCAGGCTCACCGACATGCGCCCGAGCAGGTCGTCGATCTCTGCGTCGGTCCGCCCGGACCGGCGCAGCTCGGCGATGGCCTCCGCCACCGAATCGTCGAGGACGCCGTCCCGGGCGGCTCGCTCGCGGCGTCGGAGCGCCCTGACCCGGCCTCGTGCCTCGACGAGGTTGACGAGCTGGAAGTACAGCGCGAAGGCGCCGATGACCGCCTCGGCCGACCCGAGATCGAGGCCCCGCAGGTCCTCGTCGAGACGGCGTCGTTCGTCGGGGTCGTCCTCGTGGCGCAGCGCGATCGTGCGTCGGCGGACGCGCTCCACGAGCTCGAACAGCTCCGGGCCCGCCTGTTCCGAGACGACCTGGCCGAGCAGGGCGCCCATCAGGCGAACCTCGGCCGAGAGCGTATCCGGGGCGCCGGATGTGCCGATCCCGGCCGGCTCGGCCCGCACGGCCGCGGACGCCGCCCGGCGTGGCGAGGGGCTCATGAGGGCGAACCTTGCGGACCGTACCGGTTCGCAACCTTGCCCCGGCCGCAACCTTTCGAGCGCCCGACCTTCCCTACGCTTGTAAGGTGATGGCCATGTCGACCGCCCGGTCCGGTGCCGCTGGGGCTCCCGCGCCCGTCGAGGCCCGGCCGCGCCCGACGCCGCGAGGCCGATACGAGCTCGACCAGCTGCGCTTCCTGCACCAGGTCCTGCGCCTGGCCACGACCGCTCGGACCTGGGACGAACTGCTCGAGACGGTCATCGATGGCACGCGCGACGCCTTGCACGCGGACGTGTCCTCCCTCTACCTCCTGGACCGGGACGGAGCGTACCTGACGCTCGCGGCCACCAACGGCCTCGACCGGTACCAGATCGGCCGGGCCCGGGTCCCGTTCGGCGAGGGCGTCACGGGCCGCGTCGCGGCCACGCAGCAACCCCTCGTGATCGCGGACGTGAAGGCCGATCCGCGCTTCCTCTGGGTCCGCGGCATCGACCAGCGGCGCTTCGTGGCCTCGATGCTGTCGGTCCCGCTCTCGTGGCACGACCAGACGGTCGGCGTGCTCAACGTCCAGACGGAGCGCGCGCGGGAGTTCAGCCGATCGGACGTCGATCAGCTCGGTGCGGTCGCGGACCTGCTCGCGGGCATCGTGGAGAAGGGCCGCCAACAGTCGGAGGCCGAGGCGCGGGTCGAGGCGCTCAAGGCCATCGACGAAGCCCGAAGCGAACTGATCGCCCTCGTGACCCACGAGCTGCGCACGCCGCTCGCCGTGGTCCGGGCCTACACGGACCTCCTGGCCGAGGAACCACCGCTGGTCGGACGGAAGTCGCGCGATCTGGAGCGGCGTGAGACGCGGGCCGCGTGGCATCGCGCGACCCTCGAACAGGTCGAGCGCCTCGATCGGCTCGTCGACTCGATCCTCGCCTCGGTCCGGGTCGTGCCCGAGGGACCCGCGAGTGTCACGCCGATCGATGTCCAGATGGTCGTCGACGAGGTCCTCACCTCGGTCCGGCCGTTGCTCGCGAACCACCCGGTCGACGTGCGCCCGACACCGCGCCTCCAGGCCCTCGCGGACCCGCCGCGCCTCCGCCAGATCCTCGAGCATCTCGTGGAGAACGCCGTCAAGTACGCCCCACCCGACACGACCATCACGATCGATTGGGCGCTCGTCGAGGGCGTCGTCCAGCTCGGCGTCAGTGACGAGGGCCCGGGCATCCCCGAGGAATGGCGCGAGCGGATCTTCGAGCCCTATGCCCGACGCGACACCCACACGGCCCGCGGCTCGGGGATCGGGCTGTACGCCGCCAAGCGTCTCGGTGAATCGATGGGCGCGCGACTGTGGTGCGAGCCGGCTCGCACCCACGGCGCCCGGTTCGTCGTCGCCCTCCCGGCCGCCGTCGCGGTCTGACCAGCGATCGAGAGGAACATGATCACGATGAGCACTCGTCCACTTCGGATCCTTGTCGTCGATGACGACCCGGCGATGGTCGGCGCGGTCACCGCGCTGGTCGGGACCGAGGGTCACCAGGTCATCACCGCGTACGACGGCCTGACCGCCGTGAAGCGCTTCCGCGAGGAGCATCCCGATCTGGTCCTGCTCGATCTCGCGATGCCAGGACCGGACGGCTTCAGCGTGGCCGGCCAGATGCGCGCCGTCGGCCAGGCGCCGATCATGATCGTGTCGGGTGAGAGCGGCGAGGCCGCCAAGGTCCGGGCGCTCGGGCTGGGCGCGGACGACTACCTGACGAAGCCGTTCGGCAAGGCCGAGCTGCTGGCCCGGATCGCGGCGATCATGCGCCGGGTGGACCGGGCGGGTCCCGGGGGCGGACCCGCCGGCGGGCCGCTCGAGGCCGGGCCGCTCGTCCTGGAGCCGGGTCGTCACGAGGCGCGCGTCGGCGACACCTCGCTGACGCTTACGCCGACCGAGTTCCGCCTGCTCGAGGCGCTCGTGCGGGCGGGCGGCGACATCGTCCCGCACCTGCAACTGGCACGCGCCGGCTGGCCGGCCGAGACCGATCCCGATCTGCTGTGGCTGAAGCCGCACCTCGCACGCCTCCGCTCCAAGGTCGAGGCGGCCGGCGGTCCGCACGTGGTGGCGGTCCGCGGCGTCGGCTACCGGATCGTCGTCGACGAGTAGCGCTCCGGCGAACGGCCGCGTGGCCACTCCCAGTGGCACGGATCGCATGAGTGAGCGCGACTGCGCCCTCAGCAGTCGATTCCGGCGCTGACCCACAGGACGTTCGTCAGGGACGTGCCACTCCAGGTGGCGGCGCAGTGAAAGAGTGGAGCGGTCCGCCTCAGCGCCTAGACCGCGACGGCGATCGCGCGGCCCGTCGCGTCATGCGCGGCGTCGGCGCAACCCACGCGACAGCCGCGGGCATCGCGGCCGGCCAACGGGTTGAAGTGGAACCACGCGTCGCCGTTCTCGGCGAGCCGACAGCCACACGTCGCGCACGTCACGGGCGCGCTGTGACCGTCGCGCACGGCGATCGTCCGAAGCGTTGGGTCGGAAGGCTGGATCATCTGGGGTGGCCTCGGAACGGTGGTGGTTGGGTGGGCATCGAGTGGGAGTCGCGGGGAGACTGCCCCATCGTCGATCAAGGCTAGGGACGCACGGTGGCGCCGTCGGCGTCGGCACGGCGACGAAGAAGTTGCGGTCGGGTTGCGGCCTGGGCATGGCCCATCTGCCGCGTCGCGTCGGCGCGGCGCCGACGCTAGGATTCGTCGCGAATGGCTCTCCTCGCCCTCATCCTCCTCGTCGTCTGGCTCGGGCTGGTCGTGGGCGTGCCGAGTTACCTCAGCCTGCGGCGGACGGGCACGATCGACTCCGTCGCCCGCGGCAGGCGCGGATCGGCACAATGGTGGGCCGCCTTGATCTCGTCGCTTGGCTTCGTGTTCGCGATCGCGGCGCCCGTCGCCGGCCTGGCAGGCCTGGCGCCGATCGACCCGCTCGACCGCGACGTCGTCCACCTGGTCGGGGTCGGGCTCGTCGTCCTCGGCATCGCCGTCACCCTCACCGCCCAGCTCGCGATGGGCGCCTCATGGCGGGGCGACGTGGACCCGGACGCGCGCACGGAACTCGTCACGACCGGCCCATTTCGCTTCGTCAGGAATCCGATCTTCACCGGCACCGCCACCACGGCGCTGGGCCTGGCGTTGATGGTCCCGAACGTCCTCGCCGGCGCGATGCTGATCTGCTTCGCGGCCGCGTGGGAGATCCAGGTCCGGCTCGTCGAGGAGCCATACCTGCGGCGCGTCCACGGCGACGCCTATGCGCGATACGCCGCGCGCACCGGCCGGTTCGTGCCGGGGATCGGGCGGCTGCGCTAGCCGAGCTGCGCGGACACGCCCGGTCGGGCGCGCTCGATCGGGATGGCCGCGAGGGCCGGTGCGGTCGGTTCCGCGGTCGCGATCACCGGCGGGGCCGGCGGGGCGACCGGCTCGACGACCCAGACCTCGGCGGCGAGGTCCGCGTCCTGGAGCAATCGCGCCGCGAGGGCGGACCCGGCGTCACGATGGGCCTCGAGCAGGCGCTGGAGCTCGGACAGCCGAGCCGATCCGTCTTCGCGGTCAGACAGGACGGCGGCCAGGCGGACCGCCGAGACGCTGCCATCCGCGAGGGCCGCGGCATGTCGTCCGGCCGGGTCGTAGAGGTAGGCTCGACCACCGGTCATCCCGGCGCCGAAGTTCGCCCCGACGGGCCCGAGGACGACCACGACCCCACCGGTCATGTACTCGCAGCCGTGCGGGCCGATGCCCTCGACCACGGCGTCGGCGCCGGAATTGCGGACCGCGAAGCGCATGCCCGCCCGGCCGACGAGATGGAGCCGCCCGCCGGTCGCGCCGTAGAGCACGGTGTTGCCGGCGATCGCCTCGCTCGACGGGTTCGCCGCGAGGTCCGGTTCCGGCACGATCGTGACCGACCCGCCAGAAAGGCCCTTGCCGACGTAGTCGTTCGCCTGGCCAACGAGCCGGAGTTCGATCCCGGGGCCCGCGAACGCGCCGAAGGACTGTCCTGCTGAGCCACGCAACTCGAGGTGGACCGGGCCGCGCAGGTCGCCGCGCTCGAGGGCGCCAGTGAGCGCGGCCCCGAACGAGCGATCGGCCGTGGTCACGCGCAGGCCGGTGGCCGTCACGGATCCCTGGCCACGGAACGCGGTGGCGATGCCGGCCTCCAGGACCGACGCCTGGCCGTAGCGGACGCCGTGGCCGGCGGTCGCGGGATCGGACCGGCGCGTGGCCGACGCGCCCCAGGGCGCGGCGCCGATGACCGGCGCGAGCTCGGCACGGGCCTCGCGGAGCGGCGTGAGCAGCCGGCGGCTCTCGCCGATGACCTCGCCGACCGAGCGAGCCCCGACGGCCGCCAGCTCGCGACGGAAGTCCTCGGCGAGGGCGGTCGCGAAGCGCTCGACGTCTTCGGGGGTGCCCGCGAACTTCGCGCGCAGGTCCTCGCGCTGGGTGGCGATGCCGGTCGGGCACGTGTCGAGGTGGCACTGGCGGGCCATGTCGCAGCCGAGCGCGACGAGCGCCGCGGTCCCGAACGCGAACTCCTCGGCGCCGAGCAGCGCCGCGACGAGCAGGTCGCGCCCGGTCTGGAGGCCGCCGTCCGAGCGCAGGACCACGCGGTCGCGGAGGTCGTTGCGCAGCAGGACCTGGTGGACCTCGGCCAGCCCGAGCTCCCACGGGGCGCCCACGTGCTTGATCGACGACAGCGGCGACGCGCCGGTCCCGCCGGCATGCCCCGAGAGGTGGATGTACGAGGCGCCGGCCTTGGCCACGCCCGCGGCGATCGTCCCGACCCCGCGCCCGGCCACGAGCTTGACCCCGATCCGCGCGGCCGGGTTGATGGCGCGCAGGTCGGCGATGAGCTGGGCGAGGTCCTCGATCGAGTAGATGTCGTGGTGCGGCGGCGGGCTGATGTAGCTCTGGCCGGGCTGGCCGCGACGGAGCGCGGCGATGTACGCGGTCGCCTTGCGACCGGGCAGCTGGCCGCCTTCGCCGGGCTTCGAGCCCTGGGCGATCTTGATCTCGAGCTGGTCGGCGCGGGCGAGGTACGTCGAGGTGACGCCGAACCGCGCCGATGCGACCTGCTTGATCCGCGCGTCATGGCGCTTGCCGTCCGGACCCGGCGTGTACCAGGCGGGATCCTCGCCGCCCTCGCCGGTGTTCGCCGCCCCGCCGGCGCGCTGGATGCCGATCGTCAGCGCCTGGTGCGCCTCGGGCGACAGCGCGCCGACGCTCATCGCCGACACGACGAACCGGCGCACGATGCTCCGGGCGTCCTCGACATCGAGGAGATCGGTCGGCGCGACGGCTCGTCGGACGCGCAACTCGTCGCGCGGGACGGCGCGATCGGCCGGTCCGCGGGCGAGGGCCTCGCGGTATCGGGCCAAGCGCAGCGTCGACGTCACCCGGCGTGCCCTCGTTCGCAAGGGCCGTGATGACCGCGGCGTTCTTCGGCGAGAACATGTGCGCCTCGCCGTCGGCGCGGAACCGGGCGAAGCCCGGGATCCGGGAGGCGCGGCTCGCGGCCGGGTGCCGGTGGCGCGATGGCCGCCGACGCGGCGGCGCGGCGGAGCTGACGGCCGGCCAGGTCCGCGAAGGTCGTCCGGCCCGGCCACGCCGCGGCCGTCGGGAAACAACGCGCGACGACGGACGCGTCGAGATCGATGACGTCGACGAGCGCCCCGCCGATGTACGAGGCGACCGAGCTGATGCCCATGCGCGCCAGGGTCTTGCGCAGGCCGGCCTCGAAGGCCGCGACGAGACCCTCGATCGCCCCGGCCGGCGTGACCGCCTCGGCGCCGCGCGTGCCCGCCAGTTCGGCCGCGAGTTCGACGGCCAGGCGCGGGTGGACGGCCGTCGCGCCGACGGCCAGCAGCATCGCCATCGCGTGGACGTCGAGGACGTCCGCGGCATCGACGACGAGATCGGTGCGCCCGCGCAGCCCGGCCTCGGTCAGCGCCGCGTGGACCGCGCCGGCGGCCAGGATCGAGGGGATCGGGAGCCGGTCGAGATCGAACCCGTCGTCCGACAGCAGGAGGATCTCGACCCCGGCCTCGGACAAGGCCACGGCCTTCGCGGCCAGTCGCTCGAGGGCAGCCTCCAGGCCGGCCGGCCCGTCGCTGGCGGCCCAGGTGACGTCGAGTCGGCGGAGGCGCTTGCCTCCGGCCCGGATGGCATCGAGCAACCCGGTCAGGTCGGCGACGATCGGCCGGTCGAGCCGGAGCGTGCGCGGGCCACGCGGCGGGCCGCCGAGCATCGCGGGCCGTCGGCCGAGCTCGACCCGAAGGTCCATGACGATGCGCTCGCGTTCGGGGTCGATCGCGGGGTTCGTGACCTGCGCGAACGCCTGGCGGAGGTGGTCGGCGATCGGCCGGTCCAGGCGGCCGCGGCCGGGTGTTGGGGTGTCGTCGCCCATGCTCCACAGCGGCTCGTGGCCCTCGAGCGCCATCGTCTTGATGTCGAGCCGGGCGCGTTCCGCATCGAGGCCGGACAAGTGGCGGAGCTGGACATCGAGCGCCACGGACTCATGGGCGAGGGTCGCGGCGGCGAGCTCCGCCCGGTCTTCGTGGATCGGCCGGGGCGCATCGTGGATCGGCAGCGCCCGGAGCGCGCGGGTCTTGGCCTCGGCGTCCTCGAGGATCGCGCGGCGGCCAGGTTCGACCAGCAACAATTCGCCCGGGCCGAGACGCCCGCGTCGGATCGTGTCCTTCGCCGCGAACGGGACGGCACCAGCTTCGGACGCGACCGCGACCAGTCGATCGCGTGTCACCGCGAACGACGCCGGTCGCAGGCCGTTTCGGTCGACCATCGCGCCCACGCGGACCCCGTCCGCGAAGACGATCGCGGCGGGACCGTCCCACGGGGCCAGGAATCCGGCGGTCCGGCGGCGCAGCGTGGCGACATGCGGATGGGGCGAGCGCCGGAGCGCGAGCGCCTCGGGGATCGCGGCCAGAAGGGCGGGGGTCAGGTCCCAGCCGGTGGCCATCAGCAGTTCGAGCGCCTCGTCGAGGGAAAGCGAATCCGAGCCACCCGGGGAGAGCAGCGGCCCCGCCGTCAGCAGCTCGGCCGCGATCGCCTTCGCGCCGATGTCGCGGGTCCGGCCGCGGACCTGCTCGCGATTGCCGCGGACCGTGTTGATCTCGCCGTTGTGGGCGATGAGCCGGAACGGTTGGGCGAGGCCCCACACAGGATGCGTGTTCGTCGCGTAGCGCTGGTGGAACACGGTGTAGGCGACGGACAGCGAGGCCCGCAGGTCCGGGAAGAGCTGCGGCAACCGGGCACCCGTGACGAGGCCCTTGTAGACCAGGGTCCGGCACGACGCCGACGGCACCGACAGGTCCGCAAGCGCGCGCCGGGCCCTCCCGGACCGCGGTCTCGAGGCGGCGGCGAGCGACGATCAACCGCCGCTCGAACGCGTCGTCGGTGGCCGGACGCCCGGTGGCGTCGATCGGCCGCGTGACGATCGCCTGCCCGAACCCGGGGCGCGAGGCGGCGGCGGCGGCCCCCAGGGCGGTCGCGTCGAACGGCACCGCCCGCCAGCGAGCGACGGTCAGATCGCCCTCGGCGAAGACCTCCTCGACCAGCCGCCGGCCGCGTCGTTCGGCCGTACGGCCACGCGGCAGGAAGACCGAGACGATCGCGGGCTGCGCTGCCGCGAGATCGCCGGCGAGGAGTGCCAGGAGGGAGCGGTCGAGCGGGAGGGCGACACCTGCGCCATCGCTCGATTCGCCATCGGCCCCGAATGCGCCGCGATGCCCGAGCGCCGCCAGGCCGGCAAGGGCCAGCGGCAGCACCCGGTCGCGCGACCGTCCACCCGCGTCCGCGACGAACCCGACACCGCACGCATCGTGCTCGTACCGCGCGTCGTACAGGGGCGCGTCGGTGTCGAGCGAGTGGCGGCGCCGGGGTCGGTCTCGATGGGTCGTGGCCATGGACTGGTCTCCGGAGAGGGTTGAGCGACCGGTCGCCGCCGAGAGGAGTCGGTGGGGACCGGTCGCAGAGGGTCGCGCCGAGGTGGAGGGTGCTAGCCGGACCCCGCGGATGGGTCGGCCGGCACCCGCCCGGCATTACGGCTGATAGGCCGCCTCGCCGTGGACGGCCATGTCGAGGCCGGCTTCTTCCTGCACCGACGGGACGCGGATCCCGAGGATCGCGTCGACGACCTTGATGATCACGAATGTCGCGACGACCGCGTAGGCGATCGTGGCGCCGACGGCCAGCAGCTGGGTGGCGACCTGTCCGGCGTTCCCGTCGATGAGGCCCGAGTAGGCCTCCTGGACGGCGGCCGTGGCAAAGACGCCGGTCGCGACCGCACCGAACGCGCCGCCGACACCGTGGACGGCGAAGACGTCGAGCGCGTCATCGACCTTGACGCGAGCTCGCAGCAGGGTCGCGCTGTAGCACAGCCCGCCGGCCGCGAGGCCGATGACCAGGGCCCCACCGGCGGTCACGAAGCCGGATGCCGGGGTGATGGCGACGAGGCCCGCCACGGCACCGCAGGCGGCACCGACGACGCTGACCTTGCCCTTGTGGAGGTAGCTCGCGAGGACCCACGTGATGGTCGCCGCGGCAGCGGCGGTGTTCGTGACGACGAAGGCGCTTGCCGCGAGGCCACCCGCGCTCAGCGCGGACCCGGCGTTGAAGCCGAACCAGCCGAACCACAGGAGACCCGCGCCGAGGACGGTCATCGGAACGTCGTGCGGTTCCATCTTGTCGCCGTTGATCGCCCGCCGGCCGATCAGGATCGCGACGATCAGGGCCGAGACGCCCGAGCTGACATGGACGACCGTGCCACCGGCGAAGTCGAGGGCGCCGGCCTTGAAGAGCCAGCCGTCGACCGACCAGACCCAGTGGGCGATCGGCGAGTAGACGAGGATCGACCACAGGATCGTGAACAGGACGAAGGCGCCGAACCGCTTGCGTTCCGCGAAGGCGCCGGTGATGAGCGCCGGCGTGATCGCCGCGAACATCATCTGGAATCCGGCGAAGAGGATGAACGGGACCGTCAGGCCGTAGATCGTGCTCGGCTCGAGACCCACGTTCGCGAACCCGACATAGTCGAGGCCGCCGATCAGCCCGCACCGATGACCGGCAACGTGACGTCAGTCCCGAAGGCGAGGCTGAACCCGACCAGGACCCAGACGATGCTGACGAGGGCGAGGCCGAAGAAGCTGTGCATGATCGTCGAGAGGACGTTCTTGCGCCGGACCAGGCCGCCGTAGAACAGGGCCAGGCCCGGCAACATGATCATCACCAGCGCCGTGGATGCCAGCATCCACGCGGTATCTCCGCTGTCCATTCAAACCTCCGCGTCTGCGCCCATGGCACGTCTGGGCCTGATCGAAGGCTATGAATCGAAGCGGTGACAGTCGCACCCGCAGCGGGACCGCTTCGGATGCGGTTCGGGGTCGGACGCGCAGCGCGACGGCGACACGGTTGCGAGCCGGTGTCGCCCACGCACCTCGTCACCGGGTTGCGGTCACGGCCCTCGACGCGTTGCGGATCGCGACCGGTTGCGACCGGACGCCCGCGCGGGCCCCGATCTCCGCCAGATCACCGCCACATGACCGTTCGGCGCCGTCTGTCCGTCTGGCGGAGTCGGGCACAGACCTACGGGCCGCCGACCACCTTCACGGAGCCGACGCCGCCCTGGATGTCGAGATCGACCCGGTTCGCGGCGGTCGCGTAGTCGAGCGACTGGTAGATGTCGCCGACCCTGGGGAACCGCGCCTCGTCGATCTGGGTGCTGCCGATGGCCATCCGGTTGCGGATCCTCGCGGCGACTCCCGCCGGGATCTCGATCGTGAGCGAGGCCGCACCCGTCTCCGCCTTGACGTTCGTGACGCCGGCCGCACGAGGCAATCGGACCCTGGTCTCGCTGGCCCCGGTCTGGAGCTGGAGGGTGCGCACCTTGAGGTCGATGAGGTCGAGCGTCGTCCGGCTGGCGCCACCCTCGAGTCGAATGTCCAGCGGCACCTCCGCCGTGAGCCCGACATCCCAGTGAGACCGGCGATCGAGCCACGGCAGGCCGTAGGTCGTGTCCTGCGAGAGCTCGACCCGACCCTTGCCGGACTGGCGATGGGAGACGCCGCCCTCGAAGGACCCATCGACCAATCGCCCGGCTGCGGCCACATGCGTCGTCAGTTCGCCGGCGCCGAATCGGATCCGGACGTCCGCGTCGAGCGCCCCGTCGAGCGGCAGGTCCAGCGATTCGGTCGTGCTGTGGCCGAACGGCAGGAATGCCCCGATGAGGAACCAGACGCCGATGATCACCGCCGCCCAGGGCCAGTACTGCTCGATCAGCTCGGTGGGTCCCTGGCCGAGCCGGCCAGTCGTGCTGAGCAACAGCAGGATGCCAACGACGATCCAGGCGACCGGCCAGGTGAATGCCCAGATGCCGGCGATGCCCGGTCGCCATGTCAGCAACGTGCTGATGAAGGTCGCGACCCCGACCAGGATCACCCACATCGGCCAGGCCTGGCTCCATGACCAGCCCGACGACTGCTGGACCAGGAAGACGATCCCGATCCCGATGAGCCAAGTCGCCCCAGTGATGGAGCCGCGCCGCGCCGAGGTCATGGGCGTGCGGCGGCGTTCATCCGCACCCTCCGCTGGGATCGAGGTTGAAGGCGGCGGCGTTGCCGCTCACCGTTAGATCGATGAGCCCGCCGGCACCGGTGGCGGGCCGCTCCCAGACCGACCCGGTGTGGGTCAGTCCACGGTCGCCGAGGTTCGTCGCGAAGGTCAGCTGCTCGTTGGTCGTGATCCGCAGTCCCGCGTCGGCTGGCACGCACAGGTCCATGGCACTGGCGTTGAGCTTCACGTCGCCGACCGTCGGCCCCGGACCGAGCGTGACCCGCATCCGACCCGCGTTGGCCGTGACGTCGAGCCGGGCCACGGCCGCACTCCCCGCCTCGACGAGGACATCGCCGGCGTTGGCATCGACCGCGACGCGAGCCAGGCTCGCGCCGTCGAGTCGCGCGGTGCCGGTCGCCCCGTTCACGCGTACCTCGAGCTCGGAGAGTCGGTCCGGCGCCACCTTGACGGTCCATTCCTGCCGCACGTTGGATCCCTCGGGGGCTCTGAGCGAGAGGCGCGCCGGGGAGGTGCCGATGGCGGGCGGCGAGGCCGCATAGCCGGCCTGCAGGTGCCAGCCGGCACTGGCCTCGGTGGCCAGGTCGACCGACCCGCAGCGAAGGTCGAGCGCGACCGTGGCCGGTCCGTCGAACGTGCCCGTCTGGTCGATCTGCTGCAGGTCGGCGTTCGGGTCCGCGCAGACGCCGAGGCCGACCCAGGACCCGGACGCGAGCGCGCCGCCGACGATCAGCCCGAGCACCAGGCCCGAGATCGCCGTGCCCACGACTGCAAAGCTCGTCCGTCCGAGGAGGATCGCGATGCCGACGCCCACCAGCACGAGCGGCCAGAGTCGCCACGCGTCGGCGAGGGCGTTGGCATCGAGGTAGCCGCCCCTGACCAGGAGCGTCAGACCGCCGACCGGGATGAGGAAGAGCCCCGAGAAGAGGAGCCCCCGGCGGATGCGCATGGTCGATATCTTGGCGCATCGTCACGCCGTCGGGGCGGTCAGGCGGGCGGTTCGAACGTCATCTCCATGAACACCACGACCGGCACGAGGTGCCGCGGGAAGTCGTCCGGCGCGTCGACGTCGCGAAAGCCGGCGCCGCGATAGATGGCGTGGGCGTTGGCCATCGTGTGGTAGCTGTCGAGGACCAGGCGCCGGTATCCGATGGCCCGCGCCGCCTCGACGGCGGTCGCGACCAGCCGCTGGCCGATCGCCATGCCGCGGAACGCCGGCTGGACGTAGAGGCGCTTGACTTCGCCCGTCGCCGCATCGTGCGGACGCAGGGCGACGTGGCCGGCCGGCACACCATCGACCGTCGCGAGGAACAGGCGGCCGGCCGGCGGGGCGTAGATCCCCGGCAGGGTCCCGAGCTCCTCTTCCAGGCTCCGGAAGGTTGGGGCCTCGTCCGAGGCGGGGTCGAGACTGGCTGCCCACGTCGTGTATTCGCGCATCAATCCGCGAACAGCGTCGATCTGTTCGGGCGTCGTGGCCTGGACGATGTCGACCATGGTTCGACTGTACCGCGGTAGAGTCGGACTCGATGGGCAGGATCACGGCGGCACTCGGCAGTCTCGTCTTCCTGGTCCTCGCCCCCGGCGTGGTCGCCGGCCTCATCCCCTGGCTGATCACCGACTGGGGCCCGCTACCGCCGGGCGATCTCCCTGGCGTCCTCCGCTGGACGGGCCTCATCCCGATCGCCGCGGGCCTCGCGATCGTCCTTGAATCCTTCGCCCGCTTTGCCGTGGAGGGTCTTGGCACCCCGGCCCCGGTCGCACCCACCCGGACGCTGGTCGTCAGGGGCTTCTATCGCTTCGTCCGCAACCCGATGTACGTCGCGGTCACCGCCCTGATCTTCGGCCAGGCCGTCCTCTTCGCCAGCTGGGGCGTCGCCCTCTACGGGGTCCTCATCGTCGCCGCCTTCCACACCTTCGTGACCATGTACGAGGAGCCGACCCTGCGCGAGGCATATGGCGATGAATATGTCGCGTATTGCGCCGCCACACCCCGCTGGATCCCCCGGCTCAGGCGCTAGGCTGCCGGCAGAGGAGGATCACCATCATGACCAAGGACGAGATCGCCGCGGTACTGGCCAAGCCGTACGCCCAGCAGCTGCTGAACGGCCCCGAACCGGCCCGGATGGCGTACATCGGCGTGGACGGCGCCCCGCGCGCGATCCCGATCGGCTTCTGGACCGAAGGCGAGCGGATCGTGATGGCCACGGCGTCCAAGTCGGCCAAGGTCGCGGCAGTGCGGAAGAACCCGAAGGTCGCGCTGACGATCGACACCGGCGCCTTCCCGCCGAAGGTCCTGCTGATCCGCGGCATCGCCGAGGTCCAGGTGGTCGCGGGCGTCCCGGAGGGCTACCTGGTGGCCGGCCACAAGGTGATGACCGACGACCAGTACCCCGCATGGGAAGCCGGCGTGAAGGGCCTGTACGACGAGATGGGCGTGATCACTGTCACCCCCACGTGGGCCAAACTCCTCGACTTCGAGACCACCATCCCGAAGGCAGTCGAAGACCTCATCAAGGAGAAGTCAGCCGGCTGACGCGCCGCTGGCGAGGACGACCACGTGGGCTCGTGGCGAGCCGGGAGGGATTCGAACCCTCGACCCAGGGATTAAAAGTCCCCTGCTCTGACCACTGAGCTACCGGCCCGCCGGAAAGCGTACCCGCTCAGGCGCGCTCATAGGCCTCGCGCAGCCAGCCGACGACCTCGGCATCGAACTCGGCCGGGTCGGACAGCCGCACGCGGTGCGTGCACATGCCGCGTCGTGGGCTCCAGGCGACCCGCCGGTTCGACGCCCTTGAGGTTGAACCCGATCTCGAGACGCCCGCCCGTGGCCGGCCCGACGCTGCCGAACTGCTTCGCGCGCCGCAGGCTGACGTAGCTCTGCTTCGGGGCCAGTTCGACGTCCCCGCCGAACCCGCGCGCGACCTCGATGACCCGGTCGTGGAACGGTCGCAGGGCCGCCTTCGGGCCCGCGTAGATCGCGTCGACGAGGTCGTCGCCCTGCGGCGCGGCCGGGCCGCGGAGCGCGGTCAGCGCCACGAGGTTCGCATCGCCATGACCGAACCCGTGCTCGGCCTTCAGCCAGGCGACGATCTCGCCGTGCTTCGCCTTCCCGCTCGAACGCACCAGTTCGACCCACTCGTCGAACGGCCGGCCCGTCCGGACGGCGATGTTGTCGGCCTGCTTCTGGACGGCCTCTTCGACTGTCGGCATCGCGTTCCTCCTCGTGATCGTCGGACTCCTCCGTCCGTCGTCAGACGCCGGGCGGCTGCACCTGGTTCGGCAATGGTTCACCGCGGACACCCGCGATGAGATTCGCGGCCGCCATCGAGGCCATCCGCCCGCGTGTCGCCCGCGACGCGGACGCGATGTGCGGCACGACCAGGCAGTTGTCGAGCGAGAGCAGCGGGTCGTCCGGCGCGATCGGCTCGGGGTCGGTGACGTCCAGCGCGGCCGCGGCGATCGCCCCGGTCCGCAGCGCGACGGCCAGGGCCGCCTGGTCGATGACCGGGCCACGCGACGTGTTGACGAGGACGGCCGTCGGCTTCATCCGGGCCAGGGCCGCGGCATCGATCAGGCCGCGGGTCTCCGGGACCAGCGGGCAGTGGAGCGAGACGATGTCGCTCGTCGCCAGCAGGTCGTCGAGGTCCACGCGGCGTACCTCGAGCTCGGCCTCGACATCCGCCGGCGCCGCGGTCCGCGAGCTGTACAGGACGGTCATCCCGAACCCCGACGCCCGCCGCGCCACGGCCTGCCCGATCCGCCCGAACCCGACGATGCCGAGCGTCGCGCCGTGGATGTCGCCGCCCATCAGGAGCTGCGGGCCCCACGTCCGCCAGTCGCCGGCACGAACGTAGCGGTCGCCCTCGGGCAGGCGGCGCATCGCCGCGAGCATCAGCGCCCACGCGAGATCCGCGGTGGTCTCGGTCAGCACGCCCGGCGTGTTCCCGACGAGGACCCCACGCCGCGCGCACGCGGCGACATCGATGTTGTCGTAGCCGACCGCGAAGTTGCTCACGACCTTGAGACCGGGGCCGACGACCTCGAGCAGCTCGTCGTCCACCTTGTCGGTCAGCAGGGTCAGCAGCCCGTCGCAGCCGCGGGCGCGGCGCAGCAGCTCGGCCCGTGTCGGTGGCAGCTCGTCGGTCCAGATGTCGGCGTCGCACGCGTCGCGGATCGGGGCGAGGCCCTCCTCGGGGATGAGGCGCGCAACGAAGACCCGCGGCCGGGTCTCCCGCTCAGGCATGGCCCAGGCCGTCGACGAAGCCCCGGATCCGCGACAGCGCCTCAGTCAGGTTCTCGCGCGAGTTCGCGTAGCTGACCCGGATGTGACCGGTCCCGATGCCCCCGAACGCCGTGCCCGCCAGCACGCATACGCCGGCCTCGTGGAGGAGGCGTTCGGCGAGGGTCGCGCCGTCGAGTCCCGTGCCGGAGACCTCGGGGAAGACGTAGAACGCGCCGATCGGCGTCGCGCATCGGATGCCCGCGATGTCGTTGAGCCCCGCGACGACGAGATCGCGCCGGGCCTTGAACTCGACGACCATCGCATCGACGTCGTCCTGTGGCCCGGTCAGCGCCTCGACCGCCCCGACCTGGACGAACGTCGGGGCGCAGCTGATCGTGTTGATGATGAGCTGGCTGTAGGTCTGGACGAGCGACGGCGGCACGACCGCGTAGCCCAGCCGCCAGCCGGTCATCGCGTAGGTCTTCGAGAACCCATCGAGCACGATCGTCCGCTCGGCCATCCCGGGCAGCGACGCGATCGACACGTGCTCCGCGCCGTCGTACAGGATCCGCGCATAGATCTCGTCGTCGAGGATCCACAGGTCGTGGCGGTTCGCGAGCTCGGCGATCCGCTCGAGGTCGCCGCGCGTCAGGACGCCGCCGGTCGGGTTGGCCGGCGAGTTGATGACCAGCATCCGGGTCTTGGGCGTGATGAGCGACTCGAGCTCGTCGACGTCGAGCCGGAACTCGTGGTCCATGCGGATCGGGATCGGGACCGGCGTCGCGCCGACGAACCGGGTGAGGGACTCATAGATCGGGTAGCCGGGATCCGGGACGATGACCTCGTCCCCGGGATCGATCAGCCCGAGGATCGCGTACAGCATCACGCCCTTGCCGCCGACCGTGACGAAGACCTGGGACGGGTCCGCGGCCAGGCCCTTGCGGGTCCCGACGTCCGCGGCGATCGCCTCGCGCAGGGCCGGGATGCCGGCGAACGGCGCGTAGTGGGTGGCGCCCTCGTCGAGGGCGCGCTTGGCCGCCGCCCGCACGTTCGCGGGCGTATCGAAGTCGGGCTCGCCGATCTGGAGGTGGATGATCGAATGCCCTTGCGCCTCGAGCGCCCGGGCGCGCGCGCTGACCTCGAACGCGCTCTCGGTCCCGATCGTGCGCATCCGGGCGGCGATGCGAGGGCTGGACACGGTGGACATCGTCGGCCTCCTGCCTACGGCAGCAACGATCGGATGGCGAAGGTCACGTTGGCCGGCCGTTCGGCCAGGCGTCGCATGTACCACGGATACCACGCGTCGCCGTACGCGATGAGCGCCTCGACCCGGTAGCCCGCCTTGGCGAGCCGATACTGCTGGTCGGTCCGGATGCCGTACAGCATCTGGACGGCGAAGTCATGACGCTCGACGCCGGCCGGGGCGACACTCGCCGCGATCTGCTCGATGAGCGTCACGTCGTGGGTCCCGAGCCCGAGACGGATGGGCCGGCCCCGGCCGTCGAGCAGGAAGCGGACGGCGAGCGCGGCGTAGTTCGAGTCCACTTCGCCCTTGTTCCGATAGGCGATCGCCGCGGGTTCGTCATAGGCGCCCTTGACGAGGCGGATCGCGGGATCGAGCGGGAAGAGTCGTTCGATGTCGGCGGCCGTCCGCCGGAGATAGGCCTGCAGGCAGATCCCGGTCGCTGGCTGGGTCGCGCGCAGCCGCTCGTAGATCTCGAGCGTGGCGTCGGTGTATGCGCTGCCCTCCATGTCGACCCAGAGGTACGAGCCGTTCGCCTCGGCGTAGGCGGCGAGCCGCTCGAGGTGCGCGAGGCAGGCGTCGGGGTCGTGGTCGAGACCGAGTTGTGTGGGCTTGACGGAGATCTGGCCATCGATGCCCGCCGCCTTGATGCGGTCGATCACGCTCGTGTAGTGGGCCGCGACCTCGTCGGCTTCAGCGAGGCTCTCGAGGTTCTCGCCGAGGCGCGTATAGAGCGTCCCGATGCCGGCGGCCTGCAGGGGCCCAGCAGCGGTCAGCGCGTCATCGATCGTCTCGCCGGGCATGAACCGGCGGACGGCTCGGCGCATGAACCCGAACCGGGGAAGGCGTTCCTTCAGCCACCGATTCCGGGCGGCCCACAGGAAGACCCGACGCATGCTTCTCCTCTCACGGTCGGTGGCCGAGCGGCCCGTCCCGATGGTACGCGACGAGTCGGACTAGAATCGCCGTCCTGTGACCCGCTTCTACGATATCGACGACGCGAACGCGGCCGTGCCGGAGCTCGATGAGATCCTGGCGACGTTGGCCGCGCAACGTGCCGAGCTGATCCGCCTGCGCGACGAGGTGCTGGCCCGGCGTTCCGGCGCCCGCGGCGACGAGCCGGGCGGCGAGCCGCCGGAGCCCACCGGCGCGGCCGAGACCGCCGTCGCCGCGGACGAGTTGCGCCTGACGCGGTTGCGGATGCAGGGCCTGGTGGACCAGATGGCCGCGGGCGTCGCCCGGATCGAGGGGATGGGGATCACGCTCCGCGACATCGCGGATGGCCTCGTCGACTTCCCTGCCCTCGTCAACGGCCGCCAGGTCTGGTTGTGCTGGAAGCGTGGCGAAGAGACCGTCGGCTTCTGGCACTCGATCGATACCGGCTTCAGCAGTCGACAGCCACTCAGCGAGCTGGCGTGATGGCCGAGCGGCTGACCGTCGTCGACTCGGCGGGCCGCGCGAAGGCCTTCCGACCGCTGCCGGCAGCCGCGCGTGCCGCCGCTCTCAAGGATGGGCTCGATGCCTACGACCATGGTGATTTCTTCGAGGCGCACGAGCTCCTCGAGCCGGCCTGGATGGGCACCGACGACCCCGGCGAGCGGGCATTCCTCCAGGGGCTGATCAAGCTCGCCGCCGCCTACGTCCACGACGTCCGCGGCAATCCGGCGGGCATCGTCAAGAACCTGACGGGCGCCCGGGCCTGGCTGGTCGAGGCGTCCACAGCCGGTCCGCGCCGGGCCGGGCTCGACCTCGCGGTCCTCGTCGCCGACATCGATCGCCGACTCGCCGATCTGGCGGCCCATCCGACCGGTGCCACGCTGGGACCGCCGGTCCTGCACAGGAGCGAGCCATGAGCCTCCCGGGCCCCATCCCCGCGATCGACGTCATCGAGGCCGACCGACGGCTCCACGACGACCCTGATCGACCGATCCTGCTCGACGTCCGCGAGGTCGACGAGTTCCACACCGTGCGGGCGCCCGACGTGCTGCACATCCCGATGTCGACGTTCCAGGCACGGACCGCGGACGTCCCGACCGACCGCCCGGTGATGGTCATCTGCCACACCGGTGGCCGATCCGCGGCCGTGACCGGATTCCTGTTGCGGAGCGGGCGCGGGGACGTCGTGAACGTCGCGGGCGGGATGGAGGCGTGGGCCGCGGCCGGCCTGCCCACCCGCTCCGGGACACCGGACCCAGGCGAGGGCGAACTCCCGGCCTGACGTTCCGTGGCGGGGCCGCAGACCGGTCTCGCGAGTCCGCCGCGGGCGCGCGACCGGCGCCGCGCGCGATTACGGGCGGCGGCGCAGGACCCGCGCGAACAGGGCTCGTGCCTGTGCCTTGTGGGCGTAGGCCCAGCCCACGAAGATCAGGATCACGAAGTTGAGGGTGCCGACGCCGGCGGCGTTGAGATAGCCGAGCTGCTGTCCGATCTCGCCACCGATCGTCAGCCCGGGCACCGTCACCCCGACCAGGCCCAGCCGGAAGAACGGCGCCTGCGGAGCGATGTTCGCCCGATAGCTCGTCCCGACCACGCCCTCGCTCGTGGTGCCGCCGACGATCACCGCGTTGGGCCCGCTGATGACGGGCGCACCGCCGGCCAGCGGCGTCGGCAGGTCGCTGACCTCGAGGTGCTTCCACTCCGGGATGTCGCCTGTCGAGGTGGGCACCGCCCAGTAGACCTCCTGGTGGAGACCGGTCGAGTCGACGCCACCCGCGACGTACAGCGCGCCGTTGACTGCCCATCCCGCGGGATCGGCGCGCGGCTCCGGCAGGTTCGCCGTCGCATTGGTGGCCCAGGCGATCACCTTGCCCTCGTCGGGGTTCTCCGGCAGGCCCTCGGCCGCAGCCTGGCCGAAGTCGCCGCGCTGGACCGTCGCGACCGGGCCGTTGGCGTCGCGGCCGCCGAAGATCCAGACGAAGTCGCCGACCACCGCGGCCGTCGCACCGGTCTGGGTGACGGTCAGCGGCTGTTCCTCCGCCCACTTCCCGAGGGCGCCGGCCGCGTTGAAGTCCGATTTCAGGGTCGTCGCCACCGGTCCGGCCGCGTTGGAGCCACCGATCAGGAGCAGCCCATCAGCGGTCGCGGTCGCCGCCCCGCCGGACAGGGCCTCGGGCAGCACGAGATCCGCCGGGGCCTCCTCCCAGTCACCCAGTTCGCCGGTCGTGCCATCCGGTGTGAGGACGTACGTCGTCGTGGTCGGTGCGCCGTCGGCGCCGAGACCACCCATCACGTAGACACTGCCGGCGACGAACGCCACCGCGGCGTCGGTCCGGGGCGCGGGCAATGGCGGGCCGTCCTCCCATTTGTCGAAGTTCCCCGTCCCCACGGTCTTGGCCACGAAGACGCTCGCCTGCGCGGTCGTGCCGTCCGACCCGCCGATGTACAGCAGCCGGGTCCCGACCTGGACGACCGCGCCATCGGTCCGCGGCTGCGGCAACGCCAGCTCGGGCGGCGAGGCGTCCCAGGGCACGATGCCACCCACCGGCACGGGGCACGGCAGGTTCTTGTTCTCCGGCGGGCAGAGGTTGATCGGCGACCACGCGATGACTCCCAGGTCGACGGTCTTGGCCACGGTGAGGTAGTACGCACGATCCGGGATGTAGCCCAGCAGCAGGATGATGATCGTGGTCCACACCAGCGCCTTGACCGACGCCCAGGCCCAGCCGTCCGCGTCGAGCAGGCCGAACATCGCCCGCCGTCGCGGCAGGACCATCCCGGCAGGTAGGGCTCGTTGGGCCATCGTCCGCCTCGCCCTACTGCGCCGTCAGGGTGCCGGTCATGTTCACGTGCACGGTGCACACGAAGGGGTACGTGCCGGCGGTCAGGGCGGGGACCTGGTAGGAGCGCTTCTCGACACCCGGGAAGGTGTCGGTCTTGAACACCTGGGCGCCCGTGCCGTCCTTGATCTGGACGTCGTGCGGGATGGCCGGATCCTGGTTGTCGAACTCGAGCGTGAAGGCGCTCCCGGCGGGGACCGTCACGGCCGGCGTGGTGAAGGCGATGTTCAAGGCCGCGATGGTCACGCTCGCCGCACCGGCCCCGGCCGACGGGGCGGCCGAGCCGGCCGCCGAGCCCGACGGCGCGGCCGAGCCGCCGGCCGACGGAGCGGCAGAGCTCGTGAACTCGCTCTTCCAGCAGGCCGGATAGGGCGTGGATCCGGGAGCGGGCTGGTAGTTCGGGTCGCGCCAGCCGGTGAACGTCCTCACCTCGCCCGTCAACGGATCGATCAAGGGCGTGCCGAGCTCGTGGTCACGCGCGATGTATTCCTGCTCGTTCGTCGCCGTGAGGAACGCGACCAGCTCATCGATCTGGCGGTAGTTGAGCGGACCCGGTGGGTTCGCCTCGTTCGACCAGACCGGCATGAGCGAGTTCGCATCGCCGCAGACGTAGCGCCCGCCGGCCGTCAGCACGGTCCGGATGTAGTTCTCGTTGAGGTGGGCGAAGAGCTTGTCCTGCCGGTTGAGGACCGGGCCGATGCCGCCCTCGCCGTTCGCGCCGTGGCAGCGCGCGCAGTTGGCCTCGTACACGTTGTAGCCGCGCTCGACGGCCACCACCTGCTGGGCTTCGGTCTCCTTGTCCAGTCGCGCCGGGCTGATGCCGAGCGGCCCACCGAGCTCGTAGAACCAGTAGATCGACGTGAACAGGATGACGACGATGACCGCCAGGAACCCGACCCAGCGCGCGTTCGACGATGAGCGGACGATCTGGGCCGCGCGCTCCGGCGTCAGCGTCAGGCTGCGCGCCGCGGGCGGCGCGCTGAATCGCTCGACCGGTGCCGGCTCGGCCGATGGACGGGTCGCGGGCAGTCGCTGCTCGGGCTCGCCTCCGGGCGTGTCGGTCATCGATCTCCTCGGCGGTCGGTTCGGATCACGGCGTCAGATGCAGCCGGTGGGCGTGCGAGGCGGGATGAGCCCGGGCTGGCCGAGCGCGATCGGCAGCGGGCCAAGGGTGATCTTGCCGGTGTTGATCGTGAGCTTCCCGCCGCCGTC
Source organism: uncultured Chloroflexia bacterium (assembly GCA_963745295.1). GTDB lineage: Bacteria > Chloroflexota > Limnocylindria > Limnocylindrales > CSP1-4 > SPCO01. The sequence continues at coordinate 189,887 of CAVUWG010000003.1, forward strand.
GACCGTGATCGAGAAGCGGTCCATGCCGCGCGGCGCCGGGCCGTACTGGGCGCCATCGGCCTTGATGCCGAGGCGGTCGTAGCGCGAGCCGTGACACGGACATTCGAACCAGAAGTTCTTGAGGCACGGGTTCGGTTTGCAGCCCAGGTGGGGACAGCGCTGGTACAGCGCGCGAACGTTCAGCGCCGTGCCGTCGCCGGTCGTGTCCTCGCCGGCCAGGAAGCGCTGCTGACCGGTGTCGATGAGGATGACGAAGGCCCGGGCCTCCGGGTAGTAGGCGGGAAACCCCTGGTCGATCGGCAGCGCCGAGTTCTGGAGCTTGATGGTCTCGAGGTCGCCCATCTCGATCGGCGCCCCGAAGCCGCCGGTGAGGTTCGGCCAGGCGAAGCCGAGCGTCCCGGCCGTCACCTCCAGCAGCCACAAGCCGATGCCGGCGCCGAGGGCGTTCCGCATCAGCTGCCGGCGCGACATGCCCTGGACCTGGCTGCGGCGCAGCGCCTTGATGGCCTCGTTCGAGAGGGCGGCGGGCTTGTCGATCGCTTCGACCTGGTAGTTGCTCATCGCTGGCCGGATCCTTGCAGGCTGGTCATAGGGCGAAGTAGACGCCGGGCGCGGTCACGAACGGGATGACGAACGTGTAGCCGGGCCCGCGGAAGAAGATCCCGACGAAGGTCAGGATGAGACCGAGGCAGCAGAAGAACGTGAAGAGCATGACCGCGGTCTTGCGCTCCGACGGTCGGACGGTCTGGAGGTTCTCGCGATCGATGAACGGGATGAGGGCGGCCCCCACCAGCACGAACCCCGGGACGAGGACACCCGCGACGGTCGGGTGGAAGTAGGCCAGCAGCTCCTGGAGACCGAGGAAGTACCACGGCGCCTTCGCGACCGCCGGCGTGACATTGCCGTTGGCGAGCTCCTCGAGCGGCGCGTTGATGAACAGGCCCATCATCAGCAGGAAGATGCTCATGATCCCGCCCGCCAGGAACTCGATGGTGAGCAGGTGCGGCCAGGTCATGACCGTGTCGTCGGGCTCCTTCTGGACCCGGACGACGGCATCCTGCTTGACGAGCGCGAGCAGCCGGTAGGGCCGCGCCGACATCGGCACGCGCTGCTTGTCGATCTCGGTGCGCCGGGTCGGATCGACCGGCAGCACCTCCCGCCGCTCGGGCGGCGACTTGACGTCAGACATCGCTGGTCGTCATAGCGGACCCGAGATCCCGCCGTCCTTGCGGATGCGCCAGAAATGGACCGCAAGGAAAACGGCCGCGATCAGCGGCAGGAAGACCACGTGGCCGACGTAGAACCGGAGCAGCGTGTTCTGGCCGACCTCCAGGCCGCCGAGCAGGATCCGCGACACCGGGAAGTTCACGACGGGCGCGTACCCGCCCATGTTCGTGCCGATCGTGATGGCCCAGAACGCGATCTGGTCCCACGGCAGCAGGTAGCCGGTGAAGCTCAACATGATCGTCAGGAACAGCAGCACGACCCCGACCACCCAGTTGAACTCGCGCGGTGGCTTGTAGGCCCCGTGGTAGAAGACCCGCATCATGTGCAGGAAGACGAAGAAGACCATGAGGTGCGCCGCCCAGCGGTGGATGTTCCGGGTCAGCAGGCCGAACGTGACCTCGCTCTGGATCTCGAGGATGTTCGTGTAGGCGAGCGTCGCCGAGGGCACGTAGAAGAACATCAGGTACACGCCGGTCACGGTCAGCACGAGGAACAGGAAGAAGCTCAACCCACCAAGGCAGAAGGTGTAGGCGAACTTCACCGCGTGTTGGCGGACGCGGACCGGGTGGATGTGCAGGAAGACGTTGTTCATGACGGCGTACGCCCGCGAGCGTTCGTCGTTGGGGTACGGCTGGCGGAAGAGCGAACGCCAGACCGGGCTCCGGCGGATGGTCTGGTCCACCCGCTCGAGGAAACTCAACGGGCTCCTCCTGCCACGCCGGGGGTCCCGGCGAGCTGCGCGTCGCGATACGACTCCTTGTAGAGCCGGCCGTCGGTCGAGACCTCCTGGAGCTCGAACCGCTCCATCGTAATGGCGTCGAACGGGCACCGCTTGACGCACAGCGCGCAGCGGATGCAGCGCTCCTCATCGAGCACCATCGCGGCGCCCTGGTCCCAGCCGTAGGCCTCCTCGAGCTCCGGGAGCAGGCCCTCGGATTTCATCTGGTTGACGTCGATCATGTGGATGACGCCCTCCGGACAGACGTCAGCGCAGGCGCCGCACAGGACGCACCGGAATGGGTCGAACCAGATGTTGTAGTTGCACATGAGGCAGCGCGTCGACTCGGCCACGGCACCCGTCGCGTCGTAGCCCAGCTCGACCGGCGTGTTGAAGTTCACGACCGGATCGGTCGAGGGCATCCGCGCGGTCAGGGGCACCATCGGGATGTGCTGACGGGGCAGGACGTCGTAGAAGTCCGGCATGTCATGGCGCCAGGAGCTCGTGATCTTGACGTTGGCATCGACGGTGACGTCGGTGCGGCCGGACAGGTAGCGATCGATGGCGTAGGCGCACTTCTTGCCGTGGCCGGCCGCCTCGATGAGCGTCGTCGGCCCGGTCACGAAGTCGCCACAGGCGAAGACGCCCTTGACGTTCGACGCGTACGTCGCGGGGTCCACCTTGACCCGGCCGCGGTTGATCTCGAAGCTCGCCTCGACCGGCAGGAAGGTCAGGTCGGCGGCCTGCGAGACGGCCGGGATGACGGTCCGGGCCGGGATGACGAACTCGGACCCCTCGATCGGCACGGGCGATCGCCGGCCCGAGGCGTCGGGCTCGCCCAGCCGGTTGCGGATGAAGCGGACGCCACTGACTTTGCCGTCCTCGCCGAGGATCTCGATCGGGCTCGCGAGGAACTCCATCCGGACGCCCTCGCGTTCGGTCTCGCCCAGCTCCTCCTCGTCGACGACGAGCTCCGAACGGGTGCGCCGGTAGACGATCGAGACCCGCTCGGCGCCGTGGCGGAGGCTGGTCCGCGAGCAGTCCATGGCCGTGTACCCGCCACCGATGACCACGACGTCGGTGCCGACCTCGAGCGGCTGGCCCAGGTTCGCCTTCTTCATGAAATCGACGCCGTAGTCGACCCCCTCGAGATCCGCGCCGGGGATGTCGAGCGCGACGGCATCCATCGCCCCCGCGGTGATGGCGATCGAAATCGAAGTCCCGCTGGAGCTGGTCGAACGTGATGTCCTGGCCGATCGTCGTGTCGAACACGAAGCGCACGCCGAGCCGCTCGACGAGCCGCACGTCCATCTCGATGGCCTCGCGCGGCAGGCGGAATGCCGGGACACCGATGAGCATCGTGCCGCCGCCATACGGGAGGCTGTCGAAGACGGTCACCTGGTAGCCCTTGGTCGCGAGCTCGCGCGCGACCGACAGTCCGGCCGGTCCGGCGCCCACCACCGCGACGCGCTCGGCCCGGGGCGTGATGTCGGGCATCACGTCCGGGATGCCCGAGGCCTCGTGCCACTCGACGAGGAACCGCTTCATCGCGCGGATCGCGAGCGGCCGGTCGATGTCGCCGCGACGGCACGCCCGTTCGCACGGCGCCGAGCAGACGTACGAGCACATCGCCGCGACCGGGTTCGGTTCGCGCGACAGGATGTAGCCCTCCTCGAACCGCCCCTCGGCGGCGAGGTTCAGGTAGCCGCGGCAGTTCGTCCCGACCGGGCACGCTTCCTGGCACTCGATGTTGCACTGGAGCCAGGAGGCGTCGACGGGCTGGACGAGGAATTCCTGGGGCTGCTCGATGACCAAGCGGGGTCGTGCCTTTCCCTGGTCTGGGGAGTACGGTGCGCAGGCGGAAACCGGCTGGCTGCCGTTGACCCGAATCTACCATCCGGGTCTCGGCCCCTGCAAAGGTCTCGTGGCCTCCGAGGGGCCCGTGTCAGGGCGGTTGGCGAGCGTGACGGGATTTGACGCTCGATAGCCCTCGCAGCTACGCTGACCGAGGGCACTCGTCGATCCAAAGGGGTCGCATCCGACCGATGCGGACACCGTGACCGCCGCAGAATTCACCTTTCTGGCCCTTGGACTCGTTCTCGGGGTCGCGGCAGGGGCCGCCCTGCTGGAGGTCCTGCGCGCCCGTCCGCGGGTGCGACCCGAGGTCCGCGTGACCGTGGCCACCGACGCGATCCCCCACCGTCGAGCCGTGACATTGTCGGATGACGCCTTCGTGCCGACCGATGTCGAACCGGCTCGCGGCAGCCCGACCGACCATGGCGCCGACGACCCCCACATGACCGGTCCGTCCGCGGATGGTCGAACGGCTGTTCGGTCCGGCGTCGCCGGCGCCGCCTCCGCGGGAGCCGTGGCAGATGGCGCCGGGCCGACGGCCCCGACCCCTGGCGCGACGATGGAGCCGGCCTTCCGCCTGGCCGACCCGAGAGGCGAGGCCGCGAAGCCCGAGATGGTCGGCATCGCCGTCGAGGGCGGTGCCGATCCGTTGATGGCGGCGCTGCACGCAAGCGCCCTGTCGGCGGCGGCGCGTGCCCGCGAGACGAACGGCACCATCCACGATCCCTATCCAGAGCCGATGCTGGTCCCGGCCGTGATCGCATCGGGGCCACCGGCGCGCGGGCCGCGCGACGATGCGGGACTGTTCGTGGCCGGGACGATCGCGAGCTCGGGGGGCGACGGCGGGGCTGGGGCTGGCGGCGGGGCCGGCAGCCAGGGCGGTGGCGGCAGCCCGGTCGGTGGCGCCGGACCGGCGACATCCGGCGCCTCGGGCGGTGACGCGGCCGTCGGTTCCGCCGGCGACCCGGCCGACGCGTGCGCGGCAGAGCGGCGAGTGGCGGCCGAGCGATGCGGGCTCGCGGTCGGCGCCCGCGTCCGCGCGACCGAGGCGGCCGACCTCCTGCGCGCGGCCCAGCGCACCTATGACGACCACATCACGGCGGCCGACGCCGCGGCTGCGGTCGCCGACGCGCGCGCCGTTCGCCGCGAGAAGGAGGCCGCGCAGTCGCGGTTCCGCGCGGCCTACAACGGCTCCAAGTCGACCGAGGAAGCCGAGGCAGCGGCCCGGGATTGGCTCGTCGACATCAACGAGGTCAACACGGCCGCCCGGACGGCGGCCGTCACCGCGAAACGGGAGAAGACGGCGGCGACGACCATCGGCGCGCGGCTCGAACGCCTGACCCTCGAGGCTGACGCGGCCCGCATCGCCGCCGAGGCCTCCGAGGCCGCCTGCCTCATCGCCCGCCAGGCGCTCGCCGAGTGCGACGAGCGAGCCGTCGCCGGCACGGCCCAGCCGCAACCGCCAGCACCGTGGAGCGAACGCCCGACCGGACCGATCGACGAGGACGAGCCGCTGGCCGCCGCGTTGTCGGCGGGCGTCACGCCGACGATCTTCCGCCTCCTGCGCGGCGACCGGGCGTCGATGACCGCCCTCGTCGCGAGACTCGCCGGCGAGGACCCGGTCCTTCGCCGCAAGTGGCAGACGAGTCTCACCCAGCTCATCGACGCGATCGTCGCGGTGAGCATCGAAGCGGCCTCGTTCGAGTACCCGGCCGACCATCCGTTCTGGGGAACGTTCACCCTCGCCCAGGACCGTGACATCAGCCAGGCCCTGGCATCGCTCGGCCATCGGTTCGACGGGCTCGGCGGGTTCGTCGACGACCGCGTCCCCTCGCAGCGCGACCTCTCGATGGCGATGGGCTACGCCGGCCTCGATCCGATGCGGATCCGCCAGTGGCCGACGGAGGCCGAGATGGCCGCGCTGTACAGCGACGTGACCGTGGCCGCCGACGAGCACCTCGCCGGGACGGCCGGCGACCTGAGCCTGTCGGAGCTGGTCGCGCTCCTCGGTCGGCGTGCCGACGGGCTGGCCGACCTCTGGAACGACTGGGGTCGGGTCCGGCCGCTGCTCCTCGAAGGGCGCCTGACCAGGGCCGGTCCGACCGGCGGCTGCGTCAGCCGGGTCCCTCGTCCTCGTCGTCGTCGATGACCACGACGCGGAGCGCCTCGGCCGCGGCCGCGCCGATCGGCGCGCCCTCCTCGGCGGCCCACTCGCGGATCCGCGTCGCCAGGCCCTCGGGGTCATGGATCTGGCTGGCGTGCGCGCGCAGCGCGGCGAGCTTGCGGTCGATCGTCGCCGAGACGTCGACCCAGACCGTGGGCTGGTTCGACCAGAACAGGTACAGGCGCCGGACGCGATGTGCCTCCAGCCCGCCTCGGCGAGCCACGGGAACGCCATCGGGTTGCGGGCCGCCGGATAGACGGCGTCGACCGCCGCGAACCCGGCCGCTCGATGGTCGGTGTGGTTGACGCCGCCGTCGCGGTAGAAGAGGGCCTCGGGGTCGGTGGCCAGGACCGCGTCCGGGCGGAACGTCCGGATCTCGCGGACGAGCAGCTCGCGCAGCGCCAGGTCGTTGGCCAGCGCGCCGTCGGGTTGGTGCAGGAACGAGACGCCGGCGTAGCCGACGACCGCGGCCGCCGCCCGTTGCTCGCGCCTCGCGCAGCGCGGCGAGCGCGAGCGGGTCGGCGTCGGGGTCCTCGCCGCCCTGGTCGCCGCTGGTGCAGCACACGAGCCAGCCCACGGATCCGTCCGTCGATCCAGCGGGCGGCGGTCCCGGCCGGGCCGAACTCGGCGTCGTCGGGGTGGGCGGCGATGACCATGAACCGCGCGGGCCGCCAGTCGTGGGCGGCCCTGCGCCGGCGCCCCGTCAGCGTCAGACGCACTCGGCGCACCTGCACCAGCGTCTTGCGTGGGGTCCGGGCCAGCGGTACCCTTCCGGCCGAGGCTTCGCTCGTCTCCCCCCACGAGCGAAGCCTCTTTGGCGCCCGGCTCGGGGCTGGCGCCGGGCTCGCTCACCCGGCCCGTGTCGCCTGGAGGGTGTCGAGGACGCCGAGGACATCGGCCGCGTGTCCCTCGGGCTTCACCTTCTCCCAGGTCTTCGCGATCCGCCCGTCCGGACCCACGAGGAAGGTGCGACGCGCCGTGCCCATGTACGTCTTGCCGTAGTTCTTCTTCTCGACCCACGAGCCGTACGCCTCGGCCGCCGCGTGGGCCTCGTCGGCGAGGAGCGTGAACGGCAGGTCGAACTTTTCGCGGAACGACTTCTTGCTCTGCGCGCCCTGGGGGCTGACCCCCCAGACATCGGCGCCGCGCTCGTTGATGGTCTCGTTGACATCGCGGAATTCGCACGCTTCGACGGTGCAACCGGGGGTGTCGTCCGTCGGGTAGAAGTAGAGGATCGTCCAGCGGCCTCGCTGGTCGGCCAGGCGGTGGATCGCGCCGGTCTCGTCGGGAAGCGCGATCTCGGGCGCCACGTCGCCCACGTCGGGGATGCTCATCGCTGGAGCGTAGCAGGCGACTCGACGATGAGCAGCATCCCGCGTCGGACGCTGACCATCGCGCGGGCATCCTGGCGGACGTTCGACAGCCCGCGGGCCGGACCGGCCGGCAGGGGCTCGTCGGTCAAGGGGTACGCCAGGCCGCTCGTCGTCACGCCCTCGACGCCGTCTCCGAGCGGCAACAGGCTGACCAGGTCGCCGATCCGTCCGGGCAGCGCCCGCTCCATCGCCGACCCGTCGGGCCCCGGTGCTCGAAGGAACGAGACCCGCGCGACGGCGTCGAGCAACAGCGCACGGCGACCGGCGAGCGCCGGGTGGGCGAGCAGCCCGATGTTGGCCAGCGCGTGGTCGATCCGCGCACCTCCGAGCGCTCCGAGGATGACGATCTCGTCCGCACCCCGCTCCAGCGCCACGAGCATGGCCAGCTCCGTATCGGATTCATCCTTGGCCGAGTCGACCCGGTGGATCGCGGTGCCGTCCGCCTCGAGTCGCTCGAGGTCACGAGGCACGACCGAGTCGCCATCGCCGACCCAGATCGACGGCCGCAATCCCAGCGCCGCCCCGTGACGCAGCCCTCCGTCCGCGGCCACCACCAGTGCGGCCGGATCGGACCACCCGGGCCACGCCTCGTCGATCCGGGCACGGGGAGCGACATCGCCATCGGCCAGCACGATCGCCTGCATCGTCATCGATGCTACCCCGGCGCGTGGGGCCGTCGCGGCATCGACCGCGCCCGCGCCGGTGGCGGACAGCCAACGATTCCGACCGCTGGCCCGACGGACACCGCGATCCCGCGCCGTCGCGCGCCTTGCGGTGTCTCACCGCCACCAGCGAGTGCCCTGGCGGTGACGTGGCGACGCTTCGCGCCGAGATCGTTGGCGCTCAGCCACCACTCGTGGGCCGACGTGCGGATCAGAGGGCGGGTGGCCGATGCTAGACTCCGCGCCGTGCCCGACTCCCTCGATCATCCAGCGATCCGGCGCGTCGTCGACGCCGCAGCCCGCAAGGGCGTCACGCTCGAGGTCACGGTCTTCGACGAGTCGACCCACACGGCCCAGGAAGCCGCCACGGCCGTCGGCGCGGAGTTGGGACAGATCGTCAAGTCGCTCGTGTTCGTCGCCCCGGCCGACGACGGCCTGGAGCCGATCGTCGCGCTCGTCTCGGGTCCCGATCGGGTCGACGTCGCTCGCCTGGCCGCGGTCAGCGGCGAGGGGGACATCCGTCGAGCCACGGCGCGCGAGGCCAACGAACTGACCGGCTTCGTCATCGGGGGGATCCCGCCGATCGGTCACGCTCGCTCGTTGCGCGTGATCATGGATCCGGCGCTCGGCCGGTATCCGGTCGTGTGGGCCGCCGCCGGCCTGCCGACCGCCGTGTTCCCGGTCCCGCCGGGGACGTTGCGCAACCTCGCGAATGCGACCGTCGCTCCGATCGCCGAGGCCCGCGCCGAGGTCGACGTCGAGGTCGAGCCCGCCTCGAGCGCGTGAGCGCCGAACCGCGCAACTCGACCATCACCTACCCCGGCGGCCTCCGCGCCCGCTGGCGCTGGGGAGGCAGTGGCCAGGGCGCGGCGGTCTTCGCCCTGTCCGAGGTCGGCGGCCGTCTGGTCGAGCTCGGCACGCGCGTCGCGGAGGACCCGGAGCCGTTGTGCCGGGCGGAGGTGCGCCTTGAAGGGCCGCGCGGCGCCTGGACGGCCCGCTTCGCCTCCACGATCAGCGATGAGCCTCGGGCCATCCACCTCGACACCGATGGCCTGCTCGTCGTGAGCTACGGATTCCACACGTTCGGGCTGGACGTCGCGACCGGCGAGGCCCGCTGGGATCATCGGTCGGGCACGCCCATCATCGCCCTGCTCGGCTCATCGCGGCTGGCCCACGTCATCGTCCAGGCCGAACTCGAGACGTTCGCCATCGAGCCCGACGGCACCGTCGCGTGGCGAGTCGCGCACTCGGACGTCGTCGTCGGGGCCGAGCTGGTCGGCGGGCGACTCATCCTCACCGGCTACGGCGGCCAGCTGAACGCCCTCGATCCGTCCACCGGGCGTCCGGCCGCCTAGGCGGTGTGGACGGCCGGTGGATAACCACGCGTCGTCGGATCGATTCGGTGGACAGGACCCCATTGCATCGCGACCCACCAGCGGCCTACCGTTCGACCCAGCCCGGAGGGGTCGAGCGACACTAACGGCGGCGATCGCATCAACGCCCACGTGTCGGGTAGGTTCCTTCGGGCCATTCCCTGTCCGGCGCTATCATCGCCGCCGTGACCCCCCTCATCCTGCTCGCCGCCGGGTTGATCGCGCTCGTCGCCGGGTGGCTCGTGCTGAGCTCGTTCGGGCCACGCTTCCGGGTAGGTCGCCTGCTCGCCTCGACGCCGACGGTGAGCGTCGCCGACGCGCTCGCGCTGAGCGAAGGGCCCGGGCGCTACGTGCGGGTGAGCGGGCGCGTCGACGCAGAGGACGAGTTCGAGGACGACGCGCACCGGCCGCTCGTTCTGCGACGGACCCGTCTCCAGGTGCGGGACGGACGGGACTGGCACTCGATCGAGGACCGGCGCGAGGCCGTCCCCTTCTCCGTTCGTGACGGCCTCGACGCCATCGCCATCGATTCCGACGCCCTCGATGCCGGGCTCGTCGTCATCCCCCGAGAATCGGTCGGGACGGCGGGCGACGCGCCGGATCGCGTGCCGGCGGGGACGGTCCCGGAGACCCCCGTCCGCCTGCTCGTGGAGCAGGTGTCCTCGGTCGAGCATGCGATCGTCCTGGGGGTCCCGTCGCCCGGCCCGGCCGGCGAGCCGCGGATGACCGCCGGCCTCGGCCGACCGCTGGTGCTCACGACCCTCGAGCAGGACGAGGCGATGCGAGTCCTGGCGGGGTCGAACTCACGCCGTCCGCTCGTGGCCGCCATCTGCCTCGCCGGAGGCCTCGTGCTCATCAGCCTCGCCCTGGCCTGGGCCGTCATCGGGGCGGTCGCGTGAGGATCGGCACCGTTCTGTCGGCCGCGGTGCTGTGGCTGGCGATGGCGGCCGTGGCGTTCGCGGCCTCGCCGACCCCGGCCGCCGGCGGCGACCCGAGGAGTTCCGGGCAAGGGCCCGGCCTGGTGGGCGACCCGGCGTTCGCCGTGCTCGCCGTGTTCGCGATCGGGATCGGGACCATCGCGATCACGCTCGCCTACATCCGGCTCACCGGCGGCCGCGGGGCCTGACCCCGCAGAGCTCGGCGTCGCGGCCCGGACGACGCATGGGCGTTGCATCCGGGACCATCGGACTATTGGCAAGAACTGTGAGCTTGGTAGGCTCGGCCCGTCGAGTTCACATTTCCTCCAGAGAGTCCTTGAACACCGCGCTACCGTCACGTCCGATCGATGCGACCCTGACCGTCACCAAGGCTGCCCGCCTGCTGGGGGTGCACCCGAACACGGTCCGAGCCTGGAGTGACGCTGGCCGGCTCCGCTATTACCGGATCAATCCGCGCGGTGACCGCCGGTACCGACTCGGCGATCTGCAGCGCTTCCTGGCGGCCGCGGAGTTCGGGTCGGCCGACCCGACCGGACCGCCTTCGGGCCCAGGCGTCGGGGCCCGCCGCGGCACACATCTCGCGGCGCCACTCGATCGCCGCTCGTCCGACGCCGCCACCCGAACAGCCGCGGACCCGCTCGCCGTGGAGCGGCATTCGGTCGATCTCGCGCTCATCGATGCGATCACCCGCCTCGCGACCGAACCCGACGACCTCGAGGACGACCTGACCCGGGCGGTCGCGCTCGTCCGCGACGCCTATGACCACTACCTGGTCGCGATCTGGGAGCTGCGCGACGACCGCCTGCTCCCTCGGTCCGTGGCTCGCGCCCCCGACGCCGCCCCGCAACGGCTCGTCGAGCGTCCGCGCTCGTTCGGCGTCCTCGGCGCCGCGCTCGCCGTGGCCGCGTTCCCCGACGACCCGACCGAACGGGGTCGCGGTCTGGCCGTGACCGGCGCTGAGGGCCTGGGGGCGCCCCTCGCGATCCTCTCGGGCGAACGACCCGAACTCGCGGTCGTCATCCCGGCGCTCGGCGGACCGTGGGGCGTGCTCCACCTCGTCGGGGACGCGAGCGGTGCGCTCGGGTCGCGCGACGGCGAGGTGGCCTCGGTCGTGGCCAACGCCATCGGCACGATCGTCTCGGTCGCACGTCGGCGAGAGGAGGTCGCCCACCAGCTCCACCGGGCCGAGGCGCTCCATCGGGTCGCCGGGGACATCGGCAGTCGGCTCGACCTCGATCGCATCCTCTCGGGCCTGGTCGACCACGCGATGGTCCTCTTCGAAGCCGATCGCGGGGCGGTGTTCCTGCAGCGCCCGGACGGCAGCGCCGTCGCCGAGGTGAGCCGCGGCCTGTCGGCGAGCTACATCGCGAGCGTTCGCGAGTTCCCGCAGATGTCACTGCCCGCCCTCGCGGTGGCCGCACGACATCCGATGTTCGCGATCGACTATCGCAACGACCCACGTGGTCAGGGCGTCCGTGCCGCGGTCGTCCAGGAGGGCTTCGACACGATCTGCACGGCGCCCATGTTCGACGCCGCCGAGCTGCTCGGACTGTTGAACGTCTATCACGACCGGCCGCACGTCTGGACCGACGAGGACCTCGAGACGATGGCGGCTCTGGCGACCCAGGCGAGCGTCGCGATCCGCGCCGCCCAGGACTTCGAGCGGATGGCGACGTGGGCCGCCCAGCTCGGGTCCATCCAGCAGCTCGGGACCCGCCTGAACCGGTTGTCCAGTGTCCACGAGATCGGCATGGCGATCGCCACGGAGCTGCGCCAGCTGATCGACTATCACAACGTCCGGGTCTATCGGATCGACGAGAACGAGCTCATCCCGGTCGCGATGAAGGGCCAGGTCGGCGAGTACGTCGACGAGACCCTCGACCAGCTCAAGGTCGCGGTCGGTGAGGGCATCACCGGCTGGGTCGCGGAACACGCGATCGCCCAGAACCTGGGCGACGCCGCCAGCGATCCGCGGGCCGACACGATCCCGGGCACCGAGGAGGACCTCGACGAGTCGATGCTCCTCGCCCCGATGATCTTCGACGACCGGGTCCTCGGGGTGCTGGTGCTCTCGAAACTGGGCCTCAACCAGTTCACCGAGGACGACCTGCGGCTCCTGGTCATCTACGCGAGCTTCGCGGCGCAGGCGATGGCCACCGCCGACACGACCGAACGCCTGCGCGAGCAGAGCGCGGCCCTCGAACGCCAGGTGCAGGGCCAGCGCGAGCTCCTGCAGATCACCGAATCGATCCTGACCACGCTCGACAGCCGCGCCGTCCTCGACAGCATCACCGAGCGGCTCCTGCGACTGATCGCCTGCGACAACATCGCGATCGAGGTCCTGGACCCCTCGACCGGGATCCTCACGCCGCTGACCGCTCGCGGGGTCCATGCCGCCAGCTACCTCGAACCGTGGGAGCCGGGCGAGACCGGGATCGCGACCTGGGTGCTCGATCAGAACGAGCCGACCTACATCGCCGACGAGCGGAACGATCCGCGGGTCAATCACTTCCGCACGGAAGGCACGCTCGACGGCAGCCTCATCGTCGTCCCGCTGCGCGGCCGGGCAGGCGCGACCGGCGTCCTCACGATCGAGCGGCTCGGCGTCGGCAACGCGTTCAGCAGCGACGAGTTCGAACTCGTCCAGCTGTTCGCGGCCCAGGTCTCGATCGCCCTCCAGAACGCGGAGGTCTTCCAGGCGGTGGAGCTGCGCGCCCAGACCGACGACCTGACCGGGCTGCTCAACCACGGGACGTTCGAGGATCGGCTCGAGTGGAGCGTGCATGCGGGCGCGCCATTCAGCCTGATCATGCTGGACCTCGACGACTTCCGCGACGTCAACAACTCGCTCGGCCACCAGGCGGGCGACGTGCTGTTGAGCGACATCGCATCGCGACCTCGTCCACGCCGGGCGCGACAGCGACCAGATCTTCCGCTACGGCGGTGACGAGTTCACGTTCCTGCTGCCCGGGGCCGATGCCGCGGGCGCCATGCAGGTCGCCGAGCGAGCCCGCCAGGCGGTCAAGGCCTCCGGCCGCAGCATCACCGCCTCGATCGGTCTCGGGACGTTCCCCGACGACGGATCGACCGCGGCGGCCGTGCTGCTGGCCGCGGACCGGGCCTGCTTCGTGGCCAAGCGCAGCGGCCGCGACCGCATCGCCACCGCGGCCGAAGGCCTCGCCCTCGCCTCCGAGTTCTCGCTGCAGGCACCGACACCGGTCGACCCGCCGAGCCATCTCTCCGACTGACGCGAGGAATACGGTTCCGGCGCAAGATGCGTCACGATGGACCAGACGATGCGCGTCCTGTGGCTCCTGGTTGCGATCCTCGTCACCGTGCTCGCGACCGCCTGCGTCCCGGAACCGGCGAACCGTCTGAGTCCGTCGGCCGGCGCCGCCGATGCGTCGCCGACACCGATCCCGACGCCCGCCGGACCGACCCCGACCCCGTCGTTCGTGCGCCCGACACCGACCCCTGGCCCGACGTTCGCGCTGTACACGGTCAAGACCGGCGACACGCTGGTCGGGATCGCCAGGCGGTTCAAGACCGACGGCCGCAGCATCGCGTACTGGAACCGCGTGACCTACCCGTCGCTCGATCCGGATTCGAACAAGTATCGGCCAGACCGGATCGAGGTCGGTTGGGTCCTCCAGATCCTGCCGGGCGAGACCGTCGATCCCGAGGCGATCCCCGAGCTGACGCCCAGGCCGACCCCGCGGCCGACGCTGCCACCGCCATCGGACAGCCCAAGCCCCGCCACCTGACCGGGGAGGCGGTGGTGGCCGGCACGGCCGGCGCCCGCGGCTATCCTGCAGCGCGTGGACCGATCCGGCGCCTCCAGCCCCCGCATCGTCGTGACCGTCGCGGATCCGGCGAGGTCCAGCGACCCCGATCTTGTCGCCCGGAAGAACGAGCTCTATGCCACCGCGGTCCGGACGGCCGGCGGGGACCCGGTCCTCGTGACGGCGGCCGTGGGCGAAGCGGAACGTGCCGCGGCACTCGCCTCGATGGACGGGCTGCTGTTGAGCGGCGGCGCCGACGTTGACCCGGCCCGCTACGGCCGCGCGAGCCACGGCTCGGTGGCCACCGAGCCGGAACGCGATGCCCTCGAGCACGAGGCCTGGAGCGTCGCGAACGCCCGGACCGTCCCGATCCTCGGGGTCTGCCGCGGGATGCAGGCGATCAACGTGTTCTCGGGCGGGACCCTCATCCAGAACGTCGAGGGGCACGCCGGCCCGGGCTGGAGCCTCGGCCCCGCGGCGACCCATCCGCTCCGACTGGCGCCGGGCAGCCGGCTGACCCGGATCCTGTTCCCGACCAATGCCCGTGGCGGGGTCGTGACCGTCAACTCGTACCACCACCAGGGCCTCGGGCGGTCGGACCTGGCGCCCGGCCTCGTGGCGAGCGCCTTCGCGAGCAGCGCGGCCGGCGAGCTCGTCGAGGGCCTCGAGGCCGCCGACGGGCGCTTCCTCATCGGCGTCCAGTGCCACCCGGAGCGGGTCGAATCGACCCCGCCCGCGTTCGGGCGCCTGTTCGCGGTGTTCGTCGACGCGGCACGAGGACCGGCCTCCCGGCGGTGACCCCTAGAGCCGTCCCGCCTCGATGATCCGCTGGAGGAACTGACGCGTCCGGGCCTCCTGTGGGTCGCGCAGGATCGCCTCGGGCGGTCCGGCTTCGAGGATCACGCCTTCATCGAGGAAGCAGACCCGGTCGGCGATGTCTCGAGCGAAGCCCATCTCGTGCGTCGCGATGACCATCGTCATCCCCGCTTCGGCCAACCCGCGGATGACGTTGAGGACCTCGGCGACCAGCTCCGGGTCCAAGGCGCTCGTGACCTCGTCGAGGAGCAGGATGTCGGGCTGCATCGCGAGCGCGCGCACGATCGCGACCCGCTGTTGCTGCCCACCCGACAGCCGGTCCGGGATCACGTCCCGCTTGTCATCGAGTCCGAAGCGGGCCAGGAGCGCGTCGGCGTCCGCCTCCGCTTGCGCCCGGCCATGGCCAAGGACACGGCGCGGGGCCAGCGTGACGTTGTCGAGGACCGACATGTGCGGGAACAGGTTGAAGGCCTGGAACACGATGCCGATGCGACGCCGGATGCGGTTGACGTCGACACCGGGTGCCGTGATCTCATCGCCTTCCACGACGATCCGGCCCGAATCGATGGGCTCCAGGAGGTTGATGCAGCGCAGGAGCGTGGACTTGCCGGAGCCCGACGACCCGATGAGGCAGACCACCTCGTGCTCGGCGACCGCGAGGTCGATGCCACGCAGGACCTCGAGCGCGCCGAAGGACTTGTGCAGACCCTCGATCCGGAGCGCTTCGCGGGCATCCATCAGCGCTGCCCCCCATGGGCGCCCTTGCGGCGATCGCGGGCGACGAGCCAGTCGGTGAATCGGGCGAGGGGGATGGTGACGACGATGAAGATGAGCGCCACCGCGAGATACGGCGTGAAGTTGAAGCTGGCCGCCTGCTTGATCTGCGCCTGACGGAAGATCTCGACGATCCCGATCGACGACACCAGGACCGTGTCCTTCTGGAGGCCGATGAAGTCGTTGAGCAACGGTGGGATGACCCGGCGCACGGCCTGCGGCACGATGACATGGCGGAGCGACTGGAAGCGGCTCAGACCGAGCGACCGAGCCGCTGCCTCCTGGCTGGGATGCACGGATTCGATGCCGGCGCGATAGACCTCGGACACGTACGCGGTGTAGACCAGGGTCAGGGCGGCGATGCCGTACACGATGGGTGGCGTCTTGGGATCCACGATCCCGAGGGCCGGGATGCCGAATCCCAGGACGAAGATGACGAGCAGGCCCGGGAGCGCCCGGAAGACGTCCGCGTAGATGGTGGCCAGCACACGGACCGGGAAGAAGACCGGCCCGGGCAGGCCGCGAAGGATGGCCAGCACCAGCCCGAAGACCAGGACGAGCGCCTCGGCCGCGAGGAACAGCTGGGCGTTGACGACGAAGGCGGCGGCGAGGTCCGGCAGCGAATCGGCGAAGACCTCGGCGTTCAGGAACGAGGCCTGGAATCGAGGCCAGCCAGGGCTGTTGACGACGATCCAGGTCAGGACGCCGAAGAAGACGACCGTGCTGACGAAGGCGATGAGGCTGGAGCGAACCACGCGCCGGTCGACCCCGCCGAAGCGAGAACGGCCGGCGCGTGCCATCGGGTCCGGGAGCTCCCCGGCTGTCGGCTAGGGCTTGAGGACGGGGACGGCGTCCTGGAACGGCAGCCACTTGCTGGCCAGGGCGTCGAGCGTGCCGTCGTCGGTCAATGCCTTGACGGCCGCGTTCACGCAGGCCGTCAGCGGGCTGTCCTTGGTCAGGACGACGCTGAAGTGCTCTGGCGTGCCACCCTCGAACTGTCCGACGATGGCCGAATCCTCGAGCTGGACGTTGGTGACGAAGTCGGCCGTCGGCAGGTCCACGACGATGCCGTCGATCGTGCCGTTCTTCACGGCCTCGATCGCGGCGTCGTTGGTGTCGAACACCTGCGGATCCTTGGTCGGGGCGATGACCGACGTGATCGCGTCGTAGCTCGTCGTGCCCACCTGCGCGCCGAACACGAAGTCCTTGAGCGCGGCGATCGAGGTGGCCGAGGCGACCGGGCTGCTCTTGAGGGCGACGAGCGACTGGTTGCCGAAGTAGTAGCCATCGGACAGGTCGGCGGTTTCCGCTCGTTCCGGCTTGAACGAGACCTGGTTGAGGAAGATGTCGAACGTCTTGGCGCCCGGCGCGAACGAGTTCGCGAACGGGACGACGATCCAGGTGACCTCGGCCTTGGGGAAGCCGAGACGTTCGGCGACGGCGAAGGCGACGGCGCTCTCGAATCCGTTCCCGTTGGTCGGGTCGCCGAGCTCCCATGGATCGGTCTTTGCTCCGCCGTCGTTCTCGAGGAAGTACGGCGGATAGGCCGGGTTGTCCGTCCCGATCGTCAACGTGCCGGCCGTCACGAGGGCCAGGTTCTCCTTGGCGCAGGCGTCGGGTGTCGGACTCGGCGACGGGGCGACGCTGGCGGCCGTGCTCGGGGCGACGCTGGGTGCGGCGCTGGGGGCGGCGCTCGGGCTCGCGCCGGCCGAGGTGCAGGCGGCGATCAGGGTGGACAGCGCGAGGATCGTCAGGACGCGGGTCGGTCTGCGCATGGCTGGATCTCCGATCAGGCTGGCGGGACGCGCGAGAGTGTATCGAGGAATACCCGAGCTGTCAGGTAGGAGTTCCCACCTCGGCACGCGTTCTGGCGGGCATCCGCTCAGCCCGGGCGGATGTGGACGGGTCGCCCCACCGCGAGACCCAGCCGTGCCGCGGCATTGCCCTGGTTGTCGGCGAACGCCAGATGACCCTCCGAGTCCGCGTACAGGAGCGAGGCTCCGAGCGGCACCCGGCCGAACGTCTCCTGCCAGACCGTGCGCTCCTCGACCGCCGACGCCCCGTCGTGGGCCGGGAACTCGAGGAGGAGCGGCCGGCCCAGCGTCAGCGGACCGATGGCGGCTTCGAGGTCGGCGGGTGTCCCGGCCAACGTCGCGTTGCCGAAGACGAGGATGTGGACGATGACCGACGCGAGATCGCCATCGCCGACGGTCGGCCGGATGACCGGGAGTCGGGCAAGCGAATCGGGTGAGATGGGCGGCCCGACCGTCACGTAGTCGACGCCCGAAGCCAGGTGCGCGGCGACCGGCGAGAAGATGTCGCGGCCATGGAAGCTCGCCGAGATGACCGGCAGCATGAGGACGCGGTTCTCGATGACCCGCGCCTCCTCGATGCCACCGAGCGCGTCCGCGGCCTGCGTGAGCAGCCCGTTGTCCGGCCCGATGAGGATGTCGCCGCGCGCCGCCCTGATCGCCACCGGCAGGCGCTCGGTGCCGACCCCCGGGTCGACGACCGCCACGTGGATCCCGATCGGCATGTACGGCAGGGCGAAGACCAGCGTGTCCGACCCTTCACGGATCGAGTAGCGCGGGACCTCGTGACTGACGTCGATGACGATCGCCTCCGGGCAGATCCCGTACATGACCCCGCGACAGACGCCAGGGGCGGACGGACCGAAGTCGGTGAGGAACGTGATGACGGGTCGGCTCATGGGACTCGATGGTACCCAACCACCGGGTCCCTCAGCGGAGGTCGCGCGTCCGGCCGGACATGAAGACCGCCCGAAGCGGTGCCGGGAGGAGGCTCGGCACCGCTTCGGGCGGTGGCATTGACGGCGGGAGGAGGGATCGCCGTCGCTGCCGGATGAATCGAAGGTCAGTTCGGGCGGGTCGTCCGCCCATCTCGTGAACCGAACCGGCCGGTTCGCTGGAGTTCGCGCAGGAATAGCAGTTGATTGACCTGGCGGATCGACCAGTGCGCCCCGTCGAGCGGGATGCCGCACATGAAGGCGGTCAGGTCGGCGGCCTCGTCAGGCGTGAGCCCGAGGCCCGTCAGCTTGCGGAAGGTCTGTCGCGGCGCCAGGCTCGCCCGTGGGTCGAGGGCCGTCGCCGAGGCCCGGGAGCGGCTGGAGCCAGGGCCAGGATCGCCCGCGGACCGGGCCGTGCGGACCGCCAAGGACGAGGCGCGGCGAGACGGTCCCCCGTGTCCCCGTGACCCTCGCGGTGCCTGGCCTGCCATGTCGCACGTTTCCTCGGTCCCTGGTCGTTCGCCCGCACCGGCCGATCCGCTGCGATGCCCTAAGTCCACGGCAAGACGGGTGCTGCGGCGATGACCCGAGGGTCATGGCGCACCCGGTACTTGCGGATCGGGCGGCTAGACTCGGTCCCGTGCGCGTCCGCAAGTTCGAGCTCCGGCTGGTCGGCGCCGCCCTGGTGGCGGGCTGGGTGGTCGCGGCCGGGCTGGTGCTGGTCGCCTACCGGCCGGGCGGACCGCTCGATGTCCTCGTCGGGCTGACGATGACCGTCCCGATCGCCATCGCCATCGCCGGGTTCGTATGGCCGCCGGTGACCCGTGGCAGCGGAGCGTTCGCCGGCATGGTCTGGCTGGGCATCGCGGCCCTCCTGTGCCTCATCCCGTCGATCGCGGGCGTCATCGAACAGATCCAGGCCTTCGGGTCGCAGACGCTCCTGCCCTCGTTCGAGGCGGCCTATCCGTGGCTCCTCGCCCTGGCCGCCACCAGCCTGTTCAGCGGCCTCGGGATCGCCCGGCGCCTGCGAGGCGCCGCCGCCCTGCGACGCCGTCGGTTCCTGGACGGGGCGCTGATCGCCGTCGTCCTGACGGTGGCGTCGGCATCGCTCTTCGCGGGTGCCGCCGTCGCGAACGAGCTGGCCGTGCGAGACACGGTCCCGGCATCGTCGCGTTTCGGACCCACCGATCCGGCGGGCGAGCCGCCGTTGTGCGATGGGGCGCTGTTGCCCGCTCGGCAGGCCCGCCTGTCGACCGGGCTCGCGGCGACGGTCGATCTCCGTCCGATCGGCTCGATCGAGCTCCGCGGGTCGCGGGAAGCCAACGACTTCCGCTGGGCCGCGTACGTCGCCAGCGATCGCCGATTGGGGCAGGCCGGGGCCGCGCGCATCGGCGCCGATGCCTGGTCGCAGGAGCCGGGCGGCGGCTGGGTCCGCGTCGGACCCGCCGACGTCGCGGGCGAGTCGGTCGACCTCCAGGTCCTCTCGACGGCACTGAGGCCCGGCAACCGGGTCGCCGCCGAGGATCGCGGAGTCGAGGTCATCGAAGGCGCCCGGGCGCGGCGCTGTCGTGTCGCCGTCGACGGCGTGACGTTCGAGGCGGCCTTTCCGCAGATCCGCTGGCTCGTCGGGGACGCGGATCTCCATCGCTGGCGCGGCCAGATCGACTACTGGATCTTCGTCGACGGCCAGCTCGGGCAGGTCGTCGGCGATGCGGGCGGCGACGCGGCGGGTCTCGGCCCGGACGCGATCATCGGCGCCGTGAGCGCCCACCTGACCGCGACCGAACGCGATCGCAACCTCGTCATCTATCCTCCGGCTCGATGACGGTCGAGCACGAACCGGATCGATACGGCGCCAAACGCGACCGGCTGGCCCGGATGACCCGGCTGCTGGCCATCCTCCAGGCGCACCCCGACGGGATCCGGACCAATGACCTCGCGGAGCGGGTCGGCATGTCGGTGCGCACCGTGTACCGAGACCTGCGGGCCATCGACGAGGAGATCGGGGTGCCCGTCTGGGCCGAGGGCGGGCTGTGGGGTGTCGATGCCGACAAGGCGTTCCTGCCGCCGCTCAAGCTCACCCAGTCCGAGGCGATGGCCGTCGTCCTGTCGGCCCGGCTCATGGTCCGGTACGCCGACAAGTACGACCCCGACCTGGCCGCGGCTTTCGAGAAGCTGGCGGTCGGATTGCCACCCGCCCTGGCCGAGCACGTGGAGCGGACCCTCGACATCATGTCGACGGCCCCGCGTGACGCGGCGTTCAACGAGCACGTCCGCCTGCTGACCAAGGCCTGGGCGGAACGCCGGGTCGTGACGATCGAGTACCGGCCGGCCCGCTACGACGGCGGCGCCACGGCCCGGCGGGCGACGGTGCGGCCATATCTCATCGAACCGTCGCTCCAGACGCACGCCCTCTACCTGATGGGATTCGACGAGGAGCGGGGGGCCATCCGCACGTTCAAGATCGAACGCATCGCCGAGGCGTCCCTGACGCCACGAACGTTCGAGCCGCCCGATCCCGGGGGCACGACCGCGGAACTGCGCCGGGCCTGGGACATCATCGCGGACCAGGAACCGACGACGGTCGTGCTGCGCTTCACCCCGGACGTCGCCGCGCGGGTCAAGGAGACCCGCTGGCATCCGACCCAGTCCGAGGAGCCGGGGCCCGACGGATCGCTCGTCTGGCGAGCGACCGTGGCCGGGGTCATCGAGATCCGCCTCTGGGTCCTCTCGTGGGGCGACGACGTCGAGGTGCTGGAGCCGGCGTCGCTGCGGTCCGACGTCGCGGCCACGCACGCCCGAGCGGCGGCTCGGTACGCCGGGACGACCGCATGAAGCGTCACCAGTTCGCGGCGGTGAACCTCATCAGCGACCCGATCCACGGGTACGTCGAACTCACCAAGCGCCTGACGCGCGACGAGTCGGCCGCGATCGGGCTGCCCGACGAGGACGTCGCCGAGCAGGATGTCCTCGACACGACCTGGATGCAGCGGCTCCGGCGGATCAGCCAGCTCCAAAGCGCCCGCTGGGTCTTCCCGACGGCCGAGCACTCGCGGTTCACGCACGGCCTTGGCGTCATGCACGAGGCCGGCCGGTGGGCCCGTACCCTCTATCCGAGCCTCCGCAGCGAGCTGGTCCGCGCCGGCGACGCCATCCCATCGGAGGGCCTCGTCGTCGAGACGTTGCGGATGGCCGGTCTCATGCACGACGTCGGTCATGGCCCGTTCGCGCACTTCTTCGACGAGCAGGTCCTGGCCGCCTTTCCGGCCCCCGACGACCCGCGCCGGGTGGCCGGCAAGCGGCTGACCCATGAGGACCTGTCGGGCCGGATCATCGAGGACGAGCTGGGCCCGCTCCTGCGGGGCCTTCGGCGGGCGCCGGGGGACGTCGCCGAGCGCGACGCCTTCGCCGACGACGAGGCGATCGACCCGGCGTGGGTGTCGTTCCTGATCTCGAAGCCGGCGCTCGTGGACGGCGCCATGCCACGCTGGGTCCGCTGGCTCCAGCCGCTGCTGTCGGGCGTCTTCACCGTCGACAACCTCGACTACGTCCGCCGTGATGCGTATGTCACCGGCGTCTCGGTCGGGCCCGTCGACGTCGAGCGGCTGCGCCGCTACACGTTCATCTCGGAGCGCGGCCTCACGCTCTACGAACCGGGGCTCGGCGCGCTCGAGATGTTCCTCACCGCGCGGCGCTTCATGTACCAGCAGGTCTACTTCCATCGCACCGTCCGGGCGATCGACCTCGACCTCGCCGAGCTGTTCGAGCCATCGGTCCGGGCGATCTTCGGGGAGGGCTCGCCCGTCGAGCGGCTGAGCGAGTACGCCGATCTCGATGAATACGCGTTGCTTCACCAGGCGGCCCGCTGGGCCCGCGGCGAGTCCGTCGCCGGCCGACCGACTTCCGGCGACGGAACGGTGACCGCGGCCGTGGCCGACGGGTGGCGGGCCGTCCTGCTGCGTCAGCCCACGTGGCGATCCGACATGGAGCTCCGCGCGGAGTACGAGGCCGGCGCCCGGCCCGAGGCGCTCATCGCGTCCCTAGGAGCCGCCGAGCCGGGGCGCGTGACGATCGACCTCGCCGAGGTCGACGCTCGACCGGCCGACGCGACGTCGGCCGACGCCCTGCTCTCGCTCGAGGGCCGTGACGGCGGCGTCCGGTCGATCTCGGAGGCGCTGTCGTCGATCCCCGCGTGGTGGCTGATCGCCCGGCGTTACAGGAAGGCTGCGACGCCCCGCTGACCCGCGGACGCCCCTGGCACCTCATCTCCCGCCGGCCGGTCCCCGTTGACACCCTTCGACCCTGCCCCGTAGAGTCATGCCACCTTGTCTATCAATGACAAGGCACCCTGCATAACGGAGAGACTGGGCCTCTTGATGACGCGCACGCAACGGTGACCGCGCTCGCGGCCGCCGGCCAGATCGCCTACGAACTGGCCGAGGCGGGCCTCAGCGAGATCCCGATCGAGCACGCGGTCGCGTCGGCCGACCGACGATCGCGGCGTCGCCGCGGCTGGGTCGCCGGCGCCCGGACCTGTTCGTCTTCGACGCACCGGGCGGGCCGTGGTTCGGGTTGAAGGGCGCGGCCTGTTGTCGAGCCTACAAGTGGGCCGGGCGCGAGGGCGAGTACTGCCTCTCGTGTCCGCTGCGCGACGACGAGAGCCGGCTCGAGGGACTGCGTGCCTGGCGGGCGTCGCTGGTGCCGGCGAGCTGAGGCGCGAGCCGGCCTCAGCCCACCGTTTCGGGCGACGGGGTCGGCGTCGGCTGCGCGTTCGGATCCGGCGTCGGTGTCGGCTTCGGGGGCTTCGTCCGTGGCGGGAGGACGCGCAGCGGGTCGAGCCGGGCGATCTCGTAGCGGGGCAGCTTCATCCGTTTCGCGACGGCCGCATCGATCCGGAAGCGGGCGGTCTCGGCCGGGCTGAAGAGCCCGTAGTGGAGGTGGCAGCCGGATGCTCGCCCGGTCATCCCCTCGTAGCCGATCACCTTGCCGGCCTTGACCTTCTGGCCGCGCTTCACGGTGATCTTCCCAAAATGGGCGTAGATGCTCCGGTACCCGTTGCCGTCATCGATGACGACGACGATCGGCAGCGTGCTCCACAAGTGTTTCTTTTCGAGCCGCTTCAGGTACGGCGTGAGATCACCGTCCCAGCCCATGTGCTTGTCATAGTGCCGACCCGCGGCCAGGACGACGCCGTCGTGGGCGGCGACGACGCGATCGCCGCAGAAGGTCGCGAGGTCGATGCCGTCGTGGAACGGCTCGCCGTCGACGACCCGCGAGCCCCAAGGTGACGGACCGAACGGCAGGGTCACCCGGGCACGGGCGAGTGGCCATCGGTAGCCGGTCAGGGTCCAGACCGGCGGGGCGCCCGGGCCGCGATGACGGGCGATATCGGCGGCGTCGGATCCGGAGGCCGGGAGCCCGGGCCGGTTCGGGGTCTGGCTGCTCGAGTCGACGCCCGCACCGCCCGCACCCGCGGCCGGCGTCCCGACCGCACCCGCGACCTGGCCGGCCGGCGGCATCACGACCGAGCCCGCGATCTGCGACGCGCCGACGACCGATCCGACGACGACCGCGACGGTCACCAGCGTCAGCAGTCGGCGACGACCCCGCGGCGAGCGGTCGCGCTCGGACAGGGGTCGCGGCAGGTTGTCGAGGGGTCCGGGGGACCGATTCGGGGACCTGGGGAACACCCGGCCATGTGTACCACCCGCAGCGGTCCGTCGCAAGGCACGGGTCGCGGAGCGGCCATTTCTGGCGTTCCCTGGGCGCCCGCCGGACGAAATGGTTGCATGGGATTCGTTTTATGCGTATGGTTCCGCATATGAACCGCCGAATCTTCTCCGAAGAGTCGAAGAAGAAGCTCTGGCGGCCCTGCCGGGAGGCACGGGCCCTGGGGCTCTGACGGCGCGTCGACGACGAACCGGGGCCTCCAGGGAACGGAGGCTCCAGGGGCCGCGGCACCACGACGGTGACCGCGGCTTTTCGTTGTCTGGAACCTTCCCACCCGGGTGGCCCCTCACCAAGCGAAGTGAGGGATCACGGACATGCAGACCATCCTCATCCTCGGCGACGGCGGCCTCGGGACGGCCGTCGCCGATGCGCGCCCGCCGGCGGGGCGACGACGTCCGCGTCGTCGGCCGGCCGGTCGACGGGCGGCACGATCCGTCGACCCTGACCGGCGCCGACGTCGTCGTCGAGGCATCTCGACCCGACGCCGTCGCGACCAACCTCTCGAGCGCCCTCGACGCGGGCGCCACGCCGCTTCGTCATCGCGACCACGGGCTGGACGGCCGACCGTGAGCTGGTCGCCGGTCTGCTGTCGGCGAATGGCGCCGACGGCCGTCGCCGCCTCGAACTTCAGCCTCGGTGTCGCGCTCTTCGGCCGGCTGATCGACTCGGCGGTCGCGCTCTTCGGCCGCCTCGACGCCTTCGACCCGTATCTCGTCGAGTGGCACCGCCGGGCCAAGCTCGACCGCCCGTCCGGCACCGCGCGTGACCTGGCCGGGCGGATCGTCGATGGCCACCCCGGCCTGAGCGAGACCGGACGACCTCGAGGTCGTGTCGATCCGGGCGGGGTCCTCGCCCGGGATGCACCTCGTCGGCTTCGACGCCCCCGGCGAGACCGTCGAGCTGCGGCTGACCGCCCGCGACCGCTCCGCCTATGCGGCCGGGATCCTCGCCTCGGCCGACTGGCTGACCCGCGACGCCTCGCCCAGGCCGGCATCCACGCCTTCGATCCCATCGTCGACGAGCTGCTGGCTCGCGACCCCATCGCCGCCTGACGCGGCCAGACCACCGACATCGAAAGGAGCATCCCGATGACCCGCACCACCGAGACGACCCAGACCACGACGCGCCCGACCCGACCGATCCTGCGCGGCGCGTTCACGGCCCTCGTCACCCCGTTCACGCCCGACGGCACGCTCGACGAGGCGGCCTTCCGTCGACTCGTCCGCTGGCAGATCCTCGCCGGCATCGACGGCCTCGTCCCGTGCGGCACGACCGGCGAGTCCCCCACCCTGAGCGAATCCGAGCGCGAGCGGCTCATCGCCGCGACCGTCGAGGTCGCGAGCGAACGCTCGTCGCGGGCGCGCGTCCGCGTCGTCGCCGGCACCGGCACGAACGACACCGCGGCCACGATCCGCGCGACCCGGCGGGCCGCCGAGCTCGGCGCCGACGCGGCGCTGGTCGTCGCCCCGTACTACAACCGGCCCGACGGCCGGATGCTCGAGGCCCACTACCGCGCGGTCGCCGACGAGGGCGACCTGCCGATCGTCGTCTACAACGTCCCGGGCCGGACCGGCACGAACGTCGACGCGGACACGTTCCTGCGGCTCGCCGAGCATCCGCGGGTGATCGCCGTCAAGGAGGCCAGCGGCAACCTCGAGCAGATCGCCCGGATCTGCCGGGACCGGCCGCGGGACGTGGCCGTCCTGGCCGGCGACGACGCCTGGACGCTGCCGGTCCTCGCGATGGGCGGCGACGGCGTCGTCTCGGTGGCCTCGAACGAGGTCCCCGGCGAGCTCGTCGCGCTGTGCGCGTCGGCACGTGCCGGCGACTGGGACGCGGCCCGCCGCACGCACGAGCGCTGGCTGCCGCTGTTCCTCGGCAACTTCCGGGGCGGCCCGAACCCGGTGCCGGCGAAGGCCGCGCTCATGCTGATGGGCCTGCTCGACAGCGACGCCGTCCGGGCGCCGCTCCTGCCGCTCGAGGCCGACGGGCGAGCCGCGATGGCGGCCACGCTCCGGACGCTGGGGCTCCTCGAGTCGGCCGGCGGCCGGATCGCCACGCCGACGTCCACGCCGGCCACCACGCGCGAGGCCGTGGCATGACCGTCGAGACCGAACTCCAGCCGCGGCCGCGACCCGTCGCGGTCGACCCGGCCACGATCCTGGCCGACCTCGAGTCGGGGCGGATCCGCGCCGCCGAGCCGGACGCGGACGCGACGGATGGGTGGCGCGTGCGGCCCGACGTGAAGGCCGCGATCCTGGGCTGCTTCGCCGACCGGACGACGCAGTCCTGGACCGTCGGGCCGCTGACGTTCCGCGACCGCGCCGCCGTCCCGCCACGCGACGATCTCGCGGAGGGGCCGTGGCGGATCGTGCCCGGTGGCACGGCCGTCCGGCGCGGCGCCCACCTCGCGGAGGGCGTCGTCGTGATGCCGCCGTCCTACGTCAACATCGGGGCGTGGGTCGGCGAGGGCACCATGGTCGACTCGCATGTCCTCGTCGGGTCCTGTGCCCAGATCGGCGCCCGCGTCCACCTGTCGGCCGGCGTGACGATCGGGGGCGTGCTCGAGCCGGCCGGCGCCCGGCCGGTCATCGTCGAGGACGACGCGTTCGTCGGCGCGGGGAGCGCCCTCCTCGAGGGCGTCCTGGTCCGGACCGGCGCGGTCATCGGAGCGGGGGTCACCCTCACCGGTACGTCCCGCCTCTACGACCTCGTCCGCGCTCGGATCCTGACCGGGACGACCGAGGCGCCGCTCATCGTCCCGCCGGGCGCGGTCGTCGTGCCGGGCGCCCGTTCCGTGCCGGGTCCGTTCGCGGAGGAACACGGCCTGTCCGCCTCGGTCGCGTTGCTGGTCAAGGACCGCGATGCCGGCACGGCCGCGCGGGTCGCCCTCGAGGACGCCCTGCGATGAGCCTCACCCGCACGCCTCCTTCGATCGTCGTCCCTTCGACCCCCGGGGCCGCGATCGATCGCCCTCGTCGCGGCCGACCGCCGGCCCGCAACGAGATCCTCCGGGCGGGCCGCTTCGGCGGCCTGGCCCCGGAGGAGCTGGCGACCCGGTTCGGGACGCCCCTGTACGTCTACGACCTCGACGTCGTCGACGGCCAGGTGGCGGCCCTGCGGGCGGTGCTGCCGGCGGTCGTCGACCTCGCCTACGCGGTCAAGGCGAACCCGGCCCTGGCCGTCGTCGCCCACCTCGGCCGCCTCGGGACCGGCGCCGATGTCGCCTCGGCCGGGGAGCTGGCGACCGCGCTCCGCGCCGGTATCGACCCGTCCCGGATCGTCATGACCGGCCCGGGCAAGCGCGACGAGGAGCTGCGGGCGGCCGTCGACGACCGGCATCCGGGCGATCACGGTCGAGTCGCCCGGCGAGCTCGGACGGCTCGAGGCGATCGCCGCCGAGGCCGGGCGTCGCGTCCCGGTGATGCTGCGGGCGGCGATGAGCGAGGGCGCCCGGCTCGAACGGGTCCGCCTCGTCGGCGACGACGGCGCCGGAAAGTTCGGCATGGACCCGACGGATCTCGTCGCCTCTGCGCGACGGGCTGCCGGGTCGACTCACCTCGAGCTCCTCGGTCTGCATGTCTTCGGCGCCTCGAACGTCCTCGACGCCGCAGCGCTCGTCGAGCATGTCGCAGCGACCGTCCGGGCCGCCCGGCAGCTGGCCGTCCTCTCGGGGACGACCGTCCGCCTCGTCGATGCCGGTGGCGGTCTCGGCATCCCGTACGAGGTGCATGAGGAGTCGCTCGATCTCGCTCGATTCGGCCGAGGGGTGACCTCGATCGTCGATCCGTGGCCGAACGACCCGATCCTCGCCGAAGCGCGGCTCCTGCTCGAGCCGGGCCGTTTCCTCGTCGGGCCGGCGGGTGCCTACGTCGCGCGCGTGGTCGACCGCAAGACCGTCGATGGCTCGACGGTCGTCGTCCTCGACGGCGGCGTCCACCATCTCCTCCGCCCGGCCCTGGTCGGCCAGGAGCACCGGATCCGCGTGCTGTCAGGACGGACCGAATCGGCCGTCGAACGGGCGGCTCGGCTCCGGTGACGGTGGCCGGACCGCTGTGCTCCGGGCTGGACGTCTTCAGCCAGCACGCGATCCTTGCGGCGCCGGACGTCGGGGAGCTGGTCGCGGTGCTCGACGTCGGCGCCTACGGCTTCACCGAATCGATGCCCCTGTTCCTGTCGCACCCGATCCCGGCCGAGGTGGTCGTCCGCGGCGGGCGGGCGGCGCTGATCCGCCCGCGGCAGGAACCCGGGGAGTGGCTGGACCGCCAGCTCCTGCCCGCCTGGGACTGACTCGGGCGGGAGCCGGCTGTGATCGACTCACGGAGGGACGGACGCCGGGGTGACGCCCGCCCTCCGCGAGGAAGGGAAGGCGGGTCAGGCCACCTGGCGCAGGCGCCCGGTCTCGACCTCGTAGATGACGCCGTGTCACCGGCACGTCCTTGATCCAGGGGTGGGCGCGGATCTGCTCGACCTGGGCGCGTCAGGTTCGACTCGAGGTCGGGGAAGGCGTGGAACGGCAGGTCGACGACGGGTCCCGGTCGCCTCGGCGATCGAGTCGGCGACGGGGCCGTCCTCGAACGTCAGCATCCCGCAGCCGGTGTGCTCGATGACGATGACCTCCTCGGTGCCGAGGAGGCGCTGGCTGATGACCAGCGAGCGGATCGCGTCGTCGGTCGCGAGGCCGCCGGCGTTGCGGATGATGTGGGCCTCACCCGTCCGAAGGCCGAGGACGTCCTCGACGGTCAGCCGCGCGTCCATGCAGGCGAGGACGGCGAGCTTGCGGCGCGGGCGGGAGCTCGAGGTTCGGCCGGTCGAACGTCGCCGCGTAGCGCGCGTTCTCGGCGAGGGCGCGCTCGGTCTCGGGCGCACGGGTGGCGATCTCGGTCATGGGATCGGCTCCTGTCTTGGCGTGACGCGATGACCGACTAAGACTACGAGACTAGTAGAGATTCGCGCAAGGTGGCGAATGCGCCGGTCGCTGGCCGCGGGGCTCGGGACATCAGGCGGCGACGCCGTCCTCGGGCTCGCCGACCTCGATCGGGTTGTTGATCGGGTCCTGCGCTCCACTCGAACCAGCCGCCGTCGTAGACGGCGATCTGCGGCCAGTCCATCAGGTAGCGCGTAGAACCACGTCTCGGCGGCGCGCCAGCCGGTCCCGCAGTAGAACGCGACCCACTTGTCGCGCGGTGATCCCGGCCTCTTCCCAGTTGGCGGCGATCTCCGGGTAGGCGCGCATCGTGTTGTCCACGTTGCGGTAGTGCTGCATGTGGTACGCGTCGGTGCCGCAGTTGCCCCAGACGTCGCCGGCGATCCGGCCGGCCGGGCCGATGTAGTTGTAGCCACTCACGTCGCCGATGTGCTCGCGCCAGGTCCGGACGCTGACGAGCGCGGCGCCGTCCTGGTCGGCCAGGATCTCCTTCGCCTCGCCGATGTCGACGATGTACGTCGGGGCGCTGCGGGATCGACACCCCGAACGCCGCGACCGGCGAGGGCTCGCGGATGACCGTCTCGAGCGGGTGGCCGTCGGTGACCCACCAGTCGTAGCCGCCATCGAGCAGCCGGACGTCGTCGACGCCCGCGTAGCGCAGGATGAGCGCGGCCCGCGTCGCGGCGATCTGCCCGGCCCGTCGACCCGGCCACTTCTCGTTGGCGTCGCCGACCGTGTCGCGGCCGTAGAGGACGACCGTCGTGTCGTGGGTGATCCCGAGGGCGCGCAGCGTGGCGTCGATCTCGGCGGGCGACCGGCGGTTCCAGTCGGCCGGGTCCTCGAGCCGGTTCGTGTCGAGATAGAGGGCGCCCGGGAGGTGGCTCTCCGCGTACTCCTCGGGCACGCCGAAGTTCACGTGGAAGAGCAGGAACTTGTCGTTGTCGAAGGCCTCGGGCTGTTCACCCGCGAGGAGCTGGCGGAGCCATTCGACGTGGACGAGGCGATCGTAGTTCGGGAGCCGCTCGATCGGGCCGCCGGTCGTCCGCGGCCCACGCCGGGAAGCCGGCGTCGTAGCGGAGGACGTCGTCGTGGCCGAGCTCGGCCAGCCGCGCGTCGAGCGACGCCGCGTCCTCGGCGCCGTCGCCGTAGACGACGATCGGTGCGGTCCGGCGTGATGCCCTTCGCGATCGAGCAGGCGCTCGATCTCGGCCTCGTCGACGCTGCGCAGCCAGGCCGACGGGAACGACCGTCGCGCCCGGGATGTGGCCGCCGCGCGCCTCGCCGCTCGAGGCGCCAGCCGTTGTAGGCGGCGATCGGGCGAACATCGACGACGGTCAGGCTCGGGTCGGACAGACGCCGGTGGAGCTCGTCGGTCGAGATGGTTCGGGTGGTCGGTCTCAGGATCTCGTTCGTCGTGGTCATCGTTCGCGTCCTCGTACAGGGTGACGGTGGGCAAACAAAAGAGCCGCAGCCACGATCGGTGACTGCGACCCCATGGATGTCGATCCGGCGACGGCGCGGTTCTCAGGCGTGGATCCGCTCAGCGCGTCGTTCTCGGACCCCATCCGGTGCATGGCGGGGCCGCCAGCACGTACACATGTCCCGAGAGCTGCGGTGAGCGATCACGAGGAAACCCTACTAGATTAGTTGGGCTTACGCAACTGTTGCGAGCAGGTTGCGCGACCCGACGCGGTATCATCCGCGGCGTCCGCCCGTAGCTCAGTGGATCAGAGCGACTGACTTCGGATCAGTAGGTCGGGGGTTCGAATCCCTCCGGGCGGGCCAGACTCCTGCGCACGAAACGACCCCCCGACGCTAATCCGAGGGTCGTACTTATTCGGGACGTATGCTGAGCAGCGTCCGCGTGGCCGCGAGTGAACACCCCGAACTCGCTGACGCGAACGGGAGCATCACGTTGAAGGCACGGGTGACGATCGAACGGAAGTGCGGGAGACGCCCAAGTCCGGGTCCAAATGGTGAGAAGACCTACCACTGCGAAACGGTGTGCTTCTACACCGAGACTCAGTGTGTCTGTCAGCGATACTGCATTTAGGAATGAGCGACGCCCAGCGCTCTACCCTGCGACCCGTGGCCCTCCTGGCTCGGCCAGGCCAGGATCTTGCGACGTCACTGCAAGACAACCCCAGTCCTTGTTGGTCGGCCTTCGCCAAAGCGACGTTACCGTCGTACCGCGGCGCCGGAGGACCCCATGGAGGGTGACGGCACCGCTTTCAGTCTCTGACGGGCCGCCGCCCGGATTGCTAGGCAATCCACGTCCGCTAGGCGATCCACGTCCGGGCGTACGCACAAGAGGACCGTCCTCAGGCTTGCCAGAAGCCTGACACTATCGATAGCCCCGCCGGCGACTCAACCCCCGTCGCCCGGGGCCCACCTAGCAGGAGGGCAACCCCGCCTACCCCGGCGGGCCGAGACGAACTAGCCTTCGTTGGACGCGCTGCTCCAAGACCGGATCTTGGCGATGAGCGCCGCCTCTCGCCGCTGCAAGTCGTCCGCTTCCGGGGTACTGGGTCGGGCCAGCCGTAGCTGGTCCGTCGTGCGGCGGAGGTCGTCGATGTCTTTGCGCATCGCAGTCACCTTTGCCCGCTCGGCCGATTTATCCATGAGCAGAGGATGCGCCGAACCGGCCCATCGCAAGGTCGCCGAGCGCGTGAGCGACCTTACGCCCTTGTGACAAACGCAAACTCCGACGCAGCATCGGGTCCTACTTGTGACACTCTCGGATCGAGGGGTGCCTTGTCAGGAACCGCACAATGTCGACAGCCCCGCAGGCGATCCACCCCCGTCACCGCGGGCCCTCACTCGTCGGGTAGTGGCGGCGGCACGGGTCGATGGGCGGCTGTCGCTTCTTCGATGAGGCGGTGGTACTCGGTACGCAGACGCTCGATCTCGCCGTGCAGCCGCTCGGCCTCCGCGGCCACGGCCTCGAGATCGTGCTCGGCGGCCCGCCATTGGGCGAGGACTTCCTGGGCAAATCGTTGGTACGGCATCGGACCCCTGGGTTACGCCGCGCTTCCTGGCGACGAGTATGCGCGCCACGACGTTGTAACGGACACCGAGCGTCCGATGAGGGCACGTCCAATCGCGCGCGGCTAACGTTCGAGGTCGGCGACACCGGAGAGCCATGGGGGCCTCAACGGCGCTCGACCTGGGGCCCCCGGCTCATTATCGGCCGGGGCCCCTTCCGTGTAACGGCTACTCGCGACGATCTAGGCCCCAGATCCCCGAGAGCGCAACCAGGACGCCGATGACGAAGAAGAGCCCTTTGGAGATGGCCCAGGCGGTCGGGTCGTTCCGCCAGTCGCCCGCCGGGTAGTCCTGAGAGCTGACGAACCTGACCGCGCCGACCAGTGCGACAAACGCCCCGAACACGAGGCGCCCGAGCGATTGCCGACGAGCTGCTGGCAATGCTGGATCTCGTGGCCGAAGGCGCAGATCAGGCCCCGGCCATCGGCAGACTCCTCGATCTGCGAGATGAGATCGCAGCCGAGTTCGCCCTGCCGACGCTTGCTCCAGCGCCGACCTCGCCGCCATAGCCTGAGCCCGGACGCGTCGAGTGCCCCTCGAGACCGCTACGGGTCGATGATCGTCGTCGTGTAGCGCACGAGGCTGTCGGGTGCGATCGCGAGGACGCTGGCCGACTTCGTTCCGCCCTCCTCCGGTTCGATGGCCAGCGCGAAGACGGTCCCGTCGATGCCCACGACGACCGACCAGAACTCCGAGCCGGCTGTCCGAAGCACGACCGGCCAGCCGCGACGCACCCTGCCATTCGGGCCGACCGCGACGACACTGCCGCCGACCGCCTTCGTCCTCGGTTCGAGGAGCAGGTACAGCGTGCCGTCGGGTCCGACCGCCGGGATGGCCGGCGTCGGGCAGAAGCCAGCCTCTTGTTCCGTCTCGAATCCGGGCGCCGGGCGGATCAGCGGCTCGCCGGGCGTGTACGGCCAACCGCGCTTCGTGGCCAAGGCCGGATCGAGCGAGAAGACCGGAGCCGCGGCCTCGCTGTAGAGGAAGACCGTGCCGTCCGGGGCGACGACCGGTGATCTCGGGACGCTCGCCGTGCACCCGCCCGTATCGGGCGGTTGC
The DNA here is from genome assembly GCA_963745295.1 of uncultured Chloroflexia bacterium. Classification (GTDB taxonomy): domain Bacteria; phylum Chloroflexota; class Limnocylindria; order Limnocylindrales; family CSP1-4; genus SPCO01. The sequence goes on from CAVUWG010000003.1 coordinate 223,075, forward strand.
ACCGTGGTGATGGGGAGCCTCGGCGACCGAGCGGCGAACGCCTTCCCGCCGGGGCCGTACGCCAGCACACGGCTCGTCTTGCGAGCCGCCGTGCCGACGAAGACGAGAATCCGGCCGTCGGGCTGGAACGCCGGACCCGACGCTCGCCCATTGACGTTGACCGGCCATCCGCTGCGGACGCCCGAAGCGCCCGCCGACGAAATGCGACTCACGTCCGATTCGTCGACGGTCCAGACGCCGTAGGCATCGCCGTTGGCGTCGATCCCCAGCCTGTCGCCACAGCAGGTCTGATCCATCGGCACCACGGCGCCGGTCAGGACCGTGCCGTCGCGGGCGATCGACACGATCGATCCCTGGGCGATCGGCTGCCCCTCGACTTCCACGTCGCCCAGCGGACTGACGGGGAACAGGGTCAGGTCGTCGCCGATCATCCGGGCCGCGCCCGATGCGCCGAAGAGATCCACTGGCCAGCCGCCGAGGGCCGCGCCCTGGGCATCGAAGGCGAACGCCCGCATGCCGACGTTCAGGTCCTGGTTGAGGTCTTCCGGCATGCAGACGACCCGGACCGAACCGTCGGCCGCCGGCAACAGGAGCCCGCACGCGGTGGGCCCGGCGATCGTGACCGGCCAACCGGACTGGACCTCACCCGCCTCGTCGAGGAGCGCCACGCTGACCGAGCCGGCCGGGTCCGGGATCGTCACGTAGAGATCGCCGCCGGGCCGCGGGGCGATCAACGGCAGGCGGTCACCGAGGGCGCGGACATCCGCGCGGACCGGGAGCGCGGCCGACGGCGGTCGGCCCGGATCAGACGACGGCTCGGCGGAGGACGGCACCGTCGACGGACCCGAACTGGGGGCCTGGGTCGACGACGGGGTCACGGCCGGACCAGTCGACACCGGCGGCGCCGACGGCGTGATCTCCGGGCTCGCGCACGCCGCAACCAGAACGGCCGTCAGGAGCGATCTGACGATGGTCTTGCGCATTTCTTGCCCTCTGTACGACCACCACGATGACGCATGGATCGCCCGCTGGCTACCGGTCGCTAGCCGGTCTTCGCCTCGCTGATCTCGAGCAGGTGGCCATCCGGGTCGCGGAAGAATCCGCGGACCTCCCAGTCCGACTCCAGGAGCGGCGCGAGGAAGACGGCCCCGCGCTCGACCAGCGTGGCGTGGGCAGCTCGCGCATCTGGCACGCGGATGGTCATCGCGTGGCTGACCCGGTCCGGGTCCGCGGGCACGTCGAACGTCACGGTCGGCTTGTCGGGCGTCGGGCCGCCGCCAGTGACCAGGAGCAGCCATGTCCCGAACGCCTGGAGCACGCACGACGTCCCGCCGTACTCGCGATGGACGGTCGCCCCGAGCACGTCGGCGTAGAAGGAACGGGCCCGCTCGATGTCGGCCACGACCAGGATGTGCGTGATCTCCATGCCGTCGGCGGGGAAGGGTGTCGCCATCTCGGCGAGGGTACGCTCTCGCGATGCGGGTCACCACGCCACGGGACGACGGCGAGCGGATCGGGCTGCTCACCGCCGCGGCGGCGGCCATCCTGTACGGCGCGGCGTACCCGGCGACGGCGATCGCGCTTCGGTCGTTCACGCCGCTCGGGATCGCGGGCCTTGCCTGCACGCTGGCGCTCGCCGTCGTGGTCGCCCTGGCCGCGGTCGGAGTCCTCCCGCGACCGACCGCAGCCGCGCTGAACACGGCGAGCCTGGCCCGGCTGACCGTGCTGGCGGGACTCGGTGGGCTCGGCTTCATCGTGGCCATCAACCTCGCGGTCGCCCTCAGCGGCCCGACCGTGACGGGCTTCGTCGCGCCCCTGTACGCCGTGGCCGCCGCCGTCCTCGCGGTCCCGATCCTCGGTGAGCGCATCCGACCGGTCACCATCGCGGCGTTCGCGGTCGCCCTGGTCGGGACGGTGCTCCTGGCCGGCTTCGAACCGACGGCGGAGACCCTGACCGGCGTCGCAGCCGCTGGTGGGGCAGCCGTCCTCTTCGGCCTGTACATCGTCCTCGCGCGACGATGGGGTCGACGCTACGCGCTCGATGGCACGCTCATCACGATCGCCAACCTGATCGGCCGCGGTCCGATCCTGCTCGTCGTCGAGCTGATCCGGTCGCCTGGCACGCTCGTCCCCGCCGATCCGGATCCGGCCGCCGTCATCGCCCTGCTGTCGATCGCGTTCGGCTCGAGCTCGACGGCCAACCTGCTCCTGATGGCCAGCGTCCGCCTGGTCCCCGCCGCGACGGCATCGGCCGCGCTGCTGTTGACACCGCTCTCGGCGGCCATCATCGCGGCCGTCCTGCTCGGCGAACGACTGGCCCCGCCGCAGCTCCTCGGGGCCGTCCTGATCCTCGTGGGGATCGCCGCCGCGAGTGGCGCATTCACCGGCGGCTTGATCGCACGCCTGACCCGCGGTCGTGGCGAACGGGTCGCCGCGCCGCTCGATGGCGACGAGTTCCCGCCGCCGGTCGGCCAGGCATGATCCGTCGAGCGTGGGCTCGCCTGACGGACGGTCCGCTCTATCCGGCGACCGACGCCGACCGACGGACGATCACCCTCGTTGGACTAGAGCTGCCGATCCGCGCGACGGTCGCGATCGCCGTCATCACGTTCGCGCTCCTGTTCGACTTCTCACGCACGTTCATCCCGGCCGATGTCGCAAGCCTCGGCCGGGCACCCGAGGCGACCAGGATCTACGCGATCGAGCGGCTCGTGCTCTTCGGGATCGTCCCGCTGCTCGTGGTCCTCATCGGCTTCCGGGACCGCCCGTCACGCTACGGCCTGACCATCGGCGACTGGCGCTGGGGCCTCGGCCTGATGCTCGCCGGCTGCGCGCTGATGACGCCGATCGTGCTGGCGTTTGCCGGGCTCCCTGACGTCCGGGCCTACTACGCGCCGAGCGCCGCGCCGATCGTCGACGTGCTCATCACGAACGCGCTGGAGTTGACCGCCACCGAGTTCGCCTTCCGTGGCTTCCTGATGCTGACGCTCGTCCGCGTCATCGGGCCGCTGGGTGTGGTCGTCGCGGCCCTGCCGTTCGTGTTCGGTCACCTCGGCAAGCCGGAGCTCGAACTCTTCTCGACGCTCGGCGGCGGCCTGGTCTACGGCTGGCTCGCCTGGCGCACACGGTCGATCGTGTGGGGCGCGATCGGCCACACGTACATCCTGACCCTCGTGACGGTCGCGGCCGCCTGAACGGGTCAGCTCTTCGAGGCGCGGGCTACGTCCGAATCGTCGTCGACGTCGATGCCATGACGCTTCGCCGCCGCGAGGATCTTGCGAGCCGCGGCGTGCTTCGCGGTCGTGCTCTCGAAGTCGGTCTGGTCGAAGCGCGAGATCGCGTTCCGGACGTGGTTGTCGTCGTTGATCGGCAGGTGGCGCTCGCCCTCCCTGTCGATGTAGGCGAAGGACGAGTCGTGCAGTCGGTCGCGCTTGGCGGTATCGAGCTCGGCCATGGGAAACCTCCTTGGTAGCCCGGCCAGCATCGACCAGGAGACATCGAAACCGCCCGGGGCGATGCCTCCGGGCGGCTTGCAGGGATGTGTCGGTTCGCGAGCGCGAGGTCAGGCCCGGGACGCGCCCTCCGCGCCCCAGCGGCGGACTTCGGCATCGAGGTCGAGCGGCATGACCGCGCCCTCGTGCTCGTACTCACCCCATGCCTCGCGCGGGACGCGCCACATGATCTCGAACTCGTTGCCATCGGGGTCGGCACCGTAGAGCGACTTCGAGACGCCGTGGTCGGAGGCGCCGCTCAGGGCGCCTGCGTCACCGAGGACCTTTGCCGCCGCGGCGAGGTCGTCGATGGTCGGGACCTCCCAGGCCAGGTGGTACAGGCCGACCGAACCGCGGGGCGGTCGCGGGGCGTCCGGACCGACCGAGAACAGGCCCAGGTCATGGTGGTTGTCGCCCGACGGGGAGCGCAGGAAGACGGCACGGCCGCCGAACGCGTTCTCGACGACCTCGAACCCGAAGACCCGGCCGTAGAAGTCGGCACTGGCCGTGGCGTCGCGCACGTACAGGACCGCGTGGTTCAGGCTCGCGACGGGGATGCTCACGGCCGGAGTCTGCCCCGGAACGGACGGCGTGTCGACCATCGTCGTCATGCGACGACCGGCACGGTGGCCGGCGCGCCGACGAGCTTCCAGCCCGACTGCCAGGTCCCGTTGCTCGTGATGTTGAGCGCCATGTTCAGGAAGGACAGTCCCTCGAGCTGGCGGGAGCGGCTGAGCGGACCGACGTCGACGGGATTGAGCCCGACCGAAGCGACGAGCTCGAGGACCCTAGCCTTGGCGGCGGCGTCATCCCCGGCGACGAAGCCGTCGAGCTGCACGCCCTCGACGATCGGATCGGCCTGGTTGGAGGCGAAGAGCGTGTTGAAGGCCTTGACGACGTGGGCGTCCGGGAGGAGCGCGGCGATCGCCTCGCCGTTCGACGATGTCGTGTCGATCTCGGGGCCGCTGGGGCCGAACGAGATCCGATTGGTGACATCGACGACGGGCTTGCCGGTCGTGGTTTCGGCGATCTCGGCCGCGACATCGGCGGCGCTGGCGAAGGGGATGGCCAGCACGACGACGTCGGCGTTCCGTGCGCCCTCGGCATTCGAGGTGGCGAGGGTCGAGCCCGTCCCCGCGGCGACGGCGCCGGCATCCTCCGGGTCGCGCGACGAGATCCGAACGGTGTGACCGGCTCGGGTGAAGGCAGTGGCCAGGGCCTTGCCGACGTTGCCGGCACCGATGATGGCGATGTCCATGGTGGCGTTTCCTCTCGCGTGACTTGACGAGTTTGCTCACGTCAAGCAATATTTGTTGTAGGCACAACATACGCCCGATGCGTAGCCTGTGTCAAGACTTGTTTGTGGAGGACCAACATGACGACCGAGACGCGGCGCAAGCCGGCCGTCGGGGTCCAGATCAAGCGCTGGCGGGCCGAACGCGGCCTGACGCTCGCGAACGTCGCCGAGCGGAGCGGCCTGAACCTGGGCTACCTCTCGCAGATCGAGAACGACAAGGCGTCCCCTTCGCTCCAGTGCCTGGCGTCGATCGCGGACGCCCTCGAGGTGCCGACCGCCTGGTTCCTCGTCGACGACTTGCCGGCCCCGGTCGTGGTCCGGGCCACGGACCGGCCGGTGACCGAGACGGAACTCGGCCGCATCGAACACGTCGACGGGCGGATCTCGCGCGAGGTCTCGATCCTCGAGGTCACCGGCCGGCCGGGTCGGCGCGTGGGCGCGCACGCGCACGCCGGCGACGAGCATCACCTCGTCCTGAGCGGCCGGTTCCGGCTGACCCAGGGCGACCACGTCGTGGAGGCCGGTCCCGGGGACTACGTCCGGTGGGACGGCACGATCCCCCACGACGGCGAGGTCGTCGGCGACGACGAGGCGACCATGCTCATCATCCGCATCCGCCCCAAGGACTGACCGTCGGCCGGGACGTACCATCGCGGGGTGACCCGCCGAGCCGTCACCTACGCCACGTACCTCAAGGTGCCCGAACTGCTCGCGTTGCAGGTCGAGCGCTCCGAGGGGCCCGACGGTCCGGAGCACGACGAGCTGCTGTTCATCGTCGTGCACCAGGTGTACGAGCTCTGGTTCAAGGCCCTCCGCCACGAGCTCATCGGCGTGCAGGGCGCGCTCGAGACCGGTGACACGGACACGGCGCACCACCTGCTCAACCGGTCCCTCAAGATCCTCAAGACGCTGGTCGCCCAGGTCGACGTCCTCGAGACGATGACACCGCTCCAGTTCCTCTCCTTTCGCGACCGGCTGGACTCGGCCTCAGGGTTCCAGTCCGCCGGGTTCCGCCAGATCGAGGGGCTCCTCGGCGTGGGCGATCCGGTCGCGGCCGCGGCGGCCCAGCCGGCCGGTTCCCGCGCGCGACGGGACGTCGAGGCCGCGGGAGCCGCGACAACGATCTGGTCCTCGTTCCTCGGCTATCTCGGCGAACGCGGCCATCCGGTCCCGCTCGACCCGACGCCGATCGACGAACGCGTCCAGGACGCGCTCATCGCCGTGTACCGCGGTGACCCGGACGCGGCGCTCGTGGCGGAGCGCCTGGTGGACCTCGACGAGGGCATCCAGGAGTGGCGGTATCGCCACGTGAAGATGGTCGAACGGACGATCGGCACCAGGCGCGGCACGGGTGGCTCGAGCGGCGTCGAATACCTGCGTTCGACCCTCTTCAAGCCGGCGTTCCCGGACCTCTGGGAGATCCGCTCCCGTCTCTGACGGGCGAGACCCAACCGCAACCCTGCCCGGGCCGCAACCCGGCGGGGCAGGCGCTATCCTTTCGGCCGACCCCATCGTTCCGCGGACCCCTAGCCGCGGCCCGTCCCAAGTCAAGGTGGTGCCCATGAAGGTCGGTGTCGCCAAGGAGACCGCGCCCGGAGAGCGGCGCGTCGCCCTGGTACCCGAAGCGCTCGGCAAGCTCACGGCGGCCGGCCTGGAGATCCTCGTCGAGACCGGCGCCGGTCTCGGGGCCTCGTTCCCCGACAGCGCGTACGAGGAGGCGGGCGCGACGATCGTCGCGACCGATGCCCTCTACCAGGGCGCCGACGTGATCCTCAAGGTCGCGAAGCCGGCCGACGCCGAGGTCGCCAAGCTGCGTTCGGGCCAGGCGGTCGTCGGGTTCCTCGCGCCGCTCATCGACCCGAAGCTCGCGAAGAGCCTGGCCGACAAGGGCGTCACCGCGATCAGCCTCGACGCGATCCCGCGGCAGCTGTCGCGGGCCCAGACGATGGACGCGCTCAGCTCGCAGGCGAACGTCGGCGGCTACAAGGCCGTCCTCATCGCGGCCAACGCCTTCCCGCGCTACTTCCCGCTGCTGACCACCGCGGCAGGGACGGCCAAGCCCGCGAACGTGCTGATCCTCGGGATCGGCGTCGCCGGGCTCCAGGCGATCGGGACGGCCAGGCGGCTGGGCGCCGTGGTCCACGCCTATGACGTGCGACCCGAGACGCGCGAACAGGCCGAGTCCCTGGGCGCGAAGTTCGTGAAGCTCAACACGACGATCGACGCGACCGGCACCGGCGGCTACGCCCGCGAGCTGACCGACGAGGAACGGGCCGCCCAGCAGGCCGAGCTCAACGAGGTCATCGGCGGCATGGACGTGGTCATCACCACGGCCCAGGTGCCGGGCCGCAAGCCACCGGTCCTCGTCACGGGCGAGGCCGTCGGCAAGATGAAGCCGGGCTCCGTGCTGGTCGACATGGCCGCGTCGGCCCTCGGCGGCAACGTCGAGCTCTCGAAGGCCGGCGAGACCGTCGAGACGCCGAACGGCGTGACGATCATCGCGCCCGACAACCTGCCCGCGTCGATGCCGGCCGGCGCGTCGGCGTTCTACGCGCGCAACATCTCGGCGCTCTTCCTTGGCATGGTCAAGGACGGCGCCCTGCACCTCGACTTCGAGGACGAGGTGACCAAGTCGACCGTCATCAGCCATGGCGGGGCCATCCTGTCCGACGCCGTGAAGAAGCTGCTCGAGCCGGCCGCGCCGGCGGCTGGAGGAACCGCGTGAGCCAAGAACTCCTCACCTCGCTCGCGATCTTCACGCTGGCGATCCTCGTCGGCTTCGAGGTCATCAGCAAGGTGCCGGCCACGCTCCATACCCCGTTGATGTCGGGCGCGAACTCGATCCACGGCATCGTCCTGGTCGGCGCGATGATCATCGCGGCCGAGGCCGACAACCCGGTGAGCTACCTGCTCGCGTTCGTCGCGATGATGTTCGGCGCGATGAATGTCGTCGGTGGCTACGTCGTCACCGACCGGATGCTCCAGATGTTCCGCAAGAAGCCGACGGCCGCCAAGGCCGGGACCGAGGGCGCCACAGACGCCCCCGGCACCTAGTCGAGGAGCGCGTCGATGTCACAGGAGTGGATCTACACCATCGTCTACCTCGCCTGGCTGGCGGGGGCCGCCTGCTTCGTGCTGGGCCTCCATCGGATGAACTCCCCGGCGACAGCGCGTGATGGCAACCGCCTGAGCGCGGCCGGCATGACCATCGCGGTCGTGGCGACGCTCCTCTACCTCGTGACGCGGGAGGGCGGCCTCGGCGTCCTGCCCCTGGCCATCATCGTGATCGGCTTCGTCATCGGCGGCGGAGCCGGGCTGTACACCGCGCGGACCGTGAAGATGACCGCGATGCCGCAACTGGTGTCGTTGTTCAACGCGGTCGGCGGTGGCGCCGCCGCCCTCGTCGCGATCGACGACTTCATCCGGCTGGGCTCGGAGGCCTCGGTCGACACGACGATCTTCGTCGTCCTCGGCGCGCTCATCGGGTCGGTGACCTTCACCGGCTCGCTCATCGCCGGCGGCAAGCTCCAGGGCCTGATCGGCGGCCAGCCCATCTACGTCCCGGGCGGCCAGCTCGTGACGGTGGCGATCGCGCTGGTGGCGGCGGCCGGGACCGTGGCCCTGATCCTCGGGGCGGCGGGCGTCTTCGCGTTCTCGAGCGAGCTCACCCTGGCCCTGCTCGGCCTCGTCGTGCTTGCCGGGCTGATCTTCGGGATCACGATGGTGCTGCCGATCGGCGGCGCCGACATGCCGGTGGTCATCAGCCTCCTGAACTCGTTCACCGGCACCGCCGCGGCGATGGCCGGCTTCGTGCTCGGCAACCCGGTCCTCATCATCTCGGGCGCGCTCGTCGGCGCATCCGGCGCGATCCTGACCAAGCTCATGGCCGACGCGATGAACCGCTCGGTGATGAACATCATGGTCGGTGGCTTCGGGGGGGGCGACGGGGCGGCCGGGGCGATGACCGGCGCAGGCGGCGGGACGGTCCGCGAGATCGGCGCCGACGACGTCGCGATCCAGCTCGCCTACGCGAGTTCGGTGATCATCGTGCCCGGCTATGGGCTGGCCGTGGCCCAGGCCCAGCACGCCGTGCGCGAGCTGGCCGAACTGCTCGAGTCCAAGGGCGTGGACGTGGCGTACGCGATCCATCCCGTCGCAGGGCGCATGCCCGGGCACATGAACGTGCTCCTCGCCGAGGCGAACGTCCCGTATCCCCAGTTGAAGGAGATGGACGACATCAACCCCGAGTTCGACCGCTGCGACGTGGCCCTCGTCATCGGCGCCAACGACGTCACGAACCCGGCCGCCCGCCGGCCCGGCTCGCCGGTGTCGGGGATGCCGATCCTCGACGTCGACCACGCCAAGTCCATCGTCGTGATCAAGCGCTCGATGGGCCGGGGCTACGCGGGCATCGACAACGAGCTGTACACGGACCCGAAGACCGGGATGCTCTTCGCCGACGCGAAGGACGGCCTGGCGGCACTGACCGCGGCCGTCAAGGCGCTCTAGCCGGCGGCCGCGGCGCGCGGCACGCACACCGGCGCGGCCCCTGACCAGCTATGCGCTCGGCACCACCGAGGCGGTCTTGGGCGTCGCCATGATGTCGTGCAGCTCGAGCGGCGCAAGCGTGCCAAGCGATTCGGCCACGACCACCGCGTCGTCGTGCGGCTCCAGGCGGAAGTCGGCCTCCGGATTGACGAAGGCGTGTCCGCCCCGATTGATCGAGAGCAGCGTGGCCCGGTGATCGAGGCGCAGCTTGGTCGCGACCTCGTCGATCGACAGCCCGATGTACTCGTCGGGAAGCGTGATCCGGTAGAGCTCCGAGCCCTCGCCGCCCGAGACGATGTCGGTGACGATGGCCGACAGGCCCGGGTACAGCGCCGACCGCGCGAGCAGGTGCGACGCGATCTTGGAGGTGACCAGGAGCTCGTCCACGCCGGCCCGGATGAAGTGCGGCTCATGGCGCGGGTTGTTCACCTCGGCCACGGTCCGGACACCCGGCGCGACCGACTCGATCGCCATGATCGTCAGGATCGAGTGCATGTCCGCCTCGTCCGACGCATCGACCGGGAACACCAGTGCGGCCGACGCTTCCTTGATCCCGGCCCGCCCGAGGTCCGCGGCATCGGTCGTGTCGCCGTGGACGAAATAGACCCCGTCACCCGCGGGATTCTTCGGGAGGTCGGCGATCACCACGACCTTCTGCTTGTAGTCGTCGCCGCGCAGTTCCTCGATGAGGTCGCGCGCGGTCGTGTTCCAGCCGCAAACGACGATGTGGTCCTTGTAGCCGGACGCTCCCAACCCCTGACCCTCCTTCAAGAGGAAATCGATGACCATCGCGACGAGGGCGCCGGTGATCATGCCGAGCATGGCGACCCCGAACAGGATGAGCAACCAGCCGACGATCCGTCCACCCGGGGACGTCACGAACGCGGCGTCGCCCTGGCCCAGGACCGTGGCGATCCCCCAGTTGAACGAGTCGAAGATCGACTCGAACGTCCAGGGCTTCTCGAGCAGCGTGATGATGACCGCCCCGATGATGACCGTGATGACGATGCCTTCGGCGAGCGTCAGGAAGAACCGGCGGTCGAGCTGACCGCCGACGCGCTGGATGTGCCACGCGACACGGCGGATCAACGGAGTCGCGAGGGCCGGCGGCAACGGGACGGAGGGCATCGCCCCGATCGTGACACACCACGGGCGGCTGCCGCCAGCCCGGATCGGGATCAGTCGCCGACGCCTCGCGATTCGATCAGCTCGATCCCCTCGAGGTCCGCGATCGCGGCGGTGAGCCGGACGCCCGCCTCGACATCCGGCAGACGCACTTCGACGTCGGCGACCAGGCCCGTCCCCAGCGCATGCTTCGAGGCCAGATGGGCGATGACGCCACCCTGTGCCGCGATCGTCTCGACCACCACGCCGAGGCGATGCGGGTCGGCCGTGGCCACACTGAGCGTCAGCCGGTGCTGATCGCGTCCGACGAACCGCTCGGTGATCAGCCGGAGCGGCCACAACGAGAGGACCACGATGATCGTGATCGTCACGGCAGACACCCATGAGCCGGCACCGGCGGCCATGCCGACCGCGGCGACCGCCCACAGGCTGGCCGCCGTCGTCAGGCCGCGGATCGTCGCTCCCTCCTTGAGGATCGCACCTGCGCCCAGGAACCCGACACCCGTCACGATCTGGGCAGCGACCCGCGCCGGATCCGCGCCCGGCGCCTTGAACGCCTCGATGGAGAGGACGGTGAACGCCGCAGACCCGGCCGACACCAGGAGGTGCGTCCGCATCCCCGCCGGATGCTCGTGGATCTCGCGCTCCAGGCCGATCGCCGCCCCGAGGGCCGCGGCCACGACGAGCCGGAACGCGAGCTCGAGCTGGAGGACGAGATCTGCTTCCATGCCGTCAGTCTAGAACCCGGCGCGACCGACGCGGCGGGTCAAGCGACGGTCGAGAACCTCGCCAGGTAGATGGACCGGTATTGGTCGTAGAGCGTCACGATCAGCGTCAGCAGCATGATCAGGATCACGGCGTGCTCGAGCGGCGCGCCGGTGAGGAACCGCACGAACACCTGCCCGACGAGCACGATCGCGAGGTTGATCGTGAGCATCACGACGAACCGGCGGACCAACGTCGTCCAGACGCGACCGCGTCGCACCAGCCATTCGGTGACCGCGGCGTTCGCCATGATGATGAGCGCGACGCCGACCGCGACCTCGAGCGGGGCGGTCTCGGCGCCCGGCAGCATCCGGCCGAAGATCACGCTGACCAGCGAGACGAGGACGATCTTCTCGACCAGCTCGCGGTCGAAGTAGCGGCCGGCCATGCGGCGACGCTCGCGATCGATGGCGAGCGGATCGACCGGCGGCTGACGCGTGTCCGCGTCGAACGTCGGGGGTCGATCGGCAGGTGGCAGCTTCCGGGTGAGCAGCCACCAGGCCACGAGCGCGAGGAGCACCAGGACGACCGCGAGGACGACGAGCACACCCGGCCTCGCGGCGAACGCGTCGGTCCACGACGTGTCGGTCGAGACGCCGAAGATCCGGGTCTTGATGGTGTCGGTCGCGTCGAGCTGCGCGACATGGATCCACCACTCCTGCGGCAGCTTGATGACGATCCAGATGAACGCCGCGATCCCGATCACCAGCCGACGGCTCATCCGCCGTGGATCCCATCGGACGCGAACGGCTTCGTAGGCGTCGAAGAAGTATTCGAACGTATTGGGGAAGACCAGCAGGAGCGCCCGGACCTGGGTCAGCTCGAACGCGACCACGCCGACGAGCCGGTAGAAGTACAGGAACCGGCTGACGTTGAAGGCATCGAGGTTCGTCCAGTTGCGCATCGTCGCGGTGTACGCGATCGAGAGGTAGTAGACGTCGAGCGCCTTGTCGTACTGCTGGTAGCCGCTCAGGTCGAGGCTCGTGAATGTCTGGAAGATCGTCTGGTCGAGGCCATCGATCACCAGGCACGCGACCATGACCGGCAACGGGAAGCGCGGGATCCCAAGCGGGACCAGCACCCTCGCGGCCACGACCGCGGCGAAGATCAGGCCATCCACGGGGACTCCGCCTTCGACTGCGCGACAGAGGACGCAGGATAGTGGACGCCGCTCGCGGGGGAGCGGTCAGGCGGGCGCGATCGGCTCGGCGAGTTCGATGCGGATCCGCTTGTTGATGCGGCCCTTGGACTCGTACCCGGTCACCCGGATCGCCCCGACCTCGCGGGTGTTGGCGACGTGGGTGCCGCCATCGGCCTGGAGGTCGAGCCCGACGATCTCGATCGTCCGGATCTCCTCGATGCCCTCGGGCAGGAGGTTGATCTTCGTACGGATGAGGTCCGGGATCGCGAACGCCTCCGCCCGTGGCAGGACGTTGACGCGGACATCGCGGTCGGCGGCCAGCTCCGCGTTGACGGTCGCCTCGATCGTGTCGACGAGATCCCCGCTCATCCGCTCGAACTCGAAATCCATCCGCCCCGATCCGGGCTCCATGTTGCCGCCGGTGACCTGAGCGCCATAGTCCCGCCACACGACGCCGCACAGGGCGTGGAGCGCGGTATGGGTCCGCATCAGGGCCAGCCGGCGCGCCCATTCCAGGTCCACCTGGAGGGAGTCGCCGACGGCCGGCGGGTCCCCGTCGCCCGGCTCGAGCTCGTGGACGATCTCACCCGCCGACTTGCGGGCGGCACGCACGGCCCACGACCGGCCATCGGCGGCGCGAAGCAGCAAACCGCGATCCGAAGGCTGGCCACCGCCACCCGGGTAGAAGACGGTCCGATCGAGGGTAACGAGGTGGGCGTCGCCGGACTCGACCGCCACGACCCGCGCCTCGATGGTCCGGCGGTAGGCGTCCGTGTAGCAGAGCTGCTCCCCGGTCGCGTCCATCGTCCGCCTCGCCCTACTGCGCCGTCAGGGTGCCGGTCATGTTCACGTGCACGGTGCACACGAAGGGGTACGTGCCGGCGGTCAGGGCGGGGACCTGGTAGGAGCGCTTCTCGACACCCGGGAAGGTGTCGGTCTTGAACACCTGGGCGCCCGTGCCGTCCTTGATCTGGACGTCGTGCGGGATGGCCGGATCCTGGTTGTCGAACTCGAGCGTGAAGGCGCTCCCGGCGGGGACCGTCACGGCCGGCGTGGTGAAGGCGATGTTCAAGGCCGCGATGGTCACGCTCGCCGCACCGGCCCCGGCCGACGGGGCGGCCGAGCCGGCCGCCGAGCCCGACGGCGCGGCCGAGCCGCCGGCCGACGGAGCGGCAGAGGGTTCGGTGCTTGGCACCGGCGTGGCCGGTGGTGCCGGCGTGTACGTCCAGCCGGCCGAGGCACTCGTGCAGGCGCACGACGGTCAGCAGGGACAGGAGGACGAACATGACGAGACGTGCGGGACGCATGGGCCGGGGGACCCCTTTCGTGAACGAGGAGGCGGTCAGAGCCGCGGGTGTGGTGCGTCCGAATCTACCGCGACGACCGGGTCCGCGTCGTCGTCGAGGGCGTGGGGTACCGGTGCGCACCAGTACCATCGGCCCGGTTGAAAGCACCAGCCCGGGGCCATAGGCTCGCAATCCACCTCCCTCGCTCATCAGGGGAGGTCGTCATCGCGTATCGATCCCACAGGCACTGAGATCGGAGCCATCACGATGATCAAGGACTACGCGACCCGAGCCTGGCGGCTTGCGGTCACGATCGGACCGCTCGTGGCGGTCGCGCTGGCCCTCGCGGCCGGCGTCAAGTGGCGCTAGAGATCATTTTTATCTAGCTGTCTCATTTCGCCTCTTGGCCCGGAGCCCATCCGGATCAGGTCATCGGCGATCCAGAGGACCCGGAGACCCTCCCTCCGGGTCTTTTGGTGTCCGGGTCACAGACCCCGTCGCGCACCCACCCCACGCGGCTCCGGCCGATCGGTCAGGCCAAGGCGGATCGCCACGGCTGCCGCCTCGACGCGGCCCGACACCTCGAGCTTGGCCAGGATGTTGCCGACGTGCACCCCGACGGTCTTCTGGCTGATGAACAGTCGCTCCCCGATCTCGCGGTTCGTCCGACCCTGCGCGACCAGGACCAGCACCTCACGCTCACGGCCACTCAGCCCGAACGTATCCGGCCGCGGGCCGTCCGGGGCCGGGTCGCCGGCGATCGTCCGAACGAGGTCGGAGCGGCCGTTCCCGGCGTGAACCTCGTCCAGCGCGACGGGCACGAGGACCGGCTCCGGGGCCGCCACCTCCGCGGTCGGCAAGGCCTCGCCCAGCATCCGGTCGACATCCTCTGGCAGGTCGATGCGGGCCCGGCCGGCCAGCTCGCGCAGGTTCCGCAGGAGCGGCCGTGCCTCGAGCCCGACCGCCAGACGGGCGGCTTCCAGCAGCGGCTTGCGAGCGCGCGTCCGGCCGGCCCGAGCGCCGCCGCTGGACATCGTCGCCTCCGCCTGGCGCCAGCGCGCGAGGGCGACCTCGTAGGGCGCCGAGAGTGCCTGCCACATCGTCGCGACCCGATTCCAGACCGCCGGATCGTCGTCGCCCTCGAGGCGGCGCTGGAATCCCCGGGCGGTCGCGAGATACGCCTCCGCGACCCGGCGTGACCCGGTCGTCGGCGGCGCCCCACCGGCCTCGACAAGACCCACGGCCGTGCGCAGCACGTCGGTCGTGCGCGACCGCGCCGCGGCCAGCGGGGCGAGCTGGCGGCGTTCGTGCGCCTCGGCGCCGGCGGCCGCGTCGACCTGGGTGACCATCGCGGCCATCCGGGCGGCCAGGACCCATTCCTCCGTGGTCGAGACCACGGCCCAACCCCGCTCCACCGACCGGCCGGCGTCGGCGACGTCGCCTCGCCACAGGGCGAAGGATGCGGCGGCCAGGTAGTACGGCGCCGCCAGCTGTGGTTCGCGCAGGGCATCGAACTCGAGCACGGTCTGGCCCAGCAGGCGCGCCGCGCGCTCGCCGGCCTCCGGTCTCGATCTCGACGACCGCGAGCTGCACGATGCGCCATCAGGAAGACCACACCGACCGGGAGCCACGCCAGCGCCCGGGCGCTGAGCCGCCGGGCCTCCGGCCAGCGACCCAGGAGGATCAGGGACTCGGTCACGTTCCCGGCGAGGAAGTTGCCGTAGACGGCTTCGAGACCGGCGCGCTTCGCATCCTCGATGCCGCGATAGGCGACATCGACCGCCTCCGCCCGCTGGCCGACGAGGTCGAGCACCGTCGTCAGGTTGGCGGTGATGCGAAAGAGGGCGTCCGGATCCTCGATCTCGCGCGCCGAGCGTCTCGGCCTCGCGCAACAGCTCGATCGCGGCGTTGGGGTCGCGGCCCCAGGCAAGGGCGACGCCGAGCGTCGTCGTCGCGTGGATCTCCTGGTCCCGCGCGATCGGGTCGCATGCACGGGCCACCTTGATCGCCTCGCGAGCCAGCCGCTGCCCGTCCGAGAAGATGCCGTCGACGAGGTACAGCTGGGCGAGCGTCGCGACGACCGTCGCACGCTCGGGGCTTGGAGGGTCACGCGGGACGAGGTCGATGGCTCGGTGCGCGGCGCTCCGGGCGCCGGCCGGGTCGCCGGCGGCGCGGCGGACCTGGGCGAGCCGGTCGTACAGCAGACCGACGCGGACGCGGTCACGACGCGAGTCGAGGGCGCCGATGGCCGACTCCAGGTAGGCCGTCGCGCGGGAGGTCCGTCCGATCGAGAAGGCCGCGATCCCGGCCCGTTCCTGCAGCTCGGCGCGGTCCGAGGCGCGGATGGCGGCCGGGCGCTCGGATCGGTGCTTGGTGCGATCGTGGCCCTTGCCGCGGTCGCTCAGGGCAAGCGCGAGTTCCAGTGCCTCCAGCTCGTCGGCCGCGGCATGGCGATCGGCGGCGAGTTCGGCCGCCGCGATGGCTGCCTCGCGCGCGGCCTCGGCATCGTGGGCTGCCAGCCAGTGCCGGGCGGCGGCGGCCGGGTAGTCGGCCAGGCCGGTGGCCAGCGCCGCGTGGTGGCGGGTCAGGGCGAGCGGCAGCAGGTCCCCGACGACGGCCGCCCCGATCAACTCGTGCCGGAACCCGACGGCGTCGTCGCGCTCGACCAGGAAGCCGTGCTCGATCCCCTCGGCCAGGCCCGCGGTCAGGTCCGCGTCGAGGAGCCCGTTGCCCCGCCGCTGGACGCTCACGGAGCGCGGGGCGGGCCGGTCGGTCTCGACCTCGAAGTCGGCGGCGACCGCCGCGAGGTGCTCCGGATCGAGCGGCCGGCCAGCGGGTGCGAGGAGGCGCAGGACGCGACGGCACTCGAGCGACCGGACGACGAGCCGGCTCATCACGAGCTCGTCGAGCGAGCCGGTCAGCGACGCCGTCGGCAGCTCACGCCGGGCGGCGAGCAACTCCTCGGCCACGAGGGGGCTCCCGCCGGAGCGCTCCGCGACCAGCAGCAGGAGGCTGGCCGATGCCCGCTCGCCCTCGATGCCCTCGATGAGCGAGGCGAGTTCGTCGCGATCGAGGAGCGGCAGCGCGAGCCGCTCCATCGGTCGGGGTGCCGCGGCGATGGACGCCAGCGCGCTGGTCCACGGGTCGTCGCGCGGGACGATGTCCGGCTGGTCCGAGACGATGAGCGCCAGCCGCTGGTCCGAGGCGATCCGGGCGAGAAACGTCACCAGCGCACGGGTGGCGGCATCCGCCCGATGCAGGTCCTCGAGGACGAGCACGACAGGCTGCCGCTCGCCGAGCCGGCCCAGCATGCCGAGGACACCTTCGAGCGCGCGCGCCTGGCGGCGTTCGGGCGCACCCTCGTGCCGGATCGACGGCAGCCGGCCGGTGCCGTCCAGCCGCGCCGCGATCCTTGGCATGATGCGGGCGATATCGGCGACGGCGGGACCGAGGACGGCGTCGAGCTCGTCGTCGGAGAGCGCGTCGAGCGCCGGCCCGACGGACCGCACGACCGGACCGTACGGCTCGTCCGTGCCGGCCGGCATCGCCCCGCCCCGCAGGACGCGCATCGGCTCGGTGAGCCCGCCGATGCGCCCGATCGACTCGTCCAGGAACCGGCTGATCCCGACGCCGGCCGGGCCGCTGATGAGCATCGCCCGCGCCCGGCCGCTGGTCGCATCGTCGAGGACGGCGGCCAGCCGCGCGAAGGCGCTCTCGCGCCCCACATACCGCGCGCTCGTGTACCGGCCGGGCATGGGGGCCATTCTAGGCCGCGCTCAGCGGCCGATGACCCGTGGTTGCGGCCGTCGGGGCGCGATGTCCGCCGGGCTCGGCTAGGCTGGGTGGCGATGACCGATGGTCGCGCGGCGCCGCATCCCGACAACACGCTCAACGAGCTGAGCGGCGAGGAGTGGCTCTACTTCACGAAGTCCGTGCTCACGACGGCGTATCCGTCTGAGCTCGGGCACGCGGCCCGCAAGGCACACGGTGCCAACAAGCCGCCGCGACTGATGGCTCGCCTGATCGAGTTCTTCACGCGGACCGGCGACCTCGTCCTCGATCCGTTCGCCGGCGTCGGCGGGACGCTCATCGGCGCCGCGATCGCCCGCGGACCGCGGCGGGCCCTCGGCATCGAGCTGGAGCCTCGCTGGGTGGCCGTCTACGAACAGGTCGTGCTCGATCTGGCGGGCGAACGCGACGGCGCCGGGCCCGTCATCGCCGACCTCGGGCCATCGGACCCGGGCGGGCCCCGTGGGTTCGATCCGTCGGGGCTCGAGCTCCGGCTCGGCGACGCGCTGGCCATCATGCCGACGCTGTCCGAGGCGTCGATCGACTTCATCGCCACCGACCCGCCCTACAACGTCCAGCTGCCGCTCACCATGGCCGGCGGCAAGCTGGCCGAAACGCACGCCAACCGACGAACCGACTACGCGATGGTGACCGACTCACCGGCGGACCTCGCGAACGCGCCCGACTACCCGGCGTTCCTCGATCGCATGGGCGTGGCCTTCGGCGAGATGGCGCGCGTCCTGCGGCCTGGGCGCTACGCCGTGGTCATCGTGCGCGATGCCTACCAGAGCGGGCGGTACCTGTTCACCGGCGCGGACCTCGCAGCGCGAGCGTCAGGCGCGGGCATGGTCCCGAAGGGCGATCTCATCTGGTACCAGGCGGGGACCCGGCTACGGCCCTATGGCTATCCGCGCGCCTTCGTGCCGAACATCGCGCACCAGCACATCCTGGTCCTGCGAAAGGAGCCGACGCCCCGTCAGTCGCTCCGCTGACGCGAGGCGAGATAGGCCGCGAGGACGTCCTCGTCGACATCGTCGCCCATCGTCCAGCTCTCGGCCGCGATCGGCAACGTGGCCGACGGCGCGTCTGAGACGCCACCGCCCACGGTCGCACCCAGGGTCATCTTGTGGATCCAGCCCCGGCCGCCATCGGGGCAGGCGACCAGCCAATACGCGCCCTGGCGTTCGAGGAGCTCCACTTCGTCGCCTTCGCCCAACGCGCCGATCTCGCGGCCGCGGAGCTCATCCGGAGCATCGAGCAGGCGGACGACCGTATAGCGAACGAGCCGTCGCTCGTGTCCGGCGAGCGTGCCGCTGAGGCCTCGATCGAAGAAGAGTCGCGGGGCGGCCGGCTCGGCCCGGAGCGGATCCGCCTTGCGCGCCTGCAAGAGCGAGGGCCGGCGCCAGCGGGGCATCGCCGCTTCGGCATCGAGGGGCTTCGCACCCGGGTCGTCGGCGATCCCCTCGGCGTCATCGTCATCCTGCGCGTCCGGATCGACGCCGTTGCCACCGGGTCCGCCGACCACGCGGCCGCCGATGCCCACGCCCTGTGCGGCCTCGGCCGCGAGGAGTGCTGCAGGGTCAGGCTCGTCGTCCTCACGACGGCGGCGGCCGAACAGGCCCATGGCCATCGATGCCGCGGCGACCCCGGTGGTCGTGACGACGGTCGGGAGCAAAGGGAGGGTGGGCAGGTCGGGCAGGTCGAGACCGATGGCCGCCATCGCGCTCGTGAGCGGTCCCCAGGTCGGTGTGCCAGCGGGGTCGCCACCAACGTCGCCGCCTTCTGCCCCGGTCGGATCGGAGCCACCGCCACCTCCATCGCCGGACGCGAGGTCCGGGTCGACCGCGGCCACGACGGCTGGCGATGCGGACGGCGTGGGGGTCGGGACCGGTGGTTCGGTCGCCGGCTCGGCCGTGCTGGGCGGCTCGGCCGCCGGCGCCTCGGTCGCCGGCGCCTCGGTCGTCGCGGTCGGATCGGGCTTCGCCGCCGGCTTGGGCCTGGGCTTGGGCGTCGGCTTCGGCGCGGTGCGGGCGCGCGGCTCGGGTGTGGCGGTCGGCTTGGCGGTGGACTTGGGCGTCGGCTTCGCCGTCGGCTCCGCTGTCGGTGTAGCGGTCGGGGTCGGGGTCGGGGTCGGGACCGGGGTCGCGGTCGGCTTTGGCGTCGGGGTGGCCGGGGGCGAGATCGTGATGGTCCCCGCGGCGATGGTCACGACTTCGTGGTCGTTGTTCTCGGCCTTGAAGGAGACGGCATGCGTGCCGACCGGGAGCGACTCGTTCCAGTGTTCGTTGTAGCCGACCCCGGTCCGCCAGTGATGTGACCCGGGATCGCTGCGCATGCGATGCGTCTGGCCGCCGACCGTGACCCAGACATCGGGGCCCCCCTCGCCGGACGGATCCGCGTACGTGACGTGGAAGTCGAAGTCGGTCGTCGGCGTGCCCGTGCGTGGGTCGACGATCGGATCGAAGAGGACCGGGCCGGCCGCGAGGACCGGTGCCGCGACGGCCAGGATGAGCCCGGCGGCGGCCAGGAGCGCGCCGAACGACACCCAGGTCGCTCGTCCAGATCGCACTCGTTGCCCCACCCGCACGTGGCTTGCCTCCAACAGGGCACACGTCGTGCCGGCCCGAGGATGGTCGTGCCGAGCGGGGTCGGACAATGGTACGTGGGTCCGGGTCGGGCCGGACCACCGGGCGAGCGCAACACCGCCCATGGCGACGCCGCGTTGCGTCCTGTCACCGATCGCATGCGGTCCGGGGCGGTGCAGGGCGGTTGGTGGGCTGAGAGGCCCATCCGCGCTTACCCCCCAAGGGGCATACGCACCGGCCGGGGCCGGGCGCACGATGTCGACATGCAACTCACCACGACGGCCGTTCCGAACCGGGACAGCCGGGACTCCGTCATGGGTGGCACCTTCGTCGGCACCCTGCTCGTGCTCGGCGGCCTGTGGCTCGCCTACGTCGCGTGGAGCACGCCGATCCTCGCCGCCATCGCGGCCGCCATGCGGCCCGGCTCGACGACGGCCGAACCGGGATTGCCGATGTTCGCGCTCGCGCTGGCGGTGCCCGCGACCTTCGTGGTGGTCGGCACGAACCGACTCGCCCGGACGGCCGGGGCGATCCGACGCACCTGGCATGGTCGCGGCGATCGACTCTCGAGGATCGTGCCCGCCGACATCGTCATCGCGCGCGGCGTGACTCTCGATGACGGCCGACCGGGACCGACGCTGCTGGTGGGGCCGTTCGGGCTCGTCGCCGCACTCGAGACCAAGGTCGTCATCGCCGAAGACCTGGACTGGGCCATCAAGGACGCCGATCGCGTGCGCCATTGGCTCACCCAGAACGACCAGGACTTCGTCGTCCGGGTCCACGCCGTGGTGATCGGCCAGCCCGCCGACGTCGAGCGGGCGCCCGGGTGCGCGCTCATCACGGTCGAACAGCTGCCGGCCTGGCTCGAATCGCTGCCGCGCCAGCGCAGCCTGAGCGAGGCGCGACTCGCCCGACTCGTGAAGCTGGTCAAGCCGCGCGCCTGACGCGCCGCGGCTTCGGCCGTTGGTAGGGGAGCCAGGACTCGAACCTGGAACCAGCGGGATATAAGCCCGCCGCTCTGACCGTTGAGCTACTCCCCCGCCGCGATGCTACACCCAGCCCGTCGAGGGCCAGTGCTGCATGGATCCGGTCAGGCGCCCTTCTTGCGTCGGCCCGTGATCGCGCTCAAGCGGAACGGCCGAGCACCGATCCGCAGCAGGCCGCCCGCCTGGACGGCCATCTGCACCTGCGCCTGTTGGGGTCCAGAGCCGTAGGGCCGCGCCGCGATCTCCAGCGCGATGTCGCGCTCCTCGTCGGTCATCACGGCCTCGAGCGGCAGCTCGTCCCGGTCGAACGGACGGGGCGTCGGGTCGACCGACGCCGCCGGGCGCGCGTAGGCCGGAGCTCCGTAGAGCTTGGGCAGCGCGACGTGTTGCTCATCGACGGACAACGGGGACCTCGAACGACGTCCTGGGATCGGACCTGGGCCGGCAGACCCGACCATCGGTCCTGATCCCCGCAAGGGCTACCGGAGGATGGTACCGGTACTGTCCAGTCCTTCGTCGCCATGCTGGCGCTTTCCGGTGCACGTCGTCAACCGAGGAGCGGGCGGATCACCTGCACCGCGACGACCATCACGAGGTACGCGATCGGGACGGCAGCGAAGAAGCCCAGTGCCGCGCTCCAGGCCGATCGCCGCACGACCGTCCCCGATCCGGTCGGCTGCGGGACGACCAGGTACGTCAGCACGGTGCCGACGACCAGCACGACCACGACGTACCCGGCGATGGCCAGCGTCCGGAGGTCACCACCGGGCAGCGCCATGCCGCGACTCAGGGCCACGTCATAGGCGAGATAGGCGATCGCGAGCCCGATCGCCACGCCCAGGCTGGCCGCCACGGCCCGCACGACGGGTCTCGGCGCGTTCCGGAACTGGCGCCAGCGGATCTCCGCCCACGTGCGCTGGCGGACCGGCGGCACGTCAGCCACCGAGCATCGTCAGCGTCCGACGGGCCGGGATCGTCTCGGGCGTATGGCCGGCCAGCAGGGCGACCGCCTCGGCGAACCGCTCCACCTCGTCGTCGCTGGTGAAGAACGCGACGCTGATGCGGATGGCGTCGAGGACGTCGACGGTTCGGGCGATCGCGAAGGCCCGCGCGCCCAGCTCGGCGAGGGCCGTCGCTGCGGGCCAGCCCTCGATCCGGAACGTGACGAGCGTGGCCATCTGGTGCGTCGGCGTCAGGACCTGGACACCGGGGATCGTGGCGAGCCGGTCGGCCGCCCGGCGGGCCGTCGCGGCGCCCCGCGCATAGATCCAATCGAGCCCGACGTACATCGACATCCATGAGATCGACCGGGCCATGCCGATGATCGAGGGCCGGTGGAACGTGCCCCACTCGAACCGCCGGGCATCGGGCTGGAACACCGCGGTCCCGACCGAATCGATGGTCGCGAAGCTCAGGTAGCCCGCGAAGGCTGGGTGCAGTCGGGTCGCGAGCTCGGGACGCACCGCAAGGGCGCCCATCCCCTCGGGACCGAGCAGCCACTTCTGGGCGGCGACCGCGTACGCGTCCGCCCCGGTCGCCTCGAAGTCGACGCGGATCGCCCCGACGCTCTGCGCGCCGTCGACGGCCATGAGCGCGCCGCCGGCATGGGCGATGTCGGCGAGGGCGGCGACCGGGAGCACGGCACCGGTCAACCACGTCACGTGGGAGGCGACCACGAGCCGCGTCTGCGGCGTCATCGCCGCCTCGACGGCGGCCAACGTGCGTGCGTCGTCACCACCGTCGCCGATGTCGACGAAGTCGATCTCGATCCCGCGGGCGCGCAGGGCGTAGAGCGGGCCGACCGCGCCGGCGTGCTCGAGGCACGTCGTCACGGCCCGATCGCCGGGTCGCCAGTCGATCGCCGCGGCGATCGCGTTCATGCCGTCGGTGGTGGAGTGGGTCAGCGCGATGGCCGCCGGGTCGGTCGTCAGGACTGCCGCGACCGAGGCGCGCGCCTCGGCCATCCGCTGGAGGACCTCCGGCCAATCGTCGACGTGCGCCCGCCCGGTGGTGAGCTCCCAGTTCGCGAAGTCCGCCATCGCCGCCGCGGATTCGGCCGGGATCGGCCCGACGGAGCCGGTATTGAGGTAGATGCCGGCACCGAGGGAGGGCAGCGCCTCGCGCACGGCCGCCAGCCGTTCCGGGTCGGGGGAGAACGGGACGACCACGGTCCGTATGATACCGACGATGAGTGGCCTGGCCCGACCCGAGCACCTGGCCACCACGGACTGGCTGGCCGAACGACTCGGCCAGCCGGGCGTCCGGATCGTCGATGCACGGTGGCGGCCCGACGGCAGCGGGGCCACGGTCCACGCGAGCGGCCATATCCCGGGCGCGGTCCACCTCGATTGGCGGGCGGACCTCATCGAACCCGACGAGAGCGGTGATTCGCTCCTGCTCGTCGGACCGGACCGGATGGCGGCCGTGGCGTCGCGGCTGGGCATCGGCGACGGCACGACGGTCGTGGTCTACGACGACAGCCAGAGCCTGTTCGCGGCACGCTCCTGGTGGAGCCTGCGGACGTACGGCGTCGAATCGGTCCGCATCCTCGATGGCGGGTTCCCGGAGTGGGTCAAGGAAGGCCGGCCGGTCTCGAACGCCGAGGCCATCCCTGCTCCTGCGACGCTGACCCTCCGCGGGCCGAACCGGATGCGCCTGACGACGGCCGATGTCCGGGGCCTGCTCGGATCGCCCGATGTGACCCTGGTCGATGCTCGGGCCGCGGCGGAGTACCGCGGATTCGAGGGGAACACGAAGCGGCTCGGCCACATCCCGGGCGCCCTCAACGTGCCCGTCGGGGCCACGAGCGAGCCCGGTGGCCAGCGGTTGCGCGACGGCTCGGTGCTGCGCGACCAGCTCCACGGCTACAACGTCAGCCGGGGCCGCCGGATGGTCTGCTACGACGGCTCGGGCGTCGCGGCCGCGAAGCTCGCGTTCGTGCTCACGCTCCTCGGCCACGAGGACGTCGCGGTGTACGACGGCGGCTGGGCGGAGTGGGGCAACCGGCTCGACCTGCCGGTCGATCGCTAGGGTTCGGGCGGGCGATCGACGTCGGGCCAGGCGGACGACGGCGTGGGCGTCGAGCCGCTGTCCTCGGGCCAGACCGATGACGGGGCCGGGTCCCCCCTCGCTTCGGCGTCAGCCGCGGCTTGGGCCCCCGCCGCCGCGAGCTCGTCGAGACCGGCCCACGGGTCCACCTCCTGGTGGGGGGCCACGATCTGGGCCAGCGACCGATTGATCGCGACCAGGGCGGAGGTGACCCGCGGCTCCCCGAGCGAGTCGGACCAGTAGGTCGCCTCGGTCACCGGCAGGAACGTGCCGGTCAGCTCGGTGAGCGCGATGCGGAGGCTGCGCTCCGCGAGGAGGTGGATGTAGCCGGTCACCTTGAACGGCGGGATCGACACGATCGCGCGCTGCTCGATCTTGTGGGTGCGCAGCTCGGGCGCCGGCTCCGCCACGGTGTCCGCGACGGCGAACAGGATCG
This sequence comes from uncultured Chloroflexia bacterium, assembly GCA_963745295.1. GTDB lineage: Bacteria > Chloroflexota > Limnocylindria > Limnocylindrales > CSP1-4 > SPCO01. The sequence continues at coordinate 247,572 of CAVUWG010000003.1, forward strand.
CGCCCAGGTTCACCTGCGCGAAGTCGGCGCGGACGGTCCGACCGACCGACCCGTGCTCATCGAACTGCACGTCGGCGAGCACGATGAACGGGTCCTCCGCCAGGTTGAGCATGTCGGTGATCCGGCGCTGCCGGGTGTCGAGGCTGCCCTTGAGGACGAACGAATCCGTGTAGAGCGTCAGGACGACCGCTGACCCGCCGCCTGCCATCGAATCGAACATGCGCAGACGATACGCTCCCCGGCGGTCGCCCGGAAGGTCAGCCCGCCGTTCCCTGCCCGATCCTGGCGCCTGCCGTCACCAGGTGCTCCGCGCCCTCCTGGAGGCCCTCGTACAGCGCGGTGACGGTCTCGATGGTGTCGATGGCATCGGGCGACTTGTCCGGCCGAAGCGCGACGATGCGTGGGAAGCGCAGGCTGAACCCCGACTTGTGGCGGTTCGAGCGCAGGATGACGTCGAAGCCGATCTCGACGACGACCGTCGGCTCGACCTGGCGGTACCGGCCGAACTGGGCGACCGTGTGCGCCTCGAACCAGCGCGTCATCTCGGCGATCTCCGCGTCGGTGAGGCCGCTGTAGGCCTTGCCGATCGTGACGAGGCGGTCGTGCTCGGTGTCGCGCACGGCAAACGTGTAGTCGCTCAGCACGCCGTGACGCTTGCCGTGACCGACCTCGACGCCGACGACGACGCAATCGATGGTGGCCAGCGCCTTCTTCATCTTCAGCCACCCCAGCCCGCGGCGGCCGGGCGAGTAGCCACTCGCCGGGTCCTTGACCATGAGGCCCTCGTTCCGTCGTGACCGGGCGTCGGTGAAGGCCGCCTCCAGCGCGTCCGCGTCGGCCGCGACCGAGAGGTTCGAGCGGGCGAATCGTCCGCCGGTCTCGACGGTCGGCAGGTCCAGGGCATCCAGGCGCTGCCGGCGGTCGGTCAGCGGTGCGCGCAGCAAGGGCTCGACGGCGGTGCCATCGCCCGATCCGAGGGCCAGGGCGTCGAACGCCACGAAGATGACCGGGACCTGGGCCTGGATCTCGGCCGAAGGCGCCTTCCGTCCGAGCCGCGTCTGGAGGGACACGAACGGCAGCACGGCACCGTCCTTCCAGGCGAGGATCTCGCCATCGAGGATCCCGTCCCACGACAGGGTCTCCGCCGCGACGGCGACCTCCGGGAACTGGCCGGTCACGTCGTGGAGATCGCGCGAGAAGAGCCGGACGGTCCGGCCCTGCTTGTGGAGCTGCGCCCGGATCCCGTCGTACTTGTCCTCGACCCAGACCTCCGGGCCGAGCCGCCTGACGATCTCGTGCGCATCCTCGGCCGGCGAGGCGAGCATGAACTTGAGTGGATGGAACAGGGTCATCTCGGCCTGGTCGAGGTGGTCGTCACGGGCGAGCGAGGCGAGCCGGCCGATGTCGCCGGTCAGCATCCCGGCCCACTTCACGGCATCGAGCGAGCGACCGAATGCCTTCGCGATCGCCGCCTCCAGCAGCCCCTCCCGAAGCCCGATGCGGAGCTCGCCGCCGAGCACCTTGACGATGTACTTGGCGGTCAGCGGGTCCGAGCGGGTGAGCAGCGTGCCGAGGATGGCCGACTTGCGGGCGGGACCCGATGCGGCCTCGATCGCCTCGAACGCAGCGGCCACCTCGATGAGTGTCGGTTGTGGTTCCGCCGGTTCGTGTCCGGCGAGGGTCAGGACGTCGGCGACGGCAAGCCCCAGGTCCGAGTGCCGGTCGTAGGCCTCGCCCAGGGCCGATCGGTCGATGCCGGCCACCTCCGCGACGGTGGTGGCGATGGCCGACCAGCCCAGGCCGGTGGCGCGCTGGTCCGCCTCCGGGAATGGCCGGCCGGTGAGGAAGACAGCCGCGATCGGCAGCTCCGCGGGCGTCAGGGTATCGAGGTAGTCGGCGAGCAGGGCGGTCTTCTCGGAGGTCCGGGTGGTCGCCGCGAGGCGCTCCGCCAGCTCGCTCCAGCGGCGCATCCGGGGATGGTATACCGTGCCGGGGCGATGGCTGATCGGACGTGGTTCCCCGAGTCGATCACCGGCTCCCAGGTGGTCCTGCGCCGCCACGTGCCGGAGAACCTGGCCGCCTTCCGACGCTGGTACGCCGACCGCGAGATCGCCCGCCTCGCGCGCTACCAGGAGACCCCGATGCGGACCGAGGAGATCGAGCGGTTCTTCACCGCGCGCGTCGTCGGGCCCGAGGCGCTCGCGATGGCCGTCCACCTGCGAGCCACGGACCGCCTGATCGGCACGTGCGCGTTCAGCCAGCTCGACGCGGACAACGGGTCGGCGCTGTATCACATCACGATCGGCGAGTCCGACGCGTGGGGCAAGGGCTACGGCACCGAGGCCACCCAGCTGATGCTCGACCACGCCTTCGGGGCGATGGGGCTGCACCGGATCGCGCTCTTCGTGTTCGAGTTCAACGAGCGCGCCGTCCGCGCCTACAAGCGCTGCGGGTTCGTCATCGAAGGCCGCGCCCGCGAGTCCATCTGGCGCGACGGCCGCTGGTGGGACGAGCTGGCCATGAGCGTGCTGGAGTCGGACTGGCGGAAGCGGCGGGCGGCGGCGGAAGCCGAGGCCGGTGACGCCACGACCGCCGCACCCGACGGGGCCCCGAGCGTCGGGGTCGTGCCCGTGCCCACGGGCGCGGAGAGTTCGTCGGGCGCGTCCGATCGATGGCGGCGGGTCATCGAGCGGCTGCGATGACGACCGCGACTGTCGCCGCCGATGCCGCGCGGGCGGAGGTCCGCGAGCTGATCGGAGGCGAAGGGCCACGCGGTCGACAACGCCCGGGCGGCCGTCGCGCGGCTGGAGGCGGCCTTCGCGGCGGGCGACCTCGAACGGACGCCGGCGATGGACCAGTTCCTCGCCGACCTCATGCAGGCCCTCGAGCAGGACGACGGCCAGAAGCTCGGTGGCAAGAGCGCCGAGGCCGTCGCGCTTCATCCTGCGCGCGATCGACCGCGAGCTCGACAACGCCTGACCGGGGACCTCGCCCCACGGGGCTTGACTCTCGGGTGACCCGAGGGTCCACGATGCACCCATGGACGAGCTGCTGCCCATCGGACGGTTCGCCCGGCTCGCCGGGCTGAGCGTCGGGGCGCTCCGGCACTACGACGAGCTCGACCTGCTGCGGCCCGCCGAGATCGACGCATCCACGCGGCTATCGACGCTACCGGACGAGCCAGCTCGAGGATGCGCGGACGATCGCCCGCCTTCGCGAGCTCGAGGTCCCGCTCGAGGAGATCCGCGACGTCCTCGCCGCGGACGACCCGGCCGAGCGCGGCGCGGCGACTCGACGCCCACCGCGCCAGGATCGAGGCGCGGACGCTACCGACTCCAGCGCGTCCTCCACCACGTGACGGGCGTGACCGAACGGAAGGAGCCCATCGTGACCGAAGCCGCCCGGCCCACCGGAGCTCGACCAGGCGACCCGGCGGGCACTGGCCGCCGGCCTGTTCAACCACACCTGGACGCTGCTCGAGACGCACCCGCGGACCGCCCGCCCAGGACGACGAGATGATCCACGCCGCGCACGCCTCGCGCTACCACTGGGGCGAGGTCAGCGACGACGTGCACCTCGCCCGCGGCGAGTGGCAGTGCGCCCGGGTCTACTCCGTCGCTCGGTCGCGCCGAGCCGGCCCTCTGGCACGCCCGGCGCTGCGTGGAGCTGGCCGAGGCGGACCCGGACCGCGACGACTGGGACCTGCCCGCCGCCTACGAGGCGATGGCCCGCGCGCACCATGTCGCCGGCGACGCGGGCGGCCGCGGCCGAGTGGAAGGCGAAGGCCACCGAGGCGCTCGCCGGCGATCGCCGATGCGGAGGACCGGACGTTGATCGAGGGGGACCTCGCCGGCCTGCCGTGACCGTCCCGCACCCGTAGACTACGGGCCTTCCCCCCACACCCGGAGGCCCCGATCCCATGACCGATCTGAAGCTCGGCATCCTGCTCTGGAACCAGGCGACCTCCTGGTCCGAGTACCGGGCTGCCGCCACGTTGGTCGATCGCCTCGGGTACGACCACCTCTGGGCGTGGGACCACCTCTACGCGATCTTCGGCGACCCGTACCAGCCGATCTTCGAGGGCTGGTCGACGCTCGCCGCCATGGCGCCAGCAGACCGAGCGCACGCGGCTCGGGCTGCTGGTCGGGGCCAACACCTTCCGCAACCCCGGGCTCGTGGCCAAGACCGCCGCGACGCTCGACCACATCAGTGACGGCCGGGCGATCCTGGGCATCGGCGGGGCGTGGATGGAGCCCGAGCATCGAGCCCACGGGATCGAGTTCGGGACGGGCTTCGGCCAGCGCCTGGACTGGCTCGACGAGTCGGTCGGGGCGATGCGTGCGCTCCTCGACGGCCAGCACGTCACGTCCGAGCCCGGCGGCCACTACGCCTTCGACGACCTGCGTCCAGGCCCCGCTGCCGGTCCAGAAGCGGCTGCCGATCATGATCGGCGGCTCGGGCGAGAAGAAGACGCTCCGGACCGTGGCGAAGTACGCCGACATGTGGAACGCGATGGGCCCGCTGGAGCTGATGGCCCACAAGGTCGACGTGCTCAAGGGCCACTGCGACGCCGTCGGCCGCGACATCGGCGAGATCGAGTTCACCCTCGGCGTCAAGCTGACCATCCGCGACACGGAGGCCGAGGCGGACCGCGTCTGGAAGGCCGCGATGGAGCACAACAGGACGCCGCTCTCGAACCTGGAGGGCGACGACGACCTTCTGGAACGGCACCGCCGAGCAGATCGCGGACCGGCTCCGGCCGTATGTCGAGCTCGGCTTCGGGACCGTCATCTCCGAGCAGCCGGCGCCGTACGACGTCGAGACGCTCGAGCGATTCATCGGCGAGGTCAAGCCGCTCGTCGAGCGGGGCTGAGGGATCGACCGAGCGATGACGATCGGAGCGCCCCGGTGAGCGCGACTGCCGCGACGGTCGAGTTCGACCACGTCACCAAGCGCTACGACTCGACGGCCAAGGACACGCCCGGCGCCGTCAACGACCTCTCGCTGGTGGTGCCGGCCGGGAAGATCTGCGTCCTCGTCGGGCCGTCGGGCTGCGGCAAGACGACCTCGCTCAAGATGGTCAACCGGCTCATCGAGCCGACGGCCGGCCGGATCCTGCTCGACGGGGTCGACGCGGCGACCCGCGAGGTCACCGAGCTCCGCCGCGGCATCGGCTACGTCATCCAGCAGGTCGGGCTCTTCCCGCACCAGACCATCGGCGACAACGTGGCCGTCGTCCCGCGCCTGCTCGGCTGGCCCGAGGCTCGCCGTCGGGAGCGCGCCGAGGAGCTGCTGGCCCTCGTCGGCCTCGATCCCGCGCGCTACCGGGACCGCTACCCGAGCCAGCTGTCCGGCGGCGAGCGCCAGCGGGTCGGCGTCGCCCGGGCGCTCGCCGCGGACCCGCCGATCATGCTCATGGACGAGCCGTTCGGGGCGGTCGATCCCATCGTCCGCGAGCGACTCCAGAACGAGTTCCTGCGCCTCCAGGAGACACTCGCCAAGACGATCCTGTTCGTGACCCACGACATCGACGAGGCGATCAAGATGGGCGACCTCGTCGCCGTGATGCAGGTCGGCGGCCATCTCGCCCAGTTCGGCCCGCCGGCCGAGATCCTCGCGGCTCCGGCCGACGAGTTCGTGGCCCGGTTCGTCGGTGCGGACCGGGGGCTCAAGCGCCTGTCCCTGAGCCGGGTCGGGGACCTCGAGTTGCGCCAAGTTGCCATGGCCCGCGTCGGCGACGACGCCGCGACCGCGCGCGCTGAGGCCGCCGCGGATCCCTTCGGCTTCCTCCTGCTCGTCGACGGCGAGGACCGCCCGATCGGCTGGATCGCCCGGGACGCATCCCATCGAGCGGCAAGCTCGAACCAGATCACGCCACGCCGATGTCGCCGCTCCTGAACCGGCGGGCGACGCTCAAGGACGCCCTGTCGCTGCTGCTCGACGCGGACGTCCAGGCCGGCATCGTCGTCGACCGAACGGGCGCGGTCCTCGGCATCGTGACCGCCGACACGATCGCAGAACGGATGCGGAGCGGCGACCACATCGTCCCGAGCGAACCCTTCCCGCCGGACGAGCCCGACGTGCCCGCCGACCTCGCGTCCGTCGAGGTCGAGTCCGCGCCATGAACTGGGCCTGGATCGGGAGCAACCTCGGCCAGATCGCGGAAGCGACCATCGATCACATCATCCTGACCGTCATCGCCGTCGGGGTCGGGTTCGTGATCAGCCTCGGGCTGGCCCTCCTGATCCGGCGCGATCGCCGGTTCTACGCGCCGATCAGCGGCTTCACGGGCCTGCTCTACACGATCCCGAGCCTGGCCCTGCTGGCGCTCCTGGTCCCGATCACGGGGCTCTCGCTGCTGACCGCCGAGATCGCCCTCGTCAGCTACACGCTGCTCATCCTGACCCGCAACATCGTCAGCGGGTTCGACGGCGTTCCGCGCGAGATCGTCGAGGCCGCCGACGGCATGGGCTACTCCTCGAGGGAGCGCCTCCGGCGGGTCGACCTGCCCCTCGCGATGCCGCTGATCATCGCCGGACTCCGTGTCGCCACGGTAACGACGATCGGGCTCATCATGGTCACGGCGCTCATCGGCGAGGGCGGCCTCGGCCAGTTGATGCTCCGCGGATTCAACTTCCGGAACACGACGGCGGTCTACGTCGGGGCGGCCATGATCGTGGCCATCGGCGTGGTCGCGGATCTCGCGCTCATCGCGGTCGGCCGCCTCGCGACGCCATGGTCACGGGCACGCTGATGGACCAGATCGGCCTGGTCATCGCGTGGTTCACCGATCCGGCCCAACTGGTCTGGCTCGAGCGGCATCCCCAACCGCCTCTTCGAGCACGTCTGGCTCTCGGCGCTCGTGGTCGCCGTCGGAACGGCGATCGCCGTCCCGGTCGGACTCGTCATCGGGCACACCGGGCGCGGCGCGCTCGTGGCGATCACCATCGCCAACCTTGGGCGCGCCCTGCCCTCGTACTCGCTCCTCCTCATCTTCTTCACGTTCTTCGGGATCGGGTTCGCGACCGCGTTCCCAGCCCTCCTCGTCCTCACGATCCCGCCCGTGCTCACCAGCACCTACGTGGCGGTCCGTGAGGTCGATCGCGACATGGTCGAAGCCGGGCGCGGGATCGGCATGACCGAACGCCAGCTGCTTCGACGCGTGGAGCTGCCGATCGCGATGCCGGTGATCATCGGCGGGATCGGCATCGCCTCGGTCCAGGTCGTCGCGACGGCGACCCTCGCCGCCCTGGTCGGGGGCGGAGGTCTCGGTCGATTCATCGTCGACGGATTCGCGCTCCAGAAGGACGATCAGCTCATCGGCGGGGCCATCCTCGTCGCGGGTCTCGCCCTGCTGACGGAGCGCCTGTTCATGCTCATCGAGCGAGTGCTCGTATCACCCGGCCTCCGCGACCGCGCGCCCGAGCCACTCTCGGTCAAGGCAGCGCCGGCCATATCGGGCGCGCCGGTCGGGGGTTAAGGCGCCGGCACCACCGCTCCGGGTGGGCACCGGATCGCGACCGTTCGTGGCGAACCTGCAAGCAACTCGTGTCAGTACATGACACAGCCTGTTCATGGGACCGCTGCTATAGTCCCGCCCTGCCTCGTGGCACCTGATCCCCGACGGTGCGGAGGCGAAGCCAAGGAGGACCCATGCGGCAATTCCGCACGGCCGCTCTCGGGGCGATGGTGCTGGCGCTGGTTGGCGCCTGCTCATCGGGTGGGAGCAGCCCAAGCCCATCGACGGCGGCCAGCGCGCCGCCTAGCGTCGCCCCGAGCGTCGCACCAAGCGTCGAGCCGTCCGCGGCCGCCGCCCTGTCCACGACCCTCGTCCTCGGGGGCCCGCCGGAATGCCCGGACCGCCCGTTCTGCCTGAAGGGCCTGACCGAGACGTACGGCCTGACGTTCAAGGAATTCGTCCCGCTCGATGCGGGCGGTCCCCTGACGGTCGACGCCGTCAAGGGCGGCCAGGTCCAGGTCGGCCTGCTGTTCACGTCGGACCCGGCCATCGCCGTGAACGGCTTCGTCCTGCTCCAGGACGACAAGCAGCTGCAGCTGGCCGACAACCTCATCCCGGTCGTTCGCAAGGACGCCCTCGATGCGAACCCGGACATCGCGACCCTGTTGAACGACATCATGGCGAAGCTCTCGCAGGAGCAGCTGACCGCGCTCAACAAGGCCGTGACCGTCGATGCCAGGTCCTCGGCCGACGTGGCCAAGGAGTGGATCACGGCCCAGAACTTCGACGCGATCAACCTCGGCCTCAGCGGTGACATCACCGTCGGGTCGACCAACTTCTACGAGCAGGAGATCCTCGCCGAGATCTTCGCTCAGCGACTCGAGTCGAATGGCGCGAAGGTCGAGCGGAAGTTCCAGCTCGGGAACCGCGAGATCGTCTTCCCGGCGCTCGAGTCGGGTGACATCGACGTCCTCGCGGAGTACGCGGCGACCGCCCTCGAATTCGTGAACGGCGGGGCCGGCCAGGCGACGACCGATCCGGCCGCCACCAGCGCCGCCCTCAAGACGGCGCTCGAGCCGAAGGGCCTCGTGTCCCTCGACTTCGCCGCCGCGACGGACCAGAACGGCTTCGTCGTCACCAAGGCGACGGCCGACCAGTACGGCCTCACCACGATCTCCGATCTGGCCAAGCCCGCGTCCTGAACCCGTCCGGTAGCGCGAACGGCGCGCGGCCCGAACGTCGCGATCCGAACCCCCGGCTCAGGCCGGGGGTTCGTCGATTCCGGGATCCGTGGCGGCGGTCGAGTCGGCCGACGCCGCCACCGGGGGGCGGCCGGGCTTCCCCCGACGCAACGCGACGATCGCCACGACCCCGCCGACCGACGTGACCAGCAGGATCATCGCGTGGATGAGCAGTGCCATCGCGAACGCCGCGTCCCGGTCGATGCCGAGGGCGTCGGCGATGGCGACGGCCGTCAACTCGAACGTCCCGACGTAGCCGGGTCCGGACGGGACGATCGACGCGAGGGCGACGCCGCTCCCGATGAGCGCCCCCTGGGCGACAGTCAGCTCGATGCCGACCGCCTGGCCGCCGGCGAGGAACGTGATGGTCGAAGCCGTCCAGGCCGCCAGGCTGAGGATGACGGCGCCGGTCATGGTCTTCGGCCGCCTGGCGACCGCCAGGCCGTCCTGCAGGCGCCGGCCGAGCTCGATGATCTTGGGCCAGCGCTCGATGAACCGCGTGACGCGAGCGGCACCGGGCAGTCGATGAGCCACCACGCCAAGCGCCAGCCCGATGACGAGGAGGGTCACGAATGCGAAGCCGAGCAGGACCGCGCTAGTGATGAACCCGCGGACGCCCAGGACCAGCACCGACACGGCCGCGATGGCCACCACCATGACCGTGTCCACGATGCGCTCGACGGCGACCGTGCCCAGGACCGTCGTTCGGCTCAGGCCCTCGCCCTCGCCCAGCGCGTGCGTGCGCACCAGCTCCCCGAGGCGTGCCGGCAGCACGTTGTTGGCCAGATATCCCTGGTACGTGTAGCCGAGGACGCGGCGGTACGGGACGACCGAGATCGGGGCCAGCAGCACGCGCCAGCGGGCCGCCCGGGCGCCCACGTCGACCAGGACCGCGATGAGCATCACGGCGATCCAGGCGGGGATGGCGACGCGCAGCACCTCGGCCGCCTTGGCGAGGTCGACGGAGCCCAGCACGATGTACAGGGACACGAGGCTGATCGCGATGCCGAGCGCGCCCCGGAGCAGGGACTGCGAACTGATCCTCATTCTGTCGTCGGTCCCGCGCTCAGTCGACGCGGTCGCGCGTCAGCAGCTTCGGCGACCGCCGGACGCGTCGTTGGTGGAGGACGTACCGCGCGACCACCCGAAGCGTCGAGAGGCCGTAGACGACGCTGCGCTTGAAGCCGACCGAGGACGCCTCCTCGAAGTACCGCGTGGGCACGGCGATCTCCCCGATCCGGCCGGCCATCCCGGCCGCCACGACCTGCGAGACCAGCTCCTGGTCGAAGACGAAATCGTCGCTGTTGAGCTTGTACGGGATGGTCTCGAGCAGGTGCCGGCTGTAGGCGCGAAGCCCGGTGTGATACTCGGACAGGTGGAGCCCGAAGGCCCGGTTCTCGAGGCCGGTCAGGAACCGGTTCGAGAGGTACTTCCAGCGAGGCATCCCGCCGGCCAGCGGATCGCCGAGGAAGCGGCTGCCGAGCATCAGGTCGCGCTCGTCGGCGGCGATCGGGGCGATGAGCGCGGGGATCCGCGTCGCGTCGTACTGGTAGTCGGGATGGAGCATGACCACGATGTCGGCATCGGCCGCGAGCGCGGCGTCGTAGCACGTCTTCTGGTTGCCGCCGTAGCCGCGATTCTGGCTGTGGATGATGACGTCGAGCCCGAGCTGCTTGGCGACCTCGACCGTCTGGTCGCGCGAGACGTCGTCGACGAGGATGATCCGGTCGATGAGTTCGTGGGGGATGTCGGCGTAGGTGCGCTCCAACGTCCGCGCCGCGTTGTAGGCGGGCATGACGATGACGACGCGAGGGACCCGGGCCCGGTCGGCCGAGTCGGGCGTCCCGGGAGGTCGATCGGGCGAATCCACGTCCGAAGGGTACCGTAGCGAACCGGACGCCTCGGGTCCCCCGATGGTCCGGTCGCCCCGTTCACCGGACCGTCACGACGATGTGGGACCATACCGCCCTCACCGCGTCGAGGTCAGCGCATGTTCGAACGTCTCTTCGGATCCGGCGAGCAGGATCCCGCCGTCGCGGCGCGCATCCCACCCGGCCAGTACAAGACCGAGAAGTTCCCGGTCCTGCACTACGGCTCGGTGCCGCACGTCGACCTGGCCACGTGGGACTTCAAGGTGTGGGGCGAGGTCGACTCGCCGTTCACGCTGACGTGGGACGAGTTCAAGGCCCTGCCCCGCAAGACGGTCCACACGGACATCCACTGCGTCACCCGCTGGACCAAGCTCGATACGGACTGGGAGGGCGTCGCCGATCCAGACGATCCTCGAGATGGCCGCCGTCCGGCCGTCCGCGACCCACGTGGTGTCCCATGCCGAGCAGGGCTACACCGCGAACGTCCCGCTGTCGATCCTCGATGACGACGACGTCATCCTCGCCGACACGTTCGACGGCCAGCCGCTCGAGGCCGAGCACGGGTATCCGCTCCGTCTCGTCATCCCGAAGCGCTACTTCTGGAAGAGCAGCAAGTGGGTCCGCGGCCTGGAGTTCCTCGACCACGACCAGCTCGGCTTCTGGGAGCGCTACGGCTACAACAACGACGCCGATCCGTGGAAGGAAGAGCGTTTCAGCGAGTAGGCGGAGCGCTCAGGCCAGCCCGAGGACGGCGAGCAGCAGGAAACCCGTCAGCACCATCACGCCCTGCGCGTAGGCGACGATGGCCAGGTGCCACCGTTGGGCGAGGATCGGAGCCAGGCGCTTGCGGTTCGCGGCGATCGGCAGGACCGTCATCGCGGCATAGGCGGGCACGCCGGCCGCGAACGCGATGATCGTCAGCGCCAGGGTCGCCTCGCTGGAACGCAGGTCTGGCGCGAAGACGGCCATGCCGAGGCCATAGGCCAGCGTGCCGATCGCGGCGATGCCCGGCAACAGGACGGTCATCCGGGCCGTGATGTACCCGCTTCGGAACAGGGCTGTCGCCAACAGGCCGTAGCCGACCACGACCGCCCCGATGAGGAACCAGCCGACCAGCCCGGCCATGACCGTCAGACCGAACGTCTCGAAGAGCGGTCGAAGGGCGAACCAGCCCAGGAACACGGCGAACAGGCTCACCGACGCGCCGGCGTACTGGGCGGCGGCCAGATCGAAGACGGCGTTCTCGATCCGATGCGACACGTTCGCGAAGAGGAGCGCCGACGAGAGGTAGCCCATGTACGCCACGACGAACATGGTCAGCGCCGTGGTGAGCGGCGTCCCGTTCGCATCCGGGATGGTACGGGCCTGGGTCACGAGGAACACGAGGGCCGTGACCGCGAAGGCGCCGAGTGCGCTCATGACGCCGACGAGGCGCCCGGCGACGCCGTCGACATCGAGGGTCGGGTCACGCCGGACGGTGTAACGCGGGCCGGCGATCATGAGCGCGACCACGATCGCAAGGGTCGCCACGATGCTGAAGCCGACGACCGCCGCCATGGCCCGCACTCTACACGCCGGTCCGGTCCGGCTGGCCCTGCGCGGCTAGCTGCGGCGGGCGCCACCCATCAGCCGGGGGTCGGGGGAGAAGATGCGCAGCCGGCCGCTCAGGAGCATGAGCTCCCGGTCGAGCAAACGGACCAGGTTCTCGAGGCGCTCGACCGTCGTCGATGCCTCCAGCAGTGCCTGCCGTCGCGGCAGCTCGACCTCGACGATCCCGGAGAGCAGGTAGGACAGGACGGTCGGATCGTCGGGGATCTTCAGGTCGCGCGCGCTCAGTGTCTCGTCCCCGATCTCGGTCTCCTCCTCGGGCTCGAGGGTGGCCGCGCCTGCTCCGCGCGTGTCCGTCGCCTCGACCGCGTCGTCCGGGACCTCGTCATCGTCGGCGCCGATCGTCTCGAGCTCGACCCGGATGTCGAGGACCTCGGCCGTCTCGCCCTCGCGCGCTCGCATCAGCTCGAGATAGCGCACGAACCGGCTGATCGCGGTCTCGGCCAGGCGCTCGGCCCGCGGCTCGTCGCCGACCTCGTCTTCGAGCGGGGTCACCTCGGCGACCAGGTACGGCTCGGTGCCCGCGTCGACCGACTCGATCGTGAACCGCCCGGTCCCGGCGGCCAGCAGGTCGTAGCGGCCGTCGGGGTAGCGGCCGGCCCGTCGGATCTCCGCGAACGCCCCGACGCCCGCGAGGGCCATGACGCTGCGGTCGCCGACCTCGCGGCCATCGCGGATCAGCACGACCCCGAATGGCGTACCACGGTCGAGGCAGTGACGGGTCAGGGCGCGGTATCGCTCTTCGAAGATGTGCAGCGGGACGACGATCCCCGGACACAGGACCGTGTGCAGCGGGAAGAGCGGGATATCCATCGACTCAGGACCGCGTACTCGCGCGACGACCCGGTGCCATCGCGTCCGACCCGAGTCTAGCCGCCGCCCCGGAACCTAGCCGGCGCCAGGTTCGAGGAGGGCCGGGCCGATCGGTGCGCGACGAACGTTCCGAGGCTGTTCTGACCACTTCTGGCGGACTCCCGCTCCCTCCGGATCGCCGGTGAAGACATGGAAACGGCCCTTGCCAAGCGCCTTCGCCTGGTACATCGCCACGTCTGCGTTGCCGAGCAAGTCATCAACGCGAACCATCTCCGGAGAGTCGATCGCGACGCCGATGCTGGCTCCGACCTCGACCAGGGAGTCGCCGATGGTCACTGGCGCCTGGAGGGCGTCCAGGAGACGCTGCGCTGTGGCAGTCGCGACATCGATGTTATGGACGTCGAAGAGGAGGATCCCGAATTCGTCGCCGCCGAGTCGCGCGGCGAGGTCGGTGCTCCGGAGTCCGGCGCCGATCCGCGCGGCGACGACCCTCAGCATCTCGTCGCCGGCCGCATGGCCCAGGCTGTCGTTGACGGTCTTGAAGTCGTCAAGATCCAGGAACATGGCGGCGATGGTCCCGGTCCGTTTGCGCCCCGCCAGCGCGACTTCGGCCTGCTCGACGAACCGGCGCCGATTGGCCAGTCCGGTCAACGGATCGTGGAACGCCTGGTAGCTGAGCTGATCCTCCAACGCCCGCCGTTTGGCGACGTCACGCGCCAGCAGACCCACGAGGCCATAGAGTCGCAGCGAGGACGAGGAGCGAGAGCAGCGCCGTGCCCGCCGCGATGACCGCCAGGCCGCCGCTCGCATCCGGGCCGATCGTCAAGAGGACCGGTCCCGTCACCATCGCCGCCGCGAGACAGACCAGGCGCACGGGCCCGAGCCAGGTCACCGGAACGGGGTGCGGGTCCGTCAGCCGACGCATCGATGGGTGCAGGACCGCGACGCCGAACAGGATGTAGGCGATCACGTAGATGCTGTCGAGTGGACCACCTGCGACGTACGTCCCGTCGAAGTTCTGGAGCGCGTAGATCTGGTCGGCGACGAGGAGCGCCACGAGGCTGAGGCCGAGCATCCGGAAAGAGGTAGTCCTCGCGCCCGGGGTCGTCAGCAGGCCCATCGCGACACCGATGAGGAGCAGGTCGGCGATCGGGATAGGCGAGGCTGATGGCCAGCGACAGGGGGTCCAGGTCCGCGCCGACGACCTGCGGCTGGATGAGGAGCGTCCACGACAGGATCGCGACGCCGGTTGCCAGGATGGCGGCGTCGAGGAGGCCGCCTCGGTCGCCGTCGCCCAGTCGCCGGCGGATCAGCAGCAGCAAGCCGACCGCGATGAACGGGTAGCCCGCGAGGTAGAGGGCGTCGGCCATGGAAGGGAACGGGTCCTCGCCGATCATCTCGTACCAGTTCCACAGGATGTCGCCGGCCACGAATGACGCTTGACCGATCGCCATCAGCACCCACGGCAGGCGCCGGTCGGGCCGGTTGACGATGACCCCGACGAGCGCCGCGAGGACGGCGGTGACGCCGATGATGTCGTAGAACCAGCTCTGCGTGAGGCTGCCGGCCTCGAGGAGCCAGTAGACGACGAGCGCCGCGATACCGGCGGCGAAGTACGCCGCCCACAGCGGGACGCGGACGAGGGGCGACAGGGCGACAGGCATGGATGGCACCGAGCCGATCGTCCGCCCGTCCGCCGGGCCGGCCCATGGCCCGACAGTACCGACGTCCCGGGGCGATGGTTCGACGACAGATGCGAAGAAGCCGCCGGTGCGTGCCGGCGGCTTCCTGGTGCTCGAGTGGTGGACCGGCGTCGCCGGCCGCTCGGATCAGTGGGCGCAGGAGCGGGCGGAACCCTCGTCGTCGGCGGTCCGGAAGCTGGATCCGCAGCCGCACGCGGCGACCGCATTCGGGTTGTTCACGGTGAAGCCGGCGCCCATCAGCGTATCGACGTAGTCGATCTGCGAGCCCTTGAGCAGATCCACGCTGTTGCCGTCGACATAGACCTTGATGCCGCTGGCCTCGAGGATCTTGTCCTCTGGGGTCGGCGCGTCCTCGAGCATCATCCCGTAGCGAAAGCCGGAGCACCCGCCGGAGTAGACGTACACGCGCAGCCCGATGGCCGGGTTGGTCTCTTCCTTGGTCAGCTCGCGCAGTTTGCTGACTGCGGCGTCACTGAGGGAAACGACCGTCGGCTGCTGATCGATCATGCGTCTCGTCTCCGTGGGCTGCGAATGATGGTCGAGCTCGCGAACGGGCTCCCGAGTGCTACGTGCATCGTACGCACGAGCGCGGGTTTCGACAAGCACCCGCGCCGAAACTCACGTGCGGCGTCGGCCGAACGAAGGTCCGGGGGCCCCCGGCTAGACTGACGCATGCTCCGGACGGGCCTCGCCGCCATCCTCCTGGTGCTGCTGATCCCGATGGTGGTGGCGGCGAACACCTCGTTCTGGGCCGCTGCGGACGGTGCTCGACTCCGGGACGTTCTCGACGACGGTCGGGCGGGCGATGGATACCCCGGCGATCGAGCGACTCGTGGCGACGTCGCTCGCGGACGTCATCGTCAGGCGGGTGGATCGGGCACCGGCGGCCGTCGCCGCCGGGCTGGCGTCACGGCTCGGGCTGCCGGCCGGATCCGATCGGCAGCAGGTCAAGGCGGCGCTCAGCGATCGGATCCTCGAGTCCCTTGACGACCCCGGTGTCCGGCAGGTCCGCGACGAGGTCGTGAGCGGCGTCCACGGCGAGGTGATCGGCGCTGGCGGAGGGACGGTCGGGGCTGGTGTCGGTGCGCGGCAAGAACGTCGTCCTCGACACGGCCGGCCTCCTGGATCGGATCGCGACCTCGGCCGACCCGCGCATCGCAGCGCTGGTCGTGAACGTGCCCGCCATCCTGGCCGCGCCGATCGTCATCGCCCAGGTCGACGAGCTCCAGCAGGTGCAGGAAGCCATGCGGCTGATGCGGAGCCTCCAGTTGCTCCTGCCGCTCGTCGCGGTCACGGCGGCGCTCATCGTCGTGGTCCTGGCTCACCGCCGGGCGCGCGCCCTCGGGATCGTCGGGCTCGCGATCGCCGTCGCCGGGGCGGTCTCGCTGGCCGTCCTGTGGCTGGCCGGCCCGTACGTCTCGCAGGTGCCCGAGGCAGAGGTGGCTCGCCAGGTGACCGCCCAGGCCTACGACGCCTTCGTGAGCCTGCTGGTCATCCAGGCGGCGCTCCTGGTCGCGCTCGGGCTCGTGCTGGCTGTCCTGTCGTGGCTGCTGGCGCGCGGCGGGCGACGCCGGGCCACCGTGCGGATGCTCGGCCCGCGCTGATCCCGCGACGCGGCGCTACTCCTCGATGCGCTCGACGACCGTAGCGATCCCCTGCCCCACCCCGATGCACATCGTCGCGAGGCCATACCGGCCGCCCGTCCGTCGCAGCTCGTGGGTGAGCATCGTGATGAGGCGGCCGCCGCTCATCCCCAGCGGATGCCCGAGCGCGATCGCCCCGCCGTTGACGTTGACCTTCGTCGGGTCGAGCCCGAGCTCGTCGATGCACACGAGCGACTGCGAGGCGAAGGCCTCGTTGAGCTCGACCAGGTCGAGGTCCGCCACGGCGATCCCCGCCCGCTCCAGCGCCTTGCGCGATGCCGGCACGGGGCCAACCCCCATGATCGCCGGATCGACGCCCGCGACGGCCGTGGACACGACCCGGGCCATCGGCTTGAGCCCGAGCGTCCGGGCCCGCTCCGCTTCGACCAGCAGCACCGCCGACGCCCCGTCGTTGATCCCCGAGCTGTTGCCGGCTGTGACGGAGCCGTCCTCGGTGCGGAAGATCGGGCTCAGCGTCGCGAGCGCCTCGAGGCTCGTGTCGGCTCGCGGATGCTCATCGCGGGCGACGACCGTCGTCTCGCCCTTGCGCCCGGTCATTTCCACCGGGACGATCTGGTCGTCGAAGCGGCCGGCCTCGATGGCGGCGATGGCGCGCTCGTGGCTCTCGAGCGCGAACGCGTCCTGGCGCTCGCGGCTCACGCCCCACCGCTCGGCGACGTTCTCGGCGGTCTCCCCCATCGAATACGGGTAGTGCCGTTCGGCGAGCCGCGGGTTGACGAAGCGCCAGCCGAGGGTGGTGTCGACCGCCTCGCGCGCCCCGCGCGCGTACGCCGTGTCCGCCTTGAGCGTGACGTATGGCGAGCGCGTCATCGACTCGACACCGCCGCCGATGAACACGTCGCCGTCGCCGACCGCGATGGCGTGGGCGGCGGTGTTGATGGCCTGCAGCCCGGAGCCGCACAGTCGATTGACCGTCAGTCCGCCGACCTCGATCGGGAAGTCGGCGAGCAGGAGCGCCATGCGGGCCACGTCGCGGTTGTCCTCGCCGGCCTGGTTGGCGCAGCCGAGGATGACGTCCTCGACGATCGCTGCATCCACGCCCGCCCGGTCGACGACGGCGCGCAGTACGAGGGCGGCGAGATCGTCCGGCCGGATGCTCGCGAGGGCGCCTCCATAGCGGCCGATGGGCGTGCGGGCGGCCTCGACGATCCAGGCCTCGCGGACCGGCCTGGCGCGATCTCGACTCATCGACCGATCGTATCCCAGCGGCGCGTCAGCCACCGGCGTCCCGCTCGAACGGGCCCTGCGGATGCCCTGCGCCGAGGCGCATCGCCCGGTCGATGTCGGCCGGCGTCGCGACGCCTTCGTCCACCGCGAGGCGCGCCTCCAGGCTGATCGCCGCTTCGATGCGGTCGCGGATGGCATCGGGACCGAGCGAGGTGCCGGCGGATCGCGTCCGGAACTCGGGGGCGATCCCGATCCGCCGTCCATCCTCGTAGCGATAGAACCCGCGCCCGGTCTTGCGTCCGAGGTGTCCCGCTTCCTCCAGCTGAAGCTGCGTAGACGACGGCTGGAGCCGATCCGGGTGACCGAGTCCCGCCCAGATCCGATCGGCGACGGCGTAGTTGACGTCCACGCCGATGAGGTCGATCAGCTCGAACGGCCCCATGGGGTAGCCGGCTGCGCGCATCGCCTCGTCGATGGCCTCGACGCCGGCTGCTCCGGATTCGAGGATCCGGAGCGCCTCGATCGTGAACGGCCGGTTGACCCGGTTGACGACGAAGCCCGGCGTGTCGGTGCAGCGGATCGGGGTCTTGCCCCAGGCCTCCATCAGGCCCATGGCGCGATCGGCGATGCCGGGCGTCGTGGCCGGTCCGACCACGACCTCGACCAGCGGCATGACCGGCGCCGGGTTGAAGAAATGCAGCCCGAGGATGCGACCCGGATGGTCGGTGCGTTCCGCGATGTCGGCGATCGAGAGCGCGCTCGTGTTCGTGGCCAGGATGACGTCGGACGGCGCGCCGGCGTCGAGCATGCGGAAGATCTCGCGCTTGGTGGGGAGGTCCTCCCGGGCGGCCTCGATGACGACGCCGCTCGTGGCGGCCAGCTCCCGGAGGCCGGCGCCGGGGCGGAGCCGCGTCGAGACGGCCGTCGACCCAGGCATCGATCGTGTCCGGATCGAGCCCGACGCGCGCCGCGCGACGGGCGAGGCCCTCGCGCACCCGCTCGCGGGCCCGGGCGAACGCGGCAGGATCCACGTCGTGGAGCGCGACGTCATGCCCGGCCTCGATGGCGAGCTGGGCGATCCCCGCGCCCATCGTCCCGGCGCCGATGACGCCGACCCGCTCGAGGTCCGCCACGTTCAGATCGGCTTGATGGCTTCGAACGGCTGGCGGCACTCACGGCAGTAGAACAGCGACCGGCACTGGGTCGGCCCGAACAGGTTGTCCATCACGACCTGCCCCGAGCCGCACAACGGACACACGACCTCGCCGGCTGGGGTCGGCGGCGCGATCCCGGCAGCCGCGAGTGCGGCACGCCCGGCCGGCGTGATCCGATCGGAGCTCCATGGCGGCGCGAAGCTCGAGACGACCCGGACCGGGCGACCGAACGTTCCGAGGCGGTCAGCGACCGCCGCCGAGATGAGCTCGAGTGCCGGGCAGCCGATGAACGTCGGCAGGATCTCGACGTCGATGCCCTCGGCCGACACCGCCACGCCGCCGACCATCCCGAGGTCGACGATCGAAACCATCGGCAGCTCGGGATCCATCACCTCGCCGAGGGCGGACCGGACCGAGGCTTCGTCGATCCCGGCCCGGGCCTCGGAAGGGGCGTGCCCGGCCGGCGCGAGCGCGCCGGCGCGAGCGCGCGCGATCGTGGTGTGGGTCGCGGCCTCGCTCACCAGGTCGCTCCCGGATCGCTTCGCCGGACGTTCGTGAACTCTCCCCACAACCAGCGGAACGCGTCGCCGTGGCCCTCGCGGCCATCGGTCGGCGCGCCGGCGCTCGTCGGCATCGGCAGGTCGAGGGACTGCATCGTCGGAGCGATCGCCGCGAGCCAGCACGCTTCCAGCTCGTGCATCGGCGAGGCGAGGATCCCGGCCGCGACGAGTGCCGGTTCGCCGGGGAGGGGCGTGAAGACGGTGGCCGCATCGGGCGCGAGCGTCGCGAGCGCGTCGACGAGCCGGCGCCGTGGCTCGCCCCCGGCACGGGCCAGCCGGTCGAACCAGAGCGCGATGTGCATCACGTGGTAGTGCTCCTCGCGGACCAGCTTCCCAACCAGCTCGGCCAGTGGCGTCCAGCTGCACGCGCCCAGGGCCTCGAGGCGGATCGCATCGGCGGTTTCGTAGAGGTAGCGCCGGGCGATCGTCATCGCCCAGTCGCCGCGACCGTGGTCGAGCAGGCGGGCGTGCCGGTAGGCGTCTGGCTCGCGGTCGTAGGCGATCGCATCGGCGTCGCCGTCCGTGAGGCCGGCCAGCAACCCGTAGAGCGCGGCGGCGTGCCCAAGCTCGTCCTGGGCCAGCGAGCTCATCGCCACGTCCTCCTCGAGAAGCGGCGCGATGCCGGTCCATTCGGAATCGCTGAAACCGATGACGAACTCGTCGTCGGCCATCGAGAGGAGCAGCGCCTCGAGCGCCGCGGTCGCCGGGGGCGTCGCCACGGTCATCCCGGGCGGGCCTTGGGCTTGGCCTGACCGGCCGCCTCGCGTGCGGCCGCGAGCTTCTCGCGCATGACATAGCCGCCGGGCTTCTTGAACGAGCGGTCGAGCGGCGGTTGCAGCAGGTCCTGGTCGACGACGTCGATGACGTCCGTCCGGCGCACGACCCACAACCGGACGCTCTCCTGCCGCCGGCCGAACATCTCACGGGCGTAGTGCGTGGCGAGATCCGCATCCGGGGCCATCACGCTGCCGCCGTGGCGCATCGCGTCGCCCTCGCGCTCCTGCCGGAAGACCTCCCAGGCCTCCAGGACCGGGTCGGTCTCACCGACTCCCCCGCGCTCGTGATCGGTCATGCCGCGACCGGCACGCCCAGCACGGCCTCGCGGACCCAACGGGTGTCCTCGCGCGCGAGGCGCCGGAATTCGAGCCGTGCCTCGGACATCGGACCGTGGTTCGTCACGACCGTCCGCAGCTCCGTCCAATCAGGCTCGGTGTAGGACCAGGTCCCGGTCGTCTCGTCGAGGCGGAGCTCGGGATCCG
This sequence comes from uncultured Chloroflexia bacterium, assembly GCA_963745295.1. Classification (GTDB taxonomy): domain Bacteria; phylum Chloroflexota; class Limnocylindria; order Limnocylindrales; family CSP1-4; genus SPCO01. The sequence goes on from CAVUWG010000003.1 coordinate 268,071, forward strand.
GGATGACCAGGCCGAGCTCGCGGATCCGGGGCACGTAGATGGTCAGGAACTCCTGGCGCAGCTCCTCGGAGGTCTTGGCCTTGATGCGCCAGTGGAGGTCGCGGTCCTTGTCGCGCGGCGAGCGCGGGCCGTGCATCTGCATCAGCGGGCCCCACCAGCGCTCGAGCGCGTCCTGGATCGCCGCGCGCTGGGCGGGGCTGCCGGTCGCCATCGTCACCACGACATCGCGACCGTGCATGATGTGGACCGATTCCTCCCAGCAGATCTTGCGCATCGTGCGCGCGTACGGGGCGTAGCTGGAATCCCGCAGCGCCATCTGCGCGACGATCGCCGCCGCGTCCACGAGCCAGGCGATCATCCCGACGTCGGCCCAGCCCACGGTCGGGTAGTGGAAGACGTTGTGGAACTTGGTCTTGCCGGCCAGCAGGTCGTCGAACATGGCCTCGCGCGACTTGCCCAGGTCCTCGGCCACGCGGTACAGCAACTGGGCGTGACCCACCTCGTCCTGGACCTTGGCGGTCAGCGCGAGCTTGCGACGCAGGGTCGGCGCCCGCATCAGCCATTCGCGCTCCGGGAGCACGCCCATCAGCTCGGAGTTCGCATGCATCTCCACGAAGCGCAGGACGGCCGTCCGGTACTCGTCGGGCATCCAGTCGGTCGCCTCGACCTTGCCGCCCGAGGTCACGTGCGCCTCGAACAGGGCGAACCGCTCGTCATGGGGCAGATCCTGGTTCGAGGGCGGCCGGGTGCGCTCGCGTGGATCGAGGATGGGGTCGAGAGCCAGCGGATCCGTCATCGTTCGGCCTCCTGCGTCCGAGCCTACGGCACCCGCGACATCACGACAAGCACGGGCCCGGTCACTCCCCGCTGAACCGAGGCGGACGCTTCTCGAGGAACGCCGCCATCCCCTCGGCGTGGTCGGCGCTGGCGCCCGCGACGCCCTGGCGGTGCGCCTCCTCCTCGAGCGCCCGCTCGAGATCGATCGACCAGGCGCGGTCCAGGGCGTGCTTGGTCGAGGCGAGGGCCCGCGGGGCCAGCGCGGCCAGGCGCTCGGCCACACTCCGCGCCTCGGCCGCCAGCGACGCCGCCGGGACGACCTTCGCGACCAGCCCGAACCGCTCCGCATCCGCGGCCGACAGCGACTCGCCGACGAGCGCCAGCTCCGCGGCCTTGGCCGGCCCGACGAGGCGGGGCAGGAACCACGTCGCGCCGCTGTCGGGCACCAGGCCGATCCGCCCGAAGGCGAGGACGAAGCTCGCCTCCTCGGCCGCGATCCGCACGTCACACGCGAAGGCCAGCGACGCGCCGGCGCCGGCCGCGATCCCGTTGATCGCCCCGACGATCGGCTGGTCGAGCGCCCGCATCGCGCGGATGATCGGGTTGTAGCGCTCCCGGAGCTCGACGGCCAGCGGGGCCGCGCCGGCCGCCCCCCGCTCCTTGAGATCCTGGCCGGCGCAGAACGCCCGGCCCTCGCCCGTCAGGACGACCACGCGGATGCCGCGGTCCCGGGCCACCAGCCCGAATGCGCGGAGCAGCTCGACCTTCATCGGCACGGTCAGCGCATTGAGCGCGGCCGGCCGGTCCAGCGTGATCGTCGCGATCGCGTCGGCGACCTCGAACCGGAGCGTCTCGAATGCCGGGGCGGCCGCCCCGGTGGCGCCCATCAGGTCGAGGGCCCGCCCCCGTCGAATTCGACGAGGCGCCCGTCCACCAGCTCGAAGACCCGCCGGTCGACCGGCTCGTCGGCGCCACCGGACTGTTCGAGCACGAACTCCGCGAACAGCGCCGCGAATTCGGTGTCGTCCGGGCGCAGGGAGGCCGCCGTCAGGAGGTGTCGCTCCGGCAGCCCGACGAGGATCCGGCCGTACGAGGCCAGTTCGGTCGTGAGGTGGGCGATGACCTCCGGCAGCAGGATCCGTGCGGCATCCCAGCCGTCGCCGGTGTCGGAGCTGACGAGGCGACGATCACCCGAGATCTCGTCGGTCCACGGCGCCGATGCGGACCAGCGCGACAGGTTCTTCATCGCCGCGTCCTGGATGTCCGACGTCCCGATCCCCCACGAGAGCAGGTGGTCACCATTGACGACGATGTCGTACGCACCGGCATCGATCGTGTAGACGACCGGCAGGCCGGCCGGCCCGACGTCGATCAGCGGCTGGGCATGGCTCACCGCCCCCTGCGCGACGAGGTGGTCACGGTCGAGCGAGGCGATGTCGAGGCCATGCGTCCCGACCGGACGGAAACCGGGATAGATCAGGCCCTGGGCGTGGGCCCAGTCGTGCTCGGGCGAATCGATGGCGGACGTGGCGGATTCGGGCGGGGGCGTGTGCCCGCTCACGGGTGAGGAATCGTCGATCGGTGCCAGGTAGTCAGGCGCCGAATCGCGATAGCTCGGCGGCGGCTCGTCGCCCAGATCGCGCTCGATGTCCCGCCCGACATCGCTGCCCCCGGGTGTGTCGCGCTCCATCGATCCCTCCTGCGTCCCCGCGCTCAGTGTCCGGTCCAGACCGGCGCGCGCTTGTCATTGAAGGCCGCCATCCCTTCGGCCTGATCGTCGCTGTCGAAGAGACCGAAGAACGTCTCGCGCTCCTCGGCCAGGCCCACGCTCAGTGGTTGCTCGGCCGCAGCCCGGACCGCGGCCTTGGCCGCGCGCACCGCCAGCGGCGGCATGCTGGCCACCTGCGCCGCCAGTTCGAGGGCGGCATCGAGGGTCGCCTCGGCCGGCACGACCCGCGTGATCAGACCCGCGATCTCCGCCTCGTGGGCGCGCATCGGCCGGCCGGTCAGGATCAGCTCCATGGCCCGGGCCTGACCGATGGCGCGGGTGAGTCGCTGCGTGCCGCCCGCGCCGGGCATGACGCCGAGCATGATCTCGGGCTGGCCGAAGGTCGCATCGTCGCCGGCGACGATCATGTCGCAGGTCATCGCCAGCTCGCATCCCCCGCCAAGGGCGAACCCCCGGACCGCGGCGATCATCGGCGTCCGGATCCGGGACAGGCGATCCCATGCCGTGAAGCGACCCCCGGCGTGGAGCGACGCCGAGGACTGCGTGGCCAGCTCCTTGATGTCGGCGCCGGCCGCGAAGGCCCGGTCACCCGCACCGGTCAGCACGATCGCCCCGCAGGCCGGATCGGCGTCCAGGGCCTCGAGGGCGTCGGCGAGGGCGTCGAGCAGGTCGAAGCTCAGCGCGTTGAGGGCGCGCGGGCGATCGAGGGTGACCAGGGCCACGCCGGCCAGCGTCTCGGCCGGCGCGGCGGAGACGGGCGCGGGCGAGGGGAACGCGACGCGGACGAGGCTCGCGCTCGGTTGGGTCGCGCCCGGATCGGTCACTCAGCGTCCTCCGTGGTGGTGTGGACAGTATCCACACGCACGGAAGCCGAGTCGTCCATTTCGGGCGCGTCCTCGAGGACGAGGAGCGTCGAGAGGCCGGGCGCGATGTCGCGAAGGTTGCGGCCGGCCGCGCGCATCGCGTCCGAGGCGAGGCCGGCGTCGAGGCTGGCCCGGTCGTCGAACGCCATCGCCGTGACCAGCACGAGGTCCGTCTCGCCACCGAGGGCCTCGATCACGCGTCGCACGCGGGTCGAGCGCAGGCCGGGGGTCCCCGCGACGAGGGGCAGGTGCTCCGTCGCATAGCGACGCTCGAACTCGGCCAGGGCCTCCGGACCGCCATCCGGGCGTCGGAAGAGCGCGAGCAGCGTGGTCATCGAAACCCTCCGGATGATCGTCGTGGCCGCCGGCGTCCCTGACGGCGACCTGAGGGTACGCTCCCCGACGACGTGGAACCTGCACCACCGGTCGGTCCCGCTCCCCGTCACGCCCGCCCCGTAGCGGACACCGCGGCTATCCTCCGCGGCGTGATCACGTCACGAGCGGCGCAGGACGTCGCCGACCTCCGACTGGCCGAATCGGTGCTGACGCGCGCATGGCTGGCGGATGCGCCCTTCGTGGCATCCCATCCGGGCGACCTCGAGTGGTGGTACGCATCGGCCGCCCCGGCCGCCCTGGCGGACCTCCTCCGGCTCTGGGACGTGGACGGGTCGCTGGCCGCCTGGAGCTGGACCCACGGGGGCCAGGTGCACTGGGAGATCTGGACGGGCGATCCGTCGACGGACGGACCGCTGCTCACGGCCATCCTCGAGGCCGCGATCGCCGAGTCCCCGGGCACGCTCCTCGCCTGGCTGACCGAGACGGACACCGCGACCCTCGAGGCCATCGCGCAATGCGGCTTCCGCCCGGCTGAGCGCCGCATGTCGCAGTTCCAGCGCCGCGTCGACGAGGAATCGCCGATCGTCGATGCGGACCTCCCGGATGGGTACCGCATCCGGAGCGTCCGCGGCCCCGCCGAGGTCGAGGATCGCATGGAGGTCCACCGCGCCGCGTTCGCGCCCTCGAAGATGACGGTCGAGAAGTACGAACGCCTGACGACGCTCCCCCACTATCGGTTCGAGGACGACCTCGTCGTCGAGGCGCCCGACGGATCCCTGGCGGCGTTCGCGATGGCCTGGTGGGACCCGGTCGCCCGGGTCGGCGAGTACGAACCCGTCGGCACGCACCCGGACCACCGACGGCGCGGTCTCGGGCGGGCGCTCCTGTCCCACGGTCTCGGGCGGTACCGCGACCTCGGGGCGGGGCTCGTGCAGGTCTACTCGAACGCCGACAACGCGGCCTCAGAGGGTCTCTACCAGGCCGTCGGGTTCGAGCGTCGTCACTACGCCCGACAGTTCGAACGGCGGGCAGACCCGGATGTACGATCGGTGCCATGACCACGACGAAGGCCGGCGAGCCACGGATCGAACGCGACTCGATGGGCGAGATGGAGGTGCCGGCCGACGCCCTGTACGGCGCCTCGACCCAGCGCGCGGTCCTGAACTTCCCGATCTCCGGCCAGCGCTTCCCTCGACGGTTCATCGCGGCACTGGCGCTGATCAAGCTTGCGGCGGCCGAAACGAACGCCGCTCTCGGACTCCTCGATCCCGATGTGGCCGCCGCGATCGCGGCCGCCGCCCGGGAGGTCGCCGACGGCACCCACGACGACCAGTTCCCGATCGACGTCTACCAGACGGGCTCGGGGACCTCGACCAACACGAACATGAACGAGGTCATCGCCAACCTCGCGGCCGAACGACTCGGCGACGGACGGACCGTTCACCCGAACGACGAGGTCAACCGCTGCCAGAGCTCGAACGACGTGATCCCCACCGCGCTCCAGCTCTCGGCGGCGGTGGCGATCGAGGAGGCGCTGATCCCAGCGCTCGAATCGGCTCCACACCGCGCTTGTCGCCAAGGAGCAGGAGCTCTGGCCGGTCGTCAAGACCGGCCGGACCCACCTGCAGGACGCGACGCCCATCCGGCTCGGCCAGGAGTTCCGCGGCTACGCCGGCCAGGTCGAGGAGTCGCTACGGCGGGCCAAGGCCGCCCAGGCCGAGCTCCTGTCGGTGCCGCTGGGTGGCACGGCCGTCGGCACCGGCATCAATGCCCATCCCGAGTACGCGTTCCGGGCCTGCGCCCGCCTGTCTGCCCTCACCGGCCTCGACGTCCGCGAGACCGACAACCACTTCCACGCCCAGGCATCGCTCGACGCCGCGATCGCCGCGCATGGCGCCATCCGGACGATCGCCCTGAGCCTCTGGAAGATCGCGAGCGACGTCCGGCTCATGGGCATGGGCCCGCGGGCCGGCATCGCGGAGATCGCCCTGCCGGAGACGCAGCCCGGGTCGAGCATCATGCCCGGCAAGGTGAACCCGGTGATCATCGAATCGCTGACGATGGTCGTGGCGCGCGTGGTCGGCAACGACGCCACGGTCGCCTTCAGCCAGACGGGCTCGTTCCTCGAACTGAACGTCATGCTGCCCGTGACCGCGGTCACACTCCTCGAATCGATCGACCTGCTGTCGTCCGCGGCCTCGAACTTCAGCGCCCGGGCGATCGAGGGACTCACCGCGACGGACCGAGGGCCGGCGCTCGTCGAGCAGGGCCTGATGCTGGCGACGGCCCTGGCGCCGGTCATCGGCTACGACGAGGCGGCCAAGCTCGCCAAGGAGGCGTTCAAGAGCGGGCGCACGATCCGTGAGCTGGCGCTCGAGCGGGGCATGGATCCGGCCGAGCTCGATCGCCTGCTCGATCCGGCGACCATGACCGAGCCCGGTCTCGGCGGCGGACCCGGCGGCGGCTGACGCGCCGCGGCGGCTGACGCCCGCCCTTCTCAGGAGGCGGACCCGGTCGGTTCTGTCCCCGTCGCCCGTTCGATCCACAGCAGGATCCCGATCGCGGTCCAGGCCGTCCCGAAGACCAGCCAGCCCGCCGACCACGGGACCAGCATCGCGAGGCCGCTCGCGGTCACGAGACCGCCGACCGTCGTATCCCCCGCCATGACCGCGGCCGCCCCGACGAGCGTCGTCCCGACGATCGCCACGGTCTGCGCGGCGGCGAGTGCCGGGCCGTCGGCCCACCCGAGTGCGGTCGCTGCCAGCAGCGCGATCCACGCGACGATAGCCCGCGATCGCGATGGCCGAGGTCACCCGTGCGACCGCCGCGCCGCCGTCCCCCGAGCGAAGCGCACAACCGACGACCGCGACCGCCAGGAAGGCGACCGCGAGCATGGCCGCCGGCACGACCTCCATGAGATAGCCCGGCCAGTCCGGCGGAGCCGGCTGGAGGAGGACCCCCGCCGCCACGACCGTCCACAGGCCGCCACCGGCGATCGCGGCCAGCGCCGGGATCCGGGACGGGGTCGGCGGGTGGAGCCAGGCGTCGAGCGCTCCGCGGACCAGGTCCAGGCGGTCCCGCGCGCTCGCGGGTCGCGCTTCGAGGAGGGCGGTCATCTCATCGCCGTATCGGGCGCGCCACGCACCCGGGTAGAGCCGCAGGATCCTCACCTGACGCAGCCGTTCTCGACGCGCGGCCCGATGATCCCGGGCTCGCCAAGGGCGATCGGCAACGGCCCAAGGGTGATGTGGGTCGTGTCGATGGTCAGGACGCCGTCCCCATCGACCTCGATCGCGTACCGGTCCATCCCGCGCGAGGCCGGCCCGAATCGCTCGCCGGCCGCCTTGATGCCCAGGCGGTCGTAGCGCGACTGGTGGCACGGGCAGCGGAACCAGTAGTCCTCGATGCAGGGGTTCGGCCGGCAGCCCAGGTGCGGGCAGCGCTGCGAGAGGACGCGGACGTTGAGTGCCGATCCGTCGCCGGTCGGATCGACGCCGGGCTGCCAGCTGCCGCGACCCGGGTCGACCAGGATCACGAAGGCACGTGCCGCCTGGACGTAGGCCGGGAACCCGTCGAGGATCGGCAGCCCCGGGTTGGCCGCCATGAGGTCGGCCAGCGTCCCGACGCGGACCCGCGGCGCCACCGCGCCGATCGCCGTCCACGCGAAGGCCAGCGTCCCGCCGAGGATCTCGGTCAGCCAGACCGCGATGCCCGCCGCGGCGCCGCGGCGCAAGCAGCTGGCGCCTCGACAGCCCGGCGATCGACCCCGGCGCGACGGGTCCGCAACGCTGGTCCGGGCAGCGCCTCCACGACCGGCCGCGGGTACTGCGGCTGCGACATGCCGTCCTGCCGTCGCTCAGTCGACGTCGGTGCGGTGGGTGGTCACGAGTCGGCCTGGCGCAGGCGCTCGAGCGCGGTGCGCGTGAACCCCTGCATGTGCTCGAGCTGCGTCCGCAGCGTCGTCGCACCGAGGCTCGTCAGGCGGTACGGTCGGCGGCGCTCCTCCGGCTCGAGGGCCTCGATCAGGCCGCGACGCTCGAGTCGGGACAGCGCGCCGTACAGCGTCCCGGGGCCGAGTGGCGATCCCGAGATGCCCTCGACATCGGCCATGATCGCGTAGCCATGCTTCGGCCCATCGCTCAGCGACATCAGGATGTACAGGGACGGCTCGGCGAACCGGCCGAGGTCGGGCATCTCGTCGCGCATCGCGGGTCTCCGATATGACGTACGGTGATATATCGCAAGACGATATATACGCGTCGTGGCCCGGTCTGTCAAGGCGCGGTGTGACCGCGCCGGCGGCGGCTGAGGCCCAGCCCGAGACCACCCGCGAGGCTGCTACGATCGGGGCGATGACCTCGACGCATGCCTGGGACCGCGCCGCCGCCCTGCCCGTTCCGGCCGACGGCCTGCGGCGACCCGAAGTCGTGGTCCTCCCGGCCGGTCTCCCGATCCGTGGCGGAGCTGTTCACGTTCATGCGCGACGCTGAGCTTCGCTTCGCCACGCTGCGGATGCGCATCGCCGACACGTCCCGCACCGCGCGTGGCGAGGAGGTCACGAACCTCGAGGTCAGCCTCCGCCATCCGGGCCATGCCAAGGTCACGACGAGCCAGGCGGGCCGCGAGGTCGGCGGCGACTACGACATCTGGATCTCCGACGGCGATCTCGTGCGGACGTATGCGGGCGCCCACAAGCTCGGCACGCAACGACCGATCCGCAACCGGCCACGCGGTCTCGACGACAACGACCTGCCGGGCTTCGCGCAGGTCTACGAGCCCGTGACCCTGCTGCCGAACGAGACCCTGCCGGACACCTTCGTCCACCCCGGCGGCTTCTGCCAGAACGTGTTGTCGACCGGCCGCTGCACGGTCACGGGCACGGCCGTGGCGATCGGGCGCGAGGCGATCACGCTCGTCTGCGAGCATCCGCGAACGACCGAGCTCGCCGGCGACCGCCCGGACTACCGGTTGCATCTCACGGTCGATCGCGCGACCGGCGTCATCCTTCGGCTCGTCGAGTCGATCGGCGACGACGTCAGCCGCGACGCCGAGGTGGTGCGTCCTCGACCCGGACGCGCCGCTGCCGCCGTCGGCGTTCGAGTTCGTCTTCCCGTCCGGGACGACGATGCTCTACTGAGTCCGGGGGCTTCCAGAGGCTTCCGGCGAGCCGTATAGTCCGCGCACGCGTGAGGCCGTGGTGCCACCCCGCTCGCAGGTGCCACGATCCCCAGACCCACGCGGTGGGAAGGAGGGCCAGCGGACCGACCCGGCGTTCGGCACCGCCGTCGCCCACGCGGCCGCCCAAGGCCGCCAGCGCGTCCCCGTCATCACCTTCGAGTCCCCGCCTGAGCGTGCGGCGCCCCGACCCGGCCGCTGCCGCCGCTTCCAGCCCGACCGGGAGGGAGGTCGGTCACCGGTTCGTCCGATGGCGAGCCGTCATCGAGTGAGGGAGTACCGATGACCCAGCCACGATCTCGCGAAGACGTCATCCAGCAGGACGTCGCCGACCTGCACAAGCTGGGCTACGCGCAGGAGCTGTTCCGCTCGATGGGCGGCTTCAGCAACTTCGCGATCAGCTTCTCGATCATCAGCATCCTGACCGGCGCGGTCATCCTGTACGACTACGGTCTGGCCTGGGCCGGCACCGCCGCCGTGATGATCGGCTGGCCGCTCATCACGGTCTTCGTCCTCGCTGATCGCCGCGTCGATGGCGGAGATCGCCTCCGCCTACCCGACCGCCGGCGGCCTGTACTACTGGGCCAGCCGGATGAAGAACAAGAACTGGGGCTGGTGGACGGCCTGGCTCAACCTGATCGGCCAGTTCGCCATCGTCGCCGGCATCAACTTCGCGGCCGCCGCGTTCCTCAACGCCACGATCATCACGCCGCTCCTCGACCGACATCGGGATCGCCTACGACAACACGACGCTCGTGTTCGGGGCTGAGCTTCCTGACCGGCCAGCTCGTCACGATGGGCATCCTGATGCTCATCGAGCTCGCGATGAACATCGCCGGGATCAACCTGGTCGCGCTGCTCAACCAGGTCAGCGTCTGGTGGCACATCGTCATCGTCGCGGCCGTCGTCGTCCTGGTCTTCGCTCGCCGGCAAGCCGGACGAGTCCGGGCTGACCCTGTTCGCGATCCAGCCGCAGGACGTCGCCGGGAGCTGGAACAACAACCTCGGCGTCGTCAACCTCGCAGTACGGGCCCGCGATCAGCTACCCGCTGATCCTCGCGTTCTTCTTCTCGCTCCTCCAGGCGAACTGGACGTACACCGGCTACGACGCGTCGGCCCACGTCGCCGAGGAGACGGTCGGTGCTCGCGTCGCGAGCGCGTGGGGCCTCTTCCTGTCGGTCGCGGTCAGCGCGGTCGTCGGGTTCATCTTCCTGTTCGCGCTCTCGACCCACCTGCCGAACCTGTCGACGCTCTTCCCGCCAGTCCTCGACGACACGACGCTGCCGGCCGCGAGCCAGTACTACTTCGGTGGCGGCGTCGCGGTCATCGAGATCCTCGAGCACAACCTCGGTCGACTCGGCGACGTCCTGGCGGCCGGCATCGCGATCGCCATGGCGTTCTGCGGCCTGTCGTCGGTCGCCTCCGCCGGCCGGATGCTGTACGCCTTCAGCCGCGACGACGGCGTGCCCGGATCGGGCTGGCTCAAGAAGGTCTCGCATCGATACCGCACGCCGGCCAACTCGCTGACCGCGATCGTCGTGATCGTCGTGGCTGTTCACCGTCGCGGCGGGCGTCGTCGGCGGCGGCACCGCGATCGTGATCGTGACCGCGATCAGCACGATCTTCCTGTACGCCGCGTACGGCATCTGCATCTACCTCGGGGCGACGACCCAGGACTGGCTCGACGAGCGCGTCTGGAGCCTCGGCCGCTGGTCGAAGCCGATCGCCTGGATCGCCGTCTTCTGGGTCATCGTCCTGATGGTCCTGTTCAGCTTCCCGACGTCGGGCAACATCAGCTTCCCGTTCATGGTCGATCACCGTGCTGTTCCTGCGTCGTCTACTACTTCGGCTGGGCGCGACGGACCTTCAAGGGTCCACGCGTCCATGGGCGACGCGCGCCGAGCTCACCGAGATCGAGCGCGAGTTCGAGCAGGCCGCCGAGGAGGTCGGCGGCCGTCGAGCCTGACGCCACGCGCACCGACACGACCGAGGGCCGGCCGGCACCGCCGGCCGGCCCTCCGACCATCGAAGCGACTCGAGCGAGGGACACGATGAGCGACCACGACGCCCACGCGACGAAGCACCCACGACTCATCGAGCTCGAGGAGATGGTCCGCGACGGCCAGATCGACACGATCGTCGTCGCCATCACCGACATGCAGGGCCGGCTCATGGGCAAGCGCGTCCAGGGCCAGGCGTTCCTCGACGGCGTCATCTCCCACGGCGCCCACTTCTGCACGTACCTGCTGGGCACGGACATGGAGATGAACACGCCCGAGGGCTACAAGCTGATGAACTGGGAGACCGGCTACGGCGACTGGATCGCCGAGCCGGTCTGGGACCAGCTGCGGGTCCTGCCCTGGCTGCCGGGCACCGCCATGGTCCTCGCCGACGCCGTCGACGAGGAGACCGGCGACGGAGATCCCGATCGCGCCGCGGACCATCCTCAAGCGCCAGGTCGCGCGGGCCGCGAAGGCCGGCTACGCGCTGAAGGCCGGCTCCGAGTTCGAGTTCTACGTGCTCAAGGACTCGTGGGAGGACCTCGCCGAGCGTGGCTGGCCGGTCCCGCGCACGTTCGGCCACTACAACGAGGACTACCACCTCCTCCAGGCGACCAAGGCCGAGCCGCTCCATCGCCTGCTGCGCAACCAGATGACGGCCGCCGACGTGCCGATCGAGTTCAGCAAGGGCGAGGCGGCCAACGGCCAGCACGAGGTCAACATCCGCTACGACCACGTCCTCGAGTCGGCCGACCGGAGCGTCGTCTTCAAGCACGGGGCCAAGGAGATCGCCTACCTCAACGGCTGGGGCATCACGTTCATGGCCAAGCCGGACCACCGCTGGACCGGCTCGTCGGGCCACCTCCACATGAGCCTGTGGGATCTCAGGAAGGACGTCCCGCTGATGTTCGACGCCGGACGCCAAGAAGGCCGGCCCGTACGGGCTGTCGAGTGCTGGGCCAGCACTTCGTGGCCGGGATGATGGAGCTGTCGCGCGAGCTGGCCGTGTTCATCGCGCCGTTCATCAACTCGTACAAGCGCTACGCGTCGCTGTCGTGGGCGCCGGTCAACGTCGTCTGGGGTCGCGACAACCGGACGACCGGCTTCCGCGTCGTCGGGCCGCGGCCCGGCGCTCCACGTCGAGGACCGCTTCCCGGGCGGCGACATGAACGCCTATCTGACCTACGCCGCGATGATGGGCGCCGGGCTCTACGGCATCGAGCACGAGCTGCCGCTCGACCCCGAGTTCAAGGGCAACGGCTACCTCGCGACGGGCGTTTCGCGGATGCCGCGCGCCCTGTACGAGGCGATCTGGGAGCTCGAGCGGTCCGAGGCCGCGGTCGAGATCTTCGGCCAGGACGTCGTCGACCACTACCTCAACGCGGCGCGCGTGGAGCAGGAGACGTACGACTCCGTGGTCCATGCGTGGGACCGCGAGCGCTACCTCGAGCGCGGCTGATCGCCGGCCGTCGAGCCGGCTGGGTCACGTCGCCGCGGCGACCTCGCGGATCCGGCTCGCAAGGTCCGGATGACCGGCGGCATCTGCCGTCTCGGCGGGTGTCTTGTCATCGTCCGAGCGTGCGAGCGGGTCGGCGCCGGCCGAGAGGAAGAGTTCGGCCAGCTCCACGTCGCCGGCCTGCGCCGCCTCATGGAGCGGGGTGTACCCGCCGTGCTGGGTCGCGTTCACGTCGGCGCCGGCCGCCAGCAGGATCCGGCACACCTCGAGATGGCGACCGGCCGCGGCCGCATGGAGTGGCTGGTTGGCGAACTCGTTCTGCGTGTAGACATCCACGCTCGCGCCCGATTCGATGAGGATGCGGGCCACATCGGCCTTGCCGAAGAACCCGGCGTAGTGAAGCGCCGTGAACCCGTCCGACGAGAACGACGTGGCGCGACCTGGATCCTCCTCCAAGCGCTCGCGCAGCCGATCGACGTACCCGAGCGCGGTCGCCTCGAAGACGTCAAGGTCCGGGTCGGCGGCCAGCAGGGCATCGGTGACGGGACGGGCGAACCGGTAGCGCGAGAGCATGATCGCGGAGACGCCATGCTCGTCCCGGGCGCTCGCCAGCACCGGGTCATCAGCGATCAGGGCGGCGACGCGGTCCGCGTCGTCGGCGTTGACGGCCGCGATGAGGTCGGTGGTGGTCGCGGGATCTGCACTCACGGGATGGCTCCGGGTGTCGGCGACGGACTCGACAATGATTAGTTGCTGCAACTAATATACGGCCTGTGGTCAAGGTCGCGCGAACGAGTGACGTCGAACTCCCCGCTCGACTGCATTCGGCGACGCTCCATCTCCTTCGCCGCCTGGCCCAGGAGGACCGGGCGACCGGCGTGTCTCCCGCGCGCCTTTCTGCCCTGTCGGTCCTCGTGTTCGGCGGCCCGCGGACGATCGGCTTCCTGGCCGGGATGGAAGGCGTCACGCCCCCGACGATGACGCGCCTCGTCGCGGGCATGGTCGCCGACGGTCTGGTCGAGCGTCTCCCCGATCCGGACGACCGTCGTGTGGTCAGGGTCAGCGTAAGCGAGCGCGGTCGCGCGGTGCTGCTGTCGGGACGGGACCGCCGCGTCTCCACGCTGGCCACGATGATCGCCCCACTGACGCCGAAGGAGCGGCGGCGCCTCGAGGCGGCGGCCCGGATCATCGAGTCGATGCTGGCCGGCCCTCGCACGTGACCTCGGCGCGCGTACGATGCGTGGGCGCAGCGTCGCACCGGCCGCCGGCGCCAGGACCAGCCACCCGCCATTGAGGACCCTTCGATGCGACTCGCGGACAAGGTCACGATCATCACCGGGGCCGGCGGCGGGATGGGCCGCGTCGCCTCCCAGATCTTCGCGAAGGAAGGGGCCAGGGTCGTCGTCGCCGAGTTCAACGAGTCGGCCGGGGAGGAGACGGTCCGCCTGGTCCAGGCGGCCGGTGGCGAGGCCAGCTTCGTCAAGGCCGACGTCTCGACCGAGGCAGACGCCAAGGCGATGATCGATCACGCGCTGGCGACCTATGGTCGCGTGGACTGCCTCTACAACAACGCCGGGGATCATGCCCGAGGCGGATCATTCGGTCATCGACACCGACGTGGCGACCTGGGACACGGTGATGGCCGTCAACGTCCGCGGCGTGTTCCTCGGCTGCAAGTACGCGATCCCCGCGATGATCACGGCGGGCGGCGGCTCGATCATCAACATCGCGAGCTTCGTCGCGCTCGTCGGCTGCTCGGTGCCGCAGGACGCGTACACCGCATCGAAGGGTGCCCTGTTGTCGCTGACACGAAGCCTTGCGGTCCAGTTCGGGCCGAACGGCATCCGGACGAACGCCATCTGCCCGGGCCCGGTCGAGACGCCATTGCTCATGGACTGGCTCGTCAAGGACGAGGCCGCGAAGCAGCTTCGGCTGGCCCGCAATCCGACGGGTCGCTTCGGCAAGCCCGAGGAGATCGTCAACATGGCCCTCTACCTCGCATCCGATGAATCGCGCTGGACCAACGGCGCATCGCTGGTCGTCGACGGCGGCATCACCGTGAACTACTTCTGAGCCTGGAGGATGACCGACGTGACCGACGGCACGGCCGCAGCCGGCTCGCGATCGGCGTCGACGTCGGCGGCAGCGGGATCAAGACCGCCGTCGTCGACATCGAGACCGGGCAGCTCGTGTCCGAGCGCCTGCGGGTCGCCGACGCCGAAGCCGTCCACGCCCGAGGCGGTCATCGCCTCGATCGGGCGGCTGGTGAAGCGGCTGGCCAAGGCGACGGCACGGTCGACGCAGGCGTGCCGGTCGGCGTCGGGCTGCCCGGCGTGACGATCGACGGGCCAGATCAAGACCGCGGCCAACATCGACGCCGGGTGGGTCGACTTCCCAGTGGTCGAACGACTCGGCAAGGTCGCTCGGCCGCCCGGTCATCCATCGTCAATGACGCCGACGCGGCAGGGATCGCGGAGATGCGGTTCGGGATGGGCAAGGACCAGCCCGGCGTCGTGATCTTCCTCACCCTCGGGACCGGCGTCGGCTCCGGCGTGTTCGTCGACGGCGATCCTCGTCCCGAACACCGAGTTCGGACAGATGGAGATCCAGCGGCCGACCCGCGGAACGCCGATCGGCGCCGGCCGCGCGGACCCGACGCGGCCTCTCGTGGAAGGCCTGGGCCATGGACCTCGACGAACACCTGCACGCGATCGACGGGCTGATGTGGCCCAACCTCATGATCCTCGGCGGCGGTGTCAGCAAGAATTCGGAGCGATTCATCCCGCGCCTGACCCAACGCATCCCGGTCGTCCCGGCGCAGCTTCGCAACGATGCAGGCATCATCGGCGCAGCGATCGTCGCCTCCGAAGCCGACTCGTCCCGAGGTACACCCTGATGACCACGCCAGCCTCCGCCGTGACCCCCACCGCAGCACAGATGGTCATCGGCGGCCAGACCGTCGATGCGGCCGATGGCGGGACGTTCGAGGTCGTCAACCCCGCGACGGGCGCCGTCATCGCCACGGCGCCGCTCGGTGGTCGCGAGGACGTCGATCGGGCCGTCGCGGCAGCCCAGGCCGCCTTCGAGGACCGCAAGGGCTGGGCCAACTGGGCGGCCGGCAAGCGCGGCCGCACGCTCGCGAAGTTCGCCGCCCTGCTCAAGGAGCACAGCGAGGAGCTGGCCCAGCTCGAAAGCCAGAACGGCGGCAAGCCCATCTCCGGGGCGCGCGGCGAGGTCGTCGGCGCCAGCCTCGTGTTCGACTACTACGCGGGCGCCGCCAACAAGGTCTTCGGCCAGACCATCCCGGTCTCGAAGCCGGGCCTGGACCTCACGCTGCGCGAGCCGATCGGCGTCGTCGGGCTCATCGTGCCCTGGAACTTCCCGATCCTCATGGCCTCGTGGAAGGTCGCGCCGGCGCTGGCCGCCGGGAACACCGCGATCCTCAAGCCGGCTTCGTATACGCCCCTGACGGCGATCCGACTCGGCGAGCTGGCGCTCGAGGCCGGGATCCCGGCGGGCGTCCTCAACGTCGTGACCGGACCGGGCGGGACGGCCGGCGCGTCGATCGCGGCCCATCCCGGCATCGGCAAGGTGGCGTTCACCGGCGAGACCACGACCGGCCAGGAGATCATGCGACTGGCGTCGGGCAACGTGAAGAAGATCTCGCTCGAACTCGGTGGCAAGAGCCCGAACATCGTCTTCGCGGACGCCGACCTCGAGAAGTTCGCCCGCGAATCGCCGTACTCGGTCTTCGACAACACCGGGCAGGACTGCTGCGCCCGCAGCCGGATCCTGGTCGAGCGGTCGGCCCACGAGCAGGTCGTCGAGCTGTTCGCGGCCGCGACGCGGACGCTCAAGGTCGGCGATCCGGCCGACGAGGCGACCGAGGTCGGCACGCTCGTCAGCTTCAAGCAGCGCGACCGGGTCAAGGACTACATCGAGATCGGGCTCGGCGAGGGCGCGACGATCGTCGTCGGCGGTGCCGCCCCGGACGACCCGGCGCTCGCCGACGGCGCCTACCTCATGCCGACGGTGTTCGACGGCGTGTCGAACGACATGCGCATCGCCCGCGAGGAGATCTTCGGTCCGGTGGTCTCGGTCATCCCGTTCGACACCGAGGAGGAGGCGCTCCGCCTCGCGAATGCCACGCCGTACGGCCTGTCGGGCTCGATCTGGAGCCGCGACATCGGCAAGGCGCTGCGCGCGGCCAGGGCCCTCCAGGCGGGCGTCGATCAGCATCAACTCGAACTCCTCGGTCCACACCGAGGCGCCGTTCGGCGGCTACAAGATGTCGGGCATCGGTCGCGAGCTCGGGATGAGCGCGCTCGACCTCTACACCGAGACCAAGAACGTCTTCATCGACCTGAGCTGACGGAGGTCGCCGTGGGCGACGACGAGCACGTGCTGGAGCGGGTCGGACGCCCGCGCCGGCCCGCGCTCTGGATCGGGGCCTGGGTCGTCGGCCTGGTGGCGATCGTGGGACTCGCGGTGGTGGGGCGCGACAGGCCTGCCGAGGACCTGGCCGCCGCGCCCGTCGTGCTCCCGGCCGCCTCGACCGCGCCGGCTGCGTCGGTTCCGGCAGTGGGGCTCGCCGGCCCAAGCTTCCCCGACGACCTGCCGCGAGTCATCCGTCCGCGGACCGCCCCGGCGACGCCCCGTCCGGTCCCGACGCTCGGGGATGACGGTCTCGTGGGCGGCACGGTCTACAGCTCGCCGGCGCCGGCCGGCCCCGGCCGGTTCGCCGAGTGAGGTTCCCGGGTCCTAGCGGCCGTGGAGGCGCTCGGGCCAGCTGATGTCGGGGCGGCGGCGGTCGATCCAGTCGCGGAGCGCCCAGGTCGTCGTGCGAAAGGCGATGTCGCGCCACGGGATCGCGTCGGGGGCGTAGGCCTGGATCTCGGTCGCCTCGAGCGTGGGCGCCGCGGTCCCGCCGACGATGCGCGCCTCGAACGCGATCGTGACCACCGCCGCCTCGAGACGGGTGTACAGCCCGATGATCTCGCCCGGTTCGACGAGGAGGCCGGTCTCCTCCCAGGTCTCGCGGATGGCCGCCTGGTGGACGGTCTCGTCGACTTCGAGGAACCCGCCCGGCTGCGCCCAGGCACCGAGCCCGGGCTCGATGCCGCGCCGGATCAGGACGATCTCGCCGGCGTCGGTGATCGGGAAGGTCGTGACCACGAGCCGCGGGTTGACGTAGACGATGTGCCCGCAGGACTCGCACGAGAGCCGCTGCCGGTCCTCGCCCGCGATCGTCCCGAACCGCAGCGACGCGCCGCAGCGTGAACAGAAGTTGAGCGAGGACGCCAGCCACGTCGGGACGCCGGACCCCGAGGCAAGATCGGTCGAACGCCCGTCGGGCCCGCGCTCGAACTCGTCCATCAGGCGATGAGGACGATGCAACCGGCGGCGACGAGGGCGACCAGGCCGATGACGCTGACCGCGACCCACGCGAGCCGGAACAACCCCTTCGTCCGGTCGACCGGCATCCAGGCCCAGGCCGAGCGCCAGATCCGGAGCACGGCATCCGCGGTGGTCGCGATGAGGAGCGGCAGGGCGAGCAGGACGCACAGCTTGACCAGCGGGCTGCCGAGCGGGACGCCGACCTCGAGTGCGGTGATCGCGATGGCCCCGCAGATCAGGACGACGACGCTCAGCATCACGTAGTGCCGCTGGAGAGGCGTCGGGGCCACCTCCGGCACGGAACGGGGTGGCAGCCCCTGCAGGCTGGGCGGCAGGGTCGACGCTGGGGCCGCCTGGCGATCGAGCGCCGGCATGCCCGGTTCCCAGCGAGGATCGTCGGTCGTCATGACCCGAGTGTAGCCGCGGTCGCGTCGAGCCCGACTACAACGAACGGGTCTCGCGGACGTCGGGGTCCTCGATCGGGACGGAACACGTGGGACACCACCAGCGGGTCTCGAGTGCGGTCCCGCACAACTCGTGCTGGAGCGGCTCGCCGCCGCCGCGCCGGGCGCCCCAGTCGGCCAGCAGGCGCAGCACCGAGGCGAGGTCGTGGCCGGCCGCGGTGAGGGCGTAGGACATGCGCGGCGGGCGCTGCTGGTACGGCGTGGCGGTGACGATCCGCTCGCGCTCGAGCCGGCGCAACCGGTCGGTGAGGATGTTGGGGGCGATGCCCGGCAGCGCCTCCCCGAGCTCGTTGAACCGCCTGGGCCGTTCGAGCAGGGCCTCGACGACCAGCAGGCTCCAGCGATCGCCGACGCGGTCGAGGGCCGCTTCGAGGGCCGAGACCGTCGCCGGGGCCGAGGGCGTCGCGGCCTGGCGCGAACCGGGTTCACTCATCGCGGGAAGCGTAGGGGCGGGTCGGGGGCTTGTCACGGCTCCTAGTCAGTAGTAGATTGCAAGTCACAAGTCTATCGCCCGCCGACCGGCGGCCCGAGGCTCGGATCACACGCGGAGCAACGAAACCCATGAGCGCCATCGAGGAACTCCAGACGGCCGTCGCCACGATCGCGGAGCGCGTCGGTCCATCGATCGTCGGGATCGGTCGCGGCACGCGCGGCTCGGGGGTCGTCATCGCCGACGGCACCGTCCTGACCAATGCCCACAACCTGCGGGGTGACGAGGTCACCGTGACCTTCGCCGACGGTCGCCGGATCCGCGGCACGGTCGCGGGTGTCGATGGCGACGGTGACCTCGCGGTCATCAAGGTCGATACCGCGGGGGCGGCCGCCGTCGAATGGTCCGATGGCGCCGAGCTGACGGTCGGGACCCCGGTCTTCGGTGCGGCCGCGTCGCACGGCGGCGGGAGTCGCGTGACCTTCGGACTCGTGTCCGCGGTCGCGCGGGCGTTCCGCGGCCCCGGTGGCCGGCGCATCGACGGCAGCGTCGAGCACACCGCTCCCCTCGCCCCGGGATCGTCCGGTGGGGCGCTCGTGGATGCGAACGGCCGCCTCGTCGGTCTCAACACCAACCGGATCGGGGAAGGGTTCTATCTCGCCCTGCCGGCCGACGCGGCACTGCGTGAGCGCGTCGATGCCCTCGCCCGGGGCGAATCGCCGAAGCGAGCCCGACTCGGCGTCGCGATCGCCCCGTCGCATGTCGCGCGTCGGTTGCGCCGATCCGTCGGCCTGCCCGAGCGCGACGGCGTCCTGGTCCGTGGCGTCGAGGACGGCAGCCCGGCCGAGGCGGCCGGGATCGAGGCGGGCGACCTCATCGTCGAGGCCGCCGGCAAGGCCGTCGCCGATGGCGACGACCTCTTCTCCGCCCTCGCGACCGTCAACGGCACCTACGAGGTGAAGCTGGTCCGCGGCGCCGAGGAGCGGACCGTGACGATCGGAGCGCCCGCCGAACGAACGCCCGGCGACGCATAGGTCCGGGTCGCCCCGGGACCTCGGGCGGGTGAAGCGCGAGGAATCGGTCGAGTAGCATCTCGTCGATGCAGCGCTTCCTCGCCTGGTACGCGATCACCTCGTCGATCGGGGCGGTCGTCGCCCTCATCGTCGCGAACGCCATCCCGCTCATCGGGGTGCTGTTCTTCGGCTGGAGCGTCTGGACGATCCTGATCGTCTACTGGCTCGAGAACGGGATCGTCGGCGTGTTCAACGTCCTGAAGATCGCCCGCGCCCAGGGTGGCGACGAGGGCGATGCCGCCGGCTGGTCGATCAACGGCAAGCCTGCCACGAGCATGACGAAGGCCGGCCTCATCCCGTTCTTCGTCATGCACTACGGCCTGTTCTGGGTCGTGCACGGGGTGTTCGTGTTCACCCTGCCGCTGTTCGCGAGCATCGGGTCGGACGGGTCGGACATGGGCCCCGCGCCCGACATCTGGACGATCCTGTTCGCGGTCGTGGCCCTGTTCATCAGCCACGGCCTCTCGTACCGATTCAACTACATCGGCAGCGGCGAATACCTGCGGGCATCGCCGATCGGGCAGATGTTCTCCGTGTACGGTCGCCTGGTCGTGCTGCACGTCACGATCATCTTCGGCGCGATCGCCATCTCGATGACCGGTGCCCCGGTGACCGCGATCGTCATCCTGGTGATCTTCAAGACCGCGTTCGACCTCGCGCTGCACTTGCGAGAGCATCGGCGGCTTGGGCCGCCAGCGGTCGTGAACGCCTCGACCGGCTAGGGACCCGGCGGGCGTCAGCTCGCGTTCGAGGGGTCGTCCAGGACCAATTCGGTCAGGCGGGCACGCCACGCCGCGAGCCGCTCGGACAGGGCGGGGTCACCGAGCGCGAGGATCGCCGCCGCGAGCAGCCCGGCGTTCGTGGCGTTCCCGATCGCGACGGTGGCGACGGGGATCCCGCGCGGCATCTGGACGATCGAGAGCAGCGAGTCCATCCCGCCCAGGTGTTGGGTGGGGATCGGCACGCCGATGACCGGGAGGATCGTCTTGGCCGCGAGCATGCCCGGCAGGTGGGCCGCCCCGCCGGCTCCGGCGACGATGACCCGGATCCCGCGGCCGGCTGCCTCCTCGGCATAGCGGAACAGGTGGTCGGGCGTGCGATGGGCCGAGACCACCTTGAGTTCCGCGGCCACCCCGAGCTCGTCGAGGACCGCGACCGCCGCCTCGAGGGTCGGGAAGTCCGAACGGCTGCCGCCGACGATCCCGACCAGGGGCGCCGCGGGCGAGGTCCGTTCGGTCATCGGCCATCCTCCGTGTCGGTGCCGGCCCAGTCCAGGCGCGCCCTGGCGGCCCGGGCGCGGATCAGGGCGGTCTCGACATCCGGGCCGAGCGCCGTCAGGTGCCCCATCTTGCGACGTTCGAACACGCGTCGCTTGTCGTACAGGTGGAGGTGGACGGTCGGGTCGGCGAGGGCGTCGTCCACGCCGAGGAGGCGCGCCTCGCGCGCCGGGCCGGTCCCGAGCAGGTTGACCATCGCCGCCGGTGAGAGGGCGTCGGTCGCGCCGAGGCCTAGGCCGCAGATCGCGCGGATGTGCTGCTCGAACTGGGACGTGGCCGCCCCCTCGATGGTCCAGTGGCCGCTGTTGTGGACACGCGGCGCGAGCTCGTTGACGACGAGGCTGCCGTCGCGCAGCAGGAACAGCTCGACGGTCAGCGTGCCGGTCAGGTCCATGGCCAGCGCCAGTCGGCGGCCGATGTCGGCCGCGCGTTCGGCGGTCGCCGCGTCGACGGGCGCGGGGGCGACGGACTCGAACAGGATGCCCGCGTCGTGGACGTTCCGGGCGATCGGGAAGGTCGCGCTCGCGCCATCGACGCCGCGGGCGACGGTGACCGACAGCTCCGACTCGAAATCGAGCTCGCGCTCGGCAAGGAGGGCCGCGCCGGGCTCGCGGCCGAGGCGCTCGATCGCGCCCTCGATGTCCGCGGGGTCGGCGATGCGGATCTGGCCGCGGCCGTCGTAGCCGCCGGTCACGACCTTCAGGCGCATCGGCAGGCCGAGGACGCGCGGACCGGCGGCAGCCTGCAGCTCGGCGACCGTCCGAATCTCCCGCCACGGCGCGACCGCGATGCCGGCGGCCTCGACGAACCGCCGCTCGGCGAGTCGGTCCTGCGTGACCACCAGCGGTTCGCGCCCAGGCCGGACCGGCACGATCGAGGTCAGCGCGTCGACCATGTCGGCCGCGACATGCTCGAGCTCGTACGTGATCACGTCGCTGACCTCGCCGAGACGGAGCGCAGCGCCGATGTCGTCGTACGTCCCGACGACCAGGTGGTCGGCGATGGCCGCGGCCGGGCACTCCTGATCCGGGTCGAGGATCGCGATCCGGTAGCCCATGGCCCGCGCGGCCAGGCCCAGCATCCGTCCCAGCTGGCCGCCACCGAGGATGCCGATCGTCGCCGGCGGCAGGATCGGGCCCGCGGTCGTCGCCGACGCGGGCAGGATGGATTCGGCGGCCTTCACGTGACCGAGTGTAGACTCGCCGGCATGCGACTCGTGGTGGGTCGGCGTACCACGGACGTGGACGTCGGCTAAGTCTTCGACCTGGTCGCTCGCGCGGAGCGGGTGGCCATCGACCTGGGTACCGGTGACGGCCGGGCCGTGCTTGCACGGGCCACCGCCGAGCCGCGGACCCTGCTCATCGGCATCGACGCGAACGCCGCCTCGATGATCGAGTCGTCCCGGCGTGCCTCGCGACCCGAGCGCCGCGGTGGACGACCCAACGCCCTGTTCGTCGTGGCCGCGGCCGAGGCGGCTCCCCGCGAGCTTGCGTGCCTCGCCGACGAGCTCACCATCACGCTGCCGTGGGGCTCGCTCCTCGAGGGCGTCCTGGGTCGTGACGATCGCGTCTCGGCCGGCGTCGCATCGCTGGTCGCGCCCGCCGGTCGGGTCCGGGCCCTGATCGCCACGGCGGCCTGCGACGGCCGGGACCTGCCGCCGCTCGACGACGGGCTGGCCGCCGCGATCGCCGACGCGTGGGCCGGGCACGGCCTGGACGCTGGCGACGTTCCGGCCGGCAACGACGACGGAGGTGGCGGCGACGCACTCGACCTGGGCCCGGCGTCTGGGGCTCTCGGCCGGTAGAGGCCCGACCGGTGGGCGCGAGGCCTGGACGATCGAGCTCCGGCGACGTCAGGGCACGGAGGCGCCGCCGGCCCGCTAGCATCGGGCGGTGACCGACCGGACCGCGCTCATCCTCGATGTCGACACCGGGATCGACGACAGCCTCGCCCTGCTGTACGTCGCGGCCTCGCCGGACGCCGAGATCGTGGCCGTCACCTGCGTCTCGGGCAACATCGACGGCGCCCAGGTGGCGATCAACACGCGGGCGGTGCTGGAGCTCGCCGGGCGGACCGACGTGGAGGTCGCGCTCGGTCGCGAGGTGCCGCTGGTCCGCCAGCTCGAGACGACGCCCGAAACCCACGGGCCGCAGGGCCTGGGCCACGCCGTGCTACCGCCCCCGTCGCGTCCGTTGAGCGAACGACACGGCGTCGATGTCATCGTCGACGAGGTCCGCCGTCGCCCGGGCGAGATCGTGCTCGTGACCCTCGGCCCGCTCACGAACCTCGCCCTGGCGCTCGAGGTGGAACCGAACCTGCCGCGACTCCTGAAGGGCTACACGCTCATGGGTGGCGCGTACGGGGTGTCGGGCAACACGACGCCGACGACCGAATGGAACATCCACTGCGACCCCGACGCGGCGCGGATCGTGTTCCGGGCATGGGGCGCGGCGACGGCTGCCGACCCGACGATCCCACGCCCGGTCGCGCTCGGCCTCGACGTGACCGAACGCGCGCGGGTGCTCCCCGACGACGTGGTCCGGCTCGCCCGACGCGCGGGCAGCACCCCGGACGATTCGATCGCGCTGTCGCACGGCGAGGATCCGATGCTCGCGACCCGCTCCGTGGCGGCCAACCCGATCGTGCGGTACGTCGCGGACGCGCTCCGTTTCTACATGGAGTTCCACGCGCACTACGACGGCTTCTACGGCGCGTTCATCCACGATCCGCTGGCCGCGGCGGCGGCTCTCGATCGTTCGCTCATCGCGACCGAGGCGCTCTTCGTCGACGTCGAGACGGCCGGCGAGCTCACGGCCGGGATGACGGTCGCGGACCGGCGGCGACTCACCGGCAACGCCCCGAACCTCGATGTCGCGGTCGAAGCGGACATCCCCGAGTTCCTCGACCGTCTGGTCGATCGCGTCGGGGGGCTGGCGGCGGAGCGGTCCGACGTGGCACGCTAGCGCCGAGGGACGCCCGGATCCGGGCGGGAGTGGGTGGGACAGGAGGATCGGATGACATTCGACTGGTTGCAGGTCTGCGCTGACAGCGCGGCCACGAACTGCATTCAGCCGGTCCAGGTCGCCTATCTGCTCGCCATCGTCGTCGGGGTCGTGCTGTTCGCGGTCATCGCGCGGCGGTCGCGGGACCTCTCGACGGCCACGCTGACCCTGATGGTCGTGGCGATCGCGATCAACGTCGCCGTGGGTTCGATCACCTTCGCCCTGCGACTGCCGATCTACCTCGACTCCATCGGCACGGTCCTCGTCGGCGTCCTGGCCGGGCCGTGGGCGGG
This sequence comes from uncultured Chloroflexia bacterium, assembly GCA_963745295.1. GTDB lineage: Bacteria > Chloroflexota > Limnocylindria > Limnocylindrales > CSP1-4 > SPCO01. The sequence continues at coordinate 292,343 of CAVUWG010000003.1, forward strand.
TGCGCTGACCGGGCTGCTGTCGAATCTCATCTGGTCGATCCTGCCGATCCCGGGTGGCGCGGGACCGAACACCGCGTTCTTCGCGCCCGTCGCGGCCGTGATCGGCCTCATGGCCGGGTTCTGGGGCGCCCAGGGCGTCTTCCGACTGCGGCCGGACGATGCGCGCGTCGGCGGGTTCCTGGCGATCGCGACGGGCATCGCGGCCGCCATGGTCGGACTCGTCGTCGTCCAGGCGACCATCGGGATCCCGTCGCTCGCGTTCGATGACCCCAATGCCCTCGACAACCAGATGCGGTTCGTCCTCATCTCGCTGGCGCTCGTCGCGGTCGGCGTGGTGGTGGGCTGGGTCAGCCGGCAGACGATCTATCGCCTGGAGGATCGGCCCGAATCGGCGCGCCAGTACCTGACGGTCGCGGCCGCCGTCTCGGCGGGGGCGCTGCTCTTCGCGCTGTTCCGGCTCCTGTTCGGCTCGACCGGGTACTTCTCGACGATGGATGGCCTGAACGATGACGGGACGCCTGACGGATTCCCGAACCTGACGAGTCTGGCGCTCACCGATCCACTCGGCTTCATCGTCGGCATCCTCATCGGCGTCGGCATCGCCATGCTGATCTACCGATGGGCATCGTCGGGCGACAACGCCCGCCTCTTCCCGGTCTGGGTCGGCGGCCTGACGACCGGCATCGTGGCCGCGGCGATCTCCGCCCCGATCGCTGCCGGCGTGTTCGGTGGCGTGACCGGCGGCGGCACCGACGCCCTGGTCGCGCTCTTCCGGACCCTCGGGCTCAACGTGTTCCAATCCGCGTTCGCGCAGGGCCTGACCAGCGACCCGCTCGACAAGACCATCAGCTACACGGTCGTGTTCATCATCCTCGGCGCCCTCCCGGTCACCGTCCGGACGATGTACAGCCGCGGCGAGGCGACGGTCGCCGATTGATCGTCGTCACGGGCTGACGGACGGAGGATGTCGACCGCCACCGGCTATTTCGTCGCGGGCTCGAGCTGGCTGCATCGGCGTCACCCGCTGACCAAGCTCCTCGGTGTCGCGCTCGTCCTGCTCGCGGCGTTCCTGCTGCCGCCGGTCGTCCTGCCGGCGATGGCGGTCGGCCTGGTCGTCATCGCGTGGTCGGCCGGGCTCCTGGGACCCATCGTCCGCGCGATGCGCATCCCGGCGCTCCTGCTCACATCGATCCTCGTCGTCAACGCCCTGTTCTTCCCGGGCGCGACGGACCGACTCCTGACGCTCGGCCCGCTCTCCGTCACCCGCGAGGGCCTGACGTTCGGGCTCGTGTCGGCCGGGCGGGTCCTCGTGGCATTCCTCGCGACGGTGACCTTCCTCTTCACGACGCTCGCCGATGACCTCCTCGAGGCGCTCGTGAGCCGTGGGGTCGGCCACCGGATCGCCTTCGTCATCCTGTCGGCCGTCCAGACCGTTCCCCGGATGCAGGCGCGGGCCGCCTCGATCCTCCAGGCCCAGCAGGCGCGCGGCCTCCCGGTCACAGGATCGTTCCGCCAGCGGGTCCGCGCCCTCGTGCCGCTCGTCGGCCCGGTGATCCTCGGGTCGCTCGTCGACGTCCGCGAGCGGACCTTCGCGCTGGAGGCCCGCGGGTTCGGCGCGCGGCCGGGGCGCACCGCGTATCGCGTGGTGCCTGACCCGCCGTTCGATCGCGTGGCTCGTTGGGTCCTCGCGCTCGCCTGCATCGGCGTCGTCGTCGTCGCCGTGACGGGGTCTGGCGGTGACCACCGAAACCACGGCGGAGGCGCCCCAGGCTCCGCTGCAGATCGCGGACCTGGAGATCCGGTACCCGGGCAAGCGCGAGCCGAGCCTTCGGGGCATCAGCCTCGCCGTCTCGGCCGGGGAGCGGGTCGTCGTGGCGGGCCGGACCGGGGCCGGCAAGTCGACGCTGGCGCTGGCCGGTGCGGGCTTCATCCCGAGGGTCGTCCGCGCCACCGTCGGCGGCACCGTGACGATCGCGGGGGTGGACGCGAAGGATGCGGACGGGAGCCGTTTGCTCGGACGCGTCGGGATCGTCTTCGCGACGCCGGCCAACCAGCTCTCCTCGTCGAAGCTGACCGTGCGGGAGGAGCTCGCCTTCGGGCTGGAGAACCTGGCGGTCCCGCGGGTCGAGATGGACGCCCGGATCGACGAGGTCCTCGAGCGCCTGTCGATCGGCGACCTCGCCGAACGTGAGCCATTCTCCCTGTCGGGCGGCGAGCAACAGCGCGTGGCCATCGCCAGCATGATCGCGATGGGCACGGACATCCTCGTCCTCGACGAGCCGACCGCCCAGCTCGATCCGGCCGGGACCACGTCCGTGGCCGACCTCATCGACGGCCTGGCCCGATCCGGGACCGCGATCCTCTGCGCAGAACATGCCCCGACACTGCTGGGTCGGGCGGACCGCTGCCTGGTCCTCGACGAGGGCCGACCCGTGGCGCTCGATCGGCCGGGTGCGGCCCTGTCGGCGGCGGGACGTGACGTCGGTCTGCGGCCGCCGACGCTCGTGCGGCTGGCGAACGTGGCTGGCGTGGCACCCGGTCACGAGTTCGACGAGGCCGCCATCGCGGCCGGTCTCGCCGCGACGCGACCCATCCCCGCCCCGGCCGACGATCGGGCGACGACCACGGTCTGGAGCCCCGGCTCGGAGCGGCCACCCGTTCGCGTCGACGTGGAGGACCTGGTCCACCGATATCCCAACGGCATCGAGGCCGTTCGTGGCGTCTCGCTCTCGATCGAGCCGGGCGAGGCCGTGGTCATCCTCGGCCAGAACGGCTCGGGCAAGACGACCCTGGTCAAGCACGTCAACGGCCTCCTTCGGCCTGATTCCGGGCGAGTCCTCATCGACGGCGAGGCGACCGAGGGCGTGCCCGTCGACCGGCTCGCGGCGACCATCGGCTTCGTCTTCCAGAACCCCGACGAGCAGCTCTTCGAACGATCGGTCGAGCGTGAGGTCGCCTTCGGCCCGAAGAACCTGCGCCGGTCGCCGGACGAGATCGCCGGTCTTGTCGCGCGGAGCCTCGACGCGGTCGGGCTGACCGAGGTGCGCGCGGTGAACCCCTACGACCTGGACCTGTCGCGGCGGAAGCTCGTCGCGCTCGCCGGCGTGCTCGCGATGGACCCGGCCGTCCTCGTGCTCGACGAACCGACCACCGGGCAGGACGCCGCCGGCATCGAACGCGTCGGCGCGGTGGTCCGGGCCTATCGCGAGGCGGGCCGCTCGGTGGTCGCGATCACCCACGACATGGAGTTCGCCGCGGCGAACTTCAGCCGGGTCGTCGTGATGCGCCTCGGCGAGATCGTCGCCGATGGGCCGCCCGAGGCCATCTTCGCGGCCGACCATCGCGACCTGCTCGCGAGGACCGGCCTGCTGCCACCGCCGGCCGCCCGGATCGCCGCGGCCATGGGCCTCTCGATCGTGCCCGCGGACGCCGAGGCGCTGCTGGCCGCGCTCCGTGGCCGCACGTCCTGACCGATCGTGCTGCCCGGGTCCTCGGGACCGGGACTATCGGGTCCGGACAGCACCCGACCGAACCAGAGTCGTGGGGCGGGATCTGGACTATCTTCTCGTCGCATGTCGGGGAAACGTCGGGGCAACGCCCCTAGCTCAAGCCGCCTGGCGACGCTGCTGACCGCGCTGGTCGTCGCGTCGATCGTGGCCGGCTGCTCGCTCGTCGAGCAGAAGCCCTCCGGCTCAGCCGGCCCGGGCCCGAGCGGCGACGCGCCGAGCCCGTCGGTCGGGGCAGGGTCGTCCCCCGGCACCGTCCAGACCATCGCGCCCGCCCACTGGACGAACTGCGCCACCAAGTTCCAGTGCGCAACGCTCCGGCTCCCCAAGGACTATCACGACCCGGCTGCCGGCACGCTCGACGTGAAGATCATCCGGCTGCCGGCATCTGACCGGGGCAAGCGGATCGGCTCGATCATCATCAACCCGGGTGGGCCGGGCGGTTCGGGCATCGAAATGGTCCAGGACAGCGGCGCCCAGTTCCCGAAGACCCTGCGCGAGCGCTTCGATCTCGTGGGCTTCGACCCACGGGGCGTGAACCAGAGCAGTCCGGTCCGATGCATCGACGACCTCGACGGCCTGGCCGCGCTCGATCCATCCCCCGACGACAAGAAGGAGCTCGACCGCTCCGTCCAACAGGCGAAGGACTACGCCGACGCGTGCGCCAAGCGCAACGCATCGATCCTGCCGTATCTCTCGACCGATGCGGTCGTGGACGATCTTGACCAGATCCGCCAGGCGGTCGGCGACGAGAAGATCACGTACCTCGGGTTCTCGTACGGCACGCTCATCGGGTCGATGTATGCGGATCGCTATCCGGATCGCATCCGGGCGATGGTCCTCGATGGCGCGATCGACCCGAGCCTCTCGGAGGTCCAGCTCCGGACCGGCCAGGCGAAGGCCTTCGAGGCGGCTCTCGGCCGATTCCTCGCGCGCTGCTCCCGCCGAACGAGCTGTGCCTTCCATGAGGGCGGCAACTCCGCCAAGGCGTTCGACGCGCTGATGGCCAAGATCGACAAGAAGTCGCTGCCGACGCCGCGCGTGGCGGACCGGCGACGCGTCGGACCCGGGCTGGCGTTCTCGGCCGTCCTGGGTTCGATGTACAGCAAGGCGTCCTGGCCGGGCCTCGAGGCGGGCCTGGCGCTTGCCAAGCGCGGCGACGGCTCCATCCTGATCCTGCTGGCCGACCCCTTCCGCGGGCGCAAGGCGAACGGCACCTACTCGAACATGAGCGACGCGTACTACTCGAACACCTGCCTGGACTTCCCGTCATCGACCGACGTCTCCACCTATACGAAGCTGGCCGCCACCCTTCGGAAGGTCGCCCCGCGGTTCCGCGCCGTGGCGTTCAACGACCTGCCGTGTGCGTTCTGGTCGGTGCCGTCGCAGCGGACCCCGGCGCCGGCCTCGGGTGCCGGCGCGCCGCCGATCGTGGTCGTCGGATCGACCGGCGACACCGCGACTCCCTATGGCTGGGCGAAGGCCCTCGCGAAGCAGCTCGAGTCGGCGGTCCTCGTGACCCGCAAGGGCGAGGGCCACACGTCTTTCCTCGTCAACAATTGCGTCAAGAAGGCGCTGAACGCCTACCTGCTCGACCTGAAGGTCCCGAAGGACGGGCTCGTCTGCGGCTGACGCCCGACGCGACGCCAAGCCACTGACTCCGGGCCTCCACGGACCGGCGAGCGCTCAGAGCGCGTGCACCACCGCTTCCAGGCGTTCCGTGAAGTGGCGCGGGTCCTCATCGGGCAAGGCGCGCAGCACCGGTCCGAAACGGACCTCGACCACCGAGCGGTGCGGTCGCCTGGCCCCCGGTGGCAGGACCGCGCCGATCCCCACGATGCGCACCGGCAGGACCGGCCGCCCGGTCCGGACCGCGAGCAGGCCGGCTCCGGGCCGGAACGGACCGATCTCCCCGGTCCGGCTCCGCGTGCCCTCGGGAAAGATGAGCACGCTCCAGCCATCCTTGAGCAGCGCCTCCGCTTCCGCGAACGACTGGGCACCGCCCCGGCCGCTCCGGTTGAACGGGAACGCGCCCAGCCACGCCGCGAACAGCCAGCGTCGCCGGCTGACCGCGAAGTAGTCGGCCGCGACGGCCGGAGCCAGCCGCCGCCGGTGGCGTGGGCCGAGAGCCAACCGGAGGGCCGAGAAGTCGAAGTGGCTGGCGTGCGTCGGGCAGATGATGATCGGCTCGGTGAGCCCCTCGAGGTGCTCGCGGCCGACCGCCTTCGGTCCGTGGATGAGCCAGCTCAGGACGGGCCCGACGACGCGCGCTGTGACCTCGCGCGCGACGATGGCGGGGCGCCTGAACTGCCAGCTGTCATGCGGGCGTTGGCCCATCAGCCGACGTCCAGCAGCCGTGCGGCCCAGTACGCGAGGGCGACCGTGACCAGAAGCGAGTCGATCCGATCGAGGATCCCGCCGAAGCCGGGCAGCCAACTCCCGGCGTCCTTGACGCCGGCTTCGCGCTTCACGGCCGACTCCAGGAGGTCGCCCCACACGGCGCCTGCGGCGACGATCGCGACGAGCAGGACGACGAACGGCCCGCCGAACGACGGCACCAGGGCGGGTGCGAACAGCGCGATGCCCAGGAGGGCGCCGAGGCCGTTGCCGATCAGGCCCGCCCTCGTCTTGCTCGGCGAGAGACGCGGCGCCAGCGGCGTGTGGCCGAAGCGCCGCCCGACCAGGAACGCGCCGACGTCCGATGTCGCACAGGCGACCGCGAGCGCGACGAACAGGATGGTCCCGGACACGCCGCGCTCGACGGTCAGCAGGAGGCCGTGGGTGAGCAGGACCGACACGATGATGATGCCGACAGCGGCCACCCCGAGATCGCGGACGGCCCGCCCGGTGTCCGCGCGGACGACGGGCCAGGCGATCCCGACGAGCACCAGGCCGCCCACGAGCCGATCGGCAGCCTGCGCCCCGGCGGCGACCACGGCCACGACGATCACGACATGCGCCACGAGCACGCTGACCCGGTGGTGGATCGGGAGGTCGAACAGGCGACCCCACTCGATCAGGCCGAGGACGCCAAGCACGCCGATCAGGATCGCCATGCCGGGCACGCCAGCGTGGGCGACCACGAGCAGCCCGATCGAGAGGACCGTGTAGCTCGCCCAGCGCTCCAGGATCACGCGAGGGCGAGGCGGGCCCGGGACCGCCCGGCGGGTGCCGGCATAGAGCAGGGCACCGACCAGGCCGATCGCCGGCAGGACGATCAGGACGACGGACGCGGCCTCGAGCGGCGACAGGGCCGGCACAGGGTCAGGCCAGGCGCCTGACGGCGACGACGACACGCTCGAGACAGGTCAGCCACGTACCGATCAACAGGAGCACACCGAACACGGTCCAGACGACCGGACCGCCCGGGAGCGCAGCCACCGCGCACACGGACAGCAGGACCATGCGTCCTGGCTTGGAGAGCACGCCCCGGTAGATCCGTTCGCCACCGGCGGCCCGGGCCACGATCCCGACGAAGCTCGCGAGGATGGCCCCGATGACACCGAGCAGGACCACGACCGGCGAGGCACCGGGCAGGAAGGCGACCGGCACCAGGAACGCGATGTCGCAGATCCGGTCCCCCACCTCGTTGTAGAGCTCGCCACGGGGATGCGTGCGACCACTCCGCCGCGCGACGGCGCCGTCGAGCAGGTTCAGGATCAGCCGGAGCGCGGCCAGGAACGGGACCGCGATCAGGAGGGCGGGGACCGCGGTCGACGCGAGCAGGCATGCCCCGGCGAGGACGGCGACAGGGATGGCGGCGAGCGTCAGGCGATCGGGTGAGATGTTCGCCGCGACCAACCGATCGACCAACGGGACGAGCCGAGCCAGCGTCGCGGCCTTCGTCGCGTACAGGTCCATCGGGCTGCCCACCATCTCTGGGCTCCGTTCGGGGCCCGCGGCAGGCATGGTACTCGCGTCGCCTCGGCGTCAGGCGAGCGGCACCTCGTGAACGGCGCCCTCGACGATGCGCCACGCCCGCAGGCTCAGCGCGCCCGTCTCCGGGTCCGCCAGGTCGTCACTGAGCGAGATCAGCACGTACAGCGCATCGGGGTAGAACGCGAGCCCGATGTCGGTCGGCGAGGGCACGGCCGGCGAGTGGGTGTGGGAATGGACGATCCCCCAGAACACCTCGTCGGCGTCGTCGGTCGCGATCGTCAGGCGATACAGGTCGTCGGGGTCGATCTCGTAGCGCAGCGGCGAGGCGGCCTTGTTGCGCGTGGGCTCGTACCGCATTGCCGCGCCACCGCCCGCGGCATACGCGTCGCCGATGATCAGGCCGGCCGCCTCGTTCGGATACTCGGCCCGGGCGTGGGCGGCGATCTCGTCGCGGATGGCGCCCGGGATCGCGGCCGAGACCGGGCCCGGGTGGGCCTCGCTCACCACCAGTTGACGCCGCCCTCGAGCGCCTCCTCCATCTCATCGAGGTTGCCCGAGAACGTGCCGGCCGAGAGGTACTTCCAGCCGCCGTCGGGCAGGAGCGCGACGATCGTGCCGTGCGACATCTCGCCGGCGACGCGCGCGGCCGCGACGAGGACCGCCCCGCACGACGGACCGGCGAAGATCCCCTCGCGGAAGACGAGGTCGCGCAACGCGGCGATCGCGTCGCGATTCGAGACGAGGTACTTCGCGTCGATGAGCGACGGGTCGAGGATCTCGGGGATGAACCCCTCATCGAGCGAGCGCAGGCCCTGGACCAGTTCACCGGGGAGGGGCTCGGCGGCCACGATCCGGACGCCCGGCTTGTGCTCGTGCAGGTACCTCGAGACGCCCATGAGCGTCCCCGAGGTGCCGAGGCCGGCGACGAAGACATCGATCTCGGGGCAGTCGGCGAGGATCTCGGGGCCGGTGGTCTCGTAATGGGCGAGTGGGTTGGCCGGGTTGCCGTACTGGTACGGCATGACGAACCGCTCGTCCTTCGAGACCAGGTGCTTGGCCAACGCGATCGCCCCGTTCGAGCCCAGCGCCCCCGGGGAGTCGATGACCTCGGCCCCGAACAATGCGGCCATCTGGCGCCGCTCGTTGGTGACGTTGTCGGGCATCACGAGCGCGACGCGGTAGCCCTTCCGGCGGCCGATCATCGCCAGCGCGATCCCGGTGTTGCCCGAGGTCGGCTCGAGGATGATCGAGTCCTCGTGGAGGAGGCCGCGGCCCTCGAGGTCCTCGATCAGGTACTTCGCGACCCGGTCCTTCACCGACCCGGTCGGGTTCAGCATCTCGAGCTTGGCCAGGATGCGGACGTCCGGGTTCGGGCTCATCCGCGGGATCTCGACGAGCGGCGTGTGGCCGATGGCGTCGAGGATGTCCGCGTATCGCCCGCCATGCGGCGCGAGCGCGTCGTGCGCATGGGCGTGCGCGTGATCGTGTTCCGGGTCGGGCTCGGGCGCCCGGAGCGGCCAGGGCGCGGCCATCGGTCAGCCGCCGGCCATCGCGGGCAGGAGCCGGACCTCGTCGGCGGGCGCGACCGGCGTCTCGAGTCCGGCCAGGTAGCGCACGTCCTGGCCGTTGACGTAGACGTTCACGAACCGGTTGAGCTCGCCGCCGTCGGTCAGCAGTTGTGACCCGAGCGACGGGTGCCGCTCGACGAGCGCTTCCACCACGGCCCGGATCGAGTCACCCGGCAGGTCGAGGGACTTGGCGCCGCCCACGTTGGCGCGCAGGACCGACGGGATGAAGACCGTGCTCATGCGCGCGCGTCGGGCGAGACGGTGCCGGCCAGACCGGTCGTGGTCATGAGGAACGGCACGTCGTTGCCGACGCTGTCCACGGTCAGCGGATGACCGGCCTCGCGCGCCGCGACGGCCTTGTCCGAGCACACGGGGCACTCGGGGTCGCGGCGAAGCTTCAGCTCGGTGAACTCGGTCTCGAGGGCATCGAACAGCAGCAGCCGTCCGGCCAGCGTGTTCCCGATCCCGAGGAGGACCTTGAGGGCCTCGTTGGCCTGGAGCAGGCCCAGGATGCCCGGCACGACGCCGAGCACGCCGGCGACCGAGCAGCCGGGCGCGAGCTCGGGCGGGGGCGGTGTCGGATACAGGCAGCGATAGCACGGCCCCTCGTACGGGACGAACGTCGTCAGCTGGCCCTCGAAGCGGAAGACCGAGGCGTGGATGACCGGGATGCCGGCCGCCACCGCGGCGTCGTTGAGGAGGTAGCGCGTCTCGAACGTATCGGTGCCATCGAGGATGACGTCGTAGCCGGCGATGAGTCGCTCGACGTTCTCGGCCACGAGCATCTCCTCGTGGGCGACGACCTTGATCTCGGGGTTGAGGGCGTTGATCGAGCGCTTCGCCGATTCGACCTTGCGCTCCCCCACCCGGTCGGTCGTGTGGATGATCTGGCGCTGGAGATTGCTGACGTCGACCACGTCGAAGTCGACGATGCCGATGGTGCCGACACCCGCCGCCGCGAGGTAGAGCGCCGCGGGCGAGCCGAGACCGCCCGCCCCGATGAGCAGCGCCTTCGAACCGAGGAGTCGCGCCTGGCCGGCCGAGCCGACCTCGGGGATCAGCAGGTGCCGGCTGTAGCGGTCCTTCTGCTCGGCCGAGAGGACGACGGGCGTCTCGAACTCGAGGCCCGCGCCCTTCCACGCCTGGAACCCGCCCGACATCGAGGCCACGTCGGTGTAGCCCATGTCCGCCAACGTCTGGGCCGCGAACAGGGAGCGGACGCCACCGGCGCAGTACAGCACGACCGGGGCGTCGCGATCGGGTGCGGCCGCCTCGATCTGCTGCTCGATGTAGCTCTTGGAGATATGCGTCGCGCCGGGCAGGTGGCCCTGATCCCACTCGGACGCCTCGCGGACGTCGATGACCCTGGCCGCGCCCGGGGCGAGGGCATCGACCTCTTGTGGGGTGACTTCCTTGATCTGCGCGCGCGCCTCGCGAAGGAGGTCGGCGTAGGACTTCGGCATTGCTTGATCGGACTCCGATGGTCGACAGGCTGGCGCCGTCGGCGCCAGGGCGGTGGGTGGTCGCGGTCGCCCTCGATGGTCCGAGGGCATTGGTGGACCGATGGTCGTCGGGCCGGCGCTCAGGCCGGCTGACGACACCTGCAGCGGCGCTCGATCCTGGTCATGCGCCGGCCTCTGCCGGTGCGCCGGCGGGCGCGGCCGCGCCGAGGTCCGTGAGGACGTGCTGGAGGCTCTCGTGGCTGAGCATCGCGCACTTGAGACGAGCCGGGCTGATCTCGATGCCGAGCAGATCGAGCAGGTCGTCGGCCCCGAAGCCCGCGACGTCAGCGAGCGGCTTGCCCTTGATCTCGTCGGTGAGCAGCGAGGCGCTGGCCTGGCTGATCGCGCAGCCGCGTCCGGTGAAGCCCACCCGGTCCACGACGCCATCCTTGACGCCGAGCATCAGCGTGATGCGGTCGCCGCAGAGCGGGTTCGCGCCCTCGTAGGACGCGTCGGCGTCGTCGATGACCCCGAAGTTGTGGGGCCGCCGATAGTGCTCGAGGATGTAGTCGCGGTAGAGGTCGTCCATTCGGCCTCGAAGTCTAGCGTGATTGTCCAATCCCGACCACCGGGGTCGGGATTACTGAGCCGTCTCCTCGCGGCGCAGGGTGACGGTTGCCTGGACCCCCGACTCGCGGAATGTCGTGGTCTCGCCCACGCGGACCTCGACGTAGCCGGCGATGCCAAGGAATGGCAGCGTGAACGTCGAACTGGGGATCAGGGCCCTCGTGGTCACACCCTGGCAGGTGATCTCCTCCTCCTTGTCCATGTCCGGCGCCGCATCGAAGACGAACAGCCGGACCAGGTCCCGATCCGCCTCATCGACATCGGCGAGGACCCGAAGGGTGAGTTCGTCAGTCACGTCATGGGAACAGCCGAGGACATCGACCGTGCCCGTGATGTCGGCCGTCACGGTCTGCTCGAAGCCCCGGTCCGTCTTCTCGAGCTTCCACTCGCCGGTACTCAGGCTCAGGTGCGCGCCAGGCTCACTGAGTCGGCCGTCGATGGTGATGTTGAGGTCTTCCGGTTGGACCTCGAACTCCAGCGCCTTGCGGGCGATGCCGCGGACCGATGTCTGCTCGAAGGTGAGGATCCCCTTGTCCCTGGGTTCCTGGCCCGCGGTGAAGGTCACCCGGGCCGGGATGTCGAACGATCCGTTATCCGGCTCGATGCGTTCCTTGCCGCTGAAGACGAGCCCGATCGGCTGCTTGACCTCGGAGCCGCCGAACTTCGGGGTGACGGCGCTGACCTCGATGTCGACCTGTTCCCCGCGCTCCACCTTGCGCGACTCCTCGTTGGTCGTCACCTCGAAGCACTTACCCGATCGCCAGAACGTTTGCGCCTCCTTGCCGACCTGGCCCATGAAGAGCTGGGCCATCGACGACGACAGGAACATGGCGCCGCCGGCGCGTTCGCCACCCGTCCCGGTGACGGCCGCCGCGGCGCCGGATCCGGTCGTGACCCCGCTTCCCGCGGGCATGACCACCTGGAGGACCTGCGACGCGGCCCAATCGAACGCGCCGGACCCATCGGACCCGCCGGGACTCCGAGCATCGGCCTTGAGGTCGAGGGTGGCCTCGATCTGCTTCAGTTTGGCGTCCGGGCCGTCGACGAGCCTGAACGGTGCGTTGACCGACCGCCCACCGCCCGACCGGCTGGCGGACGTGGCGCTGACGTCGTTGAGCTCGTGCTTCGTCTCGAACGTGTAGGTCCCCTCGGCGATGCCCGCATCGTTCGGACAGGCAGCGACATCGAAGTGCCCCGTCGACGTGCTCGTGTAGAGCGCGACGAACGACCCATCCGGGACCGTGAAGATGCGATCGGTGGCCGTGAGCGTCAGGTCCGCGGTCACCCGGCCGCCACCGGTGCGCATGCTCATCGTCGTCGTCAGGTCGATCTCCTGGCGCAGCCCGCCACCCTCCTGCCGATGCGGCTCAGAACGGGAGACCGCGCCCTCGCTCGAGCCATCGGCGCGCTCGACGAGCCCGGTGAACAGGCTCATGAGCGCGGACGCGCTGAAGCCGGTCTCGGCGAACACGCTGACGTCGATGGCGCCGGGCGCGACACGCTGAGGGACCACGGGCCCACCGACTGAGGCGAGTCGGCCGGCGAGCGGGTCGGCGGCGGCGCCCGCAGGGAACGCTCCCGTGTCGACCGCGGTGGCCGCATCACGGAGGACGCCCTGGGCGAACGTCTCCTCGACCGCATCGAGGGACGCGAAGATCACGGGGCCGTTGTCGCCGAGCAGGGTCACCATCCCGGCGTCGGCACGGATCTCCCGGACCAGGTCAAGTTCGCGGCGAGCGATCTCGGCGGGGTCGCCGGTCGCCGCGAACTCGACGAGCGTGACCCCGTCCACGGCGGCGCCCGATGGCGTGGCACCGGTGGAGGCTGGTGCCGTGCCCGATGCGTCGCCGGAGGCCGGGGCGGTCGAACCACCACACGCCGACGCGACGAGGACGACGGCCACGAGCGTGACCAGCCATCGATGTCCGAGAGCATGCCTCACGCGCATCGTCGCCCCCTCAACCCGGGATGGTTTCGCGAGGTATAGCGCGACCGCCGCGCCGGCGCAACCGGCAGGCCCGGCGCTAGGTCAGCCGTTGAAGACGCGCTGGACTTCCTTGAGACCGGCCGCGAGGGCGTCGACGTCCTCGGGGGTCGAGTAGACATTGAAGCTGGCGCGGGCCGTCGCCGCGAGATCGAGGCGCTCGTGGAGCGGCATCGTGCAGTGGTGGCCGGCCCGGACCGCGATCCCGAAGCGGTCCAGCACCTGGGCGACATCGTGCGGGTGGATGCCCGGCAGGTTGAACGGGATGACGCCGCCCCGGATCCCGGCATCCATCGGGCCGTAGATGGCGATCTCCGGCACCTCGCGCTGGAGGGTCACGAGGGCGTAGGTCAGGAGCTGCTTCTCGTGCTCGCGGACCGCGTCCATGCCGATGGCCATCAGGTACTCGGCCGCGACCCCGAGCCCGATCGCGTCGCCGACGGCCGGCGTGCCCGCCTCGAACTTCCAGGGGATCTCGTTGAACTCGGAGCGACGGAGGTGGACCTCGCGGATCATCTCGCCGCCGGCGAGGAACGGCGGCATCGCCTCGAGCAGCTCGCGCCGGGCCCACAGCGCGCCCGAACCCATCGGGGCGAGCATCTTGTGGCCGGAGAACGCGTAGAAGTCGACGCCGAGCGCCTGCACGTCGACCGGCACGTGCGGGACGGCCTGGGCGCCATCGACCAGGACGAGCGCGCCGGCCGCGTGGGCCATGTCGACCATCTCGCGGACCGGGTTGATCGTGCCAAGCGTGTTGCTGACGTGGGTGAACGCCACGAGCTTCGGCTTCAGCCGGAGCAGCACCTCGAAGACGTCGAGGCGGAGGATGCCGTCGTCGGTGATCGGGATGAACTCGAGGTCGCCGTCCTGCTCCTGGACGAGGAGCTGCCACGGGACGAGGTTCGCGTGGTGCTCCATCTCGGTGAGGATGATCTGGTCGCCGCGACGGATGTTCTTGCGTCCCCACGAGTACGCGACGAGGTTGATCGCCTCGGTCGCGTTCCGCGTGAAGACGATCTCGTGGCTGTCGGGCGCGTTGATGAAGCGCGCGACCCGGGCCCGGGCCTTCTCGTATTCGGCCGTGGCCTTCTCGCCGATCGTGTAGATCCCGCGATGGACGTTGGCGTTGTACTCGCGGTAGTAGTCGGCGACCGCGTCGATGACGACGTTGGGCTTCTGGCTGCTCGACGCGGAATCGAGATAGACCAGCCGGTGGCCGTTGATCTCCTGCTGCAGGATCGGGAAGTCGGCGCGCAGCGCGGCGGCGTCGAGCGGCGCGGAGGCGACCTTCGGATCGGTGGTCAGCGTCACGGCAGTCCGGCCCGGCTAGCGGGCGGCCTCCACCGGCTCGAGGTCGAGGTCGGGGCCCTTGGGGACCAGCAGGGCCTCGTCGGGGAGGTCGGGCGAGAGGCCGGCCTCGCGCAGGATGGGTCCGTAGCCCTCGTCCTCGAGGCGCAGTGCCAGGTCCTTGCCGCCGGACTTCACGATCCGGCCCTGGGCGAGGACGTGGACGACGTCAGGCGTGATGTAGTTGAGCAGCCGCTGGTAGTGGGTGATCAGCAGGACGCCGAGGTTCGGGTTGAGCATCGCGTTGACGCCCTCGGCGACGATCCGCAGCGCGTCGATGTCGAGGCCGGAGTCGGTCTCGTCGAGGATCGCCATCTCGGGCTCGAGGACCGCCATCTGGAGCATCTCGAGGCGCTTCTTCTCGCCGCCCGAGAACCCGTCGTTGACGTAGCGGCTGGCGAAGCCGTCGTCCATCCGCAGCATCGCCATCTTCTCGCGCATCTTGTTGCGGAAGTCGCGCATCGAGACGCCGCCGCGCATCGGGTCCGTGGGGTCGACGTCGGGGTCCTTGTCGATGCCCTGGAGCTTCGCGTTGAGGGCGGATCGGATGAACGACGCGACGCTCAGGCCCGGGATCGCGGTCGGGTACTGGAAGGCCAGGAACAGGCCCAGCCTGGCGCGCTTGTCCGGCGACAGCTTCAGGATGTCGCGGCCCTTCCAGACGACCTCGCCGCCGGTGACCTTGTACGCGGGGTGGCCGAGGAGGGCGTAGGCGAGCGTGGTCTTGCCGGAGCCGTTGGGGCCCATGATCGCGTGGACCTCGCCCTTGCCGACGGTCAGGTCGATGCCCTGGAGGATCTCGTGCTCGGGGTCGGCCACCGGCGCGACGTGGAGGTCGCGGATGACGAGGTGCTGGTCGGTGGCGGGCTGGTCGGTCACGGTTGGGTGGGTGCTCCCTGTCGGATGGCTTCGGGCTGGATGGGCGCGGGCGCGTCCGCGTGGACGATGGGTGGGACGAGGTCGGCGAGGGTCATCGACTCGAGGGCGCCCGTGATGGCGTCTCGGACGCGGACCCACAGGACGTTGACCGTGCAGCGGGCGCTGCGATCGCACAGGACCGCATGCTCCGGGTCGTCGGTCGCACAGAACATCGGGGCGATCGGCCCCTCCAGGGCTCGCAGGACCTCGCTCATGCGGATCGTCTCGGGCGGGCGGGACAGCTCATAGCCACCGTGCGCGCCACGGGTCGAGACGACCAGGCCGGCCTCGCGGAGGCTCACGACGAGCTGTTCGAGGTAGGCCCGCGGGAGGTCCTCCTCGGCGGCGACACCGGCCAGCGAGATGGGCCCGGTCCCGGCATGACGCGCGAGCTGCACCATCAGCCGGACGCCGTACTCGCCCTTGGTCGAGAAGGCGACGGCGCCGGAGCCGTGATAGGTGGGCCGCGTGGCCGTGGGAAGGGTCAGGTGCGTAGCCTCAGAGCGAGCTCGATATCCGAGTGATTTCGTCGGGATTAGTCTAGCGCGGCCCATCTCCGAGCGTCAACGAGCCATCAAGGGACCCGTCGGGAGCACGTTTCGGCACACCCGGCTAGACTCCGCCAGCGAACCGCCCCCCTAGGTCAGATGGGACGACAACTCAAGAGCCCCGCACGCACGGCTTCCGAGTCGTCTCCGGCATCGACCACATCCCGGTGGGCCTAGCGCCCCGTCACACCGATCGGTCTTGTCCTGCTCCGTGCGCGCGTGCGGCTCCAGATCGAACCGCCGTCGCTCCCCTTGGCGACGCGCTGGCAGGAAGGAACTCCATTGCGAAACCGCCGCATCGGCGCACGAGCGCTCACCGTCACGGCCCTGGCGCTGGCCGTCTTCTTCTCGAGCGCTCCGTCATCATCCGTCGCCGCCGCTGAGCCTGTGCCCACGGCCGCGACGCCCGCCAAGGCCGTCGTCACACCGGTCGTCCGTCGTCCGAGGACGACCGAAGCGCAGCAGATCATCCGCATCGCCAAGCGTCAGCTCCGTGAACCGTGGCGGTACGCCGCGCGCGGTCCCCGGGCGTTCGACTGTTCCGGGCTCGTGATCTACGCGTTTCGCAAGGCCGGAGATTCCAGGGCGGTCGGCCGGGGTCGCCTCGCGTCCGCTCGAGCGATGTATCACTGGTACCGGGCGCGCGGTCTGGCCAGCCGGCACCACCCCAAGCCCGGCGACCTCGTCATCTGGGGCGGCGGTACCCATGTCGGGATCTACATCGGGCGGGGCAAGGCGATCAGCACGCTGACGAGCGGCGTGCGGGTCCACCGCGTCCACGCGGTCACGGCGAGGTTCACGGCGTACCTGCACACCGGCATGTGGAAGAAGCTCGCGAACTAGGAGGGGCCTCCTGGGGTCCTCGGCGCGCGCCAGACGCGAAGGGGCCGGGGCACTCTATCGGAGCCGATCGAGTGCCCCGGCCGTGGACGCCGCTCGGGGAAACGGCGTCCCTCACGGGAAAGGCGGAGGGTACGGGCCATCGACCCCAGGCCGATCAGGCCCGGGATGACCCGAGGATGTGGAGAGTGGGCGCTGGCCGCCTGTTCCGGGGGTAGGTGTCCCGGAGGTCAGGCGGCCAGCCAGTGGTGCGCGGTCAGCGGTCGCGTCGGCGGCGGATCGTCGCCGGGACCGGGGTGAGGACGCCGACGCCGAGCGTCAGCACGGCCAGACCGATGAGCGCGAGCAGGAGGCTCGTGCCCGGCCCGCTCGTCGAGCCGCTTGCGTCGGTCGGGGGAAGGGTGGGCTGCGGCGTGCCGGTCGCCGGCTGGACCTCGCCACCTTCGACGATGACATCGGCGTCGTCCTCATCGGACCCCGCGTTGGTCGTCGTGACGGAGGCGACGTTCAGGACCGGGCTGGTCTCGGCCGTGTCGTCGGTGGTGGGGCTGGAGATGTGGAAGCTGAAGCTGGCACCGGGGGCCAGGGTCGTGGGACCGCAGGTGACGGTGTTGGCGGCCAGCGAGCAGAGCCCACCGGCATCGTCGTCGAGCGTCCAGTCGAGCCCGGCGTCGGCCGGCAGCGGATCGTCGACCACGACACCGTTGGCCGTGGCATCCCCGTTGTTGGTGACCGTGACGGTGAACCCGATCGTGTCACCGGCTTCGACCTCGGGATCGTCCGCGGTCTTCTCGATGTCGATCGCGCTCTTGTTGATGGTGATGGTGTCGTCGTCTTCGTCCGACCCGCCATTTTCGGAGGTCACCGAGGCCGTGTTCGGCACGGTGTCCGCCGAGGCGTTGGAGGTCGCACTGACGATGTGGATCGAGTAGCTCGCCCCGCCGGCCAGGCTGACCGTCGGGCAATCGATGGACTGCGAGCCCACTGCGCCGTCGATGTCGCAGCCGGAGATCCCGGTCTGGTCCTCGATGGACCAATCGAGGTCGCCGCCGGCCGGCAGGTCGTCGGTGAGGGCAACGCCCGTCGCCTCGACGCCACCGACGTTGCTGACGGTGATCGTGAAGCCGATCGGGTCACCCGCGTCGACCGTGGGGTCGTCCGCGACCTTGGTGATCTCGATGTCGGCGGGCACCGGATCCGGGCAGCGAAGGATCTCGAACAGCTCGTCCGCGAAGTCGCTGAAGTCGGCGTCGAGGAACGAGCCGCCACCGATCTCGGTCATGACCGCTGACGCCCAGGCCTCGTCACCGGCCGCCGAGAACGGCAGGCTGATGTCGCCCGGATCGCCGGGGGCGCTGAGGTAGACGGCCTTGACGTGGAACCTGTTGGCGCCGACGCCGCGGACGCTGTCGGCCGCCTCGATCGCCGCGTTGGCACCCTGGAGCCACACCTCCGGGACACTGAGGTCATCAGCGTGGGTGTTGGGCTTGTTGGGCGAGCCGTCCGTCAGGACGAACATGACATTCTGGACGCCTGTCCGGCCGCCAGCGTTGTTGCCCGCGGCGGTCGTGATCCCGGCCGCCGTCGGCGTGAGACCGGTCGGCCCGCTGAGGTCATCGACCGCGTCGATGAAGTCGGCAGCGACGACGTACCCGGCGGTGATCGGCGAGGCGCTCGTGGCGTTGAAACGCGTCCCGCTGTAGCGGCCGTCGCCGCCGGCAGCCTGGAACGTGGTGACGAAGTCAGTGATTCCCGCCTGGAGGGCCGGCAGGTTGGACGGGGCCGGGCCCTGGGGTCCGATCGAGCCCGACATGTCGATGACGAAGTTGAAGTCGGCTGTATTGCACAGCGCAGTCGAGATCGGCGGGTTGGTCGTGCCGGTCGTGATCGATCGATACGTGACCTCGACGGTGAGGAAGCTGACCGACGTGGTCGACGCGCCGTCGCAGGCCGCGCCGGGATCCTGGTTGCGCAGTTCGAGACGGAACTCGGCGTTCGTCAGCTGGGTGGGATCCCAGACGTTGCCCCAGTCATCGGTGGCGCCACCGAGGACGAGCACCTGGCTGGCATCCGTCAGGTCCGCGGTCTGCCGGGCCGTGAAGCTGGTCCCGTTGTTGTCCGAGAGACGGACCTGGATCTGGCAGCCTGCCGGATCGGTGGAGCTGGCCGTGACCCTGACGGTGATCCCGTCGATGATCGAGCCGTTCGGGACGCCGAAGCCGAAGTCCTGATAGCCCTGGTCGACGTTGTCGCCGGACGCGGTGGCGACGCTGGCATCGTCCGTGAAGACGTTGGTCGGATCGGTCCAGCCATTCGGCGTGACCGCATCGGTGGGCGCCTTCGCGCCCGTGTCAGCGGCCGACGCGACCGCAGCGCCGACGCTCAGAAAGAGCGACGACAGGATAAGGACGGTCCCGCCGACGGCAGCCAACCTGCCCAGGCGAGAGTGAGGACGAGGCCCCCGATACATCGATAGATCCTCCGATGGTGTGGACGACTGCGGGCCGTGAGCACCCGCGGACGAGAGCATGCGTCACGCCCAGGACGCGGTCTAGTACTTTCGGAGTACACGGGACCGACGCATTCTGTTAGTCAGCCGACCGGACCGCACAAGCCTGGGGAACGGAACCGGTGTGTGGGCGCAACAAGGTCATGGTACTGATGGATACGGCGCGGCGGAAGTCCCAACTTCGACGAAGGCAGCCCCGGCTTCGAGTGGGTCGCGTCAGGCGGGCTGCGCGACCGCCAGGGATTCGATGAAGCGCCTGCGCCAGGCCTCGGTCGCCCTGACGTTGTTGAACGTGTACAGGTGCAAGTCCACGACGCCAGCCACCGGGTCGGCGACGATCGGGGCGAGGCCCTCGAGGAGGCCGTCTGGCCGGTAGAAGCCGCCTGACCGGATCAGCCGCGCGACGAACCGCGCGTTCTTCGTCAGGAAGCGATGCGTGTCGGCGACGCCGATGCGGGCCGTGATGGCCAGCAGCTTGTGCGGCTCCGCGACCCCAGGCAGCCCGATGTGGACCGGCAGCGCCAGCCCCTCGGCGCGGCGGGCGGCGAGCCACGAGCCGATGGCCGTCGGATCGAAACAGAGCTGGGTCGTCATGTAGCTCGCGTAGGCGGCCTTGTCGCGCAGGGCCTCGGCGATCGGCGCGTCCGGGATGAACGGGTGACCCTGCGGGTAGCACGGGATGCCGATCTCGGCGAGCGGGTGGCCGATCTCCGCCATCTCCCGAAGCAGCGACAGGCCGTCCGGGAACTCGCCCGGCTCCTTGGCGTCGCCGCCGACGACGAAGGCACGATCGACGCCCGCGCCCTCCAGCCAGGCGATCAGGTCGCGCAGGTGGGCGCGGTCGCGGACCATCCGGGCCGACACGTGCGGCACGGCCCGGAAGCCGCGCGCCTGGAGCGCCTCGCACAGGGCGATCGTCGCCTCGATGCCCTTGGCCGGCGACGCCGTCACGGACACCGTCGCGCCCGCCGGCAGGTCATCGGCGTGGCCGAGGGCGTTCTTGAGCGGGACGAGCTCGAAGGTCGGCGCCGCGAGGACGCGCGCGAGTGCCCGGCGCTCGCCGGTCCCCAGCCGGCGGTGGCGCCGGAACAGCACGCCTAGACCTCGGAGTCGGGCATCGAGGCCTTGCGCTTGACGATGAACTCGAGCAGGGCTTCGTCGATGGCGTCGTCCATCGGCGGCGCCTCGTACTCGGCCAGCATCCGCTTCCAGATCGTGTTCGCCCGCTGCGCCGCGTCGAGCGAGCCGTCCTCCTGCCACTGCTCGAAGCTGTTGTTGTCCGCGATGTCGGAGCGATAGAAGGCGTTCTCGAAGTTCGCGAGCGTGTGCGCGGTGCCGAGGTAGTGCTGGCCCGGCTCGTTGGTGAGGATCGCGTCGAGCGCCTGCCCGTTCTCGGACAGGTCGACGCCGTTGACGAAGACCGTGGCCATGCCGCACTGGTCAGCGTCGAGGATGAACTTCTCGTAGCCGACCGCGAGGCCGCCCTCGAGCCAGCCGGCGGCGTGCAGGACGAAGTTGACGCCACCGAGGATCGTCGCCGAGAAGGTCGCGGCGGACTCGTAGGCGGCCTGGGCGTCGGGGATCTTCGAGGCGCACAGGTTGCCGCCCGAGCGGAACGGCACACCGAGCCGTCGGGCCAGCGCCGCCATCACGTACAACACGAGCGAGGGCTCCGGTGTCCCGAACGTCGGCGCGCCCGACTGCATCGACATCGACGAGGCGAAGCTGCCGAGCACGACCGGCGCGCCCGGCCGGACCAGCTGCACGAACGTCATCCCGCCGAGCGCCTCGGCGAGGGTCTGCGTGGCCGTGCCCGCCACCGTCACCGGTGACATCGCGCCGGCCAGGATGAACGGCGTCATCAGCGTCGCCTGGTTGGCCTCGGCGTAGGCCCGGGCGGCCCCGAGCATCGTCGAATCCCAGACGAGCGGGGAATTGGCGTTGATCAGCGAGAGGATGACCGCATGGTCCTCGAGGTACTCCGCGCCGAACAGGATGCGGGCCATCTCGACGGTGTCGCGCGCGCGCTCGGGCGCGGTGACCGAACCCATGAACGGCTTGTCGCTGTAGCGCATGTGGGCATAGACCATGTCGAGGTGGCGCTTGTTGACCGGCACGTCGACGGGCTCGCAGACCGTGCCGCCCGAGTGGTGCAGGTTGGGGGAGAGGTAGGCCAGCTTCACGAAGTTGCGGAAGTCCTCGATCGTGCCGTAGCGCCGGCCGCGGTCCAGGTCGCGCACGAAGGGCGACCCGTAGTTGGGCGCGAAGACCGTGTGCATCCCGCCGATCTCGACGTTGCGTTCCGGGTTGCGCGCGTACTGGGTGAACTGGCGTGGCGCGGTCGCCTGGACGATCTGGCGGCACATGCCCGCGCGGGAAGCGGACCCGTTCGCCCTGGACGTCGGCACCGGCGTCGCGGAACAGGCGGAGGGCGTCGGCGTCACCGCGGAACTCGAGGCCGACCTGCTCGAGGATCGTGTCCGCGTTGTCCTCGATGAGCGAAAGCCCCTCCTCGTCGAGCACCTCGAACGGGGCCAGCTTCCTGGTCAGGAACGGGACGTGCTCGGCGTGGGACAGGAGGCGGGCGGCCTGTCGCGCGGCACGTCCGCCGGTGCGGCGTCGCGGGTTGTCGTCCATCACCGATCCTCCGTGCCAACCGGGCTGCCGACCACGGCCGCGCGCCGGCGCCGCCGCTCTCCTCGCCCGACCCCGCCAGCGTCGCCCGGTTCCGACCGCGGCGGCAGCGTCACGGCCCCGGACAGGTGTGGATACGACGCGGTCTTGTGGGGGAACGCCATCGCCTCGACGAAGTGCTGCTGGAAGCGCGGCTCGACGGCGGTCTCGATCTTCTCGACCTCGCGGACGACGCCTTCGATCTCGGCCCGGGCCGCGCCCGACAGCAGCGCGATCAGCGCGCCGGTCCCGGCCGCATTCCCGGCCGGGGCCACGTGGGCGAGGTCGCAATCGGGGATGAGCCCGAGGATCATCGCGTGGGTCGTGTCGATCTGGCTCCCGAACGCGCCGGCGAGCCGGATCTCGTCGACCGTCTCCACCCCGAGGTGGTCCATCAACAACCGGACGCCCGCGTAGAGCGCGGCCTTGGCCAGCTGGATCGCCCGGACGTCGTTCTGGGTCACGGTGATGCGCGGACCGCCGTTGACGCCCTCGCTGAGCACGTAGCTGAAGGTCCGGCCGTCGGGGACCACGCGCGGCGTGCGAGCCGCGAGCGCCCCGTCGACGACGCCATCCTCGGTGATGACGCCCGCCAGGAAGAGCTCGGCGACCACCTCGACGATGCCCGAGCCGCAGATGCCCGTCACGCCCAGCTCGTCGGCGGCGGCCGCGAACCCCGGTTCGTTCGACCACAGGTCCGAGCCGATGACCTTGAACCGCGGCTCGAGGGTCGCGGGATCGATGCGGACGCGCTCGATCGCGCCCGGCGCGGCGCGTTGGCCGCCGCTGATCTGGGCCCCTTCGAAGGCCGGTCCGGTCGGGCTGGAGGCGGCGAGCAGCCGGTCGGCGTTGCCGAGGACGATCTCCGCGTTCGTGCCCACGTCGACGATCAGGTGGACGCCGTCGGTGGCCCGATGCGGCGCCTCGGCGAGGATGACCCCGGCCGTGTCGGCCCCGACGTGTCCCGCGATGCACGGCAGGACGTAGACGCGCGCGCCCGGGTGGGCGGACAGGCCGAGCTCGGTCGCACGGATGCGGACGGCCCGGTCCGTGGCCAGGGCGAACGGCGCCGAGCCCAGCGGGATGGGATCGATGCCGAGCACGAGGTGGTGCATGATCGGGTTGCCGACGAGCGCGATCTCGTGGATGTCGACCGGCTCGAGGCCGGCCTGGTTGGCGAGGCCAAGCACGAGCGTTCGCAGGGCCGTGCGCACGGCACGGGTCATCTCGAGCGCGCCACCCTCGTGCATCATCGCGTACGACACGCGGCTCATGAGGTCCTCGCCGAAGCGGATCTGCGGGTTCATGACGCCCGCCGAGGCCAGCACCGAGCCGTCGCCGAGGTCGGCGAGATGGCCGGCGATCGTCGTCGACCCGACGTCGATGGCGACGCCGTAGACCTTCTCGTGGAGGCCCGGCCAGACGGCCGTCACGTGACGCCCGTCGTGGACCGCGACGGTGACCGCGTAGCCGCCCTTCTCGAGCGCCGGCTGGAGCGCCCGGATGACGTCGAGGTCGGCCGTGAGGTCAGTCAGGTCCCATTCGCGCTCGAGGGCGTCGAAGAGGCGGACCAGATCACCGGACGGCGAGGCGAGCTCGGGTGGCGTGACCTCGACGTAGTGGAGGCGGACGACCGGGTCGACGATGAAGTCGCGGACCGGCAGGCTCTTGCGGACGACCTGGCGGTGGACCTGGCTGTCGGGCGGGACGTCGATGACCATGTCGCCCTGGAGGTGGGCCGCACACGACAACCGGCGTCCCTCGGCAAGCCCTTGCTTGCGGTCGTACTCGGCCTCACGCTCGGCCGGCGGGGTCAGGTGGTCGGGGCTGGCAGTGATGCCGTGCTTCGCGAAGGATCCGAACGACGGCACGACCTGGCAGCGACCGCACAGGCCACGCCCGCCACAGACCGAGTCGATGTCGACGCCGAGCGAGCGGGCGGCGTCGAGGACCGTCGTCCCCTCGGCGAACCGGCCTCGCCGCCCGGACGGCGTGAAGATGACGAGGGCATCCGCGGGCGTTCGGGCGTTCTCGGTGGTGGACGGCGACATGGTCGCGAGGCCTCAGCCGGCGGAGCCGACGAGCCGGCGGTTGACGCGGCGGCGGCTGACCTCGCCCTCGGGCGTCGGCTCGCGATGGGCCAGGATCCAGCGGCCGCAGTCCGGGTCGTTGCCCATCAGGACGTCGGCCGCCATGACGGCCCGCTTGAGGTCGGGTTGCATCGGGTTGGTGATCGCGGACGTCATGCCCGCGGCGATGGCCATCGGCAGGAACGCCGCGTTGATGCCCTCCCGGTTCGGCAGGCCGAAGCTGACGTTCGACGCGCCGCACGTCGAGTTGACCTTGAGCTCCTCGCGCAACCGACCGACGAGCGCGAAGACCTGGCGACCGGCCGTCGCCATCGCACCGATCGGCATGACCAGCGGGTCGACGACGATGTCCGAGCGCGGGATGCCGTGATCCGCGGCGCGCTCCACGATCCGCTTCGCGACCGCGAATCGGACGTCGGGGTCCTCGCTGATCCCGGTGTCGTCGTTGCTGATCGCCACGACCGCCGCGCCGTACTTCTTGATCAGCGGCAGGACGCGCTCGAGGCGCTCCTCCTCGCCGGTGACCGAGTTGACCAGCGGCTTGCCCTGGTAGACCGCAAGCCCGGCCTCGAGCGCCTCGACGATCGACGAATCGATCGAGAGCGGCAGATCGGTCAGCGACTGGACCAGCTGGATCGTGTGGGCCAGGATCGCGGGCTCGTCGGCGAGCGGGATGCCGGCGTTGACGTCGAGCATGTGGGCGCCGGCGGCGACCTGGGCGAGGACGTCGCGCTCGACCCGGCTGAAGTCGCCGGCCTTCATCTCCTCGGCCAGGGCCTTGCGACCGGTCGGGTTGATGCGCTCGCCGATGATCACGAACGGGCGATCGAAGCCGAGGACGACCTCGCGGGTGGCGGAGCTCAGGACCGTCTCGGTCATGCCGGCGAGTCCTCCACCGCCATGTCTCCGCGTCGCGGGATCGGCGTCTCGTGGGCAGGCGCCAGCACGGGCCCGCCTTCGACACCGCCGGACTGGATGAGCTCGGCGAGCCGGTGCTTCGTGTAGTCGGCTTCGAGGCGTTCGGTCTCGGCGGCCACGACGGCCTCGATGTCGTCGCCGCAGCGATGCTGCTCGCGGCGCCATTCCTCGATGTAGTCGTTGTAGGCGCTCTTGCCGGCGCGGGCAGCGGCCTTGTCGATGGCGACCTGGAACCGCGGATGGAGGACCTGCTTGCTCTGGCGGCGCCCCTCGCGCGCGAGCACCTGGGCAGGGATGTCGCGCCACCAGATGACGGTCATGACACCCATCGTCAGCGGACCATCGTGATGACCGAGTCGACGTGGGCGGGGCCGGCCACCGAGGTCGCCGCGGCGATCGACGTCGCGAGTTCCCCGTAGCCGGTCCGGCGCAGCTCGAAGCGCAGGCCCAGGCGACGGGCGCCGCGCCGGGCGGCCGTGACCAGTGCCGGGTCGTCGGTCTGGGCGAGGTAGACGAGTCGCTCGTAGTTGCCGAAGTACGTGGCGAGCAGCTCCGGGTGGCGGTCGAGGCCGAGCCCCTCGATGACGAGCCGGTCGAAGTTGCGGGCCAGGAAGTCGGTCAGGAAGAACGTCGCCGGCTCGTCCGCGGTCAGGCGCGCGAAGTCCGGCCGGCCGGCGTAGAACTCGTAGCAGTGGGCGCCGGGCAGGCGCTCGACGCCGGGTTCATCGGCCAGGGCCACGTCCAGGAGCCCACCCGTGCCGCAGTCCGCGTAGGCCACGAAGACGCGGTCGTAGCCGGCGCGGCGTCGCCGGATCCGGTCGCGCACGGCCTTGGGGATGCCGCCCGGGCGGTTGTGGAGCGTGGCCGGCAGGCAGGTGATATCGACGTTGGGCAGGCCGCGGGTCAGGTCCACCAGCTCGCGCGCGAGCGCGCCACAGCCGACGATCAGGACGCGCGGGGCATCCGTGTCGGCGTCGGTCGTGGTCCTAGGCGACGCGGGCACGGCGTTCGTCGATGAGACGACGGGCCGTCTCCGCGGCCACGCCGGCGTCGCGACAGTAGGCATCGGCGCCGACCGCGAGCCCGAACTCCTCGTTGAGCGGCGCGCCACCGACGAGGACGATGTAGTCGTCGCGCATCCCGCGATCCTTGAGCGTCTGGATCACGACCTTCATGTACGGCATCGTGGTCGTGAGGAGCGCCGACATGCCCAGGATGTCCGGCTTGTGCAGGTCGAGTGCGGCCAGGAACTTGTCGGCATCGGTATTGATCCCGAGGTCCACCACTTCGAAGCCGGCACCCTCGAGCATCATCCCGACGAGGTTCTTGCCGATGTCGTGGATGTCGCCCTTGACCGTGCCGATGACGACCTTGCCGACGGGCTCGGCGCCGGTCTCCGCGAGCAGCGGCCGCAGGATGGCCATGCCGGCCTTCATCGCGTTCGCGGCCAGGAGGACCTCGGGCACGAACAGGATGCCGTCGCGGAAGTCGATGCCGACGATCTTCATGCCGGCGACCAGCGCGTCGTCGAGGACCCGGGTGGCCGAGAAGCCGCGGCCGAGCAGGATGTTCGTGCCCTCGACGATCTCGTCCTTCATGCCGTCGTAGAGGTCGTTGTGCATCTGCTCGACGAGCTCGTCGTCGGACAACGCCGCGAGATCGATATCCGCGTACTCGTCCTGCGTCATCGCCTGATGCTCCCGTTTCCCGGTTAGGGGTTCCACGATATGGAACCGTGCCGTATAGTGGAACCGCGTCGTGCAAATCTACCTCCCCGAGGAGGCGAATGTCCAGCGTCCAGTCCATCAGGCGGGCTTTCGACGTCCTTGGCGCGCTCGCCGGCGGGCCGCTCGGGGTCACCGAGGTGGCCGACCGGGCAGGGCTGCCGAAGTCGACCGCGGCGCGGCTGCTGGCGACGCTGGCGCGCGAAGGGGCCGTCGAGCAGATCCCGGGCGACACGGGCTATCGACTCGGACCACGTCTCGCGACCCTCGCCGCGGGCCTGACCCCGGTTCGCTCATTGGCGGCGTTGGCGCACCTCGCGCTGACCGAGCTGGCCGAGACGGCCGGTGAGGCCGCCGGCCTGGCGGTCCCCGACGGCGACCTCGTCCACTACATCGAACAGGTCGACACGCCCAACCCGGTCTCGGTCCGCGACTGGACGGGCAACCGGGTGCCGCTCCACGCGGTCTCGTCGGGCCAGGTCCTCCTGGCGTTCCGGCCGCCGGCCGCGGTCGATCGCTACCTCGAGCGGCCGCTCGAGCGGTTCACGCCGCGCACCCTCGTCGACGAGGCCGCACTTCGCGAGCGGCTGCGCGTCATCCGCCACGACGGCTATTCCTGGGTCTGCGAGGAATTCGACGAGGGCATCAACTCGGTCGCGGCGCCGATCTCGGACGCCTCGGGCGAGGTGATCGCCGCGGTCCACCTGCACGGGCCGTCGTACCAATTCCCGGCCGCCGGCACGGACGCTGCGGTGGCCGAGCGGGTGGTGGCGGCCGCGGCCCGCATCTCGCGGACTCTGCGCCGGGCGGTCTAGCCGGACGTCCGGCCGGGGACCCGTCGCGGGGCCCGCAATTCCTGTCATCCGACACTGGGGCGACCATTCGTCACCAGCGCGAGCCGGCGGGGCCCGGGCGCGTGCGGGTGGGGCCGGCGCTGCGCGTCGCCAACAACCTTATTGCAACCCCTGTGCAGTGACATTACACTTCCACAACGATGCTGGACCTTCGGAGGTGACTCCCGACTTGGGAGCTGAGAGGCGCATCCCATGCGGCGGGTCGGGCCGCGGACGAAGCGCGCAGACGCCCCGAACCTCAGACACGGCGCCCCCGATGGATCGGCTGTGGACGACCTGTCCTCCGCGGCCGGGAAGCACGGTTGCAGTGGAGGAGCTAGCGTGAACGAACGATCGAGGATGCGGCGTACCGGTGCCGCGACAGCAGTCCTGGTCCTCCTGGTGGCGGCATGCAACCAGGGAGCGACGACGAGCCCGAGTGGGACGAGTCCGGCCGCACCGACCTCGTCGCCGGCCGCATCGGCCGTTGCCGGCTCGCCGTCCCCTGCGGCCCCCACCGGTGAACCGATCGTCGTCGGGTCCACGCTGTCGCTGACCGGCGCCTTCGCGGCGACGGGGGCGATCCACAAGATCGTCGGAGAGCAGTTCGTCGCACGCCTGAACGCGAACGGCGGGCTGCTCGGCCGACCGGTCGAATGGACCGTCGTGGACGACGAATCCGACCAGGCCAAGGTCTCGCAGCTCTACGAGCGACTGATCTCGCAGGATGGCGTTGACCTGATCATGGGCCCGTACGCGACGCCGAACATCCTGTCGGCCATGGCCGTGGCCGAGCGCAATGGGTTCGTCCTGCCTCAGCACACGGCGGTCATCGCCCCCCTGCTGACCTACGACTGCCAGTTCCCCGCGTGGTCGATCGGCTACGAGCCCAACGTCTACGTCCCGACCCAGCTGTACGAGGCCGTCGCGACGTTGCCGGTCCCGCCGAAGACCATCGCGTTCGCGACCAACCAGAACGGCTCGACCGACTTCATCACCCGCGGCCTCCCGGACGACGAGACCGACCCCGACGCGCGATCCATCGCCCGTGAGAAGGGACTCGAGATCGTCGCCGACATCCCGTACCCGCCCGGAACGACGGAGTGGGCGCCGATCGCGACGCAGCTGCAGGCGGCGAATCCCGACCTGATCATGCACAACAGCCTCGGTGTCGACACCGTCGGGCTGATCCAGGCGATGAAACAACTCGGCTACGATCCGCCACTCGTCTTCAGCCTGTTCCCGGCGCCCGGTCCGCTGCTCGGGCTCGGGGCCGATGCCGAAGAGCGTGCTGTCGGTCTCGATCTTCGAACCCAACGATGCGATCCTCGCGATGTACGGGCCGGAAGTCACGGAGATCGTGAACGACTACGAGGCGGCGGCCACCGCGGCAGGGCTCCCGTACACCGTCTTCGAGACGCAGGCGACGGCATCATGGAACGCGTGGGAGATCCTGGTCGCCGGTGTCGTCGGCGCCGGCAACCTCGAGCACGAGGCGATATGCGCCGCCCTTCATGCGAACGGCGCCAAGACGACGTTCAGTGGCGACCTGACCTTCGATCCCGCCCTGAACAACTTCTGGCCGAGCAACCAGGGTCTGAAGCAGATCCAGGCGGCCGACTGGCTCATGGTCTATCCACCGGACCGAGCGGCCGGCACGATCAAGCCGGCCGGCAGCTGAACGACGTTCCGGGACGAGGCGCGGGTCACCACCCGCGCCTCGTCAGGCCGTGACCGCCCAGATCATCCTCCAGGCCGGGATCGCCGGGGCCCTGACCGGCGGCCTGTACGCCCTCATGGCTGCTCGGCCTGTCGCTGACGTGGGGGATGCTCCGGGTCATCAACCTGACCCACTTCGCCTTGATCCTGGCCGGTGGCTATCTCACCTTCGAACTCGCGACCCGGTTCGGGATCGATCCGTTGCTCACGCTCGTCGTCACCGCGCCCCTCCTGTTCGTCGCGGGCGCGGCGCTGCAGTGGGCGTTCGACCGGTTCGGCCTGACCGAGTTCAACTCACTCCTCGTGACGTTCGGCCTGCTGATCGTCGTCGTCCAGCTCGTCTCGAACTACTGGAGCGCCGACTTCCAGCGCATGACCGCGGATGTGAACCCGTACGCGACCCAGTCGCTCCGGCTCGGCCCGTTCGCGTTTCCGACTCCCAGGCTCCTCGCCTTCATCGCCGCAGTCGTCCTCGTCGGCGGGGCCCATCTCTGGCTGCAGCGAACGTATCCGGGGAGGGCGCTGCGTGCGTTCGCCCAGGATCGGACGATCGCGGCGGCCTTCGGGATCGATCACGTCCGACTCGGCGCCGTGCTGGGCGGGGTCGCCGGCGCCACGGCGGCGGTGGCCGGGACGCTCATCGCGGTCGATCGCCCCCTGACGCCGTCAAGCCCGTTCGAGTGGTTCGGGATCGTCTTCGCGGTGGTGATCCTCGGCGGGATCGGCAATGCCGTCGGAACCCTGCTGGCCGGCGTCGTCGTCGGTGCGCTCGCGGGCGTCGTCTCGGCCGCATGGTCGCCGTTGGCAGCTCCTCTCGTCATCTTCTCGCTGATCATCGTCGCGCTCATCGTTCGACCTCGCGGGATCTTCAGCCGGGGCGGGACATGACCCTCATGCGCGGACTCTTGGGGTTCGCGCTCCTGTTCGCCGGCCTGGCGCTGCTGCCGACCATCCGCGAGCCCTTCGGCATCCCGGTCTCCTACCTCGTCTTCCTTGGCGTGATCTGGTTCTGGGTCGCCCAGGCCACGAGCTGGAACATCCTGTCGGGCTACAGCGGATATTTCAGCTTCGGCCAGGCGGCGTTCCTCGCGGTCGGGGCCTACACGACGGCTGTGCTCTTCGGCCGGCACGGGGTCGACTTCTTCCTGACGATCCCGATCGCCGGTCTTCTGTCGCTGCTCCTCGCCCTGGCGATCGGGGCGCTGGCGTTTCGCCTTCGCTCACTTCGGGGCGAGATCTTCGCCCTCCTGACGCTCGCGGTCCCATTCGTCCTCGAGTCGGTCATCCTGATCAGCCCTGCGATCGATGGCGGCCAGGGGATCGTCATCCCGCTGCCCGGGTATCCCGACGTCATCGGGAGCTTCCAGGATCTCGTCTACCTGCTCTTCCTGGCCGTCGGCGTCGGGGCGCTAGCGACCGCCTTCGCGACGCAGCATTCGCGCCTGGGCTGGGGCCTCTTCGCGATCCACGACGCCGAGGATGTGGCCGAGGGTCTCGGCGTGCCGACGTTCCGTCAGAAGATGGTCGCGATCGGCCTGAACGGGCTGATCGGGGGGATCGGCGGCAGCATCTTCGCCCTGCAGATCGGGTTCGTCGCGGTCCAGTCGGTGTTCGGGTTGACCGTGCCGTTGTTCGTGATCGTGATGAGCGTCCTCGGCGGCCGCAGCCACTGGCTCGGTCCACTCATCGGGGCGGTCGTCATCGTCACGCTTCAGGACCGCCTGTCGGCGTCGGGGTTCGAAGGCTGGAGCCTGGTGATCCTCGGCACGATCCTCGCCGTCCTGGTCATCGTCGCCCCGGAGGGCCTGTATGCCCGCTTGCGTCGGCGACCCCGGCCCGTCGTCGCCGCGTTGATCGCGCCGGTCGTGGTGCTCGCGGTCCTGGATGCCTGGGGAGAGCCGCTCGACTGGGTCCTTGTCGGGATGGCGGCCGGTGCGCTCGTGGCGCTCACCCCGACGATCCGCCGCGGGCCGATCGACCCCGACGCCGTCCTCGGCTTCGCACCGGATGCGTCGGTCCTGTCTCCGCTCGACCTCGTCCCGGTGACGCCGTCGCCGGCGAGCCACGCCGTCGACCATGCGTCGACGAGCACGCGGCCGGTCGGTGCCGGCCTCGAGGCGGTCGCGGCGGAGCTGGCGGCGTCGCTCGAGGCCGAACCCATGCGGCCCGGTCCGGTCATCGAATGCGTCGACGTGACCAAGCAGTTCGGCGGCGTCCGTGCCCTGCAGGGCGTCTCGTTCGCGGTCCGGCCCGGCGAGATCGTCGGGCTCGTGGGTCCCAACGGCTCGGGCAAGACGACCCTCGTCGGCGTCCTGTCAGGGTTCATCCGCCCCACGAGCGGGGACATCCGGGTGGGCGACGTGAGCCTGGTCGGCCTCTCGCCGCACCGCATCGCCCACCTCGGCGTGGCGCGCACGTACCAGATCCCCCGACCCTTCGCATCGATGACGGTCCGCGACAACGTGGCGATGTCACTGATGTTCGGTCGTTCGGGCGAGTCGCTCGAGGCTGCCCGCGCGGACGCCGCCGAGCACCTGGAGTTCGTCGGCCTGACCCACCGCGCGGACGCGCGTCCGTTCGAGATCAACCTGCACGAGCGCCAACTGCTCGAGATGGCCAGGGCGCTGGCCCAGCGGCCGCGGGTCCTCTTCCTGGACGAGGCCCTGGCGGGGCTCAATCCGGTCGAGATCGACAATGCCGTCGCCGTCGTCCGGCGGATCCACGAGTCGGGGGTGGCGATCGTCATCGTCGAGCACCTGTTGCGGGTGGTCAATCAGCTGGCGACCCGCCTGGTCGTGCTCGAGCAGGGTCGAACACTGGCCGAGGGTGAACCAGACGTCGTCATGCGCGACCCGACGGTCGTTCGCGCCTACCTCGGGACGCGGGCCGATGCTTGAGGTCGAGGGACTCCACGCGTTCTACGGCGAGGCGATCGCGCTGTCGGGCGTCAACCTGCGGCTCGATCCCGGCGAGATCGTGTGCGTGGTCGGGCCCAACGGTGCCGGCAAGTCGACGCTCGTGAATGCCATCGCCGGGCTGCATCGGACCACACGCGGGCGGATCGTGATGGATGGACGCGACCTCGCCCGCGTCGCAGCACATCGCGTGTGCGAATCCGCAGTCGCATTGGTCCCCGAGGGGCGGCGTCTCTTCCCGGCGATGTCGGTCCTGGAGAACCTGGAGCTGGGCGCCTATCGGAAGGAAGCACGGCCAGCGCGTGAAGAGCGGCTGGGGTGGGTGTACGAGCTGTTCCCCAGGCTGGCCGAGCGGTCGAGCCAGATGGCCGGAAGCCTGAGCGGCGGGGAGCAGCAGATGGTCGCCATCGGCCGGGCGTTGATGGCCAGCCCACGGGTCCTGCTGATGGACGAACCATCCCTTGGACTGGCGCCGGTCGTCGTCGACGAGGTCTTCGCGACGATCGACACGATCAACGCGTCGGGCGTGAGCGTGCTGCTCGTGGAGCAGAACGTCGAGCGAGCGCTGCGGCTCGCATCCCGCGGTTACCTGCTCGCGGAAGGCAGGGTCGTCCTCGAGGGTCCGACGGATGACCTCCGCCAGAGCGACCTGATGCGGCGGACGGTGCTCGGGTTGTAGGGGATCGGTCGGCGGGCCCGCGTCATGTCGCCGGTTGATTGCTATGCTCGTCGCCCATGACTGACCGCACATCTGGTCGGAGTTCGACGGCGGACCAGGGCGACGGGGGCGCCCTTGGGATCCCGTGGGAGGCCGGCGAGGAGGATTACCCATTCGCGGCGTTGCCCGGCGAGGCTGCGCTCGAGTACTTCCAGCGGTGGCTGGACGATGCCGGTTACGCCCGGATCGAGCGCGGGGGCGCCAGATACGTGCACGAGACGGATGTCATGAACGTCGTCAATCACATCACCGCGGATGTGAGCCTGCTGCGGGCCAGACTGGACCAGTTCGGCGACCGAGTCGTCACGTCAGCCGATCATGCTGCCACGGTGGAGCGGCTCGAGCGCGCGGTCGCCCAGTTGCACGACGCGCTCGCCATCATCCGCGACGGCGATCAGCGGAAGCGCTGACGCGGCTCGATGAAGGTCCTCGTGTTGCACGGCATCAACCTCAACATGCTCGGCCAACGTGACCCGGTGCAGTACGGGACGGCAACGCTCGCCGAGATCGATGCACAGCTCGTGGCTCTCGGCGAGGACTTGGGCGTCGACGTCGTGAGTTTCCAGTCGAACGATGAGGGCGCCATGTGCGACCGGATCCATCAGGCTCACACGGACGGAGTCGATGCGGTCCTGATCAACCCGGGTGCCTGGGGTCACTACAGCTATGGCATCCACGACGCCCTGGCGATCCTGACGAGCCCTGTCGTCGAATTGCATCTTTCGAACATCCATGCGCGCGAAACCTACCGTCACCACTCCGTCCTGTCGGATGTGGTCAAGGGCCAGATCTGCGGCTTTGGGGTCGACAGCTACCTGCTGGCCCTGCGCGCCGCTGTCTCGGCTGCCAGGGCCGCCAAGCCAACCGCGGCGCCAGCCTAGACTTCGGCCGGGACGCGGCCCCTGTTCTGCTGGTAGATCCGCTCGATATCCCACTTCCCGGGTGTCGGCACCGGCGTGTTTTCCATCGGAACGTCGATCACCACGGGACGACCGGCGTCGATGGCTCGTCGAAGCGCTGGCAGCAGTTCATCAGGCCCGGTGATCGTCCATCCCTCTGCTCCGCAGGCTCGCGCCCACAGGGCGTAGTCGGGCGAGTACGGACGGCCCGCGAGCTCGAACTCGCAGCCGTACCCGGTCCCGAAGTGCTTCCTCTCGAGTCCGGCGATCGTGCCGAACGCCGCATTGTTCATCACCACCCAGATGGGTGCGATCCCCATCTCGACCGCCGTCGCGACCACGTTCGGTTGGGCGCCGAAACCGCCATCTCCGACCAGAGCGATCGCGGGTCGCCCCGTGTCGGCCGCAGCGACGCCCAGGACGGCCGCAGGCCCGAAACCCATCGTCGAGAAGCCGCCAGGTGTGAGGAACGAGTCCGGCGAATCGATCGGGTATTGCTGGGCGATGCCGTTCTTGTTCCACCCGACGTCGGTGACGAGGATCGCGTCCGGAGCGGCTCGGCGCAGGTCAGCCAGGATCCTCTCCGGCTTGAGAGGAAACGCCCCGGACTGGGCGTTTTCCGCACCGAGGGCGAGGAACTGCCGGCGTTCATCCTGAAGGGCGGGCCAGTCGTATCTCGCCAGCCCGGACGTTGGTGGCCGGGCTCGATCGGCGATCGCCGCCAGCGCAGCCCCGGCATCGGCGACGACCGCGAGGTCGGCCGGGTAGTTGCGGCCCGGCTCACTCGGGTCGATGTCGATCTGGATCAGCCGGGTCGGCGGGATGGCGAACGTGGCCCCGGGCTCCCAACTGCTCGAATCAGTCTCGGGGAACCTGGTTCCGATCGCCAGGATCAGGTCGGCCGTCGAGGCCAGCCTGTTGGCGACCGGGCTCCCCCAGAAGCCCACCATCCCCATCAGTTGCTCATGGTCCGGTGGGAGTGCCCCGGAGCCCATGAGCGTGTGGACGACGGGCAGACCAGCGGTCTCGGCGAGGCGGCGAAGGTGACCCGTCGCCTTCCGGGTTCCCCCACCTGCAAGGATCAATGGCCGTTCGGCCTTCTCGAGCTGGGAGGCGATGTCCTCCGCGAGTCCCAGGTCCATACCGACTCGCTGGAGCGGCGTTGCCGGCACGATCGGGTGGTCCAGGATCTCGTCGAGCAGGTCCATCGGGACCGATACGAGCACCGGGCCCGGACGCCCCGCTTGAGCCAGGTCCCAAGCGCGGGCGAGGACCCGCGGTGCCTGATCCGCTCGACGGAGGCGCCAGGACCGCTTGACGAACGGGGCGAAGACGCTCGTCTGGTCGGCGTCGCGAAGGAGGTTGAGCTCCTGGTGCGGTCCCCGGTTCTCGTAGTAGGTCGGGACGTCTCCCGCGATGACGACCATCGGCACCGAGTCGAGGGCGGCTGTGGCCACGCCCGTCGTCGCGTTGGTCAGGCCCGGACCGACGTGCAGGAGAACGACGCCGGGTCTTCCCGACGCTCGGGCGTACCCATCCGCGGCGTGCGCGGCGACCTGCTCGTGTCGGGTCGTCACGAAGCGCGGGCCGCCGCCTCGTTCGAGAGCGGCCAGGAGAGCGATATTGGTGTGGCCGCAGAGACCAAAGATCAGGTCGACCTCGCGGTCGCGCAGGAAGGCCGCGATATGGTCGGCGACGGTGGTCGTCATCATTTGCTCCTGCTGCGCGATACGGCGCTGATCGCCTCGATCTCATCCATGATGGCCTCCGTGTCGGCACCGACCGGCGGCGCCAGGGGCGGCACCCGCCCGGGGGTTCGAGACAGCTTGGGCACGATCCCGGGCGTCAGCATCGGTCGATCGAGGCGGGGATCGGTGGCTTCGACAAGCATGTCCCGGGCGCTGAATTGCAGGTCGTCGACGATGTCCGCGATGCTGTTGATCCGGCCCGCCGGGATCTTCGCCTGGCGCAGTCGTGCCAGGACCTCGTCCGACGTGAGGCCGGAGGTCCACGCCTCGATGGCGTCGTCGAGTTCCGCCGATCGCTTGACTCGGCCCCGGTTATCGCCGAGTCCCGGATCGCTCGCCAGGTCCGGGCGGTCGATCGTCTGCATCAACGCCCCAAAGAGTGCGGACGAGTTGGCCCCGATCACGACATGGTTGCCGTCCCGACATCGGTAGACGTTGGTCGGGGCCGAATTGTGCGCGATGTTGCCGGTGCGCTCCCTGACCATCCCGAAGTAGCTGTACTCCGGAAGCACGCCTTCGAGCAGGCTGAACACACTCTCCGTGAGCGCGACGTCAACGGTCTGGCCGCGACCGGAGGTGGCTCGCTCATGAAGGGCCAGCAGGGCGCCGATCGTCGCATAGAGGGCGGCCACCGAGTCGCCGAGGCTAAGCCCAGCCCGGGTCGGGGGATGTTCCGGATCTCCCGTCAGGTAGCGCAGACCGCCGACCGCCTCGGCGATGGTGCCGAAGCCGGCCTGTTTGGCAAGTGGACCGGTCTGACCGAATCCGGAGATCCGAACGAGGATGAGACGAGGGTTCAGCCTGCTCAAGGACGTCGGGCCGAGGCCCCATTCCTCCATGCGGCCGGGCCGGAAGTTCTCGATCAGGATGTCCGCCGACTTTGCCAGTTCGAGCACGACTCGCTGGGCAGTCCTCATCGTGTAGGTCGAGCGCGATCGATCGCTTGCCCCGGCCCTGCACGAGTGACCAGAGGGAACCGTGCCCGTCGACGGTGCGCCCCCAGTCCCGCAGCGGGTCGCCGCCATGCGGGTGCTCGACCTTGATGACATCGGCGCCATAGTCGGCGAACAGGCGCCCCGCGAAGGGACCGGCGATCAGCGTCCCGAGCTCAAGGACCCGAAGACCGTTCATCGGTCCGCTAGCCGACGGGGCGACCCTTGGCGGATGTTCGTTCATGGGCTTCCAAATAATGGACGTGCCAATCTGGATAGCAGAACGATATGGACGTCACGCCGACCTTGTCAAGAATGGGGCAGGAGTGGCCCAATCCGTGGTCGGTTGCGCCAAGGGCAAGACGTCTTGACAACGCGGTGCCATCCTCCTACCTTCCCGGCAGGCGTCAATACTGGCAATGCGGTTCCACTATTCGGAACTTCGAGGAGGAGCACATGAAGGCCGAGACGCGCACGGTGGTCGTGGCGGGAAGTTCCGCGTCGCCCACCACCGATCCTCGCATGGCGAGCCGACACGCGAGAGGGCTGATCGTCGCCGGAATGGTCATCATGTTCGCGGCGGCCGCCTGCAGCTCGACCGGAGCGAGCCCCTCCGCGAGCGCGGCTGCAAGCGCGGCGGCGCCATCGGCCGCATCCGTCGCCCCGTCGGCAGCGGGCGAGCCGATCAAGGTCGCCCAGATCGCCGCACACAGCGGCCAGCTGGCGCAGCTTGGGGCGTGGGACAAGGAGGCACTCGATCTGGCGTTCAAGGAGAAGAACGACGCCGGCGGCGTGTGTGGCCGGCCGCTCCAGCTTGACGTGTTCGATGACCAGGGTGATCCCACGGTCGGGAACAACGTCACGCAGAAGGCCCTCGGGACAGGCATCGTCGCCGCATTCGCGACGACCGAAAGTGCCGTGACGCTGGCGATCCTTCCGCTGTTCCAGGACGCAAAGGTCCCGCATTTCACGGCGGGCCAGAGCGATGCCATCACCAAGGAGGGCAGCGCGTATGTCTTCCGTGATGGACCACCCGCGGCCGCCTTCAACAAGACACTCGCGAACTACGCCCTGACCACCAAGGGCTGGACCAAGATCGCGATGGTCACGAACACCGGCGGCTACGGCGACAGCGAGCGCAAGGCATTCACGGCCCAACTCACGCTGGCCAAGCTCGAGCCGGTCCTCGACGCCACGGTCGCACCGGAGACGCAGGAGTTCACGGCCCAGATCAACGAGATCAAGCGCCTCCAGCCGGAGGCTGTCTACACGGGCATGGAAGAGGTCCAGAACGGCCTGTTCGCAAAGCAACTGCGAGAATTCGG
Organism: uncultured Chloroflexia bacterium; assembly: GCA_963745295.1. GTDB lineage: Bacteria > Chloroflexota > Limnocylindria > Limnocylindrales > CSP1-4 > SPCO01. Next base: position 330,005 of record CAVUWG010000003.1, read on the forward strand.
GATCACGGTCCCGCTCATCGGTGGGCCTCCAGGCGGGCACTCCCCAGTTCGTCGAGGTGGCCGGGGCTGCGGCGAACGGGTCGATCTTCTCAAGCCCGTACATCACGAACGACGCCAACGATCAGACCCGCGCCTTCGCGGCGGCGTTCAAGGCGATGCATGGCAAGGACCCTGAGTTCCACGGGGCGAAGGGCTACGATGGCGCGCAGCTCCTGTTCCAGGCGATCGAGGCGACGTGCGCCGACATCACCGGCGAGATCGATCGCCGCAGCCCTTCACAAGATCTCCGGGTACCAGGGCCTCCAGGGACAATTCAATGTGCAGGGCGACGGTGAGACGCTGTCGTCCGACCCAGGTCGGCATCCTCGAAGATGGCGTCGCCAAGCTCGCTCAGTAGCTGAACGACACGGCAACCTGCCGAGTCGATCGCGACTCGGCAGGTTGTAGCAGCAACACCGCTCCAGGAGCATCGAATGTCCGCGTGGCTTCAGGTCGTCTACGGTGGACTGACGATCGGCGCGATCTATGCGCTCGTCGCCCTCGGCTTCTCGTTGATCTACCGGACGATCGGCCTCGTCAACTTTTCGCAAGGCGGGCTCCTGATGCTCGGGGCCTACGTCGGCGCCATCCTTCTGGCCGAAGCGGGACTTCCCGTTCCCGTGTCGCGATCGCTCGGGGCGGTCGTCGTCATCGGCGCACTTGGGACTCGCGATGGAGCGGCTGCTTCGTCCGCTCGAGCGGGGCGACCTGATGATGATGGTCCTGGCCACGCTCGGGCTCGACATCGTCTTCACCAACAGCGCGATCGTCCTCTTCGGGTCCGAGGGCATGTCGGTCGCTGTCCCCGTGGTCGGCGAACGCCGATCGAGATCGCGGGCGTGACGATGACCCGGTACTCCCTGGTCGTCATCGGCAGCATGGTCGTGATCGCGCCTGGCCCTGAACGCCTTCCTCAACCGGACCAAGACCGGGTCTGGGCATGCGCGCCGATCGCCATCAACCGCGACATCGCCCTCGTCTTCGGGGTGAACGCGGATCGGATGAACAACCTCGCGCTCGGCATCGGCGCCGGGATCGCCGCGGCGGGCGGCGTCCTGATCGCCCCGATCCTGTATGTCACGCCGCAGCTCGGCGCGAGCGTCGGCATCAGCGGCTTTGCGGCGGCGATCCTTGGCGGGCTCGGCAATCTTCCCGGCGCGATCGTCGGCGGGCTGGCGTTCGGCGTCTTCCAGAGCGTCGTTTCTGTCTTTCTGCCCGCCTATGTCAACGCCATCGCCTTCGTGATCTTCGTTCTCGTCCTGCTCGTCCGCCCATGGGGGATCCTCGGCGAGCGGAACGTCGAGAAGCTGTGACGGCTGCGATCGCGCATCGGCCTGATCGCCCAAGTCGTTGTCCTGGTCGTGCTGTTCCTGCTCCCGAGCCTGGCCGACCTGTCGGGCTACCAGCTGCACATCATCGAACTCATCCTCGTGACGATCCCGCTCGCGATCGGGCTCCTCATCAGCATGGGCCACTGTGGGCAGATCAATCTGGCCCAGGTCGCGCTGTACGGGGTTGGCGCCTATACGACCGCGATCCTCATCTCGCGGGCAGGTGTCGACCCATGGCCGCGACTGGTCGCCGGAACGCTGGCCGGCGGGGTCATCGGGATCGTCGTCGGCCTGCCGTCTCTTCGGATCCGGGGTCACTACCTCGCGATCGCGACGCTGGGATTGGCGGTTGCGGCCGAAACGATCTTCACTGCCGGCGGCGAACTGACTGGCGGGCCGCTGGGATCGGTCGCATCCCGGCACTGCCAGGGATCGACACCTCGGATGGGCGGGATGCCGGCTACTACCCGTTGCTCGTCGGCGTCGCGGCCGTCGCGTGGGTCTTTGCCCGGATGCTCGTTGCGGGCCCGATCGGCTCGGCCTTCGGGGCGATCCGCGACGACCACCTGGCGGCGAAGGGCATGGGAGTCGAACGTCGGGGCGTTCCAGCTGCTGGCCTTCACCATCAGCGGCCTGTTGGCCGGGCTCGCGGGCTCGCTCTACGCCACGTGGAGCGGATACATCAGCCCCGACTCCTTCCGGCCGTCGCAGATGTTCTTCCTGCTGACGATCCTGGTCGTCGGTGGCATGCGGAGCCTGCCCGGGCGTGGTCGTCGCAACGACGGCGCTGATCGTGGCGCGTGAGGCATTCCAGCAGTTCGAGGCGTACCAGCTCATCATCTTCGGCAGCCTGGTCGTGGTCGTCATGCTCGTTGCCCCCGACGGCCTGGCCGGCCTGGCCGGTCGTGCGCGGTTCGTCGCGAGGGCGGTGTCGAGTCGGCACGCGGCGCCGACCGTCCAGGCGCTGACCCGGCACTGCCCAACGATCGGGAGGGACTGATGGCGCTGCTCGAGGTGCGCAATCTCAAGCGGTCCTTCGGCGGGATCGAAGCGGTGGCGGACGTCTCGTTCGATGTCGAGGAAGGATCGATCCACGGCTTGATCGGGCCGAACGGCTCGGGCAAGACCACGATCTTCAACGTCCTGAGCGGGTACTACGCGCCGACCGCCGGCAAGATCCTGTTCGACGGGCGGTCGATCGGATCCAAGCCGCCCCATCGGATCGTCGCGTGGGCATCGCGCGCACATTCCAGAACCTGAGGCTGTTCCACACCCTCACCGTCCGCGAGAACGTCCAGGTGGCGGCCATGCACGCGGGAACACCCTGGTGGCGGCACGCCCTCGGGTTCCCCATCGGGTGGCACCGGTCGCAAGCCGCCGCCGGCAAGACAGCCGACGAATTGCTCGAGCGCCTGGGCGCCATCAGTTCGCCGACCTGCCGATCAAGAGCCTGCCGTATGGGTGGCAGCGACGAGTGGAGCTCGCGCGCGCGCTGGCCTGTCGACCGAGGCTGCTGCTGCTCGACGAGCCGGCTGCCGGACTCAACGACGATGAGACTCGCGGCCTTGTCGAGATCGTGCGGTCGCTGCGCGACGAAGGGCTGACGATCCTGCTGATCGAGCACGACATGAAGGTCGTGATGGGAACAGCCGACGTCGTCACGGTGCTCGACTACGGCCGACTCCTGCTCACCGGAAGCCCGAGCGACGTCGCGACCGACGCGAGGGTGATCGAGGCCTATCTGGGAGGGGTACCAGAAGGATGATCCTCGAGGTCAAGGGACTCCACTGCCACTACGGTCCGGTCCATGCCGTGAAGGGTATGGACTTCGCCGTGGATCAAGGCGAGGCCATCGCGCTCATCGGTGCGAACGGCGCCGGCAAGACGACCACCCTGCGGGCGATCGTCGGGACCCTGCGACCGAGCGGTGGCTCGATCCGGCTCGATGGCGACGACCTGCTCAAGATCCCGGCGCACGGCGCGTCGGGCGAGGAATGGCCTACGTCCCCGAGGGGCGTCAGATCCTGCCCGGCCTTCACGCGTGGAAGAGAACCTGATGCTGGGCGCGTTCCATCGGCTGGGAACGGAGCCGGCGGCGTCGATCCAGCAGACCCTCGCCGAGGTCTACGAACTCTTCCCGGTGATCGCGCGCCTCCGGAAGCGATACGCCGGGTTCACCAGCGGCGGCGAGCAGCAGATCCTGGCGATCGGCCGGGCATTGATGGCCAAACCGCGGCTGCTGCTCCTCGACGAGCCGTCGATGGGCCTATCACCGATCCTCACCACGTTCGTGGCCGAGAGCCTGATGACGCTGCGGGGCACCGGCCTGGCGATGGTCCTCGTCGAGCAGAACGTGAGCCTGGCTCTCCAGCTCGCCGACCGGGCGATCGTCATGGAGACGGGGCATCCCGCGCTCAGGGGACCACCGACGAGCTGCGGGCGAACGACGAGATCCGGATGATCTACCTGGGGCAGACGACCGGTGACGTGCCGCCGGAGCCGGCACCCGCGAGCCGATCCCGGCCGAGTTCCTGACGAGGCGGACCGGACGGTCAGGACGGACGGGTTGACTCGGACCCACGTCTTCCCGGCGCAGATCCGCTCGACTCGAATGCCCGCTGAACGTCGGCCAGCGGGTATTCGTCGGTGGCGACGCGACCGGGCGCCAGGTGGCCGTCCTCGACGAGGTCGATGACGCGGCGGAAGTCGGCGGGATGGTCGTAGGTGAGCGAGCCGCGGATGACCAGCTGGCGGCGGACGAGGACGGCCGCCGAGATCTCGAACGGCCGGTCGTCGATCCCCAGGACGAGCAACGTCCCCCCGGTCTCGACCTTGTCCAGGGCCGTCGTCATCGACTCGGGCGTCCCGGCCGAGTCGATGACCAGGTCGAAGCGGTCGGTCGCATCGGGCGACGCCGGCCGGGCGCCGAGGGTCGCCGCCACGGCGACGCGATCCGGGTTGAGATCGAGGGCGTGCACCTCGACACCGCGCCGGGACAGCGCGAGGCACATCAGCAGGCCCTGGGCCCCGACGCCGACGACCAAGGCCGCGGCCGGGATTCGGTCAGGCAGGCGGCGCAAGCGCCGTCTCCACCACGGTCAGTGGCTCGATGCAGACGAGGTCCGTCGCCGGTTCGACCGCGATCCTCCAGGCGAACGGACTGGGAACGACCAGCTTCTCGGCGAGGGCTCCCGGCCGGTTCATCCCGATCGACGCTCGCTGGACACAACTCGACGTTCGCCCGCGGAGACATTGGTCGCACCGAAAGCACGGGACATTCGGCTCGATGACGACGCGCTCACCGACGCGCTCGAGCGGGACTCGCTCGCCGACGGCCTCGATCACGGCCGAACGCCTCATGGCCCAGGATCCAGGGAAGACTCGGTGTCGCCCAGTCTCCTCGAAACACGCTGACGTCCGAGCCGCACAGGCCGACGCCGCCGACGGCGACGAGCACATCGTCCGGCCCCGGGGACGGGTCGGCCACCTCGTCGACGACGATCTCGCCGGGCCGGACGAGCCGAGCCGCTTTCAAGGCTTGTCATCGGCGACGAAGTTCCACATAACGAAATGGATCAGCCGACAGGTGGGACGGCCAGGTCACGCGTCCTGGGCCGAACGCGTCGTCTGACTGAGTTCCTCGCTGATCATGCCGGCCGCCTGGACGATGTCCGGGCGGAGCGAGAGCAGCTTTTTCGCCGAGAGTCGAGCGCTCGGCCCCGAAACCGACAACGCCGCGACGACTCGATGGAGAGCGTCCGTGATGGGGACGGCGGCAGCGACGAGCCCCTCCTCACGCTCGCCATCCGACGTCGCCCACGCAGTCCGGCCGATCTCCTGGAGTTGGGACTCCAGCTCACGTGCCGTCGGGGCTCGAGGGGAGGGTGGATCCGTGGCGGCTCGTGCGATCGCCTGTGCCCGGGTCGTCGGATCGGCATTCGCGAGAAGCAACTTTCCTGCCGCTCCGACATGCAGGGGCAGCGGTCGCCCGATCTCGGTGAAGTGGCGCAACTCGTAGTGTCCATCCACCGCGGCGATGCAGATCCGATGCTCGCGCTCTCGGATGTACAGATGGACGCTCTCGCCAAGTCGATCGCGAAGCCATTCCATCCGCGGCCTCGCCACTTCGACAAGGTCGATGGAATGGGCGGCCGCCTCGCCCCAATGGACAAGGCGAGGACCGGCGGCGTACGTGGCGTTCGAACGTCGCATGATCAAGCCAAGGGCCATCAACTCGGTCAGCAGCCTGTGGACGGACGACCGCGGCTGGTGGAGCTGTTCAGCGATCTCCGTCAACGTGCTTTGCCGATCGGCGCTCGTCACGAGGTCCAGTATCTGGGTCGTCTTGGCGAGGACTGACAACGGTTGCCTCCCGCTCCTTGACAGCGTCCGGGCGCGACTCTAACGTTTCGTTGTGACGGACTTCAACTTCCATTATACGGTATTGCCGACCGACGATGCCAGCCTCTCGACGCCAGCATGAAGCGATGATATCCATCGACGAACAGCGAGGGATCGGGCCAGTCGAGGCGAAACGGCTGGGTCGGTCGTTCGTCGGCGGTCGTTTCCTCGAGACCGGGGTCGAGCGATCACATCGTGCGCCGTTCGACGACGCCCTCGTCGGACCCATCATCGACGCGGTCGAGGCGGACGTCGTCCGCGCCGTCTCGACCGCGATGGTGGGCGCGGAAGCCGCAGGATCGTTGCCCATCCACCAGCGGGTCGCCATCGTGGAGCGGCTCGCGGAGCTCGTGGGACGCGACGCCGAACGGCTGGCGGCGACGATGACCTGGCAAACGGGCAAGCCGATCCGCGAAACGCGACGCGAAGTCGTTCGAGCAGCCGACACGCTGCGTCTCTCGGCGCGTGCCGCGGACCTCCTGGCGGGCGAGCAGATCCAGACCGATACGACCCCCGGCGGACAGGCCCTCTGGGCCTTCACACACCGACGTCCGGTCGGGGTCGTGGCGGCGATCACCCCCTTCAACGCCCCGCTCAATCTCCTCGTGCACAAGGTCGGGCCATCGATCATCGGTGGCAACGCGACGATCGTGAAACCTGCTTCTGCCGCGCCCATCACCGCCGTGCAGCTCGCGGAATTGGCGATCGAGGCCGGATGCCCGCCGGAGGCGATCGGTGTGCTGGTCGGACCCGCGGCGGTCGGTCTGTCGCTGGCCGCCCACCCCGACGTGCGAGCGATCACCTTCACCGGGGGCCGGCGGGCAGCCCAGGAGATCTGGCGCGCAGCACCCCTCAAGCGGATCGTGATGGAACTCGGCGGCAATAGCGCGAACGTGATCTTTGACGACGCCGACCTCGACCTTGTCGCGACCGAATGCGTTCGAGGCGCGTACTCGAATAGCGGTCAGAGCTGCAACTCCGTCCAACGCATCATCGCTCCCGCTTCCCTCGCATCTGAGCTCGCTGAGCTGATGCTCCCCCGGATCGCAGGACTGAAGGTGGGCGACCCCTTCGACGAGGAGACGGACATCGGCTCGATGGTGTCCGATGGCGAGTCGGCCCGGGTCTGCGAGTGGGTCGATGCGGCCGTGGCCGGCGGGGCCGTCCTCGCGACTGGTGGGACGCGCTCGGGCGCCACACTCTCGCCGACCCTGGTGACTCGCGCCTCCCCGGGGATGCAGGTCGTCGACGATGAGATCTTCGGACCGGTCGCGGCGATCGTCGAGCACACGGGCGACGATGACGCCATCCGCCTGGCCAATGCGACGCCGTTCGGGCTGCAGTTCGGTGTGTTCACGCGGTCCCTGGATCGGGCGCTCCGTTCGATCACGGTCCTGGACAGCGGCTCGGTGATCGTCAATCGCTCGTCGAACTACCGGCTCGATGCGTTCGTCTACGGCGGCGTGAAGCACTCGGGAGTCGGACGTGAGGACCCTCGATCCACGCTGCGGGAGTTGACTGAAGAGCACTTCGCGGTCCTTGGGAACCAGGCGTGAGATCCGTTCACGAGGGCCAGGCGGCGGAGTCGGCGAACGCCGAACCATGGAGCACCGCGATCACCGCCACGACCGAGGATCGCGTGTTCGTGCGCGGGCTGCCGCTCGATGAAGCGATCGGCACGCTGACGTTCGCCGATGTCGTCTTTCGCCTCTGGACCGGCCGAGAGGGCACACCCCCGGAACGAGCCGCCCTCGACGCCTGCCTTGTCGCGGCCGTTGACCATGGGGCCCTCGCGCCCTCTGCGCTCGCGGCTCGTACGGTCGCAACGACCCAGGCGGGACGGATGCCGGCTCTCGCGGCCGGGATCCTCGCGTTCGGCAGCCTCCACGGCGCGGTCGTGACGGTCGCGATGGAGCTTCTGTCGGACCTCGGGTCGGACGAGGATCCGGGGATTGGGCGACGAGGATCTTCGATCGCGAGCGTGCGGCTGGGCGGCGCATCCCCGGCGTCGGTCACCGATGGCACGAGCGTGATCGTCGGGCGGAGCGACTCCTCGACATCGCCGCCTCTGTCGGCGGGACCCGGGTGGCGGCCGCTGAGCGAGCGATCGCCGACGTCGTCGCCGAGCACTCCGGACGGAGCTCGCCGGTGAACATCGACGGCGGAATAGCAGCCGTCCTGACGAGCCTCGGACTTGCCCCCGCGTTCGGCGACTTCGCCTTCGCGACCTCGCGGAGCACGGGATTGGCCGCTCACATCGTCGAGGAGACGACGCGCGAGCGACCCATGCGAACGATCGACCCGACGAGGGTGCGTACGACGGACCGGACATCGACAGAAGGAGGATGCTGGATGAAGGTGAAGCTGCTTTCGCCGTTCGAGGATGGTGAGCCGATCTGGATCGGGCTCGACACGCCGGGCAAGCGGCGCAAGGTCTCCCGACTCATTTCACCGTCCATCGGGTCGGAGGAATTCATGGGTGGCGTCACCATCTTCGAGCCCGGGGAATCGAGCTCCATGCACATCCACGACGAATCGGAAGAGATCAATATCGTCCTCGCGGGTAGCGGGACCCTGGTCTCGGAGGGCGAGGAACGCGCGTTCGAGACGGGAGAGTGGATGTGGATCCCGAGGGGAACATTCCACCAGCATCAGAACACGGGCAAGGAGCCCCTTCGCCTGGCCTGGATCTACACCCCGCAGGCCGACCTGCCGTCGTCCTGAGGGCGACAGTGCCCGGGCACCGCTGACGAGGAGCCGATCCCGATCAACGTGGCGGAACGCCACGCGCGACGGTCACTGGCTGCATAGTTCACGCGATGGAAGCCGTCCTTGTCGGAGCACCAGGAAGTGGTGGCCGAACCGTGGGCAGAGCGCTCGCCGAGCGCCATGGGGCCTCCTTCATCGACCTGACCGGTGAGCCGGCCCGCCGCGTCGATGCGATGTCCGGCCTGCGTCGGGCGCCCGAGCCAGACGCGGGACCCAGTCTCAGGAGGGTCATCGCGGCGGACCGCGTCGTCGCCGACCCCGGTCTGCGCGCCCGGCTCTACCGCGGACGCCATGTCATCTGGCTCGATGTCCCCGCCGACCGGTTGCTCGAACGTCTGAGGGCGGTTCGACGGGACGATCTGGCGATCGAGGGTGACCTTCGCACGGTACATCACGGACCACCTGAGCGCCTACACGCCGTACTACTTCGCGGGAACGCCGGTGGACGGCTCGGGATCGATCACCGCGACCATCTCCGCCATCGAGCCGATCCTGGCCGAGCCGGCCGATCCGGGAACGCTCGTGTTGCGAGCCGAGATCCATGGCGGATACATGGAGCTGGGCGAAGGAACGCTCGGCGCCAGTCTCCGCCACGTCATGCGACGGCTGTCCAGCCGCCGATGCGCGGTGGTCACGTCACCCGCGAGTCGGCGCAAGGCCGATGAGACCGCGCGGCATCTGGCCGCCGAAACCGGTGCCGCTGTCGACGTCATCGAGCTCCCTGACGGCGAGCGCTCGAAGCTGATCGATCACCAGGAACGGCTGCTCCGGACGCTGGCCGACGGTCGGTTCGAGCGCCAGGATCCCATGGTTGCCGTCGGCGACGACGTCCTGCTCGAGGCAGCGACCTTCGCTGCCGCGGTCTACCTGCGGGGGGTGCCCCTCGTGACGGTCCCGGTCACGACGCTCGGGATGATCGACACGTCGATCGGCGGGAAGGGGGGAATCGACCTGCCGGGGCTTGGTCGCAACCTGTTGGGCGCCATCCACCAACCGACCGCCACCATCCTCGACATCGACCTCGTTCAGGATGAGGCGGTCCTCGACAGGCGTGCGGCGTTGGCGGAGGCCGTGAAATACGCGCTGATCGGTGACGACGCACTCCTCGCGCTCCTCGAGGGCGGCGTGCAGAGCGACGAGGAACGGCCGTGGCCCCGAGCGTGGGAGCTGCTCGAGCTCGTCGAGCGTTGTGCGCTCGCGAAGCGCCGCCTTGTCATCGACGATGAACGCGACACCGAAGGCGTGAGGGTCGCGCTCAACCTTGGTCATACCGTCAGCCATGCGTTGGAGGCCGCGACCGGATACGCCCTTCGCCACGGCGAGGCCGTCGCGTATGGACTGCGCGCTGCGCTCAGGATCGGCGTGTCGTCGGGTGTCACGCCGGAGTCCGTCGCCCGCCGTGCGGAGCGCCTGCTGACCGGGCTCCGACTGGGACAAGACGCCGTCGACGTCCCGGTCGCCGACGTCCTTGCCTACATCGAGTCAGACAAGAAACGCAAGGGGGACAGGACCCGTTGGGTGCTCGTGGGGACGAACGGGATCACGATTCGCGACGACGTGCCGGCGGCCAGCGTCGACCGGGCGGTCACCGCTGCGCTCGCCGGACGGCCGATGTAGGCCAGCCTGCACGACCCGTGGCTCGCCGCACTCTGAGAAGCCAGCGCCGCTGACCGCCCTCAGTCCGATCCGGGTCGGTGCTCGTCGATCAGTGTCTGGGCGTCGAACTGGGTCCGGCCGAGCACGAACCAGATAGCCTCGACTGGCTCGTCGCCGATCGTCGCGAGGCGGTGCGGGACCGCCGAGTTGATCGAGATCGCGTCGCCCGGTTCGAGGATGTACTCATCGAAGCCGATCCGGACCTGGAGCCGCCCGCTCAGGACGTAGCCCCACTCGTGCCCGGGGTGGCGCTGGAACGCGTCCGGCGGGCTCGATGCACCGCCGACCTCGTATGTCACGTGGAGGAACTCGACGCCCGGCTCGGACAGGGTCGTCAGGCGCTCCCACAGGACGCCCGAGGCGAGCCGGATCCGATGGCGGGTGGCCGCACGCTGGACGGGCGGGGCCGCGGTCATCGTGCCGGTCCCTGTCGCGCCAGCCGGGGCGGGGACGCTCGAGGACGGTTCGGGCAGCCGCCGGTCGTTGAACAGCAGCTCGTCGAGCGAGACGTCCAGCTCGGCCGCGATCGCGTAGAGCGTGCTGACCGACGGGTTCGCGCGGCCCGTCTCGATCTGCGAGATCAGGCTCGGCGAGACGCCCAGCCGGTCGGCGAGGACGCGCAGGCTGAGGTTCCGGCCGCGGCGCGCCTCGCGCAGGCGCTCGCCCATCTCCGGGTAGTCGGGTCGGCCGTTCCGTTGGGGCGTGCCCACGCGCTCCTTCGCTCGTCGAGTCTCGCCCGACGTCACCATCCGCCGGGCTCCTGCGTGTCGAGATTATGGTCGCGCCGCGGCTCGAGGATCAGGGGCACGTTCACCGACAATGCCAGCCCCCGTCCACGATGAGGTCGACGCCGTTCACGGCGGTGTTCTCGAGCAGGAAGACCGTCGCGTCGACGATCTCGGCCATCGTCGCGAGGCGCCCGATCGGCGTCTCGCGCCGTGTACTTCGCGACCGCGGCCGGCTTCTCGGCCCAGTACGGGCTGTCGCCGACGACGCCCGGGTGGATCGAGTTGACCCGCAGCGGCTTGAGCTCCTCGACGAGCGTGCGCGTCAGCCCGACGACGCCGCCGTTGACGGTCGTGACCGTCGTGGAGCCCGGGTACGGCCGCTCCTTGGCCATCCCGCCGAACAGCACGATCGAGGCGTCGTCGGTCAGGCGCGGTCGGAGCGTGTGCACGACCTCCGTGTAGCCGACGAGCTTGAGCGTCACGAGCCGGATCGCCCTGACGATGTCGTAGTCGGCGACGGTGTTCTGGTCGCGGTCGATGGCGGCGAGCACCAGCCGCCGGACCGGACCGACGCCCGCGAGCGCCGTCGGCGATCGACGTCGGCTCGGCGAGGTCGAAGGTCGCGCCCGTCGTCGTCGCCCGCCGAGCATCCGCCACGGCGGCCGCGACGTTGTCCGGGTCCTGGCCGGTCAGCACGACGGTCGCGCCGCGGCCCGCGTAGTGGCGGGCGATCTCCTGTCCGATCGCCCGCGTCCCGCCGACGACGACGACCGATCCTGTGTCAGCCATCTGGTGACCTCCCATCCTGTGCGCGCTGCTCGATATCGCTCCCAGCTCGGGGCCCAGCGATAGGCGTGCCGAACCGGCGGCTGGGGCGCCTGCGTCTCGATCCAGCGCACGCGCTCGGTGCCCTCGTTCCAGAACCCGTGGACGCGACCCGACGCCGGCGAAGACGACGTCGCCCGGGTGCAGCGTGTAGCGCTCGCCGTCGAGCTCGCCTCGACCTCGCCCGCCAGGAAGACGTAGGCCTCCTCGAACGGGTGGTCGTGCGCCTGGGCGGCGCCGCCGATCTCGTAGTCGACGGTGAACATCGTCACCATGGTCGGCGCCGAACGTGCGATCGACCAGCATCTTCACGGAGATCCCGCTGTAGACGAGCAGCGCGATGTCCATGCCGACCGGCGCCCGCCGGCGCGGGTCGTCCGCGACCCGCAGCGCCTCGAGCTGCGGCGGCGTGCCGTCGTAGTGCCCGACGAAGCGCAGCGTCGGGTCGCCGAAGGGCGGCCGGGTCGCGGCGGCGTCCATGGCGGCGAGATCCTGGGCCGGCTCGAAGAACGTGTCGCGGCCACGCGGTGTCCGGATCGCGTCTGCAGCGGCTGTTGAGCGACAGCCAGCGTGCCTGGTCGGTCGCCGCTGTTGCCCAGGCCGTGCCGCATGCCGATCTGGAATCAGGGCGTAGTCGCCCTTGCACCAGGCGGTGGACCCGGCCGTCGATCTGGACGAGGAGCTCGCCCTCGCAGGACGTACAGCGCCTCCTCGAACGAGTGGACGTGCGGGGCCAGCCAGCCGCCCGGCTCGAGCGCGCCGGCGGCAGGTCGGTGTGGACCGCACCCTGGTCCGGGCCCGACGATGCGCAGCGCGACCAAGCCCTGAGGCGGTCGCCGAGGCGGGCGCCGGGGTGTCCGCGAAGGACCAGTCGATGTGTCCGACGTAGTGCATGCAGACGGCTCGCTAGCGTGATGGATCGCGTCGGATGACGCCGGTCGCGCCGGCGTGGCTGGAGACTAGCCCGAGACTCGATCCGGCGCGACCAGGCGTCGAGGCCGACCGCCAGCAGGAGGATGACGCCGAGCGTGACCTGCTGGTAGAACGGATCGAGGCCGAGCAGGTTGAAGCCGTTGGCGATGAGGGCGACGAACAGGCAGCCGACGACGGTCCGGCCGATCGGTCCCCTCGCCGCCGAGGATGCTCGTGCCGCCGACGATGATGCCGGTCAGGACCGTGAAGGTCAGGAACTGGCCGCCGCTGGCCTGGGCGCTCAGGACGCGCGACGCGTCGAGCGTCCCGGCCAGCGCCGCGGCCGTGCCGCTCAGGGCGAACGTCGCGACCCGGACCGCGTTGACCCGGACGCCGCCGAGCCGCGCCGCCTCGGCGTTGCCGCCGGTCGCGTAGACGTAGCGCCCGAACGTCGTCCGGCTGAGCAGGATCGTCGCGAGCGATCGCGATCGCGATCATCATCCAGGCGGCGCTCGTGATGCCCGACGATGTCGCGTCGCCGCGAACGCCTGGAAGTCCGGGTGGTCGAGGGCGACGACGAGGTTGCCCTTGGTCACGATCGCCGCGATGCCGCTGACGACGAACGACATCGCCAGCGTCCCGATGAGCGGGTTGATCCGGAACCGCGTGACGATGACGCCGTTCGCGAGCCCGACGGCGAGGCCGACCGCGAGGCCGGCGAGCGACGCCGGCCGGCGGCCGACACCGACGACGCCGTCGTGCAGCGCCGATCGCGCCGGCGAGCCCGTAGATCGCCCCGATCGAGAGGTCGATCCCGCCGGCGATGAGGACGAGCGTGCCCGGCGCAGGCCACGATGATGATCCCGGCCTGCTGGTCGAGGATGTTGGTGAGGTTCTGGAAGCGCAGGAACGGCGGGCTGATGACGCTCAGCACGACGAACGCGATCAGGAACGGGATGAGGATCCCGGCCCTGCCGACGAGGCGGCCCGCGCGCTGCGACAGCGGCGTCCGGCGGCTGCTCGGTCTCGACTGTGTTCGCGCTCATGCGGCGGTCGTGCCGGTCGTGCCGAACGCGGCGGCCAGGATCGCCTCCTCGGTCATCTCCGGCACCCGCCAGCTCGGCGACGAGTCGGCCCGCGCGCATGACGAGCACGCGATGGGCGAGGCCCAGGATCTCCTCGACCTCGTTCGAGATGAGCAGGATCGCCATCGCCGTCGGCCGCGAGCTCGGACGAGCAGCTCGTAGATGTCGCGCTTCGCCCCGACGTCGACGCCGCGCGTCGGCTCGTCGGCGATCAGGACGCGCGGGCTCGATGAGGAGCGCCCGCGCGAACAGCAGCTTCTGCTGGTTGCCGCCGGACAGCGCGCCGGCGGGCGCTCGATCGAGGGCGATCCGTGCCGACCCGCGCCGAGCGCATCGCGGACCCGCGCGCCGCTCCGCGCCGCGCCGCACGAACCCGAGCCGCTCGAAGCGCGCGCAGGCTCGGCAGGCTGACGTTCTCGCGGACCGGGCGCCGCAGGATCAGGCCGTCGTCCTTGCGCGACTCCGGGATCATCGCGACGCCGGCCTCGATGCGACGCGGCCGGCGTGCCCGGGAGCGCGCGCGTCCGCCACGTGGACGCTCGCCGGCGGTCGTGCGGGCTCGCGCCGAAGATCGCCCGCGCCAGCTCCGACCGTCCGGCGCCCGACGAGCCCGGCCAGCCCGACGATCTCGCCGGCCCGGAGCGTCGAGCGAGCGCCTGCGACGCCCGGCGCGGACAGGCCATCGATCGACAGGGCGACCGGCGCGTCCGGCGGGCGGCAGCTGCTTCGGCCGGGTAGGCCCGGCCGACCGACCGGCCGAGCATCCCGGCGACGAGGCTGTCCTCGGTCTCGTCGGCCGTCGGGCCGGTCCGGACGACGCGGCCGTCGCGCAGGACGGTGAGGTGTCGGCGAGGTCGAGGACCTCGCGCAGGAAGTGCGAGACGAGGATGACCGTGCGGCCGCCGCGCGCGCAGGCCGCGCACGATCTCGTGGAGCCGCTCGACCTCCGTCGCCGAGAGGCTCGCCGTCGGCTCGTCGAGGACGATGAGGTCGGCCTCGCGGGCGAGCGCGCGCAGGATCTCGACCTGCTGCTGCTGCGGCGAGCGGCAGGCCGCCGACGACGCGTCTCGGCGTGGAGGTCGAAGCCGGCGTCCGTCGACGAGCCGATCGAAGCGCTCGCGCGAGCGACCGCGCGATCGATGAACCCGGCGCGCCGCGGCTCGGCGCCGAGGAAGACGTTCTCGGCGACGGTCAGCCGCGGGACGAGCGCGACCTCCTGGGCGACGAGGGCGATCCCGCGCTCGAGCGCCTCGCGCGGCGACGCGAACGACGACCGGCGTCGCCGCGCAGGACGAGGTCGCCCTGGTCCGGCGGGAAGACGCCCGCGATGATCTTGCCGAGGGTGGACTTGCCGGCGCCGTTCTCGCCGACGAACGCGTGGACGGAGCCGGCCCGCGATCGTCGACCGAGACGTCGTCGAGGGCACGGGTCGCCGCCGAACGACTTGCCGATGCCCGCGGACCTCGAGGTGCGGCGGCATCGGCCGTCATGCGTCCATGGCGTCATCGCCCGGTCGTCCGCGGTGCGGACTCAGCCCGGCCACTCCGCGAGCGGCAGGAACGTGTCGACGTTGGCCTTGGTCACGACGCCGCCGTCGGGCAGGACGCGAGCGGGTCGATGCCCGGCGCCGGCGGTCCCGGTCCGGATGGCCTCGATGAGCTGCTCGGTGCCGAGGCGGCCCTCGGTCGCGGGCATCTGCATGACCGTCCCGAAGCGCTCGCCCGCCTGCGATGCCCTGGAAGCGCGATCGCGCCGCCGCCGTAGCCGACGAGCCGGACCTTGTCCTTGATGTCGCGTCTGACGGCCTGGACCGCGCCGGTGATGGCCTGGTCGGCGCCGACGATGACCGACAGGTCCGGGTGCGCCGGCGAGCATGTCCTGCGAGGCCTTCAGGCCGAGGGCCGTCGTGTAGAAGACTCACCGCTGTCGGCGACGACCTTGATCTCGGGATGGCTCGCGATCGCCTCGTCGAACGCCTTCTTCGAGCGTCGATGTCGAGCGCGGCGGCCTTGACCGACCAGATGTAGCCGACGTTGCACGGGTTCGCCGCGAGATCGGCGCAGGCCGCCACGACCAGCTCGCCGATCTTGCGCCCGAGCTCGCTCGGGACGAAGGCGACGTTGGCGCATCAGGCCCTCGACCTGGGACTCGGCGGTCGTCATGTCGGCGCCGAGGATCTGGTCGATGTTGCCGACCGCGATCCCGGCGGCGATCGCCTTCTTGACGTCCTCGACCAGGCCGGCGCCGAACAGCGGCTGGGTGATGATCGCGTCGTACTTGCCCGACGCGATCGCGTCCTGGAGCTGCTTGGTCTGGGTGGCCGGGTCGAGGTTCGCGTCGAACACGGTCAGCTTGGCGTTCCCGGCGGCCGCGGCGGCCTGGGCGGCGGCGAGCATCGGCGCGTCGTAGCTGTTGGCGACCGCGAACGAGAGGTACGCGATCTCGAGGGTCTTCTCCGGTTCGCTCGGGGCGGCCGACGGGGCCGCGGCGCTGGCTGCCGGCGACGGCGCGGCCTGGCTCGCGGCGGGCGCCGACGAGGCGGCACCGCCGCTGCTGCAGGCGGCCAGGATCAGGCTGACCCCGAACAGCGCGACCAGGCGCTTCTGGACGAGCCGTCGGTCGTGTCGTGCGCGCATGTGCACTCCTCCTCCGTGAGCCGTCGCGGCCTTGGCGCGAGTGTGCAGAGACGATGAACTGGTGTCAAGTGAGATTGCAGCCATGTTGCAGTGTGGATGGCGGACGTCGCGAAACGGGTGACGCCGGTCGCACGCCGGCCGTACCATCGACCCCGACACCACTCGGATCTGGTTCCGGAACACGCACGTGCGCCCGAGCGCCCCACGGTCGCGAGGTTCGGCCGCGACCGGGACCTGGCCACGGGGCGAGGGCCGCCGCTACCGCTTGCACCTGCCTGACCGCTGTGTAGCATGGATGAACACACCGTTCTCGCAACCGTGGGCCCGACGGTCCGCGTTCGCGACCAGCACTGGGGTAATGCGATGACGACATCCTTCGCTTCGCCGGGCTCGATGAACGTCGACTGGGAGGAGCGGTGGAACGCCGATCGGCTGCGGGCCTACCGGTCGTCAGCGCGCCCGCGACGCGCGCTCGACGCGTCGGAGGTCGGGGCGATCCTGCTCTTCGACTTCAACAACATCCGGTACGTCACGAGCACCCACATCGGGGAGTGGGCCCGCGACAAGATGACCCGCTACGCGCTGCTGACCCGCGGCGGCGACGCCGCACATCTGGGACTTCGGGTCGGCGGCGAAGCACCATCGCCTCAATTGCCCGTGGCTGGCGCCAGGAGAACATCCACGCCGGGATGGTCGGGTTGCGCGGGGCGGTCGCGCCGGATGCCGGCCTGTTCCGGGCCGCGGCGCGCGAGATCTGCGAGATCCTCAAGGCCGAAGGCGTGGCGGACATGCCGCTCGGCGTCGACATCGTCGAGCCGCCGATGCTGGCCGCCCTCGCCGATGAGGGCATCGACCGTCCGCGACGCCCAGCAGGTCATGCTCGACGCCCGCGAGGTCAAGTCGGTCGACGAGATCATCCTGCTGAACACGGCCTGCGCCATGGTCGACGGGGCGTACCAGCTGATCTCGGAGCAGCTCAAGCCGGGCATCCGCGAGAGCGAGCTCGTCGCCAACGTCACGAAGTTCCTGTTCGATCTCGGCTCGGAGCACGTCGACAACATCAACGCCGTCTCGGGCGAACGGTGCAGCCCGCACCCGCACGTCTTCAGCGACCGGATCATCCGGCCCGGCGACCAGGCGTTCTTCGACATCATCCAGACGTTCGTCGGCTACAAGACCTGCTACTACCGGACGTTCGTGGTCGGCAAGGCCAACGACGCCCAGCGCGATGCCTACAAGCGGGCGCGCGAGTGGATCGACAAGTCGATCGAGCTGATGCGTCCCGGCGTCACCACCGACCAGGTCGCCAAGGTGTGGCCGAAGGCGCAGGAGTTCGGGTTCGACAACGAGATGGAGTGCTTCGGCCTCCAGTTCGGCCACAGCGTCGGCCTGTTCCTCCACGAGCGCCCGATCATCAGCCGCCTGAACTCGCTCGAGCATCCGGTCGAGCTCAAGGAGGGCATGGTCATCGCGCTCGAGACGTACTGCCCCGCCAAGGACGGCGTCTCCGCGGCGCGCATCGAGGAGGAGGTCGTCATCACCGCGACCGGACCGCAGGTCATCACCAGGTTCCCGGCCGACGAGTTGTTCGTCGCGAACGCGTACTAGGGACGGGGCCAATGGCGACGACGACCACGGACATCGATCGCGACACCCGGCTCCGGATGTACCGGACGATGCAGGAGTGCCGCCTGTTCGAGGTCCGCGCCCAGGAGCTGTTCTTCGAAGGCCTGGTCCGCGGCACGACGCATCTCGGCGTCGGGCAGGAGGCGGTGGCCGCGGGCGTGGCGGCGGCGATGCGCGAGGACGATTACACGTTCTGCACCTACCGAGGCCACAACCACACGCTCGCCCGCGGGGTGCCGATGGCCCCCATCTTCGCCGAGCTGTTCGGGCGGGCGACCGGCCTGCTCGGTGGCAAGGGCGGCTCGATGCACCTGACGAGCGTCGCGCATCACGCGATGGGCTCGTACGCGATCGTCGGCGCCCACCTGCCGATCGCCCTCGGGGCCGCCTGGTCCGCCCAATACCGCGGCTCGGGGCAGGTCGCGGTGTGCTTCTTCGGCGACGGCACGACGAACATCGGGGCGTTCCACGAGGCGCTCAACATGGCCGCGGTCTGGAAGGCCCCGGTCGTGTTCGTCTGCGAGAACAACCAGTACATGGAGTACACCCCGATCGCCGACGTGACCGCCGTGCCGCGGCCCGCTGCGGACCGGGCGAGTGCCTACGGCCTCGAGGCGATCGTGGTCGACGGCAACGACGTCGATGCGGTGCACGCGGAGGCCCGCCGGGCCATCGACCGGGCCCGCGCCGGGGACGGGCCGTCGCTCATCGAGGCGCTCACGTATCGCCACGGCGGGCACTCCCGGGCCGACCCCGGCAAGTACCGGCCCGACGACGAGGTCGCCGCCTGGAAGGCGCGCGATCCGCTGCCCAGCTACCGGGCGCGCCTGCTCGAACTCGGCGTGGAGGCCGCGACCCTCGACGCGATCGACGAGGAGACACGCGAGGCCGTGGCGGCGGCCGAGGCGATCGCCCGGGCCGCGCCGGAGCCCGACGCCGCCGTGCTCGAGACCCAGGTCTGGACGGACGGAGGGTCGTCGTGGCGGAATTGACGTATCGCGGAGCCATCGCCGCAGGGATCGCCCAGGAGATGGAGCGCGATCCCTCGGTCGTCCTGATCGGCGAGGACGTCGGGGCCGCCGGGGGCGTGTTCAAGCTGACCGAGGGGCTGTTCGACCGGTTCGGTCCCGAGCGCGTCCGCGACACGCCGATCAGCGAGCAGGCGATCATCGGGGCCGCCATGGGCGCCGCCATGACCGGGCTTCGGCCGGTCGCCGAGCTGATGTTCTCGGACTTCTTCGCGGTGACCTGGGACATGGTCGTCAACCAGATCGCCAAGACCCGCTACATGACCGACGGCCAGGTGTCGTTGCCGCTGGTCATCCGGACCGCGAATGGCGCCGGCCTCCGCTTCGGAGCGCAGCACTCGCAGAGCGTCGAGAACTGGGCGATGGCCATCCCCGGATTGAAGGTCGTCGCGCCATCGACGCCGGCCGACGTCGTCGGGCTGATGGCCGCCGCGATCCGCGACCCCGACCCCGTCATCTTCTGCGAGCACAAGGCGCTGTTCGCCGTGAAGGGCGAGGTTCCTGACGGCGAGCACGTCGACACGCTGGGCACGGCGGCGGTGCGACGCGCCGGCTCGGACGCCACGATCGTCACGCTCGCGGCGATGGTGCCCAAGGCGCTCGAAGCTGCCGAGCGGCTCCAGGCGGAACACGGCGTGTCGGCCGAGGTCATCGACCTCCGCTCGCTGGTCCCGCTCGACACCGCGACGATCCTCGCCTCGGTCAAGAAGACCAGCCGGCTCTTCACGGTCGAGGAGAACCCGCGGCTGTGCGGCTGGGGCGCCGAGATCGCCTCGATCGTGGCGGACGAGGGCTTCTACAGCCTGGACGCGCCGATCGTCCGGATCACGACGCCGCACATCCCGCTGCCGTCGGCCGCGGTGCTGGAGGACCTGGCGATCCCGTCGGTCGATCGCATCGTCGAGACCATCAAGAGGCGACTGGATGACGCTGCCTGAGACCGGCGCCCCGGCGACCCGCGACACGGCGGACCTGCGGGTGGCGCTGCTCGGGACCGGGCGGATGGGCTCGGCGATGGCCGAGCGACTGTGCGGATCCGGCGTCACGGTCACGCTCTACAACCGGACGCCGGAGCGAGCGCGCGAACTCGCCGAGCGGATCGGTGCCGGCACGGCCGCGACGCCAGCCCAGGCGGCGAGCGAGTCGGACGTCGTGATCTCGATGGTCGCCGACGACGCGGCCGTCGCGCGCGCTGTACGGCGGCCCCGACGGCGTGGTCGCCGGGCTCCGTGCCGGCGCGGTGGCCGTCGACATGAGCACGGTCCTGCCCGGGACGATCCAGGCGCTCGCCGCCGCCGTCCGCGCCCGTGGCGCGGGCATCCTCGATGCGCCGGTCTCGGGCAGCGTCACGACCACCCGCTCGGGCGAGCTGACGATCATGGTCGGCGGGGAGACGGCCGACCTCGAACGCGCCCGGCCGGTGTTCGAGCTGCTGGCCCGCCGGATCGTCCACGTCGGGGCCCTTGGCTCCGGCGCCGCGATGAAGCTCGCGGTCAACACCGTCATCTTCGGGCTCAACGGCGCCGTCGCGGAGGGCCTCGTCCTCGCCGAGCGCAGCGGCATCGAGCGCAGCCTCGCGTACGAGGTCATCGCCGCGAGCGCGGTCGGCGCCCCGTTCGTGGCCTACAAGCGGGACGCGTTCGTGCAGCCGGAGACGACGCCCGTCGCCTTCTCGCTGCGGCTGGCGGAGAAGGACCTGGGGCTGATCGCCAGCCAGGCGGGCGCCACCGGCCTCGCACTGCCCCAGGCCGCGACGAACCTCGAACTGATCCGGGCCGCTGAGCGGTCACTGGGCGACGACGCCGATTTCTCGACCGTCGCGAGTCACCTGCGTGAGGAGGGCCGGCGATGACCGATCGGCCATGAGGAGGAGACGACCCGGACAGCGTTGGACGCAGCGACCACCCATCCACCACATCGAACGAGGGAACGATCGATGACCGACCGAGTGCTCATCAAAGGCGGGATCGTGCTGACGCAGGACCCTGCGCTCGGCGAGATGGCCGGCGCCGACGTCCTCGTCGAGGACGACAAGATCGCGGCCGTCGGGCGGAACCTGTCAGCCGACGGCGCGCGCACGATCGACGCGAGCCGCGACATCGTGATCCCGGGCTTCATCGACACCCACCGGCACACATGGGAGACGTCGATCCGGACCTGCGCGCCCGACTTCGCGTTGATCACGTACTTCAGCTCCATCCTCGACAAGTTCGCGCCGCACTACCGGCCCGACGACGTGTACGCCGCCAACCTGTGGGGCTCGCTCGAGTGCATCAACGCGGGCATCACGACGCTCGTCGACTGGTCGCACATCATGAACACGCCCGCCCACGCGGACGAAGCCATCCGCGGCCTCCAGGATTCGAGCATCCGCTCCGTGTTCGCCTACGGGTTCGGCAACACGTCGCTCGTCGACTGGTGGTTCGGGCCGGACTACACCGGCAGCGTCCTGACCTCGGACGGGCCGGATGCACGACGGATCCGGAAGCAGTACTTCAACTCCGACGACGGTCGGATCACGATGGCGCTCGCGACCCGTGGTCCCAACTTCTGCAAGCCCGAGGTCGTCCGCCACGACTGGGAGCTCGCCAAGGAACTGGGCCTCAACATCACCGTGCACGTGGCGATGGACCGGTTCGGCTACACGAAGATGCAGATCACGGCCCTCCGGGACATGGATCTGCTCCTCCCCGAACACGACCTACGTCCACGCCTCGCACTTCACCGAGGAGGAGTGGAAGCTCGCGAGCGATTCGGGCGGGAACGTCTCGTTCGCCCCGCAGATCGAGGTCCAGATGGGCCACGGCTGGGCACCGGCGGTGACGGCGCTCGCGCACAACCTCCCGATCGGCCTCTCGTCCGATGTCGCGACGACGGCTCCGTCTGACCAGTTCACCCAGATGCGTTCGATCTTCGGCTCAGAGCGTGGTCGCAAGCACCAGGAGTCCTGGGACGCGGACCTCGACGGACTGACGGCGTCGCCGGGCCTGATCACCTCGCGCCAGGTCCTCTCGTGGGCGACCATCGGCGGGGCCCAGGTGGCCGGCATCGCGGACCGGACCGGCTCGCTGACGCCGGGCAAGCAAGCCGACATCGTGATCATCGACGGGTCGGCCGTGAACGTCGCGCCGATCATCGACCCGGTGGGGGCGGTGGTCTGCGCGGCGGACGTCTCGAACGTCAAGACGGTCATCGTGGCCGGCGAGACGCTCAAGGAGGACTTCCGGCTCAAGGCCTCGCTCGACAGCCCGCGCAAGGGCGTCGAGGCGTCACGCGACTATCTCCTCTCGAAGTTCGGCGAGCCGGAACCGGGCTGGATCGTCAAGGCCACCGCCTAGCGCCTCCTCCGCGGCCACGGGCGACTCCCCCGGCGTCCGTGGCCGCCGAACCCGACAACGGATGAGGCCCGGCTTGCGCCGGGCCTCCGTTCGTTCGTGGCAGGGCGGCATCGTGGCCGCCGAGGCGGTCAGCCCGTCTGGGCTTCCGGCTGGGGCTCCGACGTGGGCTCGGCCTTCGGCTCCGGTTTCGGCTCCGAGTCGAGTGGCACGAGGTCGATGGTCCGGACCTGGCGGGTCTTGCCGCTCTCGGTGCGGACATGCGCGGCCGGGACGACGCCGCCTGAGAGCCGCTCGATGACGGCGGCTTCACCGCTGTACAGGCCGGTCCCGGCGATGCGGACGCGCAAGCCGACGGTCATCCCCGGCCGGCCGGCTGCGGCATCGAGGTCGATGGTGGCGACCGTCGGGCGGTCGAAGCGAGGTTCGGCGCCGGCACCGGCCGGCGGGGCGGAACGGGTGGCCGTCTTGGCCACGGGATACGTCACCTTGCGTTTTCGCACTGGCTCTCCTGAGCGGTCGGCCACCCGGGATGGGGGCCGTTTCGCTCACCTTCTCACATCTTGGCGAGAAACCGAAGCCGGACTTCCGTTACCGCGTCCGGCGGATCTCCGCGCTGATCGCCGGCACGATCGCGTGCAGGTCGCCGATGACCGCGTAGGACGCGTGGCTCAGGATCGGCGCCTCCGGGTCGGTGTTGATGGCGAGGATCCGCTTCGCGGCCTTGCAGCCGACGATGTGCTGGATCGCCCCGCTGATGCCGCAGGCGATGTACAGCTCGGGCGCGATCCGGACGCCGGTCTGGCCGATCTGGTCGGCATGGGGCCGCCAACCGGCACTCGTGACCACCCGCGAGCCGCCGACAGCGCCGCCGAGCAGGCCGGCGAGCTCCTCGAGCATCGCGAAGCCTTCGGCGCTCCCGATGCCCCGCCCGCCGCCGACCACGACCTTCGCATCGGTGAGCGAGATCTTGTCGCTGGCGGCCGCGACCCGCCCGGTGACCCGGACCCGCAGGTCTCGGTCCGTGAGGGTCGGGGTCATCGGCACGATCGCCGGCGTGGCGGCGCCGGCGGTCGGCTCCCCCGCGGGGACGGCGTGCGCCGCGACGGTCAACAGGTGCGGCGCGCCATCGAGCCAGGCCTCCTCGAGCAGGCTGCCGGCCCAGCGCTGCCGGGTGAGGCGCCACCGGTCGCCCGGCTGTACCTCGATGACGTTGGCGGCCATCGGCTGGCCGGTCAGCGCACCGAGATGGGCGAGGATCTCGGTTCCGCGTTCGCTGCCGGGGCCGACCACGGCCGCAGGCGCCAGGGTCGACGCGAGCTGGGCGACGCTCGCGGCGAGCGCCTCGGGTGCGTAGTCATCGAGGCGCGGATGCGTGATGAGGTGCGCGGTCGCGACCCCGTGACCGCCGAGCTCCCTGGCCGCCGCCTCGGCTCCCTCCCCCGCCAGGGCCGCGTGGAGCGGCAGGCCCGTCGCCGCGGCGAGGCCACGGGCAAGCGTGAGCATCTCGAGGCTGAGCCGGTCCGGATGGCCATCGCCGTGTTCGACGTAGGCGAGGATCGCGGTCACAGCAGGCCCATCCCTCGGATGACCTCGACCACCCGCGCGGCCGCGTCCGGGCCGGTCCCGAGGATCTCGGCGGTCCGCGTCTGCTCGGCGGGAAGCACCAGCCGGATCATTTCGAGTTCCGCCGGCCGTCGCTCGGGGGTCAGCCGTTCGATCTCCTTCTTCTTCGCCCGCAGGCGACCCGGGACCGACGGGTAGCGCGGCAGGTTGATCCCCTCGCGGACCGCGACGACCGCCGGGAGCGGGACCTCGAAGACCTCCCAGCCGCCGGGTGCCTCCCGACGGGCCGCGACGGACCCATCGCCGACCTCGATGGCCTTGACCCCGGTCACGCACGGGCGATCCAGCTCGTGGGCGACGCGGATACCCACCTGGAACCCGCCCGAGTCGGCCGATTCGTTGCCGAACAGGATCAGGTCGAACGGGCCGCCGGCCGCCTCCTGCGCCCGGATCGCTTCGACGAGCGCCGTGGACGTGGCCATCGGGTCCCAGTCGCCCCCGTCGGTCTCGAGCAGGATCGGCGCGATCGATCCCGATCGCCATCGCGTCACGGAGCTGGTCGGCGGCGGCGTCCGGCCCGAGGGTCAGCACGGCCGACGTCCCGCCATGGGCCTCGACCAGACGCACGGCCTCCTCGACCGCGCACTCCTCGTGCGGGCTGACCACGAACCCGAGGAACCGCGTGTCGATGTCGCGCTCGTCCGCGGTGAGGACGATCCGCCCCCCGGTGGCGGGGACGCGCTTGACGCAGACCAGGATGTTCACGCCGGTCGCGACCTCAGCCGCGGACCCGCTCGTTGTCGGGATCGAACAGCGGCGTGCTGCCGACGACCGCGACCGTCACCGGATAGCGCTCGCCGAAGTACTCGACCGCGAGCGTGTTCCCGGCCACGGCCGCCTCGGGCGGCAGGTACGAGAGCAGGATGTGCTTGCCGACCGATGGCCCGGACCCGGCACTGGTCACGTACGACCGGCGACCCTTCGCGTCGACGAGCGGCTGGCCGTCGGGCGTCGTCGACCGGCTCCTTGCCGAGCATGTAGCGAGCCACGCCCGACGACGAGGTCGGGTCGTCGACCGTGAGCGTGCACAGGATCGCGGCCGGCGGCTTCGCCCGCTGCTCGAGGTAGGCGGCCTTGCCGACGAAGTCGGGCGCCTTGACCTTCGGGCGCGCCATGCCGGCCTCGACGAGGTCGAAGTCGAGCTCGAGCTCGTTGCCGTGGGCGCGGTAGCCCTTCTCGAGCCGCCCGGTCGTGGCATAGACGCCGATCCCGACGGCGACCACGCCGTGTGGCGCGCCCGCCTCCCAGAGCGTGTCCCACAGGCGGAGGCCCTGCTCCATCGGGGCGTAGATCTCCCAGCCGAGCTCGCCGACGTACGAGATCCGCGAGGCGAGTGCCCGGACGCCCCCGATGTCGATGGCCCGGCAGGTCCCGAACGGGAAGCCCTCGTTCGACACGTCGTCGGCGGTGGCGGCCGCCAGCGAGGTCGCGCGCCCGCGGTCCCCAGACGCCGAGCGTGTACCAGCGCGGACGTCGCGTCGTGGAGCTGCGCCGATCCGTCGGCCGGCAGGTGGTCGACGAACCACTTCTTGTCGCGCATGCCCATGCCGCCGCCGGTCACGACCCGGAACAGGTCGTGGCCGAGCCGCATGATCGTGAGGTCCGCCACGATCCCGCCGGCCTCGTTGAGGAGCGGCGTGTACACGACCCGTCCGACCGGCACGTCGACCTGGTTGACGACGAGCCCCTGGAGGTAGGCGCATCGCGCCCGGGCCCGCTGACGTCGAAGATCGCGAACGCCGCGAGGTCGACCATCCCGACGCGGTCGCGCATCGCGAGGTGCTCGGCGTTGATGATCGGCGACCACCAGCGCGATTCCCACTCGGCCGCGCGCGGCATGACCCGGTCGCCGTACTCGCCGAGGAGCCGCTCGTTGGCGCCGTACCAGAACGGTCGCTCCCAGCCGGCCGCCTCGAAGAACACCGCGCCGAGCTCGCGCTGGCGGGCGTTGATCGGGCTGAGCCGGACGTCGCGGTTGGACGCCCACTGCTCCATCGGGTGGACGATGCCGTAGGTCTTGTTGAACCCCTCGGCGCTGCGCGCCTCGATGTGCGCGGCGGTCCGGTGGTGGTCGTAGAACCGGGCGATGTCGGACGAGTGCGGATCGATCTCGGGCGTGCCGTGGGTCATCCACTCGGCGACGGTCCGGGCGATGCCGGGCGCCTCCTTGATCCAGATCGCCGCCGCCGACCAGAGGCCCTTGACCTCGGGCGTCTCGCCGAGGATCGGCATGCCGTCGGGCGTCAGCGAGAGCAGGCCGTTGATCGAGTGGCGGATCCCGACGCGCTCGTCGCCGAGGATGTCCGGCACGAGCTCGAGCGCCTGCTCCAGCTGCGGCTCGAAGTCCTCCTGGGTGAACGGCAGCTCGGTCGGCGAGAGCGCCGAGGCGGCGATGGACGGGATGTCGTCGGGGTCCATGAGGATCGGCCGGTGGGCGTACGAGCCGACCTCGAGGTCGCCGCCGTGCTGGCGCTCGTACATGTTCGTGTCCATGTCGCGCACGATCGGGTACGTGATCTCGCCGACCGTGTCGGCGAACAGCGGCACCGGACCGACGCTGATCATCTGGTGGATGGCCGGGGTCAGCGGGATGGACGCCCCGGCCATCCTCGCGATCCGCGGACTCCAGACGCCGCAGGCAGATGAGGACCGTGTCCGCGGCGATGGTCGCCGCGGTCCGTCCGGACGCCGCGGACGTGGCCGTCGACGACGTCGATCCCCGTCACCTCGGTGCCCGACGCGATCGTCAGCGCGCCCATCTCGGTCGCGCGCTCGCGCATGATCGTGCCCGCCCGCAGCGAGTCGACGACCCCGACGCCCGGCGTGTGGAAGCCGCCGAGGATGATCGAGGTCTCGATGTAGGGGACCAGTGCCTTCACCCGGGCCGGGTCGATCAGCTCCGAGTCGATGCCCCAGGCCTTCGATGCGGCGAGACGCCGCTTGAGCTCCTCCATCCGCTCGGGCGTCCGGGCGACCTCGATGCCGCCGCTCTGGGTGAAGACGCCCAGCTCGACGTACTGCTTGACGCTGTCGAGCGTCAGGGCCGTCATCTCCTTCGAGTGGTCGGTCGTGAAGATGAAGTTCGAGGCATGGCCCGTGGAGCCGCCGGGGTTCGGGAGCGTGCCCTTCTCGACCAGGACGATGTCGCGCCAGCCGAGCCGGGCGAGGTGATAGGCGAGGCTGTTGCCGACGATGCCGGCGCCGATGACGACCACGCTCGCCCGTTCCGGAAACGCGCTCATGCTGAGATCCGTCCTCCTCCGACCGGATACCCCGACCACCGCGAGGCCAGAGGATACCCGCCCGCCGGACGACTGACGCATCGGCCCGTCCCGCGCATCGTCGCCTTGACGGGCGTCGGTGGCCCGTCGAAGCTGGCGGCCAACCGAGCACCCGAGGTCATCGTGCCCAGCCTGTACATCGACGGCCAGTGGATCGCGTCCGGCGACGGCACCTGCAGCGCGGTGATCAACCCGTCCGACGGCACGATGATCACCGAGGTGGACGTCGCGACCGACGAGCAGGTCGGGGCCGCGATCGCCGCTGCCCGGCGGGCCTTCGACACCACCGACTGGTCACGGACGCCGACCGGCGAGCGCGCCGCGCTGCTCGATTCGGTCGCCGGCCTGATCGATCGTGATCAGGAGGCGATGGCCCTCGAGGAGACCCTCAACACCGGCAAGGCGATGCGCGAGAGCCGCTGGGACATGGCCGATGTCGCGCGCGTCTTTCGCTACTACGCGGACCTCGCGGACAAGGAGGCCGGCCGCCTGGTCGACGCCGGCAACCCGGACGTGGTCAGTCGCATCGTCTACGAGCCGGTCGGCGTGTGCGGGCTCATCGGGCCGTGGAACTACCCGCTCCTGCAGATGAGCTGGAAGATCGCGCCGGCCCTCGCCGCGGGCAACACCGCGGTCATGAAGCCGGCCCAGGTGACGCCGCTGTCGGCCATCCACCTGACCCGCCTGCTCGAGGAGGCCGGCGTGCCGGCCGGGGTCGTCAACCTCATCCTCGGTCCGGGCCCGCGCGTCGGACAGGCGCTCGCCGACAGCCCGGACGTCGACCTCGTGTCGCTGACCGGCGGCCTCGACGCGGGCCGGGCCCTGATGCGTGGCGCGGCGGTCAACGTCAAGAAGGTCGCCCTCGAGCTCGGCGGCAAGAGCCCGAACATCGTGTTCGCCGACGCCGACTTCGAGACGGCCGTCGACAACGCCCTGACCGCGGCCTTCGTGCACTCCGGGCAGGTCTGCTCGGCCGGTTGCCGGGCGATCGTCGAGGACGGCATCTACGACCGCTTCGTCGAGGAGGTCGGCCGCCGCGCCGACCGCATCCGGCTCGGCCACGGCACCGACGAGGCGACCGAGGCGGGCGCCCTCATCACGGCCGCCCACCGCGACCAAGCGTCGAGGACTACGTCGCCTCCGCGATCGCTGAAGGCGCGCGGCTGGTCGCCGGCGGCCGGCGGCCCGACGAGCCCGAGCTCCAGGCCGGCTTCTTCTACCGCCCGACGGTCTTCGCCGACGTCCACCGGGAGATGCGGATCGTCCGCGAGGAGGTCTTCGGACCGGTCCTCACGATCGAGCGGTTCTCGACCGAGGCCGAGGCCATCGAGCTCGGCAATGACACGACGTACGGACTGGCCGGCGCGGTCTGGACGGCCGACGCGAGCCGCGCACAGCGCGTCGCGGCTCGCCTGCGCCACGGGACCGTGTGGATCAACGACTACAACACGTACCTGCCGCAGGCCGAATGGGGCGGCTTCAAGCAATCGGGCGTCGGGCGGGAACTTGGCCCGAGCGGTCTGGACGAATACCGTGAGGCCAAGCACATCTGGCAGAACACGGCACCAGGGCCGACGGGCTGGTTCGGAGGCTGACGCGGCCGAGGGTTGCGCCGCCGCGCACGAATCGAAAGGCCGGTGGGCGACCACCGGCCTTCCGACTGTCCGCGGGTCCCGTCGTTACTCGGCCGGGATCTCCGAGTGGATGGCGTCGAGATCGACACCCTGCCCGCGACGGATCAGGCGTGCCGCGATGTACACGATCGCGGCGGCGCCGTAGACGACGCCGAGGAACTTGATCGAGTCGGCGTTGCCGACGCCGATCCCGTACAGCGGATCCTTCAGCCAGAGGCCGATCGTCCAGGCCAGGATGATCGAGGTGATCAGTCCGGCGCCGCTGATGACGAGCTTCAGGTGGGCGACCGGTGAGTTCTCGAAGATCCTCGGCTTGTACCACGGCAGGAGCGTCGCGGCGATCGTGCTGCCGAGGAACGTGACGGCGATGACGAGTGTCGCGTCCAGCGTCAGGGCCCGGAAGGCGGACGAGTACGCGTAGATGACGCTCACCACCACCGCCGGGACCATGATGTAGAGCAGCGCGATGACCGGCACAGCCCGTCGTTCGGAGACCTGGGCCGCATGGTCAGGAAGCACCCGGTCGAACGCCGCCGCGAAGATCATGCGGGTCGACGACAGGAACAGCGTGCCCGACCAACCCAGGAACCACACCCCGAACAGCACGATCATCCCGATCTGGAAGAGCGTGTTGTCGACGAGGTAGGACACGAGCAACGGCGGGTAGCTCCACACCGGCACCGTCGGAGCGGTGGTCGTGTAGCCGTAGAAGTAGTTGATGAAGTTGGCGTTGGTGGCGGTGAAGAAGTCCCAGCCGAACGTCTTCGCGGCGAGGAGCACGAACGCGACCGCGAGGCCCGCCGTGACCCAGATCCCGCCGAGCATGCCGCGCAGGACCTTGCGGAAGTCGCCCGAGCCGCGGACCTCGCCGTACAACGTGGAACCCCAGTTCGGGTACAGGATCCAGAAGAGCATGAAGGGGATCATCGCCAGCGTGGCGAGCAGCGTGTCCGACATGCTGGCGCCGAAGTCCGTCGGTGCGAGCGTCGTCACCCACGCGTCGTTGACCGCAGCGTCGGCGAGCGTCTTGTCGTACGCGCCGGCCACGCCAAACAGCGACTCGTTCGCTCGGTCGAAGGCGACCTTGAAGTCGGCCTGACTCGAGACCAACATCAGGATGGCCATGATGGCGAAGCCGATCAGGCCGAGGTACAGGCACCACTTCTGGATCCGCGCATATCCGGCCATGCCGAGTGCGACGAGGGCGGACGTCAGGACGATCGTGACGATCGACACGAACAGGATGCCGCTCTCCGAGGCGAAGAACGACAGGCCGTCAGCGGACTTCACCAGGGCCGCCAGCGGCTGGAAGAACTCGATGTTGAGGATCGCGCCGTAGATCGGCGCCCACATCGCGAGGATGAACCACCAACCGGTCGCGGCCAGGACGAACCCGATGCCACCGTTGAGCCGGCCGATGATCCCGCCCACGATGACGCCAACGACCGCGGCGCCGATCGCGACCGTGTCGCCCATCGCGAAGGCGTTGGAGACGAGGAAGAACCCGACCCCGCCGACGACCGCCCCTGTCAGGGTGCCGGGGATCCCATCGAGGATCCGGCTTTGCCAGATGTAGTCGCCGCCGGCCCGCGGCATCGCCGCGATCAGGCCGCTGTACGCCACGGCCAGGAACGTCACGGCGACGGCCGCCAGCACGATCGACAGGATCGGGTTCGCGCCGGGCACGTAGGCGAAGACCGCAAGGCTGTAGAACATGCCGAGCGTGACGAGGTTGACCGACATGAACGAGTACGAGAACGCATCGAAGCCGGACCAGCCTTTGACCAGGCCGGTGGCATTCCTGAGGAACAGCGACGGGGCCGTGGATGTACCTGATGCCATGCTTCCCTCCTCTCTCATCGAACCTGGGGATCCGATCAGCCGTTGATCAGCAGATAGCGCTTCACCGTTCCCTTCTTCGTGTCGAGGTCGACGATCGCCGCCTGGAGGATCCCGTCCTCGTACGAGCTCCCGGGGTTGACCGCGAGGGTCGAGCCGAGCTTCACGGCCCCCTTCCCCTCGTGGATGTGGCCGTGCAGCGAGAGGGCCGGTCCGTACGCGAGGATGGACTCGCGGACCGCTCGCGACCCGACCGGGATGAGTGCCTGGCCACCGGATACGTAGTTCAGGTCCGCGTCCAGTTTCGGGGCGTTGTCCAGATTCGAGCCGTACGGCGGCGCGTGGAAGTTGAAGATCGCCCGATGGGGGTCGGCGACCTGCGCGACGAGGCCGTCGATCCGTTCGCGGAGCTCGGGTTCGGGCAGCTCCCGATACGTGTTCCAGGGCGTCGGGTTGGCATAGCCCGTGGAGACAAGCGTGAAGCCGTCGAGCTCGATCGTGTTCGCCTCGCCGAGCTCGAGGTGGGCCGCCCGCTCGATGATCGGGTCCAGCTCGAAGATATCGTCATTGGCCGGCGAAACGATGCAGCGGATGCCGGTTCCCGCCAGTCGCTCGTCGCCGAGGGCCATCCAGCGCTCGACGTTGTCGAGCATGACCGCCTTGAACCGGGCATCGACCAGTTCCGCGTCGGCGGCCCACGCGTCCACTTCCTCGCGCGTCAGGCGGACCGGGTAGTAGCCCCGATCGCTGATGCGCTTCTCCATCGCATCGAGCTCCTCGTCGGTCGTCAGCGTGTGCTGTTGGCCCTGGAGCTCCAGCTCCCAGTTCGAGCCGTTCGCGACGATCGGCACCATCGCCTTGCCGGTCATGTCGCCGCCCATGATCAGGACGTCCGCCTTGTGGAACTTGCCGGCGTTGAGGAACTTGCGCCAGCACACCTCGGAGCCGTGGATGTCCGTCGCGAAGAAGACGCGCATCAGTCGTGTCCCATCTCTTCGGGGTCCTGGTACCACACCTGTCGCTCGCCGACCTTCGAGCGCAGCTTCCAGCGGGTGGACTTGGGGGCGGCATCGATCGCCTTGCGGAGCCCGGCGACCTGGGCGACCGGATCGAACAGGATGGCCCGCCCGTTGTTGAGGTCGAGATCCTCCGGCGTCAGCTCGCTCGCGAGGTATTGATCGAGGGTGTCGAGGTTCCCGGTCACGGTCCGCCACCAGCCCCAGTCGTTCGAGGTGATCGAGAGGATACGCGGCACGTTGATCGTGCCGAGCCCATGTCGTGAGTCTGGTGCGCCGTCGTCGGGGCCCAGCGGGTGCTCGGCGAGGAGGACCAGCGCGTCGAGGACGTCCTTGCGGTTGATCTTCACCACCTGGAGCTTCGAGAGGAGGAGCTCCGCCAGCGGGAGGGTCGGGCTCGATGCGCCGAGACGGTCGCCGAACTCGAATCGGTGGCACATCTCCAGGTTGTCGACGAGCACATCGACGGGGCGTTTGCGGGGCACGTCGACGAAGTACGCCTGCTTGCTGCCGAAGAGGGCGTTGTGGCGCTTGTCGGGCGTGTACCCCTCAGCCTCGAGCAGCGTGTAGAAGGCCCCCCGGTCGCGCGACCGGGTCGCGAAATCGATGTCCACCTCGACGCGTCGCGTCCGGGCCGGCCAGTCGGGCGCGTGGGCGCGGATCGCCATGCCGCCCATGAGCCGGACCAGGAGGCCCCGCGCATCCGCGAGCTCGACGACCCGGAGCGCTTCGGCGAGGGGATCCTGCAGCGTCTGCGCGCCGCCGGTTTCGCCAGGGCCATCGGTCATGGACCGGTCCTCCGCGGAAACGGCCAGGCCGAGCGATCCGGCGCGCCGATCAGATGCGAGTATAGGTCGATGACCATGCCGACGACCTGCCACGTTTCCGAGTCGACCACCGCGACGAAACGTACACTTCCGACGACGTCACGTTGACAAATCCCGTACATGGTCTTGACGCCCGCTGACGAGGGACGTCAAATGCAGCAGCACGGAGTAGTCGCCCCCGCGGCCGCCATCGGCGCCGCACACATCGGGCCATCACCACGGAGGGCCGGGCGAGCAGAGGAGGGCTCGATCGGCAGCATCCACGTCCCGTGATATGCAACGACAAGATCGGAGGAGACGTTGTCCCAGCACCAATTCCTGACCCGCATGGTGGGTCTCGCCGCGGTCGCCACATTGGCGTTCGCCGCCTGTTCGACATCCGGAACCAGCAGCGCGCCGTCGGCCGCCGCCCCATCGGCCGCCGCGCCGTCCGCCGCCGCGCCGTCGGCCGCCGCATCGGGCGCGGTCCCAGCCGGACCCAGCGAGGACCTCATCGCCGCGGCCAAGGCCGAAGGCACCCTCACGACCATCGCCCTGCCTCACGACTGGTGCAACTACGGCGAGGTCATCGAAGCCTTCAAGACGAAGTACGGGATCGCCGTCAACGAGCTCGACCCGCTGGTCGGTTCCGGCGACGAGATCGAGGCCATCAAGGCCAACGTGAGCAACCCGGGCCCGCAGAACCCGGATGTGGTCGACGTGGGCTTCGCGTTCGGCGAAGCGAACAAGGACCTCTTCCTGCCGTACCAGGTCTCGACCTGGGCGACGATCCCGGACGCGGCCAAGTCGGCTGACGGGTCGTGGTATGGCGACTACTACGGCGTCATGTCGTTCGTGACGAACACCGAAGCGGTCCCCAACCCGCCCAAGGACTGGGCGGACCTGGCCAAGCCGGAGTACAAGAACCAGGTCGCCCTCGACGGCGATCCCCGGACCTCCAACCAGGCCATCCAGGCCATCTACGCGTCGGGTCTCGCCAGCGGTGGGTCCCTCGACAACGCTCAGCCGGGGCTCGACTTCTGGGGCAACATCGTCAAGGCTGGCAACTTCGTGCCGGTCGACGCCAACCCGGCGACGATCGTCAGCGGTGCCACGCCGATCGCGCTCCAGTGGTCGTACAACGGACTGGCCAGCCGCGACAAGAACCCGCAGATCGACGTCACGGTCCCGGCGACCGGGCGCTTCGGCGGCGTCTACGTCCAGGCCATCAACAAGACCGGGCCACATCCCAACGCCGCCAAGCTGTGGATGGAGCACCTCTACTCGGACGAGGGGCAGCTCATGTGGCTGAAGGGCTACTGCAACCCGATCCGCTATGAGGACCTCGTCGCGCGAGGTGTCGTGCCGGCTGACCTGGCGGCGAAGCTGCCCGACAGCACCGGTGCGGTCTTCCCGACGCCGGTGCAGCTCGACACGGCGACCAAGCTCATCACCGCTGGCTGGGACGCAGCCACGGGTGTGACCACCATCGCGACTCCGCCTCCGGCTCCGTAGTCGACTTCCAGGATCCGGTATGGCTGCCATCACCGGCCAGGGCG
The DNA here is from genome assembly GCA_963745295.1 of uncultured Chloroflexia bacterium. GTDB lineage: Bacteria > Chloroflexota > Limnocylindria > Limnocylindrales > CSP1-4 > SPCO01. The sequence continues at coordinate 364,137 of CAVUWG010000003.1, forward strand.
CGCCCACGGCGCGCCCTGGCCGGCGTCGTTCCTGGAGCTGGCTCGGACTGACGCCATTCTTCCTCTTCGCCCTGCTCTTCATCGGCTTGCCCGTCAGCTACCTCGTCCTGGGCAGCTTCCAGGGGCTGGATGGGAACCCGACGCTCCAGAACTACGCGGAACTCTCGTCACCGATCATCACGAACGCCTTCGCAACGAGCATCGAGGTGAGCCTCGTGACCGCGGTCGTGGGCGGCGTGTTCGGCTTCCTGCTCGCCTACGCGGTCATCCTCGGGGGTCTGCCGAAGGTCCTGCGCGATGCGCTCATGACGTTCTCCGGCGTGGCCTCGAACTTCGCCGGCGTGCCCCTGGCCCTGGCCTTCATCTTCACGCTCGGACAGCTCGGGGTCCTCACGCTCTGGCTCCGGGGCCTGGGCATCAACTTGTATGCCTCCGACTTCACGATCTACAACAAGATCGGACTGGAGATCGTCTATCTCTACTTCCAGTTCCCGCTCATGGTCCTGATCATCGCGCCCGCCATCGACGGCCTCCGGCCGGAGTGGCGTGAGGCGGCCGAGAACATGGGTGCGAGCTCCCGCGAGTACTGGCGGCGGGTCGCCCTGCCGATCCTCATGCCGACCCTGATCGGAACGATGATCCTGCTCTTCGGCAACGCCTTCGGGGCGCAGGCCACCGCCTATCAGCTGACCAGCGGCCAGATCCCGCTCGTGCCATTGCTGATCGGCAACCAGATCTCGGGTGACGTCCTGCACAACCCCGGTCTTGGCTATGCCATGGCCATGGGGATGGTGTTCATCATGGGCGGGTCCATCGTCATCTACACCATCCTGCAGCGCCGAGCCGAGCGGTGGCGCCGATGAGGCGGCGTCGCGCTGGCATCGCCTGGTGGCTCATCTTCCTGCTCGGCGTGCTCTACTTCATCCTGCCGCTCTACGCCACGCTCGTCTTCTCGCTCAAGGCCAAGCCGTTCCTCTCGGCCTATACGAGTGCCCTGTCGGACCCGTTGTTCCTCGGGAGCCTCGGGTACTCGATGATCGTGGGCATCATCACGATCTTCGCCAGCCTGGCGCTGATCGTGCCGACGGCGTACTGGGTCCAGCTCCGCGTCCCACGGGCACGATCGCTGGTCGAGTTCGTGACCCTGCTGCCGTTCGTCATCCCTGCGGTCGTCCTCGTCTTCGGCCTGATCCGTGTCTACAGTCGACCGCCGCTTCCCCTCACGCATACCGATCTCGGCAGCACGCTGCTGCTCATCGCGGGCTACGTGGTCCTCTCGCTGCCGTACATGTACCGGGCCGTCGACGCGGGCCTGCGGGCCATCGATATCCGAAGCCTCACCGAGGCCGCCCAGAGCATGGGCGCCGGCTGGTTCACGATCATCGTCCGGATCATCCTGCCCAATCTTCGGGTGGCGCTCCTCAGCGGCGCCTTCCTGACCCTGGCCATCGTCCTCGGCGAGTTCACGATCGCCAGCTTCCTGGCCCGACCGGCCTTCGGCCCGTACCTCAACCTCCTGAGCGGGTACGAGGTCTACCAGCCGGCCGCGGTCGCGCTCATCAGCTTCGGGATCACCTGGCTGGCGATGATCGCCATCGCGTTCATCGGTCGAGACACCCGCACCCGGATCGAGATCGGCGGGGCCCACTGATGAGCGAGGCAGGCATGGGATTCCTGGAGCTGGACCACGTCAGGAAGTCGTTCGGCGCGTTCGCCGCCGTCGAAGACTTCGTGCTCTCGGCCGAGCGTGGCGAGTTCGTCTCGTTCCTCGGGCCGTCCGGCTGCGGCAAGACGACGACGCTGCGGATGATCGCCGGCTTCGAGTACCCCGATTCGGGCAGCATCACGGTCGACGGCAAGGAGATCACCAACCTGCCGCCCAACAAGCGCAACGTCGGCATGGTCTTCCAGGCCTATGCGCTGTTCCCGAACATGACCGTCGCCAGCAACATCGGCTTCGGCATGCAGGTCAAGAAGCGACCGAAGGACGCCATCCGCAAGCGCGTCGGCGAGCTGCTCGAGATGATCAACATGTCCGAGAAGGCCGATCGCTATCCGTACCAGCTGTCGGGCGGCCAACAGCAACGCGTCGCGCTGGCGCGCGCCCTCGCGATCGAGCCCCAGGTGCTGCTGCTCGACGAGCCGCTCTCGGCGCTCGACGCCAAGATCCGGGTCGCATTGCGCATCGAGATCCGGGCGATCCAGCGGCAGCTCGGCATCACCACGGTCTATGTCACGCACGACCAGGAGGAGGCGCTGTCGCTCTCGGATCGCGTGGTCGTGATGAGCCAGGGTCGGATCGAGCAGATCGGCACGCCCTTCGAGATCTACAACTTCCCCGCGACACGCTTCGTGGCCTCGTTCGTCGGCACGCTCAATCTGGTCGGCGCGGTGGTCGTGGATGCGCCGGCCGGACGTCTCACGCTGGCCGGCCAGGAGATCCGGACCGCCAAGCCGATCACGGTCGCGGGCGCCGGCGCGCGTGTCACGCTCGCGGTCCGCCCGGAGGGCATCGAGCTCGGCGAGCGCCAGGATGGCTGGAACCGGATCCGCGGCACGCTCCAGGACATCAGCTTCCTCGGCTCCGTCGTCCGGCTCCGCCTGGACCTCGGCGGTCCGGCCGATGGCGGACCTCCGGCCACGATCGCGCTCGACACCTTCAACGACCCGCGGCTGCAGCTGCCCGTGGTCGGGGATCCGATCTCGGTGTCGTTCCCGCCCGAGGCCTGCTTCGTGCTTTCCGATGCCGAAACCGGCGCCTCCTCCGCCACGGAGGTGGCGACGGGCGCCGAGGCGTGACCCGCCGTCTCGACGGCATCGACCTCGTCATCTTCGACAAGGACGGGACGCTCATCGAGTTCCACGCGATGTGGAGCGGGTGGGCCTCGGCCCTGGCCGACGATCTCGAACGCGCGACCGGCCGGCCGATCCGCGAACCCCTCTTCGCGATGCTCGGCTACGACGCCGCGGCCGGACGTGCGATCGCCGCGGACGATTGGCCGCGACACCCATGGCGCGGATCCGGGAAGCGACCGGGGATGTCCTGCGGGACGCGGGGCTGTCGGCGGACGCCGTCGAAGTGGCGCTCGAGGCCGCCTGGCACCCACCCGACCCGATCGCGCTGGCGAGGCCCGTCACCGACCTCCCGGGACTGTTCGCGGCGCTGCATGCCAGCGGTCGGCGCATCGCGGTCGCGACCACGGACGATCGCGAACCCACGCTCAGGACGCTCGAGGCGCTCGGGCTGGACGGGTCGATCGACGCCGTCGCGTGCGCCGATGACGGGATCGCCGTCAAGCCGGCCGCCGACATGGTCGTCCACCTGTGCGGACTGCTGGGGGTGCGACCGGACCGGTCGGTGGTCGTCGGCGACTCGCCGGCGGACCTCGGCATGGGCCGGGCAGCGGGCGTCGCGCGGTGCTACGGCGTGCTCACCGGCATCGGCACGCGGGCCGAGCTCCTGCCCCTGGCCGACGAGGTCATCCAGAGCGTGGCGGACCTGCTGGCCGACTGACCGCGGATCGACCGCCCCGGACCCCATCAGACCGCACCCCTTGGTACGGATGGGCTATCGCCGCTCCCGGTCGCGACCCATACGGTGTGTGGACCAGCAGTGGGCGCATCGACCGACGGGAGACCCCGCGACGCCCGGATCCGAAGGGTCGACCCGACAAACCGATGGTCCTCGCTCCCGAGCCAAAGCCAGCGCCGACCACGTCGCCGACGCCCGCCAAACGAGCCGCCACGTCGAGCCGTACGCGCGCGCGCGTCCGTTCCGGGCGCGAACCCGACGCCCCGACCACGCCCCCGGCCGGTCCAGGGGTCGACGCGGCCGAACCGGCGATCGACGGGCCGGCGACGGTCGGCGGGCCGGCGACAGCCGGGTCGACCGACTCGCGATCGGACGCGCTACGCCGCATCGCCGCCGAGGTCAGTGGGGCCGAGGACGTCGGGCGCCTGTTCGAGTCGGTGATCGATGCGGCCTTCACGCTGTTCGGCGTCGAGTGGGCCGGCCTGTGGACATACGAGAACGGGCCAAAGGCCCTCCACCTCGCGGCGCAGCGCGGCCTGTCGCCGGAGTTGCTCGGGGCCATCGCCGATCTGCCTCGGGGCGCCTCGACCGCCGGCTTGACGGCGGTCCGCGAGCGGCATGTCACGGTCCTCTCAGGAGACCTGCGGGCGACGATCCCGGCCCTGCGGACGATCTACCAACGGGCCGGGATCCGGACCGTGTGCTTCGTGCCGATCGTCTTTCGCGAGCACGCACTCGGCCTGCTGGTCCTCTACCACCGGACGGACTACCCGTGGTCGGCCGATGAGACCGACCTGGCGCGAGCGTTCGGGGATCACATCGCGATCGCCATGCAGAACGCCCGGCTGGCCGAATCGACGCGGACCCTGGCCGACCGGTTGCGGGCCATCTCCGACCTGGCCGGACGGCTGAACCGGATCCAGGATGTCGCGGGCATCGCGCAGGCGATCGTGGCTGAGGCGCGCCGGCTCGTCGAGTACGACACGATCCGGGTCTACAGCGTGGATTGGGCCGCGGGGATGTGCGAACCGATCGCCTTCCAGGGGACGTTCATGGGCGTCGCCGATCCCGCCCCGGAGAACCTCCGCGTGGAGATCGGCCAGGGGCTGACAGGCTGGGTGGCCGCGCACAAGCGGACCCTCCGCGTGGGGGACGCGGGAGCCGACCCGCGTTCCGTCGCTCGTGGCTCGACCGACGAGACCGAGTCGATGCTCGTGGTCCCGATGCTCTACGAGGACGCGGTCCACGGGGTCATCGTCATCTCGCGGATCGGGCGGGACAAGTTCGACGTCGACGACGAGACGACCTTCACCATCTTCGCCGGCTACGCAGCCCTCGCCCTGGTCAATGCGTCCAACCTGGGCAGGCTCGAGCACCAGCAGGCCGAGCTGCAGCACCAGCTGACCAGCCAGCGTCGCTTGCTCGAGGTCAACGAACGACTCCTCTCGACCCTCGAGCCGAGCAGCGTCCTGGACCTGATCGCCGACTCACTCAAGGCGATCGTCCCGTACGACTCGCTCACCGTCTACCGGGTCGACCGCGAGGCGGGCGTCCGCCGAGCGGTCATCGCGCGCGACATGTACGCGGACCTCATCCTCGCCAACGAGATCCCCATGGGCGTCGGCCTGACCGGCTGGGCCATCGAGCAGGCCGAGGCCGTCCTCTCGAACCAGGCCCACCTCAATTCGCGTGCGGTCCAGGTGCCCGGCACGCCGGAGGAGCCCGAATCGATGATCGTCGTCCCGCTGATGGTCCGTGGCGAGACGATCGGGACGCTCAACATCGGCCGCGTCGGGAACGCCGAGGCCTACTTCTCGTCCAACGAATTCGAGCTGACGAAGCTCTTCGCCGGTCAGGCCTCGATCGCGCTCCAGAACGCGGAAGCGCACGGCGAGGTCCGCGTTCGTGCCGAGCAGGATGCGCTCACGGGGCTGCGCAACCACGGTGCGTTCCAGCGCGAGCTCGGCGAGGCCGTCGAGAGCGGCGGCGGCGGACGACCGTTCGCGGTCCTGATGATGGACCTCGACGCCTTCAAGCCGTTCAACGACGCACGCGGGCATCCGGCCGGGGACGCCCTCCTGACGAGCATCGGGCGAGCGATGACGATGGCGATGCGGGACGGCGATCGGATCTACCGCTACGGTGGCGACGAGTTCGCGGCCATCCTGCCCGACACCGACCGCATCGCCGCCCATGACGTGGCCGTGCGCCTGCGCAGGACGGTCGCCGAGCTGTCGGCCCTCGAATCCGCAGGGGTCACGATCAGCATCGGGGTCGCCTGCTTCCCCGAGGACGGCCGCGCCAAGGGCACGCTCGTGGCGATCGCCGACCAGGCGATGTACCTCGCGAAGCCCGTGGCCACCGGCGACGGCCGGTCGACGTCCTACGAAGACCCGTACCTGCGCGCGCTCGATGAGACAGCCCTGGCGCTCCTCGACCAGCGCGATTCGGCCGTGCTCCTCGTCGCGATCCTGACCCGCGCGTGCGCGCTGCTCGGCACACCGCATGGCTACATCTACATCGCCGAACCCGATGTCGAGGAACTCGTCATGCGCCACGGTATCGGCGTCTTCGAGGGGTACGTCGGGCGTCGCATCTCGATCGGCGAGGGGGTCGCCGGCGAGGTGTACCAGTCAGCCAAGCCCGTCGCGGTCGAGGACTACGATGGGTTCTCGGGCAAGCTCGGGTTCGTCCCCCGCGGTCAGCTTGGCGCCGTCGTCGGCGTGCCCCTGAGCTCGGGCGGCCAGGTCGTCGGCGTGATCGGCCTCGCCTCCGGCTCGACGGACCGGCCGTTCCGCGAGCGCGAGATCGACGCCCTCAGCCGGTTCGCGCAGCTGGCCTCGATCGCGATCGACAACGCGCGCCTGGTCGATGTCGCCCAGCGGGGCGCCCTCTACGACCAGACCACGGGACTGCCGAATCGCGAGCTCCTGACCGACCGGATCGCCCACTCGCTGGCTCGCGCCCATCCGGGCGAAGTCGAGTCGATCGCGGTCGTCCTCCTCGACCTCGACCGCTTCCAGGTCATCAACGAGAGCGTCGGCCACGTGGTCGGCGACCGGTTGCTGATGTCGGTCGGGCAGCGGCTCGCGGGCCGGCTGCGGCCGGGCGACACGGTGGCCCGGTTCGGCGGTGACGAGTTCGGGGTCATCCTCGACCCGGTCGCCGACGAGTTCGAGGCCGTCCACATGGCCGAGGGCCTCGCGGCCGAGCTCCGGGCGCCATTCGCGCAGGCCGGCCGCGAGTGGTTCATCAGCGCGTCGATCGGGATCGCCGTCGGTGACGCGGACCGCGTGACGCCCGAGGAGCTGCTCCGCGAGGCGGAGATCGCGATGGTCCGCGCCAAGGACGACCCCACCCACCGGGTGCTGCTGTTCGAACCGACGATGAGCGCCGCGATGCTCGAGCGGATCGACCTCGAGAACGACCTGCGGTCTGCGCTCGTGCGCGGTGAGCTGCGTTGTCACTACCAGCCGATCGTCAACCTCCACGACGGCCGGATCGTCGGGTTCGAGGCGCTGGTCCGATGGCAGCACCCGACGCGCGGCCTCATCCCACCGCTCTCGTTCATCCCGATGGCGGAAGAGACCGGGCTCATCGCCCCGCTCGGGCGCTGGGTGCTCGAGACGGCCTGTCGCCAGGCGGTCGCGTGGCGCGGTCGCACGACCGGGGCGCCGCTGGTGATGTCAGTCAACCTGTCCGCCCGCCAGTTCATCCAGGCGGACCTCGTCGACGAGGTGAGCGGCATCCTGACGATGACCGGCCTCGACGCCAACGAGCTGGAGCTCGAGATCACCGAATCGGTGCTGATGGACCAATCGGAGAGCGGCGTCCGGACGCTCCGGCGCTTGCGCGAGCTCGGTGTCCGGTTGGTGCTCGACGATTTCGGGACCGGTTACTCGTCCTTGTCGTACCTCAAGCACCTGCCCCTCGACACGATCAAGATCGACCGGTCGTTCGTCGTGGGACTCGACGGCCAGGCGGACCGCTCGATCGTCGAAGCGGTCGTCGCGCTCGCCCACGGCCTCGGAATCGGGGTGGTCGCCGAGGGCATCGAGACCGAGACGCAGCACCGCCAGCTCATCGAGCTCGGCTGCGACCTGGGGCAGGGCTACCTGTTCTCGCCGCCGGTGCCCGGGCCCGACGCGACGCGGCTGCTGAAGGCGCGCCGCAAGCGGCGCGTCAAGCCCGGGGTCGCCGCCGGGCCGACCGCCTAGTTCCGACCGCCGATGAGGCGGAGCATGAACAGGAAGATGTTGATGAAGTCGAGGTACAGGTGCAGCGCGCCGATGACCGCGGCCTTCTCGAGCGAACCCGTCTGCGCGGCGAGATCGCCCGCCTGGATGCGCTGGACGTCATACGCGGTCAGGGCGGTGAAGATCACGACACCGATCACCGAGATCGCCCAGGAGAGCCCGTCGTTCTGCAGGAAGATGTTCAGGAGCGACGCGACGAGCAGGCCGATCAGGCCCATGAACAGGATCCCGCCGAGGTTCGTCAGCGAACGTTTGGTCACGGCCCCGTAGATCGCCGCGGCCCCGAACATCGCTGAGGCACTGACGAAGGCCGTGACGACCGACGCTTCGGTGTACCGGAAGACGATCAGCCCGAGCACCAGGCCCAGCGACGCCGCGTAGACGAAGAACAGCAGCAGGGCGATCGTCGCGCTGATCCGATTGATCGCGGCCGAGATGACGACCACCATCGCCAGCTGGGCGATGAACAGGAACAGCATGTTGTTGGCCGTGAACGCCCGGAGGTCGTCACTGCCGAGGACGGCCCAGGCCACGGCCGCCGACACGAGCAGCCCGAAGAACATCCACACGAATGCATGGGTCAGGAAAGCGGCTTGCAGCCGCGCGTCCGGCTTGACCCCGAGCGCCGACGGGGACGCGTACGTGTTGGGGGTGGGGATCCGGTTCTCGTTCATCGGTGCCTTGGCTCCTCATCGGTCGGCTGGAACGGCCGATCCGTGCCCGTAACGGTAGCAGAGGTTCGATTCGCGCCTCGTGCGGCAGGAGGCCTGCGGGTGCGTTTCAGGTGCGCCGGCTCACCACATCAAGCCGGCGTCGCGCGGGTCCCAGCGCTCCGCCAGCAGCGTGACCTTGACGTCGTGCTCGACGACGGTCTCGGCCTGCTCCTTGACCTGCGCGATCATCGAGCCCGCGTACGGGCAGAAGGGCGTGGTCAGGATCATCTTGATCTCGGTCGAATCCGGGCCGAGCAGGATCTGCTTGATCAGCGCGAGCTCGACGACGTTCATGCCGATCTCGGGGTCGACGACGCCCCGCAGGGCATCGAGGATCGCGAGCTCGGTCGCCCGTCGCTCGGGGTCGAAGGGAGACTCGGTGGCAGCCGCGTCGGGGGCGGCGGTGGCCTGCGGGTCGGTCGTGGTGTCGGTCATGGTGGTGGCTGGTGCTCCTGGAACGAGGACCCAGAGCGTAGCACCGCCTTCGAAATCGTGCACGATCACGAGGCGGCGGACGCGACCTCGCGTCTTGACGACGATGCCGGGCACGCGGTACTGGGCCGGCAGAGCGGCGGCCTCGTCGCCGGTGTAGCCCGGGCCCGCGAGGGAGCCGTCCGGCTCGAAGAACTCGACGTAACGCTCACGATTCGCCGCCGCGTAGACGTAGGCCGCTGCGATGCCGAGGGTGCGCAGCTCCGGGTGGTCGGTCTTGATCCGGGTCAGGTCGTAGCCGTTGGCGCGCAGCTCGAGGAGCTGGCGGACGGTCAGGCGCGACCCGTAGCAGAACGGCTCGCCGTTCATCACGAGGGGGTCCTGCTGCACCCACTTGATCGTCATCGGCCGCTCGTCAACCGCCCTTGTAGAGCAACTGGAGCAGGGCGTTGCGCTTGCGGGCATCGCCGGCGAGCCGGCGGTGCCAGCGGAACACCTTGATCGCGGCGTCGAGCGTCGCGTCGGCCGGGACCATCTCCTCGTCGGAGAGGACATCGGGCAATGCCTGATGCAGGCCCACGCACAGCGCGATGAGGTCGTCCATCGGGACCTTGCGGCGGCGATAGACCGGAGCGGTCCACTCCGCGTACTCGCGACCGACGTCGGGCACGTTCGAGGCGACCCCGACCGCGACGCGATCGGCGAGCAGCTCCGCGTCGTTGCGGAGCAGGCGAAGGCCGTCCTCGTCGTAGCGGGCCCGCATGTCGCGCGACTCGGTCAGGGCGACCTGCAGCGCTCGCGTCGCGAGGCGCGACCGAGCCACGCGGATCCGTTCGGCGGCGGCCGGGAACCCGGCGGTCAGGTCGAGCGGCGGGAGGCCCAGGCTTGGATGCGGCACGTCCCGGAGTCTAGCGTGCGGGCTGGGTGCTCGCCACGGCGTCCGCTGACCGGCTCCGGCTCCCGGCCGCCCCGGTCCGGCCCCGCTACGATGGCCGCGATGAACGACCCCGGAGCGCCGCCCACGGGACCGATGTACGAGCCCCCGCGCGTGCCGACCGGCCCGATCCCGGGCGAGCGCCGGCTGGCCCACCCACCGTCCGATCGCTATCGCGCCGCAGAGCTTGCCGCGCAGGCGGCGCCGCGACCGACCTCGCGGGCTCGGGGCCTGGCGTACGCGGCGGTCGTCGTCCTCGTCGGGGCGCTCGCGATCACCGTCCTCGGCGGCGTCGTGACGCTGACCGGCGGTCTGCTCGCCCTCGCCGCGATCATCGGGTGGGCGACGGCGTGGGCGCTGCGGACCGGTGGTGGAACGACGATCGCCGCGGGCCGGCGGATGTCGCTCGCCATCGCGCTCGCCCTGGGGACTATCGCCCTTGGCCAGCTCGGACTCTGGCTCTACGGCCTCTCCGAAGGTGGTGTGCTCCCGTTCGTCGAGTACCTGGGTGAGGTGTTCGGTCCGCTCGTGCCGGCGCAGGCGATCGTCGCGGCGGTCGTGGCCTGGATCGCCGCCCGATGACCGACGAGCACGAGCTCGACGCGCGTTTCCGCCGGCCGACCGAGGCCGACTACCCCGCCGTCATCGACGTCGTTGACGAATGGTGGGGTGGCGGCCGCCGGATGCGGGCATTGCTGCCGCGCCTCTGGTTCCAGCATTTCGCCGGGACCTCGTGGATCGCGGAGTCCGGGGATGGCGCGCTCGAGGGTTTCGTCGTCGGCTTCATCAGTCCCGACCACCCGACCGACGCCTACATCCACATGGTCGGCACGAACCCCAACCATCGCAAGCGCGGCATGGGCCGGGCGTTGTACGAGCGGTTCTTCGAGGACGCCCGGGCGCATGGCGCCCGACGGGTCAACGCCGTCACCTGGCCCGGCAACCAGATCTCGGTCAAGTTCCACACGGCGATGGGGTTCCGCCAGGACGACGGCCCCGGCACGCAACGGCTGTACGGCTCGGTCGCCTACCCGGACTACGACGGCGACGGCGAAGACCGGGTCCATTTCGTCCGGGACCTGTAGGGGCCGCGAGCCTCAGACCGTCAGCGCGGCCGGTGTCAGCTGCTCGTGGAGGAGCCGGCCGAACCTCGCCGCTCGTTCGTCAGCCGGGACCGCGTCGACCCACCGTCGCAGGAGCGCCTCGCCGTCGGCGTACACGAACACGTAGGTCCGCCACAGGGGGTGCTCGATGAACTCGAGGCGCTTCTCGACGGCCGCTGGCGAGATCCGGCCGACCGTGACGAGGTAGTCGCGGACCTCCTCGTGGGAGCGGCCATCCGCATGGCGCAGGATCGCGGCGTTGCCGCGGGCGGCGGACAGCGCACGCCGGGCGGGCGTCATCGCGACGACCCGTTCGGCAGCATCACGCGCGTCGGCCACGTCGGCGGCCAGCGCCAGGCCGGCTCGCCCGAACGTCTCGATCAGGAGCTCGACCGCGTCCTCGTCGGGGACCGCGAACGTCCGACCGAGGTCGGCCAGGCCCTCGCTCACCAGGCACTCGGGGGTGTTGATGAGCAGGATCGTGGCCTCCAGCCGGGCGCGCCCGTCGACGAGGTCCGCCTCCTTCCAGGCGTGCTCCAGGTGGTGGCCCGGGTACGTCTCGTGGGCGATGGTCGCGATGAGGTCGGGCACCCGGACGGGCAGGTCCGTGTTGATGTCGACCCGTGACCGGCGGCCACCGTCGTACCAGTTGTAGCCGGACCACGGCTGACCGTCGACGAGCGAGACCCGAAGGTCCTCGCCCTCGGGCAACCCGAAGAGGTCCGCGGCGCGAGCCCGGAACCGCGCGACGAGCGGCTCGATGACGCCCGGCAGCCGCTCGACCGCGATCTCGAACCGCGGGTCCCACGCCTCCAGCCGGCTCGGCGAGCGGGCCGTCGCCCGGAAGCAGCTCGTCGAGACGCGTCGCGGCGGCCTCGAACTCGGCGTCGGGGCGGCGCGCCGGGCGGTAGGCGAAGCAGCGCGCGACGTGCTCGAGGTACGGCAGCGGCTCGCCGGCGAGCGCCGCGGCATGGGTCTCGAGGGCGACCAGCTGGGCATCCAGCCAGGCCCGCCGTGCCGGATCGTCGACGTCGGTGGCGACGCGCGCCCGGAGCGCCAGGGCATCGTCGCGCAACCGAGCCACGGGCCGCATCTGCTCGATGTCCACCTGCGCCTTGAGGTCGGCCGGTCCGAAGTACCCATCGACGAGCCCCGGGATGCGCTGGTCGAGCCGCAGCCCGAGCAGGATGTAGTCGCGGGCGATCGCATCGGGCGCCGGGACGGTCCGCGTGCCACCGACCGCGGGCACACGGTCGCGCGCCGCCGTGGACGGGCCGTCAGGCATCGCCGCCGACGCCGCCGGTCTCGCCCACGAACGGCATGTGCTGGCGCTCGACGGCGTCGAGGCTCATCCGCAGGGCCGCGGTCTTCTGCTCGGCGACCTCGCGGACATAGGCCGCCTCCTCCTCCGCGGTCATCGCGCGGCCGCGGACGATGTCCTTGGGCTTGCCGACCATGAGCCACGACAGGTGGTAGCGGTCCATCGTCCCCCAGGCGGTCGACAGCAGGTCGTCGGAGTGCTGCAGCCAGACCCGGAGCGAGCCCAGCGACGGATCGGCGATCAGGCGATCCCCCTCCTCGACGAGTTGCCGCGTCCGGCTGATGAGCTCGTCGCGCGTCACTCCGGACCGCCGCCGCGGATCATCGCCTCACGGTCCGCGCGGGCGCGCTTCGTCCACGGCCCCGGCAGCCCGCCACCGATCGGGCGCCCACCGAAGCGCGTCACCGGCAGGACGCCCGCGACGCTCGACGTGAGGAACGCCTCGTCGGCGGCAGCCAGGTCCGCGACCGTCAACCGACGCTCGACGGGCCGCAGTCCCATGCGGGAACCCCACGCAAGGAGCCAGCTCCTCGTCGTGCCGGGCAGGATCGCGCAATCGAGCGACGGCGTGGCGAGCTCCTCGACGCCGTCGGATCCGCGGCGCACGAGGAAGAGGTTCGCCGTCGTGCCCTCCGACAGGTGGCCGTCGATCGTGAGGAACAGGGCGTCGTCGGCGCCGGCGCGTCGGGCCTCGAGTCGTGCGTAGACATAATCCGCGCGCGAGGTCGTCTTGAGCGCCGCGAGTGGATTGGAGGGATCGCGGCGGACCGCGGACGCGATGAGGTGGAGCCCTCGCTCGAGGTGGTCGGCCGGCGGCGGTACCACGGGCCAGGCCTGGATCGCGATCGTGGCCGCGACATCCTCGTCCGGTGGGAGGAGACCGCGGCCGCGGAACGGGCCGCGCGAGACCGTGATCCGGATCGACGCATCGCCATCGGGACCGGCCAGGTCCTCGGCCGCCAGCAGGTCGGCCAGACCGGTCGCGATGAGGCGGTCGAGATCGCCCGGCAGGATGATCCCGAGGCCGGACGCCGACCCTCGCAGCCGCGCGACGTGCTCGGCCAGTTCGGTCGCGCGCCCACCGCGCGCTCGCAGCGTCTCGAAGACGCCGTCGCCGAGCTGGAATCCGCGATCGAAGACCGAGAGGTGCGGGATGTCCGCAGGCAGCACGCGCCCGTCGACCCAGACATGACGGGGACCGGCCATCCGCCTTACGCGACCTCGATCCCGCCGATCGCGGACAGCGGTCCGCGCGCCTTGGCGACGGTCTCGTCCCACTCGGCTGCGGGGTCGCTCCGGTACGTGATCCCGCCCCCGACGTGGAGCGTCATCTGGCGACCATCAGCGACGAACGTCCGGATCGCGATGCTCGTCTGCATGGCGCCATCCGCGCCGATCCAGCCGATCGCGCCCGTGTACGGGCCGCGGCGGACAGGTTCGAGGGCCTCGAGGATCTCCATCGCGCGGATCTTCGGCGCGCCCGTGATCGAACCGCCGGGGAATGCCGCGGCGAGCAGGTCGAAGGCATCGAGTCCCGGGTTCAGACGCCCGGTCACCGTCGAGACCAGGTGCTGGACGGCGGCCGTCCGCTCGAGGCGGCACAGGCGCGGGACGCGGACGCTCCCCGGGCGACAGACGCGCCCGAGATCGTTGCGCAGCACGTCGACGATCATCACGTTCTCGGCCCGGTCCTTGGCACTCGAGAGCAGGTCGCGTGCGAGCGCCCGGTCCTCGTCGCGCGTCCGGCCGCGTCGTCGGGTGCCCTTGATCGGATCGCTCGTCACGCGGCCGGCGGCGTCGAGGGCGAGGAACGGCTCCGGGGAGGCCGACAGCAGCGCCCGGGGCCGGCCCGTCAGTGGGCTCGACCCGAGATCGACGTACGCCGAGAAGAGCGAGGGATCGCCGGTGCGGAGGCGCCGGTAGCGCTCCCACGGGTCGGCAGCGAACGGCGTCTCGAGCCGTCGGGTCAGGTTGGCCTGGTAGATGTCGCCGAGCGCGATGTGCTCGCGGACGGCTTCGACACCGGCCTCGTACGCCGCTCGTGACAGTTGCGACCGGAACGGCAGCGGCGGCTGACCGGTCACGGCACTGTCCGGCTCCGGATCCGCCGTACCGATGACGGGCGCGGCAGGGCCATCGGTCAAACGCGCGTGCACGTCGTCGAGCCGCCGGGCCAGCCGTCGCGAATCGCCGTCGAGCGCCCGGCCGGCGAGCCAGGCGTGACCCGTCCGTCGGTCCCAGGCGACGACCCAGTCGTGGAGGGCGAGGCGCAGCAGCGGCAGGCCCTGATCGTCGACGGCGATGGACGGCAACCGTTCCCACGCGTGGCCGAGGTCGTAGCCGAGGAACCCGACCAGGCCCCCGGTGAAACGCGGCGCGTCCGCGGGCACGATGACGGTCCGGTCCAGCCGGGCCAGGAGCCGGCGAGCGACAGCGAATGGATCGTTGCCGGCGGCGGGCGACTCGAGGACCGCGACAGGGTCCGCGGTCAGGTACGTCCAGCGCGCATTGCGACCCGGTCTTGCGCTCTCGAGCAGGGCCAGGCCCGGGAGGTCGCGGAACGATTCGGCGACGTCGATCGCGCGCATCGCGGCCAGCCGATCCGGCAACCGCCGAAGCCGCAGGGACGCCTTGTCGCGGTGTGCGGGGATCACCGGCCGATGATACGGCCGAAGACCGGAACATCGCGTCCGGCCGGCCGCCAGGCCGCTAGCATCCGCAGATGCGTGCACGTGATCTCGGCATCGTCATCGGGCGCGGGCGGCCCGGCCCGCACAACGCGATCACGGACGTGGCCGGCGTGCGCGTCGGTCACACGACGCTCATCGCCGGCGACGGACCCCTGATCACGGGCACGGGACCGGTCCGCACCGGCGTCACGGTGGTCGTGCCCCATGACGGCGATCCGTGGACCGAGCCGGTCTTCGCCGGTTGCCATCGCCTGAACGGCAACGGCGAGCTCACCGGTCTCGAGTGGATCCGCGAATCGGGGCAGCTCGGGGGCGTGATCGGCCTGACCAACACGCACAGCGTCGGCGTGGTCCACGACGCGCTGATCACCCAGGAGGTGACCGCCTCGGACGGCGCGCCGTTCTGGTCGCTGCCGGTCGTCGGCGAGACCTGGGACGGCACCCTGAACGACGTCAACGGCTTCCATGTCCGAGCGGAACACGTCGGGGCGGCAGTGGCGGCGGCGAGCGGCGGGCCGGTGGCCGAGGGGGCCGTCGGTGGCGGCACCGGGATGGTCTGCCACGAGTTCAAGGGCGGGATCGGGACCGCGTCGCGCGTCGTCCCCGACGAGGCCGGCGGCTGGACCGTCGGCGTCCTCGTGCAGGCCAACTACGGCCGGCGCGAGTTGCTCCGGATCGACGGCGTGCCGATCGGCGAGGCGATCCCGACGACCGACATCCCGTCGCCCTACGACGAGTCCGACGCGGCCGACGCAGCCAGGGCCGCCCTCGGCCCACGTGATCGGCCGCGCGCGGAGAGCGGCTCGATCATCATCCTCGTCGCGACCGATGCGCCGATCCTGCCGCACCAGTGCGACCGGCTGGCGCAGCGGGCCGGTCTCGGCCTCGCCCGGATGGGCGGCACGGGCGGCCACTACTCGGGCGACCTGTTCCTCGCGTGGGCGACCGGCAACCGGCATCTCCCGACGCCGTCGGGTGAGGGCGACCCGCGCTCGACCGTGGATGTCCGGATGGTCGCCGATCGGATCATGGACCCGCTGTTCGACGCCACGATCGAGGCGACCGAGGAGGCGATCCTGAACGCCCTGGTGGCCGCGCCGACGATGGTGGGGCGCGACGGTGTGACCGCGCACGCGCTGCCCCACGACCGCCTGCTGGAGACGATGGCCCGCTACGGGCGACCGGCACGCGCGTCGGGATGACCGCGGTCCGGCCGGCGGTCACGGCCGACATCCCGGCGATCGCCGCCATCCTGGCCGCGAACGACGAGCCCATCGACTGGCCGGATCTCCCGGGCTGGCCGTACCTCGAGCACCTGCTGGCCCGGGCACGCGTCTCGGTCGCGGAGGCGGGCGGGGCGATCGTCGGATTCGCCGGGGCGATCGACCGCGGCGAGGCCCGGTTCCTGACCGACCTGTTCGTGGACCCGGCGTTCCATGAGCGCGGGGCGGGCCGGGCCCTCCTCGAAGCGGCCCTCGGCGAGCATCCGGCACGGATGACGTTCAGCTCGGCGGATCCGCGGGCGCTCGGGCTCTACATCCGCTCGGGCATGCGACCCTGGTGGCCGCTCCTCTATCTCACCGGGGAGGTCGCCGCACTCGGCCGGCCGCCGGCCGGCCTCGCCTGGGAACCGGCGTCAGTTGACGAGACCGTGCACTGGTCGCGCGATTGGAGCGGGATCGATCACGCCATGGACTTCGGTCACTACGCGAGCCTGCCGGGGAGTGCCGGCTTCGTCGTCCGCGATGGTGCCGCGGTGGCCGCGGTCGGATGGGCACGACGGGCTCGACGGGAGCCCGGGCGCTGGCTCGACCATGTCTCGATCGCCCCGGATGCGGATCCGACCCGCGCGGCGCTCGGCGCCTGGCACGCGGCGGCGCCGTCCGGCGAGCGGCTCATGGGCTGCGTGCCGGGCCCACATCCGGTCGTGCCGGTCCTGCTGGACGCCGGGATCCGGATCGCCGATCGCGATCAGTGGTGCGCCAGCGACCCGGATCTGATCGACCCGCTTCGGCTGCTGCCGAACCCGGGCTTCCTCTAGCCGACCGCGACCGCCGCGGGCTTCTCGATGGGCACCCCGATGAGGCTGCCCCACTCGGTCCAGCTGCCGTCGTAGTTGCGGACGCGCTTGTAGCCGAGCAGCTCGTGCAGGACGAACCAGGTGTGGCTGGAGCGCTCGCCGATGCGGCAGTAGGCGATGACGTCCTTGTCGGGGGTCACGCCCTTGGCCTCGTACAGGGCGGCCAGCTCGTCGGCCGACTTGAAGGTGCCGTCCTCGCGCACGGTCTGGGCCCAGGGCACCGACGCGGCACCCGGGATGTGGCCCGGCCGCTGGGCCGTCTCGGCCATGCCGGGCGGGGCGATGATCTCGCCCGCGAACTCGGCCGGGCTGCGCACGTCGACCAGGGCCAGGCCCTCGTCGCCGAGGCGCGGCAGGATGTCGTCGCGGTAGGCGCGCAGGGCGAAGTCGGGCTCGGGCAGCTGGTAGTCGGTCGAGGCGTGGTCGGGCGCGTCGACGGTCAGCGGCAGGCCCTGGTCGAGCCAGTACTTGCGGCCGCCGTTGAGGATGCGCACGTCGCGGTGGCCGTACAGCTTGAGCTGCCAGTAGGCCCACGCCGCGAACCAGTTGTTGTTGTCGCCGTACAGCACGATCGTCGTGTCGGGGCCGATGCCACCCTGCTGGAGCAGGGCGCTGAAGTCGTCGCGTCCCGCGATGTCGCGCCGGATGCCGTCGGCGAGCTGGCTGGTCCAGTCCCAGCCGACCGCGCCCGGGATGTGGCTCTGGTCGTAGGCGGTCGTGTCGACGTCGACCTCCACGAAGCGCACGCCCGGGTCGGTCAGGTGGGCCTGCGCCCAAGTCGCGTCGACGAGCGTGTCGGCGGTCGCGTAGCCGGTGTCTGCCATGGGTCTGGTTCCTCCCTGTGCTGCTGGGCCCGCGTGCCTGGGCGGGTCTCGTGGTCTGAGCCTCGATCGGGTGCGCGGCTCGGGGTCAGTCGCCGGAGGTGAGTCGATCCCGGCGGCTGAACTCCGTAAGCCGCTCCGTACACGAGGCAGCTTCGCGCTGCGCCTGGTTGACGATCCAGGGATCGACCCGGCTGGAGTCCTCGATGGTCAAGGCCGGGCCGTAGGGTCCGTCCTCGAGTTCGAAGCCGGCGAGGTTGCGGTAGTCGGCCATCCAGTTCGCGCCGAGCTGGATGACGACCGCGGCCACGACCGGCGCAGGAAAGATCCAGTCGAGGTAGGTCGCGTTGAGGCGGTCGACGATGTCGGCCAGCCGGACCGGCCGGCCGCGCGGGATGCGGGCGAGCAGGTCGATGACGCGGAGCGCGGTGAACGGATCGCCGGACTCCGCGACGGCCGGCGGCGCGATGTTCGGATCGGGCAGGCCGGCCGGTGCCGGGCGCAGCGGACCCAGGCCCACGGACGGGGTCGGACGGTCGGACACGGGAGCGTCGGTCACGGGGCGGGGGATCTCCGACTCGTTCAGTAGGGATTCGGGCCCGAAGCCTATCACGAGGCCCACCGAGATGCCAGTGTCGCGCGACCCCTCGCGAACGAACCTTCATCGTCCCGATACCCGGTGCTCACCGTCTGGCGTCATGCTTGCCCGTGCCGGGCGACCGCCCGGTGCCGTTCCGCGCACGCGGCCGGTCGTCGTCGCTACCACGTGAGCCATGCTGCCCCCGACCGACCCCGCCCAGATCCCGCCCGATCCGTCCACCCCGAGCGCCGGATCGACCGCGCCGACGAGTCCGCCGCTCGAGCCCGTCTCCGCCCCCGCCGCCGCGTTGCCGACCGGCGGGCGAGGCGACCGGTGGATCCGCCGTGCCGTCATGGCGACCGTCCTCGTGGCGACGCTCACCGTCGGCATCGGGATCGGCCGCGTCGCGCCGCTCGTCTTCGGCGG
The DNA here is from genome assembly GCA_963745295.1 of uncultured Chloroflexia bacterium. GTDB lineage: Bacteria > Chloroflexota > Limnocylindria > Limnocylindrales > CSP1-4 > SPCO01. The sequence goes on from CAVUWG010000003.1 coordinate 383,025, forward strand.
CTCCACCGGCGGGAGCGCGTCGGGCGGCGCGTCCGGGCAGGAATTCGACCTGATCCGCCAGGCATGGGACGTGCTCCACCAGAAGTACGTCGGCCGCGCCGACCTCGACGATCGCGCCCTCGCCTACGGGGCCATCGACGGCCTGACCGAGGCGGTCGGCGACACCGGGCATACCTCGTTCCTGACGCCCGAGGAGCGGGCAGCCCGTGACGACGAGCTGTCCGGGTCGTATGTCGGCATCGGCATCCGGATCGATGTGACCGACGGCGGTCAGCCGATCGTCGAGAGCGTTTTCCCGAACAGTCCCGCAGAGGCGGCCGGCATCCTCGCCGGCGACATCATCGAGAGCGTCGACGGCCGGTCCACCACCGGTCACGACCTGGAGGAGGTCGCCGGTTGGGTCCGCGGCGATGCCGGCACGTCGGTCGAATTGACCGTCCGCGCGGGTGCCGATGGCCCGGCTCGCACCTACACGATCGAGCGAGCCGATGTCCCGATCGAGTCGGTCTCGTGGACCCTCGTGCCAGGGAGCCGGACCGCCCTGCTCCGCCTCGATTCGTTCTCGCATGGCTCGGCGGACGACATGGTCGAGGCCCTCAAGGCGATCAAGGAAGCCGGCGCCGACCGGCTGGTCCTCGACCTGCGCGGCAATCCCGGCGGCTTCGTCAACGAGGCGACCGGGATCGCGAGCCAGTTCATCCGCACGGGCGAGGTCTACGTGGAGCGGGACGCGGACGGCAACGAGACCCGCCATGCGGTCTCGCCCGACGGCGTCGCCCTGGACCTGCCGCTCGTCGTGTTGGTCGACCAGGGGACGGCGAGTTCCGCCGAGATCGTCTCGGGTGCACTGCAGGATGCCGACCGGGCCGAAGTCGTGGGCGTCACGACGTTCGGGACCGGCACGGTCCTCGGCGAATTCGAGCTCTCCGACAAGTCCGCGCTCCGGGTCGGGACCGTGGAGTGGCTGACGCCCAACGGGCGGCGGATCTGGCACGAGGGGATCGTGCCGGACGAGGTCGTCGAACGGCCGAGCGACGTGGCGCCGCTGACCCCCGACGAGGTGCGCGACATGACGCCGGCGGAGCTCGATTCGATGACGGATGCACAGCTGGCGCGAGCCCTCAGCCTGGTGGCGTCGGCTCGCTAGGGTCCGGCTGGTTCGGAGGCGACGAGTCGTCGAGCGTGGCTGCGTCGGAATCGTCGGGATCGGCGGTGGCCTGCTCGGCGGCGGCCTCGTCCGACGGCGGCCGATGGCCCGGCTCACCCGGCAGGTCGATGCTCATCCGGCCGCCGTCGGCGGCCGGGACGGGCGCGAGCGGCTTGCCCTGCTCGACGAGCTCGGGCGGCGGCTTGGTCGCCCGGAAGACCTGGTAGTCGAAGCCGAAGACCGCTGCGCCCATCGCCTGCCCGAGCGACTTGCGCTTCCGCTTGCTCATGCCGTGGCCGCCGGTACCGGCTCGATCGACGGCGCTCGGCGACGGATCGCGAGGGCGGCGAAACCGGCGATGATCGCGATCCAGCCGGCGGCCACGAACGCGGCGGCGTAGTCGCCGACGCTCTCCCGGACCACTCCGGCCACGAAGGCCGCGACCGCCGCGCCGAGCTGGTGCGCCGCGAAGACCCAGCCATACACGATGCCCACGTTCTGCCGCCCGAAGGCGTCAGCGACGAGGGCGACGGTCGGCGGGACCGTGGCGATGTAGTCGAGGCCGAACAGGATGCTGAAGGCCATGATCCCCACCGTGTCGTGGACGAACGGCAGGAAGAGCAGGCTGATGCCCCGGAAGCTGTAGTAGATCAGCAGCAGCTTGCGGGGGTCGTGTCGGTCGGTCAGCCAGCCCGACGCGATCGTGCCGACGAAGTTGAAGGCGCCCATGACCGCGAGGGCTCCTGCGGCCGCCGGCGCCGCGAACCCGTGGTCGACCGCATGGCTGATGAAATGCTGGCCGATGAGGCCGTTGGACGTCGCCCCGCACACGAAGAACGTCGAGGCGAGGAACCAGAAGTCGGACGAGCGGACCGCCCGGCGCATGACACCCGGGTCCGGCTTCGGAGCCGGGGCGATCGTCGCTCCCGGATCGGCACCGCGGGGCGCGACGCCGACGTCGGCCGGATCGTCGCGCAGCCAGAGCACGACCGGGATGATCAGGAGCAATGCGATCACGGCCATGACGATCGCCGCGGACCGCCAGCCCGAGGTGACGGCCAGCGTCGTGAGGAACGGGAAGAAGATGAGTTGTCCCGCGCTCACGCTGGCACCGAAGACGCCGACGACGAGGCCGCGGTCCTTGATGAACCAGCGGTTGGCGATCGTGGGCCCGAGGACGCTCGCGACCAGGCCGCTGCCGAGACCCGCGAGGAACCCGAAGAAGACCGTGACCTGCCAGATCTCGCGCGCGAAGCCGGACAGGATCAGGCCGGCGGCCGTCACGACCAGGCTCAGCAGCGTCACGCCGCGGATCCCGAAGGTGGCCATCAGCCGGCCCGAGATCGGTCCGGCCAGACCGTATGTGAGCAACCCGATCGCGGCCGCGAAACTCAGGGCGGCCGTCGACCAGCCGGGCTCGTCCTGCATCGAGAGCAGGAATGCGCCCGGAGCGGCACGGACACCGGCGGTCGCCAACAGCACGAGCGCCGTGACGGCGACGATGATCCAGCCGTAGAAGATCGGGCGGCGCATCACCGGAGACTACCCGAGCACGGCGGCCCCAGGCGGGCCGCGAGTCCGACGAGCTAGAGCAGTTCCCCATGGGCCGACGCGGTCGGTTCGCCCTCGCGTGGGCGTGGCTCCTCACCTGGGCCGTAGTCGGGTGTCGCCTCGACCGCACCGGGCTCGAGGACCCGCAATCCGTCTCGCGACTGGCCCTCGATCGCACCGACGCCGAACGGGACCCACTTCGAGGGATCCTGGAGCCGATGCGCCTCGGTATTGCCGCGGGTGTGGACCTCGGAGAAGCCCTTCGGTTCGATCCACATGCGCTCGCCCTCGAGCAGGCCGAGGATGCCGGACTGCCCGACCTCCGGGCGCTCGTGCTGGCAGTACGCGCACGCCGCCGAGTCGTGCCGCTGGTACGTCTCGGGCTCCTCGTAGGTCGTGATGTAGCCCTCGTAGTTGCGCAGCACGACCTTGTGATCGCTGTACGAGATCAGGTAGTTCGGCATCACCGGGATCTTGCCGCCGCCGCCGGGCGCATCGATCACGAACGTCGGCACCGCGTAGCCCGACGTGTGGCCACGGAGGCCCTCCATGATCTCGAGGCCCTTGCCGACCGGCGTCCGGAAGTGCCCGGAGCCTTCGACCAGGTCGCACTGGTACAGGTAGTACGGACGGATCCGGTTGGCGACGAGCTTGTGGACGAGCGCGCGCTGGATGTGGACGCAGTCGTTGACGCCCGCGAGCAGGACGCTCTGGTTGCCGACCGGCAGTCCGGCGCGCGTCAGCTTGTCGACCGCGCGTGAGACCTCGGGCGTGATCTCGTTGGGATGGTTGAAGTGCAGGTTGATCCAGAGCGGGTGGTACTTCGCGAGCACCTCGCACAGCTCGTCGTCGATGCGCTGCGGCAGGAAGACCGGCACGCGGCTCCCGATCCGGATGATCTCGATGTGCGGGATCTCGCGCAGCCCGCGCAGGATCTTCTCGAACAGCTTCGGCGCCAGCGTCAGGCCGTCGCCACCGGAGATCAGCACGTCGCGGACCTGCGGGGTTCGGCGCAGGTACTCGAGCTGCGCCTCGTGGTCGCGGCTGTTGAAGTTCTGGGTGGGGTCACCCACGATCCGGGACCGCGTGCAGTACCGGCAATACGACGCGCACTGCGTCGTGACCAGCATCAGGACCCGGTCGGGATAGCGATGGACGAGGCCCGGCACCGGGGAGTGGCGGTCCTCGGCGAGCGAGTCCTCCATCATCGCCGTGAAGGCCTGCTGCTCTCCGCCGGTCGGGATGACCTGGCGGCGGATGGGGTCGTCGGGGTCGTCGGGGTCGATCAGGCTGATGAAGTACGGGGTGATGTCCACGCGGAACTTGTCCGGCGCCGAGAGCCCCAGGCGCTCGTCATCGGTCAGGTTGAGGACCGCTTCGATCTCGGCGAGGTCGTTGACCCGATGACTCAGCTGCCAGCGCCAGTCGTTCCACTGCTCGTCGGGGATGTCCGCCCAGATCGGGGCGCGCCGGCTCACGGCGGGCAGGCCGTCCGCACCCAGCACTCGGGCAGGGTCGGCGAGGTTCACGAACGGCGCCTCGGCGGCCGCGAGCTTCGCGTCCTGGTGCGCGACGGCGGACTTGATCTCCTGGGCGTCCACGCGGTGCTGGCCTCCGGTTGCTCGACCTGCAACGCATAAAGTCTATGCAGTCTGCAAGTCGGCCGATGATAGCGCCACGTGATCGTCAGGGTCCAGTAGTCACTCGTACCGCCCCGACAGGACCCGTCCCGAGCGGACGTCGGTCGCGCTCGCGCGCGAGGGCTACTCCCCGATGACCGCCCAGAGCAGGCCCATCGTGATGAAGAAGCCGCTGAAGAGGGCGATCAGGCCCAGCGCGCCATAGGGCGAGCCGGCGCCTTCGTGCGGGACGAGCTGCAGTCCGATCCCGAACACGAGCGCCCAGGCCACGAACAGGAAGGCGAACAGGAACCGCGCGTTCGGGTTGGTGACGCGCCGGACCCAGCGTGCTCCGCCCTCGGTCGAGAGCGCCGCCTTCAGGACGATCCCGAGCATCAGGACCACGATGGCGGTGGAGATCCCGAACGGGATGGGCTCCTGGAACGGGACGAGGAAGAGCTGCACGGATCCCTCTCGCGGTCGGCCGTGATGGACGCCGTCGATGCTAGCAGATGGGACCTCGGCCCTATCGGGCGACCGGGGATACGATGACGGCGTGACCCCCTTCGACCGTCTCGGCCGGTTCGTCGCGCGACGCTCGAGGTGGGTCGTCGCCGCGTGGGCGCTCATCGTGCTGGCTGCGCTGCCGCTCGCGCCGCAGGTCCCTGGCCGCCTGAGCGCCGGGGGGTTCATCCTCGACGACCTCGAATCCGCTCGGGCGAAGGCCCTCCTGGGACGCGAGCTCGACGCCCCGCCGTCGGCGCTCGTGATCGTGTTCGACAGCCCGACCGTCGAGGCCGGCACTCCCGCGTTCGAGGGGCCGGCGGCGGCGGCCGTCGCGGACATCGAAGGTGCCCCGCACGTCGCGCGCGTCGTCTCGCATCTCGTCGCGCCGCGGCAGGTCTCGGCCGATCGGCACACGGCCTACGACATCGTCTTCCTCGACCTGCCACCAGACGACTCCCCCAAGGCCCTCCCGATCCTGCGCGAGCGCCTGCACGAGGCGCCGGGCCTGACCGTCGAGCTGGCCGGCGGGCCGGCCTTCTACGGCGACGTCCAGACGGTGTCGGAGGCGGACCTGCAGCGGAGCGAGGTGATCTCCTTGCCGCTGGCGGCGCTGGCGTTGCTCGTGGTCTTCGGGTCCGCGGTGGCGGCCGGCGTGCCGCTCGTCGTCGGTGGGACGGCGGTCGTGGTGGCGCTGGCGGCGATCTTCCTGGTCGCCTCGGTCATGCCGATGAGCATCTTCGTGCTCAACCTCGCCACGTTGCTCGGTCTCGGATTGGGCGTCGACTACTCGCTCCTGCTGACCAGCCGCTTCCGCGAGGAGCTGGCGCTTCGGCCACCCGGCCCGACGCGGGTCGCCGACGCCGTTCGCGTCACGGTCGCGACCGCCGGCCGGGCGGTCTTCTTCAGCGGTCTGACCGTGCTCCTGGGCCTGCTCGGGCTGATCCTCTTCGAGTTCATGATCCTGCGCTCGGTCGGGATCGCCGGCGCGATCGTCGTCGGGCTGGCCGTCGCCTCGGCGCTGACCCTGCTCCCCGCGGTCCTGATGCTCGTCGGCGACCGGATCGACCGCTTCGCGATCCGCCGGGTCCGCGCCGGCGCCGATGCCGACGGGCCGTGGGCCCGTCTCGCACGCCGGGTGATGCGCCACCCGGTCGCGGTGCTCATCCCGACCCTCGCGTTCCTCCTGCTGCTCGGTTCACCGTTCCTGCACATCCGGTTCAACGCGCCGGACGCCTCGATCCTGCCGCCCGAGGTGCCGTCGCGCGCCGCCTTCGATCGGCTCAGGGCGCAGTTCGGCGAAGGCGAGTTCGCCCCGCTGGTCGTGGCGATCCAGATGCCCGGCCCCGCGACCGAGCCGGCCCAGCTGGCCGCCCTCTTCGACTATTCGCGCCGGCTGGCGACCGATCCGCGGGTCACGCGGGTGGAGAGCCTCGTCGATGTCGACCCTCGGCTCACGCTCGCCCAGTACGAGCTGCTCTACGCGGACCCGAACGGCCCCCGCGACCGGTACCTCGCGCAGGTGCTCGGGGCCACGACGAACGGCGACGTGACCGCGTTCACGCTCTACACGCCCTACGGCCCGAACCGCGACGAGGGCAAGGCACTCGTTGCCGACCTGCGTGACCCGACGAGCGCCCTCGCCCCACCGGCCGGCGCCGTCGTCCTCGTCGGTGGCGGGGCCGCGGACGTGACCGACGTCGTGGACCGCGTGGCCGCGGACTTCCCGCGAACCGCCCTGTTCATCATCGTGACGACGTACCTCGTCCTGTTCGTCCTGCTTCGCTCGGTCATCCTGCCGGCCAAGGCCCTGGTCATGAACACGCTCTCGATCGTCGCGAGCTTCGGGGCCCTCGTCTGGATCTTCCAGGACGGCAACCTCTCGGCGCCCCTCGACTTCCAGCCGCTGGGCTTCGTCGAAACCACCCAGCCGGTGATCCTGTTCTGCGTCCTGTTCGGCCTCTCGATGGACTACGAGGTCTTCCTGCTGTCGCGGATGAAGGAGGTCTGGGACCGGACCGGCGACAACGTCGAGGCCGTGGCGAGCGGCCTCGAGCGGAGCGGCCGGATCGTCACGTCGGCGGCGCTGATCGTCGTGCTCGTCGCGGGCTCCTTCGCGTTCGCCGACATCGTGCTCATCAAGGCGCTCGGCGTCGGCATGGCCATCGCGGTGGCACTCGACGCGACGGTCGTCCGGGCCCTGCTCGTCCCGGCCACGATGCGCCTGCTCGGCCGCTGGAACTGGTGGATGCCCGGCAGGCTCGAGCGACTCGTCGGCAGCCGCCTGCCCGCGTCCGAGGCCGAGGTCGAGGCCGCGATCCGATGAGACGCACCGCGACCGTGCTCCTGGCCGCCATCCTGGTCGGCGCCTGCACCGGCGGTGGGGGCGCGCCGATCCTGGCCAACCCGACCGCACCACGACCCAGCGTCGCGCTGCCGACCGCCGCACCCACGTCGGTCGCGGACCCACTCCCCGTCGAGCTGCCACGGGACGACGGCCCGCACGACCGCCTGACCGAGTGGTGGTACTACACCGGACACGTGCGCTCCGATGACGGCGGCCGGTACGGCTTCGAGTACGTGGTCTTCCGTGCCGAGCGCGGCGCCTTCCCGACCTCCTGGGCCTCGCACCTGGCGGTGACCGACGAGACCGGCGATCGCTTCTTGTATGCGCAACGGATGGAGGTCGGGCCGCAGGTGGATCGTTCGCCGCGCGGTGTCACAGGTGAGCCCACCGGCTTCGACCTCTCGCTGTCCGGTATCGACCCGTCGCGCCCGGCGACCGCCGGACGCCCGGCCTGGACGATGCGCGGCTCGCTCGGGTCCGACGTCCTGGCCGCGGCGCTGGCACCGGACGAGGCCGCCATCGCCGGCATTCCCGATGGCCTCGGCCTGGACCTGACGCTACGAGCGACGAAACCAGCGGCCATGCACGACACCGACGGCTGGATCGACTTCGGGGCCGGCGGCGGTTCCTACTACTACTCGCGCACGGCGATGACGGCGGCGGGCACGCTGACCCTCGGCGACCGGGAACTGCGCGTCGAGGGCGAGGCCTGGTTCGACCACCAGTGGGGCGACTTCATCTCCGTCGGCGGGGGCGGCTGGGATTGGTTCGCGGTGAACCTCGCCGACGGCACGGACATCACGCTCTCGCTCGTCCGCGATGCCGACGGCTCGTATCCGCTGGTCTACGGGACCCTCGTCGATGCGAACGGGCAGGCGCGCCACCTGTCGGCATCCGCGTTCTCCGTCGAGGTCACGAAGCGCTGGCAGAGTCCAGCGACCGGCGCCGACTACCCGGCCGGCTGGACCGTGGAGATCCCCGCGGAGCGACTCGTCATCGGACTGCAGCCGACGGTCGCGGCGCAGGAGCTCGACACGCGGGCGACCACGGGCGTCGTCTACTGGGAGGGGTCGCAGCGGGTCGAGGCGACCCGGGGCGGGATCGCCCTCGCGGGTGAGGCGTACGTGGAGCTGACCGGCTACGCCTCCGCGCCGCGCTCGACGCCCTGATCCGGGTGGGCTAATCGATCTTGCTGTAGTCGACGACCGGCAGCTCGGAACCGGCGGTCGCGGCCAGGGCCCGCGCATCGGTGTCGAGTTTGGCCACCTTCTTGAGGACCGTCAGCATCGACTTGCCCGAAGCCTTGTAGGCCTTCTTGTTCGAGATGGACTTGACGAGGGCCGCGCGCGAGGTCGAGCCGACCTTGTCGTAGAAGGCTCCGCGCGACTCGGCCAGCGCCGCTGCATCCGGCCAGCTCCCGAGGGCCTCGACGTACTTGGCGCCCACGGCGGCATCGGCGCCGAGTGCCCGGAGGGCCCGAGCGATGTTGTCCGGCCGATTGGCCTTCACGGCGCTCGCGAGGGAAGCGCCGTCTTCGGCGATCCGCTGGTCGAGGAGGGCGATCTGGCGCATGGCGGCGAGCGATGCCTTCGGGGCGACCGCGGCGGCCGGGGTCTCGCCCGGCGCGAGGCTGGCGACCGGACCGCCGCCCGAGTTGATCGTGCCTGGCAGGCCGGTCCCGGCCTGGGTCGTGGACGGCAGGCCAAGCCCGATGGCTACGGACATCGCCAGCCCGCCGAGCAGGATCCCGACGACGAGACCGAACGAGAGCAGGCCACCGGCGCGCTTGAGGGTGACGCCGAAGACGAGCGTGGTGCTGCAGCCGGGGCACTTCCATGTGCCGTCGGGCAGGGGCCGCGCGCAGACCGGGCAGTTGAAGACGTGCGCGTCCGCGTCCCCGATGCCATAGCTCGGCGTTCGGGGAGGCTTCGGCTGGGTCAGGGCCGACAGGCTCGGACGCGGCAGGGCGCGCCAACTCCGTCGGAGCGACTCCGTCTTGCCGCGCAAGATATGGATCGTCATCGAGGAAAGTGTGCAGCCGGCACCCTCCGATCAACCCCGGGCCGATGGTCCCGGCAGGACAGCGTACGTTCGGCGTGGGCGTGCGTGACGGCTCGGCATCAGGAGCGTCGCTATTGAGACTCAGTCCCGATGTGTGGTATGGTCCCGCCATGGGAGATCCGGAACCGCTGCTCGTTGCCCTCGATCGCGCCGGGTACCGCCTGACGACGCCGCGCCGCGCGGTCGCCGGGCTCATCGCCGACCAGGTCGGCCACTTCGCGGCAGCCGATCTCGTCCGCGAGGCCCGCGCCCGTCGCCTGGGGATCGGCAGGGCGACCATCTTCCGGACCCTCGAGGTCCTGTCCGAGCTCGGGGTCGTCGAACGGATCGATCTGCCGAGTGGCGAGCACGCGTACGTCGGGTGCGCCCCGACGCATCACCACCACGTCGTCTGTTCCACGTGCGGGCGGACCGCCGAGATCCCCGACGCCGGCCTGCGCACCGTCGTCCGCGAGGTCGCGAAGCGGACCGGGTTCCGGGTCGAGGAGCACCGCCTCGAGCTGTTCGGGCTGTGTCCCGCCTGCCAGGCCGCGGCACCGACGCCGATCCGGCGAACCGCCTGATCGGGCGCTGACCCATGGGCTCGCCGATGAACGCCCGTTCCCGCCGCTGGCTGAGACTCGATATCAGCCACGCCCGGCGTCGCGCGCCGGTGGTCCTGCTCGCGTCGGTGCTCGCCGTCATGGCCTGCGCCCCGGGTCCGGTGGCTTCAGGTGCCGGTGACACGCTCCAGGTCGTCGCGACCACGACGGTCTTCGCGGATATGGTCGCCAACATCGCCGGCGACCGCGCTTCGGTGCGTTCGATCATCCCGACGGGTGTCGGCCCCGAAGACTACGAACCCAAGCCCGATGACGCCCGCGCTCTGGACGGCGCCGACCTCATCGTGTCCAACGGCCTCGGCCTCGACGACTTCCTCGATGGGCTGATCGACGCCAACGGCAACGACGCCCCACGGCTCGTCCTCGGCGACGGGATCCCGACGCTCACCGTCGAAAGCGAGGCCAACCCGCACCTGTGGCTCGATCCGTCGATCGTCTTCACGCACTACCTGCCCATCATCGAGGCGAAGCTGATCGAGATCGACCCGGCCGGGGCGGCGACCTACCGCGCGAACGCCGCGGCCTACGCCAGCCAGGTCGGGGCACTGGACGCCGAGCTCAAGGCCGAGGCCGGATCGATCCCGGCGGCGGACCGCAAGCTCGTCACCTTCCACGATGCGTTCCCGTACTTCGCGCGCCACTTTGGATTCGAGCTGGTCGGGGTCATCCTCGGCAGCCCCGGTCAGGAGCCGTCGGCCGGCGACCTCGCGGCACTGATCGACACCGTCAAGGCATCGGGTGTGAAAGCGGTCTTCAGCGAAGCCCAGTCCAGCCCGGCCCTGGCCGAGACGCTGGCCGCGGAGACGGGCGCGAAGGTCATCACGACCCTGTATGACGATGCCCTCGGCCCGGCCCCTGCCGACACCTACCTGGGGATGATGCGCTGGAACGTGGCCAGGATCGTCGAGGCGCTGCGATGACCGACGACGCTGTCCGGCTCGAGGGCGTGAGCGCGGGCTACGGCGATCGCATCGCCCTCGACGACGTCGGCCTCGCCATCCACGGCGGGTCGCTGCTCGCGATCATCGGGCCCAATGGCGCCGGCAAGAGCACGTTGCTCAAGGTCATCGCCGGGTTGTTGCCGATCCGAACCGGGGTCGTCGAGGTGCTCGGTGGTCCACCGGGCGCGGCGGCTCGCCGGGTCGCCTACGTCCCACAGGCCGAGCTCGTGGACTGGAGCTTCCCGGTGACGGTCGGCGAGGTCGTGATGATGGGTCGCTACCCGGCGATCGGCATCGGACGCGGACCGGGGGCGGCCGATCGCGAGGCGGTCGCCCAGGCGCTCGCGACCGTGGCGATGACCGCCGAGCGCGACCGCCAGATCGGGGAGCTGTCCGGCGGCCAGCGGCGGCGCGTGTTCCTGGCACGGGCGTTGGCGGCCGCGCCGGACCTGTACCTGCTCGACGAACCGGTCACCGGGGTCGATGCCACCACGCAGGAAGACCTGATGGACGTCCTCGAGGCCGAGGCTCGGGCCGGCAAGACCGTCGTTGCCACGACCCACGATCTTGCGTGTGCCGCGCACCGCTTCCAGGACGCCGTGCTCGTGAACCGCCGGATCGTCGCGATGGGGCCGGCCAAGGACCTGATCCTCGACCAGCGGTTGCTGGCCGAGACGTACGGCGGCCATGTCCTCGTCCTGCCCGACCTCGGCGGTACGACCCTCATCCTCGACGACGCCCACCACCACGACCAGGCGTCCGGCAAGGAACCCCACTACCACGAGGACGCTCGCCGGTGATCGACCTGCTCCTCGATCCACTGACCTACGGATTCATGCAACGCGGCCTGGTCGCGGCGCTGATCGTCGGCATCGTCTGCGCGGTGATGGGCGCCTTCGTCGTCCTCAAGGGTCTCGCGTTCATCGGTGACGCCGTCAGCCACGCCGCGTTCCCGGGGCTGGTGATCGCGTACCTCATCGGGATCCCGCTCTACATCGGCGGCGCCGTCGCGGCGGTCTCGACCGCCCTGGCGATCGGCGTCGTGTCGCGACGAGGCAACCTGCGATTCGACACGACCGTCGGCGTCCTGTTCGCGGGCACGTTCGCATTGGGAGTGCTGTTGTTCAGCACCATCCGCGGCTACGTCACCGACCTGTTCGGGTACCTGCTCGGCAACGTTCTCGGCGTCAGCGAGACCGACCTCATCCAGATCGCCGTGCTCGGCGCCATCGTGCTGGTCGTGGTGTTGGTCCTGCGCAAGGAACTCCTGTACGCGACGTTCGATCCGGCCGGCGCCGCGGCGTCGGGTCTCCCGGTCACGCGCCTCGAATACCTGCTCCTGGCGTTGCTCGGGATCACGATCGTGGTGAGCATCCAGGCCGTCGGGATCATCCTGGTCGTGGCCATGCTCTGCACGCCGGCCGCCACTGCCCAGCTGCTGGTGATCCGCTTCGACCGCCTGGTCGTGGTCGCCGTCGGGATCGCGGTCGTGTCCACGATCGTCGGCCTGTACGTCTCGTTCTACGGGAACGTCGCGTCGGGCGCGGCGATCGTCCTCATCGAGACGGTGTTCTTCGCGGTCGCGCTCGTGGTGTCGCCGCGATCCGGTTGGCTCGCTCGCCGTCGGACGACCACGACGGCCGTCTGACGGCGCCGGCCTCAGGCGCGGGCGAGCGCCTTCTTCAGCTCGGCCGGTGTCGGCATCCCCTCGCGGGCGCCCGCCTTGGTAACGGCGAGCCCGGCGGCCGCGACCGCACGTCGGGTGGCGACCTCCAGGGCGAGCCCGGCGGCCAGCCCCGCGGCGAGGGCGCCGTTCAACGCGTCGCCGGCGCCGACCGTGTCGACGGCGTCGACGGCCTGGGCCGGGATCGCGGTCGTGCCGGCACCTCGCACGAGCAGGGCCCCGTCGTCGCCGAGGCTCACGATGACGGCCCGGTCGCCCGGAGCGCGACCGAGCAACCCCTTGGCGAGCTTGCCGGGCTTGCCCGAGGCACCGGCCAGCACGGCCAGTTCGCCACGGTTCGGCGTGAGGATGTCGGCCAGATCGAGGGTCGTGCGCGCCAGGCCACCGGCCGGGGCGGGATTGAGGATCGTCGTGGCGCCCGCGATCCGGCCGAGGCGCAGGGCCTCGTGGGTCGCGCCGGTCCGGATCTCATGGCCGACGAGGACCACGTCCTCGCGGGTCAGGGCCAGCCGCTTGAGCGCGTCGCGCACCTGGACGGAGTCGAGCGCCATGTTCGCGCCGCCGGCGACCGCGATCCGGTTCTCGCCGTCACGGTCGACCAGGATGAGGGCGACGCCCGTCGGCTCGTCGTCGAGCTCGACCAGCCGCGACAGGTCGATCCCTTCGGCCGCCAGCGCCCCACGCGCGCGACGACCGTTGTCGTCGGTCCCGATCGCCCCGACGAAGACGACGGCCGCTCCGAGGCGGGCCGCCGCCACGGCCTGGTTGCCGCCCTTGCCGCCGTGATGCTGCTCGTAATGGCCACCGGTGACGGTCTCGCCGGGTCCAGGCATCCGGTCGACCGTGATGACCTGGTCGACGTTGACCGACCCGACGACGATGACGCGTCCGCTCATGGAACGGCGCTCGTGCCTACGAGCCGGTGACGAATTCGCCGCCGTCGACGCTGATGATGTCGCCATTGATGAAGTCGGTCCCCTCGCCCGACAGCGCGAGGATGGCGTTCGCCACGTCCTGTGGCGTCGTCATCCGGCCGGTCGGGTTCCGCTTCATCGTGATGTCGATCATCGTCTGCGACTCGGGGATCTTGAGGAGCGCCGGGGTGACCGTCACGCCCGCCCGGATGCAATTGGCCGTCGCGCCGGTGCCCTGGCGGGCGAGCTCCATCGCGAGCTGGCGGATGTGCGACTCGAGTGCCGCCTTGGCCGACGACACCACGCCGTACGAGGGCACCACCCGGGTCGAGCCCTCGGAGGTCATCGCGTAGATCTTCGAGCCCTGACCGAGGAACCCGCCGCGCCACAGGTCCTGGACCCAGTAGACGAGGCTGTTGGCCATGACGTCCTGGGTCATCTCCATCTTCTTGCGATCGACGCCGCCCTTCGGGTCCTCCGACAGGAACGGCACCAGCGACCCGAAGGCGAGCGAGTGCATGACGACCCGCACATACGGGTCCTTGCCTGCCGCGCGCGATCGATCGAAGCGCTCGCGCAGCGTCTCGAGCGCGGCGGCGCGCTTCTCGTCGTCGGCGGCGTTCATGTTGATGTAGATCGCCTCGGACCCCGCCGCCTCGATGGCCGCCTTGACCTCCTCGACGTGGGCGAGTGCCGCCCGGAAGTCCAGGTGGATCCCGACGATCCGGTACCCGGCCTTCGCGAGCGTGATCGCCGTCGCCTCGCCCATCCCGGACGAGCCGCCGAGGATCAGCGCCCAGCGCTCGCGGTCGTCGGCCATCGGGTGAACCTCCTGCATCGGTCGTGGCGCGGCGTCCGTGCGCGGGCGGCGGTCGTCGCCGGCCGAGTCTAGCAGCGGGCGATTCGCGGACGACCCGGTTCAGGTGCAGGCCTGCACGCACGTCACGCCGGGACAGTCGCATGCCCCCCTTGACGGACGACCGGTCGGCTCGCTATCTTGGCATTCGACTAATTAGGGAGATGACGAAATAAACCGTGTCTACAAGGCCCTCGCCGACCCGACACGTCGTCGCGTCCTGGCCCTCCTCCGGGAGCGCGACATGACCGCCGGGGAGCTCGCCGCCCAGTTCGAGTTGTCCTGGCCGACGATGTCGGGCCACTTCGCCGTCCTGCGCGAGGCGGACCTGATCGATGCCGACCGGAACGGTTCGACGATCACCTACCACCTCAACGTGTCCGTCCTCGAGGAGGCCCTCGCCGCTCTCATGGACGCCTTTCGGATCGTGCCGAAGGAGCCGAGATGAACCGTCGTCCGATGATCCTGTACAGCGCCGCCGTGGTCGGCGCGATGACCCTCCTCTCGGCCTGGGCCTGGACGCAGCTGCCGGCCGGCGCCGAGGTCCCGGTCCACTGGGGCCTCGATGGCCGGATCGACGGGTACGCCCCGAAGGAGATCGGCCTGTTCCTCTGGCCGATCCTGGCCACGGCGTCTCGCCGTGTTCTTCGCAGTGATCCCACGATTCGAGCCGCGCCGCGCCAACCTCGAGCGATCGGCCAAGGCCTATGGGGCAGTCTGGGTCGCGGTGGTCACGTTGCTCGGCGGCCTGCACGTCCTGTTCGTCGCCGCCGCCCTCGGGACGGATGTGGAGATCTCGCGCGTGGTCCTCATCGGCATCGGGGTCCTGTTCGTGGTCATCGGCAACTACCTGCCGAAGGTCCGCCCGAACTACCTGATGGGCATCCGGACGCCGTGGACGCTCGCGAGCGACCTGTCGTGGGCGCGGACCCATCGCCTCGGTGGCCGGCTCTTCGTCCTCGAGGGCCTGGTGCTGGTGGTCCTGGGCCTGCTCGACGTCGGGCCGGACATGCTGATCATCACGATGATCGCCGCGATCGTGATCATGCTGATCGTGGTGTCCGCGTACTCGTACCAGGTCTGGAAGGTGGATCCGGCGAAGCGGTCGACGTGATCGGACGTTCGGTGGCGTCCGCTCAGACGACGCCGGCCGATCGCAGCCCGGCGATCGCCGCCTCGTCGTAGCCGAGCTCCGCGAGGATCGCGCCGGTCCCCTCGCCCAGCAGCGGCGGTGGCGTCCGGATCGTCGCGGGCGTCGCCGACAGCTCGAAGGGCACCCCGACCTGGCGGATCACGCCCCAGGCCGGGTGTTCCATCTCGACGGTCATCCCGCGCGCGACCGCCTCAGGCGAGGCGAACGCCTCGACGATGTCGCGGATCTTCCCGGCCGGGATCTCCGCGGCGTCCAGCGCGGCCAGCCACGACGCGGTCGAGCGCTCCCGCAGGCGATCGGCGAGGATCGGGCGCAACTCGTCCCGGTGCTCGACCCGATCGCCGTTCGTCGCGAATCGAGGGTCGGCCGCCAGCGCGGCCAGGCCGACCGCTTCGCAGAATCGCGGCCATTGCCGCTCGGACCCGACGGCCACCGCGATCTCGCCATCAGATGTGGCGAAGGTCTCGTAGGGCACGATGTTGGGATGGGCGTTGCCCTGCCGGCCCGGTGCCGTGCCTCGCACGAACGCGTTCTGGGCCTGGTTGACGAGCGACGCCAGCGTCGCGCCGAGGAGCGAGACATCGATACGTTGACCCGCGGCGCCAGGGCCGCCGCGCTCCCGTCCGACGAGGGCGGCGAGGACGCTGACGGCCCCGAGCATCCCGGACACGACGTCGGTGATCGCGACACCGACCTTCGTCGGCTCGCCGCCGTCCGCGTCGGCGGCTCCGGTGATCGACATGAGGCCGCTCGTCGCCTGGATCACGAAGTCGTAGCCAGGCCGGTCGGCGGCCGGGCCGTCCGGACCGTAGCCCGAGATCGCCAAGTGGACGAGGGCCGGGTTCAGCCGGCTCAGCTCCGCGTCGTCGAACCCGAGGCGGGCGAGCCCGCCGGTCCGGAAGTTCTCGACGAGGACGTCGCCGCGCGACAGCAGCCGTCGCAGCACCTCGGCCCCCTCCGCGCGCCGCAGGTCGAGCCGGATGCTGCGCTTGTTCCGGTTGACCGCGAGGAAGTAGGCCGCGGTCCGGGTCCCGGCCGCCGCGTCGCCGACCCACGGCGGCCCCCAGCCCCGGGTGGAATCGCCCTCGGGTGGCTCGACCTTCACGACGTCCGCCCCGAGATCGCCCAGGAGCATCGTGCAGTACGGACCGGCGAGGACCGTGGAGCAGTCCACGACCCGCAGGCCGGCCAGCGGCCCGGGTGCGGCGGCTGGCGTCGCGGCGGCTGACATCGCCCCGATGGTAGCGCCGCGTATCCTCGGCGCATGATCCTGCCGCGCTGGGTGTTCCGGGTCGTCTGGGCCATCGATGACACGGCGTCGCGGCTGTCGGGCGGCCGGTTGACGGTCCCGAATGGCTCACGTGGGCGGCTGCGGACCCTGTTCCTGCACACCGTCGGCCGGACGAGCGGCGAGCCACGCCGGAACGGGCTCTACTACCTCGAGGAGGGCCCGAACCTCGTCGTCGTCGCCTCGAACGCCGGTGCGGATCGGGATCCGGCCTGGTGGCGCAACCTCCAGGCCCGGCCCGAGGCAGACGTCGAGATCGGCGGGACGCGACGCGCGGTCCGGGCCCGCCAGGCGACGCCCGGGGAAGCGGGGCGGCTCTTCGAGCGATTCGTCGCCGCGATCCCGACCTACGCCGAGTACCGCCAGAAGGCGGCACGGCCGATCCCGGTGGTCATCCTCGAGCCACGCTAGCATCAGGGTCATGACCGACCAGCTCCCCGCGCCCCACCGACCCACCCTGATGACCGTCCACGCCCATCCCGACGACGAGACGATCGGGACGGGCGGCACGATGGCCAAGGCCGTCTCGGCCGGCCGGCGGGTGGTGCTCGTGACCGGCACGCGCGGGGAGCAAGGCGAGATCGTGGTCCCCGAGATGGACACGCCCGACAACCACCGTCGGCTGGCCGAGATCCGGGCCGGCGAGCTGGAACGAGCGATGGGGATCCTGGGCGTGACCGAGTGGGAGAACCTCGGCTACCACGACTCGGACATGATGGGCCGGCCCGGGAACCTCGACCCGCGCAGCTTCTGGCGGGCCGATCTCGACGAGGCGGCGGGCCGCCTCGTGTGGCTCATCCGCCGCTACCAGCCCGATGTCGTCACGACCTACAACGAGTTCGGCGGGTACGGCCACCCGGACCACATCCGGACCCACGACGTGGCGGTCCGGGCGTTCCCGCGGGCCGGCGACCCGGCCTGGTACCCGGAGCAGCTGACGCCCGAATCCGGCGGCACCGGGCCGAGCCTCGACGAGGGCGGACTCGCGCCCTGGTCGCCGTCGAAGCTGTACGAGCAGGCGATCCCGGCGTCGGTCCGCACGGCCATGAACGAGAAGATGCAGGAGCTCGGCCTCGAGAGCTTCTGGCTGCCGCCCAAGGACGCCACGCCGGAACAGCTCGCCGAGTTCGAGGCGTACATGGCGAAGATGCTCGTGCCCGACGAGGCGATCACGACCCGGGTGGACATCTCGGACGTCGTCGAGCGCAAGTGGCACGCGCTCCACGAACACGTGACGCAGATGGCGCCCGACAGTCCGTTCATGCAGTTCGGCCTCGACGGCTGGCGCCAGTTCTGGGCCACCGAGACCTACATCCTCAAGGAATCGAGCGTGGAGTCGGCGATCCCCGAGACGGACCTGTTCGCCGGGATCGTCTAGCGCCGGTCGCGCGCTACCACGGCAGGTTCGCGCCGTAGACCCGGGACATGATGGGCTTCCCATCCGCGGCGTCGAGGAAGTTCGGCTGGGCCTTGTCGAGGATGACGTGGGGACGCATCCGCACCTGCGCGAGCTCGGAGCCTCGGAAGGTCAGTTCGAGGGTCATCCCCTCCATCGTCTCGGCCGACCACGTCTGGTCGAAGACCAGGTTGCCCAGCGCGTACCAGATCGGCTTGCCCTTGTAGACCTCCATCTCGACGGTCCAGTGGGCGTGATTGCCGATGATCATGTCGGCGCCGGCATCGATGACCTTGCGGGCCAGCTTCTGCTGGGCCACGCCGGCCGTCGCGCGGTACTCCACGCCCCAGTGCGGATAGACGATGACCACGTCCGCACCGGCGGCGCGGGCGGCCTTGATGTCGGCCCTGACCACCTTGAGCGACATCGGGGCGCTGCCGACCTTCGTCTCGGTGGCGTGGTAGTACGAGGCGATCGCGTCGTACGCGAGGATCGCGACCTTGGCGCCATGGGTGTCGATGACGGCCGGCTTCCGCGCGGCCGCCAGGTTCTTGCCGGCGCCCGTCGTCAACAGGCCGCGCTTCTTCAGGTTCCGAACGGTCTGGGTGAGCCCGGCAGCCCCCTGGTCGCGGATGTGGTTGTTCGCCACGCCCATCACATCGAAACCGGCGTTCGCGATGCCGTCGATGAGCGTCTGGTCCGCGGAGAAGATCGTCCCCGACGTGTGCCACCGGAACCGGTTCGGCGCCGGATTCTCGAAGTTCGCGAGGGCGATGTCGGCGCGCGAGATCAGGTCGCGCATCGCGCCCGCGTTGCCGGTCCGAGCGAGTCTCGGCACCTCCCAGCCGAACGACGAGCAGCAGACCAGGCTCGTGATGTCGGCCGTCCCGCCCTTGAACGGGAAGTCCGCACCCTTGCCCTTGTTGCGCAGGACGTCGTAGACGCCGCGGTCGAGCATGATGTCGCCGCCCGCGAACATGGTCCATGTCGCCGATGCGTCGAAGGCCTCGCCGGCCGGCGCGTCGGGCAGCCGGGCGCGGAGCGTCCAGTCGGCGGTGTCGGTGACGCGATCGACCCCGAACAGGCTCTTGCCACCCCAGGCCAGCGCCCGCACCCCTGGTCCGACCGCATCGGCGCGCAGGAACGCGAGTCGCTTGCGGTGCTTCGCGAGATCCCCGGTCAGCTTCGTCGCGTCCTTGGCCTCGATCAGGCGGGTCGCGACGGCCGGGCGCTCGGCACCGAGCGCGGCCAGGATCGCGTCGGCCTCACCCTTGACCAGCTCGAGCGCCTCGTAGCGCTTGCTCGTGCCGGCCAGGACGGCCGCGACCTCCTTCTTCGACGAGGCGTTCACCGTGGCCCGGAAATGGGCGACCGGCACGATCGGGACCTCGCCGATCGACGTCGTGGGCGACGCGGTCGGCTCGACCTCGCTCGGCGTCGCGGAGGGTCCTGCGCCCGACGGCGGGAGCGCGGTGTCCGCGTCGGTCGGGGCCGGGGTGGCGGTCGCGATCGCGATGCCCCCGCCCGTCGAGGGCGAAGGGCTGCCGCCGAAGCCGAGCTGGCCCCCGGAGACCGGCAACGCGATGGCCAATGCGAGCAGGCCGAGGACGACGAGCGTAGGACCCCGTTTCACGGGCCGGATTGTGACAGAGGCCGTCGCGGGCGGCCGCAGACCGTACCGAGCGGCTCGGCCGGCCGGCCGGCTCGCAGGCACGAGGAACGCCCCGTCCGGGCGGGCGGACGGGGCGTAGGGAAATGCGGGTTGATGGCGGACCCGACCGGATTCGAACCGGCGATCTCCAGCGTGACAGGCTGGCATGTTGGGCCGCTACACCACGGGTCCAGATGTGGCGAGGGCGGAGCATAGCAGGTGGACCCGGGGTTGTCCCTCACGGGACGGGCGTCGCGTCGGGCCGTGGCGCCGACGCCCGACCTATACTCGCGGCCCATGTCCCTGATCGACCTGCGCAGCGATACCGTCACGAAGCCGACCCCGGCCATGCGCCGCGCGATGGCCGATGCCGAGGTCGGTGACGACGTGTTCGGCGACGACCCGACGGTGATCGCCCTCGAGGAACGCGCCGCCGAGCTGCTCGGCAAGGAAGCCGGCCTGTTCGTCGCCTCCGGCACGATGGGCAACCTGGTCTCCCAGCTCGCGCACCTGCGGCGTGGCGACGAGACGATCGCCGGCCGCGAGCACCACCTGGTCATCGACGAGGCGGCCGGCCACGCGGTCGTCGTCGGGCACGAGCATCCGCTCGGTCGAGGACCGTCCCGACGGCACGATGGACCTCGCCGCGATCGAGGACGCGTTCCGCGACCCGGCCGACCCCCATGAGCCGCTCACGGGCCTCATCACGATCGAGAACGCGCACGCCCACTCGATGGGCCAGCCGTTGACCCCGGCCTACACGCGGCAGGTCGCGGAGATCGCCACCCGGCACGGCGTCCCCCTCCACGTCGATGGCGCCCGGTTCTGGGATGCCGTCGTCAGCCAACGCGAGGCCGGCGTGACCGCGATCGATCTCGCCGGGCCGGCCGACAGCGTGACGTTCTGTCTCTCGAAGGGCCTCGGCTGCCCCGTCGGCTCGATGGTCGTGGGCTCGACCGACTTCATCCGCCGGGCCCTTCGCGGGCGCAAGCTCGTCGGTGGCGGGATGCGCCAGGCGGGGATCCTGGCCGCGGCCGGTCTGGTCGCCCTGTCGGATGGCCCGGACGGGATGATCGATCGCCTCGCCGAGGATCACGCCAACGCCCGTCGACTGGCCGAGGCGCTGGCCGGTCTCGACGGCATCCAGTCTGCCGGGGGCACCGCCCAGCCGGCACCCGGACCGCTCGATCCGGGGCGGGTCCGCACCAACTTCGTCGTCTTCAAGGTCGCCCGCGACCGCGGCGCGTTCCTGGCCGCGCTCAAAGCGCGGAACGTGCTGATGGTGGAATATCCGCACGGACAGGTGCGCGCCGTGACCCACTACGGCGTGACCGCCGACGACATCGAAACGACCATCGCCGCGACGCGTGCGGCCCTGGCCGAGACCGATCCCCGGCCGGTCGCGCCCGATCCCGTCGGCGCCTCCGCCTGATCCGCGACCTGGCCGCCGATCGCGCGGCCCCGAACCTCCGACACCGCCTGACACGCATCCCCGCGCCCGGCCTCGGGTGCCCCAGTCGAGGACCATCGTGACCGAACCCCGCCGCATCGACGACCGACCGCTTCCGCGACCAGCGCCCGAGCCCGAGGCCGGTCCCGCCGACGCGCGCCTGTACGACCTGGTCGAGGCCCGCTTCCGTCGCATGGTCGAGCGCGAGCCCGTGCTCGGGACCTGGCTTGGCCTGCACGACGCGGACGACCAGCTTGGTGACGGGGGCCGTGACGCGTTGCTTGCCGACGTCGACGACGACAAGGCGCACCTCGCCGAGGTCGAGGCGATCGACGCGGCCGATCTCTCGGCCGCCGCCCGGTTCGAGCGCGATCTCGAGCTGCACAACGTCCGCCGGGCCATCTTCGATCCCGAGATCCTGCGCATCTGGGAGCGCCGCTCGTTCGCGATGGACGCGATCGGTGACGGGCTGTTCCTGCTGTTCGCCCGCGACTTCGCCTCGCTCGGTGAGCGGCTGGCGGCCATCTCGGGGCGCCTCGAGGCGGTGCCCGACTACCTCGAGCGGTCGAAGACCCGCGCGACGGTCCCGCAGGTCCGGCGTTGGCAGCAGATCGAGATCGAGACGACGGCCGAGCTGCCCGCGCTGCTCGACGAGTTCGTGGCCGCCGGGACGACCGCCCTCGCGCCGGCCGAGCAGCGTCGGCTGGAGCGCGCCTCGGACGGCGCCAAGGTCGCCGTCGAGCTGTACGGCTCCTGGCTCGAGAGCACCCTCGCGGACGGCACCGACGAGTGGCCGGTCGGTCGGGAGCGGCACGACGCGCTGGTCGCCCACCGCGCGTTCGACGGCCTCGAGGCCGACGAGATCCTCGAACTCGGCTGGCAGAAGCTGGCCGAGGAAAAGGACGCCCGCATCGCGGCGGCACGCGAGATCGACCCCGACGCGAGCGAGGCCACGGTCCTCGGGAGGATCAAGGAGGATGGCCCGGCCGACTTCGACGGGGCCCTCGAGGGCTACCGCACCGCGATGCACCGGGCGCGCGCGCACCTCATCGAGCGCGACCTCATCTCGGTGCCGTCGGATGAGGGCATCGATGTCCGCCCGACTCCCGAGTACCTGCGCAACGTCCTGCCGTTCGCGGCCTACTTCTCGCCGGCCGTCTTCGACACCGATGCGCGGGGCATCTACGTGGTCACGCCGTCGGTCGGCGGCGATCCCGACGCGATGCGCGAGCACAACTACGCCTCGATCAGCAACACGAGCATCCACGAGGCCTACCCGGGCCATCACCTGCAGCTCGATATCGCCCGTCGCCATCCGTCGCTCACCCGGCTGCTCACCGACGCCCCGGAGTTCGTCGAGGGCTGGGGCATGTACACCGAGCTGATGATGCGCGAGCAGGGCTTCGACGACGACGCACGGTTCCGCGTGATCATGCACACGGACGCGATCTGGCGGGCCTGCCGGATCATCCTCGACATCCGCATGCACCGCGGCGAGCTGACCGCCGAGGAGGCCACGGACTTCCTCGTCGAGCACACCGGGTTCCAGCGCAGCAACGCGCAGGCCGAGGTCCAGTGGTACACGTACCGGCCGACCTATCCGCTCTCGTACCTGCTCGGCCGGACGTTGCTGCTGAGCCTTCGATCCGACGAGGAACGGCGGCTCGGCGACGCCTTCTCCCTCAAGGGCTTCCACGACACCCTGATGCGGAACGGCTCC
This sequence comes from uncultured Chloroflexia bacterium, assembly GCA_963745295.1. Taxonomy (GTDB): domain Bacteria; phylum Chloroflexota; class Limnocylindria; order Limnocylindrales; family CSP1-4; genus SPCO01. The sequence goes on from CAVUWG010000003.1 coordinate 405,909, forward strand.
CTGCCGATCAGCTTCCACCGCCGGCTGCTGGCGGGCGAGGGCCGCTGATGACCGCGGCCGCCGGCTGAGGCCGATGCAGGTCATCCCGGCCATCGATCTCGAGGGCGGGCGCTCCCGGATCGTGTTCTGGCCCGGCGCCGCGGCGGGGATCGGCGCCCCGACCGATCGACCGGACCGCATCGCCGAGACGTTCGTGTCGATGGGCGCGAGGCTCATCCACCTCGTTGACTTCGCGGGCGCCCGCGCCGGCGCACCGGCCGAACTCGAGGCGATCGGCGCGATCGCGGCCCGTATCGCCGTCCCCCTCCAGCTGGCAGGCGGCCTCGAGTCGGCCGACGCGATCCGCCTGGCGTTCGCCGCCGGCGCGACCCGCGTCGTGCTGGCCACGGGCATCGCCGACCGGCCCGACGACCTCCGCGCGTGCCTGGAGGTGGCCGGCGACTGGCTGGCCGTCGGCCTCGACCCGCGTGCGGATCGGCTGGCGGCGTTCCCGTGGCAGCGAGCCGCGCCGCCGACCGTCGACGAGCTCGTCGGGGAGCTGGTCGGGGCCGGCGTCGCGCGGTTCGTCCTGACGCATGGCGGCACCGAACCGGACCTCGAGCGGGTGCGATCGCTCGTTCGGTCGTACGATGCCGACATCCTGGTGGCCGGAGGGATCCGCGATCTCGATGGCCTGCAACGCCTGCGCGACGCCGGAGTCGCCGGCGTCATCCTCGGGGAGGCCCTCCTCTCCGGCGCGATCGACTTTCCCGCAGCCCTGGAGGCCGCCGCATGATGTCCACTCTCCCTCGCCGCGTGGCGGGACTCCTCATCGCCGGGACGGTGCTCGTCGCCCTGGCCGGTTGTACCGGGGCCACGCCGTCCTCCGCCGTGCCCTCGGCGACAGCTCCGGCCGCCTCGTCGGCCTCGTCGGGCTCGACGGACTGCCCGACCAGCCAGCCGCCCGCCCTCGGCGCGGGCGAGACGCGCACGGTCACGATGGAGACGGAGAAGGGCACGATCGTGATCAAGCTCGAGGGCGACCTCTCCCCGATCGCGGCCGGCAACGTCGCGGCGCTCGCGGGCTGCGGCTACTACGACGGTGTCGTCTTCCACCGAGTCGTGCCGGGCTTCGTCATCCAGGGCGGCGACCCGACCGGATCGGGGACGGGCGGCCCTGGCTACACGATCAAGGACGAACCCGTGACGACGGAGTACAAGCGTGGGACCGTGGCGATGGCCCGGACATCCCAGCCCGACTCCGTCGGGTCGCAGTTCTTCATCGTCCTCGACGATGCGGCCGCCACGTCGCTTGCCGATCCAAGCACCAACAACTACCAGATCATCGGGTCGGTCACGTCGGGCATGGAGGTGGTCGACGCCATCGCGAGTGCCGCCGACCAGGAGCTCCCGACCGACCCGGTCGCCATGACCACGGTCACCGTCGCGAACCCGTAGCCCCACAGGAGGAACCCAGCCCATGACCCGAGCCACGATCGCCACCGAGGTCGGCGACATCGAAGTCGAGCTCTACGACGAGAGCGCCCCGAAGGCGGCCAAGAACTTCATCGACCTCGCCAACAAGGGGTTCTACGACGGCGTCATCTTCCACCGGGTCATCCCGGACTTCGTCATCCAGGGCGGTGACGGCCAGTTCGGGAAGAAGGCGTCCCTCGAGCGCTCACGCGTCGGCACCGGCGGGCCGGGCTACAAGTTCGAGGACGAACCGGTCAAGGGCGACTACGTCCGTGGCGCGCTGGCGATGGCCAACGCCGGACCGAACACCAACGGCAGCCAGTTCTTCATCATCCACGCCGACCTGACCGGCAAGCTGCCGAAGAGCTACACGCTGTTCGGCCAGGTGACGAAGGGACTCGACGTCGTCGACAAGATCGCGACCGCGCCACGCGATGGCCGCGACCTGCCCCACGAGCCTGTCGCGATGACCAAAGTGACCATCCATGAGGACGCCTGAAGCCGGTCACTGATACGTCGCCGACAGTGTGACGCACGCAAGGTTAAGGAATTTACACCGTCAGACCGACAAAAACCCTTGGAAAACGGCCCCTGAACGGGTAGGATATCGGTGCTGCTCAGTCAGCCGCTGCCCCAGCGTCAAGGTCATGGGTAGGTAGGGTCAGGGTAGTCGGTACAGCCGACGTGATAGATGCCTTTGGCGCGTGGCAGAAGTGTCCGTTCATTCGGACTCCTTCACCGGGACAGCATCGAGGCGGCTCCTTCGGGGGCCGCCTCGGCTTTTTGCCCGCAACGTCGGGCTGGTATTCGACATCGCCTTTAGTGCGGGCCGGATGATCGAGGGCCCGGGCAGACCGGTTCGCCGCTCCCGTCTGTATTGGACCGATCCCGGCGACAACCTGGCGATCAATGTGGCCGATGGACCGCGGCGCCCCATCTACCGTCGGGCATTGACGGAGATCCGCCTCCGACGCCAGTCCGTCAAGTCCTAGGTCGCGGTCAGGGCCGCGGCGTCAACGACCGATCGCCTCGACCTGGGCGCGGAGCCTCTCGTACCCGGAGGCCCGCTTCGTGCGACGGTTCCGAGCTCTGACGAGTTCGGGCCAGAACGCCGCCGCCGTCAACGCCTCGGGCGAGACCGCGTCCGCTCGCTCCCTGATCTCGGTCGGGACGACCTGTGGGTCCTGGGTGACCCACGCTTCGACGATCTCGGCGTAGTGGGCCGTCAGGGCCGTGCTTGTCGGGTCTGCGCCCAGGACCATGAGCACTCCGGTGGGCTCGGTGTCCACGGGCACGATGGTCAGGTCCGGTCGGTACTGGCGCAGGACGGGGATCACCTTGAAGACATCACCGGCCCATGCCGATGTGTGTCGGTCGCGGGCAGCCTCGTCGACATCGCGGGGGAGCATGTCGTCGAACACGATGACCGTCGTCCAGGTGGCGAACCGCTCGACGTTCATGAAGTCGCGGAGCGCGTATTCGAAGAGATGCATCCCGTCGATGAAGGCGAGGTCGAGCGATCGTCCCGCCGCGGTAGTGGGCGAACGCCGACCGACCGCGTCGAAGGTTCCTGAGCGGGTTCCGCCCGCTTCGAAGATGGAGGATCGGATCAGGCCGGGCGAAGAAGCGGTCGCTCGTCTGCTTGACCAGGTGCAAGTCGACCCGTTGGGGGACGGTCACCTTGAACTCCGGATCGACCCCGATACTCGGCACCCTCGAGAGGGCGAGGCTGCGGCCGCTGTTCACGCCGATCTCGAGGTAGTTCCGGGGGCGGGCGACTTCATGGAGCCGGCGCAGGAACTCGTGCCGCGTCATCGATGGGACTATAGCGTCGAACCCGGACCCGGCGGGTGGTACGGTGCGAGGGGCGTCAGCCTCAGTGGGACGGAGGCCCGAAGGTGCAGTCGAGACGAACCAGGCGAGGTCTTTCGGTGCTCGCGTTGGCGCTCCTCGTCGTGACCGCTCGCGGGCTGCGGTGTCTTCGGGACGCGAGGCGTCGGGGACACCACGACCGAGACCCGACAGATCGGCGAGTTCACGAGCATCGACGTGAGCGCGGGCATCGGTGTCACCGTCCGGATCGGGCCGGCCGAGCCGCTCGTGGTCGAAGCGCAGGCGAACCTGCTGCCGATCATCCGGACCGAGGTCGTCGGCGCCACCCTCACGATCGACGGCAAGGAGGGATTCACCACGACCCAAGCGGTCCACGTGACGGTCGTTGTCCCGGCCCTCGTCGGGGTCGCGCTCAGCGGCGGCTCGCAGGCCACGATCGACGGCCTGGCGGCCGTCAGCCTCTCGGTCACCCTCAGCGGCGGGTCGGCGGTGACCGCCACCGGGTCGGTGGACGCCCTCGAAACCTCCGCTTCGGGCGGCTCCCGCGCCAACCTCGAGAACCTCTCGACCCGCACGGCGACCTTCGAGGCCTCCGGCGGCTCGGTCGCCAACCTGCGCGTCTCTGACCTCGCGACGGGCTCCGCATCCGGCGGGTCGCAGGTGACCGTGTTCGGCGACGCCACGCTCGACGTCGAGACCTCGGGCGGCGCCGAGGTGTCGCACGGCTAGCCGGAGAGTCGGAAGCGCACCGTGACCGGCCAGGCGACGCCCGAGGAACCCGACGACCGCCTGATCGACGATGTCGTCGAAGTCGTCCGTGACGCCCGGCGCCGGGCCCCGCAGGACTTCCTGTTCGCGCTGTCCGTGGTCCTCGGCCTCATCGCCGTGACGCTCCTGGCCGCGGGCGCGGTCACCGGTGGCGTCCTCCAGGACGTGCTCCTCAACCTCGGCGCCGAGGTCGTCGGGGCCGTGATCACGGTCGTGCTGATCGACGGCTTGTGGCGCCGGCTGGAGGCGGGCGCCACGGCCTCGCTCGACGCGATCGGGACCAGGATCGAGGCGCGTCGCGGACACCCGATGACCGCCGATGAACGGGAGGCGTGGCGAACGTTCGTGGTCGAGTACCGCACGCTGGTCGCGGCCGAATCGCTGCCCGCCCGGATCCGGGCGCTCCCCGACTACCGACGCCGGATGAAGGCGATGGAGGCACGCGGCAACCGGACCCTGGCCGAATTCGAGCGTGTCGCGAGGGAGACCCCGCTTCCACCGGGCTGAGACGAGGGCTATCGATCATCGAACATTTGTGCTACGATGCCTGCCTCGCCGCAACTCGCGACGATGCTCCGCGTGGTCGACCCCCTTTTCGAACGGGCCGTGCGTCTGCTATCCGTGTTCGGGAAGTGTTGGAGGTCCTCATGACCACCGGTACCATCAAGAAGGTCATCGCCGATCGCGGCTTTGGCTTCATCTCCGCCGAGGACGAGAAGGAATACTTCTTCCATCGCGGCGGCCTGGATTCCTCGCTCGACTTCGACCGCCTCATCGGCGGCGAGAAGGTCGAGTTCGAGATCGAAGCGAGCCCCAAGGGCCCGCGCGCAGCGAACGTGCGCTCCGCCTAGCCCCTGAGCGGCCCGCTCCCCAGCGGGCCGCTTCGGTATCTCTGTCCGCAGCCCCGGCGCGTCGATCAGGCCTTCGGCTTTGCCCGTCAATTCCCGGCCCCGCGAGCGCTGTGCGCTCATCCATCGGGGTCCCGCGACGCGGACCGACCGAGAGGAGCCCTGCCATCGTTCGAATCGCCTACGTCTCCACCTACCCACCGCGACGCTGCGGGATCGCGACCTTCACCCACGATCTGGCCGCCGTGACCGGCAGCCGCGAAGTCGTCGCCCTGCATCCGCCCGTGCCGGCCATGCCGTACCCGATCGAGGTGCACCACCGCATCCGCCGGGACGAAGCCGCCGACTACACGCAGGCCGCGCGATCGCTCGATGCGTGCGTCGATGTCGCCTCGATCCAGCATGAATACGGGATCTGGGGCGGCCAGGACGGAGGCTACGTCCTCGACTTCGTCCGTGGGCTCGACGTGCCCGCGGTCGCCACGCTCCACACGGTCCTGCGGGACCCGACGCCCGGCCAGCGGGTCGTCCTCTCCGAGCTGGTCGCCCGGACCGCCGCCACGGTCGTGATGTCGAAGTCCGCCGCATCGCTCCTCACGAACGCCTATGACGTCGATCCCGGGCACCTGCGCGTCATCCCGCACGGCGTGCCCGACCTGCCCCTCGTCGACTCGGTGGAGGTCAAGCCCCGCCTCGGCGTCGAAGGCCGGGACGTGATCCTGAGCTTCGGCCTGTTGGGCCCAGGCAAGGGTTACGAGCTGGCCCTCGATGCGCTCCCCGCCGTCGTGGCGGCCCACCCCAAGGCGCTCTACGTCGTCGTCGGGGCGACCCACCCCGATCTCCTCCGGACGGAGGGCGAAGCGTACCGCGAGACCCTCGTCCGCCAGGCCACGAAGCTCGGCATGAAGAACCACGTCCAGTTCGTCGACCGCTTCGTCGGCCGCGTCGAGCTGACCCGCTGGCTCCAGGCGGCGGACGTCTTCGTGACGCCCTACCCCAACCTCGACCAGATCGTCTCGGGGACCCTCTCCTATGCGATGGGTGCCGGCCGGGCGGTCGTCTCGACGCCGTACGCATACGCGAGCGAACTGCTCGCCGAGGGCCGCGGCGTCCTCGTCGCGCCGGGTTCGCCCTCGAGCCTCTCGACCGCCCTCACGGCAGTGCTGGGCGACCGCGAGCTGCGGGCCGCCATCGGCCGTCGTGCCCACGAATACAGTCGGTCCATGGTCTGGTCGGCGGTCGGCGCCGAGTACGGACGGCTCTTCGCCCAGGTCGCCATGAACGCGCCGACGAGCTCCCTCGTCCCGGTCCGTTCGGGCCCCCTGGTGGCCGTCAATGCGTGAGCTCGCACCGCTCCCTCGCGTCAGCCGGCGCCATCTCGAGGACATGACCGATCGCGTCGGGATCATGCAGCACGCGATCGGATCCCGGCCGGACCCGGCCCACGGCTACTGCGTTGACGACGTCGCGCGCGCCCTCCAGGTGGACCTGCTCCATCGCCGAGAGCTGGGCTGGCCGGCCGTCGCCGAGCGCGCCGGGCGGAGCCTGGACTTCCTCGTCGAGGCGTTCGACGCGGACTCGGGGCGGTTCCGCAACTTCCGTGCCGTGGACGGGACGTGGACCGACGGCACCGGCTCGCAGGACTGCCATGGGCGGGCGTTCCATGCGCTCGGCGACCTGATCGAGGACGCCCCCGACGCCGGGCTGGTCCGGACCGCCGACGTCACTGTTCGACCGGGCGCTGCCGGCGGCCGTCGAGCTCACGGCGCTCCGGGCCCAGGCATCCGTCCTGCTCGGATGCGCGGCCAAGCTGCGCGCCACGCCGGATCCGGCGACCGAGGCGGCCTGCCGCCGGATCGCCGATCCGTTCCTGGCGCGGTTCGAGGCGGGGGCATCGTCGCCGTGGCCCTGGCCGGAATCCCCGTCACCTACGAGAACGCGCTGCCTCCCCGGGCGCTGATCGTCGCCGGGACGGCGCTCGCCTCGAGGGCCATGGTCGAGATCGGCCTCAACGTCCTCGACTGGCTCATCGACGCCCAGACCTCGCCGCAGGGCCACTTCTCGCCGATCGGCAACGGGTGGTGGCCGCGCGAGGGTCCGAAGGCCAAGTTCGACCAGCAGCCGATCGAGGCGACCGCGCTGCTGCTCGCGGCCGAGGCGGCGTACCTGGCGACGGGCGATGCGTTCTATCGCACGGCCATGGAGCGCGCCTACGCCTGGTTCCTCGGCGACAACGACCTCGGCGTGGCCGTGGCCGATCCGCTGCGCGGCGCCGGCTACGACGGCCTGACGCCGGACGGCGTCAACACCAACCAGGGCGCCGAGTCCACGCTCATGTGGCTGACGGCCCTCGAGCACATCCGCGCCGTCCGCGGGGGGCATCCGACGACGCCTGCCCGAACCGATGCCCTGCTCGTGGCGTCCGCCACGTGACCACGACGCCCGAGCATTTCCGCCGCTCGGAGTCCAACCCGATCCTGACGGCAGCCGACCTGCCCTACCCCGCGAACTCGGTCTTCAACCCGGGCGCGGCCCGGGTCGGCGACGAGACGGTCCTGCTGGTCCGCGTCGAGGACCTGCGGGGCATCTCCCAGCTCCACGTCGCGCGCAGCGCCGACGGGATCGGTGGCTGGACCTTCGATCCGGAGCCGCTCCTGCGGTCGGACGTCGACCGTAACCCCGAGGAGATCTGGGGCTGCGAGGACCCGCGCCTCACGTGGCTGCCGGAGCGCGAGGAGTGGGCCATCGCCTACACCGCGTACAGCCGCCGCGGACCGCTCGTCTCGCTGGCGATGACCCGGGACTTCCGGACGGTCCATCGCCTCGGGCCGGTCATGCCGCCCGAGGACAAGGACGCGGCGCTCTTCCCGGTCCGCTTCGGCGGTCGCTGGGCGATGATCCACCGCCCGTCACCGCTGCGCGGCGGCGCCCACATGTGGATCTCGTTCTCGCCCGACCTGCGTCACTGGGGCGACCACACGCTCCTGCTCGAGGCTCGCGATGGCGCATGGTGGGATGCCGGCAAGATCGGCCTCGGTCCGCCGCCGCTCGAGACCGCCGAGGGCTGGCTCGTGATGTACCACGGCGTCCACGCCACCGGCGACGGTCCGATCTACCGGATGGGCCTCGCCCTGCTCGACCTCGAGGACCCGCGGATCGTGCTGCGTCAGACCGACGAGTGGGTCTTCGGCCCCGAGGCGCCGTACGAGATCACCGGCGACGTCGGCCGGGTCGTGTTCCCGTGCGGCTGGGTGCACGACGTCGAGAACGATCAGCTGTACCTCTACTACGGCGGCGCCGATACCGTGATCGGCCTCGCGACGGCCCGCTTCAGCGAGGTCCTCGCCCTCGTCTGCGCCGCGCCCGAGACCGGCCAGCACCGGACCTCCGACCAGGCGGACGCGCGCACCTAGACTTCGCCCCGGAACCTCGTGGGCACCGGCGTTGTACTTGTCCCGTGGCGAGTCGATCGCCGACGGGACGGTCCTGAAGCGAGGGCGATCGATGGCGAAGGCGGAAGCCGGCTCGCGGTTCGACTGGGGCGTCGCCCTCCTGACGATCTGGGTGGTCGTCGGTTTCTATCTCGACCTCTGGGCGCACGCCCACGGCATGGTCGACGACACGTTCCTGACGCCCTGGCACGCCATCCTCTACGCGGGGGCCGCGACGTTCGTCCTGACCCTGGGTGGGCTCGCGACCCGCAACCTCGTGCGTGGGGCGCCGTGGCGCTCGGCCCTGCCGGGGCCGTACATGGTGTCGCTGGTCGGGGCGCTCGCCTCCCTCGTCGCCGGCCAGTTCGACTTCGTGTGGCATTCGATCTTCGGCTTCGAGGCGTCGGTCGAGGCGCTCCTGTCCCCGCCGCATCTCGCGCTGGCGGCATGCGGGATCCTCGCCTTCAGCGGGCCGATCCGCTCGGTCTGGGCTCGGCCGAGGACGGTCCCGTCGTGGCGCCGGCATGGACCGGCCGTCATCGGGCTGGCGGCCACGCTCTCGCTGTTTGCCGCCTTCACCCAGTACGCCCATCCGATCGACGACGTGCTGGCCGCGCCGGACGTCGGTCCGACCATCCGGGCGCCACGGTCCCAGCTGTACGCGATGGCCGCCGATGGCACGGGGCAGCACCGGATCGCGATCTCGGACGCCGACGAACGGAACCCGGAGCTGTCGCCCGACGGCCGGCACCTCGCGTTCAGCGCCTTCGCGAACGGTTCGGCGCAGATCGGCCTGAGCGATCCCGACGGCTCGAACCGGCGGATCATCGCGAGCGAGGGCAACGACGCCGCCCCGGCCTGGTCCCCCGACGGCAGACGCATCGGGTTCCACTCCGACCGTGCCGGCTCACTCGACATCTACACGATGGCCGCCGACGGCACGGACGTTCGACCGGTCACGGCCGAATCGTCGTCCGACTTCAGCCCGACCTGGTCGCCGGACGGGACGCGGATCGCGTTCGCGTCGGACCGCGACGGCGCCACCGAGATCTACGCGGCCGATGCCGACGGGGCCGACGTCGTCCGGCTCACCGACGGCGGGGCCGGAGACCCGGCCTGGTCGCCCGATGGGTCGCGGATCGCATTCGCGGCGGAAGGCGCGGACGGTGACGCCGATGTCTACTCGATGGCGATCGACGGGAGCGATGTCCGCCGGCTCACCGATGCGGTCGGCAGCAGCTACCTGCCCGCCTGGTCGCCCGATGGCGCATCGATCGCGTTCGCGACGGACCGCGACGGCGACCTCGAGGTCTACGTGATGCGAGCCGACGGCTCCGACCAGCGGAACCTGACCCGGAGTGCCGGCATCCGCGACGGCTGGTTCGGGCCGTCCTGGTCACCCGACGGACGCACGATCCTCTACCCCAGCCAGGGCGAGATCCCGGCCTCGCGTGGACGACGACATCGTCGAGGCGCTCGGGGCGGCCAGCATCCTGATCCAGGCCACGCTGCTGGCGGGCTTCGCCCTCGTCGCGTTGCGGCGCGGGTCGGTCCCGTTCGGCGGGCTGACCGTGCTCGTCCTCGTGCCAACGGCGCTCATGGCCCTCGTGAGCGACGAGTACCGCTTCCTGCCGGGGGCGCTGCTGGCCGGGTTGCTTGCCGACCTCCTGGTGCGGCGCTTCCCGTACGGCTCCTCGCGCCGGACCGACGCGGTCATCGCCTTCGCGATCCCGGCCGCGTTCTACGCCGCGTACTTCGTCACGTTGCAGCTCACCGGCGGCATCGGGTGGACGATCCACCTCTGGCTGGGAGCGATCGTCCTCGCCGGGGTCATCGGGCTGGTCCTCGATGAAGCGCTGCGCGGGCCGCCACCCGAGACGACTCCGCCCGGGACCGGGGCGGGCTGAAGCGACCGTCGCCAGGTACATGACACGACCGGGGGTCATCGTCGGGTACCGTGGCATCCGTGCCCACCCCGCTTCCCCGGCTGTCCGCGCCTGCCGCGCGCCGGATCGCCCTCGCCGCGCAGGGCTTCGGTGACGCCCGACCGGCGGGTACCGTCGGGCGCGCCGCGATCCGTCGTCTGGCGGAGCGGATCGGCCTCTTCCAGATCGACTCCGTCAACGTCCTGGTCCGCGCACACGAGTTGCCGGCGTTCGCGCGACTCGGGCCGTACCCGCGGACGCTCCTCAAGGACCTGACCGAGCGGCATCGCGAGCTCTTCGAGTACTGGGGCCACGCGGCGTGCCTCATGCCGATGGCGACGCAGCCGCTGTGGCGCTGGCGGATGGCCTCGATGCGCGAGCGCGAAAGCCGCATGGTCGAGCGACTCGGGCGCGAGCGGCCGGGCTACATCGAGGCGATCCTCGACGAGGTTCGCGACCGGGGACCGATCGCGGCGAGCGATCTCACCGACGGCGGGGCCGCGACGGGGCCATGGTGGGGCTGGGCCGATGGCAAGTCCGTGCTGGAGTGGCTGTTCTGGGTGGGCGAATTGAGTGTCGCCGGTCGGCGGAACGGCTTCGAGCGCACCTACGACCTGACCGAGCGGGTCGTGCCGGCGAAGGTGCTTGCGGTGCCCACGCCGTCACTCGAGGATGCCCACCGCGAGCTGGTCCGGATGGTCGCGACGGGCGCTCGGCGTGGCGACGCGCCGCGACATCTTCAACTACCTCTATCTGCGGGCCGACCGGACCGGCCGGGCGATCGCCGAACTCGTCGAGGCGGGCGAGCTCCAGCCAGTTCGAGTCGACGGCTGGGCGGATCCCGCCTGGATCGCCACCGACGCGCGGCGACCGCGACGCATGGACGCGCGTGCGCTTCTCGCCCCGTTCGATTCGCTCGTGTTCGACCGCGAGCGCGTCGAGCGGCTCTTCGGGATGCGCTACCGCATCGAGCTCTACACGCCCGCCCCGAAGCGCGTGTACGGCTACTACGTGATGCCGTTCGTGCTCGGCGACCGGCTCGTCGGGCGGGTCGACCTGAAGGCCGACCGGGCACGGGCGACCCTCCTCGTCCAGGGCGCACACGGCGAACCGGAGATCGACCGGGGCGCCGTCGTGGCGGCCCTGGCCGACGAGCTGCGCCTGCTCGCCGACTGGCTCGAGCTCGAGCGCATCGAGGTCCGCGGCAACGGCGACCTCTCGTCGGGGCTGGCCGCCATCGTCTGAGCCCAGCCGAGCCGGGGTATCATTCCGACCCCACGCTGCGGCGTGGCTTCGCGCGCCTGTAGCTCAGTGGATAGAGCGTTGGGTTCCGGACCCAAAGGTCGCAGGTTCGAGTCCTGTCGGGCGCGCCAGTTCAACCTTTCGGGCAGAGCCAGCGCCGATCCGTGCGCGTAGGCCGCCTGGGTCAGCCGGACACCCACGATCTCGGGGGCCAGCGACCGTCAGTGGTTGGTCGGCTGCGTGCCGGAGAGGATGCCTTCGGATGGCGTGGCCAGACCGAATACCTGATCCAGGAGCGTGGTGACGCACCAATCCACCCAGTCGTCGTGCGGCCAGCCGTACGTCCCGACGAGGAAGTGGTAGGCGTCCTCGCCCACGTAGAAGAGCAGCAGGTGCGCTGCTTTCTCCGGATCGAGCCCATCGCGCAGCGGTGCCTTCTTCCGAAGGATCTCAAGGATGACCCGGTAGCCATCGGCCCGCCAGGCCTCGGATTCCGCCATGATTCTGGCCAAGTCGGGATCGTCACTCGCCCGCGCCGCGAGATTGAGCGGGATCACCCTTGGCATGATCGAGCCGACACCGGTCACCAGGTGGCGAACCGCCTCGGCGATCCCCGAGGCGTCAGTCATCGCCAGGTACCACGGCTGCTCCTCAGGAGGACGTGGGTCATCCCGGCCCATCACGGCGAAGTCGATGGCCCGCGCGAGCAGGGCTGGCTTTGTGTGGAACACGAAGTACACCGTCTGGACGGCGACGCCGGCAGCCTCGGCAACCTGCGCCATCGTCGTGGCGGCATAGCCCTGGTTCGAGAACAGGCGGTGCGATGCCTCGACGATCTTCCAATGGGTGGCGCGGGACCGCTCCCGTCGGGTCAGGCTGGCCATGCGGAACCTCTTGACATCCGTCGCGAAGCCGATAGTATCCGACCTCATACTAGAGTGCACACTAGTGATACTGTCAGTAACTGGAGGAGGGAGCTGCGGATGATCAGCGTGGAGACACGGATCGAGATCCGGCGGCCAGCCGCCGACGTGTTTGCGTTCGTCAGCGACCAGACGAACGCGCCGCGCTGGCAGTCCGGGCTCGACGAGGTCCATCGCCTTACACCGGGTCCAATCCGGGTAGGGTCAGAGCACAACTTCGTTCGTCGGTTCGCCGGTCGGCGGATCGAGTCGCGGAACAAGTTCGTCGCGTTCGAGCCCGGTCGCTTCGTCGCCTTCGACATCCCGCCCGGGGGCGGAATGACTGGAGAGGCGTCCTACCTCGTCGAGCCGACCAGCGCCTCCACCAGCGCGTTGACCAGTCGCGTCCAACTCCGCTTCTCCGGACTGGGTCGGCTCATCGAGCCGTTCATGGGACGTGTGCTGCGCCGCGACGTCGAACGGGATGATCACGTGCTAAGGGCCCTGCTGGAAGCGGAGGCGTAGGCCAGGACATGACCGGAGTTCATGTGGATCGGGATCGCCCTGGGGCTGCGGACCACGTGACCGCGACGGCGGCGGTCCCCGGTGTCGCGCGTGGCGCAGCGGTGGTGTGCTGGGTGTACGCGGCCGGATTCGGGCTGCCCGCGTTGCCGATCGCGGCCTATGCACTCCGGGAACGGGAACTGCCGTGGCTCGGCGACCTGTTCCCGATGTATGGCGGCCCGTGGTGGGGCCCATTGAGTCCCGAGGCGTTCGCCGCGACACTCGTCGGATACGCGGGTGTGACCGCAGCGGTCGCGTGGGGCGGGTGGTTGATGTGGCGGGGACGCCGCTCTGGAGCCGTTCTTGCCGTCGTCGTGATCCCGATCGAGGCTGTCTTCTGGTACGGCTACGCCCTGCCCATCCCGCCCGCCCTGGCGCTCCTGCGGGTCGGCCTGATCGCCGCAGCCTGGCCCCGCCTCCGCCGTTGATCGACCCGAACCAAAGCAGGTGCATGCTGTCCACCGTCACGCCTGCCGCCTCGACGCACCGAGCCACTCATCCCGGCCATCGATCGGGATGACATAGGTTGCAAACGCGCGCCCGACACCTGTCGGGCGCGCCAGAACCACCTGAGGCAGTGCCAGGACGCGAGCCGGTCCTCGGCTGACGCAGGCGTTGCGGACGACGCTCGATGGCTCGCGGGGCACGGTTACACTACCGGGCCCTCGAGGAGCCGGCCGTGGCCAACGAACGCACCTATCCAGCCCTCCCGTGTCGCGACGTCGATGAGTCGGTCGCGTTCTACGAGTCGATCGGCTTCAAGCGCACGTTTCGCCAGGTTCGCCCGTACCCGTATGCGGTCGTCGCGCGGGAGGACCTGCACATCCATCTCTTCGGGATGGACGGGTTCGAGCCGGCCGATTCGTACGGCACGGCGATCGTGGTCGTGCCGGACCCGGACGCCCTCTACCAGGACTTTGCGGCGGGCTTGCGCAAGGCTCGCGGCAAGCTCCCGGTCACCGGGATCCCCCGGATCACCCGCCCGCGCAAGAAGTACGGCACCGTCCGCGGCTTCAGCGTCGTCGACCCGGGCGGGAATTGGCTGCGGATCTCGAAGCTTGGCGAGAGCGAGGAGACGGATTCGGCCGAGAAGGCGACCGGCCTGGCGCAGATCTTCTACGTCGCGACGCGCCTGGGCGATTCCCGTGGCGATGAGCCGCTGGCGCTGAAGACGCTCGAGAGCGGCCTGACCCGCTTCGGCCCGAGCGCCAGCCCGGCCGACCTCACGCGCGCGTACCTCTACCGCGCGGAGCTGGCGGTACGCACGAAGGATCTGGCCTTGGCGAGGTCCTCGCTCGAGGCTGCGCAGTCGGTCGAGCTCAGCTCAGACGAGCGGAATGCCCTCGCCGAGGAGTTCGCCGGTGCAGCCGAGGTCGTGCACTCCGCCGAGGCCGACTGAGGGGTATAGGAGGGATCTGGTGCCCGTTCCTCGCCCGGAGTCCTGACCGGGCGACCTTCCTCGCCACCACGGGCTCAGCGGAGGCCTCGCCGACCAGCGAGGACGAGCGCGGCGGCGATCGGCGCGCCGACGAGGAGGAACGGCAGGGCAAATCCGGCGCCAAGGCCTAGGGCGAACGGCGTTGTGGCCAACGCCAGCCACGCGCCGCGCCGACGACCCTGCCACAGCCACACCCCGGCCACCACGTCCAGGACGCAGACCACGACGAGCGCCGCGCCGAGGGACGTGAACGCGTCCGGACCGAGCTCCTCGAACGGACCGCTCATCGAGCGAAAGCCCCACGGCGTCATCGGCAGCTCGCCCTCGCGCGCCAGGTAGACGAGCGTCACGACCGACCCCGCGCCGAACCCGAGCCCCAGCACGACATAGGTCGTCGCCGCTCCTCGAATGGCGAGCGGCGGGCGACCACCAACCGCGGATCCCGGCACTGTCATGGTTCAAGCGTATCGATAGCTGGCAACCGCCATCGTCGAAAAGGCGCGCTTGGAGCTATTTGCATTCGCTGACTCGTCGGCGTATAGTGAACCGTATGGTTCAGTATTGGAGCGGCCAACTCGATGGGTCCTTCGCCGCGCTCTCGGACACCACCCGACGCGGCGTTCTGGAGCAGCTCGGACGGGCCGACGCATCGATCACGGAGCTGGCCCAAGCGTTCCACATGACCCTCACGGGCATGAGGAAGCACATCGGTGTCCTGGAGCAGGCCGAACTCGTCACCACGGAGAAGGTCGGGCGCGTGCGGACGTGCCGGCTCGGCCCGCGCCGACTCGAGGAAGAGACGGCATGGATCGAGCGGTACCGCCAGCTTTGGGACGCGCGCTTCGACGAGTTGGACAAGGTCGTCGAGGAACTGAAGCGGAAGGAGAAGGTCGATGGACGCGACGAGAGAGAGTGAGGTTGCCCCGATGAAGAACCGTACGACGGTGGAGCGGAAGTCCGAGCGTGAGCTCGTCGTCACGCGAACGGTCAACGGCCCGGCGCGCCTCGTGTTCGAGGCGTGGACCAAGCCCGAGCTGTTCAGGCAGTGGTGGGTGCCGAAGTCGATGGGAATGTCCCTGCTTTCCTGCGAAATGGATGTTCGCGTCGGGGGCAGGTACCGGTTGGTGTTCGCACACGGGGACTCACGGGCAGCGTTCTTCGGCACGTACAAGGAAGTGGCACCGCACTCGCGCCTCGTCTGGACCAATGAGGAAAGCGATGAGGTTTCGGTCACGACGGTGACCTTCGCGGAAGAAGGCGGCACGACGTTGGTGGTCATGCACGAGCTGTATCCCTCGAAGGAAGCTCTAGACGCGCGCCGGCACCGGGGCGGCGGATGCGATGGCCGAGACGTTCGAGCAATTGGACGAACTGCTCGCCACCTGGGCGCGAGCGAGGGGCGGTCCTGAGATCGTCGATCCCGGAGTCGGTCGCGACATGCTGATGTGGTGCGGGTCCCGGCGTCTGAACTCACGCGGGTAATGGCCGAGACCGATGCGTGGCGCGCGGGCGCAGCCATCGCATGCTGGCCCCGTCGCCTTCGCGACCGTGAATGAAGGGGCCTCGGCCATTTGCGAGCCGAGGCCCAGGTCGGCCGCCGTTCCCATCAGAGGCTCCCCGTCGGCGTCGCCGATCCGGACGATAGGACGCCCTGTCGCTCCCGCCATTTTCAGCGTCGGTCCTGGCATTGCAGCCGCATAGCGGCCCGCGGATGCTCGTGTGCCAGCGTGTCGTGCCGATAGGCAGGCGGCCGTCGGCCGTCGGCAGTGGCACGTCCGACGCGCCCTTCTATATGCTCTGCGGATGCATGACACGAGGCCGTCCAGGGCCGTAGCCGCCTCGTCGGCGTAGGCGTCATGCTGCTTCTCACGCTGGTCATCGGCGCTGCGGTCGGTGGCATCCTGGACTACCGCGCCTGGCATGCGAACGCCGCGTTCGAGGCTGCGATCCCGGTCCTGCTGGCGATCGGCATCGCCCTCGTCGCCGGGGCGCGGTGGCTGGTCAGACGATCGCCGTTGGCTGGCGTCGTCGCCGTGGCTGCCGTCGTGTTCGTCGTCGGGTTCCGGATCGGCGCCTGGATCGCTCCATCGGCCAATCGACCAGACTGGAGTCCCGGCACGGTCACGCTTGACCTCCAGGTCCCTGCGCTCGGCATCGCGAGTGGCGCCGCCTCGTGCAACACGGACGCCGATGGCTCGTTCTCGGTCGGTTCCGATCCGGCGCAGTCGCTCGCCGAGACGCCGGTCACCTACTACCTATCGGTCCCCGGTCCCGCCACTCATGACCGGAGGTACTTCGAGATGTTCGCGGAGCCGGACAGTGGTGCGGGCCCTCGCTGGGATACGAACGTGGAGGGAAGTACCACCTACGACATCCGGATCGACGGTCAGGCCGCTGCCGGACGGGCCGAGCTGGTCAAGATCCCGCGCGCCGTGGACGCACCCAGCGAGGGCGGCTTCCCTGGCGTGGTCCCCGAAGCGATCAGCGGTGTCATGACCTGGATGTGCGAGGCACCGCGGGGCGAGCTCACCCCGATCGAGGGTAGCTGGTTCCACTAGGAGCGCCGGGAGGCGCGCCCCCTCGCGGCCCTCTCAGACGTGCGCGAGTCGCCGCCCGACGATGGCCAGGGCCTGCGTGACGGCGTCGTACTCCTCCGGCGGGATGGCGAGGACCTGAGGGACTTGCCTGGCACTCTCGGGCACGACCACGAGCGTCGCGGGTCGGTCTCGTTCGATGTCGAACTGGATGCGGCGGAGGCCATCGAATGGCGTGTCGATCAGCACCTTCTGGTCGTTGATCACCGCGAGGCGGCGGTCCGTGACGGCCACGATGGCGTCGACGGCGCGCGCGGCGATCTGGAGCTGCTCGTCGGGTTCGAGGGCTGCTCGGATCCGCTGGTGCGCCAAGCTGTCATCGGTCACGGTCGTGTCCCGAAGTTCGCGTCGACAGTCAGCACCCGATGATCGAAGTCGCCCATGGCATACCTCTTGCCTGCATGTCGCAACCCCTCAAGCATCGGCCGAGGTCTTTGAAGGGGCATCAGACAGTCGCGCCACCGCCGTTGCAGATTCATCGCGACCCGCAGTGCGATACTTTGGACGTTGGGAGCAACGCGGATCACCGGGGCGTGCCGCCGTGCCGTATCAACGACTCGCGATCGCCGTCCTCGACCAGTGGCGGGCGGCTGAGCGCGACCTCCAGGCGACCTCGCCGGGATCACCGGAAGCCGAACGGCTGGAAGGCGAGATCCTTCGACTCAGGGACGAGTACCAGCGCCTCATCGAGGAGGCCTTGACTGCCCATCGTCCGGTGCCTCCGCCGCTGCCGGATCGCGAGTAGAACGAGGTCGCGGGAGACGCTAGGACGCGGCGCTCCCCATGAGGGCGATGAGGACAAGCATGGCCACCAAGCCGAGTCCGATGACGCCGATGATGTAGGCCCACTGCCGGCCAGGATGCACGTCCCGCAGGTGCTCGGTCTCCACGAGATCCGCAGTGATCTTTCGGTCAGGCATCGCGCGCTACCTTCGTCGCCAGGTCGTCGACCTTGGCCTCGATCCGACGGAGTGACGCCTCGGTCTCGTAGTCGGTGTCGGGCGACTCGTGGCTCTTGCGATGGACCAGGAACGTGGTCAGGACGATGAACGTGAAGACCTGCAGGAACTCCGACTGCCAGTTCTCGAAGGTCGCCTGCGCCCAGCTCCAGATGTAGCCATGGTCTCCAAAAGCCTCGGCCGACTGGCCTTGGGCCGCCTGCTGGGCGACGAACTCGACCCAGCCTGTCCACGTCTGCAGCGCCCACGCGCCAAGGAAGAGGACGGCCAGGGTGATGCTGAGCCCGTAGTCGCGCCAGAGACGTCGCACGACGATCGGGCTTAGAGATCGCCGCCGGGGGCGTGCTCGACCGCCGGCGTCTCCCCACGCTCTTCAGGTGCTTCGGTCGGCGCGTCCTCGTGGCTGATGCCCGGACGGAGCCGGTCACCATCTGGCGTCCCGGTCGGGCGTCCCGGGTCTCGCTCCGGAGGCAGCTCGCCGCCGCCGGGCGGCTCGTCTCGGCGCAGGGGGTCGGGCTTGACGTCTCCCATGGTGGCTCTTCCTCCTGCTCCTGATGCTGACGCCTCATGGCACTGTGGGACGACCGGGCCTCCGCCTGCGGCCCCCCTCATTCTCGGATTCGATTCAGTCGCGTTGCGGAACAGATCGAAGGGGCCTGGACGTGCAGTGGCACGTCAGGAAGAAGCCCGGCCTCTCCCCTGGCCGGGCTTCTTCCTCGGAGTGGCGGGTCAGCGGCTCGGGGACTCGTTGGTCGGACGCTGCTGCGTCGTCCCACTCATCTCGTCGCCCTTGTCGTCGTCGAACGGTCCGGATCGATCACCCGATCGCGTGCCGCCGCCAGGACGCTCTCCACCCTCGGGCTGCCGCTGGCCCTGCTGGCCACCGTAGCCCGGTTCGCTCGTGGTGCTCGGCGGGTTCTGACCAGCCGCACCGGGTGTGTGGTTCGCTTCCTCATTGCCCTGCGGCATCGGTCGCGTCTGGGCCTGCTGCTGATTCTGCTCGTCGCCCACGGGACACCTCCGGTAGAGATGGGGGTCGAACGAAGATTCGGTCTCGCGACCATCGCCTGACACTTGCGAACCCCTCGGTGTCGTTGCGACTTCGTTTCGGCTGGCTAGTGATCGGCCGGAGGCGGGCTCACCGGCTGCGAGCTGTGGTGAATTCGGTCAGCAGCTCGCGCTCCGCGAATTCGAGGAACCCCTCCTGATCGGGGCCCACCTGGTGCAGATAGACATGGTCGTACCCGGCATCGATGTACTTGCGGATGCTGGCGATGATCCGTTCCGGGTCCGGGCCGCACGGGATCTCCTTCGCGACCATGTCCTCGGTGACGATCTCGGCGAGCTGTTCGAAGTGCGCCGGGTTCGGGAGTTCCTGCGTCGACTCGCCAGGGATCGCGACCGTCGGCCACCACTCGTGCGCGGTCTTGCGAGCCGCCGCCTCCGTCTTGCCCCAACACAGCGTCACCATCCCGTACCGGGGCCCGCGACCGCCGCCGCGCTTGAAGGCGTCGATCAGCTCGGCCTTGGGTCCGGTCCCGATAAATCCGTCGCCGATCCGTCCCGCCATCTCGGCGGCACGCTCGCCGCTACCGGCGACGTAGATCTCCGGAGGCGTCTGCGGGACCGTGTACAGGCGCGCGTTCTCGACGGTGTAGTGCTCGCCATAGTGACTGACGATGTCGCCCTTCCACAGCTCGCGGATGACTTGGACGGCCTCCTCCAGCATCGCGGCCCGAACGTCCCACTCTGGCCAGCCGTGGCCCAGGACGTGCTCGTTGAGATTCTCGCCGGTCCCGACACCGAGGAAGAAGCGACCGGGCATGAGCTCGGCAGCCGTGGCGGCGGCGTGGGCGATGATCGCCGGGTGGATGCGAGTCGTGGGGCACGTCACACCCGTCCCGAACCGCATCGTCTCGGTCCCACCGGCGATCGCGCCGAGCACGCCCCACACGAACGGGCTGTTGCCCTGGCGACTGATCCACGGGTGGAAGTGGTCCGAGATCAGACCGAAGGTGAAACCCGCCTCTTCCGCCAGGCGGGCATGTCGGACGAGGTCCAGCGGCGGGTGCTCCTCGCTCGATAGCGCGTATCCGATCTCCGGCGTCGCGGGCATGATCGCTCCTCGGCTGCGCAGGTCGACCAGACCATATGGTCGCCAGCTCATCGCCCGGCACCGGCGACGAGGCGTCGTCGTTACAGCCGCGTATCGATGCCTCGCGTGGCGGGATCCTTCCCCTTCCGCCTCCGCGATCGCCTCGTCGAAGGGAGGCGCCCGCAGGGGCCTGCTCAGGCCCCGGTCAGACCCGCCTGGCCCACCCGCATCGGCGCCTCGGCGCAGGTGCACTGGTTCACGTCCGCCTGGTCCGGTCGCGTGTGCAGCCACATCGCGACGACCATCGGGACGAACACGACCAGGTTGTAGAGCAGGTGCAGCTCGGGGCGTGGCACGAACTGCTGGACGATGCTCGTCGGCACCGGCGACCCGAACAGGTTCTGCCCCGTGATCGCCTGGAGCTGCAGGAGCGAGTGCTCGAACAGGTGCCAGCCCTGGATGACCAGGGAGGCCGTCCACCAGCCCTTGGCCGTGCCCCGGAAGCCCGGCCGCAGCAGGACCAGGCCGGCGAACATCAGCACGGCGTACGTGAAGTGCATGACCTCGGACTTGACCAGCCAGGGAAACACGTAGCCGAGCGCGCCCAGGGCCTCGGGGCGGGGCAGCCCGAGGATCCAGATCTGGGCCGCCTGGAAGAGGTGCTCGACCCAGTGGATGATCACGATCGCGAGATAGACCCACAGGGCCCGCTCGTGCCACGGCCCGTTGAGCTTCTCCAAGAAGCTCTGCTTGCTTGCCGTCGTCATCTCTGCCAACTCCGTTCTCCTCCGTTCGGTGGTGGCCGCTCGCTCAGGTCGGCCTGAGCGCGGGTCGTCGCCAGGTTCGGGCGGTCCGTCCAGCCACCCAGACTGCGGTAACGAGGGTCAGGAAGATCGAGGTATAGATCAGCTCCGGCATGGGCAGCATCGAGGTGGGCGGCGGGGGGACGACCACCGGATCGAGGGCCCAAGCCTGGGCGCCATCGGTGATGGTGACCGCGACCACGTCGCCTTCGGCGACGCCTTCGGTGGTTTCCAACCCGTTCGAGGTCGTGGTCGAGGGCCGGACCGCCATCGGCTTCGAGTTCACCACGACCGTGACGTCGGCCGCCGGGGGCGCCGCCGCCGCGCCGTCGAACATCACGATCAGGTGTGGCGTCATGGCGTCGCCCGCATCGGGGTAGACCTGCCACAACGAGACGATGTACGGCCCCGCCTCCAGCTGACGGGCCAGCGGCCGTGCGTCGTGGTCACCGTGGCCCAGGACAGGCGCGGCCAGCGCCACCATCGAGGCGGCCGCGAGGAACGCTGCCACGAACAGTCTCCGTTTCATCGTTCGCCACGGTACGGGGACCGTGGCCCGATTTCAACACTCCGACCCGCAACGTGGCGCTCACAATGAGGTCGCCGACCGATCCAGTCACGGGAGCACGATGACCATGCCGCAAGGTCCTCGATCGACGGGGAGAAGTCAGGAGGCTGACGCCGAGCGGCAGCGCCTGGCCGAGGCTCGGGATCACGACGTGCCGTGGAGGCGCTGGGGGCCCTACCTGTCCGAGCGCCAGTGGGGAACGGTCCGGGAGGACTACAGCGAGGACGGCGACGCGTGGTCGTACGTCAGCCACGATCAGGCACGGTCGCGGGCCTATCGCTGGGGCGAGGACGGCATCGCCGGATACTCCGACGACGACCAGGTCCTGTGCTTCGCTCTCTCGCTGTGGAATGGTCGCGATCCGATCCTCAAGGAGCGGCTGTTCGGCCTGACCAACAGCGAGGGCAATCACGGCGAGGACGTGAAGGAGTACTACTTCTACCTCGACGCGACGCCGACCAACTCCTACCTCCGCACCCTCTACAAATACCCGCAGGCGGCCTACCCATACGAAGACCTCGTGTCCACGAACCGGGGGCGAGGTCGGACCGACGCGGAGTACGAGTTGCTCGACACCGGCATCTTCGACGACGACCGGTACTTCGACGTCATCGTGGAGTACGCCAAGGCGAACCCGACGGACACCGCCATCCGCATCACGGTCACGAACCGCGGTCCGGACCCAGCGACCATCCACCTGCTGCCGACCCTCTGGTTCCGCAACACGTGGTCGTGGGGCGGCGATGGCCCTCGGCCCGAGATGCGCCGGGCCGTGGTGGACGGGAACGAGGCCATCGACGCAGCCCATCCCGATCTCGGCACATACCGCCTGCTCTGCGAGGGCGCCGGCACGCTGTTGTTCACCCAGAACGAGACGAACACGGAACGACTCGCCGGCACGCCCAACCGCACGCCGTACGTCAAGGATGGGATCGATGCATACATCGTCCACGGTCGCCGCGGGCGCGGTCGATCGAAAGCGGGTCGGGACCAAGGCCGCGGCCCACTACCCGTTGACCATCGAACCTGGAGACTCGGCCGCCATCCGCCTCTCGCTGGGCGAGGTCGGACCGGGGCCCGGCCGGTCCGAAGGCGACATCGATTCGCTCGTCGAGCTGCGCCGCCGCGAGGCGGACGACTTCTACGCGACCGTCATCCCGGCCTCACTCGACGACGACGCCACCGGTGTCATGCGCCAGGCACTCGCTGGGATGCTGTGGTCGAAACAGACCTACCGGTACGACGTCGATCGCTGGCTCGGCGAGCACGGCGCCGGTCCCTTCGGCGCGGATAACAGCGAGCGTCGCAACCGGCACTGGCATCACATGCTGAACGCCGATGTGATCTCGATGCCGGACAAATGGGAGTACCCCTGGTTCGCGGCGTGGGACCTCGCGTTCCACGTCATCGCCCTCACGCTGGTCGACGAGGACTTCGCGAAGGGGCAACTGGAGCTGATGCTGCGCTCCGAGTACCTGCATCCCAATGGCCAGCTGCCGGCCTACGAGTGGAACTTCGGCGACGTCAATCCGCCGGTCCACGCGTGGGCCACGATCTTCACGTACCGACTCGAACAGGCATCGCGAGGCCAAGGCGACGTGGACTGGCTCGAGCGCGTCTTCCACAAGCTGCTGCTCAACTTCACCTGGTGGGTGAACCGCAAGGACCGCACCGGGAACAACCTCTTCGAGGGTGGGTTCCTCGGGCTCGACAACATCGGGGTCTTCGATCGGAGCTCGCCGTTGCCCACGGGCGGGTACCTCGATCAGGCCGACGGCACGGCCTGGATGGCGCTGTTCAGCCAGAACATGTTGGAGATCGCCAGCGAGCTCGCGATGCACCGGCCGTCGTACGTGCCGTTGGTCGAGAAGTTCATCGAGCACTTCCTGTGGATCGCCACCTCGATGACGCATGGTGGCCCGGCCAGCGGCCTCTGGGACGAGGAGGACGGCTTCTTCTACGACGTATTGCGCCTTCCGGACGGGAGCGCGCAGCGGCTGAAGGTGCGCTCCATGGTCGGCCTCCTCCCGCTGTGCGCGGTGACCGCATTCGAGGGCGACCTCCTGCGGCGGTATCCGGAGTTTGGCGAGCGCATGCGGGCCTTCCTCGAAGCGCGGCCGGCGTTGCGCTCGTTCATCCACGACCCCGCGCAGGTCGGCGAACGTGGCCGGCGTCTCGCGGCCATCCTCGACGAGGCGAAGCTCCGCCGGGTGCTCGCCGCGATGCTCGATGAGGCGGAGTTCCTGAGCCCGTACGGCATCAGGTCCCTGTCCCGGTATCACGCCGAGCACCCGTACGTGTTCACGGTCGGCGACGAGGAGTATCGGGTCGGGTACCTGCCCGCCGAGTCGGACTCCGGGATGTTCGGCGGCAACTCGAACTGGCGCGGGCCGATCTGGATGCCCGTCAACGCCCTCATCATCCGGGCCCTGCTCCAGTACTACAGCTTCTACGGCGATGCGTTCACCATCGAGTGCCCCACGGGTTCGGGGCAGCAGATGACGCTCTACGAGGTCGCCCGGGACATCGAGCAGCGACTGGCGCGGATCTTCCTGCGGGACGCGTCCGGCCATCGGCCGGTCTACGGCGAGGCGGCCAAGTTCCAGGACGACCCGGAGTGGCGCGACCTCATCCTCTTCTTCGAGTACTTCCACGGCGACCACGGCGCCGGCCTCGGCGCGAGTCATCAGACCGGCTGGACCGGCGTCATCGCTCGCGGCATGCACCTGTTCGCCACCACGCCTCCTGAGGGCGTGCTCGACCTGCGCGAGTCCGGCACGCCAGTCGAGGCCTGACCCCCGGCGTCAGGCCCGGCCCATCCCTGTCGCAGATTGCCACTTGCATTCCTCCGCAGTATACGTATACTCCTACATATACTGACGCGCAGCAATAGGAGTTACGATGTCGTGGTGCCGAACAAGACGATCTACGTCTCCGACGGAGACCTCCCCCTCTACCAGCGCGCGCAGGAGCTCGCCGGCGACAACCTCTCGGCCGCGATCGCTGCTGCCCTCCGTCGCTACGTCGACGTCGAGGAGGGCCGGCGAGGAGGGCTTCGACGAGATCATCGTTCGGGTCGGGCCCGGCAAGGGTCGGAAGGTCCGCTTCATCGGCGTCCTCCTCGGCGAGTGGGTCAACACGTCGTCCAGCCGCGTCGAGACGTTCCGCGTCTACCGCGGCCGGACGGGCAAGTTCGTCCTCCACATCGAACGGAGCCCCGACTACACGATGGTCGACGCCGAGGGCAAGCCGGCCGGCTGGCGCGGCTACCTCGGCATCGGCGAACGTCAGCTACGGGACGCACGCCCGGCCGAGTCGACCCTCGAGGTCGTCGAGTCGCTCGACGAGCTCCGCGAGCGGATCCCGCCGCAGCTCTACGACATGGTCGCCGGCTCGGCCCAGCAGCCCGCCGTGGAGGACCTCGACATCTGAGCCTCGCGTCGCGGCGCCGACCGTCGGGGAGGTGCGGCATGACGGCCATCGGGGCCCGGTCGGCGATCCGCGTCGACCGGGCTGCGCAAGTCGTACGGCAAGCAGGTCGTCCTCGACGGCATCGACCTCGACGTCGCCGAAGGGCACGGTCTTCGCGCTGCTCGGGCCCGAACGGCGCCGGCAAGACGACCACGGTCCAGATCCTGTCGACCCTGATCGCCGCCGACGGCGGCGAGGTCGCGGATCGCCGGCCACGACATCGCCCGCGAGCCCGACGCGGTCCGCGCGCGTCATCGGCGTCACCGGTCAGTTCTCGGCCGTCGACGGGCTGTTCACCGGCGAGGAGAACCTGCAGCTGATGGCGGACCTGCGCCACCTCGGCAAGGCGGCAGGGCCGGCGACGCGTCGACGAGCTGCTCGAGCGGTTCGACCTCGTCGACGCGGCCAAGAAGCCGGTCGCGACCTACTCCGGCGGCATGCGCCGGCGCCTCGACCTGGCGATGACCCTCATCGGCGACCCGCGGATCATCTTCCTCGACGAGCCGACGGCCGGACTCGATCCGCGCAGCCGCCGCGTCATGTGGGAGACGATCCGCGATCTCGTCGCCGAGCGGCGTGACGATCTTCCTGACGACGCAGTACCTCGAGGAGGCGGATCGGCTGGCCGCATCGGATCGCCGTCCTCGACCGCGGGGTGCTGGTCGCCGAGGGGACGCCGGACGAGCTGAAGCGGCTGGTGCCCGGGCGGCCACATCCGGCTCGTCGTTCAGCGACGCGGCCGAGCTCGAGCGGGCGGCGCCGGCGTTCGACGGCGCATCGCGCGACGACGAGGCGCTGACCCTGCAGATCCCGAGCGACGGCGGGGTCGGCTCGCTGCGCGCCCTGCTCGACCGGCTCGACGCCGACTCGATCGACGTCGGCGCGCTCTCGCTCGCAGACCCCCGATCTCGACGACGTCTTCCTGTCGCTCACCGGCGACCACGACGAACGAGAAAGTGACCGTCCGATGACCGCATATCCGCTCGTCCTGGCCGACTCGGCGACGATGCTGCGGCGCAACCTCCGCCGGATGCGCCGCTACCCCTCGCTGACGTTCTTCATCGCCGGCATCCCGGTCGTCTTCCTGCTGCTGTTCGTGTACGTCCTCGGCGGCACGCTCGGGGCCGGTCTCGGGCTGGCGTGGCCGGCGGCCGCGCCGAATACATCGCGTACGTCGTTCCCGGGATCCTCGCTGGTCACGGTGGCCGGCGCCGCCCAGGGCACGGCGATCTCGGTCGCGATGGACATGACCGAGGGCATCATCGCCCGGTTCCGCACGATGGCCATCGCCCGCGCGTCGGTCCTGACCGGCCACGTCGTCGGCAGCGTGATCCAGACGATGCTGGCCATCGCCATCGTCATGGTCGTCGCGGTGCTCATCGGCTTCCGGCCGACCACGGGTCCGATCGAGTGGCTCGCGGCGGCCGGCCTGCTCGCGCTCGCCGCGCTGGCGATCTCCTGGCTCTCGGTCGCGCTCGGCATGGTCGGCCAAGAGCGTCGAGACCGCGAGCAACCTCCCGATGTTCCTGGTGCTCCTGCCGTTCCTGAGCAGCGGCGTTCGTCCCGACCGACTCGATGCCGGACGGCCTGAGCTGGTTCGCCGAGAACCAGCCGTTCACGCCGATCATCGAGACGGTGCGAGGCCTCCTGCTCGGCACGCCGATCGGCAACAGCGGCGTCGCTCGCCGTCGGCTGGTGCGTCGCGATCTCGGTCGTCGGCTACCTCTGGGCGCGGCGGCTGTACGAGCGCAACCCAGCGTCGTAGGGGTCGCCCACTCCACGCCTGTCACGGACGACGAATGGAGTCTTGACAACTATTCTTGTCGGTGACACAGTTCGCGGCATGATCGATATCGCCGTGATCGAGGACCCAGCGGCCGCCGAGGTCTCGTTGAACCCCATCCGGACGCGGCTGTTGTCCGAGCTGGCCCTGCCGGCGTCGGCCACGACCCTCGCCGGCCGGGTCGGCTTGCCACGACAGCTGGTCAACTACCACCTGCGTGCCCTCGAGCAGCACGGCCTCGTCGAGCTCGTCGAGGAGCGTCGCAAGGGCAACATGCACGAGCGGCTCATGCAGGCCACAGCCGTGTCCTACGTGATCTCCCCGTCCGCGCTGGCGCTCGTCCAGCCCGACCCGTCGCGCTCGCCGGACCGCCTGTCAGCCTTCTGGCTGCTGGCCCTCGCCGCCCGGCTCGTCCGCGACGTGGGCGCCCTCATCGGCGGCGGGAACCTTGCCCGCAAGCGGGTCGCGACCTTCGCGCTCGACGCGGAAGTGCGGTTCGCGACCGCCGCGGATCGGGCCGCGTTCGCCGAGGAGCTGGCGACATCCGTGGCCAGCCTGGTCGCCAAGTACCACGACGCGGCGGCCGAACGTGGGCGCGCCCACCGCGTGCTCGTCGCCATCCACCCGACCATCACGAACGGCCGCCCCACCACCGCACCGAAGGAGTCCTGACATGCCGCATGCATTCGAAGTGCGCAAGGAGATCGAGTTCCAGGCGACGCCAGAGGAGATCTGGGACGCCATCGCCACGGGCGCCGGCATCGATGGCTGGTTCCTCGGGACCGGCAACGAGGTCGAGCCCCGTCTCGGCGGCACGGTGCGGATCTCATACGGCGGCGGCGCGAGCGGCGAGTCGACGGTCACGGCCTGGGATCCGCCAAGGCACTTCGCCCACCGCGGCGAGGCGCATCCGGACGGGTCGCTCCACGCGATGGAGTACATCGTCGAAGGGCGCGCCGGCGGGATGACGATCGTCCGCATGGTGCACTCGGGCTTCCTCGCCGACGACTGGGAGGCGGAGTACGACGCGCTGAACGAAGGCGACTTCATGTACCTCCACCAGATGGCGCAGTACGTGACCTACTTCCGCGGCCGGCCGGCGAAGGTCGTCACAGCCTGGCGCTCGGGCACCGATCGGGAACGAGGACTGGCGACGCTGCATGCCGCGATGGGTGTATCGGACGACCCCAAGGACGGCGATCCGGTCCGTTTCGCGGCCGACGGCATCCCGGCGATCGAGGGGGTCGTTGACTTCGTCTCGCCGAACCTCCTCGGCTTCCGGGCGTCAGACGCCCTCTATCAATTCCAGATCGCCCCGGGCTTCGCCTACGCGGGCCATCACCTCTTCGGCGACGACGTGGACGTGGAGGCGGGGACGGCCGCCTGGCAGGCCTGGCTCGATCGTTCGTTCGCGTAGCTACTTCGGCTTGCGCGTCGCAGTCTTGCGCGTCGCGGGCTTGCGCCTCGCGGATGTCCGGGCGGCCAGCGCGAGCTGATCGAGGTCCACCGGTGGTGGTGCCTGGCCGCCGGCATCCGCGGCGGACGCTGCGAGGTTCGCGATCTCCATCGGGGCCGGCGGACCACCGTCGCCGGCCGATGCGTCGCCCACGGCTCCCGAGGCCACCTTCGGGAGCTGGTCGAGCGGGGTCGGAATGGGCCCACGAGGGGCGCCGGCCAGCCGTTCGGCGTGGGCCACGTCGGTCGGGTTCGGCCCTGGTGCGCCGATGCTGGTCGTGCCGTCGTCGCCGGTCGAGATCGTGATCGTGACATCGGGATTCATGCCGGATGCCTCCTGGTGGTGCGGGTGTCGATCGGTCGGCCGGCTCAGATGAGATAGGCCGTCGTGATCAGGTCCGACGCGTCGACGTCGACGTGCACAAGCCGCGCGTTGGCGCAGGCCGAGTCGAGGAGCACCTGCAGGTTCGTGACGCCATCGGGGGCGCCGTCCTTGATGCGCTTCCAACCCAGCGTCTCGATGTTCGCCCAAGCCCACTGCGCGCCGGTGTAGGTGAAGGTCGCGAGGACCTTCTTGTTGTACTGCCAAGCCATCGTTGATGCCTCCTGGTCCACTCGCCGCCCGGTCCGGGATCGCCCGGCTCAGACGAGATACATCGTGTAGAGCAGCTGGCCGTCAGCCTCGACGTGGACGAGCCGGCCGTTCGCGGCGGCGTCGCACAGGCTGACGAACACGTTGGTCACTCCGTCCGGGGCGCCACCGTTGACCCGGCGCCAGCCGAGCCCCGCGATGTTGGCCCACGCCCACTGGCTGGTGTGGTGGGCATACGTCGAGGTGACGGCCCGGTTGTAGAACCACTGCCGGCCGGCGACGACGGCGGTCCCGACCTGGATGTCGGCCGTGATGTTGTCCCCGACGCGGGTGATGTTGGTCACCGACACGTTCGAGGCCGCGCCGTTGTAGCCGTTGCTGTTCGGCGTGCTGGTGCCGGTGAAGCCGGCGTTCGTCGGGGTCGGGTAGGCGTCGGTGGCGTCGCCCCGGTTCGCGTTGAGGTTGAGGTCGCGCCGGCCGTCGGCCTGCTCGATGTCGACGAGGTAGTGGTTCTCGTCGGTGTTGTTGTTCTTCCCGTCGTCAATGTGCTCGATGAGCAGGCCCTCGCCGGGCAACGCCGTGTCGAACCCGCGCTGCTGGCGGTTGGAGACCAGGAAGTACTCCTGGCTCCCGGCCGACCCGACCGGCAGCTTGTACGCGATCGGGCTGGAGGCGTAGGGCGGGATGTTGACGCTCTGCGTGGCATTCCAGAGCACGGTCGGGCTGACCCATTGCACGCGGGTCTTGCACCAGGCTGTCGGATGCGCCGGGCGATCGCCGCCGCCATTCCAGCTCCCGCCGGCCATCAGGTCCCAGCCCCCGGTGCCCGCCGACGTGTAGTCGGTGTCGTAGAGGTCGGGCCAGCCCATCAGGAGGTGGCCGAGCTCATGGGCCATCACCCCGACGCGGCCGTCCTCGGGCGCCATGAAGTAGCGGTTGATGGTGACGCCATCGCGGACCTGCGGCGCGATGTCCCACTTGTGCGACCAGATGTCGTTGACGTTGCCGGTCTGCTCGCCGCCGCTCCCGGCACAGATCACGACAAGGGCGTCGACGACGCCGTCGCCATCGTTGTCGTAGTCGGCGAAGTTCACGTTCGTGTCGGCCATCGCGATGGCGTCCTCGACCAGCTTCTGGGCGTTCCTGGGGTGCGACCCGAAGCCGTAGTTCCCGTTCGTGTAGAACGACTTCGGCTGCGGCGCCCGATACCAACCCGCGGTCGGACCGCCGGCCCCGCTGACCAACCCGATGACGTCGAGCTGGTTGTAGGACGCCTCGCGGTAGAAGTCGCGCATGCTGCCGGTCGCGTACGTGCCGACCGAGAACAGCATGTCGTCGAAGTGCGCCGCGGTCTTGGTCGCCGCCTTGTCGGAGAAGTCCACGAGCAGCACGAGCGCCCGCCGCGTGCCTGTCACCGGGGCAGGTGCGGCCCGGGCGTCGACGAACGTGTCGGGGCGGGTCTGGGCGGGTCGGCTCAGGATCAGGCTCAGGGACCGCAGGTCGAGCTGGTTGCGGGTCGGCTTGGCCGGGAAGGCCCCGCCCGCGTTCATGAGGGCCTTTGCCGCGATGATCTTCTTCTCGAGCTCGGGCGACGGCGGCATGACGCAGTCGACCTCGTGGATCCGGTTCTCTTGCATGGGATCCCTCCCTCATCTACGCTGCCGGAGCGGACGTGCCGCCGGCCGTCGTCGGCTCCGGAGATACCTGGCGGCAGCATCGCAGGGGCCCGTCACGGCAACGTCTCGGGACGCGTTCCGCCGATGCGGGCAAATTCGTGGGGGAGCCATGGACGGGGTCTCAGCCGCACCCAATCGTTCGAGGATCACCGGGATCGTGTCGAGCGTCGAACCGTCGACGACATCGCAGGGCAAGTGGTACCTGACCGTCGATATCCAGGACGCCGAGGCGATCGAGGGTGGTTTGTTCGCGCGACCCGGCACGCCGGCTCGCGTCTTCGCATTCGGTGCCGCACCGCCGGTGGCGACAGATCAGACGATCTCCGCGGAGGTCACGTACCTGGGCGGCCCGACCGGCGGCGAGTTCCAGTTACTCCAGCTGTTCGGCGACCCTGCGGACGACACGGACGAGCCGGGAACGGCAGTCGGCGGCGGCGGCGACCGCCCCGACCCGGTGTAGGGTCGCCCCACGCAGGAATTGGTCGACGATGGGTCAGGATCGGTTGCATGACACATGAGAAGGCGCCGCCCGCGGGAGAGCGGACGGCGCCTGGGCGATCCCCCCTGGATCTCAGAAGGGCAGACCTCGGCAGGACACCCGCGGGTTCCAGTCCTGGAAGAGCCCCTTGGGGTTCTTCTTGTACAGCCACAGATGGATCTCGTAGAAGTCCGGCAGCTCGTAGGCGTTCGGAGCCGTGACGAGCGAGAGCCGCTTGCCGAAGAGCTTCGGTGGGTTCGTGCCGAACGCGGCGTGCCAGGCGTCCTTGAGGACGAGGTACTCGACCGCGACGAGCTGGTAGCCGCCGCCCTTGCGGGGCTCGTAGACGAGCGCTTCGGGTCGGAGCTCATCCAGGTCCGGATCGCCGACCAGGTCGCCCTTCACGTAGTGCTGGCCCATGCCACCGACGCCGGGGTTCTGGGCGCAGCCCTTGACCGTGCCGTACCCGGCGGCCAAGGCGATGTCCAGATTGTGGAACGCGGTGGTCGCCGCCCGGACGGCGCTCAGGTTCCGACCCTCGTCGCTGTTCGATGCCGATGCGACCGCCGCACCAAGCATGGCGATGACCGACACCAGGGCGATGGCGGCGACCAGTCGCGCGCGAGCGTTGCTGACCATGGGCGAACCTCCTCGCTGTGCCAGGGCTTCTGACCCGGCCACTGATGGGAGGTTCGTGCGGGAGGCGAGTCGCGTCATCGGTCATCTGACCGAGGTGCCCCGCCGACGATGACCGATGTCCGCGGTCGCGGGGCGAGCCGCCTTCGGATCAGGCGCTGACGATGTCGAACGGCATCAGGGCGCCGACGTCGCCTGTTCGCGCACCGCGGCCACGTACGTGATCTCGACGGTGATCGGGATGCCGTAGGCACCTGCCAGCGATGTCGCGAGTGTCGCGGCCGGGGGCGGCGCGTCCGATCCCGTCACAGCGATCGAGACCATATCGCCTTCGATCGACCACGCCGTGACCCGCAGGTCGCGTTCGCCGATCCATGCCCGGACGAGCGGCGCACCGGTCGAGCTGCGGACCACGTCCTGGAGCGCGTCGACCGCGTGCCAGGCGAGGGGGAGCGCGATCACGGCGAGCGCGAGGATCGCCGCGAGGAATCCGTTCCGGAGGCGTTGGCGCTCGCGGAGCATCTCCCGGCCGGGGGCTGCCCCGAACAGGATGAAGACGACGCACGCCACGACGACGATGGCGGAGAAGTTCGTGGCGAACAGGAGCATGGCCCCGGCCGCGTCGTCGAACCGGCCGAGATCCAGGCAGATCCCGACCGTCGCCAGCGGCGGGACGAGGGACACAGCGATGGCCACGCCGGGGAGCGCGTCGCTCCCGGTCCGGGCGACCGCCACGTACGCCCCGGCGGCTCCGGCGGCCAGCGCGACCCCGAGGTCCAGCAGCCCGGGTGCGGTGCGCGCTTCGAGCGACGGCGTGAGGACGATCGGGTCGGGCAGGATCCAGGACACGAGCGCGCCGATCCCGATGACCATGAGCCCGCCGAGGAACACCTGCAGGAACGTGATCGAGAGCCATCGGCTGCGGCCCGTGACGAGCGCACCGGCGAAGGCCAGGATCGCGCCCCCGAGGGGCGCCACGATCATGGCTCCGATGATCGATGCGACCGAGTCCTGGTACAGGCCGAACGCCGCGATGAGACCCGCCAGCGCCAGCAGGACGACATACGACCGCATGGAGCGCCGGAACAGGGCGTCCGACGGATACAGGTCGTCGAGCATCGACGGACCTCGCGACACGCCGTCGAGAACCGGCTCCGTCATGGACCTTTCCTCCGCCGCGGCTGGACCGCGAGCGTACCCTTCCGCGAAGGCGTTCGCGCGCCGGGTCGGGATCCCCCAGTAGTGAGGTAACGACGCGATGCATCCCCTCGCCTGGATCCTGGTGGCGATCGTCGCGCTGATCCTGGCCGCGATCGTCATCGAGTCCCTGACCGAGCGACGGGAGCGACGGGCGTACCCGCCGCCGGGCACGCTGGTCGACGTCGGTGGCCACCGGCTCCATCTCCTCGACACGGGCGTCGGCCAGCCCGGACCGACGGTTCTTCTCGAAGCGGGCATGGTCTCCTTCTCCTCGAACTGGGCGTGGGTCCAGCCGGAGCTCGCCAAGGTCGTGCGGGTGGTCGCCTGCGACCGGGCGGGGCTCGGCTGGAGCGATCCGGGCCCGAAGCCGCGGGACGCCGGCCACAGCGCGACCGAGCTGCACACGGCCCTCGAACGCGCGGGGATCACCGGCCCGTATGTCCTCGCCGGCCACTCATACGGCGGATTGACCGTCCGGGCATTCGCCGCGCTCTATCCGGCCGAGGTCGTCGGGATGGTCCTCGTCGACGGTTCGCATCCCGACCAGTGGGTCCGGTTCGGGATCTCGAGCAAGGTCCTGGGATTCGGGAACACGGTCTCGAGCGCCCTGGCCCGGCTCGGCCTGTTCCGCGTCCTGGACAAGGAGTACAAGCTGCTCGCGGAGGGCCTCCCGGCGCGGGCCTACGCCGAGCTGATGGCGTTCGGTCGGACTCCGCGCGCGCTGTCGACCGCGGGCGCCGCGGCCCTGGCGTGGGACGCACGGACACGGCCGATGGTCAACGCCGCACCGGGACTCGGCGACCGGCCACTCGTGATCCTGAGTGTGACCGAGCAACCCCGGATGGGCGACAAGCTGACGGCGATGCAGGCCGAGCTTCCGGCGCTCTCGACGCAGAGTCGGCACATCACGATCGAGGGCGCCTACCACGAAGGCCTCCTTGCCCGACCCGAGCATGCCCGGATCGTGACCGAATTGATCCTCGACGTCGTCCAGGCCGTCCGGTCGGGGGAGCCGTTGGCCCCGTCACCGCGGGAGTCGACCGCGCCCTAGCGCACCGGGTCCAGGGCGCTCGCGAAGCGCCCCGGCGTCGTCCCGAGGAACTGCTTGAACCGACGAGTCAGGTGAGCCTGGTCGCAGAACCCGACGTCGGCGGCCACGTCGGCCAACGGCTGTCCGCCGAGGATGCGGTCTCGCGCCGCCTCGAGCCGTCGTCCGGTCAGATACGCGTGCGGCGCGAGCCCGAAGACCGCGGCGAAGGACCGTGCCAGGTGCGTCGGCCCGAGACCCAGTGCGTCCGACGCGGCGGCCATGGTCACGGGCTCGAACAGATGGGCGTCGAGATACGCGCGGAGCCGCTCCGCGTGTTCGTCGTCGGGGACCGTCCCAGCCTCGACCGGGCGCTCGCCGAGGGCCCGTCGGATCCTATTGGCCACGAAGGCAAGCCGGGTCTCCGCCTCGAAGACGTCGTCGAGGCAGCGGAGCGTGTCATGGAGCGCGGAGACCTCAGCTCGGATCGTCGGGTCGGCGATGACCGGCTTGTCGACGGCCGGCCCGATCAGGTGCTCGCCGAGGACGCTCGTCTCGAGGTAGAGGACGCGTTTCCGGAAGCCGTGGCTCGTGGCCGGGCGGCCGTCATGAACGACATGCGGCGGCAGGACCGTGACCATCGATGGGTCGGCGCCACGAGCCTGGGCGTGCAGGTCGTACCGGATCGCGCCGTCGTCCACGATGAAGAGCGTCCAGACGTCGTGGGTATGGCGCGGGTAGGCGTGATCCGTGAACCGGGCGTGGAACACCTCGCGGATGCCACGGACCGGCGGCTTCCAGGCCCGGACCGAGACTCCGGCGATCGGCATCTCCACCGCAGGATCGTACAAGACCCCCGCGACCCGGCGACGTAGCGTCCGGGGCATGGCCTCCCTTGGCGCCCTGGTCGCTTTCTCGTTCGTCAGTGCCGTGACGCCCGGCCCGAACAACATCCTGCTCTGGGCGTCCGGTGCGGCGTTCGGGTTTCGCCGGACGGTGCCGCACGTCCTCGGGACGGCGCTCGGGATCGGGTCCATGGCCCTCGCCGTCGCTGCGGGACTGGGTGCGCTCGTGACGGCGGTTCCCGAGGTCGCGTTCGTGATGAAGGTCGTCGGTTCCGCCTATCTCCTGTTCCTGGCCTACCAGGTCGCGGGGGCGCATGCGCTCGCGCGGGCCGACGTCGCCCGACCCCTGGGCCTGCTCCAGGCCGCCGTCTTCCAGGCGATCAACCCCAAGGCCTGGATCTTCGCGCTCGGGGCGATCACCACGTTCCGTCCGACCGACGTCCCGGTGGTCATGGGCAGCATCCTCGTCGCGGTCACGATGATGCTCGTGGTCATTCCCTCCGCGGCGCTGTGGGCGGCGGGCGGCGGCGTCCTCAACGGGCTGCTCGCGGGCGAGCGATCGAGCCGGATCGTCAGCCTCGTGCTGGCAGCGCTGCTCGCCGCGACGGTGATCGGGGTCTGGATCTAAGGGACCGTGCCCCGGACGAGACGCAGTCGCGCGGCGTCAGGCCTCCGCCTGGTTCCCGTCGCGGCCGCGGCCGAGGTCGCCGCGCACGGCGGCCGCACCCTTCGACGTCGACCAGGCACTGACAGCATCGGCAAGGGCCACCGACCCCGGACGGACGGCAAGACGGTCATCCGCGCCTCGGATCCCCGCGCCGAGCTCGGCCAGGACCCCGCGATACGCGGGCTTGTCGCCGTTCGAGCGGACGTCGGTCGGATAGACGTCGAAATAGCCGTCGCTGGACACGACGATGTTCGCCTCAGGCGAAGAGAAGGACGTTCGAGCCATGGTGGGATTCCGATCGATCGCGCGCTTCGGACTGACGGAATCGGAGCCCGGCGCCTGCGACGCGACCTCCACCATCGGGCCCCGGCGCGAATCCGTCAAACGCCCGCGGTTCGCCGGACACGCGATGTCATGTCGATGCCCGCCGATCGCGAAGCAGGGTGCGACCGTTCGGGACCAAGCCCAGGACCGGCACGGCGCCGCTCACGAGGGGGATCCGACGATGCCGACCGAACGCATGCCCGGTACCATCGCGCGATGCGCGACGTCGTCGTCGAGCCCGCCACCTCGAGCCCCCCGGCGACCGAGGCGGACCGGCTCGAGCCCCTGCTCGAACCCTATCGGGTGGAACTCACCGGCTATTGCTACCGGATGCTTGGATCGGCATTCGAGGCCGAGGATGCCGTCCAGGAGACGATGATCCGCGCATGGCGGAACTTCGACCGGTTCGAGGGTCGCTCGACGATCCGCTCCTGGCTGTACAAGATCGCCACGAACGTCTGCCTGAACATGCTCGGCGCGCCACAGCGGCGGGCCCGCCCGATGGACCTCGGGCCCGCATCGACCGCGGACCAGGCCCTCCCTGCGCCGATGCCCGAGAACACCTGGATCGAGCCGATGCCCGACGACCGCGCGGTCCCCTCCGGCGGCGATCCCGCGGACGTGGCCGTCGCCCGCGAGTCGATCCGGCTGGCGTTCATCGCCGCGCTCCAGCACCTGCCGGCACGGCAACGGGCGGTGCTCATCCTGCGCGAGGTCCTGCACTGGAAGGCCGACGAGGTCGCCGAGCTGCTCGGGACCACGGTCGCGTCGGTCAACAGCGCCCTGCAGCGCGCCCGGGCGACGCTCGCCACGAGCAAGATCGATGCGACCGCCTCGCCCGACGCGATGGACGACGACAAGAAGGCCTTGCTCGCCCGGTATGTCCAGGCCTTCGAGCAGTACGACATGGACGGCCTGACCGCCCTCCTGCAGGAGGACGCCTCCTGGAACATGCCGCCATACGACCTGTGGCTGCAGACCCACGCCGACATCCGGCAGTGGTGCCTCGGCCCGGGGATCGGGTGTCGAGGATCGCGCCTCGTGCCGGTCATGGCCAACGGGTCGCCGGCGTTCGGCCAGTACAAGCCCGCACCCGACGGCGGGTGGGAGCCGTGGTCCATCCAGGTCCTGGAGCTTTCGGGCGAGCGCATCAGCGGGATCACGTTCTTCCTGGACACCGAGCGCTTCTTCCCGATGTTCGGCCTACCGCCGCGAATCCCCGCCTGACGGGGCGGCACAGGGGATCACGCCCGACAAGCCGGCGAAGGCGAGCAGCTCCTCGAGCCTGGGCGCCGCGTCGAGCAGGAGCACGTCACCCCCGAGCTGTCTCGCCAGGAGGGTCAGGCGCGCCAGCGCATCCAGGGCGATGAGGTCCGGGTCGGGGATCGCACGCACGTCGCAGACGAGGAGCACCGGCCCGCCGTCCTCGAGGATCACGCGCGCGGATCCGCACAGGCTCGACGTGAGACTGGGATCGGCGGCGTCGGCGATCAGCAGGACCGCGTCGCGCTGTTCGACCGGTCGGCGGGCCGGCGTCGATGGTCGCGACGCCGATGCCTTGGCCAAGGGACGTGGTCCTTTCTGTCCCCGCGGATGGGGCGGAGGCGCCAACGAAACGGTTCCGCCGGCGCCAATGGGTAAGACAGCCCAGGCGGTGAGAACTCATCGGTGGCCCCGCCGATGAGTCCTGGTCGCGACGTCGGTCTAACAGGCGAACACCGCCCGAGGAGCCCTCCGATGACCAACCCTGAGATCCGACTTGCCGGCCGCCGTGAGTGGCTCGGTCTCGCCGTCCTCGCCCTCGCCTGCCTTCTGTACGTGATGGATCTCACGGTCCTGCACCTGGCCGTCCCGTCGATCAGCGAGGACCTCCATCCAAGCAGCACGCAACTCCTCTGGATCATCGACATCTACGGGTTCATGGTCGCGGGCTTCCTCGTGACGATGGGGACCCTCGGCGATCGGATCGGTCGTCGCAAGCTGCTCCTCGTCGGCGCCGCCGCATTCGGGGCGATCTCGCTGCTCGCGGCGTTCTCGACGAGCGCCGAGATGCTGATCCTCAGCCGCGGGCTCCTCGGCATCGCCGGCGCCACCCTGGCGCCGTCGACCCTGTCCCTGATCTTCACGATGTTCCAGGATCCCGGGCAGCGGGCCCGCGCGATCGCGGTCTGGATCTCGGCGTTCTCGGCGGGCAGCGCCATCGGGCCGGTCCTCGGCGGGATCCTGCTCGAGCACTTCTGGTGGGGCTCGGTCTTCCTGCTCGCGCTGCCGGTCATGGTCCTGCTGCTCGTGCTGGGACCGATCGTGCTCCCCGAATATCGCGACCCAGATGCCGGCCGCCTCGACCTGGTCAGCGCCGCGATGTCACTGGTCGCGGTGCTCGCGGTCATCTTCGGGCTCAAGCAGATCGCCCAGGACGGGCTCGGGCTCACGTCGGCGGTCTCGGTGGTCATCGGCGTCGGCGTCGGGATCCTGTTCGTCCGCCGACAGCTGTTCCTGAAGGACCCCTTCATCGACCTGCGCCTGTTCCGGATCCCCGCTTTCAGCGCGTCGCTCGCGATCAACTTCCTGACCATCTTCGTGGCTGTCGGGTACTTCCTCTTCGTGGCCCAATACCTCCAGCTCGTGATCGGGCTGTCCCCGCTGGCGGCCGGCCTCCTGTCCGTGCCAT
This sequence comes from uncultured Chloroflexia bacterium, assembly GCA_963745295.1. GTDB lineage: Bacteria > Chloroflexota > Limnocylindria > Limnocylindrales > CSP1-4 > SPCO01. Next base: position 444,159 of record CAVUWG010000003.1, read on the forward strand.
CGGCGATCGCGTTCGTGGTCGGGTCGCAGTTCGCGCCCCGGATCGTGCGACTGGCCCGCCCCGCCTACGTCATGGGCGGCGGCCTCGCGCTGGCCGCCGCGGGTCTCGTGGTCCTGACCCAGGTCGGCGGCTCGGACGGCCTCGCATCCGTCGTGATCGGGTCCGTGATCATCTCCCTCGGGCTGGCTCCGGTCATGTCGCTGACGACCGAGTTGATCGTCGGCTCCGCTCCGCCCGAGCGGGCCGGCGCCGCGTCCGGCATCTCCGAGACAGCCGTCGAACTGGGCGGTGCGCTCGGGATCTCGGTACTCGGCAGCCTCGGCGTCGCGCTCTATCGAAGCGGCGTGTCCGGGGCCCTGCCCGCCGGCGTTCCCGCCGAGGCAGCGACGGTCGCCCGCGACACGCTCGGCGGTGCCGTCGCCGTCTCCGCGGAGCTGTCGGGCCAGCTCGGTTCGGAGCTGCTCGGTGTCGCTCGCGAGGCGTTCGTCGGCGGCATGCAGGTGGCGGCCGGCATCAGCGCCGTGGTCGCCGTCGGCGTCGCCGTCCTTGCCGTCGCGATGCTCAGGAACGTGCGCGCGGGGACGGCCGACTCCCCGAGCGACGTCCCCGCCGGGACGGCGCGATCGGCGCGTGAGGGGGATAATCCCCGCCACGACACCTTTCCCCAGACCCTCGCCACCTGCGCTCCCGGGCAGGAGGCCTGACGCCCGCCCCCGGCGTCACCAGCTCTCGGAAGGAGTCCCCCGATGTCTTCGCCTGCCAGCACGGCCCCCGTCTCGATCCCGGACCTGCGCGCGAGGGTCCGCGGCCTTGTCATCGGTCCCGACGACGATGGCTACGACGAGGCACGGACCGTCGTGTCCGGCGAGTTCGACCGGCATCCGGGCGCCATCGTCCGGGTCGCCGACACGGCCGACGTCGCCGCGGTGATCGCCTTCGCCCGCCAGCGTGGTCTCGAGCTCACCGTGCGCAGCGGCGGCCACAGCGGTGCCGGCCACAGCACGACCGACGGTGGCATCGTGATCGACCTTCGGGAGCTCACGACGCTCGAGATCGACGTCGCCGGCAGAACGGCGTGGGCCGGGACCGGACTGACGGCAGCGGCATTCAGCACAGGGGTCGCCGCCCATGGCCTGGCCGTCGGCTTCGGCGACACCGGGTCCGTCGGGATCGGCGGGATCACGCTTGGTGGCGGGGTCGGCTACCTCGTCCGCAAGTACGGCCTGACGATCGATTCGCTGCTCGCGGCCGAGATCGTGACCGCCGACGGCCGCGTCCTGGAGACGAACGCGGAAACGCACCCTGACCTCTTCTGGGCGATCCGCGGCGGCGGCGGCAACTTCGGCGTCGCGACGCGATTCCGCTATCAGCTCCACCACGTGCCGACGGTCGTCGGCGGGATGCTGATCCTGCCGGCCGACGCGGACACGATCGCCGGGTTCATCGCCGCCGCGGAGGCCGCACCGGACGAGCTCTCCACGATCGCCAACGTCATGCCGTGTCCTCCGATGCCGTTCGTGCCCGAGGAGCACCACGGCAAGCTTGTCGTGATGGCCCTGATGGCCTTCGCCGGCGAGGCGGAAGCGAGCGAGCCTGTCCTCGCGCCGTTCCGGTCGCTCGCGACGCCGCTCGTCGACATGCTCCAGCCGATCACGTATCCAGAGATGTTCCCGCCGGAGGACCCGTCCTACCGTCCGACGGCGGCAGCGCGAACGATGTTCATCGACACCGTCGATCGCACCGTCGCCGAGACGATCGTCGAGCACCTGAACGCATCCGACGCGTCCCTCCGGGCCGCCCAGCTGCGGGTGCTCGGCGGAGCGATGGCCCGCGTCCCGGACGAGGCGACGGCGTTCTCCCACCGGACGAGCAAGATCATGGTGAACGTCGCGGCCTTCTACGACGGTCCGGACGACAAGCCCAGGCGCGCGAAGTGGGTCGAGGACTTCTCGAACGCGCTCGACCAGGGCGACGACGGGGCGTACGTCAACTTCCTCGCCGACGAGGGCGAGGCCCGGGTCCGGGCGGCCTACCCGGGCCGGACGTGGGATCGGCTCGCCGAGATCAAGCGCCGCTACGACCCGGACAACGTGTTCCGGCTGAACCAGAACGTCCCACCGGCGTCCGGCGAGGCGGCGGAGGTCGCGCGATGACCTATCCGGCGCCGACGTTCCTCGGCGAGACCGGCGAGGTCAGCGCGACCTACCGGCCGGCCGACCACGCCCCCGAGCTCACGTACCCCAACGGCAACACCGTCCACTACCTGGCGACAGGCGCATCGACGGACGGCGGTTTCGGCCTGTACCGCTGGGTGATGGGCCCCGAGGTGAGCGGGCCGGACCCGCATTACCACCGCAGCATCTCGGAGTCCTTCTTCATCCTCGAGGGCACCGTCCGGATCTACGACGGCACGCGCTGGATCGACACTCGACCCGGCGACTTCGTCCACGTCCCGGCGGGTGGCATCCACGGCTTTCGCAACGAGTCGGGAGCGCCGGCGTCCATGCTCCTGCACTTCGCACCCGGTGCGCCGCGGGAGGGCTACTTCGAGGGCCTCGCGTCGTTCGCCGTGTCCGGGCGGCCGAGCGATGCAGAGGTCGCCGATTTCTACCTGCGCCACGACAACCACTGGCTCTGATCCAACGCGGCGACACACGAAGGAGCCGGACATGCGCTTCCACACCACGATCCTGCAAGGCGGCAAGACCGCGACGGGCATCCGCGTGCCGGATGAGGTCGTCGAGGCCCTCGGCTCGGGCAAGCGGCCCGCAGTCACCGTCACGATCAACGACTTCACCTACCGGAGCACGATCGCGGTCATGGACGGCGTCGTACATGGTCGGGGTCAGCGCGGAGAACCGGGCCGGCGCGGGGGTCGTCGGCGGCGACGAGGTCGACGTCGACATCGAGCTCGACACGGCGCCTCGCGAGGTCACCGTCCCCGACGACTTCGCGGCGGCCCTCGACGCCGAACCGGACGCCCGTCGCACGTTCGACGGGCTCTCCTACAGCAACCAGTCGTGGCACGTCCTCCAGATCGTCGGCGCGAAGACCGACGAGACGCGCCAGCGCCGGATCGCCAAGTCGGTGGCGTCCCTGAAGGACGGTCGGATCCGCTGACTGGACCCGGCGACGTTTGTGCTGCTCTCGCACAAATGTAAGATGGACCCCTCATGGACGGTCGCGGCGGCGGAACGGGATCGCGACAGGCCGAAAGGGCGCAGGGAGGGATCGGGCGTGGTCGATGACTTCTTTCCGGATGTGACAGGGCCGATCCCCTTCGGTGGCCTCGGATCCACGGAACCGCTCGCGTTCAAGGTCTACGAGCCGGATCGGCTCGTGCTCGGCCAGCGGATGGAGGACCACCTCCGGCCGGGCGTGTGCTTCTGGCACTCGTTCGCGTGGCCGGGTGTCGACATGTTCGGCTCGGGGACGATGGACCGGCCGTGGCTCGACGGCGCGACCGACGAGATGGCGGCGGCACGGCAGAAGATGGCTGTCGCGTTCGAGTTCTTCACGAAGCTCGGCATCCCGTACTACTGCTTCCACGATCGGGACGTCGCCCCGGAAGGCGCGAGCTTCGCAGCGTTCCGTTCGAACCTCGATGCGCTGACCGACGATGCCGCCGGGTACCAGGAACGGACCGGGGTCCGGTTGCTGTGGGGGACGGCCAACCTGTTCACCCACCCGCGCTACCAGGCGGGTGCGGCGACCAATCCCGACCCCGAGGTCTTCGCCTTCGCCGCCGCGCAGGTCAAGCACATGCTGGAGATCACCAAGCGGCTCGGTGGCGAGAACTACGTGCTGTGGGGTGGCCGGGAGGGGTACGACACCCTTCTCAACACGGACCTTCGACGCGAAGGCGCCCAACTCGCCCGATTCCTGCATCTCGTCGCCGAACACAAGCACCGGATCGGGTTCGGGGGCCAGCTCCTCATCGAGCCCAAGCCGATGGAGCCCACGAAGCACCAGTACGACTACGACGTCGCCACGGTCCACGGCTTCCTGGTCAAGCACGGCCTCGAAGGTGAGTACCGCGTCAACATCGAGGCGAACCACGCGACGCTCGCCGGTCACAGCTTCCATCACGAGGTGGCCTTCGCGATCGCGAACGGCATCCTGGGCAGCGTCGATGCCAACCGGGGCGATCCGCAGAACGGCTGGGATACCGACCAGTTCCCGAACTCGGTCGAGGATCTCGCGCTGCCGCTCTACGAGATCCTCCAGCACGGCGGCATCGCCCCTGGTGGCTTCAACTTCGACGCGAAGCTCCGTCGGCAGAGCACGCACCGGACGGATCTGTTCCATGCCCACATCGGGGCGCTCGACACGCTCGCCCGGGCCCTCCTGGTCGCGGCCGATCTCGTCGAGCGACGCGAACTCGCCGATCGCAAGGAGCGACGCTACGCCGCGTGGGGCGGCTCGCTCGGCAGCGCGATCCTCGAGGGGGGCGAAACGCTCGAGACACTGGAGGCGAAGGTCGCGGACGGGACGATCGACCCGCGCCCGACATCAGGCCACCAGGAGCTGCTCGAGAACGTCGTCAACCGGTCCGTCTGGGCTGCCGATGCGTCACCGGTGAAGTCGGGAACCGGCCGCTGACCCGATGGCCCATGTCATCGGGATCGACGCTTCGACCACCGCGACCAAGGCCGTCCTGATCGACGAGTCGGGCACGGTCGTCGGCGTCGGCACGTCCGAATACGGCTTCGAGATGCCCCACCCGGGCTGGAGCGAACAGTCGCCCGACCTGTGGTGGGACGGCGCCGTCGCCGCCATCCGGTCGGTCCTCGCCCAGACCGGCGCGACCGGCGAGGACGTCGTCGCCGTCGGGCTGACCGGTCAGATGCACGGCCTCGTCCTTCTCGACGCCTCCGATGCCGTCCTGCGGCCGGCCATCCTCTGGAACGACCAGCGCACGGCGGCCGAGTGCGACGCCATCCGGGCGGCCGTCGGTCCGGAGCGGCTCGTGGAGATCACCGGCAACGACGCCCTGACGGGCTTCACCGCGCCCAAGCTCGTCTGGGTCCGCGACCACGAACCGGACGTCTGGAGCCGGGTGGCGCACGTGCTCCTGCCCAAGGACTACGTCCGGCTCAGGCTCACCGGCGAATACGCGCTCGACAAGGCCGATGGATCGGGGACGATCCTGTTCGATCTCGCGGCCCGCGATTGGTCGCCGGAGGTCCTCGGGGCCCTGGGCATCGATCCTGCGTGGATGCCCCGGACGCACGAAGGCTCCGAGGTCACCGGTACCGTCACGGCCCAAGCGGCGTCCGCCACCGGCCTTCGAGCCGGCACGCTCGTCGTCGCGGGAGGCGGGGACCAGTCGGCGAATGCGGTCGGCGTCGGGGTCGTCGACCCGGGCACGATGGCGCTGTCGCTCGGGACCTCGGGTGTCGTCTTCGCCGCCACCGACCGCCCCATCCATGAGCCGCGCGGCATCGTCCACGCCTTCTGTCACGCCGTGCCGGGCCGCTGGCACATGATGTCGGTGATGCTCTCGGCGGCCGGCAGCCTGCGCTGGTTCCGCGATGCGCTGGCGCCGGGCGTCGACTTCGGGGACCTGGTCGGGACCGCCACCGAGGTCGCGCCCGGCAGCGGCGGCCTGCTGTTCCTCCCCTACCTGACCGGCGAGCGCAGCCCGCACCCCGACCCGCTGGCCCGCGGCGCGTTCGTCGGGCTGACGCTCGCCCACGATCGGCGGCACATGACCCGGGCCGTGCTCGAGGGGGTCGCGTTCGGCCTGCGCGACGGCCTGGACCTGATGGTCGGCGCCGGGATGCCGGTGCCTGACCAGATCCGCGCGTCGGGCGGGGGCACAGCCAGCGCGCTCTGGCGCCAGATCCTGGCCGATGTCCTCGAGGTCGAGATCGCGACCGTGGACACCACCGAGGGCGCGGCATACGGCGCCGGATTGCTCGCGGCCGTCGGCGCCGGGTGGTATCCGTCGGTCGGTGCCGCGGCCGCGGCGAACGTCATCGCGACGCCGGTCGCCTCGCCCGGACCCGACGCGGCACGCTACCGCGAGGTCCATGCCGCGTACCGCGGCCTGTATCCGGCCCTGTCGCCGACCTACCGGAGCCTGGCGGGCTGACTCGGCGCGAAGGTCGCGGCCGGCGCGGAGGTCGCGGCGACCACCGCGTCCTGCCGGTCTCCCTGTTCCTCCCAATCGCCACCCGGGGTGGCACGAGACGAGGGCCGACCGGCGTCCAGCGTGTCAGACGGCCCAGATCGGGCCCAACGTCCGCCCAAGGACCACCCGGCGTGGTATCTGGGAGGACTTCGGCCCGAGACGTTGGATAGCGCCACCTGGGGTGGCATATGGGGAACTGGGAGCGCGACGGCGCGCGACGGGGCGCGGAATGAGCGCGACGGGCCTTTGAGCGCGGCCGGCGCGGCGGCCGGCGGGCGCGGCGGCGGCAAGTCGCGGCCGGCGCGGAAGTCGCGGCCGGCGCGGAGGCCGGCGTCGCGGCCCTAGCCCCGCAGCTCGATCTCGGCCTTGTCCTTCTCGGTGACCTCGTCGGGCTTCTTGCCCAGGATGATCATGCCGAGGACGTCGTCGGCCGTGACATCGTTCTTGTTGACCGTGTCCACGATCCGGCCGTGGTACATGACGCTGATCCGGTCGGACAGGTCGAAGACGTCGTGGATGTCGTGGCTGATCAGGAAGATCCCGATGCCCTCGTCCTTGAGCTGGCGGACGAGGTTGCGGACCTGGGCGGTCTCCGCCGGGCCCGAGGGCGGCGGTCGGCTCGTCCATGATCAGGATCCGGGCGTTGAAGTAGACCGCCCGGGCGATGGCCACGGCCTGGCGCTGGCCGCCGGAGAGCGACTTCACGGGCTGCGCGAAGTTCTTGAAGTTCGGGTTCAGGCGGCCCATGACCTTGCGGGTCTCGGCCTCCATGCTCGAGTCGTCGAGCGAGCCGAGGCAGGTTCGTCTTCTCGCGGCCGAGGAACAGGTTGCCGGGCGCATCGATGTTGTCGGCCAGGGCGAGCGTCTGGTAGATGGTCTCGATGTTCAGGGCCTTGGCGTCGCGCGGGTTGCGGATGGCCACCGGTTCGCCGTTGACCCGGATCTCGCCGGTGTCGGCGGGATGGGCACCCGACAGGACGCGCATGAGCGTCGACTTGCCGGCGCCGTTGCCGCCGACGAGGCCGATGACCTCGCCGGCGAACAGGTCGATCGTGACGTCGCGCACGGCGTGCACGCCGCCGAAGGCGACATTGATGTCCCGCATCTCGACGAGCGGCGTGCGCTCCGCGACGGTCACCGGTCGTTCCTCCTCGCCGTTCACGAGCCGCCGCGCCGGCGGTTGAAGGTGTCGAAGCCGACCGCGAGGATCAGGACGATCCCGGCGACGACGTTCTGGCCGGGCGAGTTGACGCCCATGAAGCTCAGGCCGTAGGCGAGCGACTGCATGACGAACGCGCCGAGGACGGCGCCCGGGATGGTCCCGATGCCGCCGGCGAACGAGGTGCCGCCGACCACCGCCGCCGCGATCACGTAGAGCTCGTAGCTCTGGCCGACGTCGAGGGTGGCGCCGTTGAGTCGCGCCGACGCGATGGCCGCGGCGAGGGCGCACAGGATGCCCATCAGGACGTAGGTCTTGAGGATCGTCCAGCGGGTGTTGATGCCGGCCAGCTCGGCCGCGTCGGGGTTGCCGCCGTACGCGTAGACGTACCGCCCGAACCGTCGCCTGGTCGCGATGCAAGGTCATCACGAGGGTCACGCCGATGAGCAGGATGATCGGGTACGGGAAACCCGGTCGGGATCCTCCAGCCGCCTTCGGGTGCCGGCCCCCAGTTCTGCTCGAGGGCGATCCGATTCGGCGAGGCCCTCCGGCCACAGGTTGGCGTTGGCGAACGCGGCCACGCCGAGGACGGCCACGGAGCCGACGACGCCGATCAGGACCTCCGCCCACATCGGCCGGACGCGGGAAGCCGTAGCGCCGGCGTTGCCGGCGACCGTTGATGAGCAGGACGATGATCGCGACGACAGCCGACGAGGCCGAGCACCCAGGTCAGGGTGCCTCCGATCGAACCCTGCGCCCCGCCGCCGATGAGCTGGAAGTTGGGGTCCAGTCCCGACACCGCGGCGCCGTTCGAGAGGTACCAGACCGCGCCGCGGATCGAGAGCAGCCCGCCGAGGGTGACGATGAACGACGGCACGCCGATGTAGGCGATGATGAAGCCCTGGAGCGCCACCGATGGCCGCGCCCATGGCGACGCCGATGCCCAGCGCGATGAGCCACCGGAACGGGAAGTCCGCGCCGATGCCCAGGACGTCGGGCATCCAGTCGGTCATGAGCAGGGCGTAGGTCATGGCGATGAGGCCGACGAGCGACCCGACCGACAGGTCGATGTTGCGCGACACGATGACGAGGACCATCCCGGTCGCGATGATCGCGACGCCGGTCGCCTGGACGGCGAGCGTGATCATGTTGGTCGGCTGGAAGAACTTGCCGCCGCTCAGGATGTTGAAGGTGAGCAGGATCGCGCCGAGCGCGACGAGCATGCCGAACAGGCGGAGATCGATCTCCGTCTGGGCGAGCAGGCCGCGGATCGAGGTCCGGGCGGGGGGCTGGACCTGACCGGGTACCGGTGCCGCGTCGGCCACGTTCGTCACGACGGCCCTCCTGGTCCTGGAGAGGATCGACCTGCGCCCCCGGGGATCCCGGGGGCGCAGATCTGCTGGCTAGGTCAGCGGTCGATGACCGCTACTTGCAGGCGGCCGGTGCCGTCGCGGCAGCCGCGTCGACGCCCTTGCACAGGTCTTCCTTGGTGATCTGGCCGGCGTCGACCGCCACCTGGAGGTTCTCCGCGGTGAGCGGGGTCGGCTGGAGGATGAACGACTGGACCGACGTCCCGTCCGGGGTCGTGAACGCCGTGGCCGACGAGGCCGGCGACCGGCGCGACGCTCGGGTCGACGAGGCCGCTCGGCAGCGTCAGGCCGGCCATCGCCGTGCCCTTGCACAGCTCGAGCGCGGCCGCGCCGGCGGTCTTGCCCAGCTCGTTGGCGTTCTTGAAGACGTCAACGTACTGCTTGCCCAGCGCGACGTTGTTCAGGTTGGCGGGGTCGCCGTCCTGGCCGCTCAGGGGCGGGAAGCCGTAGCTCTTGGCCGTGAGGGCACCGACGACGCCGAGCGCCGTGCTGTCGTTCTCGGCCAGGATCGCGTCGATCTTGGTGCCGTCGGCGACGGCCTTGTCGATGATCGCTTCCATGTTCTTCTGGGCCGTCTCGGTCTTCCAGGCGTCGGTGTACGTGCCGGCGTCCGCGGGCCAGTTCGTGCCGGACATGTTGAGGATCGTGATCTCGCCGGCGTCGACCTTGGCCTTGAGGCCGGCCTCGTCCCAGCCCTGCGGGCAGGAACGTGGACGCGTTCGGGTCGCCCGGGTCGCCCTTGATCAGGACGTAGTTGCCGGTCGGCACCTTGGCGAGGATCGGCCTCGGCCTCGGCCTTGCCGACGAGGACGTTGTCGAACGTGATGTACAGGATCGCCGGGATCCTCGATCAGGCGGTCATACGCGATGACCGGGATGCCCGCATCCTTGGCCTTCTGGAGCGCCGGCAGGATGGCCTTGTTGTCCTGCGCGAGCAGGACGAGGACCTTGGCGCCCTGCGAGATCAGCGTGTCGACGTCGGTCAACTGCTGCTCGGCGCTGAGGTTGGCGTCGGCACTGATGTACTTGCCGCCGCCGGCCTCGACGGTCTCCTTCAGGTTCGGCTCGTCGTGCGCGGCCCAGCGGGGCTGCTGGAAGTTGTTCCACGACACGCCGACGGTGCAGTCGGCGGCAGCGGCGCTGGCGGGGGCACTGGCGGCCGCACTGGCGGACGCGGCAGCCGATGGTGCGACGCTGGCGGGGGCACTCGATGATCCCGATGATGAGCAGGCGGCCACGATGACGGCCGTCGCCCCTGCTAGGGCAGCGAGCCTGCGAATATCCATGCGCGTTTTCTCCTCCTCGGTTTGCGCTTGAAGCTCCTCCGGAACGCGCTGGTTCCGGTGCGTAGGCTACATCGTTAGGCAACCCCTTTCATTCAGCGGGACGCGGCATGAGCGCCGTGCGTCTCGATCGGCGGATCCGGTGCTGACCATCGGTCAGGCACTCGCGAGGTGATAGGTCCCGGTCGGCGCACCGAACCAGGCGGCGGGATCGGCCAGGAGCGGCTCGAAGGCGAGCTCGGCGGCACCGACGAGCGGGGCATCGACGCCCAGCGCGGCCGGCACGACCCGAACCTCCGCGCGCGGCGCGGGCAGGCGTGCGCGGCGAGCTCGGCCTCGAGGATGTCGCGCACGAACGGGTAGATCCGGGCATGCGGGCCGCCGAGCACGATGATGCGTGGGTTCAGGATGTTGACGAGGCTGCCCAGGCCGATGCCGAGCCAGCGCCCGACGTAGTCGAGCGCGGCCAGCGCCGTCGGCGATCCGTCGGCGGCGTCGCGCGAGCACGCGATCGAGGCCGGCTCGCCCGGCATCGGCCGGATAGCCAGCCTTGGCGAGCAGCATCCCCTCGCCCACCTCGGTCTCCAGGCAGCCGACGGGCGCCGCACCGGCATCGCGCCCCGTCCGGGTTGATCGTCATGTGGCCGATCTCGCCGGCGAATCCGGTCGCGCCGATGAGCGGCCGGCCGCCGACGATGAGCCCGCCGCCGACGCCGACCTCGCCGGACACGAAGAGCGCGTCATCGACCCCGACCGCGGCGCCCCGACGATGCTCGGCCAGGATCCCGGCGTCCGCATCGTTCGCGATGGCGATCGGCACCGTGACCGCGAGCGCTCGCGCGAGCCGCGCGCCGAGCGGGACGTCCACCCAGCCGAGGTTGGGAGCCATCGTCACGACGCCGTCCTCGCGGCGCACGACGCCGGCGACGGCCACCCCGATCCCGATGATCGGGCCGTCGTCGCGGGCGCGGAGCTCGCCGGCCAGGGCGCGGAGGTCGGCGACGACATCGTCCACCGAGAGCTGCCTGCGCGGCCGGTCGATCCGGATCTGGTCGATCCGCTCGCCACCCAGCCCGACGATCGCCGCGGCGATCGAATCGACGAGGATCTCGAGGCTCAGCACGACCGCCCCGGTCGGGCACAGCCGGACGAGCGGGGAGGGACGCCCGGGGGTCCCGAGACGGACCGGGTCGTCCTCGGTGACCATGCCGGCGTCGGCGAGCTCGCCGACCAGCGTGCGGATCGCGCTCCTGGTCAGTCCCGTCGCGTGCGACGAGCTCCGAGCGGGACTGCGGCCCCAGCTCGTGCAGGCCGCGGATGATGGCGCTGAGGTTGGCCCGATGCGCGGTCTCGCTTCGCTGCCCGACGTCAACGCGGCCGAGTCGCACGATTTGTGATCCTTTCTTGCAAACGTGTGCCAGACTCATGCACGGGTCGGATCGTGTCAAGTCCCGCGGCCGTGTCGCCCCAGAACGAGGCTCGTCGGGTCCGGTGGAGGGTCGCGAATGACGGACATCGAAGGCGAGCCCGGGCGGCGGCCGGCGGGCGATCGCGTGCGTTGGGGCATCCTGTCGACCGCGGACATCGGCCTCCGCAAGGTCATCCCGGGACTGCGTCGCTCGCCGCGAAGCGAGGTCCTCGCGATCGCGTCGCGCGAGGACGGGCGGGCGGCCGCCGCCGCGAAGGAACTCTCGATCCCACGGGCGCACGGGACCTACGAGGCGCTGCTCGCCGACCCGGACATCGATGCCGTGTACATCCCGCTGCCCAACCACCTCCATGCCGAGTGGACGATCGCCGCGGCGCGGGCGGGCAAGCACGTCCTGTGCGAGAAGCCCGTCGCCCTGACCGCGGCGCGAGGCCCAGGAGATGGTCGACGCCTGCCGGGACGCCGGCGTCCTCTTCATGGAAGCGTTCATGTACCGCCAGCACCCGACGTGGATCGCGGCACGAGCGCTTGTCGAGTCCGGACGGATCGGCCGGCTCCAGGCGGTCGACAGCTGGTTCTCGTACTACAACGACGACCCGCGCAACATCCGCAACATCTTCGACGCGGGCGGCGGCGCCCTGTACGACATCGGCTGCTACTCGGTGAACCTGTCGCGGATGCTCTTCGCCGCGGAGCCGACGCGGGTGCGGGCGTCGATCACCCGCGACCCGGTCCTGCGCGTCGACACCGTGACGAGCGCGATCCTCGAATTCGACAGCGGCGTGGCCACGTTCACGTGCTCGACGCGCACGGAGTCCGACCAGCGGGTCGACATCTACGGCACCGAGGGCCGGGTCTCGCTCGAGATCCCGTTCAACATCCCGCCAGATCGGCCGACGCGGATCTTCCTGACGGCCGGTGGCGATCCACCGGTCGCCCCGGCGACCGAGACGTTCACCTTCGAGGCGGCGGACCCCTACGCCTGCGAGGCCGACCGGTTCGCCGACGCCGTCCTCGACGGCGTCCCCCTGCCGGTCCAGCCGGAGGATGCCGTCGCCAACCTTCGCGTCATCGAGGCGATCTTCGCTGCCGCCGGGTGAGTGACCCGCGCTCCGGGACCCGGACGCGACACGGCGGTACCATCGCCCCCGCTCGGCCCGCGACACCGGGGGCGAGCCGGAGGAGATGACACGTGACCCAAGGGCTCGAGGGCCGGCCGGGATCGGACTCGCTCGATGGGTCCGACAGATCGACCGACGCTGACGCGCGGCGCCGTCGCCGGTTCGTCGCGGCGGCCGTGGTCGTCGTCGGGCTCGTGGTCGTCGCCGGTGCCGCACTCGGTCCGCTGGGGCTCGCGTCGGCGATCACGGGTGGTGGCGCCCCCGAGGCTCCCCGGTTCATCGAGGAGACCGCGAGCGCCGGGATCGGCCATACCTACGGCGGCGACGACACGTTCGACGTGGGCGGCGGGGTGGCGGTGTTCGATTGCGACGCCGACGGCCGACAGGATGTGTACCTGGCGGGTGGCGGGAACCCGGCTGCGCTGTATCGAAACGACAGTCCCACCGGCGGAGCGCTGCGATTCACGCCGGTCGCATCGCCGGCAACGGACCGCACGAGCGTCACCGGCGCCTATCCGATCGACATCGACGGCGACGGGATCGTGGACCTCGCGGTCCTGCGGATCGGGGGATCGGAGCTGCTCCGCGGTCTCGGCGACTGCCGGTTCGAGGCGGCGAACGACGTCTTGGGCTTCTCCCCGACGCCGGCACCCACGATGGCGTTCAGCGCGGCGTGGGAGGGCGAGGCGACGTTGCCCACCCTGGCCTTCGGCAACTACGTGGAGACGCAGGCCAACGGCGTGTACGTCTGCCCGGACAACGAGGTGTTCCGGCCGGGTGCCACCGACACGCGGTACGGTCCACCGATCCCACTCGCGCCCGCCTACTGTCCGCTCTCGATGCTCTTCAGCGACTGGGACGGATCGGGGAGACGGGACCTGCGGATCAGCAACGACCGCCAGTACTACGACGACGAGGTGGGCGGTGAGCAGCTGTGGCGATTCGAGCCCGGGCTCCCGCCGCGAGCCTATGACGCCGCCGACGGGTGGGCCCTCCTGCGCCTCTGGGGGATGGGCATCGCGAGCTACGACGTCACCGGGGACGGCTACCCGGAGGTGTACCTCACGAGCCAGGGCGCGAACACCCTCCAGACCCTCGTCGCCGGGCCGTCGGAGCCCGCCTACCATGACCTGGCACTCGAGCTCAGCCTCGAGGCCACGCGACCGGCCGTCGGCGGCGACCCCCTGCCGTCGACCGCCTGGCATCCGGAGTTCCAGGACGTGAACAACGACGGCCACATGGACCTCTTCATCAGCAAGGGCAACGTGAACGCCATCCCCGACTACGCCGTGAGGGACCCCAACAACCTGTTCCTCGGCCGTGGCGATGGCATATACGCGGAGAGCGCCGAGGCCGCGGGCGTCGTGTCGTTCGATCGCGGCCGCGGCGCGGCCCTCGCGGACTTCAACGGCGACGGACTCCTCGACCTCATCGTGGCCAACCTCCGCGCGCCCGCTCGTCTGTGGCGGAACGTGGGCGCAGGTTCGGCCCAGACGCCGGAGCCGATGGGCGACTGGCTGGCGGTGCGGTTGCGCCAGCCGGGTCCGAACCGGGATGCCGTCGGGGCGGTCCTCGAGACGCGGACGGCGGATGCATCCTCCCGGCGGGAGATCGTGGTCGGTGGCGGTCACGGCGGCGGGCAACTCGGCCCGACGCACGTCGGGCTCGGAACGGCGGACGTGGTGGACGTGCGGGTCACCTGGCCCGATGGCGAGGTCGGGCCGTGGATGACGGCCCCGGCGAACGGGTTCGTGGACATCGAACGTGGGGCGACGGCGGTCCGACCCTGGCAGCCGACGACCCGGTGACCGGAGGCATCCGATGACGAAGGCCCGCCTGGCCGAGGTCCGGCTGCCGGACTTCGGCCGGCCCGAAGCCGACCGGCCCGAGATCCCGGCCGGGACGTACCGCCGGCGCGTGGACGCGCTCCGGGACCGGGCGGCCGCACGCGGCTACGACCGCCTCGTCGTCTACGCCGACCGCGAGCACAGCGCCAACCTCTCGTTCCTGACCGGCTTCGACCCACGCTTCGAGGAGGCTGTCCTGGTCCTCGGCCCGACCGACGAGCCGGCCATCCTGGTCGGCAACGAGTGCTACGGGATGGCCGGTGCCGCGCCACTCCCGATGCGGCGCCACCGCTTCCAGGACCTGAGCCTGCCCAGCCAGCCGCGGGATCGGTCCCTGCCGCTCGACGAGATCCTCGCCGGCGAGGGGATCGGACCCGGGGGTCGCGTCGGGGTCCTTGGCTGGAAGACGTACGGAGACCGCGCGCGGATGGAGGTGCCGGCCTTCCTCGTCGACGAGCTACGCCGGCTGACCGGTCCGGGCGGGCTCGTCGAGAACGCCAACGACCTGCTCATCGACCCGGCCGACGGGCTCCGGATCATCAACGACGCGGACCAGCTCGCGGTCTTCGAACACGCGGCCAGCCGGACGTCGAACGGCGTCCGACATCTCCTCTCCGAGCTCCGGCCGGGCCTGCGGGAAGGCGAAGCGGTCAGCCTCCTCGAGTGGGACGGGACGCCGCTGTCGTGTCACGTGATGCTGACGGCCGGTCCGCGCGCGACCCTTGGCCTGCTCAGCCCGGGCGACCGGGTCATCGAGCGGGGGGATCGGTTCACCACCGCGTTCGGGATCTGGGGATCGCTGACGTGCCGAGCCGGGTTCGTCGTCGAGGACGCGAGCGAGCTGCCCGACGACATCGGCGACTACGTCGAGGTGCTCGTCGGGCCCTACTTCGAGGCCGTGGTGGAGTGGTATCAGGCGCTCCACATCGGGCAGACGGGCGGTGCCCTCCAGGCCATCATCGACCGGCGCCTGGCCGACCCGTTCTTCGGCATCTTCCTGAACCCGGGCCACCAGCTCCACCTCGACGAATGGGTCAACTCACCGGTCGGGCCGGGCTCCAGCGTCGAGCTGCGCTCCGGGATGGCGCTCCAGGTCGATATCATCCCTGCGACCGGCACCGACTACTTCACGACCAACATCGAGGACGGCATCGCCCTGGCCGACCAGTCGCTCCGCGGCGACCTCGCGACCCGCTACCCAGGCGCCTGGGCGCGGATCGAGGCCCGCCGCCGCTTCATGGCGGAGACGCTCGGCATCGAGCTCCACCCGGACGTCCTGCCCTTCTCGAACATGCCGGCCGTCCTGCCGCCATTCCTGTTGCGACCGGACCGGGCGATGGTCGTCGCCGACTAGCGAAGGGACGGGAGTCGATGGAAGAGGTCGTGATCGCCGACGGGCCGCTCGAGGCGGTCGTCCTGCCCGAGGCCGGAGCCCGGCTCCATCGCCTGCGCGCGTTCGGGCACGACGTGGTCCTGGCACCCCCCGACCCGGCCACCCACCTCGCCGATCCGTTCTTCTGGGGCTCGTATGTCATGGCGCCCTGGTGCAACCGGATCGAGGCGCGCCCGACGCGGATCGGCGAGCGGATCGTCGACCTGGCCTCGAACTTCCCCGACGGCACGGCCATCCACGGCCAGGTCTATGCCCGTCCGTGGACGCAGGTTGGTGACGGCGCCTTCCGGATCTCGGGCGGCGGCGACGACTGGCCATGGACCTACGACGTCCGGATGGGCATCGAGGTCCGCGGTTCCACGCTCCGGATCGACCTCGCTCTGACGAACACCTCGTCCGATCCGATGCCCGCCGGCATGGGCATCCACCCATGGTTCCGCAAGCCGATCCGGGTGGCGATCCACGCCGACCGGTACTTCGCGGACAACCTGGCGACGGAGCCCGATCCGGCACCGGTCGATGGGCCGTACGACCTGCGCAGCCTGGGCGCCATGGCCGACGACCTGGACGGGACGTGGGCGAGCCTCGGCGAGCCGCCGGTCGAGTTCGCCTGGGACGAGCTCGGGCTGCGCGCCACGATGCGGACGACCCCGGCCGTGCCCTACATCGTCGCGGCGAGCCCGGGCCACATCGACGCGGTCGCGGTCGAGCCCGAGACGCACGCTCCGCAGGCCGTCCGCCGCCTGCTCGGTGACGAGGCCGGCGGGCTGGTCATGCTGCCGCCCGGCCAGTCGCTCCAGATGGCCGTCGACCTGGCGTTCGAGCAGGTCGAACGGCCCTAGTCCCCCTCAGCCGGCGGCGGTGACGGGCACGGCCTCGACCATCGGCTTCACGACGGTGATCAGGGTCTCGATCGTCTCGACGTCGAACGGCGCCGGAAGCTCGACGATGAACGTGTGGAAGCCCACCCGGCGGTACGCGATCATCGTCTCGGCGATCTGCTCCGGCGTGCCCGTCCAGAACGTGAGATCGCCCTCGACCCGGGCCAGCGGAGTCCGGTTGTGCTCGAGCAGGGATCGCCGGACGCGTTCGGCCTCGGCCTCGGTGCCGCGGATGGTGATCTTGCAGCCGACCGTCCGCTCGATGGTCGTCGGATCGCGACCGACATCGGCGCAGTGGGCTCGCAGGACCGCGTCCTTGTGGGCCAGCACCTCGGGCGTCCCGAACACGTTCCAGATATCGGCGTGCTCGGCCACGATCCGCAGCGTCTTCTTCTCCCCGGCTCCGCCGATCATGATCGGCAGGTGCGGCTGGAGCGGCACGGGCGCGATCTTCAGGTGATCGAAGGCATAGCGACCGCCCTCCGGGCTCGTGACCTCCCCGCCGTCGAGGAGCGTGCGCACGTCGCCGACCGCCTCGGCGAGCCAGTCGAGGCGTTCGCCGAAGCCACCACCGAAGTCGAACCCGAATGCCGTGTGCTCGCCTTCGAACCACGCCCCGCCGAGACCCATGATCGCCCGACCGCCGCTGATGTGGTCGATGGTCGTCACGGACTTGGCGGCCAACCCCGGATTGCGGAAGGTGTTCGCCCCGACGAACAGGCCCAGGCGAACCCGTTCCGTGGCCTGGGCGAGCGCCGCGAGGGCGGTGTAGCCCTCGAAGATCGGCTGGTGCGGATCGCCGAAGATCGCGTAGACGTGGTCCCACGTCCAGACGTGGTCGTAGCCGAGCCGGTCGGCACGCCTGGCCGCCTCGAGGAAGCCCGGCCAGTCGCTCGCCTGGCTCCAGAGGTTGAGGCCGAGCCGTACATCATCCACCGAGCCACCTCCCGCGCTGCGGCGTGCGGCGACCGAACGAGGCGCCGCGTCCTGCAGGCTGAAATCCTACTGCAAACGAATGTATGCACTCGTTTGCGTGCGTGGTACTGTGTCCAACGCCCGGGGCTGCGAACCGGCAGCACCCCGCTCACCGGACACCCCGGGTCCGATCGAGATGGAGGAGCCAAGGGATGAGGAGCCAACTCAGGTTGCCCGCCCTCGCGATCATGGCCGTCCTCGTGATCACGGCCTGTTCTTCGGGGGCAACGACGTCGCCGAGCGCTGCCGCATCCGCGGCGCCGCCGGCAAGTGTCGCGCCGGGCGCATCGGCCAGCGCACCGGCCGCGTCGGAGAGCGCGCCCGCGGCGGTCCCGACCCCGGAGCCCGCGATCGCCTGTGCCCAGAGCACGGACGCGAACGCGATGCAGATGTGGGAGCGCTCGGGTGGCAACAAGGGGATGGTCGACATCCTCGTGTGTGCCTGGAACGAGGCCAACCCGACCAAGCCGATCAACCTCAGCTACATCGTCCACACCGACATGGTCGCGAAGATCGCCCAGGGCATCGCCTCGGGCGAGGTGCCCGACCTGATGGGCATGGACCTGATCTACGCCCCGCAGTTCGAGGACGCCGGGCAGCTCGAGGACATCACCGACAAGATCAAGGACTGGCCGGAGTTGACGACCGCAAGCCCCGGACACATGACGGTCGCGACCTACAACGACCGGCTCTACGGCGTCCCGTTGTACGCGGACGTCTCGGCCCTGTTTTACAACAAGGACCTCTTCACGAAGGCCGGCCTCGATCCCAACAAGCCGCCGACCAGCCAGGCCGAGCTCCGCCAGTACGCGGACGCGATCACCAAGCTCGGTGGCGACGTCAAGGGCTACTACCTGCCCGGCAACTGCGCGGGCTGCAACATCTTCACGGTCGGCCCGCTCATGTGGGCCTCCGACGCGACGATCGAAGCCGGCAAGTGCGGTGACGAGCCGCTCGTCGGCGATGGCGTCAAGCAGGTGCTCCAGTTCACGCGCGACATGATCGCGGCCGGTAACGTCCCCGAGGGCGCTCGTGCCGAGACCGGTGCCACCTTCCACCTGCAATTCGGCTCAGGCACGCTGGGCATGATGGGAACCGGCAACTTCAACATCAGCCTGGCCCGTGACCAGATGAAGGACCACCCCTTCGAGTTCGGCATCAGCCTCCTGCCGGGCCAGGAGTCCGGCAAGTACGCGTCGTTCATCGGTGGCGACCTCGTCGTCATCCCGAAGGGCAGCAAGCGCGTCGACGATTCGATCGCGTTCATGAAGTTCATCCTGTCCGACAACAGCCAGGTCGAGCTCTACGCCAAGGCCCTCAACCTGACGACCCGTTCGGACATGGTCGACAACAAGTACTTCCAGGCCGAGCCACTCGTCCAGGACGTGGCCAAGGCCCTCGAGGTCGGTCGGACGCCCTACACGCTGACCTTCTTCGAGCAGATCAACTCCCCACAGGGCCCCTGGCTGCAGATGCTCCAGAAGGCCTACTACTCGACGGATGAACTCGACACGGTCATCGCCGACGGCAAGACCGCCATGAAGGCGATCTCCTGCGGCTGAAACCTGACGTCGTCCTCCTCCTCCTGGTGGCCGCGGTGCTTCGAAGGAAGCGCCGCGGCCACATCTGAAGCCACCGCCGGAACGCCCGCCCGGCTCGTTCCCCCGCGGGCACGCTCGTACGATCCCATCCACCGCTGGAGACCGGACATGTATGCGAGACGGCGCTACAAGCTGATCGGGCTGCTGTACCTGACGCCGGCGCTGCTCTTCGTCCTGGCCTTCACGGCCTATCCGCTGGTCCAGATGGTCTGGCTGTCGTTCAACAACTGGTCGTTGATCACGCCGCCGAGATTCATCGGGCTCAACAACTTCACGCGCGCCTTCTCCGACGACCAGTTCTGGGTGTCACTCGGCTACACCTTCAAGTACACCCTGCTCATCACGCCGATCCTCATGGTCGGTGGCTACCTGCTCGCGCTGCTGGTGTCGCCGAACACCCCGCTCCGGCGGTTCACGCGGGCCGCGATCTTTGTGCCCGTCGTCATCGGGCTTGGCGTCTCGAGCCTGCTGTGGGTCTGGCTGTTCGACCCGACGTTCGGCTACATCAACGCGGCCCTGGCCGACCTGGGCCTCATCAGCAAGCCGATCCAGTGGCTCGGCACGGACACCGAGGTCTCCACGTGGGCGATCATCACGTCCGTCGTCTGGAAGGTGCTGGGCTTCGGCATGATCCTGTTCGTCGCCGCGATCCAGGCCATCCCCCACGAGATCAACGAAGCGACGATGGTCGACGGCGCCAGCTTCTGGCAGCGCACCCGGCGCGTCACCCTGCCACTCACCAAATCGACCGTCCTGCTGGTGACACTGGTCAGCGTGATCGGCTCGCTCCTGGCCTTCGACCAGTTCTACATCATGACCGCGGGCCAGCCGTTCAACGAGACGGCGACGGCGGTGTTCTACGTCTACCTCAATTCGTTCCCGTACCTGAAGCTCGGCTACGGCGCCGCGCTCTCGCTGATCCTGGCCGTGATCATCCTGGTCTTCACGATCGTGCAGATGGCGCTGACGCGCCGGAGCCGGGTGTGACCGCGGTCACGGCACAACGGACCCGGTCGCGGTCGCGCGCCTTCGCGGGGCGCAACCGGTACCTCGTCGGCGCGCTGTGCCTCGCGATCTGCACGATCATGGTGATGCCGATCGTCCTGTCGATGCTGGCCTCGGTCAAGACGACCGCCGAGGCCGCGGCGGTGCCGCCGACGTACTTCCCGCACGCCCTGAGCCTCGACAGCTACGCCCGGCTGTGGTCCTACCAGGCCGGCCTGCCGACCTATCTCGGCAACAGCTTCGGCACGGCGTTCCTGACGATCGCCTTCACGCTCGCGCTCACGATCCCGGCCGGGTACGGGCTGGCGCGCTTCCCGGTGCCGGGCAAGGAGATCATCTTCGTCTTCCTGCTCCTGGCGCTGATCATCCCCTACCAGGCGCTGTTGACGCCGATCTTCCTGATGTTCGCGCAGCTCAAGCTGACCAACTCGCTGATCGGGCTGGCCATCGTCCATACCGCGATCCAGCTGCCGTTCAGCCTGTACATCATGCGCAACAGCTTCGAGGCGGTGCCTCGGGAGCTCGAGGAGGCCGCGGTCACCGACGGCGCCAACTCCTGGCAGACCCTCATCTCGGTCTTCATCCCCGCCGTCATCCCGGCGATCGTGACCGTCGCCCTCTTCGCCTTCGTGACGTCCTGGAACGAGTTCCTCGGCGCGCTGGTCCTGATGAGCAAGGGCTCGACGTTCACGCTGCCGCTGATCCTGGCCGCCGCACGGGCCGAGACGAGCCTCGGCGGGACGGACTGGGGCATGCTCCAGGCCGGGGTCACCATCTCCATGATCCCGTGCATCGGGATCTACCTGCTGCTGCAGAAGTACTACGTCTCCGGGTTCACCGCGGGTGCCTTGAAGTGACCGGCTCGCGATGCCCGACGGCCACCACCGCCGTCCGGTCTCGCCACTCATGCAAACGTATGCTAGCGTTCGTATTCTCGGTCGACCGCAGGTGGGTGAGGATGGTGGATCGGTGACCAGGGCCCTGCCCGAACTCGAAGCCTGGTTCGTGACCGGCAGCCAGCGGCTGTACGGCGATGACGTGCTCCGGCGGGTCGACGAACACGCCGCCCGGATCGCCGCCTGCCTGGACGAGACACCGGCCGTGCCGGTCCGGATCGTGGCGAAGCCCGTCGTCACGTCGCCCGACGGGATCGCCCAGGTGCTGCGGGAGGCCGACGCGGCCCCGGACTGCATCGGCGTGATCGCCTGGATGCACACGTTCTCGCCGGCCAAGATGTGGATCGCCGGGCTCCTCGACCTGCGCAAGCCCCTGCTCCACCTGCACACGCAGTACCACCGCGACCTGCCGTGGGCCGAGATCGACATGGACTTCATGAACCTGCACCAGGCGGCCCACGGGGACCGGGAGTTCGCCTTCATCCAGACCCGCCTGCGCCGGGGGCGCAAGACCGTCGTCGGGCACTGGCAGGACCCGATCGTGGCGGGCCGGCTCGGCAGCTGGGCGCGCGCCGCCGCCGGCTGGCACGAGGCGCACCGCCTCCGCATCGCCCGGTTCGGGGACAACATGCGCGAGGTGGCCGTCACCGACGGCGACAAGGTCGAGGCCCAGGCGCGCCTCGGGTTCTCGGTCAACGGCTATGGCGTGAGCGACCTCGCCGGCCAGGTGGCCGAGGTCGAGGACGCGACCGTCGACGGGCTCGTCGAGCAGTACGAGGAGCTGTACGACGTCGCCCCGGCCCTCCGCTCGTCCGGCGAGCGGCACGCCGAGCTGCGCACGGCCGCACGGATCGAGGCCGGACTGCGGGCCTTCCTCGAGGACGGCGGGTTCGGCGCGTTCACGGACACATTCGAAGACCTCGGCCGGCTCGAGCAGTTGCCCGGGATCGGTGTCCAGCGACTCATGGCCGATGGGTACGGCTTCGGCGCCGAGGGCGACTGGAAGGCCGCCGCTCTCGTGCGGATCCTCAAGGTGATGGGCGAGGGGCTTCCCGGCGGGACCTCGTTCATGGAGGACTACACCTACCACCTGGGCGATCCGGTCCCCGAGGTCCTCGGCGCCCACATGCTCGAGGTCTGCCCATCGATCACGCAAGACCGACCGTCGTGCGAGATCCACCCGCTCTCGATCGGTGGCCGGGCCGACCCGGTCCGGCTCGTCTTCGATGCCGCGCCGGGCGAGGCGCGCGTCGTCGGGCTCACGGACCTGGGCGACCGGTTCCGGCTGCTCGTCAACGACGTCGACCTGGTCGCGCCCGACGAGCCATTGCCGAAGCTGCCGGTGGCGCGCGCCGTCTGGCGCCCGAAGCCCGACCTGATGACGGCCGCAGAGGCGTGGCTGACCGCCGGCGGTCCCCATCACACCGCGCTGACCTCGAGCCTCGCCACCGAGCCGCTCGCGGACTTCGCCGACATGGCGAACCTCGAGCTCGTCGAGATCGACGACGCCACTCGGCCCGCGACGTTCAAGCGGGAGCTCCGCTGGAACAACGCCTACTACTTCATCGACCGTGGTGTCTGAGACCGGCGCCAACCGATCGCACGCCAGCGTCGTGCTGCCGTGCGCCTCGGCGATCGCGCGCCTGACCCCGATGAGCTCGACGGACGTGACGCTCGACGGCGGGCTGTGGGCCGACCGCGCCCGGACGAACCGCGAGCGCTCGATCGGCCATGGCTACGCCGAGCTCGACCGCGTCGGCAACCTCGCGAACCTGCGGATGGCCGCCGGGCAGCCGGGCCGGTATCGGGCCCTCAGCGAGCCCCTCGGCGTCATCTACCCATTCCTCGACACCGATGTCTACAAGTGGCTCGAGGCGGTCGGCTGGGAGCTCGGTCGCGGTCCGGACGCCGAGCTGGCGCGTGCGGCCGACGAGGTCATCGGTCTCGTCGCTGCCGCCCAGCGACCCGACGGGTACCTGAACAGCTACGTCCAGGTCGTCGGTGGCGGCGAGCCATTCCGCGACCTGGCCTGGGGCCACGAGTTGTACAACGTCGGCCATCTCGTCCAGGCGGCGGTCGCCTGGCACCGGGCGCTCGGCGACGACCGGCTGCTCGACATCGCGGTCCGCGCCGTCGGATCGGTCGAGCGCGAGCTCGGCCCGGGCGGACGGGATGCGATCGATGGCCACCCCGAGATCGAGATGGCGCTCGTCGAGCTGTTCCGGGCGACGGGCGACCGGACGCATCTCGACCTCGCCGCCCGGTTGATCGACCTGCGCGGCCACGGGCTCCTCGGGACCGGCCGGTTCGGGTCGGCGTACTGGCAGGACCACGCGCCGGTCCGTGAGGCCACGACGGTCGCCGGTCACGCGGTCCGCCAGCTCTACCTGGACTGCGGGGCGGTCGATCTCGCCGTCGAGCTCGGCGACCAGGCGATGCTCGACGCCGTCCTGCGTCGCTGGCGCGACATGGTCGCAACACGGTCCTACCTCACCGGCGGGGTCGGCAGCCGGCACAGCGACGAGGCCTTCGGCGATCCGTTCGAGCTGCCGCCGGATCGGGCGTACGCGGAGACGTGCGCGGCGATCGCCAGCGTGATGCTGGCGTGGCGGCTCCTGTTGGCCACGGGCGATCCCGACTGCGCCGACGTCATCGAACGGACGATGCTCAACGGCGTCCTGTCGGGCATCTCGGTCGGTGGGACCGAGTTCTTCTACGTCAACCCGCTCCAGCGGCGGACGAACGGCACGGCCGCCTCGGCCGTCTCGGCGGGCGATGGCCGGCGCCAGCCGTGGTACCCATGCGCGTGCTGCCCGCCCAACGTCATGCGGACGCTGAGTTCATGGGCGCAGTACCTCGCGACCGCCGACGACGGCGGGATCCAGCTGCACCAGTACGCATCGGCATCCTTCCGCGCCGACGTCGCCGGTGGCACGGTCCGGCTGGCGGTGGAGACCGGCTACCCGTGGAGCGGTGAGGTCGTCGTGACCGTCCAGGAGACCCCGGACCGGCCGTGGACCCTCTCGATGCGGGTCCCGGGCTGGACCGGTTCTGCGACGCTCCGGATCGGAGCGGGTGAGCCGAGCGCCGTTGCGGCCGGCGCCCGGACGATCGCCGAGAACCGCGCGTGGCATGCCGGCGACCGGGTCATGTTGACGCTTGACATGCCGGTCCGGGTGACCGAGCCGGATCCGCGGATCGATGCGGTCCGGGGCTGCGTCGCCATCGAGCGCGGACCGATCGTGTACTGCGTCGAGTCGGCCGACCTGCCGGCCGGCACGGACCTCGAGGCGATCGAGCTGTCGCCATCGGTCCAGCCGACGGTGGTCCCGCGGCACGACGTCCCGGGCGCCCCGCTGGGTATCACCCTGCCGGCCACCGACGCCGCGACCGGGACGTCGATCCAGATCGGCGCCGTGCCGTATTTCGCCTGGGCCCACCGCCAGCCCGGGGCGATGCGAGTCTGGATCCCGACGCGCGCGGTCGATCGGAACGCCCCGGCCACACCCGGGACCTGACCCCCGGGCCGCCTCAGGTCGTCAGGCGACCGGCGTTGAGACGCGCCGCGTGACCGTCGAGGTGGCTGGCGCGGGCGGGGCGGTCGACTGGCGGACGGTGAGCGTCGGCTCGAAGACCGTCCGGCTGGCTTCCTGTTCCAGGGTCGCGTCGCGGGCGAACTGGATCGCGAGCCGCACGCCCTCACCGGTCACCTCGGGGATGGGCATCCGGAGCGTGGTCAGGGCGGGCACGGTGTGCGCGGCGATCGGGATGTCGTCGTAGCCGACGACCGACAACTCATCGGGCACGACGCAGTTGCGGCTGTACGCCGCATGGAGGACGCCGACGGCCACGAGGTCGGTCGAGGTCATGAGCGCGGTCGGTGGCTCGCCGAGCTCGAGGAGCGCCACGAGGGCGGCCTCGCCGCCGGCCATCGAGTTCGGCACGTCCTGGATGTATCCGTCGGGCACGCCCCCGAACCGGTCGGTCATGAACTCCACGAACGCGTCGAGCCGCTGGGGGTTGTCACCGGGCAACTGGCCGCTGACGAAGGCGATCCGCGTGTGGCCCAGCTCGACCAGGTGCTGCAACCCGGCGTAGATGCCCGCGTGGTTGTCAACGTCGACCGTCGGGAACTCCAGCGGGCTCGAACCCTGCCACAGCGCGACGATCGGCACGGTCGAATCACGGAGGTCCTCGAGCAGTTTCGGCTGGTCCTGCATGTCGCCGAGCAGGACGATCGCGTCGCAATGTCGGGTCTCGATGACCGCGGGCAGCGAGATGTCCTCCTCGAGCCGGCCGTGCGCGTGACCGAGCACGACGTTGTAGCCGCTGCCCATCGCTTCGACGGCCAGCGTCTCGATGGCGCCGGCGAAGAACGGATCGCTGAAGTCGCGGACGACCGCGCCGAGGAGCATCGTCGGGGCGCCGCGCAGGCCGCGGGCCAAGGGGTTCGGTCGGTATCCGAGCCGGCGGGCGGTCAGGACGACGCGTTCGCGCGTCTCCGCCGCGATCGGCACTCGCGTCGAGACGTCGTTGAGGACCCTCGAGACCGTGCTCTGCGAAACGCCGGCAGCGGCGGCGATGTCGCGCATGGTCGTGACCGACGGGACGCGCCGGACGTCTCGGTCCCCGGGTTCGGCCGAGGTCGATGACGCGGTATCGCCCGGCTTCTCCGATCCCATCGTCCAAGGGTAGCACCGCGATGCGGTCATACGATTGCGCTCTTGGGCTCTTCGTCGACCGGCGACGCCTGCGTTTGCCGCCCGGTCAGCCCGGTTCGAGTCGGGCGCGCAGGAGGTCGTTGCCGTCCG
This sequence comes from uncultured Chloroflexia bacterium, assembly GCA_963745295.1. Taxonomy (GTDB): domain Bacteria; phylum Chloroflexota; class Limnocylindria; order Limnocylindrales; family CSP1-4; genus SPCO01. The sequence continues at coordinate 470,066 of CAVUWG010000003.1, forward strand.
CGCCGAGCAGCCGGAACGACCAACCACCGTCGTCGGGCCAGGCCTCCGCGTCCACGGTCGCGTCCGCCTCCGCCGGCAGGGCGTACTCCAATCGGACGAGGCGTGGGATCGCGCGGGTCGCCTCGCGGTCGCCGGCGGCGATGACCGCCTCCTCGAGCCAGTCCGCGTAGACCGCGTTGTTGGCATGGTCCAACGGGTCGAGTTCCTGCGGGCGGACGGTGAAGCGGCGTCGCGCGGCGTCCGCGGGTGGGTCGCCGAGGGGCACGCGAGCCAGCCCGAACGTCGCCGCGGGACCCTGGAAGATCTCCTCGAAGATGGGCGGGATCCGGGTCGGCGCCCCCCGGGCGTCGAGGAGGACCCAGTCGATGTGGATCCACGCGACGGGCTGGCCCTCGTCATCGACGAACTCCGTCCGCCGACGCGACCAGACCCGACGGAACCCGACGACGCGCGTGGTGCCGACGAGCGTGGCGCCGACCCCGATCGGCGCGACCACGGCCAATTCCGCCGCGCGGACCAGCCAGGTCAGGCCGTGCTCGTCGTACCACCGGCGATCGAAGCCGAGGGCCGACGAGTGGACCCACGCGAGATCCTGGGCGTAGCGCAGGATCGCCGACGTCCGCAGGCGCCCGTCCGGTCCAGCCTCGTCGAATCGCACCCGGTAGGGCGCGCTGAAGCCGGCCGATGCGTTCGCCGGATCCGTCATCGCGCCGACCCGGACAGGACGTCGAGCGTCTCCAGGCTGACGAGCCCGATCCCGCCGGTGGGCGCGGTCTGTCGCGCGAGCCGGACGTCGCACGAGCGCCCGGCGTCGAAGACGACGAGCGAGACCGTGAGCGGCTCGTCCTCCTCGGCGGCGTGGATCCGGGCGTCATCGAGCTGGTTCAACACGTCCGCCCCGATCCCGCGTGCGCCCCACTTGCAGTCGTAGGCCTCGGCGGCGCCGGGGCGTTCCACCGTCACGTCGTACGGATGGATCTCGGCGGCGACGCCATCGAACAGGATGCGCCGCTCCCGTCGGACGGCCTCGGCGCCGACCCGGCGTGCGAGCAGGACCGCTGTGAGGGCCTCGACGATCGCCCCGCGGACCTGGCTCCTGACCTGTTCGCCGCGGTCCGCGACGCCAAGCGAGACCTGGAGGATGGCCTCGGCCCGATCGCGGTCGGCGGCCGGCACCTCTGGACCGAAGAGCGTCGGGAACATCGTGCGCCAGGCGTCCGGATCCATGGATTCGCCGTTCATCACCGCACGGGCGAGGACGCGTTCGGCGGCCGTCGCGACGGCAAGCAGCGTCGCCGCGCGCGCCACCGAGGGCTCGGCCTGGATGCCCGCGTAGACCACGGCGCGGGCATCGCGGGCCGCGTCCTGGAACCTCACGGTCGCTCGCCGAGGGCGACGAGCACCACCTGCGGGAAGGTCGAGAGCCAGTCGATCGCGCGGTGGGGATCCCGGACGAGGCCGATCTCCTCGATCGCCCGGTCGATCGCGGCATCGACGGCCGGTGGCACGGGGTCGGCGCCGCGGGCCGCCGCCACCGCATCCAGCCGGTCGTGCCAGGCGGCCTCGAGGTCGGTGACATAGGTCCACTCGTCCTCGATCTCCTCGCCGAGCAGCTCGAGGTCGGCGTACGCCGCGAGGGCGCGCTCGATCAGGTCGTCGATGGTGGACTGGGACATCGCCTACAGCGTACGGCGTCGCAAGGTCGCGTCGCCGGGAGGGGTCGGTCGGCTACCCGCGCGAGGCGGCGACGCGACGTCGGACGCCACGCTGGGCGGGGACGGGATCGCTCGATGACGGTCCGCTCTTGCGGAGCAGGTCGGTCAGGCCTCGACGGGCGGGTTCGTCCCAGGCGCGCGAGTAGATCCGCGTCGCGGCAGCGCGCACGCGGGCGGCCTGCGCTCGATCGCCGTCGGATTCGAGGTCTGCGACCCGATCCAGGATGGCTCGATAGAGGGCAGGCAGCTCTTCGGCCGGAGAGTTCTGCTCCATCTTCGCCACCATGCACGCCTGAAGGTCCCGGCGGGAATAGGCCTTCCGTCACGTTCGAGCGCGCCGATGGTGTGGGCGGGTCAGTCGCCGCGATGGGCTCCGCTCCGGACGGCGAATGGCCCGAGTGACCCCGACGCGGGCAGCCAGGTCGTGTCGACGCGTTCGACGAGCGACCCCGCCGGCCCCGTCTCGAGACGCTCCAGCATGGCCTCGACCCGGTCGCGCGGGCCCTGGACCATGCAGCGCAGCGACCCGTCCGGCTCGTTGGCGACCCATCCTTCGAGGGCCAGGTCGTGAGCCTCTCGCCAGGCGAAGTAGCGGAAACCCACACCCTGGACGCGGCCGCGCACCACGGCCTCGACGCGCGCGACTTCGGCGGCGTCCGCGACGTCGGCCATCACGCGGCGCTCACCGCTTGGCGGTGCGGCCAGGCGATGGCCAGGGCATCGAGGACCAACTCGGGCGACACATTGGCCGCGATGAGCGTACCGGCCCGCTCCAGCCGACGGAGGGCCCCGAGGGCCGCCTCGGGCTCGAGGCCGGCGGCGGCGGTCGTCGTCTCCTCGAGCAGCGCGAGGTCATGGACTGACGCCGCGCCGCCGGCCGCGACCAGCGCGAGATCCCGCGCGACCTCGGTCCATACCAGCACGAGCGCCTCGGCCGCGCGCCGCCGGAGCGGGGCCGGGACCGCGCGGACGGGCGCATCGGGATCGACCTCGTCGGGGTCGGCCTCGTCGGCCGCCTCGGATGCGGCCGGCGCGGCGCGCGGCGCGCGGGCCTGTGCGGCCGCGCCCTTCGTCCGGCGGCCTCGCCCGTTCGCGGCCGCCGCATCCTCGCCGGCGAGGCCAGGACCCGCGACCGCGCCCGCGAGCGACGCGCCGCGCTCGAGGTCGGCCGCCATGGCCAGTGCCTGGGGCATCGCCGTCCGCATGGCCGCCAGTCGGTCGGCGGGGGCGGCGTCGAGCAGGTCGAGCAGGGTCCGGCCGAGCTCGCCGCGCGCCCGGAGCGCATCCGGCGCGTAGGCGTACGCCAGGGCGATGCCGGGCCGGCCGCCGACCATCCGTCCGAGGCGCGCTGCGGTCGGCGGGTCCGCCGCGCCGCGATCGGCGAGGATCGCCTCGATGTCCCGCGGACCGACCGGTCCGAGACGGATCCGGGCGCACCTCGAGCGGACCGTCGGGAGGAGGCGGGACTCATCGTCGGCGCAGAGGACGATCGTGACCCCGGCCGGCGGTTCCTCGAGCGTCTTGAGCAGCGCGGCCTGCGCATCATCGTTCATGCGGTGGGCCGATTCGACGATCGCGACGCGCGCGCCACCTTCGAGCGGCAGCAGGGCGAGGTCCGAGATCAGGTTGCGGACGCCCCGGAACTCGGCGCCCTGACCACCGATGCGGATCTGGCCGCCCGGGCCCTCGGGCGCGAGACGATGCAGGTCCGGGTGGTCGCCGTGCTCGACGAGCCGGCAGCCCCGACAGGATCGGCAGGGCCGACCGGCGGCATCTTCGGCCGTGCACAGCAGACCCGCCGCGAGGTCCAGCGCGAGCGTCGTCTTGCCGACGCCGCCTGGCCCGCTCAGCAGGATCGCGTGCGGCGGCGCCCCACGGACCATGGCCTCGATCGCGGCGAGCGCCGGTCCGTGGCCACGCGTCCGGGCGCCGTCCACGACGGGATCAGGCGGAGGCGGGCTTGCGGGTCGTGCGCTTCTTCGGCGCAGCCGCGGTCGCTGGTCCGTCGCCGTCGGCCGCGCCGGTCGACGCCTTGCGGGTCGTGCGCTTCTTCGGCGCAGCCGTCCCGGCCTCGGCCGTGGCCGTGGCCTCGCCCTCGGAGCCGCCTGCCGTCGCGGCCGGCTTGCGGGTCGTGCGCTTCTTCGGCGCGCCGTCGGAGGTCGACCCGGACGCGCTCGTGGCCTTGGCCGACGTGCTCGAACGAGACGTCGTCCGGCGCTTCGGCGCGGCCGGGGCCGTGTCGTCAGCGGTAGCCGGCGATGCGGCTTCGGCGACGACGGACTCCGGGACCGGTGCCGCGGCGGGCTTGCTGGCCAGCTGCGCGCGGAGCTGTGCCTCGAGCTCGGGCGGAACCTCGCTCCACTCCCCGGACTCGCGCCTCGGGGCGGGCGGCCGGTCGCCCTGTGGCTGGCGTGGACCCCGGTCGGGGCGGTCGCCCCGGTCGTACGAACGGTCCTCGCGCGGCGCGGCCGTTCGGCCGCTCACGTCGGGATACCGGTTGATGCCGCCGGTGCCACCGCGGCCGTAGCGCTCGCGCGCGATGGCCGACTGGTACGCGGCTCGGCCGCCGCGCGGCCCGCGATTGCCGCCCTGGCCGCTGCGCAGGCCGGCCCCCCGACGCTGTTCGGCGATCAGGTATTCGGGGATCTCCGGCTCGTCGAGGTCCTCATCGTCGTTCAACGGCGCAACGGTCCGCGGGGCCGGCGGCGACGTGGGCGTGCCGAGCTGCGAGTCCCACACCGACCCGAACGGCGTGGCCCGCGGGGCCTTGGGAGCGGCGGCATCGAGCTCTTCTTCCTCGATGATGTCCTCGTCGATCAACGGTTCGTGGGTGGTTGCATCGTTGCTGCCTGCGACCTGGGTCGTCTCGCCCTCGGCTCGACCTCGGCCTCGGCCACGGCCGCGTCCACCGCGTCGGCGGCGTCGGCGGGTCGCGTCATCACCGTCGGCACCGGCGGCGGTCGGCGATCCGGCCGAACCGTCATCCGGGCCGTCGGTCCCCACGTCGTCGAGCGTGAAGACTTCGGCGGCGGCCAGATCCGCCTCGGACAGGCTGCCTGGTGCCTTCGAGAGGCGCTCGCCAGGCAGCGCGACCATCGCGCCGCCACCCGCGTTGACGGCAGGGGCCGCGCTGGCGGCCGCCCCGACCGGCCGGCCGCGGCCCCGACCGCGAACCGGCGCCGCGGCGACCGGCTCGGCCTCACCGGCGCGTCCGCGGCCACGGCCTCGGCCACGACCACGACCCGCTCCGGTGCCCTCGGTCTGCTTGTCCGGCACCTCGGTCATCGAGAGGTCGTCGCCCTCGGAGACGCGGCGTCCCGAGCGGGAGCCCTTCTCGACCCGGGCGAGCTGGATGATGTCAGTGAACTGGTCCGCCACCTCGATGAGGTCGGAACTGGTGTTGCCGCGGAAGCTGATGACCTCGACGCGGACGCCCTGCTCCTGGACCGCCCGGATGGCCGGCGCGAAGTCGCCGTCGCCGGAGACGACGATGGCGATGTCGAGGTTCCTGGCCGTCTTCATCATGTCGACCACGAGCTCGATGTCGAGGTTGGCCTTGACCTTGCCATCGCCGTACTTGCGGATGTCCTTGCTGACGACCTTGTAGTTGCTCCGGCGCAGGAAGTCGTGGAAGTTGCGCTGGTTCTCGTTATCCGGGTCGAGGCCCGTGTACGCATAGGCGCGCACGAGATCGCGACCAGCCGAGGCTGACTTCAGCAGGGTGACGTAGTCGATGTCGACCCCGGCCGCCTTGGCCGCATAGAAGATGTTCGCCACGTCCACGAAGACGGCGACGTTCTTGCCCACATGTACTCCTTGGAACTACCGATCCGCCCCGCCGGCGCGATCACGCTGCACGGCGGTTGCGGTCATCACGTGCGGCGCGCGGCGGATCCCGCCGCTGCCACGGTGTGTTGGAGTCGCGGTCCGGCCTCGCCGAAGCCCATCGCTTCGAGGCGCGCCCGGGCCGCCTTGTCATTCGGCCGCCCCGTCTCGACGACGGTGCAGCCCTTGTTGCTGGCCGACCGGAGGCACTCTTCGACGAGCGCCCCGGTGAGCCGATCGGGATCGTGATCGGGATCGATGACCAGAAGGTCGATGGTCCCGACGTACCCGCCTGAGCTGACCGACGGCCTGAGGGCGAGGACCGCCCCGCCCACGACCGTGCGTCGCGTCTCCGCGACGAAGATGCTGGCCTGCGGCAGGTAGACCAGTTGACGCATGAGGTCCGCGGCCACGAGCGGGCTCTCGTCACGCGCGGCACCAAGGGACCCGTCACTCAGGGCGACGAGCCGATCGATGTCCGTGACACGGGCTGCTCGGACCAGGTATTCCACGCCGAACCGGTGCACCTCGCAGGGCTGGCGACCGTCGCCCCCGACCGGGGACTCGACCCTTGGGTCGTACCGGGCTCGCGCTCCCCTCGTCGGCGGCGAGCGATGGGCGCTCGCGACGGGCTGACGGGTGCGGCCGACCGGTATTGCAATCGGTTCGCCGGCGGCTATGATACGGCATCGCTTCGGCGGCCACCTGCGCGCCGCCCGGACGAGGGGCTTGTCAGCCACCACCCGCTCGCACCAGACGCCGCTCTCGCTCGAGACCCAACCGGGTGTCGCGACGACGCGGTCAGGGCGACGGGGGCGGGCGCGAGCCTCTCGTCCGGGACGCCAGCCAGGTGGTTTCGACCGGTGATATGGAGGAGTTACTGGATGAAACTACACAAGGTCGGTGCGCTCGCGGCCGTCAGCATCCTGGCGTTCGCCGCGTGCAGCAGCACGGGCGGGTCCGCGGCACCAGCGCGGTCGCCGCCCGAGCGCCGGTGGCAGCGCCATCGCCAGCGCTGACACCAGCAAGGGCACTGTCAAGGTCGCGATCGAGCTCCCGCTCCAGGGCAGCGAGCTCGCGGCGTCGCAGCCGATCATCAACGGCATCAAGCTCGCGGTCAAGGAAGCGGGCGGCGGCGCCGGCGGATACGCCGTCGAGATCCCCGACTCGGCGATCTTCGACGACGCGGTCAACGGTGCGCACGATCCGCAGACCGGCGCCCAGAACATGACCACGATCGTCGGCGACCCCGACATCATCGCGGTCATCGGCCCGCTCAACTCGAGCGTCGCGCTGACCCAGATCCCGATCTCGAACGAGGCGGGCCTCCTGCAGTGCAGCCCGGCCAACACCAACCAGGGTCTGACCAAGCCAGAGTTCGGCGCGCTCGACGTTCGCAAGGCGTTCCCAGACCGGATCAACTACGTCCGCGTCGTGACGACGGACGACAACCAGGGTCCGGCCGCGGCCAAGTACATCCTCGAAAACCTGAACGCCAAGAAGGTGTACATCATCGATGACACCGAGACGTTCGGGAAGGGCATCGCCGACACCTTCCAGGCGTACCTGGAGGCCAACGGCGGGACCGTCGTCAAGCGCGACGGCGTGCCGAAGACCAACACCGACTATGCCTCGATCATGACGTCCGCCGCGGCCCTGGGCCCGGAGGCGATCTACTTCGGCGGCGTCACCGCGACCGGCGGTGCGCGGATCCTCAAGGCGGCCGTCCAGGCCGGCCTTGCTGACATCCCGTACGTCGGCCCCGACGGCATCTACGACGGCTCCGGCGAGACCAAGGACTCGTTCCTGAACCTGGCCGGCGCCGATGCCAAGAACGCCTACGCGACCGCAGCCGCCATCGGCGACTTCCCCGGCCGCGCCGACTTCGAGGCGCGCTACGAGGCCGAGTACGGCGAGGCGCCGACCGGCTACAGCGCGACCGGCTACGCCTGCGCGCCAGGTCGTCCTCGACGCCCTGGGCCGGGCAGCCGCATCGGCCGACATGACCGCGCTCCGGGAGAACCGTCCGCGTCGCGGCCGTCGACACGAGCCACAAGTACACCAGCGTCATCGGCGAATTCCAGTTCGACACGAACGGCGACACGAGCCAGAAGATCATCAGCTTCTACAGCTTTGACGCCGCCGCGAGCAACTGGACCTTCAAGGAACAGCTCGACTTCGGCGCCCAGTAAGAGCGCCGAGCACCGGCACACACGAGGCCGGGGGTCGTCCGATCCCCGGCCTCACGCTATCTGTGATGTCGTTCCATCGATGAGGCACCGACCGTGACGGCGATCGCCAGCCCAGCACCGATCCAGGGACGATCTCGGAGCCTGCGCCTGATCGGCTTCTCGCTGGTCGGGATCGTCGTCTACTTCTTCGTCCTCATGGGCTACCTGATGCTTGCGCCGGCGACGGCCGATGATGCCCCGGCGACGGCGCTCCAGCAGGTCATGAACGCGCTGACGATCGGCGCGATCTACGCACTCGTCGCCCTCGGTTACACGATGGTCTACGGGATCATCGAGCTCATCAACTTCGCCCATGGCGACGTATTCATGATCGGCGCGTTCCTGTCGATCGCGTTCCTGACCGGCATCGCCGGCCAGACCGGTCCGGTCGCCGACCCCCTCGTGCTGACCGTGCTGCTCATGGGCGCACTGCTGTTCGCGATGCCGCTGACCGCATTGCTGAACGCCGCCATCGAGCGGATCTTCTACCGGCCGCTCCGGAACGCACCCCGACTGGCACCGCTCATCACCGCCATCGGCGTGTCGTTCATCCTGCAGAACGTGGCCCTCTCGATCGCAGGCCCAGGCGACGTCCGTGCCCCCCAGATCTTCCCGCTCGATTGGGGGATCTCGGTCCTCGGGGCGCAGATCCGGCTCCTCAGCATCGTCATCCTCGTCGTGGCGATCCTGCTCATGGTCGGGCTCCAGCAGTTCATCGGGCGGACGCGTCTGGGGCGCGCCATGCGCTCGACCGCCCAGGATCGCGAGGCTGCGCAGCTGATGGGCGTCGACCTCAACCAGACCATCGCGCTCACCTTCCTGCTCGGCGGGGCGATGGCCGGCGCGGCCGGCGTCGTGTGGGCCCTCCAATTCGGATTCGCCCGCCAGGACCTCGGGTTCAACGCCGGCCTCAAGGCCTTCACCGCCGCGGTCCTCGGCGGGATCGGGAACATCACCGGCGCCGTCCTCGGCGGGTTCATCATCGGGTTCATCGAGGTCGCCGCGACGACCTTCGGGTATCTGCGCTGGTCACAAGCGCTGGTGTTCCTGGTCCTGACCCTTGTCCTCATCTTCCGGCCGGCCGGCATCCTCGGCCAACAGCTCGGTGAGCGGGCATGACGGCCACGACCGCGAGGGCACCTGCGCCGCCGTCACCGGGGCTGCGGACGCGCATCCGTGACTTCTCCGATGCGCATCGCAGCGCGACGGTCATCGGCGGGATGCTCCTGTTCGCGGTGATCATCTATTTCTGGTCGGCGTATCCGCCGTTCAGCTTCCTCCAACGCCAGAACGCGTGGGTCGGTGGCTTCGTCAACGCCGGCGTCTTCGTCCTGCTGGCGATGGGCTTGAACGTCGTCATCGGCTTCGCCGGGTTGCTCGACCTAGGCTACGCGGCGTTCTTCGGGATCGGGGCGTATTCCTACGCGCTGCTCGCGTCCGGGCAGTTCGACATCCACCTGCCCTTCCTGCCGTTGCTCATCGTGGGAGCGGTCGTCGCGGCCATCGCCGGCCTCATCCTGGGGGCTCCAACCCTGCGCCTGCGCGGCGACTACCTGGCGATCATGACCCTGGGGTTCGGAGAGATCGTGCCCGTCGTCTTCGTGAACGCCGAAACGATCACGAACGGCGTCAACGGAATCGGCGGGATCGACCGCCCGAACATCCTCGGCTACCAGTTCGGCGGGCTCGACCAGACCCCGTACTTCATCCTCATGGCCGTCGTCGTGACGATCACGATGGTCCTCCTCTACAGGCTCCAGGATTCACGGGTCGGCCGAGCCTGGGCGGCCATCCGCGAGGACGAGCTCGCGGCCGCGGCCAACGGGATCAACACCGTCACGACCAAGCTCGTCGCCTTCGCGCTCGGAGCCACGACCGCCGGCTTCGCTGGCGTGCTCAACGCGGCCAAGCTCACAGTCGTCAGCCCGGACCAGTTCCTGTTCGTGGTGTCGTTCACGGTCCTGGCCATGATCGTGCTCGGCGGCATGGGCAATATCTGGGGCGTCGCTGTCGGTGCGTTCGTCATCTACATCATCCAGACGGTGATCCTCAAGTCGCTCAACGGCCTGTTCGAGCGATTCGAGGTGCCGATCATCTCGGACATCGACTTCGTCCAGTACCAGTTCCTGCTCTACGGCATCGCGCTGGTCGGGATGATGCTGCTGAGACCCGAGGGCCTGTTCCCGTCGCAGCGGCGGCGACGCGAGCTGCACATCGCCGACGACTTCGAGGATGGCGGCGGTGATGAGGAAGCCGCTGCCATCGTCGGGGCGATGGGCGAGGCGCCGGGCACTGAGGAGGACCTCAGATGACAGCGGCAGAGTCCGACCTGCTGCTCCACGCCCGCCACGTGAGCAAGCGCTTCGGCGGCCTCGTCGCGGTCAACGACATCGACTTCACGATCCCGCCGGGCTCCATCGTCAGCCTCATCGGGCCCAATGGCGCCGGCAAGACGACGTTCTTCAACATCATCGCCGGGATCTACGATCCGACGGCCGGCGTGATCGAGTTCCGGGGCGACGAGATGATCTCGCGCTCGCGGCGAACGTGGGCGGAGGGGGCCGTCTGGTTTGCTCCGGGGGTCATCGGGGGGATCATCACCGTCGCGTTGAACTCGGCCGGTGTCGGTGAGGGGGTCGTCCTCATCGCTGGGTTCGCCACGCTGGCAGCCCTCGTCACCACTCTGCTCATCGGCGTCTCACGGCCGATGTGGTACCGGCGCTTCCTGACCCGGCTGGGGATCTTCCGAAGCAGCCGGCCGAATGACATGGTCCAGCACGGCTTGGGCCGGACATTCCAGAACATCCGCCTGTTCGCCAACATGACGGCCCGCGAGAACGTCCAGGTGGGCATGCACAGTCGCCTGACCGCGAAGTGGTGGGATGCGATGCTGTCGACACCACGAGATCGCCGCGAGGAGGCGATGACCCGTGAGCGGGCGAGCCACTTCCTCAACCTCGTCGGCCTGAAGGGACGGGACGATCAGCTCGCCAAGAACCTGCCGTACGGCGATCAGCGGCGGCTCGAGGTCGCCCGTGCGCTCGCCAGCGAGCCGGCACTGCTGCTGCTCGACGAGCCGACCGCGGGCATGAACCCGCGCGAGACCGCGCAGATGACGGCCCTCATCCGCCGATTGCGCGACGAGCTCGGGCTGACGGTCCTGCTCATCGAGCACGACATGAAGGTGGTCATGGGCATCAGCGATCGGGTGACCGTCCTCGACCACGGCGAGAAGATCGCCGAGGGATCGCCGGACGACGTCCGTCGCGATCCCAAGGTCATCGAGGCCTACCTCGGGACGCCGGCCGCGTGACGACCATGGCCGTGCCAGAGGGCAGTTCCAGCGAGCCCAGTGGCGGCCCCCTCTTGTCGCTCCAAGACGTCCATACCTACTACGGACACATCCATGCGCTCCAGGGCGTGGATCTCCACGTCGATCAAGGCGAGATCGTCACGCTCATCGGCACCAACGGTGCCGGGAAGACGACCACGCTCAAGACGATCTCCGGACTGCTGCATCCGCGCCAGGGCCAGGTGTTCTTCGATGGCGGTGACATCTCGCGGGTCCCGGCGCATGCGCTGGTGCAGCGTGGGATCGGTCACGCCCCCGAAGGGCGACGCATCTTCTCGCGCCTCACGGTCATCGAGAACCTCCAGATGGGAGCGTACACACGCAACCAGAAAGAGATCGGCCCGGACATCGACCGCGTGATGGAGCTCTTCCCGCGACTCCGGGAGCGGACCCACCAGCAGGGCGGCACGCTGTCCGGCGGCGAGCAGCAGATGCTCGCGATCGGCCGAGCGCTGATGTCGCAGCCGCGCCTGCTGCTCCTCGACGAGCCTTCGCTCGGGTTGTCGCCGATCCTGGTCCAGCAGATCTTTTCGATCATCAGCGAGATCAACACCGGTGGGACGACGATCCTGCTCGTCGAGCAGAACGCCCTCCAGGCCCTGACCATCGCGCATCGCGGCTACGTGTTGCAGACTGGCAAAGTCGTGCTCGCAGAGTCGGCGGAGGCACTCCGAAACAACGAGGTGGTCCGCAAGACCTACCTCGGCGAGGACTGAACCGGGCACCGCGTGTTCTCCCCAGTCGAGCCGGTCCGGGGGGGCGGATCGAACGTCCGCTCCCTGGCGTTGCTGGTCGGGCTGGTGGCCATCGGCCTCGCGGTCAGCGTCCTCAAGCCGTGGGACGCGGGTGTGGGCGCAGCCCCGGAATCCTCCGACGCACCGCGTTCCGCACCGACCGCGTTCGAGGTCGGCGTGGCATCGTCCCCCGCGCCGACCAGGGATCCCGTCCGACGCTTCTGCCTCGCCCCAAGCGGGTGGCGGATCACCTCGCTCGAACACTTCGACCGGCGGACCGTCCGCACCTGGCAGACGATCGATCCGATCGCGGCGACTGGTCCTACCGACCCGGCCATCCCGATCGGGCGGCTCGTCTCGACCCGTGTCATGACGATCGGCTGGTGCTCACCGACGGACGGCACCGAGTCTGACGACGAGCCGGTCCGTGTCCGGGCGTGGGTCGTGACCGACCCGAACGCGGCCCGACCCCTGCCATTGCGCATCGGGCGAGGCGAGAGCGGGCTCGGGGGCGACTATCGCCCGCCGGCGCGGCGGGTCCAGCAACTCGAGGCGTGGCCGCCCGGCCGCTACGTCCTTGCCGTCGACGGCCCGACCCCCGACACCCGATGGTTCGCGATCGATGTCGTCCGTTACCAGCCCTGACCGCTCGGTACCATGCTGAGATGGACCTGGGATTGACGGGAGCGCGAGCCCTCATCGGTGGCGGGAGTGGCGGCCTTGGCGGCGCGATCGCCGAAGTCCTCGCGACGGAAGGTGCAACGATCGGCGTGATCGCCCGGCCTGGCCCGCGACTCGAGACGGGCGCGACACGCCTCGAGGCCCTCGCCGTCCCGGCCGATCTCTCGACGCCGGACGGACCGGTCGCCGCCGTCGAGACGGCCGTGGCCGCGTTCGGCGGGCTCGACCTGCTCGTCGTCAACTCGGGCGGCCCGCCCGCCGGTCGCTTCGAGGACCTCGACGAGGCCGCCTGGCAGACCGCCATCGACGGGACGCTGTGGAGTGCCATCCGCCTGCTCCGCGCGGCGCTACCCCACCTGCGGCAGGGTCGCGATCCGGCCATCCTCGTCATCCTCTCGAGCTCGACGCGCGAGCCGATCCCCGGACTGACGACCTCGAACCTGATCCGCCCAGGGCTGGCCGGCCTCATCAAGTCGATGGTCGAGGAGATCGCGCCGGTCCGGATCAACGGCCTGGCGCCGGGCCGGTTCGCGACCGACCGGATCGCCCAGCTCGATTCGGGCCGGGCGACCGCCGCGGGCGTCCCGGTCGAGGAGATCCAGCGCCGGACGATCGAGCGCATCCCGCTCGGGCGCTACGGCGATCCGCTGGAGCTCGGCCGGCTCGGGGCGTTCCTCCTGTCGCCGGCGGCGTCGTACGTGACGGGCGCGATCGTGCCCGTCGACGGCGGGATGATCCGGGCCCTGCCCTAGCCGGGCGAGGCGACCGCCAGCCCGTCGGCGAGCCCGACGGCCGCGAGGACCGCGTCGAGGTCGGCGATCGTGCCGGGGTCGAGCGTCGGTCCGGGCGCCCGGACGCGCTCCGAGGCGATCGCCCCGCGCCGGCGGTACAGGTGCTTGCGGATCGCGAGGTTCAGGCCCGGTTGGTTCTCGAACCGGATGAGCGGCAGGACCCGGTGGAAGACCTCACGAGCGCCCGCCTCGTCCCCGGCCATGAAGCGCCCGACGATGTCGACGAGGATCTCCGGGAACCCGAACCCGGTCATCGTCCCGGCTGCGCCTCGGCGCAGCTCCTCGAGGAGCATGCTCGCCCCGAGGCCGCCCAGGATGCGCAGGTCCGGGTCGGCCGCGAGCAGCCGGCCGACCTTCGGCGGGCTCGGTTCCTCCTCGAGCTTGATGACGCGGCAGGCCGGGGCGTGCCGGGCGATGTCGACCAGGAGGTCGACGCTCATGTGGACGCCGCTGCTCGCCGGGTGGTCCTGCACGACGATCGGCAGCTCGATGGCGTCGGCCACCGCGCGGTAGTGCGCGAGGACCGCGGCATCGTTGGGCTTGGCGAGGGCCGGCGGCGCGAGCATCACCGAATACGCGCCCATCGCCTGGGCCTCGCGCGCGAAGGCCACCGCGCCATCGGTGCCGGGATGGGTCACGCCGACGCAGATGGGCAGGTCCCCGGCCGCGTCGATGACCCCGGCCGTGACCTGGCGGCGCTCGCCGTCGGTGAGCTTGGCGGCCTCGCCGAGGACGCCGAGGATCGTCATGCCGTCGACCCCGCACCGCCGGACGAACGCGGTCAGGCCGGGCAGGCTCGCGACATCGAGCGCGCCGTCGGGTGCGAACGGCGTCGGGACGATGTTCCAGACGCCGCGAAGCCGATCGTCGGCCACCATGGCGTCAGCGGTAAGCCGGTTCGCGGGCCATGTCGTAGGTCGCGCGTGACAGGATCCCCAGGCCGATCGCGGCGAGCCACAGCCCCGGGCCGTTCGTGAAGAACTGGGCCGGCTCGGTGAACTGGAACGCGCCATCGAGGAACAACGCGACGACCCGGATCCCGAACCCGATCCAGCCGACGACCGTGAGGACCAGGTACGACAGCCAGCGATCGATCCCGAGGGGCCGGTCGCCGGTCGCATACGGCAGGGCCACCAGGGCAAGGGTCGCGATGCCGACCAGGAACACGATGATGCCGCTGCCTTCGAAGCCGTTGCCCTGTAGCGGCGTGATCCCGGTCTCGCCGCCGCCCACCTTCCACCACGGCAGGGCGCACCCGACGACCAGCAGGACACCGGCGAGGGCGGCCAGCGTCCGCCCGCGGCCCAGGGGACGGCGATGCATGGTCACTCGACGGGGACCCCGGAGTAGACCTCCGGCCGGAGGACGCCGACGATGCGCAGGTTCCGGTACAGCTCCCCGTAGTCCAGCCCGTAGCCGACGACGAACCGGTCGGGGATCTCGAAGCCGCGGTAGTCGACCGGGATCTCGACCAGGCGTCGGGCGGGCTTGTCGAGGAGGGTGCAGATGCGCAGGCTCGCGGGGTTCTTGCCGCGGAGATAGCGGATGAGGTAGTTGAGGGTCAGGCCCGTGTCGATGATGTCCTCGACGATGAGCACGTCCTCGCCTTCGATGCTCGCGGAGAGGTCCTTGAGGATCCGCACGAGGCCGGACGATTCGGTCGAGGTGCCGCCGTAGGAACTCACCTCCATCAGGTCGATCCGGACCGGCAGGTCGATGGCGCGCATGAGGTCGGCCATGAACGGCAGCGATCCCTTGAGCACCGAGACGAGGGTCAGCTGCCGGCCCGCGTAGTCGGCGCCGATCCTGGCACCCAGCTCGCGGACCTTCCCCTGGATCTGGTCCTCGGTCAGCAGGATCTCGCCGATGTCGG
Organism: uncultured Chloroflexia bacterium; assembly: GCA_963745295.1. GTDB lineage: Bacteria > Chloroflexota > Limnocylindria > Limnocylindrales > CSP1-4 > SPCO01. Next base: position 485,268 of record CAVUWG010000003.1, read on the forward strand.
CGTGCAGGTCGACCGTGTGGGTCATCGAGCCACCGTCGGTCCGTCAGCGACCGACCGCCGGGGTCGCCGCACCGGAGTCGCGCGCGGCGTCGCCGGCTCGAGACCGGGCAGCGACGGATCCGGTTCGACCTCGACATCGACGCCCGGCACCGGTCCGACCTGGCCGGGGGTGCCGGACAGCGCGTCGACCAGCGCGAGTCGGCCGTACTTGAGCATGAGGGCACGGAAGTCGCGCGCGTAGAAGAGCTTGACGTTGAGGTCCGGGTACAGCTCGCGCAGGCGGCGAAGCTTGCGGTTCTTCTTGCGCACGAGCTTCTGGCGGAGCGTCGTCATCTCGAGGTAGCAGTCGAGGTCGGGCAGGTAGAAGTCCGGCGAGAAGCTCTCGACGACCGCCGCCTTCGAGGTTCCACAGGATCGGGAACGTGTGCGGCTCGTACTCCCAGCGCACGGCGTAGAAGTCGAGGATCCGGGCCATCTCCGCTTCGCTGGCGTGGGCGAAGGACGGCGTCACCTGGCGTCGAGTCCGCGAGGTCGCCGCGCCGGCCGGGACGCTCGCGCCGCGAGGAGGTGCGGGACCACGCCGTCAGGAGCCGGACGGAGGCGATCGCTGACGGATCCATCGGCCCACAGTCTAGCCGAAGCGCCGCCGGAGGCGGCGCGGGGAGCGGTCCGTCGCTCAGGATACCCCCCGGGGGTATGGTACGATCGACGCGACGGGCCGCCGGCAGACGTCGAGCGCGGCCCCGTCGATGAGGTCCATGCCCCGATGAGTCCCAGCCCGGGCGCACGGCCGGCACCGCGCCGGATCCGAGCCACTTCCGCCACAGCTACTCCAAGGACAAGACCCAGCTCGTCCGCCGCCTGTCGCGGATGGAGGGCCAGGTCCGCGGCATCGCGCGGATGATCGAGCGCGAGGAGTACTGCGTCGACATCCTCCAGCAGACCGCCGCCCTGCGGGCCGCCGTCGATGCGTTGTCGATCCTCGTGCTCGAGGACCACGTCCAGGGATGCGTCCGGACCGCCGCGGAGGCCGGTGAAGCCGACAAGTACGTCGACGAGGTCATCGACGTCGTCCGGCGGACGCTCGGCCGGCCGGTCCGCGGCGGCGCCCGTCGGCTGACCTGAGGCGCCGGGTTATCCACCAACTTCGGACCGACGGTCGGTTCGTGGATAACCCCGTTGACGCGGGTCCGTCGGCTCCGTAACGTCCGACATCCGCACTGGGGCAGGCAGGGTAACGCGGTCCGCGAGGGGTCACGGGGAGACTCGACCATGAACCGGACGGACGGCGGAAGACCGGTCCTCTCGCCCGCGGTGCGAAACGATGCCGACGCCGGGAGTGGCGCCGCGCGAGGGCACGGCACGTGAACGATCAGGAGGCGTGCCCTGGACCTCGCGCGTGAGCCGCTCCCGACGCGCGTCGAAGGCCTTCCCGAGCTTCCGCCCGAGTACGGCCTCGCCCTCGACGCCGGCCTCGCCGAACTCGGCCTCGACCTGCCGGACGGCGCCAGGGCCGCGATCGACGACCACGTCCGCCTGCTGCTCGCCTGGACGGCCGCCATCAACCTGACCGCGCATCCGCGATCCGGCGGCGGTCGCCCGCGCTCACGTCGCTGGACAGCCTGACGGCGGTGGCGCTCCTGCGCGACCGCGGCATCGGGCGGATCCTCGACCTCGGCTCCGGCGGCGGCTACCCGGGCCTGCCGCTCGCCGCGTCGCCCTCCCGGCCGAGCGACTCCTCCTCGTCGAACCGATCGGCAAGAAGGCGCGATTCCTCGAGACGGTCGTCGAGGCGACCGGGGTCGGCGGAACGCGTCGGGGTCGGCCGCGGTCCGGGCCGAGGCGCTGGCCGCCGACCCGGCCCATCGCGGGCGCTGGCCGGCGGTCACGGCCCGGGCCGTCGCGAGTCTCGCCGACCTCGTCGAGCTGGGCTTCCCGCTCCTGGCGCCCGGCGGCGTCCTCGTCGCCTGGAAACGCGGCGACCTGGTCGAGGAGGTGGCCGCGGCGCAGCGCGCCATCGACGGCCCTCGGTGGCGGCGCGCTGACGTCGGTCGGCGGTCGGCGTCGGCCGGGCTCGAGGGCCACCGGCTGGTCGTCATCACCAGACGCGGACGCGTGCCGCCGGGCTATCCCCGCGATCCCGCGGCACGCAAGCGACCGGCCGTGGTGAGCGGGCCGCTGCTACGCTGACCGCCGATGCGGATCGCCGTCCTCTCGGACATCCACAGCAACATCGTCGCGCTGGACGCGGTCCTCGCCGACGCTCGGCGCGGTCGATGCCGTCTGGCACCTCGGCGATGTCGTCGGCTACGGCCCTGAACCCGATGCCGTCGTCGAACGGCTCGCGGCGATCGGCGCGGTCGGCGTCCGGGGCAATCACGATGCGGCGGCGGCCGGCGGCCGCGAGATCGACTACTTCAATCCGGAGGCGCGGCTCGCGATGGAGTGGACCCGGCGGCAGATCTCGCGACGCCACCCGCGACTGGCTCGCGGCCCTCCCCGAGCGCCGGGTGGAACGGGACGTCACGCTGGTCCATGGCAGCCCGCGCGATCCCGATCTGGGAGTACGTCACGTCCCTGACGATCGCCCGGGCCGGCATCGAGGTCATGACGACGACCCTCGGCCTGCACGGTCACACCCACGTGCCGATCGCCTTCGCGACGTCGGACGGCCGCCTCGAGCTGATCGCGCCCTCCGACGGCTCGTCGTTCGAGCTCGAGGACCGCGTCGCCCTGCTCAACCCGGGCAGCGTCGGCCAGCCCCGCGACGGCGACCCGCGGGCGAGCTATCTCGTCCTGGATCCCGAAGCCCGCTCGATCGACGTGGCACCGCGTCGCGTACGACATCGACGACCGTGATGGCGGCCATGCGCGCCGTCGGCCTGCCGGACCGTCTCGCGGAGCGTCTGCGCCATGGCGTGTAGGCCCGGGACCCGCCGGTGATCGGCGGCCGACGCTCGCTCCAGGGCCGCAAGCCGGGCGACCGGCGTGTCCGGGTCGAGCGGCCGCACGCCCCGTACTTCCGCTACACCGGCCGGGGCACGCTCACGGCCAAGGAGGCGGCCAGCGCGCCGACGACGCCGGCCGGCAAGGCCCTCGGCATCGGTGCGAGGGCTGTTCTTCGGTCGGCCCCTGGCCAGCGAGGACGAGCTCGGGGAGCGGCTCGGCGAAGAAGAAGGCGCTGGCGATCTTCAGCTCCGACGCGATCAGCTCGTCGGCCTACGCGACCGAGGAGATCCTGCGCGTCCTGATCCTGGGCGGCGCGGCCGCGCTGGCCTACGGCGTCGAGGTCAGCATCGCGATCGCGATCCTGCTCGTCGCCGTGGCGATCAGCTACCGCCAGATCTGCATCGCCTACCCGATCGGGCGGCGGCTCGTACGCGGTCTCGCGGCGGAACATCGGTCGGACGGTCAGCCTCGTTGCCGCGTCGGCGCTGATGATCGACTACGTCATGACCGTGGCGGTCTCCACGTCGTCCGCGGTCGAGCAGATCATCTCGGCGTTCCCGGTCCTGCACGACGAGCGGGTCCTCATCGGGGTCGTGGCCATCGGCCTCATCACCGTCGGCAACCTGCGCGGCCTTCGCGAGGCCGGCAACATCTTCGCCGTCCCGACCTACCTGTTCGTCGTGCTCGGCGCTGCTCATGATCGCGGTCGGCGTCGTTCCGGATCGTCGTCCTCGGTGAGGGCGAGACGTACGCACCCGACGATCGTCGACCAGGTCGACCGGCACCATCCAGCCGATCACGGCTCATCCTGCTGCTGCGCGCGTTCGCCGCCGGTGCCGTCGCGCTGACCGGGACGGAGGCGATCGCGACCGGCGTGCCGGCGTTCAAGCCGCCGGAGGCGAGGAACGCCGCGACGACGCTCGCGGTGATGGCCGCCCTGCTCGGCGATCCTGTTCATCGGGATCACGTTCCTGGCGGTCAACTTCGCGATCGTCCCGATCGAGGTCCCCGAGAAGCAGACGGTCATCTCCCAGGTGGCGCGCGACCGTGTACGGCGACGGCGTCCTGTTCTACCTGTTCCAGGCGTTCACGGCGCTGCTGCTGTTCCTGGCCGCGAACACCAGCTTCAACGCGTTCCCGCGCCTGCTCGCGATCCTCGGCCGGGACGGCCACATGCCGCGCCAGTTCGCCCTGCGCGGCGACCGGCTCGCGTTCTCCTACGGGATCATCGTCCTCGGCGACGCTGGCGGCCGCGCTGGTCGTCGGCTTCGGAGGCGTCGACCCACCTCCTCATCCCGCTCTACGCGGTCGGCGTGTTCATCGACTTCACGATCAGCCAGACCGGCATGATCCGCCACTGGCTCCGCGAGAAGTCGCCCGGCTGGCGGCGGCGCCTGGCGATCAACGCCTTCGGCGCCGTCCTGACCGGCGCCGTCGCGATCATCGTCACCGCGGTCAAGTTCTCCGACGGCGCCTGGCTCGTCCTCGTCCTGATCCCGATCCTCGTCGTGATCATGTCGTTCATCTTCCGCCAGTACGAGGCGCCAGGAGCGCGAGCTCGCAGGTCCGCGACGAGGGCGTCCTGCCCGGTCCGCACCGCGAGCAGCGGGTCGTCGTCCCGGTCAACGGCATCAACCGCGCGGTCGTCCAGGCCATCAACTTCGGCCGGGCGCTGGCGCGCGACGTCCGCGCGCGTCTACGTCACCGACGACCTCGACGCCGCCGATGCGCTGCGGCGCCGCTGGGAGCGGCAGCTCCCGGACGTCCCGCTCGTCATCGTCGAGTCGCCGTTCCGCGCGGTCATCTCGCCGTTCGTCGCCTACCTCGACATCCTCGACCAGGCCTGGCCGCCGGACAAGGAAGCGCCGATCACGATCGTCGTCCTGCCCGAGTACGTCGCCCGCCACTGGTGGGACCGGTTGCTGTATAACCAGACGGCGAAACGACTGAAGGCGGAACTCGTCGGGCGCGAACACACGGTCATCGCGGACGTCCCCTATCGCCGCGGCCACTGACCGAGCGCCGCGCCCCGCCCAGGATGGAGACCCGTTGATCGGAGGCCGGCGGCCCCTGCACGGGTCGCAAGCCGGCGGACCGGCGCGTCCGCGTCGAGCGCCCGCACGCGCCCGTACTTCCGCTACACCGGCCCGGGCCAGCTCGTCGCCAAGCCGGCGGCCAGCGTCGCCGCTGACGCCGGCTCGGGCCGGTTCCTCGGCGCGCGTCCGCGCGGTCGTCTTCGGCCGGCCGCTCGTCGAACGAGGAGGAGATCGGCGAGCGGCTGTCGAAGACGCAAGGCGCTCGCGATCTTCAGCTCCGACGCGATCAGCTCGTCGGCCTACGCGACCGAGGAGATCCTGCGCGTCCTGCTGCTGGCCGGCGCCTCGGCGCTGCTCCTCTCGATCGAGGTCGCGATCGCGATCGCGCATCCTGCTGGCGGTCGTGTCGCGTCTCGTACCGCCAGGTCTGCCGCGCGTACCCGAACGGCGGCGGCGCCTACGTCGTGGCGCGGACCAACCTCGCGCCGATCCTCGGGCCTCATCGCCGCGGCCGCGCTCCTGATCGACTACGTCATGACCGTGGCGGTCTCGACGGCCGCGGCGATCGCCCAGATCCAGTCGGTCATCCCGGCGGCCTACGACGTCCGGATCGAGATCGCGTTCGTCTCGATCGCGCTGATCACGATCGCCAACCTGCGCGGCCTGCGCGAGTCCGGCAACATCTTCGCGGTCCCGACCTACCTGTTCGTGGGCCTGGCCCTGGCGATCGTCGCGATCGGCGTCGATCAACATCGTCGGCGGGCACGCGTCGTCCCGGTCCCGCCCGAGCCCGACGCCGTGCCGTTCCGGACCACCGAGGCGCTCGGGATCCTGCTGCTCCTGAAGGCCTTCGCCGGCGGCTCGGTCGCGCTGACCGGCGTCGAGGCGATCGCCAACGGCGTGCCGGCCTTCAAGCCGCCCGAAGCGAAGAACGCGGCGAACACGATGACCGCGATGGCGGTCCTGCTCGGCGATCCTGTTCGTCGGGCTGACGGTCGTCGCCGGTCGCCTACGGCCTGCGCCCGACCGAGGCCGGCGGCCCGTCGGTCGTCGCGCTCGCCGCCGAGACGGCGTTCGGCGAGGGCTCCGGCGCTGTTCGTCGCTGTTCGCGGCCAGCACGGCGCTGATCCTGTTCCTGGCCGCGAACACGAGCTTCAACGCCTTCCCGCGCCTCGCCGCGATCCTGGCCGAGGACGGCTACATGCCCCGCCAGTTCTCGTTCCGCGGCGACCGCCTGGCGTACTCGTGGGGGATCGTCCTGCTGGCCGGCATCGCCTTCGCGCCTGCTCGTGGGCGTTCGGCGGCGACACCCACGCGCTGATCCCGCTCTACTCGGTCGGCGTGTTCGTGTGCTTCACGCTGAGCCAGGTCGGGATGGTCCGCCACTGGCTGCCGCGAACGCGATCCGGGCTGGCGGTGGCGGATGGTCGTCAACGCGTCGGGCGCGGTCCTGACCGGCGTCGTCCTGGCCATCGTCGATCGTCGAGAAGTTCGAAGCCGGCGCGTACCTGGTCGTGATCCTCGTCCCGCTCCTCGTCGGCATGATGCTGTTCATCAGCCGCCAGTACGCCCGCTCGGCCGGCGAGCTGGCGGTCCGCCCGGACCTGGTCGTGCAGCCGCCGCACCGCGAGGAGCGGGTCGTCGTGCCGATCCCCGGCCTCAACCGGGCCGTCGTCCAGGCCATCAACGTCGCCCGCTCGATCAGCGACGACGTCCGCGCGGTCTACATCACCGACGACCAGAGCCGACGCAGTGGCAGCTGCGCGAGCGGTTCGAGCGACAGGTGCCGGGCGTGCCGCTGGTCGTCGTCGAGTCGCCGTACCGGGCGCTGGCCGGCCCGCTCCTCGCCTATCTCGACGTCCTCGACAGCGCCTGGCCGCCCGACAAGCCCGAGCCGATCACGTTCGTCGTCATCCCCGAGTACGTCGCGCGCGAGCTGGTGGGAGCGGCATCCTCTACAACCAGTCCGCGAAGCGGCTGCGGACGGTCCTGCTCGGGCGGCCGCACACGGTCGTCGTCAACGTCCCGTACCGGCGCGAGGACCCGGCACTCTTCGAAGCCGCGCTCGGCGCCACCGAAGCGGCGAGGAAGGTCGAGCGGGAGACCCGCGACAAGGCCGGACCCCCGCCGGGCCCCTGACCGGCCGACCGTCCCGGCTCGTCGAGGCCTGGATGTGCGCGTGGCGCCCCTGCACCGCGCGATCGAGCGACCCCACGACCGGCGCTGCCGGCGGTGGTATCGTGACCGCCGTTCATGTCAGACACGCACACACCCGCGTTCCGGCGCGCGCTCATCGCCCTCAACGGTGGCCCGAGCGACGCGCGGATCGTCCGCCTCGTCGCCGAGTCGGCGCGCCTCTCGAAGGGCGAGCTGATCGCCGTCCACGTCGTCGAGATCGATTGGACGCTGCCGCTCGACGCGGACATCGCCGGGCGTTCCGAGGAGGTCCAGCGCGTGCTCGACAGCGCGGAGACCGTCGCCGAAGAATCGAAGGTCCGGCTGGAGCCGGTCCTGCTGCAGGCCCGTGACGTCGGGGCCGCCATCGTCGACGAGGCCGTCGAGCGGGACGCCGACCTGCTCGTGCTCGGAGTCCCGTTCCGGACGCGCTTCGGCGGCGAGTTCGCGATCGGGCGGACCATCCCCTACGTCCTGCAGAACGCCCCGTGCGCGGTCTGGGTCGTCCGCGAACCGATGCCGAGGAGGCATCGTGAAGATCGTCATCGTCGGCTGCGGCCGCGTCGGAGGCTCCCTCGCCGAGCTCTACGACCGTGATGGTCACGACGTGATCATCCTCGACATCCGGACGGACGCGTTCGACCGCCTGCCATCGACCTTCGGCGGGAAGGCGATCCGCGGTGACGGCACCGACGAGGACGTCCTCCGCCGCGCCGGCACCGAGGGCGCCGACCTGTTCCTGGCCCTGACCGAGGGCGACAACCGCAACGTCATGTCGGCCCAGCTCGCGATCGAGGCCCTCGGGGTCGGGCGAGTCGTCGCCAAGATCAACGACCCGCTGCGCGCGGAGGCATATGCCGAGCTCGGCCTCGCCACGCTCTGTCGGACCGGCCTGATGGCCGATGCGGTCAATGCCTACCTGGGCTTCCCGCCTTCGGGGCTGGGCGGCCTGCTCCCGCCCTCGGGCACGCATCCGGGCGGCGGGCATGACCATGATCACGAACGTGCCGCAGCCGAGGCTGCGGGGCCCGAAACGGCCCCGCCTCCGTCATCGGCCCAAGTCCTGGAGGCCTGAACGGTGTTCGTCCTCGTCGTCGGTGGCGGGAAGGTCGGCTACTACCTCGCCAAGGAACTGATCGAGTCGGGCCATGAGGTCGCGCTCATGGAGAAGGACCGCGCGCGCGCCGGCCGGATCGCCGACGAGATCGGCTCGATCGTCATCGCGCACGACGGCTGCGAGGGCAAGTACCTCGCGGAGGCCGGCTGCAACCGGGCCGACGTCGTGGCCGCGGTGACCGGCGACGACGAGGACAACCTCGTCATCTGCCAGATGGCCAAGCACCACTTCGACGTCCCGCGCACGATCGCGCGGGTCAACAACCCGAAGAACGAATCGCTCTTCCGCCATCTCGGGGTGGACGAGCTCATCAGCCCCACCCGGATGATCCTGGGCTCCATCGAGCAGGACATCCCGGTCCACGAGCTGCTCCACCTCGCGGCCCTCGGCGAAGGCACGCTCGAGATCATCGAGGCGCACCTCCAGGCGGGTTCGCCCGCGATCGGCCGCGCGCCGAAGGACCTCGCGATCCCCGAGGGCTGCTCGCTGTTCGCCGTCATCCGCGACGGGGTCGCGACGCCCCTGCGGCCGGAGACGGTCATGCTCGAAGGCGACAAGGTCATCGCCATCGGCCAGCGGGACTGCGAGGAGATGCTGCACAGCCAGCTCATCGGCGAGAACGAGCCCGTCGGCCGCGGCGCCTGACGCCGACGCGCGCCGGCGACGCCCGCACCGACGCGTGGTGCACCCTCGCGCCCACGATTTCGATACCTTAATCGCGTAACACTCTTGACAACGCCATTGTCAAGGTTCTAGCATTTCGCACATGGCATCCCCGCGACCGGAACGAGATCCGACGCAGCCCGTCTACGTCATCAGCGTGGCGGCGACGCTCGTCAGCGCGCACCCGCGAACGCTCCGGATCTACGAGGACGAAGGGCTCCTCTGCCCGGCCAGGACGCCGACCAACATCCGGCTCTACAGCGAGAACGACATCCGGCGCATCCTCTGGATCCGCCACCTGACCCGCGAGCGAGGCGTGAACCTCGCGGGCATCCGGATCCTGTTCGAACTCGAGGAGCGCCTCGGCGCCCGGATCCTCGAAGCCCTCTACGCGGAGGGGACGCGCGCCGAGGCGGCGCCCGACCCCTCGCCATCCACCAAGCCAGACCCGTCCGCAACCCCAGCTACGTAGGAGAACCCTGATGGCCAAGCGACCGTCCACCCCGGTCGATGAGCAGCCCACGACCACCGGACCGCGCGAGCTCCCGCTCGTCGCCCTCCGGGAGACCGTCATCTTCCCCGAGATGATCGTCCCGCTCCAGGTCGGCCGCGAGAAGAGCGTCAACGCGCTCAACGCCGCGGTCGCCGACGGCGGGCCCATCGTCCTGGTCACCCAGCGCCAGGCCGAGCAGGAGGAGATCGACGATCCCGCCGAGCTCTATGGCGTCGGCACCCTCGCGAAGATCGCGCAGGTCGTGCAGCTCCAGGACGGGACGGTCCGGGCGATCGTCCAGGGCCAGGCGCGCGTGCGCGTGCTCGGCCTGACCGAGACCAGCCCGTACCTGCGGGCGACCATCGAGGAACTGACCGACGACAGCCCGGGCAGCCTCGAGGTCCAGGCGCTCATGCGCAGCGTCCAGGCCCAGATCGAGCAGTACGTCGCCAACGGCGCCCCGGTCCCGCCCGAGGCCGCGGTGGCGGCCCGCAACATCAGCGAGCCCGGACTCCTGGCCGACATGGTCGCCTACAGCCCGGACATGTCCACCGAGCAGCGCCAGGAGCTGCTCGAGACCATCGATATCGTCGAGCGTCTCAAGCTCGTCTCGACGTTCCTCGGACGCCAGATCGAGATCCTCGAGCTGAAGGGTCGGATCCAGTCCGAGGTCAAGTCCGAGATGGACAAGACCCAGCGCGAATACATCCTGCGCGAGCAGTTGAAGGCTATCCAGCGTGAGCTGGGCGAGGACGACCCGCAGCAGGCCGAGATCAACGAGCTGCGCGAGAAGGTCGAATCGGCCGGCATGCCGGACGAGATCAAGGCCCGGGCGATCAAGGAGATCGACCGGATGAGCCGGATCCCGTCCGCGTCGCCCGAGGTCGGCGTCATCCGGACCTACGTGGACTGGCTCGTCGGCCTGCCGTGGAACGTGTCGACCGACGACCAGCTCGACATCAAGGAAGCCGCCCGCATCCTCGACGAGGACCACTACGGCCTCGAGAAGGTCAAGGAGCGCATCCTCGAATACCTCGCCGTCCGGACCCTCGCCGACGAGATCCGCAGCCCGATCCTCGCCTTCGTCGGACCTCCCGGCGTCGGCAAGACGTCGCTCGGCAAGAGCATCGCGCGAGCGATGGGTCGCAAGTTCGTCCGGATGAGCCTCGGCGGCATCCACGACGAGGCCGAGATCCGCGGCCACCGGCGCACCTACATCGGCGCGCTCCCGGGCCGCATCGTCCAGAGCATCAAGACGGCCGGGACAAACAACCCGGTGTTCATGCTCGACGAGGTGGACAAGGTCGGCATGGACTTCCGTGGCGACCCCAGTTCGGCGCTGCTCGAGGTCCTCGACCCGGAGCAGAACAACACCTTCCAGGACAACTACCTCGAGGTGCCGTTCGACCTGTCCAAGGTCCTGTTCGTGGCCACGGCCAACCTGCTCGATCCCATCCCGGCCGCCCTGCGCGACCGGATGGAGGTGGTCCACCTGCCGGGGTACACCGAGACCGAGAAGATCGAGATCGGCAAGCAATTCCTCATCCCCAAGCAGATGACGAATCACGGCCTCAAGGCCAAGCACATCGAGATCACCAACGAGGCGATGACCGAGCTCGTCCGCTCGTACACCCACGAGGCGGGCGTCCGGAACCTCGAACGCGAGATCGCCAACGTCATGCGCAAGGTCGCCCGGCAGGTCGCCGAGGGCCGAAAGCGCAAGACGATCGTCGATCCCAAGAAGCTCGCCGATCTGCTCGGCCCGCAGCGGTTCGAATACGGCGAACTCGAGTCCGAGGATCAGACGGGCGCAGCCACGGGTCTGGTCGTGACCGAGGTCGGTGGCGATGTCATCGCCATCGAGGTCACCCGGATGGAGGGCAAGGAAGACTTCATCCTGACCGGGCAACTGGGCGAGGTCATGCGCGAATCGGCCCGAGCCGGGCTCTCGTGGACCCGCGCCCACGCCAGTGAACTCGGGATCGAGCGCGAGGTCTTCGAGAAGAACACGCTCCACATCCACGTGCCGGCCGGCGGGATCCCCAAGGACGGGCCGTCCGCCGGGATCACGATGGCGACGGCGATGGTCAGCGCCCTGACCGGGATCCCCGTCCGCAAGGACGTGGCGATGACCGGCGAGATCACGCTGCGTGGTCGGGTCCTCCCGATCGGCGGGCTCAAGAGCAAGATCCTCGCCGCCCACCTCTCGGGTGCCGGGATCGTGATCCTGCCCCGCAAGAACGAGAAGGACCTGCGTGACATCCCCGAGGAGATCCGCAAGTCGATGAAGCTCGTCCTGGTCGACAACATGGAGCAGGTCCTGGAGGCCGCCCTCCGGCGCAAGCCGAAGGCCCTCCGGGTCGAGGCTCCCAAGGTCATCAAGGGCGACGACCCCATCGATCCATCGCCGGCATCGCGTGTCCGACGGACGGACTTCCCGCCGACGGACCAGCCGCCGGTCGTGGTCAGGGGCTCCTGACCGGGAGAACCCGCACATGGCCAGTGGCGCGCCCGGATCGCCGGGCCTCGAGTACAAGGACTACTACGCGGTCCTCGGCGTGCCGAGGACCGCGTCACAGGCTGACATCAAGAAGGCGTTCCGCAAGCTCGCTCGCCAGCACCATCCCGACGCCAAGCCCGGCGACAAGGACGCGGAGCGACGCTTCAAGGAAGCCAACGAGGCGAACGAGGTCCTCTCGGACCCCGACAAGCGCAAGCGCTACGACACCCTCGGTGCCAACTGGGGCGCATACGGCCAGGCAGCCGGCCAGGGCGGCGATCCGTTCGGTCCGGGCGGGCCCTTCGCGGGCTTCTCGGGGACCGGCGGCTCGACCGGCCGACCCGGCGGCGGCGTCCGCTACGAGTTCCGGACGACCGGCGACGCCGGTGAGTTCAGCGACTTCTTCCGGGTCTTCTTCGGCGACGAGGCCCGCGGGCGCGACATCGACCGGGCCCGGCCGGGGCCGGCGGCCGACCGGTGGCCCGACGTTCGAGGAGATCCTCGGCGGCATGGGCATCGACGGCGCAGCGATGTCGGCCGGCGGCCGGCGAACGGGCGGAGCCGCATCCTCGACGCGGGCCGCGCCGAAGCCGACCGCGGAGGCCGCCGCCGAGATCACCCTCGACGAGGCCTACCGGGGCACGACCCGCCTCGTCGATGTCGACGGCAAGCGCCTCGAGGTCAAGATCCCGCCCGGCGCCGACACCGGGACCCGCGTCCGTCTCAGCGGGAAGGCGCCCGGTGGCGGCAACCTGTTCGTCGTCGTCCGGATCAAGCCCGACACCGTGTTCAAGCGGCGCGGGGCGGACCTCGAACGCGAACTGCCGCTGACGCTGGAGGAAGCCCTCCTCGGCGGCCAGGTCCCGGTCCGGACGCTGAAGGGCAAGGTCCTGCTGACGATCCCGGCGGGCACGCAGGCCGGCCGCACCTTCCGGTTGCAGGGCCAGGGCATGCCGCGCCTCGGCGGCGGGGCTCATGGCGACCTCTACGCGAAGGCCCGGATCGTGCTGCCGACCGACCTGTCCGACGAGGCGACTGCCGCGGCCCGCTCGTTCTTCGACCTCGTCAAGCAGCCCGACCCCCGCTGATCCATCCCCAGGCAAGCCCCAAGGAAGACCCCATGCAACTCGATCGATTCACCCAGAAGGCCCAGGAGACCGTCATCGCCGCCCAGGCGACCGCCGAGCGACTCCAGAGTCCGATCCTCGACGCCGAACACCTGCTGTCCGCGCTCGTCGAACCCGATGACGGCATCCCCGCCGAGACGCTGCGGCGTCTCGGTGTCGACCTGCCGGCGTTCCGTGGCGAGTTGGCCGCGATCCTCGCGAAGCGGGCGCGCATCCAGGGCGGCTCGCTCGCGCTCGATCCCCGCGCCAAGGCCGTGGTCGAACGGGCCGAGGCCGAGGCCCGCCGGCTCGGTGACGACTTCGTCTCGACCGAGCACCTGCTCCTCGGCGTGGCCGAGGCCGGTGGCGAGGCCCAGGCGCTTCTCGAGCACCATGGCGCCGGCAAGGAGGCCATCCTGCAGGCCCTCCAGAGCGTGCGCGGCGGCCAGCGCGTGACCTCGCAGAATCCGGAGGGCACCTATGCCGCGCTCGAGAAGTACGGCCGCGACCTGACCGCGGAGGCGCGGGCGGGCAAGCTCGATCCGGTCATCGGCCGCGACGAGGAGGTCCGTCGGGTCATCCAGGTCCTGTCGCGCCGGACGAAGAACAACCCGGTCCTCATCGGCGAGCCGGGCGTCGGCAAGACGGCCATCGTCGAGGGGCTCGCCCAGCGCATCGTGCGCGGCGACGTGCCCGAGGGCCTCAAGGACAAGCGCGTCGTCGCGCTCGACCTCGGCGCGATCATCGCGGGCGCCAAGTTCCGGGGCGAGTTCGAGGAGCGCCTGAAGGCGGTCCTCAAGGAGATCAAGGACTCGGACGGCCGGGTCATCCTGTTCATCGACGAGCTGCACACGGTGGTCGGTGCGGGCGCGGCCGAGGGCGCGATGGACGCGTCCAACCTGCTCAAGCCGATGCTCGCCCGCGGCGAGCTCCACACCATCGGCGCCACGACGCTCGACGAGTACCGCAAGTACATCGAGAAGGACGCCGCGCTGGAGCGGCGCTTCCAGCCGGTCATCGTCGACCAGCCGACCGTGGAGGAGACGATCTCGATCCTGCGCGGGCTGCGCGAGCGCTACGAGGTCCACCACGGCGTCCGCATCACCGACTCCGCGCTGGTCGCGGCGGCCACGCTGTCGGACCGCTACATCACCGAGCGCTTCCTGCCCGACAAGGCGATCGACCTCGTCGACGAGGCCGCATCGCGTCTGCGGATGGAGATCGATTCGATGCCGATCGAGCTCGACGAGCTCGAGCGCCGGCGCATCCAGCTCGAGATCGAGCGCGAGGCGCTGCGCAAGGAGACCGACGACGCCTCGAAGCTGCGCCTGGCCGCGCTCGAGAAGGAGCTCGCCGACCTCGAGGAGGAGCTCGGCGCGCTGAAGCAGCGCTGGGAGGCGGAGAAGGCCGCGATCGCCGCGATCCGGGCCACCAAGTCCGAGCTCGAGGCGCTGGCCGTCCGTATCGAGCAGGCCGAGCGTGAGGCGGACTACGGCACGGCCGCCGAGCTCAAGTACGGGACCCAGAAGGCCCTGGCGGACCGCCTGGCCGAGCAGCAGGCGGCGTTCGCGGTCCTGCAGGGCGGTCCGGGCTCGCTCCTCACGGAGGAGGTCACCGCCGACGACATCGCCGAGATCGTGGCGGCCTGGACCGGCATCCCGGTCAGCCGCCTGATGGAGGGCGAGATGGCCAAGCTCCTCCACATGGAGGAACGGCTGCACGAGCGGGTGGTCGGGCAGAACGAGGCCATCGAGGCCGTCTCCGATGCCGTCCGTCGGGCACGGGCCGGGCTCAAGGACCCACGCCGCCCGATCGGCTCGTTCCTGTTCCTCGGACCGACCGGTGTCGGCAAGACCGAACTCGCCCGGGCGCTCGCTGGGTTCCTGTTCGACGACGAGGCCGCGATGGTCCGCATCGACATGAGCGAGTACATGGAGAAGTTCTCGGTCTCGCGACTCGTCGGCGCGCCCCCGGGCTACGTCGGCTACGAGGAGGGCGGCCAGCTCACCGAAGCCGTCCGGCGGCGGCCGTACCAGGTGGTCCTGCTCGACGAGATCGAGAAGGCCAGCCCGGACGTCTTCAACATCCTGCTGCAGGTCCTCGACGACGGCCGGCTCACCGACGGCCAGGGCCGCACGGTCGACTTCAAGAACAGCGTCGTCATCATGACGAGCAACGTCGGGAGCGCCTCGATCGCCGCCACGAATGCGCGCGCGGGCGACGCGGCCTACGAAGCGATGAAGCGCGAGGTCACCGATGCCCTCCGCTCCCAGTTCCGGCCGGAGTTCCTCAACCGGGTCGACGAGGTCATCGTGTTCCACGCCCTGACCGAGGCGGACCTGGCCGCGATCGTGGACCTGCTGCTCGCCGACCTGTCGCGGCGGCTGGCCGGGCAGGACCTGGTCGTGGAGCTCACGCCGAGCGCGAGGGCCCTGATCGTCCGCGAGGGCACCGACCCGGCGTTCGGGGCGCGGCCGCTGAAGCGCACGATCCAGCGCCTCGTCGAGAACCCGCTGGCGCGGGCCCTCGTCGCCGGTCAGTTCAAGCCCGGCGACCGGATCATCGGCGATGCGGATCTCGTGTCCGGGACCCTCGTGTTCACGACCGAGGGTGCCACCGTGGTGACCGATGGCGGTTCGCGACGCGATGCCCGCTCGCGGGCCGGCTCGCGAAACGGCGGCGGCGCGGACGACGACGCTCCCGAGGTCTCGCCCCTGGACCTGCCGCCGACGCGCCGCACGCGGCCGGACGGCGAGCTCGTCAACTAGGCTCGACCTCGCTGTCGTGCGGTTCGAGGAGGTCGTCGAGCGCCTGGCGGTCTGGCCGAACCCGCTGCCGGCCCCGGCCGAGGCGCTCATGCCGGTCGTCGTCGGCCAGCCCGGCTGGCGTCCGGTGCCGCGCGAGGCGTCGGCCGTGCCCGGGCGGTCCGCGGCCGTCCTCGCCCTGCTCTACCCCGACGCCGACGCCCTGACCCGGGTCGTCCTCATCGAACGGACCAGCGGCGGCGGCCATCACTCGGGTGAGGTCAGCTTCCCCGGCGGCAAGACCGAGCCGGAGGACGAAGACGCGCCGGCGACCGCGTTGCGCGAGGCGGCCGAGGAGGTCGCCCTCGATCCCGAGGCCGCCGGCGTCCGGGTCGTCGGCATCCTCGAGCCCTTCTGGATCCCGGTCAGCGACTTCGCCGTGACGCCCGTGGTGGCCCTCGCGGAGCGGCGCCCCGTCCTGCGCGCGGCGCCGGCCGAGGTGGCCCGCATCGTCGAGGCCCCGATCGCGCTGTTCCTGCCCGATGCCCCGTTCGAGATCGTCGAGCGAACCGTCAGCGACTGGCCCCTCCGCTACGGCGCCTACGCGATCGACGGCCTGTCCGTCTGGGGCGCCACCGCGCGCGTCCTGAGCCAGCTCGGGGCGGTCATCGCCGGTCGCGTCTGAGATGCGCGGCTGCCCCGGCCCCCGCCGATCCGGCGCCCGGCCGAACCGGGGCGATATCGTGGACGCGTGACCGACATCCTGCTGCGTGCCCGCAAGGACCCCTTCGAGGTCGTGTCCCCGGAGGACACCCTCATCACGAACACGATCGCGGACAACAGCGGGAACCTGATCTTCTTCGCGGCCGCCCACAAGATCCTGGCCACCCGCGGCACCACGGTGACCGCCGACCGGCTCCTCATCGAGCCGCGGGACGCGGACCGGATCAACGAGCGCTACGACGCCTACGTCATCCCGCTGGCCAACGCGTTCCGCCTCGGCTACCGGCCGGTCCTCGATCGGATGACCCAGCTCATCCGCCGGCTGCGCATCCCGGTGGTGATCATGGGCGTCGGCGCCCAATCGAACCTGCGCTACCAGACCGACCGCCTGGGTCCGGTCGAGGACTCGGTGCGCGCCTTCGTCTCGGCCGTGCTCGATCGGGGCCCATCCATCGGCGTTCGCGGCGAGTTCACGCACGACTACCTGCGCGGCCTCGGCTTCCGCGACGTCGAGGTCATCGGCTGCCCCTCGATGTTCTTCGATGGCGACCGGCTGGCGATCGAGAAGCGCGCCGCCCGCCCTCGCCCGCGAGGCGGTGGTCGCGATGAACGTGACGCCGTACGTGAAACGCATGGGCCGATCTCGTCGTGGCGCACCACGCCCGCTACCCGAACCTGCGCTACATCGCCCAGGACCTCGCGACGCTCGAGCTGCTGCTCTGGGGGGAGTCGGAGCGGGCCGCGCGCCAGGCCGACAAGCTGCCGCTCCACACCTCGCATCCGCTCTTCGTCGAGAACAAGGTCCGATTCTTCGTCGACCCGTGGCCGTGGATCGAGCACCTCCGGACCGTCGATTTCGCGTTCGGGACGCGCATCCACGGCAACATCGCGGCGCTCCTCGCCGGGACGCCGGCCTACGTGCTCGCCCACGACTCGCGAACGCTGGAGCTGGCCCGCTACTTCGAGATCCCGCACCGGCGCATCACCGATGTCGCGCCCGAGACCGATGCCGCCGAGCTCTATGCGGAGGCCGACTACGCCGGCCTCGATCGGCGGTCATGCGGCGCGGTTCGCGACGTTCAGCGGCGTACCTGGCGCGCCACGGCCTGTCCACGTGTTCGCCGAGGGCGAGGACCCGGAGGCCTTCGACCGCCGGGTGGCCGAGACCGACTATCCGCCGGCCGTCGACGCCGTTGGCGCTGACGCGGCCGGGACGATGGGCCGTCGGCTCCGGCGCCTGGACTTCCGGGCTCGCCGGTCAGGGCGGATCCGCTGGCACCGGCTGACCGATGCGCTCCACGACCGCATCGCCGGGGCGAGCGAAGGCCGGGCCGCGCCCGGAGGCGACCCGGGCGGCTGACCGCCGCCGACGGAACCGGATCGCGACGCCGCGCGTCGTTGGGGCGGCCCGACGACGCACTTTGTGGCGACGACCCGGGACCTGCGGGTCCGCTCCGGCGTCCCCGCCCATGTGGCCGGGAGTCGTCCCGACGACTCCTCGCTGGGAGGTTGCGCCATGCGCAAGCCACTCATGTCCCTGGCGGCCGTCGCCCTCGTGGTCGGCGGCCTGCGCCAGTTCCGCGTCGCAGTCGTACGCGCCGTCCGGCAACAACCCACCGGACCCCGGACACCATCAACCGACCCGGGAGCCGGCACGGCCGGATGCCACGCCCTATGGCGGGGTGACGTACGAGGACCCGGGCGCCAATCCCTTCGTCGATCCCGACGAGGACCAGGTCTCGACGTTCGCGCTCGACATCGACACGGCGTCGTACACGATCGCCCAGCGCTACATCGGCGACGGCAACCGGCCGGATCCCGCCAGCGTGCGTGTCGAAGAATGGGTCAACGCGTTCGACCAGGGCTACCGCGCCCCGTCGGACGACGATTTCGCGATCATCATCGACGGCGGGCCGACGCCGTTCGTCGAGGCCGACGAGGTCCTGGTCCGGATCGGGCTCCAGGCGCGTGCCGTCCGCGATCGGGCCCGCGAGGCCGCCTCGCTCACCTTCGTCATCGACACGTCCGGCTCCATGGAGCGCGACGGCCGGCTCGAACTCGTCAAGGACGCGCTGCGGATCCTCGTCGACGAGCTGGGCCCCGACGATCGCGTGTCGGTCGTCGCGTTCGGCCAGGACGCGGGCCTGGTCCTGTCATCGACCTCGTCGCGCGACAGGGACCGGATCCTTGCCGCGATCGACGAACTCCGCCCGAGTGGATCGACCAACCTCGAGGCCGGCCTGCGGCTCGGCTACGAGCAGGCGCGCGAATCGCTGACCGAGAACGGCATCGACCGGGTCGTCCTCGCCTCCGACGGCGTCGCCAATGTCGGCCTGACCGGTGCCGACGAGATCCTCGGGCAGATCCGCGAGGACGCCGCGGCCGGCATCGAGCTGGTCAGCGTCGGCGTCGGCATGGGCAACTACAACGACACGCTGCTCGAACAGCTCGCCGACCAGGGCGACGGGTTCTACGCCTACGTGAACGGCATCGACGAAGCCCGGACGCTCTTTCGCGACGAGCTGACATCGACGCTCCAGACCGTCGCCCTCGACGCGCGCGCGCAGGTCGAGTTCGACCCAGACCTCGTGGCCGCCTATCGGCTCGTCGGGTACGAGAACCGCGCCATCGACGACCACGACTTCACCGATCCGGGCGTCGATGCCGGGGCGATCGGGGCCGGTCACACCGTGACCGCGCTCTATGCCCTCCGCCTCCGTGAGGGTGTCAACGAGGGTGACCGGCTGGCGACCGTCCGCCTGCGCTGGTCCGATCCGGAGAACGGGCGGACCAGGGAGCTGGCACAGGACGTGCGCAGCGAGGACCTGGCCCGGTCGTTCGCCTCGTCCGACGCGTACTTCCGCTTCGACGCGATCGTCGCGGCGACCGCCGAGGTCCTCCGCGACAGCCCGTTCGCCCGACGCACGGACCTCACGGACATTCTGCGGGTGGCCGACGAGGAGGCCGGCGGCCTGCCTGCCACGGACGAGGTCCACGTCTTCCTGGACCTCCTCGACGCCGCCTCGCGGCTCGATCGCTAAGTCACCGGAGGAGACCCGGCCTGATCGCGGCCCCGCCGCGGTCAGGCCGGTGTTCGTTTTCCGCTCAGGCCGGCTCCCCGCTATGGGGATCGCCGGCTTCGCGTCGCTCGCGCTCGGCCAGGGTCCCTCGCCACGCTCGATCGAGCCCGCACCGCCGGCCGTGAGCGCCTGTGTCCGGCCATCGACGACCCCGACGATCTCCGAATCGTCGGCGCCGGTGAACTCGACGACGAAGGCGCGCATCTCCGAGTGCTCGGTCCAGGCCGCATGCGGCTCGTCGGCCGGCCACAGGACCGCCTCGCCGGCGGCGACCCGGGCCCGTTCCTCGCCCACCCCGACCCAGCCGCCGCCCTCGATGACGATGAACCATGTCGTGTTCGGGTTCGAGTGGGGCTCGATCCGTGCGCCGCGCGCGAAGGCCAGCTCGCTGATGACGCCGCGTCCATCGGAATGGATGACCTGGCCGGCCAGCCCCACGGTCCCGGGTGGCCCGTCCGGTCGTCGATGCCCGACGCCGAACCGGCGGATCTCGATGGACATGCGGCCCTCGTCGCCGTGCGGTTCGAACGGATCAGCGCCGGCGGCGCTGGGCTCGACTTCGGCGGCCCGTCGGGCGCTTCCGGATGGTCGCCTCGGGGTCGGCGAACTTCTGCTTGGTGTAGTAGCGCTCGCGGGCGAGCCGGGCCTCGTGCGCGGCCAGGATCGGCGGGAATCGCCGGAACCGGATCCAGACCAGCGTCCCGATGCCGATGAACTCGGTGAGCAGCACGATGAAGAAGTCGAAGACGAACACCGCCTCGACGATGAGCAGGCTGAACGTGATCAGGCCCGTCCACCACAGCCACTCCCACATGTCGACGTAGGGCTGGTGGCGGTGGAGCGCCCGCGTCCGGACGTTGTAGAGGACCAGGAGCACGACGAGGAGGACCAGCGACGCGATCCACGTCGGGTGGAACAGGTCCGGGAAGTTATCCGAGTTGAACGAGAGGAACAGGTAGTCCCATGGGGCGAGCGTCACGCGCTGACCTCGTGGTTGGTTGTTGACGGGCGTCCGGAGTATGCCATGACGGGCGCTATACTCGGCCGAGCGGTGCGGCGCCCTGACCCACCGGGGACGCCATCCGCCGACCCCGAGCGCGCCGCCGACACGACACGCTGGAGGAAGCCCGGGTGCGAGCCCTGCTGTCAGTCGCCAATCGCGACGGGATCGCCGCGCTCGCCCGCGACCTGCTCGCGCTCGACGTCGAGATCTTCGCCACTGACGGCACCCGCGAGCACCTCGCCGGAGACGGCGTCGAGGTCGCGTCGGTCACGGACCTGACGGCCGGCGAGCCGACGGTCGGTGGCCAGGTCCGGACGTTCCACCACGCGGTCTACGCGGGCATCCTCGCCCGCCGCGACGTCCCGACGCAGATGGCCGAGCTGGCGGCGCAGGGGATCGTCCCGATCGACCTCGTCATCGTCAACGTCAAGCCGTTCGCGCCGGCGGTCGGCGTCAAGCTCGTCGGTCTCGACGAGGCCATCGAGATGATCGATGTCGCCGGCGCCGCGCTCCTGGGGGCCGCCGCGCGCAACTCGGCGGGGGTCGTGGCCGCATCCGACCCGTCGCACTACGAACGCATCGTCAGGGAGCTGCGCGAGCACGGCCATGTCAGCCCGGAGACCCGGGCGCAGCTGGCCGCGGACGCGTTCAGCACGGTCGCGGCCTATCACGCGGAGATCGCCGCCTACCTCAACCAGATCTCGGGCAACACGTTCCCGAGCCGCCTGGCGATGGTCCTCGAGAAGGTCACCGACCTGCCCTACGGCGAGAACCCGCAGCAGCGCGGCGCGTTCTACCGGGAGACGACCCACCGGAGCGGCACGCTCGCCGACGCGGCGTCGCTGCAGGGCGAGCGACCGTCGTTCAACAACCTCCTCGACCTCGATGCCGCGTACCGCATCGCGCGCGACTACACCGCCCCGACGGTCGCGATCGTCAAGCACACGGACCCGGTCGGGCTGGCCTCGCACGACGAGCTCGCGGAGGCCTATCGGCACGCCCTCGAGACCGATCCGGTCGCCTCGTTCGGCGGCATCGTCGGCGTCAACCGCGAACTGGACGGGGCGACGGCCCGCGAGATCGCGGCGAACTCGTACGAGGCGGTCGTGGCGCCCGGGTTCAGCCAGTCGCGCGCTCGGGATGCTGCGCGGCAAGCCCGGCCTCGAGCTCCTGTCCGTGCCGGCCGACCCGACCGAGGGGATGCGCGACTACGGCATCGCCAGCCTCGACTTCAAGCGCGTCGCCGGCGGCCTGCTGGTCGAGACCCAGGACGACCTCGGGCTCGACCGCGGTCGGCTCCAGGTGGTCACGAAGCGGCGACCGACGCTCGAGGAGCTGACCGACCTGCTGTTCGCCTGGCGGGCGGTCCGGCACGTCCGCTCGAATGCCGTCGTCCTCGCGCGCAACGGCGCGACCGTCGGGATCGGGGCGGCGCAGGCGTCGCGCCAGGTCTCGGTCGAGATCGCGGTTCGCCGGGCCGGCGACCGCGCGAAGCTGGCGGTGATGGCGTCGGATGCGTACTTCCCCTTCCCGGACGGGATCCAGGCGGCCGCCGGCGCGGGCGTGACCGCGATCATCCAGCCGGGCGGATCGATCCGCGACGAGATGGCGATCGAGGTCGCCGATCGCCACCACATGGCGATGGTGTTCACCGGCCGCCGCCACTTCCGACATTGAGGGAGGCGCTGATCCGGCCCGCCCGCCGCGTTGGGCGCTCCGCGCGGTCGGTCACGCAGGAACCGTCGGGCCGATGGCTAGCGGGGCGTCGCCTCGGACCTCCGGGCGTGGTGCGCTCGCTCCCGTGCTCCCGCCCGCCTTGCGCTCGGACCGGCTGAGCGCCTCCTAGTTGGGGACCTGATGGAACAACTGCTTGCGCTCGAGATGATCCGGGTGACGGAGGCGGCGGCGATCGAGTCTGCCCGGTTCATGGGCCGCGGCAAGAAGGACGAGGCGGACGCCGCGGCCACCGAGGCCATGCGCCGGACCATGGACGAGATCGACTTCGCCGGGCGGATCGTCATCGGCGAGGGCGAGCGCGACGAGGCGCCGATGCTGTACATCGGGGAGAAGGTCGGTCGCTCGGGCGCGGATCGTGACGACGTCCCGCGGGTCGACATCGCCGTCGACCCCCTCGAGGGCACGAACCTCGTCGCCCATGGTCAGGCGGGTGCCATCACGGTCCTCGCCGCGTCCGAAGCGGGTGGCCTCACCCATGCCCCCGACACGTACATGGAGAAGCTGTGCGTCGGCCCGATCGCGGCCGGCAAGGTCGACATCCGCGAGTCGCCGACGGAGAACCTCGGCCGCATCGCCGAGGCCCTCGGCCGGCGCGTCCGCGACATCACCGTCGTCATCCTCGAGCGGCCCCGTCACGACGACCTCATCGCCGAGGTCCGCGAGGCCGGGGCGCGCATCAAGCTCATCGGAGACGGCGACCTGTCGGCCGCGATCTCGTGCGCGGTCTCGGGCACCGGCGTGCATGCGGTGATGGGCATCGGCGGCGCCCCGGAGGGCGTCATCACCGCGGGCGCCCTGCGCTGTCTCGGTGGCGAGATCCAGGCGCGGTTCCGCTATCGGAACGACGAGGAGCGCGAGCGCGGCGCGCGCATGGGCCACGGCGACGAGGAGCGGGTCTACGCGACCGAGGACCTGGCGCCCGGCGAGAACCTCGTGTTCGCCGCGACCGGCGTCACGGCCGGCGACCTGCTCCAGGGCGTCCGGTTCTTCGGCGGTGGGGCCCGGACCCATTCGCTCGTGATGGCCTACCAGACCAAGCAGGTCCGCTTCGTCGACACGGTCCACATGTTCGACCGCGACTCGCCGCCGCGCGTGCGGTTGTAGGCGGTCGGCCGCGGCCCCCGCGGTCAGCCCAGCTTCAGGTTCGGCAGGACCTCGCGGCCGAAGGTCTCGATGAACTCGGCCTGGTTGCGTCCGACGTTGTGGAGGTGGACCTCGTCGAAGCCCATGTCCACGTAGTGCTGGATGTGCTTCGTGTGCGCCTCGAGGTCGCTCGTCATCAGCACCCGGTTCGTGAAGTCGCTCGGGCGTGACCATCTTCGCCATCGCCGCGAAGTCCTCGGGGTTCTTGATGTCCTGCTTGGGGAAGGGCATGCCGCCGTTCGGCCACTCGCGGACCGCGTTCTCGATCGCCTCCTCGTCGGTCGGCGCCCAGGAGACGTGGATCTGGAGCAGCTTCGGTGACGTCGGTCGGCGTCCTTGCCGGCCTCCTTGGCGCCCTTCCTCGAACTTGTCCCAGAGCATGCCGATCTTCTCGTCGGCGGCCCCGACCGTGATGATCCCGTCGGCGAACTTGCCGGTCTTCTTGGCGTTGACCGGTCCGGCCGTGGCGACGTAGACCGGGACCCGCTGGTCCTCGGGCGGGATCGTGTAGAGCTTGGCGCTCTCGAGCGTGAAGTGCTCGCCCTTGTGCTTGACGACCTTGCCCGTGAACAGCTTGTTGATGATCTCGATGGACTCGAACATCATCGCGCTGCGGATGCCGACCTCCGGCCACTCGCCGCCGACGACGTGCTCGTTGAGCGCCTCGCCCGCCCCCAGGCCCAGCCAGAACCGGCCCGGGAACATCGCGCCCAGCGTCGCCGCGGCATGGGCGATGACCGCCGGGTGATAGCGGAAGCCCGGGCACGTGACGGCGGTCCCGAACGGGAGCGATCGTCCGCGTCCCGAGGGCGCCCATGAACGACCACGCGAACGCGCTCTGGCCCTGCTGCGGGCGTCCACGGATGGAAGTGCTCGCTGACCATGAACCCGGCCGTGAAGCCGGCGCCTTCGGCCTGGGCGCACCAGTCGAGCAGGTCGGTCGGGTGGAACTGCTCGAGCATCGCGGCGTAGCCGATCGTGGTCATCGCGGGCGGTCTCCGGTGGCGGGCGGTGGGCAGACGTGGAGGGTAGCATCGGGGCCATGGGCGAACCCCGGTGGGTCGTGGCGATGGGCGGTGGCGGGTTCTCGACGGAACCGGACAACCCGCTCCTCGACGACGCGATCCTCGACCTCGCGCGCCGGACCGCGTGGCCGCGACCGGCCGCGCGTGTGCTTCCTGCCGACCGCGAGCGGGGACGCGGAGGCCTACGTCGCGAACTTCTACGCGGCGTTCGAGGACCGGAGCCAGGCGAGCCACCTGGCGCTGTTCGATCGGACCGTCGAGGACATCGACCAGTTCCTCCTCGACCAGGACGTGATCTACGTCGGCGGCGGCAACACCGAGAACATGCTTGCGGTCTGGCGGGTCCACGGCGTCGACCGGGCGCTGCGAACCGCCTGGGAGGCGGGCGTCGTGATGGCCGGCCTGTCGGCCGGGTCGTTGTGCTGGTTCGAGGCAGGCACCACCGACTCCTACGGCCCGACGCTGGCCCCGCTCCACGGCGGTCTGGGCTTCGTGTCGGGCAGCCACTGTCCGCACTACGACGCCGAACCGCAGCGCCGTCCGCTCTACCAGCGACTGGTCGGGGAGGGCCGGCTCCCGGCGGGCCACGCCGCCGACGACGGGGCGGCCCTGCTCTTCCGCGACGGCATCCTCGAGGAAGTGGTGGCCTCGCGACCGATGGCGCGCGGCTATCGCGTGGAGCGGGGTCCGGACGGAGCCGCGATCGAGACCGAGCTGCCGACCCGCTACCTGGGCTGACCCGCCCGCCAGCGCCCGCTCGGTGCATCCCAGACCCCCACGGGGCGAGCGGCGTCCGGACCCTCGATCGCGGCCTGCCGGCGCCTCGCCATCTCGACCGTCTCGCCCCAGCCGGGGGGACGCAGGCCCGGCGCGAGGTCGGCCAGGGGCGTCAGGACGAACAGGCGCCGCCGGGCCTCGGGATGCGGCACCTCGAGCAGCTTCGCGGCCTTGGCCGGGTCGGCCTCGGCGTCGATGGAACGGGCCTCGGGCGGTCGTTCGATGGCGAGTCGCGCCCGGCCGAAGACGAGCAGGTCGAGGTCGAGCTCGCGCGGACCCCAGCGCTCGCGAAGCTGTCGACCGAATGTGCGCTCGAGGCCCTTGAGCGAGGCGAGGAGGTCCGTCGCGCCCGTCGCCGGATCGGGGCCCGCCGGGACGTCGAGGGCGACGACCGCATTGCGGAAGTCGGGCTGGTCCGTGACGCCGACCGGTGCCGTCGCGTAGAGCCGCGAGACGCCCCGCAGCCGTGCCCCGGACAGGGCGGCCAGCGACCCCACGGCGCGTTCGAGGGTGGCCTGGGCATCGCCGACGTTCGCGCCGAGGCCGATGTAGGCGCGGACGCGGCGGTCGCGGGGCTCGGTCACGGCTCCTCCGTCGGCGACGGCTAGACTCGCGCTCATGCGCCCGGTCGCCGTCCGAATCCTGCACCCGGATCCGGGGCCGGCCGCGGGTCCCATCGAGCGCTGGGTCGCCGCCGCGCGGGCGGGCGTCGCCGAGCGCCACCGGGTCGGGTTCGAGGCCGCCGGATCGGACGATGTCCGGGTCATCGCGGGGCCGCCCGACCATACACCGTTCGGACAGCGTCTCCGCGACCTGGTCCGTGCCGATCGCCCGGCCGGCCTCGTGGTCCTCGGGTCGGGCGCGATCCCGCTGGCCACGGCCGCGGACCGCCGCGAGTTCGTGGCCGTGGCCGCGTCCGAGGATCGCCGGGCGCTGGCCAACAACCGCTACTCGGCCGACGTCGTGGCCATCGCCCGCGCGGACGAGACGCTCGCGGACGTCCCGGACCTCGCCGGCGACAACGCCCTGCCCCGGTGGCTCGACGAGGTCGCTGGGTACGCGGTCGGCGACCTTCGCCGGCGGTGGCGGCTCGCGGTGGACATCGATGGCCCCCTCGACGTCGTCCTGGCCGGCGGCGGCGGGGCCGAGGCGGTCGCCGCGGCCGAGGCCGACACCATCGACATGGGTCCCGTCTCGGAGCGCGTGGCGGCGATCCGCCGCGTCGTCGCGGATCCGCTGGCCGAACTGATCGTCGCCGGGCGGACGTCGGCCGCCACGATCCGATGGCTGGAACGCCGCACAGCCTCGCGCACGCGTGCCCTCATCGAGGAGCGTGGGATGCGGACGCGCGTGCCCGGCCAGCGCCCGGCCGCGTCGGTCCTCGGGACGCTCCTCGAGCGCGACGGGCCGGCCTCGCTCGGCGACCATCTTGCCCGCCTCGGTGAGGCGGCCCTCATCGACACGCGGGTGCTGCTGGCCCACCGGCTCGGTGCCGAGGAGGCGGCCTGGCCGCGGCCGGAGGATCGATTCGCTTCGGACCTCCTGCTCGCCGACCGCATCGCCGATCCGTGGCTGCGGGCCCTCACCGCGTCGGCTGCGGCGGCCCCGATCCCGGTCCTGCTCGGCGGCCACACCCTGGTCGGGCCGGGCGTCCGGCTCGTGGTCGGGCGAGGACAGCGAACCCGCGGGGACGCGGACGCGGCATGGAGCTGACCCCCGGCCTGCGCCGCGACCCGGCGCCCGATCTCGAGGCGGTCGGCGAGGACGAGGAGCTCGTCGCCCGGATCCGCGACGAGATCCGGGAGGGCGGCCCGATGCCCTTCGTCCGATTCATGGACCTCGCCCTGTACGACCCGGCGGGCGGCTACTACCGCGGGCCCGACGCGCGGGCGGGCCGGACCGGCGACTTCCTGACCGCGCCCGAGGCGCACCCGATCTTCGGCCGGGCCGTCGCCCGCGTCCTCGACGAGACCTGGCGCCGCCTCGGCGAGCCGGCGCGGTTCGTGGTGCGCGAGCACGGCGCCGGTGACGGGACCCTCGCGCTCGCCATCCTCGATGGCCTCCGACGCGACGGGTCGGGGCTCGAACGGGCGATCGCCTACGACCCGATCGAGGTCGAACCCCGCCGGGTCGAGGCGATCGCCTCGCGGCTCGCCGAGGCCGGGTGGGCGGGCACGCTGGTCGGGCCGGAGCACGTCGGCCAGCCGGTCGTCGGCGTCATCCTCGGGAACGAGGTGCTCGACGCGCTGCCGGTCCATCGTGTTCGCCGGCGAGACGGCGCTCTCGTCGAGATCGCCGTCGGCGTCGAGGGCGATCGGCTCGTCGAGGTCGAGATCGAGGCGACGACCCCGGCCCTCGCCGAGCGACTCGCCGATGAAGCCATCGAGCTCGTCGACGGCCAGACGGCGGAGATCTGCCTCGCGCTCGATGGCTGGATCGCGGATGCTGCCGCGGGCCTGGCCCAGGGGCTGCTCCTCCTGATCGACTACGGCGCGGTGGCGACCGAGCTCTACGACCCCGTTCGGCGGCGGGACGGCACGCTCCGGGCGTACGTCCGCCATCGTGTCCACGACGACCCGTACCGGCACGTCGGCCGCCAGGACCTCACCGCCCATGTCGACGTGAGCGCGGTGGAACGGGCGGCGGCCGTCGCGGGCCTCGAGCACCTCGCCACGCTGACGCAGGCGGAGTTCCTCGTCGGGGCCGGCACCGACGAGCTCCTGCGAGCCATCCAGTCGGACCCCGCGACGTCGCTGGAGGCGTACCTCGAGGTCCGCTCGGCGCTGATGCGCCTGCTGGATCCGGCCGCGATGGGTCGGTTCCGGGTCATGGCGTTCGGGCGCGACTGGCCCGCCGGTCCGCCGCTGGCCGCATTCGCCTACCGCCTGCCGGAACGACCGCGCCGCTCCTCGTCGGGAACGCCGGCGGCATCGTCGCCGACG
Source organism: uncultured Chloroflexia bacterium (assembly GCA_963745295.1). Lineage (GTDB taxonomy): Bacteria > Chloroflexota > Limnocylindria > Limnocylindrales > CSP1-4 > SPCO01. The sequence goes on from CAVUWG010000003.1 coordinate 513,481, forward strand.
ACCACACCGGACTAGGGCGATGTACCTATTGCCGCCCGTCCACGCTGGCGCGCACGCTTCGCGATGGTCGGGCACGACCTGACGGGGAGCGGCGCGCGAACCTGCACGCGCGCTCGGCGCGCGCCGCTCCCCGACGCGTCCTTCACGGCCACCAGGGGCCGTCCGCGGGCCCCCGCCGACACCTCCCCGACCCCCACCCGCCGGCCGCTTCCACACGGCTTCCGCTGGTAGAATGACGTGGGCGCCGGTGCGCCTCTTGTGGGTGCGCCTGCCCGCTCGCCTAGGGGTCCTCCACCAGCGACGACGGCCGCCCCGAACGTCGCTTGAAGGGAGTTCGGTTGACCGGCATCTGGTACGTCGTGGGCTTCGCCTTCGCGGGCGTGTCGTTCGTGTTCGTGACGTTCGGCGCCGCGTGGCTGATCTCCCATCGCAACCGTGGCGACGTCCACAAGGGCCTGCCCTACGAATCGGGCATCGACACGTACGGCGACACCCACGGTCGCTTCGGCCTGTCGTTCTACATCTACGCGCTGCTCTTCGTCGCCTTCGACATCGAGGTGGTGTTCATCTACCTCTGGGCGATCGTGTTCCGCGACCTCCTCCTCGGTGGGCTCGTGAGCATGTTCATCTTCGTCGCGATCCTGCTGCTGGGCCTCGCCTACGCATGGCGGAAGGGAGCGCTGACATGGCGCTGACACCGGACGCCGGCACGCGCAAGCGGGGCGGCACGCAGCCCGAGGACACCAGCACCGCGCTGACGCCGGCCGAGCGCGACCGCGACGTCCTGGCGCCGATCGTCGTCCCGAACACGCTCTGGCAGGCAGGGGACCCGAGCGCCTACGACGGCGGTCGGGAGAGCGACATCACGCACCTGCGCGAGTTCGAGGCCAGCGGCCTCGGGCGGCGCGACGACGCGCGCTGGGGCGGGTTCCTCGAGGTCATCCCGACCAAGGCCGACTACGTCCTGGACCTGATCCGGATGAACAGCCTGTGGCCGTTGCTGTCCGGGCTGGCCTGCTGCGCCATCGAGATGATGTCCGCGGCGACGTCAAAGAACGACATGGACCGCTGGGGCATGTTCCCGTTCCGGGCCAGCCCCCGCCAGGCCGACGTGCTCATCGTCGCGGGCACGCTCACGACGAAGATGGCCGGGCCGCTCGTCCGGCTGTGGGAGCAGATGCCCGAACCCAAGTGGTGCGTCGCGATGGGCGACTGCACATGCTCGGGTGGCCGCTACAAGCGGAGCTACTCGACGGTGGAGGGGATCGACCGCGTCATGCCGGTCGACGTCTACATCCCGGGCTGTCCGCCACGGCCGGAGGGCCTCATCTACGGGATGATGAAGCTCCAGCAGCTCGTCAAGGATCGGCGCGGACACTGGCCCGATCGGGCGATCGGCCCGACCGTGCCGCAGGACGTCTGATCGTGGATCGCCGGTTCAAGGAGCGCCTGGAGGCGAGGTTCGCCGACCAGTTGACGGGCCCCGTCCGCCAGCGCCACGACGAGACGGAGATCCGGATCGGACCCGGCGACGTCGTGCCGGTCCTGACCGCGCTCCATGACGAGCCGGCGTTCCATTTCGAGTTCCTCGCCGACCTCGCGGGCGTCGACACGGGCGAGGTGATGCAGGTCGTCTACCACCTCTGGAGCGAGACCACGCCCGACTGGCTCCGGGTCATCGCCGACGGCCTGTCGCGCGAGGACCCGCGCGTCCCCTCCGCGACCTTCCTGTGGAAGGGGGCCGAATGGATGGAGCGCGAGGCCTACGACATGTTCGGGATCACGTTCGAGGGCAACCGCGACCTGCGCCGGATCTACATGCCGCCCGATTACCAGAGCTTCCCGCTGCGCAAGGACTTCTACCTGCCCGATGACGCCGCCCGATCGCCCGGGGGCGGCGTCCGCCCGATGGAGCGGACGCATACCCCACCCGCTGTCGCGACCACGGCGCTGATCCGCCGGGGATCGAGCTGACCGAGGACCCTCGACCATGACGACGACCACCGACCGGCCGCCCTCCGACGACCCGCGAGTCACCCTCGACCGCGACCTGGGCGTCTTCGAGCCGGTGCCGCCGTACCCGCCGCGCACCGAGCGCGAGGCCGAGTTCTACACCCTCGGCGACGGCGAGATGCTCATCAACATGGGGCCGCAGCACCCATCGACCCACGGCGTCCTGCGGGTCGTGCTCAAGCTCGACGGCGAGAAGGTCGTCGATCTCGACCCGGTCCTTGGCTACCTCCATCGCGGCGTCGAGAAGCTGTGCGAGAACGCCGACTACCACCAGGCCATCTGCTATCTCGATCCCCTCGAGTACGTCAGCTCGCTGTACTGCGAGTGGCCCGGCGTGCTGGCCTTCGAGAAGCTCCTCGACGTCCAGGTCCCGCGCCGCGCGGAGTACATCCGCGTCCTCTCCACGGAGCTCAACCGGATCGCCAGCCACGCGCTGTTCCTCGGCTGGATGGCGCTCGACCTGGGCGGCCTGACGCCGATCCTGTGGTCGTTCATCGAGCGCGACGAGATCGTGGACATGCTCGCGTCGCTGACGGGCCAGCGGATGCTCTTCAACTACATGCGCATCGGTGGCGTCAACGGCGACCTGAACCACGAGTTCCTGAGCCGTCTCGGCGACTGGATGAGCCACGCGACCGAGCAGATCGACGCGGGGAATGCGCTCCTCAACGAGAACGAGATCTTCGTCCGGCGGATGCGCGGGCTCGGGACCATCGATTCGCCGACCGCGCTGCGGATGGTCATGACCGGCCCGAACCTGCGGGCGACGGGCGTGCCCTTCGACGTCCGCCGGGCGCATCCGTACAGCGTCTTCCCCGAGCTCGAGTTCGACATCCCGACGCGGACCGAGGGCGATTGCCTGGCCCGCTACCTGCTCCGGATGGACGAGATCAAGCAGAGCCTGCGGATCATCGACCAGTGCCTGCACCAGATGCCCGACGGGCCGATCATGGCCAAGCTGCCGCGACTCCTGCGACCGCGACCCGGCCGGGCGTACGCCGCCGTCGAGGGCCCGCGCGGCCAGTACGCGGCCTACGTCGTGAGCGATGGCACCGACCAGCCCTTCCGGATGCGCATCCACGACCCGTCGTTCATCCACCTCCAGGCGGTCGGCACCATGGTCCCGGGGCACCTCGTGGCGGACACGATGGCCGTGATGGCGAGCTTGGATCCCATCATGGGTGGAGTCGACAAGTGACCGAGATGCCCTACTGCTCTGCGCGCCTTCGGGCGAGTCGAGCCCAAGGCGGAGCCGAGCACGTGAGCGAACGCACCCCAAGGTGCGTGAGTGAGCGCGCGCAGGCGACAACGCGGGGATCGGCCGCCCCAAGGCGCGCCGGGGTGTCCGCCACATGACCGTCATCGCCAAGAGCTGGGGGCGGCTGACGCTGCCGGGGAAGCTCATCTTCACCGCGGTGCCGGTGCTGATCGTGGCCACCGTCGGGCTCGTCGCGTTCATCGCGATCCTCGGTGGTCCGGTGGTCGACATCCTCGCCGACAACCTGCCGATCGTCCGGTTCGTCGTGGCCGCGACGGTGATCCTGCTGATCACCATCCCGACCGCGTTCCTGATCATCTACATGGAGATGAAGGTCATCGCGCTGATGAACCTTCGCATCGGGCCCGATCGGGTGGGGCCGTTCGGGTCGCTGCTGTCCGTGGTGCACGGCCTCAAGGTCCTGATGAAGGAGGACTTCACCCCGACCGGGGCCGATCCGATCGTCTTCACGTGGGCGCCGGTCGTCGTCTACCTCGCCAGCGTCATGAGCCTGCTGGTCATCCCGTTCGCACCCGGGCTCTTCGCGCAGGACCTAAACCTCGGCCTGCTGTACTTCTTCGCGATCGGCGGCCTGTCGGTCGTCGGGCTGCTGATGGCCGGCTGGTCCAGCTACAACAAGTACTCGCTGCTGGGCGGCCTCCGGGCGGCGGCCCAGGTCGTCTCCTACGAGATCCCGTTGACACTCTCGGTCGTCGGGCTGGTCCTGCTGGCCGGCACGCTGAGCCTCAACCAGATCGTCCTGAACCAGTCCGGCTGGTTCACCGACTGGTACCTCTTCCAGCAACCGCTCGGGGCGCTGATCTTCTTCATCGCCGCGACCGCCGAGGCCAACCGGACGCCGTTCGACCTGACCGAGGCGGACTCGGAGATCGTCGCCGGCTTCGCGACCGAGTACTCGGGGATGCGCTTCGGGTTCTTCTTCTTCGCCGAGTACGTGAACGTGTTCATCGTCTCGGCGCTCTTCGTCACGCTCTTCCTCGGCGGCTGGAACGCGCCCTTCCCCTGGCCGTGGCCGGTGACGGTCGGGTTCGATCCCGGGTCGCTCGGGATCGGCCTGCTGCTCCTCGTGGCGATCGTGCCGTTGGTCCTGACGCTCGCCTTCGCGGCCCCGATCTGGATCGCCAGCTCGGCCATCAAAGGCTGGCAGGCCCTGATCCTCGGGTTCGTGCTCGCCAACCTGTTCATCATGGCGGTCATCGGCGCCTGGGCCTACATCGGGCTCGAGTGGGTCGCCGGCGTCATCTGGTTCATGGGGAAGACCTACGTGCTCGTGTTCACCTTCGTGTGGATGCGCGGGACCCTGCCGCGTGTCCGCATCGACCAGCTCATGGACTTCGCCTGGAAGTGGCTGCTCCCGGTCTCGTTGCTGAACCTGTTCGTGACCGCCACGGCCATCGTCGTGGTCGAGAGCCTGCGGCCGGGCGCATGAGCTTCCTGTCCGGCCTCGTCCCAGGCCTCGGCATCGTCAAGGGCATGAGCCTGACCCTGCGCCGGTTCTTCGAACCGAAGGTGACGGTCATGTACCCGGAGGTGCGCCTCGACGTCCCGCACAAGTTCCGGGGCCGCCTCCAGCTCCTCTACGACGAGTGGGGCACCCTCAAGTGCGAGACGTGCTTCCAGTGCGCGCAGGCCTGCCCGATCGAGTGCATCGACATGGGCGGCATCGACACGCGCGGCCGTTATCACGTCCACTGGGGCGCATCCGAGACGTACGGCGAGCGGCGTGAGGAATCGGCCCTGCGCCGATCCGGGCGGCCCGTGCCGGATCCGGCGTACGTGCCGTTCGCGCCGGTCGACCTCTCGGCCGTCGATGCGATCCTCGAGGAGCACGACCACGATCCCGCCCGGATGCTCTCGATCCTCGAGGCGACCCAGGCCGCGTACGGCTATCTGCCCGTGGCCGCGCTCAAGCGCATCAGCCACCTCACCGGCGCCTGGTACGCGATGATCTACGGGACCGCCAGCTACTACGGGCACCTGCGTTTCGAGCCACCGGCCGCGATCGAGCAGGCGGCCGCGGTCACCGCCCATCGGCCGCCCGAGGCCGACTACGTGGCCGCCCTGGCGAACGCCCTCGGCCGACCACCGGGTGGCACGGGCCGAGGCCGGCGCTCGACGGCGAGCAACTGACCGTGGTCGACCGCCTCAAGACCCCGGCCGCGTGGCCGACGATCCTGTTGGAGCGTGCGGACGCCGGCGACCCGACCGACCTCGACGCGGCCGTCCGGGCCGGCGCATTCACCGGACTGACAACGGCCGTCCGCGATCTCGGGCCGGCCGCGACCATCGCGGCGATCGCGGCGTCGGGCCTGCGCGGGCGAGGCGGGGCTGGCTATCTCGCGGCCGAGAAGTGGCGGACCGCGGCCGCGAGCGACGTCCCGCGGCGGTTCGTCGTCGCGAACGGCTACGGCGCAGATCCGGCATCCCGGACGGACCGGTACCTGCTCGAGCGGGACCCGTTCGCGATCATCGAGGGCGTGGCGATCGTCGCGTTCGCCATCGGGGCGGCCGAGGCCATCATCGCGGTGCGTGCCGAGGACACCGAGGCGATCCGCCGGCTCGAGGCCGCGATCGGCGCCGCCGAGGAAGCCGGGTATGTCGGCCCGGATGCCTTCGGGCCGCGGACCGACCTGACCGTGACCGTGCGACCGGTCCAGGGCGCCTACATGCTGGGCGAGGAGACCGTCCTGCTGAAGGCCCTCGAGGGCAAGCGCGGCCAACCCGAACAGCGGCCGCCCCACCCCGCCGAGCGCGGCCTGTTCGGCGCCCCGACCGTCGTCCACAACGTCCAGACCCTGGCCGCGGTCGGCTGGATCCTCCGCAACGGTGCGGACGCCTTCGCGAAGACCGGCTCGAAGACGAGCCCAGGGACCGTGCTGGTCCAGGTCCGCACGCCCGCCGGCGACGGGATCGCGGAGGTTCCGCTGGGCACCCCCCTGCGCAAGGTCGTTGCGCTCGGTGGCGCCCTGCCGGCCGGCCGGTCGATCAAGGCGGTCCTGGTCGGTGGGCCGTCGGGCGGGCTCCTCCCCGACGCGGCGCTGGACACCGCGTACGACTACGAGCCGCTCCGTGCTGCGGGCGCCCACATCGGATCGGGCTCCGTGGTGGTCGCCGACGATCGGGCATGCGTCGTCGACCTGGCGCGCCTGCTCACCGGGTTCTGTGCGAGCGAGGCCTGCGGCAAGACCATCCCGTGCCGGATCGGCACGCGACGGCTCGTGGAGATCGCCGACCGCGCCGTGGACGGACGCCCGCGGCCCACCGATGTCGAGCTGCTGACCGATCTCTCCGCCGACATCGTCGGCTCGGCGCTGTGCGACCACGAGCGCCTGACGACCTTTCCGCTGACGAGCGTGATGCGATACTTCCGGTCGGAACTGGACGAGCACCTCCTGCACAGCTCCTGCCCCGCCGGCGTCTGCCACCCGATCGCGGTGGCGGTCGGAACGGGCCGATAAGGCGACCCATGGCCGACCTGTTGACGCGCCCCGACAGCCACCCAGACGACCGAGACGGATTCGCTCGCCGAGCGCCTGCTCGACACGCGCTCGCCGCAGCGTCCCCAGACGTCGCCGCGCATCCGGATCGAGGTCGACGGCCGGGTCGTCGAGGGCTTCGCCGGGCAGACGATCCTCGAGGTCTGTCGCGACAACGGCATCGAGATCCCGACGCTCTGCTACGAGCCCAAGCTGCCGGGCTTCGGGGCGTGCCGGATGTGCGTCGTCGACGTCGAGGGCGAGGAATTCCCGCCGATCAGCTGCTCCCGCACGTGCGAGCCCGGCATGAAGGTCCAGACCCAGACCGAGGAGGTCCGCCGGCTCCGACGGACGAACCTCGAGCTCATCTTCAGCGACCACAACGCCTACTGCCTGCCGCCGTGCCAGAACAAGTGCCCGAGCCACATCGACATCCCGGGCTTCCTCAAGGCCAACGCCGAAGCGAACTGGCGCGAGAGCACGCGGATCTTCAAGCGCACGATCCCGTTCCCGTCCGTGCTCGGGCGGGTGTGCCCGGCGCCGTGCGAGGAGCACTGCCGGCGGGACGAGGTCGACGAGGCCATCGCCATCCGCGACAGCCACCGCTATGCCGGCGACCAGGTGCTCAAGGCGATGCTCGACGAAGGGGTGGACCCGCCGCTGCCGTTCGAGCACAAGGCGACGTCCGGCCGGCGGGCCGCCGTCATCGGCTCGGGCCCGGCCGGCATGGCCGCCGCGTACTACCTCCTCATCGCCGGCCACGACGTCACGGTCTTCGAGCGCGATCCGGCGCCGGGCGGGATGCTCCGCTACGGCATCCCGCAGTACCGCCTGCCGAAGGTCGAGGTCCTCGAAGCCGAGTACGAATCGGTCACGAGGCTGGGCGGCAAGATCGTCTGCAACGCGGGTCTCGGCACGGACTTCACGCTCGATGACCTGACGAACCAGGGCTTCGACGCGGTGGTCGTGGCGATCGGCTGCTACGACACGAACAAGCTCGGGATCCCGGGCGAGGATGCCGCCGAGGTCATCGACGGGCTCGAGTACCTGCGCACCGCGACCCTCGGCCTGCCGTACCCGGACCACGCCGGCAAGCGGGTGGTCGTCATCGGTGGCGGGTTCACCTCGATGGACTGCAGCCGCACCTCGGTCCGCCAGGGCGCGAAGGACGTCACGCTCGTCTACCGGCGCGACATGAAGGACATGCCGGCATCCAACGAGGTCCACGAGGCGATCGAGGAAGGGGTCACCGCGATCTTCCAGGCCGGGCCGACCCGGGTCGTCACCGACAAGGCCGGCAAGGTCACGGGTGTCGAGTTCATCCGGATGCAGCTCGGCGAGCCCGATGCGTCCGGTCGGCGCCGCCCGGAGCCGGCATCAGGGACCGAGTTCATCGTCCCGTGCGACCGCGTGCTGCTCGCGATCGGCCAGGGGCCGGACCTGAGCTGGCTCGGCGCGGGGTCGGACGGGGTCGAGGCCACCAAGCAGCGCCGCCTCAAGGCCGACTCCGTGACATTCGCGACCGGCCGGCCGGGGGTCTTCGGGACCGGCGACGTCCGGATCGGCGCTGCCACCGTCGTGGAGGCCGTCGCCGAGGGACGCCGGGCGGCCTACGCGGTGGACGCCTTCCTCCAGGGCCAGGATCTCGCCGCGATCCGCACCCGCCAGACGCTCGCGGAGCCGCAGCCCGAGTTCCTCTCCATCGTGCCGTTCACCGGCGAGGTCAAGGAGCCGCGCTACCGCATGACGGCCCTCGAGGCCGAGGAGCGCAACCACAGCTACATCGAATACGAGCTGCCGTACACGCGCGAGGACGCAGTGGCCGAGTCGACACGCTGCCTCCAGTGCACGTGCGAGGCGATCGGCTTCTGCGACCTGCGCCGCCTCGGCATCGAATACAGCACGACACTCAAGACCCTCGAGCCGCAATACCACTCGGGAGCCGGCTACCGGAGCGTGACCGAGAACCGCTTCACCGGCAGCAACCACGACTACATCCGCGACGACTCGCACGCCTTCATCCTGCGCGAGCCGTCGCGCTGCATCGATTGCGGCCGCTGTGCCCAAGTCTGTTCCGAGGTCGTCGGCGCGGCCTGCTACGACTTCATGCGGATCGGCTTCGACACGCTCGTCACGACGCCGCTCGACATGAGCCTCAACGACACCCCGTGCGTGTCCTGCGGCCGGTGCGCGGAGACGTGCCCGACCGGCGCGCTCATGCCGAAGCCGCGCGTCCTCGAGAAGTACGAGGTCGATGAGAGCCGCTGCATCCTGTGCGGGATCTGCGTCGATGCCTGCCCGTACGACGCGTTGCGCGACGGCGGCGACATGGAGCTCGCCCACACCAGCCGCGCCGAACCGATGATCGACCTCATCTCACTGGCCGCGATCGCGCGCGAGACCGAGGTCACCTATGTCCAACGGGAGCGCGACTGGGCGACCGCGGCTGCCGCCGAAGGCCGGGTCTTCGACCCGGCTCGCATGCTGCCGGTCCTGCCCGCCACCGTCGCCGGGATCCCGGCGGGGGCCGGCAATGGGCATGCCCACGGCAACGGCCATGACCACGGCAACGGCCATGGCGCGGGAGGCCATGGCGCCGGCCCGGCCCTCGGCCCCGGCGGCCACGAGTAGCGGGTCGTGCTGAAGACGCTCATCCCCATCGTCCTCGCGGCTATGGTCGTTGGCGCGGTGCTCGGCTTCGCCGGCGTGATGATCGTGTTCCTCGGCCAGGACTGGGGCGATGCCCTGTTCTTCGTCCTCGCCGCGCTGATGCTCATCAGCGGCCTCCTGGTCGTGACGATGCGCGACATCATCCGCTGCGGGCTCGCGATGATCGTCTGCTTCGGGGCACTGGCCGGCATCTACGTGCTCATCGGGTCGCCGCTCCTCGGGGCCGCGCAGGTCATCGTCTACATCGGGGCCATCAGCGTGCTGATCCTGTTCGCGATCATGCTGACCCAGACCAAGGACGCCCCGAGCCGGCTGGTCTTCCAGACGCAGGCCGGGCCGGCCGCGATCGCCTCGGTGGTCATCGCGGTCCTCATCGCGCTCGCGGTGAACGCCACCGACTGGGGTGAGGTCGGCCATCGGATCCATCAGGGCACCGACGCGCTCTCGCGCCTGCTGTTCAGCGACTTCGTCCTGCCCTTCGAGATCGTCAGCGTCCTGCTGCTGGCCGCCGTGGTCGGCGGCGTCTTCCTCGCGAAGCGCGAGCCGGGCGGGCCGTCGTGAGCGATTCCCTCGACGCCTATCTCGTCCTGGCCGGGATCCTGTTCGCGATCGGGTCCTTCGGGTTCCTCGCGCGACGCAACGCGATCAGCATGCTGATGTCGATCGAGCTGATGCTCAACGCGGTCAACCTCTCGATCGTCGCATTCGGGGCCTTCATCCCCGCGCTCGGGGCGCAGGCCTCGGTCATCGCGTTGATGGTCATGGCCGTCGCGGCCGGTGAAGCCACGGTCGGCCTGGCCATCGTCATCGCCATCTACCGCAACAAGAAGACGCCGCTCGTCGACGAGTACGACGTGATGCGGCAGTGAACGCGGCGTCGCTCCTGCCCCTGATCGTCCTCCTGCCCATCGCGGGCTTCGCCATCACCGCGCTCATCGGGCGTCGGCTCGGCAAGCAGGCGCACTGGATCCCGGTCCTCGCGGTGGCGGCCGCGTGGGTGATCGCGATGGCCGCCGCGTACGGCGCCCTGACTGGCGCCGAGCCGTTCGGGGAGCACGGCTACGAGGTCACGTACTTCGAGTGGATCCCGGCCGGGTCGTTCGTCGTGGACGTCGGCTTCGTCGTCGACCAGCTGACGGCCTGTCTGCTGATCGTCGTCACCACGATCGGCCTGCTCGTCCACATCTACTCGATCGGCTACATGAGCCACGACCCGGGCTACTGGCGGTTCTTCGCGTACCTCAACCTCTTCATGTTCAGCATGCTGCTGCTGGTCCTCGCCGACTCGTGGCTGGTCGTGTTCGTCGCCTGGGAGCTGGTCGGGCTCTCGAGCTACCTGCTCATCGGCTTCTGGTTCCGCAAGCGCTCGGCGGCGCTCGCGGCGAAGAAGGCGTTCATCGTCAACCGCGTCGGCGACGTCGGGTTCGCGCTCGGGATCATGGCCATCTTCGTGAACACCGGGACCCTGAACATCCGCGAGTCGATCGAGGTCATGCTCAGCCCGACGCTGGTGGCGTTCGCGATCCCGATCCCGGTCGTCGCCCTGCTGATCTTCGCCGGCGCCATGGGCAAGAGCGCGCAGTTCCCGCTCCACGTCTGGCTGCCGGACGCGATGGAGGGCCCCACCCCGGTGTCGGCCCTGATCCATGCGGCCACGATGGTCAACGCCGGCGTCTATCTCGTCGCCCGCGCGAACCCGCTCTTCGCGGCGTCGCCGGACGCCATGATCGTCGTGGCGGGCATCGGCATCTTCACGGCCATCCTCGCGGCCTCGATCGCGATGACCCAGACCGACATCAAGCGCGTCCTCGCGTACTCGACGCTGTCCCAGCTCGGCTACATGTTCGCGGCGCTCGGGGTCGGGGCGTTCACCGCGGCGATCTTCCACCTCATGACCCACGGCTTCTTCAAGGGCCTGCTGTTCCTCGGCTCGGGGTCGGTCATCCACGCCGTCCACGAGGAGCAGGACATGCGCCGCATGGGCGGGCTCTCGAAGAAGATCCCGATCACGTACGCGACGATGCTCATCGGTTCACTGGCCATCGCGGGCATCCCGCCACTGGCTGGCTTCTTCTCGAAGGACGAGATCCTCGGTGAAGCGTTCAAGCTCGGGTTCACCTGGGTCTGGCTGGTCGGCTTCATCGTCGCGGGGATGACGGCGTTCTACATGTTCCGGTTGATGGGCCTGACGTTCTGGGGCGCGTTCCGTGGCCCGAAGGACATCTGGGACAAGATCCACGAATCGCCGCCCGTCATGACGATCCCACTGATCCTGTTGGCCATCGCGTCGGTCTTCCTTGGGATGGCGCTCGGGCTGCCGCTCGGGGCGAGCACGATCCACGGCTGGCTCGAGCCCGTGTTCGCGGAGGCCACCGAGATGCTCCATCACGAGGAGGCGTACGCCCTCTTCGGCATCGACGGCGTCCTGATCCTCGCGAGCGTGACCGTCGCGGTCGTTGGCATCGCGATCGCCTTGCGGCTGTTCGGTGCGGAACTGCTGGGCCTGCACCTGGCCCCGCGCCCGGAACGCGTTCGCGAGCTCGCGGCCAGGGTCCCGTTCCTCTACCGGGCGTCGCTCAACAAGTGGTGGTTCGACGACCTCAACCACCTGCTGTTCATCGTCATCGGCGGCCGGGTGGCCAACGCGATGTGGTGGTTCGATCGCGAGATCGTCGACGGGAGCGTCAACGCCATCGGCCGCGGCACCATCGCGTCGGGTCGCGGGCTCCGCCGCGTCCAGACCGGCCGCGTCCAGAACTACGCGCTCGGGATCGCCATCGGCCTGATCTTCATGGCCGGTTCGTACCTCGTGCTGGTGGGTCGCTGATGGACTTCGCCAGCCTCCCGATCCTCACGATCGTCACGTTCCTGCCGCTCGTCGGCGCCGTCGCGGTCGCGATCCTGCCGACGAGCGCAGCGCGGCCCGTGGCGCTCGGGTTCGCGCTGCTGGCGTGGGTCGTCTCCCTCGTCCTGCTCATGGCCTACCTGCCCGGCAACGAGGGCTTCGAGTTCGAGGAGACGATCGACTGGATCCCGTTCTTCGGCATCCAGTACAAGCTCGGCGCGGACGGGCTCTCGATCGCGCTCGTCGTCCTGACCACGACGCTGAGCTGGATCAGCATCCTGGCGAGCTTCGCCCCGATCCAGACCCGGATCAAGGAGTACATGATCGCCTTCCTCGTCCTCGAGGTCGGCATGATCGGGGTGTTCCTCGCGCTCGACCTGTTCCTCTTCTACATCTTCTGGGAGATCGTGCTGGTCCCGATGTACCTGATCATCGGGATCTGGGGCGGGGCGAACCGGATCTACGCCACGATCAAGTTCGTCCTCTACACGCTCGTCGGGTCGCTGCTGATGCTCGTGGCCATCCTCGCGACGGCGTTCGCGTACCAGGCGGCGACGGGCAGCTGGGTGGGGGCCTTCGACTTCGAGACGCTCCGGGCCTTTGCCACGACGCCGGGCGCTGGCTTCGCCGACGGCCTGCAGGTCGCCGCGTTCCTCGCCTTCTTCCTCGCCTTCGCCATCAAGGTCCCGATGTTCCCGTTCCACACGTGGCTGCCGGACGCCCACACCGAGGCCCCGACCGCGGGCTCCGTGATCCTGGCCGCGATCATGCTGAAGCTCGGCGCCTACGGCTTCATCCGCTTCGCCGTCCCGCTCTTCCCGGATGCCGCCCAGACGTTCGCCCCGGCCATCATCGTGCTGTCGCTGATCGCGATCATCTACGGCGCCGTCGTCGCGATGGTCCAGCCGGACCTCAAACGGCTCGTGGCCTACTCCTCGGTCAGCCACATGGGCTTCGTGACGCTGGGCGTGTTCGTCTTCACCCAGCAGGGGATCCAGGGCGCGATCCTCCAGATGATCAACCACGGCCTGATCACGGGCGCCCTCTTCCTGCTCGTCGGCGTCATCTACGAGCGAACCCACGACCGGACGATCGCCAAGATGGGCGGCCTCGCCGCGAGGATGCCGGTCTACGCCGCGGTGTTCGGGTTCTTCGTGTTCGCCTCGGCCGGCCTGCCCGGCCTGTCCGGGTTCGTCGGGGAGTTCCTGACCCTCGTCGGGACGTTCGAGGTGAGCCCGGGGGCGGCCGCGATCGCCACGTTCGTCATGATCCTCGCGGCCGGCTACCTGCTCTTCATGTACGGCCGGATCGTCTTCGGCGAGCTGTCCGACTTCTTCTCGAGCGTGGGCGATCACCTGACCGACATGACACCGGTCGAGATCCTGACGCTCGCGCCGCTGGCGGCCCTGGTGGTCGTCTTCGGGGTCCAGCCGGGGCTGATCCTCGACCTGGTCGACACGACCGTGACCGACACGATGACGGCCGCGAGCGCCGGGGCGCCGATCGCGTTCCCGCCGACCCTCGTCATCGGCGTGCTCCTGCTGATGGCGGGCGGCATCATCGCGCGGGTCGCCTATGTGTTGCTGAACCGTGGCGGCGAGTCGACGCTGCCCGTTCCCGCTGAAGGCGGGGCCGCCCATTGAGCTGGCAGGACGTCGTCGCGATCGCCCCCATCATCCTCGCGATCCTGACCGCGGTCGCGGTCCTCGTGGTCGACCTTATCCGGCCGGGCCACACCGGGCTCGCCGTGGGGACCGCGTTCATCGGCCTGGCGCTCACGACCGCGGTGACCCTCGCGACCGGCGCGGACGCGGCGGCTGCCGTCGACCAACACCTGACAGCCTTCAACGGCGCCTACACGGTCGACGCGCTGACGAGCTTCCTCGACATCCTGTTCATCTCGATCGTCGTCCTCACGATCATGTTCGCGCCGGACTACCTGGTGCCGCGCGGGCTGCCCGTCGCGGAGTTCGCCATCGTCCTGGTCTTCGCGATGACCGGCGCGATGCTCCTGGCCGGCGCCACCGACCTGCTGCTCCTGTTCCTCGGTCTCGAGTTGATGGTCCTGCCCGGGTACCTGCTCGCGGGCTTCCACAAGACCGACGCGTACTCGACCGAGGGCGCGATCAAGTACTTCCTGCTCGGCTCGTTCAGCTCGGCGATCTTCCTCTTCGGTCTGGCCTTCGTCTGGGGCATGACCGGGACCACCCGCGTCGACGAGGTCGCCGCGGCCTTCGAGGCGATCGTCGCCGGCGCTGCGCCGCTCTCGCCCGGGCTCGCGATGGGCCTCGCCTTCATGACGACCGGTGTCGCCTTCAAGATCGCGGCGGTCCCGTTCCACTACTGGACGCCCGACGCGTACCAGGGCTCCCCGACGCCCGTCACCGGCTATCTCTCGGTCGGTCCCAAGATCGGCGCGTTCGCGCTCATCCTGCGCCTGTTCGTGGAGGCGCTCGGGCCGTTGTCCGAGTGGTGGATGCCGGTCGTGATCGTGCTCGCGACGCTCACGATGACCCTCGGCAACCTGGTCGCGCTGACCCAGGACAACGTCAAGCGGATGCTGGGCTACAGCTCGATCGCACACACGGGCTACATGCTCGTCGGGCCTCGCTGCCTATGCCGCCGGTGAGATCCAGGGTCTCGAGGGGCTCCTCTACTACGGGGCCGCATACACGTTCATGAACCTCGGGGCGTTCGCGGTCGTCGCCGCGCTCCAGAAACGCACGGGTGTCACCTCGCAGCTCGACACGTTCGCCGGGCTCGGTCGCAAGGAGCCGTTGCTCGGCATCCTGATGGCGCTGTTCCTGTTGTCCCTGACCGGCATCCCGCCGACCGCCGGCTTCTTCGCCAAGGCCTACGTCATCCTCGCGGCCGTCGAGGCCGGTGGGTCGGTGTCGTTCCTGGCCGTCATCGCGGTGCTCAACGCGGCCGTGGCCGCCTTCTACTACCTGCGGGTCATCGTCTACATGTACACGCGCGACCCGACCAGCGATGCGCCGGCCCCGCGCCACGGCGCGCTCGTGTGGGGCGGTCTGGCCGCCGCCACGGCGCTGACGATCGTGCTCGGGGTCTTCCCGAACATCTTCATCGGGTTCGTGGAGTCGGCCGCCGACGCGATCTCGACGCTCCCGATCTAAGGGTCCGCGTCCCGGGGGCCCGGTCCGGCGTCCCGACGGCTCGCGCGCGATCCGGCCGGCGAGCGCACCCAGCACCCGTCCGACGTCGCGCGCCGAGGCGACCACCAGGTCCGCCCGCGCCAGCACCTCCTCGGGTGCCGCGAGCCGCCCGTGGACCGCGATCGTCAGCCCGTGCGTCAGGCCGGCGGCGCGGGCGGCCAGCACCGCGTCGAAGGCGTCCGCGTCGCTGAGGTCGTCGCCGAGCGACACGATCCCGCCCGGCCGGTGGCGTTCGATCAGGCGCTCGACCGCCTCGCGCTTGCCACCGGCGTCACCCGGCCGCAGGTCCACCACGGACCGGCCGCGGTACGGCCGCAGGCCGTGGTCGGCGAGACCGAGCCGAGCCTCGACCGCGGCGATCGCGTCGAACACCGCCGCCCGGGCAGCCGGGATGTCGTCCGCCTGGCGGACATGGAACGCGACCGAGGCGCCCTTGCGCTCGACGAACAGCCACGACGGCCGCCCGAGCTCGTCGGCGACACCCGCGGCGAGCGTCTCGGCCGTGACGCCGTGGGCCTCGAACCCGGGCTCGACGGTGGCCGCGATCCTGTCCGCCGAGCGGCCCCGATCGAGCCAGGCCGACTGCAGGCCGTGGTCGCCGAGATACTCGATGCCGCCGATCCGGGCACGCGCTGCGACATCCGCGACGGTCCGCCCGGTCAGGACGGCCACGTGCAGGCGGCCGGGCCGGGCGTCCGCGATCCCGGCCAGGCGTCGGAGCGCGCGCCGGGCGCCCGGGTCGATGGCCGCCGCCGCGGGGTCGCGCGAGCCGGCCGCCAGCGTGCCGTCGAAATCCGCGACGACGAGCAGGGGTGCCGGCGCCGACACGAGCCCGTCGAGCGCGGCGGCGATGTCGGCCGGCGTGGACGCCTCGCGGTCGACGGGCGCGACGGGTCGTGGCTCGTTGCGTCCGTGGCGTCGATCGTGGGCTTCGCGGCCCGGCTCGCTCGCGTCGCCGGCTGGCTCAGGGCGTGACCTCGACGCCGGGGAGGATCGTGGCGACGCCGCGGGCCATGACGTCGGGACCGATCCCGCCGAGTGCGCCGTCGCGGATGATCCCGTCGGTGTCGATCCAGAAGTGGACCGGGAGGGCCAGCGCGTCCCAGGCGGCCTGCGCGGACCCGTCGGTGTCGAGGCCGAGCGGGAACGTGGCGTTCAGCTCGTTCGCGAACGCGGCGACCGTGCCCTCGTCCTCCTTGACGTCGATCGCGAGGATGACCAGGCCGTCGTCGCCGTACCGGGCCGAGAAGCCGTTCATCAACGGGAACTCGTCCTGGCAGGGCGGACACCACGTCGCCATGAAGTTGATCCAGACCGGCTTCCCCTTGAGGTTCGCGAGGTCGATCGTCCCGCCGCCGACCTGCGGGACGACCAGCGGTGGCGCCGGCTCGCCGATGTGGAAGAGGGCCCCGGAGCCCGACGGCGAGGCCCCGGACGAGGCCGTCGGCGAGGCGGTCGTCACGGCCGACGCGCTTGGACTCGGGCTCGGTACGCCCGCGACCGGCGGGGCGCTGAAGGCCGGCACCGGCGCCGGACCGAGGAAGAGGATCCCTCCGATGACCATCGCCGCCGCGGCGATCCCGGTCAGCAGGCCGGCGACGATCGACAGACGGGGCCACATGGGCGGGAGCGTACCAGTACGAGCGGTCGGCGGCGGTGCCGGGGACCCACTGCTACGATGCCGGTCCCATGTCAGGCCTGTCCGAGCGCGCGCGCACCCGATTCGTCCCCGCGCTCCTGACCGCGCTCGGCGTGACGCTCCTGGCCGCGGGCCTGCTCAGCTACACGATGCCGGTCGCCGCCGAGCCACTGCCGAGCCGGAGCCCGGCCGCGAGCGTCGCGGTCATCGTCACGCCGGCGCCCCGGATCACCCTTCCGCCGCTCGCCTCGGTCGGACCGTCGGCCGCCCCGAGCGCCCCGGCCGACCGGGTGGCCACGCGGGTCCGGGTCGCGGCCCTCAAGATCGACCTGCCGGTGCTGCCGCCGGGCGGTGCCAGGGACTACCCCCTGTGCGACGCCGCCCAGTGGTTCCAGGCCGATCCGCTCGGTCAGCCTGGCCAGGGCAAGGCGATCTACCTGTACGGCCACGCCCGGGCGAAGATGTTCCTGCCCCTGCTGACCGCGTCAAGAGTGAAGAACAAGATGCTCGGGATGGTGGTCGAGGTCTGGACGAGCGACGACCAGCGGTTCCTCTACGAGATCACCGAGGTCCGGCGCCACGTGTCGTACCAGGGTGCTCTCGAAGACCCGTTCCAGGCGACGTCGGAGGAGCTGTGGCTCCAGACCTCCGAAGGCAGCGGCAAGACCTTCCCGAAGCTCCAGGTCGTCGCCCAGCCGCTCTCACAGGAGGCCGCCGACCACAAGGCGGCCCATCCGAAGGACACCTCGACCGACTGCACGCCGCCGGGCTGGAACGGCTAGATCCAGCCGATCCTGCGCAGGATGACGGCGGCGCCGGTGGCGAGGGCGATCGTCAGGCCAGTGACGATCCAGAACCCGGGCAGTTGCTGGCCCGCGAGGGACATCCCGGCCTCGCTCATGCCGAAGATGCCCGCGATCGCGCCGACGCCAGCCACGATGACGGTCACACCGGTCAGGCGCTTCATGATCAACGAGAGGTTGTTGTTGATCGTCGTCAGGTAGACGTCGAGCGTCGCCGACGCGAGCTCGCGGTAGTTGTCGAGCTCGTCGGTCAATCGGATGACGTGGTCGTAGATGTCGCGGAAGTAGACGATCTCCTCGGCGTCGATGAGGGGCATGTCGCGGTTCGTGAGCTGGTTGAAGATCTCGCGGACCGGACTGATGGAACGGCGGACCTCGATGAGCTCGCGCTTCAACGCGAACAGCGCCTCGAGGGTCTCCGGCTTCGCGCTCCGGACGACCTCGTCCTGGATCTCGTCGATCGCGAAGCCGAGTCGATCCGCGAACGGGAAGTACCCGTCGACCACGTCGTCAGCGAGGGCCCACAGGAGATGGTCCGGCCCTTCGCGCAGGATCGGCCCGACGCCGGAGCGCAGGTGATGGGTCGCCCGCGGCTCCCACGTCGAATCGTGGGCGGTGAAGAGGTAGCCGAGCCCCAGGACGATGTCGAGCTCGGACGCGGTGAGCTCGGCGTCGTAGTCGAGATAGAACAGGACGATGTGGACGATGCCGTCGGTGATCTCGATCTTCGCGCGCTGATTGCCCTCGAGGACATCCTCGACCACCAGCGGATGGATCCCGAGAGCGGCTCCGACCTGCTCGACCTGCTCACGGGACGGACCGGACAGGTCGACCCACACACTCGCGTCGGGTCGGCGGAGGAGCTCGGGCAGGCGCCTGAGCGCCTCGTCGCCGGTCGTCTCGCGCGTCTGGCCGTCGATCACGGCCACGACCGTGAGGACGCCGGGGCCACCGGACGCGGTCGCGTCGCGCCGCCGGGGCGTGACCTGTTCGCCGGCAAGGATCGGCCCCGCGACCGGATCGGTCACCGTCGGCTCAGAGCGCGATCCCCGGTTCGGTGGCTTGGCTGCCATCTGGATCGGCGCCTCCCGCGACGACGGCCCCGTCAGGTGGGGCCGGCACGTCCGCCAGCATACGCGGCCGGCCACCGAGCACGAGCGATGGCGGGACCGCGACGAGCGTCACACCGGCTGCCACGATGAACAGCCCGACCATGATCCGGGCCGCCTCGCGCGACGCCCATTCCTCGAGCGCGTCGACGACGAACGGGTCACGCAACGGGCGATCGCGCAGGGACTCGGGGATGAGCGCGAGGTAGGCCTCGGGCGTCGCATACACCTCGTTGGCCAGCCGGTCGATGGTCGTGGATCCGTAGGCGGTCAGGATCGCGAGGCCGACCGCCATGCCGATCATCCGCGCGACGGTGACGATCGACGATGCCGCCCCGAACGCGCGCCGACCCACAGCCTCGACCGCTGCCGTCGACCGCGGCGTGACGGTCAGCCCGAAGCCGAGGCCGAACGCACCGAGCGTCAACGCGACGTTCTCGATCGACGTCTCGGGCGACCACATGGCCATCGCGAGGAGCCCGCCGATGCTGAGCGCCAGCCCGATGAGCGTCACGAGCCTGAGCGACAGGACACGCACGGCCAGCCCGGACAGCAGGGCCCCGACGGCCGTCGCGCCGGCCAGGGCGCCCAGCGCGAGTCGCTGTTCGTCCGGACCGCCGTAGAGCACGCGATCGACGAACACCGCCCCGCCGATGATCGCGGTCGCGAACGCGTAGCCGGTCAGGAGCGACACGAGCGAGGCGGCCGAGAACGCCCGGATCGCGAAGAGCCGCGGATCGAGGAACGGGTCGCGGACGCGCAGGCCTCGGACGACCCAGATCGCCGTGAGGACGACAGCGGTGGCCAGGAGGCCGGCCGTCACCGCGACCGGTTCGACCGCGCTCCCGGCGATCTCCGTCGTGCCGATCAGGGTCAGGCCCACGAGCCCGGCCAGCAGCGCCGCACCGAACCAGAACGCGCCGACGATATCGACCCGGCCGGGTCGCCGAGGCGTATCCCAGCCGGCCGATGCCGCCCATCCGACGATGAGCGCGATCAGGCCGATCGGCACGTTGATGAAGAAGACCCAGCGCCACGACGGCGCGAACATGTCCTGCCACGATCCGGCGAGACCGGCGCCCTCGAGGGCGTCCTCTGGGTGGAACGAGGCGAGGACCGCGGCCCCGATGAACGGTCCGACCGCCATGCCGAGGAAGGTCAGCGCGCCGATGACCCCGAGCGCTCGGGGCCGGCTCGGGCCGTCGTAGAGGTGGGCGGCAGCGGCCGTCCCGACGGGGACCAGCACGCCGCCGCCGAGCGCCTGGACCAACCGGGCGGCGATGAGCTGGTCGAGGCTCTGGGCGAGCCCGGCCAGCATCGAGCCGACGATGAAGATGGCCAGCGCGGCCATGAACGGCCGCCGGGCGCCCCACAGGTCCGTCAGCCGGCCGGCCAGGGGCATCGCGAGGATGTACACGAGCAGGTAGCCGTTGATGATCCAGCTCGCCTTGCGAAGCTCGATCCAGGCGGAACCGCCGGTGGCGTCGGCCAGGTCGTCGAGGATCGAGGGCAGCGCGACGGCCGTGATCATCAGCTCGAGACCGGCGAGGAACACGCCCGTCCCGAAGACGATGAGCAGCACGAGTGCCGACCGGCGATCCATGCCGCGGAGTGTAGGCGGCGACGCCAGCCGAGGCCGTCGCTGCGTGGCACTCGCCGTTTGACGACGGAGCGCGGCACGCGGCACAGTGCCGTTCATGCTTCGTGTCGGCTCGATCGTCATCCGCGTCGACGACCTGGAGCGCCAGACCGCGTTCTGGTCGGCGGCGCTCGACTACCTCCCGCGCGAGGATCCGGCCTCCGACCCGGCCATCGACTTCGTGCTGATGCGGCCGAGGGACGGGGTCGGCCCGAACGTGTCGCTCGACCGGGTCCACGCCACGGTGCAGATCCCGCCCCGCATCCACCTCGACCTCTATGCCGAGGACCAGGCGGCCGAGGTCGCGCGGCTGATCGCGCTCGGCGCCACCGAGGTGCACTGGGACAAGCGGCCCGCGGACGCCGACTACGTCATCCTCGCCGACCCGGAGGGCAACCGCTTCTGCGTGGTGGACGCTGGCTAGTCAAGCGCAATGAGTCCCAACCCGCCGCGATCAATGACGCGGCGATCGCGTCCTGGCCTTCCTGGTTCGGGTGTAGCCTTTCACCTGGCCCCAACCGGCGAAGGAGCGACAAGGGATGCAGTTCTTCTTGACCGTACCCCACGACTCGGCCGAGGAGCCGACCATGGCGTCCATGGACCCGGCCGAACTGGCGGCCGCGCTGGCTGCCGTGGACGCGTTCAACACCGATCTACGCAAGGCCGGGGCGTTTCGCTTCGCCGGCGGCCTGCACCCGCCGTCGTCGGCCAAGACTGTCGACGCCACCGGCGGCGAGCCCGTGGTGGTCGACGGACCGTTCGTCGAGGCGCCGGAGTACGTCGGCGGCTTCTGGGTGATCGAGGTCGCAGACCAGGATGCCGCGGTCCGGTGGGCGACGCAGGCGTCGAAGGCACTGGGTGGCCGCATCGAGGTGCGCGCCTTCCAGGACCCGCAGGACGCCTGATCCGCTGGCCCACGCGCGGTTGACAGCCCGCACCGGAGCCGAATAGCATCAACGCCCGTTGATATCAACCGTCGTTGATGCGACGCCACGAGGAGCCCGCCCCAACGTGCCCACTCCAGCCCGGATCCGTTCGACCCTCGCCTCGATCGTCACCCAGCCCGAGGATCTGCGCGATCTCCGTGCCTTCCACAAGGCCCTGGCCGACGTGAACCGCCTGCGCATCGTCCGGCGCCTGGCCGAGGGCGAGGCGTCCGTCCGGGAGCTCATCGCGCACGTCGGCCTGTCGCAGCCGCTCGTCAGCCACCACCTCAAGCGCCTGCGCGCCGCTGGCCTGATCCAGAGCCGGCGCGTCGGACGCGAGACCATCTGCAGCCTCCGCCCCGAGGCCTTCGGCGAGGTCGCCGAGCGCGAGCGCGCGATCCTCGGCCTCGGCGTCGCGAGCTAGACCGCCGCCCGGCATGACGATCTCGAACGATTCCCGCGCTCGCGTCAAGAGGATCTTCGAGCCGATCGCCCTTGGCATGGGTCGCATCGGGCTCACGCCGGATGGCCTGACCCTCATCGGGTTCACGATCACCACGGTCGGGGCCGTCCTCGTCGGCCTGCAGCGTGGCTCGTCGGCGGCCTCGTCGTCTTCATCGGCGGCGTCTTCGACATGTTCGACGGCACGCTCGCCCGCGCGACGGGCAAGGCCAGCAAGCTCGGCGCATTCATGGACTCCGCCTTCGACGCGGGCGGCGAGGCATCGTCTTCCTCGGCGTCGTCGCTGGGCTGCGGGTCGCGCGGCGCCGCGGATGTTCGTGGCCATCGTCGGCGCCGCGGCGATGGGCGCGGCTCGTTCATGGTCAGCTACGCCCGGGCGAAGTCGGACGGGCTCGGCTATTCAGCGAGGGCACTGGGCATGGCCGCGGTCGGGGATCATGCCCCGCGAGATCCGCCTGGTGATCATTCTCACTTCGGGCTCATCCTGACCGGCGACGAGCATCGGGCTCACGTCCATCGAGTCCGCCCTCGGCGATCATCGCCTCGTGGGCTCCACCATCACGGTCATCCAGCGGATCCTCCATGTCTGCGAGCCAGGACGAAGATCCCAGCCCACCCAACCACCCAGTAGGAACGCACGGAGAACACCAGTGAGCAAGAACGGAAGCAAGGAAGCGGCAAGAACGGCGCGACGCCGGGCAACACCTGGGCGGGCGCCGGCCGGCGGGGCGACGGCAAGATCCGCGTCGCGATCGTCGGCGTCGGCAACTGCGCCAGCAGCCTGGTCCAGGGCCGCTACTACTACGAGAACGCGAAGAAGGACGACTTCGTCCCCGGGCTCATGCACGTCGAGCTCGGCGGCTACCACGTCCGCGACATCGAGTTCGTCGCCGCCTTCGACATCGACAAGAACAAGGTCGGCAAGGACCTGTCCGAGGCGATCTACACGAAGCCGAACAACACGTACGTCTTCCAGCAGGTCCCGACGACCGGCGTGACCGTCGAGCGCGGCATGACCCACGACGGCCTCGGCAAGTACCTGAGCCAGATCATCGAGAAGGCACCCGGCCCGACGGCCGACATCGTGAGCATCCTCAAGGAGCGCGAAGTCGACGTGATGGTCTCCTACCTCCCGGTCGGGAGCGAGGAGGCGACCAAGTGGTACGTGGAGCAGGCACTCCGGGCGGGCGTCGGGTTCATCAACGCCATCCCGGTCTTCATCGGGCGTGAGCCGTACTGGCAGCGTCGGTTCGCGGAGGCCGGCCTGCCGGTCATCGGCGACGACATCAAGAGCCAGGTCGGCGCGACGATCAGCCACCGCGTCCTGACGCGACTCTTCATGGACCGCGGCGTGCGCCTCGACCGCACGTACCAGCTGAACTTCGGCGGCAATACGGACTTCCTGAACATGCTCGAACGCGAGCGCCTCGAGTCCAAGAAGATCAGCAAGACGAACGCCGTCACCTCGATGCTCGATTACGAGATGGACCCCGACGACGTCCATGTCGGACCGAGCGACCACGTGCCGTGGCTCCTCGACCGCAAGTGGTGCTACATCCGGATGGAGGGCACGACCTTCGGCGACGTGCCACTCAACGCGGAGCTCAAGCTCGAGGTCTGGGACAGCCCCAACAGCGCGGGCGTCATCACGGACGCGATCCGCTGTCTGAAGCTCGGCCTGGACCGTGGCCTCAAGGGGACCCTGGTCGCGCCATCGAGCTACTTCATGAAGAGCCCGCCGCAGCAGATCCACGACGACATCGCGTTCAACCGGGTCGAGGCGTTCATCCGGGGCGATGACGACGAGACGCTGGTCGGGACCGAGGCCCCGGCCAAGCGGACGCTCAAGCGCCTGGCCGGGACGAAAGCCAAGGTCGCGACCGCCGCGGCCAAGTGACCGACGCCCCACGCCGACCGACCGGTTCGAGCTCCGGCGAACATCGACTCGAGGCGCCACACCGACGCGGGGGCGCCCGCCCTCGCGTCATCGAGCGTCTGGGGATGGTGGGCTACCGCTCGACGGCGTGGGTCCTGGCGCACGTGCCGCCCGCCGTGGCGCGACCGGTCCTCGGCCGCCTGGCCCAGGCGTCGTACCTCCTGTGGCCGACGAAGCGGCGCTGGTCGAACCAGAACTTCGGGCACGTGCTCGGGCTGCCGCCCTCTGACCCGCGCGTCCGGCGGACCGCGCTCCGCGCCTACCGCAGGTACGGCCACTATCTCATCGAGCTCATGCGGCTCCCGTCACGGCCGCTCAGCGAGCTTTCCGACCTCGTGCCGGAACTCGAATCCGAGCGGGTGATCAGCGACTGGAAGAGCGGGCCGCGCGGCGGTGGATTGATCTTCACGGTCGGCCACATCGGCAACAACGAGGCCGTGGCGGCCGCGATCGGTCGACTGGGCCTCCCGATCAGCGCGATCGCCGATGACTCGTCGCTGCCCGAGCTGTTCGAGCACCTGCGCCGGCAACGCGAGCGCTGGGGGGTCCAGGTCATCGCCTGGCGCAACCTGCGGGCCATCTACGGGGTGCTGCGGCGTGGGGAGATGCTCGCCCTCGTCATCGACTGGGGCTACCGGAGCGACGGCATCCCGGTCCGGATGTTCGACGCCTGGACGACGCTGCCGGCCGGTCCGGCGACGCTGGCCGCCCGCACCGGATCGCGCCTCATCCCGGTCGCCATCTACCGCCGGCCGGACGACCGGTTCGACGTTGCGTGGGGCGACGTCATCGACGTGCTGACCGGGGGCCCGGCCGAACTCCAGCGGGTGACCCAGCTGCTGGCCGACTCGCTCGCCGCGAACATCGCGGCGGACCCTTCGTCGTGGTACAGCTTCAAGCCAGTCTGGCCCGAGACGGAAGCGGAGGCGGCTGATCTCGAGCGCCGCGCCCTGCTGATGCAGGCCGGCCGCCCCGACCCGGGCCCGGATCGGGCGTTCGCGCCCCCGGACGATGTCGCCGCGATGGACGGCGCAGCCGCGGCCGGCGACGCCGCCCCGTGACGACGGTCGGTCGCTCGCTCCGGGCGCGGTCGCTCATCGCGGCGTCGTGGCTGGCCTGCCATCTCCCTGAAGGGCCCCTGACCGTCGCGGCCGAGGCGGCCGGGGGTCTCTGGTACCGGCTCGCGCCCGCGCGGGCGGCCCAGGCCCGGCGGAATCTGCGGCGTGTGAGCGTCGCCCTCGCGGATTCGGGTCGCGGCAGCCCGCTCGTCCGGGCGGCCGCCACCGACCCGCGCGCGCTCGAGCGACTGGTCCGGACCGCGTTCCGCCAGCACGCCCGCTACTACCTCGAGGTCGCCCGGACGCCGGCGCTCCGCCCCGGCGACGTCGATGCCCGCATGGACATCGAGACCCCCGAGGTCGTCGCCGAGGCATTCACACCCGGGCGCACGGTCATGTTCGTCGGCCTGCACTTCGGTGCGATCGAGCTGCCGGCGCTCTACCTGGCCTCACGTGTCGGTGGAGCGGTGGCGCCGATGGAGACGGTCGACGACGAGGCACTCCAGGCGTGGTTCGTCCGCACTCGCGGTGCGGCCGGTGTCCGCATCGTCGGCCTGCGCGAGGCGCGGCGTGAGCTCATGGCCGCCCTCCGCGACGGGACACCGGTCGGCCTGGTCGGCGACCGGGACCTGACCGGCGGCGGCACGCTCGTGCCGCTCTTCGGCGCCCCGGCCCGGCTCCCGCTCGGCCCGGCGATGCTGGCCGTGGAGAGCGGCGCGACGCCGTACGTCGTGGCCGTGCGACGCTCGGCCCACGGCCGGTACATCGGTCACCTGGAATCCGTGCAGGTGCCGGCCGAAGGGTCGCGGCGCGAACGTGTCTCCGGAACGATGACGAGCCTGGCCGCCGCCTTCGAACGCGTCATCGCGGACGCGCCGGCCCAGTGGTGGGCCGTCTTCTTCCCGATCTGGCCGGATCTCGAAGAGGCGGCGGCGTGAGCCCGCGAGGCCCGGGAGCCGCGGCAAGAGCGCCGACGCGGCCGCCCCGGCGCTCGTCCCGGCCCGGCTCGGCCGCGCCGACCTGCACATCCACACGGTCGCCTCCGACGGGACGGCCGGTGTCGGGGCCATCCTCGATCACGTGGTCGCGCGCGGCGAACTCGACGTCATCGCGATCACGGACCACGAGCGCATCGATGCGGCCGTCGCGGCCCGGACGATGGCGGCAGATCGTGGCCTGCCCATCGAGATCGTGATCGGCGAGGAGGTCTCGACTCGCGGCGGTCACCTGCTCGCGCTCTTCGTCGAGACCCGGATCCCGCCGTACCGTTCGCTGCGCGACACGATCGCCGCCGTCCACGACGCGGGCGGCGTGGCGATCCCGGCCCACCCGCTCGTGCCCTACCCGCTGTGCGCCCAGGGTTGGGTGCTGCGACGACTGATCGAGGACGCCGACGAACGCGTCCATCCGGACGCCATCGAGACCTTCAACCCGACGGCGCTCGGGCGGCCGTGGCACGCGGGCGTCGTGCGGTTCGCCGACCGATACGGCCTCGCCCACGTCGGCAACAGCGACGCCCACGCGCTCGCCGCGATCGGGACCGGCTGGACCAGCTTCCCGGGGCGGACGGCCGCGGAGCTCCGTGCCGGTATCGCGGCGCGTGCCACGGAGCACCACGGGGCGTTCCACGGGACCTCGGGCCAGCTTGGCGTGTTCGGGCAGCAGCTCTCCAAGCGAGGGCGCGACGTCCGCGACGAGCTGATCGGCCGGTGGCGTCGCGACGGGACCGGCCGGGACCACGGCTATCCCGGCGGCCGGTCGCGACCGCCCCGCTATGACCCATCGGAGCCGAATGGCGAGCCCCCGGACGCGGCAAAGGCCCCGGCGTCGTGAAGATCGGTCTCGTCTGTCCCTACATCTACCCGGAGGCCGGCGGCGTCGCCCAGCACGTCCGGTTCCTCTACGAGAACCTGCGCGTGAGCGGGCACGATGTCCGGATCATCACCGCGAGCCACGGCCCCCAGCGCTCGTCCGAAGGCGACATCCTGCGCATCGGCGTCGGGTTCTCCATGCCGACGAACGGCTCGGTCGGGACGCTGACGTTCTCGCCGCGATACATCACCCAGGTCCAGCGACTGCTCGACCGCGAGCGCTTCGACCTGCTCCACTTCCACGAGCCGTTCGTGCCGTTCCTCTCCCTCTTCCTGCTGCGGGAGTCGACCAGCGTGAACATCGCGACGTTCCACGCCTACGCGGGTTTCTCGCCCTCGTACGAGCTCGGGAGCCGGATGATGCGTGGCCATGCGAGCCGGCTCCACGGCCGCATCGCCGTAAGCGCCGCAGCGCGGCACTTCATCGATCGGTTCTTCCCGGGCGACTACAAGGTCATCCCCAACGGCGTCGACATCGCCCGCTTCGCCAACGCCGTGCCGATCGCCCGCTGGCAGGACGGCACCCAGAACATCCTGTTCGTCGGACGACACGAACCGCGCAAGGGGTTGCTCGACCTGCTCAAGGCCCAGCGGATCCTGCGCAAGACCGGCTACGCGACCCGGTTGCTCATCGTCGGGTCCGGCCCGCAGGAACGCGAGGCGCGCCGCTACGTGGCGACCCGTGGCCTGCAGGGTGTGGAGTTCCTTGGCCGCGTGACCGAGGTGGAGAAGGCCCAGCTCTACCGGACGGCGACGATCTTCGCGACGCCCGCGACCGGCGGTGAATCGTTCGGGATCGTCCTGCTGGAAGCCATGGCCGCCGGAGCGCCGATCGTCGCCTCGGACATCCACGGCTACAAGGGCGTGGTCCGTCGCGGACGAGAGGGCCTCCTGGTCCCGCCGCGCGATCCGAAGGCGCTGGCGATCGCGATCGCGCGGCTCCTCGACCAGCCCGACCTGCGAGCGGAGATGAGCGCCAACGGCCGCCTTCGCGCCGAGGCGTTCAGCTGGCCCCGCGTGACGGCCAAGGTCGAGGAGTACTACGGCTTCGTCATCCGCCGGCTCGCGACCGCCGGCCATCTCCCGGAGGGCTACCGGGCGCCGATCCCTCAGGCGCCCCCACTCCGGGCGAGGCCGTCGGCATCCTCGGCGACACCCGAGTCGCGATCGACCAGCGAGAGTCTCCAGACCCAGGCGGAATAGGCGACCACGAGACACGTCACGACGATCGCCACGATGAGCACGCCGAGCAACGGGGTCAGGATCGCCATCTCCGCGTTGCGGTCGATCTTGCTGACCGGGAACTGGAACGCGTACAGGTAGGTCGGGATGATGCCCTGGTACGCGTTCACGATGGCGCCCGGCACGGGCAGCGCGGCGATGTTCGGATAGAGGACCACGAACCAGCCGACGACCGCCGCGAGGAACCCGACGACATAGCGACGCGGGTCGCGGCCGCCGACGACCCCGAGCGCGAGGTAGGCGAGCGGGAGGCCGGCGAGCAGGACGAGCGGCTCCACCGGGATGCTGGTCAGGGTCAGGATCGCGGTGTCGGGCAGCAGCGAGACCGCCACGAACCCGAGCGCGACGGCCGCGCCGGTCAGGAGGATGGGGCGATAGCCGGCGCCCCCGGACCCAGGCGCATCCCGATCGCTCTCGGCGAGAGCCAGGACCGCCCGCACGAGGAAGAAGCAGCCGATGCCTGCCACGACCGCAAGGCCGGCGGTCCGGGCGGTCAGGACGAAGTCGGGGATGACGGCGGGGCACGCCTGCGACCCCGGGTTCACCGATTCGACGCCGACGAACCAGCACAGCGGACGCGAGAACAGCCACATCGCGGCCGGCAGGACGATGGCCGCGGCGCCGCCCAGACGGGCGAGCCGCCAGGTCGCGCGCGACGCCCCGTTCCAGAGCTCGGCCACGAAATAGGCCAGGGCCAGCACCACGAACGGGAGCGCCGTGTAGTAGTGGTACTGGAAGGCCGCCCGGTCGATGCGTGCCCACGGGATCCACTGGGCGGCGAAGCCGACCATGATCAAGGCCAGGGCCAGGCTGCGGCGACGGTAGGCCATGACGCTCACGAACAGGAGCGCGGGCACGCTCAGCCACCAGATCACGAGGTTGCCGGCGTCGTAGATGGCGGCCGACGTCCCGGCCCCGAGGCCCTCCTGGTAGAACCACACGGGCTTGAGGTTGAGCGGCCAGGCCCACCACGGCGACGCGGCGGGGTGTGGCGTCGTGAGGCCGTTGTGGTAGCGGTACATCTGGCCGGTCAGGTCCGCGAGCGTCTGGCCGGTGTGGCCCGGCGGCCAGCCGGGGACCAGCTGATGGTTCTCGACCATCGCCCATGGGATGTACGAGACGACGTAGATCGCGATCGGGAGCATCGCCAGACAGACGGCCATCCAGACGACCGGCAGGCCGAGGAACGTGCCCGGCCGCAACCAGCCCTCTGGAGGTGGCGCCGGCGGTTCCAGGCGGTAGGCCGGCTCGTCCGGTCTCGGCGGCGCGGCCAGCGGCCCGAAGCCCAGCCGCCCACCCAGCGTGAACGCCACCAGCACGGCCAGCGAACCGAGTCCGAGCAGGATGGCCATCCGCAGCGGCGTGAGCGCGAAGCCCCCGACGACCAGCTCGGTGTTGATCCGTCCGAGCGCGACCGAGCCGAAGAAGACGAGCGCGCCGAGGGCCGCGGGAGCGATCACGGCGAAGCGCATCTCCTCGTCGGTCCAGGCGATCGGGTGGAAGATGGCGACGACGACCGCGGTCAGCGTCAGGGCGAGCATCACGAGCAGGAACGTGAGGTTGCCGAAGCCCTGGCCCTCGGGCACGCTCATCGCCATGTAGCCGAGGACGCCGGTCAGCGCGATGAGCCCGAGGATCGCGACCACCCGCCCGAGTGCGCTCCGGACGAGGATCAGCAGCGCGATCCCGCCGATCGCGTAGAGCGCGACCCACTTGCTCGCCAGCGCGAGCCCGAGCAACGCGCCGATGAGCGGCATCCCCACCCAGAACGCCGCCCGTCCGCGCCACCAGCCCGTCCAGACGGCGGCGAAGACCGTGTAGGCCGCGACGATGAAGGTGCCGACGTAGATGTCGTTCATGCCGATCCGGGACTGGACGAAGAACATCCCGTCGGCGACGACGAAGACCGCGACGAGCCCAGCCACGAGGCGGCGCCGGAAGAGGATCCGCGCGAGCAGGTACAGGCAGGCGGCCGTCAGCGCCCCGAGGATGACGCCGGGCATCCGCCAGGCGAACGCGTGCGAGCCGAGTTCGATCGTCGAGAGGGCCCCGTCGGGATCGAAGACGAGGAGCTCCTGTCGGTCGGTCGAGGGGTAGTCGGCCTCGACGTCGGCCGCCCACGCGACCGGCGTGAACCCGTCGCCCAGGCGCGCGTCCGCGAAGACCGCACTGCCGTTCGACTCCCCGCTCCCGTGTGGCTCGACGACATAGACCGTCCACGGGCCGGCCGGGTCCGCACCCGCTGCCGGGATGGGCGCGTCCGGAGCGAGCCCGAGGATGTGGACCATCTGGCTCGCGTCGTCGTACACGACCTTCGTGCTCGGCCCCGGGAGGGGATGGCTGCCCCGGTCGACGGGGCCGTCCTTGGCGTCGTCGCCTCCGATCGCGAGGACATGGTAGGTGGGCGTCGTGGGGGGGCCGGCCGTGGCGAACAGCTTCGGGTCCTCCAGCCCGGTCACCTCGGCGAGGCCGTGGGCGCCGCCCTCCATCCCGATGGTGGAGATGACCTTGACGCCGGCCGGATCGATGAACGTGACGCCGTCGCTGGTCGCGGCTGCGATCCGCGAGACGTCCTGGATCTCGATGCCGGGCAGGCGCCCATCGGCGATCGCCGTCTCGACCTTCGCGCGCGTCTCACTGGTGCCGGCGTTCCCGAGGATGACCGTCTCGTCGATCGAGGCGAGGTTCGCCTCGTACTCGGCGGCATCCCCGCCGAGCAGTTCGGCGAGCAGCGCGGCCTCGGCGGCGGTGTCCTGCAGCTCGTCGGTGTTCGCGACCAGCGTGGAGCCGTTGCCGCCGTCGGCGAGGTCCGCGAGGCCGGGCAGGTCGAGCCTGCCGGCCGATGTGCCGGTCACGAGGTCGAGGGCCTCGAGGTGGTCGCCCGACCCGACCATGACGGTCGTGCCGTCCTTCGTGACGTACAACAGGTCCACGGCCGTGCCGACCTGGCCGAGGTGTGTGGGCGTGACGCCGGCCGCCGCGGCATCCGGGCCGACCGACGCGAGGCCGAGCGTGGCCACGCTGCCGTCGTCGAAGCCGGCCAGGAGCTGCTGGCCACTCGAGTCGAGCGCCAGCGCGCTGACGCCCGGTGCCGGGATCGTCGAGATCAGCTCGCGGTTGCGCAGGTCGTAGCTGCGGATCTCCGACCCGGTCGCGACGTGGAGGCGTTCGCCAGCGCGGCCGCCCGGCAGGGTCGCGTCATCGCGTCGGGGCTCGATGAGCGTCGCCCGCACGGGCACGCCGAGGTCGCTGGTGGCGCTCACGTCGTCCTCGCCCCAGGCCATGATGCCGAGCGCCATCGCGTACTTGGCCAGGTGGGGGTGGGTCCACTCGTAGATGTCGTGCGAGAGCCCATACCGCCAGTGCTGGAGGAACTCCGTGGCCGTCCGGGCGTGGTAGACCTCGTCGAAGTGCATCTGGTAGGGCTCGGGCAGCCGGAACGTCCGGAGCACCAGGCTCGCGACGACCAGGACGGCCAGGATCCACAGGTCCAGGCGGTCGAGGCGACCGCCGCGCTCGCCGCGCAATGCGGCGCTTCGATCCGGGCGGATGGGCCGCTCGCCAAGACGGTCGCGGAACCAGCCGATCACGCCGCTCTCGGTGATGCCGAGCGGCCTCGACCAGGTCGGCATCGTCGCGGCCGCGACCGCCGAACCGGACGCGACGGTGGCGACGCCCCCGGAGACGACGACGGACGGGGCGACGGCCGGGGCGACGAGGCCGACCGGCGCCATCGGGCCCGGCACAGCTGGGCGCTCGGCCGGAGGGGGGCCGCTGTCATCGTCGGCGACCAGTCCATCGATCTCGGGCTCGATCGAGGCACGGTCCAGCTCATCGGCCAGCCGGTCGCGTGCGCCGGTCCGGAGCTGGAGCGCGCACCAGGCGAACCCCAGGGCGTGGAGCAGGACCACGAGGGTCACGCCCGCCTGCGAGCGGATCGCGGGGCCGATCCCCAGCCAGTCGCTGATCGATGGGTTGTCGGGGTACAACGTCGTGAGGACGACGTACATGTTCGCGAACGTCGCCACGCTCAGGATCACGTACGCGACTCGCCATCGCGGCGAGATGGCGGCGAGGATGACGCCGAGTGCGAAGAACGGGTAGCCGTACCGCTCGTGGACCCGGGTCGGGAGGATGAAGAACGCGAGCGCGAGCACCGCCAGCCCGACGAGGAGCGTGAGCCGGTCGGGTTCGCGAGCGACCGCCCACAGGACGATGAGGAACGCTCCGACGAGCAGGGCGACCCCGATCGCGATGGCCGGGACGACGCCGAAGACGGCGCTCCCGGCCCCGCACTGCTCGGCGCCCAGGGCCGCGTCGCAGACCCACTGGCCGGTCGCGGCGAGGCCGGCGCCCGTGTCCGAGAGCACGAGCGCCCACGGGTTGTAGGCGTTGACGGTGAGGTACGGGTATCCCCCACCGGCGACGAAGATCTGCTCGATCAGCCCGATCGGCGTGAGCCCGAACGGGATCGACAGGACGATCGCGGTCGCGAAGCCGGCGATCGCGGTCGTCAGGACCCGGGCCGGGCGCCAGGGCCGCCCGTCGCCATCGCCATCGACCGGCGGCCAGAACGCGTGCCGGATCGTCACGACCGCGACCAGCGGGACCAGGATGCCGAGCTGGGGCTTGATGAGCGCCGCGATGACCGTGTAGACGGCCGCGCGCTCGGTCCGGCCGCGCCACAGCTCGCGCAGGCCCAGCAGCAGGAACACGACACCGAACGAGTCGACCTGGCCCCAGACGATGCTGTCGAACCAGCTGATCGGGTTGGCGACCGCGACGAACGCGGCCGCGAGCGCGAGACGGCGCCGGCCGCCGAGCTCGAGCACCATCGAATGGACCAGCCAGCCGACGGCGAGGTCGGCGATGAGCGGCGGGATCTTGATCAGGTCGCCGACGCCGCCAACGACCTTCCCGACGAGCCCGACGAGCCACAGGACGTACAGGTAGCCGGGCGTGTAGTCGTGGAAGAAGTCCCGCTCGTAGAACCCCCACGGGCCATGGTCGGCGAGATCGGCCGCCCAGAACCGGAACGCGCTCAGGTCGACGCCGAAGCCGGATCCGGGGAGCAGGTATGCGATGATGAGGCGGAGGGCGAGCCCGAGCGCGAGGACGATCACGACCGCGCCGACGGCCCCGCGCATCCCGGTCGACGACGACGGCGTTCGTGTGCCTCGCTCGGTCCCGCCGGATGCGGGGCGGGTCACCGGGAACGGCTCCTGCATGAGCGTGGAAGGTGGATCGGAGCGTAGCACAGGGTCGCCGGACGAGCCCCTCGGACCTGCTGCCGGTCATCGCCGTGGCGGTGGTCGCGTTCGTGGCCGCCCGGCTCGCCCTGCTGCCCGGCGTCGCGTTCTGGGACACGGGGGAGTTCCAGACCGTCGGACCGATCATGGGCACGGCGCATCCGACGGGCTTCCCGACCTACGTCCTGCTGGGCTGGCTCGCCTCGGTCGTCCTCCAGCCATTCGGCGACCCGGCGTTCCGGATGAACCTGTTGTCGGCGATCTGCCTGGCGGTCGCCGCCGGTGTCACGGTCGATCTGGTCCGGGCCCTGACCGGCTCGGTCGCGCTGGGGATGGTGGCCGGGCTCGGGCTCGCCCTCACGCCGATCGCGTGGGCCATCGGCACGCATGCCGAGGCGCACGCGCTGCACATCGCGCTCCTGGCGGTCCTGCTCCGACTGCTCGTCGCCTGGGAGGACCGTGCCCGCGGCCCCCGATCGGGCGATCACGCGGACCGCTACCTGGTCGGCGCGTCGGTCGTCTTCGCGTTGTCGGTCGGCAATCACTCGCTGACGCTCCTGCTGGCCGTGCCCGTCGGCCTGTTCGTGCTTGCCGTGGCCCCCGACATCTGGCGACGGCCCCGGCTCGTCATCGCGTGCGTGGCCGCGCTGGCGATCACGCTCGTCGTCGTCTACCTGGAGCTGCCGCTGCGGGCCGGCCCGTTCCGGGCCGGGCTGGTCTATGGACGGCCGGAAACGTGGGAAGGTTTCTGGTACGTCGTGCTCGCGGAGCAGTTCCGCGGCAGCCTGCTCGACCCGTTCGGCGACCTGACGGGCAAGGTCGGGCAGCTCGCCACACTGACGTACCGGCAGTTCGGGCTCCTCGCGCCCCTGATCCCGGTCGGTTTCGTGGCGACCGTCATGCGCCGGCCACGCTACGCCCTCCTCACCGGGTCGGCGCTCCTCATCACCTGCTTCTTCGCGGCCTCGTACGTCAACGCCGACATCAACCGCTACTACCTGGGGCCGATCCTCATCGCCTGGACGTGGCTCGCGATCCTGGCCGCCATGGTCGCCGAGGCGGTCGCCGCGAACATGGGTCTGGGGGTCCCGGCCGGAGCGGACGGCGACATGGCAGCCCGCGGCTCGGCCCGGGCCGCGCTGCCGGTGGCCCTGCTCGCCGCCCTGATGCTGGCCCCGACGCTCCTGGCCATCCCCAACCGCCTCGCAACGGTCGACGAGAGCCGCGACCGCCTCGCGGGCGCCTGGCTGGATCGCGTCCTGCCATTGCTGGAGCAGGACGCGGTCGTCGTCTCCTGGTGGAGCTACTCCACGCCGCTCTGGTACGCCCAGAAGGTCGAAGGTCGTCGGCCTGATATCTTCATCGCCGACGACCGGACACGCCTCGACCTGGGCATGGGCGACCCGTCGGACGTCATCGACGCCAACCTTGGCCAGCGTCCCGTGTACGTGCTGCGCCAGAACCCGGCCGATATCGACGAGCTCGCCCGCCGCTATGAGCTCGAGACCCTCACGTCACAGGAGGCAGGTTTGCTGGTCCGCGTGGTCGGCCCCCGAGCGGCGACATGACCCGGGTCGAACGACTGTCGTACTTCTTCCCGGCCCACAACGAGGAAGCCAACATCGAGGGTCTCGTGGCCGAGGCGCTCGCGACGCTGCCATCGCTCGCGGACCGCTTCGAGATCATCGCCGTCGACGACGGGTCGCGCGATGCCACCGGCCGCCTGGCCGACGAGCTCGCGGCGCGGCATCCGGACGTCGTCCGTGTCGTCCACCACCCCACCAACCTC
Source organism: uncultured Chloroflexia bacterium (assembly GCA_963745295.1). Classification (GTDB taxonomy): domain Bacteria; phylum Chloroflexota; class Limnocylindria; order Limnocylindrales; family CSP1-4; genus SPCO01. The sequence goes on from CAVUWG010000003.1 coordinate 548,663, forward strand.
GGCTACGGCGCGGCCCTGCGGTCCGGCTTCACGGCCGCGCGCTACGACCTCATCGCGTTCACCGATGGCGATCGCCAGTTCAAGGTCGAGGACATCGGCCGACTGACCGCCCGCTCCGCCGAGCCGGACGCCCCGGACGTCGTCCTCGGATTCCGGATCCAACGGGCGGATCCGCCCATCCGGCTCGCCTATGCCCGGATCTACCGGCTCGCGAATCGGACCTTCTTCGACCTCCAGGCGACCGATGTCGATGGGGCCTGCAAGCTGTTCCGGCGAGCGGCCCTCGAGGATGTCCGCGTCGAATCGGATGGCGCGTTCTTCTCGGCCGAGCTCCTGATCAAGCTGCGCGAGGCCGGGCGCACCGTCGTCGAGGTCGGCGTGCCGCACTACCCGCGGACGGCCGGCTCGCCGACCGGGGCGCGGCCGTCGGTCATCCTGCGCGCCGTGCGCGACTTCTGGCGGCTGCGGCTGCATCTCTGGGTGAACCGGCGACGGGCGCTGCGGCGCGGCGAACCCATCCTCGCCGACCGGCCGAGGGTCGACTAGCTGGTCCGGCGGCCCTCGGCGTCGGGATCCACATCGAGCGAGTTGACGAAGTCGCGAAAGACGTCGAGCCGCGGGTCGACGATGGATTCACCGGTCGATTCGAGGGGCATCCCGGGCTCGCCCTCATCGTCGTCGAGGCCGCCGTCGGCGCCGAGTCCCGCCTGTTCCAGGACCGCGTCGGCGGCGAAGATCCGGACCCCGGCCCGGACCGCGAGGGCCAGCGCGTCCGACGGGCGGGCGTCGATCTCGACCGTGCCGCTCGCCCCCTCGAGGATCAGGCGGGCATGGAACGTCTCGTCGGCGAGCTCGGAGATGACGACACGATCGACGCGGACCCCGAGCTGTTCGAGCGTCGTCGCGAAGAGGTCGTGGGTGAGCGGGCGCTCCGGGGAGAGGCCCTGGAGCTTCATCGCGATCGCACTCGCCTCCCATGGGCCGATCCAGATCGGGAGGTAGCGGTCGCGGTCGGTCTCCTTGAGGATCACCACGTGCCGACTCGACAGCATGTGGACCCGCACGCTCTCGACGACCATCTCCACGAGCTCGGTCTCCGGCATCGATCGATTATCCCACGGCGGCCGGGGCCGGCGGCCTGCCCGGGCGGCCGGGGATGCCCGCCAGCACCCGCGCGACAAGGGCGCCCGCGACGAACCCGCCGATGTGGGCGAAGAACGCCACGCCGCCGCTCGTCTCGACCATGCCGATCGACGTGAGCCCGTCGATCAGCTGGAGGACGAACCAGAACCCGAGCACGAGGACCGCCGGGACGTCGATGAGCTGGTAGAAGAAGCCGAGGAACACGAGCGACGTGATCCGCGCCCGCGGGAAGAAGACGAGGTAGGCGCCCAGGGCTGCGGCGATGGCGCCCGATGCCCCGAGGCACGGGATCGTCGAGGACGGCGCGACCGCCACCTGGGCGAGACCGGCCGCGACACCACCCGCCAGGTAGAAGACGAGGAACCCGAGCCGCCCCATCCGGTCCTCGACGTTGTTCGCGAAGATCCACAGGTAGAGCATGTTGCCGAGCAGGTGCAGCCAGCCGGCATGCATGAACTGGCTCGTGATGAGCGTCGCGGTCTCCACGGACAGGAAGTCGCCGCGGCCCCAGGCGGCGGTCAGTTCGGCGGGCACCACGCCCCACTGCATCACGAACGCATCCAGCGCCGATTCGCCGCCGCTGGCCAGCAGCCCCAGCTCGTAGGCGAAGACCACGAAGCAGGCCACGACGATGCCGATGGTCACGACCGACGTGCGCCGGGTCGGGTTGGCGTCGCGCAGCGGGATCACTGCGGATCCTGCGTTACGGCTTCTTGGTCGGCTTGGCGGTGGTCTCGGCCGGGCTGGGCGACGCCGCGCCCGATGGCGCCGGCGAGACCGGCGCGGTGTCGGGGACGGCCTCGAGGAGCGTCTGGTGGAGCCCGTCCTTCGAGATCCACGTCAGCGTCGCGGGGACGTCCTCGACGGCCGGCGTGACCGCGATCGCGCGGATGTCCTCCCAGTCGGGGGCGTTGCCGGCCGGCCGGTACTGGGCCACGTAGTCGCCGCCCGTCTTCTCGATCGCGATGATCCGCCCGTTCGGCTTGTCGTAGACGTACACGACGCCCTCGCGCTGGTTCGGTCCACCGGCGATCTGCGAATACTTCGGGGCCGCCCGGATGAGCTCGTCACCGGGCATGTCCGCCTTCCAGCCATCGTCCTTGCCCGAGTGGAACCGCTCGAGCACGCCGTCCTCGAGCACGAACAGGTCGCCGTCGATGAACAGGGCGGTCATCCCGTCGATCGGCCGGGCGGTGGCGAGCCAGGGGGTCGAGGCGATCGGGTAGCCGCCGCCGTCGGCCGCCGGCGAGTAGGCCCGGATCTGCTGTTCGGACGGGTCGACCGCGTACAGCTTGTACAGCCCGCGGCCCTGGTCCTGCAGGTAGGTCCCGATGGCCGTCACGTCGTCGCCCCATGAGGCGGCGCCGTTGACCTTGATGCGCTTGAGCGTGCCCTTGCCGCTCGCGTTCGACGGGCGCCAGCGCCAGAGCGTGTTCTTCGAGTCGAGGATCAGGAGGTCGGAGCCGCCGACCGCCAGGAAGCGCGGCGTCGCGACGGTCGCGTTGTCGGCCTTCTGCCCGGAGCGCGCGACGGCCGTGGCCTTCTTGGACTTGAGGTCGACGCGGTAGACGGTCTTGGTCGAGCGATCCAGGACGTACGGCGCGCCGTCGGGTCCCTTGACCATGCCGCCCAGGTCGATCGGGTCGCCGCCTTCGGCCGGCGTGAACGTGAAGATCGTCGTCGAGGCGACCGGCACGACGCCGTACAGGCGGTCGAGGCCCGCCACCGCCTGCTTGCGGAGTGGTTCGATGACGGCGACGCTGACGCCGGACTCCTCGGCGGCGTCCAGTTGCTCGTACGCCTCGGTCAGGAGCTCCTTGGCCTGCCCGGGGTCGTCCACGACGAGATCGACGCCGGGGGCCTTCACCTTGGCGAGGTTCTCGCGCGCCTTGTCGAGGGCCGTCCTGGCCGGTGTTGGCCGAGCTGGATGGCCGCCTGCTTGCCCTGGCCGCCGAAGACGTAGACCCCGAAGCCCAGCCCGGCGGCGACGACCAGCAGCGCAAGGACCGCGAGCGCGGCACGGCGCTGGGTCTGGCGGCGCGAGGCGAGGGGCGTGACCCTCCGGTAGGCGGGCTTCCGGCGAGGCAGGAGCTCCTGCACCCGGCCGACGACCTTCTCGATCGCGCCGCCGGCCGCGACCCGGGCACTGCCCGCGGCGGCGCTGACCGCGACGCCCGCGGCCTGGACGTTGTCGGCAAGCGGGATCGGCGAGCGGTCGGGGGCGCCGGCGAGCGGCTCGGCCGGCTTGACCGGCACGGGGGCGCGTCCGCGGGCCGTGGCCGACACCTCGCCCGCCTCGAAGGCGATGGCCCCATCGCTGCCGGCCCCGCCGTCCGCCACGAACCGGTGATGCAGGTGCTCCATGGCCGACTGCGGGTGCAACGTCAGCATCGCGTCCTTGAGCTCGTCCGGACCGAGCTTCGCCATGACATTGGGCGACACCAGGACCAGCGAGTCACCGACCGAGACCTCACCGCGCCACACGTCCGGTTCGAGCTCGCCCGACGGCAGGCCGCGTTCCCGATGCGGATCGGGGAGGGTCGAGAGGCGCGCCTGGCGGATCAGGTAGGCCTCGGCCGGCCCGACGGTGGCCACGTACATCTCGTTGCCGCGAACCACGGCCACCGCCACCCCGATCGGCCCGTTCGCGTCGGTCGACTTGAGGCCCAGACGGTCGGCCTGGTGCGCGAGCCGCTTGTTCGCCGTGCCGATCGCCTTCTGGAGGCAGACGCGGATGCCGGCGGACTCGTCGTAGTAGTACTCGTTCCGGATCGTCTCGGCAGCGAGCCGCGTCGCCTCGAGGGCGTGCCGCGAACTGATGCGCGAGGTGACGAGCAGGTAGAGCAGGCCCTTGGAACGGGCGACCGACCCCACGTTGGGCTCGACGACGACAAGCGTGTCCGGCGAGTCCGGGAGGCGGTCATGTTCGGCGACGACGCCGAGTTTCATCTGGAGTCGGACGGCCATGCGGGCCTCTCGTGGTCAGCGGATCCCCCCGCAGCCCGGAGGGTGGCGGGGTGTTCGAGCGGCGGACGATCCCGGTACGATCGGGGACGTTCCCCCCGAGATGGCTGGCAGGTGCCGGGGATTATACGCGGGGACCTCCGCGCCGGACGTGCACGCGCATTTCCCGCACGCCGAGCCCGCCCGGCGATGTCCCGAACGCGGCCAGCAACTCGGACGCCCGCAGGCGCAGCTCCTGGGCCACGATGGGTGCGTCCGCCTCCACGTCCACCGCGAAACCCTCGAGGCGCACGACCCGACACGAACCGGCCGCCGCCGGCACGCGCTCGGCGACGAGCGCCTCGAACGTGGCCATCGCCTTCGAGAGGCGCAGTTCCTCCTCGAGGCCGAGCGCCCGGGCCGCGTCCGGGATCAGGTCGCCGAGGCGGACCATCGGACGGCGCCTCGGGCTCATGGCAGCGCGCCCGATGCGCTCACGAGCGGCCGGCGGCGCCGGCGGCGTCCGGGACGAGGCGGGCCGCCATCCGGCTCGGCCCGCACCTCCCAGGTCGTGGCGATCGCGCGCAGCGCCGGGTCCAGGTCGTCGAGCGTGGTCGTGGTCACGAACGCCTGGGGGAGGTCGGCGATCCGCCGCACGAGGTGCGATCGGCGGTCCGGATCGAGCTCCGAGAACACGTCGTCGAGCAGGAGCAACGGTGGGCGCCCGTCGAGAGCCGTGAGCAGGTCGAGCTCCCCGAGCTTGAAGGACAGGATGGCGGTCCGCTGTTGGCCCCGCGACGCGAAGCCGGCCAGGTCGCGTCCGGCCAGCTCGAACACGAGGTCGTCGCGGTGTGGGCCGACCAGCGTCGCCCCGTTCCAGACCTCCTTGTCGGCGGTCTCCACGAGGCGGCGCGCCAGTGCGTCGCGCGGCGTCTCACCGGGTGCGGTCGGCGCATTCGTGCTGTAGCGCACGGCCAGCGCGGCCGCGGCGGCCTCGTCGGGCGCGATCTCGGCGTGGGCGGCGGCGATCGGGCCCGCCAGCTGGTCCAGGAGGCGCAGCCGGTCGGCGACGATGCGCCCGCCCGCATCGAGGAGGGCGCCGTCCCAGAAGCGGAGCTCGTCGCGCGACGCCCCATCCTCCCGGATGGCCCGCAGCAGGCCGTTCCGTTGCTGGAGCGTGCGGCCGTAGGTCGAGAGGGCGCTGGCGTAGCCCGGGAACGCCGAGCTCGCGAGCTGGTCGATGGCCGCGCGCCTGAGTCCGGGCGAGCCGGCCACCAGGAGCATCTCCTCGGGGGCGAAGACCACGACGCGCAGCGGGCTCTCGAGCGCACCGGCCCGCCGGCCGACGCCGTTGACGCGGAGGCGCTTGCGGCCGGCCGTGCCGCCGACCCCCGATCGGACGATCGCCACCTCGACGACATCGAGCCCGAGACGGCCCTCGATCCGGGCGAGGTCGGTGCCCCAGCGGATCAGCTCGCCGTCGGTCGAGGTGCGGTGCGAGCGGCCCCAGGCCAGCAGGACGATCCCCTCGAGCAGGCTGGTCTTGCCCGCGGCGTTCGGACCCACGATGAGCTGGGGACCGGCCCCGAAGGCCGCCTCCAGCGCGGCGTATCCGCGGAGGTCGAGCAGGCTGATGGAATCGAGCAGGGTCTCCCCGGTCCGGGCGCCGCCGGTCCGGCCTCCGGTCGTCGCTAGGAGGTCGTCCGGACGGGCATGACGACGTGGATGTAGTGGTCGTCCCCGACGGGCTTGAAGACCCCCGGCGAGAGCGGCCCGTTGAGCTCGAGGGCGAACTGGTCGGCGTCGACGTTCGTGAGCACGTCCGCGAGGTAGCGAGCGTTGAAGGCGATCGTCGTCCCGTCGCCTTCGACCGCGGCCTCGACCTGGCCGACGTGGTCCCCGACCTCGGCGTTGGCGCTGACGGTGATGCCGGCCTCGCCGTCGGCGCCGATCTGGAGCTTCACGATGTTGGCCGACTCGTGGGCGATGAGCGCCGCCGGACGGACGGCCCGCAGGAGCTCCTCGCGGTCGAGCACGGCCCGCGTCGAGTGCTCCTTCGGCACGACCTGCTGGTAGTTCGGGAACTGGCCGTCGATCAACCGGCTCACGAGATCGATGCCGTCGAGGTGGAACAGGACCTGGTTCCGGCCACTGGCCAGGACGATCTCGACCGGGTCGTCGACATCGGCCAGGACCCGGGCCAGTTCGTTGAGGGCGCGGGCGGGGATGACGACGCTCGTTTCGGGCACGGCGTCGAGGACCTCGATGGTCTTGACCGCGATCCGGTAGTTGTCGGCTGCCGCCAGGGTGAGCTGGTTGCCCTCGAACCGGGCCAGCACCCCGGTCAGGATCGGTCGAGCCTCGTCGCTCGCCGCGGCGAACGCCGTCTCGTTGAGAGCCCGTCGGAGGATGTTCTGGGCGACGCGCGTGGTCGGGCGCTCGCCAGCGGTCTGGATCGCCGGGAATTCCTCGGCCTCGATGCCCTTGATGTGGGTCTCGAACCGACCACTGCGCAGATGGAGCGACTCGCCCGGGCCCAGCTCGAGATCCACCTTGTCGCCGGCCGGCAGCGAGTTGACGAGATCGGTCAGGAGCTTGGCCGGGACGGTCGTCGCGCCGTCGGTCTCGATCTTGCCGGGCACCCAGTAGGTGATGCCGATCTCGAGGTTCGTCGCGGTCAGCTTCAGCCCGCCGTCCTCGGTCTTGAGCAGGACGTTGGCCAGGACCGGCAAGGTACTCCGGCTGGACACGGCACGGCTGACGATGGACAGGCCTCGCGCCAGATGCTCCTGCATCACCGAGAGTCTCACGTCGGGTTCACTCCAAGCATGTCGTGATGGCGGGCGATGCGACCGTGTCGCGGATGCAGACCGTCGGCGATCGCTCGCACACCGGTCCCCGGGCGGTCCGCGTGGGGTCGTGGGTATCTTCTCTCTATCTTCTCACCCCGTCATCATCACCATCAGGGTGTGGAGCGCGTGGACGCTCCGGTGCGGCGCCGCTCGCGGCTGACGTTGACGAGCCGGCCCGGCTGGTGGACGGAAGGCTGCCGGGCGGGGAGGACGTCGGTGTTCCACGGTGGACGATCCCGACGGACATCCACAGGCCCGTCCGAACGGGCCCGACCCGTCAACGACGGAGGTTGCGGATGTCCACAACGGGCAGGGGTTTTCCACGGATTTCGCGTGGTTATCCACACGAATCGGTGATGGGGCCGTCCGATCGGCCCCGTGGCGGGGCATCCCTGGTCGCATCGGCCACGTCGGCCGCACGCCTCTAGTCGGCGTAGATGAGCTCCCGAACCGCGGCGATCTCGCGCCGAAGCTCGTCGTTGACCGCCGATTCGCGGGTGATCTTGTCGCAGGCGTGGAGGACCGTCGAATGGTCCCGGCCGCCCAGCTCGGCGCCGATCCGGAGCAGCGACACGTCGGTCTCCTCGCGCATCAGGAACATCGCGATCTGGCGCGGCATGACGATCGACTTGTCGCGCTTCTGGCCCTGGAGGACCTCGAGCGGGACGCTGTAGTAGTCCGAGACCGCCTTGGCGATGCGCTCCGGCGTCACCTGGCGCTTCTTCGGGTTGTAGAGGACGTTGGAGAGGACGGCCTGGGCGAGCTCGATGCTGATGGGCGTGGCGCCCATGCTCGCGAAGGCGATGATCCGGTTGAGCGCGCCCTCGAGCTCGCGGATGTTGCTCACGACCTTGCGCGCGATGAACTCGATGACGTCTGACGTGATCGGCAGCGCGCCTTCCTCGGCCTTGGCCCGCAGGATCGCGATGCGCGTCTCCAGGTCGGGCGCCGTCAGGTCGGCGATGAGGCCCCATTCGAAGCGGCTGCGCAGACGCTCCTCGAGGGTGAGGATCGCCTTCGGCGGCCGGTCCGAGGACATCACGATCTGCTTGCCGTCCTCGTGGATGGCGTTGAAGGTGTGGAAGAACTCCTCCTGGGTCCGCTCCTTGTCGGCGATGAACTGGATGTCGTCGATGAGGAGCAGGTCGATCCGTCGGTAGCGGGCGCGGAAGTCGTCGATCTTGCCCTGCTGGATCGAGGTGATGAACTCGTTCGTGAACTTCTCCGACGTCGCATAGACGACGCGCTTGCGCGGGAACTTGGCGATGACCTGGTTGCCGATCGCGTGCATCAGGTGGGTCTTGCCGAGGCCCACGCCGCCGTAGAGGAACAACGGGTTGTACGCGTGGCCCGGACGCTCCGCGACCGACAGGCTCGCGGCATGGGCCAGGCGGTTGGCCGAGCCGACGATGAAGTTGGCGAAGGTGTAGCGCGGATTGATGTTGGTGGTGCCGCCCTCGCCACCGACGCGGGTGGGCTCGACCCGGACCTGGCTCGGGCCCGCGGCTGCCGGGTTCTGTCCCTGGGCCGCGGTGGCTCGCTCGCCGTCGGCGGATCCGTCTGCCGGGGCCGGGGTGGGGGCACTGCCGATGACGAACTCGACCTGGACGCTGTACCCGACGATCCGGGCGAGGGTCTGGCTGATCAGCGACCGGTAGCGCGTCTCGAGCCAATCCTTGGCGAAGCCGTTGGGGACCGAGATCCGGAAGCGTTGCTCATCCACGTCGACCAGCTGCGTGTCCCGCAGCCATGTCTCGTAGTTGGCCGGCGAGAGCGACACCTGCAGCTCGCCGAGAGCCGCCCGCCAGACCTGCTTGGCGTCCATTCGTTCGATCGGACCTGTCATAAAGGGATGACGTGGATGGGTAGCGTTGACCAAGGATCCGGGCGAGGGGCCGGGGCACGCGAGCGCTCTCGAATGGCCGGCATCGCACCGGGCGATGCGTGATCCCGGGAGCCCTGGTGGCAGGGATTCCGGGCCTCCCGCAGGCGTCCCGGCGCCGATGGGCCCGGAGAGGATAGCACCGGCGGAAGGGGCGTCGCAAGGCGATCGTGTCATACTCCCGGGGAGTATCCATGCATGGACGGCCCGAGCCCCTTCCCGTTCCCGACGACGCCCTCGCGCGTGCGCGTAGGCACCATAGCCCCGCGGCATCGACGCAAACCGTCTCGCTCCGTGGTGTCGCCAAGGTTTGACACCCCTTCGAAGCGGGCCGTATCATCCGCCGGACGACGACGCGCTCCGCGCTTTCGGGCGCCGGGCGCGTTTGCGTGCCTCTAGGGGTCGAACAACGACATCGTCCCAGAGGCCGGACGGAGAGGATCCCGGACCACCTCCATGAAGCAGACCTATCAGCCAAAGAAGCGCCATCGCGCCAAGGAACATGGGTTCCGCGCCCGGATGAAGACGACCCCGGGTCGCCGTGTCCTGGCAGCGCGAAGGGCACGCGGTCGAAAGCGGCTGACGGCCTGACGACGGAGCGCGGCCCTAACTCGCCGCGGCTCGAGATGCTCTCCCGCCCAAAGGACTTCACGGCGATCGGTGGAACCGGGACGACGCGGTCCCATCCATTGTTCACCGCCAGGTTCCTGCGGACCGACCTCGAGACGACCCGGTTCGGGCTGTCGACCGGGCGAAAGCTCGGCGGCGCTGTCGTCCGCAACCGGGTCCGCCGACGACTCCGCGAGGCGCTCAGGGTGATGGCGCCCTCGTTCCAGCCCGGCTGGGACGTCCTCATCATCGCCCGGCCAGCGATCGTCGAGGCCGACCATGACACGCTGGTCGGGGCGTTGCGCCGGACCCTGACCAGGGGCGGCGCTCTCGGAGGACCAGACGCGTGAAGCGCATCGGGATCGGGTTGATCAAGCTCTATCGGATCGTCTTCGCGTGGCTGCCGGCCAGTTGCCGGTTCGAGCCGACCTGTTCCCGCTACACGGAGCAGGCCATCGAGAAGTACGGCCTCCTCAAGGGCAGTTGGATGGGCGCCAAACGGATCGCCCGCTGCCACCCATGGAATCCGGGCGGGTATGACCCGGTCCGCTAGCGAGGCGTTCGGCTCGTGACACGCTCCCGCCTCCGCCGGATCCCGTTCGCGTCGATCGGATTCCTGCTCCTCGTCCTCCTCCTGGTGGTCGCCTGCGCCCCTGGCGGACCCGGTGGATCCGGCAGCCCCGGCGCGTCGCCCACGCCACAGCCGCCGCTGACACCGGCCCAGCCGGGCGCGGACCCGGTCAGCCTCCTCGCTTGGCTGTTCACCCCGATCTTCCAGGCCATGTTGATCATCATGGTCGGGGTCTACTCGTTCCTCTGGAGCCTCGGCGTGCCGGCGGCCATCGGCTGGGCGATCGTCGCCCTGACGCTCGTCGTCCGCACTCTCGTGATCCCACTCGTGCGCAAGCAGCTGGTCTCACAACGCCGGATGCAGCTGCTCCAGCCCGAGGTCCGGGAGATCCAGAAGCGCTACAAGGGCGACTCGATGAAGGCTCGGGTCGCCCAGCAGGAGCTGTTCAAGGAACGCGGCATCAACCCGTTGGCCGGTTGCTTCCCGCTCCTGCTCCAGATGCCGCTGCTGTTCATCATGTATTCGGTCATCCAGAACGGCCTGACGAACGTGGATCCGAGCGGCATGCTCACCATCTTCGGCGTCCAGGTCGTCCCACTCACCTGCACGAACCTCAACGCCGCCGGCGTGCCCGATGCAAGCCTCGGACCGTGCATCGACACGGTCATCCCGATCCTCGGCGGCATCGACGTCAGCCTGCCGTCGACGATCTTCGCCATCGCCGGGTTCGGGATCAGCCTCCTCGCCATCGGCTCGGCCCTGCTCCAGCTGGTGCAGTCGCGGATGATGATCCCGCCGGCGACCGGAGACGACGACCCCAACACGAAGATCCAGCGACAGACGATGCTCTTCCTGCCGCTGATCTCGATCGCCTACGGCGGCTTCCTGCCGGCCGGACTGTTCATCTACTGGATCACGGCGACGATCTACGGGATCGTCCAGCAGTACCTGATCGTGGGCTGGGGCGGGATGTTCCCGCTGTTCGGACGGACGCCGGCCTTCGCGGTCGGCCACACCCCGCGATTCCCGGTATCCATGCCACCACCACCTGACCCAGGCAAGCGTGCGGCCATCCTGACCGACGCGGACAAGAAGACGACGGCCGAGAAGACCATCCGCCCCCGTGAGCGTGGTCGCCAGGGCCGACGAGGGAGACGACGCTAGATGAGTGCCTACAAGGAGTTCTCCGGCAAGACCGTGGAGGAAGCCCTGCGCCTGGCGCGGGAGGACTTCGAGGCTGGCCTCGATGACCTCGACTTCGAGATCCTGACGCCCGGCAGCCGCGGTGTGCTCGGCATGGGCGCCGAACCCGCCCGCATCGTGGCCGCACCGCGCGCCGCGCTCGGTGGCGCTGCCCCCAAGCGCGACGCCGCCGCCTCGACGCCTCTGCCCCCGACCAGGGACCAGGACGACCGGCCACCGCGCCGTGACGACCGTGGCCCCCGACGCGACGACCGACCGCCCCGCCGCGACGACCGACCGCCGCGACAGGACGCCGTTCCCCCGCAGGTCGACGCGCCCGTCGAGGCGCAGGCCAGTGTCGCGCCGCGGACCGACGACCGGCCGCCCCGGCCGCCGCGCCGCGACGACCGCGGCCCTCGCCGCGACGACCGGCCGCCCCGCCGCGACGACCGCCCCGCGTGGCGACGCCGCCGGCGGTGGCCTGACGGCGTCCGAGGCCGCCGAGGTGGCCGCCGCCCGTGGTTCGCTCGCCGCCGAGCGTGCCGAGCTCGAGGCGGCAGAGGCCTCGCCCGAGGCGCTCGCCGCCGGCAAGGCGATCCTCGAGCAGTTGATGACCCACCTCGGTTTCACGGTCAAGGTCGAGGTCGACACCGGCGAGACGAGCCGTCTCAACGTCGTCGGCGAAGGGGACGAGCGCGACGCGCTCGGCGCCCTCATCGGCCGCAAGGGCGAGCGCCTGTCGGCGCTCCAGCACCTCGTCAACCTCATGCTCTCCAAGGAGATGGGCAGCTGGACCCGCGTGCTGGTCGACGTCGAGGACTACCGCGGCCGGCGTGAGCGCCAGCTCCGGGACCTCGCGAATCGGGCCGCCGCCCGCGTCGTCGAGACCGGCAAGATGCTCCAACTGGAGCCGATGCCCGCGCTCGAACGGCGCTGGATCCACCTGACGCTACGCGACCACGAGGCCGTGGCGACGCAGTCGATCGGCGAGGAACCGAACCGGCGCGTCGTCCTCGTCCCGCGCGCACCGGGCTGACCGGCTCACCTGGACGTCACGCGGACCGCTCGGCAGGCGTCCCCACAGGACGCCCGACGGCCCACGACGACCCGCTCGTCACGCCTGCTAGGATGTCGCTCCGCTCATGACCACTCAGACCGAGGTCCTCGATCACGTCGTCACCGAGCCGCGCCGCACGTCGGTCCGGTTCCGGTTCGCGGTGGCCTTCTTCGCCGGCCTCATCGCGGCGACCGCGCTCGGGGCTGGAGCACTCTATGCGTACGACCAGCAGTACACCGGGCGGATCGTCCCGGGCGTCCACATCGGGAACGTCGACCTTTCCGGCCTGACACCCGATGAGGCGGCCCTCCGACTCACAGAGGCGTACGGCTCGTTCGCCCAGGGAAATGTCATCGTGCAGGGCCCGGACGGTGCCGTGACCCTCGACTACGCCGGTCTCGGTCGCGGGCCGGACGTCGCGACCATGGTGTCGGAGGCGATGGCGGTGGGCCACAGCGGCAACGCCGCGGAACGGGCGATCGCCGGGGCCCGCACCGCCGTCAACGGCATCACGCTCGAGCCGCGGGTGCGCGTGGACGCGACGGCCGTCGCTGATCGGATCACGGCCCTGGCGGCGACCGTCAAGCGCACGCCGTCCGAGGCCTCGATCTCGATCGACTCGAAGTTCAAGTTCACCGTCAACCCCGGATCGGACGGCCGCGAGGCGGACCCGACCACCGCGACGGCCGCGATCCTCGCCGCGCTCGGTACGATCGAAGCGCCCGACGCCGTCACCGTCGACCTGCCGGTCACGACCGTCGAGCCGACCGTCAGCACGGTCGAGGCGACCGGGGCCAAGGCAGTCGCCGAGCGCGTGACCGCGGACATCGTCCTGACCATCGGTGATGACGAGTACACGATCGACAACGAGAAGCTGCGCACCCTGGTCTCGTTCGCCCCCACCGTGGTCGGCGGGTACACGCCCCTCGTCGACACGACCGCACTCGACAAGGTCGTCAAGAGCCTGGCCAAGAAGATCAATCGCAAGGTCGTGAACGCCACCTACCGGATCTCGGGCGGCAAGATCAGCAGCGTCGTGCCCAGCAAGGACGGGCGGGCGCTCGATGTCGAGGCCACCACCGCGCAGGTCCGGGCGCTGCTGAAGTCCCGGTCCGACGGCGCCAGCACCGCCAAGCTCGAGCCGACGGTCACCAAGACCGAACCGGCCCTGACCACCGCTGAAGCGAAGGCCGCGGCACCGAAGATGCGCGAGATCTCGCGCTGGACGACGCCCTTCCAGATCTACGAGCGCAACGGCTTCGGGGCGAACATCTGGATCCCGGCGCTGACGATCGACGGCTATGTCGTCGCCCCGCACACGAAGTTCGACTTCTGGGATGCGGTCGGGACCATCAGTCGGGCGAAGGGCTACAAGCAGGGCGGCGCCATCATCGACGGCCGGACGGAGCCGCAGGGCGCCCTCGCCGGCGGCATCTGCTCATGCTCGACGACCCTCTTCAACGCCGCCCTCCGCGCCGGCTTCAAGATGGGCGCACGGCGCAACCACTTCTACTACATCGATCGATACCCGCTCGGCCTCGACGCGACAGTCTTCATCAGCGGCTCGGGTTCCAAGCAGACGATGTCGTTCACGAACGACACGGACTACCCGGTCCTCATCCGCGGCTACAAGATCCGCAACGGGTCGCGCGGCTTCGTCCGGTTCGCCCTGTTCAGCGTGCCGAACGGCCGCCGGACGACCTTCAGCCGGCCGATCGTCAGGAACATCCGCCGCGCGTCGGACACGGTCCAGTACACGTCATCGCTCGCGCCCGGCGTTCGGGAGCGGATCGAGTTCCCGGTGGATGGCAAGCAGGTCTGGGTGACGCGGACCGTGCGCGACAAGAAGGGCAAGCTCGTCCACCGCGAGACCTACTTCTCCAACTACGCGCGCATCACCGGCGTCACGCTCGTCGGCCGCTAGCCCGGATCCGGTCCCGCCACCGACCGAGCCGGCCGACCGCGGCCAGCTCTCCTGACGACGAGGCGGATGCTGCCGGGCCCGAGTGGCGCCGAAGCCCCTGGGCGATCGCCTCGGCCTCGCGCGAGTCGACGCCGAACCTGCGCAGCGAGTACCGGACCATCTGGACCGCCAGCTCGCGCTCGCCGTGTACGGCCTGGACGCGACCGCTGACTGCGCGAAGGTCGGCCGCCTCGGTATCGCTGTGGGTGCGCACGACGTAGTCGATCGCCGGGTTGGCCGCAAGCGCCCGCTCGACGACCAGGCGCGTGACGTGCGGATCGGAGCTGGCCACGATGACGAGTCGGGCCGTCCGAACGTGGGCCCGCTCGAGGACCTCGGCGTTCGAGGCGTCCCCGTAGATCGCGGCGATGCCACGCGCCCGGAGCTGTTCCACCTCGCGTCGCTGGAGCGTGATGACGACGTACCGGAACCCGCGCCGGTCCAGGGCCGGGCCGATCAGGCGACCGACCCGACCGAAGCCGCACAGGATCGCATGCCCTCGGAGCGGGGTCTCGTCCTCGGCGGATCCGAGGACCGCGAGGCCGCCGGCCTGCCGCTCGAGCCAGCGGGTCAGGACCGGGAGCGCCGCGGAGGCGGCGGTCCAGCGGATCGACGACGCGGAACAGGAACGGATTGATCGCGATCGAGAGGAGCGAGCCAGCGACGATGAGCTGGAACCCCTCGGTGGGCAGCAGCCCGAGGGTCAGCCCGACCGTGCCCAGGATGAACGAGAACTCACCGATCTGGGCCAGTCCGACGCCGACGGTCAGGCCCGTCCGGAGCGGGTAACCGAACAGCGTGACGATCGCGAACTTCACGATCGACTTGGACACGACCACCAGCCCGACCATCGCGAGGATCGCGAGCGGATACGTGATGAGGAAGTTCGGGTCCAGCAGCATCCCGACCGACACGAAGAAGAGGACCGCGAAGGCGTCACGCAGCGGCAGGGCGTCGGCAGCCGCCTGGTGGCTCATGTCCGATTCCCCGACGACCGCGCCGGCGAGGAACGCGCCGAGGGCGAACGAGACGCCGAACACGGTCGATGAGACGAACGCGATGCCGAGGGCGATGGCCAGCACCGCGAGCGTGAACAGCTCCCGCGAGCCCTGTTGGGCGACGTGGTTCAGGAGCCAGGGGACGAACCGCGCGCCGCCGACGATCATGACGACCGCGAAGATCGCGGCCTTGCCGAGCGCGAGGGCGACGCTCCCGACCGCGCCCATGCCGTCGGTCGGGCCGCTTCCGGTCGTGCCGAGGAGCGACGCGATCGTCGGGAGCACCACCAGGATCACGACCGTGAACAGGTCCTCGACGATGAGCCAGCCGACCGCGATCCGGCCCTGCGGCGCGTCGAGCTCGCCGCGGTCGTCGAGGGTCCGCAGCAGGACGACGGTGCTCGCGACCGACGCGGCGAGGCCGAGGATGAGGCCCGCCCCGATCCCCCAGCCGAGCGCCACTCCGAGCCCGACCCCCAGGAAGGTCGCCACGACGAACTGGCCGACGGCGCCCGGGATGGCGATCCGCCGAACGGCGAGGAGGTCCTTGATCGAGAACTCGATCCCGACCCCGAACATCAGCAGGATCACGCCGATCTCGGCGAGCTCACTGGCGATCTGCGTGTCCGCGATGATGCCCGGCGTGAACGGGCCGAGCGCCACCCCCGCGGCGATGTAGCCGACGATAGTCGGGAGCCGGAGACGCTGCGCGATCAGCCCGCCGATGAACGCGGCAACGAGCCCGATGGCGATGGTCGAGATGAGGACGGGCTCGTGGTCCATGGCTCCTCCCGACGAGGGGGTGGGCGCAGGACTGGCGCGGGTCCGTGCCAGAACGACGACTGGGTGGCCCGGACACGATACCCCATGCCGGGCCCCACCCGGCCGTCAACCGGCCCGAACGGCCGTGCCGGCGCCCGGTCCGCCGTGAGCCCCTAGGCGACCGCGGCTCCGTCGGCCATCAGCGTGGTCGTGTCGCGGCGTCGCATGGCCTGCCGCTGGAGGCGCTCGACGCTGAACACGACGCCCGCGGCGAAGATCCCGGCGGGCACGTAGAAGACGAGACCGAATTGCTGCCCGACGAGCTGGGCCTGGAACATCGATGCGTCCTCGCCGCCGAGGACCCGCCCGAAAACCACGACGCTCGATCCGAAGAACCACAGCAGGATGCAGATCCACCACACGACTGCGAGGAGGATCGCGCCGCCCGGTCGATCAACGAGCTGCGAGCAGACCTCGCGGACCACCGAGAACGGGCGCTTGATGTTGATGATGGGGACCCAGGCGCCCAACAACGCGGCGAGCCACCCGTAGCGCGGATAGCGCATGACGAGCGCCGGCACGTTCGCGATGACCCGGGCGATCCAGATCGACCAGACGACGACCCCGAGCAGGAATGAGCCCACCCAGATGGCGGTCATGCGGATGACCTCGGCCTGGAGGTCGGCATCGCCGATGAACCGTCCATCCTTGTCGACGATCGCTGACGCGGCGTCGATCTGGAGCACGCTCGAGACGGTGGCGATGGCGATCAGCGGGATCAGGACGAGCGCGAGCGGCCAGGTGGCCACGTACCGGGCACCGACTCGCTCGATCTGGGCGGCGAGGGTCCGTTCCTCCTGCTTCACCGACGTCGTCATCGCCGCCGTCGCGTCGGTCATCTCGGCGACCTTGCGCGGCACGTGACAGCGGTAGCAGCGGTCGGACTTGGCCTTGTTGAACGATCGACAGTCGCCACAGACCCAGGAATCAGCCATCGGTCTCCTTCACGAAGGGGTCATGGTGCCGCGAGGGTGACGACGAGCCGGGGCGGGTGAGCGCCCTGGCGGGACGAGGCCGCCAGCCCGTCGGCCGACCCGGAGCGCAGGAGGAACGCGTAGGTGCCGTTGCCGGTGACCGCAGCCGTGACGTCGAAGTCGGCCCAGCGACCCGCGCGCAGCGCGCCCGCGTTCGCGAGGACAGGTCCGGTCGGACCGGGCCGGTTGCGCCATGTCAGCGTGCGACCGGCCCAGCTCGTCCGTGTCGGGGCGACCGTCGGGCCGTTCCCGGTGGGGTTCGTGACCCACAACCGCAGCACGGCCCGCTCCACGGTCCCGACGAGACCGGTGAGCTTGAACTTGACGTAGCTTCGGAGGTCCAGCCCTCGACCCGCATCGCCATCGCTGTAGAGCCGCGGGGACGTCCCATGGTTCGCGCGCGGGTGCCGCTGGTCGACCCACGCGTCGGAGGTGGCCTTGAACGACCTCGAAGCCGGCCCGTGAGGCGTGCCGGTCCCGGCGTCCGTGAACGACTCGCCGGCGATCGGGACGAACTGCCAGTCGTACGAGTTGGCATGGAGAGTGAGCTTCAGGACGCCGAATGCCTCCGCGAATACCTGGCTGTTCCTGGCGGTCGAGCTCTTGGCGCGCAGTCCACGACCCCCTGTCCCGACGACGAACTCGCGGATCCCGTGGGCCGAGTCGGCGTTGCCGCTCGGGTCCTGCGGCGCGAAGCGCTCGTAGTCGTGGTCGTGGCCGTTGAGGACGACGTCCGCACCGGCCGCATACAGGGCGTTCCAGAACGGCTGGACCGACTCGTCGTTGCCGTGCTGCCCGGAGCTGAAACGCGGGTGATGCCAGTACGCGATCACGTGATCGCCGGCGTTGGCGGCCAGGTCGGCCCGCAACCACGTGACCTGGGCGGAGTTCGTCCCACAGCCGACATCGCCGCAGTTCGAGTTCAGCACGATCAGGTGCCAGCGCCCGACGTCGTAGCTGTACCAACCCTGACCGGCCGGACCTGCGGCGGCCCCGAAGTAGCCGAAGTAGCCCGCGGCACCGGGTGTCCCGTACTCGTGGTTGCCGGGCGACGGCTTCGTTCGCGCCTTGTGCCGGCCCCAGGTCGGGGCGTAGCAGTCCCGGAATTGCGCGGCAGTGCCCGACGGGTACACGTTGTCGCCGAACGTGAGGACCGTGCCGGAGATGTCGTCGAGGAGCGATGCGGTCGCCTCGTCCTCGGCCGACCCGCAGTCGCTGATGTCGCCGGCGCCCACGACGACCGGGTCCGCCGCGGCGACCGGCGCAGGGGCGATGACCAGCGAGGCGGTCAGGAACGCCGAGAGGATGGCCGAGATCGCGAGCGTGCGGGTCATGCGGTCGCCCCACCATACGCGCCGTTCGCAAGCGGCGGCCCAGGGACGAACGTACGCCCCTCAGGTGGGCACCGTTGCCGGGGCGGCCCCTTCGTCCTGCTTCGGGATCATCGTCGCAGCCAGGACCGCCGCCAGCACCGCGGCCGCCACCCCGACGATGATCGAGGCTTCGATCGATGTCGCCGCCAGCACCCCGGCGATGACGGCGCCGGTCGGGTAGCCAAGGAAGTTGAACGCCATCGAGACCGCGAACGCCCGACCCATCCAGGCGACATCGGTGCGGCGTTGCCGGACCGTGAACAGGGCGATGTCGGCCGGACCCTGCAGGAAACCGTAGCCGCCCATCGCGATGGCCGCGGCGATGAACCCGACGGCGGGGTCGGCCGCGCCGGCGGCCACCAGCAGGATCGCCAGCGTCGGCCCGACCAGGAGCATCGGGATGACCAGCAGCGGCCATTCGCGGCCGCGCGTGTCCTGACGGCCGAACCAGAGCGCCGACGCCATCCCGGTCACGCCACTGATGGCGAAGACCACGCCCACGAGCGCCTCGCCGGCATGCAGCCGCTCGAGCACGATGAGCGGGATGACGATCGTGATCATCCCGCCCGCGATGTTCAGCGCCGAGATCGAGAACCCGAGGCCCCGCAGGGTCGGGTTGGCCCACGTGTACTTGACGCCGTCCCAGGCGTCGCGCAGCAGGCGGCCGGTCGAGTCGCTCAGCGACGGCGGGTCTGGCGCCCCGATGAGGGCGACCGCCGCGAGACCGAACGTCACCCCGATGACGATGAGCGCGACGGGACCGCCTGCGACGGTCACGAGCGTGGCGGCGATCGGCGGCCCGAGGATGGTCGCGACGACATAGCCGTTCGAGTCGATGGCGTTGACGCGTTCCCAGAGATGCTCAGGCACGATCATCGGCAGGAGGCTGCGCATGCCGGTGTGGCTGAGGATGCTCGTCAGCGACGAGACGATCGTGATCAGCACGAGCAGCTCGGGCGGCAGGGCGTCGGCCAGCGCCAGGACCCCGATCAGGACCATGGCCACCAGGGCGACGATGAAGTCGATGATGATCAGGCGCGTCCGACCGTGGCGATCGAGGAGCGCCCCGGCGATGGGGGCGACCACCAGGCCCGGGAAGATGCTGGCGAACGTCACGACCCCCGCCAGGGCCGGCGAGTCGTACTCGGTGAGGACGAAGAGCACGAGCGCCACGCTGACCATGGACGTGGCGACGCGCGAGATCTGCATCGAGAGCAGGATCCGGCCGAGGCGCGGGATCGCGAGCAGGGCACGGTACGAAGCTTCCGGGGTCTCCGGAGCCTCATCAGGCTGGGGGATCACCCTCGCATGCTATCGAGGCTGGCGCCTCGCGTCATGGGAGGCCGGCCCGCGACCGGCATCTGCGCCGGTCAGGTCGCCAGGCCGGTCACCGGTGCTGTCGGCGTCGGCGGCTCATCGGTCGTCGTTCGGCCGAAGCGCAGATAGAGGACCGGCACGAGGAACAGGTTCAGGAGTGTCGAGGTCACCAGGCCGCCAAGGATGACGATGGCCATCGGGTGCTCGATCTCGTGACCCGGCAGGTCGCCGGCGATGACGAGCGGGACGAGCGCGAGACCGGTGGCCAGCGCCGTCATGAGGATCGGTGACAGCCGCTCCCTGGCGCCCCGGATGATGAGCCCGACGCCCCACGGCTCACCCTCGAACCGCTCGAGATGCTGGTAGTGGTTGATGAGCATGATCCCGTTGCGGGCCGCGATCCCGAGGACGGTGAAGAACCCGACCAGCGACCCGAGCGAGATGACCCCACCGCCGAGGCTGGCCGCGAGAATCCCGCCGACGAGGGCCGATGGCAGGGCGACGAACGAGACGAGCGCGAGACGCGTGCTGCCGAATGCCGCCTGGAGCAACAGGAAGATGCCGATCGCCGCCCCGAGCGCGAAGAGCATCAGGCGATCCGACGCCGCCTGCCGCTCGGCGAACTCGCCGATGCAGCTCCGGGTGGTACTCGAGCGGCCAGTCGATCGACGCGATGGCGGCCTCGACGTCGCTGACGACGGCCCCGAGGTCACGGCCCTCGACATTCGCCCCGACGTCGATCCGGCGTGAACTGCCCTCGCGGTTGATCACGTTGGGGGTCGGCTTGATGCTGACGTCAGCGACGTCGTCGAGGCGCACCTGGCTCCCGTCGGGCGTGTCGAGGAGGATGCCGCGGATGCTTGAGAGGCTGTTGCGGACCTCCGGCGAGCCCCAGATCCGCACGTCGAAGATCTTGCCCTCGCGGTACGTGTCGTTGACCTCCTCGCTAGCGACCAGAGCCGACACGGCCCGCCGGACGTCACCGGGCTTGAGGCCGTGGCGCTCCGCTGCGGCGAGGTCCACCTGGATGTCGATCTGCGGGATCTCGGTCTGCAGCTGGACATGGAGATCGATGATCCCGGGGATCGCCTCCATGGCCTCCTCGAGCTCCTCGGCCTTGACGTGGAGCGTGTCGAGCTCCGGGCCGAAGATCCGGATCGTGATCGCCTCACTCGAGCCGGTGAGCACCTCGCGGATGCGTTCCTTGAGATAGGTCTGCACGTCGCGCTGGAGCCCCGGGTAGCCGTCGACGACCTCCTGGATGTGCGCCACGGTGTCCTCGTAGTCGACCGCCGGATCGACGCTGACCCAGTTCTCGCCGAAGTACATGCCGACGACTTCGTCCGCAGCCAGTGCCTGCCCGATGTGGGCACCGAAGTTGCGCACGCCCGGGATCTCCCGCAGCTCCTTGCTCGCCTGGGTCGTGATGCGGACCATCTCCGGGTGCGAGGCGCTCGGGGTCGTCAGCCAATGCATGAGGAAGTCGCGTTCCTTGAACGAGGGCAGCAGCGACTGGCCGAGACCGGGAAGGACCAGCGAGACCCGCAAGGACGACGGTCCCGGCGGCGGCCCACGCCGCGCGCGGCTGGGCGACGACCCGGGCCAGGATCCGGCTGTAGCGCGCCTGGAGCCATCGCACGAGGCTCGATTCGCGTCGCTCGATCGGAGCGTTGCGCAGCAGGATGAGGGCCAGCGCCGGTGTGACCGTCAAGGCGACGAGCATCGACGCCAGGACCGCCAGGCCGTATGAGATCGCCAGGGGTTGGAAGAATGCGCCCGACAGGCCGCCGATCATGAACACGGGGATCAAGGCCACGACATCGATGAGCGTCGCGTACACGATCGCGCTGCGGACCTCCAGCGATGCCTCGAGGATCACCGTGTGGGTCGACTTCGGGATCCCCTCGCGCCGTGCCTGGCGCAGGCGTCTCACGATGTTCTCGACATCGATGATGGCGTCGTCGACGACGACCCCGACGGCGATGACGAAGCCCGCGAGGACCATGGTGTTGAGCGTCGCACCACCCGCGGACAGCACGACGGCGGCCGCCATGAGCGAGAGCGGGATCGCGATGACGCTGATCAGGGCCGTCCGCCAGTCGAAGAGGAACAGGAGCAGGACGGCGACGACCAGCAGGACGCCGAGCAGCAGGGCATTGCTCAGGTT
This sequence comes from uncultured Chloroflexia bacterium, assembly GCA_963745295.1. Taxonomy (GTDB): domain Bacteria; phylum Chloroflexota; class Limnocylindria; order Limnocylindrales; family CSP1-4; genus SPCO01. The sequence continues at coordinate 570,516 of CAVUWG010000003.1, forward strand.
GCCGATCGCATCCTCGATGAACGTGGCCGGACGGAAGATCGCGGCGTCGACCTCGATCCCCGGCAGCGCCGGCTCGAGGACCGCCAGCGCCTCCTCGACGCCACGCGTCACGTCCAGCGTGTTCGCCCATGGGAACTTCTCGACGATCAGCAGCAGGCCTTCGCCGTCGTTGATGACCGCATCGCCGATGAGGGGCTGATGCCCCACCACGACGTCCGCGACGTCGCCGATCCTGGTCACCCGCGTGCCGTCCGCCTCGACCACGACCTCGCGGAGGTCCAGTTCGTCCGCCATCGGCTGGACGTGCGACACGGCCAATCGCTGGTTGGGCGTCTCGACGAACCCGCCGGTCCCCACCGACGCGCCGTTCGCGAATTTGAGTAGACCTGCATCGAGCGCATCGGCCGTCGCCGTCATCATCTGGTTGAGGGTCAGCCCGTTCGCGGCCAGCCGTTCGGGCTCCACATACACGTGCAACATGCGATTGCGCTGACCCCAGATCGCGACATTCGCGACGCCCGGGACCTCCATGAGGCGCGGGCGGATCTTCCAGCGCGCCATCAATGACAGGTCGATGAGGTCCACCGTGTCGGACGACAACCCGATCTTCATCGTCCGGCTCGTCGCCGAGAGCGGCTGGATCATCACGGGCGGCGTGGTCCAGGACGGCAGCGTCGGGGCGACGGTGGCCAGCCGCTCCTGGATGAGCTGGCGCGCATCCAGGAGGTCCGTCCCGGGCTCGAGGATCATCACGATCGAGGAGAGCTGCGGGACGGACTTGGAGCGCATGACGTCGAGCCCCGGGAGGCCCTGGAGCGCCTGCTCCAGCGGGATCGTGACGAGTGATTCGATCTCCGACGTGGAGAGCCCCACCGAGGCCGTCTGGATCTCGACGCGGGGCGGCGCGAATTCGGGGAAGACGTCCACCGGCATGTCGCGCACCTGGCCGATGCCGAAGAACATCAGCGCGGCCGCCATGCCCAGCACGATGAAGCGGAACCGCAGGCTCAAGCCCACGATCCGCCGCATCATGGTGTCGGCCCTCCAGCGCCCGCGGTCATCGCCGGCCGGGCCTCAGTGACCGACTTCGAACTCGGCGCCGAACAGCTCGGCGACGCCGACGCTGACGACGAGCGAGCCGGGGTCGGGACCGTCGGTGAGGACCGCGTAGTCCCCTGCCGGGTGGACCACGATGTCGCCCACGGTGATGGCCTGCCGGACGAAGACCAGGGGCCCGCCGTCTTCGACATATGCCCAAGCATCCCCTTGAGGATCGTAGAAGACCGACGAGTACGGGACCTGGGATCTCCCACTGGCACCGCTTGCGGAGGCGACCTCGACCGTCTCGATCCCGAGCCGCTCGGCTGCCCGCGGGGTCAGGGTGATCCTGTGGAGACCCTCCGTCCCCTCGATCGCCTCGACGGTGGCGGGCTTCTCTCCTTCGGTCGCGGTGTCGGCTGCCGGCGATCCGCAGCCGACGAGGACGAGGGCGAATGCGACCAGGGTGGTGGCGACGAGCGGACGGCGCATCACTGGGCTCCTGCTGGCTGCGGCTCGGCCGCCTGGGGGACGGAGAGATCGACGCCCTCGGACTCCGGGCTCGCCCGCATGCCGAGGTAGATGGCCGGGATGATGAAAAGGTTGAGCAAGGTCGAGGTGATCAGCCCGCCGATGACGACGATGGCCATCGGACGCAGCAACTCCAGCCCGGGACGCTCGCCCAGCAGCAGGATCGGCAGGAATGCCAGCCCGGTGGCCAGCGCCGTCATGAGGATCGGGCCAAGGCGCTCGCGGGCGCCACGGAGCACCAGGGTCGGTCCGAACGCGACGCCGTTGCGCTCGAGCAGATGCAATCGGCTCACGAGGGCCAGTTCGTTACGCGCCGCGATCGCGAGGATCGCCAGGAACCCGATCATCGACCCCAGCGAGAGCTCGCCGCCGAACAGGAGGGTGGCAAGGACGCCCCCGACGAGCGCGACCGGCAGCACGCCCATCGAGACCGCCGCGAGTCGCCAACTGGCGAAGGCCGCCTGGAGGAGCAGGAAGATCCCGATCGCGACCGCGAGCAGGACGCCAAGCATCCGGTAGGTGTTCGCCTCGGCGTCGCCGTAGGCCGTCGACAGCTCTGGGTGGTACTCCATCGGGAAGGCGACGCCCTGGAGGGCAGCGCGCACGTCAGCCTGGACGGCCCCGACCTCACGCCCCTCGACGCCCGCGACGACGTCGACATACCGCGAGATCCCGACCCGGTCGATGGACACGGGCGAGGGCACGATGCGGACATCGGCGACGGAGCTCAGGGGGACCTGGTCGCCACTGGGCCGGTCGATCATCAATCCCTCGATGCTCGTCAGGCTGTGGCGCAGGTCCGGCACGCCGACGACCATGACCTCGAACACCTTCTGCTCTTCAAACAGGTTGCCGACCTCGAGGCCGGAGATTAGCGTCGCGGCAGCCCGGCGCACGTCACCGGGCTTCACGCCGTAGCGGAACGCGGCATCCAGGTCGACCTCGACCTCGATGGTCGGCTCTTCGGCCGTCGTCAGCACGCGCGGCGAGACGACGCCAGGCACCGCGGCGACGGCGGTCCGCACGGCCTCGGCCTGATTCCGGAGTTCCGCCCGGTCCGGGCCGAATATGCGCACGGCGACCGGGTCGATCGGACCGTTCTCGACGTCGCCGGCTCGAGCGCTGAGGTAGGTGTCGACCGCCAGCTGGAGGCCCGGGTATCCCGCGACGACTTCGCGAACGGAGGAAAGCGTGGCGTCGTAGTCAGCCGCCGGGTCGATGCTCACCCAGAGCTGGCCCGAGTTGATGCTGACGATCTGGTCGGACATGATCGCCCGCCCGACGTGTGCGCCGACCCGCCGGATGCCGGGGATCGCTCGCAGCTCGGCCGTCGCCTGCGCGGCGACCCGGTTCATCGCGGGCTGTGACGTGCCGGGCGCGCCGACGACGTTGACCAGGAGGTCGCGCTCCTGGAACTTCGGCGCGAGTGACGAGGCGAGCTGCGGGATCGCGACGACCCCGATGATGACGAGGACGCCGGCGACGACGAACGCCGGTGTCGGTCGCTTGAGCGTCTTCGCGAGGGCGTCCTGGTAGCCTCGTTGGAGCGAACTGACAACCCGGGGCTCCTGGTCCTGCAGCTCGATGCCGCCCAGCAACAGCACGGCCAGCGCCGGGGTGAGCGTCAGTCCGACCACCATCGACGCAAGGACCGCGAGCGCAAAGGCCGTGGCAAACGGCTGGACGAACGCGCCAGTCACGCCTTCGATGGCCAGGACCGGCAGCAGCACGAGCAGGACGATCGCCGTCGCGTAGAGCATCGGGCCCCGGACCTCAGCCACGGAGGCCACGAGGATGTCCGCCGATGACGGACTGGAGTCGTCGGTCCGCGGCTCGCGAAGGCGGCGGATGGCGTTGTCGACGTCGATGATCGCGTCGTCGAGGACGACCGCGAGTGCCACGACCAACCCCGCCACGACCATCACGTTCATGGCCACGCCGAACGCGTGCAGGACGAGCGAGGCTGTCATGAGCGAGGCTGTGACCGCGACGACGGCGATCACGACGGTCCGCCACTGCAGGAGGAACGCTGCCAGGACCACGACCACCAGGAGGAGTGCGAGCAGCAGTGTCAGGGCGAGGTTGGCGATCGCTGCCTCGACGAACGTGGCCGGGCGGTAGATCGACGAATCGATCGTCACGCCCTCGAGACCGAGTTGCATCGCCGCGAGCGCATCCTCGACTCCGCGCGTCACGGCGAGCGTGTTCTCACCGGGCAGCTTCTCGATGACCAGGAGGAGCGCTTGGCCGTCGGCCGTCAGGGCGTCGCCGATCATCGGCTGGTGATCCTCGACCACCGACGCCACGTCGCCGATCCGAAGGTTCGGTCGCCCTTCGATAGGCACGCGTGCGAGGTCCTCGGGTGTCCGGATCGGCAGGACGTGCCGGATGCCGAGGCGCTGATTGGGCGTGTCGATGAAGCCCCCGGCTCCCGGTGTCGACGCCTTCAGGTAGCTCAGCGGGGACACCCACAGGGCGTCGCCGGTCGTTCGGACGATCTCATCGAGCGTGACGCCGCGACCATGCAGTCGGGCGGGGTCGACCAGGACCTGGAGCTGGCGCTCGCGCTGGCCCCAGATGGCGACGTTGGCGACGCCTGGCACGCCCATGAGTCGGGGCCGAACGGTCCATCGGGCATGGACGGAGAGCTCCGTCAGCGACATCGATCCCGAGGCCAGGCTGACGATCATCGCCCGGCTCGCGGACGAGAGCGGTTGGATCATCTGGGGTGGCTTGGAGACTCTGGGCAGGATGTGAGCCTGGGTCAGCCGCTCCTGGACCATCTGGCGACCGCGCATGATGTCGGTGCCGGGCTCGAAGACGAGCACGATCGAGGAAAGGCCCGGGACCGACTCGGAGCGGATGGTCTCGACCCAGGCGACGCCGCTGAGCAGCAGCGCTTCCATCGGGACCGTCACGAACTGCTCGACCTCGGCCGCCGAGAGGCCGAGGGCCTCGGTCTGCACCTCGACGTACGGAGGTGAGTACTCCGGCAGCACGTCGAACGGGGCGCTGCGCAATTGCGCGACGCCGATGACCATCACCGCGATAGCGAATCCGACAACCAGCAGCCGGAACCGCAGACCCCATCGGACGATGGCTTCCATCGTTCAGCACCTCCGCCTTCCCGCAGATGCCTGACCGCCGCCTCTCCGCGTTGCGGAGGGGCGCTGCTCCTATTCGATTGCTCCCTTTGGTCTTGAAGTCTCCGGTGTCGCCGGGTGACGCACCGTGGCTCCGAACCCGCTGGATCCCCTCGACCCGGCTGGTGTTCGGATGGCGGACGATAGCGCACTCGCGTTTCGATGGCTATCACTAAGTTGACAATTCCGCACCGATTTGGCCGGGACTGTCCGTCAGCGCTCCTCTCCCTCACGCTCCGCACCGCCGCGGCCGTGACTCTCCGGGGCGTGGGCGCACCACAAATGGGCGCCAGGGGCATCGAGGGAGGACTGGTGGAGATGGGGGAGAGTCGAACTCCCCGTCCAGGACCCTTCGCCGGAGACCAACTACGAGCGTGTCCGATGATTTGTCGTCGACCGCCCGGACGGGCATCGGCACTCTGCCGGACGGTCCAGTCACGTGCCCCTAGATCGGGCTTGACTCCGGACTACGCAACGCTGATCCGGATCGCAGCCCCGCTGGATGACGCTTCCACTACCCGCGGGACGGAGGTAGCTTCCACGCTCACCTTACTGCCTAAGCAGCGAGGGCGAGAGTCGACTGGCGGTTGCCAGGTACTTCGTTTTGCTGCCTGATTAACGAGGCCTGAGCAGCATCCTCGGCTCGCGCTCTCCGGTAGCCAGGCCCTGTCGAAACCACACATCCCCACAGGACCCGAACGCCGGTTCGGATTGACGATCGTACCACGAGGCGTTCACGGGCTCCCCTCGCGCCCGGGAACGACTCTTGGTGACCAAGCCATACGACGGACAGGGCCATTCGGATGGGTCGCGGGACCGACCTATACTTCCCCGCGATGGCGCGCGACCGTACCGACGAGGCTGCCTGGGAGCTGGTTCGCGAGCGCCTGCACGCGCAGGGCCTGCGCTGGACGCCGCAGCGGCGGACGCTCGTGGATGTCCTGAGTCGGACGGACGGCCACGTCACCGGATCCGAGCTCGTCGAGCGCTGCCGGGCGCTGGATCCGACCACGACGCCCTCGACCGTCTATCGAACGCTCGACGTCCTCGAGGACCTGGGCTACGTCAGCCACCACCACGGCGTGGACGGCCGCGAGGAGTTCCACGTCCTGCCGACCGAGGAGCACGGCCATCTCCACTGCCGCTCGTGCGGAGCCTCCTGGGAGATCCTGGCGCGCGAGGCCGACGCGATCGCCGGCGCACTCGACGCCGGCCGCGGATTCACCGTGGACCCGTCGCACATCACGATCACCGGGCGGTGTGCCGCGTGCGCCGCCGCGGAGCGCGAGGTCGACGCCGCCGTCTGAGGCGCCAGCCTCCGGGACCATCGACCCATGGGGTCGAACGGCGAACGCTGGTATCGTTGGACATGGCCGAACCTCCTCAGGGAGGACGGGGGACCCACGTACCGGGGCGAATCGCGGACGACCGCGGCGGCGAACCCACGCCGAGCCCGACAGCTCACCTCGCAGGCCAAGCGGGCTTTTCGAGGTACGTGGTGCAACGCTCATCTCTCACATCGCCGAATCGGCGCGCGCTCGGGCGCAATCTCGCGCTCGACCTGGTCGCCGCGGTCGGCGTCGGGGTGAGCATGGCCCTGGTCACGACGCTCCTTCCGACGATCGCCCGTCGCGGCGGACTCGAACCGCTCGGCCTCGCGGCGCTGGCCGCCGCTCCATTCATCGCCAACCTGCTCGGCGTGTTCGCGGGCCGATTCGGGCCCACGATCGCCGCGCCAGTTGGCCGTCATCCGCTGCGTCGGCGCGGCGTCGCTGATCGCTCGTCATCCTGCTTCCGACGCCGTTCGTCATGGTCCTCGCCTCGATCGTGTTCTGGGTCAGCCTGTCGTTCGGCGGCCCGTTCCATCTCCGACTCTGGGGCGCGATGTATCCGGCTCGTCTGCGCGGCCGCATCGTCGGGATGATCGGCACGGGTCGCGCCGCGGCCGGTGCCCTCGCTGCCTTCGGCGGTGGCCTGCTCGCCGACCAGGTTGGCGGTCCGCCGGCCGTCGCGTTGGGCGGCCTGGTCGGGGCCGTCTGTGCCGTCGCGTACGTCGGGCCTGCGTGCGCCAGGCCGCAGGCGACCTGCCTCGCTTCTCAGCGCGCGACTCGATCCAGGCCCTCCGCGAGCGCCCGGTGCTCCGCCGCGTCGCGCTGGCCCAGGGGTTCTACGGCGGCGGCCTCATCGCGGCACTCCCGCTGTACGCGCTCGTCTACGTCGACCGGCTCGACCTGTCGCTGTCCGACGTCGGCATCATCGGGATCCTGACCGCCGCCGCGACGACCGTGTCGTTCCTCGTCTGGGGCATCGTGGCCGACCGGTTCGGTGCGATGGTCGCGATGCGGATCGGCAGCGCGATGGGGCTCGCTGTCGTTGCTGGGCTATGTCATCGCCCCGGACGTGGCCCTGCTCTGGGTCGCGGCCGTCGCGGCCGGCGCGGGGAGTGCCTCGATCGACGTCGGCATCGCCTCGGTCGTGAGCGAGCACACCTCGATGTCGTCCCGCGCCCCGGCGATGGCCGGCTGGAACGCGATCACCGGCGCGCGCGGCATCGTGGCCGCGTTCCTGATGAGCGCCCTCCTGCAGGCCGGGATCGTGGACGTCACCACGGGTCTGCTGCTGTGCGCGATCTCGTCGGCGATCGGCGTGGCGCTGTACGTGCGGACCGGCACTGATGCGGCGGCGGCGACGTCGCCGGTCATGCCGGCTCGCGTGGTTCGCGCCGCCACTGGGTTCCGGGCAGCCGTCAGCCGCTGACCGTCGCCGCTACGATGCGGCGATGCGCCTGACGCCCTGGGAGGAGGAGCGGCTCCTCATCTTCACCGCCGCGGAGCTGGCTCGGCGTCATCGCGCGGCCGGGCTCCTCCTCAACGCCCCCGAGGCGGTCGCGCTCATCTGCGACGCGATGCTCGAGGCGGCGCGGGCCGGGCGCGAGCTACGAGGACGTCGAGGCCGCCGGGCGCGCCGCGGTGGAGCCATCGCGAGGTGCTCGACGGCGTCCGCGAGCTGGTCGACGAGGTCCGGCTCGAGGTGCTGATGGGCGACGGGACGCGACTCGTCGTGCTGTCGACCCGCTCGGGCGACGGCGCCGCCGACGGTGACGGCCCGGGCGCGATCCGGCCGGCGACGGCCGCCCGCCACGAGCCGGCCGAACGCGAACGGCGCAGCCTCGAGGTCCGCAGCGAATCGACGCGGGTGATCCGGGTCTCCTCGCACTACCCGTTCGACCGGGTGAACCGCGCGGCTCGTCTTCGACCGCGAGGCCGCGCGCGGCTTCCGCCTCGACCTGCCGGCCGGCGCGACCGAGCGCTGGGCGCCCGGCGAGACGCGGACCGTCGGCCTGGTCCGGTTCGGCGGCGAGGCGGACGACGGTGAGCCGGCTCTCGCCCGGACGAACGGCTCGCCCGCTACGGCCCGACGACCGGCGACCGCGTCCGCCTGGGCGACACCGACCTCTGGGTCCGGGTCGACGAGGACCGCCAGGCGCCCGGCGACGAGCCGATCTGGGGCTACGCGAAGACCATCCGACCCGCGCACGACCCAGGGGCGGCCCGGCCCGTCGGAGCTCGACGTCGTCGTCGCCGGCGCGCTCGTCATCGATCCGGTCGTCGGCGTCGTCAAGGCGGACATCGGGATCAAGGACGGCCGGATCGTCGGTGTCGGGCGGGCCGGCAATCCGCGCGATCAGCGACGGGATCGACCTGCCGATCGGGCCGCACACGCAGCCGATCATGGGCTACGGCCTGATCGCGACGCCCGGGCGCGGTCGACAGCCACGTCCACGCGATCAGCCCGGAGCTCCTGCCCGCGGCCGCTGTCCGGCGGCGTGACGACGCTCATCACCGCCGGCTTCGAGGAGCCGCCGTGGGCGATGGAGCGGACGCTCGCCGGCCTCGCGGAGTGGCCGGTCAACGTCGGGCTGCAGGCCGGCGCCCGGGCGGAGGACGACGGATCGCTCGAGGCCCTGCTCGATGCGGGCGCGTGCGGCTTCAAGATCCACGAGGACTACGGCGCCTACCCGGAGCTGATCGACCACGTCCTGCGGTTCGCCGACGCGCACGACGTCGCCGTCTCGCTGCACACGGACGGGCTGCACGAGTCGGCCGAGCTCGAGGACACGATCGCCGCGATCGCCGGCCGGACGGTCCACGCCTACCACGTCGAGGGGAGCGGCGGCGGCCACGTGCCGGACCTGCTCGGCCTCGTCCGCGAAGCCGAACATCATCTGCTCGTCGACGACGCCGACCATCCCGTTCGGCGTCAACGCGGCGGCCGAGCAGGTCCCGATGATCGTGCTCAACCACGGCGCGTCGTTCGGCGGTGGCCGAGCGACATCGCGCTGGTCCGCGAGCGCGTCCATCGCGGCCACGATGGCCGCCGAGGGGCCGCTCCACGAGCTCGGCGCGATCGGCATCGTCAACTCCGACTCGCAGGGCATGGGCCGGATCGATGGAGACGGTCCGGCGGACGATCCAGCTCGCCCACGTCATGCGCGCCTGGCGCGCGATCGCGGCCGGTGCGGGCCATCCCGGGTCTGCCCGACGGAGCCCGACGACGCCGTTCGATTCGACACGAGCGCGTCCTGCGCTACCTGGCCAAGGTCACGATCGAGCCGGCGATCACCCACGGCATCGCCGACCACGTCGGGTCGCTGCGCGCCGGGCCGGCTCGCCGACATCGTGCTGTGGACGCCCGGCGTACTTCGGGGTCAAGCCCGAGCTGGTGCTCAAGGCCGGCTATGCCGGCCTGGGCGCCGCTCGGCGAGGGCAACGCCACGGTCGAACGGGCCGAGCCGACCCGCTACCGGCCGGACTGGGGCGGCAGCGGCCGAGCCGCCGCGAGCCTGTCGGCGACGTTCGTGTCGGCGCGCGGCGCGGCGGACCGGCGGGCCTCGGACCCGGCTCGAGTCGTCCGGGCGGACGCGTCGTCGCCGGTCGCGGCGACGCGCGGCCTGACCCGCGAGTCGCTCGCCCGCAACCGCGCGACCGCGCCGATCGAGATCGACCCGACCGACGGCCGGGTCACGCTGGCCGGCCGGCCGCTCGCGGTCGAGCCGGTCGACGACCTGCCGCTGAACCGGCGCTACTTCCTGCGCTGACCCTACGCCCAGATGTCGCCGACCGTGAAGCCGTCGGGGAACGGGTCCGTCGGGTCGACGACGTAGCGCGCGAACCCGGTGATCCAGGCCTGGCCGGTGATCGTCGGGACGATCGCCCGGTACGCCCCGACCGTCGTCTCCTCGACCAGCCGGCCGGTGAAGACCGTGCCGAGGATGCCCTCGTGGCGGAACGCGTCGCCGACGCGCGAGCTCGCCCTTCGCGTGGAGCGTCGCCATCTTGGCGGACGTGCCGGTCCCGCACGGCGACCGGTCGATCGCGCCGGTCCAGGTCGCCGGCCGCTCCCAGTCGAGCGTCCCGGTCGAGACCGTCACGACGTTCCGGCGGCTGTTCGCCGGATCGTGCGGCGGGCCGGACAGCTGCCCGATCGTGATCCCGGCGAACCCGGGCTGCTCCGGGTGGACGACCGGCAGCTGCTCGGCGGCGGCGGCCTTGATCATCTCGGTGATCCGGACGATGTCGGCGCCCTCGTCCGGGGTGAGCCGGAGCCCGAACGGCTCGGCGTCGGCGATGACGTAGAACATCCCGCCGTAGGCGACGTCGACGATGACCGTGCCGAGCTGCGGCACCTCGATCGGCGCGTCCGAGGTGCGTCGCGAACGCCGGCACGTTGCGGAACGTGACGCCCGTGACCTTGCCGTCGCGGCAGTCGGCGGTCACCCGGATGAGCCCGGCCGGCGCCTCGAGCGTCAGCTCGGTCACCGGCTCGCGTCATCGGCAGCATCCCGGTCTCGAGCAGGACGGTCACGACGCACATCGTGTTCGTGCCGGACATCCCGGGGTACTCGACCTGCTCCATGATCACGTAGCCGGCGTCCGCGTCCGGGTGGTTCGACGGCAGGATCAGGTTGCAGTTCGCCGCCGGGTAGCCGCGCGGCTCGCGCAGCATCCGCAGCCGCAGGTCGTCGCGGTTGGCCTGGAGCCAGGTCATCTTGTCGAACATCGTCGTCGCCCGGCACGTCCTCGACGCCGCCGACGATGACCCGGCCCGGCTCGCCGGCCGCGTGCGCATCGACGGCCTCGATGACCGGACCGAGCCGAAGCGATCCGGGACGCTCGGTCACGTCCGATCCTACCGGCCGCGCTGGGCGTCGGCGAGCTCGCGCGCCACGTCGCGCCTCGCGTCGCGGTCGGCGATGTCGCGGCGCCGGTCGTGGAGCTGCTTGCCGCGCGCCAGCCCGAGCTCGACCTTGGCCCGGCCCTTGGCGGTGATGTACAGCCGCAGCGGCACGATCGTCTGGCCCTTGGCCTTGGCCCGGCCGAGCAGCTCGTCGATCTCGCGAGCGGCGGAGGAGCAGCTTGCGCGTCCGCTTCGGCTCGTGGTTGTAGCGGTTGCCGCCCTCGAACGGCGCGATGTGGGCGCCGACCAGCCACGCCTCGTCGTTCTCGACGCGCGCATAGGCGTCGGCAGGTTGGCCTTGCCCAGCGCGGATCGACTTGATCTCGGTCCCGGTCAGGACGATGCCGGCCTCGAACGTGTCGTCGATCGTGAACTCGTGGCGGGCTCTTCGGTTGAGGGCGACGGTGTGCTCGTCGCGCATGGAGTGGCTCCTTCGGAACACGACTGCGGGGAGTATGGCCTGAGCGCACGAACGCCGGCCCTATTCGGGCCGGCGTCCGAGATGCTTACCCACCCACAGGGTGTCCGACTAGACGGCCATCTCCTGCGAGGTGGTGCAGCTACGCGTACTGTCGATCACTGCACATCACCTCCTTTCGTTCCCGAGAACCGTACCTGATGCGCGGGTGCCGTGCAAGGCCACGGATCAGGCGGCGGCGCGCATCCCGGCGTCGGCCGAGGCGCCGAGCACCTCGAGCGCCTTGTCGAGCGTCGGGTCCTCGCCGTCCGGCCGGTCCGCTGGGACCTCGACCGCCACGTCGGGGATCAGGCCGACATCGTGGATCCAGCGCTTGTTCGGCGTCAGCCAGCGGGCGATCGTGAGCTTGAAGGCCCCGCCTTCGCCGGTGAGCTCCTGCCATTGCTGGACGGTGCCCTTGCCGAACGACGTCTGGCCGACCAGCGTCGCGCGCTTGGTGTCCTGCAGCGCCCCGGCCACGATCTCGCTCGCCGAGGCGCTGCCGCCGTCGATCAGGGCCACGATGTTTAGGTCCGGGCTCGTCGCGACGCCATCTGGCGTGGCCTCGGTCGAGACCTGGCCACCCTTCGAATCCTGCTCCCAGAAGATGACGCCCGAGTCGATGAACTGGCTGGCCACCGACCGTGCCGCGGTCACGTAGCCGCCCGGATTGCCCCGCAGGTCGAGGATCAGCTTCGTCCGACCGGCCTTGATATGGGCCGTGAGCGCGTCGCGCAACTCGATCGCGCCGTCATCGGAGAAGCCGCTCAGGCGAAGGTACCCGACGGTCCCTCCGGCGAGCGCCTCGCTGACGACCTCGCGTTCGTGGACGACGTCGCGCGTGATCGCGAGGTCGAACGGCTCGTCGGCCCCGCGCAGCACGCTCAGCGTCACGACCGTGCCCTTGGGCCCGCGGATCCGGTCCCGCGCCTCGTCGACCGTCAGCCCGTCGAGCGACGTCCCGTCAGCGGCCAGGATGAGGTCCCCGGTCGTGAGGCCGGCCTTCTCGGCCGGCGAGCCGGCGATCGCCGCGATGATCAACAGTCGGCAATCGGATCCGAGCGTCGCGCAACCCTGCGTCCCGTCGGCCGCCTGCGTCGCGATCTCGGCACCGATGCCCTCGAACTGACCGCCGATGCCCTGCAGGCTGTCGCGGTACTCCTGCGAGGTCAGGTACGCCGAGTACGGGTCGCCGAGCGCATCGATCATCCCCTTGATCGCGCCCTGGATCAGCGCGTTCCGATCGACGTCGCCGCCGGCATACCGGTCGGTGACGGTGTGATAGGTGTCCCAGAACGGCTGGAAGGCCTGTTCCTCGGAGACCGGCGTCCCGGGCTGCTCCGAGGCGTGGATGCCCATCGTGTAGCCGGACATGAACAGGGCGCTGCCCGTCAGGACCGCGACGATGACGATCGCGACCGAGAGGTTCGAGATCCGACGGCGCACCGGCACGGGCGGGGGCGGTGGCACGCTCGCCGCGAGCGGGCCGGTCAGTGGGTCGGGCGCCGGGTCGGGCGCCGCGGCCGGCAGTGCGGACGTGGCGGGCGGTGGGCCGTCGTCGGCCGTCGTCGAGGGGTCGTGCGGAAGCATCGGATCAGGCCGTCCTGGGTCGTGTCTGATGATCGGATCTGGTGGATGGCGAAGCGTACAACGGGTGCTCGAAACGGCTCATGTCATCGCCTTCGGGGTCGGGGTGTCTCGGGGATGAGACTCCGGATCGGCATGCCGCCGATACCGCCCGATGGTCCGCCCCGCGAGCGCGCGTCGTGTCAGCGGATCAGGTACGTGCGGACCGAGACCCACGATCCGAGGATCCCGAGGCCGACGCCGGCCCCGACCACGAGCACCACGAGGTCACGCGTCAGCGACCCGAACTGGAGCGGCAGGACCCGGAAGAAGTCGACCATGAAGCCGCTGATGGGATCGGCTGTCGCGGCCAGGACGCCGAGGGTGATCAGGGACCCCAGCAGGCCCACGAACGCGCCCTCGAACACGAACGGCCAGCGGATGAAGGCGTCCGACGCCCCCACCAGCCGCATGATCTCGATCTCCTCGGCCCGCGCGAAGACCGCGAGACGGATCGTGTTGACGATGATGAACAGCGCGATCACCCCGACCACGAGCAGGACCACCGTGCCGGCCGTCCGGAGGATGTCGGTGACGGTCAGGACCCGCGCGACGAGGTCCTCGATGTTGATGACGTTGCGGATGGCCGGGTCGTCGCGCAGCGATTGGGTGACGACGCCGACCGCGGCCGGGTCGGCGAGCTTGACCTCCAGGCTCGCGTAGAGCGGGTTCGCATCGAGATACGGCGTCAGGTCCTCGCGGCCCTGCGCCTTGAGCGACGCCCGGAAGTCGACGAGGGCCTGGTCGCGACTGACGAACGACACCGACGAGACCTCGGGCATCGCCCGCACGCGGGTCAGCAGGGTGTCGATCTGGGTCTCCGTCGTGTTGGTCTGGAGGTAGGCGACGACCTCGACCTTCTGCTCGGTGAACGAGAGGCCGGCGAGCAGACCGGTCTGGATGATCCAGAAGCCGGCGAGCAGCAGGAGCATCAGGACCATCGTCGCCGTGGCGGCCAGGCTCATGACGGCGTTGCGCCAGAAGCCCTCCCAGGCGCGGTTGATGCTGAAGACGACAAAGGTGATCACGCCTCAGTCCTCGCGATGGTAGGCACCGCCCACCTCGTCGCGGATGATCCGCCCTTCCTCGAGCGCCACCACCCGACGCCGCAGCGACGTGACGACCTCGGCGTTGTGGGTCGCCATGAGGACCGTCACGCCGAGTTCGTTGATGCGCAGCAGCAGCTGGAGGATCTCCCAGCTGATGAGGGGATCGAGGTTGCCGGTCGGCTCGTCGGCGATGATCAGGCGGGGGTCGTGGACGAGGGCCCGTGCGATGGCCGTGCGCTGCTGCTCGCCGCCTGAGAGCTGCGCCGGGATCTGCTTCGACTGGGCGGTCAGCCCGACGAGCGCCAGCACCCGATCGACCGCCGGGCGGATCTTGCGCCGGGGCGTGCCGGTCACCTCGAGCGCGAACGCGACGTTCTCCCAGACCGTCTTGGTCGGCAGCAGCTTGAAGTCCTGGAAGATGATGCCGATCTTGCGGCGCATCCGGGGCACGTGGCGGCGGTTCAGCCGGGCGAGGTCCTGGCCGTCGAGGACGACCGCCCCCTGGGTCGCGAGCTCGTCGCGGATGAGCAGCTTGATGAGCGTCGACTTGCCCGCCCCGGACGGCCCCACGAGGAACACGAAGTCGCCCTCGGGGATCACGAGGTCCACGTCCCGGAGCGCGAGCTTGCCGTTCGGGTACTGCTTCGTGACGTCGTGCATCACGAGGACGGCACGCTCCTGGGCAGCCTGTTCCATGTGTCGCCGGAGGACCCGGTTTCGGATGGAGCGCGCCGGTTCGGGCGCAGGGGCGATGGTCACATTCGGCTCCGCGGGGGCGTCCCCCGGCAACGGTCGTCGCCGGTGGGAGGCGGCTGGACTCCGTCCGCGGGCACGGCATCGGGGGCCACGTCGGGCCTGAGGCTACCACCCGACCCCTGCACCGGCAAACGTGACGAGCGGTGCACCGAGGCACCGGACCTTCGTCCCGTCGGACGGCCGAGGACCGCGTCGGTCAGAGCAGGCCCGGTGAGATCGGGAGGTACCGGGCGAAGTCCGCGAAGGGTCGATCCCAACACAACAGCACCGGGAACTGGTCGAGACGGAAGCCGGCCCGCAACGCGGCCACGACCGCGCGATCGGCATTCCCCGGCAGCCACAACGCGAACGCGCCGCGTGGCTCGACCACGCTCGTGAGGTGGCCAAGGACCGGGACCATGAGGGCCGCATCGCGGACCGCGACCGGGCCCACGCGGCCCGCCTCGGTCGCATAGCCGTAGCCGACCGGCCCGTCGTCGGGGCCACGGTAGAGCCAGCCACGTCGCGATTCGGCGCGCAGGTAGCGGTGATCGATCGGATGGGCCACGCCCAGCAGCTCGCGATCGATGGCGTCGACCGTCTCCGCCAGCTCCCGGTGACCGGCGCCACCCGGCGGTCCGCCCGCGATCGATTCGAACGGGATCGCCGTGATCCCCGATGGCAGCGGCTCGAACGCGTCGGGCCGCTCGGGCCGGCCGATCAGGTTGAGGAGCGGGATCCTGGGCACGATCCCGTAGCTGGAATACAGCGCGTTGGAGATCGGCTGGGCGCTGTCCGTCGCGGTCGCCATCGCCATCCCGGCGCCCGGATCGGGCATGACCCGGGCCAGGAGCGCGCGGCCGACGCCCGCCGCCTGGACGTGCGGCGAGACGAAGAGCATCGAGAGGAACCACAGCCGTTCACGGACGAGCGCCGATGCGAAGCCGACGATCCGTTCCTCGCCGGTCGCCCCGACGACCTCGGTCGCGACGACGAAGCGATCGGGGTCCGTCGTCGAGAGGTGGCCGTACAGGCGCAACAGCGGGCTGGTCTCCGACGCGATCTCCGGCTGGCCGAGGCGGCCGATGTAGTCGTTGATCGATTCGCGCCAGATCTCGACGCAGGCGGCGAGCTCGTCGGGCCGGACCGGACGGTAAGCCAGCCCGTCCGACCGGGACACGACCCCGGTCATCGGCTCACGCCGCGTCCTCGTCGCCACCGATGCCGCGTTCCAGCTCGGCCTGCATGAACGGGTCGAGGTCGCCGTCGAGGACGCCAGCGGTGTTGCTCGTCTCGTACTCGGTCCGCAGGTCCTTGACCATCTGGTACGGGTGCAGGACATAGCTCCGGATCTGGTTGCCCCAGCCGGCCTCCACGTGTTCGCCCTTGAGGCGTTTGGTCTCGGCTTCCTTCTCCTCGAGGGCCTTCTCGAGGAGCCGGGCCTTGAGCACCTTGATGGCCATCTCCTTGTTCTGGGTCTGGCTGCGCTCGTTCTGGCTCTGGGCGACCACGCCGGTCGGCAGGTGGGTCAGCCGCACGGCCGAGTCGGTCTTGTTGACGTGCTGACCGCCGGCCCCTTGCGAGCGGAAGGTGTCGACCCGGATCTGGTCCCAGTCGAGCTCGATCTCGATGTCGTCGTCGACCTCGGGCAGCACCTCGACCAGGCCGAACGTCGTCTGGCGCCGGTTCTGGGCATCGAACGGGCTGATGCGCACGAGGCGGTGGACCCCGCGCTCGGCGCGGAGCCAGCCGTACGCCCGGCGTCCCTGGACCGCCACCGTCACGCTCTTGAGCCCGGCCTGCTCGCCTTCCTGCTGGTCCAGGATCTCGGTGGCGAATCGATGCCGTTCGGCCCAGCGGAGGTACATGCGCAGGAGCATCTCGGCCCAGTCGGTCGCTTCCGTGCCGCCGGCCCCGGCACTGATCATCAGCAGGGCATTGCGATCGTCGTACTCGCCCGCGAACAGGAGGGCGGTCCGCTCGCGGCGGAAGTCGGTCTCCAGGGCGGTCGCGTCACGTTCGAGTTCGGCTTCGAGGTCGGCGTCGGGTCCCTCGTTGAGCAACTCGACGGCGGCCAGCAGGTCGTCGGCGCGGGCCCCGAGGTCGCGCCACATGCCGATCTCCTCGCGGAGACCGTTGGCTTCGCGCAGGACCGCCTGGGCGGCTCGGCTGTCGTCCCAGAACCCCGATCCCTGGGTCAGCGTCTCGAGTTCGGCGACGCGCCCTTCCTTGGCGTCGAGGTCAAAGACGCCCCGAGGTCGACCGGATCCGTTCGGCCAGGTCCCGGATGGCGGCGGGTTCCACCTAGTTCCTGGTCTGCAGGTCCTGGAGCAGGAGCGGGCGCAGCTCGATGAGCCGCAGCGCCGTCTTGCTCCGGGCGACGACGGGGTTGACGCACGGACAGTAGCCGTTGTGGGGGCAGACGCCGCAGTTGCCGTCGCAATCGAGCGCGGCGGCATAACTGCACGACCGGCAGTCCCGCTCGCAGGCGATCAGATCGACGAACGACGCTTCCTCGGCCTGCTTCACGGACTCCCTCACTTAGCTCGGGGCAGGGCGCTGGGGCGAGGCCTGCCACAGACTCGGGCGGTCCGGAACGGCAGGCTTGGATGAGTATACCCAGCCAAACCCCTACCGCCAAGAGGGAAATCGGTCCGGTCGTGCGTGGCGAGACCGGCGCCAAAGGTCAGGGCGACTCGCCGGTCACGAAGTAGATCGCGAGGGCCCCGAGCTCGTGGATCGTGGCGTCCAGACGGGCGATCGGGTCGCGGTCGATCGGGCTGGTCGTGGTCGGCGATCCCCACCCGACGATGCCCTCGTCGCCGGCCATCCGCAGGACCCGGAGCATGTGCTGGCGGTCCGACACGAACACGGCCGTGTGCAGGTCGGCGTCGCGCAGGATCGCGCCGACCGAGCGGACCGAGGCGAGCGTGGTGCGGGCCTGGTCCTCCATCAGGATCGACTCGGCCGGCACGCCGTGGCGGATCGCGTACTCGCGCGCGCTGGCCGCCTCGGTCGTCCGATCGCCCTCGGCCTTGCCGCCGGTCACGATCAGGTACGGGGCCACGCCCGCCCGGTAGAGGTCGACGGCATGCTCGAGGCGGGCCTGGAAGATCGGCGAGGGACGCCCGTCGTACTGCGCGGCGCCCATGACCACGATCGCGTCCGCGGGCCGGGCGTCATCGAGTTCGCCTTGTGCCACGATCCGCCAGGTGGCGAAGGCGGCGACGAGCGCGGCTCCCAGGATCCCGACGGCCGCGAGCCTGCCGATGTCCCGGGTCAGCGACCGTGGCACTTCTTGTACTTGGCGCCCGATCCACACCAGCACGGGTCATTGCGCCCGATCCGGGAACCGTCCGGCGTGTATCCGGGGCGGGCGCCGCCCGCCGGGGTGGCCGCGCCAGCCGCGCCGGCCGCCGTGGTCAGGGCTTCGTCCCCGAGCGACTCGCGGATGTTGCGCGCCACGGGGCCGGTCGGGATCCCGCCCGCGAGGACGGCCGCCGGCTTGCCGGGCGCCGCATCGGGCCCCTCCCCAGGGGTCTTGCCGTTCGTCGGTCCGCCGTCGCCGGGTCCACCCCCGCGCGGGGCCTTCGGGGCGTTCGGTCGCGGCGGCTGGCCCGGCCCGGGCATCGGTCGCGGCCCGTCGCCGGCCGGCGGTTCGCGCGTGACCGTGACGCGGAAGATGGTCGAGGCGACGCCGTGGCGGATCAGGCCGCGCAGCTCCTCGTACATCCGGAACGCCTCGCGACGGAACTCGTTGAGCGGGTCCTGCTGGGCGTAGCCGCGGAGGCCGATCCCGCGCCGCATGTCGTCGATCTCGGTCAGGTGCTCGACCCACAGCGAATCGATCGTGCGCACGAGGACCAGCCGCTCGACGGTGGACCAGTCCTCCGCCCCGACCTCCGCCTCCTTCTCGGCGAGCTTGGCGTCGGCGAGGTCACGCACGTGCTCGGCGATCGGCTCGCGGCCGCCGAGGTCCCACAGCTCATCGGCCGACGTGCCTTCGCCGGTCAGGCCCATCTGGTGGAGCGCGTTCGAGAGCCCTTCGAGGTTCCACTGGTCGGGGTCCTCGCCGACGAGGTCGGTGTCGACGATGACGTCGAGCTCCTCATCGAGGAACGCCCGGACCGTGTCGGTCAGGTCCTCGTTGTGCAGGACCTTGTCGCGCTCCGCGTAGATGGTCTCGCGCTGCTTGTTGATGACGTCGTCGAATTCCACGACGCGCTTGCGGATGTCGAAGTTGAAGCCCTCGACGCGGCTCTGGGCCGACTCGATCGTGCGCGACACCAGGCGCGATTCGATGGCGACGTCGTCATCGAGCCCGAGCCGCTCCATCAGCCCGGTGACGCGCTCGCTCGCGAAGCGCTTCATCAGGTCGTCCTCGAGCGACAGGTAGAAGCGCGACGACCCCGGGTCGCCCTGGCGTCCGGCGCGACCACGGAGCTGGTTGTCGATGCGCCGGGAGTCGTGCCGTTCGGTCCCGATGATGTGCAGGCCGCCCGCTTCCACGACCCGGACGTGGTCCTCGTCGGTGATGGCCTTCGCCTCGGTCAGGACCGACTCATAGGTCGCGGCGTCCACCTCGGCCGGATTCAGGCCGCGCTTGTGGAGGATCTCCGAGGCGAGTCCGGCCGAGTCCCCACCGAGCTTGATGTCTGTGCCGCGCCCGGCCATGTTCGTCGCGATCGTGACCGCCCCGGTGCGGCCGGCCTGGGCGACGATGCCCGACTCCTTCTCGTGGAACTTCGCGTTGAGGACCTCGTGGGGGATGCCACGGCGCTTCATCAGCGTGCCGAGGATCTCGGACTTCTCGACGCTGATCGTGCCGACCAGGACGGGCCGCCCGATCTCCTGCATCTCGGCGATCTCGTCGATCAGCGCGTTGAACTTGGCGTTCTCGTCGCGGAACACGAGATCGGGGTCGTCGTCGCGGATCATCTCGACATTGGTCGGGATGGCCACGACCTCGAGCTGGTAGATCTTGTGGAACTCCTCGGCCTCGGTCATGGCCGTGCCCGTCATCCCGGCCAGCTTGTCGTAGAGGCGGAAGTAGTTCTGGAACGTGATCGTCGCAAGGGTCACGCTCTCGCGCTGGACGCGCAGGCCCTCCTTCGCCTCGACGGCCTGGTGGAGGCCCTCGCTCCAGCGGCGACCCGGCATCTGTCGGCCGGTGAATTCGTCGACGATGATGATCTCGCCGTCCTTGACGATGTAGTCGCGGTCGCGCTTGTAGAGGGCGTGCGCCTTGAGCGCCTGCTCGAAGTGCCGCGCGAGGCGCGGGTCGGCGTCGTACATGTTCGCGACGCTGAGCCAGCCCTCCATCTTGTCGATGCCCTCTTCGGTCGGGCTGACCGCCTTGTCCTTGAGGTCGATGAAGTAGTCGCCGCCCTCTTCCTCGCCCTCGGGCCGTTCCTTGAGGCGCGGCACGAGCCGGGCGAAGGTGAAGTACAGGTCGGCGGATTCCTCGGCCTGGCCGCTGATGATCAGCGGCGTCCGAGCCTCGTCGATCAGGATGTTGTCGACCTCGTCGACGATCGCGAAGCTGCGTTCCCGCTGGACCCGCTGGTCGAGCTCCAGGACCATGTTGTCGCGCAGGTAGTCGAACCCGAACTCGTTGTTCGTGCCGTAGGTGACGTCCGCCGCGTAGGCCTCCTGGCGCGTCACCGGCCGGAGGTTGACGAGGCGCTCGTCGTTCGTCGGGTAGCCCGGCTCGTAGATGAACGATGCATCGTGGGTGATCATCCCGAGGCTGACCCCGAGGAAATGGAAGATCGGGCCCATCCACTGCGGGTCGCGTCGCGCCAGGTAGTCGTTGACGGTGACGACGTGGACGCCGCGGCCCGTCATGGAGTTGAGCACGGCCGCCAGCGGGGCGACCAGCGTCTTGCCCTCGCCCGTCCGCATCTCGGAGATCCGCCCCTGGTGGAGGACGGCCCCGCCGATGAGCTGGACGTCGAAGTGGCGCATGCCGAGCGTTCGCCACATCGCCTCTCGGGCCATGGCGAAGACCTCGGGCATCACGTCGTCGAGGGCTCGCTGGATGCGCTCGTTCTCGCGCTTGCGGCGGGCCTTCGTGAGCTCGCGCCGTCGCTCGAGGTCGGGGTTCTCGAGCTCGTCCTCGGACGGCTCGTCGGGCAGGGCGACCTCACGGATCTCGTCGCGGATCTCGGCGAACCGGGCGCGGATCTCGTCGTCGGAGAGCGCCTGGATCTCGGGTTCGATGGCGTTCGCCGTTTCGACGAACGGTTGCAGTCGTCGAACCTCGCGGTCATTCGAGTCGACGAACCGGGAGAAGAACTTCATGGGACGGTGAAGTATACGGGGAGGGCCGCGAGGGACCCTCAGGCCGGCGGCGTCCCCCAGAAGCCCGATGCGTAGCCGAGCACGAGCAGGACGAACGTCAGCCCGCCGAGACCGAGCCAGAACAGGACGGACATGAACCGGGGCGTCGGGTTCATCTCCGGGTTCTTGAGGTCGGGCAAGCGCTCCGAGTCCAGGCCCGTGCCCCAGCGTCGCGAGCGCAGCTGGGTGCGCCAGTCGGCCGGAGGCGCCGGGCTCGGCTCGATGCCGCCCTGGCCGTCGGGGCGGTGGAGTTGGAGGCTCATCGCTCGGCCAGCGGGACGGCGCCGAGGAGGTCGGCTGGTGAAGGGTCTCCGTCGTCGCCGCCACCGTCGCCGGGCTCCTCGCGGGTGTCGAGCGTGCCCTCGTTGCCGTCCTCCCAGAGCAGCATCTCCTGGGTCAGCGAGACCTCGCTTGAGAACAGGGCCCCGACGGACTCGCCGCGATGGATGCGCTTGATGGCCTCGCCGATGAGCGGCGCCACGGACAGCGTCGTGATCTTCGAGATCCGCTTGCGTTCCGGCAACGGGATCGAGTCGGTCATGACGACCTCGCGCAGCGAGGAGGCCGCGATCCGGTCGACGGCCGGGTCGCTGAGCACGCCGTGGGTGGCGCAGGCGTAGATCTCGGTCACGCCTTCCCGCTCGAGCGCGCGGACGATCTCGACGAGCGTGCCGGCCGTGTCGATCTCGTCGTCGACGATGACCGCGCGCTTGCCCTGGACGGTGCCGATGACGTTCATCAGCTCGGCGCGGTCGAGGTTGCCGACCCGCCGCTTCTCGATGATCGCGAGTGGGGCGTCGAGGAGCTCCGCGAACGTCCGGGCCCGCTTCGCGAAGCCGAGGTCCGTGACGACCACGAGGTCCTCGAGCCGCTTGTGGCGGAAGTAGTTCGAGAGCATGTGGACGGCGGTCAGCTCGTCGACCGGGATGTTGAAGAAGCCCTGGATCTGGCCCTGGTGGAGGTCCATCGTCAGGACCCGGTCCGCGCCGGCCACGGTGATCATGTCGGCGATCAGCCGGGCCGTGATCGGCACCCGGGGCTGGTCCTTCTTGTCCGAGCGGCCGTAGGCGTAGAACGGGATGACCGCGGTGATCCGCCCCGCGCTGGCCCGCTTGAACGCGTCGATCATGATCAGCAGTTCCATGATCGACTGGTTGACGGGGTGGCTGGTCGGTTGGACCAGGAAGACGTCCTTCTCGCGGACGTTCTCCAGGATCTTGACGAAGATGTTCTCGTTCGCGAACTGGAAGACCTCGGCCTTGCCCGGCTCGCTGCCGAGGTAACGGCAGATCTTCCGGGCCAGCCCCGGGTTCGAGTTGCCGTGGTAGATCTCGAACTGGTCCGCGTACAAACGGGCCTCCCTGGCGCCCAAGACCTGCTAGCCCCCGATCATGCTGGCGTCACGTGCCTGACGGACCCGTTGGGGCAGGTCCCTCCGGTGCGGGGTCGCCATCGTCGCCCATGCCGTCCAGCTCCGCAAGTCCGGCACGGAACGCGGCGATCGCCACGACCCGGTCGCCCTCGGCGAGGCGCATGACGATCACGCCGCGCGCCGACGAGGAATAGCGGTTGATCGTGTTGGTCTCGGTCCGGATGACCTGGCCGCCGGCGCTGATGAGGAGGAGCTCCTCGTCGGCTTCGGTGACCTGCTGGACCGCGGCGACATCGCCGGTCTTGCGACCCTCGAGCGAGATGAGCCCGACGCCCTGGCCGCCGCGATGCTTGATCCGGAACTCGGTCAGCGGCACGCGCTTGCCGTAGCCGGTCTCGGTGAGGACGAGGACGTCGGCATCGGGCTCGACGACGCTCATCCCGACGACCGAGTCGCCCTGGCGGGCGAGCCGGATCCCGATGACGCCGGCGGCGTCTCGGCCCATCGCCCGGACCTCGGTCTCGGCGAACCGGGCGAGCTTGCCCTTGGCGGTGGCGATGATGACGTCGTCCTTGCCGGTCGAGACGTCGACCCAGGCGAGCTCGTCGTCGTCGGCGATCGTGATCGCCCGGATGCCCGACGAGCGGACCCGCTCGAACTGCTCGAGCGGCGTCTTCTTGACGATGCCCTTCCGGGTCGCGAGCACGAGGTAGGAGCCCGCGGTGAAGTCCTTGAGCATGATCGTCGCCATCGGGACCTCGCCCGACTCCACCTGGACGCCGGGCAGGTTGATGATCGGGATGCCCTTGGCCTGGCGGCTGGCGTCCGGGATCGCATGGACCTTGGCGCTGAAGACCCGGCCGCGGTTGGTGAAGAACAAGGCCCAGAAGTGGGTGTTGGCCACGAGCAGGTGCTCGACGGCGTCCTCCTCGCGGGTGACGTGGCCGATGATCCCCTTGCCGCCCCGGTGCTGGCGTCGGTAGGTGTCGACGGGCTGACGTTTGATGTAGCCGCGGCCCGAGATCGTGACCACGACGTCCTCGTCGGCGATCAGGTCCTCGTCGGTCATCTCGCGGCTGGCGTCATCGGCGACGCGGGTCCGGCGCTCGCCCGCGTACTTCTTCTTCAGCTCGGCCAGCTCGTCCTTGATGATCTGGAGGACCCGGGCTGGGCTGCCGAGGATGTCCTCGAGCTCGGCGATCTCCTGGATGACCGCGAGATATTCGTCTTCGATCTTCTTGCGCTCGAGCGCCGCCAGTCGGGCGAGACGGAGGTCGAGGATGGCCTGCGCCTGGAGCTCGGTGAGCTTGAACCGGCTCATGAGGTTGGCCCGTGCGAGATCGACGTCAGCCGACTCGCGGATCGTCTTGATGACCTTGTCGAGGTTGTCGAGCGCGATCTTGAGCCCTTCGAGGATATGGGCCCGGGCGCGCGCCTTGGCGAGGTCGAACTCGGTCCGTCGTCGGACGATCTCGCGGCGATGATCGATGTAGTGCACGAGGACGCTGCGGAGGGGCAGCGTCTGGGGCTGACCATCGACGAGCGCGAGCATGTTCATGTTGAACGCGAGCTGCATCGGGGTGTGCTTGAAGAGGTTGTTCAGCACCTTGTGCGGGTTCGAGTCCCGCTTGATCTCGACGTAGATGCGCATCCCGTCGCGGTCGGACTCGTCACGCAGGTCGGCGATCCCGTCGATGCGCTTGTCCTTGACAAGGTCGGCGATCTTCTCGAGCAGGCTGGCCTTGTTCACCTGGTACGGCAGCTCGGTGACGATGATCGCGGTGCGGTCGCCGCGAACTTCCTCGAACGCGACCTGGGCCCGCATGACCACGCGACCGCGACCGTGCGCGTACATCTGGCGGATCGCGTCGACGGTCTCCCACTCCCCGGTCAGCGCGTTGCGCTGCCGCTCGTAGCGGAAGATCGTGCCGGCCGTCGGGAAGTCCGGGCCGTGGACGAACTTGCACAGGTCGTCGGAAGTGAGCTCCGGGTCCTCGATGAGGGCGATCGTCGCGTCGCAGATCTCCCCGAGGTGGTGCGGCGGGATGTTGGTCGCCATCCCGACGGCGATCCCCGACGAGCCGTTGATGAGCAGGTTCGGCAGCTTCGATGGCAGCACCGACGGCTGCTTCTGGGTCCCGTCGTAGTTGTCCTCGAAATCGACGGTCTCCTTGTCGATGTCGGCGAGCATCTCGGCCGCGATCGGGGTCAGGCGCGCCTCGGTGTAGCGCATCGCCGCGGCGTCGTCGCCATCGACCGAACCGAAGTTGCCCTGCCCGTCGACGAGCGGATAGCGCATCGAGAAGTCCTGGGCGAGGCGGACGAGGGCGTCGTAGATCGACTGGTCGCCATGCGGGTGGTACTTGCCCATCACCTCGCCGACGATCGCGGCGCACTTGCGGTAGGAGCTGTTCCCCGACAGCCCCATGTCCCCCATCGTGTACAGGATCCGGCGATGGACCGGCTTGAGCCCGTCACGGACATCGGGCAGGGCGCGCGCGACGATCACGCTCATCGCGTAGTCGAGGTAGCTCGTCCGCATCTCGTCCTCGATGCGGATGGCCCGGATGTCGCCCAGGTCGTCGGTCACGGTGCGCTACTCCTCGGAACGGTCATGCGAGCGGTGGCTCGGGGTGGGTGGTGGGGTCGGGCAGCTCACCGAAGCGAGCCGAGGTCTCGGCGGCGGTCGAGGTGGTCGGGGCGCCCGCGCGCCGGCGGATGCCCGCGAGGCGGGCGCGGAACTCGTCGGCCACGGCCGGATCGAGCTTGCTGAGCGAGTCGCGGATGACCCAGGCGCGGTGGCCGTCGTCGGTGGTCGCCGCGTCGGTCCGTCTCGGCGCGAAGGGCATCGGTGGTCGCGGCCAGGTCGACCTGGGCCAGCGAGCGGTAGGCCCACGACAGGGCCTTCTGCACGTCGGGCTCGTCGTCGCCCATCAGCTGGCCGAGCAGCGGCAGGGCGCGGTGGACGACGTCCGGGTCGAGGCCGCGCCGGCGGTGACCGTGGGTCATCGTCGCGATCGTCGAGCCGACCAGACGACGCTCCCAGCGCGATGGCGAGAAGACCAGCTGCTCGAGCTCGGCCCAGCGGTACGGCTCGGCGGCGATGCCCTTGCCATACGGGTGGGCGAGGTCGTCGACCGTGATCCAGTCGCCGGCCTCCCGGGCCGCCCGACGGAGCAGCTGCCAGGTTCGCTCGGTCTCGAGCGGCAGGGTCCGTTCGAGGAGGCCGAACGCGAACCAGCGCGGTTCGAGGTACGGCTCCGCGAACAGGCGGTCCGCGACAAAGAGCAGGGGCGTCGGACGCTCGTCGCGGGTCGCGTTCCGGAAGCCGCGCGAGACGGCCGCCATCAGCGGCCAGCGGACACCAAGGACCGGGCCGATGCCGGGCGCGACCCGCTGCTGCCCGTCGAGGTACTCGGGGTCGGCGAGGCGCCCCAGCCCGGCGGTCAGGGCGGCGGCGAACGCCTCGGGATCATTGGTCAGCTCGGCCAGATCCGCGCCGATGGTCTCCGCCGCGGCCTTATGGTCCGCCACGAAGACGACCGCGCGGGCCGTCACGTCACTGCCGGGGGTGGTGGGCATGGCGGTCGCCGCGGTCGCCGCGGTCGCTGTCGCGGTCATGGTTGCGGGTCCACCGCGTCGGGTGTATCGGCGTGGGCCAGCGTGAGGCTCGAGTCCAATTGGCGGAAGCCGTAGCGTTCGCGGAGCTCCTGCTTGCGGTCCGCATCGGCGGCGACGTACGTCCCGGTCGCGGTCGCCAGCTCGACCCCCGACTCGATATCGACGATCCGCCCGGCCGTCTCGACGATCCGTCGGCGCGACCGCGTGACCCAGCCATCGGCACGGATGGCCAGCCCGATCGGGACCGGCTTCCGGAACGCGACGGCGATGCGGGCCGTGACGCCCCAGTTGTCCTCCGCAACCAGGGCCCAGGCCATCACCTCGTCGAGGATCGTGCTGACGATCCCGCCGTGCGCGACGCCCTCCCATCCTTCGAACCGACGATCGAGCTCGAGGGTCGTCCACGACCGGGCCGGCTCCAGGTGCAGGGTCATCTGGAGCCCGTGCGTGTTGAGCGTGCCGCAACCGAAACAGTGATGTGGCGTGAACTCGAAGCGGGCCGTCGGCGAGACACGGACGTCACGGACGTCAGATGTCAAGGTTCTGGACCTTCCGGGCCTCGGACTTGATGAAGTCCTTGCGCGGCCCGACCTTCTCGCCCATCAGCATCGTGAAGACCTCGTCGGCCTGCGCCGCGTTCTCCGCGTTGACGCGCAGCAGGGTCCGCGACTCCGGGTTCATCGTCGTCGCCCACAGCTGATCGGCGTTCATCTCGCCAAGGCCCTTGAACCGTTGCACGGACAGGTTCTTGACGTTGAACTCCTTGATGACCCGCTCGCGTTCCTTCTCGGTCTGCGCGTAGCGCGTGACCTTGCCGGTGCTGATGCGGTAGAGCGGCGGCTGCGCCACGTACAGGTAGCCCTGCTCGATGATCTCGGGCATGTGGCGGTAGAACAGGGTCAGCAGGAGCGTCCGGATGTGGGCGCCATCGACATCCGCGTCGGTCATGATGATGACCCGGTGGTATCGCAGCTTCGAGATGTCGAAGGTGTCGCCGATGCCTGCCCCGAGCGCGATGATCAGCGGCCTGACGTTCTCGCTCGACGAGGATCTTGTCCAGGCGTGCCTTCTCGACGTTGAGGACCTTGCCCGCGGAGCGGCAGGATCGCCTGGAAGCGGCGGTCGCGTCCCTGCTTCGCCGAGCCGCCGGCCGAGTCACCCTCGACGAGGTACAGCTCGCTTCGAGCGGGATCGCGCTCCTGGCAGTCGGCGAGCTTGCCCGGCAAGGACATGCCGTCGAGGGCGCCCTTGCGGATGACCAGGTCGCGCGCCTTGCGGGCTGCTTCGCGGGCGCGCGCGGCGGTCAGGCATTTCTCGATGATCCGGCGGCCGTCGCCCGGATTCTCGTCGAGGTACTGGCCGAGACTGTCCGCGACCGCCTTCTGGACCTGGCCCTTGACCTCGGCGTTGCCGAGCTTGGCCTTCGTCTGGCCCTCGAACTGGGGATCGGTCAGCTTGACGCTGATGACGGCGGTCAGCCCTTCGCGAACGTCGTCGCCCGACAGGCTCGCGTCGGAGTCCTTGAGGATCGCGGCGCGGCGGGCCCAGTCGTTGAGCGAACTGGTGAGCGCCGCGCGGAAGCCCGTGATGTGCGTCCCGCCGTCGACCGTGTTGATGTTGTTCGCGAAGGCGAGCACGTTCTCGGTGTACGAGTCGTTGTACTGGAGCGCGACTTCGACCGCGGTGGACCCTTCGCGACGCTCGACGTAGATCGGTCGATGGTGGAGGACCTCCTTGCGTCGGTTGAGGTGACGCACGAAGGACTGGAGGCCGCCCTCGAAGTAGAACGAGCGCTCACGGTCATTGCGCTCGTCGATGAGCGTGATCCAGACGCCCTTGTTCAGGTAGGCCGACTCGCGCAGGCGCTGACTGATCGAATCGAACGAGTAGTCCGTGGTCTCGAACATCCCCGAGTCGGCGCGGAAACTGGTCAACGTCCCCCGTCGCGTGCCCTGCGGAGCGATCTTCTTGACCGGTCCGCGCGGCTTCCCACGCTCGTATTCCTGCGCCCAGATGTGCCCGTCCCTGGCGGATTCCACGCGCATCCATTCGGACAACGCGTTGACGACGCTCACGCCGACGCCGTGCAGGCCGCCCGACACCTTGTAGCCGCCGCCGCCGAACTTGCCGCCGGCGTGCAGGACCGTGTGGACCACCTCGAGGGCGTCCTTGCCGGTGGAATGTTTGCCGACGGGGACGCCTCGCCCGTCGTCCTCGACGACGACCAGGCCGGCGTGGACCGTTCCGTCGGGGTCGGTCCAGCCATCGGCCTTGATCGTGACGGCGATCTTGTGCGCATGGCCGGCCATCGCCTCGTCGATCGAGTTGTCGACGACCTCCCAGACCAGGTGATGCAGGCCGCGCTCATCGGTCGAACCGATGTACATGCCCGGTCGGCGTCGAACCGCCTCGAGACCCTCGAGGACCTGGATGCTGGCCGCGGTGTAGTCGGAGCCGGCCCCCCGACCTCGTTTGGTGCCGGCCGGCGCGGCCTTCGCCGGCTTGGCGGCCTTGGAGCCGTTGACGGGCTTCGAGCCGATGACGGGCTTCGCCGCGCTCGCCCCGGCGGGCTTCGTCACGTTCGCCCCGGCGGGCTTCGCCACGTTCGCCTTGGCTGGCTTCGCCACGTTCGCCTTGGCGGTGGCGGCCTGTGCGGCCGCGTTGCCGTTCCGCGCGGCGGCGTTGCCGGTTCGGCCGGCGGTCTCCTCGGTCACGCGGTCCCTCCGGTCAGGCGGTCGTAGAGACGCCCGAGTTCTTCGTCGCTGTAGTACTCGATGACGATGCGTCCCCCACGTCTGGATCGGGCAAGGGTCACCTTGGTCCCGAGCGATCGGCGCAGATCCTCCTCGACCCGTTCGAGGTCGGGGTCGGCGGCTCGCCCCGCACGAACGAGTGGTTCGGGCCGTGGCTCCCGCAGGCGTCGGACGAGTTCCTCGGTCTGGCGAACCGAGAGGTCCTGGCCGACCACGCTGTCGAGGACGCGCTCCTGCATCTCGGGAGGAAGTCCGCCCAGCGCGCGGGCGTGGCCTTCGGTCAGGGTCCCGTCGGCGACCGCGGCCTGGACGTTCGGGGCCATCTCGAGCAGGCGGAGCGTGTTCGCGACAGTCGAACGGGCACGGCCGACGCGCTCGGCCAACTGCTCGTGGGTGAAGCCGAATTCATCGATGAGCGCGCGGTAGGCCGAGGCCGCTTCGATCGGATCGAGGTCCTCTCGCTGGAGGTTCTCGACGAGAGCGAGTTCGAGTTGGTCGCGGTCGGCCAGCTGTCGAACGACTGCCGGGATCCGGTCCAGCCCGGCCGCGATCGCTGCACGAAGCCGCCGCTCGCCGGCGACGAGCTGGTACCCATCGATCGTTTCCGTCACCAGGATCGGCTGGATGATGCCGTGCTCGGCGACGCTCGCGGTGAGCGTGCTCATGGCGGCGTCGTCGATCCGCTTGCGTGGCTGGCGAGGATTGGATCGGATCCGCGCCGTCGGGATCTCCATCTGTCCGGGATGTCCCGCGCTCCGTTGCGAGATCAGCGAGGCAAGGCCCCGACCGAGGCTCGCTTGACGTTCGGGCCTGACGGTCACGACGCCACCATCCCCTGGACCGCGTCAGGCGGGTTCGGTCCGCGATCCGCTGCAGACGGCGCGATCTGCAGGTCGCCCAAGGCCCGCCCGTCCTTGTCGGAGCGACGCCGGAACTCGTCCGCCAGCGCGCGGTAGGCGATCGCTCCGGTGGAATCCGGCCGGTAGATCGCGATCGGCTTCCCGTGACTCGGTGCTTCCGACAGCCGGACGCTCCGCGGGATCACGGTCTCGAAGACCGATGGGCCGAGGTGTCGGCGCACCTCGGCAGCGACGTCGGCTGAAAGGTTGGTCCGGCTGTCGTACATGGTCAGGAGGACACCTTCGAGCTCGAGGTCCGGATTGAGGTTGTCGCGAATGAGATTGAGCGTGGCAAGCAGTTGGGTCAGTCCCTCCAGGGCGTAGTACTCACATTGGAGCGGGATGAGCACGGCGTCAGCGGCCGTCAGCGCGTTCACGGTCAACAGCCCGAGTGAGGGCGGGCAATCGATGAAGATCATGTCGTACCGATCGGCGACCTCCCGGATGAGCCTGGAGAGTCGCCGCTCACGCGCGTCGACGAGTGCGAGTTCCACTTCGGCCCCGGCCAGTGCGACGGCCGATGGCACGACGTCGAGGCCGAGGGGGCCACGGACGGCGATCGGCGCCAACGAGACCTCATCGATGAGGGCGTCGTAGATGGAACGCTCGAACGTCGTCCGGTCGAGTCCGAAGCCGCTCGTCGCATTTCCTTGCGGATCGAGATCGATCACGAGGACTTGCTCGCCCGCGATCGCGAGGTAGCTCGCGAGATTGACCACCGTCGTGGTCTTGCCGACGCCACCTTTCTGGTTCGCGCAGGCGATCGTTCGGCCCACTCAGAGACCTACCTGGGATGCTGTCACGGTGATTGATTCTACCATCGGAGACGGTCGGACCTCGGTTCGGGAGGATCGCGACGCATGCTCCCACTCGAGCCTGCACTAGCGGTTATCTGCAGTGCGCCGCCGGCCGTGATGTTTCACGTGAAACAGTGGTGGAGCGACGGTCTGGAGCGGGCACAGCAGCGTGACCGGCCGGCATCCGGGCCGGGCGAGCCAGGGGTGGGTGGGGGTCGACGAGCGGACTCCAGGCGGCCGACACCATGTTTTTCGGCAGAGGGAGGCGGGCGCCTCGAGGAGTCGCGGCGGCCCGACATGGTGTTTCACGTGAAACATCTGATCGGGGTCGTGGTCAGTCTGGGGCGTGGCACGGGCCCGTTATCCAAGCCCGCGTCCAGATGGCGACCCAAAGCAGTGGGATCGCCACAATGAGAGCGATCATCAGAACCAGACAGGATCGCTTGGACACGCTCGGATCCTAAAGCCGGCTGGCTCTCAAGACTGAATCACGGCCGCTGATCGGTCCCCGTTGCCGCTCTTGGGGCTCCGTGGGATACTGCGCCGAGACGTCGCCGCCGAATCGACCGCGTCGAGAGCCGCGTAGGCGGGCGCGCGACCTTCGGACACATGCCGAGGATCGACGCTCAATGACCCTGCTGCTCGCTGCAGTCGGTGCGACGGTGGCGGCCCTGTTCGAATTGACCGTGACCACGTACCTTCGGGTCGGTGGGGTCCAGCCACACCTCGTGTTGGTGCTGGCCGTCATCGTCACGATCGCGGTCGGGCTGGATGCAGGCCTCGTCTGGGCCTTCGTTGGCGGGCTCGCACTTGATGTCTTGGCTCAACGACCACTCGGATCGACGGCATTCGCGCTCCTGCTCTGTGTGGGCGGGGCGTCGGTCTTCGGTCGCCTCTTCTCTCGGGTTCGTCCCCTTGCTCCCATCATCGCCACCTTCTTCCTGAGCGTTGTCTACTCCATGGTCCTTTTCGCTCTCTTCAGCGCCCTGCGTGCGCCACTCCCAGTGGCTGACCCGCTGAGTCTGGTCGTGCCTCCGGCCGTCTACGACGCGGTCCTGGCCGCACTGATCGGCCCGCTCGCCGTCTCGATCCACGACCATCGCGTCCAGGTGGAGCGCGTCGACTGGTGAACACCTACCTGGACGGCCGACGCGAGCCCGCGACACGTCGGCTGTCGCGTTTTCTCGTGTTCGGCATCGCCATCATCCTGGCGATGGGGGGACTCACGGCCCGCCTGTTCTATCTCCAGATCGTCAATGGTGGCCAATACACGGCGCTCGCGACCGCAAATCGGACGGTCATCGAGTCGACGCCATCGACCCGCGGGCTCATCTACGATCGCGCCGGCCGCCCACTCGTGACGAACGTGCCGATGTTCGCGGTGAAGATCCGGCCGGCCGATCTTCCCGTGCAGTTCCGACCTGAGGTGGTCGCCCGGCTCGCGGCGATGATCGGGATCGACGCGGCCGGGATCAACACGGCGATTGACAGCAACCCTGGTTCGTCGTTCGATCTGGTTCGGATCGCCGAGGACATCGACGAGGACACCGCCCGACTGATCGCGGAATCCTCGTCGCAGCTGCCTGGTGTCGAGATCGCCGTCGAGGCCCGCCGCGAGTACCCCGACGGGACGCTGATGTCGCAGATCGTCGGGTACACGGGCCCGGTGTCACCGGAGCAGCTCCCGGACCTTCGTGCCAAGGGCTACCTGCCGGACGACCTATTGGGCAAGGCCGGAGTCGAGTCCTCGTACGAGACCTTCCTCCGAGGCGTCTACGGCAGGGAGCGCGTCGAGCGGAACGCCCTTGGCCAGAAGACCCAGGTGCTCGCGACCGAAACCGTCGCCAAGCCTGGTGCCTCGCTCACCCTCACGATCGATACCAAGATCCAGAAGGAAGCCGAGAAGGCCCTGAAGTGGGGCATCAAGGCGATCGGCAGCAAGCGCGGCGTGTTCATCGTCATGAACCCGCAGACCGGCGAAGTCCTGGCGATGGTGAGCCTGCCCACCTACGACAACAACCTCTTCGCGCGCGGCATCAGCACCAAGGAATTCAACAAGCTGGTCAAGAACAAGGACCTCCCGCTCCTGAACCACGCTGTGCAGGCGCACTACCCGCCCGGATCCACCTACAAGCTCGTGGCCGGGACGGGTGGGCTCGCCGACAAGAAGATCACGGCAACGACGAGGATCCTGACCAAGGGCTATCTGACCGTCGGCGCCAACAAGTACTACGACTGGAACCGTCGCGGCTTCGGGCCCTGCGATATCTATTGCGGTTTCGGCCACTCGAGCGACACGTACTTCTTCACCGTGGGCGGCATGCTCGGGATCGACCGGCTGGGTTACTGGGCGAACCAGTACGGATTCGGGCATCTGACCGGCATCGACCTCCCGGGTGAGGCGGCCGGGATCGTGCCGACCAACGCCTGGAAGCAGGCCGAGAAGGGCGCGTCGATCTTCACCGGCGAGACGTACCAGGCGAGCATCGGCCAGGGCTACGACAACGTCACACCGATCCAGCTCATCAACGCCTACGCGGCGCTGGCGAACGGCGGCAAGCTCTACGAGCCGCAGGTCGTTCGCGAGGTCGTGGGTCCGGATGGCGCGGTCGTGCGCCCGTTCAAGCCGAAGCTCATCCACAAGGTGAAGGCCAGGCAGAGTGTGCTGCGCACGATGCGCAACGCGGCCCGCAGCACCGTGCTCCTGCGCCACACGTACAACCTCGTCGACATGCCGATCAAGATCGCCGGCAAGTCCGGGACGGCCGAATTCGGGAACCGCGACCGACGGGGCCGCCTGCCGTACCACTCCTGGTTCGTCGGCTGGGTGCCGAAGGACCCATACAACGGCTCATTCGACAAGACCGACTCCAAGCTCATCGCCATGGCGTTCATGTACGACTCGCGAACGAAGGGCAACGCGGGCACCGAGGTCGTGAAGTACTTCTACCAGCTCCACTTCGGGATCAACAAGGACTACCGCAACTTCGATCTGATGGAACGCGGCAACTTCTTCAGGACCGACTGATGGGCGTCATCCGAGCCGAGCCCGCGCGCGTCACCGACTGGGCGGCCAAGTCGGTCGGCGCCGTGTGGCGCGCGTTCGACCTGCAACTCGTGACGTACGCGGGCCTGCTCGCGGCGATCGGCCTGGTCATGGCCTACACGAACAGCGTCGAGAACGGCAAGTTGACCCTGGAGACCCAGACCGTGTTCACCCGCGGCCTGATGTGGGCCGGGATCGCGGTCGTCGCCTTCATCGTGGCGACGGCGTTCGACTACCGCTGGTTGAAGACACTGGCCTGGCCGATCTATGCCCTCCAGCTCGGGTTGCTCGTGCTGACGCTCGCCATCGGTGACGGCGTCGGCAATTCAGCGCGCTGGATCGCCATGGGCCCCTTCAGCTTCCAGTTCAGCGAGCTCGCCAAGATCTTCATGATCATCGTCCTGGCCAACTACCTGTCGGAGCGGCAGGGTCGGCTCGATTCGCTGCCGTCGATCCTTGGCGCCTGCGTGCTCGTGCTGCCGCCCCTCGGCCTGGTGATGCTCCAGCCGGACCTCGGGACCTCGCTGGTCTTCGCGGCGATCCTCGCCGGGATGCTGTGGATGTCGGGCGCCAGCCTGAAGTGGCTCGCGGCGCTGGCCGCCGGGGTCATCGCCCTCGTGCCGCTCGCGTGGACCTACATCCTCCACGACTACCAGAAGCAGCGGCTGCTGTCGTTCCTCGACGCCGATCCGGACATCAAGGGCTCTGGCTACCAGCTGTACCAAGCGCAGATCGCGGTCGGCTCCGGGAGCTGGATGGGCAAGGGGCTCACGAACGGGACGCAGGCCCAGGGCGACTTCCTGCCGGTCCAGACCACGGACTTCGTGTTCGCGATCCTGGCCGAGGAGCTGGGGTTCATCGGCGGCCTCGTCGTGTTCACTCTCTTCTTCCTGCTGCTCTGGCGGATCCTGGCGGCCGGCTGGCGGTCGCGCGACCCGTTCGGCACGATGTTCGCCGCCGGGATGGCCTCGATGATCCTGTTCCAGCTCGTCGTCAACGTCGGCATGGTCATGGGTGTCATGCCGATCACCGGCATCCCACTGCCGTTCGTCACGCATGGTGGGGCCTCGCTCGTGAGCATGGCCCTCGGCCTCGGCATCCTGCAGAGCATCAACGTCCGCCAGACGCGAGCTGAGTGGTGACGAGCCTCGACGACGCCTAGCGACGATACGCACGACACGGTGGACGCACGAATCACCGCCCCGTCGCGCCACCGTTCAGGCACCATTCATTGATGGACGGACCCGGAACGCTCAACGCGATCGAGCTCCTGGTCGGCCTCCTCGCCCTGGGCGGGCTCGTGGCCATCATCGCCCGACCACTGCGACTGCCGTACACGATCGCGCTCGTCGTCGCCGGCCTCATCGTCGGTGGGCTGGCCACGGTCCTCGGCGTGCCGGCGATCGAGGTCACGCCTGAACTCGTCCTCATCGCATTGCTGCCGGGGCTGGTCTTCGAGGCCGCCTATCGCCTGCGGCTCGACGAGCTCCGGCGCTGGCTCGGGGGGCTGGTATTGCTGGCGGTGCCCGGCGTGCTCATCTCGGCGGCGGTCGTCGCGGTCGTCCTCAACCTGATGACGGGCCTCCGCGCGGACCTCGCGTTCCTCGTCGGCGCGATGGTCTCCGCCACCGACCCGGCGGCGGTGGTCGCGACCTTCAAGCCCCTGCGTGTCTCGCCGTCCCTAGCCACGATGGTCGACGGCGAGAGCCTTCTCAACGACGGCACCGGCCTCGTCCTCTTCGCCATCGCGGTCCAGGCGATCGTCGTGCCGACGAGCCCCCTGGACGCCACCTTCGGCTTCATCGGGACCGTGGCCGTGAGCGTCGCGATCGGGCTCGTCAGCGGGTGGCTCGCGACGCGGCTCATCAGCCGGATCGACGACCACCTGCTCGAGCTGACGATCTCGGTCGTGCTCGCCTACGGCAGCTACCTGATCGCCGACCAGTTCCACCTCTCGGGCGTCATCGCGACCGTCGTCGCGGCGGTCGTCCTGGGCAACTTCGGGCCGGGCCGGTCGATGACCGTGACCGGCGCGGACGCCATCGACACCGTCTGGGAGTTCCTCGCGTTCCTGCTGACCGCGGTCGTCTTCCTGTTGATCGGCCTCGCCATCCCGCCGGCCGGGCTGGTGGCGTCCATCGGACCGATCGCGTGGGCCATCGTCGGCATCCTCATCGGACGCGCGCTCGTCGTCTACGTCCTGCTCGGCGGGGTCTCGCGCCTCGCGCCGTTGCCCGGACTCGCCGAACGCGTGTCGACCGACTGGCTCCACGTGCTGTTCTGGGGCGGCCTCCGCGGCGCGGTCGCCGTGGCGATGGCGCTGGCCCTGCCTGCGGACGTGCCACAGCGGGCCCTGCTCCAGGAGATCACCTTCGGGGTCGTGCTGTTCACCCTGCTCGTCCAGGGGACGACCGTCGGTCGGGTCGTCGCCCGGACCTCGGTGGACGCGTCGCCGACCGCTTAGCGTCGGCGGAACAGGCCGCGCCGGTCGCTCGCCTCGGCGGCAGCGGTGCGGCGTCGACCGGTCCGCCGCAGGATCCCGTCGATCTCCTCCCGGTACTGGCGACCGATGGGTGCCCGGTCGAGCCATTCGAGGTACTCGAGGTCGCGGCGGCCGACCTCGCCGATCGACCAGCCGGCATAGCGACCGAAGTTGAGCACGCTGCCTGACGGACGCCCGGGCGGCGGTCCGGCCGCGCCCAGGCCGTCGGGCTCGTGCATCGCGTCGGTGTAGCCGCCGCCGAACGACGAGCGTCCGGACGTCCAGTCGCGCGAGACCTCGTCCGGAGGGCGGGGTGGGGGCGGGGGTGTCGGTCGCGCCTCTGGCGCGGGGCCGTCCGCCGAACCGGCCGGTGGTGTCGCCCGTGACGTGGCCGGGGCGCGACCGGCGGCATCGGCCGCGTGCGCCAGGATCGCTCGGTCGGCGTCATATCGACGGCGCGCCTCCGGTTCCCCGATGAGGGCCCAGGCCGCGTTGATGGCCGACATCCGCTCTGCCGCCTCGTCGCCGGCGACGTCCGGGTGGTACTTGCGCGCGAGCCGTCGATACGCCGCCTGGATGACTTCGTCCTCGGCCTCCGAGTCGACCTGGAGCGTCTTGTACGGGTCGAGGCGGTCAGGCATCGGCGGGGCCGAGGCCTCCCGCGGTCGCCGCGTCCGCGGTGGCCGGTCCGGCCGTCTCGATCTCGGGGGCCATGCCCACGCCTCGAACGATGGCCGCCAGCGCGGCCGGATCCTCGTCGGGACCGACCCGTCTGAACAGGTAACGGACGACGTCCCGTCCAGCGGCCGCGACCGGCAAGGCGAGGATCGCGCCGACCAGGCCGCCGAGCGCGCCACCGATGATGATCGCGAACATCACCGCGGCCGGATGCAGCTCAACGGCATCGCCCTGGATCTTCGGGACGAGGAAGTTGTTCTCGACCTGCTGGACGAGGGTGTAGAGGATGAGAGACGCGATGACCGCCTCCGGTCCGACGGTGGCCGCGAGCAGGACCGCGGGCACCGCGGCGATGATCGGGCCGATGATCGGCAGAAGCTCAAGGATCCCGGCGATGACCGAGAGCAGGAGCGCATAGCGGCCGAAGATCGGATCGACGAACCGGCTCAGGACCAGCAGGCCGACGAACGTGAACACGCCGACCGTCAAACCCAGCACGAACTGTGCCCGGACCCACTGGCTGAGGACCCGTTCGACGCTGCGCAGGACCACCAACGTGTCGAACCGCCACGCGGCAGGCAGCGCCCGGTCGAACGAGGCCGCGAGGCTGACCCGGTCCTTGAGCAGATAGAAGACCCAGACCGGCAGGATGATGTACCCGAAGATCGCGCCGATCAGGCTGCCCGCGCCGGTGACGAGCGGCAGCAGGAACGACAGGTCGATCCCCGTGCTGGGTTCCCCGCCGCCCTGGCCGACGCCGGCGATGATGCCGTCGAGCCATTCCCGGATCGCGACCGGGATCTCGAGCCGCGAGTACAGCTCGGTCAGGTCCTGGAGCCGCGCGTTCAGCGACTCCGCGAGCTTGGGGAAGTCGTCGATGAACCGCAGGATCTCGTTGGCCAATGGCGTGAGCGTCAGCGCCATGAACTCGATGAAGATCAGGATGGTGGCGACGTAGACGACCAGGATGGCGAACGCTCGCCGAAGACCACGTCGGACCAGCCAGCGGACGGGGATGTCGAGCAGGTAGACGAGCAGGAGCCCGACGACGAACGGCCGCACGCTGTCACGGGCCATCCAGAGCAGCAGGCCCACGACGATGGCTGCGGCCACCAGGACGACGACGCGCGGCGACAGTGGAGCGAAGCGCGGCGGTCCATCGCTGGGCTTCACGACGAACGGCGGGGGCGGCAGCGAGGCCACCCAGGCGTTGGATCCTGATCCCTCGACGGCGCCCGATCCGGGCCGGGCGGGCTCGTTCATCGTGCCGCAGACTAGCAGACGTGGAGCCCGATCCCGCATCGTCGCGTCCGATCGTGGTCGAGCCACGGCAGCGCTGGCGGCTGGTCGTCGGGCGCGGTCCGGAGGCGCCGCCGCTCGCGCAGCGCGACGTCGCGGACGCCTGGAGCGCGGGGGTCGAGGCGTCCGGGTTGCCGGTCATGCCCGGACCCGGAGACCCGCCCCGGCCCCGGCTCGCGTTCGGCGCGCCGCTGCCGATCGGCATGACGGCCGAGGCCGAGCTCATCGACGTGCTGCTCACGGAGCGCTGGCCCCGCTGGCGTGTCCGCGAGGCGCTCGAGCCGCATGTCCCGACCGGCTGGCGCCTGACCGATCTCAGTGACGTCTGGCTGGGCGGGCCGGCCCTCGCCGGCGCCGTGGCTGCCGCCGATTACCGCATCACACTGGAAGTCGGTGAAGGAGTCACGGGCTCCGGCGTGTCGGCCGCCGCCCTGGCCATCCTCGACGCGACGTCCTTGCCGCGCCGCCGCGAGAAGGGTGGCGGTTCCGTCGACTACGACCTGCGGCCGCTGCTCGTCTCCATCGAGGTGGCTGGCGCCTCGCCGCCTGTCACGATCCGCGCGCGAACGCGCTTCCACCCGTCGCTGGGCACCGGCCGGCCGGAAGAGGTCGTCGGCGCGCTGGCGGACGCGATCGGTCGTCCGGTGACCGCGTCGACCATCGTGCGGGAGCGTCTCGTCCTGGCCGACGAGCTCGGGTAGCCGGGCCGGTCGTTGACCGTTCGGCCGTTTGACCGGTAGACTTCGCCGTCCGCGTCTCGGCCTGTGCCGGGCGTCACCCCATGTCCCACAACCACGATCGCCACGTGCTCGTCGCCCGCCGGTGGATCAACAGCCCTGAGGACCCATGTACGCAGTCATCGAGACCGGCGGGAAGCAGTACCGCGTCGAGGTCGGCACGGAACTCCAGGTCGAGCTGCTCGACGTCGAGCCGGGCAAGACGATCACGCTCGAGCGGGTGCTCCTGGTCGCTGACGGCGACACCGCCTCGATCGGTCAGCCGCTGGTCGCGGACGCGGAGGTCAGCGCCGAGGTCGTCCGCCAGATGCGTGGCGAGAAGGTCATCAGCTTCAAGTACCGCCCGAAGGCGCGGAGCCGCGTCAAGAAAGGCCATCGCCAGGAACTGACGGTCCTCCGCATCAGCGACATCACCCTCGGTGGCCGGAGCGCCGCGAAGGATGCGGCCAAGGCCGAGCGCGAGGCGAAGTCGGAACGGCAGAAGCTCGAGGAGGCCGCCGCAGCCCAGGCCGCGAAGGACGCCGAGCTCGCCGCCAAGCTGGCCGTGACCGCAGAGGCCGCGGCACCGAAGAAGGCGACACCGAAGAAGGCGGCCCCCAAGGCCAGCGCCAAGGCAGACGCGACGACAGACGCGAAGGCCGAGGCCGAGACCGACGCCAAGACCGAGGCCAAGCCGGCCGCAAAGACCACGGCCGCGAAGAAGCCGGCGGCCAAGGCGGCCGACGCCACGAAGACCACCAAGACCACCAAGTCGACGTCGACCAAGGCCGACGCCCCCGACGCCAAGCCGGCCGCCGCGAAGCGGACCCGCGCCACCAAGAAGGACGAGTAGCGATGGCCCACAAGAAGGCAGGCGGCAGCGTCAAGAACGGTCGTGACAGCGCCGGCCAGCGACTCGGCGTGAAGGCCGGCGACGGGCAGCTCGTCACGGCCGGCTCGATCATCGTCCGTCAGCGGGGGATGACCTTCCTCGCCGGCCCCGGCACCGGCCTCGGCAAGGACTACACCGTGTTCGCGACCGTCACCGGCAAGGTGAAGTTCGAGCACGCGACCAAGGACAAGAAGCGCATCCGGGTCGAAGCGGTCGAGACCGCACCGGCCGGAGCGACCGCCTAGCACCGAACCGCAGCCGGTGACCACCGGCGGGGCGATGGCCCTGCTCGGAAGGCGTCGGAGGAGAGAACACCCGTGAAGCCCGAGATCCATCCCAAGTACTTCCAGGCGAAGGTCCACTGCGGCTCGTGTGGCACCGAGTGGGTCGTCGGATCCACCCGCGAGGAGTTGCGCGTGGACGTGTGCTCCAACTGTCACCCGTTCTTCACGGGCAAGCAGAACATCATCGACACCGCCGGCCAGGTCGAGCGCTTCCAGAAGCGCCTGGAACGGCAGGCTCGCAGCTGAAGACCCCACGATGCCGTCCACCTTCCGGACCGCGATCGTCACGGCGGGCCCTCGGGCCCGCCGTTCCCATGCCTCCCCGGACCATCGGCCACGGTCGCTGCTGCGCGAACGCCGGTAGACTTCCGGGCATGCCCAGATTCACCTACGGCGGACAGGCCCTCATCGAGGGCGTCCTCATGCGCGGCCGCGACGCGATCGCCGTCGCCCTGCGCCATCCGGACGGCCGCATCGTTTTCGCCACCGAACGCCTCGACTCGGGGTTCCATGGCACGACTTGGTCGAAGATGCCCCTCATCCGCGGGCTGGTCGTCCTGTACGAGACCCTGATCATGGGCACCCGCTGGCTCGTCCGCAGCGCCAACGTCCAGGCGCAGGAAGAGGGGATCGAGCTCGGCAAGCGTGCCATCGCGCTGATGCTCGGGATCACGCTCCTCATCGGGATCGGCATCTTCTTCCTGCTGCCACTCCTGATCGCCAGCGTCACGACGGCCAATGTCGACAACGGGCTCGTGCAGCACTTCGTCGAGGGCCTCATCCGCGTCGCCCTGTTCCTCGGCTATCTCGTGCTGATCGGGCGTGCGCCAGACATCCACCGAGTCTTCCAGTACCACGGCGCCGAGCACATGACGATCCACGCGCTCGAGGCGAACGACCCGCTCACCGTCGACGCGGTGCGCAAGTACCCGACCGCGCATCAGCGCTGCGGCACCGAGTTCCTCGTCGTGGTGATCCTGCTGTCGATCCTGGCGTTCTCGCTCGTCGGCCGGCAGGACCCGCTGGTGATGATCGCGAGCCGGATCCTGCTCATCCCGGTCATCGCGTCGGTGGGCTACGAGATCCTGAAGTTCGGGGCGCGCCACCGCGCGAACCCGTTCGTCAAGGTGCTGCTGTACCCCGGCCTCCTGGTCCAGATGATCACGACGAAGCAGCCGACCGACGACATGCTCGAGGTCGCGATCGTCTCGATGGAGGAGGCGCTCGTCGCCGACGGCGAGACCGTCCCCGATGGTTCGACGCCGTTCGAACGCGACCCGATGGTGCTGGGCCTGAAGCCGGCGACCGCGCCGGCCGGGAGCACTGGGTCCGGTCCCGCGGCCGCCACGACGACGACACCGACCGATCCGCCAACGGGGTCATGAGCGAGCTCGACGACAAGCTTTCCGAGGTCGCCCGCCAGTACGACGACGTCCAGGCCGAGCTGTCACGTCCCGAGGTGTCGGCCGACCCATCCGAGATCCGTCGCCTCGGCAAGGAACTGTCCCGCCTGGAGCCCGTCGTCGAAGCGTTCCGGCGCCTGGAGGCCGTGCGCGCCGAACTCGCCAACCTCCGCGAGCTGCGCGACGCCGGTGACGGCGACGAGGAGATCCGCGCGATGGCGCGCGACGAGATCGAGCCCCTCGAGGCCGACGAGGAGCGCCTGCTCTCGGAACTCAAGGTGCTCCTGCTCCCGCGCGATCCCAACGACGACCGCGACGTCATCCTCGAGATCCGGGCCGGCGCCGGCGGCGAGGAGGCCGCGCTCTTCGCCAACGAGCTGCTGCGGATGTACCTCCGTTATGCCGATGCCCACAAGTTCTCCTACGACCTGATGAGCCTCAACGAGACCGGGATCGGCGGCATCAAGGAGGCGATCGTCGAGATCTCAGGAGACGGCGCCTACAGCCGCCTGAAGTTCGAGGGTGGCGTCCATCGGATCCAGCGGGTGCCGTCCACCGAATCCTCGGGGCGGATCCACACCTCGACCGCGACCGTCGTCGTCATGCCCGAGGCCGACGAGGTCGAGATCGAGATCGACGAGGTCCGTGACCTGCGGATCGACGTCAAGCGCTCATCGGGGCCCGGCGGCCAGTCGGTGAACACGACGGACTCCGCGGTCCGCATCACCCACCTGCCGACCGGGCTCGTCGTCGAGATCCAGGACGAGAAGAGCCAGCACAAGAACAAGGCCAAGGCGCTCGCGGTCCTGCGTTCGCGGTTGTGGGACCTTGAATTGCAGCGCCAGCGTGCCGCGGACTCGGCCGCCCGCCGGTCGATGGTCGGCTCGGGCGATCGGTCCGAGAAGGTCCGGACCTATAACGTCCCGGACAACCGGGTCACGGACCACCGGATCAAGATGACCGTGCACGACGTGCCGGGCGTCCTCCAGGGCGCGCTCGACCCGCTGATCGATGCGCTGGTGATGGCGGACCAGGCCGACCGCCTCTCTGGTCTGGGGAACGATGACGCTGCCTGAGGTCTCGACCGTCCGGTTCATCGAGCCGCGCGTGATCCCCGTCGCCCGCGCCACGGACCTCGGCTCGGTCCAGGTCCTCAAGCACGGCAACCTGTACCAGCTCACCGATCCCTTCGGCGACATCCATCCCGATTCGCGAGGCCTCGGCGTCTACCACGGCGACACGCGGATCCTGTCGTGCTCGATCCTGCGCATCGGTGGCGCGCGGCCGGTCCTGCTCCAGGGCTCGATGGGCGGCAACTACCGCGGCCGGATCCAGCTGACGAACCCGAGTGCGGACCGCAACCCCGACGCCAAGGTCCATCCGCTCGATGACCTCGTCGGGCGGACGATCGGCATCTCACGCGATCGGCTCATCGCGCGCGCGGCGCTCGAGGAGCGCGTGCGGATCGCCAGCCACAGCTCGCGGCCGGAGCGGATCACGCTCGAGCTCGAGCTGGGCTACGACGGAGCCGACATCTTCGAGGTCCGTGGCTATCCGCGACCGGCGCGCGGGACGCTGCTCCCCGTGGCGGTCACCGCCGACCGGGTCACGTTCCGGTACGACGGCCTCGACGGCATCCGGCGCTCGACCCACGTCGCCTTCTCCCAGCCCGCGTCGAAGGTCGAAGCCGTCGACCCGGTGACCGATCCGATCGACGTTGGCGCCGTCGTCCGATTGCACTGGGAGCTCGACCTCGAACCGGGCGCTGCGTCGAGCGTCGACTGGACCGTCTGGTCGAGCGAGGCGCCATCGCCGCCTGAAACGAACGGGCGCTCGTCGGCAGCGAAGGAGGCGCCGCAGGCCGCCGACATGGGAGCGCTCTTCCCGGAGCCGCCGCACGTGACCGGCGACGACGGCGCGGCCGCGTATCACGCGTGGGAGCGCGGGACCACGGCCGTGGACAGCGACCACGACCTGTTCAACCTCGTGATCAAGCGATCGGTGGCGGACCTGCGGCTGCTCGTCAACGAAGGCCCCGGCCCGAACGAGCGCTACGTGGCGGCCGGCGTGCCGTGGTTCGCGACGCTGTTCGGCCGCGACGCGATCATCTCGGCGATCCAGTCGATCGCGTTCCGACCGCAACTGGCGGTCGAGACACTCGGCGTCCTGGCCGCGTACCAGGCCACCGAGACCGACGACTGGCGCGACGCCGAGCCGGGCAAGATCCTCCATGAGATCCGGGCCGGCGAGATGGCGCACAGCGGTGAGCTGCCGCACACGCCGTACTACGGCTCGGTGGATTCGACACCGCTCTGGCTCATCCTCCTCGGGACGACCTTCGACTGGACCGGCGACCGCGCGCTGCTCGACCGGCTGTGGCCGAACGCGATGGCGGCGCTCGAGTGGATCGACAAGTACGGCGATCGGGACGGCGACGGGTTCGTCGAGTACGAGCGGCGCTCGGAGCGCGGCCTACTGAACCAGGGCTGGAAGGATTCGAGCGACGCGATCCGGGACCGGGCCGGGACCGAGGCCGTGCCGCCGATCGCGCTGGCTGAGGTCCAGGGCTACGTCTACGACGCGAAACGTCGTCTGGCCGGCCTCGCGCGGGTGCGCGGCGAGACCGAGCTGGCCATCCGTCTCGACATCGAGGCCGACGCCCTCCAGGCCAAGTTCGACGAGGCCTTCTGGGTCGAGGACCAGGGGACGTACGCCCTCGCGCTCGATCGGGACAAGAAGCGCGCCGACGCGATCGGGTCGAACGCTGGCCAGTGCCTGTGGACGGGGATCGTCGCCCCGAAACGAGCGAGTGCCGTCGTCGACGGCCTGCTTTCGCCGGCCATGTTCTCGGGCTGGGGCATCCGCACGTACGCATCCGGCCAACCCGGTTACAACCCGATCGGCTACCACACCGGCACGGTCTGGCCGCACGACACGTCGCTCATCGCGGCCGGCATGAAGCGCTACGGCTTCGATGACGCCGCCAACCGCCTCGTCGGCCCGATCCTCGAGGCTGCCCAGCGGTTCCCCGAGTACCGGCTGCCCGAGCTGTTCTGCGGCTTCGATCGCGACGAGTCAAGCATCCCGGTGCCCTATCCCGTGGCCTGTTCGCCCCAGGCCTGGGCGGCCGCCTCGTCCTTCCTGTTCCTGACGACGATGCTCGGCCTCGAGGCCCACGCGGATCGTGGCGAGCTGGAGCTGCGCCACCCGCACCTGCCCGACTGGATGGGCAAGGTGACGCTGACGAACCTTCGGGTCGGCGAGGCCTCGGTCGACCTCCTGTTCCACCGCTGGCGCGGGACGACCAGCGCCGAGGTCCTGCGCAAGGTCGGCGACGTCGCCGTCACGATCCGGCTCTGATGGTCGC
The DNA here is from genome assembly GCA_963745295.1 of uncultured Chloroflexia bacterium. Taxonomy (GTDB): domain Bacteria; phylum Chloroflexota; class Limnocylindria; order Limnocylindrales; family CSP1-4; genus SPCO01. The sequence goes on from CAVUWG010000003.1 coordinate 615,283, forward strand.
GTCCCGCCCGTGACCCAGGTCGGGGTGCTGTTGCGCGAGGGGATCGAGCGGCTCACGGCGAGCGGTTCCGAGTCGCCGCGCCTCGACGCGGAGCTCCTGCTCGGGCACGCCATCGGCGTGGACCGGATCGCGATCCTGGCCCATCCGGACGCACCGGTCGGGGCCGACGCCGAGGCGGCCTTTCGGGCACATCTCGAGCGACGCGCTGCCGGCGAGCCCGTGGCCTACATCCGCGGGCTCAAGGAGTTCTACGGCCTGGCCTTCACGGTGGACGAGCGGGCGCTCATCCCGCGGCCGGAGACGGAGCGCCTCGTCGAGCTGGCGGACGCCGAGGTCATGCGCCGACTCGCCGCGACGGCGCGACCGGTCGGATCGCCACCGATCCGCGTCCTCGACGTCGGCACCGGGAGCGGTGCCGTCGCGATCGCCCTGCTGGCATCGATCCGGCGCCGGGGCGCCGTCGCGGAGGTCATCGTCATCGCCACCGACAGCTCCCCCGAGGCGTTGGACCTCGCGCGGGAGAACGCGGTCGGTCACGCGGTCGCGGACCACCTGTCATTCCTGGAGGCCGACCTCCTGCCGCCGGTCATCGTCGACCCGTACGACATCGTCCTCGCGAACCTGCCATACGTCCGCACCGACGCGCTGGCCGGCCTGCCGATCGCTGCCTCGTTCGAACCGGTCGTGGCCCTCGACGGCGGTCCCGATGGGCTCGCGGTGATCGGCCGGCTGCTGGAACGTCTGCCGCAAGCGCTCGCGCCCGACGGGGTCGCGCTCCTCGAGGTCGGGGCGGACCAGGGCGAGGCGATCGTCGAGCTCGCCACGTCCGTGCTGCCCGGCTGGCGCCTGACGGTGGTACCGGACCTGGCCGGCCTGCCCCGCGTCGCCCGCCTGGAGCGCCCGGCGTGATCCGCTCGGCGATCGAACCGGTCGAGCCGGCCTTCCCGGTCCGGCTCATCGCGCTCGACATCGACGGGACGCTGGTCGGCGAGGACCTGGTCATCGGGCCGCAGACCCGGGACGCGGTCCGCGCGGCCGCCGCACGCGGGGTCGCCGTGTCCCTGGTCACCGGTCGCATGGTCTCGAGCGCGATGCGCTTCGCCCGTGAGCTCGGGCTGACCGACCCGATCGTCGGCTACCAGGGCGGCCTGGTCCGCGCGATGCCTCCGGAGGGATCGACCCGGCTCGGCAAGCTGCTCGTCCACACGCCGCTGCCCGCGTCGGTCGCCCGTCAGATCGTGGCGTGGACAGTCGCCCACGGCCTGGACCCCCATCTGAACCACCTCGAGCGCTTCATCCTCCGCGCCGATGACCCGCGGGCCGACGACTACTCGGCGTTCATGGGCGCTCGCGCCGAGCTCGTCCCCGACCTGGCAGGCTCGATCAGCCACCCGGTCACGAAGGTCCTCGCCGTGGGCGAGCCACCGGTCCCGACCGAGATGGCGCCGCTCGCCGCCGCCCATTTCGCCGGCATCGCGGACGTGACGATCAGCCACCCGCGGTTCCTCGAATTCGTCGCGCCCGGCGTATCCAAGGGCCGTGCCATCCGCTGGCTCGCGCGACGGATGGGCGTGCCCCTCGGGCAGACCCTCGCGATCGGCGACCAGTGGAACGACCTCGAGATGCTCGCCGAGGTCGGGCACGGGGCGGCGATGCCCACCGCGCCCGCCGCGGTCCGGGCCGTCGCCCGCTACATCGCGCCGCCGGTCGGCGAGGAGGGCGTGGCCGCCCTGATCGAATCGCTCGTCCTCGCCCCGTCAAAGGCGGCCCGCGAGGCGTCGCGTCGCTTGTCGGCCGAGGCCGCCGACGCCCGCGCTGGCGCGGCCTCCTGATGGCACGCATCGTCCCCGACGATCCGGCCGGCCGGGCCGCCGCGATCGAGGTGCTCCGGGACCGCGGCATCGTCGCGGTGCCGACCGACACGGTCTACGGCATCGCGGTCGCGCTGGATACGCCCGGCGGCATCGAGCGCCTGTTCGAGGTGAAGGCGCGGCCGCCCGACAAGGGGATCGTCCTCCTGGTCGACGAGGTGGCCCAGGCCCGGGCGCTGGGAGTGATGGGGCCCAGCCGCCGAGGCACTCGCGGACGCCTGTTGGCCCGGCGGCCTGACGCTGGTCGTCGCGCAGCGCCCGGAGGTCCGGTTTCCGGATGTGCTCACGGCCGGGTCGTCCACGATCGGCCTGCGCGTCCCGGACCACGATGCCCCGCGCGCCCTCGCGCGCGATCTCGGGCCACTGCCGGTCACCTCGGCCAACCTCTCGGGCCGGCCCGAGGGTCGTGACGCGGCCGAGATCGAAGAACTCTTCGGTCATTTGATCGAACTCGTCCTCGACGGGGGGCCCGCCCAGGGCGGTCCCGCCTCGACGGTCGTCGACGCGTCGGCAGATCGAGCCCGGATCCTCCGACCGGGAGCGATCCCGGCGGCGCGCCTCGTCGAGATCCTCGAGGCCGCCGGGATCCCGCACGACCTCGACTCGGACTGACCCGCGCCCCGTCGGTCGAGGCCGGACCCGTTCGTGGGAAGATAGCCAGCGGCGTGCCGGTCCGGACCACGAGACCGGCAGGAAGGAGTCGGCGAGCCATGACCATCTCCCCAGTCAGGGGCGTCGCGCTTGAGTCGATCGCGGACGTCGACCCCGTCCTGTGGGAGGCGATGCTGGGTGAGCGACGCCGCCAGCACGACAAGATCGAGCTCATCGCCAGCGAGAACTACGTCTCGGCCGCCGTCATGGAGGCCCAGGGCAGCTGGCTGACGAACAAGTACGCCGAGGGCCTGCCCGGCAAGCGCTACTACGGCGGCTGCGAGTACGTGGACATCGCCGAGCGGCTCGCCCAGGAGCGTGCGCTGGCCCTCTTCCCGGGCGCCGAGCACGTCAACGTCCAGCCCCATTCGGGCGCGCAGGCGAACATGGTCGCCTACTTCAGCGTGCTCCAGCCGGGCGACCGGATCATGGGCATGAACCTCGCCCACGGCGGCCACCTGACCCACGGCATGGCCCTGAACTTCTCGGGCCGGCTCTACGAAGTCCACCCCTACGGCGTCCGCAAGGACACCGAGCGCATCGACTACGACGCCATGGAGGCCCAGGCGAAGGAGGTCCGGCCAAAGCTCATCGTCGGTGGGGCGAGCGCATATCCGCGGACCTGGGACTTCGATCGCATGGCCGCCATCGCGCGAAGCGTCGGAGCACTCCTGTTCATCGACATGGCCCATATCGCCGGCCTCGTCGCGGCCGGCGTCCATCCGAGCCCCTTCCCGCAAGCCGACATCGTCACGACGACCACGCACAAGACGCTGCGTGGCCCGCGCGGCGGGATGATCTTCAGCCGGGCCGAACTGCCGTCGTCGGTCGATGCGGCCGACTTCCCGGCCGTCAAGGGCACGCTGGCCGCCTCGGTGGACCGGAACGTGTTCCCGGGCATCCAGGGCGGACCCCTCATGCAGGTCATCGCCGGCAAGGCCGTGGCCTTCAAGCTGGCCGCCGAGCCGGCGTTCCGCGAGGACCAGCGCCGGACCGTCGAGAACGCGCAGGTCATGGCCGAGACCCTCGCGAGCCTCGGGGCCCGGGTCGTCTCCGGCGGCACCGACAACCACCTGTTGCTCGTCGACGTGACGCCCCTGGGCGTCACCGGCAAGGAGGCCGAGCACCTGCTCGACGAGATCGGGATCACCGTCAACAAGAACGCGATCCCGTTCGACGAGCTGCCGCCCAACACGGCTTCGGGCATCCGCATCGGCACGCCGGCCACGACGTCCCGTGGGTTCGGGCCGGATGAGATGCGCACGATCGGCCGGATCATCATCGATGCCATCGGTCAGCGCGAGGACGCCGGAGCCCAGACCCGCCTGGCCGGCGAGGTGCGCGAGATCGTCGATCGGTTCCCGGTGCCGGGCCTGCCCGCGGCGTGAGGCCGAACCTCGTGGCCACCCGGCTCGCGGGTCCGGCCACCCGCGGGCCGCGTCGAGGGCCGCGATGACCTTCATCTCGCTTGGCAGCGCGATCGGGCCGATCGCCCTCGCGTTCGCGGCTGCCGGGCTCCTGGCGCTCGTCCTGACGCCGATCGTCCGCCGGATCGTCATCCGCTACAAGGTGGTCGATCGACCGGAGGCCCGTCGGGTCAACACGTCACCGATCCCGAGAGGCGGCGGCATCGCCGTCGCGACGGCGTTCCTCGTGGTGGTCGTGGTCTTCCTCCAGTTGAATGCCGAGCTCCTGCGCCTCCTCGTCCCGCTCCCACAGAGTCAGCTCGCGGCTCTCCTGGTGGGCGGCGCCCTGGCCGCCGCGATCGGTGCACTCGACGACCTCCTCGATCTCCGCGCGCGCTGGCAGCTGGCCGGTCAGATCAGCCTCGGGCTGTTCGCGGTGGTCCTCGGGATCAACATCGGGTTCATCGCGAACCCGTTCGGCGGTCCGGTGATCCGGTTCGAGGGCGCGGTCGCGGTCGCATTCACGGTCTTCTGGATCGTCGGGATGATCAACAGCATCAACTTCATCGACGGCCTCGACGGCCTCTCGTCCGGGATCGCCTTCATCGCCGCCGTCACGCTGGGGCTCATCAGCCTGACCACGAACGTGAATCAGCCGCTCATCGCGGTCCTGTGCTTCATCCTGGCGGGCTCGCTGCTCGGGTTCCTTCGGTGGAACCTGCACCCGGCCTCGATCTTTCCCGGCACGAGCGGCGTCCAGTTCGTCGGGTACACGCTGGCGCTCCTCGCGATCCTTGGCACCGCCAAGGTCGCGGTCGCGCTGCTCGTCCTTGGCATCCCGATCATCGACACGTTCTGGATCATCGTTCGCCGGGTCTCGCAGGGACGGTCCCCGTTCAGTCCGGACCGCGGACACATCCACCACCGGATGCTCGACCTCGGCCTGTCCCATCGCCAGACCGTGTTCGCCATCTACGGGCTGTGCCTCGTGCTTGCGGTCCTCGCCCTGGCGCTCTCCGGGGTGACCCAGCTCTATGCGTTCGTCGGTGTCTTCCTCGCATTCGGGCTCGTGTTGTTCATCCCCACGCGTGGCGCGCTCCGCCGACCCGAGGAGCTGGAGGCGACGACGTACGACGACGGTCCGCGGCGACCCGCCGCGGACGATCCTCCCCGACCCGTGGCGGATGAACCGCCGCGACCCACGGCGGAGGATCCGACCCTGGAGATCCGGCGGCCCGGCTGACCCAGGACTTCCGTACTGGTGACGACTGCCAACGGTCCTGTCGGTCGTGTGTGGTGCGGTGCGAAGTGTGGCGGTGGGCCGATGTCGGGGGCGGTGCTAGCATCGAGCGGTACTGGTCCCGGCAGGGAGGCTGGGTCCGTTCACGCTGAGGTTCGATGCCCCCGGAAATCATTCTCCTGATCGGAACGATGGCGGTCGCCGTCTTGGCCGTGATCGTGGGCCTGATTCGGGCTGTCCTGGAGCGGCGTCGGGCACCAAAACTGTGGGAGCAGTACCGCTCACGCCGGATCGACCCGCAACGCCTCGAGCGCGCGGTCCCGGGCCCGACGGCCGAGGACGGGACGATCAGGGCGCTCGAGAAGCAGGCGCCGGCGATGGGATCGCGGCCGGGGTTCGCCGCCCTCGCCCCCGTGACGGTCGAGCTGATCGGAGATACGAGAGCGCCCGACGACGAGCTCGGGCCTGCGGATGCTTCGCCCGCGCACCCGTACGCGTACGCGTACGCGAGGGAGTCGGACGCGCCCGATTCCGAGCTCGAGTCCATCGTCATCGAGTCCGCCGTGCTCGTCGCCGACCCCGCGACCGAGCCCGAGCCTGAGATCGCGGCAGAACCCGCCCTTGCGACCGAGCCCGAGCATGAGCTCGAGCCCGAACCTGAGGCCGAGCCAGCGGTCGCGGCGGATCCCGAACTTGAGCCCGAGCCTGGCCTGTCCGACGCGGCGATGGCCGAGCTGGGGATCGGCACGAAGAGCAAGCGGCGGTTCGGCAGGGGCGCCGCAGCGGCCGCGGCCGCCGCCGCAGTCTCCCCACCACCGGTCGTCGAACCCGTGTCGTCCGACGAGTCTGCCGTCGAGCCCGCCGCAGCCACGGCCGCGGCAGCGGTGGTCGATGCACCCGCCGAGCCCGCTGCCGCCTCGACCGAGCCCGTCCCGCTCTTCCTGCCTGGCACGTACACGGAGGGCGCGGCCGATCTCGAGGAGCCGGCCATCAGGCGAAGCGACGCTCCCACGCGCGCTGCCGCGATGTCGGCCGGATACGCACCGACGGCCAGGGCCGTCTTCGTGCCGCCGCCGCCCGATGTCATCGAGGACGAACTCGCGTATCGGATCGGCGTCCGTGGCGCCCGTCGTCCTGAGCAGGCCGCCACGGAGGTCGCCAGCGGGCCCGAGGCGCTTGCTCCCGTCCTGCCCACGGTGGAAACGGAGGCATGGCCCGAGCGGCGCGGCCGTGCCCGGCGCCGGGCGGCCCTCGGGATGACTGCCGTCGCGGCCGCCGTCGTCCTGGCAGTCGGCGCCGGCACCGTGCCCGGTCTGCTCGAGCAAGGCGGCGTTCTCTCGGCGACCGGCCAGCCGCCGGCCTCGGCTGTGGGCGGTGTGGCCCTCGAGACGCCCAGTCCGTCGCTGTCGCCCCCGCCGCAGGCCTCGCCGTCGCCGGCCGCCCCCAGTCCGAGCCCGTCCCCGTCCGCCACGCCCCAGCCGACGCGCATCAACATCCGTCCGCCGATCGCCCGGTTCGACTGCACGAGCGACGGCCTTGTCGTGGCATGCGACGCGTCGAAGTCCAGTGGCGCCACCGACTACGTGTGGGACTTCGGGGAAGACGCGACGGTGCCCGGCGTGACAGCGTCCCACGCGTACAAGGCGCCGGGCAGCTACCTGGTCACGCTGACCGTCACCGGCCCGTCCGGGTCACGCAGCAGGTCGCAGTCGGTCATCGTCCCGTAGCCATCCGAGCACCAAGGTTGCGGGACGGTCGCGGCGACCCGCCGGTCGCCTCTGATATACTTCGGCCGCCTTGACAGGTCGCCCATGATCGAGCCCGGCCGAGGGATGGCCTACGTCGCCCTCTTCTCGGAGATCGGCATCTCACTCCTGGTGACGACCCTGCTCGGCGTGCTGGTCGGCCGTTGGGCCGACGGGCAGCTCGGGACCCTCCCGGTCCTCACCTTGGTCGGCTTCTTCGCCGGCGCCGGGGCCGGGACCCTGATGATCTACAGACTGGTCAACCGGTTCCTGAAGACGATCGAATAGCCGGTCTCTTTCGCGACCGGTCAGGGAGGATGCGAGCGCGGCGTCGAGCCGCGCTCCTGTGTGTGGAGCAAGCGTGTCGAGCGAGCAGGTCGTGACCGACGAGGTCCCCCAGGCCCCCGAACCGCAGCCGAAGCGCGGCCGCGGTCTGTCGGCGCGCTGGTTCACGCTCATCGGCGCCGTGATCGTCCTGAACATCGTGGCGCTCATCCTCGTGCCACCGTTCCCGCGCGAAGGCGTCCCGGGTGACGCATGTGCCTTCCCGGTGTGCTTCATCGAGGGCACGCTCGAGTTCCCCGCCCCGCACGTCGTGTGGGCGCCGGAAGGCTCGACGGCGCCCGCCGCCTCCGAACTGATCACGTTCTATCCGAGCATCAGCTCGACGATCTTCACGATGTGGATCGTCATGGCCGTCGTGTTCATCGGGGCATTCCTGATGGTCCGTGGCTCCAAGCTCATCCCGCGCCGGGGCCAGAACGTGTTCGAGTGGTTCTACGAGTTCCTGAGCGACTTCGGTCTTGGCATCGCCGGTCCGACCGCGCGGCCGTACATCCCGCTGTTCGTCGCGTTCTTCCTGCTCATCCTGTTCTCGAACTGGAGCGGGCTGATCCCGCCGGTCGGACGGATCCACGAACTGCGGGCCCCGACGAGCGACGTGAACGTCACGCTCGGGCTCGCGCTGGTCAGCTTCGTCTACTTCGAGTTCCAGGGATTCCGGCGCCTCGGGGTGCGCGGCTACCTCGGGAAGTTCTTCCCGATCTACGAGTTCAAGAACGGGATCGCCGCCGGTGGCATCGCGATGTTCGTGGGCCTCGTCGAGCTCATGCTCGAGTTCGTCAAGCCCATCACGCTCTCGATGCGCCTCTTCGGCAACATCTACGGTGGCGAGGTCGCGCTCGGCGTGATCACCGCGCTGACCATCGCGATCATCCCCGTCGGCCTGCTCGGCCTGGAAGTGATGCTGAACGCGATCCAGGCCCTCATCTTCAGCATCCTGACGCTCATGTTCATCGTGCTCGCGATCGAGAGCCACGACCACGAGGAGGGTCACGTCGCCGAGGAAGCGATGGACGCCATCCATGGGACGGAGCCTGCGCTCCAACCCGCCCACTGATGCGCCACAGGGCGTAGCCCCAAACGGTCCCAAGGAGCCCGGGCCGCCGGCCCGGGAGTAGGAGGAACACACGACATGGATTACACAGGCGCCGGACTCGCAGCCCTCGGCGTGCTCGGGCCGGGCATCGGCATCGGCATCCTGGGCGGCCTGGCCGCCACGGCCATCGGGCGCAACCCTGATGCGGCCGGACAGATCCGCGGCATCGCGATCATCCTCGCGGCCTTCGCCGAGGGCCTCGGCGTCCTCGCGATCGTCGTCGGCCTGCTCGCGATCTTCATCCAGCCCACCGCCTAGCCGACCCAGCACGGAGTAGGCATCGTGGACTTCCTCGCCGTCGCGTCCGGGTTCGGGCGGGACACCGTCCAGCTCGCCACCGAAGAGGGTGGTGCGGCGCTGTTCCAGGTCAACCTGTTCTGGGTGATCGTCAGCGCACTGAACTTCATCCTCTTCTTCGCGCTGATCTGGTCGTTCGCGTTGAAGCCGGTCTCGAAGATGCTCGCGGACCGCAAGGAGCGGATCGAGCAGGGCCTCAAGGATGCGGAACAGGCGCGCCGTGACCGCGAGAACGCGGAGACGGAGCGCGTGGCTGCCCTGACCGAGGCCCGCCGCGAGGCGAACGAGATCATCACCAAGGCCCAGAAGGTCGCCCAGGAGACCCGGGACGCGGACATCGCCGCGACCCGCGAGGAACTGGAACGCATCCGCGTCCGGGCGGCCTCCGACATCGACGCGGAGAAGCAGCGGGCGATCGCCGAGTTGCGCGCGGAGGTCGCCGACCTGGCCCTTGCCGCCGCGAGTCGCGTGGTGGGCGAATCGATGAACGACGACCGCCAGCGTCGCCTCGTCGAGGAGTTCCTGGCCGAGGCGGCCGTGGACGGGTCGAAGAACTGATGGCGGCCCGCCGGGACACGGCCGCACGACGGTACGCGGAGGCCGCGTCCGAGATCGCCATGCGCGACGGGACCGTCGAGGTGTGGCGCTCGGAGCTCGACATGGCCGGTGCCGTCGTCGAGGACCCCGCGGTCGCGCGCATCCTCGCCAACCCGGCGGTCACGCTCGAGAGCCGTGATGCGATGGTCGACTCGGCCATCGGCCCGATCGTCTCGGGTCCGGTCCTCAACCTCGTGAAGCTCATGCTCCGGCGTGGCCGGATCGAACAGCTGCCCCAGGTCGCCGCCGAGTTTCGCCGCCTCGACAACGCCCGCAAGGGCATCGTCCCTGCCACCGCCACCACGGCCAGCGCGCTCAGCCAGGACGAGGTCCGGGCGTTGGTGGCTCGACTCGAACAGATGACCGGCACTCGCATCGAGCTCGATCTCCAGGTCGATCCCAGCCTGCTGGGTGGCCTGGTGGTCCGCGTCGGCGATCGCATGATCGACGGGAGCGTCCGGGGCCGCCTCGAGCGGCTGCGTAACCAGCTCGTCTCAGGCGCCCTCTAGGAGATCCACTCATGGCTATCCGTTCCGACGAGATCACCAGCATCATCAAGTCCGCGATCGACCAGTTCGACGCGGGCGTCGAGACCCGTAGCGTCGGGACGGTCGTCGAGGTCGGCGACGGCATCGCCCAGATCTACGGCCTGGCCGACGCCCTGTCCTCCGAGATGCTCGAGTTCCCCGGCGGGGTGATGGGCATGGCCCTCAACCTCGAGGAGGAGACCGTCGGTGCGGTCATCCTCGGCGAGTCGTCGGCGATCAAGGAAGGCGACACGGTCAAGACCACCGGCCGGGTCGTCGAAGTGCCGGTCGGTCAGGCGCTGCTCGGCCGGGTCGTGGACCCGCTGGGCCGTCCGCTCGATGACAAGGGTCCGATCTCGGGGGCCAAGTCCCGGCCGGTCGAGCGGATCGCCCCTGGCGTCATCGTGCGCCAGTCGGTCGACACCCCGGTCCAGACCGGCGTCAAGGCCATCGACGCCCTGATCCCGATCGGCCGTGGCCAGCGCGAGCTGATCATCGGCGACCGCCAGACCGGCAAGACCGCGATCGCCATCGATACGATCATCAACCAGAAGGGCAAGGGCCTCGTCTGCATCTACGTCGCGATCGGCCAGAAGCTCTCGACCGTGGCGAACACCGTCGCGATCCTCGAGCAGTACGGTGCGATGGAGCACACGATCGTCGTCGTCGCCGGTGCCGAGGAGCCCGCGCCGCTCCAGTACCTCGCGCCGTACTCAGGCGTCGCGATGGGCGAGGAGGTCATGGAGGTCGGCGTCGAGATCGACGGCAAGACCGTCAAGGACGCCCTGTGCGTCTACGACGACCTCTCGAAGCACGCCTGGGCGTATCGCGAGATGGCGCTCCTGCTGCGGCGCCCACCGGGTCGCGAGGCCTACCCCGGCGACGTCTTCTACCTCCACAGCCGTCTGCTCGAACGAGCCGCGCGCATGAGCGAGGAGAACGGCGGCGGCTCGCTGACCGCCCTGCCGATCATCGAGACGCAGGCCGGCGACGTGTCCGCCTACATCCCGACGAACGTCATCTCGATCACCGACGGCCAGATCTTCCTGGAGACCGACTTGTTCAACGCCGGCCAGCGGCCCGCGCTCAACATCGGCATCTCCGTCTCGCGAGTCGGCTCAGCCGCGCAGACCAAGGCGATGAAGAAGGTCGCCGCGCCGCTCAAGCTCGATCTCGCGCAGTACCGCGCGCTCGCGGCGTTCGCCCAGTTCGCGTCTGACCTGGACAAGGCCACGCGCGACCAGCTGACCCGTGGTGAGAAGCTGTCCGAGATCGTCAAGCAGCCGCAGTACCAGCCGCTCCCCGTGGAGAAGCAGGTCGCGATCCTGTACGTCGCGACGACCGGCAAGCTCGACGACGTCCCAACGCCGCGCGTCAAGGAATTCGAGATCCAGTTCTACCGTTTCCTCGAGACCGAACGCCCCGACATCCTCAAGGAGCTGGGCGACACGAAGGCCCTCTCCGACGAGCTGGCGACGAAGCTCGAAGAAGCGACAGACGCGTTCCGCGAGTCGTTCCTCGCCTGATGCGCGCGTCACTCGGCCGCTAAGGACTACGCATGGCTTCTCAAAGGGACATCCGCCGCCGGATCGGGGCGGTCAAGAACATCAAGCAGATCACGCGGGCGATGCAGTTCGTCGCCGCATCGAAGCTCAAGCGCGCCCAGGACGCGACGCTGGCGGCGCGGCCATACAGCGAGAAGCTCGACGAGGTCCTGGCCGACCTCGCGTCGGTCCTCGGCGGCGAGGATCACCCGCTGCTGGCGACCCCGGAGGGCGGCAAGCGCCTGGTCGTGCTCATCACGACCGACCGCCCGCTGGCCGGGCCGCTCAACACCAACATCGTGCGGTTCGTTGCCCGCGACATCATCGACAAGTCCGGCGATCTCGCGTTGATCACCGTGGGACGCAAGGGTCGCGACGCGATGCGCCGCGCCGGCGTCCCGATCGAGGCCCACTTCCCGACCTTCGGCGACCGGCCGAGCTTCGCCGATGTCCTGCCGCTGGCACGTCTCGTCAGTGACGACTTCCTGGCCCGCAAGTACACGCGTGTTGACGTCGTCTTCAGCCGCTTCGTCTCGACGCTGGTCCAGCGGCCGGAGAACGACTCGATCCTGCCGATCGAACCGTCCGAGGACACGGAGGGGATCCCCGGCAACCAGTTCATCTTCGAGCCCAGCGCGTCGACCGTGCTGGAGCGACTGCTGCCACGCTACGTCGCGACACGCCTCTACCAGGCCGTCCTGGAAGCGAAGGCCAGCGAGGAGTCCAGTCGGATGGTCGCGATGAAGAACGCGACCGAGAACGCCGAAGACCTCATCGAGGACCTGACGATCTCCTACAACAAGGTCCGTCAGGCCAATATCACCCGCGAGATGATCGAGATCGCGTCCGGCGCCAACGCCCGCTGACGCTCACAGGACGCAGGAGGCCAACCACCCATGGCGAACGCCACAGAGATCGGACCCGGTCGGGTCATCCAGATCACGGGACCCGTCGTCGACATCGTCTTCCCGGCGGGCCAGCTGCCGAGCATCCTCAACGCCGTCGAGATCGACCGTGGCGATGCGGACCCGCTCGTCTGCGAGGTCCAGCAGCACCTCGGCAACAACTGGGTCCGCTCCGTGGCCATGACCACGACCGACGGCCTGGCCCGTGGCGTCTCGGTGCGCGACACCGGCGCCCCGATCACGGTGCCGGTGGGTGAGGCCACCCTGGGGCGCGTCTTCGACGTCCTGGGCCGCCCGATCGACGGCAAGGGCCCGGTCACGAGCGCGGTGTCGCTGCCGATCCATCGTTCGGCGCCGGCCTTCGACCAGCAGTCGACCGAGGTCGAGGTGTTCGAGACCGGGCTCAAGGTCATCGACCTCATCTGCCCGTTCAAGAAGGGCGGCAAGATCGGCATCTTCGGTGGGGCCGGCGTCGGCAAGACGGTCATCATCCAGGAGCTGATCCGCAACGTCGCCCAGGAGCACGCGGGCTATTCCGTGTTCGCCGGCGTCGGCGAGCGCAGCCGCGAAGGCAACGACCTCATCCACGAGATGACCGAATCGGGCGTCCTCGCCAAGACCGCGTTCGCCTTCGGCCAGATGAACGAGCCACCCGGCGCCCGGCAGCGCGTGGCCCTGACCGGCCTGACGATGGCCGAGTACTTCCGCGACGAGGAGGGCCGCGACGTCCTGCTCTTCATCGACAACATCTTCCGCTTCACCCAGGCAGGCTCGGAGGTCTCCGCGCTGCTCGGCCGGATGCCGTCGGCCGTCGGCTACCAGCCGAACCTCGCGACCGAGATGGCCCAGCTCCAGGAGCGGATCACCTCGACGAAGAAGGGCTCGATCACGTCGCTGCAGGCGGTCTTCGTCCCCGCGGACGACTACACCGACCCGGCGCCCGCGACTACGTTCGCCCACCTCGACTCGACCATCCGCCTCGAACGCAACATCGCCGAGCTCGGGATCTACCCCGCGGTCGACCCGTTGACCTCGACCTCGCGCGTCCTCGACCCGCTGGTCGTCGGGCAGGACCACTACGACGTGGCGCAGGAGACCAAGCGCGTCCTCCAGCGCTACCGCGACCTCCAGGACATCATCGCGATCCTCGGCATCGACGAGCTGTCCGAGGAGGACAAGTCGACGGTGGCCCGCGCCCGGCGGCTCCAGCGGTTCATGAGCCAGCCGTTCTTCGTCGCCGAGGTGTTCACCGGCCGGTCCGGCAAGTACGTGCGCATCAAGGACACCGTCGCGTCGTTCAAGGAGATCCTCGAGGGCAACGTCGACACGCTGCCGGAGCAGGCGTTCTTCCTGGCCGGCACGATCGACGACGTCCGCGAGAACGCCGCCAAGTTGGCGGGCTGACCGATGCCGCTGTTGCTCGAGATCGTCACGCCGGAGCGGCTGGCCTACTCGGACACGGTCGATTCGGTCGTCCTGCCCGGGCGTCGAGGGCGAGCTCGGCGTCCTGCCCCACCACGCGCCGCTCGTCTCGATGCTGGGCGTCGGCGAGCTGCGCATCCGCAAGGGTGGCGCCGAGGAGTCGTTCGCCATCGTCGGCGGCTTCCTCCAGGTCCGCCCGGACAAGGTCGTCGTGATGGCCGAGACCGCCGACATGGCCTGCGAGATCGACCTCGAGAAGGCCCAGGAGGCCCGCCGGGAGGCGGAGCGGGCGCTCGAGCGGGTACCAGCGGCGAGCCGGCCGACCTGGCGGCCGCGCGCGCGCCCAGCTCCAGCAGGCGCTGCTGCGGATCCGCGTCGCCGAGCGCCGCCACCGGGAGGGTCCGCGGCACCGCGGATGAGCGCTCGCCGTGGCTGACGCACGACCGTTCCACTGGGAGTACCGGCCGGAGCCCGTCGGCTCGAGAGCTCTTCCGGGTCGAGGGCGGCCGGCCGCTGAACGGCACGGTGCCCGATCAGCGGCGCCAAGAACGCCGCGCTCAAGCTGCTGGCCGCGGCGACGCTGACCGGTGAGCGCTGCCGCTTCACGAACGTGCCCGAGATCGAGGACGTGCGGGTCATGGCCGAGACGCTCGCGCGACCTCGGGCGTCGTCGTCGACCATCCGGAGCCGAACACCTACGAGATCGCCGTCGGGCGACGTCGAGTGGCTGTTCGTGCCGCTCGAGGCCGCGGCCAAGATGCGCGCCAGCTTCATCCTGCTCGGGCCCGCTGCTGGCCCGCTTCGGGCGGGTCATCATCAGCAACCCCGGCGGCGACCGGATCGGCCGGCGGCCGGTCGACCTGCACGTCGATGCGATGCGGGCGCTGGGCGCCGAGATCGACTACCGGAACGGCTACTACTTCGCGACCGCGCCCGGGCCGGCTGCGCGGCGGCCGAGGTCCGCTTCCCGTTCGTCTCGGTCATGGGCACCGAGAACGCGATGCTCGCCGCGACGCTCGCCGAGGGCCACACCGTCATCCGCCCGGCGGCCCAGGAGCCCGAGGTCGACGACCTCATCGCGTTCCTGCGCAAGATGGGCGCCGACGGTCGAGCGGACCGCGCCCGGACACGATCGAGATCGAGGGCCGCAAGCGCCTGCGCGGCGCGGAGCACCGGGTCATCCCGGACCGGATCGAGGCCGGCACGTTCATCGTCGCGGCGGCCGTCACGGGCGGCAAGGTCACGCTCGAGGGCGCGCCGTGCGACGCACCTCGGGGCGTTCCTCGAGCGTCCTCGGGCGGGTCGGGCGTCGGCGTCGCCTGCGGCACGCGACACGATCGAGGTCGACGGCGACGGCCCTGCGCGGCGGCGGCTTCCGGGCGATGCGACATCGAGACCGCCCCGTATCCGGGTCTGGCCACGGACCTCCAGCCGCCGACGTGCGTGCTGCTGACCCAGGCCGACGGCACGTCGCACGTCCACGAGGCGATCTTCGAGGACCGCCTCGAGTGGCTGGCCGAGCTGCGCAGGATGGGCGCCGAGGTCGAGATCGCACGACGCCCACCACGCGACGATCACGGGCCGGCGCGCGCTCCACGGCGCGGAGGTGGAGATCGGCGACCTGCGCGCCGGCGCGTCGCTGATCCTCGCCGCCCTGGCGGCCGAGGGCACGATCGACGATCCACGGCGCGCACCACGTTCACCGGGGCTATGAGAACATCGAGCGGCAAGTTCGTGGATCTCGGCGCCAGGATCGAGCGCCTCGCGGAAGGGAACGACACGTCACCAGCCTCATGAAGATCGGCATCGACCTCGGCACGGCCAACGTCCTCGTCTACGTCAAGGGCAAGGGCATCGTCATCACCGGAGCCCTCCGTCGTGGCCGTCGAGCGACGACAACCGGATCGTGGCCGTCGGCGAGGAGGCCCGCGAGATGATCGGCCGGACGCCCGGCAACATCCAGGCCATCCGGCCGATGAAGGACGGCGTCATCGCCGACTACGTCATCACCGAGGCGATGCTGCGCTTCTTCATCGGCAAGGCGACGAAGGGCCGGATCGGCTTCAGCCGGCCCGAGGTCATGATCAGCGTCCCGGCCGGCGTCACGCGCGTCGAGAAGCGCGCCGTCCGCGACGCGGCGCTCAAGGCCGGCGCCAAGGAGGCCTACCTGATCGAGGAGCCGCTCGCCGCCGCGATCGGCGCCAACGTGCCGATCAGCGGGCCGTCCGGCAACATGATCATCGACATCGGCGGCGGGACGAGCGAGATCGCGGTCATCGCGCTGGGCGGCATCGTCGTCTCGCACAGTCCTGCGGGTCGGCGGCAACAAGTTCGACGAGGCGATCGCCACCTACATCCGCAAGAAGTACAACCTGATGGTCGGCGAGCGGACGGCCGAGGAGGTCAAGATCCAGATCGGCACGGCGCTGCCGCTGGAGCGCGAGCTGCACGATGGAGGTCCGCGGCCGCGACCTGATCGCCGGCCTGCCGCGGACGATCCCGATCACCTCGTCCGAGGTCATGGAGGCGATCGAGGAGCCGCTCCAGCAGCTGGTCGCCGCGGTCCGCGACGGTGCTCGAGCAGACGCCGCCGGAGCTGTCGTCCGACATCATCGACAAGGGCATGGTCATGTCCGGCGGCGGCGCGCTGCTGCGCAACATCGACAAGCTGCTGACCCAGGTCACCGGCGTCCCGTGCCACGTCGCCGAGAACCCGCTCAACTGCGTCGCGCTCGGGCACCGGCCTCGCGCTCGAGCACTTCGACTTCTTCAAGAAGTCGCTGGTCCAGCAGATCTGATGGCGGCAGCGCGGACCTGTCGGAGGCGAGCGCTACCGGCGCCGTGCCGTCGCATTCGTCGATCTCCACTGCCATCGCACGGCGAGCTCCGACTGCGTTCGTCGACCTCCACTGCCACACGTCCGCGAGTTCGATCGCTGCCGTCCGGGCGGTCGTCGGGCGGCGGAGCGCGGGCCTGACCCACCTCGCGATCACCGACCACGACCGGATCGACGGCGCGCTGCGGGCCCGCGACGCGGCGCCGCGACGGGCTGACGGTCATCGTGGGCGAGGAGATCCGGACGCGCCGACGGCGACCTGATCGCCTGTTCCTCGAGCGGGCCATCCCGCCCGGGCTGCCGGCGCGCGAGACGATCGCCGCGGTCCGCGAGCAGGGCGGCCTGGTCGGCATGCCGCACCCGTTCGACCGGTTCCGCGGCTCGCTGCTCAAGCGACGCGCGGCATGGCGGCGCATCGGCGCCGCTCGTCGACTGGGTCGAGGCGCACAACGCGCGGCTCGTCGGCGGCGGCAACGAGCGGGCGGCGGCGTTCGCGCGCGAGCACGGGCTGCCCGGCGTCGCGGTCTCGGACGCGCACCGCGTGCTCGAGGTCGGCGTCGCCTACACCGCGCTCGACGGCGACCCGTCGACGCCGGAAGGGCTGCTGGCCGCCCTGCCGACGGCCGAGCTCGTGCCCGGCCGGGCCTCGCTACGTCGTCCGGCTCGTGACCCCGTCGCCAAGCTCGTCCAGCGCGCTGCGCGGCAACCGGCCGCGTCGGCCCGCGAGCGCCGGCCGCGCGGCCGGCCGCGATGAGCCGAGCCGCCAGGACCATCGGCCGATGGCCGACGCACCGGCCGAGCCGTACCGCCGGACGCCACGGAGGCGAGCCCCAGCTCCGACCCGCGAGCCGCGCGGCGCCAGCGAGCGCCCAGCGCCGCCCGAGCTCGGCGGCCGACTCGACGCGAGGTCACGCCGACCAGCTCTCGCTCGGGCGCCGCCTGCGCCAGCCGCGGACGATCATCTCGATCGCTGATCCCGCTCGCGTCATCGCCGTCTTCGTGTGCCTCAACGGCTCGACAGCTCGCCACGGTCCCGAGCTCGATCCTCGGCCGCCAACCCGGCTGCTGCTGCTCGCCGCGTTCGTCGTCTACTACCTCGGCTTCCCGCTGCGCGGGCTGCGCTGGGCGCTGCTCCTGCGCGGGCGGGTTCCAGCATCGGCGTCCGCGACTCGACCGAGATCATCTTCCTGTCGTGGCTCGTCAACTGCCTCGTGCCCGGCCAAGCTCGGCGACATCTACCGCGCCTACCTGCTCAAGATCAACGCACCGGTCTCGCTGAGCCGGACGTTCGGCACGGTGTTCATCGAGCGCGTCCTCGACCTGTTCGCGATCGCGATGCTCGGGCCTCGCGGCCGGCTTCTGGAGCTTCCGCGAGCGGGCTGCCGCCGGAGATCCAGTTCGTGTTCGGCGCTCGGCATCGTCGTGGTCGTGGTCGCTCGGCCTCGGCCTGCTCACGCTGCGCAACTTCGGGCGCCGGATCATCGTCGCGCTGCCGCTGCCGCACCGGGTCCTCGAGTTCTACGACCGGTTCGAGGAGGGCGTGTTCTCGATCGAGCGCGCGCACGCTGCCGGGCCTCGTCGGTCCTGACCGGGCTCATCTGGACGACCGAGGCGCTGCGGCTGTAGCTCGTCGTCCAGGCGCTCGGCTTCCCGACGTCGACCTCGGGCATCACCGGCGCGTTCTTCGTCGCGCTCATCGGGTCGCTGCTGACCGCGGTGCCGCTCAGCCCGGCCGGCCTGGGCATCGTCGAGGCCGGGCATGGTCGGCATCCTGACGGTCGCCTACGGCGTGCCGCTGCCCGAGGCCACCGCGATCGCGCTCGTCGACCGCGCGATCAGCGTGTTCTCGATCATCGTCTTCGGCTCGATCCTGTACGTGGTCTCGCCCAAGCCGCGCGGCAAGGGCCTGCACGAGCCGGTCGAGCCCGCCCGGCACCGACGCCGCTGCGGGCGCCTGACGCACGGCCGTCCACGGTCCGCGCGGGCCGCACCGGACGTCGACGGGGACGTACCCTCGCCGGAGGGAGGCTCACGCCTCACGCCCGCACCCTGCACGACCGCACCAGACCTCCCGGCTGCGCGACGCGTCTGGAGCGCACCGCGCGGTACCAACGGGTGATAAGGACGCCGGCGCGCTCACCGATAGCTGCGGTCATCGCGCACGCACCCAGCGCGGACGACCTACGGAGCGCCCAGGCGAGCATGACGACCCAGAACGGCCGAGCATTCAACGAGTGGCTGCGAGCCCAGCTCAAGGCCAAGAAGATGTCCCAGCGCCAGCTTGCGCAGCAGTCGGGTGTCGACCACTCGACGATCTCCCGGCTGATCCGCGGCGACCGGATGCCGTCGCTCGGGACCGCCACCAAGCTGGCCCGCGGGCTGCGCGAGATCCGCGACGACGCCGACACCGCGCCGTACCTCGGGCGTCGTGGCGGTCGGGCCGCAGAACCCGACGGCGCGCGTCGAGTACGCGCTCCGCGCCGACGAGGCGCTGACCGAGCCGCAGGTCCGCCAGATCATGGAGTACTACCTCGCCGTCCGGATGCGCCGCTTCGGCGCGCCTACTCCAGCCGGCCGAGCCGAACGACCAGCGCGGCAGCGAGCGGCCGGGCGGCGCCGCACGCGTCGGGCCGCCGATCGATGGGCTCCGGCCGCCGCGGCGCCAGCGGCCTCGGCACCCCGGCGTCGGCGCTCGCGCTCGGCGTCCAGACCGCGCCGTCCGCGCGGCCGCCGGCCCGGGGCAGGCCGCTACTAGAGCACTTCACCAGGGCACGACCCGGACCGCCCTCCACGGTCCGGGTCTCGGGGACAGCGAACGCCGGTCTGGGGGCCGGCGTTCGCGATTCCCGGCTCAAGGCGCCGACTGCCGGGTCCGGTAGACGGAGACCGACGTCGCCGGGGGCCGGCCTCGAACCGGTCGCACTAGCGTCGACGCGGTCGAGCGCCCGGGCGTGGTCGGCGCAGCCACGCGTCCTCGGCCGGTCCGCCGCACGGCGGCGCCGATCGACGTCGTCGAACAGCGGGTCGCACACGAACACGAGGGTCGCGCCGGCCGACGTCGCCGGAGCGCTGATCGCGCGACGGGGGCGTCCCGGCCGCTCGAGCGGGAAGCGCGAGCGCGTCGGCGTTCTTGAAGAGCGGCAGCCTGAGCGGATCGTCGTCGGTCGCCGGTCGTCGCCGCGCCGATCCGGGCGGCCGCCTCGGTCGGCGAGCGGCCAGCCGCCGTCCGGGTCCGCCGGCGGGCCAGCGGCAGACGCGCGAGGACGAGGCCGACGAGCGCCACGACGATCGCGCCGGCCACGGCGAGCGGCGCCGCGTCGGCTCGCGATCCGGCGGACTCGGCCCCGCGGGCGCGCCAGGCGCGCCAGGCGCCGCGAGGCCGATCCCGACCAGGACGAACACGATCGGGTCCAGGAACGCGTGGTAGTGGTCGTTCGGAAGCCCCGGGACGACGATCGCGAGGCTCGGTGGCCGCGACGGTCAGGAACGCCGCCGCCAGAGCACGCCGAGAACCAGCCAGCGCACGGCCGTGCGCTCGCCGAGCGTCCGCGGCTGCGCGATCGCCAGACCGAGGATCGAGACCGACGGCCCGAGCGCCAGCGACGGCGACGCCCGGCGAGTCGTGACGCAGGCCGGTCAGCGGCCACGAGACGACGCGGAGGCGCGACGATCGACGAAGCGGGTGCGAGCGGGACGCGTCGCCGGTCTCGCCACCGCGCTGCAGGTACTCGAGCGCTGCGCGGATCTCGGCGAAGTCGGTCGCAGCTCGTAGACGAGGAGCGGGAGCGAACGACAGCGCGATGAGCGCGATGCCCGCGAGCCCGCACGCGGAGGACGGTCCGCGCGCTCGGCGCCGGCCGTCGGCGCGCGGCATCGGCGACGAGCAGCGCGCCGATGATCGGCAGCAGGGTCGACGCCCAGGACGTGGCACTGCATCGTGACGGCCGTGCCGAGCGCCGCGAGCAGCCACCAGCGGGCCCGGCCGGTCGACCAGGCGCGCCAGGCCCCGGCCAGGGCGACCGCGCTCGACAGCGCGATGAGGTTCGGGTTCCAGATGAACGTCGACTCCTCGATGGCGGACGCCGAGATCGCCATCAGGAGCCCGGCCACGAGCCCCGCGACCGGGCCCGCCGATCGACCGCGCGAGCCACCACGTGGCGGCCACCGCGGCGATCCCGAACAGCGCGATCTCGAGCGTGACCGCGAGCGGCGAGTCGCCGCCGGTCAGCGAGGCGGCCGGGGCGAGCAGGTAGTAGTAGAGGGCGCCGTGGTGGAACGTCGCCGATCGACGTCGGTGGTCCGAGGAGCGGCACGACGCCGTCGCGGACGAGCGCGCGGAGGACCAGCATGTCGTGGCCCTGGTCGGCGTCCCACGTGCCCGCGGTCGCGAGGCCGGGAGGCGCATGAGCGCGGCGAGCGCGAGGAGGCCGAGCAGGACGCGAGCCGCGACGGTCCGGCCGGCGAGCGCGGCCGCGTCGCCGGTCGGCCGGCGCGCGCTCGCGGACCGTCGCCGGCTCGGTGCGGGCTCGGCGCCGGCGGCCGGTCCGCGCCCGGCTGCCGCGCATCGTCATCGCCTCCGGCGGCAGCGTCGCCAGCGGCCGGCCGGCGGCGAGGTCGTAGGCCCGGGCCACGTTGACCGCGTCGTAGCCCTCGTCCATGCCGGGCGTCTCGAGGTAGTACGCGCGTGCCGCGAGGTCCGGGTGGGTGAGCAGCCGTGCCGAGCCCGGCGCGCGCCGATCCGGCCCGGCCCCGAGGTGCTCGTGGCGATCGAGCGCGAGCCCGCGCTCGGACTTCGAGTCGTTGAGGTGGACCATGACCAGCCGATCGAGCCCGATGTGGCGCGTCGAACTCGGCGAGGAAGGCGTCGACCGCCGTCGGGTCGTCGACAGGTCGACGCCGGCGCCCCAGGCGTGGGCCGTGTCGAGGCAGAAGCCGATCCGGCCGGTCGGCGACGCCGCGCGCCGCGATCGCCTCGGCGATGCCCGCGAGCTCCGTCGACGCTCGTGCCGAGGCCGAACCCGCCGCCGGACGAGTTCTCGAGCACGAGCCGCGCGGCGTCGGGCGTGTCGTCGACCTCGGCAAGGATCCGCGCGACCGCATCGGCCAGGCGCGCCGTGCCCGCCGCGACGCGACGTGTCGCGATGCGACCCGATGTGGACGTTGACGAACCGTGCCTCGAAGCCGGGGCCGGCCCGGAGCTCGCTGCGTGAGCAGCCCGATGGACCGCTCGAAGAAGTCGGGCTCCGGGCCGGCGAGGTTGATCGAGGTACGACGCGTGGATCGCGACCGGCCCGATGTCTCGGGTGGCGAGCCGTTCGCGGAAGGCCGGCAGCTCGGCCGGTGGCTCGGCACGCCGGCGCCAGGCCGTCGGGTTGTCGCCGAAGATCTGCAGGGCGGTGGCCCCGATCTCGTGGGCCCGCTCGACGGCCTTCACCATGCCGGTCGCCAGGGGCAGGTGGGCACCGAGGCGTCGGCCGTCTGGAAGCACGGGCGCATCGTACGATGCGCGGCGCCATGGATCACGACCTGCTGACCGCGCTTCGGGCCCTGGCGGACCCGACCCGGCTGCGCATCGCGGGTCGGCTCGCAGCGCGGACCGGCGTCGAGGCCGAGCTGGCGGCGGAGCTTGACCTGCCGCCCGCCGCGGTCCGCCGCCAGCTGGCAAGCTCGTCGAGGCCGGGCTCGTGTCGGCGGGTGGCGGACGGGGGCCCGGCCGTGCGCCTCCGGCTCGAGGCCATCGGCGCCGTCGGGCCGACGCCTGGCGGAGCTCGAGCCGCGACGCGCGGGCGGACTCGGGGCCGCGGCGTCGGGCCGGCGCGGTGAGCCGCTGCCGACGGACGTCGCCCGTGTCCTGCGGGGCTTCTTCGAGGCCGATCGCCTGACGACGATCCCGGCCCGCGGGTCCAAGCGGCTCGTCGTCCTGCGCTACCTGCGGGACCGCATCTTCACCGAGGACCGCGCCGTACCCGGAGAAGGAGGTCAACCAGCGGTTGGCGATCTTCCACCCGGACGTCGCGTCGCTCCGCCGCTACATGGTCGATGAGGGGCTGCTGACCCGGGCCGACGGGCGAGTACCGGCGGCCGGGCTGAGCGGGCGCCGCCGCGGTCAGTGGCGGCCGTTCGCGCGGCCTCTGGCCGCCGGTGTAGTCGCCGCCGACGATCGGCTCGATGAGGCCGTAGCCGCCGTCGTTCCGCGCGTACAGGATCGCGACCTGCTCGTTCTCGGCGTTGACGAAGACGAAGAAGTCGGTGGCCGAGCTCCTCCATCGCGGTGATGGCGTCCTCCTCGAACATCGGCTCGATGGCGAAGCGCTTGCTCTTGACGACCCGCGACACCTGCGGCGCCTCGACCGTCCCGTCGGCGACCCGCCGGAGGATGGCCTTCTCCTGCGTCGGGCGGGCGCGCAGGCGCGGCCGCTCCTTGTGCGAGACGGCCTGCCGCTCGACCTTGTCGACGACGGTGTCGAGGGCGGCCTGGTAGCTCGAACCGGACGCGTGGCTGTGCATGGTCTGGCCATTCACGACCAGCGCGACCTCGACGATGTGGGCGTCCGACGCGCTCCGGTGGTGTTCGTTGGAGAGCTCGACGATCGCGTCCGTCCGATCGTCCACGAGCCGCGCGATGTGCCCGAGCTTTCGCTCCGCGTAGGCGCGGACTCGCTCGGGGACCTCGACGTTCTTGCCCTTGACGATGGTTCGCACGCGTCACCTCCCGAAGGGCCGAGTGCCAGACCCGAGTATAGTCCGGCCGGACCTCCGACCCCGGCCCGGCCCATCAGGAGGTCAGCGTTCGCGGGCCACGGTGATCGCGGAGACGGCCGCGGCGCCACCGTCGAGGAGGACCGCCGCGCAGGCGGAGAGCGTGGCGCCGGTCGTCATGACGTCGTCGACCAGGACCACCCAACGGCCGCGGACCGGTTCGAAGGCGTCACCCGTTCGCGGGCGAAACGCCCCCGCGACGTTGGACGCCCGGGCTCGCCGATCCAGCTGGAACTGGGCGGTGGTCGCTTGCCAGCGCTCGAGGGCGTCGATCACGGGCGATCCGAGCGCGGTGCCCGCCGCCGCGGCCAGCAGGACGGCCTGGTCGTAGCCGCGTTGGGCGGCCCGGTCGCGATGGACCGGCACCGGCACGAGGATGTCGCCACCGGCTCCGGCTCGCGTCCAGCGCCGCGCGACGGCCTCGCCGAGCGGTCCGGCCAGACGGCGCTCGCCGCTGTACTTGAGCTGGTGCAGCGCATCACGGACGACGCCGCTGAACGGCGCGCACCATTCCAGCTGGAGGAGGCCATCGGGCAGGTCCGCCGGCAGGCCGAGCGGCACCCCGGGCGGCAGGTCGAGCCGGGCATCGAGGCCGGGCCGGCAGGCGGCGCAGATCGGCTCGCCTTCCCGGCCGCAACCGGCGCACGACGCCGGGAACGCGAGATCGAGCGCCCGTGCAGCGAACTGCCCGATGACCGACATCGTCCGATCATCGGCCGGGCCGGTTGACCGGGGCTTACGCGGGCGCCTGAAGCCCCCTCAGGAGGTGGCGGGCCCGTCCAGGGCGATCACGTCGCCGACGAGCGTGCCGGAACGTTCGATCGTGCCCACCGGGAGCTCGAGGACCCCGTGGGCGCCGCGAACCAGGGGCACGAGCCCCGTCCAAGTCCGGAGCGCGGGACGGACGGCGACGACACGGCGAGACCCGCCGTCGGCGGCATCGGGTCGGTCGACGAAGACGGCATCGATCGGGAAGCGCATGAACATCATGTGGATGCCGTTGCTGTCGGGCAGCCACAGGCCGGCGTCGGGGGCAAGCGATGCTCGCCCCATCAGGCCCATGAACTTGCCCCACAGGCTCGCGGCGACCTCCAGCCGGGCGGCCAGGGTGGTCCCGCGCGTGACGTTCCGGGCGACCAGCTCGGTCGCCCGGGTGTCCGGTGCCGTGTCCGTGGTCAGATCGTCAGGTTCTGGATGATCAGGATGATGGCCGGGCCAAGGATCACGATGAACAGCGACGGGAAGATGCAACCGACGAGCGGGAACAGCATCTTGATCGGCGCCTTGGCCGCCATCTCCTCAGCCCGCTGGCGCCGCTCGATGCGAAGCTGCTCGGACTGGACCTGGAGCACCTTGGAGATCGACACGCCCAACTGCTCGGCCTGGATGATCGCGCCGATGAAGTTGGTCAGCGGCTGGACCTCGGTCCTGGGCACGATGTCCCGGAGGGCTTCGCGCCGCGCCTTGCCGACGCGGACCTCGGCCAGTGCCCGTCGGAACTCGTCGGACAGCGGACCCTTCAGCTTCTCGACGACGCGTCCGAGCGCCGCATCGAAGCCGAGACCGGCTCGCACGGAGATCGTCAGCAGGTCGAGCGAGTCCGGGATCATCATCAGGATGGCCTTCTGGCGCTTGCGCACCCGGCCACCCAGCCAGAACTCCGGCGCCGTATAGCCGAAGGCCACGCCGACAAGCGCCAGGACGAACCCGACGGGGACCGGGAACCCGAGGACCCCGACCACGACGAACAGCAGGAAGAAGATGATGCCGCCGATGATGGCGCCGAGGGCCTTGATGCCGAGCCAGTCGGCGACGCGAAGTTCGCCGGGGTTGCCGGCCAGGGCCAGGCGTTTCTCGGTGCGATCCGAGAACGACGTGCTGGTGACCCGCGCGACGCTGTTCGACAGCCGTGCCGCCAGCGGGCGCAGGGTCCGCTCGATGAACGGAGCCTGGAGCTCGAGTTCCTCGAGGTTCTTGGCCTGCATCGACCCGAGCTGGGTGAGGCGGGCCTGGACCGGGTCGACCGGCGAGTTGCCGGCGAGCCCGATGAAGATGAGCAGGATGGCGCCGGCCGCGACGGCCGCGATGATGATGGGGAGGATAGGCATCGGGCTAGACCTCGATGTCGACGATCTTGCGGATGATCATGAAGCCGATGAACATCATGAATCCACCAAGAAGCAGGATGATGACGCCGCCCGGCAGGCCAAGGACCTCGGGTGGCTTCGTGAACATGGGCGACATGAAGTCCGGGGCGGCGATGAAGAGGAAGCCGGCCAGGCCGATCGGCAGGAAGCCGACGACGTAGCCGGACAGCCGCTGCTGCGCCGTGAGGGTCCGGATCTCGCCCTTGATGCGGACGCGCTCACGGATGGTGAACGCGATCGAGTCGAGGATCTCGGCGAGGTTGCCGCCGACCTGGTGCTGGATCGAGATGGCCGTGGCCATCAGCTCGAGGTCGTCGGAGCGCACGCGGCGGACCATGTTCTCGAGCGCCTGATCGAACGGCAGGCCCAGGTTCACCTCGCGGATGACCCGGCCGAACTCCGTGGAGATCGGCGGGCGCGACTCGCGGACGACCAGTTCGATGGCCTGCAGGAAGGACGAACCGGCGCGCAGCGCGTTCGCGATCAAGGTGATCGTGTCCGGGAGCTGCTTGTTGAACGCCCCGAGGCGTCCGTTCCGGCGGCGAGCGAGCCAGAAGCGCGGGATGAAGAAGCCGACGAGGCCGCCGATCAGCAGGAAGAGCGGATTGCCCAGCGTCGGCAGCACCACCGACAAGAGGAGCATCGCGATCGGCACGCCGACGATGCAGCCGGCCCAGATGAGCAGGTATTCCGATGGCTTGAGCTTGAGGTCGGCACGGGCGATCTCGCGCTGCAGGTTCGCGCCGAAGTCACGATTCTCGACGACCTTGTTCAGGCTCGCGAGCGTCGCGCTCTGCGTGATCATGTCCGCGATGGCGCCTTGGCCGCTGGGAGCGGCCTTGGCCGGGCGATTCGACGCGTAGCGCTCGAGGCGGTCGGAGATTCCCGATCCGCCCGAGGTGGCGACGCCGACCGCGATCAACAGGATCGCCAAAGCGGCGACTCCGGCGATCGCGAGCGTCATGGTATCCACGGGCGTGACTCCTTCCGCGGGCTAGTAGCTGAAGCCGAAGAGGCCTGGCGGCAGGTTGATGCCCATGACCTCGAACTTCTCGACGAACTTGGGCCGGATGCCGGTCGCCTTGAGCCGGCCCTGGATCTTGCCCTCGACGACGCCCGTCTGTTCGAAGACGAACACGTCCTGCATGACGATCACATCACCCTCCATGCCCTGGACCTCGGTGATGTTGACGATCTTGCGAGTCCCGTCCTTGAGACGGCTCTGCTGGACGATGAGGTCGACGGCCGAGGCGACCTGCTCGCGGATCGCCCGCAGGGGCAGATCCACGCCGGCCATCAGGACCATCGTCTCGAGGCGCGACAGCATGTCGCGTGGGCTGTTGGCGTGACCGGTCGACATCGAGCCGTCATGGCCGGTGTTCATGGCCTGGAGCATGTCCAGGGCCTCACCGGAACGACACTCTCCGACGATGATCCGATCGGGCCGCATGCGCAGGGCGTTGCGGACGAGCTCGCGGATCGGGACCGCGCCCTTGCCTTCGATGTTCGGCGGGCGGGACTCCAGCGTCACCACGTGCTCCTGGCGGAGCTGCAGCTCGGCGGCGTCCTCGATGGTCACGATGCGCTCGTCGTTCGGGATGAACGACGAGAGGACGTTCAGGGTCGTCGTCTTGCCCGAGCCGGTGCCGCCGGACACGAAGATGTTCAGGCGAGCTTCCACGCATGCGCGCAGGAAGTCGAACATGTCCGCGGTGGCCGTGCCGAACCGGATCAGGTCGTCGACGGTGAACGGCGACGCCGAGAACTTGCGGATGGTGATGACCGGGCCGACCAATGACAGCGGCGGGATGATTGCGTTGACGCGGGAGCCGTCGGTGAGGCGGGCGTCGACCATCGGGCTCGACTCGTCGACCCGGCGACCGATCGGCGCGATGATCCGGTCGATGATGCGCATGACGTGGTCGTCGTTCTGGAAGACGACGTTGGTCAGCTCAAGCTTGCCGGATCGCTCGATGTAGACCTGGCGCGGGCCGTTCACCATGATCTCGGTGATCGACTCGTCCCGGAGCAGCGGCTCCAACGGCCCGAGGCCGATGATCTCGTCGGTGATCTGCTCCAGCATCCGGACGCGCTCGGCACGGGTCAGGGCGAGGCCTTCCTCGTCGATGACCTTGCCGAAGATCTCCTCGATCTGGCGCCGGACCTCGACCTGGTTGGACAGGTCGAGCTTCGGATCCAGGTCCTGGATGACCCGGTTCTGGATCCGGAACTTGACGTCCCGGAACGACTCGCGGACCGGCGCCTGGCTGGTCAGCCTCGGCGAGGTCGGCGTGGGCGGCGCACCACCCGGTGCGACCGGCAGGTTGGAGCCGGGAGCGCCCGGCGCAGCTTCGGGTCCCGTGGACCCCGGTCGAGCGCTCTCGATCCGCTTCAAGAGGGACATTCGACTACACCCCTTTTCGCCCCGAGGGGCTCACTACGGCCGTGTTCATCGCCACGCGAACAGGGATTTCTTCTGGGTGGACTTCTGACTGGTTTCCCCGGCGGGGGCGCTCGTTCGCTCGCCAGTGACCGACCGCGCGAGGCGGAGGATGTCCTGGGAGACCTGCGCCTCCTTGTTTGACAGGTAGAACGGTACTCCTCGATTGAGCGCATAGACGACGCTGCGACCGTCGCTGACGATCGTCTCGTCGACCTTGCGGCCGATCGATTGTTCGACGTCCGCGACGCGGATGCCCAGCGCTGAGTCGGCGCGATTGAGGATCAGGCGGACCTTTCCCGTCTCGTATCCGAGCTGTTGGGCGACCTCCAGGAAGAGGCGCATGTTCTTGATACTGGTGATTTCGAGACTGAGCATCGTCAGGATCACATCGGCGATATCGAGGATCGCCAGCGTGGTGTCGTTGAAGAACGCGGTGCAATCCACCACGACGAGGTCGTGGTTCCGCCGGAGCGTCTCCAGGACCTTGCGGACGGCGGCCGGCGTGATCAGCTCGGCCGTCTCGGGAGTCGGCGGGGCCAGCAGGACCCGGACTCCGGAGGTGTGGTCGATGACGAACATGTCGAGCGAGTCGAGCTCGTTCGCCTCGAGTTGCGGCAGCAGGTCGGCGATCGACTTGCTCTTCGGATTCAGGTTGAGCAGGACCCCGACGTCGCCGAACTGGAACGACGCATCGACGAGCACGACCTTCTTGCCGAGGTCGGTGGCCGCGGCGACCGCCAGGTTGACCGCGACGGTCGTTCGACCGACGCCGCCCTTCGGGCTGAAGACCGCGATGATCCGGCCCGGGTCGCCGCCGCCCTCGCCGCCCGATCCACCCGACCCCGAACCGGCCGCGGCGACCGGCACGGCCGCCATGCGGCTGGCCTTGTCGCGTTCGCGCGAGTGGACCTGTCGGATCGAGGCGGTCAGCTCGTCGCTGCTGAACGGCTTGACGAGGAACTCGCGGGCCCCGGCGAGCATGGATCGTCGGAGGTAGTCCGCTTCGCCCTGGACCGACATCATCACGACGGCCGCGGAGGGGAGGGTCGCGGCCATCTGTTCGGTGGCCGTGATGCCGTCCATGTCCGGCATGTTGATGTCCATCAGGATGATGTCGGGGGTGAGCTTGCCGGCCATGTCCAGCGCCTCGCGTCCGGACGAAGCGGCACCGACCACGTCGATGTCGCTCTCGAAGCTGAGCAGCTTCGTGAGGTGATCGCGGGTCTCGGGGATGTCGTCTACGACGAGGACGCGGATCTGGTCGGCCATCTCGCTCTGATCTTGTACTTCGATAGGTGACCGGTCCGAGGACCGGTCGGTGAGGCCGGGACTACGACGGGCGCGGGACCTTGTGGGTCCGCCGCGCCCGCCGCGTCTGGGCTTGCTTGTCTCAGCTCGGCCGACGCTCGGCCGCGCGGGGGTTACGGATTGGCGGGGGTCACGGTCTCGACGACTTCCGGCGGGACGACCCCGTAGGTGTCGACGAGGGTCTTGAGGTTGACGCCGGTCGTCGTGTTCGGGAGCGGCACGACGGCCTCGTTGGTGGTCGGATCGATGAAGTCGTCCGGTGACCGCAGGATCAGGGTGATCGAGGAGTCCAGCTGGGCGAACTTGATGACTTCGGCCTGCTGGGCATCGACCGCGAGGATCACGATCTGCTGCTGGCCCGTGAGGGCCGTGCCCGGCTGCGACGGCGTGCCGCCGGTGTCGGTGCCGCTGCCGTCGTCGGTGGTGGTGGTCGACGCGTCCGGCGGCAACAGCGTGCCCAGGACCTGCATGCCCTGCAGCAGGATCTTGACGCTCGTGCTGTTGAGGCCGCTGACGACGGTGACCGAGTCATCGGCCGGGTTGACCGTGATGACCGGGAACTTGTCGCCGGTGACGCCCGAGATCAGGTCCACGTAGTCGCCGGTCTTGATGACCGTGCCGACACCGGTGACCTGGTCGACCTGGACGGCGACGGCACGAAGGCCGGGCGGCGTCACGATGTCGAGGATCTCGCCCTGGGCCCCGCCCGTGATGGTGGTCGAGGTGATCTGGGCGCCGGTGGCGACCGGCTCACGCGCGATCTTGCCGACGACCTGGGAGGTCTCCGAGAAGGCGCCCGGGAGGATCCCGTCCAGCGGGAGCTCCGTCCGCGTCAGCGAGGACGCTTCGATCCGCGAGGACAACGGGATGTCGGTCGTCGCGATGAGGACGAATCCGGTGGTCGGCGGCTTGTTCGACGTGTCGCTCGGCTGCCGCACGAGCAGGAGGATCCCGACGAACGCGATGACCGCGAGGAAGACCCCGACGAGCAGGACCAGACGATTAGAGCGCTTCAAGTTGTTACTCCCCGAGAGGCTTGTGACAGGTGGCACCACTGTAGCACCGGCCATGAGGCTCGCGACTATACGAAAGGCCTAGGACCATTAGGAGGAAACGGCAGGAATCCATGCGTGACGCAAGGTTTCCTGCAAGGTTCTTGTCGGGGTTCGCGCCGCCACACGAGGGTGGTGCGTGAGGGTGGTGTGCGGGTCCCTGAACATGTCGACAGCCCGCCATTTCGGCGGGCTGTCAGGTGACGGACAGTGGACGGTCGGGATCCCTATGGACTTACCGAATCCAGCTGGCTGCCGATGACACTCAGCTTGTCGCTGACCTGGCTTCCCATGAAGATGAGGGCGACGATCGAGATGATGGCGATAAGGGCGAGGATAAGAGCATATTCGGCCAGGCCCTGGCCATCGACCTGACGGATTCGGTCGACGATCCGGACCAGACGCGGGTGCGCGGTCATCTTGGTACACCTCCTTTCCACGAGGCTCGCTAGCGGGCACCGACCACCCGTGGCCGGTCGCTCCACCATAGGTCGAGGGGGGTAGGTGTCAATAGCCCGAAGGTTGGCCCTGTGGACGTGCGCGCACCACAACAGAGAAAGGCCGCCGAGCCTGGGGCTGGCGGCCTCGCTGGTCTGGGGAACGCGACACTAGATCGAGTCGCCGACCGTGCTGATGATCGTGCTGACCTGGGTGCCGAGGAAGATGAGGGCCACGATCGCGACGATCGCGATCAGAGCGAGGATCAGCGCGTATTCGGCGAGACCCTGGCCGTCTTCTCGGCGGAAGGACGAGATGAGAGCATGCATCGAGGACATCTGTCTGGGGTACCTCCTCTCTGGGGGACTCCACGAGCGCGGGGCTCGTGGGACGTGCCACGGTACGGGTGGTTCCCGATGGCTGTCAAACACCCACCGATCCGGGTCCGGCCCGCCGGCCTCGAGCCGGCCGCGTCCCCACGCCTGGACCGCCGCGACCAGCTGCTGTCGGGTGCTCGGCCGGGCCCTCGACCGGGCGGCGGCACCCAGGACGCACAACGAAAGACCGCCGGGCCTCGAGAGGCCCGGCGGTCTTGGTTTCGATCCGTGAGGACCGACGACTAGATCGAGTCGCCGACCGTGCTCAGGATGGTGCTGACCTGTCCGCCGAGGAAGATCAGGGCGACGATCGCGACGATCGCGATAAGGGCGAGGATCAACGCATACTCGGCGAGACCCTGGCCTTCCTCGTCCCGGCGAAGGGAAGCGAGGAACGAAGTAAAGAGCGCCATGTGGCAGCCTCCTGGATGAGTACTCACCCTCGAAATCTGAGGGCTTCCCCACTATATGGAGGGCCGCTTCGGGAAAGCACTAGCACGATGGTACCGAACGTGCCCGGACTTCCCGGACGGGCGTCTGTTGCTCGCACGCCACGTTCGCGCTCGGTTCGGGTCCGGGCCCCGTCTCAGGTCCCGCCCGTGGCCGCGTCGATGGCCTCGCCGATCGTGGCGAGGACGTCCGCCACGGTCCCGCCGAAGACGCCCAGGATGATGATCGTGAACACGACCGTCAGGGCGAGGATCAGTCCATATTCGACGAGGCCCTGACCGCGGATGCCAGGCACGCGGCCCACGTCATCGCTCCGACGGCACCGGCGCCTCGGCCACGAGGTGCAGCTCGGAACCGTCCTCGGACAGGTCGGCGAGGATGCCGAGCGTGGTCGCCCGGCTCTCGATCTCCTGCCAGGTCGTCACGGGCAGGGCGACGATCGCGTCGCGTCGCGCCGTCTCGGCCGCGTCGCGGGCATCGGCCCGACGATCTTCCATCATCGCCGCGAGCGCCGGGGGGAGCTCCGTGCCGGTCGGCGGGGCCTCGACCGGGGCGGCAGGTTCCGCGGCGGGCTTGGCGTCCTTGTCCTTGTCCCGGACGGCCGTGACCCGGGCCTCCACCTGGTCGGCCCAGTCGAGACGCATCGTGATCCGGGTGGGGGAGCGCTCGAGGTAACCGACCAGGGCCTCGTCGAGCATCCGGAACAGCCCGCTCTCGAGGTCCATTGGCAATCGCCGGTCCTGGCCCATGGAGTCGAAATCGACCGCGACACCGGCCTTTCGCCCGCGCTCGCGCGCGGCGCGCCGCAAGGTCGGCACCAGCCCCAGGTCGTCGAGGACCATGGGCCGGACGTCGAAGATGAACGTCTTGGTCGCCTCCAGCGTGCGCTGGACCATGCCGATCAGCTGGTGGACCTCGCCGAGCGCGAGCGCGGGGTCCTTCGCCACGAGGCGCTCCACGATCTGCGCCTGGAGCACGATGTTCGTCAGGCTCTGGGCCGGGCCGTCATGCATCGCTCGGGAGATCTCGCGCCGGAGGTCCTCCTGGCTGGTCAGGACCAGGCGTGAGACCGCCGGCGGGATGACGACATCGCCGCCGTCGGTCGTCGCGGCCTTGCGCCCTGCCCGGGTGGCCGATTGCGGCGTCGAGATGGACGTCGCCGGATCCATGGCGGCGACGGCGTCGGCATAGGCGGAGATCGACTCGCGGTGGCGAGCGAGGGCGCGGCGCTTGCCTTCGAGGACCTCGACCTGCGATTCCATGAGGGCGGCCCGCTTGGTGAGCGCGGCGAGCTGCGTCCCGAGCTCGGCAAGCTCGGTCGCCTCTCCCTGCTTGGTCATCGCCGCGAGCTTGTCGGCGGCCGTGCTTCGCCGGCTCTCGTGGCGCGCGGCCTCGGTGCCGGCCTGGGTGACGAGCAGGTCCACCTCGCCGAGTTCGCTGTCGAGGCGTTCGACTTCTGCCGACAGCCTGGCGGACAGCTCGGCCAGGTTCTGC
The DNA here is from genome assembly GCA_963745295.1 of uncultured Chloroflexia bacterium. Taxonomy (GTDB): domain Bacteria; phylum Chloroflexota; class Limnocylindria; order Limnocylindrales; family CSP1-4; genus SPCO01. The sequence goes on from CAVUWG010000003.1 coordinate 648,230, forward strand.
GGGGGCGTCGTCGACGGCGACTCCCTCGTCGGGAGCTCGGTCTCCGAGGTGCTTGTCGTCGATGCGTCGGTCATCGATCGGCGGCGGTCGCGGGAGTCGCTGAGGTCGTGATCGGTCAGTCCTCTGGCATCCGGATCCAGCCCTGGCGCATCGCGTACACCACGGCCTGCGTCCGGTCGTTGACGGACAGCTTGCGCAGGATCGAGCTCATGTGATTCTTGACCGTCTGCTCGCTGATCGACAGCGCGTAGGCGACCTGCTTGTTGGTCATGCCCTGCGCGATGTTGTCCAGGATCTCGACCTCACGGGGCGAGAGCGGCGCGAAGATCGGCGCGGCCTCCTGCCCGTACACGGCGAGCTCGCGGAACTCCTTGAGGACGCGCGAGGCCACGGCGGGCTTGGCGAAGACCTTGTCGTTGATCAGGTACTCCCCGGCGACGACCCGACGGATGATCGTGACGAGGTCGTCGGGCCCGACATCCTTGAGGATGAAGGCCGCGGCGCCCGCCTTGATCGCGTCGAAGAGCGCATCCTCGTCCTCGGTCTGGGCCAGGACGATGATCCCGGTCGAGGGCAGCTCACGCTTGATCCGTTGGGTGGTCTCGATGCCGCCGGGCGCCGGCAGCGAGAGGTCCATGAGGACGATGTCCGGCGAGTTCTCGAGGGCGCGGTCGATGGCGCTCCGCGAATCGTCCGCCTCGGCGACGACGTCCAGGTCGGGCTCCCGGCTCAGGATGTTGGCGATCCCCACCCGGAACAGGGCGTGATCGTCCACGATCAGGATCCGCGTCCGGTCCCCGATGTTCCTTCGATCGGGGCCGCCCCGACGTCGCTCAGGACCGCCGTAGTCGACTGCGCTCATCTGCTCTCCCTCTGCTCCGCCCCGTCATGGATCGGGATCGCCAGCCGGACCACGGTGCCCCCGTCCGGTCGCGATCGTATATCCAGGCGAGCGCCGATCAACTCGGCGCGCTCGCGCATGAACTGGAGGCCGAAGTTGCTCCGGCCCCTGGCTGCCACCGCCCCGGCATCGAAACCGCGGCCATCATCGCGCACCTCCAGGGTCCAGTCGTCGCCGTCGAGCGACGTGCTCACGGTCACGTGGCTGGCTGACGCGTGCTTGCGAACATTCTGAAGCGCCTCCTGGGCCACCCGCAGGGCCACCGTCCGCGCACGATCGTCGAGCGCGGTGCTCGGGGCGGCCAGGTCGGTCGAGATCGAGAGCCCGGTCAGGGCGTTGACGTTCTCGACCGTCTCCATGATGGCCCCATCGAGACCCAGTTCGTCGAGCAATGGCGGGCGGAGCTGCGTGATGAACGCTCGAAGGTTGCCCAGCTCGCGCCGAAGCAGCTCGCGCAGGATGGCCAGCTCCGTGTTGGCGACCTTCGGGTCCGATGCGAGCACCCGCTCGATGTACTCGACCTGGAAGATCGAGTTGCTCAGCACCTGGGCCGGCCCGTCATGGATCTCCTGTGCGAGCCTGGCGCGTTCGGCCTCCTGCGCCTCGACGATCCGCATCTGGATGTCGCCCGAGGTCGAGGGGCCGCCAGCCTCGTTGACGAGCGTCACGTCGCCGCGCTCCATGAAGAGCCACGTCCGTTCGAGCGTGCTCTGGGCCAGTTCCAGCTTGGCCAGCTCGGTCTGATGGCCACCGAGTTGCTCGGACAACTGGTCGACCTCGGCGCGGAGGTTGCGTTGCATGGCATCGTCGGCCCCGGCCTCGGCCGCGCTCGCGGCCAGATCGGATTCGGTCGAACGGGTCGGTCGCGTTCCGACCTTGCGCGTCGAGCGTTCGATGCGGTCCAGCTGGTCGCGCAGGTCCTGCCAGTGAATGAGCGCGTCGGAGTAGGCCTCACGATATCGCTCCCGGATGCCGCGAAGCGTATTGGCACTGTAGCCAACGGCCGCGCTCGCTTCCGCATGAAGCCCGTCGAAGCGGTTGTCACCGGACTGCGTCCCGGTCCGTGCTTCCATGTGCGCCGGAGTATAGGGGTCGCCTTTCATGGACAGGCGATCTCGAAGGCCCGGACGTTGGCCAGGGGATCGGCGACACCGGCCGGTCCCGGACCGAGCGCCAGCTCGTGGAAACAGTCGACATCGGGCCCGGGCTGATCCAGGACCGCCGGCCAGCCGCCGTGGTCGTCGCCGATGACGATGAGCAGCCGGGTGCCTGCGAAGCCCGGATCCGAGGCGAGATCGACGATGTCACTCGGTTCCTCGGCCGGCAGGGCAAGGGCTCGAACGCCCGGGATCTCGGTCAGCCAGATCGGGAAGTTCGTGATGACCGGTCCGGTGGACGCATCGAGTGGATGACCGATGACGGCCATCCGTCGGGCCAGCTCGTCGTACAGCTCGGCGGTCCCCCGCGATCCGGACCCGAACGAGGGCAGGAGCATCACCGAGAACAGGACCGAGCCGAAGATGCCGAGCAGCGCTCCGAGCCAGGCGACCGGCCGCGTCCAGCCGAGGCGGACGCCGAGCCGGGCGATCCCGGCATCGAGCGCCAGGAGGGCGGACAGGACGAGCAGCACGTGGACGGGTCCGGCGGCGTGCAGGAACGTGCCCCACGTCGTCGCCACCGGGAACGCCAGGCTCGTGATCAGGAAGGTGACGAGGCCAAGGACGACGACCGGCCGGACCGCTCGATCGCGACCCTGCCACGGGAGCGCCAGGAACCCGATGATCGAGATCGGCAGGCCGGGCAGGAGCAGCACCGAGAACAGGTTGTGGGCGATCCCGTCGACGCGCATCTCGAGCAGCCGGGCCGGCCCGACGGCGAGATACCTCGAGAGGGTCGGCGGATCGTTCCAGGCGAAGATGTCGAAGCCGGTCACGGACAGCGCGTTGGCGGCTGCCTGGCCCGGCAACGGGCTGCCGAAGACCTGCCAATCACGCCACGCCCAGGGCGCGAAGACGAGGAGCGCGACGACGCCGGCAACACCGATGAGCCGGATCCGCTCCATTCGCGTGGTCGCCGGAGCCAGCCAGGCGATCACGGCCCAGGTCAGCCCGATCCAGATGGCCTCGTTGCGGGTCAACGCGGTCAGCCCGATGAGCACGCCGAGCCCGACGACCCGCGGATCGGTCAGCCGCGCGCCGCGCGGGTCGCGCGCGATCCTGGTCATCAGCAGGCAGGCGGCGAGCGCGAGCGCCGCGAACGACATCGTCGAGTCCGGCAACGACGAATGCAGCAGGAGTGGCAGGTAGAACGCGCACGTCAGGCCGGTGCCGAGCGCCAGGGTCCGGGCCCGGCCGATGGGCAGGCCCCGTTCCTCGGCGACGTCGGCGGCGAGCCGCCAGGCCAGGACGGGCACCAGCGCCCCGATCAGGACCGACGAGACCTGGGCGGCCGCGAAGGTCGGCCCGAGGATGGCCATGGGGATCGCGGCCAGGAAGGTCGGCAGCGGCAGCCAGACCTCGAACGCAGGCCGTGGGAAGACCAGCGGCGGCGTCTGGTAGCTCCACAGCGCGTCCGACACGAGGCCGCGGCCATCGAGCATGTTGCGCGCGACGCCGACGTAGTAGGCCGTGTCCTCGGGCTTGGGGAAGACGATCTGCGACGCGAAGATCGCGCGCGTCACGAGCGCGACGATGAAGACGAGCCCGACCGACAGGAGCATCTCGCGACGGGTCATGACGCCGCGGCCGTGGCGTTGCAGCGCGAGTCGGCGGGTTCGAGGCAGACCGGGTAGATGGCGACGGTCGCGCGCGGGGCACCCGCCGGCGCGTCGGCGCCCGGGGCGGGACTGGCGTCGGTCGGCGGCCCGATCCACGCCGGGCGCTCATCGGCATCGAGGATGGGCGCGGCGGCCAACACGGTGTCGGCGGCGTCCAGGACCAGCCAACGGATGTCGTACGCGCGTGCGACCTGCTCGACCGTCTCGAGTGGGTCGTTGACGAGGACCACGCCGCCCCGCCCGGTCCAGTAGCGCGTCCCCGACGCGTCGATGGACATGACCCGGTCGGTGGCGGCGGCGCCCGCGGAATCCAGGGCGGCCGTGACCGCGCGGAACCGCTCGGCCCGTTTTTCCCAGTTGGCATGGACCACGAACGATCCGGCGACCGTGCACAGCACCGCGAAACCGATGGCGGCCGCCCCGAAGAAGCGCGAGGCCCCCTCCGCGTCCCAGGCGGGTCGGCGGCGCGCGACCCAGGCGACGGCGATCGCGATGCCCTCGAGCGCCAGGATGTAGGAGTGCGGCGCGAGCGCCACTGCCGAGTGGATGAAGGTGCCGCCCGGGACGTGGACCGCCGAGACCAGCGCCGAGAAGGCGAACAGGAGGCCCGCGAACACGAAGAACGGCCCGAAGTCGACCGACCGTCGCCGCGCCCACCCACCCACGACCATGAACGGCGCCAGGACGAACCCGGCCACGAGGGTGGTGTAGATCATCACGGCCGCCCCAAGACCGCCGATCCGGGTCGCGATGAGCGGGCCGAGACCCATGCCGAGGAAGTGCTCGAGGGTGGCCGGGGTCGTGATGCTGTTCCATTCCGAGATGTCGCGGATGTACAGGACCTTGCCCGACGCGGTGGAAGGCGACAGCGAACCGAAGACCGCCAGCTGGCGCGCCCACCACGGCGCCATGACGAGGGCGAACAACGCCACGCACGCGATGGCGGCGAGCAACGAGATCGCGGGGCGGCGGGCACCGGCCGACCGCCAGGCACGCCAGCGGTCCCAGGCGAACGCGAGGCCGAGGGCGGCGAGGACCAGCAGCCCGTCGTTGCGCGACAGGGTCGCGAGGCCCGCCAGGAGGCCCGCCCCGGCGAACGCTCGGCCGGAGCCCTTGAGCCCGCGTGCGCCCAGCCAGAGCGAACCCGCGACCAGCGGCTGGTAGAGCGAGAAGTTGTCGGGCTGGACGAGGTAGACCGCCGAGAGGAGCGGGATGGCGACCAGGATGCCGGCGCCGACCTGGATCCACGAGCGTGCCCCCGCGTCGCGCGCGATCGCCCACGTGAGCGGGGCCGCGAGGGCGCCGATCAACGCGAATGGCGCCGCGGACGCCCAGGCCACGTTCCCGAAGACGGCCAGGAACGGCACCTGCACGATCGAGGCAAGCGGCATCCAGTGCGCGTTGGACGGGATCGGGAGCGTCGGGTCGGCCGGGATCACGCCGCCGACCTCGGCGAAGATCCAGATGAAGTCGATGTTGAACCCCTGTCCCGCGTTCAGGGCCCGCGCGACGTCCACGTAATAGGACGAATCGGGGTAGGCCGGCTCCGGGAAGTGCCAGATGAGCACCGCCCGAACGGCGAGGGCGAGCCCGTACAGCAGTAGGGGGATACGCACGGCCGGTGCAGCGTAGCACCGGGTTCCACGCACGCCGACCAGTACGATTCGGCTAGTCCGCGCGCTCGCGCTCAGGTCGCGGCGGTGGCCTCGGCACCCTCCCGAGCGATGGGCCACCGGGTCCCGGCGAGCATCATCGCGATGACGATCGTCGCCCCGAGCCACCACCCTTCGGCCGAATAGGTGGCCATCAGCATCGCGGCCAGGAGGGCGAACTCACGGCGGATCAGGAACAGGGCGGGCACCAGGAACAGGCCGTTGAAACTGTGCATGTTCGGCGTGACCACGAACATCAGGATGCCGAGCCACGCACCGGTGTCCGGCCCGCGCAGGAACCAGGCCACGATGAGCGAGCCGACGACCAGGCCTCCGAACACGATCGCCGGCAGGTACGCGAGGAGCGAGACGCCCATCATCGGCCACTGTGGATCGGCCGCCAGGCGGACCTGCGCGATCCAGTCGAAGTACGCATCGATGCCCACGAGTGGCAGCGTGACGACGACGACCAGGATCCAGGGCACGACCCCGAGCAGGGCCGATCGACGCCGGTGGCGCAGGATCACCAGCCAGCCGTGCACCTGCGACGGCTTGATCGCCGCGAGGGACGCCGCGAGGAACCCGACCTTGGCGTCGACCTCGGCCGGGTCGTCCAGGCGTCGTGGCCGGGTCGGCGAGCGATCCCTCGAGCGGACCCAGAACGCCGCCACGAAGGCGAGGAAGATCGCCACGGAGATATTGCCCGTCCAGATCCCCTCCGACATCGGGACCCACACGAGCGCGACGGTCGCCGGGATCAGCCCAAGACCGATCCAGCGAAACGACCACCAGCCGATGGCGAGGGTGCCGAGGACCCAGGCCCAGCGGAGGGCCAGCTCCGGAAGCGCGGTGAGCGGCGCGATGAACGGCAACACGAACGGTGGGTACAGGAACGGAGGCAGCGCCCCGGGATCGGTGAACCCGTCCGCCACGTAGACCACTCCGCCGTCGAGCCATCGCTCGGCAGCGCGCAGCGGGATGATCAGGTCGATCCCGACGGGGGTCGTGGTCACGAGGCGGAACGTGCTGATGCCACTCACCAGCACCACGAGCAGGATCAGCGCGGCGCGGACCGCCTCGTTGACCCGGGACCCTGGCGCGAGGATGCTGCCAGCCGCCGTCATCGCCGAAGTATCCGTCCTGAGGCGAGCCGACGACCCCGTACTATGCGTCGGTGACGACGAGCTCACGCAAGCGACTGCTCCGGCCGCTTCGTGACGGGGCGGTCCTCGCGGGCTGCCTGTTCACGCTCTACCTGTTCCTCGTCGTCGCCCCGGCGGCGGGAACCTTCGGCTTTGACGCGTTCGCTTATTGGGCGGTGAACGGCAGCGACCCGTACGGGACGGGCGTCGGGGGACTTGGCGCGTTCAACTACTCGCCGCCGATCGCGCGCCTGTTCGACCCGTTCGGGTCGCTGGCGTGGCGGACGTTCCTCTGGCTGTGGACTGCGCTCCTGATCGGCACCGTGATCTGGCTGGGTGGCCGGAGCGTCCGCGTGTTCTGGCTGCTCGCGTTCCCTCCGATCGCCCTCGAGCTCTATCACGGGAACGTCCACCTGCTCATCGCCGCGGCGATCGTGCTGGGCTTCCGGTACCCGTGGACCTGGGCCTTCGTCATCCTCACGAAGGTCACACCCGGGGTCGGACTCGTCTGGTTCGCGGTGCGCCGCGAATGGCGCCCGCTGGCGATCGCCATGGGGGTGACCGCGGCCATCGTGGCGGTCTCGGTGCTCCTGGACGGCCAGCTCTGGATCGATTGGATCCGGTTCATCTCGACGACGCCCGAGGGAGGGTCGGTCGCCCAGTTCCAGATCCCCATCCCGCTCCTGGTCAGGCTGCCGGTGGCGATCATCCTGGTCGCGTGGGGTGGCCTGACGGATCGGCGCTGGACGGTGCCACTCGGGGCGACCCTGGCCTTGCCCGTCCTGTGGGTCAGCGGGTTCGCGATCTGCGCGGCCTGCCTGCCCCTGATGCGTCGCCCGGTCGCGACGAGTGACGAGGCGAAGCCCGACGACCAGGCGTTCGGGATCGACCCTCCGCGGTGACGGTCGAAGGTCCGGTCGCCGTCGGGGCACCGGATCGGCCGCCGCCCCGCCGTGGGTCGTGGTTGCCGATCCTCCTGTACCCCGCGGGGTTCCCCTTGAGCGTCATCATCCTGGTCTGGGCCGAGTCGGAGATCAGTCTCGTCGAGATCGTCCGCCCCATCGTGGCGGCCGTCGTCGCCTCGCTCGCGATGACGGTCCTGCTCGGTCGGCTGGCCAGGGACCGCCGACTCGGGGCGATGGCCGCATCGGCGATCTGGATCGCCCTGATCGTCGACCGCCCGGAGGCCCGACTGATCCTGGTGGCCGCCGCCATCGGTGTGGTCCTGATCGGCGGCCTCCGGCGGCAGGGCAGCATCGTTCGCGCGGGCGCCGTCGCGACCCGCCTGCTCGCGTTGATCGCGACGATCGTCTTCGCGGCGGCTCTGCTTTTCGCCGTCGGCCGGCCCAGTTTCCTATCGGTCGTCGCGGAGCCTTTCCTCCCGTTGCCCGGACCCGCCGACCGCCCGCCGCCGTCGCCCCGGGCACCGGACATCTTCGTGTACCTCCTCGATGGATACCCGGGTGCAACGGCCGTCAGGCGCCTGTCCGGCCTGGATGCGGATGCGTTTCCGACGGCCCTCGAGTCGCGGGGGTTCACGGTCCACGACGACAGCCGGACCAACTACCTGATCACGAGGATCGTCCTCGCATCGATGTTCGAAGGGCGGCACATCCGGGACATCCCCGAGCTCGCGGCGCCGTTCGGGCCGGATCCTGCCGCCGACGCGCGTCGGCTGCGATCGGTCATGGCGCATGGGGCGATGCTGGCCGGGATCCGGGCCGCGGGCTATGACCTCGTGTGGGTGTCGTCGGGCTGGACCCACCTCGACATCCGCAACGTCGACCATCGGTTCGAGGCGCCGGGGCCAAACGAGTTCGAGATGGTGTTGCTGCGTCAAACGGCACTCGCGGACATCCTCCAGGCCGTGGACCCCAACGGCTTCGGGGACGTCATGCGCACGCGCATCGAGGCCGTCTTCCAGGCCGCCACGACCATCGCGGCAGAGCCGCACAGTCGGCCACGGTTCGTCCTCGTCCATGTCCCGGCACCGCATCCTCCATCCGTCCTTACCGCCGACGGCGGGCCGGAGGATGGCGACCCGGACTCGCGCTGGGACCAGGTCGGTCGGACTGGCCAGACGTCTGACGAGGACATCGCACGGACGACCGGCCAGGTCCAGGCCATCGGCCAGATGACGATCGAGAGCGTCGACGCCCTGCGGTCCACCGCTCCGACGCCGCCGGTCATCGTGGTGTTCTCGGACCATGGCACCGACGTCGGCTGGGATGAGGAGTCGCCGATGTCGTCCGACCTCGCCGAGCGAACGAGCACGGTCCTCGCGACCCTGACCCCGGGCCATCCCGATCTCTTCCGGCAGCCGACCACGCCCGTGAACCTCTTCGCCACGCTGGCGAACGCCTACGCGGGCACGAACGTCCCACCCCAGCCGGACGTCAGCTATGGCTTCGATGGATCGGTCCTGAACGTCATCCCGGTCGAGACGACCACGGGGAACTGAGGACCGACGACCCGGTCCGGAACACGCCGTCGGCGCCGTCTTCGGCCCGTCTGCTGGCGAGGGACAGGACCATCGGGGGATGCGGCCGTCGGACCTCCGTCCGCCATGATGCTCACACCAACAAGTTGCGCGAGCGCACCACGTCCGACACGCTGTCGCCGGGCGCTGCGACATGCCATGTGCGGAGGAATCATCGAGTGCTTCATCTTCTCGCCTACATCGACCCGGGTTCCGGGAGCCTGATCATCCAGGCCGTGATCGCGACCGCGATCGCCGTACCGCTGTTCTTCCGCCACCAGCTCGCCCGGCTGATGCAGGCCGTTCGTGGCCACGAACAGACCGGCACGCCGCCCGAGCCGACCGACCACGGGGCCTGACCAGCCTCTCGACGTCGACGTCGAGGTCGACGTCGAGGGGTCGTCCCCGGCAACCTCTCGCGTCCCGGAACGGCGCCGCCGATGGTGGCCCGAACCGACGCATCGCCCGTGGTGGCGCGTCCCGCTCTATCCGGCGACGTTCGGCGTGGCGCTCGTCCTGCTGACATGGAGCGGTGCCGGGCTGGACCCGGCGCTGGCATTGCGGCCGTTGCTGTTCTCGATCCTCCTTGCGACCGCAGCGTCGCTTGCCTTCGCTGCTCTGCTGGACGATCCGGATCGTGGTGGCCTGCTCAGCGGCGTCCTGATGCTGATCCTCGTGACATCCGACGACCTGCTCGCCATCGTCCTCGGTGCGGCCGGGCTGATCATCGTCGTCGAAGGCATCGCTCGTCGCGGCCGGCCGACGTTGGTCGCCGTGCTTGCCACGAGACTGCTCTCCATCGTCTGCGTCATCCTGCTTGCGGTGATCACGATCGGCTTGGTCCAGGATGGGACACTGGCCGCGTCGATCGACGACCTGACGCAGCCAGGGTTGCCCGATCGCGGCCAGGCGATGCCAGGTTCGCCCGATATCTACGTGCTGCTCCTCGACGCGTACCCAGGCGACCGGATCGCTCGACGGGGGACGGCGTTCGACGCGAACGCCCTGCCGAGCGCCCTGGAGGCCAAGGGCTTCGGTGTCGTACGTGACGCGCATTCGAACTACCTGCTCACCCCGACGACCCTGGCCTCGATGCTGTCCATGGAACACATCGTCGACATCCCCGCCCTGTCTGCCCCGTTCGGGCCACGGGACCGGGATTGGCGGCGCCTGCGCCACGTGATCAATGCGAACAGGGCATTCGCGACGCTTCGCGAGCACGGATACACGACGACGACCATCGATGCCGGGTTCGCGCACGCACAGGTGCGTCGGGTGGACCGGTACATCGAGCAGCCGCAGCCGATGGAGCTGGAGAACCTCCTCCTCGGCGAGACGCGTCTGCACGACCTGATCGAGGCGGTCGCGCCCGGAACCAAGGCCCAGCTGGCGCGCGACCGGATCACCGGCGAATTCGCGGCTGTCACCGCCCTCGCCGCCGAGCCACACGACGGCCCGCGCCTGGTCTACGTCCATATCCCGACGCCGCACCCACCATGGGTCTTCGAAGCCGATGGCCGCCCCAGGAACCCTGAACGCGTGTCGCTCACCGGGGAGGACGGGCTGTCGACGCAGGCCGCGCTCGACCTTGGGTTCGCCCAGGCCACGCACATCGCCTCGATGACCGAGGACGCCATCGACGCGATCCTGGCGACGTCCAAGGAACCGCCGGTCATCGTCGTCTTTTCCGACCATGGACCGGGCGGACCGTTCAGCACCGTCGACCCATTGAGCTCCGACATCCCGAGCCGCGCGAGCAGCTTCCTCGCCGTGCTCAGCCCGGGCCACCCGGAGTTGCTCGCCGACCGACCATCGCTGGTCAATCTCTTCAATCGGCTCTTCACGGCGTACCTCGGCGCGGCGCCGCGGCGGCTTCCGGACACCATCTGGGCGTGGCGGGAGTCGTACGTGGATGTCGTCGAGGCAGGACCATTCGAGGGATGGCCGCCATGAGCACCCCGACTGTCGACGCCGCGGACACGCCCGCCCGCCGGGGCGTGGCGCTCTACCCGGTCGGGCTCGCGGTCACGCTCGTGGCCGTCCTCGTCAACGTCGGTGGCGTCAGCCCGTTCGCGGCCGTCCGCTCGTTGATCGTCGCCGTGATCGCCGCCCTGCTGCTTTCCTTGCTCGGCCGGGCCGTGTTCCGCGACCGCGAGCGCGGTGGCTTTGCCGCGGCCCTGTGGGTCCTCGCACTCCTCGGTGGCGACGACCCGCGCCTGACCCTGCTGGTGGTCGCGGCGACGGCGCTCCTGCTCGCCGAGCGCTACCTCGTCCCGATGTCGCGCCAGACCATCCGCTGGTCGCGGATCTCCCTCATCTTCTCCCGGTTGGTCGTGGTCTTCGCCCTGGCCGTCGCGATCCAATCGATCCAGACCGGTTCGCTCGGCCGGGCGATCCGGTCCCTGACGCACGAGACACCGCTGCGACCGGCCGTGGCGTCTGACGCCGCGGATCCCGGGGACCCGGACATCTACATGCTCCTCCTCGACGGACACGCGAGAGCGGACGTGGTCTCGGAGGTCTTCGGTGTCGATGGCTCCGTGTTCACGCGAGCGCTCGAAGGCGACGGCTTCTCGGTCGCGCCCCGAAGCCGTTCCAACTACACCCAGACCGGCGAGACCCTCACCTCGATGTTCAGCCAGGAGCAACTCAAGGACGTCCCGCGGATGGCCGACCTGTTGGCGGTGACCGAGGACGAGCCGCCCGGCAGCATCGTCCGGGACGTCATCAACGACAACGTCACGTGGACCTTCCTGCGCGACCGCGGATATGAGATCAACTCGGTCTCGTCCGGCTTCGAGCAGGTCGCCCTGCGTGAGGCAGACCGGTTCGTGGACACGGGTCAACTCAATGAGTTCGAGCTCGTGATGCTCAAGCGGTCGATCGTCGGCCGTCTGCTCGAGGGACTCGCACCCGACGCGGTCAGCGCCCAGCAACGGGAACGGATCCAGGCCAACTTCGATGCCCTTGCGACCGCGCCGTCCTGGATCGGCGCGGGGCCACAGTTCGTGTTCGCCCATGTCCCGAGCCCGCATCCGCCGTGGGTCTTCAACGCCGATGGTTCACCGCGGACCGTCCCGCTGGGCGAATGGCTCGCGGAGACGCCGGCCTCGACCGGGACGACCCTCGAGGAGCTGAAGCTCGGCTACGCCGCGCAGGTCGCCGATTCCGACCGTCGGTTGCTGGCTGCCTTGCCCAGGCTCGATGCGGCGATCGCCGCCCGCGGCCGGCCCGCGGTCGTGGTCATCTTCTCGGACCACGGATCGTGGATCGGCGCCGACGGCGGGGACATCCGATTGCGATTCAAGAACCTGCTCGCGATCCGGTCCACGGACGGCACGGTGCAGCTCGAGCCGAACCTGACCTTGGTCAACCTGTTGCCGAGCCTCTTCCAGCAGCTCTTCGGAACCGAATGGGTGCGCCGCGCGGACACCGAGTACCGCTTCGGCGAGCGGAGCGCCTTCGAGCTGATCGAGGTGGACGACCCGGACGGCGCGGACGACCCGGACCCTGCGGCCAGCCCGTAGACTTCCCGGCGTGTCCGCCGCCGACAGCCTGACCATCGTGTTGCCCGCCTACGACGAGGCGGAGCGGATCGGCCCGGCGCTCGACGAATTGTTCGGCTACCTCCGCCGTCGTGGCGACCGTGCCCGCGAGGGCTCGCCCGGTGCGGCCGGCCTGCCGGAGCGGATCGATGTCCTCGTCGTCGACGACGGCAGCACCGACGGGACGGCGGACCTGGTCCGGTCCCGGCCCGAAGCGACGACCGAGGGGATCGTCCGCCTCGGCGTCCTGACGGTCCCGCACGGTGGCAAGGGCGCGGCCGTTCGCGCCGGCATGCTGGCCGCCGAAGGTGATCTCGTCGTCTTCGCCGATGCCGACATGGCCACGCCGCCCGACCAGCTGCCGCTGCTGGTCACGGCCCTGGCCGATCACGACGTCGCGCTCGGCTCCCGGATCCAGGCCGACGGCTCCGACATGCGCGCGAGCCAGCCGACCTACCGGCGGATGCTCGGGCGGGCCTTCCACCTCCTGGCGTCGGCCTGGGTCGTGGGCCCGGTCAAGGACACGCAATGCGGGTTCAAGGGGTTCACGCGGGAAGCCGCCCGGGACCTCTTCGAGCGACAGCGGATCACGAGCATCGTGTTCGACGTCGAGCTCATCTATCTCGCTCGACGCCGTGGCTACCGCCTGGCGATCGTCCCGATCCACTGGTACGACCGGCGAGGCTCGCGGATGCGCGCTCGACCGGGCCTCGCGCTCCGCGTCGCGTGGGACCTGTTCCGGATCCCGCTCGTCCATCGCGCCGACGGCCGGGGCGCTCGCCGGTCGACGTGACCGCGACGCTCGACGCGCCCCGGCTGGCCCGGACGGCGCTGCCGGTCGTCGCGATCGTCGTCTTCGCGGCCGTGGTCGGGGCGACCGTCGCGGTCGCCGGCGACACGCGAGGCTACGACTTCCTGGCCTATCACCAGGCCGCGGTCCGCCTCCTCGATGGTCAGCCGGTCTACGACCTCGGGTTCGAGGCGAGTGGGGCGTTCGGGCTCTTCTACTACCCACCGACGTTCGTGCCGATCATCGCGCCGTTCGGCCTGCTCTCCGCGACGACGGCCGTCTGGGTCTGGACCGGGCTGCTGATCGGGGCGTTCCTGCTCGGGGTCGCCATCCTGCCCGTGTCGACCACCGTGCGCTGGTGGATCGTGCTGCTCGCCGGCCTGTCGTGGCCGTTCGTCTACGCCGTCAAGCTCGGTCAGGTCGGGCCCCTGTTGTTCCTGTGTTTCGCGTTCGGGTGGCGCTGGCTCGACGACCCGATCCGCGTCGGTCTGGCCGGAGCGCTCGGGGCGGCCATCAAGCTCCAACCCGGCCTCATCCTCGTCTGGGCGCTCCTGACCGGGCGATATCGGGCGGTCGTCGCGGGCGGGGTCGCCCTGCTGGCCCTCGCCGCCGTCGCGACGCTCATCGCCGGTCCCGGGTCGTGGGGCGACTTCATCACCCTGGTCCGCCGGGTCAGCGATCCGATCACGACGCCGCACAACTTCACGCCCGGGGCCATCGCCTACCAGCTCGGCCTCGCGGCGGATGTCGCGTCGATCGTCCAGCTGGTGAGCTCGGTCCTGGTCCTCGTGGTCGTCGTGGCGGCGGCACGGCTGTCGTCCGCGGAGGCCTCGTACCTCGCCGCCGTCATCGCCAGCCAGCTCCTCTCCCCGATCCTCTGGGACCATTACGCGATGCTGTTGCTCCTGCCGGTCGCCTACCTGCTCGCGGCCGGCCGCTGGTGGGCACTGCTCATCCCGCTCGCGACGGCCGTCCCGGTGATCGGGATCACGCCGGCGATCGTCTACCCGATCGCCTTCTGGGTCGCCCTGCTGGCCGTGCTGTTCGTCGGGGCCAGGGCACGGACACAAGAGCTCGCCGGGTGACCCGACGATTCGATCGCGAGGCCCTGCTGGGACTTGCCATCACCGGGGTATCGGCGCTCATCTACTGGCTCGCGAACCGCCAGTTCGATGCCGGTCGTGGCGACTTCTTCTACCTCGCGGACTCGTTCCTCCACGGTCATACGTGGCTGGACATCGTCCTCGGCCCCTATGACGTCATCCACATCGGCCGCCACTTCTACGTGCCGTTCGCCCCCTTCCCGGCCGTGGCGTTGATGCCGCTTGTCGCGCTCGTCGGACCCGTCACCGCGGACCAGTGGGAATCCGGTGTGAACGCGCTCCTCGCGGCTGCCGGCGTCGGCATGTGCTGGTGGCTGCTCGGCCGGATCGGTGCGGTCCGGCGGAGCGACCGGATCTGGCTGACGGTCCTGTTCGGCTTCTCGACCCAGATCCTGTGGGTGACGACCCGCGGCGGCGTCTGGCACACCGGACATCTCATCGCGACGATCCTGACTCTGGCGTGCCTCATCGAGCTCTGGGGACGCCAGCGCGCCTTCTTGATCGGGCTGCTGGCCGGCGCGGCATTCCTGACACGTGCCCCCCTAGCGCTTGCGATCCCGTTCTACGCGCTCCTGCTCGACCCGAGACCGGCCATCGCGGCCGTGACGGTCCCGGGCGGGTACCTGGCGCGCACGCGGGCCTTTCCCTGGCGCTCTTGGGTCTGGCTCGGCCTCGGCGCGCTGCCGGCGGTCGTCGCCTTCTTCGCCTACAACCAGATCCGGTTCGGGACGCCGCTCGAGTCGGGCTACGCGCTGGCCACCCTCCCGCCGTTCCTCCAGGCGCTACGCGACCAGGGCCTCTTCGCGATCAGCCACATCCCGATGAACCTGGACCTGCTGTTCCTCCATCTGCCACGACCGATCGCGACGTTCCCGTTCTTCATGCCCGACGGCCTGGGTCTGTCCATCTTCCTGACCAGCCCGGGCCTCCTGTTCGCGGTCCGGGCGGACTGGCGAGCACGCCGTGCCTGGCTGCTCCTCGGGGCCACGATCGCGGTCCTGATCCCGACCCTGCTCTACTACGGTGGCGGCTGGCTCCAGTTCGGCTACCGATACTTCCTCGACTCCGTCCCGTTCGTCATCGCCCTGTGCGGCCTGGCTGCCGTCCACCGCGGCACGGTCGGGACGGGCTGGCGTGCGTTGATCGCGGTCGGGGTCGTCGTCAACGCCGTTGGTGTCTACTGGGCGTACAACCTTCGATGAGCGACACGACGCGAAGCTCCACCGGCAGCACGATCGCGGTCCTGGCCATCTTCGTCCTGTCCGGGGCGGCGGGCCTGATCTACGAGATCGTCTGGTCGCGCCAGCTCGTCCTCGTGTTCGGCAACACGACCCAGGCCGTGTCGGCCATCCTGACCGGCTTCTTCGGCGGCATGGCGATCGGCGCGGCCGTCGGCGGCCGGATCGCCGATCGGGTCCGGTCCCCGCTCCGGATGTACGGGATCCTCGAACTCGTCCTGGTCGCGGTCGTCCTGGTGACACCGATCTCGTTCCGGCTCATCCACGAGGTCTACCGGGGGATCTACCCGAGCCTGGAGAGCACACCGCAGCTGCTCGCGCTCGTGCGGCTGGTCCTGGCGGTCGCGGCCCTCGCCCCGGCGACGATCCTCATGGGCGCGACGTTCCCGAGCCTCACCCGCTACCTCGCCCGCACGAGCGCGCTCAGCCGGGCGTTCGGCCGGCTGTACGCGGCGAACACGCTCGGGGCCATCGCCGGGACGCTCGCGGCCGGGCTCGTCCTCATCGAGATCTTCGGGCTCGGCGGCGCGCTGGCCATCGGGGCAGGCTGCTCGGCGATCGCGGGGATCGGGGCCCTGTGGCTGGCGCGCGGCGACGGCAGGGACCCCGCACCGGCCACGGTGACGGCGGCCAGTCCGGCGCCGCCACGCGTCCCCGCGCGCCGGCACCGGCGTCCCGCCGGTCGGCGCGTCGGCTCGCGCTCGTCATCGCCTTCGTGTCCGGGCTGACGTCGCTCGGCTTACCAGGTGACATGGACGCGGCTCCTGGCGTCGGGCACCGGCAACACGACGTACGTGTTCACGGTCATCCTCGCGATCTTCCTCGCCGGCATCGCGATCGGGGCGATGATCTTCAACCTCGCCCGACCGCACCTGCGCGACCCCGTCCGCCTGCTGGCGATCACCCAGATCGTGGTCGCGGCCCTGGCGCTCATCGGCTTGCTTGGCGTCCTGGGCCGGCCGGAGACCCTCGACCCGGGCAAGCCGATCGAAACGCTCCGGGCCCTGTTCGGGAGCGCCGTGCTGGTCGTGCTGCCGGTCACCATCGTGCTTGGCATCGCGTTCCCGACCGCCGCGGCGCTCCTGCGCGACCAGGCCTCGGAGGCCGGGGCGGAGTCCGGCTCGCTGCTCGCCTCCAACACGAGCGGGGCCATCCTCGGCAGCCTGCTCGTGCCGTTCATCCTGATGCCGACCGTGGGTTCGCCGTGGGTCATCGTGATCCTCGCGGCGATCAATGCATCCCTCGGCATCGGCCTGGCACTGATCGGGCGTCCGCGCCGTCTCGAGACGGTCGTCGTCGGGGCCGGCGTGCTGGCGATCGTCGGCCTCCTCGTCCTCCGGCCCAGCACCGTCGTCCAGCCGAACGAGGCGTTCATCCTCGAAGCCGGCGGCCAGATCTTCGCCTCGACCGAGGACGAGATCGCGTCCGTCCAGGCGGGCCAGATCCGCGCGACACCCGAGTTGTGGGTGGCGGGCACGTCGATGACCCTGCTGACCGTCGATGCCAAGCTCATGCCGATCCTGCCGCTCATCGCCCGGCCGGCCTCGGAGCGGGCCCTGGTCGTCGCGTTCGGGATGGGTACGGCGTTCCGCTCGGCGCTCATCGCGGGGCTGCGGACCGATGTCGTCGAGCTGGTGCCGTCCGTGCCGGACATGTTCGGCTACTACTACCCGGACGCGGCCACGGTGCTGGCCGACCCGGACGGACGGGTCGTCATCGCCGATGGGCGGAATCACCTCGAGCTCACCACCGAACGGTTCGACATCATCCTGACCGACCCGCCGCCGCCGATCGAGAGCTCGGGCGCCTCGGTCATCTCCTCGCTCGAGTACTACCAGGCCGGCCGCGACCACCTGACCCCGGGCGGCGTGATGATGCAGTGGGTCCCGTACGGCGCGCCCCTGGCCGATTTCCAGGAGCACATCCGGACCTTCGCCTCCGTCTTCCCGAACGTCGCACTGGTGAAGGGCGCCGGCGGGTACGGCGCGTACATGCTCGGCTCATCCGATCCGATCGCGTTCGAACCCGATGCCATCCGCGCCATCCTGGCCAGGCCCGGCGTGCTCGAGGACATCTCGACCGCGTACGACTCGCCGGCATCCACGGTCGACGAGTGGATCTCGGTGATCGGCCAGCAGGAGTGGCTCGCCGGGCCCTTGGTCAGTGTCTTCGCGGGTGATGGTCCACTCATCACGGACGACCGCCCGCGTCCCGAGTACTTCCTCCTCCGTCGCCTGTCCAGCGGCACGGATCGTTGAGCGTGGATCCCCATCACGTTGCCGCCGCAACCACCTTCGGCAACCCGATGCTATCCTCGGCCCGATGACCACCCAGACCCTCGAACGGGAGCCTGCCTGTCCGGGGCCGACCCTCGGATCCGGCGTGGCCGCGACGCCCGCGGCCAGTGACCTCCGCGTCGAGGATCGCCCGTTCGACGCCATCGCGCGAGCGACATGGGACGGCCTGGCCGCCCTGAACCCGTGGGCTACGCCCTTCGCGGACTGGGCGTTCCACCGGGCCTGGTGGGATGCGTTCGGCCCGAACGCGCACGAGCAGACGCTCGTGGTCGTCCGCGCCGATGCTCCGGCCGATGGGGGGGCCGCGCCGATCGCGATCGTGCCGCTGATGCACCGCCACGAAGTCGAGCCGATCCGACGCGCTCACCCATACGACGATGCGCCACGGGGCCGACGCTGACCTGACCCCGGTCCCGCCCGATGCGACGGCGATCTTCTTCGGGGCGTCGTACCACGCTGACTACGCGACGGTCCTCGCGGCACCGGCCGACCTGCCGGCCGTGAGCGCCGCGCTGGCCGCGTACGTCGCGACCCCCGCGTCCGGGGCGTGGGACGCCATCGACCTCCGCCGGCTCCGCTGCGGCGACCCGTTCGCCGAGGAGCTCGCCGCCGCCCTCGGGGCGGTCGAGATCGCCAACGGCTGGACCCTCAATGTCGAACGCGAGGACGTGTGCCCGGTGGTGACGTTACCGGCCGGCCTCGATATCGACGGGTTCCTCTCGACCCTGGGCAAGAAGGAACGCCACGAGATCCGGCGCAAGGTCCGTCGGGCCGCCGCCGTCGGCGAGGTCCGGCTCGAGGACTCGGCCGACCCGCTCGCCGACCTGGACGCCTTCATCGACCTGCATCAGAAGCGCTGGGGCGAGGCCGGCCTGTTCCCGCCGACCGTCGGTGGCGACCAGAGCCGGACGTTCTTCCGCCGGATGTTCGAGCTGTGGGGCCCGGCCGGGCCGATCCGCCTCACCTTCCTGACGGTCGGCGGCCGCCGGATCGCGGCCGGCATCCACTTCGAGACGGCCGACGGCTACCTCTACTACAACGCCGGTGTCGACCCTGACGCCCGCGACCTGTCGCCCGGGGTCGTCATGGTCCACGCCTACGTCGAGCGCGCGCTCGCCGAGGGCAAGCGCCGGCTCGACTTCCTCCGCGGCGACGAGCCGTACAAGTACGAGTGGGGCGCGGTGGACGAGCCCGTCCAGCGCGTGCTCGTCCGACGGCAGGCCAGGTGACATGACCGCCCCGCAGCCATGGGATGCCTGTCTCGAGCCGGTCGACCGACCGGTGCTGACGGCCGGCCGGATCCGGGTGGTCCAGGTGCTCGCGACCGGCACCAACGGTGGGGCCCAGGAGCATCTCCAGTCGCTCGTGACCCGAATCGACCCGAGCCGCTATGACGTCTCGGTCGTGGCCCTGTCGGGCGGCAGGGCCGTCCGCAAGCTCCAGCGGGCCGACATCCCCGTGCTCGTCATCGACGATCCCGACGACGCGATCGCGGTCGGCGCGCTGGCGGCCCATCTGGCCGAGGTCCGCGCGGACATCGTCCACGCCCACATGTACCGCGCGGAGACCGTCGCCACGCGGGCGGTCCTGGCCCTCGCCGAGATCGGCCACCGGCGGCCGTACCTGGTCTCGACGATCCACTCGAGCCGGGTCCGCTCCTCCGAGGACCAAGAGCTTCTGCGAGCCCTGACCCCGCACATGGACCGGCTGATCGCGGTGTCGCGCGCCATCGAGCACAAGCTCGTCGACGAGGAGCGGACGACCGTCCCGGTCTGCGCTCATCTACAACGGGGTGGACCTCGACCGCTACGACCACCAGGAGCCGTGCTGCACCCTGCCCGAGGAATACGGCATGGAACCGGGTTCGCAGATCGTCGGCGTCGTGGCCCGCCTGGAGCCCGAGAAGGGGCACCCCACGCTGCTCGAGGCCTGGCCGGCCGTGCTGCGCGCCGTGCCCGACGCCTACCTGCTCATCGTCGGCGAGGGAAGCCGCCGGGACGCCCTCGAGGCACAGGCCCGGGAGCTCCAGATCGCGCACCGTGTCGTGTTCACGGGACGTCGCGACGACGTCCCGGCGGTCACGGCCGCGCTCGATGTCGCGGTGCTGCCCTCCTACCGCGAGGCCCAGGGCCTCTCGGTCCTCGAGGCGATGGCGCTGTCGCGCCCGGTCGTCGCCTCGAACGTCGGGCGGCATCCCCGAGATGATCGAGGACGGCGTCACCGGTCTGCTGGTCCCGCCTCACGACGCCGAAGCCCTGGCCACGGCCGATCGTCCGGCTGCTGCGCGACCACCCGTACGCGGACACGCTCGGGCGAGCCGGCCACGACCTCGTCCACGATCGCTTCTGCATCGAGCTGATGGTCAGCGCCGTCGAGTCGATCTACGACGAGGGAGCGGGCACGGTCCGGCTCATCCGAGGTCGCGGCGGCCGGCTAGGACCATCGGGGCGGTGCCGGCGCGCACCGGGGTTCGCTAGCATCGCCGCGTGACCCTGACCCGACTCTGGGCGTTCCTGGCCGTCGCCCTGCCCGTCCTCGCCGCGCTCATCGCGAACCTGAGCTCGGTCGATCTCACGTACCACCTGCGGGCCGGCGACGAGATCATCGCCGCCATGGCTCTCCCCACCGTCGACACGTGGACGCTTCACGGCCGCCGGGGCCACGTGGGTCGATCAGCAATGGGGTGCCCAGGTCCTGTTCGCCGGCGTGTACCAGCTGGGCGGCTGGACGGGTCTCGTCGATCCTGCGCGCACTGCTGGTCGGGGTGATCTTCGGGTGCGTGTTCGAGACCGCCACGCGGCGCGGACTCGGCACGCGACGAGCGGCCGCGCTGACATTCGCCGCCTTCGTCGTCTCCGCCGTCGCGCTCGCCCTGCGGCCGCAGCTGCTCGGGATGGCCCTGTTCGCGGTCGTCCTGCTGCTCGTCGTGGACCGGCGGGCCCATCCCGGCCGACTCTGGGCGATCCCCGTCATCGTCGCCGTCTGGGCGAACCTGCACGGGAGCTTCTTCCTGGGCCCGCTCGTCCTCGGTCTTGCCTGGCTCGAGGACGTGCACGAGCGGGCGCCGGGGAGCCGCCGCACGCTCCTCGTCGCGGTGGTGAGCGCGGCCGCCGCCTGCCTGACCCCGTTCGGACCGATGGTCTGGGCCTATGCCGTCGGCCTCTCGACGAATTCGCAGGTCACCGAGCGGATCAGCGAGTGGCAGCCGACCTCGCTCCGGAGCCTGCCGGGCATCCTGTTCTTCGCGTCGGTCGCGGCGGTCGTCGTCCTCATCGCACGGCGCGGCGCCCGGACGAGCTGGCCGACGCTTGCCTGGCTCGGGGCGTTTGCGGCGATCGGCACGTACGCGATCCGGGGCGTCGCCTGGTGGCCGCTCGGGGCGGTGGCGGCCATCGCCGGCACACTCGTCACGGAGCCGGACCCGAAGGCCGGCGAGGCCCGAGCCGACCCGCCGCTGATCCGGCGCCTGAACGTCGTGGTGGCCGGGGCGCTCGTCGTCGCCGGGATCGCGCTCCTGCCCCTTTGGCGACCGCTCGATCCCGGTCTGCAGGCGCCTGCCGGTGTGGTCGGGAACGCTCCACCCGGGATCACGGCTGCGCTCCGCGACCTGGTCCGACCGGGCGATCGGCTCTTCAATCCGCAGCCCTGGGGATCGTGGTTCGAGTTCTCGTTCCGCGACGTGCCGGTCGCGATCGACTCTCGGATCGAGGTCTTTCCGGTCGAGGTCTGGGACACGTACGAACGGGTCGTCGCGGGCGTCGATGGATGGCAGCGGCAGCTCGACGACTGGGGCGTGACGATCATCGTCACCGCCGGCGATGCGGCCGGTGCGTTCGATGCTCGACTGGTCTCGGCAGGGTGGACGTCCGTCTACAGCGACGGCGACGGGAGCCTGTTCCGGCGAGCAAGCACCGCTGCGATGACGATCCCGAGGAGCCAGATGGTCGGCTCACGGACGGCCCAGAAGACCGCGATCAGTGGGGTGAGCATCGGGACGCTGATCGCCATGTAGTGGTGCTGGACCGTGGGCGAGAGGATCGGCGTCGCCAACCAGAGCGCTCGCCGAAGCCCGAGGCCGGCCAGCGCCACGATGGCCACGAGGATCAAGAACGGCGACGTGACGATCGAGTTGTGCAGGCCCTGCTCCCGGAGGGTCGCCAGGATCTCCGGCAGGCCGGCGAAGAAGTATCCCCATGGCAGGAACGGGAAGGTGACCACGACGAGCACGCCGGCCAGGGCGATGTCCCGGAACCGACGCTCGGCCAGGAGCGGAAGCACCGCATAGATCTTGATGAGCGGAGCAACGGACGCGAGTCGGCCTCGCCCGAGGACGAGCACCGCCAGGACGGCGATGTCCAGGCTCCCGACGACGACCCCCTCCACGATCGGCGGGAACGCGATCCACCAGGCCGGCAGCCCGAGCGATCGGATGGCGAGGATGGCCATCACCAGCGTGCCGATGATCCAGAACCAGACCGTCACCTCCCCGGGCAGGAAGGCGAACGGCGCGAACGGGATGAGGCTCGTCGGCGGGGCCGCGAAGTACACACCTGACACCGATGCCTGCCAGGGATCGCTGCCGGTCAACCAGGCGTGGGCCGCCGCCGCGTAGATCTTGGCATCGATCCCGACGTTGAACGGTTGCATGATCTCGAGCGTCAACCGGAACCCGGAAAGGGTGATGAAGACGAACGCCGGGATGAGGGCGACGACCCGGCTGTTCGACCAGCGCGATCTCACGGTCAGCCAGCGTGACTTCACGGACTGAAGGATACGTGCGCCGATGGCGCCGAAGGACGTGTGCCGCCGCAGTACTGGCCATCCGGCGGGACCTTCGTGTCGCGGTGCTGCCGCGCACCGGGCTGCTAGAGTCGCCGGCATGACGGACACCCGCGCCGATCTCGATGTCGTCGTCCTGGGAGGCGGCGGCCATGTCGGCCTGCCACTGAGCCTGGCCTTTGCCGAAGCCGGCTTGCGCGTCGGCATCTACGACACGAATCAGGCCACCCTGGACCGGATCGCCTCGGGCGATATGCCCTTCATGGAAAACGGGGCCGATGAGCTGCTGGACAAGCTGCTCCCGACCGGTCGAATCACGTTCGGGGCCGACGGCTCGATGATCGCCCGCACCGACCAGCTGGTCGTCGTGATCGGCACGCCCGTGGACGAGTTCCTGGGCCCGTCGATGACGGTCTTCGAGAAGGCCGTCGACCAGATCGCACCGCACCTGCGCGACGGTGCGCTCGTCGTGCTGCGAAGCACCGTCTACCCAGGAACGACGGCCTACGTGGCCCAGCACCTGGCGGCTCGCGGGTGCAAGGCCGACGTCGCCTTCTGCCCGGAGCGGATCGCCGAGGGGCACGCGCTCGAGGAGCTTCACACCCTTCCGCAGATCGTCGGTGCCGACGACGACCGCGCTGCCGACCGGGCGACAGCGTTGTTCGGCCACCTGACCGCGGCGACCGTGCGAACGACCTCCAAGGAAGCCGAACTCGCCAAGCTCTTCACGAACACGTGGCGGTACATGAAGTTCGCCGTGGCGAACCAGTTCCTGATGATCTCCGACCAGGCCGGCGTCGACTACACCAACGTCCTTCGGGCCGTGCGCGAGGACTATCCGCGGGCCGCGGACCTGCCTGGGCCGGGTTTCGCCGCGGGTCCGTGCCTCTTCAAGGACACGATGCAACTGGCGGCGTTCACCTCGGATCATTTCCCCCTGGGCCAGGCGGCCATGCAGGTCAATGAGGGCCTGCCCGCTTACATCGTCTCGGCGCTCGAACGCCGATACGGGGGCCTGCAGGGCAAGACCGTCGGCATTCTCGGGATGGCCTTCAAGAGCGAATCGGACGACACCCGGGCATCGCTGAGCTACAAGTTGCGCAAGCTTCTCGCGTGGGCCGGGGCGCGGGTCCTCGCCACGGATCCGTACGTCCAGGACGATCGGCTCGTCTCACTCGAGTGCGTCCTCACGGAGAGTGACGTCCTGATCCTTGGCGCGCCCCACAAGGCGTACCGCGAGCTCCGGATCGGGGGCAAGGACGTGGTCGATGTCTGGGGCGCGCTCGGCGGGGGCATCCAGCTCTAGTGCGAATCCTCGTCACCGGCGCCGCCGGGTTCATCAACGGCTATCTCGTCCCCGAATTGCTCGACGCCGGCCACGAGGTCATCGGGCTCGACGACTTCAGCAAGTACGGCCGCCTGACCAAGTCCTACGACGATCACCCGCACTACCGGTTCGTCGAGGGCGACGCGAAGGACGCGGCGCTCATGCGCGAGCTCGCCGCGGACTGCGACCAGGTCGTCGCGGCCGCGGCGATGATCGGCGGGATCAGCTACTTCCATGAATTCGCCTACGACCTGCTCGCCGAGAACGAGCGGATCCTGGCCTCGACGTTCGATGCCGCCATCGCCGCCCACCGCGACGGGCACCTCGAGCGCATCGTCGTCGTGTCGTCCTCGATGGTGTACGAGTCGGCGACGGTCTTCCCGACACCCGAAGGCGCCCAGCGGACGTCGCCGCCACCGGTCTCGACGTATGGCTTCCAGAAGCTCGCGTCGGAGTACTTCGCCTCCGGGGCGTGGGAGCAGTACCGGCTCCCGTACACGATCGTCCGGCCGTTCAACTGCGTTGGCATCGGAGAGCGACGAGCCCTGCGCGACACCGATGTCATGAGCGGCAACGTGAAACTCGCGCTGTCGCACGTCGTCCCGGACCTTGCGCTCAAGATCCTCAAGGGCCAGGACCCGCTGCACATCCTCGGGGATGGGAGCCAGGTCCGCCATTACACCTACGGCGGCGACCTCGCCCACGGCATCCGCCTCGCGATGGAATCGCCAGCCGCGATCAACGACGACTTCAACCTCTCGACCGCGGCGTCCACCACGGTCCTCGAACTGGCCGAATGCCTCTGGCACAAGATCCACGCCGACGGCCGTCCGTTCCGGTACGTGAGCGACGCGCCGTTCGAACATGACGTCCAACTCCGGGTCCCGGACGTGCACAAGGCGCGCGAGGTGCTCGGCTTCGAGGCCGCGACCTCGCTCGATTCGATGCTCGACGAGGTGGTCCCCTGGATCCGGAGCGAGGTCGAGGCCGGTCGGCTATGACCGTCGCGACCTGGCCGGAGCTGGCGATCGTCCTGCCCGTCTACAACGAGGGCGAGGCGGTCGAGCCCGTCCTCCGGGCGCTGTCCGCGGGCGTCACCACCCCCCACGAGCTGGTCGTCGTGTACGACTTCGACGCGGATACGACCGTGCCCGTCGTGGCGCGACTGGCGGCTGAGATCCCTGGGCTGCGCGGGCTTCGCAACGACCTCGGACGCGGTGTGCTCAATGCGATGAAGGCCGGCATCGCCGGGACCGACGCGCCGTATGTGCTGATCTCGATGGCCGACGGCTCGGACGAGCCGCACGTCGTCGATCCGATGGTCGCCCTGGCCCGGAGCGGTGCCGACGTCGTCGCCGCGTCGCGCTACATGCGCGGTGGCCACCAGGTGGGCGGACCGCCGTTGAAGCGGCTGATGAGCCGGACCGCCGGCTTGACCCTGCACTGGTTCGCTGGCGTGCCGACCCACGATCCCACGAACAACTTCAAGCTCTATTCGCGGCGATTCCTCGACACGGTGACCATCGAGAGCACGGCGGGCTTCGAGCTCGCGCTCGAACTGACCGTGAAGGCCACCGTCGCTCGCCGGCGAGTGGCCGAGGTCCCCACGACATGGCGCGACCGGACCGCCGGCCAGAGCAACTTCAAGCTTCGGAAGTGGTTGCCCCACTACCTGCACTGGTACTGGGCTGCGTTCCGCGGCCGGTTCACCGGTCGCCGCCCGAAGGGGAGCCGCGGTGTCAGCGGGTAGCGGCCCGACCGTCGTGAGCCACCATCGCCGGTCGATCGACCTGGGTCGTTGGCGGCCGATCGGTCGGATCCTCGCGCTCACGATCATCGGCGTCGAGATCCTCTGGATCGCGTACGTCATCGTGGCGAGTCTCGGCAATCCGTCGTTCGGGCTCGACTACCGCTGGCACATGGAGGCGGCCCAGCGGCTGCTGGACACCGGCACGCCGTACCTCCCGTTCGAGCTGGCCGGGCCGTTCGTCATCGGCGAGGGAGCGATCCTCTACCCGCCGACCGCGTTCCTGCTCTTCATCCCGTTCCTGTGGCTGCCGGCGATCCTCTGGTGGGTCATCCCGATCGCGATCCTGGCGTACGGGCTGTGGTGGCACCACCCGCCGCTCTGGGCCTGGGTCGTCATCGTCTCGATGCTCGCCTTCGAGAAGTCGCTCAACGTCTACGTCTTCGGGAATCCGTCGATGTGGATCGTGGCCGCGATCGCGGCCGGCACGATCTGGCGCTGGCCGTTCGTCTTCGTCTTCGCCAAGCCGACGTTCGCGCCGATCGCGCTGCTCGGGGTCCGTCGCCGGAGCTGGTGGGTGGCGCTCGCCGTGCTCGGGGCGTTGTCGCTCCTGTTCCTGCCGGTGTGGCTCGACTGGATCACGGTCGTCCGGAACTCGGATGTGTCGCTCCTGTACAACCTGCCGACCTTGCCGCTCATGCTTGCGCCGCTCGTGGCGTGGGCGACGAGTCGGCGGACGCCGGTCTTCTTCCCAGCACCGGCGTGACCGCCGCGCTCGAGGCGGCGCCCGGCAAGCCGTGGTGGCGGATCGCCTGGTACCCGGCCGCGTTTCCCGCGGCGATCATCGTCCAGGCGTGGGCTGCGGCCTTCATCCACCCGGCGACACTCGTTCGACCCCTCGTCGTCGCGGTCGTGGCGACCCTGGCCGTCACGCTCGTGCTGTCCGCGCTCTGCCGGAACCGGGACCTCGGGGCGTTGGCAACGATGGCGATCGTGCCGTTGGTGATGGCCCCGGTCCTTCCGTTGGGCGCTCTTGTGCTGTTGCTGACCGCGGTGCTCATCGTCGCCGTCGGACTGGCGAAACGCGGGCGGCCATGGCCGATCGGGCAGAAGGTCACGCGGCTGATGTCCGCCGTCGCGACGATCGTCCTGCTCGCCGTCGGGATCTCGTTGGTCCAATCGGGAGCGTTGGCGCGCGGGGTGGGCGAGATCGCCAAGGACGCCGAGGGCCGAGGGCCGATCGGGGTGGCGGCACCCGACGCGCCCGACATCTACCTCATCATGCTCGACGGCTATCCGGGCGTGAGGGCTCGCGCGCTGGACCCGTCCTACCCCCCAGCGATCTCGCCCCGGCGCTCGCCAGCCGCGGGTTCGACATGGCTCCAGTGACCCACTCGAACTACCTGCAGACGACATCGACCCTGGCATCGCTCTTCCAGATGCGCCACCTCGCTGGGCTCCCTGAGCTGGCCGCGCCGTGGGGCCCGGAGCCCGGGGACAACCAGCGCCTGCGCATGCTGCTCAACGACGCGCCGGCCCTCGACGCCCTGCGCAGCCTCGGCTATCAGTCGGTGGCCACGGCCTCGGGGTTCGCCGAGGTCGACCTGCGTCGCGTCGATCGACTCATCGAGCCGGCCCAACCGACGGAGTTCGAGGTCAGCGTGATCCGCGGGACCGGCATGGCTCGTCTGCTCCAGTCGGTCGCGCCCGACGTGCTGCCCGGCTTGCAGCGCGATCGGATCCATGCGTCGTTCGCCGCTGTGCCGGCCCTCGCGGCCGAGACGCACGAAGGACCCAGGTTCGTCTTCGCGCATCTCCCGGCGCCGCACACGCCGTGGGTCTTCGGGCCGACCGGGCAGCCGCGCTGGGAAGGCCTGACCACCTTCTACAATGACCTGGCTCGGGACCGAGGGGTCGACCGCCTGACCGCGTTCCGACAGGCACTCGATCAGGCCGCGTACACCGATGGCCTGGTCGTCGAGATGGTCGACGCGATCCAGCGGTCCTCGCCGACGCCGCCGGTCATCGTGCTTTTCTCCGACCATGGGACGGGCACGGGTTTCGACCACGTCCGTCCGCTCGAATCCGACCTCGTCGAACGGACGAGCAACGTCCTCGCGGCCTCGACGCCTGGGCATCCGGGCCTCTTCGCCGAGCCCACCACGCCCGTCAATATCCTGCCGATGCTGCTGCGTACCTACTTCGGGTCGACGGTCCCGCTCAACGACAATTCGGTCTGGGCGTGGCGGGAGTCAAAGCTCGACTTCGTCCGGCAACCCCAGCTCGAGACCGTCGCGCGATAGGCCACGGACCAGCACGACGCAGGCGGCCGTGATCGCCAGCATCGCGACCGACCCGACGATCCCCAGCCACCCGTCGACCGGGAGCCACGCCGCGATCTGCGGCGTGGGCGGCACTGCCGCCAGCAGGTTCAGCGTGAAGACGACCCCGAACGCGATCCCGAGCCAGCGCACCCGGGCCTCGGGGATGAGCAGCATGAGGAAGACGAGGGCGCCGTACGCGTAGCGCTCGTGCATGCTCGTCAGGAAGCAGAACGCGACGAGCGTCGCCGCGGCCAGGCCAAGGATCAGCGTCCGCGGCCGCGGATCGCGCAGGATCGCGACCGCGACCAGGAGCGAGAGCAGCCCGGTCAACACGTAGCCGACGTGCCGGAGCGTCAGCGGCCCCAGGAACGCGACGTCGTCCGCGACGAACCCGCCCCCGGCGAAGAGCGACTGGACCAGCCACCACAGGTTCCACGCCCGCAGGGACAGGATGTTGAAGATCTCGCCCTGGTATTCGGCCAGGTTCTGCAGGTAGTTGGCGGGCCCGCCGGCCGCGAGGAACGGGAGCCACAGGACGACGATGACGGCGAGGCCGATCGCCGCCGCCCGCAGGAGGCCTCGCCAGCCGCCGGTCGCCCAGAACCAGGCCGCGAACGGGGCGAGGAACGGGATCACCTGCGGCTTGGTCATCAGGGCGACCGCCAGAAGCGCCGCGGCCAGCCCGTTCCGGCCGTGGACGGCGCAGATCACGGCCGCCAGCGCCGAGAGCATGTAGATCGACTCGTACTGGCCCCACCACGCGCTGATGTCGATGACGGCCGGGTGCAGGGCGATCGCCGCGGCCCCGATGACGGCCCAATGCGGTCGGTCGCGCAGCGCGAATGCCACGAGCAGCGCCAGACCGATGTCCGCGACCGAGGCCGGGGTCTTCATCAGCGCCCGGATCGCGGGGTCGGAGGCGTCGGTCACGGTCTGGAACGCGGGCTGCACCGCGGCCAGGAGCCCCCAGACGTAGGCCATCACCGGGCGGGAACGAGAGGTTCTGGTCGTAGGCGTTCGGGAGGCCGTCGACGGCGATCCCGTGGACCCACAGGACGAACTGGTCGAGGTCGCCACGGAGGCCTTCGGTCGGGAGCAGGATCGCCCGGATGACGATGCCGACGGCGATGGCGGCGACGAAGCCGGCGACGAGCGACGCCGGCCACCGGTCCGCGGGCTGTTTGCCCGCCACGACAGCCTCGGGCGTCACGCGATCAGACGCGGCCGGACACCCAGTACCGTTCGGCGGATCCCTCGACCTCGCCCAGCTCGGCGATCGTCCGACCGTACGATCGGACCGCGTTGGCCATCTCCTTCGTGCCGTCGAAGAGGCGCTCGAGCTGGCTCTGGTAGATGTTGATGCCCATGATCTTGCGTTCGACCTGGTCGGTGATGTCGGCGAAGGTCGGCAGGATCGAGACGTCACTCGGCATGGCATCGAGACCACTGGCGCCCAAGTCCTCGAGACGGCGGAAGTCGTTCCAGAACGCGTACGGGAAGTCCTCGTAGAACGTGACGATCCCGGCGTACTCGGGCCCGGGCATCACCCAGCGGCGGCCCTCCTCGAGGAGCCCGAGGCCCACGTCGCGACAGAGCTGGTGGTCGACATGACCGCCGACGCCCAGCGGGAAATAGACCTTCTGGGGCTCCAGGCGGGTGATCTCGCGGCGGAGCGCATCGAACGGGGCAGTGTCGTCGGCGCGCGGCGGGCCGAGCAGCTCGTCATCGCCCTCGTAGCCACGGAAGACGGCGTCCGGCAGGTCGAGGAAGACGATCGAGGACTCCGAGAAGTAGGCGAACCGCTCGTCCTCCACGCGTCGCCGGGCCATCAGGTCGCCGGCCGCCGCGTCGGCCATGACGTCGTCGGTGTAGATCGCGCCCTGGGTCGAGAGGTCGTCGATGACCGGCTGGTCGGCGAGCGACTCGTTGCGGATGCTGGCCCGGCGGTACCACGACGAGCGCTGCCAGAACCGTTTCGCGGCGGCATCGGCGTCCGCCTGGGTCGCCTCGAGGCGGTCCTCGGTCGCGGCCCACGACGGGACGAGCGAGGCCGTCGGCCAGTCGGCGAGGATGCTGCTGCGGTTGAACGCCTCGGTCGCGGGCCACATCGTCTTGCTGCCGAATCCGAGCGCCTCGCGCTGGTAGCCGCTGAGCCCGTCGTCCGAGCCGCTGCCGGAGAAGACCGTCACGATCGTGACCGTCTGGCCAAGTTCGCGGAGGCTCGCGATGAGGCCGCCGCACGAGAGCGCGACGTCGTCCGGGTGGGGCGCGACGAACACATGGGTCATGGCCGGCCGAGTATACCGAGCGCGAACGGGAGCTCGTTCAGGCGTCGCTCAGCGATCCCAGCCGCCGGCCCCGACGAGCGGGACGAAGACGCAGGCACTGTCCGGGCGCTCGGTCCACTCGTTCCCGCGCCGGGTCACGACGGTCAGGATCTGGCGGTCGCGCGGGCCGACCGGGATCACCAGCCGGGCGCCGTCCGCGAGCTGCTCACGGAGCGCATGGGTGATGTCCGGGGCGGCGGCCGTCACGATGATCCCGTCCCATGGGCCCTCGTCGGGCAGGCCGAGGCTCCCGTCGCCGACCCGGACATCGATGCGATCGCCGAGGCCGAGAGCGACCAGCCGTTCCCGGGCGGTCGACGCGAGATCCTCGTGCCGCTCGATGGTCGTGACCGAGGCGCCAAGCTCGGCGAGGATCGCCGCCTGGTAGCCCGATCCCGTGCCGATCTCGAGGATCCGGTCGCCGGGGCGGGGTGCCAGCAGCTCGGTCATCCGCGCGACCATGAAGGGCTGGCTGATCGTCTGCCCGGCGTCGATCGGGAGCGCTTCGTCGTCGTAGGCGTGACGACGGACCGAGTCGGTGACGAAGCGTTCACGCGGTACTCGGCCCATGACGTCGAGGACGCGCGAGTCGGCGATGCCCCTTGCCCGCAACTGGTCGGCGACCATCCGCTGACGGGCCTGGGCCAGCCGCGGGTCGGACTCGGCCGGGGGGCCGCTCATGCTCGGAGGATACGCCCCGGGGCGGGGCGAGCTATGTGCTCCTGCGCCGGATCGCTGGACTCAGGACGCCGGCGAGGCCGAGGCTGACGGGGCTGCGGACGGTGCCGCCGATTCGGACGGGGACGCCGCGGGCGACTCGGACGGTGCGGGAGATTCGGACGGTGCCGCCGAAGAGGACGGCGAGGCCGACGCGGACGGCGAGGCTGAGGCGGATGCGGATGGTGCCACCGACTCCGAGTCGGACGGCGCAGCCGAGGGCGAAGCGGTCGGGGCCGCCGTCGGTCGGGGCGTCGGCGTGCCACTGATGATGCCGCCGTTGCCCAGGAAGATCCCGTTGAGCAGGATCGCCGAGAAGATGACGACCGTCGCGATGACGAAGATCTTCGAGGCGTTGTCGGTCATGTGGACCGCGATCTGGGAGACGGTCGGCGCCTTGGCCGCTACCGGCGCTGACCCGCGTCGACGGCCCGCCGCGGTCGCGACGACAGCGGTCGCGGCAAGCGCGTCGCTCTCGTCGGCCTCACCTTCGGCGCTCTCGTCGGCGTCGAGTCCGTCGTCAGCCTCGACGACTTCAGGTTCCGGCTCGGCCTCGGCCTCGGGCTCGGGCTCCGGTGCGGCCTCCGGCTCCTGCTCGGGCGCCGGCTCGGCCTCGGGCTCCGGCTCGACGTCCGGCTCCTGCTCCGGCGCCGGCTCGGCCTCGGGCTCCGGCGGGGGCTCGACGGCCGGCTCCGGGTCGACGACGGGCTCCGCCTCGGGCAGGTCGGTCTCGTCCGGCGTCCCCTCCGGGACCCCCTCGGGTCGATCAGTCATGCGGTCGTGTCACTCCTGGCGCGCGGCATCGATCCGGCCGTCGGCACGCGGGCGCCAGTGTACCCAAGGGTCCGGCCCACCGCCCGATGCGCCCGCCCGCCCCACCTAGGCGTTGCGGATCGCCGGCACGAACCAGCCGGCGAGACCCGTCACGAGCGTGATCAGTCCGAACAACGCGATCACGAAGGTCGCGGGCACCACGACGATCATCAGGCTGCCGACGGCCATCGCCACCGTCATCGACCCGAAGACGAGCGCGAATCGGAAGCTGACGACCCGACCGAGCAGCGCCTGGGGCGTTCGCTCCTGGAACAGCGCCTGGCTCGGGATGAGGAAGACCATGTTGGCGACGCCGGAACCGAAGGCGAGCCCCACCGCGATCGGGACGTTGTCCGTGATGGCCAGGAGGAACGTCAGGAGCCCCAGGACCGCGTACCCGGCGATGATCATCTTGCCCTTGGCGATGCGGGTCCCGATGAGCCCGATCACGAAGCCACCGATCAGGGCTCCGGCCCCAGTCCCGGCCTCCATGAACCCCCAGACGGCCGCGTAGCCGATCGAGCTGTCGCTGTAGACCTCGTAGCAGTAGATCACGGTCAGGACGGTGAGGATCCCGACGGTGAACTGGGCGATGGTCGCCTGGATCGTGTTCGCGAGCAGCACGGACTCGTTGCGCAGGAACTTCCAGCCGAGGCGGAGCTCCTTGAAGAAGCCCCTCGGCTCCTTGGCTTCGGCCTCTTCGTCGGCTGTCCTCGGGCGTACGACGATCGTCGCCAGCAGGACGGCCGAAGCCAGGTAGGTGACGGCGTCCAGCCAGAACGCCAACGGCAAGGCCGACATCAGCGACGCCACGAACAGCCCGGCCAGCGGATAGGCGATGACGTCGGCGATCGTCTCCCCGACCCACATCGCCGAGTTGGCGGTCACCAACTCATCGCGTTCGACGAGCTGCGGCATGATCGCGACTCGCGCCGGGCGGAAGAAGATCGAGATCGAGGTGACGATGAAGATCAGCGGGTAGATGAGGATGACGTTGACGACCGCTGCGATCGGGATGAGCAGGACGACCGCCGCTCGCAGGATGTCGCTGACGACGAGGACCTCCTTGCGGTCCCAGCGGTCGACGAACGTGCCAGCGATCGGCGAGAGGAACAGGTTCGGCAACGCGGCCGCGACGAAGGCGAAGGCCGCCAGGACCTCCGAACCGGTCGTCGTGAGGACCACGGCGGCCAGGGCGAACTGGTGGATGCGGTCACCGAACATCGAGATGAACTGACCGGCCCACAACGCCGAGAACGATCCGTTGAGCGCGAGCTTGACGTACGGATGGCGACGGAGGAGCTCGGCGACCTCGGGTCGCGGAGCGGGGAGGGAGACGACGGTCGGGGACGAGAGTCGCATCCCGCGGCCGCCCAGGAAGAGCGGTCGTTCGAGGGCCGCCACTCCCGCGAGCGCCGGCGAGAGACCGGAGTTGCCCTGCCGGAGAGCGCCGGCCGCCGCCTGTCCGTGCCTCCTCCACTTCCGGGAAGATCCCGACGATGCTGGCGAACAGGAAGAACGCCAGGCCCGCTGCGAGGAAGACGTCGCCGACCGACGCGACGTTTTCGATGAATGGGAAGGGGATCGGGATGACGTCGCCAAGCGGGCCGAGGTGGAGCAGGAAGTTGGCGTCGAGGTTCGCCTCGAAGACCAGATGGATCGATGACTCGATATCAGCCGGCGTGAGCCCTGCCAGGGTGAGCGCGGGCCGCCAGACCGGCATGTACCCCTGGTTCACGACGATGACCAGCGCGTTCGCCAGCGTGCCGACGAAGGCCAGCGTCATGCCCGGGTAGGCCCGGTTCGCCCAGAGGCCGACGAGGAGCATCGAGAACGCTGTCGCCAGCAGTGGCAGGCGCAGGGTCTCGACGATCGGGACGTCGGCGGCGAGGAGCGCCTCGGTCGCGAATCGCAGGACGACCGCAGCGGCGATCAGCGGGACCAGGCGCAGGCGGACCTCGGCCAGGTTGGTCAGCCGGCCCCCGACCAGCAGGCCCAGGATCAGGCCCAGGGCGATCCCGGCGATCAGCACACGGAGCCCGTCCTCGGTGGCGGCGGTGCATGCACGTCCGTCATCATCGCCGCCGAGCGACGGCCGTGTCGGTCGGCGTTGCGCTGGTCAGGCTGGGACGGCGCGCGTTGAGCAGTCCGAACGAGGGTGCCGGGGCTCAGACGTGCTTGGCCGCGGCGCCGGTCGGGGCGGTCGGCGAGGCCGGATTGCCGGTCGCGCCGGGTAGATCCTGCACGGTGGTGGCGGTGTTCATCCGGTCGGCCGCCTGGGAGATCAGCGGGATCTGCCGCGGCTCGGGCCGTCGGCCCGGATCCGGGACGCCCTCGACATGATGCGTTCGCACGAAGGCATCGACGACGATGGGGTCGAACTGGACGCCGGCGAACTTGCGCAGCTCGGCGAGCGCCTGTTCGTTGGTCAGGGGCGTCATCCGGTAGGGGCGGGCGGCAGTCATCGCCTCGAAGGCGTCGGCGACGTGCAGGACGCGGGCGAGTTTGGGGATCTCGTCGCCGATCAGTCGATCCGGATACCCGGAGCCGTTGTACCACTCGTGGTGGTGGCGGATGATCGGCAGCTCCCGAGCCAGCTTCGTGACCGGGGCGATGATCTCGGCACCCAGGACCGGGTGCGAATTCATGGTCATCCGCTCCTGCCGGTTGAGCCGCTCGGGCTTCTTGAGGACGTCGTCCGGGACGCCGATCTTGCCGACGTCGTGGAGGAGTCCGCCCCACTCGAGCGCCTCGAGATCCGAGTCCGAGAGGCGCATCACGCGCCCGATATCGACGGCGATCTCCTTGACCCGGTGGCTATGCCGAGCCGTGTACGGGTCGCGCTTGTCGACCGCCTCGGCGAGCGCGCCGATCGTCTGGGTGAACATCTCGCGCATCTCGACGAACCGCTGCGACGCCATGCGCGTCGTGTACAGCGGCAGCGCGAACAGGAGGGTGGCCCACCACTGGATGGAGTACACGATCGACATGAGCCATCCGAGAGGAGCAAGAGCGAGGTTGTTGAATGCCGTTCCTTTGGAGTCCCCGATGATGACGCCAATCAAGGACTGACCCGTCCGGAGGGCGAGCACTCCGCCAGCCAGGAGCGTGTTGAGCAAGAAGAAGATCCCAGCCGCAATCATTACAGCCACGAAGTCGACGACGAGCTCAATCTCTCCGGTGGCTGCGACCGTCTCGACGATCAGGTACCTGACGGTTCCAGCTACGACGGCTGGTAAGACGACACCAGCATGATTCGCCAATGTGCCGTACCAAGGGATTCGCCCTCGGAGCTCCCTCATCTCGGTGGTCCCAATACCCGCGACCCAACCACCAACGGCGGGTCCACCGAGAGTCATGGCTGCAATCACGGGAGCCATCGACACCGCGTGGTGAGATCCAAGAGGGAGTCTGACTGGCAGCGCCGAGGTGATCAGAGTCAGAATGGTCCAAAACGCGACGCCCAGTAGGATCTGGACGCTCTCCGTCGACTCGCCCGACAGCCCCACATTTAGGGCGATGTCCTCGTTCGCGGGAAACACAAGAGTCGCAGCCACGAGTGCAACCGCACTCAGGACCACGACTCCGGCGATGTAGAGCCTTAGGGACTTAGGCATCGACTGCCCTGTACGCTGCCACCACCCTGAACTGTAGCCCGTCCACCGTTCAAGCGGTTATGGCACCAACGTACTAAAAGCCCCGCAGTGAAGCTCCACCTGCAGCCGCGATCATGGCGATGCTTGAGAGCGTCACCAGGATCCGCAGCACGCTTGCCTTCATGGGTAGCTGCCTACCAGCCCTTGATGACCATGTCTTCGGACACGCTAGTTCCTCCTTCGCGGCATTTCGTGCTCCGAGAACACGAAAAACCGACCGGACTACGGGTCGGTCGGTTGCACTACTCGCTCAGCTCCACCCTAAGTGCCCATTTCAGGTGGTGCTTCTGCGCGTCCGATCTTCTTTACATTGCTTCCTAGTACGTGGGTACTACGAAGTGTCAGGACTATAGGGACGCCAAACTGAGCCGGTCAATACGGCACCTTACCTATCCCTTACAGGGACTCGAGTGCCGGCGGCTCAACGCCCAGGGTCTCCCGCATGGTCGCGGCGTAGTGAGCGTATTGCTCCGCGGCGGCCGAATGAGATCCGCTGAGCCGATACAGCCTCAACAAGGAAAGTTCGATTTGGTCAGCGTCCGGGGTCATGTCCAGAGCTCGACGCGCCAATCCGATTCCACGGTCGAAGTGTCCGTTGACTGTGTCGATGGCGACTGCTTTCTCAATGATCTGGAGATACGAGGAGTGGAGGGACGTCCGATAGTCAGTCGCCCATTCCTCATAGGCAAAGTCAAGCGCAAACGGGCCGACGTACGACTCCGATAGTTCGGCGACTTCTCCCGGCGTTGGCTCGGGTGACATTGCCCGAATGAGATCCAGGCACTCGCTGCTCTTCGAGGAGACAAGCTCTCGATCTAGCCAAATGACGTCCGATTCGTGGTGTACGTAAGCGGGCGAAAGGTCTTCCTTGTAGCTGGGCTCGAATACCCGGCGCAGGAAGTAGACGGTTTGGTTGAGGGAGTTGAGGGCATCCGCCGGATCAAATTCCGGCCAAAGCGCGTCCATCACCTCATCCCGAGTCGCGGCATACCTTGGTCGTGTCAAGAGGAAGCAGAGTAGGGCGAGTACCTTTCTACGGATTGAGGATCCGTCGACCGCACGGTCGCCAACGCGAATGGAGACTCGACCCTGGTCCTCAACAAACACCTGATCGGCAACACGTCGGGCAAGAGCGCGACCCAACTCCGCGTCAGGCATACCCCGGTGGCGGTGCCCGACTTTTCGTAGGCGTGCAATGTCACCCGCCTCACCTACCTGTTCGAGGATGCGTGCGGCGGCGAGAGAGCCTCCGCCACCTGAGTCGACAACGTATCGAAGCGCCTGTCGCCAGCGCTCGGGCCTGAGCGAGGCTTCCTTGAGTACAACTGAGACTTCACCCTCCCCGATGTCACCGAGCCTCTCTGAAACCAAATCGGCAACAAACGTCAACGACCAGCCGGGGCGTCGATGTCCTTGGCGGATGTATCGACTCAGGGCATCAGTTCCGTCGTGAATTGCCCGGAGAGCCTCGCAGTACCCAAGCCAGAGGCCGGCAGATTGACGCTCCGAATGCCTCTTGGCCGAGTCGATGGCGTTTGCGGCGTCCGGCGATCCACATGCAACCTCCACGTGCGCTCGCACAGATAAGACATAGGCTTTGAAACCGACGGAAATAGTAGGTTCGTCGGGGTCCAGTGCGGCAAGCACAGAACTAGCCTGTGTCGTGTCGCCATCGCGCAAGGCGAGGTAGGCAACCGTCGGCACGGACACGTGCCGGGCCCACGCAGCCATCTCGCCCATACCACGCAATTCACTTAGATGGTCGGCCGCCCGTGTCGCATCGCCGTAGAGCGCCTCCATCTGAGCCGCCTCGCACAGGACGTCGATCCGAATTGTTTCGTTCGTTTCTTGACGTGCGTGCTCGAGCTCACGCCAGCCGACGTCCGAGTTGCCCAAGTGAACGTGAGCCCACGCCGCGAGAGCGCGAGCAGTCGCAATCTCCGCCGCGCCGGAACTTCGCTCCAGTAGATCGATGGAGTGAGTCGCGGAATCCAAAGCATCTGGCGCCTCGGCCATAGCTCGCTGCAGCTCACCGAGGTTGAGATAGCTGATTCCTTCGAAGTGGCTCTCGCCGCGTACATGCTGGAGTGCTGCCAAGTCCTTGAGTTGGCCTGCTGACTTGGCGATGTCGCCGTCGAGGGAGGCGCGGATCGAGTCAATCAGCGCGTTCGCTATGCCGATCCATCCGGGATCCGTCGATGCCTGCGTGAGTTGCTTTGCAGCCGCAGTGGCCCCCCGTGCGTCCCCTAACGTCAAACTCAGCGACGCCAAGTTCGCCAGGGCCACATCGGATTGCGGGTCCATCTCGACGGCCTGCTTGGCTCGGGCGAGCGCCTGGCGGACATCGCCCTGCTTGAAGTCGCGACGGGAGAGGACGACCAGGAAACTGGCCCGCTGCGCATCCTCGGCGACGTCCGCCACGAATGGCGCGGCGACCAGGTACTCCCCGCGACCGATGATGGTCTGTGCCGATGCGTCGATGATCGCGTAGGCCCGCAAGCGATCGCCGGCCGCCCAGTGGTGATGGGCCGCGATCCGCCAATCGTGGCCCTCGGCGTGCGCGGCGACGGTCCGATGCAGCTCGCGGACCGCATCCTCTCCAAAATCACGCGAAAGTCGGGCTTCAAGGAATTCGCGGACGAGCGGGTGGTACCGCAGTTCCGTTCGAGGCCCTCGGGCCCGCCGTCCGAGCAGGGTGACACGCTCGGCCGCGGCGGTGAGACGCGAGACTTCGACCGGTTCAAGGTCGGTCACGACTTCGGCCAGCTCCGGCGTGACGAGCTGGAGGATCGAGGTTCGCATCAGGAATCGCTGGAGATCCGCCGGCAGGTCACCGACGACCTCCTCGGCCAGGTAGTCGTACAACTCCTGATCGCCGCCCGACAGATTGCGAACGAAGCGGCGGATCTCGACCGGCGTTCGGTCTCGCAACGCGGCGTGCACCAATTGCAGTGAGGCGGCCCAACCCTCCGTGCGGGCGGTCACATCGGCCAGCACGTCAGGCTCGAGCGTCCGGCCGTACGACTCGCTGAACAGCCTCGAGGTCTCATCCGAGTCGAACCGCAGGTCGTCGCGAGTCAGCTCGGCGACCTCGCCGATCGCTCGGAGCTTGGCGATCGGGATGCTTGGCGACCGACGACTGGCGAAGACGATCGTGAGGCGTTCGGGGGCTCGATCGACCAGCTCGCGAACGATCAACTGGACGTCTGGCGCGTCGTCGACCAGGTGGAAGTCATCGAAGATCAGGACGGCGCCGTGCGGTGCGATCGCCTGCACCTCGCGCATGAAGACGTTGATGACGGTGTCTCGGGTCGGGCCACTCAGGCTCTTGTCTGCGAGCATCGCTGCCGTGTTCGGCGCGAACGCGGGGTCTGCTTCTCGGCCGGCCGCCACCAGATGATGGAGGACCGAGATCCAGTCCCGGTCGTCTTCGTCGAGCCGATACCACAACGTTCGCAGCCGGGTCCGACCGGCGAAGTCCGCCAACAGCGTCGTCTTCCCGTATCCGGCGTCGGCGAGGACCAGGATGATCCGGTGGTGGATCTTGGCCGCGAGCCAGTCCAGCAGGCGATGGCGGGCCAGCGTCTCCTGCCGCAGCGGCGGAGGCTGCACCTTCGCGTACTGGATCGGAAAGCCGCTCACGTCGTCACGGTGGGCTCCGCTGGCCGGTGAGGCGGCGGTCGCTCCCGCTCCGGCGGCGACCGGCGACGGCGAGCGCTCGCCTGACGGATGGGTGCGGGGGTGGGCGAACGATACGGAGCGGTCGCGCCGCGTGTCAACGGAAGAGTCCGGAAGTGCCATGGCGCCATCGTGACGCCAGGCCCTCACCGGACCCTTAGCTGCGGCTGGGCGGTCCCTACGCCTTGATGTCGGGCTCGTCCGGCAGGAGGGGACGGAGCGACAGCGAGTAGATCTTGCCGTCGTCCGGACCGACGAGGACCATGCCCTGGAAGCCGCCCTCGAACCCGTCGAACCCGAGCTCCGCGACCTCCGCGGCGGTCAGCGCGCGCTGGGCCATCTGGAAGGCGTTCGGATCGGCCGGGAACGGGAAGTCGGCCGGCTTGATGTCCTTCCATGGCCACGGCTTCTGGTCGGGCGCGGCGGCGCCCTCCATCAGGATGCCGCGGTAGCGCTCCGGCACGTACTCGTCGGTCGGTGTCGCGCCGCCGTTGTCGAAGTTGGCGAGCCGATCGGCGAGGCCCTTGAAGGCGGCTCGCGCGAGGGCGTCCGGCATCCCTTCCATCTCGAGACCGAGCGCGTAGACCGACACGGTCTTCTTGATGCCGCCGGCGTCGACGGTGAAGATCGCGGTCCCGGCGTCCGCGATCATCATGTTCTCGTAGCTCGCGCGCGCGACGCCGAGGCCGCCGTCGCCGAGGGCGAACGCGAGGACCTCCTGGATCTGCTCCTCGCTCAGCTTGGCGGTGCGGAACGGGTTCTGTGGCATGACCGACCCGACCGGCCGGTGGCGTCTCGGCCATCGGGTTGCGGAAGATGATGATCCCGTCGCCGTAGAGGGTGAAGATCGGGGCCTGCGTGGCGATGAACGCGGGCATCATGAAGCCGCCGCCCTCCTCGTATCGGAGCAGGACGTCGGTCGTGCCGGTCGCGTGGTCGATCGCGCCGAAGATCCCGCTCGAGGGGCTCGGGGCGCCGGAGGGAGCGCCCGACGGAGCGTTGGAGGGAGGCCCGGACGACGGGCTGGCGCCGCCGGACGTGCAGGCGGCGACGATGACGATCAGTGCCGGGACCAGGGCAGAGCGAATCAGGTTAGGCATGGCCGACCGACGTTCACCTCGGCGACTTGGTTCCCCTTGGACGCCGAAACGCCGATACAGGGCTTGACGGCGCGCGTATCTTCACGGCTATGAGTTCCGGGTCCCCCAGGCCCGGGCCGACCCGGGCGCGCACCCCCGTCACGCTCGCCCCCGCGCCGGTCCCGACTGCCCCAGGGCACGGGCCTCTGTTGTGGCATCCCGAGCCGAGGAGGGTCCGGAGAGGGTGTACGAGGACCGAAGTCTGACCTGTCGCGATTGTGCCGAGGAATTCACGTTCTCGGCGGGCGAACAGGCCTTCTACGCCAGCAAGGGGCTGACGAACGACCCGCAACGATGCCCATCGTGCCGGGCCGCCGCCAAGCGGGCTCGCTCGAACGAGGGCCCGCGCGAGTTCCACGCCGCGATCTGCGGGGCCTGCGGGGGCCAGGCCATCGTCCCATTCGCGCCACGGAACGACCGCCCTGTCTACTGCAGTTCGTGTTTCGACAAGGTCCGGGCCGGCACGCTGTCGGTCACGGCGGGCGTCTAGCCCGGGAGCGGCTCGCATCCGATCCGAGCGACCCACGGCCGACCCGGCAACGGGTCGGCCTCGTGGCATCATGGCGCGGTCAGCGGCCGCGCCGCGAATGGCGCCTGACGACGGCCGTGGCAGGAGCGGGAGGTGCCGACCGTGGGCGTGATCATCATCCGGGAGATGGTCGGGACCAGCCCGAAGTCGTGGAGCGACGCGGCTCGGCAGGCCGTGGCCACGGCGTCGAAGACCGTCCGCAACATCCAGACGGTCGAGGTCGTGAAGTCGAGCGCGGTCGTCGAGAACGGCGAGATCGTCGAGTACCGCGTCGAGGTCAAGATCGGCTTCGAATACGAGGGCTGACCGGGGCTGACGACGGCGCGTCGGTGGCGATCAGCCGGCCTCGGCGAAGCGTTCGCCGGCGTAGCTGACGAAGCGCGTCTGGCGCTTCTTGAACCACAGGTCCACCTCGCCGGTGGGTCCGTTGCGGTGCTTCGCGAGCTTGAGCTTGATGACCTCGCCGTCCGCGTCCTGGTCGTCGGAGCGGTCCTTGTCGCGCCACAGGAACATGACGAGGTCGGCGTCCTGCTCGATGGCGCCCGACTCGCGCAGGTCCGAGAGCCGCGGCTCCTTCGACTCGCGCATCTCCGGCTGACGCGAGAGCTGCGAGAGCGCGATGACCGGCACATTGAGCTCGCGCGCGA
The DNA here is from genome assembly GCA_963745295.1 of uncultured Chloroflexia bacterium. Taxonomy (GTDB): domain Bacteria; phylum Chloroflexota; class Limnocylindria; order Limnocylindrales; family CSP1-4; genus SPCO01. The sequence goes on from CAVUWG010000003.1 coordinate 689,836, forward strand.
GGGCCTTGAGCCCGCGCGAGATCTCGGAGACTTCCTGGACGCGGTTCGCGTCGCGGTTCGTGGTGGTCGCCTGCATCAGCTGGAGGTAGTCGACGATGACGAGGTCCAGGCCCGCCTCCGCCTGGAGGCGGCGCGCCTTCGTGCGCAACTCCATCGCCGTGATGTTCGGCGTGTCATCGATGTACATGGGCGCTTCGGAGAGGGCGTTCATGGCCGGCGCGATCCGGGCGAAGTCGAGCTCCTCGAGGAAGCCGGTCCGGAGGCGCTGCGAGTCGATGTTGGCGACGCTCGAGAGCAGGCGCAGGACGAGCTGCTCCTTGCTCATCTCGAGGCTGAACACTCCGACGCTCCGTCGCTCCTTCACCGCCGCGTACTCGGCGATGTTGAGGGCGAGGCTCGTCTTGCCGACCGACGGTCGAGCCGCGAGGACGATCAGGTCGCTCTTCTGCAGGCCTGTCGTCAGCGTGTCGAGGTCCGTGAAGCCGGTGCGGACGCCACTGATCTCGCCGCGATGGGCGTGGAGGTAGTCCAGGCGGTCGTAGGCGTCGTGGAGGAGGGCCTTCAGGGCGCTGAACCCGACGTCGACCCGCTTCTGGCTGACCGCGAACAGCTCGGCTTCGGCGCGATCGATCGCCTCGCTGATCTCGGCGGGGTCCTCGTAGCCGATACCGGCGATCCGGCCGGCCGCCCCGATGAGGTTGCGGAGCACGGCCTTGCGCTCGACGATCCGGGCGTACTGGGCGGCGTGGACGGCAGTGGGCGTCTCGTTCGACAGGCTCGAGAGATAGGCACGCCCGCCGATCGCGTCGAGCTCCTCACGCCGTTCGAGCGCCTCGGCGACGGTCACGATGTCGATGGGCTCGCGCCGCTCGAAGAGGTCGAGGATGGCCGCGTAGATCCGCCCGTTGGCCTGGCGGTAGAAGTCCTCGGCGCGGAGGAACTCGGCCACCTCGATGACCGCGTCGCGATCGATGAGGATGGCGCCCAGGACCGACTGCTCGGCCTCGAGACTCTGGGGCGGCAGGCGGTCGATCATGGGCTCCCAGCGTGACGTCGGGTCGTGACACCTCCACTGTCACGCCCGGGCGCCGCAACAAGAAGGGCCTTATCCCCCAACTCCGTCCACGAAGTCATCACCACGCGTCGGTCGGTGTGGAAACGCTGTGGACGAGACCTGAACTGAGAATTGGCGGCTAGGGCGGTTCAGAGCAATGCGCCTGGCGAGTACGTGAGCGAGCGCACTGAACGTGCGTGAGCGAACGGCGGAGGCTGGCAACGCAGCGCTGGGCCGCCCTAGCCGCCGCTAGTCGAGCTTGCGGATGACGCCGATGAGCTTGCCTTGGATGCGGACATCGTCATAGAACTGGGCGGGGTAGGCCGGGTTGGCCGGCTGGAGTCGGATCTTGTCCTTCTCCTTGAAGAAGCGCTTGAGGGTGACCGCGTTCTCCTCGACCTGGGCGACGACGATGTCGCCGTTGCGGGCCGTGGTCTGGGGCCGGATGAGGACGAAGTCGCCGTCCGCGATGTGGGCCTCGATCATCGAGTCGCCGCGGACCTTGAGGACGTACGCGTCGCCGCTGGGGGCCAGCAGGTCCGGCACGGCCATCGTCTCGGACGCGTCCTGATAGGCCTCGATGGGACCGCCGGCGGCGATCTCGCCGATCACCGGCAGCACGCGTGAGTCGGCCGACGTGGCCTGTGGGACGAGCTCGCTCGAGAGCCCTAGGCGGATGGCCGCCGTGGGTGTCAATCGGATCGCGCGCGACTGTGCCGCCCCTCGCTCCAGGTAGCCCTCGCGCTCGAGGATCTGGAGGTGATGGTGGACGGCCGATGTGGAGGCAAGACCGACCGCACGGGCGATCTCGCGAACCGACGGCGGATAGCCCCGGGCGCGCAGCGTCGCCGCGATGAAGTCGAGGATCTTGACCTTGCGCTCGGCGTCGTGTTTGGTCACTCGCGCCTCCTTGCCGCCCATCATACCGAACGGACGTTCGATGTCAAGCCGGGCACGGACGACGCCTATCCTGTGGCGCGGTCGAACGCTGGTAGACTCCGGCTCCCGCGTGCGGGCACCACGATCGAGGAGAAGGACCGGGATGGCAAAGGGCGGCTCGAACGGCAGTTCGAAGGCGAAGGGCTCGGGTCGGGCCAGCGTCGCCGGCATGACCTTCGGCCGCGCCCTGTCGCTCATGGCCTTCCTGCCGGTCGCGAGCCGCATCCCGATGTACGCCCGCCTGGTCACCGCACTCGCCATGGACGACCGCATGCCGGCTGCCCGAAAGGCCGTGCTGGCCGGCGCAGCTGGCTACCTCGTCCTTGGCAAGGACCTGATCCCCGACAACGTCCCGATCATCGGCGGCCTCGACGACCTCGTCGTCGTGGTCCTGGCGGTCGATCTCTTCATCGACGGGGCGCCCGAGGACCTGCTCCGCGAGAAGCTCGACGAGCTCGGCATCCCGCGGAGCGAATTCGAGCGCGACATCGCGCAGATCCGGCGCTTGACGCCGAGCGCCGTCCGGCGGAGCATCCGCCGGATCCCGACGGTCATCGCATCCGCCGGGGACACCATGAAGCAATTCGGTCTGGGACCGCGCGTGCGGTCCTGGATCTCCAGGGAGGATCCCATCGCGTGAAGGTCATCCTGACAAGTGACGTGGACAAGCTCGGGAAGAGCGGAGAGATGAAGTCGGTGGCCGACGGGTTCGCCACGAACTTCCTGATCCCGCAGCGGCTGGCCGTGCCCGCGGCCGGCGGCGCCTATCGCGCGTGGCAGCACGACGTGGCGAGCCGCGAGGACAAGCGCAAGCGCGAGCGTGAAGACGCCGAGATCGCCGCGACCCGGATCGGCAGCACGACGCTGACGATGGGCGTGAAGGTCGGCGAGGGCGGCAAGCTCTACGGCTCGATCACCTCCAAGGACATCGCCGACGCGCTCGCCCGTCGCGGCATCGAGATCGATCGCCACAAGATCGACCTCGAGGAGCCGCTCAAGTCGCTCGGGACGTACAAGGTGGCCGTCAAGGTCTACTCGGGCATGACGCCCGAGGTCACGATCATCGTCGAGCCGAAGGGCTGATCAGGGCGGGTCCAACCGCCAGACGCGCACGCCCTCGTCCTCGAAAACGGGCACGAATCGCTCGCTCGAGTCGAAATCGGTCGGGTCCAGGTCGTCGCATTCGAGCGCCCCGCCGCTCGACAGCACGTACGTCGCCCCGTACCGCTCCATGATCCCGGCGGCGGCCTCCGGGCCGTCGCAGTAGGCCGCGTCGATGTCCGCTTCACGCGGTCCCGGGTCGTAGCCGAGGTTCGACACGTACGGCCCGAAGGTCGTGATCCGCATCCGTCCGGCGAGGTCGACCGGGCTGTTGATGAACGCGTCGGTGAGGAACACGCTTCGATCGGGCGTGTTGGTCTCGATCCAGCGAGCCGCTCGCTCCTGTGCCAGCGACATCGTCACCGGACTGCTGGTGGCGTGCCACACCGCGATGAGTGCCGGCGAGATCGAGCACGCAACGAGCACTGCGGCGATGACGGGACGCGGCCAGCGCCGGATGAGCCAGGCGGCCAGGATCGCGACCGGGATCCACATCATCTGGAAGTACTTGTTCATGTCGAAGTCGACCGCGCTGAGAACGATGACGTTGGGGATCACGAAGAGCGCGACGAGCCACGCGACGAGGAACCGGCGGCCCGGCAGCCCGCGGGCCGCCAGGGCCGCGACGAGCGCCAGCGCGAAGGGGATCCCGAGGTTCGTCGCGTAGAAGAACACGACGGCCAGTGGACCCTGGCCGAAGCGCGCCTCGCTCCAGCCCGCGGTGAACCGGAACGCGCCGGCCTGGCTCTGCTGGAAGACCGCTTCCGCGATGAACGGGACGGCCAGGATCAGCGGCCCGAGGAAGAGGGCCGCGTCCCGGCGAGCCGTCGGAGCCCGCCAGGCGCCGGTCGTCACGACATACAGGCCGACGATCAGGTAGGTCGCCGGGAACGCATAGAACTGGAATGGCGCCAGGAGCGCCGCGATGAGGCCAGCCAGGAGCACGCCGGCGGGCCGCCGTCCGAGGCACGCGATCACCAGCAGCACCGCGGCGACCAGCCCCGGGAGTCCGAGCGTCGAGGCGCGATGGGGCAGGAAGGCCGTGCCTAGCACCGATGCGATCCGGAAGAACGGCCAGCCGTCCTCCCAGCTGTTGTCGTACGGGTACTGGGCCAGGAGCCCCGCGACGTCGGGGTTGCCCGCCAGCACGTCACCGACGAGGCGCATCCAGCCCATCCCGCCGCCAAGGCAGGCCAGGATGGCGGCGATCGCAGCGACCCGGCGGTCGCCGGTCACGCGCAACGCCAGGGTCCAGACGAGGAGCGCCATGACCGAGGCGAAGACCGCGCTCGTCGCGAAGTAGACCGCGATCAGGTCGATGCCCGCCACGCTCGCCGCGATCGCCCCGTGGAGGTCGGCGAACCAGTGATACGTCAGCGGCGTCCCGGCGAAATAGGGGACCTCCGGCGGGAAGTTCCCGTGCACGATGCTCGCGCCGATCGCGACGTGGACCAGCAGGTCGCTCCAGTTCCAGCCGCCCGACACCCAACCGTCGGGCGTCTCGCGCCAGCCGTTCGCGAACAGCACGACCGCGACGAGCAGGCCGAATCCGGCGGCGATCAGCCAGGCGGCGGCGTCAGTGCGGATCGTCGCGCGCATCCCGCCGAGTGATGGGCGCCCGACGGGTGCCAGCCACGGATGCCGGATCGCGGCCATGGCCACCGTGCCCAGCACGATCAACACGGTGGCGACGAGGATCGACGGCCGATCGAACCCGCCGACGCGCGCGACGAGATCGACCACGTGGGCCGACAGGTACGCGCTCACGACGACGGCCACGCCGACCTGGCCCGGGGCCGGCAGGTCCGGCACGACACGCCGGACGATGACCCAGCCCGGGACGGCGAACAGGATCGGCCACACGAGGACGATGGACGCGACGGGCACCGCCCACGCGACGACGGCCCCGCCGATCAGGGCGATGGCGAGGGCGGCGACACCACGCCCCGCGACCCCGCCGGCAGAGGCTTCCACAGCGGGTCGATGATAGCGAGCGTGCCCGACCGGACGATCCTCCACGTCGACCTCGACGCGTTCTTCGCGTCCGTCGAGCAGCGCGACCACCCGGAGCTCCGCGGCCGGCCCGGTCATCGTCGGTGGTGGCGGGCCCGACCAGCGGGGCGTGGTGTCGGCGGCCAGCTATGAGGCACGGCGGTTCGGGGTCCACTCGGCGATGTCGCTGCGCGAGGCCGGCCGACGCTGTCCCGATGGGGTGTTCGTGCCGGTCGACGGCCGGCGGTACCAACAGGCCAGCCGTGACGTGATGGCCGTCCTTCGCCGGTTCACGCCGCTCGTCGAACCGATCTCGATCGACGAGGCGTTCCTCGACGTGACGGCGACGGCGAACCTCTTCGGCGACGGTCCGACGATCGCGCGCCGGATCAAGGACGAGGTGCGTGCCGACGTCGGGTTGACCGTGTCGGTCGGTGTCGCGACGACGAAGCTCGTGGCCAAGGTCGCGTCCGACCTTCGCAAGCCAGACGGTCTGGTCGTCGTGCCGCCGGGTGAGGAGGCGGCCTTCCTCGCGCCACTCCCAATCTCACGGTTGTGGGGCGTCGGCGAGCGAACCGGCCTCGCCCTGGCCGACTACGGGGTCCGAACGATCGGCGATCTCGCGGCGCTTCCGGAGGACGTCGTCGTCCGCCGGTTCGGCAAGTTCGGAGCGTCCCTCGTCGGACGTGCTCGCGGCTTCGACGCCGATCCGGTCCATGACGGCGACCCGGCGAAGTCGGTCGGCCACGAGCACACGTTCGACGTCGACACCAACGACCGCGACACGATCGAGCGGACCCTGCTCGGGATGGCCGACGGCGTCGCCGCACGATTGCGTTCCGCCGGGGTCCGGGCCGGCACCGTGGCCGTCAAGATCCGCGACTCGTCGTTCCGGACGATCACCCGGCAACGCACGCTGGCCGAGCCGACCGACATGACCGAGCCGATCTACCGGGCGGCGCTCGAGCTGGCTCGCCCGGAAGTGCGCGGGATCCGGGTTCGGCTGCTGGGCGTGACCGCGTCGAACCTGGGGGACCGGGAACAGCTCTCGATGTTCAGCGACGAGGATCCCCGCCGGCGGCGGGCCACGGCCGCGGCCGATGCCGTCCGCCGGCGCTACGGCGACGACGCGGTCACCCGCGCTCGTCTGTTGGGTGCCGGGCTGCCTGCGCCGTTCGAGCGGGATCCGCGCAATCCGCTGGACCGGCGCGCCCGCGGCGTCCCGAGCGATCCGGACGTCCCCGAACTCGATCCGGACGGCCGTGACACCCGAGCTGTCACGGATGCCGACGACATTCCCGACGACGAGCCTTGACATCGAACACCTGTTCGGTCTAGTCTCGCGTCGTAATCGAACAGACGTTCTGTCGGACGCGTGCCCCGGACGACACAGGACCCAGCGAACTGCCCCCGAGAAGGAGCCATCCGATGGCATTCACCCGTGTCGATCCGGTCCAGGTCCACGTTCGGACCGGTTGGTTCGACGGACGACCGCGCGAGGTCACCTGGGGCGCCACGCGCCTGCCGGTCACCCGTCTGAGCGTCGTCCGCGAGGAGGCCGCCGCCTATCCGGTGATCACCGGCCCGCGCACGTTGTTCGAGGTCGAGACGCCCCGAGCCCGGCTGTCGCTGACCTATCACCACCGGTCGCGGCGATGGACCGTGACGGGCCTGGACGAGGCGATCCGCCTGGCGGCCTGACGCTCGAACGCTCCGGACCGACCGGCAGCCCTCCCCTCCGGGTCGGTCCACCGTCGGTCGCGGGGCGGGTGCGCCGGTACCGCTCCCGCCCCGTCTCCGACACCTGACGGCATGTGCCGTCCGTCGCGGTCGTGCAGGGTGCACTCCCTCCGCCGCAACGCCTCCTGCGTACCTACAATCGTGGCGTGCAATCCTCCCCGTCCGATCGCTTCCGCGATCTGACCGTCGATGCGTTCGTCGCGCGTCTCGCCTCGTCCGAACCGGTGCCCGGCGGTGGCAGTGCGTCCGCCGTGGCGGCCAGCCTGGGAGCCGGCCTCGTGGCGATGGTCGCCGCGCTCTCCCAGGACCGTCCGAAGTACGCGGCCCATGCCGATCTCCTGGCCTGGGCCGCCGAAACGGGCGGCGACCTGGTCGATCGCCTGCTGACACTCGCCGATGACGACGCCGCGTCGTACGCCCGGTTCGCGGCGGCCAGGAAACTGCCTCGCGACACCGAGACACAGCAGGAGGCACGCGATGCGGCGATGCGGGCGGCGGCGCGCGAGGCCTCCGAGATCCCGCTCGACTGCGTCGAGGCCTGCCTGGCCGTGATCGAGGTCGCCGAGGCCCTGGCCGGGCGGAGCAACGTCAACGCCGCAAGCGACCTGGCCGTGGCGACCCTGCTCGCGGAGGCCGGCGCACACGGGGCGGCCGCGAACGTGCTCATCAACCTGCCCTCGGTCGGCGACCCGGAGTTCGACGGCGAGATGACGGCCCGCGTCGACGAACTCATCCACGAGGTCGAGCGCATCGCGGCGGCCGCCCGGGAAGCGGTGGGCAGCGGCGAGGCGCGCGACCCGATCCCGGCGCCCGGACGGGACTGAGCGTGTCCGACTCGGGCGGTGCCCGGCTCCTCGAGGGTGGTCCGATCGCGGATGAGATCCGAGTCGCCGTCGCCGAGGACGTCGCGCGGTTCCGGACCACCCGTGGCCGTCCGCCGGGCTTGCGCGTCGTCATCGTCGGCAAGGACGCGCCCTCGATGGTGTACCTCGAACGCATCCTGCGCGGCTGCGCGAAGGTCGGGATCGATGCCGGGTTCGTCGAGCTGGCAGGCGAGGCCACCGAGGCCCGGGTCACCGCGACGGTCCGTGACCTCAACGACGACCCGACCGTCGACGGGGTCATCGTCCAGATGCCGCTGCCACCGACCATCCGCCTGCGGGCGGTCATCGATGCGATCGATCCGGCCAAGGACATCGACGGGATCCATCCGCTCAATGCCGGCCTCCTGCGTCTCGGCTACGACGGGTTCCTGCCGGCGACGGCCCACGCCGCCGTCGAGATCCTGCGCCGATCGGGCATCCGGATCGAGGGCCAGGACGCGACGATCATCGGCCGGTCGGCGGTCGTCGGCATGCCCGCCGCGTTCCTGCTCGTGAAGGAGGACGCGACCGTCACGGTGTGCCACTCGCGGACCCGAGACCTCCCCGGTCACGTCGCCCGGGCGGACATCGTCGTCGTCGCGGCCGGTCATCCAGGGCTCGTGACCGGGGCGATGCTCAAGCCGGGCGCGGTCGTCGTCGATGTCGGGATCAACGTCGTCGATGGCCGGATCGTCGGCGACGTCGACTTCGCGTCGGCGGTCGAGGTCGCGTCGGCCATCACCCCTGTCCCGGGCGGCGTCGGACCCCTGACCAACGCGATCCTGCTGACACACCTCGTCCGGGCCGCCGAGCGGCAGGCGCCGGCCGACCGCGCCGGGGCCCTCGACGGACCGGCGTCCCCATCACGGCCGGTGCTGTCCGGGGGCGACCGATGAGCATGCCGTCCGATCTCGAGATCGCCCGATCCGTGCGGCCACGACCGATCGTCGAGCTGGCCGCGGAATTGGGGATCCGGGACGACGAGCTCGAGCTCTACGGGCCGACCAAGGCCAAGGTGACCCTCGAGGCCATCACCCGATTGGAGGCGGAACGTCCGCGCGGCAAGTACGTCGTGGTCACCGCGATCACGCCGACGCCGCTCGGCGAAGGCAAGTCGACCACCACGGTCGGGCTGGCCCAGGGTCTCAACAGGATCGGCCGGAAAGCGTCGGTCAACATCCGCCAGCCATCGCTCGGGCCGGTCTTCGGCATCAAGGGAGGAGCGGCGGGTGGCGGCTACAGCCAGGTCATCCCGATGGAGGATTTCAACCTCCACCTGACGGGCGATGTTCACGCCATCGGGGCCGCCCACAATCTTGCCGGCGCCTTCGTCGACAACAGCCTCCACCACAAGAACCCGCTGGGCATCGATCCCCACGGCGTCCTCTGGCCGCGGGTCGTCGACATCAGCGACCGGGCGCTGCGCCACGTCATCATCGGCCTCGGCGGACGCGCGGACGGGATCCCACGCGAGACCGAGTTCGTCATCACGGTCGGTTCCGAGGTCATGGCCGTCCTCGCGCTGGCGACCGACCTCCAGGACCTGCGCGCGCGGCTCGGCCGGATCGTCCTCGCGACGCGGACCGACGGCTCGCCCGTGACCGCCGAGGACGTCGGCGTGGCCGGCGCGATGACCGTCCTGCTGCGCGATGCGATCAAGCCGAACCTGCTGCAGACGCTGGAGGGCGGCCCCGCCTTCGTCCACGCCGGGCCGTTCGCCAACATCGCGCACGGCAACAACTCGATCATCGCCGACCGCCTCGCGCTCGTGACCAACGACATCGTCTGCACCGAGGCCGGGTTCGGGGCGGACATGGGCGCCGAGAAGTTCTTCGACATCAAGTGCCGGGCGTCCGGCCTCGCCCCTGATGCGGCCGTGGTGGTCGCCACGGTCCGGGCGCTCAAGATGCACGGCGGGGTCGGCAAGATCGTGGCCGGCAAACCACTCGATCCGGCCCTGCTCGCAGAGAACGTGGATGCGGTCCGGGCCGGCGCCGCGAACCTCACCAAACAGATCGAGAACGTCACGATCTTCGGCATCCCGGCGGTCGTGGCGATCAACGCATTCCCCACCGATACGCCGGCGGAGGTCGCGGCCATCCGCGAGGTGGCCTGGGCCGCGGGTGCGCGGGACGCGGTCGTGGCCACCCATTTCGCCGATGGTGGGGCAGGCGCCACGGCCCTCGCCGAGGCGGTGTGGGCCGCGGCCGAAGCCGGTGGCGGCGGCTTCAAGCTGCTCTATCCCGACGAGCTTCCGCTGGCCGACAAGATCGAGACGATCGTCACGAAGATCTACGGCGGTGATGGCGTGGAGTACCTGCCCGCGGCCCACCGGTCGCTCCGGCAGTTCGAGGCCCTCGGTTACGGCCAGCTGCCGATCTGCATGGCGAAGACCCAGTACTCGCTCAGCCACGACGCGAACCTGAAGGGACGCCCGACCGGGTTCACCGTGCCGATCCGCGAGATTCGGCTGTCGGCCGGCGCCGGCTTCATCACCCCGCTGTGCGGGGAGATGCGGACGATGCCGGGCCTGCCATCGAAGCCGGGCGGCGAAAACATCGACATCGATGCCGACGGGAACGTCGTCGGCCTGTTCTAGGTTTTGTCGTGCCCCCGCCTCGCGAGACCGAACAGTAGAGCCAGTCCGACGGCGCCGACGAGCGCCAGGCCGATCAGCACGATCGAGCCGACATCCGGGAGCGGATCGAGCTCGGCCGGCGGCGGCTCGGGGATCACCGGTGGCCCGAACACGGCCACCGCCTCGGCCAGCAGCTCGCGGCCGAGGTCCGAGTCAAGGGGAGCGTGCGTCGTGCACAGGGACACGTCGTACCGTCCGATGGCGTTCCGACCGGTCGCGAAGATCCACTCGGTGCCGTTCGTGGGCGCGGTGGTCCCACACATGCCGCCCATCGGGTCCACGAACCCGGCCGGATCGAGGACGGCGACGCCGGACGGTGGGATCGCCCCCCGGAACCAGCGCGTGAGCCGGACGGCCACGCCCTGCGCCTCATTCGCTCCAGCCGTCCCGGTGAACACCGAGAGCGTCGGGTCCGCCTTCGCTTCCAGCATGGGCTGGAACGACTGCATACACGAACAGGCCACGGTCGGCGGGGGCGCCACCAACGACACGATGGCGAAGCCCAGGGTCATCGCGAGGACAAGGACCAGCGATCGGGTGCGCACGACCGGATGACGCCCGGGCGACACCCGGTGTTCCGTGTGCGGGCTGGCCCAAGGCATCGCCGGCCCGAGCCTCAGACGGCCAACGCCCCGGTCGCGAGGGCGAAGCATGCGGCGATGACGACGCCGATCGCGACCCCGGCGACGCCCGCACCCCAGGCCGCGACGTCGATCGGGCCGAGGGACTCCTCGGGATGCGCGTGATCGTCGTGCCCGTGGTCGTCGCCATGATCGTCGGGAAGGTGATGCTCGACCGCCCCGGCGTGACCGGGGGCGTCGGTGTCGTGCGCGTCGGCGCTCATCGTCGGATCGGTACCTCCGGCGGCATTCTCGCAGACCGGTCCTCGGGGTGTTGCGCCTCGTAGACTCGGGCTTGATGGCCATCCCAGCCGGAGGACCCGACCCGGGACTCGTCGCGAGCCTGCGCGGGCTCGACCGCGACGGCCGCCTGCTCTTCGCGATGCGGACCCTGCGGATGTTCGCGTACGGGTTCCTCGCGGTCGTCCTGGTCCTCTACCTGGTCGCTCTCGGCCTCGATGCGCTGACCGTCGGGCTCGTCCTGACGCTGACCCTCGTCGGCGACACGCTGATCTCGCTCTGGCTGACGACCCACGCGGACCGCATCGGTCGCCGCCGGGTCCTGGTGGCCGGGGCCATCCTGATGGTCGTGGCCGGGCTGGCGTTCGTGCTCACCGACTGGGTGCCGCTGCTCATCCTCGCGGCCACGATCGGGGTCCTCTCGCCGACCGGGAACGAGGTCGGGCCGTTCCTCGCGATCGAGTCGGCCGCGTTGTCGCAGACCGTCCCCGACACCCGGCGGACGGCGACATTCGCCTGGTACAACCTCGTCGGGTACGTCGCCACGGCCACCGGCGCCCTGGCCTCGGGCCTGCTCAGCCAGGCGCTCCTGGGTCGTGGGCTGGCGCCGGTCGAGGCCTATCGGGCGATCGTCGTCGGGTACGCGGTCATCGGCGTCGCGATGGCCATCGGGTTCTGGCGGCTCGGCAATGGGATCGAAGCCCCGCCCGCGGCGACGAGCGACGACGGGATCCGCCGGCGCCTCGGACTCGGTCGATCCAGGGGCATCGTCCTGCGCCTGTCGGTCCTCTTCTCGATCGACGCGTTCGGGGGCGGGTTCATCCCGCAGAGCCTGATGGCGTACTGGTTCCACATCCAGTTCGGCGTCGAGCCCGCGGTCCTTGGCGGCATCTTCTTCGCTGCCAACCTGCTGGCCGCAGTGTCGTCGCTCTCCGCGGCGAGGATCGCGGCGCGGTTCGGCCTGATCAACACGATGGTCTTCACGCACCTTCCATCGAACGTGCTGCTGATCCTCGTGCCGCTCATGCCGACCCTGCCGCTCGCGATCGCCGTCCTCCTGCTCCGGTTCAGCCTGAGCCAGATGGACGTGCCGACACGCCAGTCGTACGTGCTCGCGGTCGTCGACCCCGACGAGCGATCCGCGGCGGCCGGTGTCACCGGCATCGCCCGGACGACCGGAGCGGCACTCTCGCCGACGATCTCGTCCGTGCTGCTTGCGAGCGCCGGCTACGTCGCGCTGCCGTTCTACCTGGCCGGCGGGCTGAAGATCCTGTACGACCTGCTGCTCTACCGGGACTTCAGATCCCTGAAGCCGCCGGAGGAACAGCGCTCCTGAGTGGGCGTCACGTACCTGCGCGAGCGGCCCGCCGTGGCTTGACGATGCGGAACCAGATCCAGCCGACCACGACGATGAGGAGCACGGCCAGGACCGCGTATTCGAAGCGCTTGAGCCAGGCGCCGATCGTCTCCCAGTTCGCTCCGAGGGCGACACCGGCGAACACGAGCGCCGCGGTCCATGGGAGCGAGCCGAGGAACGTGAAGATCGTGAAGCGCCCGAGTGGCATCCGGGCCACGCCGGCGGCGAACGACACCAGGGAGCGGATGATCGGGATCATCCGGCCGAAGAAGCTGGCCGCCTGGCCGTGCCGCGCGAAGAACTGGTCGGCGCGATCGAGGTCGCTCGTCGTGATCCCGAGGTAGCGGCCCCATCGCTCGATGATGGGGCGGCCGCCCCAGGCCCCGATGCCGTAGGCGATGAGCGCCCCGACCGTCGCCCCGATGGTCCCGGCAAGCACGACCAGCCAGTAGTTCCAGGCGGCGCCGGTGATCGGTTCGATGGCCACCCCCTCGCCCACCAGGAACCCGGCGAACGGCAGCACGATCTCGGAGGGGATCGGGATGATGACGCTCTCGATGGCCACCCACAGCGCGACGCCGAGGTAACCGACGCTGTCGTAGATCTGGGTGACCAGCTCCCGGACCGGACCGTTGAGGAAGTCGAACACGGCCGGCAGCATAGCCGACTATCCTCGGACCAGTGAGTGACCCGGATGTCCCGCACTACTACCCGGACCGACGTGCAGCAGCCACTGTCGTCCTGACGGGCGCGGACCTGACGATCGCCGACGTCGAAGCCGTGGCGCGCGACGGGTCGCCCGTCGCCCTCGACGTCCACGCCCGGGAGCGGATGCAGGAGGCTCGCGGCGTCATCGAGTCCCTGGTCGCCGAGGGCGCCGTCGTCTACGGGGTCACGACCGGCTTCGGCGACCTCGCGACGACGTTCGTCGACCCGGAGCGATCAGGGGAGCTCCAGCGCCGGCTGCTGATGAGCCATGCGGCCGGCGTCGGGCGACCGTTTCCTCGTGAGGTCGTCCGGGCGATGCTCCTGCTGCGGGCCAACACCCTTGCGCTCGGCCACAGCGGGTGCCGGCCGGTGATCGTCGACCGTCTCCTCGCGTTGCTCGACCACGGGATCCACCCGGTGGTGCCCGAACAGGGCAGCGTCGGGGCGTCCGGCGATCTCGCGCCCCTTGCGCACCTGGCGCTGCCCCTCATCGGGCGCGGCGAGGTCGAGGTCGGGGGCACGGTCGTGCCGGCCGGCCAGGCGCTGCGGGAGGCCGGCCTCGAACCGTTGGAGCTCGGTCCGAAGGAGGGCCTCGCGCTCCTCAACGGCACGCAGCTGATGGGCGCCATCGGGGCGCTCCTGCTCGCCGACGCCGACCGGCTCGTGCGGACCGCGTCGGTCGCGGCTGCGATGAGCGTCGAGGCCCTGCTCGGGACGGAGGTGGCCTTCGCCGCCGCCTACCAGCTCGCGCGACCGCACCCGGGCCAGGTCGCGGTCGCCGCGCAGCTCCGGCACCTGCTGCGCGACAGCGACCTCCAGCGCAGCCATCACGATTCCGTCCACAAGGTCCAGGACCCGTACTCCCTCCGGTGCGTGCCACAGGTCCACGGGGCCGTGCAGGATGCCCTCGACCACCTCCGTCGCGTGCTGGACATCGAGCTCAACTCGGCGACCGACAACCCCCTCGTCTTCGCCGGCGGGGGTGTGGCGCCGGTCGATGCGCTCGCGACCGGCGGCGGCCGGGTCATCAGCGGCGGCAACTTCCATGGGGAGCCGATCGCTCTCGCGCTCGACTTCGCCAAGCTCGCGCTCGCGGAGCTGGGCTCGATCAGCGAGCGCCGGACGGCGCTCCTCGTCGATCCGCGGCTCAACGGCGGGCTGCCGCCCTTCCTGGCCGCCGGTTCGGGCATCGATTCGGGGATGATGATCTACCAGTACACGGCCGCCGCCCTCGCCAGTGAGCACAAGGTGCTGGCCCATCCTGCGTCGGTCGATTCGATCCCGACCAGTGCGAACCAGGAGGACCATGTCTCGATGGGCGCGACCTCGGCGCGCCATGCCCGGCTCGTCCTCGAGGGCGTCGAGCGGATCCTGTCGATCGAGCTCCTGGTCGCGACGCAGGCGCTGGACCTGCGGCTGTCGTCGTCTGACTCGCCGGCACCCGGGCTCGGCGTCGCCGAGGCGCGGGCGCGCGTCCGCGCCGCCGTCGCGCACCTGGACGAGGACCGCGAGCCGGGTCCGGACCTCGCGTCAGCGCTCGACCTCGTGCACCGCGGCGCGCTCGCCGATCTCGCGGGTTGACCGAACCGGGCCCGGATCAGCGCCCGAAGCGCCCCCGGCTTGCCGCCTTGGCCGTCGCCGGGTCGGTGTCGGTCCGAAAGCCCGTGCGGCGGAGGATGGCGTCGATCTCGGCGAGGTACGGCTTGCCTTCCGGCCGGCCCTCCAGCCAGACGAGGTAGCCCGGGTCCACGCGGGCGATCTCCCCGATGGACCAGCCGACATGGCGCCCGAACTGCAGGACGCTGCCCGACGGTCGACCCGGTGGCCGGCCCGCGGCGCCCGTCCCGTCACGCTGCACCGGGCGGTCGGCCGGCTGGTAGGCCGTGGCGGTCTTCCGGGCGGCCTCGGCCTGGGTCGGCGACGACGGGTCGTGGTGATGGGGGCGTCGGCGTGCCTTCGCCGCACGGATGGGGTCGATCTCGTCGAGTTCGATGTCGTACTCGGACCGCCGGACCGGGTCGCGGACGCGATCGAACGCGGCGTTGATCTTCATCATCCGTTTGGTCGCCGACTCGCCTGCGATGTCCGGGTGATACCGGCGCGCCAGCCGGCGATAGGCAGCCTGGATCGCGTCATCGTCCACGCTCGGTTCGACCCCGAGCACGGAGTATGCGTCGCTGGCTCTGGTTGACACCCCGAATCCTTCCACGTCGCCTCGGTAGGTGTGACTACTGGGCTGCACACCCGCCGCCCGAGCCGACTGTAGCAAATGCGAGCAGCCATTCGGTGCTTGCCACACCGTAGACTCACGAATCGTGGTGACGATACGCATCATCGACGTGGCCGATGAGGATGGATTCCGCCGGATCCCGCCGTGCGCCGACCCCGGGTTCGACCACCGGACGTGCGACTACTGGGAGGACGCGGCGCGCGGCTCGAAGGCTGCCCGGCTGGCCTGGCTGGAACGATCGACCCCGGCTCCGGATCGCCCCCATCGGCCGGTGCCGGACAACCCGTTCCTCGCGGACCTCGAGGCGTCGTCGGTCGCGAACCCGTTCGCCCTGGACCGCGGCGCCCACAACCCGTTCCTCGACGACGACGATGGCCCGGCGGTCCCGAACCCATTCGCGCCGACGACCGAGCGCGCTCCCGCCGTCGCGCCCGACGCCCCGCGCAAGCTGCAGTTGCTCGCGCGTGGCCTCGGGGTGGCCGGCTGCTATGCGAAGGTCATCGAACGCGACGACGTCCCGGTGGCGTACTGCCAGTTCGGTCCGCTGACGGCGTACCCGCGGGCACAGCAGACACGCGACCTGTATCCACGGCTGCCGGCCGCGCCGCTGCCCGCGGTCATCACCTGCATCGCCACGACAGCGGACGCGCGAGGGGAGGGCCTGGCGCTCCGCCTCGTCCAGGCCGTCTGCGACGACCTCGCGTCGCGAGGCTTTGCGGCGGTGGAGTCGTACCCCGAGGTCGGCGCGCGGCCCGACGCGACGAGTGCGGCGACGCCCGCGTTCTGGGAAGCCGCCGGGTTCAGCCTCGCGATCGCGGACGAGCGGTTCCCGGTGATGCGGCGGGAGCTGACCTGAGCCGCCGGCGGTCGGCGGGCCGCGGGATCGCACCGGCGGCGATCGCCCTGCTGGTCGCGGCGCTCGGGTTCATGGCGTGCGACGGCGGCACCGGCGTTCCAGGCGTTCCGGGCGGGACCGTCGCGGCGCCGACGCCGAGCGCCCAGCCGACGCCGGTGGCGTCGGCCGCCTCGTCATCACCCGCGCCGACCCCGTCGGCGAGCGCCGCGGCGTCGGGCGGCGTCGCGGTCGACCTGTCCTTGCTCGATCGCCTGCCCGCGACGGTCGACGGCCTGCCGGTCGAGGCGGACGCTGAGACATCGGCGAGCATCGCGGCGTCGCCGGGCCTGGCGTCGGACGCCTCGGCCATCGCGATCGCCCGGGTGGTGGCCACGGCGAGCGACGACCTCGCGGTCGCGAGCATCGTCCGTCTCCGTGAGGGTCCGTTCGACGCCGCGAGCTACGACCGGTGGCGGTCGACCTACGACCAGGCGGCCTGCGAGCCGGCCGGTGGCGTCGCGGCCACGGGCCAACGCCAGGTCGCCGGGCGGACGGTCTTCGTCGCCGCCTGCAATGGCGGAGCGCAGACGTACCACGTCGCGTTGGGCGACGACATCCTCGTGTCGATCACCGCCATCGGCGAGCGGCAGCTGGGCGACCTGCTCGTCGCGGGCCTGCGGGAGTAGGCTCCGAGCATGTCTGGACCCCGCCCCGTCCGCGCGCCTCGCGGCCCGGAGCTCTCCTGTCGCGGCTGGGCACAGGAGGCGGCCCTCCGGATGCTCATGAACAACCTCGATCCGGAGGTCGCCGAGGACCCGGACCACCTCGTCGTCTATGGCGGCACCGGTCGGGCGGCCAGGAGCTGGGACGCGTTCGATGCGATCGTGCGGGAACTGCGTGTCCTCGCCGACGACGAGACGCTCCTCGTCCAATCCGGCAAGCCGGTCGGCGTGCTGCGCACGCACGAATGGGCGCCGCGGGTCCTCATCGCGAACTCGAATCTCGTCGGCAAGTGGGCCACCTGGGAGCACTTCCGCGAGCTGGAGCAGGCCGGGCTGATGATGTACGGCCAGATGACGGCCGGCTCGTGGATCTACATCGGGACGCAGGGCATCCTCCAGGGCACGTACGAGACGTTCGGCGAGGCGGCGAGGCAGCATTTCGGGGGGACGCTGCGCGGCACGGTGACCCTCACCGCCGGCCTCGGCGGGATGGGTGGCGCGCAACCGCTGGCGGTCACCATGAACGACGGCGTTTGCGTGGTGATCGAGGTCGACGAGGCGCGGGCCCGGCGGCGGCTCGAGATCGGCTATGTCGACCGTGTGACTCACGACCCGGCCGAGGCGCTCGCCTGGGCGAGGGCCGCTGCGGTCGCCGGCGAGGCGGTCAGCATCGCGCTGGTCGGCAACGCGGCGGAGATCGAGCCCGCCTGGGCCGCGACCGGCGAGCGGTTCGACCTCGTGACCGACCAGACATCGGCCCACGACGCACTGGGCGGCTACGTCCCGGCCGAGATCGGCCTCGCCGACGCGCTCGAGCTGCGCGCCCGCCTGCCCGAGGAGTACCAGCGCCGCTCGCGTCAGGCGATGGCCGATCACGTCCGCGCGATGCTCGCGTTCCAGCGGGCCGGGGCGGTGGTCTTCGACTACGGCAACAACCTGCGCGCCCAGGCGGCCGAGGCCGGTGTGACCGACGCGTTCGACTATCCGGGCTTCGTGCCGGCCTTCATCCGGCCGCAGTTCTGCGAGGGACGCGGTCCGTTCCGCTGGGCAGCGCTCTCCGGCGACCCGGCCGACATCGCTCGAACGGATCAGGCCGTCCTCGACCTCTTCCCCGAGGACGTCGGCCTGCGACGCTGGATCGAGATGGCCCGGGCGCGGGTCCCGTTCCAGGGCCTGCCCGCCAGGATCTGCTGGCTCGGGTACGGCGAGCGGGCGCGGGCCGGCCTCGCGTTCAACGAGCTCGTCCGGACCGGCGAGGTCGCGGCCCCGATCGTCATCGGGCGCGACCACCTCGACGCGGGATCGGTGGCGTCGCCCAATCGCGAGACCGAGGCGATGCTCGACGGCTCGGATGCCGTGGCGGACTGGCCGCTCCTCAACGCCCTCGTGAACACCGCGGCCGGGGCGTCATGGGTGTCGATCCATCACGGCGGCGGGGTCGGGATCGGCTACAGCCAGCACGCGGGGATGGTGGTCGTCGCCGACGGCACGGACCTGGCTGCCCAGAAGCTGGAGCGGGTGCTGACGACGGACCCCGCGATGGGCGTCCTGCGCCACGTCGACGCCGGCTACGAGCGAGCCCGCGAGGTCGCCGTCGAGCGAGGGGTCCACGTCCCGATGGCTGGAGACGTCACGAGGGGTTGACCGGCCGTTGACACGGCAGATACACCCCCGTCCCAGACTACGATGCACCGACACCCCGCGACCGTTCGGGTATGGCATCGACTGGTAGCGTTGTCAGCCTGGGACGTGCCGCCACTTCGCTCGTGGAGGACCCGCCGTGCTTCGACCGAAGGCATCCCGTCGAGCCACGCCGCTCGCCGCATTGACGGCCCTGGCCTTGCTGGCCGGCGCCCTCCCGCTGGCGACCGCGTCGGCATTCACGCAGAGTCCGGCCACGGTCTGGATCAACGAGATCCACTACGACAACACCGGCAACGATGCCGGCGAGGCCATCGAGATCGCCGGTCCAGCCGGCACCGACCTGAGCGGTTGGTCGATCGTCCTCTACAACGGCGCCAACGGTCTGCAGTACGACGCCGATGCGTTCAGCGGTCTCATCCCGGACCAGCAGGGCGGGATCGGGACATCGGTCATCACCTACCCGCTCAACGGCATCCAGAACGGGGCGCCCGACGGCATCGCGCTGGTCAACGGGACGACGCTGGTGCAGTTCCTGAGCTACGAGGGTTCCTTCACGGCGACCAACGGACCGGCCAACGGGATCGCCAGCACGGACATCGGCGTCGGCGAGAACGGCACGGAGCCGCTCGGGCTCGTCGCTCCAGCTGACCGGCAGCGGGTCGACCTACCAGTCGTTCACGTGGGCCGGCGCCGGGACGAGCACGTTCGGCGCCCCGAACACCGGCCAGACCTTCGAGGGTGGTGGAGATGCGGCACCGTTCGTCGCCTCCAGCTCGCCTGCCGCCGGCGCGACCGGCGTCGCGGCCGACGCGGCCGTCTCGGTCACCTTCAGCGAGTCCGTCTCGATCGATGCCGGTGCGCTCGTCCTGTCCTGCGGCGGCCCGGACCTGGCGTCAGCGTCCGGTGGTCCGGCAACGACCTTCGCGCTGGCGTACACGCCGCCACTCCCGGGCGGCGCCGACTGCACCATCGCGATCCTGGCGGCCGGGGTCCACGACACCGACGCCGCCGATCCGCCGGATGGACTGGCCGCGAACGTGTCGATCGGCTTCCGGGTCGTGGCGGCCGACCCGTGTGCCGGGATCGTCACGGCCATCCCGGCCATCCAGGGCAGCGGACCGGCTGCCGCGATCACCGGCCCGGTCACGACCGAGGGCGTCGTCGTCGGCGACTACGAGGGCCCGTCCCCGACGCTTCGCGGGTTCTACCTCCAGGATCCCGCCGGGGACGGTGACGCGACCACGTCCGACGGGCTGTTCGTCTTCAACGGCAACGACGACGACGTCGACCTCGGCGACGTCGTGCGCGTCTCGGGCAATGCCACCGAGTTCCAGGACCAGACCCAGGTCTCGGCGACGTCCGTCGACGTGTGCGGGACCGGCGCCAGCGTCGCGCCGACGGACGTGACGCTGCCGGCCGCGTCGTCGACGTTCCTCGAGCGGTACGAGGGCATGCTCGTCCGCCTGCCCCAGACACTGTCGGTGACCGAACACTTCCAGCTCGGTCGGTTCGGCCAGGTCGTCCTGTCCGCCGACGGACGTGTCCTCCAGCCCACCGCGATCGTGGACCCGGGTGCGCCGGCCGCGGCGATGCAGGCGCAGAACGACCTGCACCGGATCATCATCGACGACGCGCTCCAGAGCCAGAATCCCGACCCGATCCTCTTCGGTCGCGGCGGGAACCCACTCTCGGCCTCCAACACCCTGCGCGGCGGTGACACGGCGACCGGCATCGTCGGGGTCATGACCTACACGTGGGCCGGCAATGCCGCGAGCGGCAACGCCTACCGCGTGCGGCCGGTCGGGGCGCTCGGCGGCGCGATCCCGGACTTCCAGCCGGCGAATGCGAGGCCCGCCGCACCGCCCGAGGTCGGCGGCTCCGTCCGGGTGGCTGGCATGAACCTGCTCAACTACTTCAACACGTTCAGCGGCTGCACCTTCGGCGTCGGTGGTCCGGCCGCCGACTGCCGGGGAGCCAACAACGCCACCGAGTTCGATCGCCAGCAGGCGAAGACCGTTGCCGCCATCGTCGCGCTCGATGCGGACGTGGTCGGCGTCAATGAGATCGAGAACGATGGCTACGGCCCGACGAGCGCGATCGCCGACCTCGTCGACCGCCTGAACGCGGCGACGGTGCCGGGCACGTTCGCCTTCGTCGACGTCGATACGGGCGCCGGGCGCGTCAACGCCCTCGGCACCGATGCCATCAAGGTCGGGCTCATCTTCCGCCCGGCGATCGTGACACCGGTGGGCCTGACCGCCGCCCTCGACTCGATCGCCTTCGTCAACGGTGGCGACTCGGCTCCGCGCAGCCGGCCGTCTCTGGCCCAGGCCTTCCAGACCGTCGATGGCGCCCGGTTCGTCGTGGACGTCAACCACCTCAAGAGCAAGGGCAGCGCCTGTGACCAGCCCGATGCGGGCGACGGGCAGGGCAACTGCAACACCGTGCGGACGAACGCGGCGACCGCCCTCGTCGCGTGGCTCGCGGGCGACCCGACCGGCACCGGCGACGACGACGTCGTCATCGTCGGCGATCTCAACTCCTACGCCCGCGAGGACCCGGTGGGCGTGCTCGAGGACGCGGGCTATACGAACCTCGTCGCGGCCGCCGTCGACGACCCGTACTCCTACGTGTTCGACGGCCAGTGGGGCTACCTCGACTACGCGCTCGGCTCGGCCGCCGCGGTCGAGGAGGTGACCGGCGTCGGCGAGTGGCACATCAACGCCGACGAGCCGGCCGTGCTCGACTACAACACCGAGTTCAAGTCGGCCGCCCAGGTCGTGAGCCTGTACGCGCCCGACCAGTTCCGGATCTCGGACCACGACCCGATCCTGGTCGGCCTCGATCCGGTCAACGACCCGCCGTCGGTCGACGCTGGCGGTCCCTACTCCGTCGTCGAGGGCGGGTCGGTGTCGGTGTCCGCCACCGGCCTGGACCCGGAGGGCACGGCTGTCTCGTTCGCGTGGGATCTCGACGGAGTCCCGGGATTCGAGGCGAGCGGCCAACAGGTGTCGTTCTCGGCGGCCGGGCTGAACGCCCCGCTGACCCGCACGATCCGGGTGCGGGCGACCGACGCCTTCGGCAACCAGGCCGTCGACGAGGCGACCGTCAAGGTCATCTGGTCGTTCGCCTTCCGGCGTCCGTTGGTGTCGCCACCGGCAGTCAATCAGTGGATCGCCGCGCTGCCGGTCCTGGTCCCGTTCACCCTGTCCGGCAACCAGGGCCTGGGCGTCCTCGACGGCGCGCCGACGTTCACGCGCACGGATTGCGCGACCCATGTGCCCATCGGTCCACCGGCCGCCATCTCGACGATCGGCCCCGCGCTGGTCTACGAGCGTCGGACGGATACGTACGCGTTCATCTGGAAGACGGTGCGTGCCCAGGCCAGGACATGCGGGACGCTGAGCATCGCCCTCGATGACGGCACCGTGCACGAGGCCTGGTTCCACTTCATCAGATAGCGGTCAGCGTCCCGGAGGATCGATCGGACTGAGGGGCGGGAGCTCGGCATCGGCTTCCGCCGTCTGGTCGCCTGCCGCCGGCCCATCGTCGACGGGCGCCGGCATCTCGCGCAGCGTCCGGACCGGGGTGATGATCAGCGGCACGACCGCCAGGCCGTTGCCCAGGGCCCCGATCCAGATCGCCTCATGCACGCCGATGGTCGTCGCGATGATCCCGCCGAGGATCTGGCCGAGCGGGATCGTGCCCCAGACGATGAACCGCATCGTGGCGTTCATCCGGCCCTGCATCGGCGCCGGCGTGATCGCCTGGCGGAAGCTCACCTGGTTGATGTTGTAGACGACCGCGGACAAACCGAACAGGACGCCCGACGCGACGAGGAACGGCGCGGGGAACGTCGTCGGGGCGATCGCGATGAGGAGCAGGGCCGGGAAGCTGAGGAACATCGCGATCACGATGGCCGGCCCGAGGCCGACCAGCCTCGTGAAACGGCCCGCGACCACGGCGCCGACGATCGATCCGACGTTGCCGAGGCCGAAGATGATCCCGATCTCCCCCGGGGAGAGGCCGAGGTCGCGGACGACGTACACGATGTAGGTCGCCATGACGATCGAGCCGAACAGGTTCGCCGTGCCGGTCGACGCGGCGATGCCGCGCAGGTACCGGTTGCCCAGCACGTAGCGGAGTCCGGCGGCGACCTCGTGGCGCAGACTCAAGCGCGGCTGACCGTGCTCGTCGACATGTCGATCGGGCGTCGGCTCGTCGCGCCGGATCAGGAACACGAAGAGTCCCGACGCGAGGAAGCTGACCGCATCGACCACGATGGCGATCGGGGCCGTCACGACCCCGATCAGGCCACCGCCGATCGCCGGACCCGCGGTCTGGGCGATGGTCCGCGACACCTCGAGCTTGCCGTTGCCGTCGACCAGCTGGTCGCGATCGACGAGCGACGGCAGATACGACATGTACGCCACGTCGAAGAAGACCGTCAGCGTGCCGGTGATGAACCCGACGAGGTACAGCTGCCAGATCGTCAGGCCGCCGAGCACGTACGCGATCGGGATCGAGGCGAGACACACCGCCCGACCGACGTCGCCGATGATCAGGATGGGCCGTCGCCGAAGGCGGTCGACCCAGGCGCCGGCCGGCAGGCTGAACAGGATGAATGGAAGGAACTCGATCGTCCCGAGCAGAGCGACCTCGAACGGGGTCGCGTCCAGCAGGATGACGGCGACGAGCGGGATGGCGAGCAGGCTGACCTGGGTCCCGAACTGGCTGATGGTCTCGGCTGTCCAGAGCCGGACGAAGTCGCGATTCCGCAGCACGCTGACCGGAGGGGCAGTCACCGGCGGCAGTCTACCCGCGATCCTTCGCGCTTTTCGGCGTCTCGTCGCCGGGTCGCGAGGCTTAGCATCGTCGGGTGCTCATCGAGTCCGTTCCGAACGTCTCCGAGGGACGGCGGCTGGACGTCGTCGATCGGTTGGCCGACGGCGATCGGGTCGGTGCCCGAGGTCCACCTGCTCGACCGGACCAGCGACGCCAGCCACAACCGGTCCGTCTTCACGATCGCCGGCGAGGACGGTCCGGTTCGGGAGGCCCTCGAACGGCTCGTCGCGGCGGCGATCCACGACATCGACATGGCCACGCACACCGGCGAGCACCCGCGCATCGGGGCCGTCGACGTCATCCCGTTCGTGCCGCTCGCCGCGACGACGATGGCCGACTGCGTCGAACTCGCTCGAGCGTTCGGTGGACGGATCGCATCCCGGTTCGAGCTCCCGGTCTACCTGTACGCGAACGCCGCGCTCCGCCCCGATCGGGTGAAGCTGGCCGACGTCCGCCGCGGCCAGTACGAGGGACTCAAGGCGGAGATCGACCAGCGCGGCCGCGAGCCGGACTTCGGGCCGTCCCGGATGCACCCGTCGGCCGGAGCTGTCGCGGTCGGGGCGCGCCCGTTCCTGATCGCCTACAACATCAACCTCGCATCGGAGGACGTCGACCTCGCCAAGCGGATCGCTCGCCGGGTCCGCGAGTCGGGCGGTGGCCTCCCGAAGGTCCAGGCCAACGGGTTCTGGATCGAGGAGCTCCGGCGGGCACAGGTGTCGATGAACCTGCTCGACTTCGAGACGACGCCGCTGTGGGTCGTGTGGGAGACGGTCCGCGAGCTCGCCGCCGAGGATGGCGTCGAGCTCGCCGAGTCGGAGCTCATCGGGCTCGCGCCGCTGGCGTCGTTCCTGGCCGTCGCCGACCACGCCGGCGCGCCGCGCGACGACGCGATCGAGCACCGCCTCGCGGCCGCCGCGGCCTTCCTGCAAGCTGCGCGACTTCTCGCCCGCTCCAGGCCCTCGAGCTGCGACTGGAGGCCGCCCGGACCGGTCGGCCCGGCTGAGCGGCACCACCGATGAGCGGACTGTTCCGGGTCATCAAGGGCGGTCGGACCGACGAGCCGACGCCCGGGTCTCCTGATCGTCGGCGCCGCCGAGGTCGCGACCCTCGCCGGCGGCGTCCGCGCGGGCGAGACCCAGGGTGAGATCGGACGACTGACGGCGGCCGAGGCGGGCGGGCCGGACGCGCCAGGCGCCCCGGTCGTCGCGGTCTGGGAGGGCCGCATCGCCGCCGTCGGGCCCGCGTTCCTCGGTCGAGGCGGCGCTCGCCGCCGACGGGCTGCCCGCTCGGCCGGTTCGCCCGCCTCGACGCCCGCGGCGGATCGGTCACGCCGGGTCTCGTCGACCCGCACACGCACCTGCTGTTCGCCGGCACCCGCGAGGCCGAGCTCGTCCTGCGGCAGCGCGGCGCCGGCTATCTCGAGATCCTGGCCGCCGGCGGCGGCATCCTGTCCACCGTGGCGGCGACGCGCGCCGCGACCACCGACGAGCTGCTCGCCCACGGCCGGCGCTGGCTCGACGAGATGCTCGGCCACGGCGTCACGACGATCGAGGCCAAGTCCGGCTACGGGCTCGACCTCGAGACCGAGATCCGGCTCCTCGATGTGGCGCATCGGCTCGGCAGCGAGGGTCCGATCGACATCGTCCCGACCTACCTCGGCGCCCACGCCGTCGCGCCGGAGTTCCGCTCGCGGCCCGACGGGACCGAGGCCTACGTCCGGGCCGTGATCGAGGAGCAGCTGCCCGGCGTCGCGGCCCACGGCCGGGCGCGGTTCTGCGACGTCTTCTGCGAGGAGGGGGTGTTCAGCGCCGACCAGTCGCGGCGGATCCTGACGGCGGCCATGGGCTACGGGCTGACCCCGCGCCTGCACGCGGACGAGCTGGCGCCGTCCGGTGGCGCGGAGCTCGCGGCCGAGCTCGGCGCCGCGTCGGCCGACCACCTCGCGACGCCGTCGGACGCCGGGATCGCGGCCCTGGCGGCGGCCGCGGCCGGCGGTCGGCCGGTCGTGGCCACGCTGCTGCCGGCGACGACGTGGTTCCTGATGAAGGACCACCACGCCCCGGCGCGAGCCTTCATCGACCGCGGCGTCCCGGTCGCGATCGGCACGGACTTCAATCCGGGCACGTCGCCGACGGCGAGCCTGCCGCTGGCGATGACCGCGGCCTGTGTCGGGCTGCGGATGACCCCCGACGAGGTGCTCTCCGCGGTCACGATCAATGCCGCGCGGGCCCTGCTCCTCGACGACGAGATCGGGTCGCTCGAGCCCGGCAAGGTCGCCGACCTCGCGATCTGGCGGGTGCCGACGACCGACCAGATCCCCTACTGGCCGGCGGCCGACCTGGTACGGACCGTCGTCAAGCGCGGGCGGGTCGTCCTGGACCGAGCCTGAGGGGACCGGGACCGGAGCGGCTCCGGCGTCAGGCCTGCTTGCCGCGCGATTCGAGGAGCACGGCGGTCGTCTCCGCCGGCAGGCTGGTCGCGGTGACCGACAACTTCGGCTGGACGGTCGGCTCGGCGCCCATCTCGTGGAAGAACTTCTTCAGCGCCTCGGCGCACTCGGGTCGGTCACGTCCTCGCAGAGCGGCATCGGCACGACGATGCTCGGGTCGAGCTGGGCGACGAGGGCCGCCGCGCGCGTCGGCGTCAGACGCCCGCCGAGCGGCACGCAGCGCGATGTCGACCGAGCCGATGTCGCCGAGCTTCTCCTCGGACAGCTCGTGGCCGATGTCGCCGAGGTGGATCGTGTGCAGCCCGTCGATCTCCACGACGAAGGCGACCTGCTTGCCGCCGGTCGCGCCCTTGGCGTCGTCGCGATAGGTCCGCACGCCGGTGACCAGGACGTCCTTGACCTCGTACTCGCCCGGGCCGTCGAGGACGAACGCGTCGTCCAGGCTCGAGGGCAGGAGGGTGTGGCCGTCGCGCGACGTCTTGCCCTTCGCGCGCGGCAGCCGGGTGTCGTCGGGATGGCTGAAGGTGACGATGTCGCCGGTGATCCCCCGGCCGGTCGGCCCGACGACCGACTGGTACGGGTCGGTGACGACGACCGCGTCCTTGCCGCGAAGGCGGACGCAGGTCCGGCCGTACCA
Organism: uncultured Chloroflexia bacterium; assembly: GCA_963745295.1. Classification (GTDB taxonomy): domain Bacteria; phylum Chloroflexota; class Limnocylindria; order Limnocylindrales; family CSP1-4; genus SPCO01. Next base: position 716,450 of record CAVUWG010000003.1, read on the forward strand.
GGTGACTTCCATCGCCCCGATTCTGACACAGCGCGGCTGCATCGCGGCTCATGTGTGGCGACCGGTGGCGGCTCTCCGGAAAAGAGAAGACCGGAGGCGCCTGCCCAATCGGCGCCTCCGGTCGGAGGGAGGGAGGATGGAACCTTGCGGGTTCGTCCAACCACTACGCTACGTCGGACCGATTCAGCCACGAGACGGCAAGCGGTTAAGAAAGCGATACGCATCGCATGACCCCCGCACGGACCGACCGGACGGAGCGTCCCTGGGACCATCGGACGGTGGGGTGATTCGAAGACCTCTGCGACAATCCGCCGATGAATCACCACCGTCGATCGCCGATCCGAATGGGTCCGCGTCTCCTGCTCGTCGTCCTGTCGGTCATCGCGTTCGCCGCGAGCGCCTGCGGCCCATCGAACCCGAGTCCGTCGCCGTCGCCATCGAGCACGCCGTCGAGCGCGCCGTCCACGGCACCCAGTGGCTCGACCGCGCCGTCGAGCGGTCCGTCGGCCGCGATCGACGAGGACGCGATCTTCGACGAGATCGAGGCCCAGGTCGTCGGCGATCCGAGGTCTGCAGCCGACGGCGACGGTCGGCCGCGAGATCATCGACGAGGACCGAGCTCCGGAAGATCCTCACGGAGGAGTTCGACAAGGAGAGCCCGCCGGCCTACGTGGCCGCCAGCGAGCGGCTGTACAAGGCACTCGGGCTCCTGCCCGCGGACGCCGACCTCAAGCAGATGCAGCTCGACATGCTCAGCGCCGGGGTGGCCGGCTTCTACCGGGATGACGAGAAGAAGATGTACGTCGTCTCGCGCACGGGCTCGCTGAGCGCGGAGGACAAGGTCACCTACGCCCACGAGTACACCCACGCGCTCCAGGACCAGCATCACACGGTCTTCAAGGACCAGCAGGACGCGCTCGACGCGGCCTTCAAGGACCCGAAGAAGGTGCACGACCGCAGCGACTGGATCCTGGCTCGCCAGGCCGTGTACGAGGGCGACGCGACGGTGCTGATGTCGCACTGGCTCGTGGGCAACCTGACGCCCGAGGAGCTCGCGAGCGTCATGCAGGGCGGCGCCTCGGCGGCTGAACAGCAGGCCGTCCTGGACTCGATGCCGGCGATCCTGCGCGAGACCCTGCTCTTCCCGTACACGACGGGTGCCTTCTATGTCCAGGCGGCCCAGGCCGCGGGGGGCTGGCCGGCCGTCGATGACTTCTACGCACGCATGCCGGAATCGACCGAGCAGATCCTCCACCCGGAGAAGTACGCGGCCGGCGAGGCGCCGGTCGCGGTCGACGTTCCCGGACGACCTGGCCACCGATCTCGGGACCGGCTGGAGCGTGCCGCTCGAGGACACGTTCGGCGAGTTCCAGCTGGGCATCTGGCTCCGCGAGGGCGGCGTGGCGGACGCGGCGGCCGAGGACGCGGCGGCCGGCTGGGGCGGCGACCGCCTGGCGGTCATCGAAGGGCCGGACGGGGCCTGGGCGCTGGCGATGCAGACCGCGTGGGACACGCCCGAGGACGCGGCGGCCGTTCGAGACCGCCGCGAGCACCGCGATCGGCAAGGCCGGCGGGCCCGGACAGGTCCTCGCCCGGTGCGGGCGGCAACGTGCGCTGGGTCGTCGTCGCCGACGACGATGAGACGCTCGGCACGGTCGCCGGCGCCCTGGGCCTGGCCGGCTAGACCGGACCGCGGGTCGCCGCGGAGCGGCCGGCCCTACATCGACTCGGGCGCCGAGATCCCGAGCAGTCCGAGGGCGTTCGCGAGCGTGATCTGCGGCGGCACTCGCGAGGGCCAGCCGCGCCGCCGACCGCTCCGGCTCGGTCTCGGATCGACGACCCGCGCGTCGCGGTAGAAGGCGTGGAACGTGGTCGCGAGCTCGGTCGCGTAGGCCGTGATGCCCTGCGTCTCCTCGGCCGCGACGGCGTCCTCGACGACCTCCGGGAAGCGGGCGACCGCCCGGGCCAGCGCCGCCTCCGGGCGCGCCCGCCAGCGAGCCCGGTCACGTCGGTCGCCGGCGCCAGCCCGGCCTCGGCCGCCTTGCGCAGGATCGACGCGATCCGGGCGTGCGCGTACTGGACGTAGTAGACGGGGTTCTCGTTCGACTGCTTCTTGGCCAGCTCGATGTCGAAGTCGATGCCGACGTGGGCGCCCGTGAGGCGAAGAACCAGCGCGCCGCATCGACGCCGACCTCGGCGAGCAGCTCGTCGAGCGTGATGAACTCGCCGGCCCGCTTGCGACATCGAGACCTCCTCGCCGTCGCGCACGAAGCGGACCCACGAGTAGAGCAGCATCTGGACCGCGTCCGGGTCGTAGCCCATCGCCTGCGGCCGCGTTCCGGACGCGCGCGACCGTCCCGTGGTGGTCGGCGCCCCAGATGTAGATCAGGTGGTCGAAGCCGCGGCTGAACTTCTCGGTCACGTAGCCGATGTCGGCCGCGAAGTAGGTCGGCTCGCCGTTCGAGCGGATAGATGACCCGGTCCTTGTCGTCGCCGAAGGCGGTCGAGCGGAACCAGATCGCGCCGTCCTGCTCGTAGACGTGGCCGCGCTCGCGCAGCCGCTCGACCGCGCGCTCGACCCAGCCCTCCGTCGTGGAGCCGGGCCTCGCTCGTCCAGACGTCGAACCGGACGCCGAGCGCCGGCGAGGCTGGCCTCGATGCCCTCGCGGACGCGCCCGGCCGCCCAGTGGCCGACGATGCCGTCGGTGTCGGCGTCCGGCGCCGTCGCCGCGGCCCAGACGTCGTCCGGCAGCGTCCGCCGCGAGGTCGTCGACGTAGTCGCCCTGGTAGCCGTCCTCGGGGACCGGCTCGCCCGCGCTTGAGCGCCGCGACCGACGCGCCGAGGTTCCGGATCTGGCCGCCCGAGTCGTTGAAGTAGTACTCGCGCGTGACCCGCTGGCCGCCCGCCTCGAGGACCCGGCTGAGCAGGTCGCCGACGAAGGCGCCCCGCGGCGTTGCCGACGTGCAGCGGCCCGGTCGGGTTGGCCGACACGAACTCGACGTTGACCGACGCGCGGGGTCGCGGCCGGCGACCGCGCCCCACGCCGCCGGGTCGCGCGAGGATCGCGCGCGACGACCGCCTCGAGCGCGGCGTCGGCGAGGCGCAGGTTGAGGAACCCGGGCGGCGCGACCTCGGCCGAGGCGATCGGCGTCGCGCCGGGGTCGTCCGGCCTCGGCGCCGAGCTCGGCCGCGAGCGCCGTCCGCGATCGCGAGCGGCGCCATCGCGATACGGCCGGGCGAGCTTCATCGCGAGGTTGCTGGCGAAGTCGCCGTGCTCGGCGTTCGCCGGGTCGCTCGACCTCGACCGCGGGGCGGGGCGCGTCGTCCGGGAGCGGGGGCAGGCTCCCGTCCGCGACCGCCCGGTCCCAGGCGCGCCGGACCGCATCGCGGACCTGGGTCCGGATGGGGGTCATGACGTCGGGGGCTTCGGGCGGGGCGCTCACAGGGTCACATCGTAGTCGGCGAGGTGCCGGTTCCCACGGCGACCCTGGTCCCCGGCCCCACGAGCGAGACCCCGCCACCGAACGACGCCTCCACCGAGGCGATCGTCTCGGCCGGATCGAACCCCATCTGGAGGTGGGTGAGGAGGACGGCTCCGACGCCGGTCCGCTGCGCCAGCGCCCCGACCGCCGGCCCATCGAGGTGCGCCGCGCCGGGTGGCACCGGCCCGGGCCCGAACGACACCTCGGTCAGGAGGACGTCCCCCGGTCGGATGAGGGGTTCGAGGTCCTCCGCGTGCCCACAGTCCCCCGAGTAGACGAGCCCGACGCCGCCGGTCGAGACGCGGAACGCGTAGCTGTCGTCGGTGTGCCGGACCTTGGCCGCGTCCACCTCGAACGGCCCGAACTGGAGTCGACCGGGTCGCAGGACCTCGATGTCGAGGGCCGCCGCGCTGAAGCCCGGTTCCGCATGGAGGGCGTCGAGCCGATCGCCCAGCCCGGCCGGGCCGACGACACGTGCGCGGCCCGGTGGCCTGAGTTGCCAATGCAGGTAGTGGCGGAACGAGACGAGGTCGATGAAGTGGTCGGGGTGGAGGTGGGACACGAGCGTGACGAGGAGGCGCTCCGGGGGCACCTCGGCGGCGACGTTCGGGAAGGCGCCCTGCCCCAGGTCCAGCAACAGCGAGGAGGACCGATCTGCCGTTCGAACGAGGTAGGCCGCACCGAGGGCGCCGGGCTTGTCGCTGTACGAGGGACCGGCACCCGCGACGAACAGCTCGAGGGAGTCGTGTGCTGTCACGTCGCGAAGCCTAGCGTGGCACCGGGTCAGGAAGGGTCGTCGCCCGGTGTGGTCGCGCCGAGCGGGACCACGGCACGCTCCGCGCCACGACGAAACCACAGCGACTCGAATCCAGCCGCCCCGGCGTAGCCGTAACCGTCCGCCAGCGCGAAGGCGAAGTGTTCGGCGCGGTGGGAATCGGTGCCGATGGTGATCCGCTCACCGCCGAGTTCGCGGAACCGCCCAACCGTGGCCGGCGACGGATAGGACTCGCCCGGCGGCTGGCGGAGGCCGCTGGTGTTGATCTCGAGGGCCGTGCCCGACTCGACGAGCGCCCGCAGGATCGGGTCCAGGAGCTCCGGTGCGCTGGCGAGTTGCGCGGCAGTCACGTGCGGCGCGAGGAAGCGCTTCACGAAGTCGATGTGGCCGAGGGTGTCGAACAGGCCAGAACGCGCGGCCGCCTCCACTTCGACGTAATACGGCTCGACGATCTCGGCGAGGGAGCGACCGGCGACCCAGCCGGCGACGCGGGCCGACGTGTACGGTGAGTCGGCGCCGATGTGCACGGAGCCGATGATGAAATCGTAGGCGTGGCGTCGGATGTGGGCGCGGATGTCGTCATCGAAGTCGCGCTCGTACGTCAGCTCCGCACCGAACCGGATGGCCAGGCCCTGCGGCGCCCAACGCTCGGCGGCCTCGCGGACCTGGCGTTCGCGCTGGTCGAACGTCGAGTAGGAGTAGGCCGGCGCCCCGGGCCTGAAGTCGACGTGGTCGGTGATGGCGAGCTCAGCGATCCCGCGCTCGATCGCCTGACGGGCGTACTCATCGATCGGGACGTCGCTGTCGTGCGAGAGGTCGGTATGGAGGTGGGCGTCGAGTGGCAGATCGCGGCCCTGGCGGTCGGTCACCCGGCGATCAGGCCCAGCTCGTGGCCCACCGCGTCGAAGGCCGCCAGCGCCTGGTCGAGCTGGGTGTCGGCGTGGGCCGCGGTGACGATGGTCCGCAAGCGGGACTTCTCGATGGCCACGGTCGGGAAGACGACCGGCTGGACGAAGATGCCTTCGTCCATCAGTCGCGCGCTGAATCGGCCGGCCGTGTCGGGGTCGCCCATCATGACCGGCGTGATCGGCGTCTCGGAGCGGCCGGTGTCGAAGCCCAGGCGGTTGAGCTCGGCCTTGAACCGCCGCGTGTTCGCCCACAGCCGCTCCTGCAGCTCGGGCTCCTCCTCCATGACCCGGATGGCCTCCCGGCAGGCGGCCACGACCGCGGGCGGATGGGAGGTCGAGAAGAGGAACGGCCGCGATCGCTGGGTGAGGATCTCGCGCAGGGCCAGACTGCCCGCCACGTAGCCGCCGAGCGAGCCGACGGCCTTGGACAGCGTCCCGACCTGGATATCGACGCGGCCGTGGAGACCGAAGTGGTCGACCGTGCCGCGGCCGTTGCGCCCGAGGACGCCCGAGGCGTGGGCGTCGTCGACCATCACGGCCGCCCCGAAGGCCTCGGCCGCCTCGACGATCCCGGGGAGTGGCGCGATGTCGCCGTCCATGCTGAACACGCCGTCGGTCACGACCAGGATGAGCCGATGGGGCGCGCCGGCGTCGTCGCGACCACGCTCGCGCGCCTCGCCGAGGATCGCCCGCAGGGCGTCGACATCGGCGTGGGGGTAGACCTTGCGCGGCGCCTTCGACAGGCGCATCCCGTCGATGATCGAGGCGTGGTTGAGCTCGTCCGACACGATCAGGTCGGTCTCGCCGGTGACCGTCGGGATGACGCCGGTGTTGGCCGAGAACCCGGACTGGAACGTCAGGACGGCGGGCGTCCCCTTGAATGCCGCGAGCTCGGCCTCGAGGGCCTCGTGCATCGCCATCGTGCCGGCGATCGTCCGGACGGCGCCGCTCCCCACGCCGAACTCGCGGACCGCCCCGAGGACGGCTTCGCGCAGGCGCGGGTGGTGGGTCAGGCCGAGATAGTCGTTCGACGAGAGGCTGATGAGCCGTCGCTCGTCGACCGAGACGATCGGTCCCTGGGCGGACGACATCACCCGCAGCGGACGGTAGAGGTGCCGCTCACGCAGGGCCTCGATCTCCTCGCCGAGGAACCCGAGCGGATCTGGTCTTGTTGCCGGACCGCGGCCGCGGGGTGTGTCGGTGTCGCTCATGCCGCCCAGTCCATGACGACCTTGCCCGAGTCGCCGCCGCGCGCCGCCGCGAACGCCGCCTCGAAGTCCCGGAAGCCGAATCGATGGGTGATGACCGGCCGGATGTCCAGCCCGGACTGGAGCATGACCGTCATCTTGTACCAGGTCTCGTACATCTCGCGACCGTAGATGCCCCGCAGGGTCAGCATCTTGAAGACGATCGCGTTGAGGTCGAGCGACACCTCTCCGGACGGCAGGCCGAGCTGCGCGATCCCGCCGCCGTGGGCCATCGCCGCGATCGCGCCACGCAGCGCCGACGCGCTGCCTGACATCTCGAGCGCGACATCGAACCCCTCCACCATCCCGAGTCCGGCGCCGACCTCGCGCAGGTCGCGTTCGGTCGGGTCGACGGCGACGGTGGCGCCCATCCGCATGGCCAGCTCGCGTCGATAGGCGTTCGGCTCGCTCACCACGATGTGCCGGGCGCCGGCATGGCGAACGACCGCGGTCGCCATGAGACCGATCGGCCCGGCCCCGCTGATGAGGACGTCCTCGCCGAGGATCGGGAAGGCGAGCGCGGTGTGGACCGCGTTGCCGAACGGGTCGAAGATCGCGGCGATCTCGGGGTCGACGCCGGGCCAGTGGTGCCAGATGTTGGTCATCGGGAGCGCCACGTACTGCGCGAACGAGCCATCCCGGCCGACGCCGAGGCCGATCGTGTTGGCACACAGGTGGCGACGGCCGGCGAGGCAGTGGCGACAGCGGCCGCACACGACGTGGCCCTCGCCGCTGACCAGGTCGCCGGGGTGGAAGTCCACGACATTCGCCCCGACCGCCACGATGTCACCGACGAATTCATGCCCGACCACCAGCGGCGGGTGGATGGCCGTCTGCGCCCACGGATCCCATGCCTCGATGTGGAGGTCCGTGCCGCAGATGCCGGTCTTCTGGACCCGGATCAGGACGTCGTTGATGCCGATGACCGGCTCCGGGACCTCCGTCAGGACGAGACCGGAGCCCGGCCCGGCCTTCACCAGGGCGAGCATGTGCGTACCGTACGGCACCCGACGATGCCGCCGTCGGTGGCCGAGGTCGAGCCTGGGGTCCGCGTCGCCCCGCGGCTTGGCCAACGCCGTTGGCTCGATCTCGACGAGTTCCTCGTGGACGTTGAGCCGGATGTCGATCCGCACCTATGGGTACGCTCGTTCGTGCATTTCCCGCCACCTGCAGTGGCGAGGATCACCCGATAAGCGAGCGATGAGCGCGACTTGATTGACTTCGCGGATGCCTCGCTCGCGTCGGCGTCGAACTCGACAACGGATCAGGTTGGGCACCTTGATCGGGAGGATGGTCGGCGATGAGCGTCGACGTATGGCGATGACGCAAGTCGAGTTGGGGCGCAGGGCGGGCATCTCACGACAGATGGTCGCAGCCGTCGAGGGTGGCAGGGCCAATGCGAGCCTCGATGTCGTGATCGGCCTGTTCGACGGCCTTGGCGTGGAGGTCGACATCGTCGTCCAGCGGGCGAACGTGGTCATCGGGCCACGCCAGCGTGACGCGGCGCATGCGATCTGCTCCGGCTACGTCCAACGGCGGCTGGAGTCCGCCGGATGGCGGGTCGCCCGGGAGGTGCGTATCGATAGCGGGCGATACCACGGTTGGATCGATCTTCTCGCCTTCCACGAGTCGAGCGGAACGTTGCTGATCATCGAGATCAAGACTCGGATCGACGACCTCGGGGCCATAGAGCGCTCATTGGACTGGTACTCGCGCGAAGCACGAGGGGCTGCGCGTCGTCTTGGATGGCGGCCGAAACAGGTGGGTGCCTGGTTGCTTGCGCTTGCGAGCGAGGAGGTCGAATCGCAGCTCAGGTTGATGCGCCCGGCGATCGACCGTGCATTTCCGATTCGGGCGAGCGGCATGTCGTCGTTGTTCGAGGAGCCCGACGCCACGATCGGTGGGCGAGCGATCGCGCTCGTCGACCCCCGCAGTCGCCGGTCGGACTGGCTGATGCGGACGCGGCTCGACGGCAGGCGATCAAACGTGCCCTATCGGGACCACGCCGGATTCATGCATCGGTCGCGCGTGGATCGATGACGTCCACCACGGCCACTCCTGTTGGCACAGTGCCGACGAACCATCGAACGACGACGGACCGACGTGCCGCAATGCGATCCGGTCACGCTCGTTCGTCGGCGGCGTGCCACTCCTGATTGGCCTGACGCGCCGGATCAGCTCGGGCTGGCGCTCGGTGAGGCGCTCGCGCTGGCGCTCGGGCTCGTGCTCGGCGCCACCGAACCGCTGGCGCTCGGGCTCGTGCTCGGCGCCGCCGAACCGCTGCCGCTCGGCGAGGCCGACGGGCTGGCGCTCGGCGACGCCGACGGGCTGCCGCTCGGCACCGGGGTCGGCGTCGGGGTCGGGGCGGCACACTGCGGCTCCGGGTTCGTCCGCTCACCCCAGATGTCCCAGAACTCGAGGATCGCGGCCGTGTCGAGCGTTTCGAGTGGCAGGACGCGTCCCCACACGAGGGCCGCGAACGGCGTCGCCATCTCGTCGAATCGCGTGATGACCGGACCCTGGCTCGTCCCCGGCGTGATGTTGCAGACCGGGCTGGGCGGGAAGGCGTCGAAGAATGCCCGGAGCGCCTGCTGGCCCGCCGCCGTGGCGCCGTCGCTGTCTCCCCGATAGAGCAGGACCAGGGCGCCGTGCTCGAGGTTGTGGACCCACCCCTGCGGGAGCGTCTTGTCGTTCACGCCGTAGAAACGCGCGGGGATCGGGCCGATCCCGGCCGCGAAGAAGTGGTTGCCCGATGCGGGCGGGCAGTACGTGTACTTGACGACCTCGCCAGCCGGGACGTGCAGTCGGCCCATGTCGTCCTGGACGTAGCCGGGCGCGGGGCTGGCCCCGGGCAACGGGCTCGCCGTCGGCGTCGGCTCCCAGATGTTCGTGCACTGGAACATCGGTCGCGATGCGGAGTAGACGAAGAACAGGCCGATCAGCGCGACGCCGGCGATGGCGGCGATTCCCACGATCGTGCCGCGATGCCGTTCCGTGAACGAGCGCTGCTGGTAGCTCGAGCGTGTCCGTCGACCCGTCCGCGCGGTCCCGGTCGGGCTCGTGCTCGGACGACGCGTGCCCGATGCCCGTGATGCCGTACCCGACGAAGGAGCGGGGCCCGTCGACGCCGGCGACCCCGTCGCATCAGTGGACGAGGCGCCCGATGTCGAGCCCGTCGCCGGTGGCGTGGCGGGCGGCATCGGCGTGGCGCCGGTCGGAGTGGTGCCGGGGCGCCCCTGGCGCCGGCGGGAGGGTTTGCTCACGGATGGATGCCTCAGATGCGGTCGATGGGGTCGCCGGATGCTGCTCGGACCCGGCGGCGACGGAGGCCGCGCGGGGTGAGGGTACCGCCCACCGGCCCGATCGCGTGCGGAAGCCCGGGTCCGGGCGACACGGAAGCCGGCGGTCGGCGGCCGATCACGGTTCGCTCAGGTACGTCCGGACCTCCGGTCTGAGCAGCCCGCGGAACAACAGGGCGGCGAGCGCCGCGATGAACACGGCCTCGATGACCAACTGGCTGAACGCGAGCAAGGGCACCAGCGGGATCGTCAGGCTGGCCAGCCCAAGGGCCAGTCCGCGAGCTGCCTGCTTGCGCTGGAGGACCAGGGTCGTCGTGAAGATCGTGTACGCGAGCAGGACCATGACCACGACGCCCGTCAGGCTGACCGGCGCGGCGATGGCCTGGTCGACGACGAATTGCAGGCTCAGACCGATGCCGGCGAGGATCAGCAACGCGTAGACCAGGAACAGGCGGATGCCGCCCGGCATCTCGCGGATTCGTTGCCACATGGGGTGCGCATCGTACCGGAGGCCGGTCCACAGCCGCGGGCGCTTGCCATGGCCCGGCCGGGCAGCCACCCTACGCAGCCATGGGACAGGAGACCGCCCGAACGTGACCGTGGATGTACCCGGCTGGGTTCGCGACGCCGTCTTCTACGAGATCTTCCCCGATCGGTTCGCGGCCAGCGATCGGGTCCCCAAGCCCGGCGCCCTCGAGCCGTGGGATGCGCCGCCCACGTTCCACGGGTTCAAGGGCGGCGACCTGCTCGGGATCGTCGAGCATCTTGCCGACCTCGAGGACCTCGGGGTGACCGCCCTCTATCTCACGCCCGTCTTCCAGTCGGCATCCAATCATCGATATCACGCCTACGACTACCTGGCCGTGGACCCACTGCTCGGCGGCGACGCGGCCCTGCGCACGCTCCTCGACGCGGCCCACGCCCGCGGGATGCGGGTGATCCTCGATGGCGTGTTCAACCACAGCGGTCGCGGCTTCTGGCCCTTCCACCACGTCCTGGAGAACGGCGCCACGTCGCCGTATCGGAACTGGTTCCATTTCGATGGTGCCGCCCTGGACGCGGGCAGGCCGCTCGAGGCGTACCCGCCGCCAGGCGCCCCGCCGAGCGTTCTCGGCTACAAGGCCTGGTGGGGACTCGCGGCGCTGCCCAAGCTGAACACCGATGAACCGGGCGTTCGCGAGTACCTGCTCGGCGTCGCGGAGCATTGGCTGCGCTTCGGCATCGACGGCTGGCGCCTGGACGTGCCCGCCGAGATCGACGATCGGTCCTTCTGGCAGGAATTCCGCCGCCGCTGTCGCGCGATCCGGTCGGATGCGTACCTGGTCGGTGAGATCTGGCACGTCGCGCCCGAATGGCTGGAGGGCGACCGCTTCGATGCGCTGATGGGCTACCCGCTGGCGGAGGCGATCCTGGGCTTCGCGGGCGGGTCCCGCCTGGACATGGCCGTCGTCCGAAGCCACCAGGAGTTCGCGACGAGCCTCTGGCCCCTCGACGGACCCGCGTTCGGCAGCCGGCTCGTCGACCTCATGGCCGCCTACGAGCCATCGGTCGTGGCCGCGCAGTTGAACCTGCTCGGGTCGCACGACACGCCGCGGATGCGCACGATCCTGGGCGACGACCTCGCGGGCGTCCGTCTCGCGACACTCATCCAGATGACCCTGCCCGGCACGCCGTGCCTCTATTACGGCGACGAGATCGGGATGGCCGGGGGCAAGGACCCCGACTGTCGCCGGGCGTTCCCGTGGGACCAGGGCGCGTGGGATCAGGACCTTCGGACGTTCGTTCGGGGACTCATCAGGCTCCGGGCGACCGATCCGACGCTCCGGGCCGACGGCGTCGAGGTCGTGGCCGCTGCCGGCGGCGCGGTCGCGTACCAGCGGCGACTCGACGACCGGCGAACGGTCGTGGCCGTCAACGCCGGCGATGACCCGGCGCGGCTCGAGATCCGGCTCGACGTCGCCGACGGCACCCGCCTGCAGCCGGTCGAGCTGCCTGGGGGGTTCGGGGCGGTCGGGGACGGTCCGGTGACGTCCGGTGGGGTCGCGGTCGTCGAGCTTGGCCCGCGGAGTGGTTCCATCCTCGGCGCGGGCTAGTCGCGACCCTATACTCGCCGCTCGATGGCGGATGTCCCTCTCGAGCTAGACGCTGTTCTGGAGGGTCGGCTGGCGCGCGCCCTCGACGTCGAGGGCAAGATCCCCCGGACCCTTGAAGCCCTCGGACCCATCAGGGGGCGTGACGTCGTCCTCGTCGACGGCGACGGGTCAGCGACACCGGACGGGATCCGTGCCCGACAACTCCGCGAGCTCGACGCTCACCTGACCGTCACCGGATGGGGCGATCTGCCGCGTTCGGAGGTGCCCGATGCCTCGGCTGACGTCGTGATCGGGTACTGGAGCGCGTTCCGTGGGACCGATCCGGCCGAACTCGACGAGGCCGGCCGGATCCTGCGACCGGGTGGCCGGCTCCTGGCGGTCCACGACTACGGCCGCGACGATGTCTCGAGGCTCCTTGGCGAGCGTCCGGAGTACGTGAGCTGGAGCCGTCGCGACGGGCCGTTCCTCAAGCGAGGCTTCAAGATCCGGGTCGTCCATTGCTTCTGGACGTTCGATTCGATCGAGGACGGCCGCGACTTCCTCGAGGCCGCGTTCGGGGCCGTGGGTCGCGACGTCGGAGCCGAGATGACGAGGCCGCGGCTGAGCTACAACCTCGCGGTCTACCACCGCACGTTCGAGGGCGCGGGCGGGGCCTGACGCGAGAGGCTGCTAGGCTTGCCGCCGTGTCGATCTCCGGCCAGGCGCGGCCGTCTTCGCGCCCTCCCACCGAATCGCGCGCCCGGCCCGCCGGCCGGCGCCTGTCGCCTGGCGCGATCATGCTCGCGATCGCCCTCGTCGGCTCGCTCGCGTATGGCGTCTATGCGCTGACCAACCGGGACGCCTCGATCCCGTTGCTGGCGTCAGGGGCCGTCGTGCTCGGCATCGTCTTCGGGGCGCTGGCCGTCTACTGCCTGCGCTCGGTCTGGCAGGCCGGCCTCGACGGGCGCGATGGCCGGGCGATCACGCTGGGCGTGGTCGGCGGCGTCGCCGCGATGGTCGCCGCGGGCTGCGCAGCGGCCGCGATCATCCTGTTCCAGCTCATCAGCCCGCCGGCCTGATGTCGCCCCAAGGGGCGGTGGTCGGCGGCCGCGCACGGGCCCTCCTGCTAGACTCGGACAGGCCCGCCGCCGCCCTCGCCCCCATCGTCTAGAGGCCTAGGACGCCACCCTTTCAAGGTGGAGATCAGGGGTTCGAATCCCCTTGGGGGCACTCCTACCGAACGGCAGGGCTGCCCCGGTGCGACGCCCGCTCGCTCGCTCACGCTCCTTGCTACCATCGCCGGGCGATGGACATCATGGGCATCCGCATCAACACGATCGTCGAGGACAACGTCGCGCGCCGCTGCGACGGCTGCCACGAGGTCATCGACGGCACCCCCTGGCGGATCAATCTGCTCGACATCGTCGCGGCCGAGACGCCGGTCTCGTGGGCCGAGCGCCCGCTGATGAACCCGGGTCCGTTCCAGTTCCACTCCGACCCGGCGCACGTCCGGACGTGGATGGCCGCGAAGGGATATCGCTTCTGCCGCCGCGGCCAGGTCCGCGAGATCATGCGTCCCGTCCCGATCCCCGGCGAGACCGTCGGGTGGGGCCTGTGCGACGGCATCCATCGCGACGATCACGAGTTCGTGCCCGCCTGATCGCGCCGGTCCGCGGCGGGCCTCACAGGGCGTTTGACAGCCCATCGGCGGCGAGCCTATCCTCCGCCCGCTCGCCTCGTGACGGCGATGCCTAGATTCGCCTAGAATTCGTCTCCGTCCCGTCCTGTCTGCCCGCCCCGAGGCCCGATGTCAGCTTCCGCCCAGGCCCCGACCCCGAACGCGTCGACCTGGCTGTCGCTGGGCCCGGCGAGCCGGCTCCTGGGCGTGGATCCGGGCACCCTTCGCCGATGGGCCGACGACGGCCGCATCGCCGTCTACACGACCCCGGGTGGCCATCGACGGTTCGACCGGCGCGCGCTGGAACGCCTCGCCTCCGAGCGACGCCCCGGAAGCGGCCGGCGCACGACGCGGCCACCCTCCCGCTCCCTGACCAGCATGGGCACGACGCCCGAGCGACTCCGGCGGGTCTACCGCCGGAGCTACAGCGCCGCCTCGTCGGCGACGGGTCCCGCAGCCGTGGCCGACCCCACCCGGACCGCGGTGGACGATGCGGACCGGGCCGCCTACCGCCAGGACGGCCGCCAGCTCGTGACCGCCCTGGTCGCCTATCTCGACGCCGACCCGCTCGATCGAACGGCTCGCAGCATCGCCGAGGCCGAGGCCGTCACCCTCGTCGACGAGCTAGCCCGCCGGCTGGCGGCCTCGCGGACCAGCCTGACCGAGGCGGTCGCGTTGTTCGTGGCGTCCCGCCGCCCGTTCCTGACGGAGCTGTCCGGGCTCGGCCGGCGGCGGATGCTCGATCCGGGGCGTCTCGGTGGCCTTTACGAGGACGCCTCGAGTCTGCTCGATCGACTGCTATTGCGCCTCATCGCGACCCACCAGGAGGCGTCGCGCTAGGCATGGACCCGCGCATCGTGCTGCCGGCGCTCACCTCGATCCTGGCCCTCGTGTTCGCCGTGGCCCTGTTCGACCAATGGCGCGAGCGGCGCGGCACGTTCCAGATCGTCTGGACGCTCGGGATGCTCTTCTACGGCATCGCGTCCGCGTGCGAGGCGATCGGTGGTGCATCCGGCTGGAACGAGACGCTGTACCGGACCTGGTATCTCACCGGCGCCGTCTGGACGGCCGGTTGGCTGGGGCTGGGCACGGCCGTCCTGCTGGGTCGGACGCGATTTGGCTACAGCTTCGCGTTCTCGCTCTTCTTCGCCGGCATGATCACGTTCTTCCTGCGCAACAGCCCGCAGTACCAGGGTGCCGGCACGCTGCCGCTCCTGTACTTCATCGCGGCCGGTCTCCTGGCTCTCGCGGTCGCGGTCGAGACCTACTTCCAGAACGAACGATGGCCGCGGCTCGCCGTGGGGGCGGTGCTGGGGGCGACGATCCTGTCGGTCGTGCTCATGGCGTCGACGACCCTGGCCGCGCCCGGCTTCATCCTGGATCCCGAGACGGGCGTGCCCGTGGCGACGCTCTTCCCGCCGCAACTTCGACTCCTCACCCCCTTCATGAACATCACCGGGGCGCTGGCGCTCATCCTCGGCGCCATCTTCTCGGCCTATGTGTTCATGCCGAAGCGCCGAGTCCTCGCGTACTCGCTCGATCCGAACCAGCCCGGCGACGAGTTCCTGTTCAACCTCCTGATCGCGCCGGTCGCGATCGTCGTCAACCTCGTCGCATCGTTGCCGGGTGCCGTCCGCGCGCTGTTCGCCGGTCGACTCCACACCCGGGTGCCCGCCACGCTCCTCATCGCCATCGGGGGCATCGTCGCGGGCACCGGCGACACGCTGAGCCGCTTCGGCGTGACCAGCTTCTTCCAGTCGGGCAAGTTCATCGGCGTCGTGTTCCTGTTCGCCGGCTTTCTCATCTCGGTCGAGGTCTTCCGCACGATCCGGATCCCGTTCACCTCGATCACCTTCGCGGCCGGTCGTCACGAATCGGCGACCGCCAGCCGGCTGGTCGACGTCAACGAGACGCCCGCCGACCGCCCGGCCGAGGCGACCGGCGCCGGCTGACTTCGTCGACTCGCGCGACATCGGGTGGCGTGGCCACGACCCGCGCGACGCCGTCCTACCATGGCCCGATGCCGCCAGACGACGGGCCGCGCTCGCCCGCGCCGAACCCGACCTCGACCGGGACGTCACCCGCGATCACGCCCGCGTTCGGGTTCGTCATCGTGCTCGGCGCAGCGACCCTCTTCGGGACCCTCGGACCGCTTTCGCGGTTCGCCTACGAGGCCGGCATGGAGCCCGCCGCGTTCGTCGCCTGGCGGGCACTCATCGGGGTCGGCGGCACGCTCGCCTTCGTCGTGTGGCGGCTCGCGCGAGGCTCGGTTCGCCTCGTCCACCTCGGCACCCTGCCGCGGCGCGTGCAGCTGACGCTGTTCGTGGCCGGCGTGACCGGCTTCACCCTGAACCTGTGCATGTTCATCGCCTTCGACCGGATCACCGTGGCCCTGGCACTGCTCGGCTTCTACACGTACCCGGCGCTCGTCGCGATCGCCAACGTGGTGCTGGGCCGGGAGCGACTCGATACGCCGCGCGTGGTGGCGCTCGGGCTGGCGCTGCTGGGGATGGTGGCCGTGGTCGCCTCACAGCTGGACCCGAGCGCCGGGATCCGGTTCGATGCGCTGGGCTTCGGCCTGGCACTCGCCGCGGCCCTCAGCCAGATGGTCTTCGTCATCATCAGCCGCGATGGCTACCGGGAGGTCCCGACCGAACAGGCCATGACGACGGTGCTGCTCGTGACGGTCGTGGGGGCGACGGCCCTGGCCGTCATGACCGGCAACGCCGACTCGCTGGCGTTGCCGGTCCAGGAGCCGTCGATCCTGCCGTTGCTGCTCTTCACGGGGATCTTCGCGGCGGCCATCCCGTCGCTCGCGTTCCTGACCGGGATCCGGGTCATCGGGGGGACGCGGGCCGGCATCCTGATGCTGTTCGAACCGGTCGTCGGGGTCGTCCTGGCGGCGTGGCTCCTGGGCGAGGCGTTGGCGCCCATCCAGCTGGTCGGAGCGATCGCGATCCTCGCAGCTGCGGTCATCCTCCAACGCGGTTCGTCGGGGGTCATCGAGGCCGAGTCCGCGGCCGGAGGCATGCCATTCGACGATGGACGGGCCCTGCGCGTGCCCGGTGGACCATAGACCGATGGCCGATCGGATCCGGATCCTGCTCGTCGATGACCATGCGATGGTCCGTCGCGGCATGCGCGACTTCCTGGCGCTCCACGACGACCTCGAGGTCGTCGGCGAGGCGGCCGACGGGCTGGCGGCGTTGGCGGCGACCGCCGAACTGGCACCGGACGTCGTGATCATGGACCTGCTGATGCCCGAGATGGACGGGATCGCCGCCACGGCCGAGATCAAGGCCCGGCACCCCGCGGTCGAGGTCATCGCCCTCACGAGCTTCGTCGACGAGGACCGCGTCACGGCCGCGATCGAGGCCGGCGCGAGCGGCTTCCTGCTCAAGGACGCCGAGGCCGACGACCTCGCGGCCGCGATCCGTGCGGCGATGGCCGGCGAGGTCCACCTCGATCCCGCCGTGGCCGGGATCGTCGCGCGCGGGATGCGTGACCGCTCAGGACCGGCCGCCAGATCCGGCTCGGCGGGCGGTGGCGTCCCGGGCGGCGGCGGCGCCGCCGGGCCGACCCGTGGCCGGGGGAGTGCCCGCGCCAGCCTGGCGACCCTGACGGGCCGGGAACGTGACGTCCTCGCCGGGGTCGCGCGCGGGCTGTCGAACAAGGCCATCGCCGACGAGCTGGGCATGGCCGAGCGGACGGCCCGGACCCACGTCTCGAACATCCTCGCCAAGCTGGGCCTCACCAGCCGGACACAGGCGGCCCTGTTCGCGGTCCAGCACGGGTTGGGCCCGGGTCGATGACGACGGGCGTCGGCGCGCCCGATCCCTCGACCACCTATGACGTCGCGGGGCCGATCGGCGCGCCCGCGATCGTCTTCCTCCACGGGACGCGGTTGACGCGGACGGCCTGGGCGGCGCAGATGGCCGCGCTGTCCGACGACTTCCGCACGATCGCGATCGACCTGCCCGGGCACGGCGTCCTCGCGGACGAGCCGTTCACCCTCTCGGGCGCCGCCGGCCGACTGGCCGAGGTCATCGACCGCGAAGGTGGCGGGCGTGCCGTCGTCGTCGGACTGTCGCTGGGTGGGTTCGTCGCGATGGAGCTCGCCGCGAGCTCGCCAGAGCGCGTCCGCGGTCTCGTCATCGCCGGAGCGACCGTCGAACCGACCGGTGCGGGCCGCCTCGCGATCCTCGCGCTCGCCTGGGGCCTCGCCATCTTCGACGGGCGAGGGCTGACCGCCGTCAGCCACCGGTACTTCCGCGCCCGGTTTCCGCCGGGCATCGCCGAGCCGATCATCGCCGGCGGGTTGTTCTCGCGCGGCGGCTCGCTCGCCCTGCGGTCCATCGTCGGCGAGCGGTTCGTGCCCAGACTGGCGGCGTACCCGGGTCGGACGCTCATCCTCGAAGGCTCGCTCGACGTGCCGTTGCGGCTGATGGAGCGGACCTTCCTGCGCACCGCCCGTCATGGCCAGCTGGTCCGGATCGCCGGCGCGAGTCACCTCTCGAACCTGGACCGCCCGGCTGCCTTCAGCGAGGCCGTCCGTCGGTTCGCCCGCTCCCTTGGCCCGGCCGATCGGTGAGTTCCTGCGGCCCGGACCGGACCGGCTGAGCCGGTCCGACAGGGGCCTCGCGGTATACTGGCTCGACCTTCCCCACCCGCCCATCGCGAGGTCCGATTGCGCGTTCGAAAGGCTGTCTTCCCCGCCGCGGGCTGGGGTACACGCTTCCTGCCCGCCACCAAGGCGCAGCCCAAGGAGATGCTGCCGCTGGTCGACAAGCCGATCATCCAGTACGCGGTCGAGGAGGCCGTCGCCGCCGGGATCGAGCAGGTCATCATCGTCACCTCCAGCCAGAAGCGGGCGATCGAGGACCACTTCGACCTCTCGTACGAACTCGAGCACCTGCTCGAGGAGAAGGGCGACATCGAGATGCTCCGCCAGGTCCGCGCGATCAGCGACTTGGCCCAGGTCGCGTACGTCCGCCAGAAGGAGCAGCTGGGTCTCGGGCACGCCGTGCTCATGGCCAAGGACCTCATCGGCCACGAGCCGTTCGCGGTGATCCTGCCCGATGACGTGGTCGTCGGGGACCGGCCCTGCATCGGCCAGCTCATCCACGCCTACACGCAGACGCACAGCTCGGTCGTCGCCGTCATGGAGGTCCCGCACGAGGAGACCAGCCGCTACGGCGTCATCGCCTCGGAGCCCTCGGTCGATCCGCTCGACCACGGCCGGCTGCATCGCGTGACCCGGCTCGTCGAGAAGCCCGCGCCCGAGGACGCGCCGTCGAACCTGGCCATCATCGGCCGCTACGTGCTCACGCCGAAGATCTTCGACAAGCTCGAGCAGACCCAACGCGGCGCCAACGGCGAGATCCAGCTGACCGACGCGATCGCCGAGCTCATGCAGGAGCAGGCGGTCTACGCGTACGAGTTCGAGGGGATCCGCTACGACGCCGGGACCACGATGGGCTGGTTGAAGGCCTCGGTCGAGCTCGCCCTCCAGCGGCCAGACCTCGCAACGGAGTTCCGCGCCTACCTCCAGGAGCTCCAGCTCTGAGGTGCCCCGCCCGGACGACAGACACCCCGGCGCCATGGGGTACGATGCCGCCCGACGCGCCGAGTCTCGTCGGCGCCTGACGAGGGGATAGACGGTTTGGCGGAGATCGGGACGATCCTGGGCGGTCGCTATCGGCTGGTCGAGCTGCTCGGCCAGGGCGGCATGGCGACGATCTTTCGTGCCGTCGACACCCAGCTCGGACGTGACGTCGCGGTCAAGCTGCTGCGGCCCGAGTACCTGCGCGACCCCGATTTCTCGTCGCGCTTCCGCCAGGAGGCCCAGGCCGCCGCGTCGCTGACCCACCCGAACGTCGTCACGGTCTTCGACTACGGCGAGGACCCCTCGGGGCCGTACATCGTCATGGAGCTCATCGACGGCGAGGACCTCGCGACGATCATCCGGCGCAGTGGCGCGTTGCCGCCGCGCCAGGCCACCCGCATCGCGGCCGCCGTCGCCCGGGCCCTCGCCGCGGCGCATGCGCGTGGCCTCATCCACCGCGACGTCAAGCCGGGCAACGTCCTGATCGGCCGCGACGGGCAGGTCAAGGTCGTCGACTTCGGCATCGCCCGCGCGGTCGCCGAGGCGCAGGTGACGCTGCCCGGCACGACGCTCGGGTCCGTCCACTACTTCAGCCCGGAGCAGGCCCGGGGCGAGCCGGCGACCGAGTCGTCCGATATCTACTCGCTGGGCATCGTGCTGTACGAACTGCTGACCGGCGTTCGTCCCTGGGAGGGCGACAGCGCCGCGTCCGTCGGGCTCGCGCGGCTGACCGGACCGGCCCCGGATCCGGTCGCGGTCCGGCCGTCGGTGCCGCCCGACCTCGCCGCGATCACGCGCAAGGCGCTCGCACCCGAGGCCCAGGACCGATTCGTCTCCGCATCGGCGATGGCCGACGCGCTCGATGCCGCCCTCGCGACCGGGGGCGCCGCGGTCGGAGCCGCCGCGGCCGCGGCCGGCCTCGCCGGCGCAGCTGCCGGCACACTGGCGATGAGCGGCGTGGCCCGTTCGAACCCGTCGGCCGTGCCGTACGCGCCCGACGCCTACGCCGATCAGGCCGCCCCCGTCGCGCCGCCGACGCAAGGCCCGGTGCCGGCGCCCCTGGACGAGGAGGATCGAACGAACCCTCTGGTCTGGGTCGCGGGCATCGTGGCCATCCTGCTGCTGGCGGCCATCGCGTTCCTGGTCTTCCAGCTCGCCGGTGGCGGAGGTGCGACGCCGTCCGCCTCACCGTCGCCGTCGCCATCGGTCGGCGTCGTGACCGTCCCGAATTTCGTCGGCACCAACCTCGTCGATGCGAACACCGCGGCGGAGGCGCTCGGGATCACGCTCGTGCCCACCGGCGAGCCATCCGATCAGCCCGTCGGCACGATCCTTTCCCAGGACGTCCTGGTCGGCACGTCCGTCCCGGTCGGGAGCGAGGTGAACGTCACGGTCGCGAGCGGCGCGGACACGGTGCCGGTGCCGGCGCTCACCGACCTCACGAAGGCGGAGGCGCTCCAGGCGATCGTCGAGGCCGGTCTGGTGGTCGGGCAGGAGAGCGACGCCTTCGACGACAACGTGGCCAGGGGCTCGGTCATCTCGCAGAACCCACGGGCCGGCACTGTCGTGGCGAAGGGCACCTCCGTCGACTACGTCGTGTCGAGGGGCCCTGAACCGACCCCGACGCCGACACCGACCCCGACGCCGACCCCGACACCCACGCCCACGCCGACCCCGACGCCGACACCGACCCCGACGCCGACCCCGACGCCCGAGGAGACGCCGGCCCCCTAGGCTCGGTCAGGCGCCCGGATCGTCCCAGAGGCTCCAGCGCGGTTCGTCGGGAAGCGGGCCGGCCTCCGTGTCGCCGCGAATGGCGATCTCGACGAATTCGAGGCGCGGAACAGGCGTTCCATCGACGAGCGGGAGCCGGGCTCGGGCCGCGGGCATCTCGGGCGTGACCGATGGGGCCGGGTTCGTCTCCCAGCAGGACCGGATCTCGTCGCCCTGGAGCGGGAGCCGTCGCCGATCGAGTGCGCAGTAGCCGAGCTGGCCGGCCACCGAGCGACGGAAGTTCCGACAGGTCAGACAGGCGGTGCTGGAGCGGTGACAGACCCAGCAGCGGGCGGTCTCGGCCTGCGGGATCCCGCAGTGTGGGCAACGCCACATCGGCATGCGCCGATGGTAGCTGCGACATCGGGCGCTGTCGACCCGGCGACGCCTATCTCGCGACCGTGAGGGCGAGGACGTCCTGGGCGGACCCGAATTCGTCGCTCGAGACCAGGACCGTCGCGCTGCCCTGGCCGCGATCCGCGCTCCTGGGGATGGTGGTCTCGTACGAGGCGCGCCCGTTGTCGTTCGTCGTGCCTTCCCAGGTGACCGTTCGGATGCCGGGGATGCTCAACGTGAAGGTCACGTCCGCGCCGGCCAGCGGACGCCCGTCCGGATCGGTGACGGTCGCGGTCAGCTTGATCGACTGCGGCAGTGTCCGGCGCGAGATGGTGTAGTCCGTCGCCTCGAGGGCCACCGTCATCTTCCCGTTGCCGCGGCGGACGGTCAGCTCGGCCGAGCTTTCGTTGCCCGCCGGATCCGAGGCGTTGATCACGATGTGGTTGAGGCCCGTCGTCAGGGGCAGGCTGATCTTGAACGTCCCATCGGCCTCCGCCGTGCCGGCGATGCTCTGGGCGTTGTCGCTGTTCGTGGCGATCAATGTCGAGCGCGCCTGGACCTTGCCCTTGATCACGACGCTCTTGCCGTTGATCAGGGCGTTCTTCTTGGGCGAGGTGATGGTGACCTTCGGTTTCGAGGTGTCCAACACGTATCGGACCACGGCCGAAGTCTCGGACTCGCCGCCGGGCCCGATGATCGTGACCGTGAAGTCGTTGATGCCCTTGGTCAGCTCGACCGGGACGACGGTCCTGGGGCTCTCGGCGATCGGGACCTCCTGGATCGCCTGCTGGGGCTGGTCCTTGAGGGCGAGGTAGACCCGGATGCGATGTTCGGTGTCGCCGACCATCGCCGCGGGCACGGTGACGACGAGATCGACCGTGGTGACGTTGGTGTACGGCTCGTCCGGCGACGCAAGCGTCGGGGCATCCGAGACAGTCAGGACGGTCGGCGCCGGGGTCGGCGTCGCGGTCACCCCCCTGACGAAGCCGGAGAACGTCCCCCCGAGGCTCGCCGCGACGGTCCCCAGTCCCCCCATCCCGACATAGATGACCCCGACGCTGAGCGCGACGACGGCCAGGGTCATGGCGAGCTTGACGATGAGCGGCAGGCCGCGGCCGCGGTTGATGGGTCGGTGGGAGGCCACCCGCCCGGGCTGCGGTGCGCGGGGTCGGACCTTGACCGGGGCGGGCCGACCGCTCGACGGAGGTCGAGGTCGAACGTGAGTGGGCCGCGGGCCACGCCGGGTCGTCATCGCCCCCGATTGTGACACGGGCGGCGCGCACCGGGGACGAAGTGTCCTTGGCGCCCTTCGCGGATGCCCATCGGTCCGGGGCGGTGCGATGTACTCTGGCGCGGTCAGCGCGCGTGATCTCGATGATGCACGCGCCCCCAACGAGGGATGGAGTGCAGGCACGCGATCCACGATCCGGACGATCCGGAGGTCCTGCCGGACGACCCGGCAACGCGGTCGGTCGGCCGGCATTCGGCGTGGGGCCGATCGCTCGCGTCTCGCCGTCACCGCTGACCGAGCGGGAACGGGACGCGGCCGAGCAGTACGCCTCGTCTCCGCCGCGCCCCGGTTTCGGACTGCCGAGCCTGCGACGGAACGTCTGCCCGCATTTCTACATGACCGGGGCACGCGGGGCGATCCCGATCCAGGCGCCGCACCTCCTCAAGGCGCTCATCCGCCAGGACCTGAACGTGTCGCGCTGTCAGCTCCGGGGTGGCGTCCACCTGGACCAGGGCTTCGTCAACGACGTGTGCCTCACACCGCGTTTCAACCAGTGCGTCTTCTACGAGGACGAGCTGACCCGGGAGTGACGGTCCCCGCGTGAGCCCGGATCCGGGCGTGTCCCACGACAGTGCGGCCTTCGAGTACGACGATGCGCTGCGGGCGTTGGCCGAACGAGGGCGGTTCGGCATCCGTCTTGGCCTCGGACGGACGCGCGCCCTGCTCCGGGCGATGGGCGACCCGCAACGGAGCGTCCGAGGCGCCCTGGTCGGCGGCACGAACGGGAAGGGCAGCGTGCTGGCCCTGGCCGGGAGCGCGTTGCGGGCCGCCGGGCTCCGCGTGGGCCAGACGCCGAAGCCCCACCTGGTCACCTATCGGGAGCGCATCGAGGTCGACGGCCGGCCCATCGACGCCGCGACGTTCACGCGGCTCGTCGCCGAGGTGCTGCCGGTCGCCGACCGCGTGGCCAGGCGCCACGGCGAACCGACCGAGTTCGAGCTGCTGACCGCGGTCGTCTTCCGCCATTTCGCCGATGCGGATCTCGACGTCGCCCTCGTCGAGGTCGGGCTCGGCGGCCGACTCGATGCCACGCACGCCTGGGACGGCGGGGTCGCGGCGATCACGAACGTCGACCTCGATCACACCGACCGGCTCGGTCCGACGATCGCGGCCATCGCCCGCGAGAAGGCCCCGATCATCGAGCGCGGCGATCGGGCGGTCACGGGCGCCACGGGCGAGGCATTGGCCATCATCCGGCGCCGGGCGCGGCGCCTGGGCGTGCCCCTCGTCGAGGTCTCGCCGCCCCCGCTCCTCGAGTGGGATCGCGACGGCATCGTCGTGGAGCTGCCCTCGCTCGGGGCCACCCGCGTCGGGTTGCGAGGCCGCCACCAGGCCACCAACGTGGCGGTCGCCGACGCCGTGCTCGACGCCCTCGAAGCGGCCGGGATCGCCAGCGTCGACGCCGCCGCGCGGCGGTCCGGCTACGCGAGCGCCACGTGGCCCGGCCGCCTCGAACTGCTCCGCGCGGACGAGCGCGACATCCTGCTCGACGGGGCCCATAACCCGGCCGGTGCGGCGGCGCTCGCCGCGGCCCTCGACGACCTCCGGCCGTTCATCGACGAGGGGCCGATCACGCTCGTGACCGCCACGATGGCGGACAAGGATGTCGGTGGCGTGATCGCGGCGCTCGCGGCGGCCGGAGCGCTGGCCGGCGCACGGATCGTCGCGACCGCGGTAGGTGCGCCCCGCGCGATGCCACCGGCCGAGCTCGCCGCGCACTGGGCCGCGGCCCGGCCGCACGAGCCCCGACCCTTGACGGCCCCTGACCCGGTCACCGCGCTCGACCTGGCGCTCGACGAAGGCGATGGCCCGATCGTCGTGGCCGGCTCGCTCTATCTTGTCGGGGCGATCCGGGCCGTCCTCGTGGACGATCCCGACCTGCGCGACCCATCGCCTCCCGACATACCAGAGGCCTGATGACCACCTCGTCCGTCCACGACACCCACCCGGGGCCGACCCGCATCGGCCGCTCGCTGTTCACGTGGGGTTCGCGCACCTTCGTGATGGGCATCCTGAACGTGACGCCGGACTCCTTCTCCGGTGACGGGCTCCTCGCCGACCGGCCCGATCCGGATGACCGTTCGGACGGCGGAGACCCGGTCGCGGCGGCCGTCGCGGCGGCGCTGGCGATGGTCGCCGACGGCGCCGACATCCTCGATATCGGTGGCGAGTCGACGCGGCCGGGTCACGCCGCTGTGTCGGCCGAGGCCGAGCTTCAGCGTGTCGTTCCGGTCGTCGCGGCCGTGCGGGCGGCTCTCCCAGACGTCCCGATCAGCATCGACACGACCAAGCCGGCCGTCGCCGAGGCGGCACTGGGGGTCGGTGCCGACCTGATCAACGACATCTGGGGCGTCGGGCCGGACGACGGCCTCGTGCGCGTCGCTGCGACCCACGAGGTCCCGCTCGTGGTGATGCACAACCGCGCCGAACCGCGCTACGCCGAGCTGGTCCCCGAGGTCATCGCGGACCTGCGGGTGGCCCTCGAGCGTGCGGTCCGCCTCGGCGTCGCCCCGGATGGCCTGATCGTCGACCCAGGCTTCGGCTTCGGGAAGACGCCCGAGCAGAACCTCCGGATCGTCCGGGAGCTGGGCGCGCTGCGCGCCCTGGGCCGGCCGATCCTGCTGGGCACGTCGCGCAAGTCCACCCTTGGCCGGGTGATGGACCTGCCGGTCGACGAACGCCTCGAGGCGACGCTGGCCGCGACCGCGATCGGGATCGCCCAGGGCGCCGACATCGTCCGGGTCCATGACGTCCGCGCCAACGTCCGCGCCGCACGGGTGAGTGACGCGATCGTTCGCGGCACCTGGCATGAGAGCACGCCACCCGGAGGTCCGTCGTGAGCGACCGCATCGTCCTCGCGAACATGCGCTTCATGGCCCGCCACGGGGTCCATGACTGGGAGCAGCGCGAAGCGCAGCCGTTCGAAGTCGACGTCGAGCTCCATCGCGACCTGCGTCGGGCCGGCGTCGATGACGACCTCGCGGCCACTATCGACTACGGGCCCGTCTACGGAACCGTGCAGCGGATCCTCGAGGGCCCACCCATCCGGTTGCTTGAAGCCCTCGCGGAGGCGATCGCGGGGTCGTTGCTCGCGGATCTGGACGTGATCGAGGTCGTGGTCCGGGTCCGCAAGCCGGCGGTCCGGTTGGCCGGCCCGCTCGATTTCGCCGGCGTGGAGATCCGACGTACCCGTCCCGGCGCCGAGGGCCACCGCGACTGAGGGCCGGACGCAAGACGCCGGCGCGGCCCGAAGGCTGCGCCGGCGCTCAGGCCGCGGGGGGTTCGCGCGCGAGCCGCTAGAGGTTGGCCGGACGCGTACCGAGGGTCACGCTCAGGGTGATCGTCTGGCCGCCGCGCAGGACGGTGACCTGGACGACGTCGCCGGGCGAGTACTGGCTGAGGGTCGCGTCGAGCGGATGCTCGTCGTCGAGGACCCGGTCGCCGATCTTCGTGATGATGTCGCCGTCCTGGATCCCGGCCTCCGCGGCGGGCGTGCCGCTCTTGACGCCCTCGGTCGTCCCGGTGTCGTCGTCGGCCGCGCCGACGTACGCGCCGACGTTGACCGGCAGGTTGTGCTCGGTCGCGTACTGGCGGCTGATGGTGACGAAGCTGATACCCAGGTACGGGCGGGCGAGCTCCTGGCCGGCGACGGCCTGCTCCATGATCGGGCGGGCGATGTCGATCGGGATGGCGAAGCCGATCCCGTTGCTGCCCGAGGCGATCGCCGTGTTGATGCCGATGACGTTGCCGTCGGCGTCGAGCAGCGGACCGCCGGAGTTGCCCGGGTTGATGGCCGCGTCGGTCTGGATCAGGTTGCTGAGGGGCCTGTCGGAGCCATCGGTCGTGATCGTCCGACCGGTCGCCGACACGATGCCGCTGGTGACGGAGTTGGAATACGTGCCGAGCGGGCTGCCGATCGCGACGACCAGCTGGCCGACCTTGAGGGCGTCGGAAGAGCCCAGTGCGGCCGACGGCAGATCGGTCCCATCGACCTTGACGATGGCCAGGTCCGTCAGCGTGTCGATGCCGTACACGGAGCCGGACAGGACCCGCCCGTCATTGAGCTCGACATCGAACTGGCTGCCGCCTTCGACGACGTGCTTGTTGGTGAGGATCCAGCCGCGGCTGTCGTAGATGACGCCCGAACCGACGCCGGTGTCGGGGATGACGCCGAGGTCACCCGCGTTGGAGTTGCCCGTGACGGTGATCCGCACCACGGCGGGGCTCACCTTGGCCGCGACGGCGATGGTCGCCGAGGACTCATCGATGGTGACCGGCTTGACGGCGCCGACGTTCGTCCCCGAGCCGACCACCGAGGCCGGAGCGATCCGGTCGAGCGCGCCCGCGACGCCCAGCGCGACGACGGTGCCGCCGGACGCGAGGACCGCCGAGAGCATCGCTGCCGCGACGATGGATCCCGTGCCGGCCCGCCTCCGCGGAACGGCCGGACTGACCGGGACGGGCGCAGGGGCGGGCTCGTACCAACGTTCGGGAGAGGTCGGGGCCGGCGTCTCGTACGTGCGCATCCACTCGGGACGCGACTCGGGCGTCGGCGAGTAGCTGCCCGTGGCGGGCGCGCTCGGCGCCGACCAACCGGCCGGGTGCAAGGGTGCCGCGGCCTCGCCTGGGCGCAGGGGTGGCGTCGTGGCGTCGTTCGGTGCGGGGAGCTCGTGGCGCTGAGTCGCCTCGGCGGGATCGACGGGGTCGGGGCGCTGCGGATCGTCGGTCATTTGGATGGTGGTCCTTGCAGATGGTGGCCGGTGAGCGGCCAGGACGTTCGTGTGGAACCTACGGTGCAGGCTCCGGGTTCACCTGCGGGCGGTCGGTCGGTGAAGTTTCCGTCACGTTGCGCACCACGTCTCGCTGGAGCGCGGCGGATGCCGAGGCCACATCCGCGCGATCGGCCGCGGGCGTGCCCTCGACCAGGCGCGGGTCACGCGGCAGGTCCACGATGAACCGCGAGCCCTCGCCGACGCGGCTCTCGACCGCGACCGTTCCGCCGTGCATGTCGACGATCGAGCGGACGATCGCGAGACCGAGACCGCTGCCGCTGCCGCGGGCCTCGTTGGCGCGGGAGCCGCGATAGAACCGCTCGAAGATGTGCGGCAGCTCGGCCGGATCGATGCCGACGCCCGTGTCGGTCACCTCGATCCGGGCGCCGTCGGTCGTGGGATCGAGCTCCACCCCGACCATCCCGCCGCGCGGCGTGAACTTGACGGCATTGGCGACGAGGTTCGCGACCACCTGGCCGATCCGTTGCGGGTCGTGGCGGATCCGGATCGGCGCGGACGGCAGGCGGAGGCGCAACGTGATGCCGCGCTTGCGCGCAGCGGCCGTGCTCTGCTCGACGGCCGTCTCGACCGCCGCCCGGAGATCGTCGGGCCGCAGGTCGAGCAGGACCAGTCCCGAGTCGAGCTTTGACAGTTCCAGGAGGTTCTGGGCGAGCCAGTCCAGGCGCTCGATCTGCTGGCCGCTCGATTCGAGGAACTCGGCCCGGGCGTCGGGATCGTCGCCGGCGCCACCGAGAAGCAGGTCGTTGAAGGTCCGCAGCGCGGCCAGCGGCGTCCGCAGCTCGTGGGAGACGTCGGCAAGGAAGTCGCGGCTCCGGTCGCGATCGCGTCTGATGATCTCGACGCTCTCCTCGACGCGGTCCGCCATCGAGTTGAACTGGATCGCCAGCTCGGTCAGCTCCGACGGACCGGCCCGGACCTGTCGGATCGGCACGCGTCGCCCGAGGTCGCCTTCGGCGAGGGCGCTGGCAGCATCGCTCAACTGCCGAAGCGGGCTCGTGAACCGTCGGGCGAGGGCCGCCGCGACCAGGACGCTCAGGCCGAGGGCGAACAGGGCGATGGCCGCCAGCAGCCCGGTCACGTTGCCGATGGCCGACGCCCGGACCGTGAATGGATCGACGAGCGTGATCTGCGCCGCGTACTGCCCGAACACGTCGCCGCCGGTCACCGTCGAGTACGGGACGGTCATGGACTCCCGGCTCTGGCCGGCCGCCGCCGCCTTCCGCGCGGGGATCCGGAACGTGCCGTCGACCGCCGGGACGAAATCGGGGGTCTCGCCACGGGGGACGAGCCGGCCGAAACTGATGATGACGTCGGCCTGGCCGAGCGTGTCCGCGATGCTGGCCTGGACCTTTGGATCGGCCAGGGCCTCGGCGATGCCGGGATGGACCATGTTGTCGGGGTCCACCACGAGACTGTCCGGCGCGGCCGCCTCGGCCACGTACGCCACGTATGCCGCCACCGCTCTCGAGCGCGACGCGAGGTCGGCCTTCTGTTGGTCCGCGAAGTACGCGTCGAGGCGGTTGATGACCAGGCCCGAGACGAGCGTCAGCGTCAGCGCGATGACCGCCACGAACGCGACCGTCAGCCGACCCTGGAACGTCCGTGGCATGAGCCGGCGCACTCGACGCGGGAGCCGGAACCGCCGGCGCCCGGACGACTCAGCGCTCGGCGAAGGCGTAGCCGACACCCCGCACCGTCAGGACGAAGGCGGGCACCGCCGGGTCGTCCTCGATCTTGTCGCGCAGATGGCTGACGTGCACGTTGATCGTCTTCTCGTCCTGATCGAGCGCCTCGTAGTCGCGCAGCAGCTCCAGCAGCTCGGATCGCGTGTACACGCGGCCGGGTCGGGACGCGAGGTGTCGGAGGATCTCGAACTCGGTCGGCGTCAGGCTGATGCGTCGGGCGCCCCGCTGGACCCGTCGACGCTCGAGGTCGATGACCAGGTCCTTGTGCCGGATCACGCGCCCACCGACCGCGTCGGCGAGATCGCCGTAGGAGCGGCGCAGGAGCGCCTTGATGCGGCTCATGAGCTCGCGCAGCCCGAACGGCTTGGTCAGGTAGTCGTCGGCGCCCAGCTCCAGGCCGATGACCTTGTCGACCTCGTCGTCGCGCGCGGTCAGGACCAGGATCGGCATCTTGGCCCCGGCGGCTCGAACACGCCGGAGGACCTCGAATCCGTCGATGCCCGGCAGGCGGACATCGAGCACGACCAGGTCCGGCGCCTGGTTCACGGCCATGTCCAGGCCCTCCTCGCCGGACGTGGCGACTGCCACGTCATAGCCCTCCTGCTGCAGGGCATACTGGATGCCCCGGGCGACGGCGTGCTCGTCTTCGACGATGAGGATGGTGGCGGCCACGCGGCGATGCTACACCGAGTCGTGCCATCGACCGGCTCTGGGGGACCTCGCGCGGCCGTGGTACCCTACGGCGCGCAGTTCCGGGCGCCTCGTCGCGGCCCGCCCGGCCGTCGAGCCGCAGCCCGTTCCGATCAGACGAACCAACCGACATCCAGAGGTCCGCTTCCATGTCCACCGTCACCGCCCGGCCGACACTCGCAGCCGAGCCCCGCGCGATCACCGGCAAGGCCGTCAAGCGCCTCCGCCAGGATGGTCGCCTGCCCGGTGTCGTGTACGGCCATGGGGTCGAGTCGACGAACGTCTCGCTCGATAGCCACGAATTCGATCAGCTCCGCCGCGCGGTCGGCTCCAACGCCCTCGTGGACCTGTCGGTCGATGGGGCCAAGGCCCAGCCGGTCCTCGTCCACGGCGTCCAGATCCACCCGGTCAACCGCCGGCCACTCCACGTGGACCTGTTCGTGGTCACGATGACCGAGGAACTGACCGTCGACGTGCCGCTCGTGGCCATCGGCGAGGCGCCGGCCGTCGCCCTCAGCGGCGGGACGCTCCTCCACCCGATCGAGACGGTCAAGATCCGGGCCCTCCCCGACCACCTCCCGCAGTCGATCGAGTACGCCATCGAATCGCTCACCGACTTCGACATCACCATCCGCGTTCGCGAACTCACGATCCCCGACGACGTGACGCTCGTGACCGACGGCGACGAGATCGTCGCCAGGGTCCAGGCGCCGCGCGTCATCGAGGTCGAAGAGGTGCCGGTCGCCGCCGAGGGCGAAGGCGAAGGCGAGGAAGGTGCTGCCGAGGGCGAAGGCGGCGGCGAGTCCGCTTCGTCCGAGGGCGGCTCCTCCGACGGAGGCGATCAGGAGTGACGCTCAGGCGCCGGACTCGTCCGGCGCCACGCGCTCCGCTGCCTCGGCCGAGCTGATCACGGGCACGACCTCGAACTCGACGAGGTCGCTCCACTGGGCGATCCATTCGTCGATCAGGCGTGGATCGGACGCCTCCATGAGCTGGAAACAGCGTCCGAGCGGCTCGTCCACCCAGCTCGAGATGTAGGTGAGGCCATCGGGCGCCAGACGTCCACGCTCCCGGAAGCGCCGATAGACGGGCACCGGGTCGCCGTCGCGGTAGTGCTCGATGACCATGTAGAGCATCGCCGGACGCTACCGGTGGGCCGACGCGAAGACGATCGGAAACCGCATGGTCAGCTCATCGGGCCGTAGGCTCGAGAGACGCGCGCGAAGATGGGCGAGCACGCGCTCGCGGAACGGTTCGTCCATCTCGTCGAACAGGGTCGCCTCGTCGAACTCGGCCATGAACGCGATGTAGTGGTCGACCGTGAAGTCGTACGTCAGCCAGCTCCCCTCGGCGACGACGTCGCGGAAACCGGCCCGTCGCACCTCGTTGGCGGTCCGCTCCACCGATGGCAGGTCGCCCGGCCGGTCGTCCGGTCCGGGCGGATCGATACCCGCCTCGTCGAGGACCTCGTCGAAGACCCGGTCCGGCGCGAAGTCGCGGTCGTCCTGGAGCCACGTCACGAACGCGATGGTGCCGCCCGGCCGAAGGACGCGGCGAGCCTCGCGCAGGGCCCGCGCGCGGTTCGGGACCAGCTGGAGGACGAACGAGGAGAGCGCCGCGTCGAACGCGCCGTCGTCGAACGGCATCTTGTCCGCGAACGCGACCGTCGTCCGGAACCGGCCCCGGTCGTGGGCCGGCAGCCGTCGATCCGCCTCGCGGTCGGCCGCCGCACACATCTCCGACGACGGATCGATGCCGACGATGTCCGGTGCCCGCCAGCGTTCGAGCGCGCCCAGCGCCAGCTGACCGGTCCCGGTCCCCACGTCGACGAGTCGCCGGGCGCCGGCCGCGATCGCCGGCTCGAACCGCTCGAGGAGCTCCTCGACGGCCGGCGCGAGGACAGGCGCCCACCACTGCGCGTAGCCCTCGGCGATCCGGTCGTATCGCTCGGTCTGGTCGACGTCCGTCATCGAGCGCATGGTGCCACGCGCCCGTGACGGTGGGTCAGCCCTCTCCGAGGCGAAGGCGCGGCTCGGCTGGCGGCGTTGGCGACCCTGCCATGACCATCCCGAGCCCGCGTACACTCGGGCGATGTCCGACCTGCACCTGCCGTTCGAGCCGCCCCTGGAGCCGATGCTGGCCAAGGCCGTCGACGGCCTGCCGTCCGACGACGGTTGGCTGTTCGAACCGAAGTGGGACGGCTTCCGGGCGCTCGTCTTCCGGGACGGCGACGCGCTCTACACGCAGTCCCGCGACCTCAAGCCGCTCGACCGGTACTTCCCCGAGCTGGCGGCGCCGCTCCTGGCCTCGCTGCCGGATCGCTGCGTGCTCGATGGCGAGATCGTCATCGCTCGCGACGGGTCGCTCGATTTCGAGGCACTCCTCCTCCGCATCCACCCGGCCGCCTCGCGCGTCCAGATGCTTGCGGCCGAGGCGCCCGCGAGCTACGTCGCCTGGGACCTGCTGGCACTCGGGGACGAGGACCTGCGGGACACGCCGCAGGGCGAGCGCCGCGTCCGCCTGGAAACGGCGCTCGCCGGCGTCGAACCGCCGGTCCATCTGACACCGGCCACGCGCGACCGATCCACCGCCGGCGACTGGTTCGCGCGGTTCGAGGGAGCCGGCCTCGACGGGGTGGTCGCAAAGAAGCTCGACGCTCCGTACCAGCCGGGCAAGCGGGCCATGCTCAAGATCAAGCATCAGCGGACGGCGGACTGTGTCGTGGCCGGCTTCCGCTGGCACAAGAACGGGCCGGGCACGCACGTCGGGTCGTTGCTCCTGGGGCTGTTCGACGACGAAGGGACGCTCCATCATGTCGGCGTCACGTCGTCGTTCACCTGGGAGAAGCGCGAGGCCCTCACGGCGGAACTGGCCCCGCTGCGTGAGGACGCCCTGACGCGCCATCCATGGAAGGACTGGGCCGAGTGGGCGGGCTACGGGGAGGCGGACGCATCCGGCCAGCGATTGCCGGGTGCCACGTCCCGCTGGAACCGGGGCAAGGACCTCTCGTGGGAGCCCCTGCGCGCGGAGCGTGTCGCGGAGGTCGCCTACGACCACCTCCAGGGCGATCGCTTCCGACATGGCACGACGTTCAAGCGCTGGCGCCCCGACAAGCCGCCGTCGGACTGTCGCTACGACCAGCTCGAGGAGACCGCACCCTTCGAGATCGCCCGGATCTTCGGGGCGAGCTGAGCTGAGTCGGTGACCGTGCGGCTGGCCTTCATCGGGGCGGGTTGGATCGCGGGGATCCACCTCGAGGCCCTTGCGCGCCTCGGTCGCTCCGAGCTCGTGGGCGTCGTCTCCGGCTCACCTGTTCGAGCCGGCGAGTTCGCGGCCCGCTGGGGCGGCATCGCCTACGCTGACCCGGACCGCATGCTCGATGAGGCCCGGCCGGAAGCCGTGTACCTGTGCGTGCCGCCGCATCGCGCCATCGAGCACTGCGAACGCCTGGTCGAACGTGGCATCCCGTTCCTCGCCGAGAAGCCGCTGGCCGCGACCGACGCGGACGGTCCGGCCCGAGTCGCGGCCGCGATCGAGCGCTCCGGCCTGGTGGTGGCCGTTGGCTATCACCTGCGGGGACTCGAGGTCGTGTCCGAGGTCCGCCGCCGTTTCACCGCTCGACCGCCGCGGATGGTCGTCGCGCGCTGGCTCGGATCAACGCCGCCTCCTGCGTGGTGGGGGCGCGTCGACGAGGGCGGCGGGCAGGTCGTCGAGCAGGCCACCCACTTCTACGATCTCGCCCGCCATCTCCTCGGCGAGGCCCAGGTGCTCGGTGCCGTCTCGACCCGGGACCCCGACGCCTCACCGCCCCCGATCGACGTCGTGGATGCGACTGCGGCCCTCCTGCGGTTCGAGGGCGGCGCGATCGGCTCGTTCGCCAATACCCGGCGCCTGGCCTCGAGCGAGATCGAGATCGAATTCGTGTCCGACGACCTGCTGACCACCCTTCGACCCGAACCGGACCGGGGACAGGGCGGCTGGCAGGCGACGTTCGACGACGGCGGGGCGGTCGAGCACGTGCCGGCCGGGCGCGATCCGTACGAGGTGCAGGCCGAGGCGTTCCTCGACGCGGTCGCCGCCCGCGACCCGAACCGGGTCCTCGCGACCTACGACGATGCGCTCCGGACCGACCGCCTGACGCGGGCCGTCGTCGCCGCGACCGGCGCGCCCGGCTGACCGCCGACGCGGTCAGCCGACAGGCGGCTCGACCACGATGTCGCCGCCGAACTCCGAGTACTCCTGTTCGATCGACCCGTAGCCCGCCGGGCTGCCGTCCGCCCCGGAGAGCTGGTACTCGAGCACGACGCGGACCGGGCTCCCGTCGGGCTGGAGGAAGCAATCGAACACCACGACGCTCGCCGTGCCGCCCGCGACGCCGAGTGACTCGGCGACAGCGCCCCCGACCGGGATGGCGTCCGCGAGCCGCAGCGACTCGAGGAACTCACCGCCACTGATCTGGCGACCGCCGTAGAGCAGGTGCTCCGGCTTGAGGAAGGGGAACGGCGGAGGTCGGACGCCCGGGGCGCCGAGTTCGCGCCAGTCCTCTTCGCCCTCGCGCTCGTAGGCGCCTCCGTCGGCCTGGAGGTACTCCGTGTGGGTCGTCGTCTCGCCGCTCGTGAGGTCCGTGATGGTCATCATGTCCGGTCCGGCCACATCGGTGTGCGAGACCGACCTGGTCGAGCCTTGCCCGACGACGATCACGTATGTCTGGTCGAGGCGGTAGCGCGCGTTCGGATCCCGGATCAGGTCGAGGAACGCGGTGCTGAGGGTCTCTCCCCGGCCCGTGTCCGCGGTCGGGGAGCTTGCCACACCGGGGCTCGGGGCACCCGTCCCGGCGGGCGTCGCCGACGGGGCAGGGCTCACGGAGGGTCCGGCCCCGGCCGAACAGCCGCCAACGACGGTGGAGAGGAACAGGACCAGGACGGGCCTTCGCCCGGCGATCATCCGGACTTCTCGGTCGGTCGCCGGGGCGAGCGTTCGAGCTGGCCGGCGCGATCCGGCCATTCGTAGCCGGCCCACGGGTCGTAATCGACCTCGAGCGGCCCCTGGGCGGGCCGCTCGGCCTCCGGGACGTGGATGAGGTTGACCCGCACGCGATACCAGACATACGAGCGGCCCCGCATCCCGTCGACGAGGACGTCGGCGGGCTCGAGGGCGGCCGCGGCGACCGGGTGACGCGCTTTCCAGCGTTCCAGACCCTCCAGCGCTTCCGCCTTGGTGGCCGCACGGGCGATCTCGATGACCGGGATCGACGTCTTGCGCCGGCCGGTCGGGGTGGGTTTCGAGCCTGCCCATTCGGTGGGCAGCCCCGCGTTCGGGTCGCCCGCGGCAACCGCCTTCGCCCGCTCGGCCGCCACCTCCGGCGGCGGTCCACCCGCCTCGCCCCGGCCGCGCTCGTATTCGGCATCGGCCTTGCGCTTGCGTGAGGGCTGGACGCGTGGCGGCTCGCCGGCCTGCTTCGCGTAGTTCGGCGGCCACGGGGCATCGCCGAGGCCCTCGGTCTCGTGCCGGCGCGAGAGCTCCAGGAGCGCCTCGAGCGAACCGACCGCCTCGTCGATCCCCGCGCCCGGATCGCCGATCGCCGCGTACCGCGCCGGAACGGTGTCGAGCGTGAACGCCTCGGCCTCGACGGTCGGCACCTCGTCCCAGGTCAGGGGCGTCGAGACGCGCGCATCGGGCAGCGGCCGCACGGAATACGCGGACGCGACGGTCCGGTCCTTGGCGTTCTGGTTGTAGTCGAGGAACACACCGTGGCGCTCCTCCTTCCACCATTTCGATGTCGCGGCGTCCGGCACGCGTCGTTCGACGTCGCGGGCGAGCGCGAGGGCGGCCCGCCGGACCTCGGGGTACGTCCAGCGACGCTCGATCCGGACGTTGATGTGGATGCCCCGCGACCCCGACGTCTTCGGCCAGCCGACCAGGCCGACGGCGGTCAGCGCCTCCCGGGTCGCGAGCGCGACTTCGCGGATCTGCGACCAGGGCACGCCCGGGACGGGGTCGAGGTCGACGCGGAGCTCGTCAGGGTGGTCGAGGTCGTCCGCCCGGACGGGGTGCGGGTTGAGATCGATGCAGCCGAGGTTCACGACCCACACCAGGCCGGCCGCGTCATCGAGGACGATCTCGTCGGCCGTTCGGCCGGACGGGAACACCAGCTCGGCGGTCCGGATCCAGTCGGGCCGGTTGTCGGGCGCGCGCTTCTGGAAGAACGGCTCGCCAGCGGCGCCATCGACGAACCGCTTGAGCGCCATCGGCCGGCCGGCCACGCCCCTGAGCGCACCGTCGGCCACGGCGAGGTAGTAGCGAACGAGATCGAGCTTCGTGTGCCCGGTCTGCGGGAAGTAGACCTTCTGTGGGTTGGAGACCGCCACCTCGCGGCCGCTGACCGTGAGGATCTCCTTCGGCGACGCCATGCTCAAACCTTAACGCGGGTCGTAGACTCGGACGTCGCGGCTGTCGATTCGGGCGCGGCCCGTTCGTCGTCATGTCAGGCGGCCCGAAGGGGTGCCACATCGGAGGGTCTCCAGCCATGCAGTACCTGCTCCTCATCTACGGCAGCGAGGCCGATGTCGATGATTTCTCGGAAGCGACCATGAAGGCCTACAACGACTTCTGGGATCACGTCACCGCGAAGGGCGTGCTCAAGGCTGGCGAGGCGCTCCATCCGCCCTCGACGGCGACCACGGTGCGGGTCCGAGACGGCAACACGGTCATGACCGACGGGCCGTTCGCCGAGACCAAGGAGATCCTCGGCGGGTTCTACGTCGTCGATGTCGCCGACCTGGACGAGGCCCTCGGGTACGCGGCCATGATCCCAGGCGCGAAGACCGGCTCGATCGAGGTGCGGCCGATCGTCGACTTCGGCGCCGCCGGCGCCGAGACGGCGGCAGCGGGATCGGTGGCGTCCGACTGACTGAGCCCGGGACCGCGCACGAGGTCGTCGACCGGCTGTTCCGCGAGGAGCAGGGCCGGGCGGTCGCGACGCTCATCCGGGTGCTCGGCGACTTCGACCTGGCCGAGGAGGCCGTCCAGGAAGCCTTCGTGACCGCGCTCGAGACCTGGCCGGTCCGGGGCGTGCCAGACAACCCCGGCGCCTGGATCACGACGACGGCGCGGAATCGGGCTATCGACCGGCTCCGCCGGCGAACCCGTCTGCGCGGGAAGACCCGGACGCTCGAACGCGACGCCGAGATCGAGGCCGAGCTCGCCGCGATCGCACCCGAACCCGCTGAGGACACGATGCCCATCGCCGACGACCGGCTCCGGCTGATCTTCACCTGCTGCCATCCGGCGCTCCCGATGGACGGCCGCGTCGCGCTGACCCTGCGGACGCTTGGGGGTCTGACGACGCCCGAGATCGCCCGGGCATTCCTCGTCCCCGAACCGACCCTCGCCCAGCGTCTCGTCCGTGCCAAGCGGAAGATCCGCGACGCCGGGATCCCGTATCGCGTCCCGGACCTCGAGCTCCTGCCGGAGCGGCTCAGTGGCGTGCTCAAGGTCCTGTACCTGGTCTTCAACGAGGGCTACACGGCCTCCTCGGGCGATGCCCTCGTGCGCCGCGAGCTCTCGGGCGAGGCGATCCGGCTGGCCAGGGTCGTGCGATCGTTGCTGCCCGACGAGCCCGAGGTGATGGGGCTGCTGGCCCTGATGCTCCTCCACGACGCCCGCCGCGAGGCCAGGGTCGGGCCCGAGGGCGAGCTGATCCTGCTCGACGACCAGGACCGGTCGCGGTGGGACGCCGACCGGATCGCGGAGGGTCGTGCCCTGGTCGAGCGGGCGCTGGCGGCCGGCCGACCCGGTCCGTACCAACTCCAGGCGGCCGTCGCCGCGCTCCACGACGAGGCCGCGACCGCGGCCGACACGGACTGGGCCCAGATCGCCGCGCTGTACGCGGCACTGGCGCGGATGGACCCGTCCCCGGTCGTGCACCTCAACCACGCGGTCGCGGTGGCGATGGCCGACCGACCCGAGGTCGGCCTGGCGATGATGGATGGGATCGCCGCCGACGGGACCCTGGACACCTACCCGTACCTGCACGCGGCCCGCGCCGACATGCTGCGCCGTCTCGAGCGGTGGACCGAGGCCGCGGCGGCCTACGACCGGGCCCTCGAGCTGACCTCGAACGGCGCGGAGCGGACCTTCCTCGAGGGGCGCCGGCGGGCGGCGGTCTCGAGCGCGACGAGTCGACCGTTGCCGTAGCCTGACGGGCCCGGGACCCTAGCCACCGAGGACCCGGAAGACGCGGACCTCCTTCGACGCGGCGTCCTCGAGATCGTCGGTCGTCGGGACGGTGTAGCGGGCCAGCTCGACCAGGCCATCGGCCGGCAGGTACGCGCGACCAAGATCGCCGATCAGGACCGTCGCCCCGCGCGCGGCCAGGCTCCGCAACCAGGGTTCCATCCGGGCCGCCAGCTCGGACTCGTACCAGAGGTCGCCCGCGAGGACGACCTCCCAACCGGCGTCCGTGCCGGTCGGGTCGGCCTCGGACACCGCCACGGTCACCTCGTTGGCCGCCGCGTTCAGCCGGCAGGCCTCGACCGCGAAGGCCTCGATGTCGATGGCCGTGACCTCGCGGGCGCCCGAGAGGGCCGCCGCGATGGCCACGATCCCGCCACCCGCGCCGATGTCGGCGACGCTCCGTCCGCGGGCGATCGCCGGGTGATCGAGCACGAATCGAGCCAGCGCCTGCCCACCCGCCCATGGCCAGGCCCAGTAGGGCGGCGGCACCGCGGGGCGGTCGTCGGCGAGGGCGGCCTGCTCCCAGAGCGGCATCGCGAGCCCGCCGACGAGGAGGGTGATCTCCGGCACGACCGGCGCCGTTCCGGACGTGGTGTTCGCAGCGATGAACTCGCGTCGCTCTTCCGGGGTCACGCCGCCAGTCTGGACCGTGCCGCGTTCGACCGCCTCGCCCCTATGGCAGCCGGCCGAACCAGAGCGCGGACAGGCCGGCCCCGACGACGACCAGCACGAGGGCGGCCGCGGCGAACCAGGAGGTCACCTCCTGGCGCTCATCGACATGGCCGATTCGCGACTCGAGGTTGTCGTACACCGCGCTCAGGTCCTCGGCGGTCGGGGCGTCGAACGCCGTGCCGCCGGTGATCTCGGCGATCTGGGCGAGCGTCTCGGTATCGGGCGGCACCTGGAGGATGCGCACCTGGCCGAGGTCGTCACGGACCTCGACCTCCCCGTCCGGGGTGCCCAGCGCGATCGTGTACACAGGCACGCCAAGCGACGCGGCACGTTCCGCCGCGTCGAGCGGCTCCGTCTCGCCCACCGAGTTGGCACCGTCGGACAGCAGGATCGCGGCGACCAGCGGCTCGCCCGACGGCGTGTCGACCGGCGCGTCCGGGGCGGCCGACGCATCGGGTGATGCCGACGCATCGGGGGCGGCCGAGGGATCCGGCGTCGTGGACGCCGGCGGTGTCCCTTCGTCGTCCGTCTGGATCTGCTCGGCCAGATCGAGCGTTCGCATGAGCCCGTCGCCCATCGCGGTCCCGTTCTTGGGGGTGAGGCTCTGGAGGGCGTCCTCGATCGCGTCGCGATCGGTCGTCGGCGCGACGAGCGTCTCAGGCTCCGAGGCGAACGCCACGATCCCGACGCGGATGCCCTCTGGCAGCTGCGCGACGAACGACCGTGCCGCGGCCCGTGCCGCATCGAGGCGGGTGGGCGACACGTCCGTCGCTCGCATCGAGCCGGACACGTCGATCGTCAGCAGGACGGTCGCGTCCTCGCGCGGGACGGCCACGACCATCGTCGGGCGGGCGAGCGCGAGTGCCAGGGCCGCGATGGCGCCCAGGTAGATGACCGGCGGGAGGTGGCGCCGCCAGGCCGGTCGGCGCGGCGCGAGATTGGCCAGCAGGTCAAGGTTGGTGAACCGGACCGCGTACCGCGACCGACGGCGCTGGGCCCAGACATAGAGGCCCAGCAGGATGGGGACCAGCAGCAGGCCGAGGAGCAGGAGTGGCGCGAGAAAGATCATGTGCGTCGTCCAGTCGAATCGAGGCCACGCGCGAGCGCGGCCAGCCAGGAGCCTTCGGTGGTGAGTCGCAGGTGGCGGATCCCGAGGCGTTTGAACTCGGCGGCGACGCCCTCTCGTTCCATGCCGGCGGCCGCCTCGAAGGCCTGCCGAAGGCGTCGGTCGGAGGTGTCGACACGGAGCGTCCGCCCCGTTTCCGGGTCGATGAGGGTGAGCTCGCCGACATCGACGAGCTCGCCTTCGCGCGGATCGACGATCTCGATGGCCAGCACGGTGTGCCGCCCGGCGACCGATGTCAGCGCGGGGCGCCAGTCGAAGGGCCCACGGAAGTCCGAGATGATCGCGACCAGGCCGGCCGTCGTCCGGGACGCCGCAACGGTCTGGAGGGCGTGGGCCATCGAGGTCTGGCCGCCGCCCTCGTCGGGCGGGTCGCTCGCGAGC
The DNA here is from genome assembly GCA_963745295.1 of uncultured Chloroflexia bacterium. Classification (GTDB taxonomy): domain Bacteria; phylum Chloroflexota; class Limnocylindria; order Limnocylindrales; family CSP1-4; genus SPCO01. The sequence continues at coordinate 756,499 of CAVUWG010000003.1, forward strand.
GTGCGCAGGAGCCCGGCCATGGCGATCCGACCGCCGGCCGGCGGCGACAGGCGGTCGCCGGTCCCGTCGCCCGATCCGAAGGCGATCACGCCGAGCCGGTCGGATCGACGGGCCACGAACCGTCCGATGACGAGCGCCGCGCCCTCGGCCACGTCCGCCTTGCGGCGGTCTGCCGTTCCGAAGTGCATCGAGGGCGATTCGTCGAGGAGGAGCCACGCCGTGAGCTGGCGGTCCGGGACGTCCTCGCGGACCTGCGGGACCAGGCTCCGTGCGGTCGCGTTCCAGTCGATCCGGCGAACGTCGTCACCGGGCTCGTAGGCGCGCAGCCGGTCCAGCTCGAGGCCGACGCCCAGCCCGAGTCCTCGGTGGTCGCCGGCCATCCGGCCGCCGACGCGCCGGGTCAGGGCCAGTTCCAGGCGCTTGACCAGGTCGTCCGAGACGGGCCCCGGGCCGGGCCGAGCGGGGGTCCGGCCGCGGCTTCCGACCCGTGCCAGGTCCGTCACGCAGTCGGCTCCGCGGCCATGTCGAGCTGCGGGGCCTTGACGAGCCCCAGGATCCGCGTGATGACCGCGTCGGGCGTGATGCCGTCGGTCAGCGCGGAGTAGCTCATCACCAGGCGGTGGCGCAGGACGTCGGGCGCGAGCTCGACGAGATCGGACGGCAGTACGTACCGCCGACCGCGCAGGACCGCCAGGGCCCGGGCGCCGTGGACGAGGTTGATCGAGCCGCGCGGGCTCGCCCCGTACGCGACGTACGACTCGAGCTCCGGGGCGCCCCAGTAGGTGAGGCGCCGGGTGGCTTCGACAAGCGCGACCGAGTAGCTGATGATCCGCGGGTCGACGTAGACCTCGTCCACGCGCCCCTGCAAGGCGATCAGCCCGTCGGTGTCGATGATCTCGCGCGGCGGGAGGTCACGGCGCAGCGAGCGGGTGACGATCTGCGCCTCCTCGGAGGCGTTCGGGTAGTCGAGCAGGATCTTGAGCATGAACCGGTCGAGCTGGGCCTCGGGCAGGGGATAGGTGCCCTCCGCCTCGATCGGGTTCTCGGTGGCGAGCACGATGAAGGGCGAGGGGACCGGGTAGGTCGTGAGCCCGATCGTCACCTGGTGCTCCTGCATCACCTCGAGCAGGGCCGACTGGACCTTCGCCGGAGCGCGGTTGATCTCGTCCGCGAGCAGGAAGTTCGCGAACACCGGGCCGAGTTCGGTCTCGAACGTGGCTTCGCCGGGTCGGTAGATGCGCGTGCCGACGAGGTCCGACGGCATCAGGTCGGGCGTGAACTGGACCCGCTTGAACGACCCACCGAGGACATCGGCGAGGGTCTTGATCGTCAGCGTCTTGGCGAGCCCCGGGACGCCCTCGAGGAGGATGTGGCCGCCCGAGAGCAGGCCGACGAGGATGCGCTCGAGCATCGCGTCCTGGCCGACGATGACCCGTCGGACCTCGAAGAGGATGGCCTCGGTCATGGCACGGGCGTCGGTGGGATCGGGCACCGCGCGCAGGTCGCGCTGCGGCTCCGGCGGAACGGTCTCGGTCATGGCGGCTCATCTCACGCTGCAGTGGGTTGGGTCGGATGGCTGTCGATCAGCCGGGAGGACCCACTATCGCGCCCGTTCCTGAAGGGACGGTGAGAAGGCCGGTATCGAAATCTGAACTCGCCCGCGGATCGTGGCCTCAGGCGACGGTCCACCTCGAGTACTCGGGCGGCCAGTCGTCGGCGGTGGGCCGCTCGCCCAGCAGGGCCGACAAGATCGAGAACTCGAAGAGGATGTAGGTCTCGTCGACCTCGAACGACCACGCCGCCGCGGCGGCCGCACGGGCGGCCTCGGACGCCACACGCGAGGCCCGACCGCGGACCGCGAATTCGCTCGGCGCGACCGGGTCCTGGTGCGTGTGGAGGGCATACCGGCCGTCGCGCTCCAGGTCCGTCCGCTTGGCCGACGCGAGGATGAAGGCGTAGAGATGGCCATCGACGATGGCCACATTGATGGGATGGATGCGCGGCGGCTCGTCGTCGCGAACAGTCGCCAGCAGCGCCTCGTCGGCGTCGCCGCGGCGCAAAAGCTCACGGCCCCGTGCCGCCAGCTCAGGGGCGGCGGCCTCGAACTCGGCCCAGGTCGTCACGGGCGTTCTCCTCCGATGCGTTCAGGTCCCGCGTCTCCGGCGGCTTCGTCCACGATGGCACGGATCGGCGGGCTCGACGCGGGAATGATCGCGGGCCGGACCGTGGGAGGAGATCCCGGTCCGGCCCGCGTGGAAAAGACGCTCCGATCGACGCTCAGAGGCCGCGCGCGAGGAGGTAGTAGAGGTCGTTCCAGCGGAGCTGGTCGCGGAATCGATCGAGCTCGGTCGTGCTCGTCGATGAGCAGGAACTCGACCCCGGACATCGCCGCGAAGTCGGCCAGGTGCTCCGGCGTCACCGCGAAGCCCGAGGCTCGTGTGATGCGAGCCGCCGGCATGGATCCAGGCGGCGGCGTTGGTCTTGAGGTCGGGGCGCGGCCGCCACAGGGCCCGGGCGACCGGCAGCTTGGGCAGCGGCCGCTGCGGGGCGACGACGTCGACGACCGTCGCGACCATCCGGAACCGCTGGCCCATGTCGGTGATCGAGGCGACGACGGCCGTGCCCGGATGGGCGTCGAAGACGAGCCGGACCGGGTCGGCCTTGCCGCCGATCGACAGCGGGTGGACCTCGAGTCGTGGCCGCGCGCCGGCGATCGACTCGCAGACCTCGAGCATGTGCGCGCCCGAGGACTCAGGTCCCCGTCGTCGTCGAGGTGGTAGGTGTAGTCCTCCATGAACGAGACGCCGCCGGGCAGGCCGGCGGTCATGACCTTCATCGCCCGGACCATCGACCGCGGTCTTCCAGTCGCCTTCGGCGCCGAAGCCGTAGCCGTCGCGCATCAGCCGCTGGACGGCGAGGCCCGGGCAGCTGGCGTCAGCCCGTGGAGGTCCTCGAAGGTCGTCGGTGAAGGCGACGAAGCCGCCGTCGTCGAGGAACCGGCGCAGCCCGAGCTCGATCCGCGCGCCGTCGCGCAGCGACGTCGGCCCGATCGCCGCCGGGGCGCAGGGCCGGCGACGACGTCGTACTCGTCGAGGTAGGTCGCGATCGAGCTCGTCGACCTCGGCGTCGGTCGCGTCGTCGATGACCGCGACGAGGTCGCCGACGCCGTAGCCGTTGACGCTGAACCCGAGCCGGCGCTGCGCCTCGACCTTGTCGCCGTCGGTGACCGCGACCTCGCGCATGTTCTCGCCGAACCGGGCGATCCGGCCGGCCTCCCAGTCGCGCCTGCGCGCAGGCGGCCCGCGTCCAGGCGCCGATCGCGCTCCTGGACCTCGGCGTCCGTCCAGTGGCCGACGACGACCTTGCGCTCGAGCCGCATCCGGGCGGCCATGAACCCGAACTCCCGGTCGCCGTGGGCGGCCTGGTTGAGGTTCATGAAGTCCATGTCGATGGCGGCCCAGGGGATGTCGCGGTTGTACTGGGTGTGCAGGTGGAGGAGCGGCTCGCTGCAGGGCCTCGCAGGCCGGCGATCCACATCTTGGCCGGCGAGAACGTGTGCATCCAGGCGATCAGCCCGACGCACGCCGGCGTCGCGTTGGCCTCCTGGCACAGCGCGCGGATCCGTCGGAGTCGGTCAGGACCGGCTTGACCACGACGCGCACCGGGATCGACGGCGACGGCGTCGAGCGCCGCGGCCGCGATCTCGGCGGCGTGCTCGCGCGACGGTCTCGAGCGTCTCGGGCCCGTACAGGTGCTGGCTGCCGGTCGACGAACCAGACCTCGGAGGTCCCGAGGTCGAGGCTGCCGGACGACGGCCGGGTCGGGCTCATTGGCCGTAGCTCGTCGTGTAGCGGTCGTGGAGCCGGTCGACGACGTCGTCGGGGAGGACCTCGGGCGTCCCGAGCTGGAGGGCCGCCCAGACCGTCGCGGCGACGTCCTCGACCATGACCGCGGCCTTGACCGCGGCCTCCGCGGTCGGCCCGATCGTGAACACGCCGTGGTTCTTGAGCAGGATCGCCGGCGACCGGCCGATCCCCTCGACGACCAGCGCGCCGATCGCCTCGTCGCCGATCGAGGGCGAACCCGGCGCACGGGATCTCGCCGCCGAACTCGTCGGCCTGGGCCGTCAGGTAGACCGGGATCGGCCGGCCGACCGCCGCGAACGCGGTGGCGTAGCGCGAGTGGGTGTGGACGACGCCGTTGACGTCGGGGCGGTGGCGGTAGATGTACAGGTGGCTGGCCGTGTCCGACGACGGCTGGAGCGCGCCCTCGACGACCCGCCGTCGAGGTCGACCACGACCATCGAATCCGCCGGTCAGGTCCTCGTAGCGGACGCCGGACGGCTTGATCGCGACCAGGCCCGTCTCCGGGTCGCGGGCGCTGACGTTGCCGCCGGTCCAGACCACGAGGCCGTGGCGTGGCAGCTCGGCGTGGAGCCCGACCAGCTCCTCGCGGAGCGCCTCGAGGCGCATCAGGCCACCACCTCGACGCGATCGCCGGCCTTCGCCCGGGCACGCAGTCCGCGGAGCATCTTCATGACGTCGTTCTCGCCGCGGCCGAAGTAGTCGTGGAGGCGGACGTACTCGCGGTAGAGGACGTCGTAGACCTCGTGGTTCGCCTGGGTTCGGCTCGTAGGCCTGGTCCTTCAGGCGGGCCATCGCCCGCGCGGCGTCCTCGATCGTGGCGTGGCCGCCGGCGGCCGCCCCGGCCGCGACGGCCCCGAACATCGCCGACCCGAGGGCCGGCGTCTGGTCCGAGGCGCTGACCCGGAACGGGCGGCCCGTCACGTCGGCGTAGATCTGCATGATGAGCGGGCTCTTCTCGGCCAGGCCGCCGCAGGCCACGACCTCGTCGACCGGGACGCCGTTGGCCTCGAACGTCTCGATGATGACCCGCGTCCCGAAGGCGGTCGCCTCGATCGAGCGCCCGGTAGATCTCCTCGGGCGTCGTCGCGAGCGTCGTCCCGACGAGCAGCCCGCCGAGCTCGGCGTCGACGAGGACCGAGCGGTTGCCGTTCCACCAGTCGAGCGCGAGCAGGCCGGATTCGCCGACCCGCGGCGCGGCCGGCCTTCTCCTGGAGGAGGCCGTGGATGTCGATGCCGCGGCGCGCGGGCCTCGTCGTGGTAGGCCGCCGGCACGGCCCTGCTCGACGAACCAGCTCGAAGTGGTCGCCGACGCACGACTGGCCGGCCTCGTAGCCGAAGAAGCCCGGGAGGATGCCGTCCTCGACACAGCCGCACATGCCGGGCACCGTTCGCTCGTCGCGCGACAGGACCATGTGGCAGGTCGAGGTGCCCATGATCATGACCATCCGCCCGGGCTCGGTGACCGTCGCGGCCGGGACGGCGACGTGGGCGTCGACGTTGCGCGACCGCCACCGCGGTCCCGGGCCGGCAGGCCGGTCCAGCGCGGCGGCCTCGGCCGGACAGGCCGCCGGCGCGCTCGCCGGCCCGCGGATGTCGCGTCGCATCTTCGTGTCGACGACCGTCGGCGAAGCGCGGGTCGAGCGCGCCGAAGTAGTCCGGGTCCGGGAAGCCGTCGCGCTTCGACCACATCGCCTTGTAGCCGGCCGTGCAGGCGTTGCGGGTCTCGACGCCGGTCAGCCGCCAGACGACCCAGTCGGCCGCCTCGATCAGGCGGTCGGCCGCGGCGTAGACCTCGGGCGCCTCGTCGAGGATCTGGAGCGCCTTCGAGAAGAACCACTCGGACGAGATCTTCCCGCCGTAGCGGTCCAGCCAGGCCTGGCCGGTCGCCCGGGCGACCTCGTTGATCCGGTCCGCCTCGGGCTGGGCGGCGTGGTGCTTCCAGAGCTTGACCCAGGCGTGCGGGTTCGAGCGGAAGGCCGGGCAGCTGGCACAGCGGCGTGCCGTCGGCCAGGGCCGGCAGCATCGTGCAGGCGGTGAAGTCGATGCCGACGCCGATGACGTCGGCCGGATCGACGCCGGCCGGCGCGCACCACCTCCGGGACGGCCGTCTGGAGGACGCGCAGGTAGTCGTCGGGGTCCTGGAGGGCCCAGTCGGGCGGCAGGACCACGTCATCGTGCGGAGCGGGCAGGCGCTCGTCGATGACGCCGTTGCGATACGGCTCGACGGCCGTGGCCAACTGGGTCCCGTCGGCGACGTCCACGAGGATGGCGCGGCCGGAATCGGTCCCGAAGTCGACCCCGATCGCGTACCGGCTCACCGTCGCTCCCCTAGACTCGTTGGTGGCGTCCCCGCCGCCTGGTGGTCCACGTTCGGCGGGCACGACACTTGTGGACCGATCCGCGTTCCGTTATCGTTCCCGCTAACGTTCACGATACGCGGTACCGTAGCATCCAGGCGGACACGAGGCAAGCCTCCGCACGCCGTTGGGGACAGACCAGTGCAGGACCACAGCCGCATCACGATCAAGGAGATCGCCCGCATGTGCGGGGTCTCGACCCAGACGGTCTCGCGGGTCATCAACAAGCGCCCGGACGTGTCGCCCCGGACGCGCGAAGCCGTCGAGGCCGCGATCGCGGCGACTGGCTTCCAGCCCAGCGCGGTTGCCAGGAGCCTGGTCCATCGGCGCTCCCAGACGCTCGGCGTCGTCGTCGCGGGCCTGCGCTACTTCGGTGTCGCCCAGACGCTCAACGGGATCACCGAGGAATCCCAGGCGGCGGGCTACGGCGATCCTGCTCAAGGAGATCGAGAGCACCGACACCGTGGACATCGGGCCGGTCATCGAGTTCATGATCGCGCACCGGGTCGAAGGCATCATCTTCGCGGCGCCCCAGCTCGGGACCAACATCGCCACGGTCCGAGCCCAGCTGCCGGCCTCGTGCCCGCCGATCGTCTTCCTGAAGTCGGAACCGTCGCCCGCCTTCTCGACGATCGTGATCGACAACTACGGCGGCGCCCGACAGGCCACGAACCATCTGCTGGCGCTCGGTCGCCGACGGATCGGGCACCTGGCCGGCCCGCTGCCGTGGCGCGAGGCGCAGGATCGTCATGACGGCTGGCGAGACGCCCTGCGCGATGCCGGCGTCGAGCCCGGTCCGGTCGTGCCCGGCACGTGGACGGCGGCCAGCGGCGAGTCCGGGTTCGAGCAGCTCCTGGTACTCGATCCCGACCTCGACGGCCTGTTCGTCGCCAACGACCAGATGGCGCTCGGTGTCCTGCACGTGGCCCACGGCCGCGGGATCGCCATCCCCGATGACATCGCGGTGGTCGGCTTCGACGGTCTGGACGAAGCCGGGCACTTCACCCCCACGCTGACGACGGTGATCCAGCCGCTCCGCGAACTCGGCGAACTCGCGGTCCGGGAGGTGCTCGGCATCGCCAGCGAGGCACGTGGGCGAGGGACCGTTCGCAGCCTGACCCTCGCGACCCAGCTCATCGTCCGGGAGAGCGCGCCGGCCGTGGCGCGATCGGTCGCGCCCCCGGCTCGACCTGGTCGGGCGTCACCGACGGTCCAGGCGGCCGAGTCCCGCTGAGTCATCGATCGCTGATGTCGATCGCGTGGTTCACGAACGTGCGCTGCTTCTTCGCCTCGACACTCAGCATGATGTAGAAGCCCTTGACGTCGGCCGGGACGGCCACCTCCGTGGTCCAGTCAGCCGTGTCCCCTGGTGGGGTCACGGGCGCGGACGCGAGGTCGGGACTCTCGTAGTAGCCGTACAGGATCCCGTCCGCGCCGATGACAGGCGGGTTCCCGACGTGGACGATCGTCGGATACTCGCCCGGGTTCGCGGTCTGCCACGAGAATTCGAATCCGTCGTCGGTCCGCACGGCGTCGGTGAGGGTCAACACGACGTCATTGAGCGCGGGGATCTCCGCGTCGGCCGGCTTGATCAGGCCCTCGATCGGTTCAGCGATCGGGAAGGTGAGGTCCGCCGCCAGCTCGTCGAGGTTGACCTCCAGCCTGCCTTCGGTCCCGGTCGTCTTCGCGTCGTAGTAGTCGTACTCGCCGGTCACGTACGCGTAGTCGACGGCGAGCTTGGCGCCCGGACCGGCCGTCGCGCCGGCGCACTCGACCCGGATCCGTTCCATCGTCGGATCGGCTTTGGGTCCGCCCATGAAGCCCTGCATGCGGAAGCCGGGCGCCAATCGATGGCCACCCGAACTCACCTCGACGGTCGCGCAGTCCGTCCGGCTGCCGTCGCCGCCGGTGAGGACGGCCGGGCGGCCCGCGATGGCGTCCATCGCGCTCCAGTCGCCGGTCTCGTTGCGGATCGCGAGATCGATCCGGAGGTCGCCCGAGGCAGCGGGCGCCACGGCCGTCGCCACCGCCGTCCAGCCCTTCGAGGTGTCGGAGACCGGCGCGCTCTCCTCGGGCGGCAGGACCACGTACTCGCAGCCGCTGAGGACCAGGGCGATCGCCACGATCCAGCGCGACCCTCGATGCCGCGTCATGTCGCCTCGTTGCCGATCGCCGGATCCGACGCCGGCGGTGGACTCGGGGCCTCGGCCGACGCTCGCCGGGCGGTCGATCGCGGACCGCTCCGGGACGCCAGCAGGCTCTGCACGCCGATGAAGATCAGCGTCAGCGCGGCGACGACGATCGGCGTCCACCACGAACTGAGTTGTCCGTTGAACTGGATGAGGGTCTGGACGACGCCGATGACCAGGACGCCGAACAGCGTGCCGATGACGTAGCCGTAGCCACCGGTCAGGAGCGTGCCGCCGATCACCACCGCGCCGATGACCGTGAGCTCGAGACCCATGGCATACAGCCCGTGGCCGGACGCGACATCGATGCTCAGGGCGATGCCGGCGAGGGCCGAGCAGAACCCGTTGAGGGTGTAGACGAGCATCTTCGTCCGGTTGACGCGAAGGCCCATGAGCCGCGCCGACGACTCGTTGCCGCCGACCGCGTAGACCGTCCGTCCGAACCCCGTGTAGTGCGCGAGGAAGACCGCGACCGCCAGCACGACCAGTTCGACGACGACGAGGACGGACACGAACGGGCCCTGCTTGGTCACGGGATCCGCGAGGCCCGGGATCAGGATCCGGGTCTGGGCCAGGACATCCCACAGCCGGTTGTCGATCGCGATGGCGTTGTCGCTGATCCAGAAGCACAACCCGCGGGCGACCCACAGGCCGGCCAGCGTCGCGATGAACGGCTGGACGCGCAGGTACGTGATGAAGAAGCCCATCGTGGCGCCGATGACCATGCCCATGACGAGCATGAGCCCCATGACGACCCACGGGTCCATGCCGTCGTTGCGCAGGAGGGCAGCGGACGCGACCGTCGTGAGCGCGACGACGCCACCGACCGACAGGTCGATCCCGCCCGACAGGATGACGAACGTCATCCCGATCGCGCTGATGAGCAGGAACGGGCTCGCGCGCAGGAGGTTCAGGAAGACCTGGGGGTCGCGCATGCCCTCGTAGACGATGGCGCCGTAGGCGTACGCGATACAGAACAGGATGATGGTCGCGGAGAGGGGAGCGAAGCGACGGTAGCGCGACAGGCGCCCCCGACTCGAGGGCTGCGCCGCGGTCGCGACGTGCGCGGTCATGCCGGCTTCGGACGTTGGGTCGCGAGGCGGCGGATCGCGTTCCGAACCTGATCGGAGAGGAGGAGGATCACGATGATGACGACGACACCCTTGATGGCGAGCAGGGCGTTCGCCGCGACGCCGATGGCGTACATCGAGGTCGTGATGGCCTGGATGACCGCGGCCCCGACGATCGCCGCGAAGAGCGAGAATCGCCCGCCCGCCCCGAGCGCCGTCCCGCCGATGACGACGGCGAGGATGGCATCGAGCTCGAGATTGAGCCCGATGTTGTTGGCGTCGGATGTCAGGATGTTCGAGCTCGCCACCAGTCCGGCCATGCCCGCGCAGAAGCCGCAGAACATGTAGGCGAACAGCTTCACGCGCTTCTCGTTCACGCCGCTGTAGAAGCTCGATCTGGCGTTGATCCCGACGGACTCGATGAACATGCCGAGCGACGTCTTGCGCGTCAGGACCCAGGCGATGACGAATACGATCGCGACGACGTACAGGGAGATCGGCATGATGGCCCAGCCGTTGCCGAGGAAGGCGAACGGCTCGTAGAAGATCTGGATCCGGACGCCGTCGGTGATCAGCTGGGCGATGCCGCGGCCCGCGATCATCAGGATCAGCGTCGCCACCATCGGCTGGATGTTGCCGTATGCGACGAGCAGCCCGTTCCACAGTCCGCACAGGGCCGCGACCGTGAGCGTGATCAGGAAGACGAGCGGCAGCGGGACGGCGGAGAAGTTGGGATCGTGGGTCAGCGCCTTGTAGTTCGGATCGATGAGGAGCGCGGCGATCGAGGCGGAGATCGCCATGACCGCCCCGACCGAGAGGTCGACGCCGCCGGTGGCGACCACGAGCGTCATGCCGATCGCAAGCAGCATGACCGTCGATCCGCTCCGGAAGATGTCGACGACGTTGCCGAACAGGTGGCCGTCGATGACCGTGAGCGAGAAGAACCCCGGGTCGAAGATCAGGTCGAACAGGAGGATGACCGCGAGGACGATGAGCGGGAAGACGAGCTTGCTCTCCGCGAATCGTTGCCAGGCGGTCATCCCGATCCGGTTCACGTGTCCGACCCCGCCATCGTCTGCATGATCAGCGACTCGCCGACCTCGCCGGAGAACTCGTTGACCTTGACCCGATCCCGCAGGACGACGATGCGATGACTCGTCCGCATGACCTCGTCGAGCTCCGAGGAGATGAACAGACAGGCCTTGCCGTCCTCGGCCAGCTCGAGGACCAGCCGCTGGACCTCGGCCTTGGCACCGACGTCGATGCCACGGGTCGGCTCGTCGAGGATGAGGACCTGCGGGTTCGTCGCCAGCCAGCGAGCGAGGATGACCTTCTGCTGGTTGCCGCCGCTCAGGGTCCGCACCGGCTGGTCGGCTGACGGCGTCGCGATCCGAAGCAGACCGATGTACTTGTCGGCGATCGCATATTGCTCGGACAGGCTGAGCGATCGCCACCCTCGCCCAGCCTGCACGGCCAGGATGATGTTCTCGCGCACCGTCAGGTCATCGACGATGCCCTCGCCCTTGCGATCCTCCGGGCAGAGCGCCACGCCACGGTCGATCGACCCGAGCGGCGAGTGGTGCTCGACGAGCTTCCCGTCGACCGTGATCGAGCCACTGTCCGGTTTGTCGACCCCGAACAGCAGACCGGCCATCTCGGTCCGGCCGGAGCCCAGCAGGCCAGCCAGTCCGACGACCTCGCCCGAGCGCAGCTCGAGGTCGAACGGCTCGATCGAGCCCGTGCGACCGACCTGGCTCGCCGCCAGGCGCACCTCGCCGGTGCCTTGTTGGCTGGTCGCGAGCTTGATCTTCGACATGTCGTCGAGCTCGGTGAGGTTCCGGCCCAGCATCTTGGCGATCAGTTCGAAGCGGGGCAGGGCTTGCGGGGCATAGGTGCCGACCAGTCGCCCGTTCCGCAGGACCGTGATCCGATCGGCGACCCGGTAGACCTGATCGAGGAAGTGGGTGATGAAGACGATCGCGATGCCCGAGCTGCGCAGCTTGCGCATGACCCCGAAGAGCTGTTCGGTCTCATGGGCATCGAGGCTCGAGGTGGGCTCGTCCAGGATGAGGATCCGCGCCGACGAGATGTCGAGCGCCCGGCCGATCGCCGCCATCTGCTGGATCGCGACCGAATAGGACCCAAGGGGCTGCGTGACGTCGACCTCGATGTCCAGGTCGTTGAGGATCTCTGGCGGCCCGCCGGTTCATGGTCCGCCAATCGATGCGACCCCAGCGGCGCGGTGCCCGCCCGATGAGGATGTTCTCCGCCATCGACAGGTTCGGGCAGAGGTTGATCTCCTGGTAGACGGTGCTGATCCCGATGGACTGGGCGTGCTGCGGGGATCGGACGTGGACGTCCTCGCCGTCGAGGGTGATCGTGCCCGCATCCGGCCGTTCGACGCCGGTCAGGATCTTGATCAGGGTGGACTTGCCGGCGCCGTTCTCGCCGACGAGGGCATGGATCTCGCCTGGTGCCAGGTCGAAATCCACGCCCTCGAGGGCGTGCACGCCCGGGAACGACTTCTCGATGCCGCGCATGGACAGGAGCAGGTCCGTCTCTGACACGGCATAACCCTACGTGGTGGCGTGCTGCTCTTGACGGGCCGGGAAGCGACGCGGGGCGCCGATTCCCGGCCGTGACGTTACGTGCCTAGTACTGGCGCGACGGGAGGTCCGCCGCGGCGGTCTCCTGGCGGTAGATGCCCTCGATCGACGGCACCCACTCGGGGAGGTCCTCGCCGTTGACGGCCTTCAGCGCGGCCTCGTACACCTGCGGGGCGAGCAGCGGGTTGCACTCGACGGCCACGTTGATCGTGCCCGCGATCATCGCCTCGAAGGCGCCCTTGGTGGCGTCGACGGTGACGATCTTGACATCCACGCCCGGCTTGATCCCGGCGTCCTTCAGGGCAAGCGCGGCGCCGAGACCCATCTCGTCGTTCTGGCCGAACACGCCCTGGATGTCCTTGCTGTCCTTGAGGAACGCCGCCATGACGTCCTTGCCTTCGGTGGCGCTCCAGTTCGCCGTCTGGCTCTTCGTGACGGTGATGCCGCAGTCGGCCATCTTCTCCCTGAAGCCCTTGCCTCGGTCGATGGCGGGCGAGGAACCGACGTTGCCGACGAGCTCGACGACGTTCTTGGAGGTGCTGCCCTCGAGGAGCCGGCACATCTCGATCGCTGAATTGCGACCCTCTTCGACGAAGTCGGAGCCGATGTACGTCGCGTACAGGCTGGGATCCGAGTCGATCCGGCGGTCCTGGATGACGACGGTCTTGCCGGCCGCCTTGGCCTCCTTCAGGACCTGATCCCAACCGGCTGCCTCGAGCGCGGCCAGGATGATGACGTCGACGTCCTTGTCGGCGATGAAGTTGCGGAAGGCCGAGATCTGGTTCTCGAGCTTGTTCTGGGCGTCATAGAACTTCAGGTTGATGCCCAGCTTGAGGGCCTCGTCCTTGAAGGAGGCGGTGTTGGCAGCGCGCCAGCCGCCCTCAGAGCCCGTCTGGATGAACCCGACGGTGAGGTCCTTGTAGGTCAGCGCCGCAGCCGCCGAAGGGGCCGCCGCGGACGGGGCGGCGGCGGAAGGGGCCGCCGCCGAGGGGGCCGCCGCCGATGGCGCGGTCGAGGCTCCCGAGGAGGAGCAGCCCGCCACCAGGATCAGGGCCACCGAACTGATGGCCAACCTCGTAAGCAATCGCGAAGCCGTCATGGTTTGGTCTCCGTCTCCGGTGTGTGGTTGAAGTCGCGGAGCGCGCCTGGCGTCGATCTCCACCGCCCAGGCTGCTGCGAAAGAGCCTCTGATTCGCACCCGGCCCTGCCTCGATGCGGGTCAGGCGGACCCTGACACCATCGGCACCTCCTCCCTCATCGGGGGCCATCCCTCGACATGTTCGTGTCGGCTCCAGGCCAGCCGGACCGTGGCGACGCGCGGGCTCCTCCTGCGCTGGCCTGTCCCGGGGACGGAACGCTGGCCGCACGGTCGTGGCTGGGGGTTCGTTATCGTTTCCGTTATCGATAACGGGAACGATAACACGCTACACCGGCCGTCAAGGCTCGTCAAGACTTGATCGCGCCGACGTCGACGGACCCGTGTTCGTCCCCCGGTATCGCCAGTCGCTGGGCGACGCTACGGACGAACGTCCTTCGTCGATCGGGCGCTGAGCGATGCGATCGACGCTCGACCACGCCCCCGCCGCCTCGTCCGGTGTCGGATGGTGGCCCCGCGGGCCCGCGGCGTGCGGCTTGGCCAACGCCGTTGGCTCGATCTCGACGAGTTCCTCGTGGACGTTGGCCCGGATGTCGATTCGCACCCATGGGTACGCTCGTTCGTCCATCTCACGCCACCTGCATTGGCGGACAACGGCGATAAGCGAGTGATGAGCGCGACGTGATTGACTTCGCGGATGCCTCGCGGCGCTGGGCGACGGAAACGGCGGCCGACGGGACGGCGCCGAAGCTGCTTCGTCAGTAGCGCCGCTGGGCGACTCGCGGGGACGTCGACGCATCGTGGAACTGATCACGACGATCGCGCCGACGCCAGTCGTCGGTTCAGGATCGGCCGCGACGCCCGAGGTAGTCGTGCCAGAGCAGGCGGGCGGCGACGGCCCGCCATGGTCGCCACGGTTCCGCGAGGGCCTCCATCGCGATGACGTCCGGACGCGCCGCCAGACCCTTGACCGCGACCGCGGCGGTCTGCAGCGCGACATCGCCGACCGGCCAGACATCCGGCCGACGCAGGACCATCAACAGGTAGACATCCGCCGTCCAGGGTCCGATCCCGGTCAACTCGAGGAGCGTCGCCCTCGCCGCGTCGTCGTCGAGCGCGTCCAGCGCGTCGAGGTCGAGCGACCCCTCGACGAGTCGGGCGGCGAGGAGTCGGACATAGCGCGCCTTCTGGCGGCTGAAGCCGATCGCGAGGAGTCGGTCGTCGTCGAGTCGAAGGAAGGCCGCCGGCGTCAGCGGATCGGCCGCCGCGACGAGGCGATCGCGTGCCGCCTGTGCGGATGCCAGCGAGACCTGCTGCTCGAGGATGATGTGGGTGAGCGTCTCGAACCCCGGCGGTCGGGCCCAAAGCGGCGGCGGTCCGAATCGATCGACGACCGCGGCGAGGTCCGCGTCCCGCGCGGTCAGCTCGGCGACGGCTGCCGCGAGGGTCGCCTCGGTCAGGGTGAGTGTCATGGACTCCGGAACACTACGGGAGCGCCGGGCGTTTCGAGCCGAGGCGGCAGCGGATCCGGCTGACATCTAAGGATTGACTTATATAAGTCACACCTGTATCTTTCGGCCTGTGCACGCATTCGACGTCCTCGGAGACCCTGTCCGACGCCGGATCCTGGAGCTGCTCGCCGAAGGCGAGCTGCCGTCCGGGGCGATCGGCGCGGTCGTCCAGGCGGAGTTCGGGATCTCGCAACCGGCCGTGTCGCAGCACCTGAAGGTCCTCCGCGAGAGCGGGTTCGCGACCGTCCGGCCCGAGGGCACTCGCCGCCTGTACGCGGTCGACGCCGAACCGTTCCACGAGCTGGATGACTGGCTCGACCACTTCCGCCGGTTCTGGGGCCAGCGCCTGGACTCGCTCGCGACCGAACTCGCGCGCGGCAAACGCGAGCGCCGTCTCCGTCCCGCCAACCCGAGTCACTCGAAAGGAGTCCAGACCGATGATCGACATCGTCCGTGAGATCGAGGCCGTCCAGCGCGAGGTGGGCGAAGGAACCGTTCCGGCCGGGGTCGGCCGCTCGGTCCGGCTGCAGCGCGAGTACGCGGCGCCCATCGATGACGTCTGGGACGCATTGACGAACCCCGACCGGATCGGTCGATGGTTCCTGCCGATCAGCGGCGACTACCGCCTCGGCGGGCGGTACCAGTTCGAGGGCAACGCGGGGGGCAGGATCGTCGAGTGCGACCAGCCGAATCGGCTCAAGGTCACCTGGGAATACGGCCCTGCGACCGAGGTCGATGCATCGATCGTCGAAGTCCGACTCTTGACCGTCGGCGACGGGATCACGCGCTTCGTGCTCGAGCACATCGCGGTCGTGCCCGACGAGATGTGGGCGGAGTACGGGCCGGGCGCCGTCGGCGTCGGCTGGGAAGGGGGCCTGCTGGGCCTCTCGCTTCACCTCCAGGGCGCACCGCGACCGGACGATCCGGTCGCCTGGCAGCTCTCAGCGGAGGGACGCGACTTCTACCGCCGGTCCAGCGAGGCGTGGGGCGGTGCGAACCGGGCCGCCGGCGCCGATCCGGAGGCGGCCGCTCGCGCGGTCGCGAACACGACCGTGTTCTACGCACCGGATCCGGAGGCGGGATCGTAAAGGCCGACGATCCTGGCGACGCCCGACCTTCACAGATCGGCGACATACCGCACGAGCAGGCTGGCAAGCTCGCGTGGCCGGCTCAGCGCCGGGCAGTGACCGCTCTCGATCTCATCCGGGTCGATCCGAAGGCGATCGCGAACCAACGGTCGTAGCCACCGCGCAGGAAAGAACCGGTCGTTGCGGCACAGGACGAATCGAGTCGGGATCTCGGGCCACCCAGGGAGGGGCCAGGGTTCGCGGCCCGGCGTGTCGGATTGCCGTCGTTCGTGTCTGATCGCCTGGTCCGCGATATCCGAGGGGACGTCGTGGTAGAACACGGACCGTGCGCTCGAGTCGTGGAGCGGCTCCGGTTGCCAGGCCGTGTTCGCGAACATCTCCTCCGCCGACTCGCCGGACCGCGGCACCATCCCGGCCACGAGAACGATCGATCGCGCGCCGATCCGTTCCGCGACGATCGGGGCCAGGTAACCGCCGAACGACTGGCCGACCACGACGACATCGCGCGCGCCGCCGATCGCGTCGACAACGACATCCGCATACCGCGAGAGACCGGCGCTGTCGTCTTCGATCGGGAGATCAGGCGCAACATTGTCATGGCCAGCGCGGTCGAGCTCGGCGCGGACCAGGTGCCAGTACCAGCCGACGTCGCCGGCTCCGTGGATGAACGCGAACATCGCCATGCTGTTCCTCCCCGCTCAGCCGGTCAGGCGTCGAAGTCCCACCGGGTGGCACCGCCGGGCGCGTCGCCCAACACCCCGAAGACCGTGGTCGGCTTGACCACGTAGAGGTCCCACGGCGGAGGGCCGGCGCTCGGCGCGCTGTATTCGTGGGTGAAGGCCCCGTCCTTGACCGTGGCCGGCCAGCCACCCTCCGCGTAGCGCTTCGCGATTCGATGGAGCGTCTCGTCGTCGCTCACTCGCTCGGCCTTGCCCTCGATGACCAGGTCGATGCCGTCCAGCGACATCGCGATCGCGCAGTTCGCGTTCCGGGCGATGTTCTGGCTCTTGCGAGTCCCGGCTCCGCTCACGAAGTAGATCCTGCCGTCGTCCCAGACGGCGCCGATGCCCGCGCTATGCGGACGGCCGTCGGGTCGCGTCGTGGCCAGGAAGTACGTCCGGGGTCGCGCCTCCGGCGACTCAGGCGCCTCGAGCGCTGCGAGCGCGCGCGACCATGGGATCGGGTCGAGGTGGTAGAGATCGGCGAGGTTCTTCTGCCGCATGTCGGTCTCCTTCGCGAGGTCTGTCGTTGTCGTATCAGACCAGTCGGGGGCGCGAAAGTCATCGACGAGGACCGATCGACGCGATGGACGCGGGTATCGTAGGCCGGGACGGCTTCACGTCACGAGGACGAGCCCATGACGCGCGAATCTGACATTGATCGACTCCCGGACGCCGGGCCGGATCAGGCGAACCGCGAGCTCGTCGAGCGCTTCTTCGCCGCTTCCGAACGCGGTGATCGCGCCGCCCTCGCGTCGATGATCGACGACCAGATGGTGATGGAGTGGCCGCAGTCCGGCGAGCGGTTTCGAGGTCGCGAGAACGTGCTCGGGGCGATGGCTGCTGTCGAGGTCAGACCGCAGTTCGCCGGGCCGCCGAGGCTGGTCGGATCCGGTGAGCTCTGGGTGCTGATGGTGCCGCTCCGCTACGGCGAGGACCTCCAGCAGTACGTGGCGGTCCTCGAGTTGGAACGCGGCCGCGTCCGGCGGGCCACCGGCTATTGGGGCGGGCCGTTCCTGGCGCAGGAGGCTCGCGCGGCCTTCATCGACCGCGACTGAGCGCCAGCCATGGAGGGGAATGGAGCCGACACTCGGATTTGAACCGAGGACCTGCTGTTTACGAAACAGCTGCTCTACCGCTGAGCTATGTCGGCCGGGGGGCGAGTATAGGCGATTGAGTTCAGACAGCAGACGTTCAACCCCGATCCGACCAGAACGTCATGCCCGTGGTGGATATGACGAGGCCCTGCGCCTGCACCTCGGCCTGTAACGCGCCCCTCCGCGGCGGCTATGCTCACGCTCGACCGGGTCGGCGTCCGGCACCGTGGGCCCACCCCGTCCAAGCACCAGTACCGGAGGCGATGCGTGATGTCCGAGGGTGCGGAGGCCAGCGAGCAGGGAAAGGCACCGGGCACCAGCCTGCTCGCCATCTTGTTGGCGATGGCGATGTTCGTCCTCGTCGTCGACACGTCGATCATGAATGTCTCGATCTCGGCCGTGGTCGACGACCTCGGCACCGACGTGAGCGCCATCCAGTCGGCCATCGCTCTCGAGGCGCTGGTCTCTGCCGCGTTCATCCTCATCGGCAGCAAGATCGGCGACCTGTTCGGACGCAAACGAGCGTATGTCCTGGGTCTGCTGGCCTATGCGATCGGCGCGCTGGCGATGGCGCTGGGCCAGAGCGTGACGTCGGTCTTCATCTTCTGGGCGATCATCGGTGGTCTCGGCGCGTCGCTCCTGCTGCCCGCGATGCAGTCGCTCATCCATGGCAACTTCGAGGGAGCGGCCCAGAAGGCCACGTACGCCCTCGTAGGCGCGGCCGCGGCCGTCGCAGCCGCCGTCGGACCGCTGATCGGAGGCTTCATCACCACATTCCTGTCCTATCGCGTGGCGTTCCTGCTCGAGGTCATCATCATCGCGATCGTGCTGTCGGGCATCCGACTCGTTCGTGATGCGCCGTACACCGGCCCGCGCCAGATCGACCTCGTCGGTGCGCTGCTGTCGGTCCTCGGCATGGGCGGCCTGGTGCTGAGCATCCTCGTGTGGCAGGAGGGCGGCGAAGCCGTCGGCCTGCTCCTGGCGATCGGCGTGATCTCCCTCGCCTTGTTCGCGTACTGGCTGGTCCGTCGCAAGCGCGAGGGCAAGCCGACCCTGATCGATCCCGGCCTGTTCAGTCGAGATGCTGTTCCGATTCGGGATCTCCGGGCAGGTGCTCCAGAACATCGCCCTCGGTGGCGCGATGATCACCATCCCGATCTATCTGCAGATGGTCCTCGAATACAACGCGCTGGAGGCGGGCCTGTCGATGGCACCGCTCTCGCTCAGCATGTTCGGCACGGCGATCCTCGCCGGCAAGCGGGCGGGCGACCGGCGCCCGGCCAGCATCATCAGGGTGGGCTTCGGGCTCCTGCTGATCGGCATGATCGCGTTGGTCCCGATCGTGCCCCGCGCGGACGCCGGTTGGTACCTGGCCATCCCGCTCGTGATCGCCGGGATCGGGCTGGGGCTGCTCGTCTCCCAGCTCAACAACTACACGCTGGCCCCGATCGACGAGGAGCGCGTCAGCGAGGCCGCCGGCGTGAACTCGGCGGCGGGCTCGTTCGGGCTGTCGTTCGGGCTGGCCTTCGCCGGCGCGATCATGCTGGCGACGCTTGCCCTCAGTTTCACGGCCTTTGCGGAAGGGAGCACGGTGCTCTCCCCGGCCGAGCAGCAGCAGGTCGCCACGACGCTCGAGCAGGACGCAGAGGTCATGACCAACACGGATCTCGAATTGCTCCTGGCCGGCCAGACGCCGGCCGTCCAGGACGAGATCATCCGCATCAACACCGAGGCGCGACCGCTGTCGTTGCAGGTGGCGCTGCTCATCCCGATCCTCGCGAGTCTGCTCGGGCTGGTCGTCTCGTTCCGGATGATGCGTCTCCCAGACCCCGTGTCATCGGGGGCCGCCGAGGGGCTGGCGCTCGGCTGAGTCGGGGCGGCGTCAACGTCCCTCTAGGCGAGCCACCTCGTCGAGCAGCTCCGTGGCGATGGCATCCACGTCGCGGGTGCCATCGAGCCGGATGAGCGGCAGGTCCGCGGCTGCCCACGCCTCGATGACGGGCGCGACGCGCGTCTCGTAGTCGTGGATCCGCCGGTCGAAGATGGCCGCGTCCCCATCGTCGGTCCGTCGCTGGAGCTCCGCGCCGCAGCGGACGCAGACGGTGGTCGGCGTGTGGTCGGTCCAGCCGCATGCCGGGCAGATCATGCGCCCGAGCATGCGGTCGCGGCAGACGGCCTCCGGGGTGTCGACGAGGACCGCGATCCCGTGGTCGGTCGGCGCGGCGAGCCAGGCATCGAGTTGGGCGAGGTCGCGCGGGAAGCCGTCGAGGATCACCCCGGTCGAGTCGGGCGGCAGACCCACGATGAACTCCCGCACGATCCGGACCGCCAGCTCGTCGGAGCCGTACCCGCCGGCCGCCATCGTCTCCCGTAATGCCCGTTGCTCGTCCGACGGACCGGCGGCCCACTCGCGCATCTGTTGGCCGGTCGAGCAGGCCTGGAAGCCGGACGCGGCCAGTCGCTGGCCGACCGTGCCCTTGCCCGACGCCGGTCGTCCGAAGAGGACCAGCGTCGTCATGACCGGGACGCCCAGCGAGGGATGGAGCCGCTCACCGGCACGGCGGCCGCGTGGAGGTCCTCATGCCGCGGCCGCGGGCACGGGTGGCGTGCCGGCGGTCGTGGGCTCGGTCGACCGAGCCCGCCGGCGCATGAACTTGCGGACCTCGGCGACGACGACGATCACCGCCCCGGCCACGATGCAGATCGCCCACTGTTCCACGCTGAGCTCGACGGTGTCGAGGACCCGCTGGAGCGGGCCGAACGTCGTCGCGAGGAAGATCGTCAGCAGCGAGACCGCCGAGGTCTTGATCAGGATCGGGTTCTCGAGGAGCTCGCTGCTGAACAGCGTGCGCTCCTCGTCCGACGTCTCGAGTGAGAAGAACAGGTGCAGCATGGAGAACGTGACGAGGCCCATCGTATGGGCGACGGCGTCGTCGTAGGTGTTCACGGCCCAGACGATGACCGCAAGGGTGATCGCGGCCATGAACAGTCCGACGAACGCCAGCCAGACGAACAGGGGGCGGGGGAGGATCGCCTGATCCTTGGGCCGCGGCGCCTCGGACATCAGGCCCTCGCGTGGCTTGCCGTACCCCAGGCCGATGGCCTGGAAGATGTCGACCGTGAAGTTGATCCAGAGGGTCTGCAACGGCAGGAACGGCACGCCGCCGAGGATGTTGAAGATGCTCGCGCCCAGGAACGTGCCGATGAATCCGAAGAGGCACGCCATCTGGAATCGGATGTAGCGCATCAGGTTGTCGTAGAGCGCGCGACCCTGCTCCACGGCCTTGACGATCGTCGCGAAGTTGTCGTCGGTCAGGATCATCACGGCGGCCTCCTTGGAGACCTCTGTGCCGGTGATGCCCATCGCGACGCCGATGTCGGCCATCTTGAGTGCCGGCGCGTCATTCACGCCATCGCCGGTCATCGCCACGATGTGGCCCTTGCGCCGGAGGATGTCGACGAGGCGGACCTTGTCCTCGGGGGCGACCCGGGCGATGACGCCGATGTCGTCGATCGTGCGATCGGCCTCCTCGTCGGACAGTGCGGCGAATTCCGCCCCGGTGATCGCCCGACCTTCGATCCCAAGCTGGCTCGCGATCGCCTCGGCCGTGATCGCATGGTCGCCCGTGATCATCCGGACCTTGATGCCGGCGGACTTGGCCTTCGCGATGGCGTCGCGCGCCTCCGCGCGGGGCGGGTCGACGATCCCGACGATGGCCAGGAGCTGGAGGTCCTGGATCAGTGGCAGGAAGTCGGCCTCCGCATCGAACGTCGCCGGATCGAAGTCGCGCTGGGCTGTCGCCATGACCCGCAGGCCCTGGGCGCCGAGGCGGTCGTTCTCGGCAAGGAACGGCTCTCGGACCTGGTCGATCGGCACGACGGTGCCATCGGGACCCAGGGCCGAGCCCGCCCGGGCCAGGAGCTGGTCCGGGGCGCCCTTCACGAAGCAGCGGATGACCGACTTGCCCGCGTCGTCATCCATCCGGTGGAACGTCGCCATGAACTTGTAGGCCGCATCGAACGGCAAGGTGGCCACGCGCGGATAGCGCTCTCGCGTCAGCGCCGGATCGACGCCGCCCTTGGCGGCCAGGACGACGAGCGCCCCCTCGGTGGGGTCACCGACCAGCGCGCCGTCGCGCACTTCCGCGTCGGCGCACAGGGCCATCGGCAGCATCAGTTGATCGAGCGGCACGTCCGGTTGCCCGCCGACATGGGTGATCTTGCCTTCGGTCGAGTAGCCCTCACCGGAGATCGTGTAGCGGCGGCCGACCACCGCCATCTGGACGGCGGTCATCTGGTTGAGGGTCAGGGTCCCGGTCTTGTCCGAGTTGATCGCCGAGGTCGAGCCGAGCGTCTCGACCGAGCGCAGGCGCTTCACGATGGCCCCGACCGCCGCAAGTGCCGTCGTGCCCGAGGTGAGGATCGTGGTCACGACCGCCGGTAGGCCGGTCGGGATCGCCGAGACGGAGAACGAGATCGCAGTCAGGAACAGGATGTCGAACGGCGTGTCGCGCCAGAAGCCGATCGCGAGCGAGATCAGCAACGCGACGCCGGCGATGACGAGGATCTGGTTGGTCAGCGCGTTGAGTTGGCGGGTGAGCGGCGTGACCTCGTCCTTGGTCCGCTGGAGCATGCCGCTGATGTGGCCGACCTCGGTCGACATGCCGGTCGCGACGACGAGGATCGTGCCCGCGCCGCGCGTCACCTGCGTGTTCATGAAGGCCAGATCGATCCGGTCACCCAGGGCGGCGTCGGCCGCGACCGCCTCGACCTGCTTCGGGACCGGAACGCTCTCGCCGGTGAGCGCCGACTCGTCGATCTCAAGGGTGGCGGCGGTGAGGATCCGTGCGTCCGCGGGGACGAGGTCGCCGGCCTCGATGTTGACGATGTCGCCAGGCACGAGATCGCCCATCGCAAGCTCGACAAGGTCCCCGTCGCGACGAGCCTTCGCCTTGACGATCATCATCTTCTGCAGGGCAGCCACGCTCGCCGAGGCCCGGCCCTCCTGGCTGAGGCCCATCGCCGCGTTGAGCAACGTCAAGCCGATGAGGACCACGCCGGTGGCGACCTGGTTCGGGATGAACAGGCTGAGGATGCCCGCCGCCAGCAGGACGATCTGCATCGGGTCCTTGTACTGACGCACGAAGGCCTGCCAGCGCGGCTCCTTGGCCGCCTCGGCGAACTTGTTCGCGCCGTACTTGGCGCGACGCGCGTCGGCATCGGCGGTCGAGAGGCCGTCCGCGACGGTGACGCCCTGTCGCTCGAGCGCCTCGGTGGGCGTCAGGCTGTGCCAGGCGGTTCCCGAATCGGCGGCACCAACGTCGCTTCCCGTCATCGTGACCCTCCTAGCCGTTCACCGGTCCGCCCGTGGCGCAGGCACTTCATTATTGTCATGCCAACGGCCGCGCAATCGTCCGAATCGGATGACGGCACACGACCCGGGGCGCTCGACAATGGGTGCACTATCGTGCCTGACGGTCATCGCATGTGACGGGCGAATTCGATCGGTGGGGAGGGTTTCATGGGTTACAACCTCCGGAGTCGCAACTTCACGAAGCTGCTCGACTTCAGTCCGCGCGAGATCCACTACCTGCTCGACCTTGCGCGTGACTTGAAGCGGGCGAAGTACGGCGGCTACGAGCAGCAACGCCTGCGCGGCAAGAACATCGCGATCATCTTCGAGAAGACATCCACCCGGACGCGCGTGTCGTTCGAGGTCGCCGCCTACGATCAGGGCGCCCACGTCACGTACCTTGGGCCCGAGGGCTCGCAGATCGGCTACAAGGAGTCGATGAAGGACACCGCCCGGGTCCTCGGCCGGATCTTCGACGGCATCGAATACCGCGGCTTCGGCCAGGCCATCGCCGAAGAGCTCGCCGAGTTCGCCGGCGTGCCGGTGTGGAACGGGCTGACCGACGAATACCACCCCACGCAGATCCTCGCGGACGTCCTGACGATGACCGAGTTCAGCGACAAGCCGCTCACCCAGATCGCCTACTGCTATCTCGGTGACGCGCGGAACAACATGGGCGACTCGCTCCTCGTCGGCGGCGCCAAGCTCGGCATGGACGTCCGGCTCTGCTCGCCGAAGGCGCTGTGGCCGAACGAGGAGTTGGTGGCCACCTGCCGCTCGATCGCCGAGCACACGGGGGCGCGGATCACCCTGACCGATGACCCGAGCGAGGGGGTCAAAGGCGTCGACTTCCTCTACACCGACGTCTGGGTCTCGATGGGCGAGGAGAAGTCCGTCTGGGACGAGCGGGTCGCGCTCCTCAAGCCGTACCAGGTCAATTCCGAGCTCGTCGCGAAGACCGGCAATCCCCAGGTGAAGTTCATGCACTGCCTGCCGGCGTTCCACGACCGGCACACCAAGCTCGGCGAGGAGTTGTTCGAGCGCTTCGCGCTCGACGGGCTGGAGGTCTCGAACGAGGTCTTCGAGTCCGAGCGGTCGATCGTGTTCGAGCAGGCGGAGAACCGGATGCATACCATCAAGGCCGTCATGGTCGCGACGATCGGCGTGTAGCGGAGTCGGATCGATGCGCATCGTCATCGCGCTCGGCGGCAACGCCTTGCTGAAGCGGGGCGAGCCGATGACCGCCGGGCATCAGCGGGCCAACGTCCGGGTCGGGGCCGAGGCCCTCGCCCGGGTCGCGCGCGAGCACGAGCTCGTCATCTCCCATGGCAACGGTCCGCAGGTCGGCCTGCTCGCCCTCCAGGGCGAGGCCTACAAGGAGGTCGAGAGTTATCCGCTCGACGTCCTTGGCGCGGAGACCCAGGGCATGATCGGCTACCTCGTCGAGCAGGAGGTCGGCAACCTGCTGCCCGAGGAGCGGCCGCTCGCCACGATCCTCACGATGGTCGAGGTCGACCCCGACGACCCGGCCTTCACCGACCCGACGAAGTTCGTCGGACCGGTCTACGACGAGACCCAGGCCAGGGCGTTGGCCGCCGACAAGGGCTGGTCCGTCAAACCGGATGGCGAGTACTGGCGGCGGGTCGTCCCCTCCCCGCGGCCACGGCGGATCTTCGAGATCCGGCCGATGCGCTGGCTGCTCGAACGGGGCGCGGTCGTCATCTGCGCCGGGGGCGGCGGCATCCCGACGATGTACGCTCGCGATCGGGAGCGCTACCTCGTCGGGGTCGAGGCGGTCATCGACAAGGACCTCGCGAGCAGCCTGCTCGCCCGCGAGCTCGACGCCGACCTGTTCGTCATGGCCACCGACGTCGATGGCGTGTACACCGACTGGGGCACGCCCGCACAGGCACGCATCGGGCGGGCGAGCCCTGACCAGCTCCGGGCGATGGACCTGCCAGCCGGCTCGATGGGCCCGAAGGTCGACGCCGCCGTAGAGTTCGTGGCGGCGACCGGGAAACGCTCCGCCATCGGGTCGCTTGAGGACATCGACGCATTGGTGGAAGGCAGCGGCGGCACGCAGGTCGTTGCGAAGGAGGAGGTCTGATGGCGTCGTTCGGCGTGCATTCGGAGGTCGGCAAGCTCCGCACCGTCATCGTCCACCGGCCCGACCTCAGCCTCAAGCGGCTGACGCCGGACAACCACGACGAGCTGCTGTTCGACGACGTGCTGTGGGTCGAGCGGGCGCAGTGGGAGCACGACCAGTTCGTCGCCCGGATGCGCGAGCGGGGCGTCGAGGTGCTGTACGTCCAGGACCTGCTCAGCGAAGCGCTCACCGCCAGCGACGAGGCTCGTCGGCGGGTCATCTCGCTCGTGGCGTCGGAATCGGTCGTGGGGCCGAGCCTTGTCGAGGAGGTCCAGGCGAGCCTGCTGGCGCTCCCGCCCGACGCCCTCGCGCGCCACCTGATCGGTGGCCTGACCGTCGCCGAGTCCGGTCTGGACGTCGGCCGGGTCCGGAAGACATCGCTCATCGGCGCGGCCATCGAGGAGTCCCTGTTCGTCCTGCCGCCGCTCCCGAACAGCCTGTTCACGCGCGACTCGTCGTGCTGGATCTACGGCGGTGTCTCGATCAACCCGATGTATTGGCCCGCCCGTCGGCGCGAGGCCTACAACATGGCGACGATCTACCGCGCTCATCCGCGCTTCAAGGACGGGGACTTCGAGTACTGGTATCCGGAACTCGGCGAGGACGAGCGATTCCGGATCGAGGACTTCGGCCTGGCGTCGTTGGAGGGCGGCGACGTCGAGATCATCGGCAAGGGAACGGTCGCCATCGGCATGTCCGAACGGACGTCGGGCCGGATGATCGAGCGCATCGCCAAGGCGCTCTTCGCCAAGGGCGCCGCCGAGCGGGTCATCGCCGCGGTCATGACCAAGGACCGCGCCCACATGCACCTCGACACGGTCTTCACGCTGCTCGACCGTGACAAGGCGACCGCCTTCCCGAAGGTCGTCGAGGGCATCCGGGCGATCAGCCTCCGCCCCGGTTCGAAGCCTGACACGCTCGACGTCCGGCCCGACAAGGACTTCGTCTCGGCCGTGAAGGACGCCCTCGGCGTGAGCAAGCTCCACGTGGTCGAGACCGGCGGCGACGCGTACCAGCAGGCACGCGAGCAATGGGATGATGGGAACAACGTCGTCGCCCTCGAGCCGGGGGTCGTCGTGGCCTACGAACGAAATACGTTCACGATCTCGAAGATGCGCGAGGCTGGGGTCGAGGTCGTCACGATCGAGGGTTTCGAGCTGGGCAAGGGTCGGGGCGGCGGTCACTGCATGACCTGCCCGGTCGTCCGCGATCCGATCTAAAGGGAGGGCGCGATGGACCGCACGACCCGTTGGATCATCGGCATCCTCGCCGTGGTCGGGATCGTGGCGATGGTGGCATTCGCACGAGGCGGCACGGAGCGTGGCAACCCTGACGCATCCCCGACGGCGATCGTCGTGGACATGGTCGGCTGAGACGGTGGCGATCGATCGCCACCCGCACGAGGGGCCCCGGACGTGACTGACGAGACCGCTGCCGACGTGCCGCCCGCGGCCTCGTCGACGCGCGCCCCGTCCCTGCTGGACGCTCTCATCCCGCTCGTCACGCTCATCGGGCTCATCGTCCTGACGATCGCCCTGTTCGGGACCGACGCCACCAGCGGGCCGTTGCAGGTCGCACTGCTGACGAGTGCCGTGGTCGCCGGCCTGGTCGCCTTCAAGAACGGCTTCAGCGCGTCGCGCATCCGCGACGCGGCGGTCGGGGGCGTGTCGTCCGGGATGAGCGCCCTGTTCATCCTCCTCGCCGTCGGGGCGCTGATCGGGACATGGAACATGGCCGGCACGATCCCGACCGTGGTCTACGTCGGTCTCGGGCTGCTGAGCGCGACCTGGTTCTACCCCGCGACGGCGATCGTCTGCGGCCTCGTCGGGCTCGCCATCGGCAGCTCCTGGACGACCGCGGCGACACTCGGCGTCGCGTTCGTGGCGCTCGCGCCGCTGGTCGGTGCCGATCCGGCCATCGCCGCCGGTGCGGTCATCTCGGGCGCCTACTTCGGCGACAAGATGACGCCGGTCTCGGAGACGACGGTCCTCGTGCCGTCCATGGTCGGCGGCGTGACGACCAACCAGCACATCGGCGCGATGATCTGGACGTCCGGGCCCGCGGTCGTCATCGCGCTCGTCCTGTTCGCGATCCTCGGCCTGGCGACGCCGGCGACGGGACCGGGGTTCGATTCGGCTAGCGCCCAGGCGACGCTTGCCGGCGAGTTCTCGATCGGCCTCATCAACATGCTGCCGCTCATCCTGCTCGTCATCTTCTCGATCCGGCGCGTCCCGCCGTTCCTGGCGATCTTCAGCTGCGCGCTGTTCGCGGGCGCGTTGGCGTCGTTCACCCAGCCGGAACTCGTGGCGGCGTTCGTCAACGAGCCCGGGCCAGGGTCCGCTGCTCACGGGGATCGAGGCGATCTACGCGGCGATGGCGAACGGCTTCGTGTCGGCCACCGGCAATGCCACGATCGATTCCCTGTTCTCGCGCGGCGGGATGGACGGCATGCTGACGACGATCTGGCTCATCCTCGGGGCGCTGAGCTATGCCGCGATCATGGAGGAAGCCGGCTTCCTCGATCGGCTGATCAGGCCGATCGTGGCGCGCGCGAAGTCGACCGGGCGACTCATCGCGGCCGTCATCGGGACGTGCATCGGCCTGAACATCATCGCGGGCGACCAGTACGTGGCGATCGTGATGCCGAGCCGGGTCTATCGCGCAGAGTTCGCTCGCCGCGGGATCGCGCCGCGGATGCTGTCGCGCGCGGTGGAGGACTCCGGCACGGTCACCTCTCCGCTCGTGCCATGGAACAGCTGCGGCGCCTACATGGCGGCCGCGCTCGGCGTCGCCACGATCGCGTACCTGCCGTTCTGCTTCTTCAATCTGGCCAGCCCCGTCATCTCGCTCTTCTACGGCTTCACGGGCTTTCGGATCGAGCGCATCCAGCCGACCGGCGAGCCGCCCGGCACCGTCACCCGACATCCGCCCGACGGAGTCCCAGGGCCTGGAGGGAGGTCGCGCATGACTGCAGCCGCACAGGCGGAGACACCGAGCGGAGGGCGTCGCGGGTTCGCGCTGCCATCGGCGTACACGATCCTGTTCATCCTCATCGTCATCACGGCGATCGCGACGTGGATCATCCCGGCCGGAGCCTACGACCTCGATCCCGACGGCGAGCCGATCCCAGGGACGTATCACCAGGTCGATCCGAACCCGCAGCGGATCGTCGTCGACTCGTTGATGGCCCCCATCAACGGGCTCTACGGGATCGAGGGTGAGGACGGCACCATCAGCGTCTGGAACGTCGGCGAGCTGTTCGGCGCCATCGATGTCGCGCTCTTCATCCTCGTGATCGGCGGGTTCCTCGGCGTGACGATGCGGACCGGGGCGATCGAGGGCGGGATCTCGCGGATCGTCGGGCGGCTCAAAGGCCGCGAGAGCCTGATGATCCCGATCCTCATGATCGTCTTCGCGATCGGCGGCTCGACATTCGGGATGGCCGAGGAGAGCCTCGCCTTCTACGCCCTGATCATCACGGTCATGATCGCGGCCGGCTACGACTCGCTGGTCGCCGCGTCGATGCTCCTGCTCGGTTGCGGCATCGGCGTCCTTGGCTCGACGATCAACCCGTTCGCGACCGGCATCGCCTCCGGCTTCGCCGGCGTGTCGATCGAGGAGGGCATCGTCGGACGCCTGATCATCCTCGTCGTCGGCTCGGCGATCGGGATCGTCTTCGTCATGCGCTACGCCGCGCGGGTCAAGGCCGACCCCGATCAGTCGCTCGTGGCTGACCAGCGGGTGGCGAACGAGGAGCATTTCGGCGCCGCCACCGGCGACACCGCCGCGGCCACGTCGTTGAGCGGGCGGCAGCAGGGCGTCCTCGTGCTGTTCGCCCTCGCCTTCATCGTCATGATCTACGGCGTCATCCCGTGGGAGGACCTCGGCGTCGGCCTGCCGACGCTGTGGTGGTGGTTCCCCGAGATGACGGCGTCGTTCCTGCTGTTCGCGATCCTCATCGGCATCGTCGCGCGGATGTCGGAATCCGACTTCACGTCGACCTTCGTCGACGGCACCCGCGACCTGCTCGGGGTGGCGCTCATCATCGGCATCGCCCGCGGCATCACGGTCATCATGAACAACGGGCTGATCACGGACACCGTGCTCAACGCGGCGGAGCAGGCGATGGGCGGCCTCGGCGGCGTGGCCTTCATCAACCTCATGTACTTCCTGTTCCTGCCGCTCTCGTTCCTCATCCCGTCATCGTCCGGCCTGGCGACCGTGGCGATGCCGATCATGGCCCCGCTGGCGAGCTTCGCCGACGTGCCGGCACAGCTCGTCGTGACCGCGTATCAGAGCGCGAACGGGCTGGTCAACCTCGTGACCCCGACCTCGGCGGTGGTCATGGGTGGGCTGGCGATCGCCCGGGTGGGCTACGGGACATGGCTCCGTTTCGTCTGGCCGGTCCTGATCCTGTTGGCGATCCTGACGGTCGTCGTCCTGACCGGTGCGATGCTGTTGCAGTGATCGGAAGGACGAAACGCGATGTGGGAGATGACCGGGCTCGTCGCCCGGAGTGTCCGATAGGAAGGAGATAGTCCATGCGCAACCCGCCGATCCTCGTGTCGGTCATCGGGTTCTTCGCCGCGCTCGCCGGCTTCGGCTACCTGTTCTTCGGCCTGAGGGTCCTTGGTTTCGACTGGTTCGGGGCCTTTGGCGACCTGCCGGCGATCGAGTCGGTCGGCCTCTGGGGATGGCTCGCGGTCTTCTCCGGGATCGCCTGGCTCCTCGCCGCCGGCGGCCTCTGGGCGCTCCAGCCGTGGGCGCGGATCTTCGCCATGGTCATGGCAGGCTTCAGCCTGTTCGAGGCGGTCCTGGCGTTCTTCCAGTTCCCGGGCTCGGGTCTTGGATTCGGCATGGCGCTGATGCCGGTCATCATCTTGCTGTACCTCAACAGCCGCGAGGTCAAGGCGGCCTTCGGCGAGGAGACGCCGTCCACCTGAGCAAGGTGCTGAGCACGCGGCTCAGCGGCGCGACCCGGGCTCCGCCGACGTGAGCTCCAGCCGGAAGGCGACGGCCGCCGCCTCGACGCGGTTCGCCACGCCCAGCTTGCCGAGGATGTTCGACACGTGGACGCCGGCCGTGCTCTCGCTGATGAAGAGGGTCTCGGCGATCTGACGGTTGGTCCGGCCGTCGGCGACCAGTGTGAGCACCTCGCGCTCGCGCGGCGTCAGGCCGAACGGATCGGCGTCGGCGACCGGTCCATCGTCAGGCGACTCCACGGTCGTCGAGCTGATGCGTGCCCGACGGCCCAGCGCTTCGAGGGCGCCGCGCATCGGTTCGGCGCCGAGCCTCGTGGCTGTGGCAAGCGACGCCTGCAGGGCCGTCGCCGCGGTCGCTCGATCGCCGCCAAGGATCGCCGCCTCGGCTTCGCGCCAGCGGGCGTACGCGGCAACGTACGGCCGCTCCAGCTCCTCCCATGCGTCCGCCACGCCCGCCCAGGCGGCCGGATCGGCGATCCCGTCGAGGCGGCTCGACTCGGCGTCGAGCGTCGCTCGATCGGCCGCCAGCTCCCGACGCATCCCGTCGCCGAGCACCGCAGCCTCGACCCGCGCCAGGTCCGCATCGAGGCGCTCGAAGAACGCCCGCGCCTCCGCGGTCGCTGATGCCTGGTGCGTCGCCCGGCCCTCGTCGGCGAGGTCGGCCGCGGCCCACGCGCCGAACCGGCACAGGTGGGCCGTCTCGACCTGATCGTCCGTGCCGACCAGGGAATCCAGCGCGCGCTCGATCAATGCCATGGCGAGCCGGGGAGCGTGTCGCCAGAGCTCCCGTTCCGCGCCGGCCGTGTGGATCGGGCCCATGAACTGGGCCTCGGACACGTCGTCGATCAGCTCGTATGCCCGTTCGAGACCGGCATCGGCGGCCGCCGATCCCTGGCTGACGAGCAGCCGCAGGCTCTCCGAGAGGCGATACCGCTCGGCTCCCATGCCGGATGGGCCCCGCGCGATGGCCTCGGTCAGCAGTCGCTCCGCCTCGTCCCACCGCCCGAGCGCGTAGGCGTACGACACGCCACCGAGGCGGATGTAGTAGCCATACGAGAGCCCGATCCCGAGCTCCTCGGCCGAGCGGATCCCCTCGTAGGTCACCGCCAGAGCGGTCGCCGAGTCACCACAGTCGTGCGTTTCCTCGGTGAGGTTCACGTACGCCCGGCCGATGTCGTCCGCGTTGCGAACCTCGCGGGCGATCTCGAGCGCCTCCCGGAGCGCGGCGGTCCCGCCGCTGCAGTCGCCGAGCGCCGCGAGGTCGTTGCCGTAGGTGTTGAGCGCATGGCCTTCCTGGGCCCGGGCGCCGACCGTTCGCGCGATCGCGATCGCCTCAGCACACAGGTCGCGGGACTCCTGGTAGTGCGCCCGGAGCATGAGGATCTGGCCCAGCCCCGACAGTGCGCGAGCCCGCTCGGCGGTCGGTGGGTCCACGGGGATCGCCTCGACCGCGTCGCGGTAGGCCGCCAGCGATCCATGCGTGTCGCCGATCACCCAGAGCGCCCGACCCAGCTCCTCGCGCAGGAGGCCGGCGCGGACCGGATCCGCGACGGTGTCGGCGGCGGCGATCGCCCCTCGCCGGTGCGCGACGGCTCGGCGGTAGTCCGCGGCGAGATACGCGGCGAGACCCGCGCGCCGCAGCAGCTCGACGCGATCGAAACCCGCGACATCGGCGGGGTCCGTCAGCCCGTCCCAGAGCTCGAGCGCCCGTTCGTATTCCTGGAGCGCTGCCCCGAAGGCGAACGACGAGATGGCCGCCTCACCCGCCCGCACCGATGCCTCGAAGGCCCGCGCGTCCTCGCGCGCCGCCGCCCAGTGGTGAGCGAGCTCGGCCAGCTGACCGACCTCGGACATCCCGGTCCCGGCGTCCTGCGGCCTCGAGCGCCTCGGCGAAGGCCCGATGCCGGACGCGACGCTCGCCCGGCAGGAGCTCGTCATAGGCGACCTCCTGCACCAGGGCGTGCCGGAACGCGTAGCGCTCGACGCCGTCCTCGACCTCGATGACCAGGAGATTGCCACCGACCGCGGCCCGCAGCCCGTCGAGCAGCTCGACCTCGGGCAGGCCGGCGACGCGGGCGAGCAGGTCGTGCTCGACCCTGCGGCCGGCGACGGCAGCCACACCGAGGACCGGGTGGGCCGACTCAGGCGCGCTCGCGATGTGGGCGAGCAGGATCTCCCGCAGCGTCGGCGGGAGCCGGGGGCCGGCCTGGCCCGGTTGCCGTGCGGCGAGCAACTCCTCGGCGAAGAACGGGTTGCCATCGGAGCGATCGAACACATCGGCAACGACGTCCGGCCCGGGCTCCGTGCCCAGGATGGCGGCGATGAGCGTGCCGAGTCGCGCCTGGTCGAAGCGGGCGAGCTCGACGCGTTCCACGCGTCCCCCACGCTCGAGTTCGGCGAGCCACGGCAGCAGTGGATGTCGGCGGTGGAGCTCGTCGGTCCGGTACGTGCCGACCACGACGACGGGGACGTGCGCGAGCGCGCGAACGAGGAAGGCGATCGTCTCGCGCGTGGCGGCATCCGCCCAGTGGAGATCCTCGAGGACGAGGAGGACCGGCGATCGCGCCGAGAGTCGCGTCAACAGCCCGAGGAGGCCCTCGAACAAGCGTGACTGGACCCACTCGGACTGGGCCGGAGCCGTCGTGGCGGTCGATCCGAAGCTCGGGACGAGGCGGGCCAGATCCGCGGCGGCGGGTCCGGCGAGCATCGCGATCTCGGACGGGTCCAGGTCGTTGGCCAGCCCCCGGAGCGCCTCGACGAGCGGGCCATACGGCAGACTGGACCCCCCGACGTTGCCGCACTCGCCCCGAAGCACGCGAAAGCCGCGATCGCGCGCGATGCGCGCCACCTCCGCGGTGAACCTCGTCTTGCCGACGCCCGCTTCACCCGCGACCAGGAGGTGGACGGCCTGACCGGCCCCCGCGCGGTCCAGGGCTGCCTCGATCGCCTCGATCTCGGCTTGCCGGCCGACGAACACGGGACTGCTGACGCGTCCGGCCATGCCGGCAAGCATATCCGCCGCCCCCCGGCGGTCGAGCAGGGTCAAGCGGCCACCAGCCGACCGACCAGCCGTCGCAGGAACCCGAACGACAGGCCGGCCCGGTCCTCTCGAACCGTGGCCCTGGCCTTCGAAGCCGTGCGTGCGTGCGCCACCAGCCGGCCGGCCTCGGCCTCGAGGCGCAAGCCCCGGATGTGCTCGTCGACGAGGATCTGCTGGGTCGTTCGGTCCATCGTTGGCCTCCTCTGGCCTCTCGGGTCGAGGCCGTGCTTTCTGGAGGCATCGTCGTTCTAAAGCCCGGCCTCGCACATCGAGAGAACTCGGTACGGACTGCGCCTGCGAGGCTCATTTCTTCGACACTGACCGTCGGCCGCCTTCAGAACCCTCCCTGGCCCCCCGGTGCGGGCACGCAACCCATTGAGTCAATATCTACTGTCCCGCTGGTCAAGTCTTGCTTGGAGGCGTACTCTCAGCACAGCAGCGCCCGAACCCGAGGGTTCGCCGATGGCTGCAGACGACGGGGTAGGAGGAGCGAGCGGTGGGGAACCTCCATGTCGCCCTGCAGGACGGCTTCGACAACGACACGGTCGAGGTCCGAGTCAACGGTCAGACGGTCTACGAGCGCGACGGCGTCACGACCCTGACCCAGATCCGCCTTGCCGACGCCTTCGATGTCGACATCGATGGCCCCGTGGACCTCGAGATCACCCTCCCGATCCGGCACGTGTCGACCGTCGTGCCACTGCCCGAACAGACCGGTGGCGCCTACGTCGGTGTCTCGCTATCGGGTGACGCCCTGGTCCACCGATTCGCCGAGGAGCCCTTCGGGTATGCGTGAGAGAGATCTCGTGCTCCAGGAGGTCAAGCAGACGCGGGACAGCTACGCGTTCCGCCCGGCCGCGAAAGCGACCGCGAAGACCAGGTCGAAGTAACCCTGCAGTCACCCTGGGGAGAGGGCTCGCCGCCATCGGGTGGCGAGCCCTCCATCTCCCCCTCCTCCACGCGCTGAGGTTCCGGTCAGTCGGCCTGCGCCCCCGGCTCGGCCCGCACCGTGCGGCGCCGGAGCCCGAGCCAGACCGCCATCGCACCGACGACGAGCCCGGCGATCGTGCCCGCCGTGACGAACGCGAGTGTTCCGAGCGGCAGGCCCGACCCGACCTCTGTCGAGGCGGCCTCGGTCGTGGCCGCGGCAGGCTCGACATCGGTCAAGCGGACACCGGCTCCGGCCGTGCCCGCCGCCAGGGCGGAGGCCGCATCGCCCACGACGATCGCTCCGGCCATCCCTGGATGGAGCGCGCAGGCATAGGGATAGAGCCCGGGCGAATCGAACGTGTAGGAGATCTTCGCGTTCGGCTGGATCTGGATGTCCCGTGAGCCCCACGTCTGACTGGCGCCCGTGATGAGGTGCGGCACCTCGGGGCCGTTGACGAACGAGACGGTTGATCCGGTGGGGACGGTCGCGATCGTCGGTCCGAAGGCGCAGGGGAGGAGCTTGATCTCGTTCGTCGCCTCGGTGGTCACCGGCGGCATGGCGAAGCCGTGGAAGCAGGGGTCGCCCGCCATCGCAGGTGGCGCGACGACCAACCAGGTTGCGAGGGTGGCGGGCACCAGCAACGCGGCGCGAAGTGCGATCTGACGGCGCATCGGTAGGGACCTCTTGCGGGCGACGCGTGCGCTCCACGCGTTCAGTCGTCCCTGTTACACCGCCCGGCCCGCTGGCGTTCCCGGCCGGCCCCGCCCGATCGTGCGACTAGGGTGTCGCGCGGCGGACCCAGATGCCGTCGTCGCCCTCGAGGCGGTTCTGGTTGTAGCCCGCGAGCCGGACGCCGCTGAGGATCGCCACGCCGCCAGGCTCCACGTCGGTGATGACGCCGTGCTGGATGCTGACCTGGGTGCGGCCCGACCAGGTGGCTCCGAAGTCGGTGCTTTCCTTGTACCAGATCGGCGACGTGCCGGGCTTGCCGTACTTGAAGATCACCCCGAGGACGCCGCTCTTGTAGGCGAGCTGGGCGCTCATGCTGAAGGTTCCGGTCCCGAGGGCGACGAACGACTTGCGGGTCGCCCACGTGACGCCCTGGTTCACAGTCCGGCGGTAGACGACCTTGATGCGGCCCGAAACGGAGATCGTGTACGCGAGGACGGCCTTCCTGCCGGCGGCGACCAGGCTCAGCTCGGACTGGGTCGCGGCGTTCGTGATGATCGTCGGGGCGGACCACGTTCGCCCGCCGGTCGCCGAGCGACGGACCGAGATCCGGTCACGGGCCGAGGTGTACGCGGCATAGGTGATGCCGCCCGCGATCGCGACGACCGGATCGGAGCGGTAGGTCACGGTGCGCCCCGGCTCCGCGTTGTCGGTGCTGCCGAGCTGCTTCTTGGCCGCGAACGTCGTCCCGCCGTTCGTGCTCGTCCGGATGTAGATCCTGCCGGTGGTGTAGCCGGTGAAGACGACGCTGACCTGTCCGTTCGAGTGTCGGGCGACGGCGGCGTCCGCGATCCGGGACGTGCTGGAGGTCAGGGCCTTGGGCGCCTGCCAACTCAGGCCGCCGTCGAGACTCCGCCGGTAGTACAGCCGTAGCGCTGAGCCGCCGGGCGCCTGCCTGACCCAGACGAGATCGACGGACGCACCCGATGCGGCCACGGACCAGCCGACCGCGACATCGCTGGCAAGCGTGATCCTCGGCGACCAGGTCTGGCCGCCGTCGATCGAACGGCGAGCGCGCAGCACCTGGCCGCGCTGCCAGACGACCACCGCCGACGCCGGCCCGGTTCGCACGATCTGCGGCCGGTAGCTGTCGAGGTCGGTGACCTGCGCCTCGGTCGACCACGTGACCGCGTGGGCCGGCTGGGCGGTGATGAGGAACAGGAGGGCGGCCAGGCCGATCGCGATCGTTCGCGGATACCGGCGGGTTCGCAGGGCGGTCATCGGGTTCTCCATCGTGCGCGCTTCAACGTGAGGATGGCCCGACGATGACCGGCCATCAAGGGCCGGTCGACAGGGTTGACCCTGGACGTTTGTCCAGTCCCATCCGCCGATGCCAGGGAACCGTATCGGGTGCATCATCGTCGCTGGGCCATGTCGTACCTCCGCCCCGCGCTCCTGCTCGGTCTCGTCCTTGCGGCGTTCCTCGTCGCCTGCGGCGGCGCCTCCTCGCCATCGGCCTCGATCGCGCCATCGGCGGACCCGTCGAGCGGCCCGCCGCTTCCGATCACGACACCCGAGGCGGCGATGGCGGCGATCGTCGCCGTCGAACCGCGCTTCGCGGGGATCGGGCCTGTGGATCCGGACCTCATCGGCCAAGCCGCCTGGTACGACGCGCAGCCCGCGTCCGGCGTCGGGGCGTTCGTGGTCACGATCCAGGTCGGATGGGGGGACTGCCAGGCGGGCTGCATCGAGCGGCACACATGGACGTACGCGGTCCTCCCCGACGGGGGCGTGAACCTGCTGTCGGAGACTGGCGATCCGGTACCACCGGACGCCCTTCCCAAGCCGGCCGCCGGGGTCACGGGCATCGTCGGGAAAGCGACCGCC
This sequence comes from uncultured Chloroflexia bacterium, assembly GCA_963745295.1. GTDB lineage: Bacteria > Chloroflexota > Limnocylindria > Limnocylindrales > CSP1-4 > SPCO01. The sequence continues at coordinate 793,106 of CAVUWG010000003.1, forward strand.
GGCCCCGTCTGCCCGGTCGAACAGCCCGGCGACCCGAACTGCCGGCCCCGCCCGGTCCCGAACGCGAGGGTCGTGGTCAACGATGCCTCCGGCGCCGAGGTGGGCACGATGACCACCCGGCCCGACGGATCGTTCGCGTTCGCCCTGCCGGCCGGCGAGTACGTCGTCCTGGGCGGGTCGGTGGACGGGTTGATGGGGACGCCCGCGCCGACGACGGTCACCGTGCAAGCAGGTGTGATGACGACCATCGAGCTCGCTTACGACACCGGCATCCGCTGACATACGATGGCGGCGTGACACTGCCCGTCGCCCTGGTCCAGCTCGATGCCACCGGTGACGTCGATGCGAACATCACCCGCGCGACCGACCTCGCGGCCGAGGCTGCGGCCGGCGGGGCGCGCCTGGTCGCCCTGCCTGAGTACCTCCAGTACCGGGGCGGCGACGATGGGTATCGGGCCTCGGCGCGGCCCATCCCCGGCGAGCACACGGCGGCCTTCGCCGTCGTCGCCCAGCGACATGCGGCCTGGATCCTGATCGGCAGCCTCGCCGAGACATCGGACGATCCGGCTCGGCCCTACAACACCAGTGTCCTGATCCGGCCGGATGGCACGATCGCCGCGACGTATCGCAAGATCCACCTCTTCGACGTCGCGGTCGAGGCGGGGCCCGTCGACACGGAATCCGCTCGCGTGACGGCCGGCGACCGGACAGTGGTCGCGGACGTGGACGGCGTCTCGTTCGGCCTGTCGATCTGCTACGACATCCGGTTCCCGGAGCTGTACCGGACGCTCGCGCTTGCCGGTGCGCAGGTGCTGACCGTGCCGGCCAATTTCACCGAGCGGACCGGTCGCGATCATTGGGAAGTGCTGCTGCGTGCCCGCGCCATCGAGAACGGTGCCTGGGTCATCGCGCCATCGCAGATCGGCGGGCCACCCGGCTACCCGGCCTTCGGTCGCTCGGTCGTCATCGACCCCTGGGGCACGGTGGTCGCCCAGGCGCCGGACGCGGTCTCGATCGTCCGCGCCGAGCTCGACATCGATCGCGTGGCCGCGGTGCGGCGCCAGATCCCGGCGCTCGCGAACCGACGACCGGACACGTACCAGCACGACGACTAGGACCGCCAGCGTCCCGGATCGGGACCTAAGGGCCCCTATGCCTGGGCGAGGATCGGGTCCACGCTGTGGGCATGAAGCAGCTTCGCGCTCTCCCCGCCAGGAAGCTCCGGGTTCTCTCGACCGTGCTGTGGTTCTTCGCCGGTTGGTACGTCGCGAACTTCGCGGTGGCCATCTTCGGCGCGAACGCCATGGTCGGACCCCTCGTCGGGATCACCGCGGCCGTCCTCATCGGGGGCGACCCGTTCCGACTGTTCTGGTCGGATCGTTCCGCCGGAACGCCGGCCGCAAGCGGCACGACCTTCGCCGACTCGACCCCGCGCTGATCCCGCGGCACCAGCCGCGCTCCGTCAGCCCTCCGTGGCGGGTTCGCCCGGCAGGTAGATGCTGAACGCCGCCCCGCGGCCGGTCGCCGCCGGTTCCAGCACGAGATCGCCATCCATCGCCCGGCACAGCTCGCGCGAGACGTAAAGCCCCAGCCCGCTGCCCTGCTCGCTCGACTGGCTGCCGCGCTCGAACCGGCCGAACAGACGCTCCCGGTCCTCGTCAGGCACCCCGGGCCCCCCATCGGTGATCGTCGCTCGAAGCCGGTCGCCCTCCGACTCGACCGTGATGAGGACCTCGACCGGCTGCCGGTCGCCGTACTTGAGGGCGTTGTCCAGGAGCGCCCACAGGACCTGGTCGAGCTGGTCGGTATCGGCGATCGCGAGCCATCCTTCGGTCTGGTCGTCGATGGTGAACTCGACGTCGTCCACGCCGAGCGCCTCCCAGGCCTTCCGGATCCGCGATCCCAGGGCGACGACCTCCGTCCGCGGGTGGAACGTCCCCGCCTCCAGCCGGGTCACGGTCAGGAGCTGCCTGACCATGCGCGACAGTCGCTCGGACTGCTCCGTGATGATCCCGAGCCGTCGGTCCGGGCGGTCGTGCCCGAGCTGGTCCGCGTGGGCACGGATGCTGGTCAGTGGCGTCTGCAGGTTATGGCTGATGCCGCGCAGGAACTCGTCCTTGGTCGCGTCCAGCTCGATGAGCTGGGCGTTCTGGGCCTCGACCTGGGCGAACAACTGGGCGTTGCGGACCGCCACGGCGACATGGTGGGCGAACAGGTCCAGGAGGTCCTGATCGGCCCGTTCCCAGCGGCGCGTGGCCGGCAGCCGGCCGAACAGGACCCCGAGCACGTCGCTGCCGGCGCGCAGGATCGCCCGCAGCGGGCGCGATTCGCCCGGCACGCGGTCCTGGATCGGGATCGCCGACGGGTCGCCGATGTAGATCGCCGCGTCGATCATCCCGAACGCCACGCGAGCGTCGTCTGCGGCGCGTGTCGCGAGGAAATCGACGCCGTCACGTGGCGACACCGCCTCGATGGCGGCGAGGATGCGCCCGAGCTCCTGGTTCCGCCGCTCGAGGTCCGACGCGAGGCGGTTGTGGCTCTCGGCCAGCTGGGCCAGCTCGTCGTCGCCGGCCACCCGGATCGGCGTCGAGAGGTCACCCGCCGAGACCCGGTCGACGGCGGCCGCGATCGAACGCAGCGGGGCGGTCAGGTCGGCCACGAGCAGATACGAGGTGATGATCGCGAGCGTGACCACGATCGCGATCGAGAACAGGAGCAGCCGCCCGACGTTGGGGTCGATCGGCCGGCCGCCATTGCCGATGAGCAGCAGCAGGATGCCGAAGCCGGCCAGCGGCAGGATCGCCGACGCGATGAGGGCGATCGTCAGCCTCGAGCGGAACCCGAACCGCGATCCCTCCGCCCGGTCCGACGCGGACGAACCGGAGGGGGACCCTCGCGTCTCGTCAGCCGCGTCGTCGAGCACCGTCGTCAACCACCGCCACTGGCGAGCGTGGGCCCGTTCCTCGTGGACGTCGCCGCCACGAGCCGGTAGCCGACGCCGCGGACGGTGATCAGATGGATCGGCCGGTTGGGGTCGACCTCGAGCTTCTGACGGAGGCGTCGCATCGTCACCCACACGTACGAGGGGTCGGCGTCCTCGGTCTCGGCCCAGCCACGGACCAGGAGCGTGTCGGTCGACACGACCTTGCCGAGGTTCGCCGCCAGCGCGTAGAGCAGCCGCGACTCGGTGGGCGTCAGCTTGACCACGGTCCCGGCGACGGTCGCCTCGCGCCGGTGGAGATCGAGGGTCAGGCTCGGGCCCATGATCAGGCTCCGGCGCGGGACCTTGTCGCCAAGGCGGCGCAGGACCCGGTTGATCCTGGCGCGCAGCTCCGGGTAGTGGTACGGCTTGGTGACGTAGTCCTCGGCGACCTCGTCGAGCAGGTCGGCCTTCGAGTCGGCCGCGTCGATCGCCGAGAGGACGATGATCGGCAGGTCGGCGATGGCCTTGATCTCGCGGGCCAGGGACAGGCCGTCACGGCGCGGCATCATCATGTCGATGATCAACAGGTCCGGCCAGGCGGTCTCCAGTCGCCGCGAGGCCTCGACGCCGTCACGGGCGGTGGTGATCTCGTATCCGTCCGCGCGCAGCTGGTCGGCAAGCAGGACCAGCAGGTCAGGGTCGTCGTCGACGATGAGGATCCGGGGCGCCGCAGCGCCATAGCCGCCCGACGATCCGCCTGTGAGCATGGTTGGAGGATAGCAGCGACCCGGCGGGCCGAAGCCGACCGGCCGGCTACAGCTCGGGGACGTCCTCGGGCGAAACGTCGCCATGTCGCCCGACCTCGGACGCGGCGATCATCTGCGTCCGGTTGATGAGCACGAACTTGAAGTGGTTGATGACCCGGCGATCCGCGAGCGAGCGGGTGGTCACGTCGACGACCGAGACGAAGCGCTGGTCCGAGGATTCGACGAAGCCGGCCAGGTCCGTCTCGCCGTAGACGTGCACGAACCCGGTGACGGTGTGGCCCGGCGTGAACATCACGAACTGGCGGGGAGCGCGGTCGAGTTCAGGGTTGCCGCCGAAGTCCGTCGCCGCGCCCGCACCAGCGATGCCCCAGGCCTGGCCGGGGGTCTCCGGTGCGCGCTGGGCGATGAACGAGATCTCATCCTTGTCGAACATCATCTCGGGCAGGACGAGGTCCGTGGGATCGCCATTGCGGAGCAGCAGACGAGCGTTCCGCACCCGGACGTACCCGCTCGAGGCGTTGATCAGGTCGGACAGGCGACCGAACCGCCCCAGGGCGATCGTGCCGATCACCCGCAGGTGCGTGCCGACGAGCTCGATCTCCTCCTGGCGACCTGTGGTCGCGAGGGCGTCGGACGCGAAGGGGTCGGTGGACGGGTTCCAGGCCATCGGCTCGATTGTAGTCGCGCCCCCGTCGGGGGCTGTCAGCCGGGCGTGGTCGAGGCGGAGGGCGCCTTGTTCGAGTCCTTGACGCGCGGCGCCCGGCCGTGGACGTTCAGGGCGTCGAGCGACCCGTCGGCGCGGCGCGTGCCCCGCGCCTCGACGCGATGGCCGACCGCGATGTCCGCGAGCGTCGCCGCGTCCTTGCCGCGGACCTTGAACGTCGTGTCCGAGGAGACGTGGATGACCGTGGTCGTGCCGTTACGGCGCTTGACCGTGATGGAGCTGGCGGTCTTCGCAGTGACCTCGCCTGAGGCGTTCGACAGTGCGATGTGGACGGTGATGGCCGTGAAGGTCTCGCCGCTGACGGTGCCTTCCACGACGACGCGCGATCCGACCGTGAGGTCGGACTTGGCGCCCTTGGTCTTGCCCAGCGTGTAGGCCGTGGAGCCGTTGAGCGTGATGGTCCGCGTCTGGTCGCCGCGGCCCTTGAGCGTCAGGGTCGACGACGTCACCGCGGTCACCTCGCCGGCGGCCTTCGGCGTCCGCACGACGATCGAGACGATGCGTGTAGGTCCCGTCGTCGTTGCGCTTCTGGCGGAAGTGGATGGTGTCGCCGACATCGAGGTCGCCCACCTTGATCGCCTGGCCGCCCTTGGTGATGGTGGTCTCGGCGGTGACGACGATGGTGCGCGTCCAGCCATCCACGGTCTTGAGCGAGAGCTCCGCGCCATCGATGGCCGCGATCGTGACGCCGCGGCGAAGCCGCGCCCGCCGCCGAAGCCCTTCAGGCCGTCGCCCTTGTTCGAGTCGGGTGTCGCGTTGTCCGGCTTGGCCCCGTTCGGGTCGGAGGCCTGGGGCGCGGCGGCCGGAGCCGATGCCGCGGGAGCCGAGGCGCTGGGTGCCGTGCTGGCGGGTGCTTCGCTGGCGGGCGCCGAACTGGACGGCGCCGCGGAGGCCGGCGCGCTGGCGGTCGCCTCGACGGACGGATCGGGGGAAGCGGCCATCACGGCCATGACCGGGACCAGCAGGGCGACGATCGCGAGCGCGACGATGCCGAGCTTCAGTGGCCCAAGGCTGCGAACGCGCTTTTCGACGTCGGTCACGTGATCCCGTTCCTACGGTGTGGTGCTCGCTACTCTAGTCCGCGCTACACACATATGACAGCGATCCGATGGTCAGCGGCCCGATTTGGTGGTGCCTGCCCGCATCGGTCGTCGCGGGCCGCACAGCGCTCGTCCGGGCTCCGCAGTCGCGTCAGGTGTAGGTGAACTTGTCCGCGCCGGTGATCGGCGACGAACCCCCTGGTGTCGTGACCCGGATGTCCACGGTCGTTCCGGCCTCCCCGCCCGGGGAGGTCGCACGGATCGAGGTGTCGCTCAGGACCGTGAACGTGGTCGCGTTCGTGCCACCGAACTTGACCGAGACCGCGCCCGTGAAGTTGTTGCCCGTGATGGTGACGACCGTGCCGCCGTTGCGCGAACCACTGGACGGGCTTCGTGCCGTGACGATCGGGGCCGGATATGGCTGGACGAGGTGTGTCCGGATCCCGGCCAGCTCGGCGGCCGCCGCCTGGAAGACGGGCGTCAGGTCGGACCCTGCGGGTTCACAGAAGAAGTGGTCGTTGTCGCGGTTCTCGTTCCCGTTGCTGCTGCAGTTCGACCCGTTGATGATCGGGCCCGTGGCCATGCCGCCGAGCAGATTGATCGCCGACTGGCCGCCGTCATCGCAGCTCTCACTGCCGACATCGAATCCGATCGTGAAGATCTCGATCGGCGGGACGACGGCCTTGGCCCGGTCCGCAGCAGCGCGAGCGGCGGCGCACGTGTAGTTCCCCGGATCTCCGGTGTTGTTGTATTCCGGTGCGCCGTCGGTCTCGAAGATGATGCCCTTCTTGACGCCGGGGCGGCCGAAGGTCTGGAGATAGACCCGGGCCATGTCCATCGGCGTCGAGAGGTTGGTGCCGGTGCTCGACAGATTCGAGTTGGTGACGCAGTTGATCGCCTTGACGATCTGTGCTCGAGGTGTTGAGGTTCCCCCCGTTGACATACGCCTCGTTGATCCTGGCCCCGGCGCCGGTCCCGGTCAGGCCCACGACCACCCATTTCGCCATGTCGACGGTGGTGTCGGTGCCGTACTCCTGGACGACCGGCGGCGCCGGCACCGGCCGGAGCGCGATCATCTGGGCGGCCCAGCGCTCGTCGTCGTCGGCCTCGGCCTCGCGGTCGCCGATGCTGCCGTCGTTGTTCTGCGTGTCGCTGTTGCCCGAGATGGTCGGGCCGTTGCCGTTGTTGTTTCCGTTTCGGACGTCGAACTCCTCGTCCATCGAGTCCGCCTCGTCGATCGAGGTGCCCGTGTCGATGCCGAAGAAGCCCACCAGGGCCGTGTCGTCGACCGAGGTGTTGAAGCCGTCGGTCTCGACTTCGTCGCCATCCCCGGTGTGGCCGCTCGACCCGTCGATCGGGTTCGTCGTGTTGACGCCCGTGTAGCGCATGATCCCGCCGGCGGCGCGCCGGTTCGGCGAGATGTTGAAGGTGTAGGAATTCGGTTCGCTGCTGCCCGCGAACCTGTAGAAGCTGAAGAGCGACAGGTTGGTCCCGTTGTTCGTCCGGCGGATCTGCGTCCAGCCGCTCGGGGGCGTCACGTTCAGGTTGTTCGTCCCGTCGACGACGATCCCGGCGATCAGGAACTGCCCGTTGATGTTGCCGCTGCTGGACGGCCGATTGATGACCAGGGTCGAGGCGCCGCTGGTCGAGTTCGAGGCCGAGGTGTCCTGCTCGAAGTCGGGTGCCTCGGTCTGCGACGGCGGGAGGATCTCGAGCGGGACCGCATGGGCACCAGCACCCGACCCGCATGTCCTGGTGAGCGTGCTCGGGCCGAGCATGGCCAGGGCGACATGCTGGACGGCGGGGTTATAGACCTTGAGGACGGCCGACGCCGCATCGCGGAGGTTCCGTTCGTCGCCATCCATGCTCCCGGAGCGGTCGATGATGACGACGACGTCCAACGGCTTGAACGGCGCCTCGCCGCATGGCCCGTTGCACGCGGCCGACGTGATGGCGCCGGTCGAGCCGCTGTTGACACCGACGGCGCGGCCGAACGAGAAGGCGGTGGTGATCGCGCCCGAGAGCTGGACGACGTTGCACTTGTCGCCGGCAAAGGGATCGCACGCGGAGTTACGCGTGGATCCGGCCCCGATGAAGTCGGAATTCGTCACCCCGGGCGCGACGGCGTGCGAGGGATTGCAGACGATCGGGATGTCGCGCGAGATCAACGGAGCGCCTGAGACGGGATCCGCGCCGATCATGCAGCGGTACTTGATCTGGTAGTCCCCGGTCGGGCCCTCCACCAGGCCGGGATACGTCGCGCTGACCGTCTGGATGATGCGAGCCCGGACCGCGGCCGCATTCGCCGCGCCCTGTCCATTCGGGAGCGAGCCGTCGACCGGCAGCAGCGTGCCGCCCGCCAGCGCCCCGGCGTCCATCGCGTTCAGCAGCGTGTTGCGGTTGTTGCGCAGGAGCCCGACATCGATGACCAGGGCCGAGAACGCCAGGATCACGACGAGGACCAGGGCGAACAGAACGAGGATCTGTCCGCCCTTGCGGTCGCGCTTGTGTCGTCTCAAATGGAGCACTGTCTGGGGGTCCCCTCGTCGTGGTGGTGGAAGTCCCGGTCGGTCGCTACTCGAGGACCATCTGGACCGTGGAACTCATCGGGATCGACTGCCCGAACAGCAACGGGAAGATCGAGTGGTAGTCATAGGAGACGACGACCCTCACCGAATTGCCGGCCTTGGCGTTCCCGGCGGCGAAGTTGCAAGCAGGGATACACGTGGGCGTCACGGTCAAGTCCGCCAGGTTCAGGCCGCTGGCGGCCTGCGTGACGCGGTTCGTGATGATGCTCGGGATCTGGGCCTGCTGGGCCGGGGTGCTCTTGGGTGCGTCGATCGCGACGCGGGCGCCTTCGCGGGCCGAGCTGATGACCGTCATCCGGGAGTAGAGAAGGAAGCCGAAGTCCAGGATCCCCGAGAGGATGAGGAGGAACACCGGCAGGACGACGGCGAACTCGACCAGCGCCTGGCCGCGGGTTCGGCGGCGCCCGCGAGTCCGTCGGGCAGGGTAGTACGAAGGTCCTGTTTCCATGCGACGCCAAAAGTACCGCATGGGACCTTGCCCAGCACCTTACAAGACCCCACCGTCGGCCGATTTCGTTGGCGTCACGCACCAGAAGGGCATGCGAGAGCCCACCACATGATGTGGTGGGCTCTCGCGCTGACGGTCGACCCCCCAGGCTCAGGCCGGCAGCTGGATGAGCTCGTATCCCCGACAAGCGAGTTGCCGGTGGTGATCTACGGGAAGGTATAGCGGTCGGCGTCCACCGCGGGTGAGCTCCCTCCTTGCGTGGACACGCGAACGTGGACGCTCTCGCCCGACGGTCCACCCGGAGCGGTCGCCGTGATCGACGTGTCGCTGTTGACGGTGAACGAGGCAGACGCGCCTCCGAACGTCACGCGCTCCGTGCCGGTGAAGTACTTGCCGGAGATGGTGACGGTGGAGCCCCCGGAGACCGCGGTGACGATCGGGGCCGGATAGACCCGGATCAAGTGAGAGTGCGGATTCAGGAGCTCCACCGCGATCTGCCGGAAGATGTCCGGCAACGACGAGGCGTTGATGACCTGGTAGAAGTGCGAGTCGTCGTTCGGCTTCGACAGCGAACGCATGAGCGGGACGTCAGGATTGGTCGAGCCGCTCCCGCCCGCACCGATGGCGATCGAATAGACCTGTGTCGCCGATCCCTGGAATGCGGCGACCTGGGCCGCTGTCGGTCGCCCGCCCGTAGCGGACGTATCGTCCGGGTTAGGGCGGCCATCCGAGAGGATGATGAGCACAGGAGTCACGCCAGCCCGCGAGCCAGCCGTCAGGACTGACGCGCCCAGCGCCATGCCCTGTCGAAGGGGCGTGGCGCCCCCGTTCCCGGCGAGCGGGGCGATCGCGGCCCTGACGGCAGCGAAGTCAGGACCGAGGGGCGCTAGTTCGACCGCCGCGTCCGGGGACGAAGCGTTGCCTGCGTACTTGACGACACCCACTTGATGGTTGCCACGAGCTGCGGCCAGCGAGTCCAGCAGCTCATTCGCGGCCTGCTTGGCCCATTCGATCCGAGTCTTCGGGGGCGTGCCGCTCGTTGGCGAGAGCGTGCCCATGCTCGAGGAATCGTCGATGACGATCACGACGTCGAATGAATCCCTGGGCAGCTCGCCGCAGAGTCCCTGGCACGCGGCGGCCGTCACGAGGCCGGTATTGCCGCGGTCGACGCCAACGACACGCGCGAAGGAGTACTCGGTCGTGACGTTGCCCGTCAGAACGATGACATTGCATCGGTCACCGAGGTCTGGGAAGCAATCGATGCTGCGAGTCGGCCCGGCGCCGGTGAAGTCCCCCACGAGCGGCACTGAACCGTGTGAGCTGGTCGGATCGCAGTCGAGCGGGATGAAGGCATCGATGTCGGCGCTGTCGAACACACCTGGGCTGCCGGCCTTCACCCCGATCAGGCACTTGTAGCCGATCACGTAGTTCGAGGGAGTCTCGAGGCCCGGGTAGGTCCGCGCGACGGCGGCGGTGACGAGGTCGTTGACATCCGTCGGTGTCGGGGCGCCGACTGGCCGTCCCGGCGAACCGTCGACGGGCATCATCGTCCCGCCGACCTGTGCCCCGGCATCCATGGCGTTGGCCAGGCTCTGTCGGTTGTTCCGGAGCAGACCGAGATCGACGACGAGGGCGGTGACGGCCAGGATGACGACAAGGACGATCGTGAACAGGACGAGGATCTGGCCGCGCTCCTCGCGCGGGCGTCGCCGCACGCGGCGGGCGCCGAACCGCATCACGAGCCGCCCGTCCCGGTCTCTTCGAGCGCCATCTGGACGGTCGAACTCATCGAGATCGTGTTGCCGAACAGCAGCGGGAAGAACGCTTGATGGTCATGCTCGACGGTGACGGTCACGAATTGACCCGGCAGGCACGCGCCACAGGTGGTAACCGTGGTGATAGTGAGGCCGCCGGCAGCAGCACTCGCTCGATCGCTAGCGGATGCCTGGATCGCGCTTGGGGGCTCGCCCGCCATGAGCGTGACTGCCCTCGCGCCTTCGCGCGCGGCGTTGATCACGGTCATTCGTGAGTACAGGATCACGCCGAAATCGAGGATCGCGCAGAGGATCAGAAGGAAGATCGGGATGACGAGCGCGAACTCGACGATCGCCTGGCCGGCACGGCCCCGGTGGCGCGCGGTCGATCGGGTCGCGGCGGCTGACTTCGAGCGTTCGTTGCGGATCATCGTGGACAAGGCCCCCTTGATCCCGTCGGCCGCTTTCGTCGCTCGATGGACAAATGATGTTGACGAAAGTACTAGGTCGACAGGACGGCAAAAGTACCTCGGGGCACCTTTCCGGGGACCTTACAAGTCCGCACTCGGGACCCGATAGCGTTGGCGTCGCGCACCACGGCGATCATGCCGGCGAGACCGCCCGGACAGAGTGACGCCCGGCCGGGGCCGGACGTCGGAGCCGAGCTTCGACCGGGCGCATCCCCGGGCGAGGGTCAGGTCAGGGCAGGACGAGGTGGACGGGGTTGCCCCGGATCGTGACCTGCCAGGTCGTCGTGTCGTTGGCGGCGTTGATGTTGTATTCGATCCGCCACCAGCCCTGCTCGGTGGTGATGTCGCCCGGCGGGTTCAGGCCGACCGATCCGTACGTGTTGGGCAGGTCGATGGTGATGGTGACGAGGCGGTTGTTGAACTGGGCCGCGCCGTTGATCGCGGTCTGGAGCGACGTGACGTTCTCACCGTGCCTACCGTCGTCGGCGACCCAGTCGAACGTCGCGTAGTGGTAGACGTTGCCGTCGGGGTTCAGGAAGCGCAGGAAGGCGTTGCCCGACGACTCGCCCGGGTCGAAGAGCTGGATCTCGAGCTGCTTGCCCGCGTGGACCTTCTCGATCTGGGAGAAGTAGAAGGTCTGGTTGCCGGCGTCGAGGTTCGTGTAGGCCGCCATCCGGCCGCTGCCGTAGACGCGGGCATTGCCGCCGCTGCCCTGGACCCAGATGGAGAAGAGGTTCTCCGCGCCCGTAGACATGTTCTGGGGGTCGAGGCTGGTGTTCACGTTCAGTCGATAGACGCCGGCATTCAACGGGGTCGAGTTGAGCTTCACCCACTGGTTGTGGGCCGGATCGTTGGCGCAATCCTGGCGGTCAGGGTCCAGGTCGTTGTCCGGGACGCCGAACGCTCCACTGAAGTCGCCGAGGGTCTTGGTCCCCGGGTCGTAGACCTTCGGCGCGATGACCGGGCTCCCGTCATCGAGGGGGTTCCCGGGCGTGCCCTTGGTGTCATAGAGCGTGTAGGTCACAGCGACGGGGCCGCCCGTGAAGTTGGCCGCGTGGGCGTTCCCGGTGGGGCTGGTCCAGTGGTCGCCCGCCCCGAAGAGCCCGCCGTGACCGTTGCTCCCCGTCGCGCAGAAGATCGGATCGAACACGCGGACGTCGCCGCTGCCGCCGACTTCGATGAGGTAGTCGTAGCCGTTCGGGTCGTAGTCCGGGTTGGCGCTGCCCGACGGCAGGCCGGCGCCGTTGCCGATGATCGAGGGCGCGTACCGGTCGCCGTTCTCACGCCAGCCACCCGAGGTGAAGATGGCGCCCCAGAACCCCTGGGAGTCGAGGAAGCCGGGACCGCCCGGATCCGGGACGCCGAGGGTCTGGGTCGTCCAGGTCGTCGTGGTCGTGTGGAACTGGACGCGAACCTCGAGCTGGTCGAGCTGGACGCCGAGGGCGGCAGGGCAGTTCGTGATCCCGTCTCGCCAGGTCAGCCGGACACGGAAGTTCCCGTTCGAGAAGTCGGCCCGGTCCCAGGAGTGGCCGCCCCACACCGTCGTGTTGGCGTTGGAGCCGACTGTCCGGTCGTCGTTGACCAGTGCCGACAGCGGCAGGGTCGGGGCGTTCGACGACCAGGTCGTGCCGCCGTTCCAGGAGGTGTTGACCGTCACGCGGCAGTTGGTGTCGTCGCCGCCAGTGATGCTGACGTCACTGAGACGCACCTCGAGGCCGTCGATCGTGGCGCTGGCCGGGATGAGGCCCTGGAGGTCGAACGTGGTCCATTGCTGGAGGTGGTCGTTCGAGGTCTCGGTCGCGTAGTTGTTGTCGTTCGTGAAGGCGCGATCCGGGTTGGACCACTGGCCACCTGAGACCGAGAGCGCCGGGTTCTGCCAGTCCGTGTTGCCCGGGACCGGGGTCGTCGTCGCGACGCGGCCCTCGTAGAAGCCCACGCCGTAGTAGTTCTGCGGACTGCCCATCGGGACGGGCAGCGTGAACTCGGCCTTGGATGTCCGCGTCACGCCGATGGACTCGATGCCGATCACGCGCATGAAGAACGTGCCGATCGGGGCGTGGATCGTGACCCCGAGGCGCCGGTCGTTGATGGGATCCTGGAGAGGCGTGACGGTGACACCGGCACCGACCGGATACCCGTTCTTCGATGCCTCCTCGTAGGCGAGGGTGTACGCCTGCGACTGCTTGTTCGGCAGCATCACGGCCCCGGCCAGGGCGGCCGCATCGGCCGCGCGCTGCACGCGCAGGGAGTTCACCCAGTACCAGGACACGTCGACCACGAGGGCCGTCATCATCATCAGCAGCAGCAGTGCGCCCGCGAAGATGACCAGGACCTGGCCGCGCCCCGCTCGGCGCGGGTCGACGACGGCCTTGGTCACGGCGGACATTCCGGTCTGGGCGGACGTTCCGGTCATGGTGGTCCTCGATGAGGCGGCTCGGATCGGTCGGGCGTGCATCGGTGGTCGCTCGATCAGTCGGGGTTCAGGGACATGACGGTTCGGTCGGTCATGTGCAGCTGGGCCGTGCCGACGGCGCCCATGAAGGCGCCGAGTGGCGTCACGAAGTCGTAGTCGTAGGTGATCGACACGCCGATCGAGTCGACCCGATCGCTCGTGCCCACCTGCAGGTTCTTGCGGCCGCAGGCGCTCCAGCCCGACGACACCTGGTGGAACTTCAGCTGGGTCCCCTCGACCGTCGGACCGGCACCGAGCGTCCAGCGGTTCACGGGTCCGAGCTCTCGCCCGGCGCTGTCGGCCTTGTAGATGCGGATCTCGCCGATCCGGTTCATCGACATCTGCGAGCCGGCGCCGGTCAGCACGCGCTGGACGGCGGCGATGACGTGGTCGTCGACGCTGGCACAGGCGACCTGGTCGGACCCGTTGGCCAGCGATGCGCCGGTCCGGGCGCCCTCGCGCGTCGAGTACTCCATCGTGAGGTGATGGGAGAAGGCGAAGCCGAACTCGAGCATGCCGAGGAGGATCAGGAGGAAGACCGGGACGGTCATCGCGTACTCGACCAGGCTCTGGCCGCGGCGCCGTGGCCGACGATCCGTTCGCCCGGGCCGTCGCAGGGACAGGCGGGGCGTCACTGGACCGGCTCCATGCGCATCGCGTTGCCGTTGGTCATGACGTAGCCGACACCCGACTGCGGCCACAACTTCGGCAGGGGCGTGATCCAGCGGTAGTCGTAGGTGGCCTCGACGCCGATCGTGTCGACGCTGAGGGAGCCCGGCCCGCAGCCGGCGAGGGTGTTGCAGCGCGTGTCAGGGGTGTAGGACCCGGACACCAAGGTATAGGGCACGGTCGCGGGCGTGCCATCCTCGAGCGGGCAGGAGAGGGTGCCGGTCCGGCTGTAGAGCATCTGCGGGCCCAATGGCTGGCCGTTCACGTTCGACTTGAAGATCTTGACCTGGGTCAGGCGCCGATCGTCCGTGGGCGGTTCGACGCTTCGCTCGACGGCCCGCAGGATCGCGCAGTCGGCGTGGGTCTGGGTTCCCGCCTCCGCAGCCGCCAGCGCCGCCTCCCGGGTCGCGAAGTCGACCGACAGGAGCGCGTTCAGCGCGAAGGAGAACTCGATGACGGAGAACAGCAGGACGATGAAGAAAGGGAAGACCAGGCTGAATTCGACCAGCGACTGGCCACCCGATCGCTTCGATCGGCGGGCTTGACCGGCGCCCTGGGCCCCCCGGTCGGAGGCACGCTTGGACGACGGTCGAAAGAACGGGATCCCCGACGTTCTCGACATGAGACCAATGAGTACCGCATCAAAAGCTTGCTCGCCACCTTGCATAGGTACCGGCGTTGGTACCGTGTCGGTACGGGGTCGGTCCGGGGTGGTGGCTGGGCGCACCGCACCGGACCACACCGGTGCGCACTGGACGACTCCGGACCGACCCTCAGATCGCCCGCGGATCGACGAATCGACAGCGCGGCCTGACCGGGCATTTCTCGCAATCCGGGCGGCGCGCATGGCAGATCACGCGACCGTGATGGATGAGGTTGACGTGCGCCTCGTACATCTGGTCGGGCTCGAGCATCGCGAGGTACAGGTCGTGGGCGGCGTCCGCTGTGGCCTTTGCCGGGATGAGGCCGATCCGTTTCGAAACTCGGTCGACGTGTCGATCGACCGGCATGAGCGGCAGGCCGAAGCAGAAGAGGAGCAGCACCGACGCAGTCTTCTTGCCGATGCCGTCGATCCGCGTCAGCCAGTCGCGGGCGTCGATCGCCGCCATGTCGCCGAGGAATTCGAGCGAGTAGTCGCCGCGCTCCTCGCGGATGAACCGGAGGGTCGCCTGGAGGCGCGGCGACTTCTGGTTGGCGAGGCCGCCCGGTCGGATGACCTCGACCAGCTCGGGGATCGGCGCGAACTCCACCGCGGCCCAGTCCGGGGGTGCGCCCTCGGGAAGACCGACGCCGCCCCAGCCGATGCCGGGCTTGTGGACCTGCGTCGGGAGGCCGGAAGGGTAGGCCTCGCGCAACCGCTCGAAGGCGACCTCGGCGTTGATGTCGGCGGTGTTCTGGGTGAGGATCGTGAGGATCAGCTCGCTGGTCGGGTCGAGGCGGCGCTCCCATGGCTCGCGACCATAGAGGCCGGCCAGGCCGTCCAGGACGTATGTGACCAGGCCAGGGCGCAGTCGCTCGAGACGTTTCGCGTACGTCTTGGCCGGGTCGGAGAACTTGCGCTTCTTCGGACGGGGCTTCGGCCTGGGCTGGGCGGGGCGCTGGCCCGGGATCATCGCGCGCCGCCCGTGGCGCCGATGCTGACGAGCCTCGCGATGCGTTCGCCGCACCGTTCGAGCGGGGCGGTTCCCGCGGCCATCGCGGCCTCGACGGTCTGCGGGTGCTCGGTCACGGGCACGGCGACCGCTCCGATGGCCGCGAGCGCCGCGGCGCCTTCGGGCTCCACGCCGCCACCGACCGCGACGCAGGCGACGCCCGCCGCCTGGGCGCGTCTCGCCACGCCGAGCGCGGTCTTGCCGAACGCGGTCTGAGCATCGATCCGGCCCTCGCCGGTGATGACGAGGTCCGCGCGCGAGAGCTTGGCGTCGAAATCGGTCGCCTCCATGATCAGGTCGACCCCGGGTCGAAGGGCGAAGCGACTGAATCGGTCCTGGATCGCCAGCAGGGCGAACCCGACGCCACCGGCGGCGCCCGCGCCCGGCGTGTCGCGTTCGCGACGACCTTCGCGCACTTCGAGCTCGTCCGCCCAGCGGGCGTTTCGCTCGTCGAGCTCGCGGACCAGCTCGGGCGTGGCGCCCTTCTGGGGCCCGAAGATCGAGGCTGCCCCCGCCGATCCGAGGAGCGGATTGTTGACGTCGCAGGCAACGACGAGCTCGACATCGTCCAGACGGAGGCCCGACAGACCCGGACCGATGAGCGCCTCGAGAAGGCCGCGCCCTCCGTCCGTGGTCGCGCTGCCGCCGATCCCCAAGGTTATGTGGCCGACGTCCTGCAAGATCGCGGTCGCCACGAGCTCGCCCGTGCCGATGCTGCTCGCCGCGACGGGGTCGCGATCCTCGGGTCGGACCAGTGAGAGTCCGGACGCTGTCGCCATCTCGATGACGGCGTAGCCCGTTCCATCAACGTCGCGAGCGAGCCAACGCGCCTCGACCGGTCGCCCGAGCGGGTCATGCACGACATTGGTCCGCCATTCCCAGCCGCCGGCCGCTGCGACTGCCTCCAGCGTGCCCTCGCCGCCGTCGGCGAGAGGCGAGAGCACGACCTCGTCCCGCGGGCGCGCCCGGGCCCAGCCGTCCGCCAGCGCCTTCGCCACCTGCACGGACGTCAGCGAGCCCTTGAACGAATCGGGCGCGATCAGGACGGTCCGCGCCCCGTCGTCGCTCACCGCAGGTCCTTCCAGAAGAACGTGGTCGGCGCGGGGACGCCGTCGGTCTTCAGGGAGTGGTTCGGCACGACCCCGAACGGCTGCCAGCCCAGTGCCAAGTACATGGCCTCGGCGGCGGTGCCCGACTGCGTGTCGAGGATCAGGAGCCAACGGCCCTCGGCGCGCGCAAGGGCTTCGGCGGCCTCCATCAGCGCGCGGCCGAGGCCTCGCCGTCGGGCCTCGCGATAGACCAGGACCTTGCCGATCTCGGCCCGGTGGGGTGCGTTCGGCTGGGTCGCCCGGAAGAGGAGTGTCGAGCCGACGATGCGACCCGAGGGCTCGACGGCCACGAGCGCCGTCGTGGAGCCGGCCGCGATCTGTGCAGTCCGGTCGCGCCACCAGGTCGCGGCGTCGTCGATGGTCAGCCCAGCGACGAAGTTGACCGCTGCGCCCCCGTCGACCGCGTCCACGAGGAGCTCCGCGAGGCCGGGGATCGCCGCGACGTATCCCTCGAGGTCCAGGCGCTCGATGGTCGCAGCGGGTGCGGTCTCCGGGTCGATCCGACTCACCGTCGTAGTGTGGCGGGTCGGACGCTACTTCGAGGAGGGCTCGGCCGTCGGCGCCCCCGCGGCGCGGCGCCGTTCGAGGTACTCGGGGATCCGGATCATCGGCGGCCGCTCCTGGTCGGCGAGCTCGATGACCTCGAGCGAGAGCCGGCCGCGGCCCGAGCGGGGGAGCTTCATCGTCGAGCCCATCTCCGCAAACAGCCTGGCCTTGCGCCGCTCCTCGAGCCGCTTCATGACGGCCTGGAGGATCGTGAACGACATCCGCGAGAGTCCTTCGAGCTCCTGGTTGCGATGGACCCGGCGCTCGAGGTCCACCTGCCCGAGCCCTTCGATGCCGACCCGATCCGCCGCATCGATGAGGTGCCCGATCTCCACCGCGTACCCGGTGAAGAACGGGATGGTCTCGAGCAGCGACCGGCGACCGGCGTACTCCCCGGCGAGCGGCTGGATCATCCCCGACAGTTCCGGGTAGAACAGGTTGATGAGCGGGCGCGCGACGAGCTCGGTCACCCGGCCACCGCCGCCCTCCTTGAGCACCCCGCCCTCGACGATCGGGCGCTGGTAGTAGGCCTTCACGTACTGAAGGCGGGGCTCGTGCAGGAGCGGGCCCAGGGTCCCGTACACCATCCGCGGGTGCCAGTGGCGCACGTCGGTGTCCGCCCAGATGACGATGTCGCCGCTGGTCTCGTACAGCGACTTCCAGAGGGCCTCGCCCTTGCCCTTGAACGAGCCGTAGCGGGCCAGGATGTCGGGGTGCTGGACGACCCGGGCACCCTCGGACTCTGCGATCTCGCGGGTGCGATCGGTCGACATCGAGTCGACGACGAGGATCTCGTCGAGCAGCGGCACCCTCCCGACCAGCTCGCGCATCGCCCGGCGGACGATCGGCCCGATCGTCTCCTCTTCGTCGAGCGTCGGCAGGACCAGGCTGATGGTCAGCTTCTGCTTCTCCTTGAGCGTGACGAGGCGACGCAGGTCGGAGAACTCGGCGTGGTGGAAGTTCGACTCGCCGAACCAGCGCTCGACACGGGCCGGGACTGCCCGTGCCTCCTCGGCGGCCCGGTCGGCGGCGGCCAGGGTCTCGGCCCGCGTGGCGAGCTGGTCGAAGGTGTTGCGGGCGATGGTCTCGCGCGTGCGGACCACGACCACCGAAGGCTTCGCGCGCGCGGCGATGGCCTCGGGCAGCGCACCGAACAGGTGGCTCTCACCATCCGACCCGCCGGGCGCGGCCGACGCGCCCATGACGACGAGGTCGGCCTTCTCGGCCTCGCGCAGGATCGCGTTACGCACGTTGGGCGCCTCGCGCAGCACCGCCTCACCGCGGCCGTGGAGATGTTGCTTGACGAACGCGCCGAGCGCGCGTTCGGCCTGGGCCCGCACCGCGAGCGTGATGCCGGGAGGGACGAGATGGAGGACGACCACCGTCGCGTCGTGATACCGCGCGATCGCGTCCGCGTACCGGATCGCGAGCTCGGCATGCGGCCCGCCACGAACCGGGACCAGGATCCGGTGGATCTCCTTGGCCCCACGCTGCTTGACGACCGCGATGTCGCACGGGGCGTCGCGGACGACCTCGTCGATCGTCGGCGAGAAGACCGTCGTGCCGTTGCCGTCGCGAGCCGTCGACGTGCGGCCGCCCCAGCCGAAGATGATGAGGTCGGCCTCCTGCTCGGCCGAGGCCTCGACGATGCCCTCGGCGGCATGCCGGCCGATCCGCACGATCGGGTGGATCGTCGTGCCGTCCGGGGCGTAGTCGAGCACGCGCTGGAGCAGCCGACGGGCGTGGCGCGCCCGGGTGGCGCCCTCCGAGAGCGGCATCCCCTCGGGCACTTCGACGATGCCGAGCGCCGAGATCTCCCCGTGCTTGCGGTCGAGCATCGCGGCGCCGAGGCGGATCAGCTCCTCGGCCGTCATCGGGTTGGCGACCGGGATCAGGATGCGCACGGGGAGCGGCGGCCGGCTCGTCATCCGCCGGCGGCCGCCCAGCGGTCGACCAGGTACGGCTTCAACAGCTCGAATTCCCGGGCCTGTCGCTCGACCCGTTCCTCGGCGGCGTCGGTCGGGATGTTCCGGTTCTCGATGACGAAGCTGCCGACCCGCCCGAAGTAGATCGGGACCAGGGCCGCGACCAGCGTCTCGAGCGATGGACCCTTGGACACGGGCGAGATCACGTCACGCGCTGTCACGACCAGGTCGTAGATGACGCGGGCCCACAGGTCGTCGGGGAAATGGAACGAGCTGGCCGCCTCGGCCATCTGGAGCGTGCTGGCCGTCGTCGACGACACGTCACCGCCGATGCCCAGCTTCGTCCGAGCCGTGTCGGCCAGGGTCCCGGCCTCGGCCGCCAGTTCCAGGACGGTGGCCGCGGTCGCCGGGGCGAGCATCGTCCGCCACGTGTCCGCGAGGGTCAGCGAGCCGGCATGGAACTCGGAGAGGAGGCGGAGCGTGTTCACCTCGAGCGGTGGCGGCTCGATGATCCGCTCGAATCCGTAGGCGGGCACGTCGTGGCTTCCGGTGATGGGCAGCCAGTGATCGGCGTAGCGGTCGGCGAGCCGCAGGATCGTCCCGACGACCTGGCGGAACATCGGTCCGAGGTCCGAGCCCGGATCCTTCGGGTCGTGGATCTTCGCGCCGAGGCGGGTCTGGCAGACGGCGAACCCGGCGGTCACCGCGGACGTCGTCATCCAGATGTCGATGCCGAACTTGCTGATCTCGGGCGTCCAGTCGTCGAGCTCGAGATAGTGCCGGACCAGGTCGCCCGACACCCCGAAGTCGCCGCCGATCGGCTGGCGGATGCGATGGCCGTAGAGGGCTCGGGTCAGAGGGTAGGTGACGGTGTTGGTGATCGTGCCGTCGTACTTGTAGCGCGCGTAGAGCGGCGCCACGAAGTCGTAGCCGCCCTTGAGGATCGGCCCCGCCAGGAGCTCGATCCACTCGGGCACGATCGAGCGGAGGTCGCTGTCGACGACGACCAGCGCCTGCACCTCGAGCGCCGCGGCGATCTCGAAGATGGTCCGCAGCGCCGCGCCCTTGCCGCCGACGCCGTCGATCTCGGGATAGGTCAGGCTCACCCGCTCGAGCTTGTGGTTCGGCCGGACAAGCAGGATCTGCTCGACGTAGTCGGGCGGCTCGGTCTCGACGACGACCCGACCCGTGCCATCGGGCGATCCGGCATCCGAGTTGACGACGACCGGGTGGAGGTCGGGGAAGTACTGGACCAGGCCGGCCTGCGCCGCCCGCACCACGTAGCCGATGGTGGCCGCATTCTTGAAGCTCGGGATCCCGACCATGATGTCGGCCCGGTCGAGCCGGGCGATGACATCGCGGATCGCCGGCGTCAGGGCTGTTTGGGGCACGAGCCCACCGTACCATCCCGCTCCCCGGCTTGCCGCGCCGGTCGCCCACGATCAGCGGGGCGGCATCGAGGCGATCGTCCAGTCCTCGGCGGTCGTGCCTGGCCGGTAGCGCCCGTTGGGCGACTTGAAGGTGATCGCGGAGAAGCCGAGCGCGCGCCACGAACCGATCCAGGAGTCGATCGGAGGCCGGACGAACTGGCCACACCGGATGACCTCGGACTCGTCGAGGGCCGACTCGAGGAGGCGCTTGCGTTCGAGCAGCGGCACGTCGAACAGGGGTTGTCCGTCCAGCCAGAGCAGGTCGATCGCCACGAGCGCGACGACGTCGGTGGGTCCGAAGGTCCGGGCCTGCCGCTCGCGCTGGGCCTGCTCGATCATCTCGTCCGATCGGCGATGCCGGATCCCGACGACCATCGACCTGGCCATCGTGCTGCCGTCCGGGAGCGGGTGCCCCGTGTACACACCCGTGGTGTCGTGGGACACCTGCTTGGTGAGGTAGCCGTCGACGATCAGCGAGTCCGCCCTGGCCGCCACCTCGAAGGCGGTCTCGATGGCCGGCTGGTCCTCGACTCGATCCCCGGCCTGGTCGACGATGACCGTCCTGGCGTCGGCGCCGAGGGTGCGATCGATCGCGGCCAAGACCCGGACACCGACCCACAGTGGCTCGACGATCGGGTCGGGCGCCTGCTTCCGGGAGCCTGACTTGAACTCCTGCGGCCGCAGGTCACGGATCATCGCCAGGGCGCTCATCGGCGCATCGTAGCGGCGGGACGCGCTGGGTGCGACGAGGGCCATCGCGGCACGACTATCATCGGCGCCGTGGCCAGCGACGCCCAGTCCGGCGGTCCAGCAGCTGACGACGCCGAGGTGGGCGTCGGGCGGTCCGGAGGCCTGGCTGGCCTCACGCCGAGTGGACGCGCCGTCGTTCCGGTCGCCTGGTCGCTCTACGACTTCGCGAACACGATCTTCAGCTACGCGGTCGTGTCGACCGCCATCGGCCTGTGGCTGACCGACGACAGCCGGTTCGGCCAGGGTCTCGGCCAGCTTGTCCAGGGCATCGCGATCGCGGTGAGCGTCGGGCTCAATGCGCTGGTCTCGCCGATCCTCGGGGCGCTGAGCGACCGGGGCGGCCGGCGCCTCCCGTTCCTGCTCTTCTTCACCGTCCTGACGATCGTTCCGACGCTGGTCATCGGGCCGTCGCCCGCGCTCGTCGGTGCGGCCCTGTTCACGCTCGCGAACTTCGCTTACCAGGCCGCGCTCATCTACTACGACGCGACGCTGTCATCGGTCAGCTTCCCGGCGACGCGCGGCAAGCTGTCGGGGATCGGCGTGGGCGTCGGGTACATGGGCACGATCTTCGCCGCGGTCACGCTGCTCCTGCTCGGCATCACCGAGACGCCCGATCCGATCTTCTTCATCGCCGGTGTGCTGTTCGCGATCTTCGCGGTGCCGATCTTCCTGTTCGTGCGGGACCCCGCAGGCTCCACGGCCACGCGCGTCCGGCTCGGCGACATCACGTCGTCGCTGGCCCAGATCCGCGTCACGATCGACCACGCCCGGACCGTGCCGGGGCTGCTGCGGTTCCTCGCCGGCAGGTTCTTCTACAGCGATGCGGTCAACACCCTCATCGTCGTGATGAGTGTCGTGGCCGTCAGGGCGGTCGGTCTGACCCAGGGCCAGTGGCTCATCACCTCGGTCGTGCTGACGGTCGTCGCGATCGTCGCGAGCTTCGGCTGGGGGTATTCCGTCGACCGGTTCGGCCCGAAACGGACGCTCATCGTGGTCCTCGCGTCGTGGGTCGTCGGCCTGCTCCTTGGCGTCGCGTCGCTCGCGTTGAGTGGCACGACCCCCGGGATCGCGATCTTCGTCATCGCCGGCGCCATCCTCGGTAGTGGCCTGGGCGGGGTCCAGGTCGCGGATCGCGTGTTCATGATCCGGCTCTCACCACCGGCCCGGCTCGGGGAGTTCTTCGGTCTGTACGGACTCGTCGGCAAGGGCTCGCAGGTCATCGGCCAGCTCCTGTTCGGGGCCATCCTTTTCTTGTTCTTCGACTCGCTCGGCAACGGCGCCTACCAGATCGCGATCGTCAGCCTGCTCGTCACGATGCTCATCGGGCTGTGGCTGGTCTGGCCGGTGAGCGACCGCTGGTCGGGCGGCGACGACGTGTCGGATGGCGGGCCGCATGCCGAGCCGGTCGTGCCCCCCGAGCGCCTCGCGCCGGCGAACGCCCCGATCGAACCGCGATAGCCAGCGGGCCGGGCTCCGCGCCGGGTCAGTCCGGGTAGCCGTCCGGGTGTCGCTCGCGCCAGGCCCAGGCGCTGCCGACCATCGCCTCGAGCGACGGATGGGCAGGTTGCCACCCGAGCACGGCGGCTGCACGCTCGGCCGAAGCGACAAGGACCGGCGGGTCGCCTTCGCGCCTCGGTCCCACCGCGAACGGGATCGACCGACCGACCGCCGCTTCGGCCGCGGCGACGACCTCGCGGATCGAGAACCCGCCGCCGACACCGAGGTTGCAGGCAAGGAACTCGTCGGTCCTCGGGTCGCCGGGGGCCGTCGCCTCGATCGCCCGCAGGTGCGCGTCGGCGAGGTCCTCGACGTGGATGTAGTCGCGGATGCACGTGCCGTCGGGCGTGGGGTAGTCGTCGCCGAAGACGGTCAGCGTCTGGCGACCTTCGGCCGCCGCCAGGACGTTGGGGATGAGGTGGGTCTCGGGGTCGTGGTCCTCGCCGAGTTCGTTGGTGGCGCCCGCGACGTTGAAGTAGCGCAGGCTCACGCCCCGGAAGCCGTAGGCACGGCCGTACCAGGTCAGGGCTGCCTCGAACGTGCGCTTCGTCTCACCGTACGGGTTGATCGGTCGGAGCGGGGCATCTTCGCGGATCGGAGTGGCGTCGGGCGTGCCATAGACCGCGGCCGACGACGAGAACACGACCCTCGCGACGCCGACGGTCCGTGCCGCCTCGAGCAGCGCGACCCCGCCGGCGACGTTGTCGAGGTAATACCTGGCCGGCTCCGCGATCGACTCGCCCACCAGGGAGCGTGCCGCGCAGTGCAGGATCGCCTCGATCCCCTCGTCGGTCAGGAGGCGAGCCGTCGCATCGGCGTCGGCGTACGTGCCGACACGGAGGCGCGCGCTCGGCGGCACCGCCGCGCGGTGGCCGGTCGTGAGGTCGTCGAGGACCACGACGTCGTGGCCCGCCGCGAGGAACGCCGCCGCCGATACCGACCCGACATAGCCCGCGCCACCGGTGACCAGGATGCGTGTCATGGCTCGAACGATACGGGGTCGGGCGACTCGCCGGATGCGAGCCCGAGTTCGATGTCGAGCCGGACCGCCTGCGCCCTGATGTCGTCGAGCGCGGCCCGGTGGTCCTCGACGAACCGCGCCTCGTGTTCGAGCCGGACCGCTTCACTGACTGGCCGGACCCCCTCGTCGCAGTCGAACCCCCGGACGGCGAGCTCGATCTCCAAGGCCTGCAGCCTTGCAAGCGCCGACCGGTCGAAGCCGGGATCGCCCGGCGGCGGGCCCATGATGGCTTCGAGTCGGCGCGTCAGGAGATCGATCGCCTCCGGGCCGAACCGTTCGCGGCTCGACGGTCGGAAGGACGCACTCGAGACGCAGGCCATCCACCCGGTGTCGGCCTCGACGGTGCGCGGGTCGCGGGCGATTCGTGTCTCCAGGTCGGCGAGGTCGGCCGCAAGCCCGGTGAGCAGGCGGTCGTGGCGACCATAGACGGCCGCGTTCGCCTTGGCGTTGCAGCCCGGCCGCCCATCCGAACCGAAGAGGGCGGCGCGGTATGCCTCCCTCGGCTCGGACGCCAACGAGTCGATGTAGGCGAGATTCGGGTCGGCGGCTGGCGGCGTCGCATGCACGACCCCGACCGAGGTCGACACGCCGAAGCCCCACTTCGCCGCCCAGTCGCGCGGGCCAAGCTCCGCGTCCGGGATGTCGGGTGGCGGCTCGACGTATTCGCGATACGTCAGTCCCAGGGCGGCCATGCAGTCCGCGATCCGGCGCTGGACGACCCGCGCTTCCCGGGCGGCGTGTTCGGGCGTCCGCTCGTCGCGCCAACCCAGGTAGTCGGCGACTCCGACGGGCGGGAGGCCAGGCCACGGCCCCACGGAGACGGCGATGGCCAACGCCGCCAGGGCGACCGGCACGGCAGCGAGGGCGGATCGCCGATGGGGCACGCTGCGACTCCTGGTGCGAACGCCGCACAGGTGCCCTCGGCCTTCGGATCGTAGCCCGATCGCGCCGCCGGACGCAGTAGGTCGAACGGCCTACCGTCAGCGCCGTCGAAGGGCGCGGTCGAGGAGCGAGCGCTGTGTTGCCTCGGGTGCCGGTGGCGACGGCGGCGGTACGAACGCCGGCGGGTCGTCCGGCACCGGCTCGGGCCCGGGCACCGGTTCCGCGTCCGGCACCGGCTCGCCCTTGTAGCGCAGCACCTCGGCGAGGCGGGTCACCATCCGTTGTGCTGCCGAATTCTCCGGGTCGATGGCCAGCGCCCGTCGGGCGATCCGGTACGCCCCGGGCTCGTCGCCTCGTTCCAGGGCGACCCTCGCCAGTCCGACGACCGCGATGCCGTTGCGCGGATCCGCGGCCGCGACCTGCCGGTAGAGGACCTCGGCCGCGTCGGTCCGGCCCATCTCCATCGCCCTCTCCGCCTCGAGAAGCAACTCGATCACGTGTCGTCGCCCAGCATGCCCTGCGCGAGCAGGAGGAGCGTCGGGCCGTCGTTGAGGGCCGGGTCCGCCTGCACGCGGTCGAGGAGCGCGTCGAGGATGCGGCCGAGGCGCGGCCCCGGTCCGAGTCCCAGCTCGCTCATCAGGTCGCGGCCGTCGACCGCGAGATCGCCGCGGTCCAGCGCGACGCCTTCGAGCAGCGCAGCGGCGACCCGTGCCCGAAGCTCATCGAGCCCGCCGGCGTCGGCCGGCAAGCCGGACCCGACGTTGTCGGCCGCCCGGAGGTCGAACAGCTCGTCGAGCGCCTCGGACGCGTTCCCGTCGAGCGTCATCTTGGCGATGAACCGGCGGACGGCGCCGTCGGACCAATTCGATTCGTAGCTGTACATGTGGTTGCGCACCAGGTGCACGACACGTTCGCGGACGACCCGCGGCGACCGCAATCGCTCCAGGAAGGCCCCGGCCAGGTCGGCACCGACCGTGTCGTGCCCGATGAAGTGGCCGTCGGCGAACGTCGCGGGCTTGCCGATGTCGTGGACGAGCGCAGCGAGACGGACGACCGGCCGGGCCACCGGCGCGGCATCAACGGATCGAAGCGTGTGATCCCACAGGTCCTCGCCGGGAACCTTGTTCTGCGGGATCCCCCGTTGCGCGGCGAGCTCCGCCGAGATCCCGGCCAGCAGGCCGGTGTCGCCCAGGAGGCGCAGGCCGATCGACGGGCGGTCCGTCGCCAGGAGCTTTTCGAGCTCGGTCGCGATCCGCTCGCCGGAGAGGTGGCCGACGAGCTCGGCCCGCGCCCGGATCCCGGCCAGCGTGCTGGGCTCCACCGCGAAGTCGAGCGTCGATGCGAGCCGGATGGCCCGGACCATCCGGAGGGCGTCCTCCTCGAACCGAAGCTGTGGGTCGCCGACCGCCCGCAGGACGCGTGCCTCGATGTCGGCCAGGCCCCCATATGGGTCGACGAGGCCTGGCGTCGCGGCCTCCTCTGCCCGGGCTCCCCAGGCCATCGCGTTGGCGGTGAAGTCGCGGCGCGCCAGGTCGAGCTCGATCGTATCGCCGAACTCCACCCGATGCGGCCGGCGGAAGTCGGCATAGTCGTGGTCCGAGCGGAACGTCGTGACCTCGAAGACCTCGCCGCCGCGACGCACCGCCACGGTCCCGAACTGGTTCTCGTACACCGCGTCCGGCAAGAGTGCGAGGACCCGTTCCGGGCGGGCGTTGGACGCCAGGTCCCAATCGGCGGCGCGACGCCCGAGCACGATGTCTCGAAGGGAGCCCCCGACCACGTACGCGGCATGACCGTCCGTCCAGAGCGTCGAGAGGAGGTCGCGCACCGACTCCGGGATGCTTGCCCGGAACGTGCCCTCGAGGGTCGTGGGCGTCAGTTCCGTCCCAGGAACAGGTACGTCCGCCATGCCTCGTTGTTCTCGTCTGCCAGGTACGGCGTGAACAGCGAATAGATGTCGTTGCGTGGCTCGAACGGCGGTCGGAGGAGCCGAAGCCGAGCCTCCTCCAGTGTCTTGCCGCCCTTGCGGTGGTTGCACGCCTTGCAGGCCGTCACCAGGTTCTCCCAGGTGTGGCCGCCGCCGCGATGACGGGGCACGACGTGGTCGAGCGTCATGTCGTGGGCCTGCCGGCCGCAGTACTGGCACACGTGGCGGTCGCGCGCGAAGATCTCGCGACGAGACAGCTTGACCCGCGGCCGCGGTCGCCGGATGAGGTGCTGCAGGCGGATGACGGAGGGCGCACGGAACTCCGTCCGCGGCGTCCGGATCACCTGGTGGTCGTACTCGATCACTTCGGCCTTCTCGCCGAAGAGGAGGCGGAAGGCGCGAGGCAGGTTACAGACGTTCAGCGGCTCGTAGTTCTGGTTCAGAACGAGTACGACGCCGTCCATCGCGCGGACGATAGCAGACACATCGGTTCGTGCTCAGACGCGGCCGGTCGAGGCGCCCGTCGTCGGGTCCCATCCGCCCGCCTGGCCGACCTTCGTGGCGAGGGGCTTGCCGAGTGCGTCCGCGATGTACCGGGCCGCGACCAGGACTCCGTCCAGTGCGACCCCGCTCTCCCAGCCGGAAGCCTCCAGGAAGTACACGAGGTCCTCGGTGGCGAGGTTGCCAGCGGCCCCGGGCGCGTACGGGCAACCGCCGGTCCCGCCGGCAGCCGAATCGAAACATCGGACACCGGCGTCGAGCCCGGCCGCCACGTTGGCGAGGGCCGTCCCACGCGTGTCGTGGAAATGGAAGGCGATCCGATCGAGTGCGAGTCCGGCCTCGACGGCCAGCCCGGTCAGCGCCGCGACCTGGCCCGGGACGCCCACCCCGATCGTGTCGCCGAAGCAGATCTCGTCGATGCCGAGCGCGTCGAGTCGCACGGCGACCTCGACCGCCGCCGCCGGTTCGACGCGACCGGTGTACGGACACCCGAAGGCGGTCGAGACGTAGGCGCGCCGCCACCAGCCGAGGTCCGATGCGCGAGCCAGCACCGGCTCGAACGCGGCCAGCGACTCGGTGACCGTCATCCCGATGTTGGCCTGCGTGAAGGCGTCGGTCGTGGCCGTGAAGACGGCCAGCGCATCCGCGCCCGCGGCCTCGGCTCGCGCCATGCCGCGCTCGTTCGGCACCAGGACCGGGTACCGGACGCCAGGCCGGCGAGAAAGGCCCGTCATGAGCTCGTCCGCGTCGGCCAGCTGGGGGATCGCCCGCGGTGCGACGAACGACGTCGCCTCGATCTCGCGCAGGCCCGCATCGGCGAGCAACTCGATGAAGCGGGCCTTGGTCGCCGTCGGGATCGCGGTCGCCTCGTTCTGGAGGCCGTCGCGAGGCCCCACCTCGTAGATCCGGACGTGCTCGGCCACGGGTCGGTGCCGGGCCCGGCTCAGACCTTCGGCGGATCCATCGCCCGTTCGATCCGGGCGATCTCGACCTCGATCCGGCCGAGGAGATCGATCGCGGCCGCCTGCTGGTGCGACTTGTGCGCGGCCGCATTCCGCTGCAGGCGGGTCTTCGCGTGCAGCTCGAGCAATCCCTCGCGGGTCTTCGGGAGCTCGGTCTTGGCCATCGAGTCGACCTCCGGGTCTTCGGGCGGCCCTGAGCGTACCCGAACGCGACCGGTCAGGGCTCGATGAGCCCGAGCTGCTGGCCGCGCGTGACCTGGTCCGCCGGCTGAACGCGAAGGTCGGTGACGCGTCCGTCGATCGGCGAGACCACGACGTGCTCCATCTTCATCGCCTCGAGGGTGACCACGGGGTCCCCGGCCTTGACGTCGCCACCGATGCGGACATGGACGGTCAACACGGCACCCGGCATCGGTGCGATGAGGCTGGCAGGGCCGCCCGCCGCGCCCGACGCATGTCCGAGGCGAGCCGCGGCCCCGGCCCGATCCACGTCGGGAGCGGCGGCGAGCGCGAAGGCGATGCTGCGGCCGGCGACGTCGACGTGCGCGACGCCGTCGATGACGATGGCCTCGAGGGGCGGCACCGCGTCGTCGAGCGGAACCGACCGAGTCAGCCCCTCGGTCTCGAGCCGGACGCGCTGGGCGCTGTTGAGCCGCCAGCCTCCGGACCACGGGTCGTCGTTCGTCTCGGCGGCGCCTGTCCCGGCGAGCACGCGAGCGGCCGTGGCCCAGGCCGCATCCGGGATCGCCGCCCGGTCCGCCCAGTCGTCCGGGGGCCAGATCCGGTCGAGCGTGTCGATGCGGGCCGCGCCCTCGCGGACGACCGGCTGGCGGACCAGCCAGCGCAGGAACCGCAGGTTCGTGATGAGCCCAAGGACGATCGTGTCGTCGAGGGCGGCGGTCAGGCGCGCCAGGGCCTCAGCGCGATCGGCGCCCCACGCGATGACCTTCGCGAGCATCGGGTCGAAGCGGCCGCCGACCTCGGTGCCCTGGTCGATCCCGGCGTCCACCCGGATGCCGTCACCGGCCGGCCAGCGAAGGGCCTCGACCCGACCGATCGCCGGCAGGAACCCGTCCTCCGCATCCTCCGCGTAGAGGCGGACCTCGATCGCGTGGCCGCCGTGGCGGACGTCGCCCTGCTCGAACCCGAGCGGCGCGCCGGCGGCGATCCGGAGCTGGTCCGCCACGAGGTCGCGACCGGTGACGAGCTCGGTCACGGGATGCTCGACCTGCAGGCGCGTGTTCATCTCCATGAAGGTCGGTTCGCCGCGCTCGTCGATGAGGAACTCGCAGGTGCCCGCATTCACGTAGCCGACAGCGCGCCCGAGCGTCAGGGCCGCATCGCCCAGGCGTTGGCGCAGGTCGGTGTCGACGGCCGGTGACGGACTCTCCTCGAGGACCTTCTGGTGGCGCCGCTGGATCGAGCAGTCGCGCTCGCCGAGGTGGACGCCATCGCCGGCGGCATCGAAGAGGACCTGGATCTCGACGTGACGGGCGCCCTCCACGAAACGTTCGAGGATGACGCGGTCGTCGGCGAACGCTGCTTGCGCCTCGCGCCGCGACGCGGCGACGGCGTCCAGGAAGGCGGTCTTGTCCCGGACCACGCGCATGCCCTTGCCCCCGCCACCGGCAGCCGGCTTGACGAGCAGCGGATAGCCGACCGTGCGTGCGGCACGCGTCAGCGCGGCGTTGGCCTGGTCGGGGCCGTCATAGCCGGGGAGCACCGGGATCCCGAGCGAGGCCGCCAGTCGTCGGGCGGCGGCCTTGTCGCCCATCGCGCGGATCGCGTCGGGCGGCGGCCCGACCCAGGTCAGGCCGGCCGCGCCGACCCGCTCGGCGAAGTCGGCGTTCTCGGCAAGGAACCCGAAGCCGGGATGGACCGCGTCGGCACCGCTGGCACGGGCGGCGGCCACGACGGCGTCGGCATCGAGGAGGTCAAGCGCGCTCGGGCCGTCGGTGTCGGGCACGACCGTGCGAATCCCCAGCCGATCGCACGTGCGGGTGATTCGCCGCGCGATCTCGCCGCGATTCGCGATGAAGAGGCTTCGGATCGGCCGCGACTCGGCCGATGGTTGCACCGATAACGCGTCGAACGCGTCAAACGCGACACGCCATCGACCACCAACACGCCTGGCCGGTAGCACGCCACGCTCGATCCACCGCTGGACCGTCCGCGTCGACGTCCCCAGCCGCTTCGCGACCTCGCTCGGTGCCAGTTCCTCTGCCATTGCTGTCGCGATTGTCGCATCTTGCTTGCGGATTGACGAGGACCGGCTGTCTCAGTCGGGCTCCGCGTCCGGCGCCCAGCTCGGGCGGCGCTTCTCGTCGAACGCGGCGAAGCCCTCGCGCGCTTCTTCGGTGACTCGCTGGCGGGCGATGACCCGTGCGGTGTGCCATTTGGCCGAACCGTGGCCGAGCCCACGGACCTCCCGAACGATCGCCTTGGCCGCACGCGCCGCCGTCGGTCCGGCCATCAGAAGATCCGCGACCGCCGTGTCCACTGCACGATCCAGCGCCTCATCGCCCTCGACGACCTCGTGGACGAGGCCGATCCGCTGGGCCCGAATGGCATCGATCCGGCGGCCACCCGGGAACAGTGCCCGGGCGTGGCTCTCGCCGATCTTGGCGATGACGAACGGCGAGATGACGGCCGGCAGGATCCCCAGTCGCGTCTCGGAGAACCCGAAGCGCGTGCCGCTCTCCGCGATGACGAGGTCCGCGACGGCACACAGGCCCATCCCGCCACCGAGTGCAGCGCCGTGCACTCGCGCGATGACCGGCACCGAGCATGTGTCGATCGCCTCGAGCATGTCGGCCATGCCCATCGCGTCCTGCTCGTTGCCTTCGACGTCGAGCGTGCTCGCGGCCCGCATCCAATCGAGGTCAGCACCGGCACAGAACGACGGCCCGTCGCCAGCGAGGACGACGCCTCGCAAGTCCGTCGGCGACTCACGAGCCAGGGCCGCGAACGTCGTGCGCAGCTCGGCGATCAGGCTGGCGTCGAAGGCGTTGTGGACCTCCGGTCGCGACAGCGTCACCCACGCGATGACGCCGTCGGGGCCGCGACGTTCGGTACGGACGGATGGGCTCATCGGCCCATCGTAGCGACCGCGCCGACCCGCTACGCTCGCGCCGTGCTGATCGGTATCGACCACCTCGTCATCGCGGTCGCGGACCCGGATGAGGCCGCATCGACCCTCGAGTCGAGCTTCGGGTTGACGCCCGGCGGCGGCGGCCGTCACGACGCGCTCGGCACGTTCAACCGGCTGGTCTGGCTCGGCGACACGTACCTCGAACTGATCGGCGTCTTCGACGAGACGCTGGCCGCAGCCTCATGGGTCGGCGTCCCGGCGACTCGGGCTCTTGCGGCCGGCGGTGGACTTGCGACCTGGGCCGTAGCCAGCGACGATCTCCGCGACGACGTCGAGGCGTTGCGGGCGCAGGGATCCGACCTGTCGGGGCTCATCGCGGGTGAACGCCTCCGGCCCGATGGCCGCGTGGTGCGGTGGCGGCTGGCCGCCGCGCCCGAGCTCGATCGCGAGCTGCCGCCCTTCCTGATCGAGCACGACGCCTCGAGTGCGGAGTGGACGCCGGCCGAGCGCACCGCCCGGCTGGCCGGCTCAGCGCGCCTCACCACGCTGGAACTCACCGTCAGCGACGTCAGCACCACCATCGGGCAGTACCTGCGAACGACCGGCCTCCGGTTCCGCCCCTCGCTTGCCGGCCAGGGTGCGCGCGAGGCTGCCATCGGTGCCCAGTCAGTTCGTCTCCGGCCTCGACGCGATCCGCAGACGCCTGCGGTCACCATCCATCTGGCGATCACCGGTGCTTCGGGCGAGGCCGACCTCCTCGGTTGCCACTGGATCGTCCGCTCGCGATAGGTACATTCGAGCGCCTGCGGTTGCCCTGTCTGGGTCATCCTTCGGCCCGCATCCGACTGCTAGCCTCGGCTGATGAGCCACGATCGATCCGGGAACGCGCGCGCGTGATGTCCCCGACCGATCCGAACTGGACGCCCGACCCGACCGGCGAGCGCCTGGCGACGATCCGGGCTGCCCGTCGCGGAGCGTTCACCGCCGGCGCCTATTTCGGGTTCGTCGTGGCGATCGCGATCTGGCTCACACCCCCGGAGGGCCTTGGCGCACCAAATGGGGCCGGCGTCTGGGCCTTCGTGATGAGCCTGCCCGGTCTCGCGCTCCTCGGCGCCGCGCTCACGCCCGCGGCACTCGGCTCCCGATGGTCTGCTGCCAGTGCGGGTCTCGCGATCGGCGTCGGAGCGCCGGTGGCTTCGGTGGTCTCGGCGATGCTCGGGACCTTCGTCCTCACGTCGCTCGTGCTCGCGATGGACCCGACGCCGACCCGGGACGCGATCGCCACGGCCGCCGACATGGCGGGCGTCGTCCTGCGCGACGGGGTCATCGCCGCGGTCCGGGTCTCGCCGCTCATCGTCGTCGCCTCGGTGAGCTGGGTCGTGGTCATGCGGCGCTGGGCGAATCCCGCCGCCGTGCGGGCCGACAAGCCGCGCGGTCAGGCCGGCTGAGCCTCGAGGACCGCTATCTCGTCGCCGACGCGGATCGTGCCGGCGCGCTCGACCTCCCCGCGGACACCGAACAGCAAGTCCTTGCCATCGGACAGGCCGCGGTACGCCTTGATGCCATGCAGCGTGTCCAGGTCACGATGACCGGTGTCCGGATCGTGGGTCGTCATCGCGCAGCGCGCTACGCCCGCGGTGATCCGCAGGATCGTGTCGCCGAGGCCGATGCGACCACCGATCCACGTGTCCTCCTCGTGCGGACGACCGCCATCGAGTTCGATCAGCATCCGGAATCGACGCGCATCGACCGCGCCGACGCCGAGCACCGCGCCGAGGGCATCGAGCGAGCCATCGCTGACGAGCGTGACGGCGTTCGCGATGCGCGTCCCACCCGGCTCGTCGCAGCGGACGATGATCACGTCCCGGCCCAGGAACGCGCCGAGAGCTGCGGCGAACGGACCGTCGACGACATGGCCAACGCCGGTGCGGCCGTGGATCGGCGTCTCGATCGCGTCGGCCAGGCGGACGTCGTCCTCGACGACTCGGCCGTCGGGGAACGTCAGCCGCAGGACGGTGGCGTCGGGATCGGTCCAGGCCGAGACCTGGACCATCGACCCCTCGATCAGCTGATCGACGATGCGGTCGCCACTGGCGTCGGCGACGAAGAACCGACGATCCTCGAGGACGCCCTTGGCCTCGACCCGGATCTCGTCGCGGGACTCCAGCCCGAGACTCCGGACCGGGGCGATGTTCAGACGACTGACACGCGGCATGCCTCGATGCTAGCGGACCACGACGTCGCGGATCCGCCTCACATCCGGAAGACCCCGAATCGCGTCTCCGGGATCGGCGCGTGGAGCGCCGCTTCGATGCCCATGGCCAGGACGCGCCGCGTGTCGAGCGGGTCGATGACGCCGTCGTCCCAGAGACGGGCCGTGGCGAAGTACGGGGAGCCTTCTCGCTCGTAGGTCTCGAGGATCGGCGCCTCGAAGGCGTCGCGTTCCTTGTCGCCCTTGAAGCCGCCACGGACCGTGGACAGGACGCGGGCCGCCTGCTGGCCCCCCATCACCGAGATGCGGCTGTTCGGCCACGACCACAGGAACCGCGGCTGGTACGCACGCCCGGCCATCGCGTAGTTGCCCGCCCCGAAGCTGCCGCCGATGAGGATCGTGAACTTGGGCACCTCGGCCGAGGCGACCGCGGTCACGAGCTTCGCGCCGTCCTTGGCGATGCCGGCCTCCTCGTACTCGCGACCGACCATGAACCCGGTGATGTTCTGGAGGAACACGAGCGGGATCCGGCGCTGGCAGGCGAGCTCGATGAAGTGGGTGCCCTTGAGGGCCGACTGGCTGAAGAGGATGCCGTCGTTGGCGATGATCGCGACCGGGTAGCCGGCAAGGTGCGCGAAGCCGGTCACGAGCGTTTCGCCGTAGCGCGGCTTGAACTCGTGGAACCGCGACCCATCGACGAGGCGGGCGATGATCTCGCGGACCGGGACCGGCCGGCGCGGGTCGAGCGAGACGGCACCGTAGATGCCGGCCGGGTCGGCCGCTGGTGGCTCGGGCGCAGCGCGATCCCAGGGGAGCGGCGGGCCCTTTCGGTTGAGGTTCGCGATGATCGACCGGCCGAGCGCCAGCGCGTGCTCGTCGTCGAGCGCCTCATGGTCGGCGACCCCCGAGAGCCGCGTGTGGACGTCGGAGCCACCGAGTTCCTCGGGCGTGACGTCCTCGCCGGTGGCCGCCTTCACCAGCGGCGGGCCACCCAGGAAGATCGTGCCGGTGCCCTTGACGATGACGGTCTCATCGCTCATCGCCGGCACGTAGGCTCCACCGGCCGTGCACGAGCCCATGACCAGCGCCACCTGCGGGATGCCGGCCGCCGACATGCGGGCCTGGTTGTAGAAGATGCGGCCGAAGTGGTCGCGATCCGGGAAGACGTCGGCCTGCAGGGGCAGGAACGCCCCACCGGAATCGACGAGGTACACGCACGGCAGGCGGTTCTCGAGCGCGATCTCCTGCGCACGCAGGTGCTTCTTGACCGTCATCGGGTAGTAGGTACCGCCCTTGACCGTCGCGTCGTTGGCGACGACGACGGCCGTCGTGCCTTCGATCCGGCCGATCCCGGTCACGATCCCGGCGCCCGGGGCATCGTCGTCATAGAGTCCGGTCGCCGCCAGCGGCGAGAGTTCGAGGAAGGCGGAGCCGGGATCGAGGAGGCGCTCGATGCGCTCGCGGACCGGGAGCTTGCCGCGTTCGCGGTGGCGCTCGAT
The DNA here is from genome assembly GCA_963745295.1 of uncultured Chloroflexia bacterium. Taxonomy (GTDB): domain Bacteria; phylum Chloroflexota; class Limnocylindria; order Limnocylindrales; family CSP1-4; genus SPCO01. The sequence goes on from CAVUWG010000003.1 coordinate 827,945, forward strand.
GGAGGCCTCGTCACCGCCCGCGCCGCGCCCGGCGACGACATCCTGGCGGGCTCGGAGGTCGGCCACGAGAACGCACATCGCATCGTGATTGGCCCGGATCTCCGGGGCGTCGGGATCAAGCCGGCTGCGCAGGACGGGCATGGCGGCGAGGATAGTCCCTCGTCAGGGGAACCGGCAGACGGCCTCGGTCGTCGGGCGGCCATGCAGACGCTCCGCCGCCCCAACGTCGTCGTCATCGCACTCACCGTCCTGGTCGCCGTCCTGGCGACCGCCTGTTCGAGCGTTCCGGGCCTGCCGTCCGCGATCGCGAGTGGTCCGCTCGTGACCGTCGAGACGCGGGGCGGGGAGTGCCTGAACGGGCCATGCGGATCGAAGACCGCGATCGAGCGCGACGGCCGGGTCCACAGCCTGGCACCCGCCGCGGCCGAGCTTGGCCAGGTCCCACCCGACGTCCTCACCGCCCTGGACGCGGCGATCAAGACGACCGACTTCGCGATCCTCAAGAGTCGCCCATTCACCGGCGAGTGCCCCGTGAACTTCGACGGTCAGGAGGTCATCTACGCAGTTCGGGGCGCCATCGGGCGCGGAACGGATCGCGTCCTGCGAAGTGGAGGTCGATACGGAACTGCCGGTCTTCCTCGCGGTCCAGGCGGCCTTGGCCTCGGTCGGCGCGGCCTGATCGCGCGACCACTCCGCCTCCTGCTTCAGGGCGGCGTTGCGCGTCTCGAGCAAGCGACGCATGTAGCGTCCGAGGACGAGTGTGTCGGCGAGCCACCCGATCGGCCCGAACGGCGGATCGTGCTCCCAGTCGTCGACCATGAACGTGCCGCCCGGGACCGATCGGAACGTGTGCGCATGGCGGAATGATCGGAATGGCCCCGAGACCTGTTCGTCGCCGAATGTCGTCGGTCGTTCGAAGACGGTGATGCGGCTCGTCATCGTCCACCACAGCCCGAAGTGGCGGGCCCGCCACGTGACGGTCTCGCCGGCCTCGATCAGCCCGCTCTTCCGGCCCGCGATCGCGCGTTCGCCGGATCCTGTCATCGATCGCTCGTGGAAGCCGATGTCGCGCGCGAGGTCGAACACCCGGTCGATCGGCGCGTCGACGAGCGTCTCGAGGCGGAACCGCGTCATGTGGCTGGCTCCAGTCGGGCCCTCGGCGCAATCGCCACGGCCGCGAGCGTCCAGGCGAGGATGACCGGGACGGCGAAGCCGAGCGCATTGAGTCCGCCGTGGATCCGCGCCATCGTCGTCAGGTCGAGCCAGCTCCCGCCGACAAGCGCTCCGGTCGCGTAGATAGCGGCCATCGGCATCGAGATGAGGAGGCTGGCGCCGGCGACCGTGCCGAGAACCCTCGCGCCTCGCGGGCCCAGGTGACGCGCCACGAGGATGGTCGCGACCCCGATACCGAACCCGCCGATGGCAGTCAGCATCGCGCCGACCCAGTTCGCGTACGGGATCCCGAGGAAGCCGAGTGCCGTGGTCGGGATGCCGATGACGACTGCCCCGAGCGCGATCTCGAGCCACCGACCCGGGTGTCGGGCGTAGGCCAGGGCACCGGCAAGCGGCAGGACGAAGCCGGCGAAGTGGAAGTGGACGGCGGTCAGCAGGATGATCTCGGAGGCGAAGTCGAAGGGTCGCGCACCCAGTCGATCGATCGTGGCGAAGGTCGCGCCGACCGCCAGGAAGGCGACGGCCGCATCGGTCACGTGCCGAACGCTCGGTCGGAATCGGACGGGGTCCTTGAGCAACCGAACGCCGGCCGCGAGCGCAACGGCCCCGGTCAACCCGAGCCAGGGCAGCGACAAGGCCGCCGCGACGAGACCGGCCTCGGACATGAAGCTCAACGTCAGGAGGAGCGCGGCCGGCAGCACAGCCCGCATCGCGAGGCGGGGTGGCTCCGATCCCGGCGTGCCGACCGCCAGGAGCCGCAGTCCGAACGGCACCAGGAACAGCGGCGCGATCAGGAAGAGCGGGACGACGACGCTCATACGTCCATCCCGCGCCGGAGGAGGTAATAGGTGACGGCCCAGCCGGCACCGAACGGGGTGAGGAGCGGGATGACGTACAGCGTCGCGACGAGCCCGTAGACCAGGCCCCACGGCCAGGTCGACCAGATCGCTGCAACGGGCAGGAAGATCAACCACGCGACCGTCGGAAAGGCGATGACGTCGAACACGATGCTGCGGATCCGGCGCCCACTCCGACCGCCGACGATCCAGCCGGCGATGAGGGCGATCGCGCTGATGACGGCCAACGCCTGGACGAATTCGACCGGGGTTCCGCCCCAATGCGAGATCGCCGTCCAGGCAAGGAACATCACGACGGGCGTGACACCGGCGATCGCCCCCAGCCGGGCTGCGGCAGAGGGTCGGGTTCGCTCGAGTCGTCCGCGGATGTCGGTTGTCATGTCATCGCCTAAGGTGCTACTCTGATATAGCAAGTTATGGACCAGAAACTCGCTACTGTCAAGTCGCCACTTTCCGCGCCCACTGACGCCAGCGGGAGCTCGTCCTCGAACGGGCACCCCAAGACCGCCGAGGCCATCCGGCTCGAACTCGCGGCCGCGTGGGGCGAGATGGGGGCCGCCTGGGGCGTGACGCCTGCGATCGCCCGCGTCCAGGCCTACCTGATGGCGCGCCAGGAACCGCTGACGGAACGCGAGGTCCGCGAGGCGCTCGGTCTGTCCCATCGGGCCGCGAGCCTGGCGCTCGCCGAAGCCGAGTCGTGGGGGATCGTCGAACGGGTCTCGGAGCCGCGGCGTGTCGGCCGCCGGGGCCCGGCCGGAGTGGCGTATCTCGCGGTCGGGGACCACTGGCAGTGGTTCGGTCGGGTCATCGCCGAGCGCAAGGTCCGCGAGGGCGACCCGATCGTCGCGGTCCTCGAGGAGAAGGAACGCGATGCCGCGGCCGCTGTCTGCGGCGAACCCCGACGACCGTGAGATGGCGGCCCTCCGTGACTGGCTCGCGGCGTTCCTCGTCTTCGTCCGGCTGTTCGATCGGGCGGTCGGCCTCGTCCCGCAGCTGGAGCCACGCGAGCTGGAGCGGATCGCTGCAGCTGCTCGGCCGCGTCCCGGACGCCACGATCCTGCGGCTGTTCGACCTGCTCGGCGGTCTCGATGACGACGACGTGCTGGGTCTCGTCGACGCCCTCTCGCGGCTCTCACCGACCGCGGCCCGCCGCGCGACGAAGCTCATGTCGGGGGTCGTGCGGACCGTCGGCCGCTAGCATCCGGGCATGACCGAACCCACGGCCGATCGGCCACACATCCCCGGCTACGGCATCCCTGAATCGACCGACGGCATCCTGCCGTGGTCGTGGGCGACCGAGCGCCTGCGAACGAGCGACCATCTACTGGCTCGCGACCGCGGGCACGGACGCTGCGCCGCACGTGATCCCGATCTGGGGCTCGTGGGTCGACGGCCGCTGGTACGTCGAAGGCGGCCCGACCCGCTGGCAGCGCAACCTGCGGGCGAACCCGCAGCTCGCGGTCCACATCGAATTCGGGGACGAGGTCGTCATCGTCGAAGGGTCCGCGCGTGAGCTCGTGAAGCCCCCGGCGCCGCTCGCTGATCGGATCCTCGCGGGGTACGCGAAGTACGCGCCCGGCTTACGTCGCGAGCGCGAGCCACTGGACCCAGGGCGGTCTCTGGGAGCTGCGACCGATCAAGGCCTTCGCCTGGTCGGTGTTCCCCGACGACATGACCCGGTTCACGTTCGCACCGGAGCCCTGACCGCGAGGTGGGACGGTTGCGACGCTCGTGCCATAATCGGAACGCGCGCGGGGCTCGGTCGACTCGAACGGGCGAGGACCCCGGGGCCAGACCCGGCCGGCGAACCGAGCGCGACCAACCAAAGGAATCGAAGCCCTCATGACCGTCGAAACGTCGACCTGGGCCACCAAGACCGGTCTCGCCCAGATGCTCAAGGGCGGCGTCATCATGGACGTCGTCACGCCCGACCAGGCCAAGATCGCCGAGGATGCCGGCGCCGTCGCCGTGATGGCGCTCGAACGCGTCCCGGCCGACATCCGCGCGGCCGGCGGTGTCGCCCGCATGAGCGACCCCTCGATGATCGAGGGGATCATGGACGCCGTCAGCATCCCGGTCATGGCGAAGGCGCGCATCGGCCACTTCGTCGAGGCGCAGGTCCTCGAGGCGCTCGGCGTCGACTACATCGACGAGTCCGAGGTCCTCACCCCGGCCGACGAGCACAACCACATCGACAAGCACGCCTTCAAGGTCCCGTTCGTGTGCGGCTGCCGGAACCTCGGCGAGGCCCTGCGCCGGATCAACGAGGGTGCCGCGATGATGCGGACCAAGGGCGAGGCGGGCACGGGCAACGTCGTGGAGGCCGTTCGCCAGCTGCGCGACGTGCTCAGCGAGATCCGCCGGCTCGGCACCATGCGCGAGGACGAGTTGTTCGTCGCCGCCAAGGAGCTGCAGGCCCCCTATGAGCTGGTCAAGCAGGTCGCGGCCGACGGCAAGCTGCCGGTCGTGAACTTCGTCGCCGGCGGGATCAGCACCCCGGCCGATGCGGCCCTGGTGATGCAGCTCGGTTCGGAGGGCGTCTTCGTCGGCTCGGGCATCTTCAAGAGCGAGGATCCCGCGCGGATGGCAAACGCGATCGTGCAGGCGACGACCTTCTTCGACGACGCCAAGAAGATCGCCGAGGTCTCCAAGGGCCTGGGAGCCCCGATGCGGGGGATCGCCCTCGAGGAGATCCCCGACCAGGAGCGCCTCGCCGTCCGCGGCTGGTAGGCCGACACGAACGACACCGGCGGCCACCCGATGCGGATCGGGGTCCTGGCCCTCCAGGGGGCCTTCCGCGAACATCTCGACACGCTGCAGGCGATCGGCGTGGAGGGCGTCCGCGTGCGCGAGCCAGCCGACCTCGAGGGGATCTCCGGCCTGATCCTGCCGGGCGGCGAGAGCACCACGATGCGCCAGCTCATCGAGCGCTGGGGGCTGCGCGAGCCGATCCTCGATCTCGCCGAGAGCGGCACCCCCGTCTTCGGCACGTGCGCCGGGATGATCGTCCTGGCGGCCGAGATCGCCGGCGGCGAATCGCCGATCCTGCCGCTCCTTGACATCACCGTGGAGCGCAATGCCTTCGGTCGGCAGCTCGAGTCGTTCGAGGCCGAGCTCCCGGTCCCGATCATCGGCGACACGCCGGTCCACGCCGTCTTCATCCGGGCGCCGATCGTCGACCGGACTGGTCCCGGCGTCGACATCCTCGCTCGCCTTGACGACGGGCGGGTCGTGGCCGTCCGCGAGCGCAACGTGATCGCGACCGCCTTCCACCCGGAGCTGGCCGGCGAGACGCGCTTCCATCGGCTCCTCGCCACGATGGCCGCGGAGCATGACGATCCGGGCGAGGGCTCCGGCCGGCGCCCGCATCCCACGCGCCGGGCGACGAGGCAGCCACGATGACCCAGGCCCGCACGCCACGGACCGGCGGCAAGGTCCGGCCGGCCCGGCTCACGGACCTGGCGGCGCTCGGTGAGCTGTCCCGGCTGTGCCAGTCGGATGGAGCCGACACCCGTTCGCTCGGGCTGCCCCTGAGCGGGCCTCCGATCGGGGTGTTCAGCCTGTTCCGCCTGCCGCTGGGCGCCTTCCGCCCGAACGACCTGATGTACGTCTACGAGCAGGACGGCCGGATCGCCGGTCTCGTCCGCGTCGAACGTGAGTCGTTCCGCGACGAGTGGACGATCGTCGAGCTCGACGCCGTCGGCATGGCCGATGCGGGCGACATCCGCTACCGGCTGGTCCAGCAGCTCCTGCGCGAGGGCGCGAAGCGCGGCGCCGCCCGCTTCCACGTCGCGTGTGCCGACGCCGATGGGAACGTGGAACTGTTGATGCAAGCCGGCTTCATGCGCTACGGCGAAGAGGTGATCCTCGCCCGGCCGGCCGATCGGGCGCTGCCGGCGCCGTGGTCGGACAAGCGTGCCGTCTCCGCGGGCATCCGGGCGGTCGTGCCGCTCGACGCGCTCGCGCTCTCTCGCCTGTACGCGTCATCCACGCCGAGCCCGGTCGCCCGGCTCGAGGCGATCCGCCTGCCCGACTGGGAGCGCCAGGGGACGCACTTCCGGGTGCCCCGCTCGAGCCTGGCGCCGATCCTGCGGTTCGCCGATGTCGAGGGCTTCGTCCAGGTCGCGCCCGACGGCGGTCGCGACGGCACCGAGCTGTGTGGGTTCGTCCAGATCGGGGTCGCGAAGGAGGACCAGCCGCATTACCTCAAGGTCATCGCCAAGCCCGATGCCGACTCGTCCGCCCTGGTCGGGTTCGGGCTCGGGGTCATCGCCGCTCGCACTGCCAGGGATGGCGCGCGCCATTCGGAGCACGGAGTCATCGCACCCGTGCGAACCTACGAATCACCGATCGACCGGCGCCTGGAGGACGCCGGCTTCGACTCGATCGCCAGCGTCACGCTGCTGATGAAGGAAACCCTTGTCCGCGTCGCCGAACCGGCCCTCGTGCCGGCCGGCGTGCGGTGAGCGTCGGTTGATGGAGGACCACGTGGGCCACGAGGACCGCCACTTCGAATCGATGGACGATCTCGACGCACTGTTGGCGGCCCTGCCGCCCGAGATCGTCGCGGCCGTGCACGCGCTGCCGGAACCCACCCACCTCATCGAGGTGGTGCTGGACCTTGGCCGGCGGCCGGAGGCGCGCTTCCCCGATTCGGAGGTCGCGCTCCTCGATCGCGAGATCGATGAGTCCGACATCGCCTTCGTCGTCGAGCACATCGGGACGTTCGGCGACGACAACCGGGCCGGCATCGAGCGGACGCTCCATCGCATCAGCGCCATCCGCAACCGCAACGGCAAGGTCGTCGGGCTGACCTGCCGGATCGGGCGGGCCGTGTACGGCACGATCGAGATCATCAACGACTTCGTCGAGACCGGGAAATCGATCCTGATCATGGGCCGGCCGGGCATCGGCAAGACCACGATGCTGCGCGAGGCCGCGCGCGTGCTGGCCGACGACATGGGCAAGCGGGTCGTCGTGGTCGACACCAGCAACGAGATCGCGGGCGATGGCGACATCCCGCATCCCGCGATCGGCAAGGCGCGCCGCATGCAGGTCCGCACGCCGTCGCTCCAGCACGAGGTCATGATCGAGGCGGTCGAGAACCATATGCCCCAGGTCATCGTCATCGACGAGATCGGCACCGAGCTCGAGGCCCAGGCCGCTCGCACGATCGCCGAGCGCGGCGTCATGCTGATCGGGACGGCCCACGGCAACAACCTCGACAACCTGATGCTCAACCCGACCCTGTCCGACCTCATCGGCGGCATCCAGAGCGTCACGCTCGGTGACGAGGAAGCCCGCCGACGCCGGACGCAGAAGAGCGTGCTGGAACGCAAGGCGCCGCCGACGTTCGACGTCATCGTCGAGATCCAGGATCGCGAGCGGGTCGTCGTGCACAGCGATGTCGCCGACACCGTGGACGCGATGCTGCGTGGCGATCCGGTCGCCCCCGAACTGCGCTGGCGCGACGAGGAAGGCGTGCATCGGTCGCAGGGCCGGCCGCGCCCGTCGCCCCGCGAGCAGCTGGGTGCGGAGCGGTTCGCCGGGCTGGTCGGGACCGGCTCGCCGTGGCGGATGGAGCCCGGCTGGCGAGGCGATGGCGCGTACCGGACCGGCGGCTACCGGGAAGCCGATCGGGGCGGCGCGTACCGCCCCGGGTATCGACCGGGGGCGTCCGGGGGCTGGCGACAGACCCGCGGCGGCTCGGGCCGCGAACCGGCGTCCCGCGGCAACTCGGAGGGTGGCGCATCGGGCGTGATGCCCGGTGAGCGATTCGCGGTGAGTCCGCCCGGCGTGGACGCCCCGTTCGTGGCGGGCGACATCGCCGATCGCGGACCGCTGGAGCGAGCCGGTACCGCCTCGAGCGCCGAGACCCGCGCTCGCGAGGCCCGCGAGCTCGAACGCCAGAAAGCCTGGCGCGACCAGGCGTCGCGCGCGCTCAACGCCCTCAAGGCCGAGGAGGGGACTGGTCCGGTCAATGCGGACGAGCTCGAGGAGGACGGACTCGACGACCTCCCGCTCGGGGTGGAGGAGGGCGCCCACGGCGAGACTGTCCTCGTTCCGGGCGGCTCGCCGCTGCCGACCCTCCGGATCCTGCCGCAGGGGATCAGCCGCAAGCGCCTCGAGCAGGCGATCCGCGACCTCCAACTGCCCGTCGTCATCGCGCGCGACGTGGACGAGGCCGACGTCGTGATGACCCTCAAGAACGAGTACAAGCAGAAGACGCCGATGCTCCGCGACGCGGAGGATCGGGCGATGCCGATCTACGTCCTCAAGAGCAACACCGTCCCGCAGATGCAGTCGAGCCTGACCTCGATCTTCTCGCTCGAGATCGATCCGCGTGAGGCCGCGCTTCGCGAGACCGAGGACGCGATCGGCGCGGTGCTTTCGTCGTCGGAACCCGTGGAGCTTGCTCCGCAGAACGCGTACATCCGCCGGCTCCAGCACCAGATGGCCGAGCGGGCGAACCTCGTGTCGCGGTCGCGTGGCCGCGAACCGTATCGGCGCGTGCGCCTCTACCCGGACGCCGCGCGCAGCACCTGGCGATGAGCGATGGTTGAGGCCCCGATCGGTGCGCGGGCGATCGAGGTCGGAACGCCGCCGCCTGCGCTGACGGTCCTCTACGACCGCGATTGCGGCATCTGTCAGGCCACGGTCAGGCAGCTTCGCCGCTGGGATCGGCACGGCCGACTGGCGATGCTGCCGCTGCAGTCCGCACCGGCGTCGGGCGACCCTGCGATCCGGACCGCCGCCGCGGAGTCGCCACTGGAGACCGCGTTGCACGTCGTCGCGGCGGACGGACGCGTCTACGCGGGAGGCGATGCGGCCCTGGCCATCGTTCATGAGCTGCCCGGCGGACATCTCCTCGACCCATGGCGCGATGTCGCGCCGTTCCGGTGGGTCGTGGGCGCCGGCTACGATGCCGTCGCGGGCCACCGGCACGAGATCGGGCGGGCACTGCGTCTCGAGGGGCCCGCCTGCGACGTCCCGCCCGGCGACTGATCGCCCCATGGCGGCCCCATCGGTCTCGGTCGACTTCATCGGGCATGCTGCGGCGGTCATCGAGCTCGATGGGCTGCGGGTCCTGACCGATCCCGCGACGAGGGCGCGGATCGGGCCGCTGCGTCGCGTCGTCGCGGTCCCGGATCGCCGGCGCCTGGCCGGCATCGATGTGGTCCTCGTCTCACATCTCCACTGGGATCACCTCGACCTCCCGTCCATGCGTCTGCTGGGGTCGCATGTCCCGATCGTCGCGCCGAAGGGGTCGCGAGACTGGCTGCGGGCAGCCGGATTCCCCGACGTGCGCGAGTTGCGGCCCGGCGAGACGATCGAGATCGGTGGCGTCCGCATCGATGGCGTGCCCGCTCGCCACTCCGGATTCCGGCCGCCGCTGGGACCGACGGCCGGTACACTCGGCTTCGTGCTTCGAGGGAGTCAGTCCGTCTACTTCGCCGGCGACACGGACCTCTACCCGGCGATGGCCGACATCGCCGACACCGTGGACCTGGCCCTGGTGCCGGTCTGGGGCTGGGGCCCGACCCTCGGCCGTGGCCGGCATCTCGATCCGCTGAGCGCCGTGGAGGCCGTGCGACTGATCCGGCCTCGCGCCGTCATGCCGATCCACTGGGGCACGTACTGGCCGCATGCGATGGGCCGGGTCTATCCGAAGCGACTCATCGAGCCACCGCTCGCGTTCACCGCGTTCGCGAACGAGCTCATGCCGGAGGTCCGCACCATCCCGACCGCCATCGGCGACAGTTTCGAGTACCGCAGGTGAGCGCGAGCGCGGACCGCCCGCACAGCCTCCGATCCGGTTTGCGCCGGCTGTCGAGCGGACTGCTGGTCTACGGCGCGCTCGGCCTCGTGATCGCGCTGCTTGGGCTCCTGGCCCTGGTCTGGGTGGGCGGTCGCGTCGATGCCCTCGCGCAGCGGGCCGAGGTGCAGGTCGATGCGGTCATCGCGTCCCTGGACGAGACGGCGAACCTGTTGACCGTGACGGGCGCGACCGCCGGGTCCTTCGGCGGCACGCTCAACGCCACCGCGTCGACCGTCACGCAGGCCGCGGAGACGGTCCGCTCGGTCAAGCCTCGGCTCACCGATCTCGAAAACCAGTTCCGTTCGATCAACATCCTGGGCAATCAACCGTTGTCGAACGCCGCCGACATGGTCGCCGGGATCAACGCCGGGCTCGAAGGCCTCGATGCGAGGTTGGACGTGGTCGGCGCCAGCCTGCTCGAGAACCAGACGTCGCTCGATCGCAATGCCGCGGCGATGACCTCGCTCGGCGTGCGCCTGGGCGATCTCGCCGATCGCCTGGACGCCGGCATCGGGGCCGTGGACGACGTGCAGGCGATCATCACGGTCACGCTGCTGGTGTTCACCGCGTGGACGGCCGTGCCGGCGATTGGTGCCCTCGGACTCGGCCTGTGGCTGCGCAAAGAGGTGGGCCCGGCCGAAGCCGAGCCCGAGATCGCGGACTAGCCGGAGCGTCAGTCCGGGCGTTCGACCTTGTTGGCCGGGTCGTTGACGTTGGTGACCTGGATCGCCATGTCTTCCCCGTCCTTGAAGCCGGACATCTCCCAGGACACCACGTAGCCCGCCTCCGCGACCCAGACGTCGATCGACGAACCGGCCGGCATCTGGGCCCCGATCCCGACGATCGTCGTCGGGTCGATCTTGAGGTGCACCGCCCGCACGCCGTTCTTGTCCTCGGTGCCGAGGTTGGTGGCTGCGGTTCCCCAGTCGAGGTTCGCGTAGGCCGCGAGCATCATCGTCGGGTCGAACGCCAGGAGCATCGATCCGGCCAGAGCCTCCGGGATCGCGGTGAAGGCGCCGTCCGCTCCCTGCGCCTGCCAGGCCTCCTTGCCGATCAGGATGAGCCGCGAATCGACCGTGCCATCGTCGTCGTAGGTCGTGATGGCCTTCGACAGCTCGGGCTTGGTCACGACCACGGTGTCGTACGTCTTCACGCCGTTCGTGCTGGTCGAGGTGCGATACGAGTCAGCGCCCGGGATGCCGCCGGTCAGGGCGCCGAGGTCGAAGGACGGGATGGCACCGACCGGAAGGCTCGGGACGGCGTTGCCGTCGGGCGTCGGGGTGGGCTGGGCGTTGCCATCGGCGACCGGCGTTGGCGTGGGCGTCGCGGTCGTGGCCCCGCCGCCGCACGCGGCGATGGTCAGGATGATCGGGAGGAGCAGCGCGGCACCGAGGCTCGCGCGCGTGGGTCGCGTCATGTGGTTGGGTTCCCCGTGAGGTGGCCGAACATCCGCCGGCCCGGCGGCATGATGCGTGGCGGGGAAGGAACGCGCAACCCGACCATCGAGCTGGTACGAGGCGCGGGGGCCGCTACAACGCCCCGCGATCGAACCAGATCCGCTCCCCGAGGAACCGTTCCGTGCCGGGTTCCCAGGGGAACAGGATGAGGACCTCGAGCCGGACCGGCAGGCCGGACGGCGGGGCACCCGCCCAGGGACCCTGGTTCGTGCCGGTCAGCGTCGCCACCTCGAAGACGCCTTGCGGCCCGACGACGATCTCGGTGAGCTCGAAGGCGTTGTCCGGGAACGCCCCGAACAGCTCGGTGTAGAAGGCTCGAGCGCCCTCGTGTCCCTCCCAGCGCTGGCCGGTCGGGACGACCTCGTAGACGCAGTCGGGTGCCAGCGTCGCGATCAGCCCATCGATGTCCCGCCGGTCCTCGGCGATCGAGTGGCGCACCCAGAGTCGCTTGATCCGGCGCAGTTCGGCCGGATCGAAGCCGCGGGCTAGCCTGGCCTGGATGGTGGGAGGCGGCACTCGCTCAGCCCGCCGCGATCCGCTCCAGCGTTTCGAGCGTCCGGTCGACCTCGGCAGCCGTGTTGTAGTGGACGAGGCCGATCCGGAGGACGCCGCCCGACTCGGCCTTGCCGAGGCGTTCGATGAGCCCGGTCGCATAGAAGTCGCCGTCCCAGACGTAGATCCCGTCCCGTCCGAGGGTCTCGGCCGCCGCATGCGGATGGACCCCGTCGATGGACACCGACACGGTCGGCACGCGCTGGTCGAGCCTGGCGCGGTCCGTGATCCCGTGGATCGTGACGCGCGGGATCCGCTCGAGGCCATCGATCAGGCGCGTGACGAGCGCGCGCTCGTAGGCCGCGATCGCGGTCATCCCGGCCACGAGTTCGCGCCGGCGTTCGCTCGCGTCCGCGGCACCGGCCGCGCCGGTGACGTCGCCGTACGAGCGGCCGACGTCGCGCAAGTAGTCGGTCGCCGCGAGCGTGCCCGCGATCGACTCGAACGACTGGGTGCCGGTCTCGAACCGGTCGTGGGCGGGCAGGACCTTGAAGACGGGCAGGGCATCGAGGACCTCGGTCTTGCCGTACAGCGCGCCGAGGTGTGGCCCGAACCACTTGTAGACCGAGGTGACGAGGAAGTCCGTGTCGAGGGCTCGCACGTCGATAGGCCCATGGGGCGCGTACGCCACGGCGTCGATGTAAGTGAGCGCCCCGACCTCGTGGGCGCGCGCGACGATCTCAGCAACCGGGTTGACCGTGCCGACCGCGTTGCTGGCCAGGCCGACCGCCACGAGCTTCGTCCGCGGGCCGAGCTTCGACTCGAGGTCCTCGAGATCGAGGGTGACGTCGTCCTCATGGATGTCGACCTGGTGCACGGTCACGCCGCGGTCGGCCGCCATGGCCTTCCAGGTCGAGACATTCGCCTCGTGGTCGAGCGTCGTGACGACGATCTCGTCACCGGGGCCGAGGGTGGCGCCGATGGAGCGACCGATCGCCAGCGTCAGGGTCGACATGTTGTAGCCGAACTTGATCTCGTCGGGCGATCCGGCCCCGAGGAAGTCGGCCACGGCCGCGTGGGCCTCGTCGACGATCTGGTCCGAGCGCTGGCTCGTCGCGAAGGCGCCGCCGGCGTTGGCATTCGATTCGGTGTAGTAGCTGGTGACCGCGTCGATCACTCGTTGCGGGACCTGCGTGCCGCCCGGCCCATCCAGGTAGGCGACCAAGCGCCCGTCCTCCTCGCGGGCGAGGGCCGGGAACTCGCGACGCAGGGCATCGACATCGAACGCGGGCATCGGTCCTCCGGGTCGGTTGTGGATCAGGACGGCGAGCGTACCGGACCGAGAGACCTAGGGGGTGCCCGTCCCATAGGTGGCCAGCGTCTCGCTGAGGCGCCGGCGCTCGGCCGGACGGCCGACATGCGGGATGTCCGTGTGGCGGAAGTCATCGCCCTTGAAGAGCAGCGGCTCATCCAGCTCGCGGGCCAGTGCGTACGCGAAGCAGTCGCCGAAGTTCAAGCCTGCCGGGTGGCCACTGCCCTTGCCGAAGTCCCGGTACGCCTCACGAGCGATGCGCGCCTGCGATTCGGTCACCGGCTCGATGATGCACTCGCCCTCCGCCAGGATCTCGTCGAGGCGTCGACTGACGAGCGGATCGCGGGCGCGGTCGATGACGATCGAGACCTCGAGATAGGTCGCGGCCGAGATCCTGTTGACCGGCGACGCCTCGAGCGCGGCCTCGTAGAGCGGGCCGTCCACCTCCGACCTGATGATGGCGATGATCGCGGACGTGTCGACGATCATCTGGGCAGGCCATCCTCGTCATAGAGCAGGTCCCCGTGCTCCACGTCGAAGAAGTCGTCGGGTAGCCGGGCGCGCATGTCGGCGGCGATGGCGTGGATCCGCTCGGCCATGCCGGCCTCGTCTTCGGTTCGTCGCAGGCGCTCCAGTCGCTCGCGGACCGCCGCTGTGACCGCGCCGGTCATCAATTCGCCGGTGAGGTCGGCGAGTTCCCGGACGAGTCGATACGTCTCCTCGTTCTTGATGTTGAGGCTCATGGTAGAAGTCTACCACATGATGGTAGAACGACTCAGTGTTCGGTGGTCCCCGTGAACGTCCAGCCATCGATGCGGACGGCCGGTACCACGACGCCGCCGAGGAACCCCTTCAGCGTTCGTCGGTCGCTGGCGACGGCGACGGTCCCGGTCAGCGCCTCGAGGTAGCTCTGTGTGAACCGCAGGTTCCGGACCGGCGCCACGACCTTGCCGTCCTCGACGAGGAACGTGCCGTCGCGCGTCATGCCGGTGACGATGGCGAGCTTGGGATGCACCGGGTTCGTGTAGTGGAAGCGGGTCACGAGCAGGCCGCGGTCCAGCCCGGCCGACGAGGTCGTCGCGAGAGACCGACCCTGGGTGCATGACCATGTTCAGCGGGAACGGGCCGTACGAATTGGGCGCCGGGAGGCCGTGGCCGGTCGATCCGACGCCGTCACGTGCCGCGGTCTGCGAGTCGTAGACGACACCACGACAGAGGCCGCCCTCGACGAGTGGCACCCGTTGCTTGGCGACGCCCTCGAAGTCGAACGCGTACGGCAGGCCGGCCGGGTCGCGCCCGTCGTCGGTGATCGTCACGAGGTCGCTGCCGATGCGCTTACCGACCTCCACGAAGCTCCGGCCCTCCTGCACGGCCAGGGCGCTGAAGCCGAGGTAGCCGAGCATGTCGAGGATGTCGACGACGGCGTATTCCTCGAGGACGACGGGGTAGTCGCCCGCGTCGACCGCGACAGCGTTGGCCGTGGCGCGCGCTTTGGCGGACGCCTCCTTGCCGAGGGCGGCCGCGTCGATCGTCGTGCTGTCGACCGCCGAGGTCTCCGCGTAGCCGCTGCCGCCGTCGGGTCCCATCGAGACGGTGAGGAGCTGGGCGACGGTTCGGGTCCCGAGCTGACGGGCGCCCTTCGAATTGGCGACGGCGACCGTCTCCGTGCCCGTCGAGAACGAGCCGTAGGCGGTGACCCCGGCCGCATCCGCGGCCGCGATGACCTGACGCACGCCGTCGGCTCGTGACTCCGGGCTGGCGCCCGCGGTCGCGGTGCTGTAGCCCGCCTCCACGTCCTCGGCCGTGGTCGGACCGGGCAGGCCGCCCCAGTCGTCGAGCTCCTCCACGACCCGGGCGATCGCGCCGGCGTTGGCGGCCAGGCGGCGCAGGCCCTCGTCGTCAGTGCGACCGCTCGAGGCGACGCCGACCCGCTTGCCGACGACGAACCGCAGGTTCACGACGACATTGGTCTCGGCGACGTTCTGGTGGATCTGGCTGTTGGCGAACCGGGTCAGTGCAGCCTCGTCGGACATCACCAGCGCCTCGGCCTCGGTCGCGCCTTCGCGCTCCGCGTGGGCGATGGCGGTCTCGGCGAGTCGCAGCGCGTCGCGGGCGCGGTCGTCGATCATCGGATCACCGCGGCGCTCACCACTTGCCGACGCCGACCTGGACGTCCCGGAAGCGCGCCCCCGGGACCGCGTGACCGACGTGGCCGACCTGGCCGGGCTCACCCTTGCCGCAGTTGGGCGTGCCGAGCATCACGTAGCTGCTGGCGTCGCCCACGGCATCGCACGAACGCCAGAACTCGTAGGTGATGCCGGTGTACGTGGGGTTCTTGAACAACCGGCCCTTCTTCCCGCCCTTGATCTCGTAGGCGACCTCGGTCGCGAACTGGAAGTTGAGGCGCCGGTCGTCGATCGACCAGGAGCGGTTGGACGCGAGGTACAGCCCGTCGTCGGTGTCGGCGACGATCTCGTCGAGGCTCATGCCGGGCTTCGGCAGGAGGTTGATGTTCGTCATGCGGATCAGCGGGATGCGGTTCCAGCCGTCGGCCCGCATCGCGCCACCGCTCTTGCGGCCGATCCGCGGTGCCGTCTCGCGACTCGAGAGGTAGCCGACGAAGATGCCCTCCTTGACGAGTGGCACGGCCTGCGCCTCGACGCCTTCGTCGTCCCAGCCGAAGGTGCCCATGCCGCCGGGCGCGGTCGCGTCGGCGACGATGTCGATCAGGTCGGAGCCGTAGCGGAAGCCCGACTCGAGCTTGTCCGTGGTGAGGAAGCTCGTGCCGGCGTAGGACGCCTCGGTGCCGAACACGCGGTCGAGCTCGGTCGGGTGGCCACAAGACTCGTGGACCTGCAGGTAGAGCTGGGACGGCGCGAGGACGATCGTGAAGCGGCCGGACGGGCACTGGGGCGCCGTCAGGAGTTCGACGGCCTCCTCTGCCAGCGGTTCGGCCTGCTCGGCGAGGCCGAGACCCCGGATGAACTCGTAGCCCGCCGCGTTCCAGCCGCCACCCGAATCCGGGTAGGAGCGTCGCTGGTGCTCATCGCCATCGACCGCGTTCGCTTCGATCGCCGAGCCGACGTGGGTGATGACCTGCTCGGTGAAGCTGCCGTCGGTGGCGGCATAGGTCTTCCACTCGCGCTGGGCCGCGTACATCGATTCGGTGAAGGCGATGCCCTTGACCTTGTTTGCCGCCGTGTCGGCGGCCAGGAGATCGGCGATCTTGCGGTCGAGCGGGACGGCGAACGGGTCCTCTTCGACCGGGGTCTCGAAGCGGCCCTTGGCGGGCGGCCGTTCGGCGAGGACGACGGGTTCGCGCAGCGCGGTGGCAGAGGCGCGGGCGATGCGGACGGCCTCGCCGGCGACGCGGTCGGCCTCGGCCGTGGTCAGGATGTGGCTGGCCGCGAAGCCCCACGCCCCGTCCACCAGCACGCGGACACCGAAGCCCTCGCTCTCGCCCGACGCGACGCCTTCGACCCGGCCCGTCTTGATCGACACGCTCTCATCGAGCCGTCGGACCACCCGGGCGTCCGCGTAGCTCGCGCCGAGGGCGGAGGCCGTGTCGAGGGCGCGGTCGGTCAGGTCTCGCATGCCGGCGCAGACTAGCAGAGGGTTGCGACGGCGGGCATTACGTCGGATGCCGTATCGATCGTGTGGGTCCGCCTCCGTGTCGTCTGCCGGAATCGGGCGGCGTCTAGAGCGTCGGGGCGCCGCCGACGGCCTGGGCCGTGAGGTAGAGCCCGAGTGCGAAGACGAGCACTGCGGCAGCGAGTGGCACGTACGTCGTCACGCGACCGATGGGCGAACCCGATCCGACGCGCTCCAAGCGGCCGCGCGCGAGGACCATCGCGAGCCCGATCCCGGACATGACGGCCGCCATGCCGACTCCGAACGCGACGACCAGCACGAGACCCGAAGGCCGGGCGGCCGGCGGCGATCGAGCCGAGCAGGATCAGGAGCGCGCTCGTTGATGGGATCAGGCCGCCGGCCAGGCCGAGGACGAACAGGCTGCGCCAGGTGATCGTCGAGCCGGCTGGGGGGAGGTGGGTATGCCGGACGCCGCCGTGGCTGTGCTCGCCAGGGGCAGGCTCGTGGGTGTGGGCAGCCTCGTGCGCGTGCGCGGCCTCGTGCGTGCGCGCGGCCTCGTGCGTGTGCCCATGCGCGTGCGTCGTGCGCCGTGCTCGGCCGAGACCGCCATGGACGCCACGCGCCGCCGACGCCGCAGCTCGGCGAGCAGCATCCAGCCGCCGATCGCCACGATCGAGATCGCCGCCACGACCGGCGCCGCGCGAACGACCAGGTCCGGCGCGAGCACGCCCTGCGCCCCGAGCGACGAGCGCCGCCAGCACGAGGATCCCGACGGTGTGCGACACGCTCACCGACAGCCCGAGTCCGACCGCATGGAGCGGCCGGCCGCGCGTGCCGACGAGGTACGCCGCCATCAGCGTCTTGCCATGCCCCGGGGTCAGGGCATGGCCCGCACCGAGGGCGGCCGCCGTCAACAGCGACACGAACAGGACCACGGGCGTCAGGTCGGCCGAGCGGAAGATCGATGGCAGGTCCCCGGTCCCGACGCCACCCGGCACGCCGGCCACGGCCACGGGGCTCGCGACCGCACCCGGCGCCGACGATGCGCCAGGCTCGGCCGCCACGCCTGCCCCGTCGACCGGGCTCGCGTCCGCGACATCGAATGGCGGCAGCGTCGGTCCGCCCAGCGTCGCGACCACCGACATCGAGGCCTGGGCGAGCGGCCGCGTGAGCAGGTCGGCCGGGTAGCTCGGTCAACCGTTCGGAGACGCTCGCCGTCGGCAGGAGCGCCACCGTCGGCCGCCGCGACCGAGACCCCCGATCCGACGACGACGATCTCGCGCCAGCCGAGCCGCTCCGCGTACGACGTGTCGGCGAACGAGACGGTCGTGCCGCTCGTCAGCGGCGTCGGCGAGGTCCACGCGGAAGCCGCAGACCTGGCGCATCGTCGAGAGGCCGCCCGCGCCAGGCGGGAACGCCAGTCCAGCCTCGGTCAGGGTCAGGGTCTGGGCTCGGCGAGGTCCCCGACGCGCAGGTCGAGGGACGCCGCCGAGGACCTCGCAGCGGACCGTCCGCGCCGGCATCGATCTCCTCGTCGGAGACCACGCCGTCCGCCGTCGGTGTCGAGGTCGAGGCGAGCCTGGAAGGTCGGGATCTCGGCCTGGTCGATGACGACATCGAGCAGGATCCGGTCGGGCTCGATGCGCACGCCCGCGTAGTGGTTGATCGTGAAGTTGCCGAGCGGGTGGGCGCAGGGCGATGGCGGGCACGAGGGCGGCCGCGATCGACGCCGCCAGCGCGGCGCGGATCAGGGTTCGGGTGAGCGGCAGGCGGCCGTGTCGACGTCCCATCGTGGCGTGGGTACGCGCTCGCGTGCGCGAACGGATGAGCCGCCGGATGACCGATCTGCCGGAGGTCCGGGCGGCGCGCCGCCGTCGGCTACACTCGGGCGGTGACTCGTCCCGGGACACCGGTCCGCCGCGGCTGGTTCATCACTATCGAAGGCCCGGATGGGGCCGGCAAGACGACACAGGCCCAGCGACTTGCCGCGCACCTCCAGGGCGCCGGCCTCGACGTCCACCTGACCCGCGAACCGGGTGGGACGTGGCTTGGCGAGCGCCTGCGCGAGCTGCTCCTCGCACGGACCGCATCGACGTCCAGAGCCGACCCGATGACCGACGCGTTGCTCTTCAACGCCGCCCGCCGACAGCTCGTGACGGAGGTCATCGAACCGGCGCTCGGGGCCGGACGGACGGTCGTCTGCGCTCGATTCGCCGATTCGACCATCGCTTATCAGGGGTATGGCGCGGGCGTCCCGCTCGACGATCTTCGGGCGCTGGAAGCGGCCGCCACGGGTGGTCTCACGCCGGACCTGACGATCCTCCTGGACCTTCCCGTCGAGGCCGGCCTGGCGCGCAAGGCGCCGGGCGACGTGACCCAATTCGAGGCCGAGTTCGATCTCGAATTCCATCGGCGCGTGCGTGAGGGCTTCCTCGCGTTGGCGGTGGCGGCGCCGAGCCGATTCGTGGTCGTGGACGCATCCAGGCCCGCCGACGACGTTGCCCGCGCGGCCGCGAACGCCGTTGACCGGATGCTCCGTGCGGGTGAACCGAAACCCCCGCTGCAACGCACCACCACATGAGCGACGATCGCGCGCCGCTGCGACTCCGAACCGCCACGCCAATCGACGAGGCGGATCGAGCCGTGCTCGCGAGGATCGCCGAACGGGGAACTCGATGCTCTCGAAGAGTTGTACGACCGATACAGGACGATGGCCTACTCGATCGCCTACCGGATCACCAACGACGTCACCCTCGCCGAGGACGTCGTCCAGGACGCCTTCCTGGGCGCGTGGCGGAATGCCGCCCGCTACATCGAGGGTCGTGGCAGCGTAAAGACGTGGCTGCTCGCGATCGTGCATCACCGCGCGATCGACGCCATCCGGCGCCGCCGCCCGACGACCGAGCTGCCCGAGCGCGAGGAAGTCCCGCCGGCGGCGCTGACCCAGCCCGACGTCTGGGCCGAGGTCTCGGCCGGGCTGGATGCCGAGGCCGTTCGCGGAGCGCTCGCGGTGCTCTCGGACGTCCAGCGCGAGGCCATCGAGCTCGCCTACTTCGGCGGGTTGACCCAACAGGAGATCGCGGCCCGGACCGGCACACCGCTCGGGACCATCAAGAGCCGCATGCGGTTGGGCCTGCTCGCGATGCGCCGGTCGCTGACCGACGAGGAAGCCGTCGAACGCGATGGCCTGGAAGCGGGCGCCCCATGACCGATCCGATTCGCCCCATCGACATGACCTGCGACGAGGTCCGCGATGCGGCAGGAGCGTTCGTGCTGGACGCCCTCGAGCCGGCCGAGGCGGCGGCCGTGCGTGCCCATCTCGCCTCATGCGCGGACCCGCACGCCGAGATCGCGGAGGCCGGCTCCGTGCTGCCCGTCCTCGATGCCTCGGTGCCGCAGGTGGAGCCGTCGCCCGCGCTGAAGGGCCGGATCATGGCTGCCGCCGCGGCCGACCTCGAGGCACGCCAACGTGGTGGGGGGCTGCCGCCCGTCGGCGAGGGCGCGACTCCGGCCGCCTCCCCGGCGCCGGCGCCCACGGCCACCACCGAGGTCACGCCGTTCCCGAGCGCCGACGAGCGGAACGCCCGCGCGGCCCGCAAGACGTCCCCGGCGACCTGGGCCGTGCGGATCGCGGCCGTGCTCGTCATCGGGCTCCTCGGCGCCTGGAACCTGCTGCTCCAGGGACAGCTCTCGGCAGCGCAGACATACGAGGACAACGTGGCGGCCGTCCTCGAAGTCGCCAGCCAGCCAGGCGCCTTCACGGCCGTCCTCGCGCCGACGACCAGCGGCGGTCCGCGCGGGCTCGCCGCGATGAGTCCGTCGGGCGATATGGCGATGGCGGTGCGTGACCTCGCCCCGACGTCCGGCAGCGAGGTCTACGAGGCCTGGGTGATCGGTTCGGACGGCGTCCCGGTGCCGCTCGGCGGCGTGCCCGTAGGGAGTTCGGGTATCGCGTTCTACACGGGGACGGGCCTGTCCGCTGAGCCCGGCGCGGTCCTGGCGCTCACGCTCGAGCCTGGGCCTGGGGCTACGGCGCCGTCGTCGGCGCCGGTGTCGAGCGGGACCGTGGTGGCCGCGACCGGCTAGCCAGATGACCGTTGGCGGATGCCGGACTGCCGGCCTCGGCTCGGGTCAGCCCTCGACGACGGGCTCGGTCACGGCCACGTTGCCGCCGCCACCGGTGCGCGCGCGGTCGAGTGCCTCCGTCACCGAGGCGATGAGCGCGTCCGCGTCGGCGCCGTCCGCGGGGAACGTCGCGACGCCTGCCGACACCGAGACCGTCTGGCCGGCGAGGGCCGGGAGCGCCGCGATCCCGTCGAGGACCCGTTGCGCGACCGTCAGACCGGCCGAGCCCGGGGCGATCAGCACGAACTCGTCGCCGCCGATCCGCCCGACGGTGTCGACCAGCCGGACCGACTCCGCGAGCACCGCGGCCACTCGCCGCAGGACGTCGTCGCCGGCCGCGAACCCGCCGTCGCGGTTGGTGGCCTTGAAGTCGTCGACGTCGAACATCGCCAGCGAGACGGTGCCGCCCTGTCGGGCGGCTCGCGCGAGCTCCAGCTCCAGGATCCGCCCGACGGTCCGCTCGTTGGCAAGGCCGGTCAACGGGTCGTTGTGCGCCATCCGTTCGAACCATTCCGAACGTTCGGCCGCCGTCGAGGCGAGTCGCGCCCGGTCGACGGCCATCGCCGCCAGGGCGGCGAAGGCCGTGAGGGCTTCGCGGTCGGCCTCGCCGACGGTGTGCGGCGCCGGCCACCCGAACCCGATCGCGCCGAGGGCCACCTCGATGCCGCCGGCCGACACGAGCAACGGCAGGTATGCGCCGACGAATTCGCCGCCGGCCGTCGTCGGGGCCTGCCGGTCGAACGTCGCGGATCGACTCGGTGGTCGCCTCGCTGAACGGGTGGGTGGGATCGGCCATCGCGGTCGCGAGTGTCAGCCGGCCGGCATCGTCCATGCCGTGCGAGGCAGCGAGCTGCAGGCCGGCACGGTCCGGATCCGCCAGCGCGACGGCGCCCATCAATGGCGCGAAGGCCGCGTCAGCGGCGGTGAGGATCGCTTCGAGCGCGGCGTCCAGGTCGTTGGCGCCGGCGACCGCGGCGATCGCCGCGGGGAGGGACGTCCGGGGATCGCGAGACATTCCGTCGTTGGCCACGGGAACTCCTGCACGCGTTCATTCGGTCGGAGTCGGCATCGTACACCCCGCGAAAACGCGTTGACCCGGGTCGCTCGGGGCGGGGATACTCCGCGCGATGAAGCTCGTCGTCACGATCGTCCACAACGAGGACGCCAGCGTGCTCGTGGATGCCCTGCTCGACAAGGAGTTCCGGGCGACCCGTCTGCACAGCTCCGGCGGCTTCCTCAAGCAGTCGAACGCGACGATCATCGTCGGGGTCGAGGACGCCGAGGTCGAGGAGATCATGGGCATCGTCCGCGAGAACTGCACGTCGCGGACGCAGGTCGTCAACCCGATGCCGCCGATCATGGAGCCGGGCGAGTTCTTCATGCCGTACCCGCTCGAGGTCGAGGTCGGCGGCGCGACCGTCTTCGTGCTTCCGGTCGAGCGGTTCGAACGACTCTGATCGGACGCGCGTCGTGAGTCCGTTCCGGCCGGACCTCGTCGACTGCTGGATCTTCCGCGACGCGCCCGCCGGGCGCGAGATCCTGCTGATCCGCCGCGCGCCTGGCAGGATCCTGCCAGGCCTGTGGCAGTGCGTCTCGGGCAGCCTCGAGGCCGGCGAGCGAGTCGCCGAGGGCGCGCTGCGCGAGCTCCGCGAGGAGACCGGCTTCGACGCCGATGCGATCGAGGCGTTCTACGACCTCGACCTGGTCAACCAGTTCCACGAGCCATCCGTCGACGCCGTCATGACCTCGGCGGTGTTCGCGGTCCGCGCCGTGCCAGGCGCCGAGCCGACCCTGTCGCACGAACACGACCGCGCCCGCTGGTTGCCGATCGACGCGGCCCACCGCGAGATCGTCTGGCCCGGCTATCGCACGGCGATCGAGCGGATCCGGGATGACCTCGCCGACCCGGAGCGGGCCGCCTGGTTCGAGCTGACGCTCGACGGCGCCGGCCGGGCGTCGATGCCGTGACGCAACCGTCCGGTGGCCGGGGTCGCTGCTAGACTCGCGACAGCAGGCAGCCCACCGTGAGGCGGCACAGGAGGGCGAATTGACCGATCGGACGGCGACGACGCACATCCCGGATCCGGCCGCGGCCCAACGGCGTGTCTTCCACTCCAAGGTCGACACCATCCGACCGACGTACGGGTTCGAGGACGTCTCGCTCGCGCCCGGCACGGACACGATCGAGCCGGCCGACGTCGATCTCACCCAGGTGTTCGCCGGCATCGAGCTGGCGATCCCGATCCTCGCATCGGCGATGGACGCCGTGGTCGATGCCCGCATGGCCGGCGAGCTCGCCCGCCTGGGCGGCCTCGCGATCCTCAACCTCGAAGGCGTCCAGGCCCGGTACGACGATCCCGACGTCATCCTCGAGCGGATCGCGACCGCCCCCGACGACCAGGTCCACGAGTTCCTGGCCGAGGCCTACAGCCAGCCGATCCGCGAGGACCTGATCGCGGCCCGGCTCGAGGCGATCCACGCCGCCGGTTCGAAGGCGGCCGTCGCCGCGACACCCGGCGCGGCCCGTCGGTTCGGCCCGTTCTGCGCGGAGCACGGCGCCGACCTGTTCCTCGTCCAGAGCCAGGTCTCGAGCGCCCGCCACCTCGCGACGGAATACGACCCGCTGTCGCTCGCCGACTTCACCCGGTACATGCCGATCCCGGTCGCGGTCGGGAACACGACCAACGCCGAGGCGGCCTTCGCGCTGATGGAGCAGGGCGCGGCGGCGGTCTTCGTCGGCGTCGGTCCCGGCGCGGCCTGCACGACCCGCGAGGTGCTCGGCATCGGGGTCCCGCAGGTCACCGCGATCAGCGACGTGGCGGCGGCCCGCGACGCGTACTTCACGCGAGTCCGGCCGGTACGTCCCGGTGGTCGCCGACGGCGGCATGCGTCGTGGCGGCGAGCTGGCCAAGGCGATCGCCGCGGGCGCCGACGTCCTGATGGTGGGTTCCCCGCTGGCCCGCGCCGAGGAGGCGCCCGGTCGCGGCACGAACTGGGGGATGGCCGCGCCGTCGCCGACGTTGCCGCGCGGGACGCGGATCAAGGTCGGGACCGTCGGCAGCCTGGAGCGGATCCTGTTCGGTCCCGCCCACGTCACCGACGGCAGCGAGAACCTCGTCGGTGCCCTCCGCCAGTCGATGGCGGCCCTGGGCGCCCGCACGATCCGCGACATGCAGCGCGTCGAGATGGTCTACGCCCCCTCGACCCAGACCGAGGGCAAGTCCTGGCAACGCGGCCGCTGACCCGGCGCGTGCGACATCATCCCGGTTCGCACCTGCACGCTCTAGCCTGACCCGGTGCCCACGCCCGACCGCTCGCGCCTGACGCTCCCTGCCGCGGTCCTCGTCGTCGCGGTGCTGGTCTCGGCCTGCGGCTCGGTGGCCTCGGCCGGCTGGACGTTCGCACCCGCGTCGCCGGGCGCGGCGCCTGCGGCCTCCGGCGGCAGCATCCGCGGGCCCGTCGGCCGCCGCATCTCCGGCGCCCGCATCGCCCGGCGCGTCGCCATCGGGCCCGGCTGCGTCCGCGTCGCCCGCCCCGTCGGCGTCGACGGCGAGCTACTCGCCCGTGTCAAAGGAACCGTGCCTGACGACGTTCGAATGCGTGACCCTCGCCGTCCCCAAGGACCACTTCGCGCCGGCGGGCGGCGAGACCTGGAACATCACCTTCGCTATCCACCGGGCGACCGGGGAGAAGAAGGGGACGTACGTCGAGATCACCGGCGGCCCGGGCTACAGCGACATCCCCGATTCCGACAGCTACCTCGACTACTACGCGACGTCGGTGGCCGAGGCTTACGACATCGTCTACATGGACCAGCGCGGGATCGGTCGGTCCGGACCCATCCAGTGCACGAAGGCCGCGGCCGTCTACTACCAGTCCGCCGCTCGTCCGCAGATCCCGGCCGAGCGGGCGGAGGCGGCGGCCGCCGCCGAGACGTTCGCGAAGGACTGCATCGCCGAGGCCGGGGTCGCCGAATCGGACCTGCCGTTCTATGCGACCAAGCAGGCGGTCGAGGATCTCGAGGCGGTCCGCGACTACCTCGGGGTGGACAAGATGGACCTGTACGGCCTCAGCTACGGCACCCAGTTCGTGCAGACGTACGCGGCCGCCCATCCGGATCGCATCGCGACGCTGTACGTCGACGGGCCGGTGGACCTGACCATCGATGGCCCGTCGTATTACGTGGAGGCGGCTCGTTCGGCGGAGGACACCCTCATCGCGACCCTCGCCGCGTGCACGGAGAACGAAACATGCAAGGCCGACGTGGCCGGCGGGGACGCGCTCGCCGCATACGACGCGCTGGCTGCGCGGCTCGACACCGGCCCGATCACGTTCGACTTCACGACCTCGACGGGTGCGACCGAGTCCCGACAGTTCACGATCGCCGATCTCGAGAACGCCGCGTTCAACGCCCTGTACTACTCGTACGACCGCCTCCTGCTCCAGCGGGCGATCGCCGCCGCGTCCCACGACGACCTCGTGCCGTTGGCCAAGCTCGGCTACAGCGCGCTGGGGCTCAACGCCGACACGCTGGTCGCGGAGGTCGATCCGGGCTATTCGGACGCGATGTACTACGCGGTCGAGTGCCAGGACTACGCGTTCTTCCCGGACGGCGGCACGCCGGATGCGCGCCTGACCGCGTGGGTCGACGGCGCCGAGGCCGCGGGCATCAATGGCACCCGTCTCGAGACCGGCTACTACGGCGATGTGCCCTGCCTCTACTGGCCGACGGCCCGGACGACCTCCGAGCGACCCGCGCCGATCGTGGATCCGCCGTACCCGGTCTTCGTCCTGACCTCGACCACCGATCCGGCGACGCCGATCGCGAACGGCATGCGCATCTACTCGAGGCTCGACGACGCCTACTTCGTCCAGGCGGTCGGTGGGCCGCACGTCATCTATGCGTGGGGCGAGGCCTGCCCCGACGACCTGATGACGGCCTGGCTCGTGAGCCGGACGCCGCCGCCGACCCGGGTCACGACCTGCATCTGGTCCCTGGCCGACGAGTACGCGGCGATCGCCCCGACGACCGCCGCCGGGTACGACGATGCCCTCGCGCTGGCCTCGTCGGTCGATGACCAGATCTTCAACACGTCCGACTACATCTACTTCGACAGCGAGCTGGTGACGGCCGGCTGCGACCACGGCGGCACGATCTCCTACGAGCCGACCGAGACCGGGACAGAGGTGCGCCTGGTCGCCTGCGAGTTCACCCCGGACCTGCCCTTGACCGGCAAGGGCGAGACCGACGATGAAGCCGGCTCGTTCGCGCTGGACCTCACGTCAGCGGGCGACGATCTGCATTACGAGCGCGACGCCGACGGCAACACCTCGGTCACAGGCACGTACGGCGGACGCAGGGTCGACCAGGAGGCGGCGGCCTGACGCCGGCGAGCGGCCCAGGACACCGGCGATGGAAGACGACCTCGTCGCGACGCGGCGCGTTATCCGTCTCGAGACGCGGGGACGGACTAGCGGCCATGCACGGGCCGTGACGATCGGGTACGTGGCCGAGCCCGACGGGAGCCTCCTCGTCGCCGCCCGGAGCGAGACGACGGCGTGGGCCCGCAACCTCGACGCGGATCCGGCCTGTCGGGTGGTCCTGGGCGACCGAAGCTGGGACGCGCTGGCCGAGCCGCTCGAGCGCGAGGATCACGTCCGGGCCATCCGGGCGCTCATCGTCCGGTACGGGACACCGTCGGAGGACCTTGGCCGCGGACCGTCGTTCCGGCTGCGGCCGGTCGTGCGCGACTGATGGCGATCTCGCTCGACCTCGACGTCCGCATCGGCCGCCCATCGGCCGACGTCTACGCCCACCTCATCGATGTCGAGCGCTGGCCGGAGTGGCTGATCGCGAGCGGCATCGTCCGGGTCGAGCGACTCGACGACGGTCCCCTGACCGAGGGATCGACGCTCCGGATCCAGCAACGGGTGGCCGGCCGATCCAGCACGCTCGACGCGCGGGTCGCGGCGATGGCCGCCCCGTCGCGGTTCGCCGTGAGCGGTCGAGATGCCGACGGGATCACCGTCGAGATCGATGCCTCGCTGACCGCGGACGGCCCGGCGACGCGCCTCGACTGGCACCTGAAGATCGGGTTGCCGTTGCGCTATCGGATGCTCGAGTCGATGGCCAAGCCGCAGGTCCTCCGCGCGGCCGCGCTCGACCTGGAGGCGTTCCGGCAACGGCTCGAGTCGGTCGCCGAAGCCTGACGAGCGGCGCCACCGGCGCCCGTCATCCGTCCACTCCGCCCGGCGTCTGCCGACCATGCCCAGCGGGCCTGGGTCGCGCCCATCCTGCCTGCAACAGCCGCTGAGCCCGACAAGGAGATCTCCATGACCTCGAACGCTCACCCCTCCAGCGCCCGGTCGCGACGTCGCGGGACGCGCGGCTTCGCGGCCTTCGTCACCGCCATCGCCGGCTTCGTCTCGCTCGCGGTGGGCGCCGTGGTCCTGCCCGCGACCTCACTCGACTCGGTCGTCCTCAACTGGCTCGTCCCGCTCGCGATCGCCTTCGGCATCGCGCACTTCGTCGCGGTCGTCGGTCTCGTCCGGAACCGCCAGTGGGCCGCCCGCCTCACCGGCTACCTCGCCGCGATCGGCATCGGCGTCGCCGCCTACGGACTGCTCGTGACCATCACCGGCCTCGACCCGTTCGGCGCGACGAGCTCCCTGCCGGCACACGAGGCCAGGGCCGAAGGCCTCGGGCTCATGGTCTGGATGATCGGCCTCTGGCTGGTCGCCGCGCGGTTCGCCATCCGCGGCGTCGTGCCGACCCGGCGTCCGGCCGGCCCTTCCGCTGGGCTCGCCGCCGCCGCTGCCTGACGCCGCAGCGGCCGGGCAGCCCGGCACCGACTCGAACCCCCGACGCACCGACGCGCACCATCCTTTTGGTGCGCGTCTGCGTCATATGTCATGCGGCTGATGGGACGTTCGCTGGATGACCGTGGCCCGAGCGGTCCGCCATCCTCCGGTCATGGATCACCTCGGTCTGCTCGCCATCACCCTCAGCGCCCTCGTCCTGCTCGACCTCGCGGCGTCCCAGATGGCCGCGGCCGATCGGTCTCGCCGAAGGATCCGCCGACCTCGCTAGACTCCCCGCGTGACCGACACGCGGACGACGAGCCTCTACGAACGAGCCGGCGGGATGCCCTTCTTCGAGGCCCTCGTCGGGCGGTTCTACGAAGCCGTCGAGACCGATCCGATCCTCCGCCCCCTCTACCCGGAACCCGACCTGGCCGGCGCGCGCCACCGGCTGACCCTGTTCCTCGCCCAGTACTGGGGCGGTCCCACGACCTACGACCAGGAGCGCGGCCACCCTCGCCTGCGGATGCGCCACGCGCCGTTCGCGATCGGGCCCGAGGCTCGCGACGCGTGGCTGGTCCACATGCGCGCGGCCATGACCGAACTCGCGCCGCCGCCCGATGTCGCGACGGAGCTGGATCGCTACCTCGAGATGGCCGCCGAGGCGATGCGCAACCGCGGCTGACACGCCGCCGATCCGGCGCGGTCTCAGAGGCTGACCGTCCGCCCGGTACACTGGTGACGGCGGGCGACACGGAGCGGAGGGCGATATCGACGATGGCGGAGGCGACGGACGAGACGGGGAGTCCGGCGGCCGGGCGGGCGGCCGATGACGAGCCAACGAAGCGAGGCAAGACGGTCCACGGCGAGGCGGCCAACGCGGGCCATCGGGTCCTCGCCCCCGACGACGCGGAGGTGGAGGCCTACCTCGAGGCCGCACTGAATGCCCCGACCGCCGAACGGTCGCCGGCCGACCGGCCGATCGGGACCGTGGCGACCACGCCGGGCACCGTGGTCGTGCTCGACTTCGGCAGCCAGTTCGCACAGCTGATCACGCGACGCGTCCGGGAGCTCGATGTGTTCTCCGAGCTGATGCCCCACGACACGCCATACGAGGAACTGGTCCGCCGGGGCACGCGCGCGATCATCCTCTCGGGCGGCCCGATGTCCGTCTACGATCCCGACGCGCCGCGGCCGGATCCGGCGATCTGGAACGGCGAGATCCCGGTCCTGGGCATCTGCTACGGGGCCCAGATGATGGCCCTCGAGCTCGGTGGCGACGTCCTTCCGACCGACCGTCGCGAATACGGGCCCGCGAGCGTGACGATCACCGACGACGATGGACTCTTCACCGGCATCGAGCGCCAGCAGCCGGTCTGGATGAGCCACGGTGACTCCATCACCCGGCTCCCCGACGGGTTCCGCGCGACGGCCACGACGGACTCCTCGCCGTTCGCCGGGCTGGCTGCCCCGGAGCGCAACCTCTACGGCATCCAGTTCCACCCCGAGGTGGTCCACACGCCGAGCGGCCGCGACGTCCTGCGCAACTTCGTGGTGAACATCGCGGGCGTCGCCCAGACCTGGACGGCGGCCAACTTCATCGACACGACGGTCGCCGGCATCCGCGAGCGCGTCGACCGACACGCGGCCGAGACCGGGTCGGACGGACTCGTGATCTGCGCACTGTCTGGCGGCGTCGACTCCGCCGTGGCGGCGGCCCTGGTCCACCGGGCCGTCGGCGATCGGCTGACCTGTATCTATGTGGACCACGGCCTGATGCGCAAGAAGGAGTCGGAGCTGCTCCGGGTCACGTTCGAGCGCGATCTCGGGATGCGCCTGGTCATGGTCGACGCGCGCGGCCGGTTCCTCGATCGCCTGGCCGGCGTCGAGGACCCCGAGCAGAAGCGCAAGATCATCGGCGACGAGTTCATCCGGGTCTTCGAGGAGGAGGCGGCCAAGCTCGGGCGGATCGACTTCCTGACCCAGGGCACGCTCTATCCGGACGTCATCGAGTCGGCGACGTCCGAGACGAAGACCGCCCAGAAGATCAAGACGCACCACAACGTCGGTGGCCTGCCGGCGGACCTGCGGTTCCAGCTGATCGAGCCGCTTCGGTACCTCTTCAAGGACGAGGTCCGCAAGGTCGGCATGGAACTCGGCCTGCCCGAGGCGATGGTCCTCCGTCAGCCGTTCCCCGGTCCGGGACTCGCCATCCGGATCATCGGCGAAGTGACCGCAGAGCGGCTCGAGACACTGCGCGATGCGGACTGGATCGTCATCGACGAGATCAAGGCGGCCGGCCTCTACCGCAGCCTGTGGCAGAGCTTCGCGATCCTCACGCCGGTCCGAAGCGTCGGGGTGATGGGCGACGGGCGGACCTATGCCAACGTCGTCGCCATCCGCGCGGTGACGAGCGAGGACGGGATGACGGCCGACTGGGCCAAGCTGCCCTACGACGTCCTGGGCAAGATCAGTTCACGGATCGTCAACGAGGTCCCGGGCGTCAATCGGGTCGTTTACGACATTTCCTCGAAACCGCCGGCGACCATCGAGTGGGAGTAGGGCGGCGGCATCCGGTCGATCGCCACCCGCGCTCCGAAGGCGGAGGCGACGCCCCTGCGAGCCATCCGCCTGAGGACTCGAAGCCGCCCGCCACCATCGAATGGGAATAAGTCCGCCGATAGTAGCCCGCTAGGGTTCGGACCACCCATGACCTGTGGGGTATTCCCGGCCTATCCTCACGCGGTAGCATTCGCCCCATGGTCGAACCTTCCGATCCCGACGACGCGACCGTCGGCCAGGTCTGTCCGTGGTGCTCCGCGCCGCTCTCCGCGGCCGACCCCGACACCTGCCCGTCCTGCGGTGCCGCCCTGCGCGGCGAGATCGCTGAGCAGCTCCCCGGCCTGACCGCGATCGACGCCCAGGCGATCATCCGGTCCAAGAACCCTCCCAAGCAGCGGAGCCGGCTGCTCTCGTGGTTGAGCGGCGAATCGGATGACGCGGTCTACCGGCCCGGAGACGCGAAGGCCGTGGCCTTCCCGGATCTCGAGGTCCGGCGCGAGATGCTCAAGCTCGAGATCGAGCGCGACCTTGCCGAGATGCAGGCTGAGGCGGACGCACTGATGTCCGAGGCCGCCGCCGAGGGCCGCAAGCTGGACATCCCGCCCGACCTTGCCGAAGCGGCCGGGCTGATGCACCTGGTACCGGCCGGCGAGGGCGAGGCCGCCGATGCGGCCGGCGCGGACGCCGCGTCCCCCGCCGCCGAGCCCGAGGGCGAGCAGCCCGCCTGACCTGCCCGGCCGCTATCCTGCGGCCGTGCCCGATCGCCTCCCGTCACCCGGCCCTTCGTTCCTGCGCGAGCACGAGGTCCGTGTCGGCGACCACACGTTTCGTGCCGGGATGGCCAGACCGTCGGACGCTCCAGATGGCTGGTGGCTGACGATGCTGTGGGTCACCGACGACGAGGGCGTCGTGAGCTTCCGCGATCTCGCCCCGGCCGCGGGTCCGCCGCCGGATCCACCGCTCGCACGCCTCGGGCCGGCCGTCGCCGGGGCCCTGTCCGGGTTCATCCTCGAGGACGCAGGGCGCCTCCAGCTCCGCCTCGGCGGGATCGCCCCGCCCGACGACCCGACCCGGCCGTGGCGCGCGCCGGCGGCGATCCGGGCGGCCTTCCGGTTCGAACCGGCACGGGTCGCGACGATGCGAGACAACGAGCTCGCGGAGACCGTCCTGGCGGCGTTCCGTCGCGCCGTCGAGGGCCTGCATCGGCCGTGAGCGAACGTCGAGCCTCCCTTAGCGTCGAACCCCGCTAGACTCCCCCGACGATGCGCGACATGTTCGACGACTTCATGGAGGAGCTCCGCCGGCGCGAGGCGCAGGTCCGCGGCGAGACACCACCCGGTCCGGGCGACGACCGGGGCGGCTCCGGTGACGACGACGACGAGGGGAACGGGAACGGGTCCGATGGCGATCACGACCGAGAACCCGAGCGCATCGACCGGTCCCGACCGGCCCGCCAGACGGACGAGCGGCCGCCTCGCCGGCGGCCCCCCGGCGGCCCCGACGACGGCCGCGACAATGGCGGAGCCGGCCGGCGGATCGGCCTTGGCGTCGGTATCGCGATCGTCGTGGCGATCGTCATCCTGTTCAGCTTCGGCCTCGACCTGTGGACCGACGCGCTCTGGTACGCGAGCGTCGGCTTCGACGGCGTCTTCTGGACGCGTCTTGGCGCACAGGTCGGCCTGTTCGCCTTCGGCCTGGTCCTCGCCCTGGTCGTCCTGCTCGGGAACCTCTGGCTCGCGACGCGGCTGAGCCCGCCGCCGGGCGAGGGGGCGAGCAGCCTCCGCGGCCTCTTCGACCGGCTCAACGAAGCGGCCCAGGCCAGCAACCGCGCACGCAGCCCGCGCGGGTTCGGCGAGCCCCGTGGGTTCGGCGAGCCGCGGCCGATCACCTTCGAGGCCGACGACATCCCGGACCTGACGCCCCTCGCCGGCGTGGCCCTCACGGTCTTCGCGGTCTTCCTGGCCGTCACCATCGGCGGTTCGCTCGGCGCGGCCTGGGAGACGGTCATGCTCTGGGCGAAGCAGGTGCCGTTCGCGTCGGCCGGGGCTGCGGCCGTGAACGATCCGGTCTTCGGGAAGGACATCGGCTTCTTCCTGTTCGAGCTGCCGTTCCTGCGGCTGGTCCAGGGCCTGTTCAACGGCCTCGTCGTCGCGACCCTGATCGTCGTCCTCGTCCGTTACGTCGTCGGTGCGACCCGCGGCGGGCTCGTCTTCGGGACGCCGGTCCGCATGCATCTCGCCATCCTCGGCGGCCTGTTCCTGCTGTCCGTGGCGTTCGGCTACCAGCTCGACAAGTACGAGTTGGTGTACAGCACCCGCGGCGTGGCGACGGGCGTGAGCTTCACCGACCAGAACGCCCAGTTCTTCGCGTTCGATGTCCTGACGGTCATCTCCGGGCTGGCGGCCGCGTTCCTCGTCGGCGGCGCGCTCACCAAGTTGATCTGGCCGCTCGGGCTGACGCTGGGCGTCTGGTTCCTCGCCTCGATCGTCATCGGGCGGCTCTACCCGGAGGCCATCCAGCGGTTCACCGTCCTGCCGAACCAGTTCGTGCAGGAGGAGCGCTTCATCGCGAACAACATCGCGATGACGCGGCTCGCCTACGACCTGGGCGAGTGGGAGGACCGGTCGTTCCGCGGGGATGAGCCGGTGACCCAGGCCCTCGTCGACGGCGAGGAGGACACGTTCCGCAACGCCCGGCTGTGGGACTACCGGCCGCTCAAGGACACGCTGGACCAGCTCCAGACCGTCCGCCGGTATTACACCTTCCATGACGTCGACACGGACCGGTACGTCATCAACGACGTCCAGCGCCAGGTCATGCTGTCCGGACGCGAACTCGCGCTCGACCAGAACCCGAGCGCCATCCGGCTGGGTGAACCAGCGGATCGTCTACACGCACGGGATCGGCGTGGCGATGGTGCCGGTCAACGAGGTCACCAACGAGGGCCAGCCGCGCCTGTTCATCGGGAACCTGCCGCCGCAATCCGTCGCCGGCGCGCCCCCGATCACCGAACCGCGCATCTACTTCGGCGAGCGTTCGTCCGACTACGTCGTCGTCGGGGCGAAACAGGCCGAGTTCGACTATCCGACCGGCGAGGGCGACGACTCCGCGGCCGCGGGCACCGAGACGCACTGGAGCGGCACGACCGGGGTGAAGCTCGACAGCACCCTGATGCGGCTCCTCTTCTCGCTCCGGTTCCGGGACCTCGACCTGCTCATCAGCGATCAGGTGACCGGCAACAGCCAGCTCCTCTTCCATCGCTCGCATCTCGGACCGGCTGCAGCGGATCGCCCCGTTCCTGCGATACGACAAGGACCCGTACCTCGTCGTCGACACATCCGGCCGACTGGTCTACGTCCAGGACGCCTACACCACGTCCGACCGGTTCCCGAACGCGCAGGCGTTCGATCCGTCGTCACTCGAGACGACCGCGATCGGCCCGTCGCGCTTCAACTACATCCGGAACAGCGTGAAGATCACTGTCGACGCGTACGACGGCACGATGCAGTTCTACGTCGCCGATGCGACCGACCCGATCATCCGGGCCTACCAGGGCGTGTTCCCGACGCTGTTCAAGCCGATGGACCAGATGCCGGCCGACCTCGGCGACCACCTGCGGGTCCCCGAGGAGCTGTTCAACGTCCAGACCCGGGTGTTCGGGCGGTACCACGTCACGAACGCGCAGCAGTTCTTCCGGAACGACGACCTGTGGACGGTGCCGACCGGGCAGGCCAGCGATCAGACGCTGCCGTCCGAGGCGTACTACGTCGTCATGCGGATGCCGGGCGAGAGCAGCGCCGAGTTCCTCCTGCTCCAGCCCATGGTGCCGACCAACCGGCCGAACATGATCGCCTGGGTCGCGGCCCGGATGGATGCCCCGAACTACGGGGCGACCCGCGTGTACCGCTTCCCCGCGGATACGACGGTGTTCGGGCCGGCCCAGATCGAGGCCCGGATCGACCAGGACCCGATCATCAGCCAGCAGGTCTCGCTCTGGAACCAATCGGGCAGCGAGGTCATCCGGGGCAACCTCATCGTCGTCCCGCTCGGGCAATCGTTGATCTACCTCCAGCCGGTCTACCTGCAATCGACCGCGGTCTCGTTCCCGGAGTTCCAGCGCATCGTCGTGGCCTCGACGCGGAACGTCGTCTGGGGTCCGACCCTCGGCGACGCCATCAACCTCCTGCTGCGAGCCGAGGAGGACAACTCGGGACCGATCCCGACGCCGTCACCGTCACCCGGTGCGTCACCGTCGCCCGGCGCGTCGCCGGCGCCAGGCGCGTCGCCCACGCCGACACCGACGAGCGGGCCCGCGGAGCCGCTCCCGGCTGACATCGCCGGGCTGATCTCGTACGCCAACCGCCACTTCGACCTGGCGCAGGCCGCCCTTCGGAATGGTGATTTCGCCCGCTACGGTGAGGAGATGGCGCTCGTCGAAGCGGCCCTCGACCGGCTCAATGAGCTCGCGCCGGGGCTCGGCCTGGCACCCGGAGCCTCCGCCAGCCCGGCCCCATGACCCTTGGGGCGACCCTCGTCACGTCCCTGCTCGTGACGCTCGCGCATCCGATCACCTGGATGCTGGCCCTCGCGGGCTTCCTCCTCCGCGGCGGGATCGTCGCCTTCCTGGTCCCGATCTTCGTGCTCCCGACCCCGGTCGGACTGGCGAACCTGACCGGCCCCACCGTCGTCGACATCGTGTTGGGCGGCCTGTCGGTGGGACTCGTCATGCTCCTCGCGATCGGCCTGGGCGCCCTGCTCGCCTGGATCGTGTTCGGTGGATTCCTGGCGGCGACCCTCGAGGTCGATGTCATCGGGATCGTCGCCACCGACGAGGACGTGGCCGCCACCGCTCCCGCGACCGATGCAGCCGCCGCGGCCGAGTGGCGCGACACCGTCGCCGCGGCACCGGCCCACGCCTTCGATCCCACCCGCCAGGCGCTCCGCGTCGTGGCGGCGCGGATGATGATGTTGTTCCCGCTGTTCGTGGTCGTGATCTGGACGACGTCCCGGACCGTGGCCGCGACGTACGCCGAGCTGACCCTGCCGAGCGACGTCACGGTGCCGATCGTCTGGAGGATCATCGGGGCCGTCCCCGACGCGATCCTGGTGGTCGTGATCGTGTGGCTGGTCGGGGAGATCATCGGCGGGATCGCCGCACGGCGGATCGTCCTCGATGGCGCCTCGATCACCGGCGGCCTCGTGGGCGCGGTCGCGCAGGCCTTCCGGCACCCGCTGCAGACGTTCGTGCTGTTCGGCGTCCCGGCGGTGGTCATGCTCCTCGTCCTCGTCCCGGCCGGCGGTGCCGCGTCGGTGGCCTGGGCCGGATTGCGGTCCGCGCTCGTCGACCGCAACATCTTCGGGGCGGCCCTCATGCTGATCGTCTTCGTCGCCCTGTGGGCGGGCGGGCTGGCGCTCGCGGGGGTCGTCGCCGCCTGGCGCCATGCGGCCTGGACCGTCGCCGCAGTGCAGCGCGGGCACCGGACGTTCGGGGGGTCGGCCAGCCGCCGTCCGGGGGACTGGAATGCCGAGGGAGGGTCTGGCAGGCTGTAACCACGCCCGGTCGCGCGCCGAGCGAGATTCGAGGTGACCCATGCCCGCTCGCACGATCGTCTGCCCGGACTGCGGCAAGGCCGTACCGCGCGGACGCCTGTCGTGTCCGGCCTGCGGCGCCCTGCTCGCGGCAGTCGCCGGCGGCGAGACTCGGCCGGCAGCGAACCTCGTCGAGGACGCGCCCGAGGCGGCGTCCGTGCTGGCGCCCGAGGATCCGGCTCTGAGCGACGCGCCGAGCGGCGCTCCGGTCGATGATCCGACGGTGATGTCCCCGGCCCGGATCCAGAGCCAGCCCCTCCCAGAGGCATCACCCGACGTGGCTGCCGCCGCACCGGCCGCCCCGTCCGACCGCGGTCCCGCCACACCCATGGCCCCGAGTTCGATCCGCCAGACGGAGCTCGAGGGGTCCTCGCCGATGGACACCCCCGCCGCACCCGAGGCGCCGCCCGAATGGGGCTATGTCCCGCCGGGCACGCCGCCGCCATCGGCTGACACGCTGCCCGGTCCCGCTCCCGCGGCCTCGACAGCCCCGGCCCCACCGCCGGCCGCGCCAGACCCTGTGCCCGTGGCGCCGACGGCCGGTGCCATGTCCACCACCGTTGACCGCGTCCAGGCTGCCCGCATGCTCGGCTATGCCACGGCCGCTGGTGCCGCCCTGATCGTGTTCGGGATGCTCATGCCCCTGGCGCGAGTCGTGGTCGGCGCCAACGGCGGTGATGGGCTGTTCGACACCTGGGGTCTGGCCGGGCCAGGGCACATCCTCATCTTTCTCTGGGCGTTGGCCGTGCTGGCCGTCTCGATCGTGCCGACCA
Source organism: uncultured Chloroflexia bacterium (assembly GCA_963745295.1). Classification (GTDB taxonomy): domain Bacteria; phylum Chloroflexota; class Limnocylindria; order Limnocylindrales; family CSP1-4; genus SPCO01. The sequence continues at coordinate 864,496 of CAVUWG010000003.1, forward strand.
GGATCCCGGTCTCGGTCCGATCGGGTCTGGCCGGCCTCCTGCTCGGGGCGTTCAGCCTTGGCCTGGTGTGGCCGTACATCCTCTACAGCCCGATGGGGGCGGGGATCGGCGCGTACGTCGTCGCGATCGGTGCCATCGTGCTCACGGTCGTGGGCATCGCGTCCGCGTGGCTCGACCGTCACGCGGCGGAGGAGCGGTCCGTCTGACGGATTCCGGGCGGGCATGACGCCCGATCGACCCGGATTCGCGAGGCGCCGGCGTCCACCGAGGGCCCGGGCGGCCCCTGCTACACTGCCGGACGTCGCCGGCGGCCGGCCCCAGCCGGATGGATCGATCCCCTCGGCACGGCATGGAGGCACCTGACCAGGCGCATGGACGAGATCCTCGGCCAGATCGGCGAGACGATCGGGGGCATCTTCGGGAGCCCCGTCATCCAGCTCGGCATCCGCCTGATCGGCATCTACCTCATCGTCATCTGGCTCGCCACGGCCTACTGGGCGTTCCGCGACATGCAGCAGCGATCCGACAACGTGATCCTGCCGTATCTCGCAGCCGCCGGGATCATCCTCTTCACGCCGATCTTCTTCATCCTCGCGGTCTGGGTCTACAAGATCATCCGGCCGCACGAGAAGATCGGCGAGGTGTGGGAGCGCAACCTTGCGGAAGAGGCGTTGCTCGCCGAGGTCGATGCGATCCACCACTGTCCCGGTTGCGACCGGCGCATCAATGACGAATGGATCATCTGCCCCAGCTGCCGCACCCGGCTGAACCGCGTCTGCCCGAACTGCAGCCGCCTCGTCGGGATGGACTGGTCGCTGTGCGCGTGGTGCGGCAAGGACTTCGAGCGGCGCGAGATCGCCGCTGCGGTGCTGGAGCCGGCCACGAGTCGGCGTGAGGCGAGCGGTCGGATCGCGGCCAACGCCTCGGCGCCCGCGCAGATGCGCCCATCGGTCCGGACACCGCTGGCCGCGGGCAGCGGCAGCCGGAAGGCGCCCGCGCAGGACCCGCTCCCAGAGCGTTGACCTCGCCCGACGGGGCGGGACCCGAACCGGAGCCGACACCGACACCGACACCGCGGCCCGGCTCGGGCACGTTCACGATCGAAGGCCGGGCGGCGCCAGCGCTCTTCGTCATCGGCTGGCTGGCCACCCTCCTCGGCCTGGGCATCGTCGTCATCGGCGCCATGTCGGGCGACCGAAGCGGCGCCATCGTGTTGTTGCTGGCCGGCCTGGTCCTGCTGTCCATCGGCCTGGTCGCGGGCGCCGGTGCACAGGGCATCGAGCGGCGTGCGCGTGGTGGCCTGGCGTACCAGGGGCCATCGCCGCTCCTGGTCTTCATCGCGGCGATCCCGGTCTCGCTGGTCGCCGTCATCATCCTGAGCCTGCCCCTCGTGGCCCTCGGCGTCGACGTCGACAGTCCGTTCGGGCGGTTCCTCTCGGTCGGCGTCCAGACCCTCGTCTACATCGGCCTCATCCGGCTCCTCGTCGTCGACGCGGGCGCGCTCAGCTGGTCTGATATGGGCATCCGTCGACCGGACGGGCGAGCCATCGGCGAGCTCATCTCGGGCGCCGGCTGGGCGATCCCGGTCATCGTCGTCACGATCCCGATCTCCGCCATCCTGTTGGCGCTGTTCCCGGTGACGCCGGTCAGTCCGCTGCCGCCGACCGGGGAAACGACGGGGTTCATCCTCCAGTTCGTCGCCGGGGCGATCTTCGCTCCGATCGGCGAGGAGGTGCTCTTCCGGGGTCTGGCGACGACCGCATGGGTGCGGTCGCTTGGCATGCGGCGCGGCGTGATCCGAGCGGCGTTGGTGTTCGCTGTCGCGCACGTCCTGACCGTGACCGGCAGCACGACGCAGGAGGCCTTCGGGTTGGCCGTCGTGGGGTTCGCGACGAGGGTGCCGGTCGCGCTCGCCCTGGGTTGGCTGTTCGTCCGCCGAGGCTCGATCTGGGTACCGATCGGACTGCACATGACCTTCAACGGCATCCTGCTCGTGCTCGGCGAGGTGGCCCTCCGGTCGGTGCAGCAGTGAGCGGCGGCGAAGCGGCCGTTGAGTCCGCGGTGAGTGCTCATCGGTAGTCTGGCGCCGTCCTCGAGGTCCGGATGGCGGGGGGAATTGGCGGGCTCCCGTCGTTCGGGCCCGGGGACGCCCTGACTCGCTGCGTGGCAACGACCGTGTGAGGTGCCGCGGTGGCCGAACCGACAGATCCCGGGCGTCCGTGGACGCGCGATCCGCGAGCTCCCGGCCACGGAGCGCCCGCGCGAGCGACTGGCCCTCCGGGGCGCGGCCGGACTGACGGCGGCCGAGCTCCTCGCCCTCATCTGGGGTTCCGGCACGCGCGGCCGCTCCGCGGTGGACCTGGCCGGCGACGTCCTCGCCCGGTACGACGGGCTGGCCGGCCTGGCGCGGGCGACCGACCTGGAGCTCGCGGGGCTGGCCGGGATCGGCGAGGCCCGTGCCGCACAGCTGGTGGCCGCGTTCGAGCTCGGTCGACGGTCGCTCGCCGACTGGCCGACAGGCCGCTGGTCGATCCGCGGTCCGGGTGACGTCGCGGATCGGCTGATCCTGCAGATGGGCCGCCTCGAACGCGAGGAGCTGCGCGTCGTGATGCTCGACACGAAGAACCACGTGCTGCGCGTCGCGACCGTCTACCAGGGCAACGTCAGTGCGTCGCTGGTTCGGATCGGCGAGCTCTTCCGCGATGCGGTCCGGCTCAACGCCGCGGGCGTGATCCTGGTCCACAACCACCCGTCGGGCGACCCGACACCATCACCCGATGACCTGCACCTGACGGCCGAGGCCCTGGCCGCCGGCCGGCTGCTCGACATCAGCCTGCTGGACCACCTCGTCATCGGTCACGACGCCTACGTCTCGCTGCGCGACCGGGGCGTCGCGTTCGACCGCCCGGTACCCACCGTGCGACCGGCGGTCTGACCGTTCGACTGACCGGGTTCCGGCCCTGACGGGACGAGCGCGTATACTGCCCGGGCCTCCCGCCCGCCCGCGCGACCCGCCCCCGGACGCCGGCGGTGCCCGCGCCGTGGCTCCGTCACACCAACGAGGGACTCCTTCCCAGCATGCTCGACCGCATCCTCGGCATCTTCTCCCGCGACATCGGGATCGACCTCGGGACCGCGAACACGCTCGTCCACGTGCGCGACCGGGGCATCGTCATCAGCGAGCCGTCGGTCGTCGCGATCGACGCGAAGACGCGGCGCGTCCTCGCCATCGGGGCCGAGGCCAAGCGCATGGTCGGCCGGACACCCGCCAACATCATCGCCATCCGGCCGCTGCGCGACGGCGTCATCAGCGACTTCGACGTGACCGAGCAGATGATCAAGTACTTCGTGAACCGGGTCCACGACCGGATCGGGCTGATCCCGCGACCGCGGATGCTGCTCGGCATCCCGTCCGGCGTGACCGAGGTGGAGAAGCGCGCGGTCCGCGACGCGGCCCTCAACGCCGGCGCGCGCTGGGCGCGCCTCATCGAGGAGCCCATGGCCGCCGCGATCGGGGCCGGCCTGCCGGTCAGCGAGCCGTCCGGCAGCCTGATCGTCGACATCGGCGGCGGCACGACCGAGGTCGCGGTCATCAGCCTCGGCGGCATCGTCGTGAGCCGGAGCATCCGGATCGGCGGCGACGAGATGGACCAGGACATCGTCACGTTCGCCCGGCGCGAGTACAACCTGTTCCTCGGCGAGCGCACGGCCGAGGACATCAAGATCGCGATCGGGTCGGCCTACCCGGGCGAGTGGGACGCGCAGCGCGTCACGCTCCGCGGCCGGGACCTGCTGACCGGCCTGCCGCGCAGCGTCGAGGTCGGCGCCGACCAGATCCGCGAGGCGATCGAGCCGTCGGTCGCGCAGATCGTCGACACCGTCAAGGACACGATCGAGGAGACGCCGCCGGAGCTGGTCGCCGACATCATGGACCAGGGCATCGTGCTCGCCGGCGGCGGCGCGCTGCTCGCGGGCCTCGACCGCCGGGTCGCGGAGGCGACCCAGATGCCCGTCCACATCGCCGACGATCCGCTGACCTGCGTGGTCCGGGGGACCGGCATCGTCCTCCAGGAGCTCGACGGGATGGATCGCGTGCTGGTCGCCGAGACGTACTCGCGGCCGCCTCGCTGAGCGGACACCAGCAAGGGGACCGAGCATGACCTCGCTGCTCGCCAACCGATCCGCCCGCCGCCGCGGGATCGCCTACATGGTCCTGCTGGCGGCCACCCTGCTGTTGATGGCCTTCTCCTCGAATCCGGGCGTCCGCGAACTCCAGAACGGCATCGGCTTCGCCTTCCGGCCGATCCAGGGCGCGCTCGACCAGATCGCCGGCGGCATCGCCTCGATCGGCAGCGCGATCACCGAGATCGACCGCCTGCGGATCGACAACGCGGCCCTTCGCGACGAGAACTCGCGCCTCGCCGACGAGAACGCCCGGCTCCAGGAGACCAAGCGCGAGAACGACCAACTGACGGCGTTGCTGCAACTCAAGAGTGGTTTCGACTTCGAGACCACGGCGGCATCGGTCATCGGCCGCGAACCGAGCGAGTTCCGGCGGCGCATCACCCTCGACAAGGGCACTGATGACGGCCTGGCGGAGGGCGACGTGGTGATCGCGGCCGGCGGCGCACTCGCCGGGCGGATCACGGAGATCGGCCCGGGCAGCTCGACGGTCGTGCTGTTGACCGACGCGGAGTCGACCGTCATCGGCCAGCTGGCCTCGAATGCCGCCACCGGCGAGGTCGTCGGGCAGCTCGGGGGCGTGCTCGTCATGAACCAGATCGATTCGAGCGCGCAGGTGGGCCTCAACGACGAGGTGCTGACGGCCGGCATCACGCTCGCGAGCGGCATCCGCTCGCCGTATCCCAAGGGCCTGCTCATCGGCCAGGTGGTCGATGTCCGCCGCGACGCGAACGATGTGGTGCAGACGGCGTTCCTGCAGCCGACTGCCGATCTCGATCGGCTCGAGTACGTCCTCGTGATCCTCGACTACGAGGGCGGCCTCCCGCCGATCGAGCAGCAGCCGGTCGACTGCAGCGGCGGTGACACGCTCCCGGTCGGCGAGCAGCCGTGCTACACGCCGACCCCCGAGCCGCGGGCGACCGCACCGACGCCCAAGCCGTGAGCCCCTGCTGGTACGCTGCCCCGCGATGAGGGCCGACGACCAGGATCGGGTGGCGAGCGGTCGATGAAGGGCATCGTCCTCGCCGGCGGGACCGCCACGCGGCTATTCCCGCTGACCATCGTCACCAACAAGCACCTGCTGCCGATCTACGACCGGCCGATGATCTACTACCCGATCGCCACGCTCGCGGGGATGGGCATCCGCGAAGTCATGGTCGTCGTGGGTGGCAAGAGCGTCGGCGATGTCGTCGAGCTGCTCGGCGATGGCTCGCATTTCGGGCTCGACCTGACCTATCGATATCAGCACGGCGCGCTTGGCATCGCCCATGCGATCGGACTCGCCCGGACCTTCGTCGGCGACGACTCGTTCTGCTGCATCCTCGGCGACAACATCCTGCGCGGCCGCGACCTGGCCGATGTCGCCTCGGAGTTCGAGACCGGGTCGTACGGTGCCGGGACGCTCCTGTACCGCGTCCCGGACCCGGAGCGGTTCGGCGTGGCGGAACTCGACGCCGAGGGCCAGGTGATCGGTTTCGAGGAGAAGCCCGCCGTCCCGAAGAGCGACCTGATCCCGATCGGCGTCTATTTCCTGCGCCCCGACGCCTTCGAGGTCATCGAGCACCTCGCGCCGTCCGGTCGCGGCGAGTTCGAGATCACCGATGTCCTCAACCACTACGTCCCTGACGGCCGTCTGTTCAGCCGCGTCTACGACGGGCACTGGGCGGACGCGGGCACGGTCGCCTCGCTCCTGCGCTCGGCCGAGCTCGCCCGCGACGACGATGCGGCGGGTCGGCTGGCCGCGCCGGTCGAGCGCCCGACGGACTGACGGGATCCGCGATGGCAGCCCGCCACTTCCGCCGCATCCTCGTGACCGGCGGGGCCGGATTCATCGGCTCGTGCTACGTCCGTGACGTCCTCGCCCGTCGCGACGGCACCCGGATCACGGTCCTCGACAAGCTGACGTACGCGGGCAACGAGGCGAACCTGGCGCCCGTCCGCGCCGATCCCGAACAGGCGTCGCGCCTGTCCTTCGTGGTCGGGGACATCGCCGATCCGGCGGTCGTGGCTCCGCTCATCGCCGAGACCGACGCGGTCGTGAACTTCGCTGCCGAATCACATGTCGACCGATCGATCCTCGACCCGGAGGCCTTCCTGCGGACCGGCGTCATCGGCGTGCACGTGCTGCTGGACGCCTGCCTGGCTGCGCCCGGACGGCCGCGGTTCCTGCAGGTTTCCACCGACGAGGTCTATGGCTCGGTGGACACCGGCGAGGCGCACGAAGGCGATGCCCTCGCGCCGCGCTCGCCCTATGCCGCTGCCAAGGCCGCCGGTGAGTTGCTGGTCCGGAGCTACGTCGTGACGCACGGCGTGGATGCGGTGGTCACGCGCGGCTCCAACACCTATGGCCCGTACCACCACCCGGAAAAGCTCATCCCGCTCTTCATCACGAACGCGATCGACGACCGTGCCTTGCCGCTCTACGGCGACGGCCTGCAGCGTCGCGACTGGCTGTATGTCGCCGACCACGCCGACGGCGTGGATTTCGTGCTGCGCCACGGGGCGGCGGGCGAGACCTACAACGTCTCGGGCGGGGTCGAGATGACGAATCGGGACACGGTCCACATGCTCCTCGACCGCCTCGGCAAGCCATGGTCGCTCGTGCGCCACGTCGAGGACCGCCCGGGACACGACCGCCGGTACGCGATGGACGGCACGAAACTCGCGACGCTCGGCTGGCGCCCGACGACCGCGTTCGACGAGGGTCTTGCCGCGACGGTCGACTGGTTCGTCGCCAACGAAGGCTGGTGGCGCGCGGCCCGGTCCGGTGACTGGGACGCCTACTACGAGCGCCAGTACGGTGCGCGGCTGGCCAGTGCCGAGGCGACGGCCGCCATCGACCCACCCGCCGGCTGATGCGCGTCGCCGTGACGGGCGCCACCGGCCGGCTGGGTGGCGCACTCGTGACCGCCCTCGCCGATGCGCCGTTCACCGGGCCGGGCGGGCCGCTCGCCTGGGACCGGACGGCCTTCGACCTGGACGCTCCGGGATCGGTGGGGGAGCGCCTGGACCGCGACCGGCCCGAGGTCGTCATCCACGCCGCGGCCTGGACCGACGTCGATGGCTGTGCGCGGGACCCGGCCCTGGCCGTGGCGCGCAACGGCGTCGCGACCGGGGTCCTCGCGTCGGCCTGCGCCGCGCGCGGGATCGATCTCGTCGCGATCTCGACGAACGAGGTCTTCGACGGGCGACGCCTGGACGGCATCGGCTATGCGCCGTCCGATCCCACGTCGCCCGCGAACCCGTACGGGGCTTCCAAGGCGGCCGGCGAGGCGGCCGCGATGGATGCCTTCGATGGGGCCGGCAACGGGACGTCCGGCCACGGCCGCCTCGGCATCGTCAGGACGGCCTGGCTGTTCGGGCCGCCCGGGCGTGACTTCCCGCGCAAGATCCTCGAGGCGGCCGACCGGGCCGAGGCCGCCGGCGAGGCCCTCAGGGTCGTCGGCGACGAGTGGGGCACCCCGACGTTCGCCGCCGACGTCGCCGATGCGATCGTCGGGCTGCTCGCCGAGGACGCCCATGCCGGGATCCACCACGTCGTGAACGGCCTGACCGCCACGCGGGCCCTGTGGGCCGAGTACCTCGTCGGGCGGTTCTCGTTGCCCGTGACGGTCGAGCACGTCCCGGGCTCGACCTGGGAGCGCGCATCCGTGCCGCCACGATGGGGCGTGCTGGAAGCCACGCCGCTGCCGACGGGCGAGCCGCTGCGCGTCTGGCCCGATGCCATGGCCGACTACGCGCCGGCACTCGAGCGGGCGTGGCGCCGGGAGCGCGTCGCCCGATGAGCGTCGCGCGATGAGCCTCGACCGCGCCCCATCGGTCCTGCCGGGCGTCCGTTTCGGTGCCGTCGCGCGCGCCGGGGATCGCCGGGGATCGTTCCGCGAACTGTGGCGGGCGACCGCCTTCGAGGAGCTCGACCCGGTCGACGCGGGCGGCGCCCCGGGCACGCGGCCGACCTTCGTCCAGGCCAACCTGTCCACGTCCGCGACCGGGGTCCTGCGCGGCCTCCACTGCCATGAACGCCAGCTCGACTACTGGGTCGTGGCGTCCGGGCGCGCGTTCGTTGCCCTCGTCGACATCCGTCCCATGCTCGATGGCCGGAGCCCCTCGCCGACCGTGGAGACGCGCGTGCTGGCCGAAGACGACTGGGTGGTCATCCCGACCGGGGTCGCCCACGGGTTCCTGGCCCTGGAGCCGCTGGGACTCCTGTACCTGGTGACCAATACCTACGACGGCACCGACGAGCTCGGGTTCGCCTGGGACGACCCGGCGGTCGGCGTGCCCTGGCCGTCGGTCCCGGGGACCGCCGACGGGCTCCCCGTGCTCTCCGATCGCGACCGATCGAACCCGCCGCTGGCGGACCTGCTGGTGCGTCTGGGCCACACGGCGGACTGACCCGGACCCCACCGAGCCGCACCAGAGCGCACACGCCGCCTCCGATGGGCCTACGAGGCACGGGACCATCCTGCGATTGCCGGCACGCGACCCCACGACGAGGGTGAGGGCATCCACTCGTCGCTCCATGGAGTCGTCTTGCGCCGGTCCGTCGCCTTTCTCGTGTTCGCCATGCTCGTCGCGATGGGCGCCTTCGCGCCCGCGGCCAGCGCTGCCCCGGCGGGCCCGAAGGTCGTGATCATCGTCGGCCCGACGCACGGCGCGACGTCGTCCTACCGCTCGGCGGCGAACTCCGCCTACGCCGAGGCGATCAAGTACACCTCGAACGTCGTCAAGGTCTACAGCCCGAACGCGACCTGGTCGAAGGTCAAGGCCGCGGTCAAGGGGGCGTCGATCGTCCTGTACCTGGGCCACGGCAACGGCTGGCCGAGCCCGTACACGTACGACCCGAAGTACACGACGAAGGACGGTTTCGGCCTCAACGCGTCGGCCGGGAACGGCGACAGCAACACCAAGTACTACGGCGAACCGTATGTCTCGACGCTCGATCTCGCGCCGAACGCGGTCATCCTGCTCAACCGCCTCTGCTACGCGTCGGGCAACTCGGAGCCTGGCGACGCCGCACCGAGCGTCACGACCGCACGCAAGCGTGTCTCGAACTTCGCCGCCGGGTTCCTCAAGGCGGGCGCGCAGGCCGTGATCGCCGAGGGCCACGGGAGCGTCGCCCCCTACATCCGGGGCCTGTTCACGACCCATGCGACCATCGAGGAGGTCTGGCGGAGCGCCCCGAACTTCCACGACCACGTGAGCGCCTTCCCCTCGACCAGGACCGCCGGCGCGACCGCCTACACCGACACAGAGGGCGCCTCGAGCGGCTACTACCGATCGCTCGTCGCGCGACCCGGCCTGACGACCGACGAGGTGACTGGTGCCACGTACGCCGACACCGGCACCGATCCGACGACGCTCGTCGTGCCCGGCAACGCCGAGGTCGGGACCGCCGGCGGGGGCCTCTATGACGATGCCGCCCTGACGCCCGACGGTGGGAGCGGCCAGCCGCCCGAGACCGTACCGGCCGGCGCGCGCCTGCGCACGGTCGCCAACGGCCACGTGACCACCTCGACCGGGACGAACGCCGTCCGTGTCGAGGGCATCGACGACCCGTCACTGCACGGTTGGATGTCCGTGACCGACCTCGTGCCCCGCGACAGCCGCGGCCCGCGGGTCTGGGCGGTCGACACGCTCGGCGGCCGGTTCTCGCCCAACGGCGATGACCGCTTCGAGGCCGCGCACGTGACCGGGCGGTTCTCCGAATCGGTCGCCTGGCGGGTCAGGATCCTCGGTGACGGCGACGCGGTCCTCCATGAGACGACCGGCTCAGGCGACGACTTCGACGTGACCTGGGACGGGCTCGACGGCGCCGACGCGTACCCCGACGGCACGTACGCGGTCACGATCCTCGCCGAGGACGACTGGGCGAACACCCCGGCCACCAAGACCGACTCGATCACGATCGACACGGTCCCGGCCGAACTGACCGTCATCACCCCCGACGAGACCACCGACCGATGGTTCGCACCGAACGGCGACGGCTCCCGCGACAGCGTCTCGTGGACGGCCACGACCGCCGAGCCCGGTTCCATCGTCTGGCGCGTCCTCGACGGCGACGGCGACGAAGTCCGTCGAACGACGGTGTCGAAGGGCGCCGGTGCGGCCACGATCACCTGGGACGGCAAGGACGACGGCGGACACGTCGTCGCCGACGGCCTCTACACGCTCCGGATGCATCCGCGGGACGCGAGCGGGACCCAGGGCACCTCGGTCGACCGAACCATCCGTGTCGCAACCACGCTCGGATTCGTGACCAGCTCGAAGAAGCTCTTCTATCCGCAGGACGATGACCGGTTCGGCAGGACCACGACCCTCGGCTTCGCGTTGGCGGCCCCGGCGACCGTCACCTGGACGATCAACGATGCGACCGGCGCCGTCGTGGCGACCCTGCTCGATGCGGCGCCGACGGCGGCCGGCACCGTGACGCGCTCGTACGACGGCCGGCGGACCGACGGCACGCGACTCCCGGTCGGCGCCTACACCTCGGTCGTCACCGCGACCGATGACGCGACCACGGCCAGCCAGGCGGTCGGGTTCACGATGAACGCGTTCGGGATCAAGCCCTCGGATGCGACACCGAAGCGTGGCCAGAAGATCACCGTGACGGTCACCTCGGCCGAGCAGCTCTCGACGAAGCCCCGCCTGTACATCAAGCAGCCGGGCAGGGCCACCTGGAGCGTCGCGATGACGAAGGTGGCCGCCTACGAGTACAAGGCGACCATCACGCTCAAGTCGGGTTCGGTCGGGACGGTCACCTTCAAGGCGAAGGCCACCGACAAGGATGGGCACAGCCAGAAGACCAGCAAGGCGTACCCGATCCACTGACATCGCGCTTGCGGGTCGGGCTGCCCGACCCGTCGCGAGACCGCACCGGTCCGCACACCGCCACACCGTACCGGTACTCCCCGGGACCATCGTCGCGTTGTCGGCGCTTGCATACCGGGACTACGGTGGACGCTCCCGCCGCTGGATGAGGACCGTCCACCCGATGCTGCTTCGTCGCCCGCACGCGCCGTTCCTCGGTCTCCGGCCGATGGCCGCCGTGCTGGCGCTCGTCCTCACGGGCGGCCTGCTGCCGGTCGCGGCCCTCGCGGCCACACCCGCCGCGAACGGCGCGCCGAAGCTCCAGCCGACCGTCCAGTACGAGGAAGCGCTCGCGCACGCGAACGACCGCATCGCGTTCAAGGCTGGTGGTCGCGTGACCGTGCCGTTCCGCCCCCGCCCGGGCGATCGCTGGGCCGTCGACGGGGCTCGGGCCCGTGCGCTCCCCGCAGGATCCGCCTCGGGCAAGGCCCTGCGCGACGCCGCGAACGGGCCGAGCCCGGTCGCGCCCCCCGCCGCGCCGCCGATCGACGCCCCGACCGTCGATCCCGCCACGGTCATCGCCGCCGATGGGGCGGCCTGGTCGTCCGACGACGCCCCACCGACCGCTGAGCTCGCCGCGGCGGTCGATCCGGGAGCCCTCCGCCGGGAGGTGTTCGGGTTCCTGCCCTACTGGGAGCTGAGCGACAGCTCGACGACGCTCGACTGGGAGAAGATCTCGACGGTCGCGTACTTCGGCGTCGGGGCGGATAGCAAGGGCAACCTGATCAAGAGGAACAGCAACGGATCGGCGACGGTCGGCTGGAGCGGCTGGACCAGCTCGAAGATGACCAGCGTGATCAACGCCGCGCACGCCAGCCACGCGCGGGTCGTGCTCACGGTGCAGAGCTTCGCCTGGACGGCGACCGGTCTCGCCCGCCAGAAGAAGCTGCTGGGCAGCGCCGCTGCGCGAGCCAACCTCGCGACGCAGATCGCATCCGCCGTTCGGGCTCGCGGGGCCGACGGCGTGAACCTCGACTTCGAGCCGATCGCCTCGGGCTACGCCGACGAGTTCACCCTGCTCGTGCGCAAGGTCCGCTCATCGCTGAAGGCGGTCGCCAAGGGCTATCAGCTCACGTTCGATACCACTGGCTGGATCGGCAACTACCCGATCGAAGCCGCGACGGCGAAAGGCGGCGCCGACGCGGTCGTCGTGATGGGCTACGACTATCGATCGTCCTCGTCCAACCCGGTCGGGTCGATCGCGCCGATCGGCGGACCGACGTACGACATCCGGGACACGGTGAAGGCGTACGTCTCCCGGATCCCCGCCTCGAAGGTCATCCTCGGCGTGCCGTACTACGGCCGCGCCTGGTCCACCTCGAGCAAGTCGTTGCACGCGAAGAACATCTCGGGCACGAAGTACGGCGCGTCGGTCACGGTGCCGTACACGACCGCGCGCGGATTCGGGGTCACCCACGGCAAGGCCTACGACACCGGCGAGGGCGTCGCCTGGACCGCCTACCGCCGCGAGAACTGCACGCCGACCTATGGCTGCGTGAAGCCGTGGCGCCAGCTCTACTTCGACGACGCCAGGGCGCTCAGGGCCAAGTACGACCTGGTGAACCAGTACGGCCTGCGCGGCGCGGGGATCTGGGCGCTCGGGTACGACGGCACGCGCCCCGAGCTGTACGCCGCGATCAAGGCCAGGTTCATCACCGACACGGTGCCGCCGACCATCAAGAGCGGCTCGATCTCGTCGAGCCTCGTCTCGCCCAACGGCGACGGCCGGCTCGAGACGACGACCGCGCGATTGAGCGCGACCGGCCTGATCGCGTGGGGTTACCGCGTTCAGCCACTCAGCGGTGCGACGCTCGGAGCGGCGGTGCGGAGCGGGAGCAAAGCCGGCAAGGCCCCGTCGTTCGCGTGGGACGGGCGCAACCAGGGCGGCACGGTCGTCGCCGACGGCCGATACCGTCTGACGCTCTGGGCGGCGGACGCATCGGGCAACCGCGCCGAGCGCGGCTTCAACGTGCGCGTCGATCGGACCGCAGCCGCGGTCACGTCGGCGGCATCGCGCGGGTACTTCTCGCCCGACGGGGATGGTCATCACGACACGCTGCCACTGTCCTGGAAAGCCACGGAGGCGCTCACCGGCGTCGTGCGGCTCCGCAACTCGGCGGGGACGTCGGTCCGGGCCTGGTCGTTCTCGAAACGGACGAGCTGGAAGACGGCATGGACGGGTCGGACCCGCGCGGGCGTCTTCGTGCCCGCCGGCCGGTACACGTTCCAGGTCAAGGGTCGCGACCGGGCCGGCAACCTGACGCTGGTCAAGCGGACGGTCCTCGTGGATGGGACGATCTCGGCCGTTCGCTGGACCGATCGGTCCTTCGATCCGCGCGCTCGCCAGACCAGCCAGGCCGTGATCAGCTTCAGGCGCGCCGCGAAGATCGATGTCGCGATCTACCGGGGTGGCACGCTGGTGCGGAAGGTCTGGACGGACCGGTCCGTCAAGGCCGCCACGTATCGCTGGACCTGGAGCGGCAAGACGGCGGCGGGGAAGTACGTGAAGCCCGGCAGCTACAAGATCACCGTGACCGCCCGAAGCAAGTTCGGCACGACACGTTTCTCGAGGAGCGTGACGGTCCAGGTCCACTGACCCTGACCCGTCCGTACACTTGCCGGCCATGACCAGCCAACGTCCGGCCGCGCCCGGCGGTCCCGACGAACCATCGGCGCCGGGCGCCGGCGTCTGGGTCGTCCTGCCCACCTACCAGGAGGCCGAGAACATCGGCCCGATCTCCGCGGCCATCCTCGCGGCCCTCCCGGCGGCCACCCTCCTCGTGGTCGACGATGGTTCGCCGGACGGCACGGGCGACCTCGCGGACGGCCTGGCAGCCACGGATCCCCGAGTCCGGGTCCTGCACCGGCCATCCAAGCAGGGTCTGGGCAAGGCGTACCTCGATGGGTTCGGGCGGGCCCTCGAGGGCGGCGCCCGGTACGTCGTCCAGATGGACGCCGACTTCAGCCATGACCCGGGGGACTTGCCGAGCCTGATCGGGCCCGTCGTGGGTGGCACCGCCGACCTCGTGATCGGGTCGCGCTACACGACCGGCGGCGGGGTCGTGGACTGGGGCCTCGGCCGGCGGATCATCTCGCGTGGCGGCAGCATCTTCGCCCGGACGGTGCTGGGCCTGGGCCCGAACGACCTGACCGGTGGTTTCAAGGCGTGGCGCGCCGAGACCCTCGCCGCCGTGCCGTTCGAAGGGATCCACGCGGGCGGCTACGTGTTCCAGATCGAGATGACGTTCCGTGCCGACCGGCGGGGCGCCCGGATCGTGGAGGTCCCGATCGTGTTCCGGGACCGACGCGTCGGGCAGAGCAAGATGTCGCGGCGGATCGTCGTGGAGGCGCTGGTCGTCGTCGTCCAGCTCCGCGCGGAGGAGCTGGCGGGCCGATGGCGCCGGCGACGACCGACGTCGTGACCGACCCGCAGGCGGCCGAGACCGGAGACACCGGCCCGCGCGACCGCGTCGACCCGCAGCCGACCCTCCGCGAGATCGGCGACGAACCGTCGTCGCCTGGCGTGCGCGTCGTGATGGACGTGCGGCCGATCCAGGAACCGGACCGGGCGCCGATCACGGCCGCCTACCTCGAGGGCCTGCTCGGGGCATTCGATGCCGATCCGTTGTCGGGCGAATCGTTCGCGTTCCTGTTGCGGAGCGACCTCGACGATCCGACCGGGGCCTACGAGCATCTCGATGTCGTCGGCCGGCGACTCCTGCCCCCGACCAGGCTGCTGCGCTCAGCGGCGCTGACCATCGACCCGTTCCTGCTGCGTGGGGCCTCGCTCGGCGCGGCCTGGCGCGCGGAGCGGAGTGGTGCGGCCGGGGCCGTCTACCACACGGCCGGTGCCGGGCCGCTGCCGATCGCGTCGGGCCTGCCGATCGTGGCGACGCTGCTGGACCTCGCGCCCTGGGAGCTGCCCGAGGTCTTCGCCCGGTCGGCGAGCGCCCGCTTCGGCCAGCGGCTGCGCGCCCAGCTCCTGCGGGAGGCGGCCGCGGTCATCGTGGCGACCCCAGCCGTGGCCAAGGCCGCCCGGCGGGTCCTGCGCATCCGGTCCGACCGGCTGCGCGTGGTCCCGCTCGCCCCGAGGCCAGCCTTCATCCACGCTGTCGGGTCCGCGGCGGTCAGGCTGGACGCCGATGCGACCCGCGAGCGGGAGCGCCTCGGCCTGCCGGAGCGATACCTCGTGTACTCCGGGCGCTACGACGCGCGCCACGACTTGGCCACGCTCCTGCGGGCATTGGTGGCGCTGGCCGAGGCCGGCCGACCGGACAGGCTCCCGGAGGATGTCGCGTGGCCTCCGCGCATCCTGCTGGTCGGGGCCAGCCCGGACGACCGGGCCGCGCTGGCCCGGGCCGCCGCCCGACACGACATCGGTGACAGCCTGGCCTACGCCCCGCGACTCCCGGCGGTCATCGTGGCCGGTCTCGTCCGTGGGGCCCGGGCCGCCATCCTGCCCGTGGTCTCGGACGCTGCGGGCATCGCGGCGAGCGAGGCGATCGCCTGTGGGACGCCGGTCATCGCGTCCGCCGTCGGCGCGCTGACCGACCTGGTCGGCGGTGCCGGGATCCTGGTCGAACCGCGGGATCCGGAACGACTCGCGGTCGCCCTCCGCGCGGTCTGGACCGACGACCGCGTGCATGAGCGGATCGCCGCGAACGCCCGCGAGCGGGCCACCTGGCAACGCCGGACCTGGGCCGACGTCGCTCGCGAGACCCGCGCGATCTATGCCGAGGTCGGCATCCACCGGATGCCCTGACGGAGCCCCGGCCCGATGGTCAGCCGGCGGGCGACGCCGATGGGGCGGCGGTGGCCGGCGGCTCCTTGGATCCGGCCTTGAACGCGACCGAATAGCCGACCCGCATGACCTGGACGAAGGTCTGGCCGACGGTGAGCGTGACTTCGCGCCCCTTCGAGTCGTAGAAGCGGGTCGGTTTCGTCAGCCCGGTCTTCTTCCAGGTGCCCTTGATCGTCTTGCCGTTCGTGGCGATCCATGCGACGCCGCTGCCGATGACCGTGGCCTCGAGCCGATGCTTGTTCGGATGGCCGTCGTTGAGCGGTCCGAACTGCATCATCATCACGACGACGTTCTTCGGCGCGATCCGCTTGCCATCGGCCGCGTCCGTCGCCTTCGCCTCGCCCGTGACCGAGCGCAGGTAGGTGTTCGTCTTGCGGTCGTACTTGTACTTGATCAGGTTGGCCGGGTACCGGAGGGTGATCGTCCCGCCGTACGGCCGGGCGGCGAGGGGCGCGTCCGGCGCGAACTGCCAGACCGGCGAGTACGACTTGTCCTTCGCGCCGACCCGCTTGCCGAGGTTGCGCAGCGTCGAGCCCTTGGCGTAGAGGTTGTGCGGCGAGAACCGCTCGCGAGAGCGGTAGAACGACCGGCCGTAGCGGAACTCGTCGGCGTTGTAGACCAACTGGCCGTTGCCCTTCGCCCGAAGGGTGTCGATCGCCTGCGGCGAGCCCCCGGCGTGGACGTAGAGGGCGCGCCACTCGGCCGCCCAGGCGATGTAGTAGTAGCGGGCACTGCGAACCGGGCCGACGACGTCGGGCATGTTGTCCTGGAAGATCGCCATGTAGCGCGGGATGCCGCCTTCGGCGGGAGCCTGCCAGACGACCGACGCCGATGCCAAGCCCGACTGCGGCCGGGCCGCCGACAGGTCGTCGATCATGACCGCGATCGGGTGGCGTTTCGCGATGCTCGGCTGGACGAGCCTGCCGGTGAGGGGCGCCGGGACCGGCGTCGGTGTCGGGACCGGCGTCGGGGTGGGCGTGGGCGTGGGGACCGGCGTCGGTGTCGGGGTGGGCGTGGGCGAGGGCGTCGGCGCCGGGGTCGAGGTCGCGACGGCGACCGGCGGGCTGCTCGCCGTCGACCGGGAGGGACCGGCCGCGACGAGGCCGACCCCGACCGCACCCGACACCGCGACGATCGCCACGACGAACGCGACCAACCACCGCTTCGGCGTCATCGAACTGCGCACCGATCGATCCCCTCGTCCGTGCCGCGTCCGGGCCCCGATCCTCCAGGCACACCGCAACGCTGGCGCAGGATACAGGAGCCGCCGTTTCGGGGCATCCGGCCAGGGTCGGCCGTCGCGCTCGACACGAACGGGGCGTAGGCTGCGCGGTACACGACGAGCCGCGCCAAGGCGGTGAGCCGATCGCCCAGCCTGAGGAACCCGACATGGCCGACCGCCAGCCGCCCGACGAACCGACGACCGCCAAGGCGGCCACGCCCAAGCCGAAGGCGACCCGACCGGGTTCGGCCGCCACGAAGCCCGCGAGCGCCACAAAGCCCGCGAGCCCCACGAAGCGGAAGGCTCCGGCGTCGGGCACGGCCGGCGCATCGAGCGCCGGATCCAAGCCGGCGTCCACGGTCAAGGCGTCGGGCAAGGACCCGACTCTCACGCCACGCACGACGCGCGTCGACTCGGTGCCATCGGGCTCGATGGTCCCGGTGCCGAGCGGGCTCATCGAGGCCAGGACGGTCACGATCAGCCAGGGCAGCCTCGGCGTCGCGCACGCCGAGCAGGTCGACGTCCGCCAGGGTGGGATCGGGCGGGTCGAGGCGACGGACGTGGCGCTGAGCCAGGGCGGCATCGGCGTCGCCCGCGCGGATCGGATCTCGGTCGAGATGGGCGGCATCGGTGTCGCCATCGCGAGCGACGCACGGGTCAGTCAGGGCTTCGTGCGCAACGTCCTGGCCCGCGACCTCCAATTCGAGCAGGGCCTGATCGGCACGGCCATCACCGGACGCGCGACATTCGAGCGGACCAGTGCGGTCATGGTGCTGGTCGCGCGCAACGTCGACGGCAACGTCAAGGCGCTGCTGGACTGGCGTGGCGCCATCGCTTTCGGCGCCGCGGCAGGCATCGCCATCGGATTGTTACGGCGGCGCTGACTCCGGGCGCGGCGGGGCCGCCCCCATGGCGGCGTTGGCGCCTGCGTTTCCTCGCTCACGCACCTTGGGGTGCGCTCGCTCCGGTACTCGGACGCCGCCTTGCCCTGGGAACGGCCGCGCCGCGCCTAGGCAGCTCGTGAGCAGGGGTCCGCGACTTTGGCGGGTCTATACTCGGGAGCCTGAATCGGCCGCCGCACTTGGAGCGCCATCGTGATCCATCGATCCGCCAAGGTGGATCCGAGCGCCAGCCTCGGGAACGGCGTGAGCGTCGCGCCGGACGCCGTGATCTCGGCCCATGCCCGTCTCGGCGAGGCGGTCGCGATCGGTTCCGAGACACGCGTCGGCCTCCATGTGGTCGTCGCTGACGGCGTCCAGATCGGCAACCGCGTCCAGATCCAGGACGGCGCGGTCATCCAGCGCGGGGGCATCATCGAAGACGGCGTCCTGCTCGGCACAGGCGCGATCCTGGCGAACGAGCGCTATCCGAGAGCCATCACCGCCGAGGGCGAGGTCGCGGGGGATGCGGACCGCGTCATCGAGCCCATCGTGCTCGCCTACGGCTGTTCGATCGGCGCGGCCGCGGTCATCCTCGCCGGCTGCACGGTCGGTCGGTTCGCGACGATCGGGGCGGGCTCGGTCGTGACCCGGAGCATCGGCGCCCACGCGCTGGCGGCCGGCAGCCCGGCGCGTCGGATCGGCTGGGTCTGTGCCTGCGGTGGCCGTCTGCGCGATGCCAACGGCGACCCGGCGCCCGCCGAGGTCGAGCGCTACGCCATCGATCCCGTGCTCTCGTGCACCCGCTGCGGACGTCGCTACGCCTACGTGCCGGACGACGACTCGCTCGTGGAGCGCAGCGGCCCGGTCGTCCCCGAGGGCGCCCTCAGCGTTTGACGATCCGGGGGTCGACGCCGGCGGCCTCGGCGGCCGCGATCCGGCGCGCGCGGGCCTCCTCTGAATGCTGCCGGTGGATCTCGACGACCTCGGCCGGCTCACCCTCGACGATCAGCTTGCCCCGCTCGATGAGCACCGCCCGATTGCAGTACTCGGTCACCCAGGCCATGTCGTGGGTGACCAGGACGACGGCCTTGGCCGACTTGGCCAGCTCGATGACCCGCGCCTTGGACTTCGCCCGGAATTGAGCGTCGCCGGTCGCGAGGACCTCGTCGAGCAGCAGGATGTCCGGGTCGACCGAGGTCGCGATGGCGAACCCGAGGCGCGCCCGCATCCCCGACGAATACGTCCTCAAGGGCGCATCGATGAAGTCGCCCAGCTCCGCGTACTCGACGATCGAGGGCAGCAAGTTGCGGGTCACGTCGTCGTCGAGGCCGAGGAATGCGCCACCGAGCAGGATGTTGTCCCGGCCGGACAGGTCGCGATCGAAGCCGGCGCCAAGGGTCAGCAGGCCGGACACGTGGCCCTGCACGTCCACCGCGCCCTCGGATGGCCGGATGATGCCGGCGAGCACCTGCAGCAGCGTGCTCTTGCCTGCGCCGTTGGGCCCGATGACCGCAAGCGATTCGCCGTGGAGCACGCGGATCGAGACATGCCGTAGGGCCCAGAACGGCTCGGATACCCCGCGGCCCAGCATCTGCCCGAACGATCGACGGATCGTGGTCTTGCGCGTGAATCGCAGGTCATAGCGCACGCCGAGGTCGTCGACCCGGATGGCGTGCTCGATCGACGGCCGGATGGGCGGCGGCCCTTGTGTCGTCGTCACAGCACTTTCGCGAAATTCGGTTCGAGCCGCTTGAACATGATCGTGGCGACGCCGAGGAACACCACGCTGCCGACGCCCAGCAGCGCCAACGAGCCCCAGTCCGGGAAGCCCGGTGGGCCGGTCTCGGAGCCGTAGATGACCTGCCGGTACGCGGTGAACAGGATCGCGAACGGGTTCGCCTCGGCGAGCGTCTTGATGATCGGGTACTGCTCGACGATGCGGAGCGTGTCGAGGAACGCCAGGCTGTACAGACCGGGCGACAGGAACCACCAGAGGCGCAGGACGTGCACGGACACGTTGCCGAGGTCGCGGAAGAACACGTTCCCGGCCGAGACCAGCAAGGCCATCGCCAGCGTGAACACGTACTGGACCACCGCGATGAGCGGGATCAGCAACACGAACGGCGTCATCCGATGCGCGTTGAGGACAAGCAGCAGGGCCAGCGGGATCATCCCGAAGGCGAACCCCACGACACCGGCCGTGGTGGCGGCGACTGGCAGCACGAGCTTGGGGAACTGGATCTGCTTGATGAGCCGCTCGGCGCTGACCACCGAGCCGGTGGCGTCGATGACCGAGGCGCTGAACCACTTCCACGGCAGGATGGCCGAGAAGATGAAGAGCGGATAGTCCTCGATGCCGTGCCCGCGAGCGACGATCGTGATGAAGACGGTGTAGACGACCATCTGGAGGAGCGGGTCGAGGACCCACCAGAAGTTGCCGAGGAGCGTGTCCGCGCCGCGCTTGCGCACGTCTGCCTGGACCAGGTAGCGCACGAGGCGTCGTCGCGACCGGATGTCCTCGATCCCCTCCCGGATCAGGGCGAGGGGACCCGGCGACCCGGCGGCGTTGTGGAACGCTGCGGGCGCTTCGCTGGTGGCGGACATCGCGGCGAAGGGTATCACCTCGCCTCCGAACGGCCGCCCTCCAGGAATCGCTCGACGAATCGACGGCTCGCAGATCCGTCGGCGGCAACGTGGCGGGCGATGAAGTCGTCGAGACCGGAGGCGTCGAAGCGCCCGGAAACGATCGCGTCGATGACCCCGTCCGTGTCGGTCACCTGTGTCCCGATCATCTCCGTGCGGTAGTCGAGGTACAGGCCGGGGTCGCGCTCATAGGCCTCGAGATCGGGGACCAGCAGGATGAGCGGCCGTCGCAGGAGCGCGTACTCGAAGATCGACGACGAGTAGTCGGTGATGAGGACATCGGCCAGGGCCAGCCAGTCGTTCATCTCCGATGCCGGATCGGCGACCACGTCGTAGCCGGCCTTCGGCGTCGCGGCGGGCGACAGGTTCGGGTGCGTCTTGAGGACGAGCGCGTGGTCCTCGGCCAGGGCCGCGCGGAGTCGCGGGGCGTCCAGCCCGCCCGGCGCACGCTTCCCGGGGCCGCGACCGCGGAAGGTCGGGGCGTAGAGCACGATCCGCCGCCCGGCCAGGGCGGGATGCGCCGCCAGGAGACGGGCTCGCGCCGCGGCCATCGCCGACTCGTCGAAGAAGAAGTCCGTACGGGGCGCGCCGAGCGCCAGCACCCGTTCGATCGGCGTCCGGAGCGCGGCCGCGTACGGTGCACGAGCGCTCTCGGCGGTGGTCACGACATAGTCGTAGTGGCGGTGCAGGAAGGTCCGCTCCGGCTCGGCGAGCGGGGCCAGCGTGTCCGCCCCGAACCGCTTCAGCGCCCCGACCGCGTGCCACACCTGGACGACGGTCGTGCCCCGCCGGTGGGGCGCGACGTGGATCGGCAGATAGGCGTTGTCGACGATGAACAGCCCGGCCGTCCGCAGGTGGTACATGCCGCGGATCAGGCGGCCGAGGTACGCGACCTTCCCGAGCAGGCCGTAGCTGTACGGCTCGAGGAGCAGGACGTACTCACGGTCCGGGTGGCGGGCACGCATCGCCGCGTGGAGGTGGGCGAGGTTGCCCTCCAGCGACGCGACGCGGGCCGTCGCCAGCACGACCCGCCGCCGGCGGATCGGCAGGATCGAGAACGCGGATCCAAGCAGGCGCAGGATGCCGCTCGCCAGGAGGTATTCGAGGCGGTTCAGGGGCGACCCGTCGCCACCGGCTCCGGCTCGTCCGACGGACCGGTCGGCAGCGAGTCGTGGCGCTTGATGTCGAAGACCTGGCCGGTGAGGTCCGACCCGATCAGTCGAAGCGTGGCCGTCGCGACCTCCTCGGTCGAGAGCATCCCGGATCGCGACTCCGCCGGGAAGGCGCGCCGGCGCATCGGCGTGTCGGTCCGCTCCGGGCTGACCGCGTTGACCCGGATGCCTTCGTCGCCCACTCCTCGGCCAGGCCCTGGGCGAGGTTGACGACCGCGGCCTTGCTCGCCGAGTAGGCGACGTAGTCGGGCCGGCCGCGCGTGAACGAGCTCGACGCGAAGACGGTCAGCGATCCGCGGCTCGCGCGCAGGTGCGGATACGCGGCTCGGGCGACGTTGAGCGTGCCGGTCAGGTTGACGTCGATGACCTCGGCGAGGTCGGCCGGTTCGGTCTCCATCGACCGGCCCGATGCGCAGGACGCCGGCCGTGCACGACGACGTGGTCGAGGCCGCCCATCCGGGCCGCCGCCGCGTCGACGTGGCTCGCGACCGCCGCGTAGTCGCGGACGTCGAGGCCCATCGAGCGGCCATCGACCTCGACCTGGGCGCCCTGGCGCCGCGCCTCCTCGGCGATCGCCCGCCCGATGCCGTTCGTGCCGCCGACGACGTAGCAGCCGCGCGCCCGCGAGCGAGTGCGGCCGGACGGGGTCCTCGGTCGGCGCGACGGTCCGCATCTGGAGCATCCGGTCGGCGAGCACCAGGTCGATCCGGGTCGTGATCTTGAGGTTGACCTCGTCGCCCGCGACGGCCACGATCCGGGCGCCCGGGCACGTAGCGCAGGACCAGGCTGCAGTCGTCGGTGGCCGCCAGGTCGCCCGCGGCCGCGGCGGCCGCGTAGGCCTGGGCGAGGATGCCCATGCGGAAGACCTGGGGCGTCTGGCCGCGCCGGTAGCGGGATCGGTCGGGGATCTCGATGACCCGTCGCCGTCGACGATGACCAGCGTGTCGGCGCTCGGGATGACGGTGTCGGTCGCGTCCGCCGTCCCGCTGGCGACGGGCTCGATGGCCCGGACGATGACGTCGACCGGCACGAGCGGTCGGACCGCGTCGTGGACGACCACGACGTCGTCGTCGTCCGCATCGAGGCTCAGCGAGGCCGTTGCGCGTGCTCTCGTTGCGGGTCCCGCCGCCGGCCACGACCGAGGTCGGGACGGTCAGACCGGCCCCGGCGATGACCGACTCCGTCTCCTCGAGCCAGTCCGGGTGCGACACGATGACCAGCCGGTCGATCCCGGCGGCCGCGACCGACCTGACGCTGCGCAGGAGGATCTGCTC
Source organism: uncultured Chloroflexia bacterium (assembly GCA_963745295.1). GTDB lineage: Bacteria > Chloroflexota > Limnocylindria > Limnocylindrales > CSP1-4 > SPCO01. Next base: position 887,541 of record CAVUWG010000003.1, read on the forward strand.
GCCGGCGAGGCGCACGAACTGCTTGGGCATCTCGCCGCCGAAGCGGTTGCCGTCGCCGCCGGCCAGGAGGATCGCGTGGATTCGCATCAGTCGCGCTTGCCTCGGACTCGCTTGGGCTGATCCGGTGAGAGCTTACGCCCGCCGTCACGGTCGGGCGCCCGACGTGTCGGCGGCGGCCGTTACGGCCGTCGGCGCGTATCATCGCCAGCCGAAAGGAAGGGCCATTGTCGCATCCGTCCGGACAGGACGCCGGCTTCGACGTGCCGCGCATCGATCAGCTGACGCTCGCGTGGGAGCGCGTGCAGTGGGTCATCGAGGCTCGTGCGACCGGCACCGACACGGCCGCGTCGGGCGTCGCCGCCGCGCCCGACCCGATGGCGTTCAGACTTCGCTACGAGGACGGCGAGGCCAACGGCACCGGGCCGCTCGAGATGGCCCCGACGCGGGGGACCCGCGAGGGCGACCACATCCGGCTGCGGTTCAACGTCATGCAGGGCCCGGGCCAGGTGCCGCTGGCGCCCGGCCGCTGGCGCCTGGTCCGACTGGGCACGCACGGCGACGATGCGCCGGTCCCGGTCGTCGTCGCGGATCCGCATTCGGTCGATCCGGTGCGGGACGGGGGCACGTTCCTCCTCGATCCGGGCGAGTTCCGGGCCATCCCGTCGGTCGATCCGACGGACGGCTCGATGTCGCTCGAGGTCAGCGTGGCGGACACCGACACATCCTCGGACGAGGCGGCCGCCCGGCCCTCGCCGGGACCGTTCGTGCGCCCGCTTTGGGTCCTCCGGCTCGGCCTGTTCGGTGTCCTGTTCCGACTCTTCCGGGCGGTCACTCGCCGGAACGGCCGGCGGATCCTGTTCAGCTCCGACTCGCGCGCCGAGCTCGGGGGCAACCTCAAGATCGTGTACGACCGGATGGTCGAACGCGGTCTGGACCGTGGATACGAGCTGCTGACCCTCTTCAAGTCGAGCGTCGCCGAGCGGCGGAGCCTGTCCGATCGCGTCCGCCTGCCGTGGCTCCTCGCGCGCGCCGACGTCATCGTCATCGACGACTACCAGCCGGTGATCTACCGCGTCGACGACCCCGACGTGCGGATCATCCAGCTGTGGCACGCCTGGGGCGCATTCAAGACCGTCGGCTACAGCCGCGTCGGCAAGCCGGGCGGTCCAAGTCCCGTATTCGCGGGCCCACAAGAACTACACGCACGCGATCGTCAGCTCCGATGCCGAGGTCCCGTTCTACGCCGAGGCGTTCGGGATCCCCGAGGCCCGCGTCGCGCCGACCGGGATCCCCCGGATGGACCGCTTCTTCGACCCCGGCGCTCGCGAGGCCGGGCGCGAGATGGCGTACGGGGCGTTCCCGGAGGCGCGAGGCCGCATGGTGATCCTGTTCGCTCCGACGTTCCGTGGCAACGGCGCGAAGAGCGCCACCTACCCGGTCGAGCGGCTGGACCATGCGGCCCTGCACGCCCTGTGTGTCGAGAAGGACGCGGTCGTGCATCGTGCGGATGCACCCGTTCGTGCGCGAGCCGCTCGACATCCCCGAGGCCTTCCGCGACCGGATCCTCGACGGATCGTCGACTGACGGTCGACGTCAACGACCTGCTCTTCGCGGTCGACCTGCTCGTCACCGACTACTCGTCGATCGTCTACGAGTTCTCGACACAGGACCGCCCGATGCTCTTCTTCGCCTACGACCTGGAGGAGTACGTCGCGAGCCGCGACTTCTACGTGCGGTTACGCGCTCGTTCGTCCCGGGCCGCATCGTCCGGACGTTCGACGAGATGCTCGACGCCATCCGCCGCGACGACTACGAACCGGAGAAGCTCGCCGCCTTCCGGGCGACCCACCTCGACCACTTCGACGGACACGCGACCGACCGCGTCATCGACCTGATCCTCGCGACGTGACGCGATCGCGCGGCGCCGTCCGCGCCCTGCTCATCGAGATCCGGATCTGGGCGGTGCGTCTCGGGTTCGCGCTCGCCCGGCCGCTGCCGCTCCGTCGGCGCGTCGTCCTCGCCACGGCCCACGACCCGGCGTTGCGGGGCAACCTGGCGATCATCCGCGACGAACTCGCCGGCCGTCATCCGGGGATCCCGCTCGTGGTCATCGCCCATCGCCCCGCCGCCGGCCTACGTGGTCGCGTCGGGGCGCTCTGGCACGCCGTGGCGGCCGGCTACCATCTCGCGACCGCGCGGCTGTTCATCGTCGACGACTACTTCTTCCCGATCTACGTCGTCAGGCCTCGGGACGGGACGACGATCGTGCAGACGTGGCACGCGTCCGGGGCGTTCAAGCAGTTCGGGTACAGCGTGCTGGACAAGTCGTTCGGCGCCGACGAGGCCCTGACCGACCGCGTCGCCATCCACAGCCACTACGACGTCTGCCTCGTGTCGTCCGCCTCGGTGGCGCCCCATTACGCCGAGGCATTCCGGCTGCCCATCGATCGGTTCGTGTCGCGCCTCGGCATCCCGCGCACGGACGTGCTGTTCGGCGAGGAGCGGATCGCCCGGCTGGTCGCGGGGATCCGGGCCCGGTTCGCCATCCCGGACGACCGCCGGGTGATCCTCTACGCCCCGACATTCCGCGGCGACAGCGTCGCCGACGCGACGGCCAGCGAGGGCCTTGACCTCCGGCGGCTGCGCGAGGTCCTCGGCGAGGACCACGTCGTGCTCGTTCGACTCCATCCGTTCATCCGGGCTCGGGCCGCCCTCGATCCGGCGCTGGCCGGATTCGCCATCGATGTCTCCGACCATCCGGACATCAACGAGCTGCTTCTGGTGGCCGACCTGCTCATCACCGACTATTCGAGCGTCATCTACGAGTTCTCGCTGCTTGGTCGCCCGATGGTCTTCTTCGCACCCGACCGCGAGGCCTACGAGCGAGAGCGCGGGTTCTACTTCGACTACGTTTCCGGCGTGCCGGGCCCGGTCTTCGAGACGACCGACCCCCTCGCGCAACACGTCCGCGCCGAGGCGTTCGACCTCGGCCGAGTGGAGGCGTTCCGGGCCGTCTCGTTCGATGTCGCCGACGGCAAGTCCACGACCCGCTTCGTCGAGGAGATCGTGCTCCCGGCATTGCGCCGACCGGCCTGACGCGAACGCGGATCCGCGCTCGCTGGCACCCGCGCGAGGGTGCGGTACGATACGCGCCCCGTCCATCCCGGCGTCAGCCGGTCGACCACGCCATAGGACCATTCACGTCAGATGACATTTCGAGCCAAACCAGTCGGCAAGCGCTCCCACCGTCCGTCGTGGGAGAGCAAGGATCGCCGCAGCTTCTACATGAACCTCGGCTTCGGCATCGTCGTCGTTGTCGCCGTCGTCATCCTCGTCGTCGCCGCCGGACTGACCTGGTACAACGAACACCTCGCCTCGGTCGGCAGCGTCAACGGCAAGTCGATCACCAAGGACGAGTTCCTCGACCGCTACGCGATCGAGGGCTGGCGGCTCCGCGAGACCGAGAGCCGGATCCGCACGCAGAAGCTTGCCGGACACCTTACCGACGCCCAGGCCGAATCGCAGCTCCAGATCATCCAGCAGCAGCAGGAGCAGGTCGCCTCGATCGCCCTCGAGCGGGTCATCGATACGAAACTCCAGGCAGCCCTCGCGACCGAGGAAGGCATCACCTACACCGACGCGGACATCGACGCCCGCCTCATCACCGAGGCCACCACGCCGGAGTCGCGCCACGCCTGGGTCATCGAGGTCGAGCCGCAGACGGACGCCGGTGCGGTGGAGCCTTCGGCCGCCCAGAAGGCCGCCGCCAAGACGAAGGCCGACGCGGCGTTGACCGACCTGCAGAGTGGCAAGGCCTGGGACGAGGTCGCGCGGACGGTCTCGACCGACAGTTCGACCGCCCCACAGGCCGGTGACCTCGGTTGGGTCCGGAAGGACGACGGCCAGATCGACGAGGCGTTCACCACCGCGCTCTTCGCGGCAGCCAGCGGGACGCCGACCGCGGTCGTCGAAGGCGCCGACGGCGTCTACCGGATCGGTCGGGTGACGGAGATCGCGCCCGCCGTCGTCGACCCGAACTACACCGCCAAGCTCGAGAACGGCAAGATCGACCTCGCCAAGTATCGAAACGTCGTGGCCGGCGACGTGATCCACCAGAAGCTCGACGACAAGGTCGTCGCCGACGCCCTCAAGCCCGGCCCGCAGCGCCAGGTCAGCGAGATCTACATCGCCGAGCCGACGACCGAACTGCCGATCGACTCGATCAAGACGCGTCACATCCTCTACGCGCCCAAGGACGATGCCTCCGCGGCGTCGCAAGGCGGGATCCCGGCGGACGATCCCTCGTGGGCGGCGGCCGAGGCCGAGGCGCGCGCGACGTACGCAAAGCTGCAGGCCGATCCATCGACGTTCGACGCGATCGCGCGGGCGGAGAGCGACGAAGCGCCGGCCCGTGGCGTGACCGGAACGGGGGGCAAGCTCCCGTACTTCGATTCGACCTCGGCCAACCTGGACAAGGACTACATGGCGGCCATCCTCAAGCCCGGTCTCAAGCCGGGCGACCTGCTCGCGCCGGTCAAGTCGGCGTTCGGCTGGCACGTCATCCAGGTCATGTACCGCCCGACCGACGACGCCTGGCTGAAGGGCCTCAAGACCACGGCCGACGGCGGCGCCGACTTCGCCACCCTGGCCCGGGACAACTCCGAGGCGGAGACCGCCGGCCGTGGCGGCGACCTCGGCTACGTGGCCAAGGGTCAGCTCCCCGACGCAGCTCTCGACGGCCATCTTCGCGACCCCCGTCGGCAAGACCAGCGACGTCGTCAACGTCACCGGCGACGGCGTGTACCTGTTCAAGGTCCTGAGCGAAGAGGTTCGCACGCCGGACGGCAAGCAGGCCGACGAGATCAAGGCCGGCGCCTTCTCGAACTGGTACACGGCGAAGAAGAGCGCCGCCCTGATCGAGCGAGATCCCACCTTCTTCGCTCCGGCCGAGTAAGCGGAGCGACCGGGTGCTGGACGCGCTCCTGGCCGAGGCGCGATTGCGCTGGGGGCTGGATGCGGCTGCCGGCGTCCAGATCGTCGCCTCGGAGCGCCTGATCGCGACGCCCATCGAGGCATCGCGACCGCTCCTGGTCGTGCCGCTGAGCGTGTTGCGTCCGAGCGGGGTGGCCGAGGCGGAACCCGACGGCGCCGTCGAGCCGATCCGGCCGCTGCCTGGCCGACACGCGCCGCTCGGGCGGCAGCCGGTCACCATGCTGGGCCGGCTCTATCCGGCGGACCATCCCGTCGGTCGGTTCGGGACGGCGGCGGGCACGACGGTCGGGGCGCTCACGGCCGACGACCTCGCCGGCCCGATGTACCTGGCACCCGTGGCGCCCGAGGCCGCGGCCGCCGGCCCGTGGGCGATGCCGTGGATCAGCGACCGGCTCCGACAGCCCGACGGCTGTCCGTGGGACCGCGAGCAGACGCACGCGTCGCTGCGGAACCACCTGCTCGAGGAGGCGTACGAGGTCTACGACGCGCTCGAGTCGGGCGCCACGCCCGAGCTTGCCGGCGAGCTGGGCGACCTGCTGCTCCAGGTCGTGTTGCACGCCCAGCTCGCCGCCGAGGAGGGGGTGTTCGACCTGAGCGATGTGCAGGCCGCACTCGCGACGAAGATCGTCCGACGCCACCCGCACGTCTTCGGCGATGCGGAGGCGCGAACCGCGTCCGACGTCAACCGCCAGTGGGAGCGGATCAAGGCGGACGAGCGCGCCGATGCCGGCGAGACGGCGGCCGCGGCAAGCGCCCTCGAGGGGATCAGCTCGTCCCTGCCTGGTCTCGCCGCGAGTCGCGAGATGCAGGAACGGGCCGCGAACCTCGGATATGACTGGCCGTCGCTCGAGGGCGTGCTGGACAAGGTGGTCGAGGAGACCAACGAGCTCCGGGAAGCGCAGGATGCCGGCGACGAGGTCGGCTGGGCCGAGGAGTTCGGCGACCTGCTGTTCGTCCTCGTGAATGTCGCGCGCAAGCGCGGCGTGGACGCGGAGGCCGCGATGCGCGCGGCCAACGCGAAGTTCCGTCGGCGGTTCGGCAGCGTGGAACGGCAGGCGGCCGCCCGCGGCGTCGCGTTGCGGGACCTCGACTTCCCGGCGCTCGATGCACTATGGGATGCGGCAAAGGCCGAGGAGGCGACACGATGACCATCGGCAACCGGCAGGCAGTCCGGTCGGACGGCCGCGGACCGCGCGACCTGCGTCCGATCAGCTTCACGCTTGGCGTCCAGAAATGGGCCGAGGGCTCATGCCTGGTGACGATGGGCGATACCCAGGTGCTGTGCGCGGCGACCATCGCCGACCGCGTCCCGCCCCACCTCCGCGGCAAGGGCACGGGCTGGGTCACCGCGGAATACTCGATGCTGCCGCGGGCCACGGCCGAGCGGACCGACCGCGAATCCGCGAAGGGCCGCATCGGCGGCCGGACGCACGAGATCCAGCGCCTCATCGGGCGCTCGTTGCGTGGCGTCGTCGACCTCACGAAGCTGGGCGAGCGCACGATCACCGTCGACTGCGACGTCCTCCAAGCCGACGGCGGCACCCGGACCGCGTCGATCACCGGCGGCTACGTCGCGCTCGCGGCGGCCCTCATCACCTACGGCATGGATCGACACCTGGTCGGCAAGGTCGCGGCCGTCTCGGTCGGCATCGTCGATGGCGCGTCCCTCCTCGATCTCGACTACTCGGAGGACTCGCGGGCCGACGTCGATTTCAACGTCGTCGGGACCGACGACGGGGCGTACGTCGAGCTCCAGGGGACCGCCGAGGGCAAGCCGTTCGACCGGACCGCCGCGAACGCGCTCATCGATCTGGCCGACGCCGGCCTGGCCCGCCTGTTCGAGGCCCAGACCTCGATCCTCGCCACCGTCAAGCGGTGACCCATCGGGCGACCGGGCGGCCTCGGCTGCTCGTCGCGACCCGCTCGACCCACAAGCTGCGCGAGCTGCGGGAGCTGCTCCATCTCGACCGCGCCGAGCTGGTGTCGCTCGACGAGCGCGGGATCCCCGGCGACCCGGTCGAGGACGGCCAGACGTTCGAGGCCAACGCCGCCCTGAAGGCACGGTTCGGGGCACGCGCGAGTGGCCTGCCGACCCTCGCCGACGATTCCGGCCTCGAGGTCGATGAGCTCGATGGCGGTCCCGGCGTCCGCACGCGGCGCTATGCCGGTGAGGACGCCACCGACGCCGACAACAACCGCAAGCTCCTTGCCGCCCTCGAGGGGCTCCCGCCGGCGCGACGCGGGGCCCGGTATGTGTGCGTGCTTGCCCTCGCCCTGCCCGATGCGGCCGGTCCGCGCGGCGGCCTGGAGGTCACCCTGGCCCGAGGCACCTGTCGCGGGCGGATCGCGGTCGCCCCGCTCGGGACCGGCGGATTCGGCTACGACCCGATCTTCGAACCCGCCTCGGAACCGCCCGGCGGACGGACGCTCGGTCTCTGGACGCCGGCCGAGAAGCACGCGATCTCGCACCGGGCCCGCGCCGCCCGGCGGATGACTCCCCACCTTCGAGCGCACGGGTTCTAACGTGGTCATGCGGTTGTGCGTGTTCTGCGGCGCGAGTCCCGGCGGCGACCCCGCGTACATGGCGCTCGCCCGATCCGTCGGGGCCGGGCTCGCCGCGCACGGGATCGGGGTCGTCTACGGCGGCGGGCGGGTCGGGTTGATGGGGGCGGTGGCGGATGCCGCGCTCGAGGCCGGCGGCGAGGTGATCGGTGTCATCCCGAGCCGGCTCGTCGAACGGGAGCTGGCCCACCGGGGCGTCACCGACCTGCGGGTCGTCGACACGCTCCATGCCCGCAAGGCGATGATGGCCGACCTGTCGGACGGGTTCATCGCCCTGCCCGGTGGGTTCGGGACGCTGGAGGAGCTGACCGAGGTGGTGTCCTGGGGCCAGCTCGACCTGCACGCCAAGCCGATCGGCCTGCTCGGCCCGAACGGCTACTGGGATGGATTGCTCGCGTGGCTCGACCGGGTCGTGGCCGAGGGGTTCATCGCGCCGCCCCATCGCGCGCTGGTCGCGGTCGATCCCGACCTGGACGCGCTCCTGACCCGCTTCGCCGGCTGGTCGCCGCCCGCCTCGCGCTGGTCGGATCCGCCGGACGCCTGAGTCAGGGGGTCGGTGTCGGTTTCGGGGCCTTCGTCGGCCGCGGTGTCGGCCACGGGGTGGGCGCCGTACCAGGAGGCGAGAAGAGCGTCGCCGCCACGGCCCGGATCTTCTTGAGGTTGGGTACCTGCGATTGCCCGTACTGGGTCTGCTTCGCGTCCACGAGCGGGTGCCCGATGACGGCGCGGACCACCGACCGCTTGCCGGACATCTCGTCCGCGATCGCCGCGAACTCGGGCAGGCGCTCGACCGGGATATCGGTCTTCACGCTGTCGCCGACCGCCTGGAGCAGCGCCGGCAACTCGAACAGGATGCTGCCGGTGCTCGTGACCCCGTCGCGCAGGGCGAGGAGGATCTGTTGCTGGCGCTCCGCCCGCGTGAAGTCGCTCTCCCCCGGTCCCTTGCGGATCCGTGCGTAGGCGAGCGCCTGGGCTCCGGACAGGTGCTGGAGACCGGGCTTGAGCGCCAGCCCCTGGCCGTCCAGGCCGAAGCCGTCGTACCGCGGCCGGACCATCCGCTTCTTGACGTCCACATCCACGCCACCGACGGCATCGACCATCGCGACGAACCCCGCGAAGTCGACCTGGGCGTAGTACTGGATGTCGATATCGAGTAGCGCGCCGACCGCATCCTGGAGCGCCCGGACGCCGCCCTTCGGGAACTCGTCGGGGTGCCGCTCGGCGTACGACATCAGCGAGTTCAGCTTGGGCCCGAACACGTCGCCGTTGCCGAGCGGGACGTTGACCAGGTCACGCGGCACCGAGGCCATCGAGACGGTGTGACCGACCGGGTCGAGCGACGCGACGATCATCGTGTCGGTCAGAGACGCCGTTCGCTTGTCGGTGTTGTCGACACCGAGCAGCAGGACGTTGATCCGCTCCGTCAGGGCCTGCGGCGGCGCGCTCGGGCCCGTCGCGCTCAGGACCTGGCCGCCGAAGATGCTCTTGAACATGTCGCTCGCGAGCGTCCCGTACTGCCAGATGACGAGATGCGGGGCCGCCACGACCAGGGCGATCAGCCCCACACCCACGATCCCGAGACGGCCGGTCGGGCCCGGGCGGCTCGTATCGAGGAACGCCTGACCGACCGATGCGAGCCGCCACACCATCACGACGAGGTTCAGGAGCAGGAGCGCGCTCAGCACGGACGGTGCGACCGCCCAGGCCGCCAGGCGGGTCGGGGACTGGAGGCGGAGCACGAGGAGCGCGACGGCCAGGAAGATCAGCGACGGGATGACGAACCAGAGGGCGAGCCGGCGGCGTCCGTTGAACGCCTGGCCGAGCCCCGGGAGCACTGCCGACAGGCCGGCCGCAGCGAGGCGGCGACGGTCGGTGGGTCCGGTGTCAGGCCGGATCCGGCGGGCATGCACGCGGGCTGAGGTCCTCGTTGGGGGGCATCGGCGCCCCGCGGCCGCAGTCGAGTCTAGCGCGGCTGAGGCGATCGGCGCATGGAGACGCCGGGCGATCGATCAGCCTGCCAGTGATCGCCCGGCGTCTTGGTCTGTGACGACCCGAGGGCGTCGGGCGTGACGCGACGGGCCGTCAGCGACGGGTCGCCGATGGTCGCGCGGGCACGTACTCACAGCGGCAGACTTCGTGCTCGCAGCCGGCGATCGGGAGTCCGGGGGCTGCCCGAGGCCGGAAGGGATGGCCCGCCGCCGCGAGGCATGCCGGGCAGGCCCCCGGCGCCGTTCGCAGCTCGACGAGCCGGACGCCGAGCGCGCCATACGAGGCCAGCGCCGCCCGGCGGGCCTCGAGGGCGGCCGCGTTCCGTCGCTGCGCCTCTTCGCGCCGGCGAGTCGCATGGAGGGCGTCCCAGTCGTGGTCGAACGACGCGAGGTCAGCCGCGGTCAGCAGGTGGCGGACGCCTTCCGGGCAGGTCAGCACGTCGACCGTCGCGCCGCATGCCGGGCAGTCGACGCGGGCATCGGGCAGGTCGCGGAAGATCGTCCCGCAGGCCGGGCAATCGAGCCGGTCATACGGGTGCTCCTCGGTCGACGCGGCGTGGGTCGGTCGCGAGGGGACGACCGTTAGGGCGGTGGGACTCGGGAGCTCGGTGACCGCCATGACCGGCACAGGGTCCCGGCGCGGCCGCGTCTCGGGACTCGCTTCGACCGGTGCCGCCGGCGGCGGCTCGACCGGCATCGGATGTGCCTGCGAACGCGGGTTCGCCTCGGCCTCCGCCTCCTGCCGGCGCGTCGTCTTTCGCTTGAACAGACCCACCCCACACCCCCTATGTCCATTGTCGAGTCTAGGGCAGGTGACGTCCGAGGGCGTTCGATGAGGAGGAGGGACGAGCGGTGGAGATCGGTGCGGTGTGGTGCGATGGGCTCCGTTTGCCCCGGACCATCGGATGTCACCCCTGGCGGCCGTCCAGGACGATGATCGAGTCGACCGAGAAGCGAGGCCCATGGCGGGCCGAGATGACGCGGGCACGACCCGCCAGGAGGCTCATGGCAGGCGCAACGACGGTGAGCAGCGAGCCAGCGCTCCAGCCGGGCACGATCCCGGGCTGGACGGAGCTCTAGCGGCGCGACGCGTCTGCGCGATCGGCCTCGCTGCACACCATGACCTCCCCAAGGATCGACCTCTACCGCGTCCTCGGTGTCGCGTCGGACGCGGACATGAGCGCGATCCGGCACGGCTATCGCGCTCGGGCACGTCGATATCACCCAGACGCCGGCGGCGACGAGCGTCGCATGATGGCCATCAACAAGGCTTGGGGGATCCTGCGCGACCCGGAACGGCGAGCCGCGTACGACCTCGAGCAGCGCTGGCCGGCCGCCAGCGCGTTCGCCCAGAACGGACGACAGCCACCGCCACCCCCACCGGTCGGACGCGCCTACGGGACCGTGCTCGACTTCGGCCGTTATGCGGGCTGGTCGTTCGGCCAGCTTGCCGTCCACGACCCGGATTACCTGCTGTGGCTCGAGCGGACGCCCATCGGCCGCCCGATGGGTGCCGAGATCCGGGCGATCCTCACCCAGGTGCGCGTGCCAGAGCTCGAGGTCAGCCCACTGCACGGTTCTCGCCGGAGGTCGTCGGCCCGTTCGCGGCGCTGAACGAAGGTCGGCTGCCCGCCGATGACCTTGGCATCGGGTGGACCTTGGTCCCTATCGATCCCGTGAGTCCCGTGGATCGGACAGGGGCATCGAAACAGAACCGAAGCGAGCCTCCGAGACGCTTCGCCGACGCCCTGGGGCTAGAGTCGATCCTTCGAGAGCGAGGTGCGACCACGGCGGCGGAGGCGCGGGCGACGATCGTCGACAGGCCGCTCCTTCGATTCGAGGTTCCAGCGTCGAGACAGCCTCCCCCGCAGCGCCGCGTGAAGTACGATGCTGCGACTGTGGCACTCCGCGTCCTCCGGCTGGTCGCCGTCGCATCGATCTTCGCCTTCGTGCTCACCGCGCGCACGGTCATGCCGACGCACGCATACACGGATGACCCGGCCGCCGACCCGTCACCCGCGGACGTCGATCTGTCTCCGACCGATCTCGTTGAGGAGCCACCGCCGCCCGATCCACCGACCGACCCGCAACCGATCGATCCGCCAACGACCGACCTGCCACCGACCGACCCGCCAGCGCCGATGGATCCTCCGGTCGCGGTGGAGCCGCCTTCCGCGGACCCCGTCGAGCCGGCCCCGACCGACCCGCCACCCGCCGACACGTTGGGGGCCGTCGAGCCGCCGATGGATCCTCCGGTCGCGGCAGAGCCGCCTCCCGCGGACCCCGTCGAGCCGGCCCCGACCGACCCGCCACCCGCCGACACGGTGGAGGACGGCGAGCCGCGGATCGATCCTCCGGTCGCGGCAGAGCCGCCTCCCGCCGAGGCCGTTGAGCCGGCCCCGATCGGCCCGCCGGAGTCGGGTTCGATCGAACCGCCGGTTCCTGACACGGCCACCATCATCGCTGATCCGGCTGACTCCGACCCGTCCGTCGCTGAGCCGGCCCCGCCGGTCCCATCGAGTCATCGGTCGCCCAAGCGCGTCCCGCCCGTCGCTGACGATCCGGCGCAAACCGCGTCGAAGACCGTCACCGCGATCGTGAGCACCAGGGCGACGAAACCGCTGGATAGCGGGTCCGATGTACCAACCCACGCGATGGCTCTCCATTCGGCGGTCGCCGCCGGGGCCGGGCTCGCGGCGGGACTTGTGGCTACGAGCCATGCTCCAAGCGGCGTGGCGGTCGCCATCGAGTTCGGACGCGTCGGCGGCGGGTGGGCCAGCGCGACAGTGTTCAACATCTGGCTCCGCCGGCAGATGCGCGAGCGTCGCATGAGCCAGCGTCAGCTCGCGGCCCTCGCCGGGATCGACCACTCCACCATCTCACGGCTGCTCGGGCACGATCGACGGCCGTCGCTCACGACCGCGACGAAGCTCGCCGGAGCCCTCAGGCAGGTGCAAGGGGAGCAAGCTGAGCCCGATACGGCCGATTACTTCCAACGCAACGCGGAGGAAACGGTCTTCCCGGCGAGAAGGGTGGAGTTGGCCCTCAGGGCGGACGAACTGCTGGACGAGGAACAAGTCCGGCACCTGATGAACATCTATCTGGACGCCCGTCGGAAGCACCAGGCGGTGGGGACGAGCCCGTCCGCGCCCTCCCGCGCCAGGCCAGCGCGCGCCGCCTCCGACCCGCGGCGCTGAACGGCCGGTGGCCTATGATGGCCGCTCGGCGGGGAGTGGCGTAGTTGGCAACGCACGTGCTTTGGGAGCACGAGATCGCGGGTTCGAGTCCCGCCTCCCCGACCACACCGGCGGCCGCCGCCTAGCCCGGTAAGAGCCGAACCTCGGCGTCCGGCAGCTTGGCCCACCAGTGGGCATACCGTCGATAGACGGCGGGATCACGCTCAGCCAGGAACGCGACGAGCGCACGGGCTTCCGTCTCGAGCCCACTCCACGCCTCGTCGGACAGCCGGTGGAACGCGCTTGCTTCGATGCCGCCCTCGACCGGTCGCCACACACCCGCCACGTAGCCGTCGACCAGGAGCGTCGGCAGGCAGTCGCCGTTGATGCGGATGACCAGCTTGCGGTAGTCCGGCGGGATCACCCGGCTGCGGTCCGCATATGCCAGCAGGACGCTGTCCCACATCGGCAGCAGCTTCGGGGGAGCCGGCGTGTCCTCGGCCGGGAGCAGCCCACCGGGCACATCGTAGAACCTCGTCCCACCGGGGCCCTCCACCTCCTCGATCTCGTCGGCGAGGAAGCGCAAAGCCTCGGCTACGGCCGGGCGTCGGAGGATCGTGAACTGCGCGACGTCCTGTGCGGAGGCGGGACCGAACGCCTCGAGATAGCGGCGGACGAGCCAAGGCTCGGACTCGTCGGGTGACCCGCGACCCGACATGCGACCGGCGGCGACGAACGACTGTCGCGGACCGAACGACCAGGGACCGCCGGTCGGCGCGTGATGCAGTGGCGCGAATGACCGAAGAGCCCACCACGCCCGGGGCCGGGGCTCGCCGAAGTGGGCTTCGATCTCACCCTCGATCTCGGCCTTGGTGTGCGGAAGTTCCAGGAAGTCGAGCAGGTGGGGAAGGAAGGCGTCCACGTCGTCGACCGACGACCCACTCTCCGTGAACCGGTCGTCGTCCAGGCGTGAGCCTCGGAGCCGGCGCACCATCGCGTCGTGGATGGTCGGATAGTCCTCGACGTGAACGGCATGCAACGTGAGCCGGATCAGCGACGCCTTGACGACCGTGCGGTCGGCGAAGGCCGAGTCGAGGTCGGCCGGGTCGAATTCGGCGAGCCGGTTCCACAGCGCCAGATACGGCGACGCCGGCTCCTGTGCCTGCAGTGCGAGCAGGCGGCGGACGGCGTCAGGGACGTCGAGTCGTTCGCGGCGAAGGAGCAGCTGTCGGCCGAGCGTGGCCCGGTTGAGCTGCCCGGCGGTCAGGGGCATGCCCGGATTCTTGGCAGCAGAATTGGGTGGCCGCAACCCCGTTCGCGGGGGACGGCTGTCAGCCCCCCATCGCCACCGCGATCGCCAGCACCGCGAAAGCGCCGATCACGAGCCCGGAAACGACATTGATCGCCCGCATCCAGCGCTCGGTCAACCGCGACCGGAGCGCCCCCACGGCCGTGGTCAGCACGACCCACCACGCCGCCGATCCGAGGAACACGCCGAGCGTGATGGTGGCCGACTCGCGCAGGTCCTCCCCGGTGACACCGAGACCCGCGAACAGGGCCCCGAACGAGAGGATCGTCATCGGGTTCGTCAGGGTCAGGCCCAGGATCGACAGGTACGCGCCGGCCAGCCCGCCCCGCCGTTCGGTCACGGTGGCCGCGGTACCGGGCTCGGCACGGATCGTCTTCCAGGCGAGCCACAGCAGGAAGATCCCGCCGATCAGGCCAAGCACCTGACCTCCACCGACGAGGAGGTCGGTGATGGCCGTCAGCCCGAACGCCGCGATGGCACCGTACGTCGCGTCGGCGGTGGCCACGCCCAGACCGGACGCGAGCCCGATCACCCGGCCCTCCGCCAGCGTCCGGCGGATGACGAGCAGGGAGATCGGGCCGACGGCCGCCGCGATGACGAAGCCGAGCGTGAAGCCCTTGGCAAGGAGCGCGGGATCCATGGGGTGCCTCCTGGGGAACATGAAAACACCCTCAGCACCGTGCTGAGGGTGTGCCTCTCGATGTGGTCGTCGGCGCCCGTTTCGGGCGCAGCGCATCAGCTCGAGCGGGCCCTCGCGGGCCGCTGCTGCGATCGGGCGGCGGTGGTCGGCCGGTCGTGGCGATGCATCGCCGGAGACTATCATGCGAGCCATGGATGGCATCCGACGCGGCACCAGGACCCGGCGACTCGAAGAGGCCGCCGCCGCGCGCGACTCGAACGGGAACGGGCACGGATCGCCCCGTCCGACGATCGAGGTCGACCACGCCGCGTTCCCCGATCGCGCCACACGCCTCGCCGTCGACGGCGGCGCGGCGAGTGCGAAGTTCCGGGCGCTCCTCGCCCGCGGCGGGCCGATCATCGCCGACGGGGCGATGGGCACGATGTTGTTCGCGAACGGTCTCCAGTTCGGCGATCCGCCCGAGGTCTGGAACCTCGTCCACCCCGACGTGATCCGGCGCATCCAGCGCGGCTACGTGGAGGCCGGATCGCAGATCCTGCTCACCAATACGTTCGGTGGGAACCGGGCGCGGCTCCGCCTCAGCGGCCACGGCGATCGCGTCGATGAGCTCAATCGAACGGCGGCGATCCTGCTTCGCGCCGAGGTCGACGCGGCCGGCGGGCATGCCCTCGTGGCCGGCGACATCGGGCCGTCCGGCGAGATCGTGGAGCCGCTCGGGACGCTCGCCTACGGCGAGGCGGTCGACATCTTCCGCGAGCAGGCCGCCTCGCTGATCGCCGGCGGCGTCGATCTCATCTGGATCGAGACGATGTCCGACCTCTCCGAGATCAAGGCCGCCATCGAGGGCGTCCGACAGGCTTCGCCCGGGATCGCGCTCGTGGCCACGATGACCTTCGACACGCGCGGTCACACGATGATGGGGGTCACACCGGAGGAAGCCGTCGAAGCCCTCGCGGGCTGGGGCGCCGATGCCGTCGGCGGCAACTGTGGCAATGGCCCGGACGAGCTCATCCCGGTCATCGCGAAGATGCACGCGGCCAGACCGGACGTCGTCCTCGTCGCCAAGTCGAACGCCGGGATGCCCGAGCTCGTCGACATGCGCGCCGTCTACCGCGCCGATCCCGAGACGATGGCGTCCCAGGTCCTGGCAATGCGCGACGCGGGCGCCACGATCCTCGGCGGCTGCTGCGGGAGCACGCCCGAGCACCTGCGCGCCATCGCAGCCGCCGTCGCGACGCCCGCCTGACGAGGTGACTGGAGGGCGTCCGCTCAAGGTCGGGGTCCAGCTCCCGGAGGTCGAGCGCGAGGTGCGCTGGCCTGAGCTGCTCGACATGATCCGGGCCATCGAGGACCTGGGCTTCGATTCCATCTGGCTTGGCGAACATCTCCTCTACCGCTGGCCCGACCGCCCGTCGCGAGGTCCCTGGGAGGCCTGGACGCTCATGGCCGGCGTTGCCGCGGTGACGTCGCGCGTCGAGTTCGGGCCGCTGGTCGCCTGCACGAACTTCCACAACCCGGCCCTGCTCGCCAAGCAGGCCGCGACGATCGACGAGATCAGCGGCGGGCGGTTCATCCTCGGCCTTGGCGCGGGCTGGAACGAGACGGAGTTCCGCGCGTTCGGCTTCCCGTACGACCACCGCGTGGATCGGTTCGAGGAGGCGTTCACGATCATCCGCACGCTCCTGCACGACGGCGCCATCGAC
The DNA here is from genome assembly GCA_963745295.1 of uncultured Chloroflexia bacterium. Classification (GTDB taxonomy): domain Bacteria; phylum Chloroflexota; class Limnocylindria; order Limnocylindrales; family CSP1-4; genus SPCO01. The sequence goes on from CAVUWG010000003.1 coordinate 903,911, forward strand.
TTCGATGGCCGTTTCTACCAGGCACGCGATTGCGAACTGCTGCCGCGTGGGCCGCGGCCCGCCGGGCCGCCGTTGCTCATCGGGTCCAACGGGCCGCGGATGCTGCGCGTGACGATGCCGCACGCCGACGCCTGGAATTCATGGTTCGCCGACATCGGCAATCGGCCCGACGGCATCCCTCGCCTCCGCGAGATCGTCGACAGTGCGTGCCGCGACGTCGGGCGCGACCCCGCCGCGATCGAGCGCACGGTCGCCGTCCTCGTGCGCGGACCCGGCGGCACCGGGCGGATCCAGGGTGAGTATGCGCAGGCCGGCCCGCCGCCCCTCGAAGGCCCACCCGACCAGGTGGCCGAGCATCTGCGGGACTACGCTCGTGCCGGCATCTCACACGTGCAACTGGTCCTCGACCCCATCACCGTGGACTCGATCGGCTCGGTCGCCCTCGTGCTCAAGGAGCTCGATCGCGGCTGACTGGCGGCGGCCGAGTGGGAGAATCGTCAGGGTCTGCGCGGCGCGAACTGCGTGCTAGCGTTCTGATCGCCATGCGAGATTCGAATCGTTCGCCTCGGGGGCGACGCCGACCGCTCGCACTCCTCGTCATCGCCTGTGCGCTGGCCACGGCGTGCGGTGGCGGAGCGCCGTCCCCGTCGCCGCGCCCGGCGACGCCTGTTCCCACGGCCTCACCCAGCCCGCCGCCGGTCCACCTGACCGAGCCAGCCGCCGCCGACGCCATCTTCCGGGCCCTCAACAAGGCCGGTTTCACGGTCGTCGCGAGCACGGCCGGTTCCGGCGTCGGCGGTCGCGAGCCCATCAGGCGCATCATCGCGACATTCGAGGACTGGCCGCTGGTCGTGAGCGAGTACAGTTCCACCAAGGCCCTCGCCAAGGCCAAGCCATGGAAGAGCGGAATGAAGCCGGGCCCAGGTGAACCGCCCATCGCGTTCATCGGTCTCAACATCCTCATCGAGTGGGGTCCCACGAGCGGGGGCCGTCCGAAGAAGATCGAGGGTCGCTCGCTCGCCTCGGTGGGGTCCCTGGTCCAGGTCATCGACCCATTGCTCTCGCCGCTGAAGGCGCGCACGATCGTCCCGGTCACCATGCCAAAGGCGGCCGCCAGCACGGAGAAGCCAGCGCCATGAGCTCGGAGTCGCCAACGCCATGACCGCCCCTGGCCGACCCGCCCGCCCGCGGGCTACCACCGGCCGGCAGGAAGAGGTCTCGCCGCTCGACAAGCGCATCATCGAACACCTCCAGGCCGATGGGCGCCGCCCCTTCACCCAGATCGCGCTTGAGCTCGGCGTGTCCGAAGCCGCCGTCCGCGCCCGCACGAACCGGCTCATCGAACGCGGCATCCTCCAGGTCGTCGGGGTCACCGACCCGCTCAAGCTCGGTTTCCACCAGATGGCCATGGTCGGGGTCCGCTGCCAGAGCGACCGCCTGGTCGCGGTCGCCGAGGAGCTCGCGGCGATGCCCGAGGTCGACTACGTCGTCATCACCGCGGGAACCTACGACCTGCTGATCGAGACCGTCTGCGAGGACAACGAGGCGCTCCTGCGCTTCCTCGCGGAGCGACTCCGGGCGATCGACGGCGTCCGCGAGACCGAGACCTTCGTCTACCTTCGGCTGGTCAAGCAGACCTATCAGTGGGGCGCGCGCTAGGCGCCATCCCACCAGCCGGTGCGCACTCGCACCGGGACCCGTCACCGTTTCGGGAGCCGACGGGGAGAGCGGCTAAGATGCCTGCGGAGAGGGCGCACCCCCGTATCACGCCCTGTCCGATTAGTCGGAGTCGTCCCGTGCTGCCGGTCGAGGGGATCCTGGGCCTCATCGTGGTGGCGGTCGTTGCCAACCTCTTGTTGATGGCCGCCTTGATCTGGCCGTCCTTTTCCGGGCGCCGGCGCAAGAGTGGGACCGCGGTCGTGGACCCGGCGGCCGACGCGCGGATGACCGAAGAGTCGGTGGTCAGCGGCCTCATCGGCGACCCGATGGACCCCGACGCCCGACCTGCCTACGACCGTGTCGTGCGCATCGTCAGCTGGGTCTTCCTCATGGCGACCGCGACGATCATCGCGGTGACCGGGCTGTGGCCCGAGACCCAGGCGGCGATCCTCGTGTTGCTCGCGCTGGCCGGCCTGTTCGTGATCGTCGTCCACGACCTGCTGCCCTCCGACGCCCTCGGGCCAGGCAGGTTCGTCGTGGAGGGCTCCGTCGCACTCACGGCCGCGACGTTCCTCGTCGCGTTGACGGGCGGGGTCGAGAGCCCGTTCTTCTTCACGTTCCCGCTCATCGTCGCGGGCGCGGCCCTCGTGGTCTCGTCGCCCGTGACGGTCGGGCTGACGGTCGTCGCGGCCCTCGGCTACCTGACCGGGGTGCTGGTGGGCTCGCCGCCGAACAGCATGGGTCCGATGGCACAGGCGATCATCGGGGTCAACCTGACAGCGCTGATCCTGCTCGCGTATGTCGCGATGGTCATCGCCCGCGAACAGCGCCGGACACGCGATGCGGCCATCCGGCTCTCGACGATCGACCCGTTGACCGGGCTCTTCAACCGAACGTTCTTCTTCGCCGCGATCGAGCGCGAGATCACCCGCTCGGCCCGTTCCGGCCGCGGGTTCTGCCTGCTGATGATGGACCTCGACGAGCTCAAGGCGGTCAACGATCGGTTCGGCCACTTCCACGGCGACCGCGTCCTCCATGGCGTCGGCGAGGTCATCGCGTCCGGCGTCCGCAAGCTCGATACCGCGGCCCGCTACGGCGGCGACGAATTCGTCGTGCTCCTCCCCGAGACCGACCCGACCGGCGCGTTCGTCCTGGCCGAGAAGATCCGGCTCGGTGTCCGCGGCATGCAGCTCGGCATGCCGCCCGGCAGCCCGCAGCCGTCCCTGTCGGTCGGCGTGGTCAGTTTCCCCGACGACGGCCGCACCGTCGACGAGCTGATGATCAGCGCGGACGGTGCGATGTACGCCTCCAAGCGGGCCGGCAAGGACCGCGTGACCGGCATCCCGATGCCCCTGGAGCGCACCTAGGGCCCTCCTCGTGTGGTCCGGTGTAGCATCCGAGCCGTGAAGGACCCTGAGTCGCAGCCGGCGCCGAGCGCCCGCGGCTTCTCCACTCGCGCCATCCGGGCGGCCTCGCGGATCCCGCGACCGGGCCAGACCCCGACGAGCGTGCCGATCTACCAGACCGCGACCTTCGCCTCGGCCGACGCGGACGAGCTCGGCCGGGTCGCCGGCGACCCGCGCGCCGGGTTCGCCTACAGCCGCATCGCCAACCCCACGACGAGCGCGCTCGGGGCCGCCTACGCCGAGCTGGCCGGCGGCGAGGCCGGGGTGGCCCTCGCATCCGGGATGGGCGCCATCTACGCGGCCCTGGCGTCCCGACTCCGGGCGGGCGATCGGATCGTGGCGCCGGTCGCGGTGTACGGCTCGACGCGGACCCAGCTCCTTGGGACGTTCGGCGGCTTCGGCGTCGAGGTCGACATCGTCGACATGACCGATCTCGAGGCCGTCGGCGCGGCGCTCGCCGCACGACCGACCCGGGTCCTGTACGCGGAGACGATCGCGAATCCGACGACCTTCGTCAGCGACCACGCCGCGCTCGCCGATCTGGCCCACCGCCACGGTGCGACCTACATCGTCGACAACACCTTCGCGAGCCCCTATGTCTGCCGACCCCTCGAGCTGGGCGCCGACCTCGTCGTCGAGTCCGCGACCAAGTTCCTCGGCGGCCACAGCGACCTCATCGCGGGCGTCGTGGCCGGGCCGAAGGCCCTGATCGCCGAGGTCGAGCGGGTCCAGATCGAGACCGGCGCGACGCTCGGGCCGCTGGAGGCGTTCCTCGTCCTGCGCGGGATCCTGACGCTCGCGGTCCGGGCCGAGCGGCACAGCCGAAGTGCTGCGGCACTCGCGGCGTGGCTCGAGCGTCAGGACGGCGTGCGCAGCGTCTTGTACCCAGGTCTCCCGAGCCATCCGCAGCACGCGGTCGCCCAGCGCCAGTTCCGGTCCGGGGCGGGCGGTGGGATGCTCGCCTTCGAGGTCGAAGGTGGCCGCGAGGCCGGTCGGGCGATGATCGACCACCTCAGCCTGCCCGAGCTCACCGCGTCGCTGGGGAGCGTGCACACGATGGTCGTCCATCCGCCGTCGACCTCACAACGCCAGCTTTCCGAGGCCCAGCTGCTCGAGGCGGGCATCACGCCGGGCCTGTTGCGGGTCTCGGTCGGGCTCGAGGACGTCGAAGACCTCGAGGCGGACTTCAGCGCGGCCCTCGCCGCGGCGGGCGCGGCTACCGCGGGCGTGATCTCCGCCAGCGACACGCCGGCCGGCGAGCCGGCAGCGACCTCGGCCGTCTCCTAGGAGCCCGACATCGCGACACCGGCGGTCGTCTCGGCCGCCTCGACCCGTCCAGTCGGTCAGAACCCCCTGGCTCGCGTCGGGATGGGGTTGTGGCGCCTGTTGACCTCGGTCGACTTCGCGGTCGCCCAGATCATCGTTCTCGCGCTGCTTGCCGTGGTCGGGATGACGATCCGCCAGCTGCCCGACTTCGCGTTCCGGTCCGCCGGGGACTACGCGATGGCGATGGACGCCATCCACGCCCGCTACGACCCGGTCCTCGGCGCCGCGATCGTCGACATCCTCGAACGGCTGAGCGTCTTCTCGATGTTCCGCTCGATCTGGTTCAGTGCCGGGCTGACGATCCTGGTCATCTCGATCGTCGTCTGTACGCTCGACCGGACCCCCAAGCTGTGGCGCGGGGTGTCGGAGATCCGGGTGGCCCAGCCGGAGCCCTATTTCGACCCACGGCTGCCCGACCGCGCGGAGATGTCCGGCGTCTCCGCCGATGGCGTCCGCGGCGTCCTGCGCCGGCACGGGTTCCGGGTTCGCGAGGCGACCACCGATGACGGATCGGCGTACCTCTACGGCGACCGGCACCAGTACACGAAGATGGCGACGCTCTTCACCCATACCGGGCTCGTCCTGTTCCTGCTCGCCGCCGCCGTCACCTCGCGACTGGGCGACGAACAGGGCCTCGTCGTCCCGGAGGGCGAGTCGCTCACGGTCCAGCCGATCGGCACGCCCGGCCTGCTGCTCGTCAAGAACCTCGACTTCGAGGCCCCCGGCTTCGAATCCGGCCAGGCGTCCGACTTCACCACCGATCTCGCGGTGTACCGCGACGGCCAGGAGATCGCCCGCAAGACGATCCGGGTCAACGACCCGCTCTCGGTCGGGGGCTACACGTTCCACCAGAACGGGTTCGGGCCGGCGCCCCACCTCCTCGTCCTCGACGCGGAGGGCAAGCCCCTCTGGGACGCGGCGGTGCCCATGACCGATGCGGCCGACGACCGGCCTTACGGCATCCTGTCGGTCCCCGGTCGCGACATCGGCCTGCAGCTGTTGCTCGACAAGACCGCGGCGGGCGTCGGGCAGGTCGTCGTCCTGCCGTATCGCGTGACGGGTGAGGCGGCCGACGGCTCGCCGATCGTGGAGAACTTCGCGCCGACCACGCTCGCGAAAGGCGACACCCGGATCTCCGACGAGCTCGGGATCACCATCGAGCTCAAGGACTTCAGCGAGTACACGCTCCTGATCGCCAAGCACGACCCGGGCCAGGGCATCGTGTGGCTCGCGTTCGCGAGCCTGATCGCCGGCATCACGATCACGTTCTACCGGCCGCGCCGACGGGTCTGGACCCGGCTGACACGGGACGGCCGGCTCGGGATCGTCTGGCGCTCCGATCGCTACGTGGACGTCGAGCGTGAATTCGGCCGGCTGCTCGACGATCTCGTCGCGGCCCGCGCAACGACCTGACCGCCCGGCCGGGACGGGCCGGTCCTCGGACGCCGCGTTCCATCTCGGTGCATCGTTGTTCACGATGCACAACGAAGTTCCCGACCCGCTGACGCTGAACCGCAACCCGGTCCGCTGGTACCGTGAGCAGGGACGTGGGAACCGCGCGTTCCCGTGCGGGATCAAGCAAGCGAAGGCAGCGACAGGAGACCCATGACCGCACGTCAGACGGCCATCGCCTCGATCGCGACCCACAAGGTCGCTTCCACGCAGGACCACCTCGGACAGGCCGGCCAGGACATCTATGGCCAGTACGTGTTCCACGAGGATGCGCAGCGCCAGTACCTCGCCAAGCCGATCTTCCGGAAGCTGCGTCGCACGATCGAGGGCAACGAGCCGTTCGACCCGGCGATCATCGACGCGGTCGCGCATGGCGTGAAGGAGTGGGCGATGGCGCATGGCGCCACCCACTACACGCACTGGTTCATCCCGATGACGGGCTCGACAGCCGAGAAGCACGACTCCTTCCTGAACCCGACGGGTGAGGGGCGGACGATCGCGGAGTTCTCGGGACGGAACCTCGTCCAGGGCGAGCCCGACGCGAGCTCGTTCCCGTCGGGCGGCATCCGCGCCACGTTCGAGGCTCGCGGCTACACCGCGTGGGACGTGACCAGCCCGATCTTCCTCCAGGTCGAGCCCAACGGCGTCACGCTCACCATCCCGACGGCGTTCGTGTCGTACACGGGCGAGGCGCTCGATCACAAGATCCCGCTGCTTCGGTCGCAGGAGGCCCTCGGCAAGCAGGCGCTGCGGGTCCTCCGTTGGTTCGGCAACGCCACCGCGACACGGGTCTTCACCAACATCGGCCCCGAGCAGGAGTACTTCCTCGTCGACCGCGGCCTGGCGGAGCAGCGCCCGGACCTCGTCCTGACCGGCCGCACCCTCTTCGGCGCCGCGTCGCCGAAGGGCCAGGAGCTCGAGGACCAGTACTTCGGCTCGATCCGCGACCGCATCCTCGCGTTCATGATGGATCTGGATCGGGAGCTGTGGCGGCTGGGGATCCCGGCCAAGACCCGCCACAACGAAGTGGCCCCGGGCCAGTTCGAGATGGCCCCGGTCTACGAGCCCACCTCGGTCGGCTCCGACCACAACATGGTCGTGATGAGCATGATGCGGCGCATCGCGCGCCAGCATGGGCTGATGTTCCTCATCCACGAGAAGCCGTTCGCCGGGATCAACGGCTCGGGCAAGCACAACAACTGGTCGATGGCCACCGACGAGGGCGAGAACCTCCTCGACCCCGGCAACGATCCGCACGCCAACGCCCAGTTCCTCGCGTTCCTCGTGGCCGTCATCCGTGCCGTCAACGAGCATGCCGACCTGCTCCGGGCGAGCATCGCGGACGCCGGCCAGGACTTCCGCCTCGGGGCCAACGAGGCGCCACCCGCGATCATGTCGATCTTCCTCGGCTCGCAGCTCGAGGACGTCGTCGAGCAACTGGGCAAGGGCGCGACCTCGGGCTCCAAGAAAGGCGGCTCGGCCGATCTCGGGGTGACCTCCTTGCCGGTGCTCCCCAAGGACGCCACCGACCGCAACCGGACCTCGCCGTTCGCGTTCACGGGCAACAAGTTCGAGTTCCGGGCTGTGGGCTCGTCCGCGCCGATCTACTGGCCGCAGACCGTGCTGAACACGGCCGTGGCCGACTCGCTGGCCCAGCTCGCCGATGAGCTCGAGAAGCTCAAGGCGGGTGATTTCAAGGGACTGACCATCATCCTCTCGAAGGTCGTCGGGGCCAACAAGCAGGTCCTCTTCGAGGGCAACGGCTACTCCGAGGAATGGCATGCCGAGGCGGCCAAGCGCGGCCTGCCGAACAACCGCACGACCGTCGACGCCCTGCCGTCGCTGACCACGGCCAAGGCCAAGAAGCTGTTCTCGTCGTTCGGCGTCCTGTCCGAGCGCGAGCTGGCCTCGCGCGTCGAGATCAACTGGGAACGCTACGTCAAGGTCAGCAACATCGAGGCGAGCTGCGCCCTCGACATGGCCAGGACGATGATCCTGCCCGCGACCGCGCAGTACCTCGGCCAGCTGACCGCGGCGCCGTCGTCGCGCGGCATCAACGCCGTCTGCGAGAAGGTCTCCGGTCTCGCCGATTCACTCGTCGATGCCATCGACGCGCTCGAACACGCGCAGCACAAGGCTCACGGGGCCGGTTCGGTGCAGAAGGAGGCCCGCGCCTTCGTCGACCACGTCATCCCGGCGCAGAACACGCTGCGCGAGGTCGCCGACGAGCTCGAGACGCTCGTGGCCGACGACCTCTGGCCGCTGCCGAAGTACCGGGAGCTGCTCTTCCAGTTCTGACGAACCGTCGGCCCGGCAGGGCCCGACACTCGCTCGATCTCAACGCCCGGCCGGGACTCCCACGGCCGGGCGTTCTCCGTGCGCGTCGTCTTCGGCTCCCGGGCGCTGCGGTAAACCCGTATCGTTGGCGTTCTGATGGAAGTCTTCTTCACGGGAACGGGACTGTTCCTGCTCGGGGCAGTCGTCTGGGTCGTATGCGCGATCTACGCGTACCGAGCCGCACCGAAATTCCGCCGACGGGCATGGGTCTGGGGGCTGCTCGGCCTCGTCCTCGGCCCGATCGCGCTCATGATCCTGTACATCATGCCGAAGGGCCATCATGCGGGCGCGTCCGGCGACGGCCGTAACGACCCGCGCGAGGACCTTTACGAGGTACCCCACAAGAAGCGCTGATTCCGTGGGCACTCGCCGGGCCGGCGTCGCGTTGGCCCAACGGGGTAGGCCAACGATGCGGCACGATAGCCGCATGGAGGCCGTCCCCGACATCCACCCGAATCGCTCGCTCGGTCTCCTCTCGATCGCGCACGCCATCAACCATGCCCAGGCGGTGCTGCTGCCGCTGATCTTCCTCAAGATCATCGACGAGTTCGGGGTCGGCGTGGAGGCGGTCGCCTTCCTGGCCGCGATCGGCTCGTTCGCGTCCGGTCTCGTGCAGCTCAGCTACGCGGCGCTCACCCGGGTCGTCTCCCGCCGCCGCCTGCTCGGGGCCGGCGGGATCCTGTTCGGCGGCGGCATCGCGCTCCAGTCGCTCGCGACGAACTTCATCACCTTCGCGATCCCCAACGTCATCTGGCGGATCGGCGGCTCGCCACAGCACCCGGTCGGGAACGGCCTCCTCGCGGAGCAGTTCCCCACGGAGCGGCGGGGGTTCGCGATCAGCGCCCACATCGCGGGCGGTAACGTCGGCACGGTGATCGTGGCGCTGATCGGCGTCCCGCTGATCGCCGCATTCGACTGGCGTGGCGCCTCGCTCATCCTCGGGCTGCCGGCCATCCCCATCGCGATCGCGATCCTGCTCTTCGTGCGGGAGCGCGGCACGGACCAGGCCGCGGCGCGCGCCGGCGGCAGCGTCCGGTCCGCGTTCGGACGGATCCTGCACGACCGCGACCTGCGCTGGCTGTACCTGACCTCGGCGCTCGGCGGCGGCGGCCGTGGTCTCGGCGTCGTCAACCTGTTCGCCCTGATCTACCTGACCAAGGTGATCGGCCTCGACGAAGCGACGTCGGGCTTCATGTACGGCGCCCTCATCGTCTTCTCGGTGCCGGTCCCATTGATCGCGGGCTGGCTGTCGGACCGGGTGGGGCGCAAGCCCGTCATCGTCGGCGTCTACCTCGGCGGCGCGCTCGGATTCGTCGTCTTCCTGCTCGCCGGGTCGTCGCTCGTCGGTCTGTGGGCGGGGATCGTGCTGATGGGGCTCTTCAGCTTCGCGGAGAGCCCGCAACTCCAGGCGCTCCTGGCGGACATCGCCCCGCCCTCGATCCGCGACGCCTCGTACGCGCTCTACTTCACGGTGGCGTTCGGCGTCGGTTCACTCTGGGTCGCGGTCTACGGGGTGGTCATCGACGTCGCCGGTGAGGCGGCGGGCGTGCCGATCGTCTTCGGGCTGATGGCCGTCGCCTTCGTGTTGGCGGCGCTCGGCACGTTGCCGATCCGCGCCGACCAGCGTGCCCGCTCGAACGCGGTGCACGAGGCGGGCCTCAGCGACTAGAACAGGGCGGCGGCCCTCCCGCTTGCCGCCGCCCCGCGATGGATGCTCGATCTACGGCTGGGCGATGAACCAGACGTCGCCCTTGCCCTGGCCTGTCGTGTCGCCCGGAGCCCTGTCGCCCGAGAAGTAGTAGAGCGGCGATCGCGCATAGGCCACCTGGAGCGAGCCGTCCGAGCGGGTGATCGTCGTCAACGGCTCCGTGACCCCGCCGGCCCCCTCGAGCGAGTCGCCCTTGGCGATCGTGAACGGCGGCCAGGTCGCCGCGCAATCGCCATCGCAAGTGCTCGTATTCGCCGAGTCGTTCCCGAAGACATACAGGGTCATGCCGTCCTCGCCCGTCAGGTAGGCGCCGTCACTCCCGTTCCCGATCGCGACCGTGTGCACCTTCGCGGCACCACCCGATGCGGACGCGGGCGTGGCCGTGGCCGTGCCGCCGTAGCTGTCGTCGTAGTCCTCGCCGTATCGTCCCCCGCCCGAGCTCGCGGCGGCGGACGCGGCCGTCGATGCACCTGGCGCCGCGGAGCCGTCCGCTCCCGCTCCGGACGAGGCCCCGCCGCCGGTCGTGCACGCGGCCGCGACGATCACGACGGCCGAGGCCATGGCGCTCAGCCAGGCGACCGATCGGTCGGGCATGGCTCGCATACTGATTCCTCCTGGGGATGATCCGGGCCTTGGTCCTGACGAACACGGTACGCCTGGACGCGGCCCTGCGGTTTCGCGCCGCGCAGGATCCGGGCATGAAGCAGCGGCGCCAGAATCCCCCCGGCGCCGCTGCCTGCGACCTTAGGCGCGCGCACCCGAGCGGGTCAGGCTCGCGGAGGTCCCGACCACGATGGGACCTTGGTCATCCTCCCCGGTGGCGCCACGCACCGGGTCCCGGGATCGATGAGCGCCGGGTCGCGGGACCTTTGCTATCATCCGCAAGCCCTGCAAACGGGCCACCCTCGGTCGGGGCGTAGCGCAGCCTGGTAGCGCACATCGTTCGGGACGATGGGGTCGGAGGTTCAAATCCTCTCGCCCCGACCATTTTCGACATCAGGTCCGAACGCCTCGGCCAGATGGTGGCCGCGCCTCCTCCTGCGTCGGCTCCAACGATACCTACTGGATTCCGAGTACCCGGATCCGCGCGAAGAGTGTCGTCGCCAAGGCGCGTTGCTCGTCGGGTCGGCGTCGGCCCACCAGGCGGGCAGATTCTCCAAGTACCGACGAGCCTCGTCGGGAGTGAGCCCGGGTCGTTCGCGATCGCCGTGGGTCTCGGCCTCCGCCGTGTCGAGGTCGCGCAGGTCGCGGTCCCGCCGATAGTTCGGCGAAGGCTCGGTCGCGTTCCTCTTCGTTCCGAGCGAGTCGACGCTGATCGGGCACCGGCACCGCGCGCAACGCGTCGGCGGCGTGATCGACGTCCTTGGCGCCAGGGCGGACCCGCTCGAGGATGAACGCAACGATCGCTTCGTATACGTCACGGCCGTAGCTCTCTGCCCTGGGATTGGCGATGTCGGCCGCGCACCTGCCCACCGCTTGGACGGGCGGCCCACGAACGGCTCGCATGCCTCGAGGTGGCGATAACGGTCTTGTCGCCGACGAGCCGGCGGCCGCAGGCCGCGCACTCGAGCATCGCAGGGCATAGGTCCGGCCGAAGCCGCCGGTGAAGTCGGCCATCGCCAGGATGACGCCTTCGGCCCCCGAACCCCCGGAACCGTGAGCTCGGCCCCGATGGAGGACGAGCGGCCGGAAGATCCTCGCTTGACAGGATGGATTTAGTGCTAAATACTGTTGCCAGTCGAGTCAACCCGACCCGACACCAGATCCAATCCAAAGCCTGAAGGGAAGTCATCAGTCATGAAACGATCCATCGTCCTCCTCGTGCCGGCGCTCGCCATCGCGATCGCGGCCTGCTCCACCGCGGCAGCGCCGAGCGCGTCGCCCGCCGACGCGCCGGTTCCGAGTCCGGCATCCACCACCGCCACAGCCCCAAGCGCGGCGCCTTCGCCTTCGGCTGCGGCCATGGCCACGGATATCGTCCAGACCGCCACCGAGGCGGGCTCCTTCTCCACCCTCCTGACCGCCGTCGAGGCAGCCGGGCTCGTGGAGACGCTCCAGGGCGAGGGTCCCTATACCGTCTTTGCGCCGACCGACGCGGCCTTTGCGGCGCTGCCGGCCGGCACGCTGGAGGGGCTGCTCGCCGACAAGGAGGCGCTCAAGAAAGTCCTGCTGTACCACGTCGTCTCGGGGGCCGTGTCATCGGATCAGGTCGTCGGGCTCACCTCCGCCGATTCGGTCGAAGGATCGCCGATCGCCATCGCCGTCAAGGACGGCATGGTTTACCTGAACGACGGCGCCAAGGTCGTGACTGCCGATGTGATGGCCTCGAATGGTGTCATCCACGTCATCGACCAGGTCATCCTGCCGCCGGCCGGCTGATCCCACAGACCACCGCGATGCCACCCGAGGGTGGGGCCCAGTCTCCTCGGGGCCCCACCCTCGTCCCACGAAGGACCACCCTTTGTGATCGCCACCGACCAGCTCATGACCGCGCCGATGGTCGAGCTCCCTGGTTCTCGGCCCCGCTCCCTGAGGCGCTGGAACATCGGGCTTGGCTTCGTCCATGCCGTCCAGGCCGTCGCCATCCTCGCGCTCGCCACGGCATTCGCACTGCCGGTCACGGCGACGTTCATGGAGGGGCCGCCGGGCACTGCGGCAAGCGCGCCCACCCCCCTGTTCGAAGTCTCCGTCGCATGGGGCGTCGCCCTGTTTCTCCTGCTGTCGGCCGCCTTCCACTGGCTCGTGGTGCTGCCCGGCGTCTTCGGGCGCTACACCTCCGGCCTGACGGCACAACACAACTACTTTCGCTGGGCCGAGTACTCGCTCTCATCGTCGGTGATGATCGTCCTCATCGCGATGCTCACTGGGATCAGCGATGTCGCGGCGCTGATCGGCATCTTCGCGGCCAATGCGGCCATGATCTTCTTCGGAGCGGTCCAGGAACGATACGAACGACCGGGCGGATCACTGTGGCCGTTCTGGCTCGGGTGTGTCGTGGGCATCGCGCCGTGGCTGGCCGTGGGCGTCTACCTTTGGTCGCCCGGCAGTACCGCCGAGCCGCCCGCCTTCGTCTACGCGATCTTCGTCTCGCTCTTCGTCTTCTTCAACATCTTCGCGCTTAACATGTGGCTCCAGTACCGACGAGTCGGTCGGTGGAAGTCGTACATGTTCGGCGAGAGGGCCTATTTCATGCTCAGCCTGGTCGCGAAGTCGGCGCTCGCCTGGCAGGTGTTCGCGGGGACACTCGCGGGTTGATCACGTCGGACAGTTCCGGCCATCTCAGCCTGCACGAGGCGGCCGATCTCCTCGGCGTCCACTACATGACGATCTACCGTCGCGTCCGGCTGGGGATCCTGCCGGCGCGGAAGGTCGGCGGTACGTGGATGGTCGATCCTGCCGATCTCGAGCGGGCGACGACAACGCCCGCCCGTGGTCGCCGCCGCCGCGGGGGTAGCCACCCGCGGGTTTCGACCTGGCAGGAGCGACTCCAGGCGCGGATGCTCAGCGGAGACGTCGCGGGGAGCTGGCAGGTCATCGAGGCTGCGATGGCCTCGGGCCTCGACCCAGGCGAGATCTATGTCTGCGTCCTCACGCCGTCGCTGCATGCGATCGGGGAGGCGTGGGGATCGGGTCGGCATCTCCGTCGATCAGGAGCATCTCGCGAGCAGTGTGGCCATGACGCTGATCGGCCGCCTGGGCCCCCGGTTCGTGCACCCGGGCCGCAAGAAGGGCGTCGTCCTCGTCGCGATGCCGCCCGGCGAGCGTCACGGACTCGGGATCGCGATGCTCGCCGACATCCTTGCCGATGCCGGATACGGGGTCCTCAACCTGGGACCCGACACGCCGACGGCGTCGTTCGCCGCTGCCATGCGCGATGCCGGGCCTCTCGCAGCGGTCGTCGTGAGTGTCGTCGACGTCGGGCGTCGTCCGGCAGCCGGACGCCTGTTGGCCGCCGCGCGTCGCGAACGACCGTCGGTTCCGCGCCTGGTCGGCGGAAACGCGGTTCCGGACGAACGCGTGGCGCTCGATCTCGGTGCGGACGCGTGGGTCGCGGATCCGCGAGGGCTCGGCGGATTGATCGAACAGCTGCAGGATCGGGCGACGTCGACGGGTCCCGTGACGCCAGACGCCCCGACCCGGTGATGATCCCTCTGCCCCAGTCATGGGGGTCCGGTTCGATCCGCTGACCGCTACCGGTCGGGTCGCGGGCTACCAGCCGGGCGAGGATCGGACGGTCCTGCTCCTGCACAGCTTCAACGCAGCCGGTGGGGTACCTGTTCTCTGCAACTCGTGCCGCGACGAGCGCGTTGAGCCGTCAGTTGCGCAAGGACTGGGCCGGCTCGTACCGGGGTCAATTCGCGCTAGGCCGTCCGCGGTTCAGCGGACGGACCTCTCTCCGGAGCCGAGGAGCCCGACGACTGCCGCGACCGCATCGTCGAGTGCGATCGGGAGCCGGATGGTCCGCAGTCCATCGAGTGAGGCGGCCGAGAGTGGGCCACCGACGAGGCAGATCGGTGGTTTTGGCGAGATGCTGAGCGCGTCGACAACAGCGCCGGCTGCGACGACATCAGACGGCGTGACGACGCCCAGGACGACCACCGGCGCCGCGGTCTCCCGGACGGTCCGGAGCCAGCTCTCAAGCGGCACATTCGCACCGAGATAGAGCACGTCGAGCCCGGCTCGTCTTGCGGCGACAGCGAAGGCGAATGCCCCGATCTCGTGGTAGCCGTCGGGAGGCAAGCCGACGACCACACGTGGCGGCCGATCGCCGAGGCCCGCGGCGTCGTAGAAGCGCGCCAATCGGCGCCGGACCGTCTCGCTCGCTGCGTGTTCGGCGCCGACATCGATCTCGTCCCGGGCCCAGGCGACGCCGATCGCTCGAAGGGCGGGTGACACGAGGCTCTCGATGGCGAGTTCGAAGCGCTGGGACGCGAAGCCCTCGTCGAGGATCCGCTCCATGGACGGGACGTCCAGTTCGTGTGCCGCGGCGAGGAACGCCTTGACGAGCGCTGCCTCGCCGGCACCCTCTCGGATGCCGGCGACCAGGCGCGCTTCCGCACCGCTCTCGACCCGCCCACCGCTCAGCGCCGCGAGATCGAGCCCCCGGCTCCAGCACCCGCTGCGCCGCCTGGCTTGGCTGCCAGCCCTCTTCGGCGACAAGCTGACGCATCGCCGCCAGGCGGGCGATCGACTCGTCGTCGTAGAGCCGGTACCCAGCCGGGGTACGGCCTGGCTGGACGACGCCGTAGCGGCGCTCCCAGACCCGGATGATCGGGACGCTGAGCCCGGTGCGGGCCGCTGCCTGTTTGATCGTGTACATCGTTTGTCCAATATAGCACCGGGCACAAGCCTTGACGAACCATGAACAACACTGGTACTGTTCGGCTCACCTAGGACAAAGGGTGTACAAACTCGCCGAACCCGAGGGGGCACCGACCCACCTCGAACCACTACTGGAGTTGCCGTCGATGGATCGCCGATCCGACCTGGCCCCGCCGCTCGATACGTCAGCGGTGGTCGATGGTGCCCTGGAGCTGTCGATCGTCGGGAGCTTCAGCCGGGTGGGCATCGCGGTCCGGCGTCGCCTGTTCCGTTGGCCGGCGCCCCCAGCCGGCGCACTCGACCGACGGACCGTCCTCATCACCGGTCCGACGTCAGGCCTGGGGCGTGCGGCGACGGATGCCCTCGCTGGTCTCGGCGCTCGGGTCATCCTCGTCGGCCGGAGCGAGAAGCGCCTGGCAGCCGTCCGCGAGGCCCTGGTTGCCGTCCATGGCGAGGATCGCTTCCCGCTCGTCGTGGCCGACATGGGCTCGCTCGCGTCGGTTCGCGCGGCCGTGGTGCGGGTGCTCGAGACGGAGTCGCGGCTCGACATCGTGATCGACAACGCCGGCGCGATCTTTCCAGAGCGAACCGACGGGCCCGACGGGATCGAGGCCACCCTGGCGACGCTCGTCGTGGGCCCCTTCGCGCTCGTGTCGGGCCTGCTGCCGCTGCTCCAGCGAACCGAAGGTTCGCGGGTCCTCGCTGTGACCTCGGGCGGCATGTACTTCCAGGGCGTGCAGCTGGATGACCTCCAGTGGACATCCGGCCGTACTCCGGCACGCGGGCATACGCTCGGGCGAAGCGGATGCAGGTCGCGCTGGTCCGCGAATGGGCGCGCCGCCTCGGCCCGCCCGGCCCCCAGTCGCACATCGCGGTCAACGCGATGCACCCGGGCTGGGCCGACACGCCCGGCCTGGCCGAGGCGTTGCCCACCTTCCATCGCCTGATGGGTCCACTCCTTCGGAGCCTGTCCGAAGGGATCGACACCCTCGTCTGGTTGGCGGCCACGCCGGAAGGCGGCGAGCGGAGCGGCGGGCTGTTCCTCGACCGACGAGCGCGACCGTTTGATCGGATCCCACGAACTCGCCTCTCGGCAAACGATCGCCGCCGGCTCTGGGACGCCGTCGTGGCGCTGTCCGGGAGCGCCCGATCCATCGCCCCGGCTTCCAGATCGGAGAATCGCATGACCAGGCTCGATGAACAGATCCGGACGTCGCTAGGTCCGGAGGCGGCGTTCGCGTACGTCGCGGACTTCGCCAACTCGATGCATTGGGACCCCGGGGTCGCGACATCGACACGGATCGACGACGGACCGGTCGGCGTCGGGGCCTGCTACCGGCTCGAGGTCCGCCTGCGTGGACGGGTCGCGCCGATGGAGTACCGGATCTCCGTCTTCGAGCCGTCGACCCGCGTCGTCCTCGTCGGCGAGGGGTCGGGGATCTCGGCGGTCGACGACATCCGCTTCGCGCCGGACGGGAGGGGCACGCGGATCGACTACACCGCGGACATCCGTCTGGGCGGCGTCTTGCGCCTCGTCCAGCCGTTCCTCGGCCGAGTGTTCGCGAAGCTCGGTCGAGACGCGCTGACGGGGATGCAGCGGACGCTCGATGCGCGCGCCGGCGCAGCGATCGGCAGTTTCGACCCGGATCTGACATGAAGATCGCGATCGTCGGCGCCGGGGTCAGCGGCCTGACCGCGGCCTATGCCCTGCGCCAGGACCACGAGATCCGGCTGTTCGAGGCCGAAGCCGCCGTCGGCGGTCACGTCAAGACGGTGTCCGTGGACGCGTCGACCGGCGGTGCCCGTGGACACCGGCTTCATCGTCTACAACGAGCACACGTACCCGCGCTTCATCGGCCTTCTCGCCGAGCTGGGCGTGGAGACGCAGCCGAGTGACATGTCCCTCGGCTCCGCCTGCCATGCCTGCAACGTCGAGTTCAGCTCGCGCGGCTTCCGGGGCTTCTTCGCCCGCCCAGACGCATTCGTTCGACCAGCCCACTGGCGGATGTTCGCGGACATCGTGCGGTTCTACCGCGACGCACGCGAGCGGATCGATCGGCAGACCCCGTCCCGGGAGACCTTGGGCGACTACCTCGACGATCGCGGGTTTGGGTCGGGCTTCCGTGACCACTTCATCGTGCCCATCACCTCGGCGGTCTGGTCGACGGCACCTGACCGGATCCTCGACTTCCCGGTCGACTACCTCCTTCGCTTTCTCGACAACCACGGCCTGATCGGGGTCGGCAGATCGCTCCAGTGGCGCACGATCCGCGGCGGTTCGATGGAGTACGTCAAGCGCATCGTCGCGGCGCTACCCGTCGGGGCAGTGCGGTCAGGCGACCCGGTCGATCGACGTGTCGCGCGACGACGTCGGGTGTCATGATCCGGACGCGCGGCGGTGCCGGGCGAGCGGTTCGACGCGGTCGTCATCGCGACCCACGCCGACGATGCGCTGGCCGTCCTCCGCGACGCGGACGAGCGCGAACGGGATGTTCTCGGTGCCTTCGAGTACTCGACCAACCAGGTCGTGCTCCACACGGACAGCCGGCTCATGCCGCATCGCGCCAACGCGTGGGCCTCCTGGAATGTCGATCAAGCGGATTGCCGGCGACCAGGCGATGCGCTCGCCATGACATATCACATGAACCGTCTCCAGTCGCTGCCGGGAGCGGTCGCAGTACTTCACATCCGTGAACCCGGGCGACCGGGTCGCGCCGGAACACGTGATCGTGGAGCGCGCCTTCAGCCATCCCTCGTACACGTTCCAGACGCTGGATGCCCAGGTGGCCCTGCGCGGCCTCCAGGGCCGGCGCCAGACCTACTACGCCGGGGCCCACCTGGGCTACGGGTTCCACGAGGACGGCTGTCGATCCGGGTTCGAGGTGGCCGAACTGCTGTCGCCGGTCGCCCGGGAGCGTGCGGCGTGAGGTCGCACCTGCTCGAGGGCAAGGTGCGCCACCGTCGCGCACGTCCGTTCGTGTACACGCTGGAGCACGACGTCTACTACGTCGCGCTCGACCTGGACGAGCTGGACGAGGTGCCACGGCGGGTCCGACTCGTCGGCCGCAACCGGCGGAACCTCCTCTCGTTCCGAGACGGCGATCACCTGGACCCGCCCGCCGTGGACTTGCGCGAGGCGGCCCGGGAGCACCTGCGGACCGAAGGGGTGGACCCGGACGGCTGGCGGATCACGCTCATCACGAACCTGCGCGTCTTCGGCTACGTCTTCAACCCGGCCAGCTTCTACCTGTGTCGGGACGCGTCAGGCGAGCTCCAGGTCGTCATCGTGGAAGTGCACAACACGCACCACGAACGCCACCTGTACACCCTCCGTCGCCCGACGGACGGGCCCGACTTCGCGGCCTCGATGGACAAGGACTTCTACGTCTCCCCGTTCATCGAGATGGTCGGGCGCTACACGGTCCATGTCAGGGACGAGCCGGCCCGCGTGCGGATCTCGATCAACGAGGACCAGGACGAGGGTCTCCTCCTCCACACGAGTCTCGATCTCATCCGCCGGCCCCTGAGCGACCGCACCGTCGCCCGGATGCTGGTCCGGCACCCGTTCATCACCCAGAAGACGATCGGTCTCATCCACTGGCACGCCCTGCGCCTCTGGCGACGCGGCGCCCCCTTTCTCAGGCACGGAGCGGCACCACGATGATCACACGAACCGCCGCGAGGCAGACCCCAGCGATCATGGACACGATTCTTGCCAAAGCGGCCTGGCGGGTGGGACGGGCCGCGGCTGCCCGGATGCGCATCGGGCGTCTGACCGTCGTCCTGCCCGATGGGTCCCGCGAGGTCTTCGGCGACCGGTCGTCGGCCGAGCGGGGCGAGATCCACATCCACGACGACGCGCGCGCTCGTGCGGATGCTCGTCGGCGGCGAGACCGGTGGCGGCGAGGCGTACATGGACGGCCTGTGGTCGAGCCCGGATCTGGCGCGCTCCTGCGGGTGGCGGCCCTGAACCGCGAGGCGCTGGCGCTGTCGGCCGGCTGGTGGCGCGTGCCGCTCCAGCTCCGGCGGACCATCGCCCATCGGCTGCGGCGCAACACGCGGCGCCAGAGCCGGCGCAACATCGCCGCGCACTACGATCTCGGCAACGACTTCTATCGGCTCTTCCTGGATGAGACGTTGACCTACTCGAGCGCGGTCTTCGCGTCGCCGGACCAGTCCCTCGCGGACGCCCAGCGCAACAAGTACCGGCGCATCGCCGAGGGTGCCGGGCTGACCCAAGGCCAGCACGTCCTGGAGATCGGCACGGGTTGGGGCGGCTTCGCCATCTACGCGGCCGGCGAGCTCGGCTGTCGGGTGACCTCGATCACGATCTCCCAGGAGCAGCATGACCTCGCGCGCGAACGCGTCCGGGCGGCCGGTCTCGAGCATCTGGTCGACATCCAGCTGCGCGACTACCGCGAGATCAGCGGCACGTACGACGCGATCGTCTCCATCGAGATGCTCGAGGCGGTCGGCGCCGAGTACTTCGCGACGTTCTTCCGAGGCCTGCGAGCCGCGCTTGGCGCCGGGCGGGCGGATGAGCCTGCAGTCCATCACGTTCCCGGACGCCGCCTACGAGACGCAGCGCCGGGGCGCCAACTGGATCCAGACCTACATCTTCCCGGGCGGCCTGTGCCCGTCGCTTGCGGTCATCGAACGAGCCACCCGGGACACCCGTCTGCTCATCCGCGGCGTGACGGACATCGGCCCTGACTACGCGCTCACGCTGCGTGCCTGGCGAACGCGGTTCATGGACCAGATCGAGGCGGTCCGGCGGATGGGCTTCGACGACCGGTTCGTGCGGATGTGGGAGTACTACCTGGCCCTGAGCGAGGCCGGCTTTGCGACCGGGATCAGCCAGGACCTGCAGATCGTCTTCCAGAAGCGGCGCGCGATCGCGTGAGGGGACCGTCGCGATGATGACCCGGCGGTTCCCCATCCACCTCGGCCGGCGGTCGCAATTCGTCCTCCTGCTGTTCGGTGTCCGGCCGTCCAACGCCTACGTCGACCTCGGCGACGACGAGCTCGATGCGCATTTCGGCTTCTTCCGGTTCCGGACACCGACGAGCAACCTTGCCTCGTGGCGGATCGAGGGCCCGTGGCGCTGGATCACCGCGATCGGCGTCCGCCTCAGCGTCCGCCAGCACGACCTGACCTTCGGTGGCACGAATCGGGGAGGCGTTCGGGTCGACTTCAAGGAACCTGTCCGCCGCGGGCGCTTCGGCGTCCCCGCGCTCTATCTGACCGTCGAGGATCTCGACGGCTTCGCCGCCGCCCTGGCCGAGCGCGGCCTGCCGGGGACCGACGCAAGGAAGGCCGCCGCGCCAAGGTCGGAGATGAGCGTCACTTCGACTCAGCCCCACGGCTCAGGCGCGCGCTCAGTCTCGGACGTGTTGCCCACCGCGCCGATCGCGCCCGCCAGCCGATGAGCAGCTATGACACGACTTCGACCTGCTCGCCTTGGAGTATTGCCTGCCGGTTCTAGGGTTACAGCGGGCTCTCGACCGAGGCTGGAGTCAGACACCCGTCCGGGTGAACATCACATGCGTCACGCCGCTCGGCGACGAGACGGCCTCGATCGCGTAGTCCTGCTCGAGCCCCTCCAGTCCATCCCAGAGGCGTTCGCCGCGGCCCAACAGGATCGGGACGACCGTGACATGCATGTGGTCGATCAGCCGTGCCGCCAGGAACTCGCGGATCGTGGTGGGTCCGCCGCCGACTCGGACGTCCTGGCCGCCGGCCGCCTCGCGGGCCGTCTCGAGCGCTTCGGCCGGCGACGCGTCGATGAAGTGGAACGTCGTGCCGCCCTCCATCTCGATCGAAGAGCGCGGGTGATGGGTGAGCACGAAGACCGGTGTGTGGAATGGCGGGTTGGGACCCCACCAGCCCTTCCACTCCGGGTCCTCGTGCCAGCCGGGCGGGCCGAACTTCCGGGCGCCCATGATCTCGGCACCGACACCCGGGTCGTGCAGCCGCAGGAAGGCGTCGTCGAGGCCACCGCTGCCGCCAGCCTGGCCGACCTTCGTGTGCCACCACCCGGTCTCGAACATCCATTCGTGCAGCCGGTCGCCGGCGTGGCCGAACGGCGCGTCGAGGCTCTGCGGTTCGCCGGTGCCGAACCCGTCGAGCGAGATGGAGAAGAACTGGACGCGGCAAATTGCCATGCTCGTGCTCCTTTCCTCCGCGCCGGCAACGCAAGAAGCCTGTCTGGATCGGCCAGCGGCGGCGTCATGCCCTCGGCCACTCTATGCGCAATCAGGCGCAACCGGCTCCTTGGGCACCGATCGGGCCATAGTCCGATCGGCCCCGGCGGCACGACGCTGTCGTATGTAAATAACCCTTGACATGATGTCAGGCACACCGTACATTCACCGATGTCAAACACTCTTTACATCGGAGCAGATGCATGTCCAGCGAGGAGAAGGGTCAATGGGTCTACCTCGTCGTCTTCGCGGTCACGTACGGCGCATACGTCGTCATCACCCTCGGGCAGCTCGGTCAGACCGCGCCGGCTGACATCGACTACGTGCCGACGATGCTGTGGGCGATCGGCATCGGCATCGCACTCGCCATCGTCGGTCGCATCGTGGTCGAGATCGTCAGCCGCATCTCGGCCGAGGTCGCGGGTCACGATGACAGCCAAGAGGCGGACGTCCGCGACCGTGACATCGGGCGCTTCGGCGAGTACTTCGCCGGGACGGTGCTCGGTGTCGGCATGGTCGTGCCGTTCGTCCTGACCCTGGCGGAGTTCGACTACTTCTGGATCGCGAACGCGATGTACCTGGCGTTCGTCCTGTCGGCGCTCGTCGGGGCGGCCGTCAAGCTCGTCGCGTATCGACGAGGGTTCTAGGCCGATGGGCAAGCCCACGAAGGTCAGCAATCAGATCCGGCGGTTGCGGTTCGAGCACGGCGAGATGACGCAGGCCGAGCTCGCCCAGCGGATCGGGGTCACGCGCCAGACGATCATCGCCATCGAGCAGGGTCGCTACTCGCCGTCCCTGGAGATGGCGTTCCAGATCGCCCACGCACTCGACGTGACGCTCGACGACGTCTTTCGATACGAGTCACCCGAAGGAGAAAAGACATGACCACACCGACCACGACCGATCGCGCTCGCCGGGCGCCACTCCCGCCGCGCTGGGTCATCCGCGCCTTTTGGGCGTTCCACCGGGCGATCTTCGCCTTGACGCGCGGCCGGTTCGGGCTGCGCCGCCAGTCGCCCAAGAGTTGGGGGATGATGCGACTCACGACCATCGGCCGGCGCTCGGGCAGCGAGCGGCATGCCATCCTCGGCTACTTCGAGGACGGTCCGAACCTGGTCACCATGGCCATGAACGGCTGGGGCGACGCGGAGCCGAAGTGGTGGCTCAATCTCCAGGCGAACCCCGACACCACGGTCGAGCTGCCGACGGCGCGCGCGCGGTCCGCGGCCGTGCCGCCACACCCGAGGAGCGGCCCCGCCTGTGGGCTCGCTGGGGCGAGTACGACGGGGAAGAGGCGCTCGCGAGTTGGGCAGCGCGCCGATCGCGGGAAACCGCGGTCGTCATCCTCGAGCCACGGTCCGCAGGGTGACCCGGGTCCGCGAGCCACGGGAAGGATCGGCTCCCTGACCCCGGCCGTTACGCTGTCGCGATGGACGGACGACTGGGGCGACGCGACCCGTGGCCCTTCATCGGCATCCTGTGCGCACTGGCCTTCCTGGTCGTTGCCGCGCTCGTTGCGCGACGCGGCAGCCTGCCATTCGACGACGCCGTCGCCGCCTTCGTCCAGGGACTCGCGATCCCGATCGGGTTCTGGGAGGCATGCTCGCGCGCCGGCGGGGGGACCCTCGTCGTGGTCGGGGTCGCATTCGTGCTGGTCGCGCTCCTCGCTCGTCGCCCACGATTGGCCCTGATCGTCGCCCTGACGCTGATCGCCTCGACGCTCTTCACCGACATCGTCAAGGACTACGTGGCGAGGCCGCGACCACCGGGTGCGATCCTCGTGCCCACGGCCGGCTTCAGCTTCCCGTCTGGCCATGCCCTCAACAGCACCGCGACATACGGACTCCTCGCCGTCGTCATCTGGCGAACCGGCCTGCCGCATGCGCTTCGACTCGCCGCCGTCGTCGCCGGCGTGACACTCCCGATCCTGGTCGGACTCTCGCGGATCGCCCTCGACGTCCACTATCCGAGTGACGTCCTCGGTGGATGGCTGGCCGGCGTCGCCTTCGTCGCCCTGGCGGCGACCCTCATCGCCATCACCGACGCGATAGACCCAGCGGCCTGAGGCGCGACAAGCAAGGCTTCTGGCGACGAACGGACCTGGATCGCCGCTGGACTACGGGTCCGTCGAACAGAGTGGCCTCGGTCGAAGACGATTCAGAGGGCGGGAGCCGGGACCTCGGCATCCTGGCCGCCCTCGCGCACCGCCGCGGTGTACCGGCTCGACAGCCGGCGATATGGCCCCGAACGCAGCGCCCCAAGCGTCACGAGCAACCCGATCACGCCCACCACGATGAAGATCAGGGCCATCCCCCGCTCGGGACCGGTGCCGAACCACGGCCCGATGACGACCGCAAGCGCTCCGTCCGTCATCGAGGGGAGGATCCAGAATTCCGCGATGGGCCCGATGAGGAACGCCGTCACCGGCGCGGCGGCCGTCTCGAGAGTCTGGGCGAACCCGAACACGCGCCCCTGCGCCTGGAACGGCACCACCTTCTGGATGATCGTCTGCTCTGATGCCTCGGCCACCGGGGCGAGCACCAGGTAGATGAAGAATCCGATCGCGAGCGGCAGGATCTCCGAGCGGATCGGGAAGACGATCGTCACGGTCCACATGACGACGTTGGCGAGCAGCAACGTCCGGACTGGGTTCGTGCCCAGGCCGCGGCGCGCGACCGCGATCCCACCGACAATGAACCCGAGACTCGTGAACGCGATCAGGATGCCCCACGCCTCGACCGACATCAGGGTCAGCCCGTACGGGTCCATCAGCGCCATGAAGACGCCGCCGAGGAAGTTGTTGAACGTGGAGAACAGGAGGAGCGCGAGCAGCCCCGGGACCAGACGAACGGCACCGATCGCGCCGCTGATGTCGATGAGGCGTGGATCGCCCTCGCTCGGCTTGGGTGGTTCCTCGGCGATGCGGATCGTCAGGAGGTGGACGCCCGCGATGGCGGTGACGACCACGGCGATGAGGATGCACGCCCCCATCCCGAGCTGGCCGATGGCGAGGCCGCTGAACACCGAGGTGAGGGCGAAGGCGACCCCGTTGGCGGTGCCGACCAACCCATTCGCCCGGTCACGGCCCTCCTCTGGGACAAGCAGGGTCACGGTCGTCGAGAGCGCGACCGAGCGGAGGTTGCCGGCGATCGCGCCCGCGAGCACGAGGATGATGAACGCCCAGAAGGCGGGCTGGCTGAGATCCCGCAGGGCCGAGCCGGGCGCGATCAGAAAGATGATCCCGGCCGATGCGAAGGCCACGAGCGAGAGCGCGCTCGACAGGAGCATCGATGTCCGGCGCAGATGCCGATCGACGTATGTCCCGAAGAACATGCTCGACACCGCGACCAGCAGCATGTAGCCGCCGCCGATGATCGCCGTCGCCAGGACCGATCGGGTCTCGAGGTAGACCCAGAACGTCAGGGCGAACCACAGGAAGTTGTTGGTGACGCTGGCCACGAGGGTGTTCGCGACCAACAGGTGGAACGTCCGCATCCGGTCACAAGCATGACGGAACTGCGCCGGACGAGGTCCGGAGGCGGCTCGCGGTTCGGGCGCCGGCCCGCGACGCCATCTCCGGCCGCGTCAGATGGTCGTGCCGGTCGGTCGCCAGCCGGCGTCGCGTCGAGCTAGTACTCGGGCCTGTCCGAGGCGGATGCCGGTGTCGAAGCCGGCGCCACCGACGCCGGTGCTGCTGTCGCGTTCGGCGCCTCCGATGGAGCCGGCGACGCGCCTGTCGCTGGTGCGGTGCAGGCGGCGAGCAACAGCGCGATCGTGATCACGGAGACGAGTCGTTTCATGGTCGACCCTACGCCGCGAAGCGATCGCTGGATTGCCGCTGCTCAGACCACGAGGTCACGACTCCAGTTCCCACAGGGCGCGGTAGTAGGCGATGCGGTCCACGTCAGGGACGATGCCGTAGGCGTCGAAGAACTCAGGCTGGTGCCCCTCGCCGAAGTTCCAGTCGAGGCTCAGCGACGCGATCGCAAGATCTGCCCAGCGATCGCCGACGGCGAGGTCCCCGAAGTCCACGTTGCCCGTCCAGACGCCCTCGTCGGAGATGAGCGTGTTCGGCGCACACGCATCGCCATGGACCAGGACCGGCGCATCGAGGGGCGGACGCGAGCCGAGCGACGGTGGCTGTCGGCCGACCCAGACCTGTGCCGTCCATGCGTCCGGAACGTCATGGATCGGGATCGCATGGATGGCTCGGAGTCCGGTCGCGATCGCCCGGATCGCTTCGGGCCGTCGAGCTCGCCACTGGTCACCGACCGCGGAGCTACCCGGCAGGGCCTCCGTGAGCAGCCATTGCGCGTCGCCGTCGGTCCCGTGGTCGGCGACGCGCGGCGCCGGGTGCCGCACCGAGATCCACTCCAGGCGCACACGCTCGAGGTCGAGGTCGATACCGGTCGATCGTGGGTTCCATTTGAGGAAGTGGTCGCCGATCCGGAACGTGAGGCCGTCCAGGTCGTTTCGCCAGACCAGCTCTGGCTCACGACCCCCCGCGAGCGTCCGCGCAATTCGCGGGACCTCCAGCCCATCGAGCGTGTGCTGGAGCGCGAGATCGGCAAAGCGTGGGTCGCTCACGAGTGTGCGTCAGGCCAGGGGGATGCCCTTGGAGCCCTTGCCCTCCTGGTACAGCACCGAGACGCCGTTGTAGAACGCGTTGATGGCCTCGAGGCGCGCGAGCAGCCGTTCGCGATCGCCCTCGTCGAGGCCCGCGATCATCAGCGTGATGCTGTGGCTCTGCCAGAACGCGTTCACCCGGTTGTAGAGCGGCCGATCCGGCGAGACCCCTGCTGTTCCGGGGTCCGGCACCGCGAAGACCTCCTTGAGGATCGCGATGTCGTGCGGGATCCCGAAGCTGTCGCGGGTGTCCTCGTAACTGAAGAGGTAGTAGAAGTTGTCGAACCCGGACCACGTGATGCCCGAAAGACAGAGCGAGCAGGGCTCGTGCGTGGCAAGGAAGAGGCAATCGCCGGTCTCGGGACGCTGGTCCGCGGCCAGTTCGTAGAAGCGCTTGATGGCGTGGATCTCGCCGTGCCAGAGTGGGTTCTCGGTCTCGTTGTTGGTCTCGGCGATCACCACGGACAGGTCGGACTTGCGCAGGATCGCCGCGCCGAACAGCTTGTTGCCGCCGGCCACGCCCTGTCGGGTCCTGGCGGCGATGTCGGACTCGATGACGTCGAGCAGACGGGCGACGAGGGCGGCAGCGTCCATGGGTGCCGGAAGGATATGCCGCGGGCGAGGCAGCGACCCACCCGGACGGGTCACGTCATCTTGGGCTGTGAGTTTATCGCTTGCATGACAAGCGGATGTATTCTATGCTTCAACCATCTAGATCCGCTCGTACGGCAAGCGAATGACACTCCACCTGAGCTACCGACCCAACATGGATGTCCGTGCTCGTCTCGATCGTTGGGAGAACGCCGTGCGTCGAGACGCCGAGCTCGGACCGGGCGACTGGCGGATGATCGCGATCTGGCCAGCGGCGCGGGACGCGAGCGTCTCCGGCAGCACCGGGATCGAAGGGAACCCGCTGGGTCCCGCCCAGGTCGAGGAGGTGCTGGCGGGCGCTTCGGTCGAAGCCGAAGAGACGCACATCCTCGAGGTCGAGAACTACAACCGCGCCCTCGATCTCGCCCGAGCGGCTGGCTCGCGGCCCGACTTCCGGTGGTCGCACGAGATCATCCATCTGATCAATGCGACAGTGATGGACGGACTCCCTCGGGACACCCGTGGAGACTACCGCGCGCCCGAGGAGGATGTCGTCGTCGGGATCTTCACCGGACCGAGCCCGCTCCTGGTCCAGGGGCTGATGGACGAGCTCGTCGGGTGGCTGCGTCGGCCGGGCCGGACACCACCGCTCGTCCGGTCCGCCCTGCTCCACCTGAACCTCATTGCGATCCATCCATTCAACGATGGCAACGGCCGGACGGCCCGGATCCTCGCCGCCGTAGAACTGATCCGCGACGGCGTCCGCTCTCCGGAGCTGATCAGCATCGAGGCCTATCTCCGTCGGAACCGAGACGAGTACGTCGACGCGCTGCGGACCACTCTGGGGATGTCGTATGACCCGGACAACCATCCAGTCACTGACTGGCTGGACTACTACACGCGGATCTCGTTGGACCGCCTGGAGGCGAGAAACCGGATCCTTGACGCGCTACCGACTGACATCGGCCTCCTGATCACCGCACTGGCTGACGCAGGTGAACCGCTCGACTGGGCGGCGACCCTCCTGGCGGCGCGAGTCGGCCGGTTGCGCACGGCGGGCCTGGCGCGCCTCACGCGCCGCTCCGCGCCGGCGGCTCGGGCCGAGCTCGGACGGATGACGCGGGCTGGCTGGCTCGAAGCCCGCGGGACGACGCGCGGCCGCTGGTATGCGCCGGCACCGCGCCTGACCGCGTTGCCGCTGCATGTACCGGAGCTCATGCGGCTGCTCGCCGCCGGTGACCAGCTGCAGCAATTCGACGAGGAGTTGGCAGGCTGACCGCGCGACTCGTCGGCGCGTGTTCCATCCGACGACCGGGCGGTCTCTACTCCACCGTCGAGCCGGTGAACGTGATCGAGTCGCCCAGGAAGAAGATGCCGGGGTGGGTCGAGAAGCCGTCGCCCGTGTTGTCCCGCAGGACCGAGTCGATGATCTCCACCGAGCCCGACCGGTCATTGCTCACGAAGAAGATCGCGCTCCCGCCCTCGTGGTTCGAGGTGTTGCCCTCGATGCGCGTCCCCTCGA
Organism: uncultured Chloroflexia bacterium; assembly: GCA_963745295.1. Lineage (GTDB taxonomy): Bacteria > Chloroflexota > Limnocylindria > Limnocylindrales > CSP1-4 > SPCO01. The sequence continues at coordinate 932,063 of CAVUWG010000003.1, forward strand.
CGTGCAGGAGCATCTCGTTGCCGTCGTTGTAGATGGCGCCGCCGTTGCCGCCGCCGGGCGTGCCGGGCTTCGCCGGATTCGCGCCCGTGCCGATCGCCCGGTTGCCCGTGAACAGGCTGTTGAGGATCGTCCACGACACGCCGATGCTGGAGATCGCGCCGCCATTCGAGCACTCGTTCCGCCGGTCGCCGGACCCACCGAAGGTGCTGCCGACGACGTAGACCGGCAGGCCGTGGTACTGGGAGAAGACCTGGATCGCCGCGCCGCCGACATCCGGCCCGGTCGAGGCGCAGCGGTTGCCGTAGAACTGGCTGTCGATCACCCGGAACCGCCCGCCGCGAACGAAGATCGCACCACCGCCGTCCATCGTCTCGGTGCCGGATGCCCTGCCGTTGGCGAAGACGAGGCGCTGCACGGTCAGAACGGGGTGGTCCTGGTCCTGGCAGTGACTCGTCGTCCAGACCTGCGCCGGGTCGCACGTGTTCTGGTACAGGATCCGGCGGGCCCCTTGTCCATCGAGCGTGACGAGACCGCCCCCGTCGAGCGTGACATCGGGCTTGTCGTTGAAGACCTTGGCGGTCACCGTCATCGGGATCGACACCGGGTTCGGGCCGCAGTCGAACGTGATGATCCCGCCCTGTGCCACGGCTGCCGCGACGGCAGCGCCGGTGCAACTCGCCGGGGTGCCCGTCCCGACGACGCGGTCCGGATGCGTCGTGTCCACGGGCTGCGCTTCCGGCGGGATCGAGGCGCCACCGCCCGGATTGCCCGGTGGCGGGGGCGGCGGGGTGACGTTGGTGCGCGCCATGACCTTGGCGAGGAACGCGGCGGTCTCGGCCCGGGTGATCTTGCGGTCCGGGCAGAAGCGGCCCTTCGCACACGTGACGGCCAGCCCGGCGGTCGCGAGCCGGTTGATGGCGGTCGCGTACCTGTGGCGCTTCGAGACGTCCTTGAACTTGCTCTTTCCGGTGGCCGTGAGGTGGAGCGCCTTGACCAGGTACGAGGCCATCCGTCCCCGGGTGATCGCCGTCTTCGGGCAGAACTTCGTCGTGGAGCAGCCCTTCATGATCCCGGCCGCGACGATCTTCCTGACGTAGCTCGCCTGCGAGCTGGAGACGTCGCGGAAGCGGGTCGTGACGCTCGCCTTCAGGCGGAGGGCGCGCACGAGGTAGACGGCCATCTTGCCTTTCGTGACTACGGTCTTGGGACAGAAGTGGCGGGTCGTGCAGCCGGGCATGACGCCCGCGGCGGCGACGGCCTCGATCGCTTTCTCGTACCTCGAGCCGTTGTCGTCCGTGAAGCGACCGGCGGCCGCGACGGTCCCTGGCGGGACGATCACGAGCATGGCGAGCACGAGGGTCAGGGCGAACCCGGTGCGACGAGGGTGTGGCATCGGCGCGATCGACTCCTGCGGCGGACGGCTCAGGCCACGCTACCTATGCCCGGCGACCGCCACAAGCGCCAACGGTACCGGTGCGCACCGGCCTTTCGAGTCCCCGGCCGGCTCGATCGGCCGGCTCGATCGACATGCGCGGGCGGGTATTCCAGAGCCGTCCAGTTGTCTAGTATTGGCGGTGTCGCCGGCGTTGGCGGCGCGGGACGTACCGGAAGGACCGACCGATGAAGAACCCACCTATCCTCATCGCGATCCTCGGCTTCTTCGCGGCGTTGGCCGGGTTCGGCTACCTGTTCTTCGGCCTGCGCGTGCTCGGCTTCGACTGGTTCGGGGCGCTCGGCGACCTTCCTGTCTTCGAGGGGGTCGGGCTCTGGGGCTGGCTCGCGATCGTCACCGGGATCGTCTGGCTGCTCGTCGCCGGGGGTCTCTGGGCGCTCCAGCCGTGGGCTCGGATCTTCGCGCTGGTCATGGCCGCCTTCGCGCTTTTCGAGGCCGGCCTCGCGTTCATCCAGTTCCCCGGCACGGGCATCGGCTTCGCGATGGCGCTCATGCCCGCCGTCATCCTCTGGTACCTGCTCACCGCTGAAGTCAAGGCGGCCTTCGGCGAACGAGCGCCGGCGACCACGGCTCCCGAGCCGGTCGCGCCACCTGCGCCGGTGGCCGCTGCGGCGGTGGCTGCGCCGGCGGTCGCCGCCGCGGTCGCTGCGCCGGTCGCGGCTGCGGTGGCGGCCGAGGCAGCCGCACCGGAGCCCGTCGAGGCGCCCGACGCCTTCCATTCGACGAAGATCGTCGACGTCGAAGGGATCGGTGCCGCTTACAGCGAGACGCTCGCCAGCGCGGGGATCCGGACCACGGGCGACCTGCTCGCGGCCGGTGCCAGGCCGTACGACCGTGAGCGGATCGCCGCGGCCACGGGGATCAGCAGCAAGCTCATCCTCGATTGGGTCGACAAGGTCGACCTCATGCGGGTGCCGGGCGTCGGGCCGCAGTACAGCGACCTGCTCGAGGCGGCCGGCGTCGGGTCACCGGCCGAGCTGGCCCAGCGGAACCCGGCCCACCTCGCGGTCACCGTCCAGGAGGTCGTCGCGGCCAGGCCCGGGCTCGTCCGCCGGATCCCGACCGAGGCCGAGCTCACCGCCTGGGTCGAAGCTGCTGGCACGCTGGAGCACGTCGTCGAGCACTGAGCGTTCGACTCGACGCCCGTGACGAGGGCGACGACTCGAAGATGACGCATCACGACCGTCCGGTCTGATCCCCGGTGAGCGCAGCGACGAACTTGCCGACGACGACATTCGCCGTCGCCCGGGCCGCGATCCCGAGCATGGCGCGATCGAGGACCGCCCCGATGATCCCGAACGGCGGGGCGTAGTGGCCAACGACCGTGACTCGATCGGGCTCGATCCTGACCTCACCGACGAAGACCGGGAACAGGGGCGTGAGGTTCGCCGATTGCCACTCGATCCCCACCGTCCAGCCGAAGGGTTCGCGACGCGGCGGGCCGATGCCGACGATCATCGACTTGCGGAACGTGATCGGCCGGTCTTCACCGACCCCGAGCACGAGGTCGCTCGACACGCGCCGCATCCCGCGCTCGTCCGGTGAGATCTCCTCGCCGAGCCAGGCCAGCCCGTCCAGCAGGCGCGGCACGACCTCGAGGCGGACGCGCGCCCGGCCCTCGGCACGCAGCGGGACGGACCCACGGTCGTCCCGGGGTTCGTCGGGACGGTCATGGATGGCGGCCCATCGCACCTGAGTTCGATCGGACAAGACGCGCGCTCCGTTCACAAGGTTGATCGTCGACCCACACTGGGCCGCCGCGCTGGATCCGGGACGGGCCAGGCGGCACGAAGTTCGGGGGCCGCCCGGCCCGGGCGCGCGTGACCCGGACCCGGTCCCCGCGTCGCCTAGACTGCCCGCCATGCAGGTCGTCACCGCCGCCGAGGCCGTCGCCGGCATCCGGTCAGGGGAGCAGGTCTACCTGCATTGCGCGGCCGCCGTGCCGTCGGTCCTGCTCGACGCGCTCGTCGCCCGCGCCGCCGAGCTGCAGGACGTCGGCATGATCCACCTCCACGTCGAGGGTCCCGGTCCACACCTCGCCCCGGACATGGCCGCCCACTTCCGGCACCGCGCGCTGTTCATCGGGCCCAACGCGCGCGCGGCGGTCAACGAGGGGCGGGCCGACTATGTCCCCGTCTTCCTCTCGGACGTCCCGCGCCTGTTCGACTCCGGCGCCCTGCCGATCGACGTGGCGCTCGTCAATGCGACGCCGCCCGATCGCCACGGGTTCTGCTCACTCGGAACGAGCGTGGAGGCGATGCACGCCGCGATCCGTGCCGCCCGTGTCGTGATCGTCCAGTTCAATCGGGCGATGCCTCGCACGCTCGGCGAGAGCTTCGTCCACGTCGACGACATCGACCTCGCCATCGAGGTGGACCAGCCGCCGTACGAGCACGCGGTGGGTCCGATCGGGCCCGTCGAGCGGCGGATCGGCGAATTCGTCGCCGAGCTCGTCCCGGACGGCGCGACCCTCCAGCTCGGGATCGGGGCGATCCCCGCTGCCACGGCGCTGGCGCTGGGCGACAAGCGCGACCTCGGGATCCACACCGAGATGTTCACCGACGCGGTCGTCGATCTCGTCGAGGCCGGTGTGGTCACGGGATCGCGCAAGGAGCGCAACCGGGGCAAGATCGTGACGGCCTTCGTCATGGGCTCGAAGCGGCTGTACGACTTCGTCGACGACAACTCGATGGTCGAGATGCGATCGGTGGACTTCACCAACGACACCCAGGTGATCCGGACATTCGAGCGGATGGTCGCCATCAACTCCGCCATCGAGGTCGACCTCTCCGGCCAGGTCGCCGCCGATTCGATCGGCCAGCGGCTCTACTCGGGCGTCGGCGGCCAGATGGACTTCATCCGTGGAGCCGCGCTCGCCGGTCAGGGCCGCTCGATCATCGCGCTGCCCTCGACGGCCGCGAACGGGACGGTCTCGCGCATCGTGCCGATCCTCCGGCCCGGCGCGGGTGTCGTCACCACGCGCGCGCACGTCCGAACGGTCGTGACCGAATGGGGCGTCGCCGAGCTGTTCGGCAAGACCCTCCGCGAGCGTGCGGCGGCGCTGACCGCCATCGCGCATCCGGACTTCCGGGACCGACTCGAGCACGAGGCACAGGTCGGCAACCTCGGCTAGCGGGCGAATCCCTCAGATCGTGTTCGGGATCGGGCAGACGAAACCCGGCGCGCTGGCCGCCGCGAGGCCGGCGCCCGCTGCGGCCGTCGCATCCTGGACGACGAGCGCCGTGACCATGCCGAACATCCCGTCCTGGCCTTCGGCGTGCTGGAGGATGTGGCAGTGGAACGCCCACGCGCCCGGCTCGTCGCAGGTGATGACGACGTCCCAGCGCTCTCCCGGGTTGACGCCGAGCGTGTCGCACGTGAACGCGGCGGCACCGAGCGGGTAGCCGTCGCGGGCGACGACCCGCATCGGCATCCCGTGGAGGTGCCACGGATGCATCATGTTGCCCTCGTTCATGAACCGGATGACGATCGTCTCGCCGAGGTTGGCGACGATCGGTGCCGTCGCCGGGAAGCCGCGGCCGTTGATCGTGAAGCCGCCCAGCGCGTCGTTGCTGATCCAGACGATGTCCTGCGTCGCGCCGTAGAGGCGGTCGTAGCGCTGCTGCCGGGTCCTTCGGCTCGACGATGAAGGCGCCCAGCAGGCCCCGCCCGACCTGGTCGGTCGCGTTGTGGTGCGAGTGGTACATGTGCGAGCCGGGCGTCCGCGCCACGAACTCGTAGGTGAAGCTCGCGCCGGGCTCGATCGGGTCCTGCGTGATGTGCGGCACGCCGTCCATCGCGTTCGGCAGCTTCTGGCCGTGGAAGTGGATGCCGGTCGACTCGCTCATGTCGTTCTTGAACGTGGCCCGGACATGTCGCCCTCGGTGACGGTCAGGCGCGGGCCCGGCCACGTCCCGTTGAAGCCGAGCGCCTTGAGCGGGCTCCTTCTGCGCGTCGATCCGGTGCTCGATCTCCTCGATCGTCAGCTCGAAGACCTTCACCCCGTCCTCGACCCTGGGCTCGAGCGGCTGGTTGCCGTAGCCCTCGACCTGGGTCGCCTCGCCGCCGAGGAACCGGTCGACGGCCGCCTTCGCGGTGGCGTCGTGGTCGACCGGCGCGCCGACGGCGATGGCGCGGCCGATGCCGACGCGCCCGGCTCGTGCGACGCCTCGTGCGACGGCGCCACCGAGGGCGCCTGGCTCGCGGCGGGCGGTGGCGTTGCCGCGGGCGCGGCCGTCGTCGTGCCGTAGACCCAGCCGGACCGGTCGCGGCGGCCGGCGCACAGGCGGCGATCGTCGCCGCGACGAGGCCACCTCCGGTCAGGGCGCCGGCGCGCAGCAGGCCGCGACGGGTCATCGCGCGGTCGAAGGTCAGGGTGGAGTCAGGGGCGGACGGTTCGGGCGCGGGCTGCATATCCATGCGCGGAGTATCCGGGCCGGACGAGCCGCGGGTCCACATGCCGGTCGGCCCGTTCGTCGACGGGCCGTCGGTCAGTCGCTCGGACGACTCCCGAGTCTCGCGACGTAGGCGGCGGCCTGCGCACGCCGCTCGAGGTTGAGCTTGGCGAGGATCGAGCTGACGTAGTTCTTCACGGTCTTGTCGGACAGGAAGACCTCGGCCGCGATCTCCTTGTTCGTCTTGCCCTCGGCGACGAGCGCCAGGATCTTGCGCTCCTGCTGGGTGAGCGCGCCGAGCTCGTCGGGCTCGTCGGACGTCGCGATCCGGCGCATCCGCTCGAGGACCTTGCCGGTCACCGCCGGGTCGAGCAGCGACTCGCCGCGCCCGACCGCCTCGAGGGCGGCCACGAGGTCGCGAGCCCGGACCTGCTTGAGGAGGTAGCCGCTGGCGCCCGGCGACGATCGCGGCGATGACGGCCTCCTCGTCGGGGTAGCTCGTCAGCATCACCACGCGCGTCTCCGGGAAGCTCGGCCCGGATCTCCCGGCACGCCTCGATCCCCGACCCGTCCGGCAGCCGGACGTCCATCACGACGAGGTCCGGCTGGAACCGGCTCGGCCATCTCGATCGCCTCGGCGACCGTGCCCGCCTCGGCCGACGACCTGGAAGCCGGGCCGCCGGTCGAGCATCGCGACGAGGCCCTGGCGGACCACCTCGTGGTCGTCGACGACCAGCGAGCGGTCAACGGTCGCGGCGGTCGGGCTCGGTCGTCATGGCGCGGCGCTCTCCTCGTCGGCATCGGCTCGTCGGTCGGTAGCGTGGATCTCGATCGCGTGTCCCGGTCCGGCGATCGCTCGCGACATCGATGCGTCGCACCAACCGTAGTCGCCCGGGAGCGCATGTTGGCGAGGCCCTGGTGCCCCACGGCGGCCGCTGGCCGAGGCGTCGAATCCACGCCCATTGTCGTCGACCGAGAGGCGCAGGTTCCCGTCAGGGTCGCCGACGTCTCGACCCAGACCATCGCCGCGACGCCCCGGATGGCGGGCGACGTTGCTGAGCGCCTCGTTCACGACGCCCAGCAGGTGGGCGGTCGACGTCCGGCGTCGCGGTTCGCCAGTCGGGCCCGTCGCGGACCAGCTCGACGTCGATCATCGAGTTGTGGCGGAACTCGTCGACCAGCACGGCCAGGCCATCCTCAAGGGCAGGCCGGCAAGGAGGTCCGGTCGAAGGCCGAAGATGAAGTTCCGGATGTCGCGGATGGTCAGGTGCAGGCTCTCGATCGCGCGCTCGACGCGTCGGACCACCTCGTCCGGGTCCTCCCGCATGAGCTCCGGGACGTCCTCGAGCGACAGGCCGACGGCGTAGATGTTCTGGATGATGCCGTCGTGGAGGTCCTTGCCGATCCGCTCGCGCTCCTCGACGATCGCCAGGCTCCTGACCAGCTCGTGGAGCCTGGCGTTCTCGATGGCGATCCCCGCATGACGGGCGAAGAACTCGACGACGCTCCTGGTCCGCCTCGGTGAACGGGCCACCGCCCGCCTTGTCGGTGAAGTAGAGGTTGCCGACCGAGCGCCCCTTCACGCTGACCGGGACCCCCAGGAAGCTGGTCATCGGAGGGTGGTTCGGCGGGAACCCGTAGCGTCGCGGGTCGACGTTGATATCGGGGATCCGGAACGCGCGGTTCTCCTTGATGATGAGTCCGAGGAAGCCGTGCCCCCGTGGCAGGGCGCCGATCCGCGCCCGCACCGTCGGGTCCATCCCGCTCGTGATGAACCGCTCGATGACACCGTGCTCATCGACGGTCCCCAGGGCCGCGTACTGCGCCCCGACGAGCGGCCGGACCTGGTCGACGATGACCTGGAGCACCTCCTCGACGGACAGCACCCCCGCGACCGCCCGCGTCGCGGCATCGAGTGCATCGAAGACCGGGAGCTGGGTCAGGTCGTCGGCACCGTCGGTCATGGTCGTCGAGCGTAGCAGCGTCGATCGGCGCCGGGATCGCATCACGTGCCGCTGGATCCTGCGTCGGCACCGCGCGTCGCGCCGGTGCACACCCCTTGGTACGGCCCGCTGCCGGACGTGCGAGGGGGTGACACCGAACGCTCGCGGGTTGACGATGGTCCGACGTTGAGAGGCTCCACCATCCGACGCTTCCCGTTCCTGCTGATCGTCGCCGTGCTGGTCGCCGGGGGACTGCTGACGGTCCCCGCCGAGGCCGCGCGCGCCGCGACGCTTCCGGATCCGCCAGCTGCCTGGCCCTCGGACCGCGTCGAACTCGGTCTGGCCGATGCGCCGGGCGGGGCTGCATCACTTCGGGCCTCGGCCGACTTCAAGTTCCGCTACCAGTACCTCGCCGGCGGTGCGAACACCGGCAGCGGCTGGTCGACGTGGAACACCGACGGCCAGTTCGTGACGTGGTACATCGAGGATTCGGCGGACCACGGCGTGACCCCGGTCTTCCCCTACTACATGCTCCTCCAGTCGACGCCCTCGACGGGTGGCGACGAGAAGGCCAGGGACCTCTCGAACCTCGCCAACACATCCACGATGGCCGCCCTGTACGCGGATCTCCGGCTCTTCTTCCAGCGCGCGGCGGGCAGTACCACCGTCGTCCTCCATGTCGAGCCGGACCTGTGGGGCTACATCGAGCAGGCCTCGACCGGCGACGACGCGACGACCGTCCCGGCCGCCGTTGCGAGCTCCGGCGATGCCGACCTGGCCGGCCTGCCGAACAACGCCGCCGGGTTCGCCCGCGCCGTTCTTCGCCTCCGTGACCTCTACGCCCCGAACGTGCTGCTCGCGTATCACCTCTCGGTCTGGGGCACGAACTGGGACATCGCCTACTCGAACAGCCCCGACGCGCAGGTCGACGAGCTGGCGGGGCGAGCGGCCGACTTCTACGGGTCGTTGGGCGCCGACTTCGACCTGACCTTCACCGACATCGCGGATCGTGACGCGTCGTTCAAGGAGATCGTCTACGGCGACGGCGGGGCGTCGCGCTGGGATGGCGCCGACTTCGTCCGGTACGCGCGATTCGTCGCGGGGTACGTGGCCGGGACCGGCCACCGGGTCGTCGTCTGGCAGATCCCCCTCGGCAACACGAAGATGCGATCGCAGGACAACACGTGGGGCCACTACCAGGACAACCGCGCCGAGTGGTTCCTCGAGGATCCTGGCGGGACCCACCTCGCGCTCTGGCGCGATGCCGGTGTCGTCGCGCTCCTCTTCGGTGGTGGCGCGGGCGGGACGACCTGCGCCTGCGACGGCGAGGGCGACGGCGTCACCAATCCCGCGGCCATCAACGGCAACAGCCGGATCGCGACCTCGGCCGATGACGACGGCGGCTACTTCCGCGAACGAGCCCGCGCCTACTACGCCTCGGGCGGCCTCACGCTCGTGCCCGGGTCGCCCGCTCCACCGGTCGCGGGCCCGCCGCCGAACCCACCGGTCAAGTGGTCCCGGAGCGCATCGGTCAAACCGGCGACGATCACGCGCAAGCACTCGGTCACGCTGAACATCCGCGTCCGCGCCTCGCGGGCCGCCAGGGCGATGGTCGACATCCGCGTCTACGACCCGAAAGGCAAGCGCGTCTTCCGCCGCTATTACGACGCCCGCTCGTTCAAGGCCGGCGTGCTGCGCGTCTTCAAGCCGACGTTCTACGTGTCATCGGCCCGCCGGGTCGGCACGTATCACGTCACGATCCGGATCTACACGGTCGGCGGCAGGAAGCTGCTCTCGAAGAAGCCGGACGCGGCGACCTTCCGCGTCAAGCGCTGAGGCGGGCCCCCAGCTCCGCGACCGTCGGCCGCCGGTCGGCGGGGGCTGCGCGCCTTCATGCCGCGTGCGGCCGATCTGGCTCGTCTCGGACGTGGATGCGATGTCCGCTAGGCGGGCGGGGCTACAGCCAGTGCATCGGATGCTGCGCTCGGTTCCTGACTCCCGACATTGGTCCAGCGCGACCATGACGCGAGGACGAGCGGGATCGCGATGGTCGCGAAGCCGACGGCGCTGAAGACATACAGATCAGCAACCTCAGCCACCGCGATCGGAAACACGATCGATGCGGCGAGGTTCCCAGCGCCATGCATGATCGCTGCCAGCCAGGCGCTTCGGGTGCCGAGCCACAGCCAGGTCAGCAGGAACGAGAACGCGAACACCCAGAGCGCAAACGCCCAGAACGGCCGTCCCTCGAACGGCATCCCTGGGATGAAATACAGCGGGCTGTGCCACAGCGTCCAGACGATGGCGACGACCAGGGTCGCCACGAGCGGCGACTGCCGGGTCAGCAGGCCACGCAGCAGGAATCCGCGCCAGCCGATCTCCTCGCCGATGACCAGGAAGAAGAGCACGAACAGGATCGGTTCGACCGTGCCCGGCACGGGGCGAGCCGCATTGCCCGCCAGGACGTAGAGCACGTGGCCGATGGCGGTGCCCGCGATCGGCAGGACCAGCGCGGCGATGTACCAGCCGGGATGGACTCGCCAGCGGCTCGTCACCGCCCACAGTTCACCGACACCGGCCCGCCCCCGCCATACACGCGCCACGACGAATGCCGCCGCCGCCGGTCCGAAGAGCGCGATCAGGCCGAACAGGACCGAGACGTAGAGCAGAAGCCCGAGCGAGATCGAGAACACGTACGCCAATACGACATACGTGCTCAGCGGGTGACGCCGGATCAGCCCTGCCGTCGTCGAGATCACGTCAGACCTCCTGCGAGACCCAGCCGCGACTGGGTGATGTCGGCCTCCCGGACGTGTCCCTGATCGATCTCCCTAGGGCGCTGCCGAAGGAGCTGCCGCTGACGGAGAAGGGGATCCGAATACGTCCGAGTCATCCAATCGCGGGTCGCTCGGCGTGCAGCCAGCTGCCAGCGCCCCGAGGATCATCCCCACGAGCAGCAGTGATCGAACGCCCCGATGCCGAGCAGGCTCACCCTTCGTCGGAATCTTCGATCGCCGCATTGGTCCCACCGCCCCCGTGATCCCGCGGCATACGCGTCTGGGGATCCGCAGCCGCCGCGCCATGACGCGACGTCATGTGCCACCTCAGGATAGCACCCGTTGTGCGCACATCGGCGAGGGCCGGCGGACACGTTCAGTTCGGTTCAAGAGCTGAGGCGCACCAGGAGCTCGGCCGCCGTCGGCGGGTCCGCGGCCACTCGCTCGCAGGTCATCGCCCCCGCCGTGTTGGCCACGCGCAGGACGTCGGCCCACGCGTCGTCCGTCAGTCCGTGAAGCCGACCCGGACGAAGCGCATCGCGCTCCGCCAATGCGAACAGGAGACCGGCCATGAACGCGTCGCCGGCGCCGATCGTGTCAACGACCGTCACGCGCGGGGCAGGGACGTCGAGCGGCGGCCGTTCTGCCCGGTAGAGGGTCGCGCCGCGGGCACCGCGGGTGACGACGGTCGGACCGGACCGTCCCATCGGCGTGGCTCCAGAGCGCGGCGCAGGATCAAGGTCCGCCAGGTCCGCCTCGCTGGCCTTCACGAGATCGGCCAGTCCGACGGCCCGCCGCACCCGTGCGAGGTACGTCGGCCAATCGTCGACGACGTCGCGGCGGACGTTCGGATCGAACGACAGGAACACGCTCCCGTGCAGGCGCTCCATCAGGTCGATCAGTCGGCTCCCGATGGGCTCGAGGCCGAGTGCCACCGAGCCGAGATGGAGGACATCGAGGGCGGCCCAGGATCCGTCGGGCACGGCCGCCGGATCGAACTCGCGATCGGCCGTGCCGGTCCATCGGAAGTCGTACACCGCCTCATCGCCGCGGCGACCGACGACGGCCACAGCCGTCGGCTCCGCGCTTGATTGCAGGAGGGACTCGTCGATCCCCTCGACCCGCAGGCGGTCGCGCAGGAGCCGCCCGTTCGCATCGGTCGACAGCCGTCCAGCGAAAGACACGTCGAGCCCGAGCCGGGCCAGCCCGACGGCCACGTTGAACGGCGATCCGCCTGGCCGGGCGGTCGGGCTCGTCGCCACCCCCGCGCCGACCTCGATCAGGTCGACGAGCGCCTCACCGGCGCTGGCGGCCCGCACGGCTCGCGCTCCTGGCATCGCGTCTCGCGGCTCCGATCTCAGAGGTGGGCGGCGCTTTCGAGTCGACGGCGGTCGACCGTCTCCAGCTGGAAGGTCGAATGCTCGACATCGAAGTCCCCGGCGAGACAGGCACACAGCTCGTCGAGGACCCGGGCCGGCTCCGCCCCCGGCGACAGCACGACGTGGGCGGAGATCACCGGGAGCCCGCTGGTGATCGTCCAGGCATGGAGGTCGTGGACGTCGGCGACGCCCTCCGCATCGATGATGTGCGCGCGGACGTCCTCCAGGCGCATCCCGCGCGGCGTGGCCTCCAGCAGGACGTCGATCGCCTCGCGCAGGAGGCCGACCGTCCTGGGCACGATGAGGATGGCCACCACGATCGACGCGACGGCATCGGCCGCTTGCCAGCCGGTCAGCGCGATCACGATCGCGGCGACGATGACCGCCACGGACCCGAAGAGGTCGCCAAGGACCTCCAGGTACGCGCCGCGGACGTTGAGCGAGCCCGCCGCCGAGCGTCGCAGCAGCAGGACGGCCGCGCCGTTCGCGACGAGGCCGATGACGCCGAGGGCCAGCATCAGGCCGCCCTGGACCTCGGGCGGGTCGTCGAGGCGCCCGATGGCCGCGACGAGGATGAAGGCGGCGACGCCGACGAGCAGCACGGCGTTCGCCACCGCGGCGAGGATCTCTGCCCGGAAGTAGCCGAACGTGCGCCCGTCGGTCGCCGGCCGGCCCGCGATCCACATGGCCCCGAGCGACAGGCCGATCCCCGTCACATCGGTCAGGACGTGGCCGGCGTCCGCGAGGACGGCCAGGCTGTTCGCGGCGATCCCGCCGACGACCTCGACGACCAGGAGCGCGAGGGCGATGCCGAACGCGATCGTCAGGTGACGTCGATCGGTCGCGCGTCCGAGCACGTGGGGCATCGCGGGGGTGGACCTCCGTGGTGAAGACCCCGATGGTACGGCCGGACCGCCAAGCGGGCGTGCGTGACGAGCGTGCGTGACGGGCCCGCGAGCGACGCTGCTAGCATCGCCGACAGGATGGGACAGACGCGCTACGACTTCGTCATCGTCGGTGGCGGCTCGGCGGGGAGCGCGCTGGCCAATCGTCTGAGCGCAGATCCCGCCACGAGCGTGTTGGTGCTCGAAGCCGGCCGCTCCGACTGGCGGATCGATCCGTTCATCCACATGCCGGCGGCCCTGACGTTCCCGATCGGGAGCCCGTTCTACGACTGGATGTACGAGTCCGAGCCGGAGCCCTTCATGCACGGGCGGCGGGTCTACCACGCGCGGGGCAAGGTCCTCGGCGGCTCCTCCAGCATCAACGGCCAGATCTTCCAGCGCGGCAACGCCCTCGACTTCGAGCGCTGGGCCGCCGACCCCGGGATGGAGACGTGGGACTACGCCCACTGCCTGCCCTACTTCAAGCGGATGGAGACGTGCCTGGCGGCCGCGGCCGACGACCCGTACCGCGGCCACACGGGCCCGCTGGTCCTCGAACGGGGCCCAGCCACCAACCCGCTGTTCACGGCGTTCTTCGCGGCGTGCCAGGAGGCCGGCTACCACCTGACCGACGACGTCAATGGCTATCGCCAGGAGGGATTCGCCCCGTTCGACCGGAACATCCACCGGGGCCGGCGATTGAGCGCCGCGCGCGCGTACCTGCACCCGATCATGGGCAAGCGCCGGAACCTCACGGTCCGGACCTCGACGCTGGTGACCGGCATCCATGTCGATGGGTCGCGCGCCATGGGCGTCGAGATCGAGCGCCATGGCGGCGGCACCGAGACCATCGGGGCCGGCGAGGTGATCCTGGCCGGCGGCGCGATCAATTCACCCGCAACTCCTGCTATTGAGCGGAGTCGGTCCGGCAGCCGATCTGGAGGCTCTCGGGATCCCGGTCGTGGCCGACCTGCCTGGCGTCGGCGAGAATCTCCAGGACCACCTCGAGGTCTACATCCAGTACAAGAGCCTCCAGCCGGTCTCGATGCAGCCGACCGCGACCCAGAAGTGGCGACGGCCGTTCATCGGGGCGCAGTGGCTCTTCCTGCGCAGCGGGCCAGGCGCCACCAACCACTTCGAGGGCGGTGGGTTCGCACGAAGCAACGATGACGTGGCCTACCCGAACCTCATGTTCCACTTCCTGCCGCTGGCGATCCGGTACGACGGGAGCGCAGGTGCGCCCGGTCATGGCTACCAGGTCCACGTCGGGCCGATGTACTCCGACGCCCGCGGCACGGTCAGGCTCAAGAGCACGGACCCGCACGAGCATCCGGCGCTGCGCTTCAACTACCTCTCCACCGAGCAGGACCGCCGGGAGTGGGTCGAGGCGGTCCATGTCGCGCGCGACATCCTCAACCAGCCCGCGATGGCGCCCTACAACGGCGGCGAGACGTCGCCCGGGACCGCGGTGACCACCGATGACGAGATCCGCGACTGGGTCGCCCGCGATGCGGAGACCGCGCTCCACCCGTCGTGCACGGCGCGCATGGGCGTCGACGGCGCGTCGGTCGTGGATCCGCTGACGATGCGGGTCCACGGTCTGGACGGCTTGCGCCTGGTGGACGCTTCGGTCATGCCGTACGTCACCAACGCGAACATCTACGCCCCGGTGATGATGCTCGCCGAGAAGGCGGCCGACCTCATCCTCGGGAACGAACCGCTGCCGCCGGAGCACGTCGACTTCTACCGGCATCGACCGGCCTGAGCCGGTCAGCGGTCGGCGCTGGCAACGGCACGAGCAGGACGCTGAGACGGCCCGCGGAGACGTGACTGGACAGATGTCCATACCGAACGGACGACGCACGTCCGCTGTCCTGGGCACCGCGCGCCCCGACCATCGCCGTGACCCCCCTCTTCGACATCCAACGACAAGGAGCACGGCCTTGGAAGCGTTCCGCCCTCGCCGCCACGACCTCTTGGACCCCTTCGACCTGGCGGCCTTCCGGGCCGAGCTCCAGGGCGAGCTCATCCTTCCCGGTGGCGCCGACTACGACGTCGCCCGACAGGCCCACAACACGATGTACGACCGCCGGCCCACCTTCATCGTGAAGGCGGCCGGCGCGGGCGACGTGGCACGGACCGTGGTCCTGGCACGGGACGCGGGAATGGCCCTCGCGGTCCGGAGTGGCGGCCACAGCGTCGCCGGTCACAGCACCGTCGATGACGGGATCGTGCTCGACCTCTCCGGCATGAAGGGGCTCCACATCGATGCCGAGCGACGAACCGCGTGGGCCCAGCCCGGCCTGACCGCGGGCGAGTACACGGCTGCGGCTGCGGCGCATGGCCTCGCCACCCCGTTCGGCGACACCGGCTCGGTCGGCATCGCCGGGCTGACGCTCGGCGGGGGCATCGGCTTTCTCGTGCGCAAGTACGGCCTGGCGATCGACGCGCTGCAGGCCGTCGAGATCGTGACGGCCGACGGTCGACTCATCACGGCCAACGCCGACCATCACCCGGATCTCTTCTGGGCGGTCCGCGGCGGTGGTGGCAACTTCGGCGTCGTCACCCGCTTCCAGTTCCAGCTCTACCCGGTCGAGACCGTTCTCGGTGGCGCCCTGTTCCTGCCGCCGACGGCCGACGTGCTGAACAGCCTCGTCTCGATCGCGGCGGACGCGCCCGAGGAGCTCTCGACGATCTCGTTCCTCATGCCGATCCCGCCGGTCCCGTTCGTCCCGGCCGAGCGCCATGGCGAGCTGTCACTCATCGTGATGTTCGTGTGGAGCGGCGACCCCGCCGATGGCAACGCCGCCCTCGAACCATTCCGGCAGGTCGCGACGCCGATCGCGGAAGCGGTCATGCCGATGCCGTACCCAGGCATCTACCAGTTCACCGAGGGTGGTGGGATGCCCGGTCGTGGCGTGGTCCGTTCCCGGTTCATGCGGGCGCTGAGTGACGCTTCGATCGAATCGATCCTGTCGGCGATGGCGGTCGCTTCGCCGACGGCGATCGTCCAGATCCGCGTCCTTGGTGGCGCGATGGCCAGGGTCCCGGCCGCCGAGACCGCCTTCGCCCATCGAGACGCCCCGGTGATGGTCGCGATCATCGACCACTACGAGGATCCCGCCTCGGACGCCGCCGAGCTCGAATGGACCGAGGCGCTGCATGAGGCCCTCGCGCCGGATGCCTCAGGCGTGTACTCGAACTTCCTCCAGGACGAGGGCGAGGATCGCCTCCGTGACGCCTACCCAGGTGGCACCTACGAGCGGCTCGCCGCGATCAAGCGTCGATACGATCCGACCAACTTCTTCCATCGCAACCAGAACATCCGGCCGGCCGGCAACCCCGGCTGACGCCTCGCGGTCTACCCAAGGACGCCGCCGGCCCGGGGGGGCCGGCGGCGTTCGTTTGCCCCGGTTGGACTCCGCCAGAAGCGTTTCCGCTTGAGCCTTCGGTGCCTTGCGCGCGCCTCTTGCTGTCGGCTGCGGCGCCGGCGATGCATCCAGATGCATGACGGGGGAGGCCCGATCTCGGATCGAGGCCCCGCAGGCCGCCTAGCGCTCCGTCAGGCCATCATCTGGCGGAGATCCCGGCGAGACGTCGTCGGGCGGCACAGGCTCCTCGGGCGGCACGGGCTCGTCGGGCGGCGCGCTGTCGTCGGGCGGCGAGGTCCCGTCAGCCGGCGGCGACGTCGGTTCGAAGAGCGTGTCGACATCGTCGAGCGCCGGCTCGCCGGGGGCGTCGTCAGTGTCGGCCACGGCGGCGGCGCCGGCCGCCCCGGCCACGACCGCGGCTCCGGTCGGCCCGCCGGCCCGCGCGCGGTCCCGGACCCAATAGCCGAGCGATCCGGCAACGGCCGCCAGGGCGATGATCAGGACCAGCAGGAGGAGCGGCCCGCCTCCCGACGATGAGGTCGGCTCGCCCGGGATCGGCGCGATCGTCGGACTCGGTGTGGGGCTCGGGGTCGGGCTTGGGCTTGGCGTTGGTTCCGGCGTGGGGCTTGGCGTCGGCTCCGGTGTTGGCGTGGCGGTCGGCTCCGGTGTTGGCGTGGCGGTCCCTTCCGGCGTCGGTGTGGGTGTCGGGCTCGGTGTCGGTGTCGGGCTCGGCGTGGGGGTTGGTGTCGGTGTCGGGCTCGGTGTCGGGCTCGGTGTCGGTGTCGGCGTGGGCTCCGGCGTGGGTGTCGGCGTCGGGCTCGGTGTCGGTGTAGGCGTCGGTTCGGGGGTAGGTGTGGGGGTCGGGGTCGGCTCAGGCGTCGGAGTCGGCTCGGGGCTCGGTGTGGGCTCGGGTGTGGGCGTCGGCGTCGGTTCGGGCGTCGGCTCCGCGTCGGTTCGGCATCGGCGTCGGCTCCGTCGTCGGTTCGGCACTCGGCTCCGGCTCCGTCGTCGGTTCGGCACTCGACTCCTCCGACGGGAGAGCAAAGCCCCTCGGAAGTTGCTCGTCGATCTCCTCCTCGAGCTCGTCCACCTCGGGTCCGAGCGCGCGGGCCGCATCGATGGCCGCCTGGATCCCGGCAACGTCGCCCGCCTCGACCCGCGACCGGAGGTCGGCAACGAGTTCGACAAGGTCATCCACGAGTGCGGCCAGCTGATCGCGGAGCTCTGGGTGGTCCCCGCGTGGCAGCGTCGCCAGCGCCTCCTGGGCGGCACGCAGGGCCCGATCGAGCTCGTCGAGGAAGGTGAGCGCGGCTGCATGCTCCGGGCTCGACGGATCCGCGACCGCCTCGGCGTCAGCCGCTGCCACCTTGGTCAGGACCACGTCGACCGCCTCGACCGCCAGCCGCGCGACGAGCAACTCCGGGTCGGCGGAGCTGCGGGCCTCTCGCTGCGCGTCGGTGCACGCTCCAACGACGAGGGCGATCAGGAGCAGCGCGAGGAACCAGATCGGTCGGCGGGTCACGGGGCGGAATCGTAGCAGGGGCGGACCTCGGCAAGGCGACCGCGTCGATCCCACGGTCCCCGACCGTTGTACGATCGCCGTCCGACCGCGCTACGTGACCGGGTCGGACCACGGGAGGGCGACATGAGCGAGCTGATCGTTGCGACGTTCACCGACGACGCGACCGCAGGAGCGGCGCTGGACGCCATCCGGCGGCTCAAGAGCGGCGGCCTTGCGTCCATCGAGGACGCGGCGGTCATTCGCAAGGACGCGGACGGCAAGACTCGCGTCAAGAACTCGATGGATTCAGCGACTGTCGGTGGTGCGGCCGTCGGGGGGTTCCTTGGGGCCGTCCTCATCGTCTTCTTCCCGTTGATCGGACTGGTCGGCGGCGCGGTCGCAGGGGGCCTGATCGGGCACTCGCTTGGCCGTCATGTCGAGAAGTCGTTCGTGGACGATGTGTCGAAGCAGCTCGAGGCCGGCCAATCCGCCCTCTTCGTGTTGCTCAGCAGTGAGAACGCCGACGCCGTGGTCGCCGCACTCCGGCCGATCGAAGGCGGGACGCTCGTGCAGACCACCCTCGATCCCGAACTCGAACAGGCCCTGGCAGAGGCGTTGAAGTAGCCCGACGACCGTCGCGTCCAGATGCGGATCGGGATCATCCTCCCGATCGAGCATGCCCATGACCGGCCGATGCCGGCATACCCGGTCATCCGGGAGATGGCCGTCGCGGCCGAGGCGGGCGGCCTCGATTCGCTGTGGGTCTACGACCATCTCCTCTTCCGGTACGACGGCGAAGAGGCGACCGGCCCGCACGAGGCGTGGACGATCCTGGCGGCCATCGCCGACGCGACCGAGCGGGTCGAGCTCGGCACGCTCGTCATGTGCACGACGTTCCGCAACCCGGCCCTGCTCGCCAAGATGGCGGCGACCCTCGACCACGTCAGTGGCGGCCGGCTGATCCTGGGCATCGGGTGCCGGCTGGCACGACCCGGAGTACGAGGCGTTCGGCTTCCCGACCGACCACAAGGTCGGCCGCTTCGAGGAGGCCTTCACGATCATCCGTGACCTCATCCGCACCGGCCGGGCGGACCTGGATGGAACCTATGTGCAGGCCCGGGACGCCGTCCTGCTCCCGCCCGCGCGGGCCGACATCCAGATCCTCGTCGCGGCCAAGCGTCCGCGGATGCTCGAGCTCACGGCCCGCCACGCCGATGCCTGGAACCTGGCCTGGTTCGGGCTGCCGGACGAACGCCTTGCGCGGGTCCGGGGCGAGCTCATCGACGCCTGCGGTCGAGTCGGCCGGGACCCGGCGAGCCTGGCGATCACGGTCGGGGTGAACGTCCGCTACCCGGACCTCACCGATCGCGTGGACGAGGACCCAGCCCTGACCGGTGACGCCGATGCGATCGCCGCCGGGCTCGCGGCGCATGCCGCCGACGGGGCGGATCACATCATCGTGGCCCTCGATCCGAACACGCCCGAGTCGCTGGCCAGGTTCCTCGAGGCATTCGGGCGCTACCGGACGAGCGAGTCAGGCGGGTCGCCCTCGTAGGATGCCTGGGCCCGGGGCCGGCCGCGAACCCGCGGCGCCTGGCCTCTACAGGTGGATCGGGGCGAACCCGGGCTCGTCGGGAACGGACCGCTGGACCACGAACGGGACGACCATCACGTACTTGCCCGCGAGGTTGACGGACCAACGCTGGTTGTTCCATGTCGACCGCCTGCGACGCGGGACGAACTGCCGTCCGAGCTGCTTCACACTGAGGACCTCGCCGGGTCGCGGACTCGGACCCCAGGCCTCTGAACCGTACGGATAGAGCGGATCCTCGACGATGACCCCTGTCACCTTGAAGTCGTTGGTGAGCCGCGGGTCCGCGGTGGCCCGGAAACCGCTCATGACCCAGGCGTGTCGCCCGTGCCACATCAACAGGCCGACCGGCTTGCCCGTCGGTCCGCATCGCCTTCGCGGCGATCTTGAGTGCCCCGGCGATCGAGCTCGCCCCTGCGAGCTTGTAGGGACCTGCGCCTTCGATATTGAGCCCTGCCGCCCAGCCGCGACACGCTCGCGCCCTGGCGCATCGACCGTCCGGCCGAGGGCCGCTGCGCCCACGGGCGAGCTTCTGGAGCCGCAACTGGGTCTTCGCCGTGCGGTCGCGGCCCGGCTCGATCATGTTGAGCATCATCTGCATGCTCGCGCCGACGCACTGGACGAAGTTCGTCTGCGCGACGAAGTCGGCGCGAACGGCCGAGATCGAGCGTGTAGCGTGCGGGCGGCCGACGTCGCCGACTGGCGCCGACACGAGCAGCAGCGAGGCGGCCAGCAGACCGACCAGGAGGCGACGCGGGACGGCGGGCGAGGAAACCGTCATCATCGTTCAACGATACGACGCGAATCGCCAGATCGGTTCCCCGCGACCTTCAGTCCTCGGCCAGGTTCGGGGCCAGCCAGCGGGCCATCGACGTCGACGGCCATCCCCTTCCGGTCGCGCGTAGTCCTCGAGCTGGTCGTGCCCGATCCGGCCCAGTCCGAAGTAGGCGGACTGCGGGTGCCAGAAGTAGTAGCCGCTGACCGATGCAGCCGGCAGCATCGCGAACGACTCGGTCAGCTGCATCCCGACTCGCTCGCTCCGCCTCGAGCCAGTCGAAGAGCGGGCCCTTCTCGGTGTGGTCGGGGCAGGCCGGGATAGCCGGGCGCCGGGCGGATGCCCTGGTAGCGCTCGGCGATCAGGTCCTCGTTGGTGAGTGACTCGTCGGCGGCGTAGCCCCAGAGGTCGCGGCGGACGACCTCGTGCAGCCGTTCGGCGAAGGCCTCGGCCAGCCGGTCGGCGAGGGCGCTGGCCAGGATCGCCGAGTAGTCGTCGTTGGCCGCCTTGAACTCCGCGACCAGGCTTTCGAGGCCGTGCCCGGCGGTGACCGCGAAGCCGCCGACGTAGTCGACGAGCCCGGTCTCGCGCGGCGCGGTGAAGTCGGCCAGGGCCATGGTTCGGGCGGCCGGGCGGCTTGACCATCTGCTGGCGGAGCGTGTGGATCGTGCCGACGCGAGCCGCGTCCGTCGCTCGTCGGTGTACAGCTCGATGTCGTCGCCGACGCTGTTGGCCGGCCAGAAGCCCGACGACCGCCGTTCGCCTGGAGGCGACGCTCCCGCACGATCCGCTCCAGCAGGGCCGGCGCATCGTCGTGGAGCGAGCGGGCCGCCGGTCCGAGGACCGGGTCGGTCAGGATCGCCGGGTAGAGGCCGTTCATCTCCCAGGTCGCGAAGAACGGCGTCCAGTCGATCCGGTCGACGAGCTCCTCGAGCGGATGGTCATCGATCGTCCGGACGCCGAGGAACGTCGGTCGCGGCGGGACGACGTCGGTCCAGTCGACGGCGAGACGCTGGCGACGCGCCTCGGCGATCGGATGCCGCGCGATCTTTTCCTCGCGCGCGCCGCGCTCGCGCCGGAGCGTCTCGTATTCCTCGCGGATGCCGGCCGCGAAGTCGACGCGCCGGTCCTCGTCCATCAGCGCGCGCGGCCACGCCGACCGCCCGCGACGCATCCGCGACGTGGACGACGGCCCCGTGGTATTCGGGCTCGATCTTGACCGCGGTGTGGGTCCGCGACGTCGTCGCGCCGCCGATCAGCAGCGGCAGCTCGAACCCCTCGCGCTCCATCTCGCCGGCGACGTGGCGCATCTCCTCGAGCGAGGGCGTGATGAGCCCGGACAGGCCGATCAGGTCGGCGTCGACCTCGCGCGCGGTCTCGAGGATCCGCTGGACCGGGACCATGACGCCGAGGTCGATGACCTCGTAGTTGTTGCAGGCCAGCACGACGCCGACGATGTTCTTGCCGATGTCGTGGACGTCGCCCTTGACCGTGGCCATGACGATCCGCCCGTTCGTCCGGCGCGGCGCCGGGCTCGCGCTCGGCCTCGATGAACGGGACGAGGTGGGCGACGGCCTTCTTCATGACCCGGGCGCTCTTGACGACCTGGGGCAGGAACATCTTGCCGGCGCCGAACAGGTCGCCGACGACGTTCATGCCGTCCATCAGCGGCCCCTCGATGACCTCGATCGGGCGGGTCGCGGCCTGGCGCGCCTCCTCGGTGTCCTCGACGATGAAGGCGTCGATCCCCTCGACGAGCGCGTGGGTCAGGCGCTCGTTGACCGGCAGCGCGCGCCAGGCCAGCGCGTCGCCACCGGGCCCGACCGCGTTGGCCCGCTCGCCGGCGTACTGATCCGCGACGGCGAGCAGCCGTTCGGTGGCATCGGGTCGCCGGTCCAGCACGAGGTCCTCGACGAGGTCGCGCAGCTCCGGTTCGATGTCGTCGTAGATCGCCAGCGCCCCGGCGTTGACGATGCCCATGTCCATGCCGGCGGCGATGGCGTGGTAGAGGAACACCGAGTGGATCGCCTCGCGGATCGGGTCGTTGCCCCGGAACGCGAAGGAGACGTTCGAGACGCCACCCGAGACCAGCGCGCCGGGCAGGCTCGCCTTGATGCGGCGGGTCGCCTCGATGTAGGCGACCGCGTAGCCGGCGTGCTCCTCGATGCCGGTCCCGATCGCGAAGATGTTCGGGTCGAGGATGATGTCCTCGGGCTCGAACCCGACGACGTCGGTCAGGAGCCGGAAGGCGCGGGTGGCGATCGCGACCTTGCGGTCGGCCGTGTCGGCCTGGCCCTGCTCGTCGAACGCCATCACGACCACGGCCGCGCCGTACCGCCGACACAGCCGGGCGTGCTCGAGGAACGGCTCCTCGCCTTCCTTGAGCGAGATCGAGTTGACGACGACCTTGCCCTGGATGCACTTGAGCCCGGCCTCGATCACCTCCCAGCGCGACGAGTCGACCATCACCGGCACCGTGCTGATGTCCGGCTCGGACGCGATCAGGTTCAGGAAGCGGGTCATCGCCGCGACCGAATCGAGCATCGCCTCGTCCATGTTCACGTCGATGATCTGGGCGCCGGCATCGACCTGCTGGCGCGCCACCTCGACCGCCTCGTCGTAGCGGTCCTCGAGGATGAGCTTGGCGAACTGGCGCGAGCCGGTGACGTTGGTCCGTTCGCCGACGTTGACGAACACGCCGCCCGGCTGCGGGATCGCGAGCGCCTGGAGCCCGGACAGCCGCGTCTTGCGCTCGACGACCGGGACGGGCCGCGGCGGCACGCCCGCGACGGCCTCGGCGATCGCCCGGACGTGGGCCGGGGTCGTGCCGCAGCAGCCGCCCGCGATGTTGATCAGGCCGTCGCGCGCGAACTGGCCGAGCAGCTGGGCCGTCGTCTCGGGCTGTTCGTCGTAGCCGCCGAACTCGTTGGGCAGGCCGGCGTTCGGGTACGCGATGATCGGCAGCCCGGCGATCCGCGACAGGTCGGCGATGTGGCCGCGCAGCTGGCGCGCGCCGAGGGCGCAGTTGAGCCCCACCGCGATCGGCCGCGCGTGCATGACCGAGGTCCAGAACGCTTCGACGGTCTGGCCCGACAGCGTCCGGCCCGAGGCGTCGGTGATGGTCCCGGAGATGATCAGCGGGATCCGGTCGCCGGCCGCGTCGTAGGCGGCCTCGACGCCGAAGATCGCCGCCTTCGCGTTGAGCGTGTCGAAGATCGTCTCGATGACGAGCAGGTCGGCGCCGCCCTCGATGAGGCCCTCGGCCGCCTCCTGGTAGGCCTCCGCGAGCTCGTCGAACGTCACGTTGCGGGCGCCCGGATCGTCGACTTCGGGCGAGATCGACGCGGTCCGGTTCGTCGGGCCGAGCGCGCCCATGACGTAGCGCGGCCGGCCCGGGTCGGCGGCTTCGGCGGCGTCGGCGGCCTGCCGGGCGAGCCGCGCGGCCTCGCGGTTCATCTCGCGCACGACCGTCGATCGAGCCCGTAGTCGGCCTGCGCGATGCGCGTGGCGGTGAACGTGTTGGTCTCGATGATGTCCGCGCCGGCATCGAGGTAGGCGCCGTGGATCGCGAGCACGATGTCCGGCCGGACGAGCGACAGCAGGTCGTTGTCGCCGCGCAGGTCGTGCGGGTGGTCGCGGAACCGCTCGCCGCGGAAGTCCGCCTCCTCGAGGCTGTAGCTCTGGATGAGCGTGCCCATCGCGCCGTCGAGGACGACGATCCGCTCGCGCAGCAGGTCGTCAGCCGGGCAAGGCGAGTCGCCCGGGTGAACGGCGAGACCGGCGCGGTCGCGCTCGAGGGCCCGTGGCGGTGGATCGGGTGGATCGGTGGCGACGCTCGTGATGCTGCTCCGTGCTCTCGAACGGGGAGTGTACCCGCGGTCGTGCGAACGGTCAGTCGTGCTCGATGCGTCGCGGGGCAAGGCGCGGACCGTAGCGCGGCGCGCTGATCCCGCTCAGCTCGAGCAGGCGGACCACCCTCGCGCGTTGGCCGCGGTACGGTTCGAGCAGCTCCAGCATCCGTGCGTCGTCGCCACGCGGTTCCCGGCCAGCGCCCACGCCACGAGGTTGGGCAGGTGGAAGTCGCCGACGCTCACCGCATCGGGGTCGCCCAGCGCCCGGACCGCCGACCTCGGCGGCCGTCCACGGCCCGATCGCCGGACACGGACATGAGTCGCGCGTGCGCCTGCTCGGGTGGCAGCTCCGCGATCGCCTCGAACCAGGCTGCGCGCGCCGGCGACTCGCCGGATGACCTCCGCCCGCCGGCGTTCGACGCCGAACGGGTGGTAGGCGTAGTAGGGGAGCCCGGCAAGGACATCCGCTGCCGGTGGCAGCCGCAAGCCGGAACGACGGCGGACCCGGGGCCGGCTCCCCATGCCTCGCGATGAGCGTTCGCCACGCGCGTCGTGCCTCACCGCCGGTCACCTTCTGCTCGAGGATGGCCGGGACGAGCGACTCCAGGACGGCGCCGCTCCGGGTCAGGCGGACGCCGGCGAACCGACGCGCGAGGTCACGAACGAGGCGATGGTGGTCGGCGACGGGACCCCACGGCCGATCGAGCCCGAGCAGGGCCGGGACGGTGGAGAGCGTGCGCTCCGCACCTGGGCCCCAGGCCTCCGCCCGCACGTGATCCCTCGCCTGGACGAGCGCGACGGTGGCCGGGCCATCCGCCGTCCGGGTCGCGCGCCAGGCTCGGCCGCGCGCGATCCGGAGCGTCGGATCGCCGGCGCCTCGGCGGAGCGGCGCGAGGGTCAGGGCGAGGTCGAAGTCCCCGTCGTAGGGGAAGGTCCCGCTGGGCACACGGGCAGTCTGTCACGGTTTCGCAAGGCATCCACGCACCACCCCAACGGCCCGGATGGGGGAACGATGGTACGGTTGTCTAGACGTGCGACACCCCAGGGTCGTCGCGAGCGTGGCGCTCATCGCCGTGCTTGCCACCGTCGCCGTCCCCGGTCCGGCCGGGTCACGGGTCCCCAGCCCATTCGACCAGCCGGACGTCGATCTCTCCCTGCAAGCTGGAGATGGCGGCTGCTGTCCGCGGGACGGCGATGACGACCGAACCCCTCGATCCGGGGGCCCGTTCCGACGGGACCCTGGACCCGGGCTCGACGATGTTCGAGCCCGCTCAACCGACCGAGCCGCCAGAGGCTCGGTCCGGTGCTGCCCTGCCCAAGGTGACGGCGAAGACGAAGATCCGGAACCCGTGGCGCACCGATGACGACGTGTCGTGGTACGGCCCGGGTCTGTACGGCAACGGCACGGCGTGCGGCAAGACACTGACCAAGGGTCTCGTCGGCGTCGCCCACCGGTCGTTGCCGTGCGGCACGCTCATCGAGTTCCGCAACCCGCGGAACGGCCGCGTGGCCACGGCCGCGGTCATCGACCGCGGGCCCTTCGTGAACGGTCGCGTGTGGGACCTCTCGCACGGCCTGTGCGACAAGCTCAACCATTGCTACACCGGCACCATGCAGTGGCGCTACGCCAAGGTCACCTGACCGCCTCGGCTACCGGTCCTCGCAACCGTGGCCGATCTCGGGCTCCCGACGTGCACACTAGCGATCCTCGCATCGGATCGGAGGCACGAGACATGCGGATCCTCGTCGTCGGCGCGGGCGGCGTCGGCAGCTCGGTCGTCCCGATCGCCGCGCGCCGCGACTTCTTCGAGCACATCGTCGTCGCCGACTACGATCCGGCACGCGCCGAGCGGACGGTGGCCAAGCTCGGCGGTGACGCCCGGTTCACGGCTGCCCGGGTCGATGCCTCGAAGGCCGATGACGTCGCTGCGCTCGCGCGCGAGCACCGCATCACGCATGTCCTCAACGCCGTCGACCCGCGCTTCGTCATGCCGATCTTCGATGGCGCCTTCGCCGCGGGCGCCGACTACCTCGACATGGCGATGTCGCTCTCCCACCCTCACCCTGACCGGCCCCACGCCGAATCGGGCGTCAAGCTCGGGGACGAGCAGTTCGCCAAGGCCGATGCGTGGACGACCGCCGGACGATTGGCCCTCGTCGGCATCGGTGTCGAGCCCGGGCTGTCGGACGTGTTCGCGCGGTACGCCGCGGATCACCTGTTCAGCGAGATCGACGAGGTCGGGGTCCGGGACGGAGCGAACCTCGTCGTCGACGGCTATGACTTCGCGCCGTCGTTCTCGATCTGGACGACGATCGAGGAGTGCCTCAATCCGCCGGTCATCTGGGAGCGCGACCGCGGCTGGTTCACGACGCCGCCGTTCAGCGAGCCCGAGACGTTCGACTTCCCGGAGGGCATCGGACCGGTCGAGTGCGTGAACGTCGAGCACGAGGAGGTCCTCCTGATCCCGCGCTGGGTCAAGGCCCGACGCGTGACGTTCAAGTACGGCCTCGGCGACGAGTTCATCAACGTCCTCCAGGTCCTGCACAAGCTCGGCCTCGACAAGACCGACAAGCTGCGCGTCGGTGGGGTCGAGGTGTCACCGCGGGACGTGGTGGCCGCCGGGCTCCCGGATCCGGCGACCCTCGGCGACCGGATGCACGGCAAGACGTGTGCCGGGACGTGGGTCACGGGAACCGGCAAGGACGGTCAGCCCCGGGCGGTCTACCTCTATCACGTGGTCGACAACGAGTGGTCGATGCGCGAATACGGATCCCAGGCGGTCGTCTGGCAGACGGCGATCAACCCGGTCGTCGCGCTCGAGCTTTTGGCCGGCGGGACGTGGTCAGGAACGGGCGTCCTCGGCCCGGAGGCGTTCGACGCCGTTCCGTTCCTGGACCTCCTGACGGCCTACGGGTCGCCGTGGGGCATGCGCGAGGGCGGCTGATCAGACGGGCGGTGCCCAGTCGGGGGCGGCAAGCTCGAATCCCGCGAAGTCGAAGGCCGGGGCGACGATGCAGCCGACGAGGGTCCACGCACCCATCGGTCGGGCCGCCTGCCACGCGCCTGCCGGCACGACGACCTGCGGACGATCGCCCGCGACGACGTCCGACCCGAGCCGGTGGAGCGCGACGGCCGCGTCGCCCTCCGCCCAGACCGAGAGCTCGAGGGGATCGCCGGCCGCGAACTGCCAGACCTCGTCCGCATCGACGCGGTGCCAATGCGAGCGCTCGCCGGCGGCGAGCAGGTAGAGGATCGCGCTGCTGGTGGCCCGGGCTCCGTCGACGGCCGCGGCGCGCCACGTCTCGGTGAACCAGCCACCCTCGGGATGGGCGCGCAGTCGCAGGGCGGCGATCACGGCCGCGGCATCGGGCACAGCCGGAGGGTATCGCAGCCGGTCCCCGTTCCGGGCCCGGTCGTCGTACCGTACGGGCATGTGCCGAAGCATCAAGACCCTCCGTCGTGCCGAGACCGCAGCCACGACCGGTGAACTGGAGGCCGCCGCCCGCCAGTTCGTCCGCAAGATCAGCGGCTATCGCGAGCCGAGCGCGCGCAACCGGGAGGCGTTCGAAGCCGCCATCGTGGAGATCGCGTCGTCGTCCCAGCATCTGCTCGATCACCTGGGCGTCGCCGTCGAGGAAGGTCCGAATCGCTGGACGCCATCGGCCGCACGTCGCTGACGATCGCTCCCTGGTGGAGCCGGCCCGGCCTTGAGGCGCGCGACGGTCGACTGACCCTGCGCCCCAGGGCGAGGCGATCTTCCTAGATCGCTAGCGGGCTAGTCGTCGTCGAGGCCCCAGCGCGTCACGGCTTCGATCTCGATCCGGATGAGCGGATTCGCCTCGAGGCGATGGTCGACGTACTGCGGGTACCTGGCCCGCAACGCCTCGATCGCGCCGGCGTGCTCGCCTTCGTGACCGGCCCCCGGCTCGAGGAGCGAGGCGGTCCCACCGATCCGGAGCCACGCCAGGCGCGACCAGTCCTCGTCCCACCGGTCGACGAGGAGCGTGACCGTGGGCCGCTCGAGGATGTCCCGGACGCGGGCGAGCTCGCGGACGTCGTCGACGCGCTTGGGTTTGTCGTCGAGCGGCGTGTGGACGATCGGGCGCGCCGGATCGATGACGAAGCAGATCGGGACGAGCCGCGGTCGCCCATCGGGCCCGATGGTGGCGAGGACCGCGCGCCGGGCCTCGGCGAGGAACGCACGGTCGGCTGGCGAGAGGGTGGATCGGGGCGGCATGATGCGATCCATGATGGCCGCCGGACCGCCTGATCGCCATCGGCCCGTACACTCGCCGGCATGGCCGATCGACGTCGCGTGCTGGTCGGAGGGGTCGTCATCGTCGCCGTGATCGCGGTCGGTGCGCTGGCGGCCGTCACCACGCGCCAGCCGGATGCCTCGCCCGCTCCGTCTGCGGAGCCGAGCCCGACCGCCTCGGTCGGACAGGCCGCCAGCGGCACTCCCCGTGATGCGACACCGAGTCCGACCGTCCTGCTCGAGACGCCGGACGCCACGCCGATCCCGACCGCGACGGTCGACCCGACACCGCGACCGACGCCCAGGCCGAGGACGACCGGCGACCCCGGCCTCGCCTACGCGGAGTTCCTGCGGCGCGCGAACGACGACCGCTCGACCGCCGAGGCGCTCACCCGGGCACTGACTGCCGCCGTCGAGGATCAGGATCGCGATGCGGTGCGGGCGGCGTCGGTCGACATCCTCGCCTTCGCCGATTCCGAGCGGGACTGGCTGTTGGGGCACCCGCCGGCCGCGTGCTACGCGGACGCCCACGATGGCGCCACCGCCATGCTCGTCGCGTACGGCACGGCGGCGGACCGATTCATCGCCTGGAGTGACGCCGCGCCTGGTTTCGAGTCGCTCGCGGCCCTGGCCCTCGCCGCGCAGGCCGCGGACGCCGCTCGCGACGCCCTGGCCGCGTTCGTCCAGGCGCTGGAGGCCACGACATGCCCATGACCGACGAACCGCTGCTGCCGATCCGCCACGTGACCAGCCAACGGATCATCGCGGTCCGCGGGACCTCGCTGGAGATCCGCGACGACCGCGTGGTCGGTGAGGCGCCGCTCGAGATCCGGGCGGCCGGGCCGCAGCAGGACCCGGTCGCCGTCGCGGTCACGATGCGGACGCCCGGTTTCGAGGACGAGCTCGCGGTCGGCTTCCTTCGGACCGAGGGGCTCATCGAGGGGCCGGAGGTCATCTCGACCGCCGGCGGGGACCCCGGGTCGCTCAGCCAGCCCGACGACACGATCGTGGTCCGGCTCTCCCGGCTGTTCGACGACTCGAAGGTGGCCGAGCGGCACTTCGTCGCCACCGCGTCGTGCGGGATCTGCGGCAAGGCGTCGATCGACGAGGTCGCCCTCCGGTCCGACCCCCTGCCGGACGGACCGGTGGTGGCGCGGGCCGTGATCCTGGCGCTCCCGGATCTGCTGCGGACGGCCCAGAAGGCGTTCGATGAGACCGGCGGACTGCATGCGGCCGGTCTCTTCGCGCCGAACGGCGAGCTGATCGCGATCCGCGAGGACGTCGGGCGGCACAACGCGCTCGACAAGCTCGTCGGCTCGCAGGTGCTCGCCGGCGCGATGCCGCTCCACGACCGCATCCTCATGGTCTCTGGCCGCGTCAGCTTCGAGATCGTCCAGAAGGCGGCCGTGGCCGGGATCCCGATCGTGTGCGCTGTGTCGGCGCCGTCAGACCTCGCGATCGAGACCGCGGAACGCCTCGGGGTGACGCTGGTCGGATTCCTCCGCGGCGAGGGCTTCAACGTCTACGCCCACGACGGCCGCATCGACCTGCGGGACCTCAGCGGCTGGGGCTGAGGTCCCGGATCATCCTCGGTTCGCCAGCGTCAGCGGCTCCCCACCGCTTCGAGGTACCCCTCGGTCACTTCGCCCTTGTGCGCGGCGAAGGCCGCGAGGACCTCCCCCTTCTCCTTCTCGGGCACTCCGACGACATCGAGCGTGCGCCCGAGCTCCGCGGCGACTTCGTCGAATTCCTCGGGCGAGATCTTGAGGTCGCGATGGGCCTCCTCCAGGCCAAGGATCGTGCTGCCCGGATCCGTGCCCGCGTACTTGATCGGTCCACCGCTCACGTCGCAGACCCACAGAGTGCGCATGAACTTGAGGCCTGGCAGTCTGCCCAGGTTGTTCGTGTGCCACTCGCGCAAGAGTGGATTTTCGGATTCCTGCCCGACGATCGGGTTCTTCACGACCGCATCGCTGAAATGGTCGACGACGGCGGCGATGGCGAATGCGCCACCCAGCCGGTCATACAGGCTCTGCTCAGGCATGGTTTGGCTACCTCGTCTCGTGATTCCTTCGGGTATCGCTGCCGGCCTCACTCGACGTCCCAGGGACTCTATCGCTAGCGTGTACGAGTTATACGCGCGCAACGGCGGCATGTCAACGACCGGTCGACCCGCCCTTCGGTCGCTCGTTGACGAACTCGAACCCAAAGCGGCCCTTGATGCACAGGTGGCCGTCCGTGACGGTCGAGTCGAGGGGTGATGTGACCTTCAAGATCCTGTCGTCCTGGACGTGCAGCTCGACCGCGCACCCGACGCCGCAGTACGGGCAGATCGTCTCGGTCACGGTCTGTTGCGACGGGTCCCACGTGCCGGCGGCGCGCATGTCGTACTCGGGCTTGGCCATCAACGCGCCGGTCGGACAGACGCCGATGCAGTTGCCGCAGTAGACGCACGCCGACTCCGGGAGCGGGACAGCCTGTTCGGTCGAGATGCGAGCGTCGAACCCGCGACCGGCGACAGCGATCGCGAACGTGTTCTGGGCGTCCTCGCCGCAGGCCTCGACGCACTTGTAGCAGAGGATGCACTTCGAGTAGTCGCGGACGTAGAGGTCGTTGTCGATCTTGGTCGGCTGCGCCACGGTCGCGGCGGTCGCATCGCCGGGCGGCGCATGGTGGTGGCCCACGTCGAGCTCGTCACGCTCGCCCGCGGCCGCGGGAGGCGCCGGCGGTCCGTAGCGGGCCGGGTCGGCGCCGTACCGCTGCGCGTACGCCGCGGCGGATCCATCGGGCACCGCCGGGCCGGCCAGCGAGATGTCGACCGAAGAGCCGAGGAATTCGAGGACCAGCTTGCGTGACAGGCGGACCCGGTCCGAGTCCGTCTGGACGTCCATCCCGGCCTCGACCGGGCGAGAGCACGCCGGCACGAGCACGCGCGACCCCGTGACCTCGACGACGCAGACGCGACAGACGTTGACCGGCGTCAGGTTGTCGGCGTAGCAGAGCGTCGGCGTGTCGATTCCCTGCTGGCGGCACGCGCCCAGGATCGTCGTGCCGGCGGGCACGGTGACCGCGTCGCCGTCGATGGTCAGCTCGATCGGTGGCGGCGCCTCGACGAAAGGTGCCGCAGGCGGCTTCGAGGCGCGCGCGGGCGGCGTCAGCAGGATGTCGGTCAGCGGCTGGGCGCCCGGGTCCTCGCCGAGGTGGGGCGTCGCCGGATCTGGCGCGGGGTCGCGATCCATGCTGAGGCCGTCGGTCACAGCGCCACCAGCCCGGGCTGGCGCAGGGCGGATTCGATCGCCGATGACGCCGTCTGGCCGAGCCCGCAGATCGAGGCGTCGCGCATGACCTGGCCGATCTCACGGAGGAGTGCCAGCTCCTCGTCCCGTGGCCGGACGCGCGAGCCGGCCGCGAGCCGCGCCAGCAGCTCCTCCTGGCGCACGCTCCCGACCCGGCACGGGACGCATTGGCCGCATGACTCGTCGCGGAAGAACTGCGCGATGCGCCGGAGCGTGTCGACGAGGTCGGTGGTCTCGTCGAAGACCATGATCACCCCGGAACCGAGGGTCGCCCCGATGGCCCGCGTCGCCTCGAACGTCAGCGGCGTATCCAGGACCTCCGGTCCGACGAAGACGCCGGCCGCGCCGCCAAGCAGGACTGTGCGGATCTCGCGGCCGCCGGGTACGCCGCCCGCCAGGTCGATCAGGTCGCGGAGCGTCGCCCCGAACTCGACCTCGTACGTGCCGGGTCGTGCCACGTGCCCGGACAGGCAGAAGAGCTTCGGTCCGGTCGAGATGCCACCGGCTCCGATGGCCGCGTAGGCCTCGCCGCCCATCTCGAGGATCAGCGGGACGTTCGCCAGCGTCTCGACGTTGTTGACCACGGTCGGCTTGCCGAACAGCCCGACCTCGACGGGGAACGGTGGCTTGTTCCGCGGCTCGCCGCGCTTGCCCTCGATCGACTCGAAGAGCGCCGTCTCCTCCCCACAGATGTAGGCGCCGGCGCCGCGCCGGAGCTCGATGTCGAATGCCACGTCGGTGCCCAGGACCCGAGGGCCGAGGGTCGCGCGCTTGCGGGACTCGTCGAGCGCCGCGGTCAGGCGTCCCTCCGCCTCGGGGTATTCGCCGCGGAGGTAGATGAAGCCCTTGGTCGCCCCGACGGCGAAGCCGGCGATGACCATCGCCTCGATGATCGCGTAGGGGTCGCCCTCGAGCAGCACCCGGTCCTTGAAGGTGCCCGGCTCCGATTCGTCCGCGTTGCACACCACGTAGCGCTGAGTCGCCGGCTGTGCCGCGACGGCGGCCCACTTCCGACCGGTCGGGAACGCGGCACCGCCTCGCCCGACCAGGCCCGATGCCGTGATCTCGGCGATGACCGCTTCCGGCCCGATCTCGAGCGCGCGGAGCAGGCCGCGCAGGCCACCGTGCTCCCGGAAGTCGCCCTCCGAGGCCGGATCGACGACCCCGACGCGCCGCAGTAGGCGGGACCGCCCCTCGGCCGGCTGGGGCAGCGGTGGTGACGGCCGCTCGACGATGCTGCCCGCACGCAGTCGGGCCGCGATCCCTGCCGCATCGACCGGTGCGGCGGTCACGTTGTGTGCCAGTTCCCCGGCCGAGGTGAACAGCGCGGCCGGCGCGAGGTCGCACAGGCCCAGGCAGGGCGACCTGAGCCAGGTGGACCGGCCGTCGTCGAGCGGGGCTCCGGCCTCACCGAGGGCCCGTGTCAGGTCGGCGCACACATCCTCCGCGCCGGCCAGCCGGCAGGCGATGTCGTCGCAGACATGGGCCACGATCGGCGGACGCGGCTTGGTCGCGTACAGCGCGTAAAACGTCGCCACCCCGTACGCCTCGGCCGGCGGCACCGCCAGCCGTTTCGAGACGTAGTTGAGCGCCGGCTGACTGATCCAACCGATCCGCCCCTGCACGGCATGGAGGACCGGCAGCAGGAGGTCGCGCCGGGCGCGGGCGGCGTGTCCGCCCTGCGAGGCATGGCCGTCGAGCGCGACGTCGCGTGCGCCGCCGACCCAACGTGAGGTCGCCGGTCCGAGGACCGAATCCACGGCGGCACGTTCGGCGGGCGACGCGAGCGGCCCGATGACGTGCAGGTCCACGTTCCGAGTGTAGCCACGCCGCTGCGATCGCGACGCGGGGTTGCGGCCCCATGTCACATGGCGGCCCGCATGCCGCTGGGCTATCCGGGGCCTTGACGGTCGGCCTAGGATGCACCCATTCGCGCGCCACGGCGACGCAGGCACCGGCGCCGGCGACGCGAGCGGAGGTGGAAGCGATGGCGGCCACGTACGGCGCGGGGGAATTCGACCGAGCCAGGACTCGAACGCGGAGCCATCGGGCTCACCGAGGTCCTGTTCCAGTCCATCACCCACATGGCGCCGGCGGTCGCAACCGCCCTCTCCATCGGGTTCGCGACGACGCTCGCCGGCGGGATCACGCCACTGGCTGTGGTGTTCGCGCTCATCGCGGCCCTGTTCACGGCGTACTCAGTCGGCCAACTTGCGCGCCACCTGCCCTCGGCCGGGGGCATGTACACATACGTCAGCCGTGGGCTGGGCTCGTTCTTCGGCTGGCTCATGGCCTGGGCCTTCACCTTGGCCGAGCCGATCATCCCCGCCGCGCTCTATGCCTCGTTCGGGCTGTTCGGCGCGGCGTTCATCACGGAGCTCACGGGCTTCGAGAACGACATGTTGTGGCTGCCGCTGGCGGTCCTGTGCGGCCTCGTCGTCTGGTTCCTCATCTATCGCGGCATCAGCTTGTCGACCCGGACCGGCGTCGTCCTCGGCGTCATCGAGATCGGGATCTTCCTGGTCGTCGCGGTCCTCCTGGTCGCCAACGCGGAGACGCCGGTCAACACGGCCGTCTTCATCCCCGCCAACGGCGACTTCCTGCCGGCCTTCCAGGGCATGGTGTTCTGCCTGCTCGCGTTCGTCGGCTTCGAGGCGGCTGCGCCACTCGGCGAGGAGACCAGGGAGCCGAAGCGCACGATCCCGCGCGCGGTCATCCTCTCGGCACTCCTGATCGGCCTCTTCTACATCTTCTGCTACTACGCGGCGACCGTGTACTTCGGCCCGGACCGGATGCAAGCCGACTTCCTCGGCTTCGCCGACGCGAATCCGTGGGGCGGCATGGCGGAGGAAGTGTTGCCGGGAATCGGGGCCCTGCTCGTCACATTCGCGATCATCAACAGCTCGCTCGCGAATGCGAACGCCGGGGCGATCGCATCGACACGTTCGATCTTCTCGCTCGGGCGTGGACGCCTGCTGCCCGGGTGGTTCGCCGCCGTGCACCCGGTCCACCGCACGCCCGTCAACGCCGTGCACTTCCAGGGCGCATTTGGGATCGTGCTGGCGGTCTTGCTGGGCCTGCTGTTCCAGGGCGAGGCCACAGGCGGTCCGCTGACCACGTACGTGTTCATCGGGTACGCGCTCGGCCTGCTGTTCGCGGGCATGTACATCGCGGTCAACGTCGCCGCGATCGGCTTCTACCTCGGTGAGAGGCGCGACGAGTTCAACGTGCTCAAGCACCTCGTCGTGCCGATCCTCGGCGTGGTGTTGATGATCCCCGCATTCCTTTCGGTGCTCGGCGGCCTGACCATCCCGATCCTGGACATCCCGATCCCGGCCCTCACGGCGCCGTATAGCTACGTGCCGCCGCTGGTGGCCGTCTGGATGGTCGTCGGGATCGTGCTCTACTTCTGGCTGCGCTCGAGGAACGCGGACGCGATCGCCAGGATCGGCGAGATCAAGGAAGAGGGCTAGGCCCGGTCACTCGAAGATCGACAGCGGGCAGTGGGCGGTGACGATGACGTTCGGCACGTCCACGATCTCGCTGATGCGTAGGTCGACCGCGACGCTGCACAGCAGATAGGCGTCGATCGGCGCGATGCCGTGCTCGCGACCGAGCCAGTCGATCATCCGGCGGATCGCGTCCTGCGCCGCGATCCGCAGGTCGGGGCCGACCCCGTCGGTCGCGTAGCGGCGGCCGACCGGACGCTCCGCCGCGGTGTCCGGGGCAGTGAGGAACTCGGGCGCGGTGACGTGCAGGTCCTTGCGGACCGTCAGGCGCAGGGTCGCGTGCATCGGGGTCTCGATGGCCGTCCCGCAGACCTCGCCATCGCCCTGGGCGGCGTGGCCGTCACCGACGCTCACCCGCGCGCCGGCATGGAAGACCGGCAGGAACAGCGTCGCGCCGGCCGTCAGGTGCCGGGTATCCATGTTGCCGCCGTGGACATCGGGCGGGATCGTCGATCGCGGCCCATCGATCGGGGCCACGCCGATCTCGCCACAGAACGGGATGACCGGCACGCGGACGCCCGGCAGGAATTCGGCTCGCGCACCGGCCTCCGGGAGGCTCGTGATGCGCAGGACCGGATCCGGGAAGTCGTCGGCCAGGAGGCCGAAACCCGGGATAGCGGCCGTCCAGCCCCAGTCGGCGGGCCGGAAGTCGAGCAGGTCGATCTGGAGGGTGTCCCCGGCCTCGGCGCCCTCGACGGCGATCGGCCCGTTCACCTGGTCTACACGCGAGAAGTCGAGCTGTGCCAGGTCGTCGACCGTCGAGCCCGCCGTGATCTGCCCGCCGCTTGCATCGAGGCAGTCGAAGGTGACCACGCTGCCCGACGCGACGCTCGCGATCGGCGGGATCGCGGGATCCCAGGCGAGGTGGAAGCGGTCCCTGGTGACGTGGAACGCGGGGACGGTCGAACCCATCGGCGATCTCCTCCGGGGGAGTGTAGCCAGCCCTCGACCCGACACGCGGACCGTCTCGCATGTCCCCACGAGGCGACCCGCCAACCGCATCTCCGGTTGTCGCGCCTGCTAGGGTGAAGTGAGGTCCGGATCGCGAGATGACGGGAGGGCTGAGCCGTGGGGACGTCGCAGGTCGAAACCGGAGTGTCACCGAACCGACGCAGCGTCGGGCGGCCCCGGCGGATCCTCTCCGGGATCGCGCTGGTGCTCGCCTGCATCTTGATCGTCGTGACGACCGTCGCGATCTGGACGCACCAGGTGGCACTCAACACCGGCCGGTTCAGCAACCTGATCACGGGGGTCGTTGGCGACCCCGACGTGACGGATCCCATCGCCGCGCAGATCAGCACGCAGGTCGTCGACGCGCTCGGTGTCCAGGCCCGCCTCGAAGCGCGCCTGCCCGAGGCGCTCCGGCCGCTCGCGGGCACACTGACGGTCTCCATCCGGGACCGGATCAACGAGCGGTTGCAGGTCGCGCTCCAGAACCCCCGGATCCAGGAGGCGCTCGTCGGGACGCTGTCGTTCACCCACGAGCAAGTCGTCCGACTGCTGCGCGGCGAGTCCGAGGTGCTGTCGATCGTGGACGGCTACCTGACGCTCAACGTGTTTCCCGTCGTGGACGCCGCCTTGACCGAGCTCCAGGCCATCGGCCTGATCCCCGCGGACGTCCAGCTGCCCGACCTGTCCGCCCCCGATGCCCCCGAGGTCCTGGCCCAGCGGCTCGAGACGACGCTCGGTGTCACGCTGCCCGCGGGATTCGGGACGATCCAGCTGATGCCGGCCCAGCGGCTGGACGCGGCGCGGACGATCGTGCGTGCCTTCGACGTGGTCGTGATCCTTCTCGTCGCCCTGACCTTGCTCTTCGTGACCGTCGCCCTGTGGCTGGCCCGGGATCGACGCCGGATGCTGATCTACCTCGGCATCGGCACGTTCATCGCCTTCCTCGTCGCCCGGCTGGCCATTCGTTCCGTCGAGGACGCGATCGTGGGCGGGATCGCCGACGGCGATGTCGCCGGCCTCGTCCGGGCCGTGCTCGATGCGACGCTTGCCGATCTCCGAGGTGTCACGGTGATCGTCCTGATCGTGGCCGCGATCGTGGCGGTCGCGGCGTACGTCCAGGGTCGACCGACATGGCTCATGAAGACTGCATCGTCGCTCGGCGATACGGCCGGACGGGCCGGTTCGGCGGCCGGTGACGCGGTCTCGGCCGGCGCCGGTCGCGCCCCGGATCGCGACACCCTCGAGACGACCGTCCGCGAGAACCGCACCTCGATCGAGCGATTCGGTCTCGGGGCCATCGCGTTCATCGTGGCCTGGCTGGCCCTCGGCCTCGAGATCGCGTTGCTCGGCGCCGCGCTGATCGTCGGCTTCGAGGTCGTGCTGCGCGCGCTGGCGGACGACCCGGCGCCGGTCGCCGACGCGCCCGATGCGAACCAGGCCGCGTCGGACAGCCAGCAGGCAGGGAGCTCGTAGCGGCGGCCGTCAGGCGCTGACCGGCGCCTCGAGCTTCTCGATCCGGATGGCCGTGGCCTTGAACTCGGCGGTGCCCGACTTGGGGTCGGTGGCATCGATCGTCAATAGGTTGACCGCCACGTCGTCCTGGAAGTGCATGGTCATGAAGGTCAGCCCTGGCCGCAACGACTCGTCGATCCGGATCGGCGCCTCGACCTGACCGCGACGCGACACGATCCGCACGGTCTCGCCCTCGGCCAGGCCGTACGACTCGGCATCCTCCGGCGAGATGTCGAGCGATTCGCCCCGGCGCAGCGGCGAGGTGTAGCCGGCCGTCTGCACGCCCGTGTTGTACGAGTCGAGTCGCCGGCCGGTCGTGAGGCGGATCGGGAAGTCGGCATCGAGCTTGTCCACCGGCGGATCGTGGTCGACGGGCACGAACGGGACGCGGTTACCTGGGACCGGGTCCTCCCACAGTCGCGAATGGAGGAACAGCTCACCGGGGTGGGTCTCGTCCCAGCACGGCCACTGGAGCCCGCCGAGCTCCTCGAGCCGTTGGTAGCTCATCCCGGCATGGACCGGCGAGAGGCGGCGGACCTCGTCCCAGACGCGTTCGGCATCGGCGTCGCCCCAGCCCGCGCCCATCCGGTTCGCGAGATCGAAGATGATCTCGAGGTCGTCGCGCGCGCCCGGCGGCGGCGCGACGGCAGCCCGCACCCGCTGGACCCGGCGCTCCGAGTTGGTGACCGTTCCTTCTGCTTCGGCCCAGGCGGCGGTCGCCGGCAGCACGACGTCCGCGAGTTCCGCGGTCTTGGTCAGGAACAGGTCCTGGACCACGAGGAAGTCGAGGCCCTCGTAGCAGCCCGATCGCTCGCTTCTGGTCGGCCTCGGACTGGACGGGGTTCTCGCCGATGCAGTAGACGGCCGTCAGGTCGCCGCGCTCCATCGCGTCGAACATGCCCGACAGGTGCCAGCCGCGCTTCGGCGGGACCGACACGCCCCATGCGGCTTCGAACTTGGCGCGCAACCCGTCGTTCTCGACGTGCTGGAACCCTGGCAGGCGGTCGGGGAGCGCGCCCATGTCGCCGCCGCCCTGGACGTTGTTCTGGCCGCGGAGCGGGTTGACGCCGCTCCCGTACCGCCCGACATGGCCGGTGAGGAGCACGAGCGAGATCAGGGCAAGGACGTTGTCGACGGCGTTGTGGTGCTCGGTGATGCCGAGCGTCCAGCAGATCATCGCGCGCGGGGCCGTGGCGAGCGCGTGGGCCAGCTCGCGGATCGCCTCGGCCGGGACGCCGGTCTCGCGCTCGGCGTATTCGAGCGTGTACGACTCGACCTTGGCCTTGTAGGCCTCGAAGCCGTCGGTCGCCCGGTCGATGAACTCGCGGTGCTCGAGCCCGGCCGCGATGATCTCGCGCGCGATCGCGTTGGCCAGCGCGATGTCCGACCCGACGTCGAGGCCCGAGCCAGGCGTCGGCCCACTCCGCCGACGACGTCCGGCGGGGGTCGACCGCGTAGAGGCGCGCGCCATTGCGGACGCCCTTGAGCAGGTGGTGGAAGAAGATCGGATGCGTCTCGCGGGCGTTGCTGCCCCACAGGACGATCAGGTCCGTCTCTTCGGCCTCACGGTATGAACTTGTGCCGCCACCGGCACCGAACACGGTCGCCAGACCGGCGACGCTCGGGGCGTGTCAGGTGCGGTTGCAGCTGTCGATGTTGTTGCTGCCCAGGACCGTCCGGCTGAACTTCTGGGCTGCGAAGTTGACCTCGTTGGTCGCCTTCGAACAGCTGAAGGTGCCGAAGGTCGTCGGGCCATGCGCGGCCTTCGCCGCCATGAACCCGGCAACGGTCCGGTCGAGCGCCTCGTCCCAGGTCGCGGGACGCAGCTCGCCGCCCTTCGTGTCACGGACGAGGGGCTGGGTCAGTCGAACGTAGGGTTTCGCCACGGGTGGCCTCCTGCGGAGCGACGACCCGCCGAGTGTAGCGTGGGACCCGGCCGTAGCATGGGCCCGATGTCGGCGATCGAGATCCCGATCGAGTCGTCCGCGCCGCCCCGGAGCCGCGACTGGCGGCCGCTCGTCGCGCTGCTCCTCCTGGTCGATGCCGCCTTCCTGGTCGTCAACGGCATCTGGTTTTCGGACTACCTTCGCGAGGAGGGCCCGCCGTTCTCGCCCGTGCCGAGCGAGCTGATCTGGGTCCACGCTACCGCCATCGCCCTCGGACTCATCGTGGCGACGCCGGCGTTCGCGATCATCAGCCGTCTGAGCCGCGGCACCGACGTCCCGCTCGGCGCGGCCGTTTCCGCGGTCCTGCTCGGCATCCTCGCCTTCCTGTTCGCTACCCAGGTCAACGACTGGATCCTGGTGACGCTTGGGCTCGTGCCCGGACCGGCACCCGACGGCGGGCTCGATGTGGTGGCGGTGATCGTCGCGCCTCTCGTCGAGGAACCGACAAAGCTGTTCGCCCTCGCCGCTCTCGCCCTTCTCCTGCGCCCGCGATTCGGGGTCCGGCAGGGGATCGTCGTGGGCCTGCTGGTCGGGATCGGCGCGACGCTCATCGAGGCGGGCGCCTATCTGCAGGGCGGCCATGCGACCGGTGCGGGGGCCATCTACGGGACGATCATCGCGGCGCGGTTCGGCCTGTTCGGCCTGGGACTCCACGCGACCACGGCCGCGCTGATCGGCGCCGCCCTCGGGGCCGCGCTCGCGTCCGGGCGTGGGCGCAGCCGGTTTCGAGTCGTGGCCCTGGCGCTGGCCGGGGCGATCGCGCTCCACGCGTTCTGGAACCTGTGGGCCTCGAGGCTGACCTTCGAACTCGTCAACGCCTGGACCCCGGAGCCGGACTTCGCCAGGTCGGAGCCATACGCCCACCACGTCATCTGGACGGCGTCATCCCTCGTCACGGCGGTCCTGTTGCTGCCCGCGATGGCCGTCCTCGCGGTCGCATGGCGGCGCAGTCGATCGCTGGAGACACCCCCGAGGCCATGGTGCCGGAACCGGCAGCCGAGATCCCCTAGCTCGGCGCCCAGTCGGAGCGGACCAGCCGCACCGCTTCCGAGAGCCCGCCGGTGAACGGCTCACCGTGACCGGGCAGCACGAGCCCAGCCTCGATGCCGTCAAGGCGCCGGAGCGATTCGAACGCCTGGCGGTTGTCGGCGTTGAAGTTCCGGAAGAGCTGTGGGCCGGTCGAGCCGGACATGACGTTCAGCGTTACGAAGGCATCGCCGACAACGATCGCGTGGCGATCTGGCACGTGAAGCGCCGCGCTGCCTGCGGTGTGACCGGGGACGTGGATGACGCGCGGCGCTCCGGGCACATCCAGGGTGGCGCCGTCTTCGAAGGTCGAGACCTCGGTGACGTGCATGCGGCCGACGAGGCTCTTGCGGACTCCGAACACGATGAACGACATGGCTGGGACGAGCCGGGTCTTGCCACCACCCTCGTTGTGCTGCTTGACCTCGCCGCGGGCGAGCGCCGCATCCGCCTCGTGCACTCGGATCGGGACACCCCGCTCGCGTCGGATGCGTTCGGCGAACCCGATGTGATCGGAGTGGGCGTGGGTGAGGAGGACGGCCCGAACGTCCTCGAGCGAGCGACCCATCGCCGTCAACTCGGCCTCGAGATCGCCGAAGTAGCCGGGCAAGCCGGCATCGACGATGGTGATCGCCCCGGCCTCCTCGATGAGGTAGACGTTCACCCGCCCGGTCCCGAGTCGTCGGATCCCCGGTGCGACCTCCACCGTCGCGGGTCTAGGCGAGCGCGACGGCCGGTTCTCCGGCTTCGACCCGGCCCACCCACCAGCGCCCGACGTCCGCATCTGCGAGCGCCGAGTCGACCGTCTCGACCTGGTCGGCCGGCACCGCGGCCAGCAGCCCGCCCGAAGTCTGCGGGTCGTGGGCGAGCGTGACGAGCTCGGCCGCCACGCCGTCAGCGACGGTCAGCGACGGCCGGACGAACCGACGGTTGTGCGCCGCGCCGCCGGTCTCGACGCCGGCCGCGGCCAGCTCGAGCGCGCCGTCCAGGGCGGGCAGGGCGGCCGCCTCGAAGACGAACCGCGTCCCGGAGGCCCGGGCCATCTCCAGGCCGTGGCCGAGGAGGCCGAAGCCGGTGACGTCCGTCGCGGCCTGCGATGCCGGCGCCCGACGAGCACCTCTGACGCCGCCCGGTTCAGCGCGCCGCATCTGGTCGATCGCGGCGTCCAGGTGCGCCGGGTCGGTCTGGCCCTGTCGGCGAGCCGGACACGAGCACGCCGGTCCCGAGCCGCTTGGTCAGGACGAGCCGATCGCCCGGCCGGGCGCCGCCCTTGCGCAGCAAGCGGTCGGGATGGGCGGCGCCGATGACCGCCAGCCCGTACTTGGGCTCGGGGTCGCGGATCGTGTGCCCGCCGGCCAGCGTGCCACCGGCCTCGCGGACCTTCGACGAGGCGCCGCCGAAGATCTCGGCGAGGACGTCGCGCGGCAGGTCCTCGGGGAACGCCGCGATCGACAGGGCGAACAGGACCCGTCCGCCCATCGCGAACACGTCGGACAGGGCGTTGGCGGCCGCGATCTCGCCGAACGTCCGCGGATCGTCGACCAGCGGCGGAAAGAAATCGAGCGTGCCGATGATCGCGAGGTCGTCGCTGACGCGGTACGCCGCGGCGTCGTCGGGCGGGTCGAGGCCCGCGATCAGGGCGGCATCGGCGTTCGCTGTGGCCTCGGCGCCAAGACCGCTCAGCGCGTCGGCGAGCAGGTCCGCCCCGAGCTTCGCGGCACAGCCGCCGCAGTCGGTCAGCTCGGTCAGTTTTAGCGGGTTCGGCGGGAGCGTGTCGAGCGTCGTCATCTCGGGATGATAGGTCCGCGCGCGCTACCATCGCGCCGGGAGCGGTCGGGTCCCGGTGGGTCCCCTGGTCTTCAAAACCAGTGGCGCGGCGCTCAGCGCGGCGCGGTGGGTTCGACTCCCACGCGTTCCCGCCAGGCGTGCCACGCGGACTGATCTCCGTCAGTGCGGGACGGTCTCATCGGCGTACTGCGCCGCGCGCCGCCGCCGGAACTCGCGCGGGCTGACCCCGAAGGCTTTCGAGAACTGCCGCGAGAACGCCGCGGGCTCCGGCCAGCCGACGGCACGGCCGATGGACGCGACCGAGTCGTCGGTCCCGGCCAGCAGGATGCCCGCCCGTTTCGCGCGCAGCTGCGCCAGGTACGCCATCGGCGAGACGCCCATCCAGCGCTTGAACTCGTGGGCGAGATGGAACGAGCCGACGAAGGCCTCGGCGCTCAGGTCGGCCAGGGTCCAGTGGCGGGCAAGGTCGGCGTCGAAGGCATCGAGGACGGAGGCCACGACGGGTGGGGTCGCGAGCCGCCGTTCGCTGGGCGCTGGGCCGTATCGCCGGCCGTGCCTGGCGATCAGGTCGAGGGCGAGCAGGAGGCGGCCGATCTGGCGCGCGTGGCTTCGCTCGGATGGGTCCTCATTCCGGATCGCGTCGAGCTCCCGGATGCATTGCTCGAAGGCCGCCGGGTCCACCTGGATCACGACATGGTCGTCCTGGAGGCGCTTGGTCCCGCTGCGTTCGAAGAGGGCACCCAGGGCGTCGTCTCGGGCGGCCCAGAGGAGC
>CAVUWG010000004.1:0-784836 GCA_963745295.1 uncultured Chloroflexia bacterium
TTGCTGAACTCGTCATAGTGGACGCCTGAAGCCTGTGCCAGGCGGCCGGGAGCCGTCTCGGTCCGAGCGCGCGCCTCGTGATCCGCGTATCCGGTCCGTGGGCCGATGACGAGATGCCCTCCCGCGGCCGCGTAGTCCGCCAGCCAGTCGAGTAGGTGGTCCGGGCTCATGTAGTGGCCGGGCACGACGAGGAGCGGATGACTGGCGGCGAACTCGGCCGGATGGGTGGTGGTCGCCTTCCGGGAATGCAGGATCCGGGCCGAGAGTCCGGCGTCGAAAGCGCCGCGGTAGAAGGGGGCGAAGATCCCGTCGTACGCCCGGGCATCGGGTCCGCCTCCCGCTGCCGCCAACGGCGGGTATTTCTGCATGAGCCAGCGGTTCGGGAGCGAATACAGGAAGGCGACTTCTGCGTCGGG
Organism: uncultured Chloroflexia bacterium; assembly: GCA_963745295.1. Taxonomy (GTDB): domain Bacteria; phylum Chloroflexota; class Limnocylindria; order Limnocylindrales; family CSP1-4; genus SPCO01. The sequence continues at coordinate 417 of CAVUWG010000004.1, forward strand.
TCGACATCCCGCCACCAGCCGTCCTGCGCGCCGGAACTCGTCACCGACCTGGCGGAGCTCGTCGAAGGTTCGGCCCGGGTGACCCGCGTGGGGAAGGACCCCACCCCAGGAGGTTTCGGTACCGAAGTGCAGCGTGTGCCAGTGCCAGTACTCGACCATCCGCGCTCCACGGGCGACCAGCGCCCACGCGACCTGGCGCCACTGGCCGTCAAAGGCAGGGCGGTTGTCCCAGGGAGGACCGATGTGCATGGCATTGGTTTCGGTGACGAGGAAGCCCTCTTGGCGTGAGGAGTACATCCGGTCCGCGGAGAAGTACAGCGCCCAAGTTCCGGTGGTGGCCCAGTTCTGATCGTGCGGTCCGGAGCCGTCGTCCGGGAGCTGTAGCCCGTCCTGCATGGCGTAGTAGAGGTTCCCCCCAGTGGTGTCGAGGGCATCAGTGACCAGATCGTCGTCGACGGCGGGCCGGTCGTAGGCGATGCAGGTCGTGACGAACTGTCCGGGGGAGGAGTACTCCCGGACGATGTCGGCCTGCCAGTTGATGAACTGGGTGGTCTGCGCGGCCTGGAAGCGACGCCATGCGACGTCGTACTGGGGCTGCGTGTTGCCATCGGGTGCCCAAAGATCGTCCCAGGTCGAGAGTCGGTGCGACCAGTAGACGAGGCCCCACTCACGGTTGAGGCTGTCTACGTCGCCGTAACGATGACGCAGGTCGTCCACGAAGCGTTGGAAGACGCCGCGGTTGTGAAGGAGATGAAGGCCGGGTTCGTTGTCGACTTGGAAGCCGACGACGGCGGGATGCCCCGCATAGCGACGAAGGATCTTGCGGATCACCCGGTCGGCATGGAAGAGGAAGGCTGGGTGCGTGAAATCGACTTCCTGCCGAGCCCCCCAAGGGATCCGTTCGCCCGTGGATCGTTCGCCGGCGATTTCCGGATACAGCCGGGCCAACCACGGCGGCACGGCATACGTGGGCGTGCCAAGGATGACGGAGATGCCCCGCCGCGCGGCACCGTTGAGAACCGGCTCGAGCCAGTCCAGATCGAACTGGCCGTTCTCCGGTTCCCAGGTCGACCAGACCGACTCACCGACTCGGATGACCGAGAAGTGCGCCTCCTGCATGAGATCGAGATCGACATCCAGCCGGTCATACGGTTGGTACTCGTGGTAGTAAGCCGCACCGAACAACACGCGGTCGGAACCGGCCAACATCGCCCCACTCCTGTCGTCGTTCACTGCCCGGGTCACTCCTTGACGCTCCCAGCGGTGAACTTCGGGATCTGCCTGGCTTCTGCGTTCGCGCTCCCACCGTCGACAAAGGTCTCGAGCCGCTCCAGCGCTGACACCAGGTGGGCACGCATCGCTTCCTCGGCCCCGTCCGGGATCCTGCCGGGCGACCGCATCGACCACCGCCAGGTGCTCGTTCTTCGTCACCGAATGAAGGCCCGCGTGGTAGTAGAGCCGGAAGGTGTGCAGGTGGCTGCGCAGTCGGGTCAGCATGTCGCTGATCATCTGGTTGCCCGCGAGGTCGGCGACCATGGCGTGGAAGGTCGCGTCATAGACCATGTCCAACCGGTTCGCCGCAGCCGTGATCTCGGCGCCGGCTCCACCGGCCCGGGCAGCGCGGCGCAGCTCCTTGATCTCGTTCGGCTCCGCCTGGGCAGCGACCTTGGCGGCCAATGCGGGTTCCACGAGCAGCCGCAGCTCGATGAGCTCGCGCACCTGCTCGATCCCCATGAGGGGCGCCACCGTGTAGCTGCGCCCTGGCTGCTTCACGATCAAACCGTCGGCCTCGACGCGTGCCAAGGCCTCGCGCACCGGTGTCGGCGACACGCCGAGGGTGCGGGCGAGCTCTTCGATGTTGAGCCTGGCGCCGGGTTCGAACGCGTGGGTCATGAGCATGTCGGTGACGATCTCGTAGACCGAGCCGGGCAGCGGTTGCCGTTGGGCCAGGCGCTGTCCTGCGGCGGACTGATGGATTGCTTCGATTTGATAACGGTCCATCTCGGCCTTCGCGTGTCGAGTACTGGACGGCTACGTTACAGCATCCCAATCATCTCTATCCTATAGACTTTAGGATAGCGTGCTGGCATAGTCCCCGACGATGCAGGACAAGGGAGGGCGCGACGTGCTCGACGACGAGTCGGTGACTCGCACTGCTGCCGACGTCGCCGACGTCGCACCAGAGCCTGAGATCGGGAGGGGTCCGGATACGGCCAACGACCGATCGTCGCGCGCGATCAAGGGTGTCCTGCTGGCGCTGAAGGCGGGGCCGCTATTCATCCTGGCGCTGATGATGCTGTTCCTCTGGGCGGCCACCGAGGGCCACGTCTTCATGACGTTCGGGAACATCGGCAACGTCCTCGAGCAGTCCGCCGGTGTCTGCATCATCGCCTTGGGCCAGCTCCTCGTGATCCTGACCCGGGGCATCGACCTGTCGATCGGCTCGAACGTCTCGTTGTGCTGCGTCATGGTGACTGTCGTCTACCGCGACACCAACTCGGCGTGGCTGGCCATCGGGGTCACCTTGCTGACGGGGTTGTCCGTCGGTCTGGTCAACGGGCTGCTGCTGGTGTGGGGGCGTCTGCCGCATCCCTTCATCGCCACCCTCGCCACCTTGAGCATCTGCGCCGGCCTCGCCCTCTACATCGCCGGTGGCTCCACCGTCCTGGGCTCCCCGGAGATCGTGCACCTGCTCGGCGGCGGACGTATCCCTGGGATCCCGGGCGCGGGCGACATCGGATGGTTCCCCTACGCCACGCTCGTGGTGATCGTCTTCGCGGTCGTCTGTGCCGTCATCTTGCACAAGCTGGTCTGGGGACGATGGATCTACGCCGTCGGTGGCAGCCCCGAAGCCGCGGTCCGCACGGGCGTGCCGATGAACGGGACGTTGATCTCGGTCTACGTCATGAGCGGGCTGTCGGGGGCCATCGGCGGCATGCTCTTCGTCGGAGCCGCTAACGCCGGCTCGCCGTTCACCGGGGTGGGCATGGAGCTCAGCGCCATCGCCGCGGTGATCATCGGCGGCGGCAGCTTCCTGGGCGGCCGTGGCGGTGTCTTGAACGCCCTGACAGGTGCGTTGATCCTCGGGGTCATGCGCAACGGCCTCAACCTGCTCGGTCTCGACCCGAACTTCCAGTACATCGCGGTGGGAGTGGTCGTCCTCGTCGCGGTCGAGCTCGACGTCTTGCGGGCCCTCGTCGAGAACCGGTTCCGAAGCATGCAGGCGAGGCTCGCATGACTGACGCCGTTCACGTCGTGGTGCCCTCCGACGTGGAACCCGTCCTGAGCGTTCGTGGTGCCACCAAGACCTTCGGGGCCGTGGTTGCACTCGAGGGCGTCGACCTCGAGGTCCGCGCCGGTGAGGTTCTCGCCCTGCTCGGCGACAACGGCGCCGGCAAGTCGACCCTCATCAAGTGCATCAGCGGCGTCCACAAACTCGACCGAGGCGAGATCCAGATCGACGGGGCCCCCGTGCAGATCACCTCGGCGGCCGATGCCCGATCAAATGGGATCGAGACCGTCTACCAAGACCTGGCCCTGTTCGACAACCTCAACCCGACGGCGAACTTCTTCGCCGGCCGCGAAGTGGCGGGGCCGTCCTGGCTGCCACGCGGTCTCCAGTGGATGAAGCAGAAGGAGATGTCCACCCGTACAAAGGACCTTCTCGACCGTTTGCAGATCCGGCTCCCTGACTTCGATGCTGACGTGGCGCTGATGTCGGGGGGCCAACGCCAGGCGGTGGCGGTCGCGCGAGCCGTGGCGTTCTCCTCGAAGCTCGTCATCCTCGACGAGCCGACTGCCGCCCTCGGGCTTCGGGAGTCGGCGCGGGTCCTGGAGCTGGTCGATCGGCTCCGAACCTCCGGCGTCGCGGTCATCTTGATCTCTCACAGCATGGATCACGTGATGGCGGTCGCGGACCGGGCGATGGTCATGCGCCGCGGCCGCAAGATCGGCGAGGCGCCGGCGACCGCGGACAACCAAGAGCAACTCGTGTCCTGGATCGTCGGGGCCCGAGGGAGCACCACCGTTTGAAGCTTCACCACCTGGACGCACGGCACGTGCGGCAGAACCGACAAGGAAGATCCGACAAGAAGGAGCAACACACATGTCGACTCGACTGAAGGCGTTGGTCGTGCTCGGAGCGGCGGCGATGCTCATCACCGCGTGCAGCAGCGGCGGGGGGACCGCGGCGCCGTCCGCGGCGCCATCCGCGGCGCCGTCCGCGGCGCCGTCCGCGGCGCCGTCCGCGAGCGCCGCGGCCGAGAAGATCAAGGTCACGCTTCTCACCAAGGCCACGGGCGGTTTCTGGGATGCCATGATCGCGGGCGCCAAGCAGTATGAGACCGATCACCCGAACGACATCGAGCTCACGACCAACGCGTGCAAGACCAACGACGACACGCCCTGCCAGATCGCGCAGATTCAGGACGCTGTCACCAAGGGCGCCCAGGCGATCGTGATCTCCCCGATGGGCGTTGGCGTCACCGATGCCCTCAATGAGGCTCAGCAGGCAGGCGTCCGGATCGTCTTCGTCGACAACACGATCCCCGGTGTCGTGCCGGATGCGGTTGCGGCTACGAACAACGTCAAGGGCGGCGAGGCTGCCGGCGCGTACATCAAGAGCCAGCTGAAGTCGGGCGACACCATCGGTCTGCTCGAAGCCGTGCGTGGCGTGCCGAACCTCGACCAGCGCATCGACGGTGTCAAGGCAGCGCTCGAAGGTACTGGCGTCGAGGTCGTGATCGGGGCTCAGCAGACCCTGTGTGACACCAAGACCGGCGCCTCGGTGACGCAGGACCTGCTCACCAAGTACCCGAACCTCACAGCGATCTACTCGGCGTGCGACTCCCCGGCGATGGGTGCCGTGGCGGTCGCGGAGTCCAAGCAGCACCCGCTGCTGATCTTCGGCTACGACGGTGACCCGGAAATGGCCAAGCTCATCGAGGCAGGCAAGACCACAGCCACGATGGCGCAGTCGCCGTTCAAGATGACGAACCTCGGCGTCGAGGCGGCAGTCAAGTCGCTCAAGGGCGAGAACTACGTCAAGGCCATCGACACGGGCACCACGCTCGTGACGAAGGACAACGCGGCCGACTTCACCTCGGCCTGGCAGTAAGCCTTCCGCATAGGAGCACGCTTCGGACGCCGGCTGAAACGACATCCGAGGGGCCCGGCACTTACCGGTGAGTGCCGGGCCACGTGCTCCCGTGAAACCCTAGTCCACCAACGCCTGTCCGCCTCGGCTGGCCTCCTCCGGGCCGAGGCGGACAGGCCCCCTCATCCATCCCACGGAGAAGCACGTGCCGGTCACCATCACGGCGGTCATCGCATCGGACATCCGGTTTCCTACCTCACTGGCGCTTGACGGGTCCGACGCGATGAACCTCGAGCCCGATTATTCGGCGGCCTATGTCGTCCTCGAGACCGATCACCCGGACGGCCTCGAGGGTCACGGGCTGACATTCACGAGCGGCCGGGGCAACGAGCTGTGTGTCGAGGCGATCGAGGCCCTCGCCCCGCTCGTCGTCGGTCGGACCCTCGAGTCGTTCACGGCGGATCTCGGTGCCTTCTGGTCGCACATCGTGGGCGACAGCCAGCTCCGCTGGGTCGGGCCCGAAAAGGGTGTCATCCACCTCGCCACCGCCGCCATCGTCAACGCCGTGTGGGACCTATATGCCAAGACCGAGGGCAAGCCGCTCTGGAAGGTCATCGTCGACATGACCCCGGAGGAGCTCGTCCGGTGCATCCCGTTCCGCTACATCACCGATGCCCTGACACCCGCCGAGGCCCTCGACATCCTGCGCCGCAACGAACCGACCAAGGCGGCCCGCGAGGCCGAGATGCTGGCAACGGGCTACCCGGCCTACACCACCTCGACCGGCTGGCTCGGCTACCCCGACGACAAGGTCCGTCGGCTGGCCCGGGAGGGAGTCGCGGCGGGCTGGACGCATTTCAAGATCAAGGTCGGGCGTGATCTCGAAGAGGACATCCGGCGGGCGCGGATCCTGCGCGACGAGATCGGACCGGACCGGATCCTCATGGTAGACGCCAACCAGGTCTGGGACGTCGACCAGGCGATCGCCTGGATGGAGCGCCTCGCACCATTCCAGCCATGGTGGATCGAGGAGCCGACCAGCCCGGACGACATCCTCGGCCATGCCCGGATCGCCCGCGCGCTCGCCCCGTACGGCATCGGCGTCGCGACCGGCGAGCACTGCCACAATCGGGTGATGTTCAAGCAACTCCTGCAGGCCGAGGCGATCGCGTTCTGCCAGGTGGACGCCTGTCGCCTGGGCGGCGTGAACGAGGTGCTGGCGGTGCTCTTGCTGGCGGCCAAGTTCGGCGTGCCGGTATGTCCCCACGCCGGTGGCGTGGGCCTGTGTGAGTACGTCCAGCACCTTGCGATCATCGACTACATCGCGATCAGCGCATCGCTCGCGGATCGCGTCGTCGAGTACGTCGATCACCTCCACGAGCACTTCGTCGACCCGGTCGTCGTCGTCTCGGGGCGCTACCAGGCGCCGGCCGCGCCCGGCTACTCGATCGAGATGAGATCCGCCTCGCGGGCCGCCTACGCGTACCCGGACGGCAGTGCCTGGCTTGCGCTGCGCGAAGCCGGGGCTGTCCGGGCTTGAACGTCCTCGAGCGGATCGCCGCCAGCGGAGTCGTCCCGGTCGTCCGGATCGAGCGGGCGGAGGATGCGCCGGCGCTCGCCCGCGCGCTACGGGACGCAGGCCTGGCGTGTATCGAGATCACCTTCCGTTCCGCCGCCGCCGCGGAATCGATCCGCGCGATCCGGACCGAGGTTCCCGACGTGCTGGTCGGGGCGGGAACCGTCATCTCGCGGGCCCAGCTCGACGAGGCCCTCGCGGCAGGCGCGGAGTTCATCGTGAGCCCCGGTCTGCAGGTAGACGTGGTCCGGGCGTGTCAGGGTGGAGGCACACCGGTCCTGCCCGGAGTCTTCACGCCCACGGAGGTGATCCAGGCGATGGACCTCGGCCTGTCTGTCGTGAAGCTCTTCCCCGCCTCATCGGCAGGCGGGCCGGCATATCTGCGCACGTTGGGCGGCCCATTCCCGGCGCTGCGTTTCGTGCCGACCGGCGGGATCGAGGCAGCGGACCTGGCAGCGTATCTCGGGGTGCCATCGGTCCTGGCGGTGGGTGGCAGCTGGATGGTCCGTCCGGGGCTGCTTCTCGAACGAGACTGGGCTGCGGTCGGTCGGCTGGCCCACGAGGCGAGTGAGGTCGTCCGGACCGTGCGCCCTCCGGCGCCCTGATGGCATTGACAGTGCGTCCGCCGTCGGACTCGCGTTGGGACCTGGTGGCATTGGGCGAAGTGATGCTGCGCCTGGATCCGGGTGACGAGCGGATCCAGAGCGCCCGTCAGTTCAGGGCGTGGGAAGGCGGCGGCGAATACAACGTCGCCCGTGGCCTGAGTCGCTGCTTCGGCGCGTCGACCACCATCGTGACGGCCTTCGCAGACAACCCGGTCGGCCGGTTGATCGAAGACCTCATCCGACAGGGCGGCGTGGATCGCTCGCACATCCGCTGGGTCCCGTACGACGGGATCGGCCGCACGGTCCGCAACGGCCTGAACTTCACGGAGCGCGGCTTTGGCGTGCGCGCGGCGGTCGGAAGCTCGGACCGGGCCAACACGGCGGCGTCCCAGCTGACCGCCGAGGACGTGGATTGGGAGGCGATCTTCGGCGCTGAAGGCGCGCGCTGGTTCCATACGGGCGGGATCTTCGCGGCACTTTCCGACACCACCCCGGGCATGATCGCGGCGGCGATCGAGGCGGCGCACCGGCACGGCACGGTCGTCTCATTCGACCTCAACTACCGCGACTCGTTGTGGCGCGGCCGAGGCGGCGGTCCCGCCGCCCAGCGGGTCCTTGCCGCGATCGTCGCATCGGTCGATGTGCTCATCGGCAACGAGGAGGACTTCGTCGCCGCGCTCGGCCTCGACGTCGCCGGCACGGACGGGTCGTTCGACCAGCTCGAGTCGGAGGCCTACGCGGCGATGCTCGCGTTCGCCGCGACGCGTTTCCCGAACCTGAAGGCGATCGCGGTCACCCTTCGGGTCGCCCGGACGGCCAATCGCAACGACTGGGGTGCCCTGCTCTGGTCGGATGGGGTCGTCTACCCAGCGACCACCCGGCGCGACCTCGATATCCTCGATCGCATCGGCGGCGGCGACTCATTCGCATCGGGCCTCATCCACGGCTGGCTCGCCGGCCATCCGCCGCGGGTCGCCGTCGAATACGGAGCCGCGCACGGCGCCCTGGCGATGACGACCCCGGGCGACACGTCGATGGCGACGCAAGCCGAGGTAGAGGCGCTCATGGCAGGTGCCGGCGCCCGGGTCCGCCGATGAACCGGCCGGCTCTCGTCCTCACCGGCGTCGACAGCTTCGTCGTGGAACAGCGACCGCCGGCGGAGCCTACCGGTGACGCAGTCGCCATCGACGTCGATCTCGTGGGCCTGTGTGGGACGGACCTGCACATCGTCGAAGGCTCCCATCCCCGGGCTCGTTTCCCGCTCGTCCTCGGACATGAACTGGTCGGGCGAGCGACGGCGGGGCAACTGGCAGGGCGGGCGGTCGTGGTCGATCCGCTCATCGCCTGCGGCGACTGCTCGGCCTGCCGCCTTGGCGAGCGACACGTATGCGCCAACCTGCGCCTGATCGGCATCGATCGGGATGGCGGGCTGAGTGGGCGGGTCGTCGTGGACTCGGAGCGGGTGCACGTGGTGCCGGCCGGACTCGATCCGGTGGTGGCCGCCCTGGCAGAGCCGCTGGGGGTCGCCGTCCACGCAACCCGTCGCGCTCACGTCGGCGTTGGCGACACGATCGTGATCATGGGCGCAGGACCGATCGGGCTCCTGCTGGCGTTCGCAGCGCGACACGTCGGGGCGGCCACGATCCTCATCGGCGAGACTGCCCCGGCCCGGCGGACGTTCGCCGAGTCGCTCGGTTTCGACACGCTTGACACGGTGGATCCGTTCGGCGACCTCGAGCGGCACACGGCGGGCCGCCTGGCTGACGTCGCGTTCGACGCTGCCGCGGTGCCAGCTGTTGCCGCACTCTTGCCTCGGCTCGTCCGGCCGGCCGGGCGCATCGGCCTCGTCGGCACCTACGCGCGGCCCGTCGAGCTCGACCTCCAGGCCATCCTCTTCAAGGAACTGACAGTGCTCGGCAATCGGGTCTACCAGCCGGCCGACATCGACGCGGCACTCCGGATGCTGGCGGACGGCCCGGCGGCGTTCAGACCGCTGATCAGCGAAGTCGTTGGGCTCGATGAGGCGCCGGCGGCGTTTGCGCGGTTGCGCGCGGGTGAGGGAGTCAAGTACCTCGTCGCGACGGGTGGGCGTTGATGCGCGCCCTGGTCAAGACGACCCGCGGTGTCGGCCACCTCGCGTTACAGGAACGGCCGGAACCCGAGGCAGTGGCCGGCTGGGTGAAGATCGCCGTCCGGTACGCTGGGATCTGCGGGACCGATCTGCACATCGTCCAGGACGAGTTCCCGTACTGGCCGCCGGTCACCCTCGGCCACGAGTTCACGGGGACCGTTGTCGAGCTCGGTGGCGGCGTCGATCCGGCCTGGCTTGGAGCACGAGTGGTCAGCGAACCGCACTCCCTGGCCTGCGGCACCTGCTACCTGTGCCGCCGTGGCTTCGCGGAGCTGTGTGCCAGCAAACGTTCGCCCGGCTGGGGGATCGACGGCGCGTTCGCCGACCGGCTGACGATGCCTGTGCATCTCCTCCACCGTGTTCCGGCCGGGTTGCCCGACCGAGTCGCGGCCCTGGCCGAGCCGATGGCCGTGTCGGTCACCGCCCTCGCGCGGGCCGGCGTCCAGGCCGGCGACGTCGTCCTTATCGTGGGCCCCGGGCCGATCGGCATCCTGCTCGCGGCCGGTGCGCTCGCGATGGGTGCCGCGACCGTCGTGGTGGCCGGCCGGCGAGATTCGGACCGCCTCCGGTTCGCAGGGGCCGTGGGAGCGCTGACGGTCCTGGACGACTCAGCGGTCGAGCTCATCCACGAGCAGACCGCCGGCCGCGGGGCAGACCTGGTCATCGACGCGACCGGAACGGCCGAGGCGATCGACCTCGCGCTCAGAGCGGTCCGGCGCCGAGGTAGGTTCGCGGCTGTGGGGATGAGCGGCCAGCCGGTCGTGCGGGTCCCATGGGATCTGGCCGTCTCGCGGGCCGTCGATGCGACCTTCTCGATGAGTTCGAACGGCACGGCGTGGGCGCCGGCGATCACGATCCTCGAGCGAACCCCGCAGCTCGAAGGCATGAGCACCGTCTTCCCGCTCGGCGACTGGGGGGCCGCGTTCGAGGCTGTCCGCGAGCGGACGGTCATCAAGGCGCTCCTCGACCCGACGACCGGCGCCGGGCGATGACAGTGGCGGGCACGATCCTCATCACGGATTGCGACCATCCATCGACCGAGATCGAACGGGCCATGGTCGAGGCAGCCGGGTTCCGGCTCGAGGTTGCCGACTGCCGCACCGCGGCCGACGTCATCGCAGCGGGCACGACCAGCGCGGCGGCCGGACTGATCGTCCAGTACGCACCCATCACCGGGGAGGTGTTGCGTGCCCTGCGGGCCTGTCGGGTCGTGGGCCGGTACGGTGTCGGACTCGATACGATCGACCTCGAGACCGCCGCGTCGCTGGACATCCGGGTCGTCAACGTGCCGGACTACTGCACGGACGAAGTTGCCGACCATGCCCTGGGACTGATCCTGGCCCTGACCCGTGGGATCGTCCCGCTCGACCGAGGAGTCCAGGCCGGCATCTGGGACTTCCGCCTGGCGGGGCGCGTTCGCCGCCCATCGAGCCAGCAGGTGGGCGTGGTCGGGCTCGGTCGGATCGGTTCGGCGTTCGCACGGCGTGCGCGGGCGCTCGGCTACACGGTGGTCGGCTCGGACCCGCGGGGACCACGCGCCTCGGATGTGCAGGTCGTCGAACTCGACGACCTGCTTGCGACGAGCGACATCGTCAGCATCCATGCTCCGCTCGACGCCTCGACCCGCCATCTCATCGACGCGCGAACGCTGGCGCTGATGCGTCCCACGGCCATCCTGGTCAACACCAGCCGAGGCGGCCTGGTCGACCACGATGCCCTCGTCGACGCCCTGCGGTCAAGTCGTCTGGCGGGGGCGGCTCTCGATGTGCTCGAGCATGAGCCGATCTCGGCAGACGACCCATTGATCGGGCTCCCGAACGTGGTCCTGACGCCACACGCCGCGTTCTACAGCGAGGAATCGCTGATCGAGATGAAACAGAAGGTCACACAGCGGGTTTTGGCACTCCTCGCCGACGGGGCCGGGTGAAACGTCCGGTCAGAGATCGCACGCTATCGAAGGATGGCGATCCGGCGAATCAGGTGAACGTCCAGAAGTCGAATCAGGTGAACTTCGCGGCATCGCGTGGCTCCTTCTTGGAGTCCACGCCCTTGCTCTTGCCGCACGAAACCACCAGATGTGGTGCGGGTGTTCCATGGATCGCTACCCGCGGGGTAGCTGGCTGGCGAGGAAGGATTCGAACCTTCGATCTCCTGATCCAGAGTCAGGCGCCTTACCGCTTGGCCACTCGCCAGTGGAGCGGCGGTGATGATACCGCACCGCCTCTCCGGACCTCCCGTCCGACCCGGCAACGACCGTCACGCATCCGATGGACCTGGCGCGGAACCTGTGCGCCGCCGATATCGTCTCCACCCAAACCGCCGAGCTCACCGGAGGGTTTGCCGCATGCCCAGATGCCGGACCGTCATCGCCGTCGTCGTCCTGTTCCTGGTCGGTTGCGGCCCGGCGCCTTCTCCTGCGGTGTCCGTGCTCCTCCGACTGCGGTGCCGGCCTCACCAACGCCGGCCGCTGTGGCGCCGTCGCCGTCGGCGGCGTCACCGTCAATGGCACCGGCGGCAGAGTCCATGCACATCGCCCTGGGCGGCCGCGGCCCGATCGGCCTGGACATCGTCGGCGATCGCGCCTGGGTCGTCCTCACCGACAGCGGCGACCTCGTCGAGGTCGACCTGGCCGGGCAGGTGGTCGGTCGGACGATCGCTGTCGGGACCGGCGGCTCGCAGGTCGTCGCGACGGACGACAGTGTCGTCTACGTGGGTCGCTTCGATACCGGCGGGGTGGGGGAGCACATCGCGGTCGTCGATACGGAGCTCGGCGCGGTGGGCGGCATCGACGTCGGTCCCGTCGGCGGACTGACGGACGAAGACTCGAGCCTGTGGGCGTTCCTCAAGACCGGCGAGGTCGTCCTGATCGACCGCCTGACCGGCGAGACAGCCGGGTCCCAGACGGTCCATGTCGACCAGGACGCGCACATGGACGCGGTCGCCGGTGCGGGCTCGGTCTGGGTCTCCGGCGACCGGACCCCGGTTCACCGGATCAGCGAGCCAGAGCCAAAGTTGGTCGCCGATATCGAAACGGGCGGCGGGATCCCGCTTGCCTTCGCCGACGGCCTGGTCTGGGGAGCGCGCCCTGACGAACTGTGGGCGATCGACCCGGCAACGAACACGGTGACCCGTCGGATCCCGCTCGACGGCCGTGGACGAGATCCTCGCGCTCGACATCGACGCCGTGGCCGGCGAAGCGTGGATCGCGATCCGCCGTGCGGGCCGGGTCGGATCGGTCATCGCGGTCGATCTCGAATCCGAAGCGGTGATCGGCGAGACGCTCGTCTCACTGCCAGCCGGCGTGCGGCTCACCGCCGATCGGGCGTGGGTCACCGACTACGACACCAACGAGCTGGTTGGCATACCGCGAACCGCAGCCAGGTAGGAGGAGGGCCGCCATCCCGGTCGGTCGACGACCGGTACGTTCGGGGGAGGTGCCAGGGTTGCCCTGACAGGGTAGCCTCGTACACATGCACCGACCGACCGGCCCCGGTCCGACCGGCCGCCTCCTGATCCTCGTGCTCAGCGTCGCGCTGCTGACCGGGCTGACCGCCACGGTCACATCGGCTGCCGAGGGCGCGGCCCTCCCGTCGTGCAAGGTCGCGGACACGCTGACCCAGTACCGGAAGCTCACCCACTGGCACCGCGCCCTGCTCGACCAGCAGTTCCGGCTGTCGAGCGCGCACAAGCCGAAGGACCTTCGCTCGACCTCGAGCGCAGGGCTGAACGCCGGCTACAGGGTGCGCCGCGTCGCCACCACCGATCTCAAGAAGATGGCGGCCGCCGCTCGACGGGCCGGCGCTCGTTTCTCCGTCCAGTCCGCGTACCGGAGCTACGCGACCCAGAAGGCCACGTTCCAGCACTGGGTCCGCCTCCACGGGTACGCCGTCGCGCTCAAGGAGAGCGCCCGCGCCGGGCACAGCGAGCACCAGCTCGGGACCACCCTCGACCTGCGCTCATATGGCGGCCGGGCCCCGTGGGACCTGAAGGACTGGGGCAGGACGAAGGCCGGCAAGTGGCTCAAGGCGAATGCCTGGCGATACGGCTTCGTCATGAGCTATCCGAAGGGCAAGACCAAGGTCACCTGCTACACGTACGAGCCCTGGCACTACCGGTACGTCGGCCGCACGCTCGCCAAGCAGGTTCACGACAGCAAGCTGACCCTGCGCGAGTTCCTCTGGCAGCGGCAGAACCCGCCGACCGAGCCGGATCCGACCCCGACCCCGCCGCCGACCGCCGAGCCGACCCCGACGCCGGATCCGACACCGAGCGACGCCACCTCCTGACGTCCGGTCCTCGATGCGCGGGTCAGTCCATCAGACCGAGTCGCGCCGCGATCGTCGCCGCCTCGACCCGCCCACTCACGGCGAGCTTGCCGATGATGTGCGAGACATGCACGCCGGCAGTGCTCTCGCTGATGAACAGCTCATCCGCGATCTGGCGGTTGGTCCGGCCCTGGGCGACGAGCCTGAGGACCTCGACTTCGCGCGGCGTCAGGTCGTAGGCGGCGAGCGGGTCGGCCCCATCGGCCTCGACCGAGTCCGGGCCGATAGCCGTCTCGAGCGACAGCCGCGCCCGTGTCGCCAGCTGTTCGATCCGCTCGCGGAGCGGCCGTGCGCCGAGGCCGACCGTCGCGTCATGGGCGGCCCGCAGCTGCTCGATCGCCTCGGCGCGATCCCCGCGATCGGCCAGGAGCGCCTCCGCGAGCCGGAATCGTGCGTACGCCGACGGGTAGGCCGACCGCCGCGCCTCGAGGAGCTCGACGGCGGCCCGCCAGGCCGCCGGGTCGGCGTGACCGGCGGCGCGACGGTGCTCCGCATCGGCGAGGGCCAGGTGACCGCGCACCTCCAGATCCGAAGCCGACGGCATGTGCACCGTCATGACGACGCGATCAAGAATGCCGCGATGGGCGGCGAGACGGTGTTCGGCGGCGGCTGCCCGGGCGGGGTCGCGACCCGCGCGCGCCCGCTCGGCCACCTCGGCTTCGACCATCGCCGACAGGGAAACCGTCCGTCCAAGGACGGACAGGTCCTCGGTGTCCTCGACGATGTCGAGTGTCTCGTCGACGGCTCGGCGCGCGGCGTCGAGCTCGTTCTGCCAGAAATGCATCTCGATCGCCCCGGCACGCAGCGGACCGTTGAATTGGGCCTCCCGACCGGTCCCGAGTGCCGCGAAGCCGCGTCCGATCGCGCGTTCAGCGGCCTCGAAGTCGCCCCTGCCCGCATATAGCCGACCCAGCATCGAGTCGCAGAAGATCCGGCCGACCCCTGACGCCAATTCCGACACGCCTTCAGCCAGGCCCAGGGCGTCGTCCCAGCGACCGAGCGCGTACCAGGCCTGGGACGCATTGAGGATCAGGAAGACGCCGTACTGCCTCGGGCCCCCAAGCCCGACTTCGGCCATGCGTGCGGCCCCCTGCAGGGAGATCGCCGCAGCCTCTTCGAACGCTCCGGCCAGCTCGACCGCCGTTGACAGGCAGGCAAAGCCACGACCGAGATCGTCGAGATCGCCGACCTCCTCCGCGATCGCGATGGCCTCACGCAGGATCACGACGGCCGCCCTCGGGTCGCCCAGCTGCGCGATGTCCGTGCCCTCCGAGGACATCGCATGGCCTTCGATCTGGCGGTTGCCGAGGGCGCGGGCCATGACGACCGCCTCTCGTGCGACCTGAAGAGACTCCGAGTACCGGGCGGCGAGCATCAGGATCTGGGCGTACCCGGCGAGCACTCGGGCACGCTCGTCGGACGGCGGCTCGGCGGGGACCAGCTCGGCGGCCCGGGTGTAGGCCGCGATGGATGCCTGGATCTCGCCCTGTGTCCAGAGGGCACGGCCCAGACGCTCCTGGAGCAGACCGGCCTGGCTCGGGTGGACCGCAGGATCGACAAGCCCGAGCAGGACCCGATAGTGATCCGCCGCCCGACCGTAGTCGCCCGCCAGCTGCGCGGCCTGGCCTGCCCGCTGGACGAGATCCTCGCGGGTCAAGCCCGACTCGACCTCCGGATTCGGAACGACCTCCCAGAGCTCGACCGCGCGTTCGAACTGCCGCTCCAATTCCGCGAAGGCGTTGGTCTCGAAGGCAGCGACCCCGGCGGCCACGGACGCGGTGAGGGCTCGAGTCTGCTCGCGAGCGGCCACCCAGTGGTAGGCGATCTCGGCCAGCCGGCCAGCGTCGTCGCCGGCACCCGATCGCGTCTCCAGCTCGGTCGCGATGGCCACGTGGAGGCGACGACGGTCGCCCGGCAGGAGGGCGTCGTAGACCGCCTCGCCCATCAGCGCGTGCCTGAACGCGTATCGCTCGGTGTCTGCCTGGTCCTCGGCCACGAGCAGGCCGGCCGCAGTGGCCTCGGCGAGCGCGGCCATGAGCTCCCGATCCTCGAGGTCCGCGATCGTGGCGAGCAGGTCGTGATCGACGCGCCGGCCGGCGACCGACGCGACCCCCAGCAGTCGATGCGCGTCCTCGCTGATGCCCGCGAGCCGCGCCCGGAGCACCTCGGCGAGGGTCACCGGCAGACGCCGGCTCCCGGTGCCGGTCGCAAGCAGCTCCTCCGTGAAGAACGGGTTCCCCTCGGAGCGGTCCCAGATCGCGGCGGCCACCCCCGGTTCGAGATCGCCCCCCTGGATGGCGGCGAGCTGGCGCATGACCTGGTCGCGATCGAGCCGTGAGAGCTCGATTCGCTCGACGCACGAGATCCGATCGACTTCCGCCAGCCAAGGGAGCAGAGGATGGCGACGATGGAGCTCGTCGCTGCGGAAGGTGGCCAGGATGAGCAGCCGCTCCTCGCGGATGTTGCGAACGAGGAAGGCGAGGAGCTCGCGCGTGGAGTCGTCGGCCCAGTGGACGTCCTCCACGACGAGCACGACGGCCTCCTCGTCGCCGAGCCGGCGGAGCAGGTCGAGGAGCGTCTCGTACAGGCGGCTCCGGGCCCATTCGGGTCGGAGCTCGGCGGCCTCGATCGAGCGGACCGCAGACACACCGGCGAACCGGAAGGCCGCGGCGACCGCGACGACCGCATCACGCGTGGCAGGCGACCATGCGTCGGGCTCGCCGTGCCCGTTCTGATCCTCGAGCGCTCGGACCAGCGGGCGGACCGCCTCGACGATCGGGCCGAACGGGAGCGAGCCCTCCGCGACCCCGACGGATCCACCCGAGAGCACGAGGGCGCCCGCCGCGCGTGCCTGCTCCGTCGCCTCCGCGACCAGGCGCGTCTTGCCGATGCCTGCCTCGCCACCGATCAGGACGACCCGGGCGTGTCCTGCCGACGCGTCCGCGAACGCGTTCGAGAGGACCTCGAGCTCGGCACCGCGGCCGACGATCTCCGGGCTGACGATTCGGCCGGCCATCGCCTCGATGATACGAGGCGACCCGACTTCATCGGTCGTGCCGGGCGGGCGGACGCGTTCGTCGATGACCATCGAACGGGATCGTCGGTCGTCAGACGGCGGCCGGCGATCGATGGATCCTGATCAGGCGACCGATGTGCCCGCGATGCTTCGGCTCGACCGTCGTGCGGTCCTTGCGGACGAGGCGATCGGCCTCGGCCCGTGCCTGGAACTCGGCGATCCTTGCCTCCGCGAAGCTCTTCCGTGTCGTCATCGTGTTTCCGTTCCTTCCGTTCGGACGGCTCGGTCGCCGTCGTCGTGGATGAACGTACGAGTCACGGTGGGTCGGAGGCATCGGGTGAACGGGTCGTTCGCGGTGCCGATCGCCTTCATTTGCGCCGGCCGACCCTTTACGGACGGTCAGTCGCCCAGGGCCTCGCGAAGCAGCGCGGTCAGCTGATCCCACTCCACCAGGAACGCATCGTGGCCCTTGGACGAGCGGATCTCGCGGTATCGAGCGTTCGCCCCGGCGGCCGTGGCCGCATCGACGAGCACCTTTACCTGCCGCGGCCCATAGAGGATGTCGTCCTCGATCCCGATCCCGGTCACGTCGGTGCCGCCCGTCGCGAGTCGAGCAAAAGCGCCATCCAGGCCGCCCCACGCGAGACCGATATCGTGGCGATCCATGGCTCCAGCGAGGATCCGGTAGGTCGCCGCGTCGAATCGTTCGACGAGCTTCTGGCCCTGGTAGTCGAGATAGCTGACGATCGAGAACCGGCCATCGGGCTCGATGTCTCGGCCGAACCGTTCGTCGAAGTCGGCCTCGCTGCGGTAGGTGGTCATCGCCAGCTCGCGCGCGAGCGCCAGGCCATCGAGGCCGAGGCGCTCGATCAGCGCGACCTGGAGATGGTTCCAGGCGATGGCCATGGGCCCGGTCGCCGCCGGGGCGGCGATCGGCACGACATGATCGACGGCGTCCGGCCTGGCGAGCGCGATCTCGAGGGCGACCATGCCACCGAGCGAACCGCCCGTCACGAGGGCGATGCGTTCGACCCCGAGCGCGTCAAGGAGTCGCCACTGGGCCCGCGCCTGGTCGCGGGTCGTGACGGCCGGGAAATCGCCGCCGTACGGCCGGCCGGTGGCCGGGTCGGGGGAGTCCGGACCGGATGTGCCATACCGGCCGCCCAGCAGGTTCGCGCACAGCACGCCGTAGCGTGCCGTGTCGAGCGCTCGACCCTCGCCGATCAGTGGCTCCCACCAGTCACCGGCCGCATCGGCCGAACCGGTCAGGGCGTGGACGACGACGATCTGCGGCGCCTCCGCCGGGGAGAGCCCGTCATGCCGGTACGCGACGGTCAGCTCGGGGAGTTCCGGGCCGTCATCGAGCTCGAACGGGCCGAGATCCACGCTCTCGAGCCGGCCGGTCCCCGTGGGGAGACCGACCGGCGCGGTCGTGGAAGCATCGGCCGTCATCCGGCCGCGCCGACGAGGCTGCCCTCCGAGGGCGCTTCGGCTGTGGATGCCTCGAGTGCCTGGGACAGGTCGGCGAGCAGGTCGTCGATGTGCTCGAGGCCGACCGACAGGCGGATGAGGTCCGGCGTGGTTCCGGTCGCGACCTGCTCCTCGGGCTCGAGCTGCGAGTGGGTGGTCGAAGCCGGATGGATGATCAGCGACTTCGCGTCGCCGACATTCGCCAGCAGGCTGAAGATCTGCACGTTGTCGATGAGCCGGCGACCGGCCTCGACACCGCCCTTGACCCCGAACGTCACGATCCCGCCGAAGCCGCCGCTCAGGTACTTCGTGGCCTGCTTGTAGGACGGATGCGACGGGAGACCCGGGTAGCTGACCCAGGTCACCTCGGGACGCGTCTCGAGCCACTTGGCGACCGCGAATGCGTTCTCGCTGTGCCGGGTGATCCGCAGCGGAAGCGTCTCGAGGCCCTGGAGGAACAGGAATGCGTTGAACGGGCTGAGAGCGGCGCCGATGTCGCGCAGGCCCTGGACGCGGAGCTTGAGGATGAACGCGAGGTTGCCGAAGGCGGCCGTGTAGCTGATCCCGTGATAGGACGGATCGGGATCGACGAAGTCCTGCTTGAACCGTTCGGATGCGGCCCAGTCGAACGTCCCGCCGTCGACGACCACGCCGCCGATGGCGGTGCCGTGGCCACCGATCCACTTCGTTGCGGAGTGGATGACGATGTCCGCGCCGTGCTTGATCGGCTGGGCGAGCAGGGGAGCGAAGGTGTTGTCGACGATGACCGGCACGCCCCGGGCGTGGGCGACGTCCGCGATCGACGCGAGGTCGTGGACGTCGAGGCGCGGATTGCCGATCAGCTCGAGGAAGACGGCCTTCGTCTTCTCGTTGATCGCGCGACCGAATGCCGACGGGTCGTTGCCGTCCACGTAGGTCGTGGTGATGCCGATCTTCGGCAGCGTGTGGGTGAACAGGTTGTAGGTGCCGCCGTAGAGCGAGGACGAGCTGACGATGTTGTCACCGGCGCGCGCGAGGTTGAGGATCGAGAGGGTCTCGGCGGCCTGGCCGGAGGCGAGGCCCAGGGCCGCGACACCGCCCTCGAGCGCCGCGACGCGCTGCTCGAAGACGTCGGTCGTCGGGTTCATGATCCGGGTGTAGATGTTCCCGAACTCCTGGAGCCCGAAGAGACGCGCGGCATGCGCCGCGTCGTCGAAGACGTAGCTCGTCGTCGCGTAGATCGGGACGGCCCGGGCATGCGTCGACGGATCGGGCTTCTGCCCCGAGTGCAGGGCCCGTGTCTCGGGGCGGAACGTGGTCGGGTCAAGATCTGTCATCTCCGTGGATACCTCCAAGTGTCTTCCGGGGAAACAAAAAGACCGCGGCTCCTTCGGTGGAGTTCCGCGGCCCGGGACTGGTCTTTCGGTCCCGCTCCTACGTCTTCGGACGTGCGCGGGCCGTCAGACCCTCGCCTCTCGGCTGGGCCGCCTGCGCATACACATGTCCGAGCGGTAGGTGGTCGTCACAGCCCATCGATGGTGCCGGAGGCGGTCGGGGTCCGTCAACCCCCACGCCTGAACTGCAACGTTGCCCGGACGGTAGGCTGTCCGCATGACCGCCATCCCCGCCACGTTCGAGGCCTACGTCGCCGAGAAGGTCGAACGCGACGGCGCGCCCGCCGTCGATCGTGGCGTCCGCGAGTTCCCGGAGGCCGACCTGCCGCCCGGCGAGGTCGAGATCCGTGTCACCTGGTCGAGCGTCAACTACAAGGACGGCCTCGCCACGCGAGCGGATGGCAAGGTCGCCCGCATCAGCCCGCTCATCCCCGGGATCGATCTCGCCGGCGAGGTCGTTTCGAGCGACGACTCGGACATCGCCGTCGGGGCGAACGTCCTCGCCCATGGGTACGAGTTGGGCGTCTCGCGTCACGGCGGCTACGCGCAGTACCAGCGCGTGCCGGCAGGCTGGGTCGTGCCGTTGACGCCGGGTCTCACGCCACGGGACGCGATGGCCATCGGCACGGCCGGGTTCACCGCGGCGTTGTCGGTCGTGGCGCTCGAGGATCGCGGGCTGAAACCCGCGAACGGGCCGGTCCTGGTCACCGGGGCGAGTGGGGGAGTCGGTGGAACGGCGCTCGCGATCCTGGCCGAGCGCGGCTACGAGGTCTGGGCGGCCACTGGCAAACCGGACGAGGCGGGACGACTCACGGGGCTCGGTGCGTCCGGGATCCTGACCCGGGACGAGGTGACCGCCGAGGGCAAGCCGCTCGAGCCCGAACGCTGGGCGGGCGCCGTCGACGCGGTCGGCGGCGCGACGCTCCCGTACGTGCTGCGGACCCTCAAGGCCGGTGCGGCCGTCGCCTCGAGCGGCAACGCCGGCGGCCCGAAGCTCGAGACGACGGTCTTCCCGTTCATCCTGCGCGGCGTCGCCCTCCTGGGCATGGACTCGGTCACGGTCCCGATCGAGCATCGCCGCCGGATCTGGGACCGGCTGGCCACGGACCTGCGGCCACGGGAGCTCGGCCTCCACTGCCAGGAGGTCACCCTCGACACGCTGGAGCCGGCGCTCGATGGGATCGTCGCGGGACAGGCGCGGGGGCGCTGGATCGTCAGCATCGGGCCGTAGCGACCGCGACTCATCGGACGACCGATGAGTTTTCGACGCCACCGACGTTTCACCCCCAGACGACCGGTTCGACCGGACCGGTCAAAGCTGGAGGCCATCGTGGACTGGACACTCGAACTCGTGATGATCCCCGTCACCGACGTCGATCGCGCCAAGGCGTTCTACGAAGACCAGGTGGGATTCGGCGTGCTCGTCGATCACAAGGCCGGCGAGGACTTCCGCGTCGTGCAGATGACGCCCCCGGGCTCCTCGTGCGCGATCGCGATCATGAAGAACACCGAGATGGCGCCCGGGACGCAGCATGGGCTGCACCTGTGCGTCTCCGACATCGACGCCGCCCGGGCGCAGCTGGTCGACCGCGGCGTGGACGCGAGCGAGTTCTTCCACTTCGGCGAGAGCGGCCAGCAGGCCGGGCCGGATCCCGAGCGCCAGAGCTTCAACACGTTCCTCTCGTTCAAGGACCCCGACGGCAACACCTGGCTGGTCCAGGAGGTCCGCCGGGAGGCGCCGGTCTCGTGACCGGTACGATCGATCGGATGGGACCGGCCGATGAGGTGGCCGCCGCGATCTCGGGTGATGAACCCGCGTTCGCGGCGCTCGCCGAACGCTACCGTCGCGAGCTCCACGTCCATTGCTACCGGATGCTCGCCTCGTTCGACGAGGCGGAGGACGCCGTGCAGGAGACCTTCCTGCGGGCTTGGCGCGGTCGCGACGGCTTCGACGGCGGCTCCCTGTTCCGGGCATGGCTGTATCGGATCGCGACGAACGTCTGCCTCGACATGCTCCGCCGCCGGTCGCGCCACATGACGTCGCTCCACACCTACGCCGACCTGCCCTGGTTCCAGCCGTATCCGGACCAGCTGCTGGATGAGGTCGCGCCGAGCGACGAGGAACCCGATGCCGTGGTGATCAAGCGCGAGACCATCGAGCTCGCGTTCCTCGCCGCGATGCAGGTCCTGCCGCCACGCCAGCGGGCCGCGTTGATCGCCCGCGACGTGCTCGGTTGGCCCGCCGCCGACACCGCGACCCTGCTCGAGACGAGCGTGGCCGCCACGAACAGTGCGCTCCAGCGGGCACGGGCCACGATGCAGGAGCACCTGCCGGCCCGTCGGGCGGACTGGTCCGCAGGCGAGCCCAGCGACGAGGAACGCGATCTGCTCGCGAAGTTCATCGAGGCGCACGAACGAGGCGATGCCGCACTGGCCATCGCCATCTCGTCGGAGGATCTCCGGATCACGATGCCGCCGGCGAGCATGTCGTACCAGGGGATCGAATCGATCGGCCCGCTCATCCAGGGTGCCCTGCGCGACGGCGAGTGGCGCCTGGTCCCGACGCTCGCCAATCGCATGCCGACCGCGGCGAGCTACCTGCGGCAGCCGGGCGACACCGTGTTCCGCGCGTTCAAGTTCGATGTCCTGCGCATCGAGGACGGACGGATCGCCGAGATCACGACATTCGGCGCCGAGCTCTTCCCGGCATTCGGGCTGGCCCCGACCCTCCAGGGCTAGACGAGTTCGCCGCGCAACTGCTGGAGGGCTCGTTCCAGCGGGCCCCTGAGGGCTCGTCGCGGCTCGCCCGGGAACGCGGTCTCGTCAGCCACGGCGTCGTCCAGCGATAGCTCCCCGGCGAGGACGCGACGGGCCAGCGCGGCCAGCGCGGCGAACGACGCTGCCTGCGAGTCGGCGAACGCCCGGCCGGCGTGGTCACCGTGGCCGGGCACGACCACGCCGTCGCCCACGAGGTCCGCGAGGGTCGCCGCCGTCGCCGGCCAGTCGAGCGGATAGCCGTCGCCGAAGAACGGGACGGCGCCGCCTTCGAGGAGGTCGCCGGCCCACAGCACCGCGACTCCGGGAACGCTGATGACGATGTCGTGGTCGGTGTGGCCGCGGCCCAGGTAGCGCAGCTCGACCGCACGCCCGCCGACCTCGGCTGTGGCCGTCTCGATGAACGTGCGATCGGGCGGATCGATGACGACATCGCGCAGGTCGTCGGCCAGGTCCGGCTCCTCGAGCGCGATCGTCGGCCGGCGCGCCTCGCCGGTCCGCTCGATGAACGACACGCATCGCTCGTGGCCCCAGATGACGGCCGGACGGAACACGTGATTCCCGAAGGCGTGATCGAAGTGCCCGTGCGTGTCGACGACGACCGTGACGGGCAAAGGGGTCAGGTCGCGGACGTCGGCCAGGATCTCGTGCGCCTGCGCATGCGTGGACCGGGTGTCGATGACGAGTGCCTCGCCATCGCCCAGGATCAGCCCGATGTTCTGGTCGTAGAAGGTGTACCGGCGGACGAAGAACCGGTCGCCGATCTCGACCCAGGCGTCCCTGACTCCCATCGGCGCATGGTATCGAAGGGGACCGGTGACGGCCGGTCGGGTCGCGTACGCTGCGCCGCATGCCGTCGATCGTCAGCCACGCGACCGCGGCGGATGGCACGGACCTGCTGGTCCGGCACTGGCCGCCCGACGAGGTCGAGGCCGGCGGCGCGTGGGCGGGCGAGCAATGGGCGTCGATCCTGCTGGTCCACGGTCTCGGCGAACAGTCCGGTCGCTACGAGCACGTCGGCGACCAGTTCGCGAGCGCCGGGTTGGACGCGTGGGCGTACGACCAACGCGGGAACGGCGGGTCCGGCGGGCGGCGGGGTCACGTCGAATCGTGGTCGCAGTTCCACGACGACCTCGCCGAACGGCTGGCGGCGATCCGGGGCGGAGCCGGCGGGCGACCGGTCGTGATCTACGGTCATTCGATGGGCGGGCTCGTGGTCGCCGGCTACCTCCTGAGCGACCGGCCCAAGCCGGACCTGGCGGTCCTCGCCTCACCCGGCCTGGACTCGACGCTGGCGGGCTGGAAGAAACGGCTCGCACCGATCGTCGCCCGGGTCGTCCCGACACTCGCGGTCCCGAACGGGGTCGACCGTGCCACCCTCTCGAGGGATCCGACGGTCGGCCAGGAAGCCGCCGCCGACCCGCGCAACGCCACGGCGAGCACGACCCAATTCGGGGCTGAGGCGCTGGTCGAACAGCGGCGGGTCCGACGCGAAGCCCCGCTCGGATTCGGCATCCCGACGCTCGTCATCCACGGGGAGGACGACGGTCTCGTGCCCGTCGGCGCCTCCGAGGTGCTTGCTGATGCGCCGGGGGTCGAGCGCCGCACCTTTCCCGGTCTGCGCCACGAACTCCACAACGAACCCGAGGGCGCCGAGATCATCGAAGAGGTGATCGCGTGGCTCCGGGCCCACGTCCCGAGGTAAGTCGCGCCCCCGTGGTACCGTGGCAAGCAACTTCATATGCCTCCGGGGAGCGCTAGGGCGCTGAGAGTGTGGCTGAGGCCACAGACCCGCCGAACCTGATCCGGCTCATACCGGCGAAGGAAGCAGGCCGATCGACATCGATGACGCCGTCCCCGGCATCCGGAGGCGGCGTTTCGCATGCATCGACCCGGAGGCTCGAACCCGATGGCCACCACCTACGGCACATCCAACACGGCGGCCGCGCCTGACCTGCGCTGGCGCACCCGGGACATCGTCGTCGCGGCGGTCATCGGCGTCGCCTTCGGGGTCGTCTTCGTCGCGGCGGGTGGGATCTGGACCGCCCTGGCCCCGATCGGCCCGATCCAGAACCTCCTGTACGCCGTCTGGTTGCTCCCCGCGATCGTCGCTCCGCTCATCATCCGCAAGCCAGGCGCGGCACTCTTCGCCGAAGTCGTCGCCGCCGGCCTGTCGGCGTTCCTTGGCAGCACCTGGGGCGTGGACACCATCATGTCCGGGGTCATGCAGGGAGCGGCCGCGGAGCTCGTCTTCCTCATCACGCGATACCGCTCGTACAGCTTCCCCGTCCTGGCCGCGGCGGGCCTGGCCGCCTCGGCTGCGGCGTTCGTCCACGACCTCTACTTCTGGTATGCCGGATACGCCACCGATGTGCTGGTGATCACGGCGGTGTCGATGACGATCTCCGGGCTCGTCCTCCTGCCGCTCGCGGCGATCGCGATCGTCCGGGCCCTCCGGCCGACCGGCGTCCTGGACGGATTCCCGACCTGACACACGCCATCGACCCGTCCGGTCCGGTCGGGATCCGAGCGGGCGGGTTCGGGTTCACCTATGCCGGCTCGGGTGCGCCCGCGCTCCAGGGTGTCGACCTGGACGTACCGGCGGGCGCCTGCCTGCTCGTGGTCGGCCCCTCGGGCTCGGGAAAGAGCACCCTTGGCCTGGCCCTGGCTGGGCTCGTCCCGCGCGAGTTGCCGGGCGCCTGGCTGGGCTCGCTGACCGTCGACGGCGTCGAGACCCGGGCGTTCGCCCCGGGCGCGCTCGCCTCGAGGGTCGGCCTGGTCTTCCAGGACTCGTCCCGCCAGATCGTCATGGAGCGGGTCGAGGATGACGTCGCGTTCGGCCTCGAGACCCGGGCCTGGCCGCGAGCGACGATGCTCGAACGGGTCCCCGTGGCACTCGAGGCCGTCGGGCTCGGTGGCACGGGGCGAGACCTGGCCCGAACGCTCTCGGGCGGCCAGCAGCAGCGCCTCGCGCTGGCGGGCGTCCTGGCGCCGATGCCGGGCCTGCTCATCCTCGACGAGCCGACCGCCGATCTCGACCCGGCCGGTGCGGCCGCCTTCTTCGAGCGCCTCGCATCCATCCGCGCGGAACGGTCGGCCACGATCGTCCTCGTCGAGCACCGCGTCGCCGAGGCGTGGCCGCTCGCCGACACCGTTCTCGCCCTCGACGGCACCGGTCGCCCGATCGCCGTGGGACCGCCTGAGCGAATCCTCACCGAGCACGGACGTCGGCTGTCCGACGCCGGGATCTGGCTGCCCGGCGATCGTCTGGCGCTGGCGTCGCGGCCTCGCGTCGGCGCGCCGGCACAGCCGCCGGCCGCACCGGACGAGCCGCTCCTGCGCGCCAGCGGGATCACCTTCGGGTATGACCGGGCGACGCCTGTCGTCGTCGACGTCAGCCTGGACGCGGGGCCGGGCGACCGCATCGCACTCGTCGGACCGAACGGCGGCGGCAAGTCGACGGTCGGGCGGCTCCTGGTCGGCCTGCTCACCCCGGATCGAGGATCCGTCCGACTCGGTGGAGCGGACCCAGCCCGTCTGTCCGCCGAGGTCCTGGCTCGCTGGGGCGGCTACGTGTTCCAGGAACCGGAGCGCCAGTTCCTGACCCAGACCGTCCGCGATGAGGTGTTGCTCGGCCTCCACCCGGACGAGGTCGCGCATGCCGACGAACTGATGGAGCGGTTGGGTCTGCCCATCGGGACGTTCGGCGCGCGCAGCCCGTACCGATTGTCGGGGGGGGAACAGCGACGGCTGTCACTCGCAGCGGTCCTGGTGCGCCGTCCGCGGGTGCTCGTCCTCGACGAGCCGACGTTCGGGCAGGATCGGCATGGCTACGAGGGCCTGCTGGCCATCCTGCACGAGCGGCTCGAGGCGGGGACCTGTCTCATCGTGTCGACCCACGATGAGCGCCTCGTCGCGGACCTGGCGACGCGCATCATCCGGCTCGATCACGGCCGTGTCGTGTCCGACGAGGTCGTGTCGTGACCGCACCCCGCGGTCTGGACGAGCGGATCGGGAGCCCGCTCGGGCGAACGGGACCGCTGACGAAGCTCGCGATCGCGTTCGTCTGGTTGATCGGCCTCGCGACGACCACGAGGCCCGAGCCGCCGCTGGTCATCACGCTGGTCACCCTCGCGGCAGGCCTGTCCATCGGGCGGATCTCCCCAGCGACGATGGGCCGGGCGCTCGCGCCACTGTGGTTCGTGGCCGCGATCGTCGTCGTGAGCAACACCGTGTTCGCGGCCGCGAACGTGGACCCGGCGGCCACCGAGCTCACCCGCATCGGCCCATTGCGGATCACCGAGGAGGGACTTCGGACGGCCGCCGCCCTGGGACTCCGGGTGATCGCGATCGCGTCGGTCGGCGCCGTCTTCACGCTGACCACCGACTCCACGAGGCTGGTCGATGCCCTCGTCCGCCAGGCGCATGTGTCCCCACGGTTCGCCTACGGCGCGCTCGCGGCGTACCAGTCGATCCCGAGGTTCAGCGAGGACCTCACCACCCTCCGCCAGGCGCGCCGCATCCGTGGGCTGCGTGGCGGCTGGCATCCGCGGTTGCTCGTGAGCCTTCTCGTGCTGGCGATCCGCCATGGCGACCGGCTGGCCCTCGCGATGGACGCGCGCGCGTTCGGTTCGCGGCCCATGACCCACTACCGCGAGATCCGCTGGACCGTGCTCGACCCGGTCATGGCCGTCGCCGGTGCGGTCGTCCTGGTGGCGGCGCTCGTGGTCGGGCGATAGGTCAGCGTCCCGACCGATGTCCGTTCCGTCCTGCACGGTCGCTGAGCGGATCGCTTCCCGGGTCGGCGATGATCGTGGCCTGATCCGCAGCGGGAGGGCCACGTGACGGACGCCCGGACGATCGTCTTCTTCCCCGAGGGCGCCTACGGCCCGACGAACAACTGCGTCGGCATCGGACAGGTGCTCCGCGCGCGCGGCCATCGTGTCGTGTTCGTCGTCGAGGAGTCGTTCGCCGGCACCCTCGAGGCCAAGGGCTTCGAGGAGCGGCTCATGCGCCTCGGCCCGCCGCCGGAGGTCCCGGAGATCCCCGGGCAGTTCTGGATCGACTTCATCCGCGACACCTCGCCGGTCTTCCGCAAGTCCACGCTCGAGCAACTCGGCGAGTTCATCGCACCGACGTTCCAGGCGCTCATCGATGGCGCGAAGTACGTTGACCCGCGGCTTCGCGAGATCTTCGATGAGCTCGGGCCCGACGTCATCGTCGAGGACAACGTCGTCGCATTCCCGGCACTCGCGGCGTCCGGGCGGCCGTGGGTCCGCATCATGTCGTGCAACCCGGCCGAGATGAAGGATCCGGCCGTGGCGCCGTTCTCGTCCGGCTACCCGGCCGCGGATCGTGGCGGCTGGCCGGCCTTCCTCGACGAGGTCCGCCGGACGCACGGCGACATGTGGTCGGACTTCGATGCGTTCTGCCGCGAACGTGGCGAGCACGGCCTCACGTACGGGCCGCTCGGGCCCGACTTCATCGCCGAGTCCCCGTACCTCAACCTGTACTCGTATCCGGCCGAGGCGGACTACACGCGCGAGCGCGCGCTCGGACCGACGTGGCACCGCCTCGACTCCACGGTCCGCGAGGCCGACTCCGCCTGGGAGCTCCCGGAGCACCTTCGCGAGCGCGATGGGGCGCTGATCTACCTGTCACTCGGCTCGCTCGGCTCGGCAGACGTCGGGCTGATGCAGCGCCTCGTCGACCTGTTGGCGACTACGGAGCACCGCGTGATCGTCTCGAAGGGCCCGCTCGCCGACGAGATCACGCTCCACGACAACCAGACCGGCGAGGGCTTCCTGCCGCAACCGGCGATCCTGCCGCAGGTCGATCTCGTGATCACCCATGGCGGCAACAACACCGTGACCGAGGCGTTCCACCACGGCAAGCCGATGATCGTGCTGCCGCTCTTCTGGGACCAGGTCGACAACGCCCAGCGCGTGGACGAGACGGGGTTCGGGCGCAGGCTGTCGACCTACGGCTTCCGCGACGAGGAGCTGACCGACGCGATCGACGAACTCCTCGACGACCGCGCGCTGGCCGGGCGCCTGGCGGCGATGTCGAGGCGCATCCAGGCCGGCTCCGGCACCGTCCGAGCCGCGGACCTGATCGAGGGGGTCGCGAGCACGGGAGAACCGGTCACGTCCTGAACGCCCACGTGGCGGGACGAAGTACCGCAGCGGGCATAGGATGACGACACTTTTCACCCCGACCCGTCAGGCCCAGGAGGCACTCCCGTGACCGACACCCTCGAGCGAGTCAAGACCTACAAGCAGCTCATCGGCGGTGAGTTCGTCGACGCGGCCGACGGCCGCACGGCCGAAGTGATCAACCCGGCGGACGACCAGGTCATCGCCAACGTCCCGGCCAGCTCGAACGAGGATGTCGATCGCGCCGTCAACGCCGCCGACACGGCGTTCCAGAGCTGGAAGAACACGACGCCGCAGGATCGTTCGCTGCTCATGCTCAAGATCGCCGACGCGCTCGAGGCGCAGTGGCGACGAGCTCGGGCGACTCGAGAGCGCGAACGCCGGCAAGCCGGTCGGGGCCGCGATCGACGAGATGGCCGTCTGCGCCGACCTGTTCCGGTTCTTCGCGGGTGCATCGCGGGTCATGGACGGCCTAGCCGCCAACGAGTTCGCGGCCGGGCACACATCGATCATCCGGCGCGACCCGATCGGCGTCGTCGCCTCGATCGCGCCATGGAACTACCCGCTGTACATGGCCTCGTGGAAGCTCGGCCCGGCGCTCGCGACCGGCAACACCGTGGTCCTCAAGCCGTCCGCCCGGACCCCGCTGACCGCCCTGGCGTTCGCCGAGATCCTCGCGGAGATCCTGCCGCCGGGCGTCGTCAACGTCCTGTCGGGCGCCGGCGGCGAGATCGGCGACGCGCTGGTCGGCCATCCGAAGGTGCGCATGGTCTCGATCACCGGTGACACCGTGACCGGCAAGCGCATCGCGCGGATCGCGTCCGAGAGCGTGAAGCGCCTCCATCTCGAGCTCGGTGGCAAGGCCCCGATCATCGTCTTCGACGATGCCGACGTGAACCTCGCGGCCGAGACCCTCCGGTTCGCCGGCTACTGGAACAGCGGCCAGGACTGCACCGCGGCCACGCGCGTCATCGCCGGCCCGGCGGTCTACGACCAGTTCGTCTCCGCGCTCGCCGACCAGGTCAAGACCATCAAGTGGGGCGACCCGGCCGAGGGCGACGACATCGAGATGGGCTCGATGATCGCGCAGGCCCAGGCCGAGAAGGTCCAGGGCATGGTCGATCGGGCGCGCGACAGTGCCGAGATCGTCGTCGGTGGCGTTCGACCGGACCGCGCCGGCGCCTACTACGCCCCCACCGTCATCGCCGGCCCGGACCAGAAATCCGAGATCATCCAGGACGAGATCTTCGGCCCGGTCGTCACCGTCCAGCGGTTCAGCGACGAGGACCAGGCGGTCGAGTGGGCCAACGACACGCCCTACGGCCTGGCGTCCTCGATCTTCACCAGCGACATCGGCCGGGCGATGCGGGTCGCGAAGGCGCTCGATTTCGGGCACGTCTGGATCAACGAGCACTTCACGTTGACCTCGGAGACCCCGCACGGCGGCGTCAAGCAGTCAGGCTGGGGCAAGGATGGTTCGAAGTACGCGCTCGAGGACTACACGTTCATCAAGCACGTGATGATCAACACCGGGACCTGACCACCGACATGTCACGCCTGGATCGGCCAGGCCTGACCCGAGCGGACGTCGAGGCCGCGATCTCGAGCCTCGACCTCGAGGGCGTCGCCGAGGCTCGCTGGTTCGGCGAGAAGGGTCGCGCGATCGAGGCCATCGAGCTCGACGAGGCCTTCGTCCTCGATGACGCGGCGCCGCACCTGCTCGCGATCGCGTCGACGCGCCTGGCCGGTGGCGGTTCGAGCCGATACTCGTTCGCCCTGACCGGGCGACCGCTCCGGCCCGCTGAGCCGGGCGATGGGGCGTGGCGCGCCCTGGCCGGCGCGATGGCCGACGGACGGGCGATCGCGGCCATCCCGGCCGACGGGGCTGCGGTGCCGGCGGCGGCCCTCGTCTGCCGACCAGGACCGGCGATGCCACGGGACATCTCGATCGGCGCCGAACGCGATCTCGGTCTGGACCAGTCCAACACGTCGGTCGTGCTCGACGAACTGGTCGTGCTCAAGGCGTATCGCCGCCTCCAGCCCGGCCTGAACCCGGACCTGGAGCTGACGGCCTACCTGACCGAGGAGGCGGGTTTCGCTGCCGTTCCGCCACTGGCCGGTTTCGCGGAGGTCATCTCGGCGCGTCACGGCACCTCGACCGTCGCGATCGCCCAGGCGTTCGTGGCCGACGGCGCCGACCTCTGGGAGTCGCTGGCCGAGGCGCTCACCGCCTGGATCCTGGCACCGGGCGAGGTCACGGTCGAGTTCGCGACCGAGGTGCCCGCCGATCTCGGTGCGCTCACCGCGGGCATGCACGCCGCCCTGGCCCCGGCGGATGCCTCGCTGGAGTTCGCACCGCGCGAGGCGACCCCGGCCGAACGGCGTCGATGGGCGACCGACGCCGCAGCCCAGCTCGAGCGGGCCCTCGCGGTCACCCCGGACGAGTTCGGCCGGAGCCTGCGCGAGCTGGCGCCGGCCATCGCCGACGAGCTGGCACACCTCGAGACACTGCCAGGGGCGCCGCTGCTCACCCGGGTCCACGGCGACTACCACGTGGGCCAGATCCTGCTCGCACCGGACGGCTACCGGATCATCGACTTCGAGGGCGAGCCGATACGGTCGCTCGACGAGCGCCGCGCCCACGCGTCCCCGTTGCGCGACGTGGCCTCGATGCTCAGGTCGCTCGATCACGTCGGTCGGAGCGCGAGGCGCCGCGCGATCGAACGAAACGGGGGACCGGTCGCGTCGCCGGGCCTGGACCTCGAGGCGTGGTTGAGCCGGTCGCATGAACGGTTCGTCGACGCCTACCGGGCCGGACTCCGCGAGGCCGGCGCCCCGATCGAGTTCGACGCCGGCCTCCTGCGCGCGTTCGAGGTCGACAAGGAGGTCTACGAATTCATCTACGCGTCGACCTGGCTACCGTCGTGGCTGTGGGCACCCGACGAGAGCATGCGCGGCATGTTCGAGGACCGGGCGTGACCGATCGCCCAGGCCTGCTCCTCGAGGACATCCTCGCCGGGCCGGCGGCCTTGGAGCGGCTGATCGACGCGTACGACGATCCGGCGGGGCCGCTCGCGGCGCTCGACGAGGCGCGCCTCGCCGGCCACCGGATCGTGATCACCGGTCTCGGCAGCTCGCGCTACGCGGCGCTCTCCGCGGCCACGGACCTGCGGGCGTCCGGGGTCCCGGCCTGGGTCGAGTACGCCTCGTCGAGCGTCGGGACCCCACCGTCCCCGGATCTCGTGCTCATCGCCATCTCTGCCTCGGGCCGGACCCCGGAGGTCATCGAGGCGGCGCGGCGACATCGCGGCGCGAGTTTCGTCATCGGGGTGACCAACGATCCCGACTCGCCACTCACGGACGACGTCGATGTCGTCCTGCCGCTGTTCGCCGGGGAGGAGCGTTCGGGCGTCGCGTGTCGGACGTTCCGGGCGACGGCTGCGGTCCTCGGGTTCGTCGGCGACCTTGTCGCCGGCCGGGAACGGTCCCCGGAAACGCTGCGCCCGGCCGTCGCGGCACTGGCGGCGGTCATCGACGGTCGAGCTGCGTGGCTCGCCGACGCCGTGGAGCTGCTCGACTGCGCGCCGGCCATCGACGTGCTGGGCGACGCCGCCGACCTCGGGACGATCTCGCAGGCCGCGCTGCTGCTCCGCGAGGGCCCACGTCTGACGGCAGTTGCCCACGACGCCGGCGACTGGCTGCACACCGCCATCTACGTCGCGCTGCCGGGCCACCGGGTCGTGCTCTACAGCGGGACCCCATACGACGAGACGCTGGTCCGGATCGTCGCCGGACGGGGCGGGCAGACGGTCGTCGTCGGATCTCCGGTCGTTGGCGCGGCCCTCACGATCGCCGTGCCCCCGACCACGCCGGCCGACACGCTCGGTGGCGGACTCGTGCGTTCCGTGATCGCCGAGCTGCTCGCGGCTGCGCTCTGGGACCGGGCTGCCGCAACCGGCGATCCAGGCCGGGATTAGTCGCCGAGGGCCGCGCGGAGCTCGCCGATCCGCTCGATCGTCTCGGTGTCGAACGGGTCCCGGAAGGTGAAGATGACCTCGCGGACCCCGACTTGCCGGTACCGGTCGACCAGGGTGGCGACCTCGTCGATGGTGCCGCCGATCGTGAGCCCGCGATCCGACCCGTCCGAGCCTGACACGCCCTCCAACCCGTGCCGCCTCGCGGTCTCTGCCCAGGCCTCGCGGGCCGCCGCCGGGTCGTCGCGCACGACGCCGTGGATCGTGACGGTCCGCTCGATCTCGTCGAAGGGACGGCCGATCTCCTCGCAGCGCTGGCGCAGGACCTCGCTCGCCTCGGCGATCCGGTCGGGCAGGCCGTAGCCGTTCCAGATGTCCGCGATGGCGGCCGTCGTCCGCAGGGTCTTGGTCGGCCCGGAGCCACCGATCAGGATCGGCAGACGGGCCTGGACCGGGCGCGGCGCACAGACCGCTCCCTGCATCGAGTAGTAGCGCCCGTCGTGGGTCACGGTCTCGCCATCGAGCAGGCGACGGATGAGGCGGGCGGCCTCGTCGAGCCGGTCGAGGCGGTCGCCGAAGCCGGTCCCGAAATCGATCCCGAATGCCTCGTGTTCGCGCTGGAACCAGCCGCCGCCGAGGCCCAGCACGGCGCGGCCGTCCGAGAGGTGGTCGAGCGTCGTCGCGAGCTTGGCCGTCAGGCCTGGGTTCCGGAACGTGTTCGCCCCGACGAGGAGTCCCAGCCGGACCCGTCTGCGTCAGGACCGCGAGCGCAGCAAGGGTCGTCCAGCCCTCGAACTTCGGCGTCCGTCGGATCGCCCTCATCGGCGAACAGGTGGTCATCGACCCACACGCTGTCCCAGCCGGCCCGCTCCGCGGCCTGACTCGCAGCGAGGAGGGCCGGCCAATCGGTCCGATGGACCCAGAAGGCCGCTCCGAACCGCATCGATGGTTACGCGCGGACCGTCGCGAGGAACCGGAAGACCGGCATCCCCGCGGCGAACGCATCCGCGAGGGTGTCCGGCAGGGACGCCGACAGCACCTCGTCGTCGGACAGGCGCCGGCCGAAGACGACGTCCTTGTACCGGAAGAGGTCCGCCATCGGGTGGTCGACCGGCAGACCCGTCGGCACGCGCTTGAGGTGCTCGTGCGCGGTCACCGTCCCGAAGGCCGCCTTGAACCCGGGCTCCTCGAGAGCCGCCCGGACGCGATCGGGATCCTCGACGATGGCGCGCCGGAACGCATCGAGACGCGGCTTCTCCGCCATCCACATCCCGCCACCGACGTACATCTCGCCCGGTTGGAAGTTGAAGTAGCCGCCGTTCCCGTGGGCCGAGCCGTCGGCCTCGACCAGCGTTCCGTCGGCCGATCGCTCAAGCCACGGGAAGCTCGCCCCAAGGTGCGTCTTGTACGGCGACTTGTCCTTCGAGAAGCGCGTGTCGCGGTAGATCCGGAAGATCGAGCGCTTGGGATCGGCCTGGAGCGGGATGTCGCGAGCCGCCAGGCGCTCGGCGAGGGCGGCGACCAGCGCCTCGAACGGCCCCTTCAGCAGTCGCTCGTAGTCGGCCTTGCGGGGGTTGAACCAGTCGCGCTCGTTGTTCGCGGCAAGGTCGGCCAGGAAGTCGATGGCCTCGGGCCGGAAGCCGGTGAAGGTGGACGTCGCGATGGCCATGGGTCGACTCCTGAGCTGATGCCGGATGCGAATCTACGCCGCGGCGCTCAACCGAGGATCACCGGGGCCTACGGCACGCCTATCCTGCGGGACATGTCGGAGGTCGCGCCGTTCCAGCCAGACCTGCGCGACTCGATCCTCGCGTGGTACGCGGAGCAGGGTCGCCCACTCGCCTTCCGCCGGACGGGCGACCCATACGCCGTGCTGGTCTCGGAGGCGATGGCGCAGCAGACGCAAGCCACGCGGGCGGCCGAGGCGTGGGAGCGGTTCATGCGCCGCTTCCCGACGGTCGAGGTGCTGGCGGCCGCCTCACTCGCCGACGTGCTTCGCGAGTGGCAGGGTCTCGGCTACGACCGGCGGGCAAGGAACTTATGGCGCGCAGCGGGCGAGATCGTCTCGATCCATGGCGGCGTCGTGCCCTCCGACCTCGCCTCGCTCGAGGCCCTGCCGGGCGTCGGGCCATACACGGCGCGCGCAGTCGCCTCGATCGCCTTCGGGCTGCCGGTCGGAGCGGTCGACACCAACGTCCGACGCGTGCTCGGGCGGATCGTCGCCGGAAATGGGTCGACGCTCAGGCCACACGAGATCCAGGCCGTCGCCGATGCCGCCGTCCCGCCCGACGCCCCGGGGACGTGGACGCATGCGCTGATGGACCTGGGCGCCACGGTCTGCAAGGCATCGAAGGCCGACTGCGGCCGCTGTCCTGCACAGGCGTGGTGCCTCTTCGCGTCGCAAGGCAGGACGGTCGAGCGCGCCCCGCGTGCCACCCGCGAGACGGCGGCCCCGTTCACCTCCACGGTCCGCTGGCTGCGCGGCCGGATCCTCGATCGCCTCCGCGCAGCCCCCGATGCCGACTGGGTCATCGTCGTCGGGCCGATCGGCGTCCATGACGAGCGGGCGATACGGTCGGCGGCCGACGACATGAGCCGCGACGGCCTCGTCGAGCTCGCGCCCACCGCTCCGACAGGGTCTCTTCGGATGCGGCTCCGAATGAGCTGACCGCCGTTCGGCTACGCTTCCCCGCGCGATGCCCACCACCGTCGAGCGCGCTGCCGCATCGGCCGCGCTTCCCGCCAACGACCCGTCCATCTTCGAGCTGGACCTGCGTGGTCTGCGCGGCCGATGGGCCGAGTCAGCGGCGCTCACGGCGATCTCCGGCGAGGCGATGACCGGCACGGATAGGCGAGCCCAGGCGCTCGGCGTGCCCGAGGAACGGCTCATGGAACACGCCGGGACCGCGGTGGCAGCGGCCGTCCGGGCGCTCGCTGTAGACCTCGATCGATGGGGGACCGGCCCGATCGTGATCCTGTGCGGGCCGGGCAACAACGGCGGTGATGGCTACGTGGCAGCCCGCCGGCTCGCGCTGGCCGGTGCTTCGGTCGTCGTCGGCCTGGTCGCGCCCGACGCGCGCCCGGCCGGGGCGACGGCCGCTCGCAACTGGGACCGGATCGCGCGCGACACCGGGATCGTCAAGGTGCACTTGCCGGTCGCCCGCGACGTCGCGATGTTCGAGCACGGCATCGAGAAGGCCGCGGTCATCGTGGACGCACTGCTCGGGACGGGCGTCCGGGGCGTCCTTCGGGAACCGATCCGCACCGCGGTCGAGGTGATCGTCCGGGCGGCGGCGGCAGGCGTCCCGGTCGTCGCCGTCGACACGCCCACCGCCGTCGACCTCTCTAGCGGGGAGCCATCGGACCCGGCGGTCCGGGCCGACCTGACCGTCACGTTCCACCGCCCGAAGACCGGACTGGTCACGACGCGAGGCAAGGCCCACGCGGGAAAGGTCCTCGTCGCACCGATCGGCATCCCGCCCGAGGCCGACCGTGGCTGAGGGGCGCCCAGCAGGTCGTCAGCCGGGCTGGCGAGAGGTCGCGCTCGTGGCCGCCGCGGTCGTCGTCGTCGTGATGGGCGCGGCCGTCCTGACCAGCGTCCTGCCATCGACCATCCAGCAGATCGTCTTCCACACGCCGCTCGCCATCGTCGTGCTCATCGTGGGCACCGGATGGCTGCTCTGGCGGATCTCCCGGCGACGACCGGAGGAACCGCTTCCGTGACGATCGCCCCCACAAGGTGACGGCGCCCGCCCCCCTCGACGCCCGTCGAGGGAACCTCGCGGCGTTGGCGGACGGGACCTGGGACGTCGTCATCGTCGGCGGCGGGATCGTCGGCAGCGGCGCACTGCTCGACGCGGTCTCGCGCGGGATGCGCGCGGCCCTGATCGAGCAGGACGACATCGCCGCCGGGACCTCATCGCGCTCGTCGCGGCTCATCCACGGCGGCCTGCGCTACCTGGAGCAATTCCGGTTCGGGCTGGTGCGCGAGGCGCTGGCCGAGCGGTCGCGGATCCTCCACCTCGCTCCGCACCTCGTGCGCCTCGAGCCGCTGCTCTTTCCGATCTACGGCATCCCGTTCCTCTCGAAGGCGTTCTACGACACCGGCCTGACGATGTACGACGTGCTGGGTGCCAGGCGCGACGGTGGGTGGCATCGCCGGCTCTCGAAGGCGGACACCCTGGAGATCGCGCCGACGCTCCGGCACGAGGGCCTTCGGGGCGGCCTGCTCTACCACGACGGCGTCGAGGACGACGCGCGATACACCCTCGCGGTCGCGCGAACAGCCGTCACGGATGGCGGTCTGGCCGTCACCCGTGTCCGCGCGACCGGGCTCCGAACGTCAGACGCCTACGGGACGCTGGAGGCGGTCCGCGCGCAGGACCTGATGACCGGCTCGAAGTTCGAGATCAGGACGCGCGCCGTCGTCGACGCCACGGGCGTCTGGGCCGCCGAGCCAGACCATGCCTTCGGCAGCGGCTCGCTACGGATCCTGCCGAGCCGCGGAGCGCACCTGGTGGTGCCACGCGAGCGGATCCCGAACCGGCACGGCCTGACGATCCGGGTGCCGGGCAAGATCGTGTTCCTGGTGCCGTGGCCGGATCACTGGCTGATCGGCACGACCGATGCCCCGTACGAAGGCGTCTCTGCCCACCCGGCGGCCGATGGCTGGGAGGTGGACCTGCTCCTCGAGACCGTCAACACGACGATGGATGTCGACCTGCGCCGCGAGGACATCGTCGGCACGTACGCCGGCCTGCGACCGCTGATCGCGCCGTCGGGTGGATCGACGGTCAAGGCATCTCGCGAGCACCGGGTGACGGTCGAGAAGAACGGCGTCGTCAGGATCAGCGGCGGGAAGTACACGACGTACCGGGTCATGGCGCTCGATGTCATCGATGCCGTGCTCGGCCGGGAAGCGGCGAAGGCGCGTCCGAGCCAGACCGCCGACCGACGCCTGGTCGGGGCCGCCGATACCGATGCGCTCGCCAGGATCGCGGCCGAGCTCGAGACGCTCCCGGCGCTCGCCGCGGTCGGATCCGAGGCCGCGGAGCGCCTGGTCTCGCGGCACGGCACCGAGGCACCGGGCGTGGCCAGCCTCGGCGCGGAGCTCGACCTGATCAGGCCCCTGGTCACCGGCAGGCCGTTCCTCGAGGCCGAGGTGACATGGGCGGCGCGCCACGAGATCGCCCTGTCGCTCGACGACATGCTGGCGCG
The DNA here is from genome assembly GCA_963745295.1 of uncultured Chloroflexia bacterium. Classification (GTDB taxonomy): domain Bacteria; phylum Chloroflexota; class Limnocylindria; order Limnocylindrales; family CSP1-4; genus SPCO01. The sequence goes on from CAVUWG010000004.1 coordinate 38,129, forward strand.
TCGAACCAGGCTCGCCCAGGAGCTCCCGGACCGTGGCGCCGCCATCGCTCCCAGGGTGGCCGAACTCCTCGGCACCGAACTCGGCTGGGGCGAGACGCGAAAGGCGCGCGAGGTCGAGGCGTATCTCGAGATGGCGCGCCGCGAGTACTCGGTCGCGGGAACCGCAGGGGGCTGATCCTGCCGGCGTCATCGCCGCGTCACGAAGGACGCGCATCGTCCTGCCGATGCCATCCCTCGACGAGATCGCGCGGACCTTCTTCAACGCCCTGTACGACCTGCGTGTGCCCCTCGCGATCGGCGCCGTCATGGCGGTCGCCGTGGTCGCACTCCTCGGGTGGCGCCGCGGGTGGTTCGCTGCGGCTCGCCGGCATCCGGCCCGAACTGGAGTGCTCGTCGCGGCTGCCGTGGCGGTGGGCGTGCCGCTCACCTGGTACCTCGCGTCGCCGATCTTCATCCGGACCGCGCTCGTCGAGCCGGCCCCGGTGATCGCGGTCTCGAGTCCTGCCCCGATCGCGACGGTGCCACCGGCGGACCCGGCGAGCCCGCGCCCGGCTCCGACCGCCGCTCCGGTCGCCACGCCGACCGCGACGCCGTTCGTCCCGGTCACGCATGTCAGCGGCTCGTTCCACGGCTCCGACGACTTCCACTTCGGGCGAGGAACGGCCACGATCATCGAGACGTCGCCAGGCCGCTTCCACCTTCGCCTTGAGGACTTTTCGGTCCGCAACGGGCCGGACCTGTTCGTCTACCTGTCGCCGGCGGCCGATGGCTACGACGATGGCGCGCTGGAGATCGGCAAGCTCAAGGCCACCGATGGCGCGTTCGGCTACGACCTGCCCGAGGGGACCGATCCGGCCGGATTCGCGAGCGCCATCATCTGGTGCAAACAGTTCAGCCATCTGTTCGCTACCGCGCCGTTCGAGTCCGCCTGACGGGCCATCCGAAACAGCCGAAAGTCGGGGCTATGCAACCTACGGGTGACCGCGTAATATCCCGCCCGTAAATGCCGTGGAATCGTCCGCGGCCAGAGCGTAGCTCGACGCACTCGGACTCCTCTCACGGCTGACGCGAGAACCCGACGGGATCGCGCCGGCTACCGAGAGGAGTTTCGTTTTCGTGTACAGCGACAAGAATCTGACCTGCGCGGACTGTGGACAGGAATTCGTGTTCACGGCGTCCGAGCAGGATTTCTATGCGCAGCGCGGGTTCACCGAGCCGCGCCGATGCCCGTCGTGCCGCGCCAGCCGCAAGGCCGCGCGCAACGCCGAGGGTGGCGGCAGCTCATATGGTGGCTACGGGGCCGGCGGCGGCTACTCCGCGGGGGGTAGCGGTGGCGGCTACGCCGTCGCGAGACCGTGGCCCCCGCGAGATGTTCGCGGCCACGTGCTCGAACTGTGGCAAGGAAGCCCAGGTCCCGTTCCGGCCCACCAGCGGCAAGCCCGTCTACTGCAGCGACTGCTTCCGGAGCATGCGCGGCGGCTGATCCAGACCTCTCGGTGCGGGCCGACCCACGGCCCGCCGAACCAGCGTGATCCCGACCCGGGCCGTCAGCCGACCCGGGTCGTTCGATTCACCGGACGCCTAGCGGACTCGGGCGCTTGCCGGCGAGCAGGCCGAGGTCGAACTTGCGCTCGGTGCCATGCAGCAGGCGATCGATGTTGTCGGCGTGGGCGAGCCAGATGAACGCGGCCCCGACACCCGAGTAGACGACATACGGCAACGGCGTCTCCGGGACGACGAGGAACACGAGCAGCATCGCGGGGAACATGGCCGCCGACCCGAGCAGCGATCCGAGCGAGACATAGCGGGTCAGCAGGATGACGAGGATGAACACGGGCGCTGCCAGGAGGACGGCGATCGGCTGGATGACGAGCATCGTGCCGACACCGGTGCCGACCCCGCGGCCGCTGCGGAACCCGGCGAAGACGGACCAGATCGCCCCGGCCACGGCCGCGCCGCCGCACAGCACCTCGGTCAGCGGATCGCCGCCGGTCACGAACCGTGCCAGCAGGACGGGGAGTGCACCCTTGAGGAGGTCGCCGATGACCACGACCGCTGCCCACTTGCGTCCGAGCGCCCGGAGTGCGTTCGTGCCGCCGGTCCGGCCGGAGCCGATGGTCCGTGGATCGGGTCCGCCCGAGATTCGGGCGGCGAGGATGCCGACCGGGATGGAGCCGCCGACATAGGCGACGAGCATCAGTACGACGGTGCGGAAGAGGACCGCGTCATCCATCGATGTGCTCCAGCGCGGGCGGACCGCCCGAGGGCCGGAGTCTAGCACCGGGTCGCGGCCATCCACCGGCTCCGGCTCGGTTGCGCCCTTCGGGACGCCACGCGTACCATCGGTCGTGATGACCCACCCGCCTGCACGGCCCGCCGACGAGCTTCCGCGGCCGCCGCTCGACAGGCTCCCCGAGGCTTCCTGACCCATGGCCGTCGGCTCCTCCAACGACTTCGACCTCGTCGTGCTCGGCGCGGGCACGGGCGGCTACACGGCGGCGTTCCGCGCGGCCCAGCTCGGGCTCAAGGTGGCCCTCGTGGACGAGGACAAGATCGGCGGGACGTGCCTCCACCGCGGCTGCATCCCCACCAAGGCCCTGCTCGAGTCGGCCGCGTTCGTCGAGCGTGTCCGCCACGCCAAGGAGTACGGCCTGACGCTGCCCGGCGAGGCGGTCGTCGACTACGCCGCGATGGCCGCCCGACGCGACGCGGTCGTGAAACGCCTGTGGACCGGGCTCAAGACGCTCATCGACAAGAACAAGGTCACCTGGATCGCGGGTCGCGGCCGGCTCGACGGGCCGCAGAAGATCCGCGTCAGCCAGCCCGGGGAGGACGGCACGCCCGGCAAGGGCGGCGACCGGATCCTCCAGGCCACCGACGTCATCCTCGCGACCGGCTCACGGGTGAAGTCGTTGCCGGGCCTGACGCCCGACGGCAAGCGCATCGTCACGAGTGACGACGTGCTGAAGATGGACGTGCTCCCCAAGGACATCGTCATCGTCGGCGCGGGCGCGGTCGGCGTCGAGTTCGCCTCGATGTTCCAGGACGTCGGCGTCAAGGTGACGCTCCTCGAATACCTGCCGCAGATCGTCCCGCTCGAGGACGGTGAGGTCAGCAAGGTCGTCGAGCGCAGCTTCACCAAGCGCGGCATGACCGTGATGACCAACGCCCGCTTCGACGCCAAGGCCGTCACCACGGACAAGGACGGCATCTGCGTGATGGTCGGGCCGGAGGGCAAGGAGCCGACGGAGCTGCGGGCGGAGATGATGCTGGTCGCGACCGGGCGTGCCGCGAACATCGAGGACATCGGCCTGGAGACCACGAAGGTCGAGACCGATCGCGGGATCATCAAGGTGAACGGCCACATGCGCACGAAGGAGCCGCACGTCTACGCGATCGGCGACATCGTCGGTGGCCTGTGGCTGGCCCACACGGCTGGCCATGAGGGGATCACCGCCGCCCACACGATCGCTGGCGAGGCGGACGTGCATGAGATGGACTACGACAGCCAGCCGCGCGCGACGTACTGTCGGCCGGAGATCGCCTCGATCGGGCTGACCGAGGAACAGGTCAAGGCAGCCGGCCGCGAGTACAAGGTCGGCAAGGTCCCGTTCCAGGCCATCGCCAAGGCCCTCATCGGCGGCGAGTACGAGGGCTTCGCCAAGGTCATCGCCGACACGGCCACGAACGACACCATCGGCGTCCACATCGTCGGCCCGCATGCGACCGATCTCATCGCCGAGGCCAGCCTGGGCATCACGCTCGAGGTCACCCCGTGGGAGATCGGGGCGGCCACGCACGCGCATCCGACGCTGTCCGAGGTCCTGGGCGAGGCCGCCTTGGCGGTCGACGGGCGGTCCATCAACTTCTAGGTGGATCCACCGCTAGCGGAGGGCCCGATCGCGCGATGACGGTGAGCAAGGGGAGCTCTGCACTCGCCGCGTCAGTCGGCCTGACCGACGACGATCTCGTCGCGATGTACCGACTCGTCGCGCTGGCACGCGCCGTCGACGAGCGGATGTGGATCCTCAATCGCGCGGGCCGGATCCCGTTCGTGATCAGCGGCCAGGGCCACGAGGGTGCCCAGGTCGGGATCGCCTGGGCGTTCGAGAAGGGCCACGACTGGATCGCGCCCTTCTACCGCTCGATCGCGACCTGCCTGACGTTCGGGATGGGCGCGCGCGACATCATGACCGCCCAGTACGCGACCGCGGGCGACCCGTCGTCAGGCGGGCGCCAGATGCCCGGCCATTACGGGAGTCACGAGCACAATCTCGTCTCGGTGTCGTCACCGGTGGCCACCCAGCTCCTGCACGCGGTCGGGATCGCCCTCGCGGCCAAGATCCGCAAGACCGGCCAGGTCGCGATGACCAGCATGGGCGAGGGGTCCTCGAACCAGGGCGACGTCCACGAAGGGCTCAACTTCGCGGCGATCCACAAGCTGCCGTTCGTCTTCGTCGTCGAGAACAACGGCTACGCCATCAGCGTCCCGGCGGCGATGCAGGTGTCCGTGCCGAACGTCGCCGACCGGGCGCCCGGCTACGGCATCCCGGGCGTCGTGGTCGATGGAGGCGACGTTCTCGCCTGTTACGCGGCGGCCCGGGACGCGGTCGCGCGTGCCCGCGCGGGCGAGGGACCGACCCTCATCGAGGCGAAGGTCATGCGCCTGACGGCCCATTCCTCGGACGACCAGCAGACGAAGTACCGCTCCGAGGACGAGCTCACGGCCGAACGTGGTCGCGATCCGCTGCCGCTCTTCCGCGACCAGCTGCGCGAGGCCGGCGTCCTGACCGAGGAGATCGAAGCGCGTCTGACTGCCGAGATCAAGGCCGCGGTCGACGACGCGACGGAATACGCCGAGTCGCAGCCGGATCCGGATCCGGCGACGGCCCTGCGCTATGTCTTCGCCGAGGACGTCGACTGATGCCGGCCATGACGTTCATCGAGGCGATCCGCACGACGCTCGTCGACGAGATGCGCCGCGACGAGTCGGTCATCGTGCTGGGCGAGGACGTCGGCAAGAAAGGCGGCGTCTTCCTCGCCACCGACGGCCTGTGGGGCGAGTTCGGCGACGAGCGGGTCATCGACACGCCCCTGACCGAATCGATGATCGTCGGCGCGTCGATCGGGGCCGCGGTCAACGGCCTGCGCCCGGTCGCCGAGATCCAGTTTGCCGACTTCATCTTCCCGGCCTTCAACCAGCTCGTGTCCGAGGCGGCGCGGATGCGCTACCGCTCGAACAACGGCTACGCGGTCCCGATGACGATCCGGGCGCCGTACGGCGGCGGGGTCCACGGGGCGCTGTATCACTCGCAGAGCGTCGAGGCGTTCTTCACCCACGTGCCGGGCCTCAAGGTGGTCATCCCATCGACCCCGTACGACGCGCGCGGCCTCCTGCGCGCGTCGATCCGCGACGACGACCCCGTCCTCTTCTTCGAACACAAGAAGATGTACCGGTCGGTCCGGGGCGATGTCCCCGACACGGACTACGTCGTGCCCCTCGGCCGGGCGGCGGTCACGCATCCAGGCACGCAGATCACGGTCATCGCGTACGGGCTGATGGCCCACTACGCGCTCGAGGCGGCCGACCGCGTCGGCGACGACGGGATCAGCGTCGAGGTCATCGACCTGCGCACGTTGCGGCCGCTGGACAAGGAGACCGTGCTCGATTCGGTCAAGAAGACCGGCAAATGCCTGATCGTCTACGAGGACAACCGGTTCGGCGGCTACGGCGCAGAGGTCGCCGCGATCGTGGCCGAGGAAGCCTTCGACTACCTCGATGGTCCGGTCACCCGCATCGCAGGCCCAGACGTGCCTGGCGTGCCCTACAACCACGCCCTCGAGGACTGGTTCATGGTCAACCCCGAGAAGATCGAGGCCGGGATCCGGAGCCTCGTCGCGTACTAGGGCGCCCGCCACTCGACCCGCAACCGTGGGATGGGCCACACTATGGCCCGGCGATCGGGCGAGACCCAACGGAGGACATGCGAACGTGGCGAAGGTGACGATGCCGCAGCTCGGCGAGAGCGTCGCCGAGGGCACGATCGGGAAATGGCTCAAGCAGGTCGGCGACCACGTCGACAAGTACGAGCCGCTGCTCGAGGTCATCACCGACAAGGTCAACGCCGAGGTCCCGTCACCGTTCGAGGGTGTCCTCAAGGAGATCCTGGCCGAGGAGGGCGCCACCGTCCCCAACGACGCCGAGATCGCGATCATCGACACCGGCGACGAATCGGATGCACCCGCCGCGACGGGGCCCGCCACGACGTCGGCGCCTGCACCCGCCGCCGACGAGTCCTCCAACGGCCCGGCCACGTCCGACGAGCGACCGGTCGCGGAATCGGCGCCCCCCGCGGCCGCCGTCGCGCCCGCGGCTCCCGCTGCCGCCCCGCCCGCGGCACCGGCGCCGGCCGCCGCGCCGCTCGCGCCCGCCGCGACGCTCGCCGCGACCGGTGACCCCGACGCGCGCATGACCCCGGCCGTCCGGCGCCTGTTGCGCGAGCACGGCCTCAGCCCGGAGCAGATCCGCGGCACCGGCGGCGGCAACCGCATCACGCGCGATGACGTGCTCGCGGTCGTGGAGTCCATCCGGACCGGGACCGCGACACCAGGGGCCTCGGCAGCGGTGCCCGTCATGGCCCAGGCGTCGGCGCCGGCCGCCAAGGCCCCGGCCGGCGCGAAGATCACTTTCCCCGACGGCGCTGACGAAGTCCTCCTGCCGATGACCCAGATGCGCAAGGGCATCGCGGCCCAGATGACCCGGGCGCTGGCCGTGCCGCACGCCTACGTCCACATGGAGGTGGACGTCTCGGGCCTCGTGCGGGCGCGCGAGGGCGCGAAGCGCGAGTACCAGGAGCGCGAGGGGGTCTCGCTCAGTTACGTGCCGTTCGTGATCAAGGCCTCGGTCGAGGCGCTCAAGGACTATCCGACGTTCAACGCCCACTGGACCGACGATGGCATCCTCGCCAAGCGACGCATCAACATGGGCGTGGCCGTGGCCGTCGATGACGGCCTGATCGTCCCGGTCGTACGCGACGTCGACCAGCTCTCGATCAGTGGGCTCAACCGGGCGATCGTGGACGTCGCGAACCGCGCGCGGGCCGGCAAGCTGCGCCTCGACGACTTCGGTGGCAGCACGTTCACGATCGACAACACCGGCTGGTTCGGGTCGAACCTCACGATGCCGATCATCAACGTGCCGGAGGTGGCGATCCTCACGATGGAGGCGATCACCAAGCGACCGGTCGTCCGCGAGACCCCCGAGGGCGATGTGATCGCGATCCGGCCCGTCATGAACGTGGTCCTGGCCATCGACCATCGAGCCAATGACGGCGCCCAGGCGGCCGCCTTCCTTCGGGTGATCAAGGCCGCGCTCGAAGCTGTGGGACCCGACACGCCGGTCTACTGACCCGATGCGCATCGTCGTCACCGGCGCAGCGGGGTTCATCGGTCGCTCGGTCGTCCGCCAGCTCGCCGCGCGTGGCGACCACGTCGTTGCCCTCGTGCGCGACCCGGCGACGGCCGCGCACATCCCGGCCCCCACCGTCGAGCTGGTCGCGAGCGACCTGTCCGACGTCGCGACCCTGACCGAGCTCGCGCGCGGCGCCGACGGCCTGATCCACGCGGCCGGCTCGTACCGCGTCGGGATCGCGGTGTCGGAGCGGCCGGCGATGCTCGACGCGAATGTCGGGACCACGGAGCGGGTGCTCGATGCCGCGATCGCGGCCGGCGTGCCGCGCATCGTCTACCTCTCGACCATCAACACGTACGGCAACACCCGTGGCCGCATCGTCGACGAGACGTTCCGGCGCGACCCCGCGGACGGCTTCCTCAGCTACTACGACGAGACGAAGTGGCTCGCCCAGGTCGCCGCGGAGACGCGGATCGCGGCCGGAGCGCCGATCCTCATCGTGCAACCCGGTGCGACGTACGGGCCCGGCGATCACTCCGCGATCGGTCAACAGCTGCACCAGGCGTACCTCGGGACCGCGGCCTTCATCGCCCTCGGGTCGACGGGGATCAGCCCGGTCCACGTCGAGGACCTCGCGGCCGGCATCCTCGCCGCTCTCGATCGCGGGCAGGCTGGTCGGAGCTATGCCCTTGGCGGCCCGAACGTCCGACTCAAGGACGCGATGGGCATCGCGGCACGGGCCGCCGGCCATGGCCCGCCCCGGCTCAACGTCCCGAACTGGTTCCTCCGCTTCGGGGCATGGATGGGCCCGAACCGCGGGCGGGTGTTCGGTCTCTCACCGAACCTGCGCGAGATCCTGAGCGCATCGGCCGGCGTCACGTACTGGGCGAGCTCCGCCCGGGCCGCCGCCGAACTCGGCTATCGGCCACGGGACCTGTCCTCGGGCTTCGCCGACGCCTACGGGGGCGATCCGGCGCGTGCCTGATCCGGCTCGTCGTACACTCCGAGCGTGACCCGCGACCTCCCGATGTTCACGCCGCCTGCCGTGCCGGGCGCGGCCGCCCACGGTCATCGACCGGACCTGCCGATCGCACTGGGCGGTGGCGCGGCCGGCGAGCCAGCGGCGGACGGCTCCGTGGCCCTCCGCCGGCACCCGGACTGGATCCGGGCCAGGATGCCGTCCGGCGAGAACTACCACGACCTGAAGGGCCTGCTCCGCGGCCTGAACCTCAACACGGTCTGCGAGGAGGCCCACTGCCCCAACATCGGGGAGTGCTGGGACCAGCGCACGGCCACGATCATGATCCTGGGCGATACGTGCACACGGGCGTGCGGGTTCTGCGCGGTCAAGACCGGTCGCCCGACATGGTTCGATGACGACGAGCCGCGGCGAGTAGCCGAGGCGGTTGGCCAGCTCGGCCTGGAGCACGTGGTCGTCACCTCGGTCGCGCGAGACGACCTGCCCGATGGGGGTTCTGGCATCTTCGCCGAGACGATCCGCCGGATGCGGGACACATCGCCGGGCATGGGGATCGAAGTGTTGATCCCGGACTTCGACGGCTCCGACGACCGTCTCCGGACCGTGATGGACGCCCGCCCGGACATCCTGAACCACAACCTCGAGACGGTGAAGCGCCTGCAGAAGCCGGTGCGCAAGCGAGCCCGCTGGGATCGCAGCCTGTACGTCCTGCGTCGCGCCAAGGAGATGTCCGCCGAGATCGGCTACCCCGCGCACACGAAGTCGAGCCTCATGGTCGGGCTCGGCGAGACGCGCGACGAGCTCACCGAGGCCTTCGGAGCCCTGCGCGCGGTCGACGTCGACATCCTCACCATCGGCCAGTACCTGCGGCCATCGACGAAGCACCTGCCGCTCGAGCGCTACTACCACCCCGACGAGTTCGCGGAGATGAAGGTCGAGGCGCTGGCCCTCGGCTTCAAGCACGTCGAGTCGGCGCCGCTGGTCCGTTCGAGCTACCACGCGCGCGACCAGGTGCCCGGCGCCGAGCTGAAGCGCCTGCGTCGCCAGGCGACCATCGACGCCGAGGGTCGGATCGTCCCGCTCGCGGGCTGAGATCGACGCGGCCGCATCGGAGTCGACGACACACGGACGCCGGTCGCGCCGTCTGGTCGTCATGGCCCAACGGATCCACACGCGTCCACTCGTCGGCTTGGTGGCTCTCGTCGTCGCCGTCATCGGCTGCGGTACGCCGGCTCCCACCTCGTCCTCGCCGCTATCGAGCGCTGCCTCCGTGGCTCCTGCGCCCGCCAGGGTGGGCATCGGGCTCGAGGGCCCTCCGATGGCCTGTTACGGCCTCCGTCAGCTTGAATGTCAACGTGTCACGGAGGCGGCCGCGACTGTTGTGAACGTCATGGATCCGCGGGTGATCTACGTGCAGGTGGGTCCGTTCGGCTGCCGACACGGCCAGCGGTGTCCGACCACGCTCGCAGCTCGGCCTGAAGGCGACGTCACGATCGAGATCGCCGGTGCGCCTGCGGTCGGGGTCCATGTGAGGGCCGCGCCGGGCGGAGGCGCGATCGAGGTCGTTCCACAGGAGATCTTCGGCAGCGTCCTCGAGCCGACGTCAGCGAAGGCGGCCATGTCCGGCGCCCGGCCGTTCACGCTCGGCCACTGCGGCCTTTGGAGCGGCATCGACCTCGGCGGCAGCTGGTGGGACCCGGTCGGGCTCATCGACTTCAACCAGGGCGACGCGATCAACTCCGCCGAAGGCACGATCGCGTTCAACGATCCGGATCACGCTACGTTCACCTCCAAGGGAGGACTCACCGTCCAGCTCCAGCGACGCGTTGGCGACAAGTACCTTCCGACCTGCGACTGACAGTCGCCCGTGCCACGATGCGCGCGCGTGGGTCCCGAGGCCGACCACGGGGGCATCGAGTTCCAGGCCGCCCGCCCGGACAGATGCACCGTCGTCGCCCGTCCGGCGAGGAACCTGCCGGTGCATCGTGTCGTCTGTCGGCCCATGACCGACCGAGCCCGCGTCCTGCCCATCGTCGGACTTCTCGCCATCGTCCTCATCGCGCTGACCGGCTGCGCGTCGTCGCCGTCACAGCCGCCACCCAGCGTGGGCCAGACCGCTCCGGCGGTGACCCTGCCCGCCGCGACATCTGAGCCGACCCCGGCGTCCGCCGCGCCCTCGGAAGGCGCCAGCCTGGATGGCGTGCCGATCGCCTGTTACGGCCTTGGTCCCGACGACTGCCGGCGCGTGGCCGAGCAGGCCGCGTCGACGCTCCCGACCGCGACCCGGAGCGCACCGATCGTCTACCTGCAGGTCGGTCCGTTCGGATGCCCGGGTGGCGAGCGCTGCCCGACGACGCTCGCGGCTCGCCCCGAGGGAGACGTCACCTTCGAGTTCGCGGGGGTCCCCGCGGCCGGTTTCCATGTCAAGGCCGCGGCCGGCGGCCCGCTCGAGATCGAACCCGAGGAGATCTTCGGCATCGTCCTCGAGCCGACGACGCCGAAGGCCGCTCTCTCCGGCGCCCAACCCTTCACCCTGGGCCATTGCGGGCTCTGGAGCGGGATCGACCTCGGCGGCAGCTGGTGGGACCCGGTCGGGCCCATCGACTGGGATCACCCCGACACGATCAACTCCGCCGAAGGCACGATCGCGTTCAACGATCCGGATCACGCCACGTTCACCTCCAAGGGCGGACTCACCGTTCGGCTGGAACGGCGCGACGGCGGCAAGCACTTCCCGTTCTGCGACTGACGGCCAACCGGTCGGCGGTCACCGGCGCGGTATCCTGCTGACCATGGTCCGACCGCTCTCCCGGAAGCTGCCGCTGGCCGAGCTCCACTGTCATCTCGGCGGCGCGGTGACCCCGGCGATCATGTGGGGCATCGCCCACGCCCAGGGCATCAAGCTGCCGACCAAGGACTACTGGGAATTCCGCGACATGATCACGGTCTCGGCGCGGCGGAACCGCTCGTTCGACGGGTACCTGCAGCTCTTCCACTGGACGGAGCTCATCCAGAGTTCGCCCCTGGCCGTCGAGCGCAGCGTCTACGAGGTCGTCGGCGGTGCGTATCGCAAGAACAACGTGACCACGATGGAGCTTCGCTTCAACCCGATGAAGCGGAACCGCGGCGGCGAGCAGGACCTCGACCACATCATCGCCGCGGCGGTGCGCGGGATGGACAAGGCCGGACTGGAATACCCGGTCAAGCCCGGGCTCATCTTCTGCCTCGACCGCGCGTTCCCGTTCGAGCTCAACGAGATCATCGTGGACAAGGCCATCGCCTGGCGCGATCGTGGCGTGGTCGGCGTCGACATCGCCGGTCCCGAGGCCGCGACCTTCCGGGTCGCCGACTACCGACGGCTGTTCCGGCGGGCCCGCCAGTACGGCCTTGGGCTGACGGTCCACACGGGCGAATCCGGACCGGTCGACGAGGTGGCACGGGTCGTCGAGCTGCTCGAGCCCGACCGGATCGGCCATGGCGTCAAGGCCGCCTACGATCCCCGCGCGATGGCGATGATCCGCGACCGCGGCATCGTCCTCGAGATCTGCCCGACCTCGAACCTGAATACCCGGGTCGTGTCCGGCTGGGATGAGTTTCGCTGGATCTTCGACACGTTCCGGCGCAACGAGATCCGCTTCACGATCAACACCGACGGCCCTGAGCTGCTCAAGACCTACATCCGCGACGAGATGGCCCAGCTCGGCCGCCTCGGGATCCTGTCCGTGGCCGACCAGGAGATGGCTGCCGCGACCTCGCTCGCGGCATCGTTCGTGCCCAACGTCAGGGACGTGCCCGCCCCACGGCTCGAACCAGCGCGTCGCAAGGTCGTCGAACGCGAGGAGGCCTAGTCTCCGGCGCGTTCCTCGATGCGATAGGTGCAGCAGCGGTCGCCCGAGGCGATGTGCGTCTCTCGGACCACGTCGGCGCCCAGGACGTCGCGGAAGAGTTCCAGTTCGGCCTGGCAGGCAGCCGGGGTGGCGCGCGCGACGTGATAGATGGCGCAATTGTGCTCGCGCAGCCGGATCGTCCCGTCGGCATCGACCGACGCCTCGGCGAGATAGCCCTGCTCGGCCTGGATGACCGCGAGCTCCATCACCCGGTCCTTGAGCGGCGAGCCTTTCGGCGTTCGCTCGGCCAGCTGGCCGCGGACGCGGTCGCCGAGCTGGCACCGGCGCGCGGCGAAGACGTCATCGAGCAGCTCGTCGCCACCGACCGCGCCGATCGCCGCGAGCAGGCCGGCGGCGAGCGCGTCGTACGTCGAGGGGAAGAGATCCTGGGCGTCGGGCGTCACGTCGTAGAGGTGCCGTGGCCGGCCCACGCCGTGTCGGACGGTCTGGCGGCTGACCAGGTGTGCGGATTCGAGCGCCCGAAGCTGCTGCAACACGCCGGTTCGCGAGGCACCCAGTCGCGCCGCCAACTGGTCGGGCGAGGACGGGCCGTCCAGGCGCAGGCGGAGCAGCAGGTCGCGGCGCAGGCTCGATGGGCCACCGACCGATGCGGCACGCGAGGACGCGGGTCCGAGGCTGGCGACCGGTCCATCAGAGGCCGGGACCGTTGGGGAGGTCTCGGGCATCCGCGAAGGCTAGCACCGGCGTTCGCGTCGCGCTGTCCGGCCGAGCCGGGACCGTGACTGGTACGCTCGCGGCGATGGATCTCGACCTGTCGTCCGAACACGCGCTCCTGCGTGACACGATCCGCGACTTCATGCTCACCGAGGTCGCGCCCGTCGTCGATGCACACGAACGAGAGCGTCGCTTCCCCGTCGAGATCGTCCGGCGCATCGGCGAGCTGGGCTGGCTCGGCATCCCCATCCCGGAGGACGAGGGAGGCGCCGGTCTCGACACGCTTGCCTATGCCATCGCGATCGAGGAGATCGGCCGCGTCTGGGGCTCGCTCGGGCTGATCGTCGCGGCCCACACAAGCCTCGGTTGCGGGCCACTGCATCTCGCGGGCTCGAAGGACCAGCAGCAACGGTTCCTCGTGCCGATGGCCCAGGGCACGGTGATCGGCGCCTACGGCCTGACCGAGCCCGGGGCCGGCAGCGACTCGGGTGGCACCCGCACGACCGCCCGTCACGAGGCTGGCCCCGACGGCGGGTCCTGGGTCATCGACGGTGGCAAGCGGTTCATCACGAACGCCGGGCACGCCGGGACCTACATCATCACCGCCAGGACCGGGACGCGAGACGACGGGTCGGCCGAGATCAGTGCCTTCATCGTGCCCGCGGATACGCCCGGGTTCTCGATCGGGCGTCTCGAGGACAAGCTCGGCCTGCACGCCTCGGCCACCGGCGAGCTGCTGTTCGAAGGGGCCCGGATCCCGGCCGCGAACATGCTGGGCGAGCAGGGGAGTGGCTTCAAGACGTTCCTGGCCATCCTCGATGGCGGGCGGATCAGCATCGGGGCGCTCGCCCTTGGACTCGCCCAGGCCGCGCTCGATGCGGCCGTCCCCTACGCCCAGACCCGTGAGCAGTTCGGGCGCCCGATCGGGTCGTTCCAGGGCGTGGCGTTCATGATCGCGGACATGGCGACCGAGATCGAGGCCGCGCGTTCGTTGGTCTGGCGCGCCGCGTGGCTCAAGGACCAGGGGCGCGACTATGGCCTGGCGGCCGCCGAGGCCAAGCTCTTCGCCTCGGAAGTGAGCGCACGGGCCACCAACAACGCCATCCAGGTGCACGGCGGCTACGGGTACGTGACCGACTATCCGGTCGAGCGCTACATGCGCGATGCGAAGCTGACCGAGATCGGCGAGGGGACCAGCCAGGTGCAGCGCCTCGTCATCGCCCGCAAGATCCTCGGCCTGCGGGTGGTCTAGGCCATCTAGCCGACCTGGGTCAGGCGGACGATGAGCCGGTACTGGCTCCGCGAGCCCACGCACGTCTGCAAGGTGAGGCTCGGGTTCTTCAGCGGGGCGTAGGCCCAGGTGCCCTTGGTCGGAGTGGTGAGCTTCCACCAGGCCACCTTGAACGTCCGGACACGCCCACTCGAGTCGGCGTAGTACAGGAGCGCGCCCTTCTTGAGCCGGCCACGGACGTACGCGTCGTGGAGCGACTTGAAGACGCTGTGGGCATGACCGAACACGTAGATGTTGTTCTTGCCAGCGCAGCCCCAGCGGTAGACGCGGTTCCCCGGGTACGACTTGTTCGAGCACGCATAGGTCGACACCGACTTGTCGATGCGGAGCGACGGCATCCAGACGTGGTTCCGGCCCTGGTACCGAGCGCTGCCCGCGGTGTCCCCGCCGGACCTGACCGCCGATCTGACCGCCGGTCGCGGCGCAGGAGGGTTCGGGGCCGCTCGTGTGCCGGGTGCTCCGACGATGACCGCGGGCGCCGCCGAGATGGTTCGCGATGCGCCGACGACGCGGGATTCGGCCGCGAGGACCTCGCCGGTCGGAGCCGGGACGGCGGCACGGGTCGTCGCGGCATCGGTCGTCGCGACGGTGGCCGGTGGGCTCGATGGGCCGGCGGCATCCCGTCCGACCGCCCCCGAAACGGTGCCGATCGCGAGGGTCAGCGCGAGGAGCGAAGGCGTCAGGAAGCGGGTGACGCGAGGGGTCGGGGGCATGCCGCCAGCGTCCCCCGGCTGACCCCTCGCTGACCGTCACCCGGTCGTCCCATCCGGGTCGAGGCATGAGGACCTTCGCAGACCCCACCGCACGGTCACGCACCTATGCGGACCCGACCGCCCGACCCTAACCCCCGTTGCCGGCGGCGACCTCCAGGCCGTCGCGCAGCGCAGTTTCGAAGGCCGGCGCCCACGGTCCCTGGCCGGCCAGGACGTACGGCGACTCGTCGATCGACTCGAACGTCTGCGGGTCGGTCACGAAGCTGCGCGCGCAGTCGTCGACCGTCGAGCGGAGGCGCTCGAAGACCTGGCTCGTCCGGAAGACGTACAGGTAGATCCGGACCGGCTTGGTCTGGCCCATGCCGGATGCGTCCATGGCGATGGCGGTGGGGATGAGGACCGGGTCGTCACAGCCCGCATCGCCCGAGACGACGTTGTCGATGACGATGCCGTGCTGCGTCAGGTCGATCGCGAGGTCCGGGAAGTCGGCCGGTGTCGGCGCCGGCGGCGAGCTCGAGACGAGGCCGCAGCCGCCGACGGCGAGCGCGGTCAGGAGCAGTCCGGCGAGGCGGACCCGACGGGGGGACATCGGCGCGAAGGCTATCACCGACCGACCGACGGGCCGTCCGTCCTGGGCGCGCCCATCGGCGCGGTCCGGCCCCGTCAGCGCTCGCGAGCCCGCCGTTTCGCGTCGCGGAGGCGAGCCATGGTGTCGGGTGCGTCCGTGGCTGGCGGTGTCGCGGGGGTCGCTGTCGGCGCAGGTGCGGCGGGCCCGGTGACCGCCGGGCCTGGCGCGGGCTTGACCGCGCCGCTCGCAGCGGGCTTGGCGGGGATAACCGTCGTCGCGGGCGCAACGGCGCCTGTCGCCGTCGCAGGCGCGTCGGGCGGGGTCGCGCGGATGGCCGCCCGGGAGGGGGCGCCGCTCGCGCGCTCACGAGCCGCGAACAGGCCCTCACCCGTCGCGGTCCGGGGCGCGGTCGTGCCGCGTCGCCGGCGACGTGCCGCCGAGCCAGCCGCGAGCGGCTGCGAGCTCGCGACGCCCGATCGACACCCGCCGCAACGCGATGTCGAGGGGCCAGAGCAGGAGCGCGATCAGCAGGAGGAGTGGCCAGAGGTCGGTGTAGCGGTTCGTGGCCGTGAGATCGTGATCCCAGGGGTCGAGGGCCGTCTCGACCACGCCGCCGCCGGTGGCGGCCCGAAGGGCGGCCAGGAACGGCTCGTCGGCGCCCAGGAGGCGGTACTCGGCCGCGGTCGGGGCGACCAGCCCGATCGTCCGGCCCAGCGCCGACGACCCCGGGCGAGTCTGGGTCACCCGGAGGGCGTAGGCACCCGGCGCCACCTCGCCCAGCGGCACCTCGTACACGCCCGGCGCCACCTGTGCGAGGGCCACGTCGATGGGCTCCAGGTCGGGTCCGACGACGGTCGCTCGTGTCGAGTAGAAGTCGCGCGGGGAGCCGTCGGCCTCGACGCTCTCGATGTGGAGCGACGTCGAGCCGTCCTTCGAGTCGAAGCGCGCCTCGATGCCGTCGGTCTCCTCGCCCGGGAACGTCCAGCTCACGAGCTGGGAGAAGAAGCGGCTGAACCCGTCCCACGCCAGCCAGTCCCGGGCCCATCGCCCGGTGGAGTCGGACGTCCACGCGACGGACCGCCCGAGGCCGTACTGCCACTGCGCCAGGAGCGGATCGTCGCGAGCGGTGACGAGCACGGTCTGGGCGGCCGGCTTGGCCGTCGTCCCGTTGTAGCCGCGGAGCTGCGGCAATCCGTCGTCGAGGCCGCGCAGGATGGGCGACGACGAGGTCAGGATCGGGAAGAACGCCTCTTCCACGATCTGCTGGCCCGAGACCTGCTGGGTCTCCTTGAGGAAGATGTCGGGGATGCTCGCCGGGTTGGCGGCCTCGTAGAAGCGTCCGCCGCCCCTCGTTGCGAGATCCTCGAGGAACGGGTTCGAGCCTCCACCCGCGCCGACCGTCGAGAGGGTGATCCCGTCGGCCTTCATCTTGGCGAGGATCTCGTCGTATTGGCCGGAGTTCGACCAGCCGTCGGTCAGCAGGATGATGTGGCGGCGGGTCGCCTGGACGCCCTCGAGCGACTGGACCGCCTGGTCGAGGCCGGCGAAGATGTTCGTCTGGCCATCTGCCCGGATCCCGCTGATCTGCCCCTGCAGGTCGCCCACGCCGCCGAGCGGCTGCGTCTTGACGACCCAGTGGGCCGCCTCGTTGAAGCTGACGACGCCCAGCTCGTCGCGATCGGTCATCGCGGCGGCGGCGCGCAGGATGGCCTCCTTGCCGATATCGACCTTCTGGATGCCGGCGATGCCCGCGCCCGAACCCTGGTCGAAGGTGTTGCAGTGGCAGGCGGCCATCGAGCCCGAGGCGTCGATGACGACGACCAGCGCGATGTCCGGCTGCTTCTGGCGGTCGCGCACGCCCATGTCGACCGGCAGGGTCTCCTCGAGCGGCGTCTTCTGGTAGCCGCCCGCGCCGTAGCTGTCGGGTCCGCCGACCATCACGAGTCCCTTGCCGAGGTCCGGACATAGACCTGGAGCGCGGCCAGCTGGCGGTCCGAGAGGCGGATCCGGGGCACGTCGACCAGGACGACGCTGTCGTACGTGGCGAGGCCGGCGAAGTCGGTCGGGAGGGCCTCCGGGACGATCGTGTCGACCTGCTGGCGCTGGCTCTCGAGGGCCGCGACGAGTTCGGCGGCGACCGCGTCGTTGCCGGCGAGGACCAGGGTCCTCGGCTCGCCCTTGACGATGGTGTTGGAGTCCGCCCGGTCGTTCTCGCTGAACGTGTCCAGCGCGGCCTCCACGCGGACGCGGAACGTGTGGAAGCCGGCCTCGGTCGGCTTGATGTCGAAGGTGACGCGGGTGATCCCGGCCTCGAGCCTGACCGGCTGCGATGCGACCTCCGTCCCGTCGGCGAACAGGAACACCACCGCCTGCTGGGCGACCGAGGAACGGATCTCCGCCACGGCCTCCACCGACTCGCCGAGCCGGGCCGTCGATGGTGTCGTGAGGCGCTCCACGAGAACCTCGTCGGCGTCGCCGAGGCCGATCTGGCGCGTCTCGATCTCCACGCCCCGGCTCGCGGCGAGCGCGCCCTCGGCCTGGCCGGAACCGGTCGTGTCATTACCGTCGCTCAGCAGCACGATCCGCTTCTGGGCGTCGTCGGGGAAGAGCGCCGTCGCCAGCCGCAGGGCCGCCCCGATGTCGGTGGCGGACTTGACCGGCGCCGACGCGATGCGGTCGATGTCCTCGAGCTCCGACGGCAGCCGCTCGACGAGGGCGTCCTTGCCGAACGCGACGATGCCCGCGACGTCGCCCGGCGGCTTCTCCTTGAGCGTCTCGCGCAGGAACGCCAGGGCCGCCGAGCGGCCCGCGTTGCCCACCGAGTCGGAGAGATCGACGACGAAGACGGTCGCGAGCCGATCGACCGGCAGGACCAGCTGGAACCCGGCGATGGCCAGCACCAGGGCGGTCAGGACCACCGTCCGCAGGATCAGGGCGGCACGACGGCGACCGGTTCCCATCCGCCGGCGCGCTCCGGCATGCAGCCCGATCGTGAGGACCAGGGCTGGGATCAGCAGGAGCAGGGCAAGGGGCGCCTCGAATGCGATGCCCATCAAGCGGTCCCGCCGGGCGGCCGGCCGAACCGGGCGACCAGCGATCGCCGCATCCGGACCACGGCATCGCGGTGGTAGAGCGCCCACTCGACGCACAGACCGATCAGGACCAGCAGGACGATCGGGAGCCACAGCTCGTCGCGGGTGGTCGGGCGGTCCGTCGGGGCGCCGTCCCCGGGGGCGCCCGACGGATCCGGGGCCGGTCCGAGGCCCTCGATGGCCGCCACGGACCCCGGCGCGATGTTCGATTCAGCGACGTCGAAGAGGTCGACCGCGAAGCGGACCGGCGCGTTGGGGTCGACCGGGACGCCGCGGTGCCGCGGGCGACCCGGACGGCACGGCGGATGGCAGGCCGCTCGAGCGCGGCGTCGGGTTCGGACTCGGCCCGCCGCTCGCCGAGGGGTTCGGCGACGCGTCGGCCGCGCGGATCGGCGTGACCGTGTAGATGCCCGGTAGGTCGGTCGCGACGTAGGACACCGAGGCACCGCCCGCCGCGTTCGCGACGAGATCGGTGGTGGTGCCGTCCGGACGCGTGACGGTGACGCCGGACGCGCCGGAGGGGATCGTCAGGCTGACCGGCGTGCCGGGTGCGACGGCATCGGTCGGGGCCGCCGAACCGCCGAGGAGCTCACCGGTGAGGTTGGACAGGAGGATCGGGAACGCGACCTGGAGCGGCAGGTCCGAACGCCTCGGCTCGAACGCCATCACGGCCGTCGGCAGGCCGGCTCGGAGCCCGGCGTAGAGGAGGGGAGCGCCCTTCGGACCCGGGATGACCGTCCGTGCCCAGTCCGGCGTCGTCAGCCGCTGTGCCTGCGAGATGTGGGTCGTGGACAGGTCCACGTACCGCAGGATCGGTTCATCGGGGCTCAACGATCCGATGCCCGGATCCTTGATCGTGCCGCTCACGACGCCGAGCGGGCTCGTCCGCGGCGGCGCGATCGCCAGGATCGGCGTCGTCGGGAGCGTCGTCGGCAGGTTCGATTCGAAGATCGTCAGGTCCCATGCGCGGCCGTCGGTGCGCTGTGATGCGGGCCCGTAGTCGGCCGGCTCGACGCCGTAGAGCTCGACGTTCGGGAGGTACGAGAGGGCGGTCTCGAGATAGGGGTCGCCATCGCCGACGAGGAGCACGAGCCGGGTCCGCGTGGCCGGCATGACCGCCCAGGCCCGATCGTCGATGGCGAGCTGGTCCACCGGCGCGTCCGACGCCGGATCACGGCCGACCAGGCGGACCTCGACGACCGCAACGTCGGCGGGCACGTCGTCGATGACGACGTCGGACCGGGCCTGCGCGTCGAGCGCCACGTCGCGGGCCTCGAGCAGGCGGTCGTCGCCCCAGACCTCGATCCGGCGCTGGGCGCTCTCGATGTCGAGGTTCGCGACACTGATGAAGACCGAGCGGGTCACGGCCGAGGGCGACGTGCGAACCGCGAGCGCCACGATCGCCTGGTTCTTCCGCTCGCGGCCGACCGGCAGGACCCTGATCGGCGCATCCACCTTCGTGGTCGGCACGGTCGCGATCGCCGCGTCCGTCGCGACCAGGATCTGGGCGTCCCCGGAGCGTGCGGCGAGCTTGGAGGCGAGCTCGAGCGCGTCGCCGAGGTCACCCCGGCTGGCGGCCGGCCGCAGCTCGTCGAGCGCCTGGCGGACGCGGCCGAGGTCGCCCGTGTCGTTGACCACGATCCGGGCACTCCGGTCGACGGCGATGACGCTCACCCGCCCGCCCGTCGGCAGGTCCCCGAGGGCGTCGAGCGCCGCGGTGCGCGCCGCGGCGAGCCGGTTCGGGGCGACGTCCGTGGCGGCCATGCTGGCCGACGTGTCCATGACGAGCACGATGTCGCGAGCGAGTCCGGCGGGTCGCTCCAGGAACGGCCGTGCCGCGAGCAGGACCAACGCGATGACCAGGAGCAGCTGCAGGAGCAGGAGCGGGCTCCGGCGCAGGCGCTGCCACGGCGCGTTGGCCTCGACGTCGGTCAGGAGGCGGCTCCACAGGAGCGTCGAGGGGACGACGGCCTGGTCGCGGCGGAGCTTGAGCATGTACATCGCGATGACCGCGGGGATGAAGATCAGGCCGGCCAGCGCGAGCGGGGTGATGAACGGCATGGCCTAGCCCAGGACCCGTCGGCGACGCAGCTCGGCGAACATGAGGTCGGCGAGGTTGACGTCCGACGACAGGTCGACGTAGCTGGCTCCGCGCTTGGCCGCGAGGTCGGCGAAGCCGGCCTTCCAGGCTGCAAGGCGGGCCTTGTAGGCATCGATCGTCGAGAGGTCGACGGTCACGTCGAGCCCAACGCCTGTCTCGCTGTCGATGAGGCGCAGGTCACCCTCAAGCACCGGGTCGAGCTCGTCAGGCGACAGGATGTGCATGACGATGAGCTCCGAGCCGGTCGCCGCCAGCTCGCGGACGACGCGATCTGCCGACGGGTCGAGCAGGTCGGAGAGCAGGATCACGACACCACGACCGTGGAGTTGGGCGCCGGCATGCCGGGCCGCGGCCAGCAGATCGGTCGGGCCGTCGGAGGGGGCGATGGCCGACAGGTCGGCCAGGAGCCGGAAGACCCGGCCGGACCCACGCAACGCCGTTCGGCGGCGGGCCGTGCGGCCGGAGAGCGCCGTGACGGCGACCCGATCCTCGCTGGCGAGCCCGATGTACCCCAGCGCGGCCGCGGCACGCTTCGCGAACAGGAGCTTGGCCGGGACACCGGCCGCCATCGACGCCGAGGCATCGACGAGGAGCGTCACCGTGACGTCCTCTTCCTCGACGAACAGCTTCACGAACAGCCGCTCGAGGCGCGCGTACACGTTCCAGTCGAGCTGGCGCAGGTCGTCGCCGGGCGTGTAGTCGCGGTAGTCGGCGAACTCGACGGACTGGCCGCGCTTGACGCTGCGCCGACCGCCCTTCAGTCCGCCGCGGACGGGCGATCGCATCAGCAGCAGGAGGCGCTCCAGCTGGCGCAGGAAGGCCTCGTCGAAGACGGTCGGGTCGACCTCGCTGGGCAGGAACGCCGGGCGTGTGCCGGCCGCCGCGGGTCGGTCGCCCGATCCGGTCGGAGTCGGCTGGCCGGCCAGTCCTTCGGTCATGCGGTGGTCGCTCGGATCGGGTCCGGTGGACCCGTTATTCGACGGTCGGCGGGGCGACCGCGTCGAGGATGGACCGGACGACGGCCTCGGTCGTGATGCCTTCGGCTTCACCTTCGAAGTTGAGGATGATCCGGTGCCGGAGCGACGGCAGGGCCACGGCGCGGATGTCGTCGATCGAGACGTTGAACCGCCCGTCGAGGAGCGCGTAGATCTTCCCGGCGGTGACCAGCGCCTGGGCGCCGCGCGGCGACGCGCCATAGCGGACGTACTCGCGGGCGAGCTCGGGTGCCCGCGGCTGATCGGGATGCGTCGCGGAGAGCACGCTCACGGCGTAGGCGGTCACGTGCGGGGCGATCGGCACGGCCCGCGCGAGGCGCTGCATCTCCACGATCTCGGCGGCCGTGCAGACCTTGTTCGCGGTCACGGCCTCGGCACCGGTCGTGCGATCCATGATCGAGACGAGGTCCTCCTCGGACGGGAAGGGGACCATGACCTTGAACAGGAACCGGTCGAGCTGGGCCTCGGGGAGCGGGTAGGTGCCCTCCATCTCGAGCGGGTTCTGCGTCGCGAGGACGAAGAACGGCGCGTCGAGCGGGAAGCGTTGCCGCGCGACGGTCACCTGGTGTTCCTGCATGGCCTCGAGCAGGCTCGACTGGGTCTTCGGCGTGGCCCGGTTGATCTCGTCGGCCAGCACGAGGTTCGCGAAGATCGGGCCCGGCTGGAAGCGGAAGACCCGCTGGCCGCCTTCCTCGATGAGGATGTTCGTGCCGGTGATGTCGGCCGGCATGAGGTCCGGGGTGAACTGGATCCGGTTGAACGTGCAGTCGATGACGTCGGCGATCGTGCGGACCAGCATCGTCTTGCCGAGGCCCGGCACCCCCTCGAGCAGCACGTGGCTGTTGGCGAGCAGGCCGGTCAGCGTCTGGCGGACGAGCTCGCGCTGGCCGACGATGACGCGTCCGACCTCACGTTCGATGACCTGCGCGCGTTCCGCGAAGGCCTCGGGCGCGAGCCGCGGAGCCGCGGTGGCGGTCGATGGTTCCATGGAAGCCTCCGGCTGGATCGGGGTCGTCCCGTGGGTGCCGCCCGTCACTTGGACGGGTCGAGCGAGCTGAAGTAGTCGCGCACGAAGTCCTTGACCGAGAGCGGGATGTAGCCGCGCTCGAGCGAGGTCTGGGCGTACTGCTCGAAGTCGGCGTAGACCTGCTGGTACGGCGTCAGCGCGCCGTTGTTGGTGCCGCTGCCGACCTGGTTGCCCTGCTGGGTCTGGCCGTCGCCGCCGGTGCCCGCGATGTACGACGGGTCGCCCGGTCGCCCGAGGCGATCGAACGGTGCGTAGACCGACGACAGGTCCTCGCCGAGCTGGGACGGCCGGTTCGGGTTGGTCGGGCCGGCCGGGCGGCCGTTGCCGCCGGTGCCGTTGCCGAGCGAGCGGGCGTTCGAGCCACCACCCCCGATGGCGCCCTGCCCCTGGCCCTGGCCCTGACCTTGGCCCTGCCCTGGCCCTGACCCTGGCCCTGGCCCTGCCCCTGGCCCTGGCCCTGGCCCTGGCCCTGACCCTGGCCCTGCCCCTGGCCCTGGCCCTGGCCCTGGCCCTGACCCTGGCCCTGACCCTGACCCTGACCGGGACTGGCACCAGGGCTCGCCTGGCCTTGGCCCGTGCCCGGGCTGCCGCTCGGACGCGGGCTCCCCTGCGCCTGCGCCTGACCCTGTCCCTGCCCCTGGGCCGTGGTGGTCCGCCCCGAGTCGGCCAGCTGGCGCCGCGCTTCCTGAAGTCGAGACGCGGCTCCCGACAGATCGCGGCTGGCGGTCACCTGCCGCTCGGTCCCGGTGAGCGCCTCACCGAGGCGATCGAGCGCGCTCTTGGCGCCCTCCGTGTCGCCCTGGGCCAGGCTCTGGGCCGCGTCGTGGAGGGCCGTCGAGGCCGCCCCGTTCGTGCCGGACGCCGCGGCCTGCTGTTCGGCCAGCTGTCGCGCCAGGTTCGCGCGCTGCTCGGGGGTCATCTCGTCGAGCTGCTCTCCGAGCTTGTCGAGGTCTTCCTGGGTCTGCTTGGGATCGCCGCCCTTGTTCGCGTCGGGCTTGCCGGTCGCCGCTCTCGACAACGCACGGCTGAGCGAGGTCATGGCCGCGGCCCGCTGCTCCGTCGCCGGGTCGATCTGGGCGCGAACGGCAGCCTCGACGGAGCCCAGTCGAGCGAGGTTGACGTCCAGCTGATCGGGTCGATCGCGCAGCTGGCGGGCGAGGTCGCGCAGGTCCTGCGCCAGCCGGGTCCGCGGGTCCTGGGCGTCGGCGCCCTTCGACTCGAGTTCGCGGGCGAGGTCGTCGAGCCGCTCGGCCTGCTGGTCCGCCGCTTCGCGGACCTGTCGCTGCTGGGCGATCGTCGCGTCCTGCGGGTTCGGGATCAGCAGGACCGGCGCGAGCAGGAGTGCGGCGACGACCGCCGCGATCGCCGGCTGCCGTGAGAACCGCGGTCGGAACAGGTTCTGGGGTGCACTTCGAAGCGACGTGACGGCATCGGCCCGCTGGCGACGGACGAAGCGGTCGGTCTGGGCCGCCTCGTCGAGCGGTCCTTCGGATGTGGCTGTTTCGCCTTCGACCGAGCCCTCGGCCGCCGGGCCTGCGGACGCCGGGAACGCGACCGCAAGCTCAAGCGCGCTCGAGATCCGGTCGCCGAGTCGACCTTCGGTGTCGAGCGCGAGCGCCGTCTCACCCAGCGAGGGTCGGGCTCGGACGACCGCGATGAGCCAGCCCAGCGCCCCGGCGACCGGGATGGCGGCCGCCGACGATCGGGGCCCACTCGATCGGCACGAAGCGGGCGACGGTCCACAGCACCAGCTCGGCGACGAGGACCGCCGCGAGGGCCAGCCATGACCGTCGCACGATCCGACGGATCCAGAGCCGGCGGCGATGGGAGGCCAGGCCGGACCGGACGGCCAGGAGCACCGGATCCAGCGGGCCGTCGATGACCCCGCGCGGATCGACCGGCACGTAGGCGGCCTCGGCCGCCTGGGACCGCCCACGCGGGCTCGGGCGTCGGATCCTCACGCGGCGGCCTCCCCGCGTGTCCGGCGCGGCAGGTGCGGTCGCCAGCGGCGTGTCGGTGAGACGAGCTGGATCGAGAGGAAGAGGAAGATGACCGAGAGGATCAGCCAGGTCGCGACGCTCTTCGGCCAGACCGTGTCGCGGAGGCCGCCGAACGGAGCGACGTCGTTGACAGGGTTGCCCAACCGGTCGACCGCCACGTTCACGCCTGTCGTCCAGCACGACGCCGCCGTTCGCGAACCCGACGACCGGGACCGCGCCCGAGAACCCCTTGTCGACGACGACCACGCCGTTCTGGTTCGGCACGAGCTGCTGGGTGATGCTGCACCACGTCCCGAACGACAGTTCCGTCCCGCACAACACATCGGCCTGGGCGATGAACGGGTTGACGTAGGCGACGATCTCGGGTGCCCGGCCCTTGATGGGGCCGAAGCCGCGGCCCTCGTCCGTGCTGGCCATCCCGGTCCAGAAGATGAGCACGAACATCGAACCGATCGAGACCGCGAGAACGCCGAAGATCGAGATGGCCGTGGCTGCCTGGGTCCGCTTCACGAGGCTCGAGCAGAACAGTCCGAACGCACCGAGCCCCAGCGCCGTCGCGAGGAGGACCGCGTAGCCCTTCAGGACGTCCTCCGGGCTGACCCCGCCGTAGACGAACACGACGGCCGTCAGCGGGACCGACGCGACGATCAGGAGGAAGACGTACGTCAGCGCGCTGAGGAGCTTGCCGAGCACGATCGCCATCGACGTGATCGGGGTCGCGATGAGCATGTCGAGCGTCTGCTTCTCGCGCTCGAGGCTGATCGCGCCGGCCGTCGCCGCGGGCGCCAGGAAGATGACCTGCAGGGTCTCGAGCATGAGGAGCGACGGCGAAGATGCCCTGGCCGATGGCGGCCGATGCGTAAGCCGCCGAGTTGCCGAAGCCGCTCGAGTACGTCCGTTCCATCAGCAGTTCGACCATCCAGGCGAAACCACCGAGCAGCAGCAGGTAGATCGTCAGGATCACGAACGCCCGGCGGCCGCGCATCCGGCCGCGAAGCTCCTTGACGCCGACGGCCGCGATCCCGCCCCAGGTCCGACGAAGGCCCAACCGAGGCAGGCCGATGCGCCGCGGCGGGCCCGTGACCCAGCCCGTCTCGACCGCGTCGATGTCACCCGCGATCGGGGCCGGCGCGATCTCCTCGACGGTCGGTTCGGTCATCGCTGGCTCCTCAGGCGGCATCGAGCGGCGCTCGATCCGGTGCAGTCACTTGCAGGAAGAGTTCCTCGAGGTCGCTCGCGGCGCGCGCGAAGCTCGCGATCGGCAGTCCGGCACGAACGGACTCGGCGAGCAACCGGGCGGAGGCGGCGTCGTCGCCGCGGAAGCCGAGCTCGATGGTGCCATCGTCGAGGACCACGGCCGAGGCGACCTCCGGGTCGCTCGCAAAGTGGTCTCGGGCGGCCTCGATGGCCTCGCGATCGGCGAGGAGACGGACGCGCAGCACGGCCCCGAACCGGAGCCGTCGCTCGATGTCGCTGACGCGGCCCTGGGCCAGCACCTGACCGCGGTCGATGATGGCGACGCTGGTGCAAAGCTCCTCGAGCTCGGGCAGGATGTGACTGCTGATGACGATGGTCTTGCCGAGTGAGCGGAGCTCGCGAAGCAGTTCGCGGAGTTCGACGCGCGCGCGAGGGTCGAGGCCGGAGGCGGGCTCGTCGAGGAGCAGGATCTCGGGGTCGTGCACGAGTGCGTGCGCCAGGCACAGCCGCTGCTGCATGCCACGTGACAGCGTCTGGACGTACTGGTCGCGCTTGTCGCCCAGGTCCACGAGGTCGAGGAGGTCGCCGATCATCCGTCGACGGCCGGCCGCCGGGATGCCATAGCAGCGGGCGAAGAAGTCGAGGTACTCCCAGACCTTCATGTCGTCGTAGACCCCGAACACGTCCGGCATGAACCCGAGGACGCCTCGGACCTGGTCGGGGTTCCGGGTCACGGACCAGCCGGCGATCTCCGCCTCCCCGGCCGACGGTCGAAGGAGCGTGGCCAGCATCCGCAGGATCGTGGTCTTTCCGGCGCCGTTGGGACCCACCAGCCCGAAGATCTCACCGGCGTCCACCGCCAGGTCGACGCCGGCCACCGCGAGCGTGCCGTCGTAGCGCTTGACCAGGCCCTCGGTCCGCAGGATCGCGGTCATCGGACGTTCCCCGTCATCGACAGGTCGAAGCTGAAGCCTACGCCGTCGCTCCGATCGTTGACGAACCTGACGACCACGCTGCCCGAGGTGGGGTCGACGTAGCGCGTCGGCTCGGCGATCACGTACCGGGTGCCGCTCGACAGATGCGGGAAGCGAACCCACTCGCCACTGACCAGGTCGAACAACTCGACCTCCGGCATGCCATCGAACCCTGCCAGGGCGCAGTCCCCGGTCGGCGGATCGGGGCACGGCG
Organism: uncultured Chloroflexia bacterium; assembly: GCA_963745295.1. Taxonomy (GTDB): domain Bacteria; phylum Chloroflexota; class Limnocylindria; order Limnocylindrales; family CSP1-4; genus SPCO01. The sequence continues at coordinate 65,253 of CAVUWG010000004.1, forward strand.
CCGGGATCGCGGGCAGGGGTTCGAGCGTCTGGACGGCCGGGACGATCGGCATCTCGCCCCCGAAGTTCATGCCCATCGCGAGTTCGGTCGGTGCGAACGTGCCGCTGAACGAGATCGGCCGATAGGCGATCGTCGCGCTGCCCTTCCCGAAGTTGATGTTGAACGGGTCCTTGTTGAAGAACGCGGCTGTCGCATCGATCGTGCTCGAGCGCAGCAGGTCGCCGCGGAACGTGGTCTTGCCGCTGACCGCGATGTCGGCCGGCAGGTAGTACAGGACGTTGCCGGTGGCCCGCGCCTTCTGGCCGACGATGTCGACCGGCAGCAGGCTGCCCGAGCCCCAGGCGAGGATGACGGCGCCGTCGGTCGTGATCGACCCGGTCGAGCCCCAGTTGGGGTCATAGGTCAACTGGTCCACGATCGCATGCCGGATGTAGAGGTCGGTCATGTCGGCCGTCAGGCGGCCGGTATCGCCGAAGAAGAGCGGTCCCACCACCTTGTCCGAGAGGGACTGGCCCATCGGGTTCGGCACGACGGCGACATCGATGGTCGCGACGGCCCCGGGCGCGAGATCCTTGAGGTTGGCCACGGTGCTACCGAGGACGACCGTCGGCTTCAGGAGGGTGACGGTCGAGGCATTCGTCACGGTGCCCGTGAGACGCCCATCGATGAGTCGAAGGTCGGTCTGGATCAGGGGCACGGTGACCGCGGTCTCCGCGCGGATCGTCCGCAGTGAACCGAAACCGACCGCGAGGTCGCGGACCTTCGCCGGGTCACCCTGCAACACGTCGAGCGCCGAGGCCGTTCCGTCACCGCCGAAGAAGTCGCCACTGATCGGCGCAGACAGGAGCGCGCCACCCGGCACGCTGAGCTGATAGTTGCCGCGGGAGGGCGAGAAGACCCCGATGTAGACCTGGGCGGTGCCGTCGGTGGCACCCGGTGAGCCACGGACGAGCGCGACCTCGTTGATCAGCACCTCGCTGCCACGCAGGAGGGCGCCGTATCCATATGCGCCGACCGCGAAGATGCCGATGAGGGCCGGCATCGTGATCCACGCCCAGTCCCGTCGGTCCATCCGACGCAGCACGAAGTAGTTGATCGGGCCCACCAGCAGGATGTAGGCCCCGAGCAGGAAGATCAGTCCACCGATGGGCGGCAGGGCAAGTGCCGGCAGCTGTGAGACGGCGCTCACGAGCTGGCTGTCGTCGCCGAGCACGAGCCCCGTCGCCGAGCGAGACGGCAGCAGCCGCCGCCACAGCGTCTCGGCGGCGCCCCCGTCGGCGATCCATTTCGTCGAGGGATCGAAGCCGACCAGGGTCACGGCGCCGTTGCCGTAGCCACGTTCGGCGGCCACGACGCGATCGCCGCTCGTCACGAGCGACCGGCCTTCGATCAATGCACCGCCGAGTGCCGGAAGGTCGGCGGTCCCCACAGGGACGCTGCCGACCAGGCTCGTGAGCGAGGCTGCCGGGACCTCGACCGTGGCCGTCGGCCGGTAGGGAAGCAGGGTGTCGGGGAACGCCGACAGGGTGCCGGGACCGGCGGTCCCCCCGACGATCACGAGCCGCCCGCCGCCGGCCACCCAGCCTCGGAGCGAGGCGAGTTGACCGGTCGTCAGTCGGTTCGAGTCCAGGTCCTGCCAGACCAGGCGGTCGAGGCCGCCCCACGCCTCCACGCGCTCGGGCAGGTCCTCCGGGTCGAGCGGCACGATGACCGGAGCCAGCTGGTTCTGGTTCGGCAACAGGTCGATCGCGCCGACGATGTCGCCCGGGCGTTCGGCGACCACGCCGACGATCAGCTGGGACCCGTCGTGGATCGTGAAGCCGACCTTGGTCTTGGCGACGACCTGTTCGCCGACGACCAGCGCGACCTCGAGCTCACGTCCGAAGGCCGGTGGCTGGGCGTACAGGAGGAACGTCTTGTCGGAGAGTGTCGGCAGATCGACGACCTGCCCGAACCGGGTCCGGCCCTGGGCGCCACCGGCCATCCGCAGCTCGCCCTCGAGCGCGGGGCCATCGTTCTTCATGTGGACGGAGATGGCCATCCACGATCCAACGCGAGCGTGCCCGTCGAGCAGCGCGTGCGCCTCCATCGTGAGACCCTCGGCCGCCAGGACCGGGGCGGGGATGAGGCCCAGGGCGATGATCCCGAGCAGCGCGGTCGCCACCGACCGGCGCATGCCACGGCCGCGCGGCGCGTGTCGGGCGGCGACGGCCTGGCCGGCTCGGGGGTTGAGGCGCACGAACACTCCGCGACGGATTCGATTGGCGATGGTCGGAGCAAGGACGTCTCAACCCGTGCGAAAGTTGCGTGGGCTGAGCGCGGCGTGAGCGGGCTCCGAGCCGCATGGTCGCGTCGCCGCTGTTCGTATCGTACGATGCCATCGTCCCGCAGCCGTCGGCCCATGTGCCGCCCTCCCGAAGGTCCTGTGCCCGAGATCCGTCCGTTTCGCGCCCTGCGCTTCGATCCAGCCAACATCGACGACCTGGCGGCCGTCGTGGCGCCGCCATACGACGTCATCGGTCCCGACGAGCACGCGCGCCTGCTTGCGCGGCATCCCGCCAACGTCGTCCGCCTCGACCTGCCCGAGGAGGCCCAGGGCGATGAGCCCGACGACCGCTACCGGCGGGCGGCACGGACGCTCGCCGCATGGCGCTCGGGCGGGGTGCTGCGCAAGGACCCGCATCCGTCGATCTACCTCTACGAGCAGACCTACCGGGTCCCGGGCACCGATGTCGCGCGAACGCAGCGCGGCTTCTTCGCCCGTCTGAAGCTCGAGCCCTTCGGACCGACGTCGGGCGTCCTGCCGCACGAACGGACGTTGTCGGGACCCAAGGAGGATCGCTACAAGCTGCTGCGGGCGACCGGAGTCAACACGAGTCCGGTCGTCGGACTGTTCGAGGACCCGGGTGGTGCGGTCCTGGACCAGCTCGGCGCGTGGACGTCGGGGCCGGCCGAGGTGGAGATCACCGACGACGACGGGGTGCATCACCGCCTGTGGGCCGTGCCGGCCGATGGCGAGTATGCCGACGCCGTCACCGCCCTCATGTCGGCGGCGGCGTCCGGGCCGATCGCCATCGCCGATGGGCACCACCGCTACGAGACGGCGCTCCGCTATCGCGACGAGCGCCGGATGAGCCGCTCATGCGAGGAGGATCCGGCCTTCGATTACCTGCTGATGCTCTTCCTGCCGTCGACCGGCGAGCCGCTCACGGTCCTGCCGACGCACCGCGTGGTCGGTGGGCTCGGCGACGTGTCGTCCGATGTGCTGGCCGAACGGGCCGACGGTCTGTTCGATGTGGAGCGAGACGTGCCGGCGGACGATCTCCGCCGGGAGTTCGAGGCCGCGGGGCTGGCGGCCGGCGGCGCGGGACGGTTCGGCCTGTGGACCCGGAGCGGCGGCGCTCGCCTGACGGCCCGTCGCGGGGCATTCGAGTCGCTCCTGCCCGACGGCAGCGAGGCCCTGCGCGATCTCGACGTGACGCTGCTGGGCGCCGCGCTCGAGCGACTCGGCGTGGGTCCCGACGCGGTCGAGGCCGGTGCCGTGACCTACACGAAGTCGGCGGCCGAGGCCATCGAGCGCGTCGATTCGGGGACGGACGGTGCATCGGTCGCGTTCCTCCTGGAGCCGACCCCGGTCGCCTCGATCGAGGCGGTCGCACGCGCCGGCGACGTCATGCCCCAGAAGTCGACCTACTTCTATCCGAAGGCCCTGACCGGCCTCGTCATCAATCCGCACGAATGGTGAGTCCGTTGCCCGACCAGACCCCGGATGCGATCCTCGCACAGGCCCAGCTCCCACCCATGAACGGGCGTCCCGTCCGCAAGGACGAGATCGAGCTTCACGATCGAGGGCTGTACATCGAGTCGTGGCTGCCGGAGCGCAGATCGCGCCGCAAGCCGCTCCTGTTCATCCACGGCGAGCTGACCGGCTCGTGGCTGTGGGAGCGGTACCTCGGGTACTTCGCCGGGCGCGGTTGGGAGGGCCATGCCCTCAATCTGCGGAACCACCACTGGTCCCAGACCGCCGACCCCGCCCAGTTGTCGTTCGACACCTACACCGAGGACGTGGTCTGCGCACTGGAGCGCCTCGGGCCGTCGACGGTGATCATCGGCCACGGGATGGGCGGCCTGCTCGCCCTCAAGGCGGCCGAACGGATGCCCATCAGTGGCATCGTCGTCATCGGCCCCGAGCTGCCGCGTGACCTGCGGCCACCCGCCCGGCCATACGAGCTCCGCGAGATCCCGGAGGTCTACGGCCGGTCGCTCATCGGCTGGGAGACCCTCCCGGAGCGACTGGTCCGCGACCATCGCGACCTGACGCTCGCGGACGTCCTGCGCATCCAGCACCTGCTCGGCCAGAAACCGCACGAGGCGGGTGCGGCCCGGCGCCAGGTGCTGGCCGGGGTGAAGGTCGACCGGCGGGGCGTCGAAGCCGTCCCGCGCCTCGTCATCAGTGGCGGCCTGGACCGGACCGTGACGACCGATGAGGCCGAGCGCCTGGCGACCTGGCTCGACGCTGAATTCGAGCCGTTCGGCGCGCATTCCCACTACGGCCTGGTCATCGGCGAGAACAGCTTCCAGCAGGTCGCCGAGTCCGTTCGCGGGTTCCTCGAGACGCACCGCCTCTGACGGGATCGGGGGCGTCGTCTGGTATCATCCCGACCGGCCGGGCGGTCCCGTCGCCCGCGCCACTCTGGCCGCATTCGTCTAGAGGCCCAGGACACCGCCCTCTCAAGGCGGAGATCACCGGTTCGAATCCGGTATGCGGTACCACCCACCCCTGCACCGGCATGACCCGCGGCGTCGAATCCTGACGATTTCGCGAGACCACGCTATCCTCCGGCGGCCGTGCGACTGCTCATCGTCGAGGACGAGCTCGACCTTGCCACTGCTCTTGCCACCGGGTTGCGCCGCGAAGGCTACGCGATCGACACCGCCGCGACTGCCGCCGACGCGCGCGAGCGCCTCCAGGACACGCCGTACGACGTGGTGTGCCTGGACCTTGGGCTGCCCGACGAGGACGGTCGCGCGGTCTGTCGGGCGATCCGCGCCGGCGAGCTGCTGCCACCGGACGCGACGCCGCCGCGTGTCCTGATCCTGACGGCCCGGGACGCTCTCGATGATCGAGTGGCAGGCCTGGACGACGGTGCCGACGACTACCTGGTCAAGCCGTTCAGCTTCGCGGAGCTCGCGGCACGGGTTCGCGCCCTTGCCCGACGCCCGACGATCAACGGTGGGGCGACGATCCGCCTGGGGAGCCTCGGGCTCGACGCTGCGCGGCACGAGGCCCATCGCAACGAACAGCGTCTCGACCTGACGCCCAAGGAGTTCGCGCTCCTCCGATATCTCATGCTCCATCCGAGCGAGGTCCTGACTCCCGAGCGCCTGCTCGAGCATGTCTGGGATGATCGCGCCGACCCATTCACCAATACGGTCCGGGTCACGATCAGCAACCTCCGGCGCAAGCTGTCCGAGGCGGGCCCCGGGCAGCCCATCGAGACGGTGGTGGGGGTGGGATATCGCCTCGTGGAAGGCGTCGAATGAGTCAGTCGGTGCCCCGACGCCTTGCCGCGTCCGTGCGATCGGTCCGCTTCCGGCTCGCGATCCTGGTGACCACGGCCATGATCGTGACGGCGGGCGTGCTGGTGCTTGGCATGAACCTGGCCCTGGATACGGTCGTCGCCACGGTCCCCGAGCAGCAGCCGACGACACTCGATCAGGAGTTGCTGCGGATCCTCGGCATGAGTCTCGCTGAGCTCGATGGAAGCAGCGACGGCGGGGCGACGGATGCACTCCTGAACGTGGAACAGGCCGTCCGCGAGCAGACGCTCCAGCTGGTCCGGAATCTCTCGGTCGTGGCGCTCCTCGGGCTGGTGCCGGTCGGCCTCGCCATCGGCTGGGCCGTCGCAGGCCGGGTCGTGCGGCCGGTGGGCAAGATCGCCAGCGTCGCACGGGAGATCGAGGCGACGGATCTCTCACGTCGGATCCGCCTCGGCGGGCCACCCGACGAGATGCGCGATCTCGCCGACACGTTCGATGCGATGCTCGACCGGCTCGATCGAGGCGTGCGGACCCAGCGCCGTTTCGTCGAGGACGCCTCGCACGAGTTGCGGAACCCACTGGCGGTCATCTGGACGACCCTCGATATCGCGCTCTCGGAGCCAGAGGACACCGAGGGCCTGCGTCGGGCAGCCGAGGTGGCTCGTCGGACAGCCGACCGGATGTCGACCACGGTCGACGAACTCCTGGCGTTCGGAAGGACGAGTGTCCAGCCGGAGCGACGTGTCCCGGTCGACCTCGCCGAGGTCGTTGCCGAGGTCGCCCAGGAGTACGACGCGGTGGCCTCGACCCGTGGCGTCCGGCTGTCCCGGCTCGCTCCGTCCGGCCTGGTCATCGACGGCGACCGGTCCGCGCTGAAGCGGGCCCAGGCGAACCTCGTATCGAACGCGCTCCGCGTGGCTCCCCCTGGGTCTGTGGTCCACTCGCGCGCCGGACGTACCGGTGGATGGCTGTGGTTCGGGGTCCGCGACGTCGGGCCCGGCATCGCGCCCGATGACCAGCCCCTCGTCTTCCGCCGCGCCTGGCGCGACGGTGCTCCCACGGCGGACGGCGACGGGCAGGGACTGGGGCTGGCCCTCGTTCGGCAGATCGCCGAGGCACATGGCGGCGCGGTCAGCGTGGCGTCGGTCCCCAGGCACGGCGCAAGCTTCGTCGTGTGGCTGCCAGACCGACGGACGGGTGCGGAGCCGGTCTCGGTGGCCGATCTCCGCGCGATCGCCGATCCGCTGTGGGCGGTGGACGCGGCCTCCTGACCCACCTTTACGTCGTCTTTACACCGTCCGAACGTCCACGTTATCGCCCATTTCCTAGCCTTCGGATCACTGGCCCGACCGGCATCGGTCTGACCGGCACAGCGACCGCACCCGATCCGGAGGCCCGCTCACGTGGACGATCCCTTCGCCGGCGACGAGCGTCAGCACATGAGCTGGCGCGACCTGCCACCAACGCCACCCCTCGTCTGGCCAACCACCGCACCCGCATTCGCGACCGCAGCGGTCGGTGCTCCTGCATTTCCGATCCCCACGGCGAAAGTCTCGAGGAGGCCCGGACGACGGCTCGTCGGGACGGCCCTTCTGGTGGGCGCCCTCCTTGTCGTCGGCACCGGGCTGCTCGCCAACGGCAACCGTCTCGGGGCGCTGCTGGCGCCCGCCACCGCCGGCGGCCCGAGCGGACCGGACAAGGCAGCCGCGGCGATCCCGCCGAGTGACGAGCCGCTCGCGGACACGGCCTCGAGGCTCCTGCCCTCGGTCGTGCAGATCGAGGCCGGCGGCGCGCTCGGTTCCGGGTTCGTGGCGGCCGAAGGGGGCCTCATCCTCACCGCCTCGCATGTCGTCGGTCGATCGGAGGCGGTCACGTTGCGACTCCACGATGGCACGAGCATCTCAGGCGTCGTGGTCGCGGTCGACAAGTCCATCGACACTGCCGTCATCCGGGCCGAGGAAAGCGCTGCGTCCGACCTGAAGCCATTCGTCCTCGGCCCCCTCGCCGATGTGCAGGTGGGCGAGATGACGATCGCCATCGGGAGCCCGTTCGGCCTGAGCCAGACGGTGACCACCGGCATCGTGAGTGCGCTCGGGCGCACGGTCCCCACCCCGATGGGCGAGCTGCACGACCTGATCCAGACGGATGCCGCGATCAACTCCGGCAACTCCGGCGGTCCGCTGGCCGACCGGGAGGGTCGGGCGATCGGCATCAACACCGCCATCGCGAGCGCTTCCGGCGGCAGCGACGGCATCGGCTTCGCCGTGCCGGTCGACCAGGCCGCCCGGATCCTGGACAAGGTCAAGGACGGCACGTGGAAGGCCGAGGACAACGACCCCGCCGACAGCATGGATCCGCTCGGTGGGCTCTTCGATCAGTTCCTGGGTCCTGACGGGCTGGACGGACTGCGCGACCTGTTCGGCCTCGGGCCGGACGGATCGGGGACACCGGATGGCCCCTCCGGCGATCCGGAGATGTCGGACCGGCTGCTGCGCCAGCTGCTCGACGAGCTCCTGCGGGAGCTTGACCCCGGGGCGCCGGCTCCACAGCCGGCACCGGATCCGCCGGTGCCGACACCCGCGCCTGACGATCAGGACGGTGCGGCCGCCGACGCCATCGACCGTCTGATGCAGCAGTTCCTGGACGAACTACTCCGGGGTCTGAGCCCGGACGGGACGTTGGATCCATCCGCCCCCGACGGGGGCACCAACGGCACGGGAGCACGACCGTGAGTATCGACCTCTCCGCCACTCGCCTCGCCCAGGTCCGTCATGAGCTGGGCCGGGTCATCGTCGGCCAGGACCGGGTCGTCGATCGGCTCCTCGTCGCCGTGCTGGCCGAGGGACACGTCCTTCTCGAGGGAGCGCCCGGCCTCGGCAAGACCCTGCTGCTCGCGACCCTGGCGCGGATCCTCGGGGGCTCCTTCAATCGCATCCAGTTCACGCCGGACCTGATCCCATCCGACATCGTCGGGACCCGGATCTTCCGGCCCTCGTCGGAGGTCTTCGACGTCGAGCCCGGGCCGATCATCGCCAACGTGGTCCTGGTCGACGAGATCAACCGTGCCCCCGCGCGCGTCCAGTCGGCGCTGCTGGAGGCGATGGCCGAGCGGCAGGTCACGGTCGGCGGTCGCACCTTCGCGATGCCGCAGCCGTTCCTGGTCGTGGCCACCCAGAACCCCGTCGAGTCCGAGGGCGTCTACCCGCTCGCCGAGGCCCAGCGCGACCGGTTCCTCATGCGGGTCCCGGTCGACTACCCGACCCCGGCCGAGGAGTGGGCGATCGTCGCCCGCATGGCGGACCAGCCACCGCAGGCGGCCCGCCTGCTCGATCCTGCCGACGTCGTCGAGCTTCAGCTCGCTGCGCGGCGAGTCGTGGTCGACGAGGCAGCCGTCGACTACGCGATCCGCCTGGTGCTCGCGACGCGCGACCCCGCGGCGCACGGGCTGCCGCAAGCTGGTCGGGCTCCTCGAATACGGCGCGAGCCCGCGGGCATCGCTGGGGCTGGTCCGGAGTGCCCGGGCCATGGCGCTCTTGCGCGGACGCGAGCGTGCCGTGCCGCAGGACGTCTACGACGTCGCGTACGACATCCTGAACGCGCGCCTCGCGCTGTCCTACCGGGCAGTGGCCGAGGGGTTCACGATCGACGACGTCCTCGTCGAGCTGCTCACGACGGTTCCGGCGCCCGGCTCGACCGACTGGCGACCGCCGGTGCCGGCGGCACCCACGATCCCGACACCGGCCGTCGTCCCGGCACCGGCCTATCCGACGCAGGTGGCGTCGGCCTTCGCCGACACCACGGCATACGCCAACGCGACGCTGCAGGCCCAGGCTCCGCAGCCGATGCCGCGGCCGGTCACGGCCGTCGTCACGCCCTCGGGCGTGCCCCCACAGACGCCGCCGATCGTCCTGCCGGGCGACCCACCAGTCGCGAGGTGACGTCCGCACCGCGTGCCGGTCTCGACCTGCCGGCACGGCTCCGCCGCATCGAGCTGACGGTGGGTCACAAGGTGGTCGGTCGCCGAGACGGCCGTCACGCCTCGCTCGTGCTCGGCCACGGTGTCGAGCCCCGAGAGGCACGACCCTACGAGCCGGGCGACGATGTCCGCCGGATGGACTGGTCGATCCTTGCGCGGACCGGCGAACCGCACGTCCGCGACGCGATCAAGGAGCGCGACCTCGACATCGCCGTCCTGGTCGATCGATCCGGCAGCCTCGACTTCGGGACCGTGGGCTGGCGGAAGGCCGATCTGGCCGTCAACGTCGTTACGGCCGTGTCGGGGCTCGCCGTCCTGGGCGGCGACCGGATCGGGGCGGTCGTCGCGACCGCGGACGGACCACGGATCGTGCCGATCCGCCGAGGTCGCCGGCATCTGACGGGCCTCGTGGGCAGCGTGGCACGGTCACCGCTCGGGGGAGAGGTCGATCTCGGCCGAGCCATCGACGTCCTCCGCCGCGTCCTGCGACGGGGTGGACTCGCGGTCGTCGTCTCGGACTTCATCGCGGCCCCCGAGACCTGGAGCCCGGCGCTTGCCCGGCTTGGGCGCGGGAGCGAGATCATCGCCGTCGAGGTCCTAGATCCGCGTGAGCTCCGACTCCCTGACGTCGGCCTCCTCGTGGTCGAGGATCCCGAGACCGGCCGCCAGCGCACGATCGACACGAGCGACGAGCGCTTCCGCGTGCGCCTTGCCGAGGCCGCCGATCGTCGAAGCGCCGCGAGATCGTCTGCGATCCGGCGAGCCGGGGCCACCCACCTGCGACTGCGCACGGACACGGAGTGGACCGGACCGCTCGCGGCCTGTCTCGACCGACGCCGTCGCGCCCGAGTGCTGGGTCGGCACGTGGCGTCCCATCCCACGACCGGAGCTGTCCGATGATCCCGTTCGCGCCCGACCTGACGTTCCTTGCGCCGGAGCGGTTCGCGCTCCTCATGGTGCCGCTCGTGTTCGCCGCGCTGTACCTCGTCAGGCAGCGCCGGCGCCGGTCGTACGTGGTCCGATACACCGACCTTGACATGATCGACGCCGTCGCCCCGCGACGCCCGGGCCTTCGGCGTCATCTCGTCGCCGCCGTCTACCTGACGGCGACGGCGCTGCTCGTCATCGCCGCTGCCCGCCCGGCCCTGGCGACCGAGGTCCCGAATGAGCCGACGGTCGTGCTCGCGTTCGACACCTCCGTGTCCATGGAGGCGACGGATGTCGCCCCCAGCCGGATCGCTGCCGCCCGTGAAGCAGCCCATCGGTTCATCGAGGTCGTCCCGACCGGTGTTCGGGTCGGCCTGGTCGCGTTCGACAAGACGGCTCGGGTCATCATCCCGCCGACGACGTCCAAGACGGTCCTCGACCGTGCGATCGACCGGTTGTCATTGGGCCAGGGAACGGCGATCGGCGAGGCGATCTACACGTCGCTGGACCTGCTCGCGTCGGACGCGCCCGCCGATGCCGAGTACGTCGGTGCAGGGTCGATCGTGCTGATGTCGGACGGCGACACGACGACAGGACGGCCGGAGGGGTCGGCAGCCCGTGAGGCAGAGCAGCGGGGCGTCAAGGTCAGCACCATCGCTTTCGGGACCGACCATGGGTCTGTGGTCGTTGACTTCGTGCCGGTGCCCGTCCCGGTCGATCGCGAGGCGCTGCGCGACATCGCCGAGACCACCGGTGGCAAGGCGTTCGAGGCCGACTCCGCCGAGAAGATCGTGTCTGTGTTCGAGGACATCGGCGAGGGGGTCGGCACGCGGACGGAGCCGCGCGAGATCACCGACGGCTTGGCCCTTGCCGCGCTCCTCGCGGCGGCAGTCGCCGCGGCCGGCTCGCTCGCCTGGTTCGCTCGCATCCCCTGAACCCGGGGCGCCCGGACCCCTGACGAGGCGAGACGCTACGGCGCGACCGGGGTCAGTGCGATCGCGTTGGTCATGATGTTCGCGCCGGCCTTCATCGGCCCGATCGTGCCACCCGCCGCGACGTATCCGTCGGCCAGGGCCATGCCCGGGTACGAGGTGCCCGCGGTCAGGCCATTGACGAGGAACGCGCCATCCGCCCCCGTCCTCGCGAACGAGGCGATCTGGCTCTGCTGCGGGTTATTGAACCAGGCCTGCAGGTCGGTCCCGGGCGTCAGCATGTAGACGACCGCGCCGGCGATCGGACGACCGCTGTCCGCGTCCACGACGAACCCAGCCAGCGTCGCCACGTCACTCGCTCCGACGTTACCGATGGTCGTCTGCGTGGTGGTCATGGGCCGGAGCGTTGGTCCGCCGAAGACCTCGACCTGGTACGTCCCGTCGGGCAGGCCACGGTCGTAGTAGAGCTCGGTGAAGTAGCAGCCGCCGTTCTCGGCACCCTGCGGGAGGCGGATCCCGCCCCGGCTGGCGAGCTCGCCGTCGAGCCGCCACTGGCTGACGACGTCCTCGCCGCTCGTGAATCCGGTGTGCTTGATCGAGGCCATGATGTGGGTGGTGCCGGACGGGTAGCTCGTGATCCGGTTCTGGGCAGGGCACGCGGCCCCGCTGTCGGTCCAGGTGTCGAGCGTCATGGCCTCGCGGCCGGTCCCGGCGACCAGGTACTTGCTGTCGACCGATCGACGGCCCGCCTTGGCCGCGTCGATGAGCGGCGTCACCAGGGCGAGCGGCCGGACCCACGAATAGCCACCGACGTCCTCGCGTGCCCGCGTCGGGACCCCGATGATGGCCCCCGCCTCGTTGGCGGCCAGGCCACCCGAGTTGCCGCTGCTGATGACCGCGTCGGTCTTGATCCAGGCCCGCGACCCGATCCGGTCGTCGCTCAGGAAGCCCGACACGCGCCCGGAGCTCAGGCTGATCGTGTTGCCGCCGATACCGGGGAAACCGACGACCGTCAATGGATCACCCGCGTGCAGGCTGTCCGACGTGCCCAACGGGACGGTCGGCAGGGCCAGCGATGCGCTCGACAGCGGCCGGCCGGCGAGGTCCCGGTCGATCTGGATGACGGCCGCGTCGAGGTAGCCGTCGGCCACGAGGACGGTCGCGCGGTACTTCGGGACGGCAGGTCGGTCCTCGGACTCGATGACCGCGACGACCAGGTCCTCGGGATCGACTTCGGGCGTCGGGTCGGCTTCGAACACGCCGCGACCGGCCGCCGATGGCATCGCCACGTGGGCGTTCGTCAGGATGAGCCCGGTCGGGGAGATGATCGTGCCCGAGCCCCAGCCGTACGCCTGCTCCTGGCCCCCGATCGTCGCGACCATCAGGATCTGGACCGTGGCGTTGACGAGATCGGCGATGGCGGTCGGTGCGGTCGGCGCTCCCTGGGTCGGGTCGCCGATCGACGCGAGAAGCGGTCCGCCGCCCCGCCCTCCGACGACGGGTCGTGGCGCGGCAGCGGTCCCGGTCCGACTCGCGATCTGGCGCGCGAAGCGTTCGAAGTCCGGCAGCGCGGCCTCGAGCCTTTCGGGCGTGGCCTCGACGATGACCGCGAGCACGCGGTCCTCTGGGAAGAGTGCGCCGTCCGGGAAGTAGTGCTCGATCGCCTCGATCGAGGTCGCCCCGCCGCCCGGAGCCTGGTCGACGAACGTGTAGTGGACCTCGTACGTCGGGACGGAGCCGAGCGCGCCCGGGCCCTCCGACGACACGGCGAACGCTTCGAGCAGGTTCGAGCGGTCCGCGATGCGACGGGCGGCGGCGTCCTCGGGGGTGAGCGTCGCGCCGGCCGTCGCGTCGATGGCCGCCACGCCATAGCGCGTGTCAGGATCGAGCGGGTCGTACGCCGTCAGCAGCCGGTCGCCCGCCGCGGGCAGCACGATCCAGCCGGCCGGCACCTCGGCGTTGAGTCCGCCTCCACCGACCTGTTGGGTGGCTCGCTCCACGTTGTTCCGGATGAGCAGCCCGGCCCCGATCGCGACGACGATGAGCACGATGACGGCGACGAACGACCGCAGTTCGCGCTGATTGCGCGCCGCTCGGGGGCTGGTGGCGACGGCCGCGCTCATGACGCGACCCCCGCCCCGGCGCCGGCCTCGGTGCTGTGCGCGAGTTCCCGCCGGATGAGGGTGGACAAGACGGCGGTCACGGCCGCGGCCAGGATCGCCGCGAGGACCAGCCCGATCCATGGGGCGATCGCCGCGAGCGGGCCTTCGATCGCGCCCCGCCCGACGGTGCTGCGCAGGAAGAAGAAGACGCCGTTGAGGGTCGCCGCCAGGGCCACCCCGGCCGGCATCCACCAGATCGGCCGCGGCTCGAACTTCTGGCGGCCGAGGAAGTAGCCGATGACGCCGCCGAACGACGCATGGGCGAGCGATGTCAGCACGATGCGGATGGCCCCGGTCCCGAGATCCACGCCGCCCGACTCGACGACGAAGGCGACGTTGAGCGCTGTCGCGAAGCCGAGTCCGACAGCCGTTCCGTAGATGATCCCGTCGGTCCGTTCATCGAACTCGCGCGAGTCGTAGACCGACAGCCGGAGCGTCAGGTACTTCAGGCCTTCCTGGGCGAACCCGACGACGAGGATGCCCCCGGCCAGGTGGACGAGCGGCGAGGCGAACAGCCAGCTGCCGACATCGAAGAGCTGGTCGACGAGGGGGATGGCGATCGCGGTCGCGACGAGGGCGCCGAGGACGAAGATCCCGAAGACCATGGTCCGCGGCTCGGGCTCCAGCCGGTCGCGGCGGTAGAAGAAGCCGAGCCAGACCAGGGCGGGCACGATGGCAATGACCAGTCCGATCACGATCAGCGCGGTGCCCGAGAGTTGCGGCTGGACCAGCGAATCGATCGCGTAGAGGACGATGACGAACGCGACGAGCAGGACGATCGACGCGACGTCAGCCTGCCAGCCGCCTCGTCGTTCGCGGGTCGCTCGCTCGAAATGGAGATCGCAGAACGCGTAGTCGCCGATCGCTCGCGTCGCCGGCTCGTCGCAGATCCTGCACGTCCCGCTCATGGTCCTCCGTCCTGCCCGCTTCACCCCCAGTGGGCACGGCCGGCCATCGAGTCCGATTGGTCCGCATGCTACCGCCGGAAGGGGGGCTGTCAATGCCCGTTCGCGCAGCCTCCGGCGGGGCGCGGGTTTCCCTACACTCGGGCGATGCGACCGACCGACCGACGACGGCTCCTCATCCTCACCGAAGGCCAGTTCGGGGACCACCATGCCAAGACCGCGTACGGAGTGATCCGCTACGGGCGCGACGACGTGATCGCCGTGCTGGATTCCACGCAGGCCGGCCGGAACGTGGATGAGTTCCTGCCCGGCCACGACATCCCGATCGTCGCGAGCCTGGCCGATGCCCTGGCTCTCCCGACACCGCCGGACTCGCTCCTGATCGGCATCGCGCCGACCGGCGGGAAGCTGCCGCCCGGGTGGCGGGACACCATCCTGGCCTCGATCGACGCTGGCCTTGACGTCCTCGGCGGCCTGCACACGTTCCTCGGCGACGACCCGGAGTTCGCGAAGGCCGCCGCCGCCCGGGGTACCACGATCATCGACTACCGACGACCGCCCGAGCGGATGGAGACCGCCGTCGGCCGCCGCCATGGCCCGGGCAAGCGCGTGATCCTGACGGTCGCGACGGACTGCGCGATCGGCAAGATGTCGGTCGCACTCGAGCTGCGCAAGTCGGCCATCGCGGCCGGCCAGTCGGCGGTGTTCGTGCCGACCGGTCAGACCGGGATGATGATCGAGGGCTGGGGCGTCGCGGTCGATCGCCTGATCAGCGACTTCACGCAGGGCACGGTCGAATGGCTCGTCGAGCAGGGCGAGGCGCTGGGCGACTGGGTCCTCGTCGAGGGCCAGGGCTCGCTCGATCATCCGGCCTACTCGTCGGTGACGCTCGGGCTCATCCACGGCGCGACGCCGCAGGCGATGATCATGGTCCACAAGCCCGGCCTGACCGAGCACGACTTCGACCACCTGCCTGAGGCCTCGTTCCCGATCGCCTCGCTGCCCGGCTTCATCGAGCTCCACGAGCGGGTGGCCGGCCTCGTGGCGCCATCGAAGGTCGTCGCGCTCGCCCTCAACACCTCGCGCTACCCCGATGACGACGAGGCGCGCCGGGTCATCGCCGAGACCGAGGCCGAGACCGGCCTGCCCGCCGACGACCCGGTCCGTTTCGGCGGGGATCGGCTCTGGGCGGCCGTTCGCGAGGGAGTGGACGCCCTGCCGTGGGTCTGAGCCTGACCCACGAGGTCCTGCGACTCAGCCTGCGGGACCCGTTCCGCATCGCGCGGACCGATCACCATACGGGCGAGGGCGTGACCACCGTCGTCGTCGAACTGCGTGACGACCGCCTTCCCGGCATCGTCGGGGTGGGGGAGGGCTATCCGGACCGGTTCTACGGCGAGACGCCCGAGACGATGGCCGCGGTGATGCCGATGTTGGTGTCGCGGATCGAGCCGGACGACATCGACTTCGAAGCCGACTGGGCCGGCGATGGGCTCGCTGACATCTCCGAGGTGTTCGATCGCGCGATCCGATGGAATGGCGCCGCGAAATGTGCCGTCGATATCGCACTGCACGATCTCGTCGGCAAGGCGATCGGCATCCCGGTCCATAAGGTCATCCGGCTGCCGGCGACCATCCCACCGACCGACTTCACGATCGGCATCGACGAGCCCGCCGTGGTGGCCGAGCGGGCCCGACGGGCAGCGGGCTTTCCGGCGCTCAAGATCAAGTGCGGCGGGCCGGACGACCTGGCCACGCTGCGCGCCGTGCGCGAGGTGTTCAGCGGGCCGATCCGGGTCGACGCCAACACCGGCTGGACTCGGGATGACGCCGAGCGACTGCTGCCGGAGCTCGTGGACCTCGGCGTCGAGCTCATCGAGCAGCCGTTCCCGGCGCGGGCGTACCGAGACCTCGGCTGGCTCCAGGAGCGCTCGTCATTGCCCATCGTGGCCGACGAGAGCGCCGTCACGCTCGAGGACCTCGATGCCCTCGTCGGGGTGGTCGAGGGTGTCAACGTCAAGCTCGCCAAGTGCGGTGGCATCGGGCCGGCGAAGGCGATGCTCGAGCGGGCGCGAGAGCTCGGCTTCCGGACGTTCCTCGGCTGCATGGAGGAGACATCGGTCGGGATCGCCGCGTCCGCGGCGGTCGCCTCGCTGGCCGAGTGGGTCGATCTCGACGGCTGTCTCTTGCTCGCCGACGACCCGTTCGACGGCCTCGAGCTCGGGGCCGACCACCGCTGGATCCTGCCAGCGGGACCGGGCCTCGGGCTGACCCGTCGGGCCGCGTGACGATCCTGGTCCGGCCACGGACCGGGCGCCCACGCTCGTTCCGCACGGGCGTTCACCGAACAGGTGTTCGTGTGGATAACTTGGTGGATGAACTCGTGGACAAGCCCCCTTCCCGGCGTTCCCGAGGCGGCCTACGATATCCCTCCACCGGCCCGCAGGGATGAACGTGAGGGCAGGCCGGAGGACATCCGGGACCGTGTCCCGGCGGGCGGACAGGCGCTCCGGGCCCGTCGGGTTGAGCTTCGTTTTGCCCACGACGTCGCGCCACAGGCCGGCCCGGGGGAGTTGAGGGAGAAGGGCACGCCATCGATGGACCAACGCACCGCCGGCCCCAGTTCACCCGATCCTGACGCGATCGAATTCGTGCGGTTCTGTTACCGCCGTCGACGCGTCGGCTGGCCGGAGCTCTACGACGAGATGTGCGCGGTGGCGTCGCGCGGACTGTTTCGCGGTCTCGGGCCCGACGACCTGGCTGGCCTCGGCATCGGCTTCAGCCTGTTCGACATGCCGGCCCTGGCCGGCCTGGCCGCCGGGGTCATCAGCGAGGAACAGGCCCGGCGTCGCCCGGTGGCGGTCCGCATCGCCGCCGAGCCGGTGCCGGTCATGATCGGCCCGGAGGTTGCGGCAGGCGGCGGCGACACGACGGAGACCTCCGATGACGCCGTCGCAGCGACGAGCGCGACCGAGCGTCCCGCCGACGCGACCGAGCGTACGACCGATGTCCCCATCCGGCTCAACCCGGTGCATGCCGGGGTCTGAGCGTTCGCCCG
This sequence comes from uncultured Chloroflexia bacterium, assembly GCA_963745295.1. GTDB lineage: Bacteria > Chloroflexota > Limnocylindria > Limnocylindrales > CSP1-4 > SPCO01. The sequence goes on from CAVUWG010000004.1 coordinate 82,754, forward strand.
GTCCCCAGAAGGTCTCGAACCCCTCGTCGCGCCGGGGGTTCGGTTCCGGCGATGGCCTCTCAGGCGCGGATGCGGCGCCTCGCCATCTCGCCCTCGATCTGCCGCTCCGCCTCGACGTAGCGGTCGATCTGCTCCCGGAGCTGGTTGGCCTCGGGCACGTAGAGATGGACCTGCTGCTGGAGGATGTAGCTCAGCCGACGGCTGGTCATCCGCACGTGGTCGAGGTTCTTCATCAGGACCAGCGGATCCATGGCGGCCAGGTCCGAGGGGTGGTACATCGGCTGCATGGCGGCAATTCTAGATGGCGCGGAGTGCCCTCGGCGGCCAGGTCCAGTCGATGTCGTTGCCGGCTCCCGCGAGCGCGCGGCGGCGTCCGACATCGGTCGCCCCGAGCACGAGGATCCGATCGGTCTTGGTCGCCTGGCCGGCCTCGTCGCCCCAGAGCTTGGTCATCTTGCGGGTCGCCGCCACGTCGTCGAGGGCGACGCCCGCGAGCCGGTAACCCTCGGGTTCGGCTGCGGCCTCCCACACGCGGGCGGCCAGCCCGACGCCGCCCCGGATCCGGCGACCGCGGTCGGTCTCGACGTCCCCGATGACGAGGACGACGACAGCGTCGTCGGCGAGGACCGGCCGGAGCCCCGCGAGGACGTCGCGCAGGAAGGCGAGGTACGGCTCGCGGTGGTGGGCGTCGTCGAGCGTCGCGTCGATCGCGCGGGCGTCGAAGCCCAGGAACCACGTGCGCAGCCAGTTGTAGTAGCCGTACTTGACGACGCGCAGGTACGGCGGCGACGTCACGACCAGCCGGGCTCGCTCGGGTCGCCCGCGCTCGTGCATCGCGACCTGCATCCGCGGCGCGACGTCGCGGGCGTCGCCGAGCAGCCCGACCCCTTCGGCGGACGGCGCCCCGGCGCGATAGAGGCGATCGAGCTTCTTGGCGAGCCCGTTGAAGACGTCCCGCTCCGGCGACGCGAACGCCGTCCGGCGAGCGAAGTCGCGGACGTAGCGCGGCGCCATGCTGAACGTGTTGGGCATGAGCTCCGAGAGGTACGAGGCGCTCTTGCCGTGGAGGATGCCGGTCAGCGCGGCGGCGAGGAACCGGTCGGTCCGGTCCTCGAGCCGGAGCCGGGTCCGGACGAACAGGAGCTGGCCGAGCGTCCGCGGATGGAAGGCGAGCGCGACCTCGATCGGGACGTGTCTCGACGCCGTCGTCGGGCCCGGCGCCCGAACCGGCGATCGGCACGAGCGAGGTGGCGGCCGTCGGATCGGTCCACACGCGCTCGCCGAGGGCCAGCCAGTCCGCCGATCCGGCGTGCCAGGCGAGTCGTAGACCCGCGAGGCGTGTGGAGGCCTGGGCGCGGGTCGCGGGCTCGACCTTGGCCGCGGTCAGCAGGTGGGCGAACGGGTTGAGGTCGTTGCCGACGCCGATCCGGCCCTCGGCGCAGGCCTGGAGCGGGGTCGTGCCGCGACCGGAGAACGGGTCGAGGACGACGTCACCGGGCCGCGAGTACCGGGCGATGAACGCGTGGGCGAGGGCGGCCGGGAAGCTCGCGAGGTACGAGCACATCGGGTGGAACGGGTGGCCCCACAGGCGCTGCTGCTCCTTCCACTCGGGCGCGATGGCGAGTGGTGGCAGCTCGAGCGGGAGCTCGAGTGCGAGTTGGCCGGTGGTGCGTCGCGTCGGGGGTCCCGACATCGTCGATAGTGCGACCTCACTGACCCCTCGGCCCGGCGCGGATCGGGCGATGGGGCGGGGAGCATAGCACGCCGGAATCGGCCGTCCGGGGTCGGCCGGCGGCAGAGCCGCGCAACGTACGAGTCGCTCAATGGATGAAGCAGCGACCCTCTACGCGCTCACGATGGGCTTGCCTCAGCGCAGCCCCTAGGCGCACTGGGTCAACGCGGCCTTGAGTGCCGTCGCCGCGTCTTCGACGCCGGTAGCCGCAGCCCGCACCTCGGTCGCCTTCTCGGCGACACTCGCGTCGCTCGTCAGGTTACTGAGCGCGGTCTTCAAGGTGCCGATCGCGGTCGTCAGTGCCTCGACCTGGGGGCCTGCGGCCTCCTTCGCCGAGGTCGCCAGCGTCGTCACTGCCGCATCGACCTTGTCGATCGCCGCCGTGAGTCCGGCCTTGCCGGCAGTCTTCAGGTCGAGCGCCTTGAGGTCCGTCAGCGACGACTTCACCGCTTCGGCGTCAGCACACACCCCGGCGCTGGCTGCAGGCGCGGATGCAGCGGCTGACGGAACGGACGTCGCCACCGACGGCGACGACCCTGCCGCGCTGCACGCTCCGAGCGTCATGGCGACACTCGCGAGCGCGACCACCAGGAGAGCACGCTTCGTCACCATCATGTCCTCCTTCGCTGGGTGGTCGACGGTCGGAGGCGGCTAGAACCGGCGACGGCGACCGGGCGTCACGACTGCCCCGACGACGGCCGCCTTGGCGATCGGCGACGGGCCTGGTGACACGGCGGCTCCGACGACCGCCGCCTTGGCGACGGGCGAGCGGCCGGGTGCGACAGGCCGCGCCGACGACGGCGGCCTTGGCGACGGGAGCACCGATGACGCCGACTCCCCGGCGACCTGGTCCGAGCGGCATGTCAGCCTCCTACTTCTGCGAGCGCCTCGTCAGCCTCGATGGCGGCGATGATGGCCTGGATCGGGATCCGGCCGTTGGCGATCAACTGGCCACCGGCACGTCGCATGGCCGAGGCGAACGGTGCGGCCCACAGGTTCTCGTAGACGAGGACGCCGGCGACGCTGCCGGGATCCATCGCTGCGGCGAGATGCTCGACGTCCGCCTCGGCCAGCGTCTGCACCAGCTCGGCCTCGAGCCGGCCGAGCTCCCCGAGGTCAGCGAGATCACCCAGCTCCTGGGCCATGGCCGTGCCGTCCTCGCCCTTCTGGAGGATGAGCAGGTCCATGACCCGGATGATCCCCGCGTCGTGGAGCCGCAGGAGCTCTTCCGCGCCCTCGCCGGTGAAGTTCTGGGCCCCTGCCGGAAATTCCACGATCAGATAGTCGACGGGTCCGAGCTCATCGAGCGATCTGTCAGCCATGACTCCTCCACTCTCCAGGGGTCTCCGGCCCAGTAGTCCGCCGAAGTCGGTCGCTTGTCATCGGCGGGGCCGGCCCACCTACGGGGGCATCGACGCCTGGCCGAATCGCAAGGTACGTCTCGGATCGACAGTCGGCATCAACCGAATCGGGTGACTTCTGACGGCGGCGTCAACCCGGGCAAACCGTGCGTACACTGACCACGCGTGTCCCCGTAGCTCAGTGGACAGAGCAGCCGCCTTCTAAGCGGAAGGTCCCAGGTTCGAATCCTGGCGGGGGCGCCAGATCGCTACGTCTTGTTGGATCTCGCCTCGCCTGGCCGGGCTCAGGGCTGTTGCGGGGCGGTGTAGACGATGCGGATCTCCTGTTCCGTCGAGTGGTCGTCGCCGATCCGGAACTTCAGCTTGTTCTCGCCTTCATTCAGTCCGACCTTCATCGCCCAATGACCCGTGCCATCGACGGTCGCGTGCTGATCGAGGCCGAAGCTGACGTCCTGAGTGATCGTCACGCCCGGCGGTGCCAGCCCGATGACCGTCACGTCCTTGGACGCGACCGCCTGGCCGTCCTCCGGGCTCAGGATGGTGAGCCCGACGATCGGGGCAGACGGGGCGACCGGCGTGACACCAGGGGCCGCCAAGTCTCCCGATCCCGGCGCCGCGGGGCCTCCCGGACCGGGGCTCCCGGGCAGTTGCGGACGGAACAGCAGGACGAGCGCACCAACGAGGATGACCGCGAAGACGATCCCGCCGATCGGCACGCGCGAGCTTCGATCCATCGTCCGGCCGCCGGGCCCGTGTGATGCCGCATCGGATGGCCCGCCACCATCCCAGTGGTCGATCGACGACGGTTGCTGCCTTGCGGCAGGCATGGTCGAGGTTGCGTCACCCGCCGCACCGGTCGCCGTCGCGTCTTCAGAGGCCCCGGCGGCCGTGCCCTCGTCGATCTCGCGGAGGTTCAGGCCGCACCCGGGACAGAACGACATGTCTGCCACACGGGCGGTGCCGCAGCGGGGACAGAATCGCGGTCGCAGGCTCGTCATCAAGACTCCCCGGGGGGCCACGCCATGCTACTGGTTCCGCGGGTCGACGACATCTGCAAAGTTGACCGAAGCTGACCAGGGGCCGAGGGTAAACTGAGGCTCCGCTCGTCGGTAGCCCAACAACCGCGGCGGAACCCCCTGATTCGAGAGCGCGTCGCCTCCGACGCGTTGCCGAGGAGGCATCCCCGATGACGACGCCGCCGACCGCGGACGAACTCGCGATCAATCTCAGCCCACGGGCGCGCCTGGAGATCCTCGGCGCGATCCTGCTGGCGCTCTTCCTGTTCGCCCTCGACCAGACCGTCGTCGGCACGGCACTGCCGGTCATCGTCACCGATCTCGGAGGCAACGACCTCTACACCTGGTCGGTCACGATCTACCTGCTGACATCGACGATCAGCGGCCCGATCTACGGCAAGCTCTCGGACCTCTTCGGCCGTCGGCCGATCATCATCTTCGCGGTCAGTCTGTTCCTGGTCGCCTCGGTCGGGGCCGGGCTCAGCCAGGAGATGTGGCAGTTCATCCTGTTCCGCGGGCTGCAGGGTCTCGGCGGCGGCGCGGTCTTTCCCGGTCGCGCTCGCCGTCGTCGCCGACCTCTACACGCCGGCCGAGCGCGGCAAGTACCTGGGCCTCTTCGGAGCGGTGTTCGGCCTGTCGTCGCTGCTCGGACCGGGCATCGGCGGCTTCATCACCGACACCTTCGGCTGGCACTGGATCTTCTTCATCAACGTGCCGCTCGGACTGATCTCCCTCGTCATCCTGTGGCGCCTGCTGCCGGCGATCAAGCGGCCCGAAGCGGCCCGCAACATCGACTACGTGGGCGCGCTGGTGTTCACGCTCGCGATCGCGCCGTTCCTGATCGGCCTGACGAACAAGCAGAGCGGTGAGTGGTCGGATCCCGTCGTCGGCGGGCTGATCCTGGTCGGGCTGGCGTTCGGTGCCTTGTTCGTCTGGATCGAGTCGCGGGTGCCGGAGCCGATCGTGCCGCTCGGCGCTCTTCCGGATGCGCGACGTTCACGATCTCGGTCATCGCGATGTTCCTGGCGGCGTTCGGGTTCTTCGGCGGCGGTCATCTTCCTGCCGCGCTGGTTCCAGACGGTCGCCGGGGCGAGCGCCACCGAGTCCGGCTACAACATCCTGCCGCTCCTCGCCGGTCTGATCATCAGCGCGATCGCGTCGGGCCAGATCGTTGCCCGGACCGGGCGCTACAAGGTCCTGACCGTTCGGCTCGCTCGTCGCTGCTGGCCGTCGGCCTGTTCCTGCTGACCAACCTGCATGCCGATACGGACCGGGCGACGCTCTGGTTGTGGATGGCGATCACGGGCCTCGGCATCGGGCCGTCGTTCGCGGTCTTCACGCTCATCGTCCAGAACGCGGTCGCACCCGACCGGATCGGCGTCGCCACCAGCAGCCTCACGTTCTTCCAGCAGATCGGCGGGACCGTCGGCCTGACGATCGCGGGCACGATCTTCGCGAGCCGGCTGGCCACGGAGATACCCGTCCAGCTGCTCGCGGCCGGCGTGCCCCCGCAGTTCGTCGATCAGTTCGGCAGCGGTCAGGCGGTGGACGTGACCGGCACGGGCGACCTTGGCGAGCGGATCCTTGCCGCGGTCCCGGAACCGGCACGCGCCGCCGTCGAGCCCTTGATCCCAGGGATCGTGCACGGCGATCTACGAGGCGTTCTCGATCGCGCTCGCTTCGACCTTCTGGGTCGGGATCGTCGGCGCCCTGATCGGGGCGGTGGTGGTCCTGTTCCTTCACGAAGAGCCGATGCGATCGACCTTCGAGTTCGAGGCCCCGGCGCCCGCGGCGGAAGGCTCATCCGGGTAGGGACGGGACGCGAAGATCGTGGGCCCGCCTCGCTCGCGGTGTCCCTCCGGTCGAAGGCGAAAGGACCACATGCCCTTCAGCGACATGGCGGAACGACTGGTCGCGCTCCGGACGCCGGCCGAGATCGCCATCGCGCCCGACGGCGAGACCGTCGTCTTCTCCGTCCATCCCGCCGCCGCGGAGGCGGGGTCCCACCTGCCGAGCGAGCTGTGGCTCATTCGCGGCGACGGACCGGCGAACATGCTGACGGATGGCTCGACGCCGGTCTGGTCACCCGATGGCGGTCGGATCGCGTTCCTCTCGGATCGGGCGACCCCTGGCCACCATCTGCCGTACACGACGACGCTCGACGGCAAGCCGACGCTCGCGGCGACGCTCGCGGGCTCGGCGGAAGCCGTCGCGTGGACGGCCGACGGCACCCACCTGCTCGTGATGGCCGCCGACGCCGGTCTCTACGGGCTCGACTTCTCCGCCCGGGCGGTCCTGTGGGCCGAGCACAAGGGTCTCGAGGTCCGTCGGCCCAACGAGGCCTGGCGCCGCCTGTTCCGCATTGACCTCGAATCCGACGCCGTCGACGAGGTCGGTCCGCCGAACCAGAGCGTCTGGGAGTTCGACCTTGTGGACGAGTCGACGGTCGTGGCGATCGTCTCGGACGCGCCGAGCGGCTACGGCTGGTACCACTCGCGGGTCGTCGCGCTCGACATCGCGAACCGGACCGCGCGGACCCTGTACCAGCCGACCTGGCATCTCGAGGGCCTGACCGTGTCGCCCGACGGCCGGCGGGCCGCGGTCGTCGAGGGCTACTCGAGCGACCCGGGACTGCTGAGCGGCAGCATCAAGGTCATCGATCTCGAGGATGGCTCGGTCGCGGATCCGTGGCCCGGCCTCGAGACCGTCGGCGCCGCGTCCTGGTGCGACGCCGATTCGCTCTGGTACGCGCGGAACGACGGCCTCGGCACGGCCGCGGGTCGGGTCTGGCTGGACGGCCGGCAGGACGAGGTCTGGTCCGGCCACGCGTTCATCGGCGGGAACGTCGTCAAGCCACAGTGCGCGGTGACCGACGGGGCCGCCACGATCCTCACGACTCACGAGGCGCACGGCGTCCCGCCCGAGATCGCGCGCTTCGATCTGGCAGCGTGCGAGTGGACGCGCCTCACGACCTTCAACGACGCGCTCGTGGCCGACGACCCGGTCTGGCCCGACGCCCGGCCGATGCGCTGGACGGCTCCGGACGGCCTCGAGATCGAGGGCTGGCTGATGACCCCGCACGGCGCGAGCGGTCCGCTGCCGCTGATCGCGGCCGTCCACGGTGGCCCGACCTGGTGCTGGAGCACGTACTTCTCCGAGTCCGAACCGAACGGCGTCGTGCTGGCCGACGCCGGATTCGCCGTGCTCCTGGCCAACCAGCGTGGCAGCACCGGTCGCGGGCACGCCTTCGCGCAGGGCGTCATCGGCGATCCGGGCGGCGGGGACTTCGCCGACATCATGTCCGGCATCGACGCCTGCATCGAGGCCGGGATCGCCGACCCGGCCCGGCTCGGGATCGCCGGGCTCTCGTACGGCGGCTACATGGCCGGCTGGGCCGTCGGGCAGACGGACCGCTTCAAGGCCGCGGTCGCGATGTCGGTCGTGGCGGACTTCCGTTCGCTCCACCTGACCTCGGAGGTGGCCGCCTGGGGCGAGGGGATCCTCGACGGCCGCTGGGACGACCCGTCGGGTGCCTACACGGACCGATCGCCGGTCGTCCACGCCCACCGCTGCGTGACGCCGACGCTGGTGACCGCCGGCGAGCTCGACCGCTGCACACCGGTGGAGCAGGGCGTCCAGCTCTACACGGCGATCGCGGCGGCCGGCGCCGAGACCGAACTCGTCATCTATCCGCGGGAGGGTCACGTCGTCGTCGAGCGAGCCCATGCCCTCGACCAGATCCGGCGCACGACCGAGTGGTTCGAGCGACATCTGTTGGGCGGCGCTTAGCATGCGAGCGTGACGACACCAGGAGGACCGGGTCCGCCGATCCTCGCCCTGATCCCCGGTTACCAGGAGGGCCCGCGCATCGCGGCTGTCGTGGCCGGGGCGTTGCGCCATCTGCCGGTCGTCGTGATCGACGACGGCTCGACCGACGACACGGCCACGCAGGCCGAAGGCGCCGGCGCGACCGTCATCCAGCAGGTCCCGAACCAGGGCAAGGGCGCGGCCCTGCGGGCCGGCTTCCGGTTCGCCCTCGACCTGGGAGCGGACGCGGTCGTCACGCTCGACGCGGACGGCCAGCACGACCCCGACGAGATCCCGGCCTTCCTCGCCGCCTACGAGCGCGACCGCCCCGAGCTCGTCATCGGCCGCCGCGACTTCAGTCAGATGCCCGCCACCCGGCGCCTCTCGAACACGCTGGGCGGCTGGGTCTTCTCCGCCGCCGTCGGTCGCGGCGTCCCGGACAACCAGTCCGGCTACCGCCTGATCGGGCGTCGCCTGATGCGGGCGCTCCTCGACTCGGACGAGCCCGGGTTCGAGTTCGAGGTCGAGATGATCGCCCGCTGCATCGCGCTCGGCCTGCCGATCGCCTGGGTGCCGATCCGGACGATCTATGCCGGCGAGCCGAGCCACGTCCGGCCGGTCTCCCATCTTCGGCAGTTCGTTCGCGTGTCGCTCGAGGCCAGGCGGACGGTCCGGGGTCAGGCGGCCCGTCGATAGGGGACGTCCACGACCAGCACGTTCGGGCGGCCGAGCAGGGCCTCGCGGATCCGGCCTCCGTTCGAGTTGTAGAGCAGCCGCTCCAACCGGTTGCGCGGCACGTACACCGGCAGCAGGACGATAACGACCCGGTCGCCTGCTCCCGCGACGGCGTCCTCGAGATAGCGCACCAACGGCCTCACCAGCGATCGATACGGTGACTCGACGAGGACGAATGGCACGCCCGGGACCTGGCGCTCGAAGCGGGCCCGGAGCTGGGCTCCGCGCTCGGCGTCGTCGGTGACGTGGACCGCGGTGACGTCGTCGGACATCGTCCGGGCGAACGTCAGGGCGTGGACCACGTCGCGGGTGACATCGGCGACCGGCACGATGACCCGCTGGGTCCGTCTTGGCGGACCGACGACCGTCTCCATGCGAACGGCCGTCTCGACCCGCCGGCGCTCGTAGCGCTGGCGGATCAGGAGCATCGCCCCGACGAGCAACGGGATCACGATGACCACCAGCCAGGCACCGAGCGCGAACTTCGCGACCGCGAAGATGACCGCGACGATGCCGGTCGCGACGGCGCCGAAGCCGTTGATGGCGATGCTCCGACGCCAGCCCGGCTCCTGGCGCTGCCACCAGTGCCGGACCATGCCGGCCTGCGAGAGCGTGATCGAGGTGAACACGCCGACCGCATAGAGCGGGATGAGCGCCTCGACCCGGCCGCCGAACGCCGCCAGGACGATGATCGAGAGGATCGCGAGCGCCACGATCCCGGTGCTGAACGCGAGGCGCTCACCGCGGAAGGCGAACCGGCGCGGCATGAACCCGTCGCGGGCGAGCAGCGATGACAGACGCGGGAAGTCGGCGAAGGCGGTGTTCGCGGCCAGGATGAGGATGCCCATCGTCGAGAACTGGAGGATGTAGTAGATCGGGCCGAGCCCGAACACGGCCCGACCGAGCTCGGACAGGATCGTCTCGCCCTGGGCCGGCTGCGCGCCCGTCACCAGGGCGAGGTAGGACGTCCCGAGGAACATCACGCCGACGAGGACGGCCATGACGGTCAGCGTCGTTCGGGCGTTGCGTGCCTCTGGCGACCGGAACGCGGGTACGCCGTTCGAGACCGCCTCGACGCCCGTGATCGCACTGCACCCATCGGCGAAGGCACGCATCAGCAACAGCAAGCCGAGCGTCTCGGCCGGCACGACCAGTGGCGTGACCCCGGTGACCTGGGGCGCGACGCCGGCGACGGTCTGGACGATGCCGATCCCGATGAGCGCGAGCATCGAGACGACGAACACGTACGTCGGGATGGCGAAGATCGTGCCGCTCTCGCGAACGCCGCGCAGGTTGACGAGCATCACGGCCACGATCCCGACCGCGGCGAGTTCGACGCGCAGACCGTCGAGCTGCCCGGGGAAGGCCGACGTGATCGCCGCGATCCCCGCCGCGACACTTACCGAGACCGTCAGGACGTAGTCGGTGAGGAGCGCAGCCGCCGCGACGAGGCCGGCCCCGACACCGAGGTTCTCCCGCGCCACGATGTAGCTGCCGCCGCCGTTGGGGTAGGCACGGATGGTCTGCCGGTATGAGACGACGATGACCGCGAGCACGGCCACGATAAGCGCCGAGATCGGCATGACCAGACCGAAGGTTCCCGACCCGGCCGCGAGCAGCGTGAACAGGATGGCCTCGGTGGCGTAGGCCACAGACGAGAGGTTGTCGCTCGAGAAGACGGCCAGGGCCTTGACCTTGGTCAGGCGTTCGGCGGCATCCTCAGCGTTGGCAAGCGGTCGGCCGAATGCGGTCCGTCGGAGTCGGGCGAGGGCGAGGTCGAAGCCACCAGCCGGATCGCTCGCCGCCGGTCGGGCGACCATGACGCCCGGTGCGCGCGTTCGGAAGTAGCGTGACCGCGGGCGATCGACGCGCACGCGTCGGTCAGCCGGCAGCCTGCCGGGTCTTGGGGAAGCCATCCGTCGGTCAGTCGTCGCCGAAGATCAGCGCCGCGGACCCGCGTGCGCGATCGATCCGGAACGGAACGGCCTTGGCCTGGGCGTGCGCCAGTGCTGTCGGAGCGACGATCTCCGGCCACCGCAGCCCGACCAGGGAGACGCGCCTGGCGGCGCCGCTCGCGACGAGGAGGATCGCTGAGTCGACTTCGGTCAGGTCGGCGTCGATCAGGTCGGCCGGCCGGCGCGCGATGGCGATCGGATCGGTGAGGTCCATGCCTCCACCGTAGGCCGGGGTCCAAGAGGGAACGGCCGGGCGGGGCGCCTCGGACCCTCAACGATCGCTCAATGTTCCTCGTCCGCGGCAGACGGCTCGACGGATTCGCCGATCCGATACCCGACACCCGGTTCCGCTGTGATGAACCCTCCGGCGACCCCTGACGGGTCGGCCGATGCGAGCTTGCGGCGCAGCCGGCTGACATAGACGTGCAGGTAGTGCCCCTCGTCGGCGTACGCCGTGCCCCAGACGGCTCGGAGCAGACGCCCCTTCGTCAAGAGCCGTCCGGGTTGGCCGACCATCACCTTGAGCAACTCGTACTCGCGCGGCGTCAGGTCAAGCTCGCGACCGCCGACGGTGACGCGACGCGCTCCGATGTCGATGACGATCGGGCCCAGTGTCAGCGACCCATCGGTGGACGCCGCGGGTCCGCCGGCGCGGCGCAGCAGCGCGCCCACCCGTGCTCGCAACTCGTCCATGCCGAACGGCTTGGTGACGTAGTCGTCGGCGCCGGCCTCCAGGGTCGCGACCTTGTCTCGCTCGTCCGAACGCGCGGACAGGATCAGGATCGGGGTGCTCGCATCACGGCGGATGTGGCGCACGACCGACGTCCCGTCGAGGTCGGGCAACCCGAGATCCAGCAGCACGATGTCGGGGCGCTCGGCATCCCAGCGTCGCAGCGCCTCGGCGGCGTCTCCAGCCGTGTCGATCCGATAGCCGTGCGCCTCCAGGTTCCGGGTCACCGCGGATCGGGTCGCCTGATCGTCCTCGACGACGAGGACATGGGCACCGACGGTCACCGATCGGACCCATCGCCGGGCACGTCGGCGACGACCAGGCTCACGCTCACCGCCAGACCACCGAGTGGACTCTGGTCCGCGCGCACGTTGCCGCCCATCGCCTCGACGAGGCCGCGCACGATGCTCAGACCGATCCCCAGTCCCTTGCGCGCGCTCGGCCCGCTGCCGGGGACACGGTAGAAGCGGTCGAACAGGTGCGGCAGGGCCTCGCGGGGAACGCCCTTGCCGCCATCCTCAACGTCGAGCTGGACCCGACCATGCGGGGCGAGGCCGGCCGAGATCCGCACAGCCGCCGCGGCCCCGGAGTGGACGAGCGCGTTGTCGATCAGGTTGGCCAGGACGACATCCATCAGCACCGGGTCGGCCAGCACGGCCGGCAGGCTGTCGGGCAGGGAGACTTCGATCGTGTGCTCCGTGGCGGTCGAGCGCGTGCGTGCCACGACCGCCTCGACCAGGTCCCGCAGGTCGTGCGGCTCGAGTTCCGGGCGAAGGGCGCCGGCCTCGATCCGGCTCAGGTCGAGGACGGCGCGAACGAGGTGGTCGAGGCGCGCTGCCTCCTCATCGATGACCCTCGCGGCGGCCCTCGTTGAGTCCTCGGTCACGGGGACCGCCGGATCAATCAACCCGCCCGCGGTCGCCCGGATGCTCGCGAGGGGCGTGCGCAGGTCGTGCGAGACCGAATCGATCAAGGCGGTCTTGAGCGCGTCGCCCTGCCGGGCGATCTCGACGTCGGTGGCCTCGCGACGAAGCTGATCGCGCCGCAACGACAGGGCGATCTGGTCGGCGGCGAGCGCCAGGATCCTCGTCTCGGCCCGTGTCGGCAGGCCGCTCGAGCGGTCGCGGACCGCGCCGATGCTGCCAAGGGCGCTGGCCGTGTCGGCCGCTCCGTCGCCGGACGACGTCTCGATCCGAACCTTGAGGACCTGCAGCCCGCCACCCAGCGGTTCTCGGCCGCGGCCCGTCTCGTGCGTGCGCACCCACCGTGCGGGTTCGTCGCCTGGGGTGCGCACGAGCGTCGTGAGCACCGCGCTGGCTGGGATCGGCACGCCGAGTTCGGTGTCGGCCACGATCGCCTGGCGTCCGTGGTCGCCGACCGCGATCCAGACGCGTCGAAGCCCGGCATCGACCGCCAGGCGCCGGGCTAGCTCCGGTGCTGCATGGTCGGCCGAAGCGGCTGTCGCGAGTAGGCGGCTCATCGCGAACAGGCTCGAGGCCTCCCGTGCGCGGGCCGCGGACTCCTCGGCGCGGCCGTGCTGGATGGCGACCAGCCGCCCGATCGCGATGGCGACGAACAGGAACAGGAGCAGGTCGAGCCACTCGCGAGGATCGCTGACGACGAGCGAGAAGCGCGGCTCGGTCAGGAGGAAGTCGTAGGCCAGGAATGCGATGAGTGCGGTGGCGATGGCCGCCCACGTCCCGAACTGCGATCCGACCGCGACCACCGCGATGAGGTAGACGGGCGACGCGTCCTCGATGCCGATCTCGCCCGATTCGAGCGCGATCGCGAGCGCGGTCGCGAGCAACAGCGTGGCGGCAGCCAGGACGATCGCTGCGGCCGCCCGTCGCGGACTCGGCCGGGACGGGATCGCGGCGGCAGCCCAAGTGCGGATCGTGAGGCCCGGATCGTCGGGCAGGGGCGGGATCGAGACCGGGGAACGCACGCACCAGATGGTAGGCCCGTTGCGCTCGATATCGAGGCCATTCACGGTGGTGGTACTGGCGGCTACCCCAAAGTACGGCTTGGCGGTGGTGGTACCTCACTCATACGCTCTGCCTCGCAGCGGGCCGCACCCTACCCCTGGCTACCCCAGGGACCCGGACCGCCGACAAATGCGCAGAACGAGGCAACGACCACATGGCATCGATGGCCGTCAATGAACTGGGACCGATGCTCACCGCGACCGAGGTCGCCGAGATGCTTCACCTCCACGTGAACACCGTGAAGCGACTTGGTGATCGGGGTGAGCTGCCGTTCTATCGCGTCTGCAAGCGCGGGGACCGCCGGTTCCGGCTCGACGACGTGATGAAGTTCCTTTCCCAAAACCGCTGACCGTCCCTGGTCGGACCACCGTCCGACCAGATCGTCGTTCGTCTGCGCGTGTTCGAGCGCCCGGCCCACGAGGCACGGGCGCTCCTTCGTGTCCCGGGTCCAGGCCTGAGCTCGGCACGGCCCTGACCGACTGAGGGTCAGTCCAGGCCTGAGAGGGTCTCCCCGAAGATCTCGACCGCCTCGGCGATCTCGGCGGCGGTCACGTCGAGCGGCGGGATCCAGCGCACCACCTCGTGCTGTCGGCCGCAGGTCAGCACCAGCAGGCCCGCGTCCGCGCAGGCCGCGATCAGCCGATCGGGCAGGGCGGCGTCGGGCTCGCGGGTGCGCTTGTCGCGGACGAATTCGACGCCGATCATGATGCCCGGCCCGCGAATGTCGCCGATCCGCTCGTCCTCGGCGGCGACGGCCGCCAATCCGACACGCAGCTCGGCGCCTCGCGCGAACGCGTTCTCGACGAGCCGCTCCTCGCGGATCGTCTCGAGGACGGCGATCCCCGCCGCGCAGGCCACCGGGTTGCCGCCGTAGGTGGACCCGTGGGCGCCGCGGCCCCAGCGCTCCTGGAGTTCGCGCGACGAGACGATGGCCGAGAGCGGCAGGCCATTGGCGATCGCCTTGGCCAGGACCACCACGTCGGGGACGATCCCGGCGTGCTCGAACGCCCACATCTTCCCGGACCGCCCGAACCCGGTCTGCACCTCGTCCGCGATGAGCAGGATGCCGTGCTGGTCGCAGCGCTCCCGCAGGCCCTGCAGGAACGCGATCGGCGCGGGGGCGTAGCCGCCCTCGCCCAGGACCGGCTCGATGAGGACCGACGCCACCGTGCTCGGCGCGATCACCGAGCGAAGGATCTCGTCGAAGGCGTCCAGGGACGCTTCGGTCGCGGCCGCCTCGTCCCCTCCGAAATCGTCGTAGACCATCGGGTACGGGGCGAACTGGACGCCCGGGACGAACGGCTCGTAGCCGGTCCGGTAGTTGAGGTTCGAGGTCGTCACGCTGGCCGCCCCGAACGTGCGCCCGTGGAACCCGCCCCGGAACGCGATGATTCCCGGCCGGCCCGTCACGCGACGGGCGAGCTTCAGCGCCCCATCGATCACCTCCGAGCCGCTGTTCAGGAACATGACCGAGTCGAGCGGCGCGGGGAATGTCGCAGCCAGGTCCGACGCGAGGCGTGAGATCGGCTCGGTGTAGCCGATCGCGTTGATCGGCCCGCTGAGCTTGTCGACCTGGGCGTGGACCGCGGCGCTGACCCGCGGATGGGCGTGGCCCAGGGCCGTCACGGCGATGCCGTTCGCGAAGTCGAGATACGCCTTGCCGTCGGTGTCGAACAGGCGGTGGCCGACACCATGGCTCCACTCGCGTTCGTAGTAGCGACCGACGACCGGCGTCAGGTTGGGGGCGATGTCCATCGCCCGAGTGTATCGATGGGAACCGGGCAGCGTGGGCCGGTGTGGCCGCGTAGCATGCCGCGATGGTCGACTTCACCCTCACCGAGGAGAACAAGCTCGTCCGCGACAGCGTCCGGGCCTTCGCCGAGGCCGAGATCCTGCCCCACATCCGCGAGTGGGACGAGAAGGGCGAGGTCCACCGCGAGATCTTCGGGCGGATGGCCGAGCTCGGGTTCCTCGGCGCCCCGATCCCCGAGGCGTACGGCGGGGCCGGGATGGACTACATCAGCTTCGCCCTGCTGTGCGAGGAGCTCGAGCGTGCCGACACGGCGTTTCGGGTCGTCCAGAGCGTGCATGTCGGGCTGAACTCGCTCGCGCTGCTCCAGTGGGGGACCGAAGAACAGCGCCAGCGCTGGCTGGTCCCGCAGGCGAAGGGCGAGAAGCTCGCGACGTTCGCCCTGACCGAGCCAGGGGTCGGGACCGACGCGGCGAACCTCCAGACGACGGCCCGCCGGGACGGCGACGCCTACCGCCTCAACGGCCAGAAGATCTGGATCAGCCTCGCCGACCTCGCGGACCACTTCCTGGTGTTCGCATCGGTCGACCGCTCGAAAAAGCACAAGGGCGTGACCGCGTTCATGCTCGAGCGCGGCATGGCGGGACTGACGACCGGGACGCTGCACGGCAAGCTCGGCATCCGGGCCGGCAACACCGGGCTGATCAACCTCGACGACGTGCCGGTCCCGGCGGAGAACCGCGTCGGCGAGGAGGGCGAGGGCTTCCTGGTCGCGATGAGCGCCATCGACCAGGGCCGCTACACGGTGGCGGCCGGAGCGGTCGGCCTGGCCCAGGCGTGTGTCGACGCGAGCGTCCGCTACGCCCACGAGCGCCACACCTTCGGCCAGGAGATCGGCGAGCACCAGCTCGTCAAGCAGATGATCGCGAAGATGGCCGCCGGCACCGAGATGGGCCGCCTGCTCGTCTGGCGGGCGGGCTGGCTCAAGAACCAGGGCCTGCGCAACACGCGCGAGACGAGCCTGGCCAAGTGGCACTCCACGGAGCACGCGGTCCAGAGCGCGCTCGACGCGATCCAGGTCCACGGCGCGAATGGCTACTCGAACGAATTCCCCGTCGAGCGCTACCTGCGCAACTCGAAGGCGGCCGTCATCTACGAGGGCACGAGCCAGCTCCATACCCTGATCCAGGCGGATTACGCGCTCGGCTACCGCGAGGACCGGCCACTTCGCTGCGAACCGTGGCCGGCGCAGGGCTGGGAGCGGCCAGGCGGGTGACGTCGCCGCTGGGGAGGATCTAGGCGGTCGACGCGGGGCTCGTGACGATCGGGGTGGCGTCGGGGGCGGGGGTCTGCCTCGGCGACGGCATCCGACTGCGGGTCGTCACGATCAAAGCGACCGCGAAGACGATGATCCCGCCCGCGAGCAGCGTGCGCGGCTCGATCGGTTCGTGCAACACGAACGCTCCGAGGGCGACCGCGACGACCGGGTTCACGTACGCGTAGGTCGCGATGAGCGGCAACGGCGCCACGCGCAACAGCCAGCCGTACGTCGTGAACGCCAGGAGGCTGCCGACGACCGTCAGGTAGACCAGGGCCGTGAACGACTCAGACGAGATCGCGTCGAGCCGGAACGTCCCGAACTCGCCCCTCAGGCCGCCCATGATGGTCAGGATCGCGCCGCCCGCCAGCATCTGGGCGCTCGTGGCGAGCAGCGGCTGGCGAGGCAGGGTCGCGCGATGCGAGGCGAAGAGCGAGCCCAGCGACCAGAAGATCGGCGAGAGCAGGACGGCGGCCAGGCCGATGGGGTCGAGCGCCCCGGAGGCCCCGAGCGCTGACGGTCCGACGAGGAACGCGACACCGACGAAGCCGACCGCGATCCCGACGATGGCCATCCGGGGGAGGCCCTCCCCGAGGAACAGCCGGCCGAAGATGGCGACCCAGACGGGCATCAGCGCGATCAACAGGGCCGTGATGCCCGACGGGATGGTCAGCTCGCCGAAGGCGACCATGCCCATGCCGCCACCGAGCAGGAGGCCGCCGACGATGAAGGAGTCACGCCACTCGCGCCGGGTCGGCGGGATGAACCGGCCGCGATCGCGAGCCAGCGACCAGAGCAACAGGACGCCGCCGGCGATCGTGAAACGGATGGCCGCCATGAGGAACGGCGGGATCGTCTCCACCGCCACCGCGATGCCCAGGTACGTCGAGCCCCAGACGATGTACAGGACGAGCATGCCGAGCCAGATCCCGGGCCCTCGATACGGGGCGGCAGGCTGCGCCTTTGGCATAGGTGGATGGTCCAACGTGACGGAAGTGTAACCGGGCCCTATTGGCCTAGTCCAGTAGGACAAACGGGGCTCGTCGCGGCCGCACCGCTCCCCGCGTCAGGCCGCGACGGCTCCCGCGCCGCTCACGGGGCGACAGACCTTGCACGGCCGATAGCCGGCAGCTGCCGCGTCCTCGAGCGAGCGGAATGGCCGGCGGTTGCGCGCCAGCATGTGACGACCCGTGCGGCACGTCGGCCAACAGACGATGTTCGTCGACGCACACCCGACCAGCCGCTCGCCACGGCGCGCGGCTTCCTCCATCTCGTCGGGGTCGAGGCCTTCCGAGGCCAGGATCGTGCGCTTGTTTTCGGGGCCGCCGAGGGAGTACTGGCCGAGATGGCCGTCGGTCCGGACCACCCGATGGCACGGGACGATGAGCGGGACCGGGTTGTGGCCGAGCGCCGTCCCGACCGCGCGGACCGCCTTCGGTCGGCCGATCTCGGCAGCGATCCAGCCGTACGGCCGGACTTCGCCGCGCGGGATGTCGAGAGCCTTCCGCCACACGTCACGTTCGAACTCGCTGTGGCCGCGGAGGTCGAGGTCGATGCGGACCCGGCGATCGCCGCCCAGCCGCCGGTCGATCGCGCGTGCCAGGCCGGCGGGGAGTGCCTCGGCCGGGAAGACCGGGCGACCGGTGCGGGCCGCGTGGCTCGCCGCGAACTCGGCGGACTCGACACCACTGACGCCCAGGCCGTTCCACGCGACGTAGAGCGGGCCGATCACGGAGTCGATGCGGGCCATCCGGTCGGCGAGGCCGACCTCGACGAGGACATTCGGGGCGAGGCGCGTCGGTGCGGTCGTGGCCAGGTCGGCCATGGCGGTCTCCAGGGTCTGGTCGTCGATGGTCATGCGGTCATCTCCTCGCGCTCGAGGCGATTCGCCGTCTCGAGCGCGGTACGCAACATCGCCAGGCCACGGTGGACCTGGGCCTTGACGGTGCCCTCGGGTCGCCCGAGGGCCACGGCGAGATCGGGGTAGGACAGGCCGTCGACGTGTCGCAACACGACGGCGGCCCGGTAGGCGGGCGGCAGGGTCGCGAGGAGGCCGGCCCAGTGCTCGCGGGCGGCTCGGCGTTCCGCGACGGCGGTCGGCGAGGTGGACGGATCGGTCGCGGCCGGCTCCGGCAACGAGACCCGGTCCGGGTCGGCGTCGAGCGACAGGGGAGCGCGGCTCCCGCTGGCGCGCCGCGCCAGTCGCGTCCGGCACAGGTTCAGCACGATCGTGGCGAGCCACGGCCGCAGGCGCAGCTCGAGGATCCGGGAGGCGTCGTAGCCGGCCATGGCCCGATAGGCCCGAACGAGCGCGTCCTGGGCGGCTTCCTCGGCGGCTCCTGGGTCGCCCAGCATCCGCAGTGCGATCGAGTAGCACCGGTCCTGGTGGGCCAGCACGAGCCGCTCGAACGTCCCGTCCAGATCGTGCGCGAGCCCAGCGATGAGAGCGTCGTCGGTGTCCATCGCCCTCCAGAACCGGCATGGGCCGCCGACCGTTGCGTCCGACCCCGAGCCCGTGTGGATAAGGTACCCGGCCGGCCCGTGCCCGACAGATTGAGGCGAGCCGAGCCTCCGGCGTAGGCAGCCGGCCCGATGGCGGGGCCGCTCCCCGGATCGAGCATGGCGTCAGCACCACGGACCGTCACTCGGATGTCCCGATCGACGGTCCTGGTCCAGACAGGAGGTTCGGACGATGTCCGCCAGCACCACGCAGCCCGTGGCCGGGTCTGCCAACCAGAGCGCACCATTCGGCGCGATCGCCGTCCTCGTGGGCGTCATCGCCCTCGGCGCGGTCGGCATCCTCATCGGCACGACGTACCGGGCGGCGCCCGTCGCCGAGGCACCCGCCGCGGCGTACCCCGGTTCCGTCACGGGCCCGGCGACCTCGAAGGAGGGCCTCGACAGCCCGATGAGCAAGGTCCTGGTCC
The DNA here is from genome assembly GCA_963745295.1 of uncultured Chloroflexia bacterium. GTDB lineage: Bacteria > Chloroflexota > Limnocylindria > Limnocylindrales > CSP1-4 > SPCO01. Next base: position 102,070 of record CAVUWG010000004.1, read on the forward strand.
CGGCGTCGACCTCGAAGGAGGGCATCGACAGCCCGATGAACAAGGTCCTGGTTCCGGCGTCGACCTCGAACGGCGGGGCCCTCGACCGGAACGAGGGCCTCGGCAGCCCGCTCAGCAAGGTCCTGACCCCGGCCGCGACCTCGAAGGAGGGCCTCGACAGCCCGATGAGCAAGGTCCTGGTCCCTGCATCGACCCAGAACGGCCGAGGCCTCGGCATCTCGCCGCGCTGACCCGCGGTTCGAACCCGACGAGACACCGTCCGACACCCGCTCGGACGGTGTCTTCCCATGTCTGGTGCATGCGACAATCGCTCCACCGATGCAGCTCGATGAACGCTTCGATGACCTCGTCGCGAGCCTGGCCGGGTTCCACAACGCCTGGCTCGTGTACCTCGGCGTCGAGCTGGGCCTCTTCACCCACCTCCGGGCCGCCGGGAGCGAGGGCATGACCACGTCCGAGCTGGCCGAGGCTGCCGGCTGCCGGCCCGAGGCGATCGAGGTCTGGGCATGGGCGGCCGACGCGCACGAGCTCGCCACGCTCGACGACGATCGCCTGACCGTCGACGAGGCCACCGCGATCGTGCTGCTCGACGAGCAGCGCCCGGAGTTCCTCGGTGGGCAGTTCGTCCACTCCGTGACGGCCTCGCTCGACTGGGGCGGGATGCTCGACTTCTTCCGTACCGGACGCCCGATCACCGAACGGCCCGACCGGTACCGGGTGTCGATCGAGCGCCTTACCGTCCAGGACATCGCGGTGTTCTTCCAGGAGGTCCTCGCCCAGCTGCCGCAGCTCGTCGCCGACCTTGCCCAAGGCGGGCATGTCGTCGACATCCACTGCGGCGGTGGACGCTGGCTCATCGCGATGGCCCGTCGATTCCCTGCGCTGCAGCTCGTCGGCGTCGAATTCGAACCCGACTCGGTCATGCGTGCCCGCGCCAATGTCCAGGCGGCAGGATTGTCGGACCGGATCGTGATCCGCCAGGGCGACGTCAGCCGACCCGGGCCGGCCGGCGAGTACGATCTGGCCTACTTCCAGTACGCGATCCACCAGCTGACCGACCCGGTCGCCGCGTTGCGGGCCGCTTGGGAGTCGCTGCGCCCCGGCGGCCGGATCGTCGTCCTCGACTGGCCGCTTCCGTCAACGACCGAGGAGTTCCGGACCCGCCACGGCGAGCTGATCACCGGCGTCCAGATCGATGAGCTCTACCAGGGCACGGCGCTGCCGACGCGCGAAACGTTGCGCCAGTGGTTCGCGACCGCCGAGCTGCCGGAGCCGCTCCTCATCGACCTGCCGTCGGGTGCCTCGGTGCTGCAGGTCGAACGCCCGAGCTAGCCCGGCGTCTACTCGGTGACGGTGATCGTGCCCTTCATCTGGGTATGGATCGCGCAGTGGAAGGGGTAGCTGCCCGCGGCGCTGAAGGTGAGGCCATCGGCCGCCCCCGCGTTGATGTTCGGGGTGGCGCAGCTCGCCGTCGTCGAGCGTGGCCGTGTGTGGTGCCGCGCCGGTGTTCGTGAACGCGATCACCTGGCCGACCTTCGCGGAGATCTCGGTCGGTTCGAACGCGAAGTCCTTGACGCTCACAGTCACGTCACCCGGATCGGCCGTCTCCTCACAGATCGCAGCCGCGGCCGACGCGGAGGCCGCGGGAGCGGCTGTCGCGGCGGTGCTCGGGGCCGATGACGCACCGCCGCCCCCGCATGCGGCCAGGGCGAGGGTCATGAGGGCGGACAGGGCGAGCGTGAGGACGGCGCGGGACATGGGCGACTCCTTCGGGGCAGGCGATGTCGTCTCTAACGGTACTCGTGGAGCGATACGCCGTCGCCGTCACGACGGTTTCGGCGCCGGTATCGTTCGGGCATGGGCACGCAGCATGCATCCGGAGACCGCCTCGCCGATGCTGTCGATCCGGCAACGATGCGCCGACTGCTCGAGCATGAGGCGCGGGTGCATTCGATGCCGAGTCGCGAACTGCGCGATCTGGGCGACGCGATCCTGCTCGTCGACCCGAATGACCCGGAACCGTTCTGGAACCGGATCGAGGCCATCCACTGGCCGGCCGGTGTCGACGCCTTCGATCGGCGCCTGACCGAGATGCTGGTCCTGTTCACCTCGATCGGTCGCCAGCCGCACGTGTGGCCGTCACCGATCCACGACGCGCCCGGCGACCTCGTCGCTCGGCTGCTCGCGAATGGCTTTCACGATGTCGGCTCCAGCCTCGTGATGGTGATGACCGACCCGGAGCCGGCCACCCTCGCTGCGCGTCGCGCGACCGGGCCCCACGTCAGCCTCGAGCGGCTCGGCCAGGGGACCGGGCGCGGTTCGGCGACGACGAGCATGGACATCGTCGCGGTGCTGTGCGACGCGTTCCATGTCGAGGATCGGCGCCGCCCGGGCGTCGAGGCCGAGACGGCCGCCTCGCTGGCCAACGAGGCGTTCACGCACTATCTCGCGAGGATCGATGGCCAGCCGGCGGCCGTCGCGCGGCGAGCGACCTTCGACGGGGCGAGCTACCTCTCCTCGATCGGGACGGCCACTTGGGCTCGCGGGCGCGGGCTCGGCGAGTTGGTGACGATGGCCGCCGCGGCCGACGCCGTGGCCGCTGCCAGCGAATGGGTCTATCTCGGCGTCTTCGCCGACAACGAGGTCGCGATCCGGCTCTACCGTCGCGCCGGCTTCGAGGTGCTCGGCAAGCCCGCGCCGGACCTGCTCCTGCTCGGCTAGGGGCGAGCCATGCGACCAACAGCGGCGGACCTCGCGGCCTCGGTGTCGGAGGCCCGTGACCACCTGGACTCCGCCCTGCCGGGTCGAGGCGGGGCCGCTCGACCGGTGGCGATCGGCTGGGCCACGGTCGAATCGGAGCGAGCCGAGCGTGAGCTCGCGGACGCGTTCGGCACCGGCATCGGTGCGTTCGGCGCTGCGCCCGACGACCGCATCCTGGGCGCACGTTGCCGGGTCGCCGCGGGCGGCCCCGCCGGGGTCATCGCGGTCCTGGAACCGGCCACCGAAGGGCGGCTGGCGGAGACGCTGGCACGTCTCGGCGAGGGTCCGGCGGTCGTCTGGTTCGTGCTCGATGCGGCCCCGACCGACCGGACGTCGACGCCGGCCGATGGCCCGTTCGGCCTCGAGCGACTCGTCGCCCGGAGCGCCCGCGACGGCCGGCACGTGCTTCTGCTCGAGGACGAGCCGGGTACCATCCCGGTATGACCGACCCCCTGACCGATCGCTCGGCCGTGACCCTCCGCCCGGCCGCGCCCGCCGACGCCGATGCGATCGCGTCGCTATTCACCGACGAGGGCTACCCGGCCGGACCCAGCGACATCGTCGCGCGGCTCGAGCGATTCGGGTCGCCGCACTCCCGTGTCGTGGTCGCCGAGCACGACGACGCGATGCTCGGCTTCATCGCCGTTCACGCCCTGCCCCGATTCGAACACGACGACCGGATCCTGCGGATCCTGGCGCTGGTGGTGGACGCCGGGGCCCGGGAGCGAGGCGTCGGGCGGACGCTGATGGCGGAGGCGGAGCGCATCGGCGCGGAGCTCGGCGTGGCGTTCGTCGAGATCACCGCCGGCCACCACCGGCCCGAGGCGCGGCACCTCTATGAATCGCTGGGCTACGACGCCACGGTCGCCGCCTACCTGCGCAAGAAGCTCTGAGCGACACCGGTCGTCCAGCGCACCTTCCCGAGGCTGCGACTTCGAGATCGCGCCGGCGTCCTGCTGGACCTGCCCTGGGAACAGCCGCTTGCCGACTGGTCGGTCGAGACGTTCGAATTCCGGGAGCTGCCGGTCGGACCCTCCCGCCACCTCGTCCGGTTCCTCGTCGCCGGCGAGCGCACCTACGCCCTCAAGGAGGAACCGCTCGACGTCGGGCGCACCGAGTTCGACGTCCTGCGCCACCTCGAGGCGCTCGGCCTGCCGGCCGTCCAGGCGGTGGGCATCGCCGAGTCGCCGGAGCGCGAGTCGGCCATCCTGATGACCGAGTACCTCGCGTTCTCGATCCAGTACCGACGGTTGATGTCGCGCTTCCCGCTGGGCCCGGGACCGTATCGCGACCGGCTGCTCGATGCCATGGCGTGGCTCCTGGTCGACCTCCACCGGGCCGGCGTGTTCTGGGGCGACTGCTCGCTCGCGAACACGCTCTTCCGCCGCGACGGCGACAAGATCCAGGCATTCCTCGTCGACGCCGAGACCAGCGAGATCCACCCGGGCCTGTCCGACGGCCAGCGGCGCTACGACCTCGACATCCTCGTCGAGAACGTCGCCTTCGGGTTGGCCGACCTCGGGGCGATGCAGGGTCGCGAGGATGCCTTCGACGATGCCGTCGGGGCCGCGGAGACCGTGCGATCCCGATACGAGTCGGTCTGGGAGGAACTGCACATCGTGCCGGAGCTCTCCCCGGACGACCGGCACGCGGTGCGGGCCCGCATCCGGCGCCTCAACGACCTCGGCTTCGCGGTCGACGAGATCGAGCTCGAGCCGGCGGGGCCCGATGGGGGTTCCGTGCGCCTCCGCGTTGCGGTCACCAACCGTCGGTTCCACGCGAGGGAGTTGGAGCGGCTCACGGGCATCGTCGCGCTCGAGGGGCAGGCCCGGCTGCTGCTCAACGACCTGCGCGAGTACCGTGCCTGGCTCGAGCACCACGGGAAGCGGTTCGTGGGCGAGGACGAGGCCGCCGCGCTCTGGCTCGTCGACGTGCTGCAGCCGAGCCTCTCGGTGCTGGTGCCCGCCATCGGCGAGGGCCGCGATGCGATCCAGGCCTACTGCGACGTCCTCGAGCAGAAGTGGATCCTCTCCGAGCTGGCCGCGCGCGACGTCGGTCTCGAGGCGGCGATGGAGGCCTACCTGAAGCTCGGCGCGCCGGCCCCGGAGGACGACCGGGGACCGGCCGGGAGCTCGATCGCGCTCGATATCGACTGGTCGACGTCCCTCGACGGGTCGGACCCGGGGGTCGTCGCCGGGTCCTGAGCATCCGCGCGTCGGTGCGAGCACGTGGCGCCGACGTCTGGCACCATTCAGCCGATGCAGACGATCGCCATCGGCGCCGAGCCGGTCATCCGGGTGCGCGGTCTGGTCAAGCGCTATGGCGACCTGGTCGCGGTCGACGGCATCGACTTCGAGGTCGCCAGCGGCGAGATCTTCGGTCTCCTCGGGCCCAACGGCGCCGGCAAGACCACCACGGTCGAGATCCTGGAGGGTCTTCGCACGCCCGACGCGGGCGAGACGACGGTGCTCGGACTCGATGTCGCGAAGGATGCGAGCGCGATCAAGCCCCGGATCGGGGTGAGCCTCCAGACCGCGGCCCTGTATCCGAAGCTCACCGTCGTGGAGCTCATCGACCTGTTCCGGAGCTTCTACGCGACGTCGCGCCCGACGGCCGAGCTGGTCGACGCGCTTGAGCTCGGGGAACGCAAGAACGCCCGGACGAGCGAGCTGTCCGGCGGCCAGCGGCAGCGCCTCGCGGTCGCCCTGGCCCTGGTCAACGACCCCGAGCTGGTCTTCCTCGACGAACCGACGACCGGCCTGGACCCGGCCGCCCGGCGGGCCCTGTGGGACCTGGTCCTCGACCTCAAGCGCAAGGGCAGGACCGTGCTGCTGACGACGCATTACATGGAGGAGGCGGAGCTTCTGTGCGATCGGCTCGCGATCATGGACCATGGCCGGATCCTCGAGATGGGGACCGTCCAGGAACTGGTCTCGAAGCGGTTCCAGGAGCGCGCCGTCCAATTCGACTCCATCGAGAACGTCGCGGACAGCGACCTCTCGGCGATGCCGGCAGTGACCAGCGTCAAGCACGACGCCGGCGAGACGCTCCTGTACACGCGAGACGTCGCGGCGACGATCGGGGCGCTCCTGGCCCTCACCGAGTCGCGCGGGCTGGAGCCCCAGAACCTGCTCGTTCGTCGGGCGACCCTGGAGGACGTCTTCCTCGACCTGACCGGACGGGCGCTCCGTGACTGACCGGGGGCGCTGATCGATGCAGGCGCTGTTCGCCCTGACCCTGGCCAACATCCGGAGCTACGTCCGCGACCGCGCCGCCCTGTTCTGGACGCTCGCGTTCCCACTGGTCTTCATCGTCATGTTCGGTCTGATCTTCCAGGGTGGCGGGGGACCCTCGCTGACGCTGGCCTTCGTCGACGACGACGGCGGGGCGGGGTCGACCGCGCTGCATGAACTCTTCAAGAGCCAGGCGGGCGTCAGCCTCGTCGACACGACACAGGCGGACGCGATCGATCAGATGAAGCTCGGCAAAGTCGACGCCATCATCGTCGTGCCCGACGGCTACAGCGAGGGCCTCATCGCCAGCGCGGCGGGGCCCGCGGCGCCATCCCAGGTCACGGTGTACACGGACCCGAGCCGCCAGCAGCTCGCGGGTTCCGTCTACCAGGTGGTCGGGAGCGTGCTCGGCATCGTGAACCTCGGTGGCAAGCCGCCGTTCGTGGTGCCGGTCCCGGAGACGGTCCAGACCGAGAATCTCAATTTCATCAGCTACTTCGTGCCGAGCATGCTCGGCCTCTCGGTCATGCAGGTCGGGATCTTCGCCGCCATCCCGCTCGTCGCCGATCGCGAGAAGGGCATCCTCAAGCGCCTCGCCGCGACGCCGCTTCGGCGCTGGCAGCTCGTCGGCTCGAACGTGATGATGCGACTGCTCATCGCGCTCGCCCAGACGATCATCATCGTCGCGGTCGGGACGTTGGCCTTCGGCGTCGAGATCGTGGGCTCCATGGTGGTCACGTTCGCGTTGGTGGTCCTGGGCGCCGTGACGTTCCTGGCCCTCGGCTATGTCATCGCGTCATTCGCGACCACGGAGGATTCGGCGAACGGGATGACGAGCATGATCCAGTTCCCGATGATGTTCCTCTCGGGGGCCTTCTTCCCGATCGACCAGATGCCCCAGTTCCTGCAGGCCGTCGCACGCATCATCCCCCTGACGTATCTCGCCGACGCGCTGCGCCAGGTCATGGTCGGCGGCGCCCCGTTCGCACCGCTGTGGGTGTGTGTCGCCGTGCTGGTCGGCTGGCTGGTGGTGTGCTTCGGGATCGCGTCGGTGAAGTTCCGCTGGCAGTAGCCGCCCTACCAGCGCTCCTCGTGCACGAGTTCGCTCCGTGACACCCGCCCACCGGCCTTCAGCGGCCGGGTGAGATCCGAGGGATCGGCCGGGTAACCGAACGAGAGCAGGAACTCGCAGTGTTGGTCGGCCGGGTAGCTCAGGAGGCGTCGGGCGAGGTCGTGCTCGTAGACGGTCGCCGGCACGCTGCCGATCCCGAGCTCCCAGGCGGCCAGCATCATGTTCTCGGCCGCCTGGCCGAGGTCGAACATCACCGAGAGCGGCGCGTCGGTCGTCGTGGGATCGGGTGTGACGAGGGCGATCCCGACGGCCGCCCCCGCGAGATGGCCGGCCCACGGCCCGACGTGCGACAGCTCGCGCAGATGCGCCCGGTCGCGACAGACGATGAACGCCCAGCGTTGCGAGTTCTTCGAGCTGCCGGCCCGCCGCCCGGCATCGAGGATCCGCTCGAGATGGGCCGGCTCGAGCGGACGATCCGCGAACGACCGGATCGCGCGCTTGCGCAGGATCGCGTTCCAGACCGGATCCGGGTCGCTCATTCGATCACCGGCTCGTCGGCCAGCAGCGGGGTCGGCGCCCGGGTCGCGCCCGGCGCCCGGGTCGCGCCCGGGAGCGCGACCTGGGCGAGGGTCCGGAAGCCGCCTGGCGTGTCCTCGATCGCGCCGAACCGATTCTCCGCATCGGGGATCCGCTCGGCCACGGTCGCGGCAGCGAGCTCGCCGGCGGTATCGGGCTCCATCGGTCCGTCGAACGCACGGGCCACGAAGCGCGCGACGGCCCGCCGGTACGCCGGGAACTCGTAGAGCCACGAGTGCTGGCCGTCCGGGATGAGCACGGTCTCGACCGGCGCGGCCTCGCCGGTCTCGCCGGCGGCGACGACCCGACCGGCCCTCGCGGCCGCCGCGAGACGGGCCATATGCGCCGGCGGCACGACACTGTCCAGCTCGCCATGCGCCAGCAACACCGGCCCGCGGTAGCGGGCGATCGCGTCCGACGCACTGACGTCACGCACGACGTGACCGCGGGGCCGGAGATAGACGCGGGTCGTCAGCCATGCGAGTGGGTACGCGATCGGATCGGGGAGCGGCAGGTGGGCGAGCCGGAATGTCTGGCGGGTGAGTCGGTATGGATCCGCCGGCGTCGAGCTCGCGACCAGGACCGCGGTCCGCGGGTCGGCGGCCGCCGCCAGGATGGCGCCGATCCCGCCAAGCGAGTGACCGACCAGGCCACCGGCGGTGACCTCCTGTCGGGCGAGCAGGGCGTCGAGGGCGGCCAGCGTGTCCGCGCCGTACTCGCCAGCACTGAGCGGCAGGGTCTCGGGCGGATTCGCGCCGTGGCCGCGGACGTCGAAGGTCAGGCAGTGGAAGCCGGCCGCGTGCAGGAACACGGCCATCGGCAGCGTCCGGTCCCGCGCGGATTCCCAGCCGTGCACGAGCACGACGCCCGGACCGGGCGCCCCGCCCCGCGCCGGGATGAACCAGGCTGGGAGGTCCTGATCGGCCGAGCGCACCGTCGTGGTCTCGAAGGGCAGGCCGAGGGCGTCGGGCGTCACATGCGGCGGGTGTTGTCGCGGGTACCCAGCGCGGACGCGGTAGGCGAGCGCGAATCGATAGGCCAGCCCGGCCGGCACGGCGGCTGCGGCCGCCAGCAGACCGGCCCGACGGACTCTCCCCATACGCGAAGGGGACGGCACGGACCGTGGCCCTGTCAAGCGCCGGGGAAGCGGGAAACGCGCCGCTACACTGGCTGGATGGTGAAACGCGACCCGCACGAAGTCCTTGGCGTCGCGGCCGGCGCCTCGGCGACCCAGATCAAGGCGGCCTGGCGGCGGCTGGCGCGCGCGCACCATCCCGACCTGACCGGCGACGACCCTGCGGCTTCGCGCGTCGCGACCCGCCAGATGGCCGAGATCAACGATGCCTACGCTGCGCTGACCCGCACCGAGGGATCGGGCCGGGGCCGCGGCGGTGCCGATGGCGACGCACCGTTCGACGCGTCGGTCGCCCGGCGTGGTGGCCCGCCACGGCCCAGGCCGTCGCCGCCGGTCACCGGCCGGGTGGACATGAGCGCCACGTACCGGCCTCGCAACCAGGTCGCCGGCAACCCCTCTCGCCGGGTGCCGCTGGCCGGGCAGCCGCCGCTCCGGGGCAGCCAGGTGGATCGCGAGCCGCCACGAGCCTCGACGCCGACCGGGCCGCCGGTCAAGGGCCGGATCCGTCACTTCCGCCGCCCGACGCCGCCGTCGCTGGATCGCGCGTCGAACCACATGGTCGAGTTCGGCAAATTCCACGGGCACACGCTGGGCCAGATCGCCGCCTTCGAGCCGTCGTACATCGATTGGCTGGCCGGCACGGTCACGCGCGACCCCGATCTCGTGGCCGCCGCCAGGGTCATCCGCGGCGACCTGGACCGGCGCGGCGTCCTGCGCCGCTCACGCCCGACCCCGGAGCGCCCCGGCCGCTCGGCCTGACCGGCGCCGGACGCGAAAACGCCCCCCGATACCGGAGGGCGTTCTGTTCGCTGATTGAAGAGATGCGATGACTGCTGCCGTCCCGACGGTCCACCAGGCCTGCTGGCCGAAGAACCTGTTATTCGGCTCGTGATCCAGATCCGGGATCGCCCGATCGAACCTTCCTCGATCGCTTGTCCGTCTCCGGTTCCGTGACCGACGCCCCAGGATGTTGTCCCGGTACGATCGCGGGTCGGCGTAGGCAGCACATTAGGACGACTGGCCATCGGAGGCAATGGCACCCTTCTCCCACACGGACCGGGGCCCTTTGGTCGGGCGCACGCGCGCACCACTTTGGTACCGAAGTACCAGGTGCAGGGAAGCACCATCGGCGGCGCGTCGCGTCGGTCTTGGGTACGATCGTGCACGATGTCCCCCAGATCCCTGCTCGCCGTCGTCGCTGCGGTGATGTTCCTTTCGGCTGCCTGCGCACCAGCCGCCCCTGCCGTCTCGTTCGACCCGACCGGAGCGTGCGCCTCCGACGGTTCCGCGCCCGGCGCCTATCCGGACCTGGAGGCCCTCGTCCCGACGACGTTCCGTGACGAGCGGCCCGGGACACTCGACTCCGGGCGCCACTGCTCCGGCCCGGCCCTCGGCTCGCTTGCGTCCGCCGGCATCGCGGAGATCCGATTCGCCGGCGCCACCTGGTCGTTCGGAGCGGAACGCGCCGCCGTGCTCGCGGTCTTCACGGCGCCCGGCCTGACCGCCGATGCCCTGGCGACCTTCTACTCCGAGAGCGCCCGGGCGGCGAACCGGACCCAGGTCCTGAACGTGACATCGCCGTCGATCGCCGGCCGCGCCGGCCACCGGCTGGACACCAAGACCGGGGAGCGGCTGCAGACGGTCGTTGTCTGGCCGTCGGCCGAGGCCGACCGCGTCAACGTCGTCATCACCAACGACCTGCCCGACCCGCGGATCGAGGAGGCGATCGCCGCCTTCGGCCAGGACTGAGTGCTAGAGTCGCGGCCATGACCGACCGGCCGACCGACTGGGCCGCTCGCCGACTCGCCTGGCAGCGCGATCGCCAGGGACCCGCGATCGAGCGGGCGTCGGAGCGCAAGCCGCGCTTCTCGACGATCAGCGACGTGCCGATCGACGGGCTCTACGGGCCGTGGTCGCTCGACGAGCACGGGATCGACCCGGGGCGCGATATCGGGTTCCCGGGCGAGCCGCCGTTCACCCGTGGCATCCATCCATCGGGCTACCGCTCGCGGCTCTGGACGATGCGCATGTTCGCGGGGTTCGGGGCGGCCGAGGACACGAACGCGCGTTTCCGCCAGTTGCTCGACGCCGGGCAGACCGGACTCTCGATCGCCTATGACATGCCGACGCTGTACGGCTACGACACCGACGATCCGGAGGCCGAAGGCGAGTTCGGCACGTGCGGCGTGGCGGTCAGCAGCCTCGCCGACATGGAGGTGCTGCTCGCCGGCCTGCCGCTCGAGCGCGTCTCGACCTCGATGACGATCAATTCCCCGGCCGCGCCGATCTGGGCGATGTACATCGTGGCCGCGGAGGCGGCGGGCGTGCCGCGGGCCCAGCTCGAGGGCACCACCCAGAACGACATCCTCAAGGAGTTCATCGCCCAGAAGGAATACCTCTTCCCGCCGGCACCGTCGATGCGCCTCGTGACCGACACGATCGAGTTCGGGACCCGGGAGATGCCGCGCTGGAACACCGTGAGCATCAGCGGCTACCACATCCGCGAGGCGGGCTCGACGGCCGTCCAGGAGCTCGCGTTCACGATCGCGGACGGGATGGCGTATGTCGAGGACTCGATCGCGCGTGGCCTTCGTGTGGACGATTTCGCGCCCCGGCTGTCCTTCTTCTTCAACTCCCACTCGGACTTCTTCGAGGAGATCGCGAAGTTCCGCGCCTCCCGGCGGATCTGGCACAAGCTCATGACCGAGCGCTACGGGGCCGAGAACGAGCGCTCCGCCTGGATGCGCTTCCATACCCAGACCGCCGGCGTCTCGCTGACCTCACAGCAGCCGCTCAACAACCTGACCCGGGTCGCGATCCAGGCGCTGGCGGCGGTGCTCGGCGGGACGCAGTCGCTGCACACCGACGCGCACGACGAGGCCCTCGCGGTACCGACCGCCGAGGCGGCCATGCTCGCCCTCCGCCAGCAACAGATCCTCGCCGAGGAGACCGGCGTCGACGCCACGGTCGACCCGCTCGGCGGATCGTGGTTCGTCGAGGCCCTCACCGCCGAGACGGAGCGCCAGGTGTGGCGGTACATCGATGAGATCGACCGGCGGGGCGGCATGGTCGCGGCCATCACCGAGGGCTACCCGCAGCGGGAGATCGCGGACGCGGCCTATCGCTACCAGCAGGAGTTCGATGCCGGGGAGCGCCGGGTCGTCGGGGTCAACGCCTACGTGGATGCCTCCGAGGTGACGAGCGTGCCCGTCCTCCAGGTGCCCGCGGGTTCGTTCGAGGCCCACATGGCGCGGCTGGATCGGACCCGCCGCGAGCGCGATGCCGAGGCGGTCGGGGCCGCCCTGGCCGGCCTGCGCGACGCCGCCCGGCGACCCGGCTCGTCCGAGACCAACCTCATGCCCCACTTCATCCGGTGCTCCGCCGCGTACGCCACGCTCGGTGAACAGTGCGGCGTCCTGCGGGAGGCCTTCGGCGAATACCGCGAGCCGGTCGCTGTCTGATGTATCTCGATGCGCTCGAGTTCCTCGAGGAGGAGCGCGATGCCTGGGCGCCGTTCGAAGCCCTGGCCGAGCTCTCCGATGAACAAGCGGCCGTGGCGGTGGCGGGGGCCCATGGCTGGTCGGCGCGCGACCTGATGGCGCACATGTCGGCGTGGCAGGCCGTCGCCCTCGACATCGCCCGGGAGTTGGCGTTGGGGGAATCGAGTCCGACGATCGCCAGGGTCGATGCCGACTGGAAGGGTCGCGGCGGCGAAGTCGTCAATGCCGAGATCCAGGCGCAGTGGGCGGCCCTCCCGCTCGACGAGCTGCGCGACCGGTTCCGGACCCAGCCGGGCGAGCTGCGCGGGACGTTGACGGTCGTGCCGGAGACGCGCTGGGTCAAGCACGCGGAGCACATGAAGTCGCTGCACAGCGAGACCGTCCACCACTACGAGGACCACCTGGAGGACCTCGAGGCGATCCTCACGGCGGCGGGGCGGTGACCCTCGGCGAGCTCCTGGTCGCAGCGGCCGCCGAGGACGGGGTCGACGTGACCGCGGTGCCGGCCGGCGGGACGGCGTTCGCGGTCGGGACGACGACGGTGGCGACGGTCTCGGCCGATGGATCGACCGCCGAGTTCCGGCTGGATCCTGCCGTCGCGCTCGCGGCGCAACGAACGCCCGACACCTCCAGCTCGGAACGCGGACCCGACTGGGTGCGCTTCACCCCGGCGACGCTCGACCCGCATGCCGCCGACCGCGCGGTGGCGTGGCTCGGGTCGGCCGCCCGTCGCGCCCGAGGCGCCTGAGCCGGGCCGACGACCACGGCGTCGGAATCGAACGACCCCGGTCGCGAGACCGGGGTCGGTGCGTGCGGCGGGGAGGACTACTCGGCGTCGGCCGTCACGAACTCGGCGAGACCGAACTGCTGCTCGAGCTGCTCGAGCGGCCGGAAGCCGACAACGCCCTGCGGCTGGGCGCCGGGCTTGAAGAAGGCGATCGTCGGGATGCTCAGGATGTTGAACGCCTGGGAGAGGCGCGGGTTCGCATCGACGTCGACCTTCACGACGTCGACGGAGCCGTCGTACTTGGCGGCGAGCTTCTCCATCTCGGGCGCGACCATCTTGCAGGGCCCGCACCAGGCGGCCCAGAAGTCGACCACGACGGGACGCTCCGCCTTCAATACCAATTCTTCGAAGTTCGCGTCCGTCGCGACCTTGATCTCCGCCATGTGGATCAGTCCCTTCCTCCCGCCCTCCGGCGAGATCCGAGACCCGGGCTGGGCCGGGTGTTACGCGCTCGCTTGGCGAGCGATGTCCTGGATGAGTCGGTAGGCCTCGAGGACCCGAGGGTCCGCGAGGCGGTACAGGATGGCGTTGCCGTCTCGACGACTGGTCACCAACCCGACGTTGCGCAGCACCGCGAGGTGCTGGCTCATGTTGGGTACCTGGCAGCCGACCCGGTTGCTGAGGTCGCTGACGGACAGCTCGCCGATGGCGAGTGACTCGAGGACGCACAGGCGCTTCGGGTCCGCCAATGCCCGGCCGATCGCGGCATACCGCTCACGATCGACCTCGGCCGAGACCGGAAGGTAGTCCAACACCCGTCAACGGTATCAGTACTTGCGCAAACTCGCAAATGACATCCGCGGTCCCGTGGCCGTGGCCGGCGCGCCATACTCCCGCCCATGTCGGACCCGAATGCCACGCTCGACGTTCCGATCGGGGAGATCGAGGCCGCCCGCGACCGGATCGGCGGGCTCGTGCATCGGACCCCGCTGCTTTCGTCCTCGACGGCCGCTGCCTGGGTGACGGCGTCATCGGGCATCCACCTCGCCGACGAGCGCCTGTACCTGAAGGCGGAGCATCTCCAGAAGACGGGATCCTTCAAGGCGCGCGGGATGTCGAACCGGATCGCCACGCTGAGTCCCGACGCCCGCGCGCGCGGCGCGATCACGCTCTCGGCCGGCAACGCGGGCCAGGCCTACGCCTGGGCGGGCCGGGCGGCGGGCGTGCCGGTGACCGTCGTCATGCCGGCCGGCGCGGTCCGCTCGAAGGTCGACGCCTGCCGCGGCTACGGCGCCCGGGTCATCCTGCACGGGGCCCACGTCGGTGAGGCCCTCGCCGAGATGGAGCGCATCCGCGACGCCGAGGGGCTGACGTACTGCCACCCGTTCGACGACCCCATGGTCATCGCCGGCCACGGCACTGCCGGTCTGGAGTTGGTCGAGGACCTGCCCGACGTCGACGTGGTCGTCGTCGGCGTGGGCGGCGGCGGCCTGATCAGCGGCATCGCGGCCGCGGTCAAAGGCCGCCGCCCGAGTGCGCGGGTCTACGGCGTGGAGCCGGAACGTTCGAATGCGCTCTCGCTGGCCCTCGAGCGCGGTGAGGTCGTCCGGATCCAGCCCGAGAGCATCGCCGACGGGCTGGGGGCGCCGTTCGCGGGAGCGTGGACGCTCGCGATGGCCCGCCGCCATCTCGACGGCATCGTCCTGCTCGACGACCCCACGATCCTGGCCGGCCTGCGGTTCATGCTCGAGCGCGGCAAGCAGCTCCTGGAGCCGGCCGGTGCTGCGGCACTCGCCGCGGTCCTGGCCGGCCGCGTGCCGATCAGGGACGGGGAGCGGGTCGCGGTCGTGCTGTCGGGTGGCAACGTGGAGATCGGCCGGCTCGGCGAGCTGCTCGATGCCGCGGGCACGTTGCCCGGGGCGGCTGCGTGACCGACGAACCGCCGCCGGCCGACGAACCGCCGCCGGCCGACCCGAACCGCCGCCGGCCGACGAACCGCCGCCACCGGTCGCCGTGGACCACGTCGCCCCGACGCGCCCGGCCCCTCCGCTCGAATCGACGCGCCGCCTCGTCGGGGCCAGCTTCGACCTCCTGTCCCGGGCCTCCGACGAGATGCGCGCCGCGTCGTTCTACATCGGGGCGGTCGCCCTCGGGACCGTCGGCCCGATCGCCCTGGCCAGCTGGTTCGTCGAGGTGGGGACCCTCCACCGCACCGTGCGCGAGGGAGAGGCGCTCATGGCAGCTGGGGCCGGCGCCTGGTACGGACTGCTTGCCATCCCGGCGGTCATCGGCGGATTCGTCGCGCTCGTCGAAAGCCGGACGATGGCGGCGGCGATCCTTGGCGGCCGGCTGGCCGGTCGGCCGCTGACCGTCCGGGAGGCGCTCGCCCGGTCACGGATGGTGTTCTGGCGGGCGGTCCTTGCCTCGATCGTCGCCGGCGTGCCGTTGGCCCTGCTCCAGGGCGCCGTTGAGGCCGTGCTGGCCGACGTGTTCAACATGACCGACGAGGTGACGGTCGTCGTATCGGTCGCCCTCACCGCGCTCCTGGGGGCGCCGCTGGCGTACATGCTCGCCGGCGTCGTCCTCGGGGATGTGGACCCGTTCGAAGCGCTGCGCCGATCGTTCCGGCTGTTCCGGGCCCGCAAGATCGCCGCCGTGGTCGTGGCCCTGGTCGAGACGACCACCGGCTTGTTGATCCTTCTCGGGCTCGAGCGCCGGCCTCGATATCGCGCTCCGGCTGCTCGACGCCCTCGGCCTCGGGGCAGGTTCCGGGCCGGCGGGCCTGATCCTCGTCACGCTCGGGATCGGCGCCGCGACGTTCGCCCTGGGAACGCTCATCTACACCGTCACGGCCATCGCGCTCGCGCCGCAGGTCGTGATGTTCGTGGGTCTGACCCACGCGACGATCGGTCTCGATCACGTACGGCCGGGCGGCGACCACGCGCCGGACCGGCCACGCGCGGGCAGGCCCTTCCGGCTGTTCGGGTTGGGGATGCGCACGATGATCGGCATCGGCTGGGCGATGCTGGCCCTGGTCGCGGTCCTCCTGCTGCGCTGAGCCTCAGTCGACGCCCAGCTCATGGAGCCTGGTGTCGTCGATTCCCAGGTGGTGGGCCAACTCGTGGACGACCGTGATCCAGACCTCGTCCTCGAGCTCGTCGGGATCGGCGAAATCGGCCTCCAGGGGCAACCGGAAGAGCGTGATCCGGTTGGGGACCGGCGCCCAATCGGCGCCCCAATCGGTCCGGGGCACGCCCTCGTAGATCCCGTAGAGCGTCGCATCGGGATCCGATTCGGCGTCGCCGAGCTGGTCGGCCGTGGGCTCGTCCTCGATGACGATCGCGACCTCGTCGAGGGCCTCGGCGAAGGGCATCGGGATCGCGGCCAGGGCGCGGTCGACCAGTTCCTCGAAGGGACGGTGGCGGGAGGCTCGTTGCGGGGCGCTGCGCGCGCCCCGGCGGCGCTTGACCATGGCGCCCGTATCCTAGGCTCGATGGAGCCACCGACCGACATCGTCCCGGCGCCGGACCCGACAGCCGAGCCCCAGGGCTTCATCGTCACCGCCGATTCAGGGGACCGGATCCATTTCCTCGACTGGGGCGGCCCGACCGATCCCACCGCGCTGGCGGGGCCGAGTGTCCTGCTCATCCACGGGCTCTCGACGACGGCCTGGACCTGGACGCCGGTGGCGCGGCGGTTGCGTGCCGTGTGCCACGTCGTGGCCATGGACCTGCGCGGCCACGGCCTCTCGGATTCGCCGACCGAGGACGGCGCGTACGACCTCGCCGAGCTGGCCCGCGACGCGGTCGCGGTGGCCGAGGGGTCCGGCCTCCTGGTGGAACCGGATGACCGGGTCGTCGTGGCCGGCCACGGGTTCGGGGCGATGGTCGCGGCAGAAGCCGCGATCGTCCTCGGCGAGCGGTGCGCCGGGGTGGTCCTGGTCGACGGCGGCTGGGAGTCCCTGGAGGCCTCGACCGGCCTGGATGTCGAGGGGTTCCTGCGCGGCCTCGACGAGCCGCCCGAGGTGCTTCGATCGATGACGGCGTTCCTCGCCGATCGTGCGGCCTTCGACCCGGCGACCTGGGACGCGGACCAGGAATCGGCCGCGCGCGCGACGGTCGTCGAGACGCACGCCGGACGCGTCGTCCCCGTCACGCGACCGCACGTGCTCGGCGCGTGTGTCCGCACGATGTTCGCCTACGACCCGATCGCCACGGTGCCCGTCGATCGAAACACCCGTGGTCGTGCTCGTTGCGGCCGGGTCAGCTGACGACGCGCCCGGGGCGCGGGACCGCGCCCTCGCAGCCGCCGGGGCGGCGCGGACGGCGGCCGGCAACCCGCCCCTCGAGACGGTGTCGTTCCGGCACGACGGGCACAACCTGATGCGCTACCGTCCCGATGCGGTCAGCGCGGCGATCCTGGGGGTCGCGGGCTTGACCCGGGACTGAGGGATCCGATGCAGGTCGTCTACACGCCGGCCCATCTCGGCCACGACATCACGCTCGAGACGTTCATGGGCGAGGCCATCCCGGCGAACGAGGTCGCGGAGCGGGCCGAGATCATCCGGCGAGCGCTCGAGGCGGACGGAGGCTTCGAGACGATCGCGCCGACCGAGCACGGCGAGACCCCGATCACGGCGGTCCACGATCCGGGGCTCCTGCGGTTCCTGGAGGTCGCCTGGTCGGAGGTTCGTCGACAGGCCCTCCCCGTCGCGTTCCTCTCTGCCGACACGTACCCGAACCACTCGATGTTCGAGGGGATGAGCGCGGAGGCCGTGACGCGCCTGGTCCGCGAACCGGAGCACGCGGCCGGTCGAGCCGGGTTCTGGGGCCTCGATTCGGCGGCGCCGCTGGTCGCCGGCACGTACCCGGCAGCGCGCGCGGCCGTCGACGTGGCCCTCACGACCGTCGATCTCGTCCTCGATGGCGCCACGGTCGCGTACGGACTGTGCCGGCCGCCCGGGCACCACGCCGCGCGCTCGATGTACGGCGGCTACTGCTTCTTCAACAACGCGGCGATCGCGGCAGAGGCCATCACCCAGCGGACAGGCGAGCGGGTCGCGATCATCGATGTGGACTACCACCACGGCAACGGCAGCCAGCAGATCTTCTGGCGACGCGGCGACGTGCGCTACGTCTCGATCCATGCCGACCCGCAGCGTGCCTACCCGTATTTCCTCGGTCGCGCCGACGAGACCGGCGAGGGCGATGGAGCGGGGGAGAACCTGAACATCCCGCTCCGGGCCGGGGCGACCAACGCGGACTACCTCGAGGCGACGGACCAGGCGGTGGCCGCGATCGGTGAGGTCCCGGGCTCGGTCGTCGTGGTGTCGCTCGGGTTCGACACGTACGGGCTCGACCCGATCGGCGACTTCGCCCTGACCACCGAGGTGTACCACGAGGTCGGGCGGCGGGTCGCGGCGCTCGGCCGGCGACTCGTGATCCTCCAGGAGGGTGGCTACCATCGGCCGTCGCTGGGCGAGAACGCGCGCGCCTGGCTCCGGGGCGCCGAGGGCCGGCCATTCGATCCGCTGCCGGCGGCCGGCTTCACCGAGGGCGGGTCGGTCGTCTGAGGGAGGAGCCGACGCCGTCGCGACGGTGGCGCGGGTTCAGCCCGTCGGCGCCACGATCGTGACGGCCTTGCCGACGTCGGAGAACTCGTAGCGGCCGACGACGGAGAGGACGGTCTGCTGGTTGCGCGCGATCGCGGTACCGAGGATCCGGAACCTCGCCGTGACGGGCGTCCCGCCGTCGGTCACCCAGAAGTCCATCACGCCGGTCTCGACATGGAGGTCCGAGATGCCAGTGGTGTCGGTGTTCGAGGCACCGACGACTGATGGATCGTCGATCCGGAGGTGATGGAGCGCCTTTCCGTCGATGGTGTCCAAGCCGACCCAGACCGCCTTGTCCAGCGGCACCTCGCCGAGCGGGTTGGCGTTCGCCGGATCGCCCGACAGCTCGACCCACTCCTGGCCCGACAGGCGGACGAACTGCCGCCCGCCGACGATGACCAGGTCCGCGGTGTCGGTCACGTCGACGGCCTTGGTCGCGATCTGACCGGCCATGTCCCCGGTCCCGGAGATGTCGAGGACCAGCCGGATGGTGACGGGCTCCGCGAGGACCTCGACCCGGGACGTGAGGACCAGGTGGAACGGGATGCGTTCGTTCCCCGCGAACGCCACGAAGCCTTCTCGCGCCGCGTTGCCCTCCGGAGTCACGACGACCGGGGTGGGCACTGGTGTCGCGCTGGGGCGGGGCGTCGGTGGCGCAGTGCGCACCGGGCGTGGCGTGGGGCGTGGCGTCGGGATCGGGGTCACGCCGACCGTGGGCGACGGGGTCGGCTGGACCGATGCGACGGCCGCGCTGCCACAACCGGCCACAGCCAGCATGGAGACGATCGCGAGGGCGGTCTGCGCACGACGGCGAACCATGGGCCGAGCCTAGCAGCAGGTTCGGTGTCGCCGAAATGCGACAGAGGTGGCATGTCCGGGGCAGGACTTCCCGCTGGTGATCGAGGCACGGATGGGCCACGGCCGCGGCCTGGCAGCGTCCGACGTACCATCGCGACCTGCACAGGAGATCGCCGTCCCGATGTCCAGCCCGACCGACCTGCCGAGCCACGTCCGCGCGATCGTCAACGAGATCGAGACCGAGATCGGCGAGGAGCCCGGCGGCGCCGAGGTCGCTCATCGAGGGTGCCGGCCGGCACGACGGCGACAACGGCCGGGTCGAGGCCGCGGTTCGCGAGATCCTCATCGAGATCGGCGAGGACCCCGACCGACAGGGTCTGCTCGGCACGCCCGAGCGGGTCCATCGGATGTACACGGAGCTGACGGCCGGCTACCACGTCGATCCCGAGCGGCTGATCAACTGGCGCGATCTTCGACGTCGACTACAGCGAGATGGTGGTCGTCAAGGACATCCCGTTCTACTCGCTGTGCGAGCACCACCTGCTGCCGTTCTTCGGGACCGCCGCCGTGGCCTACATCCCGAAGGGGCGAGTCATCGGGCTTTCGAAGATCCCGCGCGTCGTCGAGATGTACGCGCGCCGGCTCCAGGTCCAGGAGCGGCTCACCCAGCAGATCGCCGAGTTCCTGCAGGATCGCCTGGCGCCCCAGGGGGTCGGCGTCGTGCTCGAGGCCTCGCACCTGTGCGCGGTGATGCGCGGCGTCCGCAAGCCCGGCACGATCATGACCACCTCGTCAGTCCTCGGCCTCTTCCGGAGCCGTGACCGGACCCGGGCCGAGTTCTTCGCCCACATCGAACGGCGGTCACCCACGCCATGAGCCGGATCCGCTTCACGGCGGTGCTCCGGCCGATCGAGGGCGGGACGTACGTCGACATCCCGCCGGAGGCCGTCGAGGCCCTTCGGGCGACCGGGCGGACGTCGGTCGTCGGCACCATCGACGGCCGGCCCTTCAAGAACCAGGTCATGCCCTATTTCTTCGAGGAAGAGGGTCGCAAGGTCGTGATGGTCGTCAACAAGGCCACGCGAACGCCGCTCGGCAAGGACGCCGGCGACGCGGTCGAGTTCGACCTCGAGCGCGACGAGCGCTCGCGTTCGGCGGACGTCGTCCTGCCGCCGGAGCTGGTCGAGGCGCTCGCCGCCGACGCCGCGGCCAAGGCCGCGTTCGAGGCCCTGGCGCCGTCCCATCGACGCGAGTACGCGGAGCACGTCGCCGAGGCGAAACGACCCGAGACGCGTCTGCGCCGTGCCGCCCAGACCGTGGACCGTCTCCGCGGCTGAGGCGCGACGGCCGGCCGGCTAGCGGCGCTCGACGACCGTCATGGTCTTGACGCCGCCGACCACCTCGACCGAGAACCGGTCGCCCGTGTCGGTCCAGCCGCGCGTCTCCACCGACGTGTCGCCGCTCTTCGAACCGTACGACTGGCGGTCGACCTCGACCTGGCCGACTTCGCCCATGACCCTGACGCGGACCGGCACGCCCGCTGGCCGCTCGAGCCGGATGGTCTTCGCCCCGCCCACGATCCGGATCGGGACGTCGCCCGTCGGCTGCCCGAGCTCGAGCCTGGATCCGCTCCGAGCCGCCGATCAGGTCGAAGCGACGGACGTCGATCTCGCGCAGGTCGGCCTCGACCCGGGTGACGCCGCCGACGACCTCGAGGCTCCACGGGATGGACGGGTTGAGCCCGATGGTGGCGACGCGCTTCCGCCAGTCGAACGGGATGCCGCGGTACTGGACGAGCACCCGGCCATCACGGACCCGGACCTGCGGCGTCGCCCCGTCGAAGCGGGCGCGGTAGAGCTCCGCGGCCGAGCGGCCGGACCGGAGCCGCAGCTCCTGCGCGCCCGAGCGGAACATCAGCCGTGCGCTCGAGAGACCGGCCAGCGGCGCCGAGTGCTCGGCCGGGCCGGTCGGCTCGGAGGCGTCGTCCTCGGTCAGGGTTCGCAGGCGCGCGGCCAATTCGGCCTGGGTGAGGTCGGCCATCCGCGAGAGGAAGTCGTTGATCGTCGCCAGCTGCTCCGGGGAGTAGCGGTCGACCTCTGCGGCGGCCGCCCGCTCGAGCGAATCGAGCAGCGACTCGATGGTCGCGACGCGCTCCGGGACGACCTCGATGACGACCCGCCGGCGGTCGGCCGGGTCGGTGACCCGCCGGACGTAGCCCGCCTGCTCCAGCCGGTCCACGACCCGCGTGACCGCACCCGACGTGAGGCCCATGACCTCCGACAGCTTGCCGGCGGTGGCCGCGCCCGTGTCGATCAGCAGCTCGAGGGCATCGATGTCGGACTCCGAGAGGCCCAGCCGGATCGCGATGGTCTGGCCGAAGATCGAGCCCTGGAAGTTGACGCGTCGAAGGGCCCGGACGACGCCTTCGATGCCCTGCCGTTTGTCCATGTTGACATGTGCCTCTGTGTGGGTGAATATCTGCACTGCGCAGATAATGACCCACGTGGGCGAACCGTGCAAGTGGCCGGGACCCAGCATAGGGCACTGCAGGAGCGATGCGATGACGACCACGACGGGCCCCGGCGGGCCGATGATCGAGACGAAGGGACTGCGTCGGACCTTCAAGACGCGCAGCGCCACCGTCGAGGCCGTGCGGGGCGTGGACCTGAGCGTCGGGGCGAGCGAGATCTTCGGATTCCTCGGACCCAACGGGGCCGGCAAGACCACGACCCTGCGGATGCTCGCGACCCTCCTCCTGCCGTCGGGCGGGCAGGCCACCGTCGCCGGCGTCGATCTCGCCAGGCACCCGCAAGAGGTCCGCCGGCGTATCGGGTACGTGCCGCAGGGCGGGTCCACCGACCCGGCCGAGACCGGTCGCGGCGAGCTCGTCCTCCAGGGCCGGCTCTACGGCATGGACAAGACGACCGCGACGCGACGCGCGAGCGAGGTGCTCGAGATCCTCGACCTGACGGCCGCGGCCGATCGTCCGACCGGGTCGTACTCGGGCGGGATGCGCCGCCGGCTCGATGTCGGGCTCGGCATCGTGCACCGGCCGTCCGTCCTGTTCCTCGACGAGCCCACGACCGGCCTCGATCCCCAGGCGCGGGCGCGCATGTGGGACGAGATCCGGGCGCTCCGCGAACAGGGCACCACCGTCTTCCTGACGACCCACTACCTCGAGGAGGCGGACGCCCTCGCCGACCGCCTGGCCATCATCGACCACGGCTTGATCGTGGCCGAGGGCACCGCCGACGAGCTCAAGCGCCAGGTGGCCGGCGACGTCGTGACCCTCGGCATCGATGGCGACCAGGACCGCGTGCTCGAGACCGTCCGTGGCCAGTCGTTCGTCCGTGAAGCGAGCGCCGAGGACGGCCTCATCCGCCTGTACGTGGACCAGGGCGACAGCGCCGTGCCGGAGCTCATCCGGGCACTCGACAACGCCGGGTTGCGTGCCCAGACCCTGACGTTGGCTCGGCCGAGCCTCGACGACGTCTTCCTTCGCCAGACCGGTCGATCCCTTCGAGAGGAGCCCGCAGCATGAGCGCCGACACCTTCGCCCGAACCCTTCCCCACACCTCGACCGCGAGGAGCCCATTCGTGAGTGCCGTGCGCGACACGTGGCTGATCTTCCACCGATCGCTCTGGCTGACCATCCGTCAGCCGGTCTGGATCATCTTCGGGATGATGCTACCGGTCCTGTATCTGTTCCTGTTCGGGCCGCTGCTCGAAGGAGCGACCCAGGCGGCCGGGACCGGGACCAACGCCTTCAACTGGTTCGTCCCGGGTTTGGTCATCCAGATCGCGATCTTCGGGACCGCGTTCGGCGGCTTCGGACTGATCGCCGAGCTGCGCAGCGGCGTCATCGAGCGGATGCGCGTCACCCCGATGAGCCGGGTCGCGATGTTGCTCGGTCGTTCGCTCCGGGATGTCGTCATCCTGGTGTTCCAGTCGGTCCTGCTCATCGTGCTGGCCATCCCGCTGGGCCTGGAGGTGGACCCGGCCGGCGTCGTGGTCGTCATGGGCCTGCTGGTCCTGATCGGGTTGGTGACCGCGCCGCTGTCGTACAGCGCGGCGTTGATCCTCAAGAGCGAGGACGCCTTCGCGCCACTGGTCAACGCGGTGACCTTGCCGCTGCTCCTCGTGTCCGGGATCCTGCTGCCGATGGCGCTGGCCCCTGAATGGTTGCAGTTCCTGAGCTCGCTCAGCCCGCTGTCCCACGCGGTCGATGCCGCGCGGTCGCTGTTCAACGGCCAGTGGGGCGATCCAGAGATCCTGATCGGCGTCGGGATGACCGCGATCCTGGCGGTCCTGTCGCTGATGCTGGCGGCCCGCACGTTCGGTCGCGCCAACGCCTGACTCAACTCACGCGCAGCCTCGGAGCCCCGGATCGGTTCGCCGGTCCGGGGCTTCATCGTCCCGCGACCGCCCCGTCAAACGGAACGAGCGGGCCCCGACGCGAGCGGCCGGGTAGCATGGTCGTCGATCGGGGTCTGGGAAGGCACGGGCAAAGGGAGGTTTGACCGATGAGACCAGGTCGTCGTACCGCGTGGGCGGTCGCGCTCGTCGCGCTGCTGCTCGCATCGCTCGGGATGGCCGCGCCGGCGGCTGCGTCGGGGCCACACGCCAAAGTCAAGGTGATCGCGTCCGGTCTGGACAACCCGCGGGGCCTGACCGTCGACCGGCACGGCCGCGTCCTCGTGGCGCTCGCGGGCCAGGGCGGCCCGGGCGGGTATGGCACCAGCGGCAAGATCATCCGCATCTCGAAGGGCGGCGTTCGCGACTATCGCGTCGGCCTGCCGTCGGTCATCTCGCCTGAGGGCGAGGTCAGCGGCGTCCACGACGTCGGCGTCGGACAGCACAGCCGCGTCTTCGGCATCGTCGGGGGCGGCCCGCAGGCTGTCGATCCGCGGTTCTCGTCGTTGATGCGCCTCGCCCAGGGCGGGGAGGCGATCCGGACCGATTTCCAGGTCTTCCGTAACGCTCACCCGGACCTGACGGACCTCGACGATCCGCCCAATCCGTTCGACACGAACGTGTACGGCCTCGTCTCGCTCAAGAACGGCAAGCACCTCGTGACCGACGCGGGTGGCAACGAGCTGCTGCTGGTCGACAGCAAGGGCCGGGTCAAGACGGTGGCCAAGTTCCCCAATGCCATCGTCGGAACGTCGCACCTGCCGGCCGAATTCGGCCTGCCGCCGGAGGTGCCCGCCGAAGCGGTGCCGACGGGCGTCGCCGTGGGGCCCGATGGCTACTGGTATGTCGGTGAGCTGAAGGGCTTCCCGTTCACGCCGGGCGCGTCGCGCATCTGGCGCATCTCGCCGCGGGCTCGCAACGTCGTCTGCGACCCGACCGCCAAGCACGGCCCGTGCACCCTCTTCGCCGATGGCTTCACCTCGATCGTCTCGCTCGATTTCGGGCCGCGCGGTGAGCTGTACGTGATCGAGATCGTGAAGGCGGGCGTGTTCAACCTGTTCAGCGGTGGCGATACCACCGGCGCGCTGTGGCGCGTCAAGCGTGGCCACAAGACCGAGATCGCTGCCGGCAAGCTCGATACGCCCGGTGGGGTCGCGGTCAGCCGACAAGGAACGATCTACGTCACGAATCTCAGCACCTCGGTGGGTGGCGGCGAGGTCCTCCGGATCCGCCGCTGACCCATTCCGGTCCGTCGAGGTCGGTCGCCGGCCGGCCTCGCGGGCCTACAATCCCGGCCATGACGGACAGACCGCTCAAGGTGCT
This sequence comes from uncultured Chloroflexia bacterium, assembly GCA_963745295.1. Taxonomy (GTDB): domain Bacteria; phylum Chloroflexota; class Limnocylindria; order Limnocylindrales; family CSP1-4; genus SPCO01. The sequence goes on from CAVUWG010000004.1 coordinate 127,218, forward strand.
CATCGCCAAGCCCGGCCTCGATGGGCACGACCGGGGCGCCAAGGTGCTCGCGCGGGGCCTCCGTGACGAGGGGTTCGAGGTCGTGTACACCGGCCTGCGCCAGACGCCCGAGATGATCGCGACCGCGGCGCTCCAGGAGGATGTCGACGTCGTCGGCCTGTCGATCCTGTCCGGCGCGCACATGACCCTGGTGCCGCGGGTCACGCGGCTGTTGACCGACCAGGGCATGGCCGATGTGCTGGTCACGGTCGGCGGGATCATCCCCGACGACGACGTGGCCGCACTCAAGTCCGCCGGCGTCGCCGAGGTCTTCGGACCGGGCACGACGATCGCGCAGGTCGCCGACTACCTGCGGGCCAACGCGCGACCGCGCGAGTAGGGTGGGGGAGGTCGCCGGGTCCAAGGCGTCGGCGCTCGTCGATGCGGCGATCGCCGGCGATCGGCTCGCCACCGCGCGGTTGCTGACCGCCGTCGAGAACCGGACGCCGGTCGCCGAGGTCGCCCTGCGCCGCCTCTACCCGCTGGCCGGTCGAGCGCACATCGTCGGGATCACGGGTCCGCCCGGTGCCGGGAAATCGACGCTCGTCGCGGCGATGATCGCCGAGGTCCGCAAGGCGGGCCGGACCGTGGCGGTGATCGCGGTCGATCCGTCGTCGCCGATCACGGGCGGGGCGCTGCTCGGCGACCGGGTCCGGATGCAGGCGTACGCCGAGGACCGCGACGTCTTCATCCGCTCGATGGCCTCGCGCGGTCATGCGGGCGGGCTGGCGTCCACGTCGAGCGCGGCGGCGGCCGTCCTGGACGCGTGCGGGTTCGACCTGCTCTTCATCGAGACCGTGGGGACCGGCCAGAGTGAGGTCGAGGTGGCGGCCGCGGCGGACACCACGGTCGTGCTCGAGTCGCCCGAGATGGGCGACGAGGTCCAGGCGATCAAGGCGGGACTGCTGGAGGTCGCCGACCTGGTCGTCGTGAACAAGGGCGACAAGCCCGGTGCGCAACGGACCGCCGCGCAACTCCGGGCGATGCTTGTGCCGTCCGTCGGCCGCGGGGCCGCAGGGGCGCCGACCGGACCGGCCGCAGCCGAAGCGTCCGGAGGTGCTCATCACGACCGCCGCGACCGGCGAGGGCGTGCCGGAGCTCCTGGCCGCGCTGGACCGCCACCGGGCGGCGGGTCGCGAGGGTCCCGGCTCGGCGCGCGCGCGACTCGCCCGAGCCGAGGCCCAGGTCTGGGCGATCCTCGGCGAGCGACTCCGTGCCTCGCTGGTCGGGCCGGAACGGCGAACCGATACGGAGCGCCTCCTCGAGGAGGTCGCCGCGCATGAGCTCGATCCCTACGCCGCGGCCGATCGCCTGCTCGCGACGCTCGGCGGGGTCATCGCGGCCGATGAGCCGCAGGGGAACCGATCGACCGGATCGACCGTCGGGCGGTCATGACGCAGGCGCTCACCGCCACACCCGATGGGTTCGCGGGCAGGACGACCGGTCGCCGACCGGGTCTGCCCTCCCGACGTCGGGTGATCCTCGTCGTCGCTGTCGCCATCGCCGCCCTCGTCCTCTCGACGGCTGGATCGACCCTGACCCATCTGCGACTCCCGGACCCCACCGGCTCGTTCGCCGTCGGGAAGCTGGGCTCGCTGCTCGAGGACGCCACGCGTCCGGCCTCGGCGACCATCGGCATCGACGGGCCGCGCCACCTCCGGATCGTGGCCTGGTACCCCGCGACCCAGGGCACCGGCACGCCTGCGCACTACGTGTCCGATCTGGACACGATCGCGGACGGACTCGTCGCGAGTGGCGAGGTCAGCCAGCTCGAGGTCTCCGGCCTGGCGCTGATCGCCGACCCGGCCCGTGCCGCGGCCGAGCCTGCGATCGATCAGCCCGCCCCGGTGGTCCTGCTGTCCCCGGGAAACGCGACCAACGTCGAGTTCTACGGCGCGCTCGCCGAGGACCTTGCGAGCCACGGCTACGTCGTGATCGGGATCGACCATCCCTACCAGGTCGCGGCTGTCGAGGTCGGCGGCGGGGTAGCGGTCTATCCAGGCGACCCGCCGCTGAGCGAAGCGGCCGCTGTGGTCCCGGCGAAGATCGACGAGCGGATCGCGGACATCCGGTTCGTGCTCGACCGCCTCGAGACACACGCGGCCGGCCTGGCACCGCTCGCCGGTCACCTGGACCTGTCGCGGATCGGCGTCATCGGGCACTCCAACGGCGGGATCGCGGCCGCGGGAGCGTGTGCGGACGCGCGGGTCGATGCCTGCGCCAACATCGACGGCCAGCTCGCCGGCGGGCCGTTCTCCGCGCGGCAGGACCCCAGCGCGCCCTCCAAACCGTTCCTGTTCCTCACCAAGGAGACCGAGATCCATCCGCGGCTCGCCGAGCTCTTCGAGGCTGGCGGGGCTGGGACGTTCCGCGTCGTGATCCCGGCCGCGGCGCACGACCAGTTCACCGACGGTGCGATGTTCGAGCCGCGGGTGGTGCCGACGGCCAGCACCGCGGACGGCGTCATCACCATCGCCCGCGGATTCAGCCGGGCGTTCTTCGACCACGAGCTGCGGGGCGCACCGCGGGGCGTCTTCGGTTCGGTCACCGCGCCGCTGGACGTCCAGGTGTTCGTCTATCCGCTCGAGCGTGCCGCCTCCTAGCACGCGATAGGCACGCCACGACGGTAGGCTTCGCTCGTGGACCCACGACACCGTCCGGCGGCCCAGCCGCGACTGTTCACACCGGCATTCGGGGCGCTGTTCGTGGCCGCCCTGGTGTTCTTCAGCGCGGGCGGCACGGTCCTCCCTGTCGCATCGCGGTTCGCGGCGGGACCGCTCGGGGCCGACGCGACCGGCGTCGGCATCTCGATCGGGGCATTCGCCATCGCGGCGCTGTTGCTTCGACCGGTGGTCGGCTGGGCGTCGGACAGGTTCGGCCGCCGGCCGCTGCTGATCCTCGGTGGCGTGCTCACGGTCGGGGCGCTCGTGCTGCATCTCGCGGCGGACACGCTGCCGCTGTTCGTGGTCGCCCGATCGCTGCTCGGCATCGCGGAGGCGTTCTTCTTCGTCGCCGCCGTTGCGGCGATCAGCGACCTCGCGCCGCCGGAGCGCCGTGGCGAGGCCATCAACATCGGTTCGCTGGCCCTCTACCTGGGCCTCGCGATCGGGCCGGTCGTCGGCGAGACGATCCTGGCCTGGGGCGGTTTCGCCGCCGTCTGGATCGGGGCAGCCGCGATGGCGGCCGTTGCGACGGGGCTCTCGCTGCTCGTGCCCGAGACGGCGCCCTCGGCGCTGCGGCCGCGTGTCGCGGGGGAGCGTCGGCCCCGGACCCGGCTGATCCATCCGGCTGGGATCTTCCCGGGGATCCTGATCATGACCGGGATGTGGGGCATGGCCGGTTTCCTGGCGTTCATCCCGCTGTACGCGACCGAGCTCGGGATGGCCGGCGCGGGGCCGGCCCTGGCGCTGTACGCGCTCATCGTGATCTCGTTGCGGATCGTGTTCTCGAAGCTGCCCGATCAGCTCGGCGCCGCTCGGCTGTCGGGGTTCGCCCTCGTGGGTTCCGCGGTGGGACTCACGATCCTCGGGCTTGTGCCGAACCCGGTCGGCGTGTACCTCGGGACTGCCGTGTTCGCGACCGGCATCGCGTTCCTCTTTCCGGCGCTCCTCGCGCTCGCGGTCGCCCGCGTGGACGAGACCGAACGCGGGACCGTCGTCGGGACGACGACCGCGTTCGTCGACCTCTCGTTCGGCGTCGCGCCGGCACTGCTCGGGCTTGCGGTGGGCGTCATCGGGTTCGGCGGCATCTTCCTCGCCTCGGGGGCGATCGCGCTCGGCGGCAGCGCCCTCCTCCTGGTCCGTCGCGGGACGTTGATCCGCCCTGCGCCGACCACACCGAGTAGGCTCCCCGGGTGACGATCGAGCGGGTCTTCGTGGCGGGTGCGGGGCTGATGGGCCACGGGATCGCCCAGGTCCACGCGGCGATCGGCAAGGCCGTGTTGCTCTACGAGCCAGACCCCACCCGCGCCGAGGCCGGCCGTGATCGGATCGCCGCCAACCTCGACCGGGCGGTCGCCAAGGAGCGCCTCACCGCCGAGGAACGCGACGCGATCGTCGGTCGGGTCCAGGCGACCGCGGATATCGAAGACGTCCGCGACGCCGACGTCGTCATCGAGGCCGTGTTCGAGGATGTCGCCGTGAAGCAGGCGCTCTGGCGTCAGCTCGACGAGCGCGCCAGGTCGTCGGCGATCTTCGCCTCGAACACCAGCTCCATCTCGATCCACGTGCTCGCGGATGCGGTCCAGCAGGACCGGCGGTCGCGCTTCCTCGGGATGCACTTCTTCAGCCCGGTACCGGTCATGCCGCTCGTCGAGCTGATCCGCGGCAGGGACACCTCGGAAGCGACCGTCGCGGCGGTCCGGGCCCTGTCCACAGAGCTCGGCAAGCAGGTCATCGTGTCCGAGGATCGGCCCGGCTTCATCGTCAATCGGATCCTCATGCCGTTCCTCGCCGAGGCGATGCGGGCCTTCGAGCAGGGGATCGGGACCGCCGAGGACATCGACGCGGGGGCCCGCGTCGGCCTGAACCACCCGATGGGTCCGCTCGAGCTCGCGGACTTCATCGGCCTCGATGTCTGCCTCCAGATCATGCGTGTCCTCGAGGACGGGCTCGGCCTCGAGCACCTGCATCCCCCGCACGTCCTCGAACGGCTCGTGGCGGCCGGCGATCTCGGCCAGAAGACGGGCAAGGGCTTCTACACCTACCCGAGGGACGAGCATTGAGCGGTTCGCTGACCACCGAGGAACGCCTCCTCCAGGCGACGGCGCGGGAATTCGCGGAGCGTGAGGTCGCCTCGACGGCGATCGAGCGCGACGAGGCCGAGCGGTTCGATCGGTCGATCTTCACCCGGATGGGCGAGCTGGGGTTCACGGCCGCGCCGATCCCGGAGGCCGTCGGGGGCGCCGGGTTCAGCTATCTCGCCTGGACGCTGGTCATGGAGGAGCTCGGCGCTGCCGATATGGCGACGGCCGTGACCCTCTCGGTCCACATCCTCTCGCAGTATCCGGTCGTGACCTGGGGCTCGGACGAGCAGCGCGCCCGGTGGCTGCCGCCGATGCTCGCGGGCGACGCGCTCGGCGCGTTCGCCCTGACCGAGCCACATGCCGGTTCGGATGCCGGGGCGATCCGGATGCGAGCCGAACGCGTCGGGCCGGCCGATGCGCCCACCGCGTACCGCCTCACGGGCACGAAGATCTGGATCTCGAACGCGCCCGAGGCGGACCGCTATCTCGTGTTCGCGACCCTCGATCCCTCGGCCGGGACGAAGGCCATCAGCGCGTTCCTGGTCGAGAAGGGGATGGCCGGTTTCCGGTTCGGGGCGCACGAGCGGAAGATGGGGATCCGCGCGTGCCCGGCCGCGGAGCTGGTCTTCGATGGTTGCGAGGTCCCCGCCGCGAACCGGCTGGGCGCCGAGGGCGAGGGCTACAAGATCGCGTTGTCGGCGCTCGGGGAGGGTCGGATCTCGATCGCGGCGGCGTGTGTCGGTCTCGCGCGGGCGGGGCTCGAGGCCGCTGCCCGGTACGTCTCTGAGCGCCAGGCGTTCGGCGGCCCGCTCGCCGACCAGCAGGGGGTCCGGTTCATGCTCGCGGAGATGTCCCGCGACGTGGTGGCCGCGAGGGCACTCACCCGGGAGGCGGCGCTGGCCAAGGATCGCGGCGAGGCGCTCGCCGAGGTGTCGTCGCTCGCCAAGTGGACGGCATCGGACACGGCGATGCGCGTCGCGACCGACGCGGTCCAGCTCTTCGGTGCCAGCGGGTATTCGCGCGAGACCGGCATCGAACGACTCATGCGCGACGCCAAGGGCGCCCAGATCTACGAGGGCACGAACCAGATCCACCGCCTGATCGTCGCGGACGAGCTCTTGAAGCGGGTCTGAAAGTGGCCCGTCGACCGGGCCGCGACCGGGAGCGGTGTAGATTCCGGGCATGACCCTCCAGAACGCCGGCCCGAACGGCGGCATCTTCATCGTGAGCGCCGCGCGGACGCCGATCGGCAAGTTCGGCGGCGCGCTGAGCACGGTCCCGGCCACGGAACTCGGGGGTGTTGCGATCCGCGCCGCCGTCGAGCGCGCCGGCCTCGACCCGGCCACGGCCCAGATCGACGAGGTCCTCATGGGCCAGGTCCTGCAGGCGGGTGTCGGGCAGGCCCCGGCCCGCCAGGCGCTCCTCAAGGCGGGTTTGCCGGACGGAACGAGCGCCACGACCATCAATCGGGTCTGCGGCTCCGGCCTGAAGGCGATCATGCTCGCCGCCGCGGAGATCCGCGCCGGCGACGCCGAGACCGTCGTCGCGGGCGGCATGGAGTCGATGAACCAGGCGCCGTACCTCGTCCCGGGTGCCCGGTTCGGCCTCCGCCTCGGCAACGGTGAGCTGATCGACGCGACCGTCCACGACGGGCTGTGGTGCGCGATCGAGGACTGCCACATGGGCACCCACGCCGAACGTGTCGCGATCAAGGACGGCGTCAGCCGCGAGGACCAGGACGCATTCGCGCTCTCGAGCCACCAGAAGGCCATCGCCGCCATCGACGCCGGTCGCTTCGATGCCGAGACCGCCCCGGTCACGCTCCGCGACGCAAAGGGCCGCGAGACGGTCGTGACCGTCGACGAAGGGCCCCGGCGCGACTCGACGCTCGAGGCGCTCGGCACGCCTCAAGCCCGCCTTCGAACTGCCGAGCCAGGCCTCTGGCGACCGCGGCGACGCCACGATCGGGACGGTCACCGCGGGCAATGCGCCGGGCATCACCGACGGCGCGGCCGCGACTGTCGTCGCGAGCGAACGGGCGGTCGAGCGCCTCGGTCTGAAGCCGCTCGCCCGGATCGTCGGCTATGCCCAGGCCGAGGTCGCGCCCAAGTGGCTGTTCCTCGCCCCGGTGGAGGGCGTCCGCCGGCTCCTCGATCGGATCGAGCTGCCCATCGAGGCGTTCGATCTCATCGAGATCAACGAGGCGTTCGCCGCGCAGACGCTGGCCGACGGCCGCGAGCTCGGCTTCGACTGGGACAAGGTGAACGTGAACGGCGGCGCGATCGCCCTCGGTCACCCGATCGGCGCGAGTGGCGCCCGGATCGTGGCCACGCTCCTCCACGAGCTCGCGCGCCGCGACGGCCGGTACGGGCTCGCGACGCTGTGCCTCGGTGGCGGCGGCTCGGTCGCGATGGCCGTGGAACGGGTCTGACGGGTCCGCCGTACACTCGCTGACATGACCGAGACCGCCGTCGAAACGCCGACGTACCGCCACTTCATCGCCGGGGAGTGGTGCGATTCCACGGGCGGCGCGACCTTCGAGAGCCGCGATCCGGCGGACGGACGCGAGGTCATCGGGCGGTTCCAGCAGGGAACCGCGGCCGACGTCGCGATGGCGATCCGTGCCGCCGAGGCTGCCCTGCCGATGTGGCGCCGGACGCCAGCCCCCAAGCGCGGCGAGATCCTCTACGCGTTCGGGGAGCTCATGGCCCAGCACAAGGAGCGCCTCGCCCGGGCGATGACCCGCGAGATGGGCAAGGTCCTGTCCGAGGCCCGCGGCGACGTCCAGGAAGGCATCGACATCGCCTACCTGATGGCCGGCGAAGGGCGCCGGATGTTCGGCGACACGACGCCATCGGAGCTCCCGGACAAGTGGGCGATGAGCATCCGTCAACCGGTCGGGATCGCCGGGATCATCACGCCCTGGAACTTCCCGATGGCCATCCCGTGCTGGAAGATCATGCCCGCTCTCGTGAGCGGGAACGTGGTCGTCTTCAAGCCGTCGTCCGACACGCCGCATTGCGCGACGCTCCTCGTCGAGCTGATGGCCGAGGCCGGCGTGCCGCCCGGCGTGGTCAACCTCGTGACCGGCTCGGGCGCCGAGGTCGGCGACGCGATCGTCGAGAACCCGGACGTGGCGGTCATCTCGTTCACCGGCAGCTCGGCGACCGGCAAGCGCATCGCCGCGAAGGCCGGGGCGCGACTGAAGCGCCTGGCGATGGAGCTCGGCGGCAAGAACGGCGTCGTCGTCCTCGCCGATGCTGACCTCGACCTCGCCGCGGATGGCATCCTCTGGTCCGCGTTCGGGACCACCGGGCAGCGCTGCACGGCCTGTTCGCGGGTGATCGTCGAGCGGCGGGTCGTCGAGCCGCTGCTCGAGCGCATCGAAGCCAAGGCGCGGAAGCTCCGCCTCGGTCCCGGTCTGGACGAGACGACCGACGTCGGGCCGCTCATCAACGCGGCCGCGGTCGACAAGGTCGACGGCTACGTCGGCATCGGCCGCGGAGAAGGGGAGCTGGTCATGGGCGGTGGGCGGGCCACGGCCGGCGACCTGGCCCACGGCCACTTCTTCGAGCCGACGATCTTCGCGGGCGTCCGGCCGATGGACCGGATCGGCCAGGAGGAGATCTTCGGCCCGGTGCTCTCGATCATCCCGGTCGCCGACTACGGCGAGGCCATGCTGGCCGTCAACCAGACCCGCTACGGCCTCTCGGCCAGCATCTTCACCAGCGACGTGAACCGGGCCTTCGGGGCCATGCGCGACTTCGAGACGGGCATCGTCTACGTGAACGCCGGGACGACCGGGGCGGAGGTCCACCTCCCGTTCGGCGGCTGGAAGGAGACCGGCAACGGCCACCGCGAGGCCGGCCATGCCGCGCTCGACACGTTCACCGAGTGGAAGTCGATCTACGTCGACTTCAGCGGCCGCCTGCAGCGCGCCCAGATCGACAACCAGCCGGGCGGAGCGAGTCGAACGGCTCCCCGCTAGGCTTCACCCGATGGTTTCCGGAACCCCCCAGCGCCAGCCCTGGACCGTCCGCGTCGCGCTCTGGAGCGCGCGGCACCGCTGGCCTGTCTTCACCCTCTGGTTCGTGGCCACGATCGGCCTCTTCGTGGCGAGCCTGGCCGCGGGCGGCACCGCCTCGGAGAACGCCGTCTCCACGGACAGCGGCGGATCCCAGTACGAGTCCATCCGGGCGTACGAGGTCTTCGACGCCTCGGGGACCACTGAACCGAGCCAGTCCCTGTACCTGGTCATCGCCGTTCCGGCAGGGACCACCGTCGACGACCCGGCCGTCGCCACGGCCCTGCACGACATCGCGGCGCGCACGCAGGCCCTCCAGGCGACGGTCGACGGCGCCGCGGTCCCGGCGTTCAAGGACGTGGCCGATCCGCTCGTCGTCCCGCCGAACACCGGCCTCGTGGCGCCGGACCGGACGGCGATCCGGATCGTGGCGACGGTGCCGGGCGAGACCGAGGAGCGCGATCAGCGCCTCGAACCGGCACGAGCCTTCGTCGATGGGCTCCGCGCCGACTATCCGACCTACCGGATCCACGCGCTGAACAACAGCCTCGCCAACGACGACATCTCCGAGATGGTCAACAACGACCTCGATGCGTCGCTCCAGATCACGATCCCGCTGACGTTCGCGATCCTGCTGATCGCGTTCGGGGCGGTCGTGGCGGCCGCGGTGCCGCTCGTGCTCGCGATGACGGCCCTGCTCGCCGCATTCGGCGTCCTTGGCCTGTACAGCCAGTTCGTGACACCGGTCAGCCCGTACGCCAGCCAGCTGGTGGTGCTCATCGGCCTCGCCGTCGCGGTCGACTACTCGCTGTTCATGCTCACGCGCTTCCGCTCGGAGCGCCGCCGGCACCCACAGGCGGTCCGGCCGCCCACGACCCGGAACGACTACATCCGGCGCGTCCTCCTGGCGCTGGCGGCGATCGCCGCGCTCGTGGTCGCGGTGGTCGTCGATGCGCCGATCGTCCGGGTCGTCGCGGTGGCCGTCATCGGCGGCATCGTGATCTGGGCGATCTCCCGGTTGATCGAACGCGGCGACGACACCGAGAAGATGCGGGCGATCCAGACGGCGTCGAGCACGGCCGGCCGGGCGGTGTTCTTCTCCGGCCTCGCGGTCATGATCTCGATCGCGGGCCTGTTCCTGCTCGACGATCCGCTGTTCCGCTCGATGGCGATCGGGACGATCTCGGTGGTCTTCATCTCGGTCGTCGGTTCGCTGACGTTCCTGCCGGCCGTCCTGTCGATCCTGGGCGAGGGCATCAACGGCGGGCGGATCCCGATCATCGGCCGGCCGCGGCCCGAGGGCAGCGGGATGTGGGCCCGGATCGTGCGAACCACGATGCGCCGGCCCGTGCTCTCGTTCGTCCTGTCGGCCGGGTTCCTGCTGGCACTCGCGTCACCGGCCCTCCGCCTGCACATCGGCCAGAGCGACTTCGCCTCCTTCCCCGATGCGATCGACAGCGTGCAGGCGCTCAACCTGATGAACGAGCGGTGGCCGCAGGGCTCGACGCTATCGCTCCAGGTCGTCGTCACCGAGGCTGACCAACCCGCGACCAAGACGGCCATCGATGAGCTCTCCAAGCGCCTGCTCGCGATCGAAGGGCTGAGCGAGCCCGTCGAGACCCGGGCGTCCCAGGACGGGACGGTCGCGATGGTCTCGTACGTCATGGCCGGGACCCAGAACGACATCGCGAACCGTGACCTCGTCCGCGAGGTGCGGGCTGACGTCGTGCCGGCGGTCTTCGCCGCGCTGCCGGACGTGGATGTCTATGTCACCGGCGATGCCGCCTACACCCTCGATGTCGTCGGGTTCTACGAGGCCGGCATGCCGCAGGTCTTCCTGTTCGTGCTGGGCCTCTCGTTCCTGCTGTTGCTGGTGGCGTTCCACTCGGTCGTCATCCCGATCAAGGCGATCATCCTCAACCTGCTCTCGACCGGTGCCGCCTACGGGCTCATGGTCCTCGTGTTCCAGGACGGCCATGGCGCCTCGATCATCGACGTCAAGCCGGGCGTCATCGAGGCCTTCATCCCGGTCTTCATCTTCACGATCCTCTTCGGGCTCTCGATGGACTACCACGTGTTCATCCTGACCCGCATCAAGGAGGCCCGCGACCACGGGCTCGGCTCGAACGCGGCCGTCGAGCGCGGCATCTCCATCACCGCTGGGACCGTGACCAGCGCCGCGGTGATCATGGTCGCGGTGTTCGCGGTCTTCGTGACCCTGCGGCTCTCGATCATCAAGCAGCTCGGGTTCGGGCTGGCCGTCGCGGTCCTGCTCGACGCGACGATCATCCGGAGCGTGCTCCTGCCGGCGTCGATGCGGCTGCTCGGCGACTGGAACTGGTGGATGCCGCGCTGGCTCGGCTGGATCCCGCGGATCACGATCGAAGCCGAGACCGAGGACGAGGACTCGGATGCCGCCCAGGAGGCCGAACGGGGACAGGCACCCGGCGAACCGGAGGAGCCGCCCCGACCCGCCGGCGAGCCGGCAGGAGCATGAGCCCCGAACGCGAGCGCCCGGAGGCCGCGACCGGCGCCTCCGACGACCTGCCCGACCACGTCCAGCGCAACCGGGCGATGTGGGACGAGTGGGCGACCGACTACGTCGCGAACGGCGAGCGCAGCTGGCGCCTGGGCGTCGGCGAGGAGACGTGGGGGATCTGGGACGTCGCCGAAGCGGACGTCCACCTGCTGCCCGACGACCTCGCGGGCCTCGACACGATCGAGCTCGGGTGCGGGACCGCGTACGTGTCCGCGTGGCTCGCCCGACGCGGCGCGCGGCCGGTCGGCATCGACAACTCCGAGGAACAGCTCACCACCGCGCGGCGCCTCCAGGCCGAGCACGGCCTGGACTTCCCGCTCCACCACGGCAACGCCGAGAGCGTCCCGTATCCCGACGCGAGCTTCGATCTCGCGATCTCCGAGTACGGCGCCAGCATCTGGGCCGACCCGTATCGCTGGATCCCCGAGGCGTCGCGCCTGCTCCGGCCCGGCGGCCGGCTGCTCTTCCTGGTCAACGGCCTGATCCTGGTCCTCGCGTCGCCGGAGGCCGACGATGTCCCGGCCGAGGATCGCCTGCTCCGCCCGTACTTCGGGCTTCATCGCCTCGAGTGGCCCAGTGACGACTCGGTGAACTTCGCCCTTGGATACGGGGACTGGATCCGGCTGCTCCGGGCCAACGGCTTCGAGGTCGAGGACCTCGTCGAGCTCCAGGCGCCCGAGGGGGCCACGACGTCGTACCCGTTCGTGACCGCCGACTGGGCCCATCGCTGGCCGAGCGAAGAGGTCTGGATCGCGCGCAAGCGCGGCTGAAGGCTCGGCGCCGACCCCGTTCAGTCGAAGCGGATGAGCCGCCGGGCATTGTCGCGGTAGACCTGGCGAAGGACGTCGTCGGGCAGCCCGAGCCCGTGGATCGCCCAGCGGCCCTGGCTCGGGGCCGCCTCCTCGTCGGCGTCGTAGGGGAACGACTCGTCGAGGGTCTCGAGGAATCGGTAGTGGAGCGCGTAGGTGGCCGGATCCGGGGCCATGTCGACCCCGAACAGGATGCGGTCGGGCCATCGCAGGAACAGGCTCCGAGCGCCGTACGGTTGCCGCCCGAGCTCGCCGATCCGGGCCGCGATGTCCACGTGCCAGTTGGCGTACGTCGCCAGCATCCGGTCCACGCGCGCCAGGTCCTCCGCTGCGCATCCGACGTGGGCGCCGATGAAGGTCGTCCCCGGATGGCGCCCGACCACGGCCTCGAGCCGGTCGAGGAGCTCGTCGAACGTGCGGGAAGCCCGGCTCGTCCGGCCGGCCGTGGGGGCGGGTCGGCCAGACATGCCAGTCGGGGTTGGTGAGCAGCTCTTCGACGCGCTCGTTGTGTTCGTCGAGCGGCTCGAAGAAGGCGATCGGGTCCGCGACATGGATGGTCACCGGGACGCGCAGCTCGCCGGCGGCCGCCCAGAGCGGATCGAGGCGCGGGTCGTCGACGGCGACCAGGCGGCCATCCGGTCCCCGCGCGCGGAGGCCCAGCGTCTTCCAGACCTTGAGACCGCGGGCAGCCGGCGCCGACGCCATCGCGCAGGCGTGCCGCCTCCGTCTCGCCGAATCGCTCGTCGTCCGCCCAGGCGGCGTAGTCGAGGCCCGCGAAGACCGCGACCCGTCCCGGCAGGGCTGACTGCCAGCGCTCGATCTCGTGGCGCAGGGTCTCGCCCCACCCGCCGTCGAGGTCGACGAGCGACTCGATCCCGGCGGCGTCGAGCGTGGTCGCGAGCTCGCCCGCGGTTCGACCGGGCCAATCGCCGCCGAAGGCCGCGCCCAGGTGGTTGTGGGCGTCGATCGCCGGGTACCGCGGGCGCGGGACCAGGTGCCGGGGAACGCGCAGTTGCGACCGCGGCCGTGAAGTCGGCCGAGGCGCAGGTCGGCGATGCCCGGGCTCACCCCTTGAGTCCACTGATCGCGATGCCGCGGACGAAGTACCTGCTGGGCGACCACGAACAGGATGACCATCGGCGCCACGCTCACGAGAGCGCCCGCCATCATCTCCGGCCACTTGCCGACGAACTGGCCCTGGAAGGACGCCAGGCCGACGGTGGTCGTGTACTGGTCGAGCTGGCGCAGGTAGATCAGCGGGTTGATGAGGTCGTTCCAGGTCCACATGAAGGTGAAGATCGCGAGCGTCGCGAGGGCCGGTTTCGCCAGCGGCAGGTAGATGTGCCGGTAGATCTGCCACGGGTTGGCGCCGTCGACGCGGGCCGCCTCGGCGAGCTCGCGCGGCACGGTCAGGAAGAACTGGCGTAGCAGGAAGATCCCGAAGGCGCCGCCGAGGAACGCCCCGACCCACAGCGGCTCCTGCGTCCCGATCCAGTTGCCGCTGTCGCTGGTCGGGTGGGGCAGCAGCCGGTACAGGATGAAGTTCGGGACCAGGACGACCTGGAACGGGATGATCAGGGTGGCCAGGATGAGCGCGAACAGCGGCCCCCGGCCGCGGAACGGCAGGACGGCGAACGCGAACGCCGCCATCGAGCAGCTGACCAGCTGCCCGATCGTGTTGAGCGTCGCGAGCTTGAGCGAGTTGAGGAAGAACGTCCCGAACGTCACCTCCGGCAGCGCGTTCCACATCCGCGCGTAGTTCTCCGGATGCGGGCCCGACGGCAGCGTGAGCGGCGCCGCGCCGAACACCTCCGCCCGGGTCTTGAGCGAGGTGAGGATCATCCAGAAGAACGGGCATCATCATGATCAGGCCGCCGATCGACCAGGAGGCGTCGATGAGGATCCGACCGCCGGATCCGCTTCGACCCGGCGGCGTGGACGCGGCGCGCTGCGCCGCGCTCACTGGTAGTGGACCCAGCGGCGCTGGGAGCGGAAGTACAGGATCGTCAGCGCCGCGACGATGAGGAACAGGATCCACGAGGCGGCCGCTCGCGTAGCCCATCTTGAAGTTGTTGAAGCCCGACTCGTAGATGAAGTAGACGAGCGTGATCGTCGCCTTCGTGGGCTCGCCCGGGCCTGGCCAGGACGTACACCTGGTCGAAGACCTGGAACGCGCCGATGAACGCCAGGATCCCGGTGAAGAAGATGGCTGGGCGTGAGCAGCGGGAGCGTCACGTGCCGGAAGCGCGCCCAGGCGCCCGGCGCCGTCCACCGCGGCCGCGTCGTAGTACTCCTGCGGGATCGCCTGGAGACCGGCCAGGAAGATGATCACGTTGACGCCCAGGCCCTGCCAGACGCTCATGGCGATGATCGACGGCATCGCCCAGAACGGGTCGCTGATCCACTTCTGGGCCGGGATGCCGAACACGCCGAGGAACTCGTTGAGCAGCCCGCCCTGGGGGCTGTAGATCCAGAGCCACACCAGCGCGATCGCGGTGGTCGAGGTGACGACCGGCAGGAAGTACGCCGTCCGGATGATCGCGATCCCGCGGATCGGCTGGTCCAGCGCGAGGGCCAGGCCGAGACCAAGGACCAGCCCCAGCGGCACCGACGTCACGCGTGAAGAAGACGGTGTTCCGGAGCGCGATCAGGAACCGTTCATCGGTCAGCAGGGCCGTGAAGTTGTCGAGGCCCACCAGCTCGGGCGGGGTGAGCAGGTCCCAGTCGGTCAGGCTGATGCCGAGCGTCGCGACGATGGGCCCGGCCGACAGCAGGGCCAGGCCCAGGACCGTCGGGGCGAGGAACAGCGCGGCCCACCACGTGTCGACACCCAGGCGCCCGCCGCGGCCCGGCCGACCCCGCCGCGGGCGGGGCCGGGCCGCGCTCTCGATGAGCTGCTCGGGTGCGAGGGAGCGGGTCACCCGCGGTCGCTACTGGCCGGCGAGCAGGGCGTCGAGCTGCTGGCGCGACGGACGTCGATCGCCGCCTGCGCCGTCTTGTTGGGGGCGTTGAACACGTTCTCGTCCAGCTCTCCCTGGAGGATCGCCGACGTACTCCTCGTAGCCCGGCGAACGACGGCTTCGAGGTTCGCGTACGCGAGGCTGTCGGCGAAGACCTGGGCGCCCGTCGAACGACGGTCGCGTACGGGCCCGCCAGGACCTCTTTGTGACCGGCAACGCGGCCTTCAGCTGCATCAGCTGCTCCTGGGCCTCGGGCGCTGACGAGGTACTTGACGAACTCCCAGGCGGCGTCGGGCGCCTTCGGTCGCCTTGTACACGACGACGCCCGGTCGGGTTGACGGACGTGACCGGCCGGCGGGGCCGCTCGGGAGCGGCGCGATGCCGAAGTCGATGCCGGCGGCCTGATGGGTCGGGCACCAGCCACGAGCCGTTGATCTCCATGGCGGCCAGGCCCTGCTCGAACGCGTCACCGGTCTCGGCGAAGATCGCCGGCTCGGGCAGGATCTTGTCCTTGTAGATGAGGTCCTGGAGGAACTGGATGCCACCGGCCGCCTCGGGCGTGTCCAGCGCGGTCGACTTGCCGTCGGCGCCGAAGGATGTCGCCGCCGTTCTGCCACACCAGCGACAGACCAGTAGTTCTCCATGTCGGTCGTCTCGGTGTAGAAGCCCCACTGGTCGGTCTTGCCGTCGCCATCGGCGTCCTTGGTCAGCTGCTTGCCCGACCTCGACGAGCTTGGCCCAGTCCCAGGTGTCGTCGGGGTACGGGATGCCGGCCGCGTCGAACATCGCCTTGTTGTAGTAGAGCGCGATGACGTTGAGGTCGCGCGGCAGGCCGTACTGGGCGCCCTCCGACGGTCGTGAAGACGCCGACGCCCTGGTCGGCGAGCTGTCCGAGGTCGTAGCCATCGCGCGTCGATGAACGGCTGGAGGTCCAGCAGCACGTCGCGGGCCTGGTAGTCGGGGAAGAGCGGGCCATCCATCGCGAACACGTCGGGCGCCGCGCCGCCGGCAGCCCGGTCTGGAGCTTGTCCCAGTAGGCATCCCAGTCGGCCACGGTGACCTTCACGTCGATCGTCGGGTTGGCCGCGTCGAACGACTCGACGAGCTTCGTCTGGCTGTCGATCTCGGCGGGGTCGCCCCAGATCGCGTATTCGATCGTGGCCGGAGGGCCGCTGTAGCCGGCGGATGCGGCCGGACTTCCGCCGGGCGCCGCCGATCCCGGAGCGACCGACGCCGGGGCGTCGCTGGCCGCCGGTGCGCTCGGGCTCGTCGTCGCCGAGCCGCACGCCGCGGTCACCAGGGCAAGGACGGTCGCCACGATCGCGAGCGACCGATGCGTCGAGCGGGTCATGACTCTGTTCGCCATCGGGATCTCCTCCTCCTCTGGATGCCGGGCTGTCAGGCCGCGCCACCCAACCAAGCCGGGAGCCATTCGGCTTCCTCGGCGATCAGCTCGTCGGTCATGCGCCATGCCTCATCGAGCGTGAGCCGCGCCTGGACCTGGGGGTCGCAGAGCACGGCGTGGTAGATGGCCTCGCGGTCCTCGTCGAGCGCCGCCTGGACGGTGAGCGCCTGGGTGTCCACCGCCGGGTGGACGTAGGCCGCGCACTGCGGCGGCAGCGGACCGACGGGAGCGGGGATGGACGCCCGCCCCGTCGACGTAGCGCACGGCACCTCGACGCACGCGTCGGCCGACGAGGTTCGCGATGAGGTCCGGCGCCGTTCATCACGTTCCCGACGATCCGGGCGGCCTCGCCGGTCGCACGCGCATGCGCGATGACCGCGGCGTACTCGCCGCTGCGCTCGATCTCGAACGGTTCGCCTGCGTCGAGGCGCCGCTTGGTGTCCGCGTACTCGTCGAGGTTGTTCGCGACCCGGTCGAGGTACTCGCCGATCGGGATGTTGAATCGGGCGACGAGATCGTCCTTGGGGATGAACCACGGGTTGTACTCGGCGTGATGCTCGGACGACTCGGTCGGGTAGTAGCCGAAGCGGCGGAAGAGCTCGGCGCGAACCAGGTCGTCAGGCGGGACACGGCCGGCATCGACCGCGGCTCGAAGGGCCGGGTACAGGTCCTGGCCGTCGCGCTCGAGGCGCAGCACCCAGGCCAGGTGATTGACCCCGGCGGTGACGTGGTCGATCTCGGACGGCCGGCACGTCGAGGTAGCTGGCGAGCGCGTCGATCGTCCAGTAGACGCTGTGGCACAGGCCGGTCGTTCGGATGCCGCTCGACTCGGATACCGCGCGCACGAGGATCGCCATGGGGTTCGTGTAGTTGAGGAACCAGGCGTCCGGGCACAGCTCTTCCATGTCGCGCACGATGCCGAGGACGACCGGGATCGTGCGCAGGCCCCGCAGCACCCCGCCGACGTTGATCGTGTCGTTGATCGTGTAGCGCAGGCCGTAGCGGCCCGGCACGTCGAAGTCGACCTTGGTCGCGCGTCGCGCCGCCGACCTGGATCGTGTTGATGACGACGTCGGCGCCGGGGAGCGCCGCTCGCCGGTCGAGGTGCGTCTCGACCCGTGGCGTCGCCCCCATCGCGGTCGCGACGTAGGCGGCCATCCGTTCCGCGGTTCGCAGCCGGTCCGGATCGATGTCGTGGAGGACGATCTCGGCCGTCTTCAGCTCCGGATAGGACAGGATGTCGCCCAACAGGTTCCGGGTGAACTCGACCGAGCCGGCGCCGACGAGCACGATCCGCATCAGCCGACCTCCTGGACGCCGAGGATGTGGCGCAGACCCTGGCTGTGGTAGCGCTCCACCCAGTCGGGCCGGTCGGGGTCGTGGCCGCGCCGGCGGGCGAGGGCGTAGGCCAGCCGGGCGATGGGCGGCACCGCGGTCAGCGGCGCATGGTCCTCGACCGCGTCCGCGGGGAGTGGCAGCAATCGTGAGCCTGGTGCGATCGCGGCCGGTCCGACCTCGATCGTCCGGGCTCCCCAGGCAGCGGCGTGGCGAACCATGTCGGCGACCGCGTCGCGACCGGGACCGGCGGGTGCGATCGCGATGACGACACTCGTGGGCCCGACGATCGTCGCGACGCCCGAGGCCATCTCCCAGGTCTCGGTGCCCTCGGCGTGGACGATGGCCATCTCCTTGAGCTTGAGGGCGGCCTCCATCGCTGCGATGTGGGCGAGGCCACTGCCGACGACGAAGATGTGCTCGGTCTCGGCGAGCTCGGCGGCGAGGTCGTCCGCGACCGGCTCGGCGGCGGCGATGGCCGCTTCGGCGTGATCGGCGGCGTGCAGGATCGCCGTCACGAGCTCTTTGCTCCGCGGCCGCTCGAGCAGGCCGACCAGCAGGAGCTCCGTGGCGACGAGCGTGGCCGAGAAGGTCTTGGTCATGACCGGCACGTCGCTGGGGCCACCCGCAGACATGAGGATCTGCGACGCCACGTGCGTCAATGTCGATCCAGGGACGTGCACGACCCCGATGACCGGCACGCGTCCCTGCCACGCCTCGGCGACCGCGACG
Source organism: uncultured Chloroflexia bacterium (assembly GCA_963745295.1). Taxonomy (GTDB): domain Bacteria; phylum Chloroflexota; class Limnocylindria; order Limnocylindrales; family CSP1-4; genus SPCO01. The sequence continues at coordinate 145,805 of CAVUWG010000004.1, forward strand.
ACGTCCCGGAACTCCCCTGACGCCGAGATGCCCACGATGGCGTCGTGTCGGCCGAGGTCGGGCGGGTAGGCGAGGAACGCGCCGGCGGTCACCGGAACGACGACCGGGTCGTCCGCGGTCGCGTGCCGGGCATAGAGGCCGGCCGCCGCGAGGCTCGAGTGGTACGAGGTCCCGTTGCCGATCAGGTGGATGCGGCGGATCCCGTCACGCCGCAGCCGCCCGGCGAGGTCGCGCGCGGCGGGCCAGGCCGTCTCGACCGTCTGCCGGATGGCATCTGGGCCCTCGGCGATCTCGCGCGGGACGATCGGTGTCGTCATGACGCGATCACGACCTCGACCCCATGCGCTCGAAGCGCGGCGACGTCCGTCGCGGCGACCGATCCGTCGGTGATGAGGGTCGTGACCTGCGCGATGTCGAAGACGAAGGCCGGCGCCACGGTCTGGAACTTGGTCGCGTCCGTCAGCACCACGCAGTCGCGTGCCGCCCGGCGGAGCGCCCGGTCGGTCAGGATCTCCGGGATCGAGTCGTTCATCAGGCCAAGGTCCGGCCCGATCGCACCGATGCCCATGTAGAGCGCGTCGGCACGCAGCTCGCGCAGGGCGAGCTCGGCGATGTGCCCGAGCGTCGAATGCATGCCCGCCCGGACGACGCCGCCGAGCACGACGAGCTCGACCCCCGGCCGGTCCATCAGGACCGTCGCCACGTCGAGGGCGTTCGTGATGACCGTGATGCGCCGGTCGACGAGCCGGCGCGCGAACTCGAGCGTCGTCGAACCGCTCGAGATCAGGATCGTGTCGCCGTCCTTGACCCGCGCGGCGGCCGTCTCGGCGATGGCCCGCTTGGCCGCGAGACCGGGGTCGCCGGCGCCCGGGAGTGGGGGGCCGCCGAGGGCAGCGCCGCCGTACGTCCGCAGGATGCGGCCATCCCGGGCCAGGCGAGCCAGGTCGCGGCGGATCGTCGAGGGCGTGACGCCGAGATCGCGTGCGAGCGTGCCGACCGACGCCCGGCCGTCCGAGCCGATCCGCGTCAGAAGGGCATCGCGTCGCGACGTGCGTGACATGGTGGAGACGGTAGGCGCGCACACTGCGTCATGTCAAGACTGAGACGCGCAGTTGCAGGGCCGTTTCTGCACACATCGCGCAGGAATCTTGCGCGATAGGGACTTCGGTCACTATGCTGCCGTCATCCGGTCGGCCATCCAGGGAGACGCATGGCGCTGCTGCTCGGCACTCGACGCGGTCTCGAGGCGACCTCATCCGCGCGCGGGACGTTCACCGTCCTCGCCCTCGACCACCGCCAGAACTTGCGCAAGGAGCTCCATCCCGAGGCGCCGGAGTCGACCACGATCGAGGAGATGGTCGACTTCAAGCGGACCGTCGTTCGCGCGCTCGCCATCGAGGCTACCGGCACGCTTCTCGATCCCGAGGTCGGGGCGGCCCAGTGCATCGCGGACGGTTCGCTCTCGGGTCAGGACGGCCTGCTCGTGGCCCTCGAGGCGACCGGCTACGAGGGTCCCGCAACGGCCCGCGTCAGTCGCCTGCTGCCAGGCTGGGATGCGGAGAAGGCGAAGCGCCTGGGGGCCTCGGCCGCGAAACTCCTGATCTACTACCACCCGGACGCGCCGAACGCGGCGGTCCAGGAGCGCCTCGTCGAGGAGGTGGCAGCGGCCTGTCGTCGCGAGGACCTCGCGCTCTTCGTGGAGCCGCTCTCCTTCGGACTCGACGGTGAGCCCGTGACCGGTGCTGAGAGGCGGCGCGTCGTCGTCGAGACCGCCCGGCGCCTGACGGCCATCGGCGGCGATGTCCTGAAGGCCGAGTTCCCATACGACCGGACCGTCTCGGACCCGGCGCTCTGGACGGAGGCCTGCGACGAGCTCGATGCCGCCTCGGGGCTCCCGTGGGTCCTGTTGTCGGGCGGCGTCGACGACTCGACGTTCGAGGCCCAGGTGGAGACGGCGTGCCGCGCTGGTGCCAGCGGGGTGCTCGTCGGGCGGTCGGTCTGGGCCCCGGCGGCGACGATGCCGCCCGGCGATCGAGAGGCGTGGCTGACGACCGAGGGTGCGACGCGTCTCCGACGACTGGCCGAGCTCGTCGAGGAGAGCGCTCGGCCGTGGCGACCGAGGTGGGAGGCGGCCTGCCGACCGGAGTCCCCCGGGCCGGACTGGTACGCCGGATACTGACGACCAGATGCCCACGACGTCCGACCCGACCGATCGCGAGTTCGACATCCTCGTCGTCGGGGAGGTGAACCCGGACATCATCGTGAGCGACCCGGATCCGCGACCGGTCTTCGGGCAGGTGGAGCGGCTGGTCCAGGCGATCCACCTCACGATCGGGAGCAGCTCGGCGATCATGGCCTGCGCCGCTGCGCGTCTCGGACTCCGGGTGACGATCGTCGGGGTCGTCGGCGACGACGTCTTCGGGCGGTTCATGGTCGAGGCGATGCGCGACCGCGGCGTGGACGTGTCGGCCGTCCGGGTCGATCCCTTCACGCCGACCGGCGCGACCGTCATCCTCTCGAACGGGAGCGATCGGGCGATCCTCACTGCCCCGGGCACGATCGGGGCCGTGACGGCCGACGACGTGCCGACGGCCCTGCTCGCGCGGGCGCGCCACCTGCACGTCGGGAGCTGGTTCCTCCAGGCCGGTCTGCGTCCGGGCATCCTCGGGCTGCTGGTCGCGGCACGCGATGCGGGACTGACGACATCGATCGATCCGAATTGGGACCCCGACGAGCGATGGGACTCGGGTCTCCGCGACCTGCTGCCGGCGCTCGACCTGGTGCTCCCCAACGAGGCCGAGGCGACCGCGATCGCCGGGATCGACGACGTGGAGGCGGCGGCCGTGGCGATCGCCCGGCTCGGGGCCGTCGGTCAAGGCGGGGGACCGCTCGTGGTCGTCAAGCGTGGCCGCGACGGTGCGCTCATGGCGTCGGCTGACGGCGTGATCGAGCGAGTCGGCGCCTACCCCGTGGACGCCGTCGACACCACGGGCGCCGGCGATGCGTTCGACGCCGCGTTCCTCGCGGGGTGGCTCGAGGGCCGCTCGAACGCCGACGCGCTGCGGCTGGCCGCGATCAGCGGAGCGCTGTCGACGCGCGGCGTGGGCGGCGCGGGCACCCAGGCGACACGGGTCGAGGTCGACGCGGCCTTGGCCACCTGGACGTCATGAGCGACCGGGTTCGGATCGGGCGGCTGGTCGGGGTCTCGCTCAACGCCGCGATCGACAAGATCGCCGCGGTCGACGCGCTGCGGCCGGGGGGCATCCATCGGCCGGAGATGCTGGCGGCGGTCCCGGGCGGCAAGGCGCTCAACGCGGTCCGGACCGCCCGACACCTCGGCCTGCCTGCGGACGTCGTCGCCGTGGTCGGAGGCCACGCGGGGGCCTGGCTCACCGCGGAGCTCGACGCCCGTGGCATCCATCATTGGCTCGTGTGGGTCGAGGGCGAGACGCGGACCTGCCTCTCGGTCCTCGACCGGGCGACCGGCGAACTGACCGAGTTCTACGAGGCGGGCATCGTCCTGCCCGAGGATCGCTGGCCGGCGGTGGAGACCGCGCTCGGCGAAGGCGCTTGCGGTCGATGCCGCGGCGACCGTCGTCCTGCTGGCGGGATCGTTGCCGCCGGGCGCGCCGATCGATGCCTACGGGCGTCTGGCCCGCGTCGGCCGTGACGCCGGTGCACGAGTCGTCGTCGACATCGGCGGTCCGGCCCTGGCGGCGGCGCTCGACGCGCGACCGTGGCTGGTCAAGATCAATGAGGCCGAAGCATCCGAGACCACCGGCATCGCGATCGGTGACCAGGCCGGCCGTCTTCTCGGCCGCGCACGTCCTGCGCGACCGCGGTGCGGACCTCGTGCTGATCACGATGGGCGTGGACGGCGCGGCCCTCGTGACCTCGGAGGGCGAGTGGGTGGCCGGGCCGCCACCCGAGCGCGGGGCGTACAGCGTCGGGAGTGGCGATGCCCTTCTCGGCGGACTCGTCGTGGCGCTCGCCGGAGGCGCCGACCTGCCCGAAGCCGTCCGCTACGGCTCGGCGGCCGCGACCGCGAACGCGCTCGTGCCCGGCCAGGGCGAGCTGGATCCCGCGGACGTGGACCGGCTCCTGGCGGGATGCTCGGTGACCCGACGCTGAACTGCAGAGCCAGTCAGAGGATGGTTCGGCCTACTCGGTGACCCGCACACGGATCGTTGCCGCGAGGGTGTGGGCGGGCCCGCCGCATCTCCCCGGCGAATTCGGCCACGGCCGTGATGTCCCACTCACCCGCCGGGAGGTGGACAAGACGGTCGGCGAAGAAGGCTCGGTAGAACGGGGCGTCGGGCTGATCGTCGCTGTAGCCGCCGGACTTCGTGATCGGCGAGAGGATGGGTCGGTCCGTGGCGAGGACGTGGATCGCGCAGTCAGCGCGCCACGCCGGACCCATCTGGCGAGGTCCGCCGACCTCCGCGAAGCCGAATCCCAGGACGCCCGTGCCGGGACCGACGATGGTGACGCGATCCCCGACGAGGAGAACGAGCCGACTCTGCCCTTCGATCGACTCTCCCGCGCTCCAGGTCGTCTTCGGCAACGTGAACTCGAGTCGGTACGGCCCTTCGACATCCTCGCGACAGTCGCGATGGGGGCAGTTGACGGCGGGGTGGGGGAGGGCGTCGAACCCGCGCAGGCTGTCAGGAGGACGGCTAGGACGATGGCGAAGCGTCTTGGCATCGAGACCTCTGATCGCTGATCGGTCTGTAGACGCTCTGGCGTGTCACCAGGTTGCTCCCGAGGACCGGGCTACTCGTCCGCGCCGACCGGATCGAGCTCGGGGCGATCCACCGTGTCGACGATCGGGCTCGCGTCGTGCTCCGCGCTCGGGACGGCGCGCCGCGTCGCCGGCGGTGCGCAGTCGCAGACGATCGTATGACCGCGAGGTGGCAGGGCTCCAGTCGTGGGCACCGCGCCAGTCTACGGGGATGGATACTCGGCTTCGGCCTCGACGCCACCAGGGGATCCGCGATGCGCATCGGTCGATCGGCGTTGCTGACGCTGGCCGTCGGCATGGCCGCCGCGGCCTGTTCGCCGTTCGCGACGACCAGGCCCAGCGACCAGACGTTTGAGGAGGTCGGCATCCTCAGCGGATTGCGGGAAGGAGACGCGAGGATCACGTACACGCTGGCGGACGGCCGGGTCTGGGACCGGCCGAAGGACCAGTTCCGCATCGTGTACGACATGGCCGGCGGCGGGACTCTGTTCGTCGCGGGTCGGGACACGGAAGGCCCATACGTCCTGTTGATCGGTGGACAGCAGGGCCTGCCGCTCGACTGCCCGTACTCGCTCCGGTACGGCGCCCGCGAATGGGGTGACGCGATCGAGAGCCAGGGCTATCTCTGGCGCAAGGCCGACAGCTTCGCAGTGCTCACACCGAGCCCGGGCGTCGGCGCGGAGTATCCGGGCAGCGCGATCGTGTGCCTCGATGCCGAGGCGAACGTGACGGCGGTGCTACAGGTGACGCCGCCGGAGGGCTCGGAGCCCGCGCCAGCCGGCTCGGCAGCCGCTCCCTGACAGGGCCGACGGATCCGCTTCAGTCGGCCCGGTGTCACGATGTGGCCGGGTTGGGTAAGATGCACGCCGCTGGTCGGTGCTCGAGCCATCCTTGGACTCCTCTTAATCGGGTCTGTGACAGGAACCAATCATCAGCGGTCCGAGCGGTGGGATGAGGGCATCGACCAGTCTTCGGCTCCAGCGGAGCACGAATTGCGTGGGCCCGTAGCTCAATGGCAGAGCAGCTGACTCTTAATCAGCGGGTTGAAGGTTCAAGTCCTTCCGGGCTCACCACCATCTCCCGCACGAAATGGCCCTTCCCTGGCACCGGTCTGTCGCTCGACTAGAAAGCCCGGGCAGCGATTCAGGCGCTACCCGGGCCCAGGAGACTGCCGCCCTGAATGCGACGCCTCAAGCATCCCTGGTACGCGACCGTTCGACGATTGCCTGACAGGGCAGATCGCCACGTGGTCCGCTGCGCGTCCGATGCAATCTGCGCCGCGTTGCGCCCGTGACAGGCCACACCGGGCCCACCACGCCCCCAGTCGCAACGCTCCTGATTCCTGAGACGCGATGGCTGCACCGTCCTCGTTGGGCCCTCTGCCCCAAGGTCGGGCTCATGGGGGGACGCTTCTGATCCTCTTTGACGATGGGAGGGAACCGCGATGACCGACGAGCTCGATCCAGGCGCCTACATCGGGCACGAGCCCGAACTCGAGGAGGAGTCGATCCCCGGTGGTGTCAAGCCCGGGGATGAACGTGTTGCCGCCTATGGCTCGCGGCAGGGCGTCGAGCGGGAGCCCGACGGCACGTCCGACAAAGGCGACAGCAGCGACGTGGTCGAAGGGCCGATCGGAGGAGCCTCGTTGCGCGACCCGAAGGAGATCGAGGAAGAGGGCGCCGGTGCCGACCTGGACGCCCTGCCGGGGGTCGAGATCACCCCACCGAACTAGCCCCGCCAGGGAAACGCCGATCGACCTGGACCCCGACCCAACGGCCGGGGTCCAGTCATGCAGGAGGATCCATGCAGTTCGTGATCGATGAGGCCGAGGACGGCTACTTCTGGTTGCTCAAGGGCGGCGACGGCAAGGTGATCTGTATGTCGGAGCCCGTCGACTCCCGACAAGCGTGCGTGGACACCATCGCCGCGATCCAGCAGGGAGCGCCGGCGGCCGTCACCGTGGACAACACCCTCCAGCTGTAGTCGACGCGCGACAGGGCTGTGGATGGATCCCGGCGCGCGCGCTGGGGCCTGCGCGCAAGGCATTCGTAACGATGCGGGCCGCGTTGGGACTGCTGGTTTGGCCCGTCTCCGCCGGACAGTGGGCTCGACCCGGCCGTCAGTCCGTTGAGGTGCGCAGCATGCGTGGTGTCATCGTGTTCGTGATCATCCTGTTGCTCGGTGGCGGCATCTGGGCCGCCCTCGTCGGCGGCTGCGTGGCGTCCTGAGGGGAGGCGTGCCGCACATCGCCTCACAACGACGACCGCTACGCCGACTTGCGTGATCGCTGGGCCTTCGTCTCGCCGTGCTCGGCGCGCTCCTTGTTCACCGTCCGTGCGGCACGTTCCTCGGCCTCGTCCTCGCTGACGCCGCGCTCCTCGTACGAATCCTTGATGTGTTCGTACTGTCGTTCGCGCTTGTCACTCCACGCCTTCTGTGGCATGTCGCACCTCCTCGCCCAGCCCAGGCGGGCCGAATGCCGCCACGTTCGCCCGATCGGTCCATCGCGCGCGCCGCACCCACCGTCGCCACGCTCTCAGTCTCGTGACAGGCGCGCGAAGGCCCGGAACTGAGTACTCCTACATGGTTCCGGGCCGATAGCCATGATGTGCGGCGAGCCTTCGAGCCGTCATCGGCCGATGGTCCTGTCCGGGCAGCTTGGAAAAATGGGCCGATTCCCTATTGCCGACCGCACAAGACCGTACTAGAGTGCCCCGCGGCGGCCTTCGGGGGCAGCTTTCTCGAAGCAATCATCCTCGCTACTCCTTTCATCGGCCCCCTCGGCGCGTCGGCGCTTGGGTCCGTCGGTCGGAGCCGGACGGACCCGGACTCGGGGATCGGGGCCTGGATGTTCCCGGCGCGTTCCTCCGTGTCGGACGCCGTCTCTCGGACTCCGGTGTCCCGGCTTGCCCGGGGGAGGATCCATGCGCCCGTCGTTGTCGACGGCGACCGGTGAGGGTCGTCGTCGCACCAGCGCGCTCGTCGCGGCACTCACACCGCTCTTCGTGCTCTTCATGCTCATCCAGCCAGCCAGCGTGCTGGCCAAGCCACCGACCGGGACCGTCACCGTCATCGACGGGGCCACCGGTGAACAGACCATCGTCGATGGAGAACCGGAGGTGTGCACCTTCGCGGTCATCTTCGACTTCGATCAGGCCTTCCCCATCGTCGGCTGGAAGATCAAGGATTGGGTCCCGGGCAACTGGAAGGACGGCAAGACCCGCCTGAACGGCCAGGGTGCCACCGATGCCGACGGCGTCCTGCGCATCCCCGACAGCGGCTCCTTCTCGCTCGCCGAGGGCCGGTACAACGTCGTCGCCGACGACGAATGGCCGATCGACGGGAGCAGCAAGGTGCAGAGCTTCCACGTCACCTGCCCGGATCCGGCCGAGCCGCCGGCGGACGACGTCGAGCCGACGCCGCCCGACGACGGCGAGGAGCAGCCGGCGACCGGCACGCCGACGATCACCCCGCCCGACGACGCCGGCGAAGTCCTGCCGGCGACTGGCCGGCCACGGGCCACCCTGCCGCCCACCGATGCCGGGCGCATCCTCGGTGTGACCACCAACGACGCGCTCGCCGTGTTCCTGTGTCTCGGGACCATCGTCTTCATCGTCGTGTCGATCAGCCCGAACCGCCGAGGTCTCGGCCGCCGACGCTAGACCACCGCCGACCGTCCCGGAGCCCCGATCGGTCCCCGGTCGGGGCTCCGACGCTGTCCATCGGGCCCCGCCGGTCGCGTCCGCCGACCTCGTGCGTGCTACCCTGACGGCGTCCTTTCATGGCCCGTCCTGTGAGGCTGGCGTACCGGTCCCGTGAGGCCGGCGAAGGAGGCTCAGATGTCCTCGCATGCCCTCGCCCACCGCGCCCTCGAGGCCGGTGGGTTCGTTGTATCCGCAGGCTCGTGATCGTCCCACCGCCGCCGCGCGCGAGCGCGATCGTCGACCCACGGATCGGGGACCTCGGACCGGCCCTGCTGGCCCTCGAGGACGGTACGGTGTTCCCGGGCGTCGCCTTCGGGGCCCCGGTCGCCGCCGGCGGCGACCTCGTGGTCAACACGAGCCAGACCGGCTATCAGGAGGTCTGCACCGACCCCTCGTACGCGGGCCAGATCGTGGTCATGACGTACCCCCTGATCGGTAACTACGGCCGCCTGGCGGATGACGACCAGTCGATCCGCCCGTGGTTGCGGGCACTCGTCGTGGCCAATGCCACGGCCGCGGTGCTGGACGGTGCCCGCCAGCTCGCGGCCCTCCTGCGCGACGCGGGGATCCCGGCCATCGCCGGGGTCGACACCCGCGCCCTCGCGCGCCATCTGCGAGCCAACGGCTGCCTGCGCGGGATCGTGACCGAACCGGGCGATGTCGATGTGGCCGCAGCCCAGGCGGCCGCCAGGGCCGTCTCGCGCTGGGAGGACCAGGACTTCGTCGGCCAGGTGTCGCCGCCGGCCGTCACCGAGTTCGAGTCGGCCGGGGACACCGGGCCGCGGATCGGGATCGTCGACCTCGGGCTGAAGAACAACATCGTCCGGGCCATGCGCTACCGCGGCGCTCGCGTCCGCGTCTTCCCACACACCGCGTCCGCCACGGACGTGCTGTCATCGGACATCGATGGCGTCATCCTCTCGCCCGGTCCGGGCGACCCGGCACGGCTGGAGGCACAGGTCGCGCTCGCGCGTGCGGTCATCGACGACGGCCGGCCGTTGCTCGGGATCTGCCTCGGTCACCAGATCGTCGGGCGGGCCGCCGGCGCCGACACGCGTCGCCTGCGCTTCGGCCACCACGGGGCGAACCATCCGGTCCGCGACACCGAGCTCGGCCTGGTCCAGGTCACGGCCCAGAACCACGAGGTCCAGGTGGTGGGGGAGTCGCTGCCGGCCGCCTCGGGCTTCCGGGTCAGCCAGGTGAACCTCAACGATCAGTCGGTCGAAGGGCTCCGCCATCGCGACCTGCCGATCGAGACCGTCCAGTACCACCCCGAGGGAGCACCGGGACCGCTTGACGCGCTCGCGGTCTTCGACCGGTTCGTCTCGGCCGCGACGACCGGCAAGATCGGCCCGCCGTGACCGACGCCCGCAAGCCCGCCTCGGTCCTGATCCTCGGCTCCGGGCCGGTGGTCATCGGCCAGGCCGCCGAGTTCGACTACGCCGGCACCCAGGCCTGCCGCGCGCTCCGGGCCGAGGGCGTCCGCACGATCCTCGTCAATTCGAACCCGGCGACGATCATGACCGACCCGCAGGTCGCCGACGCGATCTATCTCGAGCCGCTCACCGTCGAGGCCGTCGAGGCCGTCATCGCGAAGGAGCGACCCGAGGGCATCCTCGCCGGGCTCGGCGGCCAGACCGCCCTCAACCTCGCGACGGCCCTCGCCGAGGCCGGTGTGTTCGAGCGCCACGACGTCCGACTGCTCGGGACGCCCCTCGAGGCGATCCGAATGGCCGAGGACCGCGAGGCGTTCCGCGATCTGCTCGACCGCCTTGATCAGCCGTATGCGCCGTCGTGGATCGTCGAGGGTGCGACGCCCGAGGCCCGCGCCGCACTCGTCGCGCCACGCACTCGAGACCATCGGGCTGCCGGCGATCGTCCGTCCGGCCTTCACGCTCGGTGGGACCGGCGGCGGCATCGTCGAGACCGAGGAGGCCTACCACGAACGGGTCCGCGCCGGCCTGCGGGCGAGCCCGATCGGCCAGGTCATGGTCGAGAAGTGCCTCGTCGGCTGGCAGGAGATCGAGTACGAGGTCATGCGCGACGCCGACGACACCTGCATCGCCGTGTGCTCGATGGAGAACGTCGACCCGCTCGGCGTGCACACGGGCGATTCGATCGTCGTGGCCCCGGTCCAGACGCTGACCGACGCGGTCCACCAGCGGCTACGCAGCGCGGCCCTCGCGATCATCCGCGGGCTCGGCGTGGAGGGCGGCTGCAACGTCCAGTTCGCGCTTTCGCCCGACTCGACCGAGTACGCCGTCATCGAGGTGAACCCGCGCGTCAGCCGCAGCTCCGCGCTGGCCTCGAAGGCGACCGGCTACCCGATCGCCCGGGTCGCGGCCCAGATCGCCGTCGGGCGGCGGCTGGCCGAGATCCCGAACGTCGTGACCGGCACGACCGTGGCGGCGTTCGAGCCCGCGCTCGACTACGTCGTCGTCAAGCTGCCGCGCTTCCCGTTCGACAAGTTCCCTGGCGCCGACCGGACGCTCGGCAGCCAGATGAAGGCCACCGGCGAGGTGATGGCGATCGACCGGACCTTCGGGTCCGCGCTGAACAAGGCGCTCCGAGGGCTGGAGCAAGCGGGTGTCGGGCCGCTGGCCGAGGACGCGAGCTGGACGCCGACGTTCGACTACCTCGCGGGCGTCTACGCGGGCGACCCCGATGCCGACGAGCCCATCCGCTGGATCGACGAGGCGGGGCAGGCCTGCGAGTCGACACGCCACGCCCAGCGGACGGCGGCGCCCATCGTCCTTCGCCGGTTCATCGGGCCGTCCGACAGCCGGCTGTGGCGCCTGCTCGGGCTGCTCCGCCGGGGCGTGCCCGAGGCCGTGATCGGCGAGGCCACCGGCATCTCCGCCTGGTTCCTCGCCGAGATGGGCCGCAACGTGGCGCTCGAGGCCGAGGTCCAGAGAGCCGGGGCCCGGTTGGCGGACCCGACCGATGCGGATGCCGCGACCCTCCTCGCGACCGTCAAGCGCGCCGGGTTCGGGGACCGCGAGCTGGCCGGGCTCGCGGGTACCTCGCAGGCCGAGCTCCGCACGGCCCGGCTGGCCCTCGGCCTGCGACCGGGGTACGCGATGGTCGACACGTGCGCCGCTGAGTTCGCCGCGGAGACGCCGTACTTCTACTCGACCTACGCCGCCGCCGGATCGGCGCCCGAGGCGCCCCCGGTGGCCCGTCCGGCCGCGCTCGTCATCGGCTCCGGGCCGGTCCGGATCGGGCAGGGGATCGAGTTCGACTACTGCGCGGTCCACGCCTCGGACACGCTGCGCGAGCTCGGCTGGAGCGCGGTCATGATCAATTCGAACCCCGAGACGGTCTCGACCGACTTCGATTCCTCGACCCGCCTCTACTTCGAGCCGCTCGACCCCGAGAGCGTGCGCAACGTCATCGATGCGGAGTCGCCCGACGGCGAGGGCCTCCTGCCGGCGGTCGTGGCGTTCGGTGGCCAGACGCCGTTGAACCTGGCGGCGCCGCTGGCCGCCGGCGGCGTGCCGCTCCTCGGCAGCGATCTCGAGGCCATCGACCAGGCCGAGGAACGGACCCGGTTCGCGGCCCTCCTCGACCGCCTCGGCATCCCGCAGCCCGAGGGCGGGATGGCCCACAGCGTCGACGAGGCGCTGACGCTCGCCGAGCGGATCGGCTACCCGGTCATCGTCCGGCCGAGCTTCGTCATCGGCGGCCTCGCCATCGATTTCTGCTACTCATCGGACGACCTCGAACGCCAGCTGGCGGCCGCCACGGTGGTCGATCCCGATCGCCCCGTGCGCATCGACCGCTATCTCGAGGGCGTGGAGGTCGACGTCGACGCCGTCTCCGATGGCGAACGGGTGCTCATCCCGGGCCTGCTCGAGCACATCGAGCGTGCCGGGGTGCACAGCGGCGACTCGGTCGGGGTGTTCCCGCCGCAGACGGTGAGCGAGGGCGACCAGGCGCTCATCGTGGCGACCATGGAGCGGATCGTGCTGGCGCTCGGCGCCCGCGGTCTGGTCAATGCGCAGTTCATCGTCCGTGACGACGGGGTCTACCTCATCGAGGTCAACCCGCGCGCCAGCCGGACCGTGCCGTTCCTCTCGAAGGTCACCGGCGTCCCGATGGTCGAGCTTGCGGTCCGGATCGCGCTCGGCGCGACGCTCCCGGAGCTGGGCTGGGATGGCGGCCTGCTCGCGCCGCCGGCCTTCGTGGCGGTCAAGGCACCGGCCTTCTCGACCGCCAAGCTGCGCGGGGTCGATCCGTCGGTGGGGCCGGGCATGCAATCGACCGGCGAGGTCATCGGGATCCACACCGACCCCCGGGTCGCGCTGGCCAAGGCCCTCCTCGGGGCGGCGCTCGTGCCGCCTCGCGCCGGTGACGAGGGCGCGCTCGCGTTGCTCTCGATCGCCGATCGCGACAAGGCGACGCTGGGGCGGCTCGCCGCGGCGCTGGCGGCGGCCGGCTATCGATTGGCGGCGACGCCCGGGACCCGCGCGGCGCTCGCCGCCGCCGGCTATGAGGCCCGGCCGGTCGCGAAGCTTGGCGAAGCGAGTGACGAGGCGATCGGCGAGGTCGCGATCCTCGACCTGATCGCGACCGGCGAGGTGCGACTCGTCGTCAACACGCCGACGCCGCGCTCCGGCGCGGTCCGCGACGCCGCCGAGATCCGGCTGGCGGCCACCAGCGAGGGGATCCTGTGCCTGACGGCCATGGAGACCGCGGTCGCGGCCGCGGAGGCGCTCGACCCGACGATCGCGGAGCGCCTCTCGGAGGTCCGCTCGCTCGGCGACTGGGTGCCCGGCGCCCGCAGGGCGGTCGCGGCCGTCGGAGCGTAGGCCTCACACGGCGCGCCTCGTACCCGGGTCGCGCCTCTCACAGCCCGCGCCTCTCACCTAGTCGTGCGGGGACTCGTATGCGGGCCGTGCGCCGATCTGCTTCTCACTGAGTCACCTGAAGACTAGGTGAGATCGGATCCGCCCCGATCGAAGCCTGGGCCCGACTTACCAGTCGTGGAGCGACTGGCCGCGAAGTTCGAGGCTGGCCTGGACCGGAACCACGATGGCTGGAGCGTCTTCGGGTGGCGCCACGACGATGGCCTGGCCCAGCGACCAGAGCGTGAGCGTCGTCAGGGCCACCATCACGACCGCCAGCGGGATCTCGCGGCGTCGGATCGTCTTCGGGTCAGCCCCGGCGGGGGCGTGTGCGGCCGCGTTCACGTGTCCGGCCCAGGCACCGAGCATGTGGCCGCCGACTACGGCCGCGAGCTGCACGGTCCAGACCAGGCCTGGCGGCAACCACGCGCCCGACGCCTCGTGGAACGCCGTGCCGAAGAGGTCCCAGCCCTGCAGGAATGGATCGGAGATCGCGACCAGGATGTCCTGCCCGCTGATGAGCAGATACGTCAGGTAGTGCGCGATGAGGTAGCCGACGGCGATCGGCAGGAGCCCGGCCCCGGTCGCCTCGACCCCCACGATGCGGGTCAGGAGCAGTGCCGCCAGCGCGAGCAGCCCCAGCCAGCCGAGCAGGAGCACCGTCTCGCCCCCGACCCCAGGCGCGCCGAAGAGGTCGAACCAGGCCTGCGTCTGCGACAGGCCGTCGAACAGGATGGACGCGACGCCCAGCGCGATCAGCACCGCGTCCGCGGTCGTCCAGCCCGGTTCGAGGAGGCCGCTCACGAACGGCCGGCGACGCACGCGACCGTCCTCGTCGGCCAGGCCGTACGGGGCAAGGCGGCCGAGCAGCCGGAACCAGACGGTGAACGTCTCCCCGTTCGAGCGCCACGTGTCGCGCCCGAACTGGGCCATCATCGCGAGCGTGAACGCCGTGTAGCCGACGAGGACGACGAACAGCGTCGAGGGTCCGCCGCCCGCGTCCACGAGCTCCAGCCAGATCAGCGCCGGGAAGGCGATGACCGGCGGCCACCGGCCCAGCCACGCGGGGTAGGCGGCCGGCGTCCAGGGCCGGACACCGAGGCGGCGCAAGGCCCAGGCGCCCAGGTCGTACAGGCCGGAGAACGGGTCCAGGAAGTGCCAGGCCGGCCCGATGAACGCCGAGACGAGCGCGACGCCCACCCAGCCGTAGACCCACAGGAACAGCGGCGCGACGGATCCGGCGCTCGCGCCGCCGATGATCCCCTGGGCCATGATCCATGCCCACGCGAGCAGGCCAAGGACACGCAGGCCGACACGCAGCACCCTCGGCGGCAGGTGCGCCGGGGCCGTCGTCGACGGTGGCGTTGCGCGAACGTCCCGGGCCAGCACGAAGAGGAACGAGAGGGCCACCGTCATCGCGGCCCCGGCCAGGTAGACGGCGAGCGGCAGGCGGCTCGTGTAGGTCGGGTTCAGGGCATGCCCGAGGACCGTCGCCGGCAGCACGGCCGACAGGCCGAGCGCGACCCCGACGAGGGAGCCGACACGGGTGACGGCAAGGCGCCTGGTGCGCCTGCGGGTCATGCCTGCGTGGGTGGTGTTTCGCGGCGGCTGTAGAGGTAGCCCGCGACGATGGCGACGATGACGATCGCCGCGATGATGGGCAGCAGCACGTCTCCGGCGCCGGTCGAGGTATTCGTCCCGTCGGCGCTGGCGATGGGTGTCGGTGCCGCGCTCGGCGCGGGTGTGAGGCTTGGGACCGGGGTGGGGGAGGGCGCCGGGGTGGCGCTCGGCTCGGGCGTGGCGCTCGGCTCAGGCGTCGGCGTCGGGGTCGGGCTCGGCGTCGGGGCGGCGACGACCGTGAACGACCACTCCTTGCGATCGATGTCGCCGTCCTCGGCGGACTTCGACGTCGACCGTACGGTGTAGGTCGCGGGAGCCAGCTCGGGCAGGTCGGTGATGATCATCCGCTTGTCGTCGTCCGGGTCCACGTCGCCCCGCGCGACCACCGTCCCTGCGGCATCGAGCAGTCGGAGCGAGCTGCCGTCGGCGTCCATCGCCTCGGAGTACGTGCCGACGATCTCGGTCGGCGTTCCCTCGACGGTGGCGCCGTCCTTCGGCGTCGACGTCTCGAGTTCGGCGTGGGCAACGACCGTGGTCGGCAGCATCAGGAGGGTGAACGCGACCGCTGCGAGGACAGCCCATCGGCGGCGAGCGGGGAACTGTCGCATCATGCCCGGGAGTCTACGAGGTCCGTCGGTGCCGCGCCCCGCGACCCACGCGAACGGAGTCATCGTGCAGATCGAGTACCGCGACCAGAGCGGCCCATACCGGCCGGGCACCTGCAACATCGGCCCATATGAGGTCGCCCGGCGGCGACGCTTCGCGCTGTTCGAACTGGGCCTGGCCGGGGTCATCGCGGTCTTCCTCGTCGTCGTCGACGCGCCACCGCTCGCGCGCATCGTGGTCTTCCCGATCCTTGTCGGCGCGATCGTGAGCATCGAGCAGGTGCGGCGTCGCTTCTGCGCGGCCTTCGCCATGGCCGGCATCCGCAACTTCGGGACGGCCCGCGAGGACGTCGAACACGTCGCCGACTCGGCGGCCAAGGCGGCCGACCGCCGGGCGGCGCTCGTCATGTTCGGCTATTCGAGCTTGATCGCCGCCACGATCACCATCCTGTTCGTGGTGCTGCCGATCCAGTCGACACCGGCTTCGCCGGTCAGCAGGTGACGGTCAGCGTGAAGGCCACGTCCACGACGGCGGGCACGTCGTTCCCGATCAGGACGAACACGGCGGTGGGCTCCCCCAACGACGGCTCGGCGCCCGCGACCGCCTTGGCCGCGATCCCACTCGTCCGCGTCGTGACCTGGAAGGAACAAGCGCTCACGTCACGATCGAAATAGAGGCGGTACTGACCGGTGGCCGAATGGACGGCACTCACGACCCTCGGACCACGGGCCAGAGTGCCGTTCGCATTGACCTGCGCAATGAGCGGCGCGATGTAGTAGCCGCTCACGTCGACGACGAGATGCAGCGCGCCAGCGCCGTTCCGGACGGTGAAGTCGAAGAGCAAGCTCGGCTGGGCGAGGTCCTGATTGGTGAACCCGGCCAGGGTGACGCCCTTGCTGACGTTCATGAACGAGCTCAGCGGCTCCGCGGTGCTGAAGGCCCACGACCGCAGGTAGCCGCCCTTCGCGGGGGCCACGCCGACGACGGTCACGGAGATCGACGCGGCATTCGCCGGCAATGCGCACCCGGTCGTGCTGCCGCCCTGGGAGGCCAGCGAGCCGGTCCCACGTGCCTTGAAGTTGCGCAGGGCACCCGCGGCCAGCTTGCCGCCGGCAATTCGCGTGTCGACGAGCCGGCACGGCGGCACTGGAACGTAGACCATCTCGGAGGTCCCGCCCGCCGCCTGGAAGTCCGGATCGACGGCGGTCACGTCGGGTTCAGCACCCTGACGCGGCTGGGTGATCATCGAGGCCGGGTCGACCTGCCTCGAGGCCTGCCGTGCGGACTCCAGCCCCGCCGCGGATCCGAGCACCGAGCCCAGCACGAGCGCCAGGGAGATCGCCACGACCGATGACATCGCGCGCGAGACCATGCGGAACCTCCGTTCTCGGGGCGCGCCGGGTCAACGCTCACACGCTTGTCAGGGCCAGCCGGCGTCCGCCCGATGATACGAGCCGGTCCGTGGCGCGAAACGAGTCCGGCCGCCGCCTGTTCGGAGTCAGGCGACGGCCGGGATGACCTCGCGGCCGAACGTGTCGAGTCGCTCGAGGACGTGCGCGTCTGGGAGGTTGACGATCACGTGCTCGATGCCCTCATCGGCCTGGGCTCGAATGGCCGCCACGACATCGGTCGCGCGCTGGCGACCGGGTCGCAGGTCGGCCTCGACGAGCGATGTCTTCTCGATCGATCCGAAGTCGCGGCCGACCTCGTCGCAGTGGCGCCGCAAGACCTCGAGCTTCTGGGCGCTCTCGCCGGGGTCGGGGACGAGGATGTTGCAGGCGTCCGCGTAGGTCGCCACGAGACGGAGCGTCTGCCGCTCCCCGCCGCCGCCGATCATGATCGGTGGGTGCGGCCGGGCCAGCGGCGCCGGCCGGGTGATCGGCTCGCGCGAGCTGGTAGTGACGGCCCTCGATCGGCGTCGCGTCACCCGACCACATCGCGAGCGCGATGCGGAGCGTCTCCTCGAGCCGTTCGAACCGTTCGGCGCGCGTCGGCCATGGCAGCCCGAGGCCGCTCGCCTCGCGTTCGTACCAGGCGGCACCGATGCCCAGGTACGTCCGGCCGCCGGACAGGACGTCGAGCGACGTGGCCGCCTTGACGAGCAGGCCGGGCGGCCGGGCGACGGCGTTCACGACCATCGGCCCGAGCGCGATCCGCTCGGTCGCCTGGGCGAGGAAGCCGAGGGTCGTGTACGCCTCCAGCATCGGTTCGTCCGGGCCGCCCCAGCCGGAATCGACCGGCAGCTGGAAGAAGTGGTCCATGACCCACAGGCTCGCGAACCCGTTCGCTTCCGCGGCCTGGGCGATCGAGGTCAGGGTCGGGCGGATGGCGGGCGTCCCGCCCGGGAACGTGAACGATGGGAGTTGCAGGCCGACGCGCATGGTGCGGTCCTCGCTCATGCCGGCCGGGTCTGGGCCAGGTCCTCCGGGCAGGCGACCCGTCGACCCGGCTTCGTCGCCTTCGTCTGGCTGACCGCCGGTCCGGGCGGCGCATGCCCATCGGCCTCGGCCTCGGCCCGGCGAACCGCCTTCGCGAAGCGGATGTCGTCGGCGGTCCGCTGGAGCTCGGCCATGTGCGCCTGCGCGTCGCGGAACTTCATGTCGTCCATGGTCTTCTCCCTCCTGTAAGACGGATATCTAACACTCGGTCGTCAGCGGCTGCGGTCGGGGCGATGGGGAGCCGGGCTAGCCCAGCAGGAAGTGCTTGATCTCGGACGAGGCGTCGTCGAGACGAGCCGGTCGAAGGCTGTAGTAGATGACCGAGCCCGCGCCGGCGACGGTGACGAGGCCGGCCGAGCGGAGGATCGCGAGGTGGTGCTTGATGGTCGGCTTCGAGAGCTCGAGCTGTTGGGCGATCTCGGTGAGATAGAGGTCCTTGTCACGCAGCAGGCGGAGGATCCGCAGTCGCGTCTCGTCGCCGAGGGCCCGATGGAGCCGGACGACGGACGGCGGCGGCGCAAGCGGGTCGGATGCGTCGAGCGCGGCATCGGCGATCGGGTATCCGAACATCCGCCAGTCGAGGCCCCCGAGGAGGAAGTTGTAGGGCCGCGCGAAGTACGAGGGGGCCAGGATGAGGCGCCGGACCCCGGGCTCGGTCAGCCACCGGATGCCGCCGGTGGTCCGTTCGACGAGCTCCACCGTGTCGAGGGAGGCGCGATCGGCGGCGCGCGACTCGAAGTCGTGCCGGAGCATCGCATCGACCCGCGCCTCGACCGTCGCGGAACGGCGCGAGCCACGCCTGGAGCACCTGGCGCGCCGGCCCGATGACCGATGGCGGATCCGAGTAGACCGACGTCACGTAGGCCTTGAACGCCGGGTCGTGGTGGGTCGACACCCGTTCGGCCATGGCGGCGATCGCCTCGGGATCGCCGTCGATCGCCCGTTCTGCCGTGTCGCGCGTGTCGGCATCGCGCAGGTCGTCGCCGATGATCGTCCGGAGGACGGTCCGGTCGTCGGATGCGTCGAGCAGCCGCATGAACGAGGCGGCGTCGGTGACCTCGGGGTGATCGATGGCGAGTCCCGCGAGCACGATGCACAGCTCGTGGCCGTACAGGTCGAGCGCCGCGCCGGTCTCCCGTCGCAGGTCCGCCTTGGCCTCGGCCAGCCAGGCCCGATCCGCGGCCGGCAGGTCGTCCGTGGACCCCGCGTCGTCGGAGAGGCTGAAGACGAAGTCGTACGCGGTCCGGACGTCCCATTCGATCGTCGGACCGCTCGAGCGGCTGAAATGGCGGACCCGCGGGCTCGCGGAACGGTCTTCCGTCGGGGCGCGGCGGGTAGCGGGTCGGGCGGCCATCGCGGAGGGTGGTCTCCTAACGTGTGTTAGATGCATGTCTAACATCGGTCCGTGGCGTTGTCAAGAGCGTCCCGGTGGCCGGCCTTCCGCGGTCCGGGACCGAAGGCGCTACGATCGTCGCCACTCGATCGCGTCCGGCGTCCCTCGCCGCCCGGAGTCAGAACCCCAGGAGTCCCAGCGTGCCGACCCACGTCCCGACCATCACGTTCAGCGACGACCGCCTCGCGAACGGCCTGCGGGTCATCGTCGCCGAGGACCACCTCGCACCCGTGGTCGCGATCAACCTCTGGTACGACGTCGGATCGAAGCACGAGCAGCCGGGACGGACCGGCTTCGCGCACCTGTTCGAGCACGTGATGTTCCAGGGCTCCAAGCACGTCGGCAAGGCCGAGCACATCGCGCTCGTGCAGGCCGCGGGCGGGACGATGAACGGCTCGACCTGGCTCGACCGCACGAACTACTTCGAGACCCTGCCCGCGCACCAGCTGGAGCTCGGCCTCTGGCTCGAGGCCGACCGGATGGCGACCCTGCCCGACGCGCTCAGCCAGGAGAACCTCGACAACCAGCGCGAGGTCGTCAAGAACGAGAAGCGCGCCTCGTACGACAACCGTCCGTACGGCCTCTGGCAGGAGAAGATCCAGGGCCACCTCTTCCCGCCCGAGCACCCGTACCACCACCCGACCATCGGGTCGATGGCCGATCTCGACGCCGCGTCGCTCGACGATGTCGTCGCGTTCTTCCGCACCTATTACGCGCCGAACAACGCGGTCCTCTCGATCGTCGGGGACGTCGACACGGCCGAGGCGCTCGCGGCGGCCGAGCACTATTTCGGGGAGATCCCGGCGAACCCCTCGATCCCCAGGCTCGGCGACCTGTCGCTGCCGCCGATCCTCGGGGCGGAGGTGCGCGAGACCGTCCGCGACCGCGTCCCGCTGCCACGCGTCTACGTCGCGTTCCGGGCGCCGGTGTTCGGCGATCCGCGTCTCGACGCCCTCGACATCGCCAGCCAGATCCTGGCGGGCGGGAAGGGGAGCCGCCTGGACCGCCGGCTGGTGCGCACGGAGCGGATCGCCCAGGACGTGGCGCTGTTCAGCCTGGGCTTCGTCGGCGGCGGCTCGATGGCGGCCGGCTGGGCGACCGTCCGGCCCGGTATCGATCCGGCGCGGGTCGAGGCGGCCTTCCACGAGGAGCTGGCTCGCCTGACCACGGAGCTCGTGACCGATGACGAGCTCGCCCGCGCCCGCGCGCTGGTCGAGGCCGACGAGCTCGGCTCGCTGCAGCGCGTCGAGGAGCGCGCCGACCGGCTGTCGATGTACGCCACGCTGTTCGACGACCCCGGCATGATCAATTCGATGCTGCCCCGGTACCTGGCCGTCACGGCCGAGGACATCCGCGTGGCGGCGACGGACGTGTTCCGCGTCGACAACCGGGTGGTGCTGACGTACCTGCCGGACGGACCGGCGGCCGACGACCAGGCCCTCGATGAGCGCGATTCCGAGGAGGAGGCCGCATGACGGCCCCGGCGGACCCACGGCGCGACGGGCCGGTCATCGCCGAGCGACCGGTCGCGGGGACGCCCCGCCTGTACGAGTTCCCGGAGGTCACCGAGGCGCGGCTGGCATCGGGCCTGCGCATCCTCATCGCGAACCTGCCCGGTCGGCCGCTGGTGTCGGCCTCGCTGGTCCTGCCGATCGGCGCGGTCGACGAGCCGGCCGACGAGGCCGGATCGACGGTGCTGGCCGCCCGGGCCCTCACCGAGGGGACGGAGCGCTACGACGCGATCTCCCTGATCGAGGCGACCGAGCGGCTGGGTGCGTCGCTCCACGCGGAAGCCGGCTGGGACGCGTTGACCGCCGGGCTGGACGTGCCCGCCGATCGGCTCCCGCAGGCGCTCGACCTGCTGGCCGAGGTCGTCCTGCATCCGACGTTCCCGGTCGCAGAGGTCGACCGCCTCCGCGAGGAGCGCCTCAACGACCTGCTCCAGGCCAAGGCCGACCCGCGCCGACGGGTCGAGGAAGCACTGATCGGCACGATCTACGCGCCGACGTCGCCCTATCACCGGCCGGCGGGCGGGACCAGCGATACCGTCGAGCGCCTCGAGGCCGAGACGCTGCGGCGGGCGTGGCTGCGCGGGCTCGATCCGGCCCAGGCGACGCTCGTCGTCGGCGGGGACCTGGCGGGCCAGGACGTCCCGGCCATCGCCGAGCGCCTGTTCGGCAGCTGGGTGTCGGGTCCCCATGTCGAGCGGCAAGCCCAGATCGTGGATACGGCCTCGTCCTCGGGCCGCCTCGTCCGGGTCATCCACCGGCCGGGCTCGGTCCAGACGGAGATCCGGATCGGTCATCGTGGCCTGCCGCGCCGGATCCCTGACTTCCATGCGGTCTCGGTCATGAGCGCGATCCTCGGCGGCCTGTTCAACTCCCGGCTGAACATGAAGCTCCGCGAGGAAAAGGGCTACACCTACGGCGCCAGCGCCGGCTTCGAGATGCGACGAGGCGCCGGTCCATTCGCGGCACGGGCGGGGGTCAACACCGAGGTCACCGTCCCCGCCATCCTCGACACGCTCGCGGAACTGACGCGGATACGCGACACGAAGGTCAGCGACGCCGAGCTCGCGGCCGCGCGGGACTTCCTCATCGGCGTGTTCCCGCTGCGCTTCGAGACCGCGTCGGCGGTCGTCGGGGCCCTGTCCGGGCTGGTCGTGCACGGCCTGCCGGTCGAGGAGCTCATCGGCTATCGATCACGCATCGAGGCCGTCGACCCGGCGGCGATCTGGGACGCCGCTCGCGCCCACATCGACCTCGATGAGGCCGCCATCGTCCTCGTCGGCGACGTCGATGCCTTCGGACCGGCCCTCGAGGCGGAGGGCCTCGGCCGCCTGGTCATCGAACCGGACGACGTCGAGGGCGCCGCCGCTGGTGCATTCGGCCTCGCCGCCGCGCTGGCCGAGCCCGAGGACGATCCGGCCGCGGACCCCGGTCCGCTCGACGAGGGGCCGGCGTCGGGCCCGACCGCCGGCGCCGAGGAGCCGTCGTTGCCGGGATCGGGCGATGACCCGGTGACCGCGGACACCGGAGGCTCAGCGCCCGACTGAAACCTTCGGACCACGGGGTGTCTCAGGGTGGTAGATGCCGGTCGAGCGATCGGCGACCTCCGGGAGACTCAAACCATGCGTTCCGAAGCTCGATGGATGCGCGGCGCCGCGGTGGCCGTCGTTTCCACCTTCCTGATCGTCGGGGCGGCCTTCGCCGCCAACGGCGCACTCACGCCGGATGGTACCGGGGCGACGGCGCCGACGATCGCCGAACCCACCGAGACGGCCGAACCGACTCAGACCGCGGAGCCGACCGAGACGGCCGAACCGACCGAGACGGCCGAGCCGACAGATACGGCAGAGCCGACAGATACGGCAGATACGGCAGAGCCGACCGAGACGGCCGAGCCGACCGAGACGGCCGAACCGACAGAAACCGCAGAGCCGACCCAGACGGCCGAACCCACGCAGACGGCCGACCCGAGTGACGACAACGGTGGCAACAGTGGACCGGGCGGCGGCGATGACGACGACGCGACCGACGACCATGGCGGCAACAGCGGCCACGACGGGTCCGGCGGCGACGACGACGACCACGGTGGCGGCGACGACGATGGCGACAACAGCGGGCCGGGCGGCGGCGACGACAGCGGATCCGGTGGCGGCGGCAACAGTGGGTCCGGCGGCGGCGGCGACGACTGACCGGCCGAGCACGTCCGTCCGATCCGGGTGGGCGACCGGTATGCGACCCGATGGTTCGGCCCGTCCCAGCGCATCATGGGGACGGGCCGGCCGTTCGCGTCGGACGCGGATCCCGGCCCGAGTGCCTGGAGGCCATCGATCAGCGACCCGAGTTCCCTGCTGCCAGATCGGTCTGACGACCTCGCCGGCGACCGTGCGACCGTCGAGGCCGTCCTGGCGGGCGACCGAGATGCCTTTCGCCGGCTCGTCGAGCGCGAGTCGGCGCCGGTCGTCCGGGCCTGCCACCGGGTCCTCGGCGACCTCCACGAGGCCGAGGACGCAGCTCAGGAGGCCTTCGTGATCGCGTACCGCTCGCTGGCGAGCTGGCGTGGCGACGGACCGTTCGGAGCGTGGCTGACGCGCATCGCGGTCCGGATCGCTTTGCGCAAGGCCGGTCGCCGAAAGACGGTCGCCTGGCGCGATCCGATGGGCCGGTCACAGGACGAGCTTCCCGATCCGATCGAGGCCGCCATGAACCAGGCCTCGCTCGAGGCCTCGGCTCGCATGGATCCATCATCCCTCGTCGTCCGCGCGGAACGGGCGACGGACGTCCGCACCGCGGTCGCCATGCTCGCCGAGCCGTACCGGGAGATCGTCACGTTGCGGTTCTTCGGGGAGATGAGCCTCGAGGAGATCGCCCGGGAGACCGGCCGTCCGCTCAACACCGTCAAGACACACCTCTATCGGGGCCTCATCCGGCTGCGCAAATCCATCGGCGAGGAGATCAGGCGATGACCGGCCCCGTACGCCGGTTCGATCCGAGCGAAGTCCGTCCAGCCTCCGGACCGGGCCCGTCCGACGCCGAACTCGCCGAGGCGATGGTCGCGGCGCGCGAGCTCGAGACGCTCATCGCCCGCGACGCGGTCGGCCCGACGGTCGGGTTCGAGGATCGGGTGATGGCCGCGATCGCCACCGAACCGGCCCCGCGGCTGTTCGGGCGGCCCGCAGCGTCCGTGCGTGGCGGGTGGCCCGTGGCGTTCGTGCTCTCGATCCGTGACGCCTGGCGCGTCGCGACCAGCGGCGGCCGGCCGGTGGCCCTTCGAGCGCAGGCCATGGCCTTCGTGCTGCTCGTCGTCCTCGCGACCGGCTCCATCTCGCTCTTCGCGGTCGGTGCGTCCGGCTTGCTGGACTCGTCGGACGGCCCGACGCCGACCCTGCCCGGCCCGTCGCCGTCAGTCGTGCCGTCCCCGTCGGCCACCCCGTCACCGTCGGTCGTGCCCTCGCCCTCGCCATCGGCGACCCCGTCCCCGTCACCTTCGGAGTCGGCCGAGCCCACCGAATCGGCCGAAGCGACCGAGACCGCCGAGCCGACCGAGACCGGCGACGACTCGAGCGGACCCGGCGGCGGTGGTGGTGGCGGCTCGAGCGGCCCAGGCGGCGGGAACGGCGGCAACGATTCGAGCGGACCCGGGGGCGGCGATGACGACGGCGCCGACGACGATTCGAGCGGCCCCGGGGGCGGCGACTGAAACACGCCCATGTGTCAGCCGAGGCGCTAGGCTGACGGGGTGATCGTCGTCGTCGGCAATCCGATCGCCCGGACGTCCCCTGCGGGGACGATCGCCGATGGCACTGCCGCCGCGGTCGCGATGTCGGCTGCCGCCGCGGGTGCCGGGGTCCAGCTGGTCGCTCGCGTCGTCGACGATGCGGCCGGCGACGCGATGCTCCAACACCTGGCGAATGCGGGCGTGTCCCACGTCGCCACGCTCCGGCAACCCGCCACCGAGGATGGGCCCGTCATCGAGGCCGCAGACCTCGAGTTGGCCCTGCGGTACCTCACCGAGGTCGGTGTCCTGGTTCTCGTCGCGCACGACCCGGGCCTGACGGCGGTCGCCGTCGAGTCCGCCGCCTGGAACCATGCCGCGCTCGTCGTGATCCTGCCCCGCGGCGCCCCGGTCGCGACCGACCTCCCGCCGGAGGCGACCGTGCTCGCGGCGCCCGACACCGACCCGGACGGGGCGTTCGGATCCATCGTCGGTGCGTACGCGGCCGCGCTCGATCGAGGAGTCGATGCAGCGACGGCGTTCAAGACGACGATCACCGAGGCCGGCGACTGGTCGCGGGTCGTCGACTAGGGTCAGCCGCCGACCGGCACCAGTGGTTCGATGAGACCGGGGCCGTCGCGCCGCACGTCGTTCACGTCGCGCACGACCGGATAGATCGTCAGCTCGAGCTCGTCGTTCGGGACCAGGAGCCCGAGCAGCTCACCGGGATCGGCCGGAGCCGGTCCAAGCCAGCGGTCCCACGCGTCGTCGGGGAGGACGACCGGCATCCGGTCGTGGAGGTCGTGCAGCGCCTCGTTCGGGGTGGTGGTCACGATCGTGAAGGTCCGCCGGATGGTCTCGGTCGCGGGATCCCGCCAGCCCGCCCACAGCCCCGCCAGCGCCAGCGGCCGCCCATCGTCGCGGATCACGCGGTAGGGCTGGCGGATCGTCCCCTCCCGCTTCCACTCGTAGAAGGAATCGACCGGGACGATGCAGCGACGGCGCTGGAAGGCGGCGCGGAAGGCCGGACTCGTCGTCAGCGTCTCCGCACGAGCGTTGAACATCCTCGAGGCGACCTTCGCCTCGGTCGCCCAGTGGGGGATGAGGCCCCAGCGGTAGGTCGTGACGGCGCGGCGCTCATCGCGCTGGACGACGACCGCTGCCTCGTCGGTCGGGGCCACGTTGTAGCGCCCCCCGGGATCGTCGACGAGCGGCTCCGCCCCGAAGATCTCGGCCAGCTCCGACGCCGGCCGCTCCTGGGTGAACCGCCCGCACATGACCGCGAGTCTAGCGCCGGACAGGGAGCGACCCCTTCGTCGGCCGGCGAAGGGGTCGTCTGTGAAAGGCGAGGAAGCTAGGGCAGGATCAGGTGGACGGGGTTGCCCCGGATGTCGGACCTGCCAGGTCGTGACGTCGTTGGATCGTGCCGTTGCCGGTCATCGTTGTAGCGGATCTTCCACCAGCCCCGCCTGCGGCGCGGTGTAGGTGGTCGGGATCGGGATCTGGATCGTCATCCAGCAGCCGTTGAACCGGCTGCGACCCGCTCGCGTAGGTCATGACGCGTGGCCACGTTGGTCCCGGTCAGGATCTGTTGCAGATTGGCCGCTGCCGCCGGTGTTCGTCGTGCCCTGCGCGGCGGTGTAGTTGAAGTTCGTCGCGGTCCAGCCCGTGGCCGTCGGGATCAGGATCTGGATGTTGGCGTCCTGGTTCGTGTCACCGGCGTCGAAGAGCTGGATCTCCATGGTCTTGCCGGCGTGGGCGGCCTCGATCTGGGCGAGGTAGAACTCCGAGGACGGAGCGGGCTCGGCAGCGGGCGTGTACATCTCCATGGCGCCGATGCCGTAGATCTTCGGCGCGGTGCCGCCGGTGACCCTGGTGAAGAGGGCGCAGCCGTTCGGGCCTGCGTCGTCTTCTGGTCGTTGGCGTTGGTCGGATCCGTGGTGGTCGTGGCAGCCGGTAGACGTGCCCGCCGGCCCCGCCGGCGAGCGTGGAGTGCCAGCTGGTACCAGCCGAGGTGATAGGCGTCGCACGCCGGCGATCGGCCGGGGCTCGCCGCGAGCCGTCCAAGGGACGGGTCTGTGCCGTCCTGGCTGCTTGAACGTCGTTGCCGGACGAGAAGCCGGACGACGGCGACGTCGTCCGGCAGGTCGTACGGCGTGTCCTTCGTGTCGTACAGATCGTAGAAGGAGCTGACCAGGCTCCTTGCGTGCCGGCGATCCACGTGTCGCCCGACGCCGGTTGCCAGCGCTGCCGCGCAGAAGCCCGGGTCGTAGATCCACACGCTGCCGCCGGTCGACCCCGGGGCCATCTCGACGGCGTAGTTGTAGTAGTTCACCGGGTCGTAGTTCGGCATTGGTCGTCGCTAGACGATGCCGTGTCGTAGCATTGCGGCAGGTAGGCGTCGCCGTTGATCGTCTCGGCGCCCTGCGTGAGCATCATGCCCCAGAAGCCGCGAGCGCGTGAGGGCCTGGCCCTGCGGCCCGGCGACGTCCGTGTCCGGCGTGAACACGGACGGGTTGGCGACCTCGTAGTCGTACGTGACGCGGACGCTGCGAGATGGTCGATCCGGACGACTGCGGCGGCGGCACAAGCGGCCGTCGTCGTCTTGATGGTCCGCGCGCGGACCCAGAAGTTGGTGTTGTTCAGTTGCGTCGTGCTCCACGAGGCCCGGTTCCAAAGGTCGGTCGGTCCGCCCGATGAGCGCGGTACGGTGTCGGTCGTCGTCAGGTTCGGCGTGAGCTTGATGCCCGTGCCCGCGCCGGTGGTCCAGTTCGTCGGTTGTTCCACGAGAGCTCGAACTGGATCTGGCAGGAGTTCCCGGTGCCGGTCTTGCTGATCTCGGCGCTCGACCTCGATGCCTCGGATGTGCGGTGACGCGATGCGTTCAGGCGTGATGTTGAAGCCGCCGAAGGTCTGGTACTGGTTCGCGGTGATCGACGTCGCCCATGCGTTGTTGGTGCGTGGTCGTGTTGGTCGGGGTCGTCCAGGTTCCCGTCGGTGCCGTGGCCGCCGTGAGTAGCTCGTGGTCGTGTTCGGGAATTGGTGGGCGGCGGGTAGGTCGTGACGCCGCCGGTCGTGCGCGCACACCGTGTTGGAGCCGGTCGTGGTGGCGCAATGCGGCACGAGCCCGAAGACGCCGTAGTAGTTCTCCGGGCTGCCCATCGGGACCGGCAGGACGTACTCGGCCTTGGAGTGCCGCGCCGTGTGGAACGAGTTGATGCCGATGCACGCGCGCGAAGAACGTGCCGACGTCGCCGCTGATCGTGACGCTGCAGGCGGCGGGGGTTCGTGGTGTCCTGGCCGCGGTCCACGATGACGCCGTTGACGCCGTCCGTCGAAGCCGTTCTTCTTCGCCTCGGCCCGCGCTCGAGGTTCGGCGCAGGTCACGTCGCGCCGGCAGCTGGATCGACGCCGGCGAGGGCCGCCGCATCGGCGGCGCGCTGCATGCGCAGGCTGCTCGACCAGAACCAGGACACGTCGATGACGATCGCGCACAGTCCGATGAACGCGATGATCGACGAGCGCGAAGATGACGACGATCTGGCCGCGCGAGCGAGGGCGTTGTCGAGAGCGGTTCGCATGGTCACTTTCCTGGGTTGAGGGCCATGACGGTGCGGTCGCCGATCGCGATGGCGGATGGACCGGGCCCGGGCCGAAGAAGCCCATGGCCGCCGAGAGGGGGGTGACGAGGTGGTAGTCGTACTTGAGGCTCACGCCGATCGAGTCGGGGGCGTCCGCGCCGTTGTCGCGGGTGCAGGCTGCCCAGCCCGTTGGCGCCCGTCGGGATGAAGTCGAGGTTCCTGCCGTCGACCGACGGGCCGTGCGCCGGGGCCGTAGACCCAGCGTTGATCGGAGGTGCCCGTGACGGCCCCGTCGACGTGTCGACTTGTAGATCCGGATCTCGGTGACCCGGCTCCTGACGACGGCGGAGCCTGGCGACGTGATGACGCGCTGGACAGCGGCGATGATCTGCTTGATCGACGTCGGCGGCGTTGGGCGACTGGCCGGTGCTGCACCCGAGCGTGCCCGCCGCCGTTGCCGAGCGCGGCGCCGACGCGGGCGCCTTCGCGGGTCGCGTACTCGAGGGTCAGGTGGTGGTCGAAGAGGAAGCCGAACTCGAGCATGCCCAGCAGCAGCAGCATGACGACGGTGATGATCATCGAGAACTCGACCAGGCTCTGGCCGTGCTCACGCTGCGCTCGCGCGGCGTGCCTCGAGGCGCGTCGGAGGCGCGATCACAGGATCGGCTCCATCCGCATGACGTTGGACCGGTCGAAGGTGATCCCGTCCCCGGTCCCGACGAATGTCTCGAGCGGCGTCACGTACGGGTGGTCGTAGTAGATCCGCACGCCGATGTGGTCGATGGTGGTGTGGAGTCCGGGGCCCGGGCAGCCCGCGAGGATGTTGCAGCGGCTCGGCCTCGGGATAGCCGTTGCCGGTCCGGGTGTACGGGACCGATGTCGGTCGACCGTCGGGCAGCGTGCACGACGTCGGCCGGTCCGCGGGTCCAGGTCGGTCCTCGTGAGCCGGACGTAGTCGTCGCCGTTGGACTTGGCCCGGTAGATCTCGAGCTTGATGATGTGCGCGTGCGTTCGCCGGCGCGGACACGTCCTCCTCGATGCCCCGCAGGATCACGCAGTCGGCGCCGCTGGAGGTTCCCGCCTCGGCCGCGGCGAGCGCCGCGTTGCGCGAGGCGAAGTTGACCGCGAGCATCGCGTTGAACGCGAAGGCGAACTCGATGACGCCCAGGAACAGGATGAAGAACATGGGAAAGACGAGGGCGAACTCGACCAGCGTCTGGCCATCCGAGCGGTCCTGGCGGCTCCGGCCGCGGCGCAGGAAGGTCACGCTCGGCCCGCGTGCGAGATCGCCGAGGCCATGTCGAGCGACGTCGTCTGCGGTCTCGGCGGGCGTGCCCTGACACGCGGCGACCGCCGGACCGCCAGAGCGGCGATCAGCAGGACGCGGACGCGGGACATCGGCATGTGAGGGTTCGCCATGAAATGATCCACCGGCGAGGGATGAGTTCAACGTCCCGATCGTAGATGGGGCCGCACCTGATCCAAGAGGCCCGGTCGTTCCGGTGCCCTGCGCCGATAGTCCCAAGAGCGGGAAGACTTCCGTAAGGTTGGGTGCAAGGTCGTGCGGGAACGGTCCGCAGAGGGCTCGCCGACCGTCTCGAGGGCGTTGCCTGGAAGCCACGGGGGTCGTCGCCGCACGCGCTCATGTAGAGTCGCGGCGATGGACGACCCAGGACGTCAGGGAGGCGCCCGCGAGGTGCCCCCGGGACGCCTCTCGCGCGAAGCCGCCCAGAGCCTGCTGATGCGCGGCGACGAGCTGCTCGCGTCCGGCGATTTCGGAGACGCCGCGATCCACTACCAGCGCGTCGTCGGCTTCGACGATCCGGCCATCACGGCCGCCGCGCTGCTCGGGCTCGGGGAGGCTCGCTACCGGCTCGATGACGAGGTCGGTGCGGTGGCGACCTGGGAAGCCGCCATCCAGGTCGGGGAGACGCCATCGACCTATCCGGCCTGGCGGAACGTCGCAGCAGCCCGTGTCCGCGCTGGCGACCTGCATGGCGCGCAGCGGGCCTATCGCGAAGCCGATCGACGGGCGCCCGCAGCCGACAAGGCCGAGATCGCCTCCCGGCTCGGGTGGCTGGCCAAGGAGGCGGGTGACGCCGGGTCGGCCCGACGGTACTTCGCCAAGGCCCGCGGTGACGGGCCGTTGATCCCGGTCTCCACGATCGTCATCGCCGCGACCGCGATCGTCTCGCTCGTCGTCCTGTTCACGGCCGAGGGCGCCGACCTGCTGCAGGCGCTCTGGCTGGACAAGCTGGCGGTCGCGGATGGGGAGTACTGGCGGCTCTGGACCGTCACGCTCGTCCACGCCGACCTGCTGCACCTCTTCTTCAACATGTACGCCCTGTACCTGATGGGACCCATCGTCGAGCGCTGGTACGGCTCGCTCTGGTTCCTGGTCCTCTATCTGCTGTGCGCCGCGGCGGGATCGGTGGCGAGCTTCGTGTTCGGCGGCGACGTGCCGGCGGTGGGGGCGTCCGGGGCGATCTTCGGGTTGTTCGGCGTCCTGCTGGCCGCGAACCGGATCCACCACCCGGTCGATCGAGCGAACCGCGGCCTCGTCAGCCAGCTCGGGTTCCTCGTCCTGCTCAACCTCGTCTTCGGATTCGCGTCCGGCGGGCAGATCGACAATGCCGCACATCTCGGCGGCCTGTTCGCGGGGCTGTGGCTGGGTGCCGCGATCCGCCCGACCGGGGTCCCCACGATGTCCGCGATGTGGCGACGGCCCGGCGGCGCAACGGCCACCATCGGCACAGGGTCGGCGCCGGCGCCCGCGCCGGCGTCCGTGTCGGAGGGTCCGCGGTTCGTGCCGGCGATCGCGGTCGGGGCCGTGGTGGTCGTCGTCGTGGCGGGCATCTTCGTCGGGACCGCGGCTCGGGAGGATGGCTTCGCGACCGGTCCGTCGGCGACCGTCGCCGGATCGCCCGCGCTCGTCGCCGCAGCACGTCTCGTGTGGGCGTCCGCGCCCGAGATCGACTAGGGCCCGTGTTCGGGACGTTGCTCGGAACCCTGCCCCGCCCGCCCCTGGCCATCGACGCGACGCGCGAGGCGATCCTCGACGCGGTGGTGGCCGCGCAGGTCGACGCCGGTCTCGAGCCCGTGACCGATGGTGGCTGGCCGCTCGTCCCGGACGACCCGGTGGCCTCCTGGCGAGCGACCGCCGACCGAACCGACCGGGCGGTCAAGGCGGTCATCGTCGGGCCGTACACCTCGGGCATTCCGGCGGGCGGGTCCATCGAAGCCGTGCGCGACCTGATCGGCGACCTCGGGGCGGCCGGCTGTCCGATCGTGGAGGTCTCGGAGCCGGCGGCCGTGGCGATCGGTCCGGACCCGGCGGAGCAGGCGAGGTTCCGCGACCTCCATGACCGCCTGCTCGAGGGCCTGGCCGGGCCGGGCCCGGCGGCCCTCCCTCGCCCGCACCTGTCGCTGGCGATCACCGGCGGCGCGGCCGACGCGGCCGGGTCCGCGACGATCCTGGGGCCTGCCTACGCCAGCCTGGCCGTCGACCTGGTCGCGGGCCCGGACAACTGGCACCTGGTTCGAGCGACCCCGGAGGAACGCGGCATCGTGTGCGGGGCGCTGTCGGCCGTGGCGGGATCGGACGACGGACCCGAGACGTTGCTGTGGGCCGTGGCCTACGCAGCGGGGAGCGCGGGGCGTGGGCCCGATCGCGTCGGGTTGGCGACGGCCTCGTCGCTCGCGGCCCTGTCGTGGCCGGTCGCGCTGACCAAGCTGGCGAGGCTGGGCGAGGCGGTCAGGATCGCGGGCCTGCCGCCGGACGAACGGCTCGCGGCCATCGACCCGAGGGCGATCGACAGTCGCAGCGCGGCGCTCGGCCGGTACGACCCGGCCGATACCCGGCGGTCCCGTCGCCGAACCGGCCGCTGAGCCTCGCGGCAACCGGCACGCGTCCGACGCGCAACGGTCTTGATTCCCGCCCGTCACGGTGCCACCATCGTCGGACCTCGTTCGACTTGAAGGCGGTCGGACGGTGGACCCGGATCGGCTCAAGGTCAGGCGCGGCCACCAGCGTGTCCGCGCACCAGGCACCGGAGGAGGTTGAGCCCGTGGGCGAACACATCCAGCTGACGGTCAACGGGACGGCTCGGGAGCTCGACGTCGAGCCGAGACGCCTCCTCGTCCAGGCCCTCCGGGAGGATCTCGACCTCACCGGTACCCACGTGGGTTGCGACACGAGCCAGTGCGGCGCCTGCACCGTCCACCTCGACGGCCACGCCGTGAAGTCCTGCACGATGCTCGCGGTCCAGGCCGACGGCGCGCAGATCACCACGATCGAGGGCATGGCGCCCGACGACGGTCTGCATCCGCTCCAGAACGCGTTCTGGGAAAAGCACGGGTTGCAGTGCGGGTTCTGCACGCCGGGCATGATCATGACCGCGGCCGATCTCCTGGCCCGCAATCCGGACCCGACGGACGATGAGATCCGCCACGCCCTGCACGGCAACCTCTGTCGGTGCACGGGCTACCAGAACATCGTCGCGGCCATTCGCGCCGCCGCGGCCACGATGCGCGACGGGGCCAAGACCCCCGTCAACGCGTAGGCAGGGGAGACGACCATGACCGACGTGCTTGACGCCCCCAGCTCTCCGCTCGGCAAGGCCATCAAGCGGACCGAGGATCCGCGCTTCATCACCGGCGGCGGCCGCTACGTGGACGACATCAAGCTCCAGTCGATGGCGCACATGGCGATCCTGCGCAGCCCGTACGCCCACGCCAACATCCGGTCGATCGACACGGCCGCCGCGAAGGCGATGCCCGGTGTCGTCGCCGTCTACGTCGGCGCGGACATCCCGTACAACCCGCTGCCGATGGCCTGGCCCGCGGGCGGCAGCGCCGGGATCCAGAACAACGTCAACACGCCCCGGACGCTCGCCACCGACAGCGTGAAATGGACGGGCGAAGGCGTGGCCGCCGTGGTCGCCGAGACCGAGGAGCAGGCCTTCGACGCCCTCGACGCCATCCAGGTCGACTGGGAACCCCTGCCCGCGGTCGTCGACGCCGAGAAGGCGCTCGAGAGCGGCGCGCCACAACTCCACGAGAACGCCCCGAACAACCGGGTCTTCGACTGGAGCGTCGGCGACAAGGCCGGGACGGACGCGGCCGTCGACGCCGCCGAGGTCGTCGTCCGCCAGAGGATCGTCAACCAGCGGCTCATCCCGAACCCGATGGAGGTCCGGGGCAACATCGGCTGGTACAACCCGGGCACCGACGAGTACACGATCTGGATGTCCAGCCAGACGCCGCACATCCAGCGACTCCTGCTGGCCGCGTTCGTGATGGGCATCCCCGAGCACAAGATCCGGTGCATCAGCCCGGATGTCGGCGGAGCGTTCGGCACCAAGATCTTCACGTACGCGGACTACCCCTTGGTGCTGTTCGCCAGCAAGGCGCTCGGCGGCCGGCCGGTCAAGTGGATCGAGGGTCGGCGCGAGAGCTACGGCAGCACGATCCACGGCCGCGACCACATCACCTATCTCGAGATCGCCGGCAAGCGCGACGGCGAGGTGACCGGCCTCCGGGTCAAGACGCTCGCCAACCTCGGCGGCCGACTCTCGACCATCGGGCCAGGCATCCCGACCACCCTCTACGCGCGCGTGCTTTCGGGTTGCTACAAGATCCCGAACGTCTACGCCGAGGTCACCGGCGTCTACACGAACACGACCTTCGTCGACGCCTACCGCGGGGCTGGGCGACCCGAGGCGACCTACGTCATCGAACGGGCGATGGACCTGTTCGCGGCTGAGATCGGGATGGACCGTGCCGAGGTCCGGCGCCGTAACTTCATCCAGCCCGACCAGTTCCCCTACGAGAATCCGTCCGGCCTGGGCACCGCTAGCGGCGGCGCCAAGATCTACATCGATTCCGGGAACTACGAGCCGGCCATGGACAAGGCCCTCGCGACCGTCGGCTACGCGGACCTCGCGGCGAAGAAGACCGAGGCCAAGGGCCGTGGCAAGCTGCTCGGCCTCGGCCTGAGCACGTACATCGAGGTCTGCGGCGTGGCGCCGTCGAAGTGGATCGGCGCGGTCGGCGAGGGCTGGGGCGCCGCGATGTGGGAATCGTCCAACATCAAGGTCCACCTGACCGGCAAGGTCGTCGTCACGATGGGCACCCAGCCGCAGGGCCAGGGCCACGAGACGACCTACGCGCAGGTCATGGCGGACGCCCTCGGCATCCCGATGGAGGACGTCATCGTCCAGCACTCGGACACGCAGGGCACGCCGTTCGGCTACGGATCGTACGGTTCGCGAACCAGTTCGGTCGGCATGACGGCGGCGATCAAGGCAGCGGACAAGATCAAGGACAAGGCACGGCGCTATGCCGCGCACATGCTCGAGGCGTCCCCGGACGACATCGAGATCGACGGCGCCGAGTACCGGGTCAAGGGCTCGCCCGACCGCAAGAAGACGTTCCAGGAGATCGCCTTCGCGCTCGACCTCGCGTTCGATGCCCCGGAGGGCATGGAGCCGTACCTCGACGAGACGGCCTACTACGACACGCCGAACTGCACGTGGCCCTTCGGCACGCATATCGCGGTCGTCGAGGTCGACGAGGAGACCGGACACGTGGAGCTCGTCCGCTACGTCGCGGTCGATGACGTCGGCAACAAGATCAACCCGATGATCGTGGACGGGCAGCTCCATGGCGGCATCGCCCAGGGCGTCGGCCAGGCGCTCTGGGAGGGGGCCATCTACAGCGACGAGGGCCAGCTGCTGACGGGCTCGATGCTCGACTACGCCGTGCCCAAGGCGTCGTTCTTCCCGAACCTCGAACTCGACGAGACCGTCACCCCATCGCCGGTCAACCCGCTCGGCGTCAAGGGCGTCGGCGAGGCCGGCGCGATCGCGAGCACCGCGGCGGTCGCGAACGCCGTCATCGACGCGCTGAGCCCGTTCGGGGTCCGCCACCTCGACATGCCGTACACGGACCAGACCGTGTGGCGAGCCATCCAGTCCGCGAAGGGAGGCCAGGCATGATCCCGGCGCCGTTCTCCTATCAACGTCCGGAGACGCTCGACGCGGCACTCGACGCGCTCGCGGCCTCGGATGGATCGGCCAAGGTCCTGGCCGGCGGGATGAGCATCCTGCCGCTCATGAAACTGCGGCTGGCGAGTGCCGACACGCTCATCGACATCGGACGACTGGGCGAGCTGAAGGGCGCCCGCGCCACCGCCGATGGCGGCTTCGAGATCGGGGCGCTCACGACCTACGCCGAGACCCTCGCGACCACGAAGCTCGACTTCGCCCGCGATTGCATCCTGGGCATCGGCGATGTCCAGGTCCGCAACCGGGGCACGGTCGGGGGGGCCATCGCCCACGCCGACCCGGCCTCGGACCTGCCGGCCCTGGGGCTCGCGCTCGACTACGAGGTCGTGCTGCGCTCGAAGCGCGGTGAGCGGGTCGTGCCGCTCGACGGCTTCTTCCAGGGGGCCTTTGCCACCGGCATCGAATCCGACGAGATCCTGGTCTCGCTGAAGCGCGGGCCACTCCCGGCCGGCGCGAAGGGTGCCTACAAGAAGATGGAGCACCCGGCGTCCGGGTACTCGATCGTGGGTGTCTGCGCGGTGGTCGCCTCGGGCGGCGGGAGCGTCACGCACGCCCGGGTCGCCCTGACCGGGGTGGGCGAGGTCGCCTACCGGGCCAAGGCTGTCGAGGCCGCCCTGCTGGGCTCCGACGGCTCCCCGGCGTCGGTCGCCGCGGCCGCCGCCCACGCGACCGACGGCGTGAGCGTCAATGGCGACATCCACGCGGACCGGGCCTACCGAACGCAGATGGCCGCCGTCTACACCCGCCGTGCGATCGAGGCTGCCCTCGGCCGCTCCGCCTGATCGATCCGGCGGCACGGCATGCGGGTCGAACGGGTGGTTCCCGGCCGGCCCGCGCCGGCGCGCCTCACGGGCGCGGTCCTCGCGCGCGACCTGACGGTCGCGGGCAAACGCTGGGAGAAGGGTCGGCGGCTCAGCGCCGACGACCTGCTCGCGCTCGCCACCGCGGACCCCGGTCCGCCCGTCACGGTCCTGATCGCCGAGGCCGGTGAGCTCCACGAGGACGATGCGGCGGTCCGACTCGGCCGGGCCGTCGCCGGGCCGGGCCTCGATGTCCGCGGCCCGAACCAGAGCCGGATCGACCTGG
Source organism: uncultured Chloroflexia bacterium (assembly GCA_963745295.1). Taxonomy (GTDB): domain Bacteria; phylum Chloroflexota; class Limnocylindria; order Limnocylindrales; family CSP1-4; genus SPCO01. The sequence continues at coordinate 182,108 of CAVUWG010000004.1, forward strand.
TGGCGGCGGCGCCCGGCGTCGTCAACGTCCGGATCGCCGAGCTGGAGCGGCTGAACCGACTCGATCCGCTCGAGGTATTCACGGTCTTCGACGGCCAGATCGTCGAGCGCGGCGACCTGGTCGCGAGCATCAAGGTCGCACCGCATGTCGTCGAAGCCGCGATCGTCGACGAGGGCGTGCGCCTGACCGACTTCGGCTCACACCCGATCGTCTGGGTCGCGCCGTTCATCGCGTCGCGGGTCGGGGTCATCGTGAAGGAGTCCGTGCGCGCGACCGCGCGCGAGCGGTTCGAGGCCAGCGTCCGCGCCAAGATCGAAGGATTGGGCTCGACGATCGTCGCCATCGACTACGTCGAGGATGACGACGAGGCCGTCGAGGACGCGCTCGCGCGGTTCACGAGCGGGCCGGAGCCGGTGGACCTGGTCCTGACCGCCGGGGCGGCGAGCACGGACCCGCAGGACGCCGTGTTCACCGCGATCGTGGCGCTCGGCGGCCGGGTGGTGCGACGGGGCGTGCCGGCCCATCCGGGCTCGATGCTGTGGCTGGCCCGCGTCGGGCAGACCGCGATCCTGGGCCTGCCGACCTGCGGGGCGTATTCGAAGGCGACGGCCGCGGACCTGCTGCTGCCGCGGCTGCTCAGCGGGGAGCCGGCGTCAGAGCGGACGGTCGCCAAGCTCGGTCACGGCGGGATCCTGACCCGGACCCAGCGATTCCGCTTCCCGCCCTACGCGCGCGAGCTCGACGCCCCCGACGGCTAGTCCGCCTGGTCGTCCGCCTGGTCGTCCGTCTGGTCGGCGCGTGCCCGCGAGCGGCGGCGCTGCGGTATCGACTCGCGGCTGAGCCGGAACAGGTGGCGACCGTACGGTGGCAGGTCGACATAGAGGCCGCGGGAGAGCAGGTCGTCACCCGGACGGATGTAGGTGATCTCCTCGAGCATGTCGTCGAGGCGGATCACCTTGCCGGCAAACTCGGGCAGGGCCAGCGGGATGTAGGCCTGGGCCGTCTCGTCGGTCAGGTTCGCGATCGCGAGCCGGAGCTGCCGGTGCTGGCCGACCCACAGGCGCGCCACGATCCCTTCATGGGTCTCGTTCCCGTCCCAGGCCAGGATCGGCTCCAATCGGATCGCCTGGCCGCGCCGGAAGGTCTCGTCGTCGGTCGCCTGGAGGAGCCGGCAATAGAAGTCGCGGAGTGCGTGGTCGGGCGTCTCCGCCGGCTCGCGCCGGAACTGGATCGGGGCCTCCTCGCGCGCGCCATCGACCTGCCCATCGCGGACGAGCAGCATCCCCGGCAATGTCGCCTCCACCAGGGCCGCAGCTCGTTCATGCTCGGGCGACATCCGGGCGGCGATCCGCGATCCGTTGCGATCCTCGAGCAGGCGCACGGATCGTCGCTGGAAGGCGTCGTCGGCCCGGAGGTGACCCGCGACCGAACGGGCGTCGCCGGAGAGGAGTCGATCCAAAAGGGTCTTGTCGAGCGTGTAGTCGAAGCCGAGTTGATGGAGTCGATACTCGTGCCCCCAGTACGCCTCGCCGATGAGCAGGAACTGCGGATAGAGGTCGTGGACCGCGCTCGCCGCGTGCCACCAGAACTCGCCGAACGACGACGCGTCCTCCGCGACGGCGGGCGGGACGGACCGTCCGCTCCAAGTCGAGTGAAAGACGTCGTCGAGCACGAGCATCGCCATCGAGCAAACGACGCCATCGCAACGGGTGGCGACCTCGCGCAGGGCCTGGGTCATCGCCCGCGGAACGTCCGGGTGGCGGTAGTCCAGCTGTGCCGTGTCGGCCCAGCTCGGGAAGAACGGGTCGCGACCGTGCGCGATCCAGTGGCGCCCATCGGAGCGGACCTCGAAATACGCGTCGGGGTCCTCCGCGCGCTGGGCGGCATCGGCGTGGACGAACCAGTCCGGATGTCGCCGCACCCATTGGTGGTCCACCGCCATCTGGTTCGGCACGAAATCGAGGATGAGTCCGATGCCGACAGCCCCCAGCCGCTGGCGGAGCGCCGCGAGGCCCGCCGCCCCGCCCAGGTTGTCTGCCGGTTCATAGGCGCTGATGGCGTATGGCCATCCGACGATGTCGTCGTCGGATCCGTCCGCGAGGAGGTCCGCCCGCCGGTGGCGCATCTCCGGGTCGCCTCGCCACATCCGCCGGCTCGCCGCATCGGTGGTCCAGACGGCCGTCAGCCAGACGACGTCGAAGCCGAGCTCGGCGATGGGATCGATCTCCGCTGCCCGGACGTCACCGAGCGTGACCCGGCGGCCCGCCCGCTGCGACAACCTCGCCGTCCAGGCCCTCGCGTCGATCTGGAGGAGCCGTGGATGACGCGTCGCGTTGATCCGCAGCGGTTCCCGCACTCCTCACGCCCCCTGGCGACGCCCGCACGCCCGCGTGCCGGGCGGCGCGCGGACCGAGGTCCGTGAGGATACCCGACGGGCGCTGGACCGCAACCGCCATTCGGCGCCGCCCGTGCCCGACCTGATCCCCCTCAGCCGATGTCGACGCCGTGTGCGTGCGGCTCGGTGAACAACGCCCAGGCGAACACGATCCCGAAGAAGACCAACAGGGTCATCACGACGCCCTCGACCTGGAGGGGGACAAGTCCGATCGTGGGCTGGACCAGGTCCGGCCGGAGGGCGACGAGCGTCAGGATGGCGTAGAGGGGCAGCGCGATCCACTCGGCCTTGCCGATCGCGGCGATGGCGCCCGTCGGCTCCTTCACGCCCCGCGACGCCACCACGACCGCGGCCATGCCGGCGACCCCGGCAAGGCCGAACGTGAGTCGCCAGACGATCGGCTCGTCCCCCGTGAGCAGGGCACCGAGCGACATGAGGCCGGGCAGGATGAAGTGGAGGGAGACCACGAACGCCAGCCGCCGACGCCCGGGGTCCTGGGTCATCTCGTCGTGGCGGAACTGGACGACCACCCACCAGAACCCCAGCAGCGTGAACGACACCGCCGACGTGGTCGCATAGAAGGTCGCGGTATCCATCGGGCTCCCTCCAGTGGCTGGACGCAGTGTGCCAGACGCCGCCTGCCGCCGACCCCGCCGGACGCACCCAAGGGGGCTGGAATCCGCCTCGCGGCGTCTGCTACAGTCACCCCGTTGGCATCGTGCTCAGGCAAGGTGCTCAGGGGACGTCCGCCGGGATGGTGAGGGGCCCAACAACCGGTCCGATCGGTCGATGCACAGGCGTCGGCGTCTCGGCCGCGGCGTTCTGTCAGGACCGAACGTCCTGACGACCCTCGACGGCGACCCAGCGAGTGGCCTGTTCAGGTTCGGTGCGACAAGGGGGTCGCCGGCCCGTCTCGCGGGTCGTTTCGACGTCCCACGGACCGCGGTCCCGCGGCGGGCATCAGACCGGCAGGAGTGTCAGTTGAAGCGCATCCTCATCGTTCTTTCGGAATTCGGCTACTGGGGCGAGGAGCTGGTCGGCCCGCTCGAAACGTTCGACGAGGCCGGCTACCAGGTCGACTTCGCGACCCCGAAGGGCAAGCGACCCACACCCCTTCCGCCGAGCATGGACCCGCAATACATCGACCCGCCGCTCGGCAAGTCGGTCACGTCGCAGGAGGTCGCCGACAAGGTCAAGGCGCTCGACGCGTCGGATCGCTACGACAAGCCGATCGACATCTCAGCCTGGATCCCGGAGCGTCCGTACTGGAGCTCGCCGACGCTGCTGCGCGACATGGAGGCGTACTACACGCGGCTCGACGAGGTCGAGAAGGAGCTCGGCGAGAAGTACGACGCGATCCTGCTGGTCGGCGGCAGCGGCCCGATCGTCGACATCGCGAACAACGATCGCATCCACGCGCTGATCCTGCTCTTCCAGAAGCTCGACAAGCCGATCGGCGCGGAGTGCTACGGCGTCGCTGCGCTCGCGTTTGCGCGGGATCTCGACAACCGGGAGAGCATCATCGCCGGCAAGCGCGTCACCGGCCATTGCAAGGAGTACGACTACAAGGACGGGACCGGCTTCATCGGCGTCATGTTCAACATGGGCCCGCCGCCGTACCCGCTCGAGTACATCCTGCGCGATGCGACCGCACCCGAAGGGGAGTACATCGGCAACGTGGGCCATGCCACGTCGGTCATCGTCGACTATCCGTTCATCACCGGACGCTCGACCCCGGACTCGTATCTCACCGGTGAGAAGATGGTCGAGGTGCTTGAACAGGGCCTGAAGCGGTATGGCTGGTAGCTCCGTCAGTCCGGTCGTGGACAGCGGGGCGGGGGCTCCGACCGAGACGGGTCGGTACGCCATCCTCGAGCAACTGCTCGCCGATGACATCCATTACATCTTCGGCAACCCGGGGACGGTCGAGCAGGGGTTCCTCGACGCGCTGGGGAACTACCCGGACCTGAAGTACATCCTGACGCTCCAGGAGACGATCGCGGTGGCGATCGCCGACGGCTACGCCCGCGCGCGGCACAAACCGGCGGTCGTCCAGCTCCACAGCGGGGTGGGCCTCGGCAACGGGGTCGGGATGCTCTACCAGGCGAAGCGTGGGGGTTCGCCGCTGGTGGTGATCGCCGGCGAGTCCGGCGTCCGTTACGACGCGATGGACGCCCAGATGGCCGCCGATCTGGTCTCGATCGCCAAGCCCGTGACCAAGTGGGCGACGCGCGTCGTGGATCCGGGGTCGGTGCTGCGGGTCCTGCGCCGGGCGATCAAGATCGCGGGCACCGCGCCGACCGGCCCTGTCTTCGTGGCCCTCCCGGCCGACATCCTCGACCTCCACAACGAGGAGTCGATCGTCGCGTCGTCGACGCCGGTGACGCGAACCGTCCCGGATGCACCGCTGATCGACGAGGCGGCGAGCCTCCTGGCAGATGCCGCCCGGCCGATCATCATCATGGGCGACGGGGTTGCGATGTCGGGCGCCCAGGCCGAACTGACCCAGGTCGCCGAGCTGCTCGGCGCGGACGTGTGGGGCGCCAACTCGTCCGAGGTCAACATCGACGAGACGCACCCTCTCTTTCGCGGGAACCTCGGCCACATGTTCGGCCATCACAGCAAGCCGCTGGTCGAGCCCGCCGACGCGATCCTGATCGTCGGCACGTATGTCTTTCCTGAGGTCTTCCCGACCCTCACGACGGTCTTCGGGCCGGGAGCCCGAGTCGTCCACATCGACCTCGATCCCTACGAGATCGCCAAGAACTTCCCGGTCGACCTCGGGCTGGTCAGCGATCCGAAGCTGACCCTCGCGGCGCTCGCCGAGGCCCTCGGCCGGCGGCTGACCCCGGCCGCCCGTGAGTCCGCCGGGCGGCGGATCGACGGTCGCCGGGCGGAACGCGAACAGACCGCGGCGGCGATGCGCGACGCCGATCTCGAGGCGCGTCGCTCGGTCCCGCTCCACGCCTCGGAGTTCATGGAGGCGCTGGCAGCCCGGCTGCCCGACGACGCGATCATCTTCGATGAGGCCCTGACCTTCTCGCCCGAGATCACGCAGTACATGCCGCCGCGACGGCCCGGCTCGTTCTTCCAGACCCGCGGCGGGTCGCTCGGGACCGGGATCCCCGGCGCGATCGGCGTCAAGCTCGCGCACCCCGACCGGACCGTCGTCGGATTCACCGGAGACGGCGGGAGCATGTACACGATCCAGGCCTTGTGGACCGCGGCGCACCACCGCGTCGGCGCCAAGTTCGTGATCATGAACAACGGGGCATACCAGCTCCTGCGCCTCAATATCCAGCAGTACTGGAAGGACCTCGGCTTGCCCGAGAATCCGTTCCCGGAGTCGTTCTCGCTGGGCGATCCTGACCTCCAGTTCCACGACCTGGCAACCGCGATGGGCGTCGACTCCGCCCGGATCGAGACGCGCGAAGAGATCGGGCCGGCGCTCGACCGAGCGCTCGCCGATGACCGCCCGTTCCTGATCGATCTCGTCGTCCACAACGATGTCCGCAACGATGTGGCGCGGGCCAAGCACCTGACGGCCGGCCAGTCATGACCCAGCGACGGGGGGAGATACGTTGACCGAGACCGTGACGCCTGGCCGCGAGCTGTACGAACGCCAGATCCAGTTCCTCGTCGACAAGGACGTCGACGGCCTGGTCGAGACCAACTACGCGCTCGATGCCGAACTGATCTCGTTCCAGAACGTGATCAAGGGCCGCGAGGCGCTCCGCACCTATTTCCACGGCTACCTCGAGATGCTCGGCGACATCGTCGTCGAATCGACCGACAAGTTCGCCGAGACCGAGGACGCGATCTTCTTCGAGGCGACCGTGCGATCCAAGCTCGGCCGCGTGCGGGTCTACGACGCCTGGACGCTGCGCGACGGACAGATCACCCATCACTTCACCGGCGTGATGGGCGCATGACAGTCAGCGAGGAGGACACGACACCAATGGCGACCGATCTGACCGAGGCCGATGTCAAGGCTCTCGTCGACGCCTGGTACCACGCGCTCGATGTCCACGTCCCGATGGAAGAGATCGTGCCGATGGTCACGACCGATGTCGAGTGCCAGTGGCCGGAAGGCCCGACCTACGGCGTCGAGGAGTTCAAGGGCTGGTACCACAAGGTCACCCACCTCTTCTTCGACGAAGTCCACACGATGAAGTCCCTCGAGATCTCACCGCGCGGCCAGGAGGCCGACGTCAAGCTCGTCGTCAACTGGCAGGCCAAGGTCTGGAACCCGCCGGACGCCAAGAGCAAGTGGCTCGGGATGGACGCCCGCCAGACGTGGGTCGTGACACGGTCCGAAGACGGATCGCGCGCGGTGATCAAGAAGTACGTCGTCGACGGGATGGACCTGATGCCCGGATCGTCACCGCTCTGATCCGGACCGCCGTCCACCGCAGCGTGAAAGGGGCTCGCCATAGGTCCAGGAACCGTCACATCCCGGCGGACTTCGTCAATCGACTGACTGATCGAACGGAGGAATCCATGGCAACGGACGCGCCTGCCAGCCCCGCGATGGCGGTGGTGGCAAAGATGTACGAGTGTTTCGGCAAGGGCGACATGGCGACGCTGAAGACCGACGTCTTCGCGCCCGACATCTGGTGGAACCTGCCCGGCCACCATCCGCTCTCGGGGGTCAAGAACGGGCCAGACGAGGTCATCGCCTTCTTCGGCGCGCTGATGCAGACCGGCATCGTCGTCGACAACATCTCGTTCGGCACGATGGGCGACGACCAGGTCGTCGAGAAGCACACCGGTCACGGCAAGCTGACCAACGGGGAGGAGATCATCTTCCCGACCTGCAGCCACTACACGATCAAGGACGGCAAGATCGCCAGGGTCCAGGTCTACACGGGCGACCAGCACGGCGTGGATCGCTATTTCTGGGCGATGTACGAGCTCAAGCCGATCCCCGACCGGCTCGGCGTCCACGACATGACCAAGGCGGAGGATCCCAACGTCCCGCTCCGAACCGACAAGGCGTAGGGGCATGGCTGATCCCACCCCCGATCGCGTCACGAGCGCCTACAAGGCCCTCGCGACCGGCGATCGCAACCTCATCGCGGAGTTCTGGGCCGAGGAGATGGTCTGGCAGGTGCCCGGCCACAACCACCTCTCGGGCTGGTACCACGGCCTCGACGAGTTCCTCGGCTTCATGGGCCAGGTCGGCGCGCTGTCGGGCAACAGCTTCAACATGGAGACGATCAGCGTCATCGTCGAAGGCGAGTGGTCGACCGACATCACCCGGAACCGGGGGAAGCGGGCCGACAGCGAGAAGGCCCTCGACATCGAGGTCGCGCACGTCCTCCGCTGGGCCGACGGCAAGGTCATTGCCGGCAAGGGAGCGATCTTCGGCGACGGCACGACCGAATACGACCAGTTCTGGTCACGCGCGCCGGTCGTCGGCGACACGCAGTAGGTCCTGCCGAACGGCGGCGCCACCACAGAGGAGCTCAGAGGATGCCGATCATCACGGTCCAGTTCATCAAGGACGTCGTCGCCAACGATGAGCAGAAGCGGGAGCTCATGGTGAAGCTCACCGACACGTTCATCTCGGTCGTGGGCGAGGTCGCTCGTCCATACGTCTACTGCATCATCCAGGAGACGCCGCAGATGGAGTGGTCGATCGGCGGCAAGCCGATGCCCGACCTCGCCTTCCTGATCGGGCCCGAATACCGCGGCATGCACGACAAGTCGAACGAGATCATGGGCGCCTTCGTCGAACAGGCCAAGGCGGCCAGTGCCGACCCGGACAAGGACCACCTCGCCGAGAAGATGTGGCTCGGCACCAAGGAATAGGTCGGGCGGCTGCCGCTCCCATCCCGGACATCAGCCGCGCGTCCCGTACGGGGCCGCGCGGCCAGGAGGACTAGATGCCAGGCGCGAACAAGACCTATACGGCGCAGGAGGAGGCCGCGATGGCCATCATCCGGCGGTGGTGCGATGAGGGTTGGACCAAGGGACATGTCGAGGTCGCCGACGAGCTCATCCACCCGAACTTCAAGGTCCATGGCGCCGGCGGTCAGGTGATCGAGCCCGGCGTCGAGGGCCTCAAGCAGCTGATCCTCGCGTGGCGGACCGGGTTCCCCGACGCCGTCCAGCGCGTCGAGGACATCATGGCGATCGGTGACACCGTCGTCGTGCGGCTCGATCTGGGAAGGGACCCACCTGGGTGAGTTCATGGGCACACCAGCCACCGGCAAGAAGGTCAGCGTCGAGACCATCGGGATCGACCGGGTGGTCGACGGCAAGGTCGTCGAGGGCTGGGGTCAGCTCGACATGCTCGGCCTCCTGACCACGATCGGCGCGATGGTGCCGGCCAGCCCGGCCGCACCCGCCAAGGGCTGAGGGATCGTCGGTCGCCCACGACCGACGGGCGCCAGGCACAGGACACTGATCGGAGGCGCGAGGTTGAGCCAGAACGAGCCGAAGAAGGACCTCTATCGGCGTTTCGTCGAGGAGATCATCAACGGCGGCAAGTACGAGTTGATCCCGGAGATCTTCGACCCCGGCTACCTCGACCACAGCGCGCCCCCGGGCGCGCCGGGTGGCCTGGGCGGCGTGGAGGCGGTCTTCAAGATGTTCCGGGGCGGGTTCCCGGACGTCCATTTCGACATCAACACCATGTTGTCGGAGGGTGACAAGGTCGCGACCCGCGTGAGCGGAACCGGTACGAACGACGGGGCCTTCATGGGGACGCCGGCCTCCGGCAAGAAGGCCGCCTGGGGCTCGCACGGCATCTTCCGCGTGGCCGACGGCAAGATCGTCGAACACTGGGGCCAGCCGGACATCCTCGCGTTGCTGAGCCAGATCGGAGCGATCCCGCCATCGGCGGGCGTCGGGCCGCCGCTCGACACGTCGCACCTGACCGTGCGCCCGGACGTCGCGCCCAGCGATCCGCACGACCCCGCGATGCTGGCCGAGCTCAAGCGCCTGACGGTGTGGGCCCACGACACGGCGTTCGCGAAGGGCGACCTCAGCCTGGCCGAGACGTACGTCGCGGCCGACTACGTCGACCACCCGCCGTCCCGTCCGTACCAGGTGGCCGTCAGCGGTCCGGCGTCGCTCATCGAGGACGTGACGGCGTTCCGCGTCGCGTTCCCGGATCTTGACGTGACCTGCGACGACATGGTCGCGGAGGGTAACGAGGTCGCGGCCCGGGCCCGGTGGCGCGGCACGCATCGTGGCGACTTCTTCGGGATCCCGCCCACGGGTCGGAGCTTCGATACGCAGGGCATCAACTTCTTCCGGTTCGATGGGGGCCAGTTCGTCGAGCGGTACGGCACTTGGGATGTCCTCACGTTCATGCAGCAGCTCGGTCTGGTCCCGTCCCCATCGGCAGCACCGAGCCACTAGGTAGACACGGTCGCACGACCAGGACCAACACGACGAGGAGTCACATGTCGCTCGCAGAGGAACAGGCCAACAAGCAGATGGTCTCCGAGTTCGTGGTCGCCACGAACAAGCTGGAACTCGACAAGCTCGACGATTGGGTCGTCGAGGACTACGTCGAGCACCAGCCGATCCCGGGCCAGCCGGCCGGCCGCGAAGGACTGAAGTGGGCCTACCGGGCCTTCAACGAGCCCTTCCCGGACCTCGTGTTCGATTTCGCGGACGTCATCGCCGAGGGCGACCTCGTCGTCGGGCGGGGCATCGGCACGGGTCACAACACGGGCGACTTCATGGGGATCCCGGCGACGGGCAACGAGGTCACCTGGACCGGCACGCGGCTGTTCCGGGTCATGGACGGCAAGCTCGTCGAGGGCTGGATCAATCTCGACATGGTCGGGCTCATGCAGCAGCTCGGGGTGATCCCGAAGCAGCCGACGCCGCCCGCCATCCCGGCGCCGCACCTCACGGGCGCGCCTTCGACCCGGGAGGCGAACCACGCCCTGATGGAGCGGTTCATCGAGGAGGTCTGGAACAAGGGCAACCTCGAGGTCGCCGACGAGATCTTCCACCCGCAGGCCTCGAGCCCGAGCGCGCCCGGGCTGCCCCTCGGCGCCGAGGGGGTCAAGTTCATCGTCAACATGATGCGCGGCGCCTTCTCGGACTACTGGATGGAGATCACCCACATCGTCGCCGAGGACGACCGCGTCGCCGCTCGATTCCGGCAGGGCGGCACCCACGACGGTGACCTGATGGGCATCGCGCCGACCGGCAAGAAGGTCGAGTGGACGGAGATCGGCATCCTGCGGATCGCCGACGGCAAGGTCGTCGAGAGCTGGTACGACGTCGACATGCTCGGCCTGATGGGCCAGCTCGGCGTGGGCGGCGGCGGTGGCGGTGACGCGGCCGCGCCAGCCGGTGACGCGGCCGCGCCGGCCGGGAGCTGACGATGGCGACGACGGACGTGATCGACCGCTACTACGTGACGGCCAACGCCGGTGACTGGGACGCCTGGTGTGACCTGTTCACCGACGACATGGTCATGGACGAGCAACTGGCCGGCCACATCGAGGGGCTCGCCACCCTGCGGCCGATGATGGCCGGCATGGGCCGCGCGTACTCGCAGGTTCCAGAACGTCCCGGCGCACATCGTCGTGAACGGGGATGAGGCGGCGGTCGTGTCGCACATCTCGGCGGCCAACGCCGCCGGCGATCCGATCGAGGCCAACGTGATGAACTACTTCCAGATCCGCGACGGCAAGATCGCCTACATGGCGAACTTCCACGACAGCACGCCGTTCCGGCCGTTCCTCGACCAGAAGCTGGGCTGAGCGGCATGGCCCGGTTCGACTACATCGTCGTCGGCGCCGGCGCGGCCGGCTCCGTCGTGGCCAACCGACTGACCGAGGACCCCGACGCGAAGGTCCTGCTGCTGGAGGCCGGCGGGTCCGACGTCCCGCCGAACGTCCACGATGCGTCGATCTGGTACACGTTGCTCGGATCGGACGTCGACTGGAAGTACTTCAGCGAGCCGCAGCCGGGCCTCGACGGCCGCAAGACCTTCGAGCCGCGCGGCAAGCTGCCGGGTGGGTCGAGCGACTTCTACATCATGATGCACATCCGCGGTCACCCATCCGACTACGACGGGTGGGCGGCGGGCGGCGCGACCGGTTGGTCGTACCAGGACGTCCTGCCCTATTTCCAGAAGCTGGAGAACCAGGAGGACGACACGAGCCCGTGGGCCGGCAAGGGCGGCCCGCTGCCGCTGACCAATGCGGGGCTCCACGATCCGAACCCGACCTCGCGCGCGTTCATCGACGCGTGCCTCGAGCTCGGCTACCCACCGACCGACGACTTCAACGGTCCGGACATGATCGGCGCGGGCTGGCACCACATCAACGTCGTCGACGGCAAGCGCTTCGCGGCCTACCGAGCCTACCTCGAGCCGGCGCTCGGCCGGCCGAACCTGACGTTCACGACGGACGCGCTGGCCTCGCGCCTGATCATCGAGGACGGCCGATGCACGGGCGTCGAATACCTCAAGGACGGGCGGGCGCACACGGCGCACGCCTCGGCCGAGGTCATCGTCAGTGCCGGCGCGATCGAATCGCCCAAGCTCCTGCTGCTGTCCGGCATCGGCGACCCAAAGGAGCTCAAGGCGGCGGGCATCGAGCCGCTGGTCGATCTGCCCGGGGTGGGGCAGAACTTCCACAATCACGTCCTGACCGGCGTCATCCACGAGTCGCCTCAGCCCGTCCCGCAGGGCAAGCAGAACCTGTCGGAGAGCGCGCTGTTCGTGAAGTCGGACCCGGCCGAGACCGGCCCTGATCTGCAGATCGCCTTCGTCCATGTCCCGTTCAACATCATCGTGGGCCAGGGCCATCCGAACTCGATCAGCATCCTGCCCGGTGTCGTCCGCCCACGGTCCAGAGGCTGGGTGAAGCTCGCGGGCTCGGACCCGACGGTGCACCCGCTCGTCAACCCGAACTACCTCGGCGAGCCGAGCGACCTCGAGAAGCTCGTTGCGGCCGTCAAGATCTCGCGCGAGATCTTCGCGACCAAGGCGTTCGCGCCGTGGGTCGGGGCGGAGCTGATGCCAGCCGACGACCCGCGGACCGATGACGAGCTGCGAGCGTTCGTGCGGAGCACGGCCGACTCGTACCACCACCAGGCCGGGTCCTGCAAGATGGGCACCGACGACCTTTCGGTCGTCGACCCGGAGCTCCGCGTCCGCGGCGTGGCCGGCCTGCGCATCGCCGATGCCAGCGCCATGCCCGTCGTCCCGTCGGGCAACTGTCATGCGGGCATCCTGATGATGGCCGAGCGGCTCGCCGACTGGCTCAAGGCCGGGTCCACAGCGGGCGCCACGTCTGGAACGACGACGTGACCCTCGCCGGCAAGAAGGTCGGGATCCTCATCGAGAGTGACTTCTACGAGGATGAGATCTTCTACTACAAGCACCGCTTCGCCGAGGACGGCATCGAGGTGCATTGGTTGACCCGCCTCTGGGGCCAGCCGCGGATCACGTTCCATGGCCACGAGTACAAGGTGCCCTTCGAGGTCACTGAGTCGTTCGAGGGCATGAGCGACGCGGAACTGCGCAGCTACGACGCGATCATCGTGCCGTCCGCGATGGTGTCGGACCGCTTGCGCTACACCGACGACATTGCGAAGCTCCCGCCGGCGACCGAGTTCCTGGCCCGTGCGTTCGCGGAGAAGGACGTCATCAAGGGCATCATCTGCCACGGGATGTGGCTCGTGGCGCCGCTCCCGGAGCTGGTCCGCGGCCGCCCGGTGGTCGCCCACAACAACCTGCACGGCGACGTCATCAACATGGGCGCCATCTACACCGACCAGGACGTGGTCATCGACGGCGACCTGGTCACGGGGCGGACCGGCGGCCACTGCCACCTGTTCGCGCGCGCGATCATCGACATGATCGACGCCAAGCCATGAGCGTGCCGATCCCGGAGTCGATGCGCCAGCTCATCGCCGCCGGTCGCCTGGCCCATCTGGCCACGATCGCCCCGGACGGGCACGCGCACGTCTCCATCGCCTGGGTCGGCCTCGAGAACGACCAGCTCGTCATCGGCACGATGTACGACCAGCCCAAGCTGCACAACATGCGACGCGAACCGCGGGTGACCGTCTCGTTCGAGACGGACAAGCTGACCCCGTGGGGGATGGCGGAGTGCCTGATCGTCCGCGGGACGGCCGAGGTGACCGAGGGCGGCTCGGCCGAGCTGCTGTCGCGGCTCGCCGACGTCTACCTCGGTCCTGGCCACCCCAAGTTCCCGCCGATGCCGGATCCGCCGCCGGGGTATGTGACCCGGATCACGGTGGAGCACATCGGCGGCTTGGGGCCGTGGTCACAGGACGCCCTGTCGCAGCACTGACCGAAGTTAGACGGAGGAGAGTCGTGGGCGCTGCCGCATTCCATCACATGGGCGTGGTCTGCCAGGACATGGCGGCCACCGAGCGGTTCTACACGCGCCACTTCGGCTTCCGTCGAGCCCGGGTCGTGCCGCTCGGCGAGGGCGACCAGATCGTCTTCCTGAAGTCCGGGCCGCTGTACCTCGAGCTGTTCCGCGCGACCCAGCCGAACCCGGCGCCGGCAGCGTCGGGCCCCGGCCCCGAGTACCCGGGTTGGCGACATCTCGCGTTCAAGGTCGATGACGTCGACGCCAAGCTCGCGGAGATGGGCGCCGACGCGAAGGTCACGGCCGGCCCGATGGACTTCGACGCGTTCATCCCTGGTTGGCGCACGGTCTGGGTCGCGGACCCCGAAGGCAATATCGTCGAGATCAGCCAGGGCTTCGTCGACGAGGACCATCCGCCTGAGGCGTGACGCCGCGGCGCGAGCTCCTGCCCGCGCCGCGGGCCTCGGTCCCTAGTCCGTCGGCTTCTTGCCGATCTGGTCCGCGTCCCGGAAGGGGTCGTAGCTCTCGACGACGTTGATGTCCTCCTGGTCCGGATCGGCGCGCAGGAGCGCCTCGCGGACGGATGGCTGCGGGGCGACCGCATAGATGTCCGACCGGTCGTCCACATCCATCCGTTGCCGGGCGAAGAGCAAGACGCGGATCCCGACGTTGGCGATCGAATCGAGGTCCGCGAGCATCAGGACCAGGCGCTTCGGCTTCTTCGCGAGGACGGTCTCGACCTCGGTCTGGAAGACACTGAACGTGCTGGTGTCGAGCTTGCCGGTCAGGGTCATCTCGGCGATGTCGCCCGTGAACTCGGTGCGCACCTCGAACGGATCGACGGTCGGCACGACCCGGACCCTGATCTTGACCCGCTTCTTGCCCTCGGGCAGGTGGACGGTCAGCTCGTCCGCGTCGAAATCGGCGTACGGCTTGCCATCGACTTCGACCTCGCCGATCCGGATGCTGCCGGGCGGCAGGATGTCGGGCGAGACCCGCAGGATGTCGCCAGGGAGGTCGCCCGGGATCGGGCTGAAGTACAGGTCCATCGGCTCCTTGGTGATCAGCAGGTTCGTGTAGACCGTCGCGAGGTATGCCAGCTCGAACGAGTGGTAGCCCGCCATCGAGTGGCTGCCCTTCTGGCGCTCCGTGCCGAGCAGGTACGGGACGCCCGACGCGAGGACGTTGAAGTAGACCGAGCCCTCTTCGTAGTCGAAGAAGAAGGCGTTGTAGAAGGCGGCTGCTTCGCGACCCAGGCGGAGCGCGTCGTCGTCGCCCGTCGAGCCGGCCATGATCTGGTAGGCCAGGATCGCCTGTTCCTGCTGCCACCACGCCTTGCGGTCGTGCCAGGTGAACCGGTGGTTCTCGTGGCCGGGCTGCAGGATCCGATCGACGACGTCGTACCAGCCGCCACGTTGCTGGTCGCTGCCGGCCTCCGGCATCGTCCGGTTGATCTTGTTGGCGAGCGCCAGGTACCGATCGGATGGACGCATGTGGTGGATGCGCATGAGGTTCCAGGCGATCTTGAGGTTGTGACCGACGACCGCCCGGTCTTCCTGCCAGCCCCAGGTCAGGTCGTGGCTCCAGTCCTCGTGGAATCGCTCCTGGACGAACGGGCTGTGCTCGTCGTCCGGGAACCGCTGCTCGATGACGTCGGCGATCGAGACGAGCATGTCCGCGTACTTCTTGTCGCCGGTCGCGAGCCAGGCGTTGATGAGGTAGGCCGGCACGTGGTCGCCGACCGAGTTCCAGTTCTTGCGAGCCCGGTTGCGGCCGAGCGCGTCGCTCTTGCCGTCGAACGAGATCGGGTCGATGTGCGACCAATAGCCGCCGTACTCGGGGTCGTAGAAGAACCGCTCGAAGAGCGAGATCGTGGCGTCGATGTCGCTCTTGATGCGCTTGTCGCCGGTGATGCGGTAGAGCTGGGCGGGCCCGACCAGGGCGTAGATCTGCTCATAGGCCGGGATCGCCTGGAAGTCGTCGCCGAACTCCGAGGCGAGGATCTTCTTCTCGCTCGGCTCGTGGACCTCGATGGCGTGATACCAGTACGTGATGCCCTCGCTCGTGTCGACGTTCCGGAGGTGCTCGCGCAGGTACTCGACGCCGGTCTCGGCCGCCTTGAGGAAGCGCTCCTCGCCGGTCATGTGGTACGCGGTCGAGAGGCCATAGATGAGCCGGGAGATCGTGTCCGTCTCCTGGCGATCGCCGACCTTGTTGCCGGTCATGTCGACGCCGACGCGGTACTCGCGCCAGTTCGGCTCGCCGTCCCCGAACTGGGCTCGGTAGTAGAAGTCGGCCATCTGGTAGATCTGCTTGACCCACCAGTCCGGCTTCTCGAAGACGAAGTCGTGTGCGTGGGCCCCAGGGAACGTGACCTGCTTGGCGTCGTAGACGTGGGTGTCGCCCTTGGGATAGAAGACCCCGTACGTGAAGAGGTAGCGACCGGGCACGAGCATGTCGCGCAGCTGCGCCGTCGCATCCGCGTAGGGTTCGCCGAGGTTCCGCACCAGCTGGGCGTTCGTGGTGCTGGTCAGCCCGACGGTGAACTCGCGGCCGTCGCTCGTCTCGATCGTGAACGAATCGGAGTTGCGGTCATAGCGCTTGACGTAGCCGGCGATCGTGTCCGCGAAGGTGAACGCCATCGCGTCCTTCTTCGGCCCGGCCTTGGCCTTGGGTGCTGCTGTCGCGGACTTCACCGCCATCGGTTTCCTCCCATTCGATGTGGACCTGGGCATCGCCCAGGGATCATGCCTTCGAGGTGAGCACCACGATGCTGTGATTCGTGACCCGGTAGGTCTTGCCATCGCAGGGCGGTTCGTGGCCCTTGGCGACGATGTCCGCCGGTGACGATAGGCCGGTGTCGATCGCGCGATACCACTGTCGCCCGGGGACCTCGGGGACATCGAAGTCCAGGTCGTTCGGCCCCATGTTCATCATGACGTGGATGTCGATGTCGCTCGCCTTGCCGCCCGCCGAGGTCGGCATCGCGCCGAGCGTGAAGCCCAGGACCCGGGACTCCGGGTCGTCCCAGCCTGGCTCGGAGATGCGACAGCCGTGCCACGTGATGTCGGCGAGGCCGCGCTCGTTCACCTCGCCCGTGAAGTAGCGCGAGCGCCGGAGGGCGGCATGTCGCTTCCGGAAGGCGATGAGCTCGCTCGTGAACCGGACGAGGCCCGCCTGCTCGCCGGCCCGGGCCCAGTCGAACCAGGTGATCTCGTTGTCCTGGCAGTAGGCGTTGTTGTTGCCGAACTGCGTCTGGCGCGCCTCGTCGCCCATGACCATCATCGGGACGCCCTGGGAGAGCATGAGGATCGTGAGGAAGTTGCGCACCTGGCGGGAACGCAGCGCCTCGATCGCGGCATCCTCCGTATCGCCTTCGACCCCGCAATTCCAGCTGAGGTTGTCGTCGGTCCCGTCGTGGTTGTCCTCGCCATTGGCCTCGTTGTGCTTGCCGTTGTAGGAGACGAGGTCGTTGAGCGTGAACCCATCATGGGCGGTGATGAAGTTGATGCTGTTGATCGGCAGCTCGCCGTCGTCCTGGTAGATGTCGGCGCTGCCGGCGATCCGGCTCGCCACCTTGGAGACCATGCCGGCGTCGCCCTTCACGAAGCGGCGGACGTCGTCCCGGAACCGGCCGTTCCACTCGGCCCAGCGAAACCCGGGGAAGTAGCCGACCTGGTAGAGACCGCCCGCGTCCCAAGCCTCGGCGATGATCTTGGTGTCAGCGAGGTCGTTGTCGAGCTCGATGTGCCAGAGCACGGGAGGGTCGCTCATCGGCTGACCGTCCGGCCCGCGCGAGAGGATCGATGCGAGATCGAACCGGAAGCCGTCGACGTGCATCTCCCGGACCCAGAAGAGCAGGCACTCGGCGATGAACTTCTCGACGAGTGGGACGTTGCAGTTGAACGTGTTCCCGCACCCGGAGAGGTTCGTGTAGAACTGCTTGTCGTACGGCTCGAGGTGGTAGTAGATGCTGTTGTCGAGGCCCCGGAAGCTGATCGTGGGTCCCTCGTGGTTGCCCTCACCCGTGTGATTGAAGACCACGTCGAGGATGACCTCGATCCCGGCCCTGTGGAGGGCCTTCACCATGTCCCGGAATTCGCGGACGTGTGACCCCTCATCGGGCGCCACGCAGTACCCCTCGTGGGGATTGAAGAAGCTGATCGGGCTGTAGCCCCAGTAGTTGATGAGTCGATGTCCGGTGATCGGGTTCGTCCCGCTGATCTCGTCCTCATCGAACTCGAAGACCGGCAGCAGTTCGACCGCGGTCACACCGAGGCTCTGGAGGTACGGGATCTTGTCGATGACGCCCAGGTACGTCCCCGGGTGCGATGCGCCCGACGTCGGCGACTTCGTGAACCCGCGGACGTGCATCTCGTAGATGACCGTCTCCTGCATCGTCCGGCGGAGGGGCTGGTCGCCTTCCCAGTCGTAGTCGGTCATGTCGATGACGATGCTGCGCAGCGATCGGGCGACGTTGTCGTCGGGGCCGCAGGCCGCGACCCGATCCCAGACCGTCGAGGTGGTCCCGCGTCCGTAGGGGTCGATGAGGACCTTGTTCGGGTTGTACCGATGACCGGCGGCGCTGACGTCCTTCGGCCCGTCGACGCGGTACGCGTAGGCCATGCCGGCTGTCACGCCCGCGACGTGGACGTGCCAGAAGTAGAAGGTCCGGTTGACACTCGGGTCGAGCCGGATGGACTTCACCGGCTTGGGCGAATCGTGACGCTCGAAGAGGAGCAGTTCGACCGTCGTCGCATGCTGGGAGAACAGCGCGAAGTTGGTCCCATCGGCGTCAGGTGTCGCACCCAGCGGGTGCGGTCGGCCGGGTTGCGTGGTGAACCGCCGGTACGTCGCGGGCCTGGTCGTCGCCATCGAGGCTGTCACGACGTGGCGGCCTCCGCGATCGGTGGCTCCAGCAGCACCAGGTTCGCCTTCGCGGTCTTCGTGTCCAGCGCGACCATCGCCCGTCCGTTCCGGGTCAGGGCGAGCCCCTCCGGCTTGCCGTCGAGCAGGGGGAGCTCCCAGACCTCGTCGGCGCGTGCGATGTCGTCACCGACGACCAGCTCTCCGATCCGCGCGATGGACTGCGACTTGTCGCTCAGCAGGTACAGCCGCCGATCGGGACCGACCTCCAGGTCGCTGAAGTCTTCGCAGACCGCCTGGAGCTTGAGCGACGGCATCCAGACCGCCAGCGGGACGAACACGTGATCGCCCGGCTCGATGGGCCATCGGGCGCCACCCTCGAGCGCGGACTCGGGGCCGAACCCCCCGGTCGCCTCGCCCTCCGGACCGAATTCGATGAACGCGGCCGGGTCCTTCTCCTTCGCGATCAGGAGGTGGCCATTCCGCATGAACGCCGCGCCTTCGCCCTGCGAGCCCTCGGCGTCGACCCAGGAGTCGTGCAGTGGATGCCCGGCCGGGATCTCGAGCGCGATCCTCGTGACGACCTGGCGGGAGGCCCAGTCGAGGAGCTCGACGCGCGGTGGCGACTCCTGGAGGATCAGGATCCGCCCGGCGCCATCGGCGCACACGGCCTCGACCTGCGGGTTCTGGCGAGGGATCTGTGAGCCTTCGACGTCGGCCAGGTCGATGGTCTTCCAGACGTACGCGCCCCGGTCGTCGGATGGGAGCTCGACCCACGCGGCGATCGAGGTACGATCCCCGAACGCGACCATGGCCATATCGCCACCGGCCTCGCGCCGAAGACAGACCCCGGAGACCTCCTGCAGCGGCACGTCCTCGGTGCGCAGCACCGACAGCTCCCCCTTGTCGCGTCCCTGCGGCATCAGCCCTCCGTCTCACCTTCGTTGTCGGCGCATAGCCTACCTTGCGGCGGATGCCGCTAGACGGCCTGCGCGTGGATCTCCTCGTAGGCCCGGCTGACGATCTCGGCCGCCTCGATCGTCTGGCGGTCGCTCATGGGGTTGCCGGCTCGCGAGCGCCACCGTTCGATGCCGGCGATGGCCGCGTTCCGTACCTCGTCCGGGGCCGCACCGTTCGGCAACCCGAGGCGATCCGCAGCCGCCGTGCCCGACGCGGACAGTCGTTCGATCTCCGCTCGTTCTTCGTCCCGGAGCGCGATCTGGCCCGAGAGGACCAGGTGCAGGAGCCGCAGCATCGCGAGGGCCTGTGACGACGCCTCCAGCCGATCGACCGCCTGGACCAGGTCCGCGGCACCCGCCGTCCCGCGGCGGTCGAGCTCCTCGCCGACGACCCGCAGCGCCGCCAGCGCGGAGCGCGCCTTGAGCGCCTGCGCCCGGGCGGTGTACTGCTCGGCGAGGACGCGCTGGAGCTCACGGATCCCCGAATGCTCGAGCAGGGCGCCCGACAGCTCGGTCGCGGTCCCCACGTGGCCGTCGGCGATGAGTCGCACCGCCAGGCGCAGACCGTACAGGCCGAGGCGGTCGAGCAGCTCCTCGCGGATCTCCTCACCGAGCGGGCTGAGGTCGGGATCCCGGAACCGGTCGACCGAGCGCAGGAGATCGGCCCGTCGCTCCTCGTCCAGGCGTGCGACGGCGCGGAGCCATTCGAACTGCTCCTGGCGAAGCGTCGCGCCGGTCTCGGCGATGAGTCCGGCGACGGGAACGACTCCCGACGCGAGCATGCGCACCTGGGGGTTCGCCGCATAGCGATCCGCGATCGAGCGCGCGGAGTCCAGGGCATCGGGCCGCGCGGCCCCGATCTCGTCGGCCCGCGACAGGACGACGATCGCGTTGACCGGCGACGCCTGCGCGATCGAGCGATCCATGAACGCCTCGAGGAATTGCGAGTCCGATCGATGCAGGTGGCGCATGAGGTAGAGGACCGCATCGGCCTGACCCGGGCCGTCGGCGCCACGGTCGAGGAGCGCGTGGCTGGTCCGTTCGGAGGTGCGCTCATTCGCCGAGGCGAGCCCCGGCGTGTCGATGAGCGTCAGGTCGGTCAGCTTGCGCGATGGCCAGCCCACCTCGATCCGTTCGATCGACTCGATCGGCCGTTCATCGAGGTCGATCAGCAATTCGCCGTCCTCCCGACGGAACGGCAGGTCCGCCGAGCCCGACGGCCGCAGGTCGGCCGTGACGCGGTACCCGAGGTCGTGGCGGTACCACGTCACGATCCGCGTGCATTCCCCCGCGTCCGTGGCCGCGAGACGCTCGCCGACCAGGGCATTCAGCAGCGTCGATTTGCCGGCTTTCACCCGACCGGCGATCGCCACGCGCAGCGGCTCGTCCAGACGCCGGATCGTGGCCTCGACGACGGTCGCCTGGTCGGTGCCGTCGGCCGTCCGTCGTGCCTCGTCCGCGATGCGACGGACCTCGACTGCGAGATCCCCGGAACCGTCAGCCATCCCTCGCCGATCCCTAGTCGGGCAGGTCCCAGCAGTTGCCGGTCTTCTGGACGACGGTGTGGTCGTGGTTGGCCACGAGGACGCACATCTGCGTGGCGTCCGTCGGCCGATCTGCCACCTTGTACCCCTTGAACGGCGAGGAGCCGTCGTACAGGATCCAGTTCGTCGAGGGCGCCGGACGCCCGGCCTTCGTCGGCGCGATCGTGTCCCAGAAGAAGTGGATGTGGCGGGTCCCCGGGATGTTCGGGGTGAAGTGGAAGGCCTGGAACTCGACGGCGTACGCGTTGCCCTGGATCGTGATGCCCTGGATGCGGACCTGGCGCCCCTCCGGCGTCGGCGAGGGCGTCGGTTCGGGTGTCGGGGTCGGCGTCGGGCTGGCTGTCGGCACCGGCGTGGGTGACGGCGTGGGGGAGGGCGACGGTGTCGCGCTGGCCGACGGGCTGACGACGACCGCGACCGAGGACGCCGCCGATGGCGACGGTGACGCCGACCCGCCGGTGCCGCCGACCAGTCCCGACGCTCCGATGGCGATCACGGCGACCAGCGCGATCCCACCGAGGATGGCGGCCATCGGCACCGAGACCCGACGACCGTCGTTCGATCCACCATCCGTGGCGCCCGATGGGATGTCCGCGGGTGGATTCGGCGGCACCGTGACCGGCTCCGTCGGCGGCGGCGCCCCGGCTGCCCCGACCGCGGCAGCCCCGACCGCGGCAGTCCCGACGGCTGCTGCACCGGCCGCGGCTGCACCGGCCCCGGGCTCGGCTGCACCGGCCCCGGGCTCGGCTGCGTCAAGCGCCCCGGCAGCGCCAAGCGCCCCGGCCCCGGCAAGGGCGGCAGCGGCAGCCGCCGCTGCGACCGCGCCACCCGGCTCCGTGCCGGCCAGGCGCGCCTGGTCTGCGATGAAGGCTGCGCCCAGCGCCATCGTGTGCTTGGGGTGCGCGTCCACCGCAACCGGCCTGCCGGTCGCCTCGTGGACCATCTCGGCCACGAGCGGGATCCGTGAACTGCCGCCTACGAGCAGCACGCGGTCGAGATCCGCGAACCCGAAACCCGAGCTGCGGGCCGCCCGCTCCAGTGCCTGGATCGTCTCGCGGATGCGCGGCCGGACCATGTCCTCGAATTCGGGACGGGTCAGGCGCATCTCCTGCTGGATCCCGGGCAGGAAGATCTGGATGGTCGCGTCGGTGTCGGACGAAAGCGCTTCCTTTGCCCGCCGGCATTCGTCACGCAGGCGGGCGAGCGCCGCGCGCGTCGCCGGATCGTCGGGATCGAGCGCGACGCCCGACGACTTGACCATGGTCATCGCGCGCGTGAAGAGCGCCTCGTCGAAGTCGATCCCGCCGAGTCGCTCCATGCCCTCAGGACGGCCGAGCTGTTCGAAGCCGGTCTCGGTCTTGCGCAGGATCGTCGCGTCGAAGGTGCCGCCGCCGAAGTCGTAGACCGCGATGACCGTGCCCGCCGGGACGCGCTCCTGGCGGGCGTAGTCGACCGCCGCGGCCTCTGGCTCGGTCAGCAGCGAGACCGAACCGATGTCGGCCTGGCGGACCGCCTGGCGGAGCAGGTCGATCTTGTACTCGCCGTAGCTCGCCGGGTGGCAGAGCGCGATCGCGGCCGGCGGCCCGCCGAGCTGCTCGCTGACGCGCACCACGATGCCCCGCAGCAGGTGAGCGAGCAGCGCTTCGGCGCCGTAGGGCGTGCCGCCGAGGATGATCGGTGTGGGGTCGCCGAGGCGCCGCTTGAACTCGCGGCCCGTGCGGGTCGGCTCAGCGAGCGCCCGGTGCTCGGCGGCCTCGCCGGTCAGGACCTCGCCGTCGGACCGCAGGACCACGATCGAGGGGATCGTCGCCGACTGCTGGCCGAGCTGGAAGATCTCGAGGCGATCGCCGCGCGCGGTCGCGGCGGCGGAGTACGTGGTTCCGAGATCGATCCCGAGCGAGTACTCCATCACCTCACCTCGACCAGTCGGCTGCCGGGGGCGCACCGACGAGCGGTCTTCCCAAGGGTGCCGAGTCTAGCGTGCGGACGTCGCGCCGTTCACGGACGGTACACTCCGGGACCGGAGGGAGGACCGCGCCACCGATGCCGCGAGGCCGAACCACTGCGCCCGAAACCGTCGCGCCGCCGGCCGAGCCGACCGGCACCGAGCCGGGTCCGTCGCCGGACCCCGATTCGGAGCGCGTCGCGGATCTCCTCGCCGACGTCCGCCGATCGGCGGCGGAGCACGGTCGCGACGACCTCGCCGCGCGGCTCGACGCGGTCGCCGCACGGATCGCCCGGACCGAGACCGTGGTCTGCGTCGTCGGCGAGTTCAAGAAGGGCAAGAGCGCGTTGATCAACGCGCTGCTCAGGAGTCCGGTCTGTCCCGTTGACGACGATCTCGCGACCACCGCGGTCACGGTCGTGGGCTACGCCGACCGACCGACCGCCACCGTCCGGCGGCGCGAGGCCGGCGAGCTCGTCATCGAGTCGATCCCGGCCGAAGACGTGCCCGCCTGGGTGCTCGAGCGCGACGAAGCGGACCGCCGGCCGGGCGTCGAGATCGTCGAGGTCGGCCTGCCGAACGCCTTCCTCGAGCGTGGCATCTCACTCGTCGACACGCCGGGTGTCGGCGGCCTGAATGCCGGCCACGCCGCTGCGACGCTGGCCTTCCTGCCGTCGGCCGATGCGCTCGTCTTCGTCACCGATGCGTCCGCGGAGCTGTCCGGGCCGGAACTCGAGTTCCTCGCGAGCGCGATGCGCGCCGGGCCACCGATCCTCCTGGCGATCACGAAGGTCGACATGTACCCGGAGTGGCGTCGCATCGTCGAGATCGACGAGCGGCACCTGGGCTCGATGGGTCTCGTGGAGCGACCGTTCCCCGTGAGCTCGGTGCTGCGGATGGCCGGCGATGCGCTGGGCGACCCAGGACTCGAGCGCGACAGCGGGTTCCCGGCGTTCTCCGATGCACTCGTCGGGGATGTCGTCGGCCGCGCCAGGACGCTGGCCAAGTCGGGTGCGATCGCGCAGATCGGCCCCGCGATCGAGCAACTGCGCGAGCCGTTCGCGGCGGAGATGATGGCGTTCGAGCACCCCGATGACGCCGAGCGCATGGCCCAGGACCTGCGCGACGTCCGGACGCAGCTCGCCACGCTCAGCGAGGCGGATGCCTCGTGGTCGATCCGGCTCGAGGACGAATTCGCCGCCCTCCGCACGCGGATCACCTTCGCGTTCCAGGGTCAGATGCGGCAGGTGGTTCGGGAAGCACAGGACGAACTCGAGAAGATCGACCCCGCCGACGACTGGCCCGGATTCAGCGGCCGGATCCAGGAGCGGACCGCGACGACGGTCCGGAGCGCGTTCCTCGCGGCCACCGACGGGGCCGCCGATGTGCAGTCGACGATCGCGCGCCTGCTGGCCGACGAGGAGATCGGCCTCGACAGCACCGGGGTCCCGATCTCGTTCGATCCACAGGCCCTTTGGCAGGGCGGACCGTCGTTCGACGGGCGGACGCGCTCGGGACTGGTGGCGAGCATCGGGATCTTCACGGGGGCGAGCATCGGGATCGAGATGCTGGGCATGCTCGGCACGCTGCTCGGTGCGGCGATCGTCGGGCCGGCCGTACTGGGTGTCGCACTCGTCTTCGGCGGCAAGGGCGTCCTGAGCGAGCGACGCCGGCAGCTCGCCGACCGGCGCCAGCAGGCCCGGACGTTCCTGGACGGGTTCGCGGAGGAGGTCCGGTTCGAGGCCGACGGCCGCCTCGCCTCGCTGCTCGACGAGATCCAGCGCCAGATGCGAGCCCGGTTCGCGGACCGGATCCGGGAGCTGTATCGGACGTACACGGAGAGTGCCGCGGCCATGGAGCGGGCCGTCGAACAGGCCGAGGCCGGTCGGACGACGCGCCTCCCGATCGTGCGTGCCGAGCTCGAGGCACTCGAGGCGCTGCGGGGCCGGGCGATGGAGCTCGAGGCGGGCGGCGCCGGCTGACGGCGGGTGTCGCCCCGGGTTCTCTCCCATACGCCACCGAGGGTGGCATTAGCGCGGAGCTGACCCCGCCGGAGGGGCGAGAAGTCGCCAGATGCCATCCCCCGTGGCAGGTGGGGGCGATTCAGGCCCCGAATCGCCCGGATCAGGCCGCCAGGACGCGTGAGGCCGGCCTAGTGCCACCCCTCGTGACGTTTGGGAAGATCGGGCCTCGTTCCTTCGAGGCGTGTAGATTCGCCCGATGACCGACCGCGATACCCGGCCCGCCGGCACCCGCACCATCGAGGCCATCCAGGTCGAGTTCCGCGAGCGCGACTACATCGCCGACCGCTCGCTCGCGACCGCGGTCTTCCTCGCGCTCGAGCTCGGGCGCCCGTTGCTGCTCGAGGGCGAGGCCGGCGTCGGCAAGACCGAGCTCGCCAAGGTGCTGGCGGCCTCGCTCGGCACCCGGCTCATCCGGCTGCAGTGCTACGAGGGGCTGGACGTCAACACGGCCGTGTACGAGTGGAACTACCCGCGCCAGATGCTCGAGATCCGGCTGCTCGAGGCGCGCGGCGAAGCGGATCGAGCGACGGCCCATGACATCTTCGGTCCCGAGTTCCTGATCCGCCGGCCGCTCCTCCAGGCGCTCGAGTCGGACGACGGCGTCGCACCGGTCCTGCTGATCGACGAGATCGACCGAGCCGACGAGGAGTTCGAGGCGTACCTGCTCGAGATCCTGTCTGACTTCCAGGTCACGGTCCCCGAGATCGGGACGATCAAGGCCACCCAGGCGCCGCGAGTCATCCTGACCTCGAACCGGACGCGCGAGGTCCACGACGCCCTGAAGCGCCGCTGTCTGTACCACTGGATCGACTTCCCGACCGCGCAGAAGGAATACGAGATCGTGCTCGCCCGGGTGCCCGAGGCGCCCGAGCGTCTGGCCCGCGAGGTGGTCGGCTTCGTCCACCGCCTGCGCGAGGCCGACCTGACCAAGGTGCCGGGCATCGCCGAGACGCTCGACTGGGCGGCCGCCCTTCTGTCCCTCGGGGCGACCGAACTGGCGCCCGAATTGGTCGACGA
The DNA here is from genome assembly GCA_963745295.1 of uncultured Chloroflexia bacterium. GTDB lineage: Bacteria > Chloroflexota > Limnocylindria > Limnocylindrales > CSP1-4 > SPCO01. Next base: position 208,182 of record CAVUWG010000004.1, read on the forward strand.
GACCCTCGGCGTCGTCCTCAAGTACGAGGAGGACATCCGCCAGGTCCGCGGCGACCAGGCCCGCCGGATGCTGACCGAGGTCGCCGCGGGCGGCTGACGTCATGCAGGCAGGTGGCGACCCGACGATCGTGAAGGCGCCCTGGGGGCCCGAGGTGGACGGGCGCCGATTGCTCGGCGAGGCGGTCGGCTTCGGACGGGCGCTGCGCGCGGCACGGCTCGCGGTCGATCTCGGGGCCGCGGCGGACTTCGCCCGGGCCTTGACCCTCGTCGACATCGGCGACCGAGAACAGGTCCGAGGTGCCGGAGCCGCGATCTTCACCCGCCGGCGCGACGATCGCGAGATCTACGACGCGGTCTTCGACCGCTGGTGGCGGCGACGCGGCTCGCGCATGCCCGGCGGCTTCGAGCCGCCGTCGATGCCCGATCCGCACGCCCCGGCCGACGGTGAGGAGCCCGGCGGCGCGCCGCCCGAGGAAGGCGAGCTCGGGGCGAACCAGGCGCCGGACGAACGCGGGATCCCGATCCCGTCGGACGGCGACGACGACGGCGAGGAGTCGCCGATCGAGGGGGTCATCATCGCCCCCGATGCCTACAGCCAGGGCGAGGTGCTGCGCCATCGCGAATTCGACCGGATGACCCCGGCCGAGCTGCGCGAGGCGGAACGACTGGTCGACGCCCTGGTGCCCCACCTCGAGCGGCGCCGGACCCGCCGCTACGAGTTGCACTCCCACGGGCGCCGCCTGGCACCCCGAGCGATGTTCCGGCGCAACCTCGGGACCGGCGGTCAGATGGTCGACTGGGTCTGGCGGCGGCCGATCCGCGAACCGCGCTCACTCGTCGTGATCTGCGACATCTCGGGGTCGATGGAGCGCCACTCGCGCCTGCTCCTGCGGTTCGTCCAGGCGCTCTCGGCAGCGTCCGAGGTCCGGACCGAGTCGTTCGTGTTCGGGACACGCCTGACCCGCGTCACGCGGCTGCTGCGTGACCGCGATCGGGACCGGGCCCTCAACCGCGTCTCCGAGGCGGTCAACGACTGGGCGGGCGGCACGCGGATCGGCGAATCGTTCCGGACGTTCAACCAGAAGTGGGCGCGCCGGACGCTGCGAACGTCCGGTGTCGTCATCGTCGTCTCCGACGGCTGGGATCGCGGCGACCCGGCGCTCGTCGCGACCGAGACCGCGCGACTGCGTCGCAACTGCCACCGGCTGATCTGGCTCAATCCGCTCGCCGGCACGCCCGGGTATCAGCCACTGGCCGGCGGGATGCGCGCCGCCTTCCCGTACATCGACGACTTCCTCGCGGCCGGGACCGTGGCCAACCTCGAACGCCTCGGCGAGATCCTCGGTGGCGTGCGCGCGACCGACACGCGACGGGGCAGCGAGGCCGCGGCGCACGCGGCACTCCCCGGCGTGGCCATGCCGACCGTCGCGGCGCTGCCGGGCGTGGTGGGCGGCACCCCGACCGACCCGGACGCCGCCCGACCGCTGGCCTGACTCGACTGAGCCCTCGAAGGAGCGACGAACCCGATGCGCGAACTGCTCGACACCCTCAGCGCCTGGCAGGACGACGGAGCGGATGTCGGCCGGGCCGTGGTCGTGCGGACCTTCGGTTCGGCGCCGCGCCCCGAAGGTGCCGTGCTCCTCTATGCGGCCGACGGCCGGATCGCCGGATCGGTGAGTGGCGGCTGCGTGGAAGGCGCCGCGGCGGAGGAGATCGAGGCGGCCCGTGCCAGCGGCAACGCGAAGGTCATCCGCTACGGCATCAGCGATGAGCAGGCCTGGGACGTCGGGCTGGCGTGCGGCGGCACGATCGACGTCCTGGTCGAACCGGCCGCCCCGGCGTTGGTGATCGATGCCGCCCGTCGGTCGCTGGGCGCGGGTGGACACGGATCGGCGGTCGTCACGCCGCTCCCCGCGGATTCGCCGCCGGGCACGTTCGGGCCGCACGAACCAGGTACGGGCGCCCCACCGGCGCCGGAACTGGTCATCCACGACGACGGTCGCCTGGAGGGCTCGCTCGGCTCGCCTGACCTCGACGCGCGAGCTGGTGATTGCCGCCGGCGAGGCCCTCAAGCGCGGGCTCTCGCGGACCGTCGAGCTCGGCGGGCACTCCCTGTTCATCGAGGTCTTCCCGGTCCGGCCGCGCCTGGTGGTGGTCGGGGCCGTCGAAGTCGCGCGGTCGCTCGTTCGGCTCGCGCGCGAGCTCGGCTTCGAGACCGTCGTCATCGATGGCCGCTCGTCGTTCGCCACACCTGAGCGGTTCCCCGACGTCGATCGGCTGATCGTCGGCTGGCCCGACGAGGTGGCCGACGAGATCGGCCTCGGGCCGAACGATGCGGTCGCCGTCCTCACCCACGACGTGAAGTTCGACGAGCCGGCCATCGTGGAGGCCCTCCGGCGCGGATGTCGCTACGTCGGTGCCGTCGGCTCGAAGAAGACGCAGGGCGATCGGCGCGCGCGCCTGCTCGAGGCGGGCGTGAGCGAGTCGGAACTCGCGAAGCTGCGCGGACCGGTCGGGCTCGACCTCGGCGGCCGGGCACCGGCCGAGACAGCCCTCGCGATCCTCGCGGAGATCGTCGCCGAGCGGTATGGCGGCTCGGGCGTGCCGCTCCGCCAGCGCGCGGTGGCCTGAGCGCTCGAGCGCGGGCTCAGGCGGGCGGCGTCGCCGGCGGGACGGGCGGTTCGGACGGGGCGGCCGGCGGTTGGGCCGTCGGGGTTGGCGCGGTGGCTGGAGCGGGCGGGGTGGTCGGAGGGGTGGCCACCGCGGGCGGCGGGACCTTGATCCGCGCCTGCCAGGTCGGCAAGCCTGCAAGCACGCCGCCGACGATGATCCCGGCGATGCCCAGGAACGACAGGATCTGCGGCAGGAAGTCGATGAACTCTAGGTCGACACGGGACCGGCCGATGTCCATCAGCTCGCCCCAGAGGCCGATCGCGAGAAGCAGACCGACGACGCCGAAGCCCGCGCCCACCCAGCCGAGCGGGACCTCCTCGAGGACGGCGAGCCAGCGACGCTGGACGACGACCAGGACCGCCCCGAGCGTCAGGAGGGTGACCGACGTCGCCGCGGCGTTCATGTTCCAGAACCCGATCGAGAGGTTCAGGAGCCACGCGAGGACGACCAGGGCGAGTCCCCCGACGGCGAGGCGCGTCCCCCGGTCGGACGCGAGGATGTCGGCCCGCAACGTCGGGTCGCGACGCAGGGCACCGACCAGGACGGCGCCCGCCGCGACCACCAGGCCCACGGTCACAAGAGCGCCGAGCACGCCGCCGTAGGAGTCGAGGTCGTCGAAATCGAAGGCCAGCTCCACGACCCGAAGGCCCGCGAGCACGGTCGCAACGACCCCCGCCGCGAACTCGATGGTCTCGAGCGGGATCGGGGGCGGCTTCGCACTCTGCGTCCTGACGATGGCCGCCACCGCGGCTGCCGCGCCTGCGATCACCACCATTCCGACCAGGGTCCCCGAGTCCTCCCAGGCGTTGACGATCGCACCGAGGAGGGCGAGGAGGATCAGGGCGATGGAGCCGCCGACGACCAGTTGTCCGACCGGACCGAACTTGGACCACATCGCCGCGACCTGGGCGCCCGACACGCTCGGCAACGGCGGCGGTGCGGCCGCGTTCGTCGGCTTGGCGGCCCCGTCGGCTGGCGGCGCGGGATCGGTCTCGTCGGTCATCGATCGGTCCCTCTCTCATGCCCATCGCTCGATCTGGGGGCGAGCGTCGTCTGGGCGATGGACACGGTACCCCGGCGCGACGGCGAGCGGAAGCCTCGCGCGCCACCCGGGAGCCCGCATCGCCTAGCATGCGACGCGTGATGGAGTCCGACCGGATCGTCGCGATCGTGCTGGCTGCCGGGGCCGGATCGCGGTTCGGCGGGCACAAGCTGCTCGCGACGATCGAGGGCCGGCCGATCCTCCAACACGTGCTCGATCGGCTGGCCGGGGCCGATCTTGACGAGACGATCGTCGTGCTCGGCGATGACGCCGACGCGGTCGAGGCCGCCATCACCTGGCGGTCCGAGCGCCGCATCCGGAATCCCGATCCGAGCCGCGGTCTGTCGAGCTCACTCCAGACCGGCATCGGCGCTCTCGGCGATGAGGTCGAGGCGGCGCTCGTCGTGCTCGGCGACCAGCCGAGGCTGTCGAGCGATGTCTTGGCCGCCCTCCTGGCCGCGTCCCGCCCCGACGACCGACCCATCGTGGCCCCGGCCTACACGGATGACGGAGGCCGCAACCCGGTCCTGCTGGGGCGAGCCGCGTTCGGGCTGGCCGCGTCGGCGACAGGCGATCGGGGCCTGGGGCCGGTGCTCGCCGCGCACCCGGAGCTGGTCCACGAGATCGCGGTCGCCGGCGACAACCCGGACGTCGACACGCGCGCGGATCTGGTCGCAGATGCTGGAGACCGCCTGGGCCGCGCGCGTCGGCGCCAATCGCGAGCAGGTGGACCGCGTTCGGGAGGTCCCCGACGGTGCCGACTTCTACGCCCCGGTCACGGGCCTGTTCCGGGCCGACCCGACCCGGACCGATGAACCGGCACTCGACGCGCTCCGACGCCTCGTCCGCCCGGGCGAGTCGTGGCTCGACATCGGCGCGGGCGCCGGCCGGTACGCCCTGCCGATCGCCGCGGACCTGGCGCCGACGGGGGGCGCCGTCATCGCCGTCGATCCATCACGCGGGATGCTCGGCGCGCTCACGGAGCTCGCCGCGGAGCACGGCATCGCCAACGTCCGGATCGTGGAGGCGCGCTGGCCGCCCGACGACGTCGCGCCGTTCCGCTCGGACGTCTCGTTGCTGGCCCACGTCGGCTACGACATCGAGGCCATCGGCCCCTTTCTGGAGGCGATGGAGGCGGCCACCCGTCGCCTGTGTGTCGCGATCCTCATGGAGCGCCAGCCGTCATCGATCGCGGATGTCTGCTGGCCGCCCGTCCACGGGGAGGCGCGGGTCGCCCTGCCGGCGCTGCCGGAGCTCGTCGAGCTGCTTCGAGCCCTCGGCCGGGAGCCGGCCATCGAACGACTCGATCGCGTGCCGCGTCGATTCGACGATCGCGCCCAGCTGGAGGGGTTCCTCCGTCGCCAGCTCTGGGTCGAACCTGGCGGCGAGAAGGACGCCCGCTTCCATGCGGCGCTCGACGAGGAGATCGAGATCGATCCGGAGGGAAAGGTCGGCCTGCGCGGTCAACGGCCCTTGCCGATCGGCATCGTCACCTGGGCACCCGCTTCGACGGGACGCTGAGTCGCAGGGAGGCTGTCATCAAGGACGAGATCGAGCACGAACTCGGGGTTCTTATCGGCCTGCCCCTGGCGTACGCGAGCCGCGTCGTGGACATGGGCACGTTCGGTTTCGGCACCGAGACGGTCCAGGTCCAGCGCGGCGAGCCGATCCGGGTCGCCGACTATCGCCTGCACATCCAGGAGATCTGGCGGATCGTCCGCGACGGCTCGATCCTGGTCGGCTACGCGGACTACTTCTATCCGCCGCGCGACTCGGCGGTCCGGCGCGAAGACTTCGTCGCACGCGTCGCTGCACGGACCCGCCGCGATGACCTGATCGACGACTGGTCGACCCACACGGCCCCCGGCCACATCGTCCGCGAGGTCCGGGGCACGGGCGCCGGCGATCTCGCGATCGTCTTCGAGGACGGCTGCACCCTCGAGACCTTCGCCTCGTCGGCGACGACCGACACCGACGGAACCGACGAGTTCTGGCGCCTGATCCCACCCCGCGTGACCGGCTTCGAGCCACAGTTCGTCGTCACCGCCCATGGCATCGAGCGCTGACCGTGACGATGACTGAGCATGCGGTGGTGATCGCCGGAGGCGGTCCGACGGGGCTGATGCTGGCGGGTGAGCTGGCACTGGCCGGCGTCGACGTCGCCATCGTCGAGCGGCGCCCCGATCAGGGCCTCCCGGGCTCGCGCGCGGGCGGTCTGCAGTCACGCACCATCGAGGTCTTCGATCAGCGCGGCATCGCCGATCGGTTCCTAGCGGAGGGCCAGGTGGCCCAGGTCGCCGGGTTCGCCATGATCCGCCTGGACATCAGCGACGTTCCCACCCGGCATCCATACGGGCTCGGGCTATGGCAGAACCATATCGAGCGGATCCTCGCGGGCTGGGTCGCCGAACTGAAGGTGCCGATCCACTATGGCATCGAGGTCACCGGTCTCGCGCAGGACGGATCCGGCGTCGACGTCGAGCTGTCAGACGGTCAGTCGCTACGGGCGCAGTATCTCGTCGGCTGCGACGGAGGGCGCAGCCTGATCCGCAAGACAGCCGGCATCGAGTTCCCCGGCTGGGACCCGACGACGAGCAGCCTGATCGCCCAGGTCGAGATGACCGAGGAGCCCGAAACGGGCGTTCGCCGCACGCCCTCTGGCACGCATGCCCTGGGCAAGGTGGAGTACGAGATCAAGGGCGGCGAGGTGGTCTACAAGCCAGGGGGCACGGTCGGGGTCATGCTGACCGAGTCGCAGGTCGGCAACACCGACGAGCCCACATTGCGCGATCTGAGCGACGGCCTCATCGCCGTCTACGGCACCGACTACGGGATCCACAGTCCCACATTCATCTCCCGGTTCACCGACATGACCAGACAGGCTGCCGACTACCGCGTGGGACGGGTCCTGCTGGCCGGCGACGCGGCACACGTGCACTACCCGGTGGGGGGACAGGGTCTCAACACCGGTGTGCAGGATGCGGTGAATCTGGGATGGAAGCTGGCCCAGGTGGTCAATGGGATCTCGGCTGAAAGCCTGCTGGATACCTACCATGCCGAGCGCCACCCGGTCGGTGCCCGCGTCCTCCGCAACACGATGGCGCAGGTCGCCCTCAGCCGCGTCGACGATCGCACGGACGCTTTGAGGGACAGTGTCTCCGAGCTCCTGAGCATGGACGAGCCTCGGCGACGCTTCGGCGCGATGATGTCCGGCCTGGACATCCACTACGACCTCGGCGAGGGCCACGCGCTGCTCGGACGCCGCATGCCCGATCTCGACCTCGTGACCGCCGACGGTCCGCTGCGAGTCTTCACCCTGCTGCACGAAGCGCGGGCGGTGCTGCTCGATCTGGGAGAGCCCGGCGGCTTCGACATCGCGCCGTGGGGGGACCGTGTCCAGTTGGCCCAGGCACGGTACGACGGTCCGTGGGAGCTGCCGGCGATCGGGGCAGTCGACGGTCCCTCCGCCGTGCTGATCCGGCCCGACGGATACGTGGCGTGGGTGGGAGACGGGACGCAGCTTGGGCTCGCCGAAGCGCTGACCACCTGGTTCGGACCGACGGATCCGTGACCTGGCAACCGATGTCGCTCGAGATCGAGACCGAGCGGCTGACCCTCCGGCTACGCGACGAGCGCGACGCGGCCTGGTACCGAGAGCTGATCGGCGAACGCGGGGAGGACACGCCGACGCTCGAAGAGGCGACGAACCGCCTCGCGCGATTCCGCGACCTAACGCTCGAGATCGGGATCGGTGCCCTCGCGATCTGCCGACGCGCGGAAGGCGACGTGATCGGCTACTGCGCCCTCGTCGTCGGGCGGTGCAGCCTGGACGAACCGGAGATCGCCTACGAGCTGCTTCGGCGGTTCCACGGACACGGCTACGCGACCGAAGCGGCGCAAGCACTCGTGGATGCCGCGGCCGCGACGGGTCGACACCGGCTGTGGTCGACCGTGCGGCCTTGGAACGCGGCTTCACTGCGGGTGCTCGAGAAGATCGGGTTCCGCTGGGATCACACCAGCCCGGATGATCTCGGCGATGTGGTCTACCTGGTGCGCGATCTCTAGGGGCGCCTGCCGCGCGAGCCGCGGGAACGTCTTGACATGTGACTATCTAGTCACATAAAGTCCGCGACATGACGGATGACATGGCTCCGGTCTTCCGGGCGCTCGCCGACCCCGGTCGGCGGGTCCTGCTCGACCAGCTCTTCGAGCGCGATGGCCAGACGCTCGGTGAGCTGTGCGTGCACCTGCCCGCGATGACGCGCTTCGGGGTCATGAAGCACCTGGGCGTCCTGGAGGAGGCGGGGCTCGTGACGACCCAGCGCGTCGGTCGCGAGAAGCGCCACTTCCTGAACCCGGTGCCCATCCGCCTCGTCCACGACCGATGGACCGGCAAGTTCGCCGAGTCGATCGTCGGCTCCATGAAGACCATCAAGGCACAGTTGGAGACACCGATGGGAACGATCAACCACGTCTACAACATCTACATCAAGGCGTCGCCCGAGCGCGTCTGGGACGCGATCACCGATGGCGACGACACGGTCCGCTACTACTACGGGACGCGCGTCGCGTCCGACTGGGCGAAGGGCTCGTCGCTGACGTACGCCTACGAGGACGGCAGCATCGCGGCGGACGGTGAAGTGCTCGACATCGAGCCCGGGAAGTCCGTGACGATGTCATTCCATCCGCGCTGGTCGCCCGACATCGATGCCGAGGGTCCGGTCCGCATGACCTGGTCCGTCGAGCCATCCGAGGACGGCGGCTCGAAGCTCACCGTCACGAGCGCGCTCATCCAGGGATCCAAGACCGAGGCGGAGTTCTCGGGCGGGGTCGTGTACATCGTGTCGGGGCTCAAGACGTTCCTCGAGACGGGCGCCCCACTGGCGGTGGCATAGGCCGGACGAAGGCCCGTATCGGGAGTCGACCACTCCGGGTACGGGCCGTCGCCCGCATCCGGCCCCGGTGCTCGTGACGTATGCACCACCGAGGCACCGGCCACGTGCGTGGTTACGTTGACGTGCGAACGGACGGGGACGATACTCAGCCGCAACATCCCACGCTATCCGGACCATCGGTCGGACCCAGTCGCCACGTTCCGACCACGGCCCGTGATCGTCGCCACACCCGATGCCCGTCCACGCTGGACGGGCTGACCGTATCGCCCCCGCGTGAGCGGGGAGGAGGGTAGCAGCGCGATGATTCCCGCCCAGTTCGACTACGTCCGTCCAGCGAACCTGGACGAGGCGCTGCGGATCCTCAAGGATCGCGAGGGCGAGGCAAAGCTGCTGTCCGGCGGCTACAGCCTCATCCCGCTCATCAAGCTCCGGCTGGCCCAGCCGGTCCTCCTGGTCGACCTCCGCGACGTGACCGGACTCGATGGCATCGTCGAGACCGACGACGAGCTCCGCATCGGGGCGAAGGCGACCCACCGGCAGATCCACGAGAACTCGGTCGTCGTCGACCACTACCCGATGCTCCACGACGTGACCGGCGGCATCGGCGACCCGCAGGTCCGCAACTGGGGGACGATCGGCGGCTCCGTCGCCCACGCGGATCCGGCGTCGGACTGGCCGGCCGTGCTGCTCGCCGTCAACGCCCGGATCGCCTGCCAGCGGTGGGTCCGGTGAGCGCGTCGTCGCGGCGCGCGACTTCTTCCTGGGCACCTTCGAGACGGCCATCGAACCGACCGAGGTCCTGACCGAGATCCGTTTCGACCGCCGCCCGCGGCACTCCGCCGGCAGCTACGTGAAGCTCGAGCGCAAGGTCGGCGACTTCGCGACCGTCGGCGTCGCGACCCGGATCCAGCTCGGCGACGACGGGACGATCATCGGTGCGGGCATCGGCGTGACCGGCGTCTCGGACACCCCCTTCGCCGCGACCGACGCGGAGGCCGGCCTGACCGGCAAGGCCCCGTCCGACGACCTCTTCCGCGCGGCGGGCGCGGCCGCCGGGGCCCAGAGCCAACCGTCCGCCGATACCCGCGGACCCGTCGACTACAAGCGCGCGATGGTCGCGGAGCTGACCCTGCGGTCGCTCCGGCAGGCCACCGAACGCGCGCGCCGCGTACGCGTAGCAGGGGAGCCACGATGACCACCCAGCACATCACGGTCACCGTCAACGGGGAGGCCCACGAGGCGGACGTCGAGCCGCGCCTCCTGCTCGTTCACTTCCTGCGCGACACGCTCGGGTTGACTGGCACGCACGTGGGCTGCGACACGAGCAACTGCGGCGCGTGCACCGTCCACGTCGATGGCGAGAGCTGCCAAGTCCTGCACGATGCTCGCCGTCCAGGCCGACGGCCGAAGCGTCAAGACCATCGAGGGGATGGCGTCGGGCGCCGAACTCCATCCCTTGCAGCAGGCGTTCTGGGACCAGCACGGCCTCCAGTGCGGCTTCTGCACGCCGGGCATGATCATGCAGTCGGCCTGGCTGCTGGAACAGAACCCCGACCCCTCCGAAGCCGAGATCCGCGTGGGGATCAGCGGCAACCTGTGTCGCTGCACCGGCTACGTGAACATCGTCAAGTCGATCCAGCAGGCAGCCGGCACCCTGAGCGCGAGCGAGAGCGCCCCGGTGGTCGCGGCCGAAACCGTCGAAGGACAGGAAGTCTCGGCCGAACCGGCCGCGGCCGGCTGAGCGGAGAGTGACGAGATGACCACCGAGACCGAGCGCGAGCTCCGAACCAGCCCCGAGATCGGGGGCATGGGTCACTCCGTGAAGCGCAAGGAGGACCCGCGCTTCATCCGCGGAGCCGGCGAGTACATCGACGACTTCAACCTGCCCGGCCAGTTGTGGCTGGACATCGTCCGCAGCCCATACGCCCACGCGACCATCAAGGGCATCGATGCCTCCGAGGCACTCAAGATCCCCGGCGTGCTCGCGGTCATCACCGGCGCCGACCTCGAGAAGGCCGGCCTCCACTGGATGCCGACGCTCGCGGGCGACAAGCAGATGGTGCTGCCGACCACGACCGCCATGTACCAGTCGCAGGAGGTCGCCGCGGTCGTCGCGACGACCAGGTACATCGCGGCCGACGGCGTCGCCGCCGTCCTCGTGGACTACGAGCCGCTGCCGGTCATCGTCGACCCGCACAAGTCGATGGAACCGGACGCGTTCGTCCTCCGCCCGGACCGCGGCGAGGACAAGGCCAACAACCACATCTGGCACTGGGAATCTGGCGACCGTGCCGGGACGGACGCCGCGATGGCCAAGGCCGAGGTTCGCGTGTCCGAGGACATCTACATCCCGCGGATCCACGTCGCCTCGATCGAGACGTGCGGAGCCATCGCCGACTGGGACGCCGTCCGCGGCCAGTTGACCCTGCACATGACGAGCCAGGCCCCGCACGCCATCCGGACCGTGCTCGCGCTCGTGAGCGGCCTGCCCGAGCAGAACATCCGGGTGAAGACCCACGACATCGGCGGCGGGTTCGGCGGCAAGGTGCCGGTCTATCCGGGCTACGTCCTCGCGGTCGTCGCGTCACTCACGGTCGGCAAACCGGTCAAGTGGATCGAGGATCGATCGGAGAACCTCCAGGCCGACTCGTTCGCCCGCGACTACCACATCAACATCGAGGTCGGCGCCGACAAGGCCGGCCGGATCCAGGCGATGAAGGTCAAGACGCTCGCCGACCACGGCTACTCCGATGCTGCGGCCGACCCGTCGAAGTTCCCGGCCGGGCTGTTCAACGTCATCACCGGCAGCTATGACTTCGACAACGCGTTCGTCGAGGTCGATGGGGTCTACACGAACAAGCCGCCCGGCGGCGTCGCGTACCGGTGCTCGTTCCGGGTGACCGAGGCGGTCCACGCGGTCGAGCGCATCGTGGACGTGCTCGCCCACGAGATCGGCAAGGACCCGGCGCAGCTCCGGATGGAGAACTTCATCCAGCCCGAGCAGATGCCCTACAAGACACCGACCGGCTGGGAGTACGACTCGGGCGACTACCCGCGCGCCCTCCAGAAGGCGCTCGACATGATCGGCTACGACGACCTGCGCAAGGAGCAGGCCGAGAAGCGCGCCCGTGGCGAGCTCATGGGGATCGGCATCAGCAGCTTCACCGAGATCGTCGGCGCGGGTCCCTCCAAGGACTTCGACATCATCGGCATCAAGATGTTCGATTCGTGCGAGATCCGGGTCCATCCGACCGGCAAGGTCCTGGCCCGCATCGGCGTCCAGACCCAGGGCCAGGGCCACGAGACGACCTTCGCCCAGATCATCGCCGAGGAGCTGGGCTTCCCGGTGGGCGACATCAAGATCGAGTACGGCGACACGGACACCGCGCCCTACGGCCTGGGCACGTACGCCTCGCGCTCGACGCCGGTCGCCGGCGCCGCGGCCGCGATGGCGTCGCGCAAGGTCCGCGACAAGGCCCGCAAGCTCGCGGCGCACCTGCTGGAGGCCAGCGAGGACGACCTCGAGTGGGAGCCCGGCAAGTTCAGCGTCAAGGGCTCACCGGACCGCTTCAAGACGATCCAGGAGATCGCGTTCGCGGCCTACACGAACCATCCGGCCGGGATGGAGGCGGGCCTCGAGGCGGTCGACTACTACGATCCGCCGAACCTGACCTTCCCGTTCGGCAGCTACATCGCGGTCATCGACATCGACAAGGGCACCGGACAGGTCCACGTGCGCCGGTTCGTGGCCGTCGATGACTGCGGGAACATCATCAACCCGATGATCGTGGACGGCCAGATCCACGGCGGCCTGACGATGGGGCTCGCGCCGTCGCTCTACGAAGAGATCGTCTACGACGAGGACGGCAACAACCTGTCCGGCACGCTCATGGACTACCTGGTCCCGACCGCCGTCGAGACGCCGGCCTGGGAGCTGGAGAAGACGGTCAGCCCGTCGCCGCATCACCCGATCGGCGCCAAGGGAGTGGGGGAGTCGGCCACGGTCGGCGCACCGCCGGCCATCGCCAACGCCGTCGTCGATGCCCTCTGGCACCTCGGCGTTCGCAACATCGACATCCCCATCACGCCACAGAAGGTGTGGGCGATCCTCAACGAGAAGGGCATCGATTAGGACCGCGGTGAACGGCCGCTCCGTCTTCGCGCGCGCCGCCGAGCTCGAATCGGCGGGTCGGCCGTTCGTCGTCGCCACGGTCGTGGCGGTCCGGCGGCCGACTTCGGCGCGACCGGGAGCCAGTGGCCTGGTCCACCCCGACGGTACGATCGAGGGCTGGGTCGGCGGCAGCTGTGCCCAGCCTGTCGTGGTGCGCGAGGCGCTTCGCTCGCTCGTGGACGGCCAACCGAGACTCCTTCGCCTCTCGAAGGACGCCCCGGCCGAGGGTCGCCGCGGCGACGGCGTCATCGAATTGGTCATGACCTGCCATTCCGGCGGGACACTGGAGATCTACGTGGAACCGCATCTGCCAGCCCCGGTCCTGTGGGTCGCCGGGACGACCCCGATCGCCAGTGCGCTCGCGACCCTGGGCGCGGCCGCCGGCTGGCGCGTGACCATCATCGACCCCGTCGCCGACGCCGAGGGCTTCCCGGCGGCCGAACGCGTGGTGACGAGCACGGATCTTTCCGGGATGGATCCAGATGTCACCCCGTACATCGTGATCGCCACCCAGGGGATCTGGGATGAGGAGGCGGCCGCGGCTGCCTTGCTTCGGGATTCGTCGTACGTCGGGCTCGTCGCCTCGCCCACCCGAGCCAACGTGGTTCGTGCGTGGCTGCACGAGGAGGCCGGGATCGCCGATGAGCGGCTGGCGGCACTCCGTGCGCCGGCCGGTCTCGACCTTGGCGCCGAGACTGCCGAGGAGGTCGCGCTCTCGATCCTGGCCGAACTGGTCCAGGTGCGACGCGGCCGGGCCGATTTCGTCGCAGCGCCGGGTCCGGCCACGATCGCGGGCGCCCCGATGGAGCCGATCTCGCTCGAACCCGCGGTCGACGACATCGTGCTCCTGGATCCGGTCTGCGGCATGACCGTCGAGCGCGAGCACGCTCGCCACCTCGCCGAGCACGATGGCGTCGTCTACGCGTTCTGCAGCCTCGGATGTCGGACGCGCTTCGTCAAGGAGCCGACTGCCTATGCGGCGGCCTCCATGTCACCGGGCGGCTGATCCGACCGATCCCAGGGAGGCTCGATGAAGTTCGCAGGCACCGTCGATATCAGGGCCCCGCGTGAGCGCGTCTGGGCGTTTCTCATGGACCCGAACCGGGTCGGGCCGTGCGGCCCCGGCGTCGAAAGCGTCGAGGTCGTCGACGAGACCCACTACAAGGCGAAGGCGAAGGTCGGGATCGGCTTCATCAACGCGACGTTCGCCGTCGACCTGACGATCGAAGAGACCCAACCGCCGGACCGAGCCGTCGTCAAGGCGAACGGCCAGGCTCCGGGGAGCGCCGTGTACGCAACGGCGACGATGACGCTTCGGGACGGCCCCGACAACGTGACGGTCATGGACTGGGCGGCGTACATCCTGATCGGCGGCACCATCGCCAGCGCCGGTGCCCGCCTGATCGAGGGGACGGCCGACAAGATGATCGCCCAGACGTTCGATTGCATCCGGACGAAGCTCGAGGCCGGTGGTTGACCGACGAGCTCGGCGGCCGATCGTCGCCCTGAACCTGCCCGCGTCGGTATCCTTGCCCGACTGACGACCGCGTCGTCTGAGCGCCACCGCGCGAACTGCCCCGGAGGTCCCATGCACTTCGAAGGCTCCGTCCCGATCCGTGCCAGCCGCGAGAAGGTCTGGGCGTTCGTCATCGATCCCGAGCAGGTCGGCCAATGCGGCCCCGGCGTCGAGAAGATCGAAGTCATCGACCCGACCCACTTCAAGGCCACGGCCAAGGTCGGGATCGGGTTCATCAGCGCCCGCTTCAACGTCGACATGACGTTCGCCGAACTCGTCGCGCCGGACAAGGCGGTCATCAAGGCGCACGGCCAGGCGCCTGGCAGCGCGGTCGACGCGGATGCTGTGATGCAGCTTTCGGACGGACCCGACGGGACCACGGTCATGGACTGGAGCGCGGACGTGAACATCGCCGGCACGCTGGCCGGCGTCGGCGCCCGGCTGATCGAGGGGACCGCCACCAAGATGATCGGCCAGACCTTCGATTGCATGCGCGAGAAGCTCGAGGTTTGACCGAGCGTCTCAGCCGGGTCGTCGGGCCCATCGCGACGAACGTCCACGTCCTGGCCGATCCGCGCACACGCGAGGCCATCGCGATCGACACCGCGACCCCATCGCTGCCGTGGATCGTCGACGAGCTCGCCGCCCGCGACTGGACGCTCAAGCTCATCGTCTCGACCCACGGCCACTGGGACCACATCGGCGACAACGCCGCGCTGTCCGCCCACACGGGCGCCGACATCGCCGTCCACCCGGCCGATCGGGCCCGCCTCGAGCGTCCGGATCCGATCTGGGCGCCGTTCGAGATCGTGCCGTCGGTGCCGGCCGTCGAGCTGGCCGAGGGCGGGCTGGTCCGGTTCGGCGACATCCGCCTCCGGGTCCTGCACACGCCCGGGCACACGGAGGGCTCGGTCTGCCTGCTCGACGAGGACGACGGCATCCTCTACAGCGGCGACACCTTGTTCGCGGGCGGCTGGGGACGCGTCGACCTGCCCGGTGGCGACCCTGACGCCATGGTCGCGTCGCTCGCCCGCCTCACCGGCCTCGAGGACCCGACCGGCGTGTTTCCGGGACACGGCCAGGCCACGACGATCGGGCGAGAACGGGCGTGGCTCGAGCTCGTGCGCGACGGCGGTCGCCTCTTCGCGTGAACCGTTCTGACCGGTCATGCAAGGTTCCGGTCGGTCGGCGCGTAGTAGTGATGTGAGCGAGCAGGATGGCCGCCGCGAGGCGGTCGAACAGGCGTATCGCGACCACGCGGACGATGTGTTCCGCATCGCGTTCGCGATCCTGCGCGACCGGGAGGCCGCCGTGGACGCCACCCACGACTGTTTCGCCCGCGCCTTCGAGCGCTGGGAGCAGTACGACAGCCATCGCCCGCTCCGGGCCTGGCTCCACGGCATCGTGAGCCATGCGGCGCTCGACGACCTTCGTCGTCGACGCGTCCGGCGGCTCGCCGCCGCGGAGGTCGCGCTGCTGCACGATGCGGCGCCCGGCGCGGCGTCGAGCTCGTCCGATCCAGCCACCACCGTGGCGACGCGCCAGCTCGTCGATGACGGATTGGCCGCGCTCAAGCCCGACGCCCGGGCGGCGCTCGTCCTGCGCCACTACTACGGCTACGACTACGCCGAGATCGCCGGCTTCCTGCGGACGAGTCCGGGGAACGTCGGCTCCATCCTCAGCCGCGCCCATTCGGCGCTGCGTGACCGCCTGGCCGTCGATCCGGACGCGACCACCGACGCGACCGCGATCCGACGAGTCGCACCATGACCCGAGGTGTCCCGATGGATCCCGATCGCACGACGCGCACTGACCGACCGACACCCGACGACGCGCTGATCGCCGCGCTGGTCCGCGATTCCGTCGACGACTGGCGGATGCCGCCGCAGCGGCTCGACGACGTCACGTGGCGGGAGCGCGCCGCTCGCCGAGGCGGCGGTGGCTTCCGCGGCGGCTGGACCCGACGCCTGGCCGGCGCCGCCACCCTCGCGGTCGTGGCCACGGTCGCCCTCTCGTTCGTCGCGGTCTGGCTGACGAGCCCGCGGCGCGACGCGGGCATCGTCGGCGCGTCGCCATCGCTGACACCATCCTCGAGCGCCCTCGTCCCGGCGTCCTCGCCGCTGCCGCAGCTCGTCCAGAACGGCGACCTGCCCGCCCCCAGCGCCGATCATGGTCTCGGCCGGCGGCGCCTACCGGCTGGCGGACCTGCGCACCGGCTCGCTCGGCGGCGGCCCGAGCTCGTCCTCGGAAGGGCAATCGGCGATGTTCGCCCGGCCCGGCGGCGGCTGGCTGTGCGTCTGCGGTGCGTGGAGCGGGCGCAGCGGCGGCCGGACCACCACGATCGAGCTCGTGCTCGAGGTCCTCGATGCGGGCGGCGCCTCGGTATCGACCGACCCCGCATCGGACGATCGAGGGCCGGCCCGATCCCTCGGAGCCGACCGAGCGCCAACCGCAAGTCGTCAGTGACCGGATCTCCGGTTCGGGCGACGGACGGTTCGCGTTCATCGGCTGGAGCCGGCGCGACGCGGCCGACGGCTGGACGGTCGGTGTCGACATCATCGATCTCGCCAGCCTGGCGACCGTCGGCGAGCGCCAGTTCACGCTCGACGAGCCGGCCGTGATCAACGGTCGTGCACGGGTCCGCACGGCACCGGCGGTGGCGATGTCGCCGGGGGGCGACGCGGTGCTGCTTTCGAGCCTCTGGTACGAGGATGTCCCCGAGAGCGCCACGGTCCCGCTCGGCACCGATCACTGGATCGTGCCCTTCGATGGCACGAGCCTGGGCGAACCGGCCCCCGCCGGCGGCACGACCGGCGATGTCTGCGACGAGCTCGACGCGGGGTTGCTGGAGCGGCGATCGGCCGATGACCCTGCCTACTACGCGGTCTGCTGGAGCCCGAACCAGCGAATGCTGGTCAAGCGCATGGCGGCCGGCGGCCGGCTCGTCGACGCGACGGACGTCCCCGGTCCGTCGGGCGGCTTCGACGGCCTGACGGCGGTCGAGCGCCGTGGCGACGCCATCTTCATCTGGAGTCCCGACCGGCGTGTGCTCACCCGGTTCGACCTTGCGACGACCGAGATCCGGAACAGCCCGGCGGCGACCGGTGCCGCCACGCCATCGTCAGACGGGCCGCTCGCGGCGATCGGGCGGCGCGTGGGTCGCTGGCTCGCCCCGGCGGCGCTCGCCAAGGTCATCCTCGAACCGGGCATCGTGGTGAGCCCCGACGGCACCCGCGTCTACGCGCTCGGGATCGACGGCCCGCCCGGAAACGACTCGACCGGGTCGAGCGGCGTCTTCGTCTTCGATGCCGCCAGCCTCGAGCCGCTCGGCACCTGGGCCCCGCTCGCGGACCTGAGCTCGCTTGCGATCAGCGGCGATGGGCGCTCCGTCTACGCGGCTGCCCTGCCTGGCGTGGACGCGGCCGGCGAGGTCGCCCCGTTCGAGGCGTCCGTGACCGTCTACGACACCGCGGACGGCGCCGTCCGGCTGCTGGCCGGTCAGCTCGGCGACGAGGAAGTGCGCCTGACGGAGAAGGTCCTGCGCTGACGGTCGGTCAGCTTCCCGCCGGCGGGCGCTCCAGCGTTCGCCGGTAGGCGGCCCCCCGCGAGAAGACCTCGAAGCCCAGGCCCTCGTACAGGCCGAGCGCGCCGGTCGGGTTCTCCAAATCGACCCCGAGCATCGCGTCGTCCATGCCCGCCGCACGCAGCCGGCGTAAGGCCTCCGCGGTCAGCGCTCGCCCGAGGCCACGCCGCCGCCACGGGCGTCGCACGCTGATCCGCTCCAGCCAGCCGCGCTTGACACCGAGGTGCTCGTTCTCCTCGGGCCAGATCCACGCCTGCGCCACGCCGGCGATCTGGTCGCCGTCCCATGCCACCGCCCACAGCCCGGTGTCGAGCTCAGACCTGGCATACATGGTGTCGAAGAGGTCGTCGCCCTGTTCGCGATGACCCCAGTGGTCCTTGAACGCCTCGGCCTCGGCATCGAAGATCGGCCGGTGCTGGTCCGGGGTGACCGGCCGCAGGTCGAGCCCTTCAGGGAGCGGCGCATCGGGCACGTGCTGCAGATCCGGGACGCGCATGAGAAAGAAGTGCCGGACGGGCTCGAACCCCGCGTCGGTCAGGATCGTCCGATGGCCGGTCTCGGATCCCTCGACGAAGCCCTCCACGAGGATCTCCGCATCGACGGGCTCGCTGGCGGCCCGCTCGGCCGCCCGACGGAGGTTCTCCGCGAGCAGGGCCCGCCCGATCCCGCGCCGCCGATACGCGGGCTCGACGATCCCGCCGATCTCGAACATCGGCCGACCGTCCCGCGTGATCCTCCAGACCTCGCCGTACGCGACCAGCGCGCCGTCCACCTCGACGAGCACGAGGTCGCTGGCGGGATCGATCCCGTCCTCGCCTTCGATCTGCACTCGGAGGTTCTCCGCGGTGGGCATGAAGGGGACGGCATCCGCGTCGTACGCCGCCGAGGCCGCGGCGGCCATCGCCGCGTAGTCGGCCGCGTCACGCCAGCGGCGCACCCGCAACCCCGGGATCGCGGGCGCCCCCTCGAGCTCGATCCGATGCGTCTCGATCTCGGTCGTCATCAGGCGTCCTCCGTCGTGGTCGCGGGTGTCGGCATTGGCTTGATCCAGTCGGTCTCGGACGAGCGGATCGCGAACCCGAGCCCCTCGTACAGGTGCATGGCCTGGTTGGGGTTGAGCCCGTCGACACCGAGATACGCGCTTGTCATCCCACGCTCGCGGAGCAGGGTGAGGCACTGGGCCAGTAGCGCCCGGGCCAGGCCGCGCCGTCGGTAGGGCGCCCGGGTCCAGACACCGGCGATGTAGGCCTGGAGGACGCCTCGGGCCGCGTTCTCGTCGGGATCGATCCTCCCATGGACGCCGCCCGCGACTTCGTCCCCGTCGAAGGCGATCGCCCAGAGCGTCGGGTCGCGACGGGGGTCGGCTTGCTCGCGCGCCCAGTCCTGCTCCGTCCATTCCTCCTCGCCGCGTTCGTCGCGGAACGCCTCGGCGGCAGCGTCCCAGACCCGCCGCTCGTCGGCCTCGCCGGCCACGGCCCGGACCTCGAACCCGTCAGGCAGAGCGACATCCGGGATGTCATCGAGCGTCGGGCGGAGCATCTCGTACCCCCGGCCCTCCGCGGTCCAGCCGCGCGACAGGAGCAGGATCCCGGCCCCTTCGTCCGCATCCCAGGTCCAGGTTCGCATCTTCATCGGCCGGTCGGCCGGCAGGCTCTCCGCGTTCGCGGCCATGCGTGCCTCCGCCCAACCGAGCATCGCGCTGCCGATCCCCAACCGGCGGTCCGTGGGTCGGAGTGCGCAGATCGAGGTGAGCCCGCGCGACCCGTCGACCAGGTCGCGCCATTCGACCCGCGCGTACCCGACCATCGTCCCGTTGCGTTCGACGATGAGGATGTCGCGCTCCGGGTCGCAGTTGACGAGGTGGGCGTAGGACCGGGCCATGTCGTCGGTCGAGACGACTTCGACGCTGCCGGCCTGGTCATTCGCGGCCTGGATGGCCGCGGCCATGCCCGGGTAGTCCGCCTTGCCGCGGAACCGGCGAAAGTGCAGACCCGGCACGTCGGGGCGCTCTGGAACCTCGATCTCGTCCATCGACGGCGTCGTCATCGATCGTCTCCGTACTTTCGCGTCATGTGCTGGTTCACCGACTTCTGGATGAGGCGCCACTCGCGCTTGTGGGCCGCCCGGGCACGGGGGTCCTCCTTGCGCTCGGCGTGCGCCAGCTCTCGTTCGAGCTTGCGGTGGCTCGCCAATCGATCCTGGCTCAGGCTGCCGTCGTCGAGCGCCGCCCGGACCGCGCAGCCCGGTTCCGCACCGTGGCTGCAGTCGCTGAACCGGCAGCCGGTCGCGAGCTCGATGATGTCGTCGAACGCCGTCTCGACCCCTTCGTCCGCCCCGGCGACCTCGAGCGATCGGATGCCCGGCGTGTCGATGAGGAGCGCACCGCCGGGCAGCGTGAACAGCTCGCGATGGGTGGTCGTGTGACGGCCGCGCGAATCGTCCTCGCGGACCGCAGCCGTCGCCTGGCGTGCCTCGCCGAGGAGGGCATTCACCAGCGTCGATTTCCCGACGCCCGACGATCCGAGCACGACAGCCGTCATCCCGGCCTGCAGATAAGGCGCGAGATCGCCCAGGTGATCCCCGGTCAGGGCCGAGAGCGTGACGATCGGGACGCCCGGCGCGACCGCCTCGATGGCCACGCGTCGACCTTCGGTGTCGAGCCCGATGTCGGCCTTGTTGAGGACCGCCACGGGCATGACCCGACTCGCCCACGCGACCGCCAGGTAGCGCTCCATGCGCCGCAGGTTGAAGTCGCCATCGAGGCCCGCGACGAGGAGCGCGACGTCGACGTTCGCGGCGATGACCTGTTCGTCGACGAGGTTGCCGGCCGTCCGGCGGTTGGCATCAGCCGCACTGCGGATGAACGCGGATCGGCGCGGCACGACCGCCGAGATGACCGCCGGATCGTCGGGCGATGCGGCGGTCGAGTCGTCCAGCACGACCCAGTCACCGACGGCCGGGTAGTCGCTGGGCCCGAGCGCGTCGAACCGGAACCGCCCGGTCACGATGGCCGGCCGCTCGCGACCCGTCTCGTCGCGCACGATCGCGGTCTCCTTGTGGACGGCCAGCACCCGGGCCGGGCGACGACCCGCACCCACGAACGGCAGGAACGCCGTGTCCCAGGCGGAATCCCAGCCGAGCGCGGCAGGCGTCGGCGGGATGGGATCAACCACGGTCGGCCTCCCGTGCGCCCACGGTGCGCAGGGCCTCGATGAGCTCCTTGCCGACGAGCCCGCCCGAGGTGACGAGGATCGCGGCGAGCGCACCGATCGCCGGCACCTGCGGCGCCAGCACCGATCGACAGGCCACCTCGGCGGTCTCCAGCTCGGAACGAACCGATGTCCAGAGCGCCGTCCGCATCGCGTCGGAGCCGCGCTCGTCGTACGAGTCCGGGTCGCTGCCGCGCTCGAGACGCTCCGTCGAGACCCGACCGAAGCCCGGCACCAGGCCGGCCGCATGGGCCCGCTGGACGAGGTCCGTCGCGTGGGCGATGTCGGACTCGGACCCGAAGGTCGGGCCGTCGGTCGGGTCGACCAACTCTTCCGCGATGAGCCCGGCGAGACTCATCTGGACGCCGAGGCGCCAGCGCTGTCCCCGCCACTCGTTCGCCTCGGCCCATTCGGTCCGCAGCCCGGTATGACCCTCGCCGCGGCCGGTCCGGGCGATGACGACCTCGTTGACCGCGTCCGTGCCCAGCGCGGAGTAGGCGAAGATGGCGTGGCCCGCTTCGTGGACCGCCACGGCTCGACGAACCTGCTCGTCGTCGGTCGGCGGGCGACGGACGAGGCCACGTCGCTCGAGGGCCTCGTCCAGGTGGACCTGGTCGAGCGCCTGCGCGCCGTCGGCGAGCGCAAGGCCGGCGGCCGCGAGAGCCGTCGCGGAGATATCCGCACCGGTCATGTCCTGCGATCGGTCGGCGGCGGTCGCCAGGTCGAGTGTCCCCGTCGTCGGGATGTCGGCCGTGTAGCGCTGCCACAGGACGAGCCGTTCCGAGCGGTCGGGCAGGTCGAGCCGGATCTTCGTGGTCATCCGGCCGCTACGCAGGACCGACGGATCCAGGTCGTCGAAGGCCTCGGCGGTCAGGCCGATCGTGATCGGGCCCGTGACCGGGACGACGCCGTCGAGCGCGACACAGAGCGCGCCGACGGTCCGCGAGCGGTTCGCACGGCCGTATGCGCGACGCGCGACGATATCGAGCTCGTCGATGACGACGACACTCGGGATGTCGGCCAGCAGCTCATAGACGCGGCGGATCCGGGCCGGGCCGAGATCGGCCGCCGACAGCACGAAGACCGGCCGGTCGATCCTGCTCGCGAACGCGCGCGCGAGCAGCGTCTTGCCGGAGCCGGGTGGTCCGTTGATGACGATCCCCTTGACCAGCGGCACGCCCAGTCGCTCGGCGAGATCGCGCCGGGTGAGCGCCGCAGCCACGACCCGCAGCTCGCGCTTGGCATGGTCGTGGCCCACGACGGCGTCCCAGTCGGTCGGCAGACCCGTGAACCGGTTGCGCTCCAGGAAGCGCGCGGTCTTCGGGTCGGCCGCCGCCTGGCGCAGCCAGGGAGCGGTCGGGGTCTTCGGCATGGCTCAGCCCACCCGCTTCAGCTTGCCCGTGCGCTTGGCGTAGCGCTCGGCGCGCCCGAACGCCCACAGGCCGAACGGGATGAGGACGAACCCCATGACGATGAGCGGCCACACGTCGTGGAGCAGCTCGGACACGGGTGTCCCGTACACGAGGCCGGCCCGCACGCCTTCGAGGACGTAGGTCGCCGGCGACAGGCGCGAGAGTACCTGCATCCAGGGCGGCAGGACCTCGATCGAGTAGTACACGCCGCTGACGAGCAGTAGGCACGACTGCAGCACGAACGTCATCTGCGCGCCCCGCTCGATGTACAGGAGCGGCAGGATCGCCGCGATCATCCCGATGCCGACGAAGCTGAACGAGCCGAGCAGCATGAACGTCGCGGCCGTGGCCGCGTTGGCGTGGCTCAGGTCGAGCTGCGGAAAGAACAGGATCATCACGATGAAGATGACGCCCGTGTGGAGCAGGCCGTACACCATCGCGTAGGCGACCTGGCCGAGTAGTTGCGACGAGCGACGGATCGGCGCCATGAAGGTGTACTCGAGCGTGCCCTCCCAGCGCTCGACGGCGATCGTCTCGGCGATCCAGCTGAACACGACCGAGAGGTAGTTCCAGAAGATCGCCCCGACCATCAGTGTCAGCAGCAACGTGGGGTCGCCCTGGTCGGCACCGATGAGCGTGATCGAGAGCGCGCCCGCGACGGAGTAGACCAGGAACGCGAGTTCCCAGCCCCAGTAGCGGCGAGTGAGGTTGAAGTTGCGCTCGACGAAGGCGTAGGAGGCCTTCAGCTCATGGGCGACGATGGTCATCGGAGTGTCTCCAGGCGGGAGAGCCGGCTCGGCCCCTAGCGGCGGGACCGAGCCAGCTCCAGTGATGGTTCCGCCGCGATCCGGGCGCCGATCGCCATGATCCGGCGACCGACCGCCTGACGGACGGACGGCGACGAGCGACCGACCCGCCGCTCGCGAGCGGCCGCTTCGATCATTCGTTCGTCGCTGGTACTGCGCAAGCGCGAGGGCCAGCCAGGGTTGCTGCTGCATGTCATTCACCTCCTTTCCTCTCAGTCTTCGGGTTCGGTCTCGTCTTCCTCGATGTCCTCATCGAGGGAGCGGCCGGTGTACTTCATGAACACGTCTTCGAGGCTGGCGGGCCGACCCTGCTGGGCCGTCACCATGGCCTTGAGGCCTTCGGGCGTGTCCTCGGCGACGACGCGGCCGCCGTCGAGGACCGTGATGCGTCGGCAGAGGCGCTCGGCCTCCACCAGGTCGTGCGTCGTGAGGACGATCGTGGCGTCGTGCGATGCCCGGAGCTCCTCGATGAAGGCCTGCACGTCCAACTTCGAGCGCGGATCCAGGCCCGTGGTCGGCTCGTCCAGCAGGAGGAGCGTCGGGCTCGTCAGCAGGGCTCGCGCGATCGCGACCTTCTGCTGCATGCCTCGGCTCATCTGCTCGATCGGTCGCCCGACCCGCTTGCTGCCGATGCCCAGCCGTTCGAGGATCGCGAGGGCGTCGCGCCTGGCGGCGGCACCGTCGATGCCGTAGAGCCGGGCGGCGAAGACCAGGTTCTCCATCGGGCTGAGCTTCTTGAAGAAGGCGGCGTCGACGCTGACCCGATTGATCAGGCGCTTGACCGCCATCTCGTCGCGCTCGATGTCGTGGCCGAAGACCTCCACCCGGCCCTCGTCGAGGGTCAGGAGACCCGAGATGAGGCGGATGAGCGTCGACTTGCCCGACCCGTTGGCGCCGAGGACGCCGTGGATGTCACCGCGCTCGATGCGCATGGACACGTCCGTGATGGCCGCGACCGGTGTCTTCGCTCGACCCACGACGAAACGCTTGGTGACGCCGTCGATGAGCAGGGCGGGGACCCCGGACGCGACCGGCCACGCCACGGGCTTGACCGTCGGCTGGTCGCTCTTCAGTTGGTCGATGAGGGTGGCGGTCACGGTGGACTCCAGGTGGAGGGTTGGACATGGAACGAGCCGCGGGCCTCGTCCCGACACTGCGTCGGTGGGCCTCGCGGCTCTCATGTCCCCGTGTCCCGCCTCGAGGCGGAGAAGGGCATCAAAAAAGCCGGGGGCCCGATCTGGCCCACGGCTCGTGGTCTGTCCGGAAGGCGGTCGTGCCGCCTGCGGCTAGCTCGAGATGGGCGCAGATCTCCCGCTTTCGACAACGCCGGTAGGCGCCGTCGTGGGTCGGAAGAGGTTTCGCGTCGTCATTCGGAGACCGGCCTCCAGGTGAGCTAGACGAGGGCGGGCGACTTGCGCGCCGGCCGGGAGTTTAGGCTCGTCCGGCGATCGGTGTCAACCGGGACGGACGACGGTGGCGAACCGCGTCAGATGACGTACGTCGCGGTCGCTCGCCGCCTCACAGGGCCAGCCGGACGACCGGCCGGGGCCGCGAATCAGGGCTCCCTCTTCGCAGGGTGACGACCTCGAAGCCCGCCTGCTCGAACATCGACAGCGTCCCCTGGTACACGTTGGCCGACGGGATCCGCCCGCCGGACGTGTCCGCCGGGTAAGCCTCGAGCATCGTCGCGCCGTGGCTCCGGGCGTACTCGATGGCCGCGGCCAGCAGCTGCCTCGCGACGCCCCGCCCGCGCTGCCGCCGCGCGACCACGAAGCAGACGATCGACCAGACCGGCGCGTCGTCGACCGGGGCGAGGACCCTCGAGTAGGTGAGCCGATCGTACGACTCGCGCGGACCGAGGCTCACCCAGCCGACGAGGGCGTCGTCCTCGTAGGCGACCAGGCCGGGCGCCGGGTCCTCGTCGGCGAGGCCTTCGAGGATCGCGCGATTGGCGGCGGGCGTGGAGTTCGCGAAGCTGAGGTTGCGGACCCTGTAGAACGAGCACCAGCACCACTTCGGGTCGCCCCCGGCGTCGAACAGGGTCGCGAGGTCCGCGATCCGATCTGGGGTGAGCGGCACGATCGTGAGGTCGTCGGCTGGTGCGGTGGCCATCGGGCCCAGCGTACCGGGCCCGCGGCCGAACGATGTCAGGTTCAGTCGGTGGTTTCGGGCGTCGGTGTGGGGGTCGGCTCCGGCGTCGGCTCGGGCGTGGGCTCCGGCGTCGGCTCCGGTGTGGGCTCTGGCGTCGGCTCGGCCGTCGGCGTCGCCGTCGGGACGCTGGTCGGATTCGGTGAGGCTGTCGGGGCGGGGGTCGCCCCGGTCGAGGGCTTCGGCGTCAGTTGGATCATCGGCGTGTCACCACCGTCAGGCGCCCCACCGCCGCCACCGCCGCCGCCACCGCCGCCGGGCGTCGTCCCACCGCCACCGCCGTCGCCGGCGACGTCCTGGTCCTTGGACCCGTTCCTGACGAGCGGAGGCGCCGCATCCGTGGGCATCGCATCGGCCGGCGTCGTCGCGCCGCCGTCGGGGATCGTGCCCGGTTCCGTCGCCGCGGGCGTCGCTGGGCGACCCGAGGTGTCACTCGAGTCGGGCAGGCGCCCGAGGGCCGTGAGCGTCAGACCGGCGACGCCGAACAGGGCGACGACGACCACCGTGAAGCCCGCGAGGCTCGCCGCCCGACCACGGCGGACCCCGGAGCGACCGGCCGGCCGCGGCATGGAGGCGGGTCGGGGACTCGGCGCTGCCGCCGCAGCCAGCTCGCCGCGCGTCGGCCACGGCTCGACCGGATGCGCGCCCGGTCCGCGTTCCCACTCGACCGACCGATCCGGCCACTGGACCTCGGGCGTGGCAGCGGCGGCGGATGCGGCCGCCGCCTTGGCGGCGCGTTTCGGCCGGCGACCTGGCTTGGCCGGGTCCGCGGCGGCGGCCGGCGTGGCCGGGGCTGCGGCGGGTGCCGGCGTGTGATCCTGCGGCGCGGTCGTTGAGACGGGCGGGACGGGCGGCGCGAGGACCATGGCCGGCAGCGGACTCTCGACGGCCGGCACCGTCGGGACCACCTTCGCCAGCCGTCGCCGGATGCGGTCGGTCTTGCCGGCCGCCGGCTCGGGCACGACCGACGTCGCGGCCGCGATCGCGCCTGCGAGCGTCGGCTCGGGTGGCGGCGGCACGTCGACGATCGGCAGGCTGAACGGCACGCATCGAAGACACGACGAGGCGACGACATTCCAGCAGTTCGGGCAGGCCGCCTGATGGCAGGACGGGCACTCGCGGATCGGTGCGAGGTATTCGTCGCCCAGCTGCTCGCAATTCGTGCCGCATTGCTCGCAGAACCATGCCGCGCGCAAGCCGAGTCGGCCTAGCGGATCTGGGTCTCCGTTCAGAGGCGGCATCGTGGCGGTCAGCGTATGTCTGGCACCACCGCGCACCGCCCGGGAAAGTCGTCCGGTCCGGTGCCGCCGGAGGTCCGGGGTGGACCCGTTTGACGCCCTTCCGACCCCGCCGTACGCTGGCCTCCCGAGCCGGCATCCCCACCATTCGTTCGGAGTCTCTCGTGGCCGACACCTCGCTGCCGCGGGACCGGTGGGCCTTCCGCCCGGTCCCGCCCGAACCCCGATCCATCGTCGAGCTGGTGCGTGCCGGCACGCTCGATGCGGAGCTGGTGGCGACCCTCTGGCTCCTCATCGAGGCGAGGGTCCCTCTGGTGGTCGCCGCGGCGGCCCAGGGGACCGGCAAGTCCACGCTCCTCAACGCCCTGCTCGACTTCCTGCCCGCCGGCACCCATGCCGTCGAGCTGGCCGGGGCGACGGAGACGTTCGACTGGCTGCCGCAGGCGCCCGAGCTCGGCTGGCGCCGGGTGCGGCCGTCCGCGACGGACGTGGTCCAGGGCCCGATCCGCGTGCCCGAGGCGAAGGCGGTCGAGTCGCGCGGCCACCCGGCAGGCCCCCCGATCCGGCCGGAGACGACCGTGTTGCTGATCCCCGAGCTGTCCGATCACCTGCCGTCGTACACATGGGGTGCCGAGGCCCGGATCGCGATCCGCGCGGCCTCGATCGGATACGGGCTGGCGGCCACGATCCACGCCGATTCGCTCGACGAGGTGTTCGAGGCGCTCCGCCGCCCACCGGTCCTGCTCGCCGACGACGAGCTGTCCCGTCTCGGCGTCGTGCTCATCCTGCGGGCCGTCGCCGGCGGCCGGCGCCGCGTGGTGGCCGCCCACTACGTCCGGCCGGTCGTCCGGGACGTCCATGGGCACGTCCAGCATCTCGGCCCGGCCGTCCTCTCGACCTGGGATCCCGGCCACGACGGCTTCGAACACTTCGCCTGGGGGGTCGCCCCCGAACTCGCGGCGCGCGTCGACCGGCGTGCCGGCGACTTCGAGCTCGAGGTCGAGCGGCGTCGCGACTACATCACCGATCTGGCCACGGCCGGCGTGACCGGCATCGCCGATGTCCGGAACGCCATCGATGGCTACCGACACGCGGCCTCCCACACATCCGCCGCAGCGACCGCGCCGAACTAGAGGTCAGACATGCCGACGACCGCGCGCCCCACCACGATCGCCGAGCTGCGCGACTCCGGCTGGCGATCTCGGACGGTCAAGGAGGAGCTGCGGGCGAACCTGCTGGCGCGCCTTGCGGCCGGCGGCGACGTGCTGCCCGGCGTCGTGGGCTACGACGACACCGTGGTGCCGGCGATCGAGAACGCTATCCTCGCGGGCCAGGACCTCGTGTTCCTGGGCGAGCGCGGGCAGGCCAAGACGCGGATGGCGCGGGCCCTGGTGGGCCTCCTCGACGCGTGGCTCCCGATCGTGCGCGGCGGCGAGCTCAACGACGATCCGACGGCGCCCGTGAGCCCGGCCGCCAAGGCCATCGTCGAGCGTGACGGGGACGCGACGGCCATCGAATGGCTCCCGCGCGAACGCCGCTACGCGGAGAAGCTCGCGACCCCGGACATCACGATCGCGGACCTCATCGGCGAGGTCGATCCGATCAAGGTCGCCGAGGGCCGCTACCTGTCCGATGAGCTGACCCTGCACTACGGGCTCATCCCGCGCGCAAATCGAGGGATCGTGGCGATCAACGAGCTGCCCGACCTCGCGGAACGGATCCAGGTCGGCCTGCTCAACATCCTCGAGGAGCGCGACGTCCAGATCCGTGGTTTCGTGGTTCGCCTGCCGCTCGACTTGTTCATGGTCGCCTCGGCGAACCCGGAGGACTACACCTCGCGTGGCCGGATCATCACCCCGCTGAAGGACCGCCTCGGTTCGCAGATCCGGACCCATTACCCGCGAACCCTCGAGCACGAGATGGCCATCGTCCGCCAGGAGAAGCGGCGCTTCGCGACCGACGACGCGGTCCCGACCGTGGTCGTGCCGCCGTTCATGGAGGAGCTCGTCGCCGAGCTGACCCACCTCGCGCGCCGGTCGCCCGAGATCAGCCAGCGCTCCGGGGTGAGCGTCCGGGTGTCGGTCGCCAACACCGAGGTGCTCGAAGCGGCCGCGCTCAAGCGGGCCGTCCGGCTCGGCGAGAAGCTCGGGGCGCCGCGCGTGTCGGACCTCGGCGCGGTCATCGCGTCGACGGCCGGCAAGGTGGAGATGGAGTCGGTCGGCGACGACGCCCCCGAGGAGCGGATCGTCGAACGGCTCATCACGAAGGCCCTGTACGCGACGTTCACCCGGCGCGTCTCGCTCGATGACCTGGATCCCGTCGTCGAGGCCTTCGAGGATGGATTCACGGTCGAGACCGGCGAGCGCACCCCGTCGCGCGAGTACGTGGCGTGGATGCGCGAGGTGCCCGGCCTGAGCACCGCGGTCGATCGGCTTGGCGCCTACGACGTGACCGACGGGGCCGAGGAGCCCGCGGTCATCGCGTCGGCCGTGGAGTTCCTGCTCGAGGGCCTGCATCTCGCCCGGCGTCTCAACAAGGAGCGCATCGCCGGCGGCACGATCTACCACCGGTGAGCGCAGCGCGATGACGGCCTACTCGCCGGATCCGCGCGATCTCACGGCCCTCGACCGGGCGCGGGCGAGTCGCGACCGCGACGCGGCGGACACGCTGGCGGGGCGTGCCCGGTACTCGCGCTGGGACGGCAGTCAGCAGGTCGCCGACCTCGACGCCGACGAGATCATCGACGCGTTGTCCGATGACGTGATGGCCGAGGGCGACCTCGCCGAGGCCCTGCGTCGGCTCATGGATCGCGGCTGGCGCACGGGCGATCCGACGCGGCCGGACCTGGCCGGCCTGCGCGACCTCATGGACCGCCTCGAGCGGCGGCGGGAGGAGGCCCTCGAGCGGTACGGGCTCGGCGACGTCCTGGGCGACATCCGGCGCGAGCTCGACGAGATCGTGGCGCAGGAGCGCTCGGGCGTGGAGCGGCGGCTGGCCGAGGCGTCGGCCGAAGGGGCCGATGATGCCGACCTGCGCGAGATGCTCCGCGACGTCGCCGCGAAGCGGCTGGACCAGCTCGACGGTCTCCCCGCCGACATCGGGGAGCGGCTGCGCGGCCTGGGCGACTACGACTTCCTCGAACCAGAAGCCCGCCAGCGGTATGACGACCTGGTCGGCAGGCTCCGGGGCCAGATGCTGGACCAGTACGTCGCGGGCATGTCGGACGCGATCCGCTCGATGCGCCCGGAAGACCTCGCCGCGAACCGCGAGATGGTCCGCGACCTCAACGAGCTCATCCGCGAGCGGATCGGCGGCGGCGACCCGGACATCCGCGAGTTCATGGCGAAGCACGGCCGGTTCTTCCCGGGCGCCAAGAGCTTCGACGACATCATCGATCAGCTCGCCGCGCGGATGGCCGCGATGCAGTCCCTCCTGCGCTCGATGACGCCGGAGCAGCGGGCCGAGCTCGAGTCGATGATGGAGGCCCTGCTGCGCGACGACCGGCTGCTCGTCGACCTGGCCCAGCTTGCCTCGAACCTGGACCTGCTCCTGCCGGGCGGCCTCGGTGAGCGTGTCCCGTTCGGCGGCGATGAGCAGCTCGGTCTCGAAGGGGCGCTCGGCCAGATCGAACGGCTCGCGGCGATGGACCGGATGGAGGACGCGCTGTCCGACATCGAGCGGCCGGGCGACCTGGCCGACATCGACCGCGACGAGGTCCGCGACCTGCTGGGCGACGAGGCGGTCCGCGACCTGGACACCCTCGACGACCTGGCCCGGCGACTCGAGCAGGCCGGTTACCTCACGCGTGACGGCGAGCGGCTGGAGCTCACGCCCCGTGGCAGTCGCCGGATCGGCCAGAAGGTCCTCGACGACCTGTTCGCGCGGCTGCAGCGCGACGCGTTCGGCGGTCACCGCATGGATCGCGCCGGTCGGGGAGGGGAGCGCGAGGAGACGACCAAGCCGTACGAGTTCGGCGACCCGTTCCACCTGGACCTGCGCGCCACGCTGACCAACGCCCTGGCGCGCGAGGAGAACGCCCCGGCCACGCGCTTCGCCCGCGACGATCGGGCGATCCGCCTGACCGCCGGCGACTTCGAGGTGTACCGGACCGAGCAGCTCACGCGGACCTCGACGGTCCTGCTCGTGGACATGAGTCGCTCGATGCTCCTGCGCGGCTGCTTCCTGGCGGCGAAGAAGGTCGCGGTCGCGCTCGACACGCTCATCCGCACCCAGTATCCGCACGACCACCTCTCGGTCATCGGCTTCGCCTACTACGCCCGGGAGATCCGGCCGGGAGCACTGGCCGAGCTGACCTGGCACGGCTACGAGTACGGGACCAACCTCCAGCACGGCCTGCTGCTCGCGCGCCGGATCCTGGAGCGCCACCCGGCCGCCAACAAGGAGATCGTCGTCATCACCGACGGCGAGCCGACCGCCCACTTCGAGGGCGACCAGGTCGAGTTCAGCTACCCGCCGACCCGCCGGACGATCAGCGAGACCCTCAAGGAGGTGCAGCGCTGCACGAAGGAGGGGATCACGATCAACACGTTCATGCTCGAACGCTCGCGCGCCCTCGCCGAGTTCGTGGCCCACATGACCAGGCTCAATCGCGGCCGCGCCTTCTACGCCACGCCCGAGCACCTCGGCGAGTACGTCCTCGTCGATTTCGTCGGTCGGCGGACCAAGCGCGTTTCCTGACCGCGCGCCGCGCGCCGGATCGTCGCTTCGCGGGCCCTCGGGCGGACTATCCTGCCCGCGACCGTCCCGGAGGTCATCGTCAAGCGGAGGGCGTCGATGGACTGGAGCGCGCTGTTTCCCTGGCTGCTGTTCCTGCATGTGCTGGGCGCGATCGTCGCGTTCGGACCGACCTTTGCGTTCTCGTTCATCGGGGCGATGGGCGGCGCTGAGCCGCAGCACGCCAACTTCGCCACGCGGGTCTCGGAGACCATCTCGTCCCGTCTCGTGTACCCGATCGGGATCACCCTGCCGATCACGGGCGCGCTGATGATCCTCGTGCGCGGGATCGACCTGTCCAGCCAGGCCTACTGGTGGCTCGGTATCGCCATCGTCCTGTACCTGATCGCGTACGGGTACTCGTTCTTCGTCCAGCGCAAGTACGTCGAGCGGGTGATCGAGATCACGTCGTCGCCGCCACCGCCGGGCGCGACTGGCCCACCGCCGGAGCTGCTCGGGCTCGTGAAGCGGATCCAGCGCGGCGGCATGATGCTCGGCCTGCTGCTCGTGGCGATCATCTTCCTGATGGTGGTCAAGCCACAGTTCCAGGGCTGATCCGCGCGGGTACTGCGACCGGAGTCGGCGTCGGGCCTCGTCATCCGTCGGGTCGGCTTCGCGACCGGCGGCGGTGTCGCGACGCGACCGTGTCCGCCAGATTCGAGTGGTCGACGCCGACATCGCGTTGACCCCCGGCCGCCGACCTTCCCCCGGGTCGGCGGTCGTTCCATGTCCGGTCGGGCGCCGCGCCACGGCCAGGCGATCGATCCGACGGCGCCGGTGCGTCCCGGGCCGTACCATGGTCGCTCGAACCCTGGCTCGAGGAGACCACCGACCGATGCCCCACGTCGCGACCTCGCCCGCCGACCTGCTGAGCGTCATCCGCGACGCGGCCCATCTCGACGGCGACCTGCTCCTCATCGACGACGAGGCCACGTTCCGCGAGACCGCGATCCGCGACCTCGCCTGGACGGCCGCCTTCAGCACCGATGAGCCGACGACCGCCACCGCCCAGTGGCTCGTCTGGGAGGCCAGCCAGGCGCTCGGCGCCCAGTCGGCGAGCATCCAGGACCTCTACGCCGCTCGTGGCCGGGGTGAGGTCTCGGGCTTCACCGTGCCGGCCATCAACATCCGCGCGCAGACGTTCGACATGGCCAGGACCGTGTACGAGACGGCCACGGCCGCGGACGTCTGGGCGGTCATCCTCGAGCTCGCCCGAAGCGAGCAGACGTACACGTTCCAGCGCCCGATCGACTACTCGACCGCGGTGCTCGCCGGCGCGATCGCGGCCGGCTGGCGCGGGCCCGTCTTCCTCCAGGGCGACCACTACCAGTTCAACGCCAAGAAGTACGGGGCCGATCCCGAGGCGATGACCGAGGAGATCCGGCGGGCCTGCCGCCTGGCCGTCGAGGCCGGCTATCGCAACATCGACATCGACTCATCGACCATCGTCGACCTCTCGAAGCCGACGACGGACGAGCAACAGCACGAGAACTACAGCCGGGCGGCCGAGCTGACGGCGCTCATCCGGACGCTCGAGGCGGACGGGGTGACGATCAGCGTCGGCGGCGAGATCGGCGAGGTCGGGACCCAGAATTCGACGGTCGAGGAGTTGCGGGCGTACCTCGACGGCTACCGACGCGAGCTGGAGGCCGCGGATGCCCGGCGCGATCGGGATCAGCAAGGTCAGCGTCCAGACCGGCACGAGCCACGGCGGCGTCCCGCTCCCCGACGGTGGCGTCGCCGAGGTCAAGCTCGACTTCGAGGTGCTCCGTGAGCTCGGCGAGGTGGCTCGTCGTGACTACGGGCTGGCCGGCGCCGTCCAGCACGGCGCGTCGACCCTGCCCGACGAGCTGTTCCATCGCTTCCCGGCGGTCGAGACCGCCGAGATCCACCTCGCGACCGGGTTCCAGAACGCCCTCTACGAGCACCCCGCCTTCCCCGAGGCGATCCACCGCGAGATCGAGGCCTGGTGCTACGCGAACGCGGCCGACGAGCGCAAGGATGGCCAGACCGACCAGCAGTTCGTCTACACGACCCGCAAGAAGGCGATCGGGCCGTTCAAGCGCCAGCTGTGGGATCTCTCGACCAAGGACGAGATCCTCGCGGCCCAGCGTCGCAAGATCGCGTTCCTCTTCACCGAGCTTGGCGTCAACGGGTCGCGCGAGATGGTCGGGGCGTACGTTCGGCCCGTCACGGTGCATCGGCCGATGCCCGACGCCCTGCGCGAGGCCGTCGGAGCGGGCTGACCGTTGGGGGAGGTGTCGATCAGGCCCGAGCGGCCGGGCGACGGGAACGCCATCCGGTCGCTGGTCGACGCAGCCTTCGCCCCCTCGACCGAGGAGGGCCGGATCGTCGACGACCTTCGCCAGGACGACGCCTGGATCCCGACGCTGGCGCTCGTGGCGGTCGATCGGGACGGCACCATCGTCGGACACAGCGTGACCACGGCCGGCCATCTCGACGGGGACGACGGCACGATCCGCCAGATCCTCACGCTCGGACCGATCGCGGTCGCCCCGGACCACCAGCGTCGCGGCATCGGCGCCGCACTCATGGATGCCACGATCGCCGAGGCGGTCGCGCTCGGCTGGCCGGCGATCGTCCTGGTCGGCCACGCGACGTATTACCCTCGCTTCGGGTTCGATTCCGCGCGGCGCATCGGCCTCGTCCCACCGCGGGACTGGTCCGACGAGCACTGGATGGCCCTTCGCCTGCCCGCCTGGACGCCGGACCTCGTGGGACGCATCCGGTATCCACCGGCGTTCGCCATCGACTGATGTCCATTCCCGAGGAGACGTCCGTCGGCCGACCATCGACGTTGCCCCTTTGACCGACGGAGGAACCATGGCCACGACGACGACCACCACCGAAGCCACCGAGCGCCGCGACGCCCTGGCAGGGCGAGTGGGAGCGGCCATCCTCGGGGCCCTCGACGCCCAGGCCATCTACCTCGGTGATCGCCTCGGGCTCTATCGCGCCCTGGCCGAGGGTGGTCCTGCGACGGCCCCGGAGCTGGCCGCACGGGCCGGCATCCACCCGCGCTACGCGCGAGAGTGGCTCGAACACCAGGCCGTCGGCGCGATCCTCGATGTCGACGACGTGGACGCGGCCCCCGATGCGCGCCAGTACTCGTTGCCGGCCGGCCACGAGGAGGTCCTCGTCAGCGAGGAGAGCCTGGCCTACATGGCGCCGCTCTCCCGTTTCGTGGTCGGTTCAGCGCAGCGCATGCCCGACATCCTGAGCGCATACCGGACGGGCGGCGGTGTCGACTGGGCCGACTACGGGCCCGACGTCGTCGAGGCCCAGGAGGGCATCAACCGGCCCCAGTTCGCCCATCTCGTCGGCGACTGGATCGAGGCGTTGCCGGACATCGCCGCGCGCCTCCGCGACGGCCACGGCCGGGTCGCGGACGTCGCGTGCGGCACGGGCTGGTCGTCGATCTCGATCGCCCGCCACTTCCCGGGGATCGCGGTGGACGGCATCGACATCGACGCGGGGTCGATCGAACGGGCCAAGGCCCACGCGGCCGCGGCCGGGCTGACCGACCGGGTCTCGTTCCTGTTCGCCGACGCGGCCGACAGCGACGGTGCCGGTCGCTACGACCTCGTGACGATCTTCGAGGCGGTCCACGACATGGCCCGGCCGGCCGAGGTGCTGGCGGCCGCGAGGCGCCTGCTCGCGCCCGGTGGTGCCGTGCTCATCGGCGATGAGCGCGTCGCGGAGCGGTTCACGGCGCCCGGTGACGAGGCCGAGCGGTTGTTCTACGGCTACAGCGTCGTCGCCTGCCTGGCCAACGGCCTCGTCGACCCGCCATCGGTCGGGACCGGCACGGTCATGCGTCCCGCGGCGCTCGAGGCGATCGCCCGAGAGGCCGGCTTCTCGCGCTTCACGATCCTGCCGACCGAACACGAGGCCTTCCGCTTCTACAGACTCGATCCGTAGCGCCCGTTCGAATCACGTCGCCGGGGCGTCGTCCCGCCGACGAAACTCGTCGTTGACGCGCTCTGGCGCGGTGCTATCCTCCGCCGAAGATCGCGACCCGGCCCGGAGGGAGCCCGTCGACGATCGATGCCCCCGGCGTTCCTCGACTCGCTCCCCAGAGGTCAGTCTCGCACCGGTGGTGCGGCGGTAGGAGGAGACGATCGTGTCTAGCGATCCCCAGGACATCGCGGCGCAGGACGACGCCCACCTGCGCTCCCTCGGCATCAAGCCCGAGCTGCGTCGGACGCTCGGCTTCCTGTCGAACTTCGCGATCGCATTCAGCTTCATCAGCGTGTCCACGGGCACGTACGGCAACTTCTCGATCGGCATCGGGCAGGCCGGCCCGGCCTTCTTCTGGTCGTGGCCCATCGTGATCATCGGCCAGTTCGTCGTCGCGCTGGTCTTTGCGGAACTGGCAAGCCACTTCCCGGTCGCCGGCTCGATCTACCAGTGGTCGAAGCGGCTGTCGAACCGGACACTCGGCTGGTTCACGGGCTGGTTCTACTTCTGGGCGCAGGTCGTGACCGTGACGGCCGTCGCCGTCATCGTCGCGTTCGTCATCGATGGGATCCATGCGGGACCTGTCGGCGACACGCCGTTCCTCGACTCGCCCGACCCCACCGGCCTGACGACGATGTTCACGTCGATCTCGCTCGTGACGCTGACGCTGACGACCCTGATCAATGCGTTCGGCGTGCGGCTGCTGTCGATCCTGAACAACATCGGTGTCGCGACCGAGATCCTCGGGATGCTCGTCTTCGCCCTCGTCCTGCTGTTCTTCGCGAACAACCAGCCGCCGAGCGTCCTGTTCGAAACCTTCGGGACAGAGGCAGCGACCGGCGGCAACTACCTGCCGGCGTTCGCCCTCGGCATGTTCATGGCCCTCTTCGTGGTCTACGGCTTCGACACCGCCGGGACGTTCGGCGAGGAGACGGTCGATGCCGCGCGGCAGGCCCCTCGCGGCGTGTTGTGGTCGGTGGCGATCTCCGGCCTCGTCGGGACCGTCTTCCTGATCGCGGTCATCCTCGCCATCCCGGACATGGACGCGGCCATCGCCGAGGGTCAGGCACTGGGGTTCCCGATCGCGACCACGATCCAGGCGACCCTGACTGCCGAGATCTTCGGCGGGATCACGGTCGGTGAGGTCTACCTCTTCGTCATCCTCGCGTCGGTGTTCGTCTGCACGCTCGCGATCCAGGGCGCCGCGACCCGGATGATGTTCTCGATGAGCCGCGATCGGCACCTGCCCCTCGGCAGCCTCTGGGGCCGGGTCAACGGGACCTTCCGGACGCCCGCCAATGCCGCCATCGCCGTCGGCGTGCTCGCGGCGATCCCGATCCTCGTCATCGGGCCACTGCGGCGGGTTCTCCGTGTCGATCGCGGCGACCGGCCTGATCTACCTGAGCTACCTCCTGACGAACGTCGGTGTCCTGGCGGCCCGCTACCGCGGCTGGCCGCACCAGCCGGCGTGGTTCAGCCTCGGCCGCTGGGGCAAGCTCATCAGTGTCGTCGCCATCCTGTACGGCGGGCTGATGCTCCTGAACATCGGCATCTGGCAGGACCCCGCACTGTTCGGCGATTTCGGCGGTGAGGGCCGGGCGATCACGAACCCGACCATCGACGGGTTCATCAAGCCATTCGGCAACGAGATCGCGGGGCTGCCCGCATGGCCGATCTTCGAGAGCCTGGTCCTCCTCCTGCTCGTCCTCGGCGTGATCTACTACGCGGTCGCCGTCCGTGGCCGCGCGGCGGATGTCGAGGCCGACACCGCGACCGGTGAGGCGGTCATCGGCTAGCCGGGCGTGACCGACGAACCTGCCCCGGACCAGGAGCTGCGCGGGGAACTGCGCGATGACCTGGTCCGGGCGATGGGCCGCGTGCCGGAGCTGGCCGGTCGCGAGCTGACGCTGACGCCGCTCTCAGGCGGGATCACCAACCGCAACTTCCTGGTCGCGGCGACCGGGACGGACGAGCGCTGGGTGATCCGCCTGGCGGGCAACGACACGCACCTGCTCGGCATCAGTCGCGAGGTGGAACACGCCGCGACGGTCGCGGCTGCCGGGGTCGGTGTCGGGCCGGAGGTCACCGCGTTCATCCGGCCCGGAGGGCTACCTCGTCACGCGGTTCATCGTGGGTGCGCCGGTCAGCGACGAGTCCGTCCACGGGCCAGAGACGCTCCGTCGCGTCGCCGACTCGCTCCGGCGGATCCACGACGGGCCGGCCATCCCGGGCCTGTTCGTCCCGCTCCGGATCGTCGAGGCGTACCGGGCGCTGGCGATGGCCCGTGGCGTGCCGATCCCGCCCGAGTACGACGTGGCCGCCTCGATCGGGCGGCGGATCGAGCTGGCCTGGCTCGCGGCGCCGCTGGAGCTGCGGCCGTGCCACAACGACCTGCTCAACGCGAACTTCATCGACGACGGCGAGCGGATCCGGATCGTCGACTGGGAGTACGCCGGGATGGGCGACCCCTTCTTCGACCTCGGCAACTTCAGCATCAACCACGAGCTGACGCCGGGGCAGGACGAGGTGCTCCTCGAAGCCTACGACGGCGAGGTCCGGGCGCCACGACTCGCGCGGATCGTGCTGATGCGCGTGGTCTCCGACTTCCGCGAGGCGATGTGGGGCGTCCTCCAGCAGGGGATCAGCACGCTGGACGTGGATTTCGTGGCGTACGCCGCTGAGCACTTCGACCGCCTGCTCGCGAACGCGAGCACGCCCGCGTTCGAGCGGGCCCTGCGCGAGGCCGTGCGCGACTGATCGCGCGGTGTTGTTCAGTGGCACGGTCCCGACCCGGCATCGGCGAAGTCGCCGGCGGTCGGGATGAACGTCCAGTCGTAGGAAGCCGGGTGCAGGTCCAGCTTGAGCACGCCGTGGGCCACCGCCGCCCGGAGCTCGCTGTTGGGGCGGGCATCGTCGAAGTCCCGCAGTTCGGCGCCTCCCGTGCCCACCACGAATTGGCGGATGCCGCGTGCGCGATCCTCGTCCCCGTCGGGATCCTGGGGCGCGAATCGCTCGTAGTCGTGGTCGTGGCCGTTGACGACGACGTCGGCGCCGCCCGCGTACAGCGCCTCCCAGAACGGCTCCACGCCACCGTAGTTCCCGTGCTCGCCCGAGCTGAACCGCGGCTGATGCCAGATCGCGAGCGTGCACACCGCGGTCGAGGCCGCGAGGTCGGCCGCCAGCCACTTGCCCTGGTCCGAGCCTTTCCCGCAGCCGCCGTTCTCGCCGCACATCGAATCGAGGACGACGACGTGCCACGCCCCGAGGTCGTACGAGTACCAGGACTCGCCGTCAGGGGCGGCGGCCGCCTTCCCGAAATAGCCGAAGTAGCCCTTGAGGTCGTCCTCCCAGTCGTGGTTGCCGGCGGACGGCCGCGTGCGGTCCTTGACGCGGCCCCAGACCGGGTCGTAGCAGTCCTGGAAGTCCTCGGCCCGGCCCGACGGATACGCGTTGTCGCCCGCGGTGAAGACCGTGCCCTCGATGCTGTCGAGGAGGTTCCCGGTGGCGGTGTCGTCGGTCGTGTCGCAGTCGCCGATGTCGCCGGCACCGACGATGACCGCCTCGACGGCCGCCGCGGCGGACGGGGTTGGTGATGGCGAGGCCACGGCCGCGGACGCCGATGGCGAGGCGCTGGTCGATGCCGAGGCTGAGGGTACGGCCGACGGCGAGGGCGAGATCGAGACTTGGGGCGGGGTGGCCGAGGGGCCGCTCGTGCCGGGCGTCGGGCTCGCGCTCACCCCGGCGCGGTCGATGACCTGCGAGATCCCGATGAGGAGCACGAGCGTCGCGACGAACGCGACGACGACGAGCGCGAGCTGACGACGGTTGGTCGACGACTCGTCGGGTTGGCTGGTCACCGCACGATCGTACCGGGAGCGCCTTGAAGACGTGCGTCGTGAGCCGACGCCACCGACCCGGGCACCGTACCGTGTCCGTTCATGAGCGTGGAGCAGGCCCGGGTCGTGGTCATCGGGGGCGGGATCACCGGGTGCAGCGTCGCGTACCACCTGGCCCTCGCGGGCTGGACCGACGTCCTGCTCGTCGAGAAGGCACAGCTGACCGCCGGTTCGACCTGTCAGGCTGCCGGGCTCGTGACCGCCTTCAACCCGTCATCGACGATGATGCGGTTCCGGCGCTACAGCATCGATCTCTACCGGCGCCTGGGCGCCTTCGAGACGGTCGGCAGCCTGCGCCTGGCTTCCTCGCCGGACCAACTGCGCGAGCTGGAACGCACGGCCAGCCGGGCCCGCGGGATCGGCCTCGATGCCGGGGTCATCGGCGCCGACGAGGCGCGCCGCTTGATGCCTGCGATCTCGCCCGAATCGCTGTACGGGGCGGTCCACCTCGTCGATGACGGCCACCTTGACCCGCACGGCGCCACGCACGCGGTGGCGGATGCCGCCCGGACGCTCGGAGTCCGGATCCGAACCGGCGTGCGCGTGACCGGATTCGAACTCTCGACACGCCGCGAGGTCACGCGCGTCCTGACCGAGGCGGGTCCGATCGACACCGAGATCGTCGTCGATGCGGCCGGGATGTGGGCGCCCCAGGTCGCCGCGATGGTGGGTGCCTGGATCCCCTCGACGCCGGTCGATCACCAGCACATCGCGCTCAGGGCCGTGCCCGGGTCGGAGCTGCCCCGCGACATGCCGTGCTTCCGCGACCCGGACAACCTCGTCTACGGCAAGAGTGAGCACGGCGGCATGGTCTTCGGTGGCTATGAGCTCGATCCCGTCTCGCGCTGGGAGGACGGCGTTCCATGGGAGCACGCCGCGCGCTCCTTGCCGCCTGACTACGAGCGCTTCGCCCCGCTGATGGCTGGCGCGATCCGGCGTTTCCCGTTCCTCGCGGATGCCGAGGCGATCCGCCTGGTCTGCCATCCGGACGCGATGACCCCCGATGCCAACCCGCTGCTCGGGCCGCTCCCCGGGGTCCGCGGCTTCTGGGTCGCGGCCGGGCTCTCGCTGAACGGGTTCGGTGGCGGCGGGGGGATCGGTCAGGCCATGGCCGGCTGGATCACGACCGGCGACCCGGGCGTGGACATCGGGCCATATCGCGCGTGGCGGTTCGGCGACGTCTATCGCGACCCGACGTTCGCGGCCGGCCTGGCGCGCGAGGCCTATGCGGACTACTACCGGCTCCGCTATCCGTACGATGCAGACGTCGCCGGCCGGCCGAGGCGTCTCTCGCCGCTCCACACCCGCCTCCAGGAGACCGGCGCCGTCTTCGGGACCAAGGGTGGATGGGAGCGGGCCGACCTGCACGATCCGGGACGGCCGTGGCGGCGCGCCGGCCGCGACCAGGCTGTCTACGGCTGGACCCGGCCGCCCTGGCTCGACCGCATCATCGCCGAGGTCACCGCGGTCCGCGAGCGGGCCGGGATCATCGACCTCACATCGTTCGGCAAGATCGAGGTCACGGGATCGGACGCGCTCGCGCTGCTCCAGCGAATCTCGGCCAACGAGGTCGACCGGGCCATCGGCGGGGTCGTGTACACGCCGTGGTGCGACGAGCGCGGCGGCATGGTCGCGGACGTGACCGTCACGCGACTGGCCGACGACCGCTTCCGCGTCGTCACCGGGGCGGGATATGTCGCGTCGGAGATCGCCTGGCTCCGGTCGCATGTCGAGGACGGCGAGCGTGTCTCGATCGAGGACGTGAGCGGGATCTTGGCGACGATCGGGCTGTGGGGCCCTCAAGCCCGCGCGATCCTCGCACCGACCACGTCGGACGACATCTCGGATCCGGCCCTGCCGCTTCGACGGGCTCGGACGATCCACGTGGGCCCGGCGCCGGTCCTCGCGTCGCGCCTGAGCTATGCCGGCGAGCTCGGCTGGGAGCTGACGACCGAGACGCCGTGGGCGGTCGAGGTGTGGGATCGCCTGTGGGCGACGGGCATTCCGCTGGGCCTCGAGCCGTTCGGCTATCGAGCCCTCGACTCGCTGCGGATGGAGAAGGGGTTCAGGTACTACGGGACCGACCTGACGATGCTCGACACGCCGTACGAGGCGGGACTCGGCGCGTTCGTCCGGCTCGACAAGGGCGATTTCGTCGGTCGCGGTGCACTACGCGTGGCTCACGAGGCGCCCGTCGTCGACACGTCACGACGGCTGCGCACGCTCCGGATCGGGGGCCCGGACTGGCTCCCGGTCTACGGCGGTGAAGCCGTCCGGGCGAACGGCGAGGTGATCGGCCGCCTGCGCAGCGTCGCCTACGGGCCGACCGTGTCGGCGACCATCGGGTACGCCTATGTCCCGGCGTCCCTCGGGGAGGGCGCGCCGCTGGAGGTGGACGTCTTCGACGAGCGGATCCCGGCGACCATCGCCGCCGACGTCCTCGTGGACCCGGCCGGAGCCCGCATCCGGGGCTGAGGCGGCTCAGGCGGCGACCGCGGCAAGCCAGGCCTCGAAGTCGGGGCCGTCGATGGCCGCCGCCGCCCGCGCCCAGCGCTCGTCTGCCCAGCCGGCGAAGTCGTAGTCGATCGTCGAGATGCGCGCCTGGATCGCGGCCCATAGCGTCCAGCCGACATCCGACATGATCATCTGGAGCCGCATCCGGGCGAGCAGGGCGGGGGAGGCGTCGCCGAAGTAGGTCGCGCACAGCTCGCGGACCTGGTCGTCGTCATAGCCGAGCTCCTGGCACGTGTTGCCGAGCTCGAACGTCGGGTCGTTGTTGCCGCTGTACTCGTAGTCGACAAGCCACAGTCGCTCGCCATCGTCGAGATAGTTCTCGGCCAGCAGGTCGTTGTGGCACGGGACGGTGGGCATCGGCCGTTGGGTGAGCGCGGCCTCGATCCGTGCGACGGCCGGGAGTCGTTTGCGGTACCCGACCGGGATGGCGATGCCGCGCTCGTCGACCAGGGCGAGATAGCGCTCGGTCAGCCGGAACATGTCGAAGTCGTCGCGGAACCGTGGACCGGCGTGGAGGCGACGGAGCGTGGCCGCGATGCGCGTCGGCATGCCGGGCGCGCGGAGGGCCTCGCCCGACATCGTCTCGGCGTCGAGCCACTCGAGCGCGAAGGCGTCCCGATCCTCGACCACCGCGACGACGCGCGGCGAGACGCCGGTCGAGGCCGCCGCGAGCGTGTTGTGGCGCTCGTTCGCGCGGTCCACCGCCAGGAGTTCCGTGGATGGGCCAGGGATCCGGACGAAGTAGGGGACGCCGTCCACGGTGACCCGGTGGTTGGTGTTGGTCAGGCCGCCCGCGATCGGCTCGTGGATGACCGTTCGGCTGGCCCAGGCCGGGATCGCGGCGATGACCTCATCGATCGTGGGTCGGTCGGTCGTCACGGCGTCTCCTGAGGTCCCGTGCGTCGCGCCGGGCGCGCGCGGCGAGCGTCACGGGCTCTAGGCTAGCGATGTCGAAGCGGGTCGGTAGGGGAGTTCAGCGCGGATGGTCGAACACGCCCGGGCGGTCGTCATCGGCGGTGGCGTCGGCGGCACCTCGATCGCCTACCACCTCGCCGAACTGGGCTGGACCGACGTGGTCCTGGTCGATCGGGCGGAGCTGACGTCGGGTTCGACGTTCCACTCGGCCGGGCTCGTTGGCCAGCTCCGCAGCTCGGTGACGCTGACGAAGATGATGATGTACAGCACCGAGCTGTACCGACGCCTGGCCGCCGAGACGGGCACGGACCCGGCCTGGCACGAGGTGGGATCGCTTCGCCTGGCGTCCAGTCCCGAGCGCCAGGAGGAGCTGCGCCGGCAAGCCGGCTGGGCCAAGACCTTCGGCCTGCCCGTCGAGCTCATCACGCCCACCGAGGCGCACGCGCTGTTCCCGTTGATGTCGCTCGACGGT
Source organism: uncultured Chloroflexia bacterium (assembly GCA_963745295.1). Taxonomy (GTDB): domain Bacteria; phylum Chloroflexota; class Limnocylindria; order Limnocylindrales; family CSP1-4; genus SPCO01. Next base: position 251,387 of record CAVUWG010000004.1, read on the forward strand.
GTCCTGGGGGCCGTCTACCTGCCGACCGACGGCTGGCTCGACCCGTCGGGCCTCGCGCTGGCGCTGGCCGCGGGTGCCCGCCAGCGCGGCGTCGCGATCCGGCCCCACACGCGGGTCGTCGCGGTCGGGGTCGAGCGCGGTCGGGTGACCGGGGTGACCGTCGAGCACCGGGGCGAGCGCTCGGAGATCCAGGCGGACGTCGTCGTGAACGCGGGCGGGATGTTCGCCCCCGAGATCGGACGGCTCGCCGGGGTCACCGTGCCGATCATCCCGATGGCCCACGAGTACCTGTTCACCGAGGCGATCGAGGGCGTCGTCCCGTCGCTCCCGACGATGCGCGATCCCGACAACCTCGTCTACTACCGCGAGGAGGTCGGGGGCCTGTGCATGGGTGGCTACGAGCGCCAGCCGGCGCCGTGGGCCCTCGATGGCGTCCCGCCCGACTTCAACGGCAAGCTCCTCGCCCCGGACTGGCCGCGGTTCGCGGAGATCATGGACGGGGCGGTCCGGCGTGTCCCGGCCATCGCCGACGCGGGCGTGAGCCGGATGATCAACGGCCCAGAGGGGTTCACCCCGGACAACGAGTTCATCCTCGGCGAGAGCGACGTCCATGGGTTCTTCGTCGCGGCCGGGTTCTGCGCGCACGGGATCGCCGGGGCGGGCGGGATCGGGCGGCAGATGGCGTCCTGGATCGTCGAGGGCGAGCCCGAGCTCGACCTCTGGAAGATGGACAGCCGGCGGTTCGGTCCGGCCTACCGGTCGCAGGCCTACACCCTGGCCCGGACCGTCGAGGTGTATGCGACCTACTACGACATCCACTACCCGAACGAGGAGCGGCAGGCCGGCCGGCCGCTGCGCACCGCGCCGACATACGAGCTCCTGACCGAGCTCGGTGCGGCGTTCGGCGAGAAGTCCGGTTGGGAGCGTCCGAACTGGTTCGAATCGAACGCAGCGGCGGGCGACGCCGCGCTCCGGCCGCGTGGCTGGGCCGGCATGCACTGGTCCCCGGCGATCGGTGCGGAGGCGCTGGCGACCCGTCGCGCCGCCGGCCTGTTCGACGAGACCTCGTTCGCCAAGCTCGAGGTGACCGGGCCGGGCGCGGCCGCGTTCCTCGAGCGCATGTGCGCGAACGAGATCGACCGAGCCGTCGGCTCGATCGTCTACACGCAGCTCCTCGACCGTCGCGGCGGGATCCAGTCCGACTTGACCGTGACGCGCCTTGCCGACGACACCTTCATGCTCGTGACCGGGACGGCCTTCGCGAACCACGATGCGGCCTGGCTGCGACGCCACCTCCCCGAGGACGGGACGGTCACGCTGCGCGATATCACGTCATCCCGGGTGTGCTTCGGTCTGTGGGGCCCGCGGGCTCGCGACATCCTCGCGCCGCTCACGCGCGACGACCTCTCGAACGAGACCTTCCCGTTCCTCACCGCGCGCGAGATCACGATCGGCGGCGTGCCACTCCTCGCGTTGCGGGTCACGTACGTCGGCGAGCTCGGCTGGGAGCTCTACGCGCCGGCGGAGTACGGCCGCACGCTGTGGACCACGCTCTGGGAGGCCGGTACGCCGCACGGGATGGTCGCCGCGGGATACCGGGCGATCGACGCGCTCCGCCTCGAGAAGGGCTACCGCGTCTGGTCGAGCGACATCACCCCGGACGAGAACCCGTTCGAGGCGGGCCTCGGGTTCGCGGTCGCGATGGACAAGGCGGGCGGCTTCCTCGGACGCGAGGCGCTCGTGGCGGCGAAGGCGGCCGGCCCGCGCAAGCGCCTCCGCTGCCTCGTCCTCGACGACCTGGGATCGGTCTGCCTCGGCAACGAACCCGTCCGCCTCGACGGGCAGGTGGTCGGGCGCGTCACCTCGGGCGGCTACGGATTCGCCGTCGAGCAGTCGATCGCGTACGCCTACCTGCCGCCGACCGCGGCGATCGGAACGCGCGGCGACGTCGAGGTCTTCGGGGAGTGGGTCGGTTTCGAGGTCATGCGCGAGCCGCTCTGGGACCCGACCGGCGAGAGGATCCGGTCGTGAGCGACGAGACCTACGGCACCGAGTGGTCGGCCGCGCTCCGGCGCGGGACCGACGCCGAGCTTCGCCGGTGGCTCGATGTCGCCCAAGCCGCCTGTGACGAGGCCGACGTCACGGCACGGACCCACTTCCGCCGTGACCTCGTGATCGAGACCAAGCCCGACCGGTCGTACGTGACCCAGGCCGACACCGCGATCGAACAGCGCATCCGCGAGCGGCTCACCGACGCGTTCCCGGACCACGGCCTGGTCGGCGAGGAGTACGGCACCGAGGCCGGCGAGGCGTCCGTGCGCTGGTACATCGACCCGATCGATGGGACCCACAACTTCATCCGCGGCGTGCCCTTGTTCGGGACCCTGCTGGCGGTCGAGCGGGACGGCGAGCTGCAGGCGTCCGTCATGTCCGCTCCCGCGCTCGACGAGCGCTGGTGGGGGTGGCGTGGAGGCGGGGCGTGGGCCCGGAATCGGGGGGAGGCACCGCGGCGGATCCATGTGTCGGGGGTGACCTCCCTCGACGACGCCCAGGTCCTGTACGGCTCCGGCCAGGACATCATCGCATCGGGTCGCGCGCCCGGCTTCGAAGGCGTGCTGCGGTCGGTGTGGCGCGAGCGCGGATTCGGCGACTTCTGGGGCTATGCGCTGGTCGCCGAGGGCGCCGCCGAGGCGATGGTCGAGGTCGGCCTGTCGGCCTGGGATGCGGCCGCCCCGATGCTCATCGTCGAGGAGGCGGGCGGCCGCGCCACGGACCTCGACGGCCGCCGCGCCATCGACAGCGGGACGTTCCTCGTCTCCAACGGCCGGCTCCACGAGACCATCCGAACCCGCCTCATCGCGCCATAGGAGGAGACCGCATGCAGGAGTCCGTCCCGGTCGGTGCCGGTGAGGCCCGACCCGTCGATCCCGGGACTGCCACGTCGTCGACCGGAGGCGGCGGTCCGTTATCCGACCCGAGGGCGCTGCAGATCCTCTCGACCGAGCATTGGAGCCTGCTGTCGGGGCGATCGCTCGCCTACAACGAGGCCTTCAGCCGCACCGGGATGTTCCTGACGTTCCTCTCGGCCTCGCTCATCGTCATCGGCTTCGTCATCGGTGCGCAGGGGTTGTCCGCGACGGTCATCCCGGTCGCATTGGCCTTGCTCCTGTCAGACCTCTTCATCGGCCTGGCCACCGTCGGCCGATTGATCGGCGCGAACAGCGAGGAGCTGCAGACCATCCGGGGCATGAACCGGATCCGCCATGCCTACCGCGAGATGGTGCCCGGGCTGGAGCGGTATTTCATCAGCAGCTTCCACGACGACGCCCGCGGTGTCCTGGAGATGTACGGGCCGTCGGGGCCCAGCAGCCACCTTCGCGATGTTCTCCACGGGCTGACGACGACGATCGGGATGGTCGCGGTCATCGACGCCCTGCTCGTCGGCGCCATCAGCGCCCTCGGCGCGCTCGGTCTTGGGGCCGGCGCCGAGGTCGCCCTGATATCCGCGGTCGTCGGTTTCGCCGCGGCGTTCGGCGTATTCGTCGTCCTCGGCACGCGCATCGCGATCGCGACCCAGGACCAGATCGAGTCGCTCTTCCCGTCGCCGCCGCAGGATCCCGTCTAGGGTTTGCGGTCCTGGCGGACGTAGGTCATCGGGAAGTCGATCTCCCATCGATCGCCGGCGTCACCAAGGCCGCGCTCCCAGCGGCCGTCGATCGTCCGGCCGTCAGCCGAGATCTCGCCGATGAAGCGCTGGTTGAAGCCGGGCCCGGCGGGGCCGTTCCAGTCCTCGCCGGGGGCACGCCAGATCGTCCAGGTGGTGTCGTCGACGGTCATGAGGAACAGGCGCTGGACGCCGCGACTGTCGAAGTAGTGCATCGGCTGCGGCTCGCCGTCGGGTGCGCCCCCGATGATCGCGATGGTGTCGGGCATCTCGGCGGGTTCACCGGCCGTCCGCATGACGATGAACTCGCCGAGGCGCTCGATCGTCGCCTCCACGGTGAGCTGCATCGGAGGGTCCATCGGGATCTCTCCCTCGCCGTGCCACTCGCCGATCAGCGGCTCGAAGTCCTTCATCGTCGGTCTCCTCTCGTCGTGCACGTCGCGGCGATCCGCTATTCGAGGCGCATCAGGATGCGTGGTCGGCCAGCACTGCGCGCGGCGGTCTCCACGACGCGACGGAAGCCGGCCGTCTCGAACATGGAGGTGAAGCCCACGTACGAGAAGGCGACGTCCAGGCGACGCCCTTCTGGGTCGATCGGGTAGGCCTCGATGGCCGGCGCGCCGTTGGCCCGCGCGTAGGCGATCGCGCCGTCCAGCAGGGCCTTCGCGACACCGCGCCGACGGTAGCCCGGGCGGACCTTGAAGCACACGATCGACCAGACGGGGACGTCGTCGATGGCCGGGATCGTTCGGGAGCGCACGAGGCGCTCGAGGGAGGTCCGCGGCCCGAAGCCGCACCACCCGACAGGCTCGCCGTCGAGATAGGCGACGACGCCCGGGGCCGGCGGTCCTGCGCGCACCTGGGCGCCGAGGTTCGCCTCCCCCGAACCCGGCCCGCCCGCCGAGTAAGCGCTGCTCGACTGGCGCCAGTACTGGCACCAGCACCCGAGCGCCGTGTCGCCCTCGAACAGGGTGACGACGTCGTCCCACCGATCGGCGGTCGCGGGCACGACCTCGAGGCCCATCACACGGTCTGGCGTCCGCGACGCCGAGGACCGCCATCGCGGCCGCGGCAGGTCACGAGTCCGACGGTCGCCGGCGTCGGACCAGCGCCGCGAGGAGAGCGATCGCCAGGGCGAGGGTCACGAGGGAAAGCGTGCCGAGACCGGACAGGATCAGGACGATCACGAGCCCACCGAGGAGCGCGAGGGCGAGCGGACCTCCGATCGCCAGTCCTGGTCGCCCGACGTTCGCGATCGACCCCGGCGGCAACAGTCCCGAGAACTCGCCGAGCCGTTCCGTGGTCGCTCGAAGCACGTCGAGCGTTTCATCGTCGACGAGGTCCTCGACGACAGCGGCCATGGCGGCCTCCTCGAACGCGGCCGCCGCGGCGATGCGGTCCTGCGGCGTCGCGACGGACATCGCCATGTCCGTCAGGGCCCATGTGCCGCTGAATCCCGACCGCGCGTACGCGCGGAGCGTCATGTCACGGGCAGCCGCTGCAGCCTCGTCGAAGACCAGCTTGCGACCGTGCGTGATCGCCGCGTCCTGCGCGCGGTCGCGGGCCGCGCGACGCGTCGCGTCCGGAGGTCCGACCACAGCCACCTGCAGGTCGACTCGCGCGAGGCGCTCGAGCAGGACATCCACCCGACCGCGAGCCGCGACAAGGCCCGGATCGTCGGGGCGGGCATCTGCTGGCTGATCGGCCCGAACGCCTCGATCGCGTGTCCGGCGACGCTTCATGGCGCCACGATACCGCGGCGCTCCGCCTCGTCCGACGGGGCTCGGTCCCGTCGGTTACGCGCCGGCGGCCGCCAGTGCGTCGTCGAGGATCGAGATGGCCTGGTCGACCTCGGCCGCCGTCGTCACCAGCGGCGGGATGATCCGGACGACGTTCACGTACGTGCCCGCCGTCAGGACGATGAGCTTGCGTGCCAGCGCCTCGGCCTGGATCCGCTTGGTCAGGTCGGGATCGGGCGTCCGGCCGTCGCCTGTGTCCGGCTTGACGAGCTCGATCGCGACCATCAGGCCAAGGCCGCGCGCGTCGCCGATCGAGCGGTACTTCCCGGCGAGCCGGTGGAGGCCGGCAAGGAACTGGTCGCCACGCTCCCGGGCGTTGGCGACCAGCCCCTCCTCCTCGATGACATCAAGGGTGGCGTTCGCGGCGGCGCACGAGACGACGTTGCCGCCGTACGTCCCGCCGTGGGTGCCTGGCTTCCAGGCGGCCATCAGCTCGGTCCGTGCCAGGATCCCGGAGAGTGGCAGGCCCGACGCGATGCCCTTGGCCATGACCAGGATGTCGGGCTCGACGTCCCAGTGCCGGACCGCGAACATCTCGCCGGTGCGCCCGAACCCGGTCTGGACCTCGTCGGCGATGAGCAGGATGCCGTGCTCGCGGGTGATCTCACGGAGCCGTGGCAGGAACCCCGACGGCGGCACGATGTAGCCGCCCTCGCCGAGGACCGGTTCGAGGACGATCGCGGCGACGTGCTCCGGGTAGATGAACTGGTGGAACGTCAGGTCGAGCTGGGCCTCCCAGTCGCACGAGCATGCGTCCGGGGAGTGCGGCCCACCGGGCGCCCGGTAGCAGTACGGGTAGGCCGTGTGGTAGACGGAGCCCGGCAACGGCTCGAACGCGGCCCGGTAGACGTCCTTGGCGGTCGTGAGGGCCATCGTCTGGGCCGTCCGGCCGTGGTAGCCGTAGCGGAACGCCATGATCGCGGGCCGGCCGGTGGCGACCCGGGCGAGCTTGACCGACGCCTCGATCGCCTCCGCACCCGAGTTGGACAGGAACGCCTGCCAGGGCCCGCCGGGCAGGACCGTCCGCAGCCGGTCGTACAGGCGCAGGCCGGGCTCGTGATAGAGGATGTTCTGCTGGCCGTGGAGCAGCTTGGCGGCCTGCGCCTGGATCGCCGCCACGACCCGCGGATGCGCGTGGCCCGTGTTGGTCACGCCGATGCCGGACGAGTAGTCGAGGTAGCGCTCGCCGTCGCGGGTGATCAGCCACGAACCCTCGCCGCGGTCCACGTCCAGGTTGGTGATGCGGCCCCAGACCGGCGGGACGACCGCGTGGTCGGGGAGGGGACCGGCGTTGGCGCCGGCCGGACGGCCGTCCGCGGTATCGACCATCGTGGGAGCCTCCTGGTGGCGCGTCAGGCGGGGCCGCGCGAGGCCGCGTAATCGCGAGCCGCCACGCGACGCTGCCAGAGCGTGCTGAGCAGCACCAGGCCGACCGCGGTCACGAAGATCATCGTGCCGATGACGTTGACCTGGACCGGGATGCCGCGGAGCTGCGAGCCGTAGATGAACAGCGGGAACGTCTGCGTCGTGCCCGGCCGTGAAGCTGGTGATGACGTAGTCGTCGATGGACAGGCTGAACGCCAGCAGCGCGGCCGCCATGATGCCCGGCAGGATCAGCGGGAAGGTGACCTTCCAGAACGTCACCCACTCGTTGGCCCCGAGGTCCATCGCGGCCTCCTCGAGGTGGCGCGGGAATCCCTGCATCCGCGCCTTCACGGTCACCACGACGAAGCTGATGTTGAACATGATGTGGGCGATGATGATCGTCCGGATGCTGAGCGGGTACACCAGCGCCTTCGGGCACGAACGGCAGCCCGACCGACGCGATGAACGTCGTCAGCAGCGATGCGCCTAGGACGATCTCGGGCGTCGACATCGGCAGGAAGATGAGCAGGTTCGTGCCCGACCGCCCGCGGAATTGGTAGCGGACGAGTGCGAGGGCGATGAGCGTGCCGAGGATCGTCGCCACGATCGTCGAGGCGAACGCGATGATGAGGCTGTTCGCCGACCGCCTCGGCCAGGCCGGGCCGACCGAGCGGATTCATCCAGGCTTCGAGCGAGAAGCCCCGCCAACTGAGGTTCGACCGGCCGGCCGGGTCGTTGAAGCTGAAGATGATCATGATGGCGACCGGCAGGACCAGGTAGATCGTGACGCCGAGCACGTACAGGGGCAGCAGCCACTTGTCGACGGCCCCGCGCAACCGGGTCCCGAAGGTCTCCGGTCGGGCGACGACGACGGCGGTCGTCATCAGGTCAGGTCCTCTGTGCCGAGCAGTCGGGTGTAGATCAGGACGCCGACCAGGATCGCCAGCATGAGGATGAAGGACAGCGCCGATGCCGTCGGATAGTCGGTCACCTTCAGGTACCGGGCCTGGATGACGTTGCCGATCATGAGCGACTGCGGGCTGCCGAGCAGTTCGGCGTTGATGTAGTCGCCAACGGCCGGGATGAACGTCAGCAGCGAGCCGGCGAAGATGCCCGGCACCGCCAGCGGGAGCGTGACTCGGATGAACGCCTGGCTGACGAGGTAGGTCCCGACGAGCGCGCCGATGATGGCGCCGGGGATCCCGAGCGGCAGCGGCCCGTATTCCATGACCACACCGACCACGACGCCGAGCAGACCTCCGATGACGATCCCGGCGATCGTGCCCTGGGGTCGCCACGGACCCGCATACAGGTCCTCGGCCGCTTCGAGCAGTCGCTTGTCGATCTTCTCGAGCGCGACGTACAGGGGCAGCGTCATGAATGGCAGGAAGTTGTAGGTGATGCCGAAGACGACCGCGGCCGGCGTCGCGAGGAGACGGAACTCCTCCGGCAGGACCCCGATCAATTTGAGCGGGCCCAGGAGGAGCCCGTCATCGGACAGGATGATCTTCCAGGAGATCGTGCGGAGCAGGAAGCTCGTGAAGAACGGCGCGATGACGAGGAACAGAAGCAGGTTCTTGTACTGGCCGCCACGGAAGGCGATCGCGTACGCCAACGGAAAGCCCATGGCGAACGCCAGGATCGTCGCGAGCCCGCCGTAGACGATCGACCGAGCGATCCACGGCCAGTACTCGTTCAGCGCCTCCGGGTAGATCCCCCAGTTCCACGTCTGCGTGAACCCGTCCTGGATGTTCCCGGTCCATAGGGAGACCAGGAACATCTGGATGGCCGGGTAAACGTAGAAGACCGCCAGCCACAGCAGGCCGGGGAGCAGCAGCGCATACGGTGCGATCGTCCGGAAATTGATCGACCGACGCATCGGTAGCTAGAGCCCCAGCACCTTCGTGAACGCCTCGCTCCAGGCGGTCTCTTCCTCGGCCGTCGTCGCGCGGAACTGGTGGAGTCGTGCGGCGTAGTCGGGTGGCGGGAAGATCAGCGGGTTGTTCGCGAGGTCGGCGTCCAGCCCGAGCATGACCTCACGGGCCCCGGCCACCGGACAGACGTAGTTGACGTACGCCTCGATCGTGGCCGCGTTCGTCGGGTCGTAGTAGAAGTCGATCCAGCTCTCGGCCATGCGGCGGTTGGGCGAGCCCTTCGGCACGACCATGTTGTCCGTCCAGAGCATCCCGCCCTCGGTCGGGAGGGTCCAACGGAAGTCCTGCCCGCGCTCCTCCTGACCGGGGACCAGCAGGGTCAGCACGTCGCCGGACCACGCCATCGCCAGGATGGCATCACCGAGGGTCATGTCCTCGACATAGGAGTTGCCGGTGACCTTCCGGACATAGCCGGCGGTCACGGCCTTGTCGACCTCGGCGAGGGCCGCCTGGAACTGCTCCTCGGTGAGCGTGGCGGGATCGGAGCCGAGCCGCAGGGCGGACAGCCCCACGGTGTCGCGCATCTCATCGAGGTAGGTCATCTGGCCGCCGAAGTCGTCGCTGAACATGATGTCGATCGAGGACTGTTCACCGGTCTTGATGAAGTCGTAGCCGAGGCCCGTCATCCCCGATTGCCATGGGGCGGCGAGGTTCGTGTCGGGGTCGAACGAGCGGCCCCTGTACAGCGGCAGCAGATTGGCCACGAAGTTCGGCGTGTTCGCCGTATTGAGGGTCTCGAGCCAGCCCAGCCGGGCCAGCCTCGCGACCATCCAGTCGGTGACGACGACGATGTCCCACTCGGTCGGCAGGCCTGCATTCAACGGCCCGGACAGGTGGGTCGTGAAGAAGCTCTCGTTGCCGTCGACGGCTTCGAGGTAGTTGACCTCGATCCCGGTCTCGGCGGTGAACTTGAGGAGGGTCGGGTACGACTTGTCGTCCTCGTTGATGTCGATGTAGCCGAGCCAGTTCGCGAACCGGAGCGTGCCGGTCTGTGGCGGTTCGGGGGACGGTCCGGCCGGTGGCTCACTGGCCGGGGCGCTGCTCGCGGGGACGGCCGACGGCGACGGCACGGCGGCCGATGCCGCAGGCGAGCCCGACGGCTTGACGCCGCTGCCGGTCGTGTTGGCGAGGAACGCGGCGAACCCGACAGCGCCGACCGCGACCGCGCCACCGATCAGGAACTTCCGGCGCGAGACGCCGACCGGCGGCGGGATCGGCACCCCACCGTCATCGCCCGCCGCGACGAGGGCGCCGACGGGCCCGGCGGGCGGCGGACCGCCTGCCTCGACGGCGAAGGTGTGGTCCGGCGACCAGGTCATCTGGACCTCTTCGCCCGGCGTCCAGAGCTCGGCGCGGGTCGCGCGCTCGACGTTCTGCTCGTAGACGGTGACCGTGCCGCCGCCCTTGGTCTCGACGATGTAGCTCGTCGAGACGCCCAGGTACGAGGCGTCGCGGATGGTGCCCAGGAGATGGTTCTGCCCATCGGGCACCGCCTCGGTCGTCTCCCGGAGGCGGATCTTCTCGGGTCGGACGCCGACCTCGAAGGCCTCGAGGCCCTCGGTCAGGGACTTCGGCACGCGGATCGAGGTCCCGTCCGCGAGCTTGCACACGACGTAGTCGCCGTCGGACGTGCCGTCGGACGTGGTCGGGAGCAGGTTGCTGACGCCGAGGAAGCCGGCCACGAACCTCGTGCGCGGGCGTTCGTAGAGGCTCGCCGGATCGCCGAGCTGCTCGTACTTGCCGTGGTTCATCACCGCGATGCGATCGGACATCGTCATCGCTTCTTCCTGGTCGTGGGTCACGAAGATGAACGTGATCCCGACTTCCTGCTGGATCCGCTTCAGCTCCACCTGCATCTGCTTGCGCAGCTTCAGGTCGAGCGCACCGAGCGGCTCGTCGAGCAGCAGGACCGCCGGCCGGTTGATGAGCGCTCGCGCCAGCGCGACGCGCTGTGCCTGTCCGCCGGAGATCTGGGTCGGCTTGCGCCGTTCGAAGCCGGGCAGTTCGACGAGCTTGAGCATCTCCGTGACGCGGCTCTTGACCTCCGCGTCGTCCACGCTCGAGCGGCGAAGGCCGAACGCGATGTTCTCGTAGATGTTGAGGTGCGGGAACAGGGCGTAGTTCTGGAAGACCGTGTTGACGTGCCGCTTGTAGGGCGGCAGCCAGGTCACGTCCTCACCCTTCAGCTCGATCAGGCCCGACGTCGGCTGCTCGAACCCGCCGATCATCCGCAGGGTGGTGGTCTTCCCGCAGCCGGATGGGCCCAGCAGGCTGAAGAACTCGCCGGTCTCCACTTCGAGGTTGATGTGGTCGACGGCCACGGCCTCGCCGTAGCGCTTGACCACGTCCACGAGCTTGACGTCGACGGGCACGTTCGTTGGCACTCCTGGAAGGGGCGAGGAAGCGCATCATGCCACCCGGGACCGGCACACGCCTCGCCGCTCGTCCCGCGGGGGCCCTCCCGGCCCGGCCCGGATGCGGCCCGAGGATATGGTCGCGGCGCGCCGAAAGTCAAGGACATGGACCGGAGCATGGAGTCCGAATCCTGCGACGAACAAGCGGGTACGAGATTCGTGGCCAAGACGCCCGTCGACAACGGACTTCGTGGCTCGCGGGTTCGACTGGCGGACGCCGCCGAGGCCTCGCCAGGGGAGCGCCGACCGTCGCCGGGGCAGCCCGCCCGATGCGCGGTAGGATATCGACGCATCGACCGTCAGAACGCCACGTGCGACCACGTCGCGGAGGGAACCGACCGCTCATGTCCAGCCTCACCGAGAGCGCCGTCATCGACGCGCTGCGCGCCGTCCAGGAGCCCGAACTGGGCCGCGACATCGTCACGCTCGAGATGGTCAAGGACGTGGCGATCGACGGCACCGCGATCGCCTTCACCATCGAGCTGACGACTCCTGCCTGTCCGCTCAAGGACGAGATCGAGGGCAACGCCAGGTCGGTCCTCGCGGCCATCGGGGCCGAGACCGTCGAGATCACCTGGGGAGCCATGGTCCGCCGGGCGCAGCCGCGCCAGGCCGAGCAGCTCCTGCCGGGCGTCAAGAACGTCATCGCGGTCGCATCCGGCAAGGGTGGCGTCGGCAAGAGCACGGTGAGCGTCAACCTCGCGGTCGCGCTCGCCCAGGCCGGGGCCGCTGTCGGTCTCCTCGACGCCGACATCACGGGACCGAACATCCCGATGATGATGGGCATCGAGGGCCAGCCCAAGGCGACCGACAACAACAAGATCGGCCCCCTCGAACGCCATGGCGTCAAGACCATCTCGATCCAGTTCTTCGTCCCCGAAGGCCAGCCGATCGTGTGGCGCGGGCCACTCGTGGGCGGCGCCATCCAGCAGTTCCTGCGCGACGTGGAGTGGGGCGATCTCGACTACCTCGTCATCGACCTCCCGCCGGGCACGTCCGACGCCCAGCTCACGCTGGCCCAGGCTGTCCCGATCTCGGGTGCGGTGCTGGTGACGACGCCCCAGGAGGTCGCGCTCTCGGACGTGGCCAAGGCGCTCGCGATGTTCAAGCGGATGAGCGTGCCGATCCTCGGTCTCGTCGAGAACATGACGGCCTTCGCCTGCCCGCATTGCGGCGAGCTGACCGAGATCTTCGGACGTGGCGGTGGGGAGCGCTTCGCCGCGGACCACGGCCTCGACTACCTCGGCGGCGTGCCACTCGACGTGACCGTCCGCCAGGGCGGCGACGTCGGCGTGCCCGCGGTCGCGCAGCGCGAACCGGGACCGGCCGCGCGGGCGTTGACCTCGATCGCCGGCGCGGTCGCGGCAAGGATGAGCGTGCGCGCGGCCCAGGCCGCCGACCGACCGGTGCTGACCGTCTCCTGACATTGGTCGAGCGCGCGCCGATGCAGGTCTAGACTCCACATCGGAGCGCGCGGAAAGAGGGGTCGGCCCGACGGTGCGATGCGGTACGTGCGACGCGACCGGGGCGGTCGGGGCGCGGTTCTGCGATCAATGCGGAGCGTCGTTCGGCGCGGTCGAACCGGCGTCGCGAGCCACGCCGGCCACCGACGACGACGGCGACCGTCGGATCGTCACGGCCCTCTTCGCCGATCTCGTCGACTACGTCCGGATGGTGGCGGAGCATGATCCCGAGATCGTTCGGCGCCGCGTCCGCGCGGCCCTCACCGCGATGGCCGACGCCATCGAACGGCTCGATGGGACGCGCGAGAAGTTCATCGGTGACGCGGTCTTCGCGGTCTTCGGCTGGCCACGGGCCCACGACGACGACGCGGTCCGCGCGGCCCTCGCCGCCCTGGCGATCCGGACGGCGCTGCGCGACCTGGGCGACGGGGCGGACGCGATGGAGGTCCGGATCGGGATCGCCACCGGCGAGGTCGTCACGTCCCGGGCCGACCCGGCCCGCGAGGACCTGGCGCTGACCGGGTCGGCGATCACGACGGCGGCCCGGATCCAGTCCCTCGCCCGACCGGCGGAGATCCTGCTCGACTCGGCCACCGTGCGCGCCGCTCGAGGGCGCCTGGTGGTCGCGGATCGCGGATCGTTCGTCCTGCGCGGACAATCCGAGCCGGTCCGGTTGCACGCACTCGAGGGCGAGGTCGGGTTGGGCGGCTATACCGCGCCCCGAACGCCGGTCATCGGCAACCTCGTGGGTCGCGTCCCGGAACGTCGCCGGCTGCGCGCGCTCCTCGACCGATGCCAGTCGACCGGCATGGGCGGCACGATGCTCGTCGTCGGCGACCCGGGCATCGGGAAGTCGAGGCTGTTCGGCGACCTCGAAGTGGATGCCAGGGCGAGAGGGATGGCCTGGACCTGGACCGAGAACACGTCGTATGGGCAGGCCGAGCCCTATCGCTTCGGGCGGATGTTCGCGCAGGCCGCGGCCGACGAGCACGGGATGGATTCAGGCGCCTATGCGCGGGCGCTCCTGTTCACGCCCGACCTCGATGACGCCGTCGTTCGCCGGTACGGCGGGGCGATCGCCGCGATCGCGCGCGACGCCGCGTTCTCCGGCTGGGAGGCCGAAGCGCCCGATATGCCCACCGACGCGACGACGGTCACCGCCACGCTGGTCGAGGTCGCCGGCCGGTACGTCGATCGACTCATCGAGACGAGCGGACCGCGGGTGGTCGTGGTGGACGACCTGCAGTGGATCGACGCCTCGTCGGTCGCGATGATCGAGGTGCTGGTCGAGCGGGCCTCACGGTTGCCCCTCGTGATCCTCGCCGCGATGCGCCCCGTGGAACGGCCGGCCTGGGCGACCCAGGCGGGGGTCGAGCAGATCGACATGTCCGGCCTGTCCATGCCCGAGACCGCGCAGCTGGCCACGCAGATCGCACGGGCCGCCTTCGATGCCGATGGGGCGCGCCGTATCCATGAGCGGACCGCCGGCAACCCGCTGTTCGTGACCGAGACGGTCCGGGCGTCGCTCGACGACGGGACGCTGGCCTGGCACGACGGGCGGGTGACGCTGTCGGAGAGCTCCGTGACGAGCGTACCGCTGACCCTGCGCGCCGTGCTCGGCGCCCGCATCGATGCCCTGCCGGCGGTCGCTCGAGACGCGCTCGGGGTGGCGTCGGTGGTCGGCATGCGGTTCGAGGACGCGCGGATCGAGGCGCTGATGGCCGGGCCACTGCCACCGGGCACCTTCGAGCGCGTGGCCGATGCGGGCCTGGTCGTCCCCGACGACCGCGGTTGGCGGTTCAGTCACCCACTGATCCATGACACCGCCTATGCGGGCGTGCTCGCGGTCCGCCGGCGGCAACTCCACGCGAGCTACGCGGACCAGCTGGAGGCGCGCCGGGATCCGCGGGCCGTGAGTCTCATCGCCGTCCACCGGGCGGCATCGGGCGACGCGGTGCGCGCGATCCCGCTCCTCGACGCGGCGGCCGTGTCGGCCCTGGGGCTGGGTGCCGCGACCGAGGCCGCATCGTTCTGGCGAAGCGCGGCGGAGCTGACGACCGACCCGACCGAGGCGGCGGCCTATCGGTCGCGTGCGGCGGCGGCGCTCGCGGCGGTCGGGAGCACGTAGCCGGCGCCGGACACCGCGACCCGGCTGGCCGGCCCGACCGTCACGGTCTGACCGGCGACGGCCGGGCCGATCCAGGGCCCGACGGACGCGCACATGGCCTCGAGCTCGGCTCGACGGTCCGGGGCGTAGTGCACGAGGAGCGCCGAGCGGGCCGTCGCCCGGGTCGCCATCGCGACCGCCTCTTCCGAGGTCAGGTGTCCCCGTTCCGGATCGTCGTGCGACGGCCGTCGCAGCGAGGCCTCGACCAGCAGGAGGTCCGCCCCGCGAACGGCCTCGACGACCGCATCACTCGGTCCCGTGTCACCGGTGTAGACGAGGCGTGTCCCGTCCGGGGCATCGATGACGACGCCCCATGCGGGGACGTAGTGCCGTCCACGGACGAAGCGGACGACCAGTGGACCGACGGCGAGCCGTGACTCCGGGTCGAACTCCGCGAGCGAGAACGACGCATCGAAGAAACCCGCACGTTCGGAGATCGCGGTCGTGAGGGCGTCCAGCCGGCCACGTCCACCCGGCGGCAGGTAGACCGGAAGCGGTCGGGCGGCGGCTTCGGCCCACGGGAACAGGTAGCGCAGCGCGACCAGGTCCAGGAAGTGATCGGCATGCATGTGGCCGATGATCACGGCCGTCAGGTCGGCGGCGTTCCGCGTCCGCTGCAGGCGGCGGACGACGCCTTGACCGACATCGAGCAGGAGTTTGGTCTCGCCCCACTCGACCAGGTAGCCGGATGCCGGCCAGTCAGGGTGTGGCGCCGCCGTGCTGCAGCCGAGCACGGTCAAGCGAAGCCGGTCCACGTGGCGCGCGCTCATCGCGGGCATGCTATCGCCGCCCGATGTCACGACGCGAGACGGGCCGCCGACGGGCGATCTGTCGTCCCGCGGACACCGGGACGACCGTGACCGTCCTCGGGCGCCTCCGGGGCGGGCTACGATGACGCGACGATGCTCGCCAGCCGCCCGATCGTCGACTCGCTCGCCGCCGTCCCGTTCTTTGCGGGTCTCGATGCGGACGCCCTGCAGCGAGTGGCCGCCGGGATGCGCTCGCGGCGGTTCCGGCGCGGCGAGGTGATCTTCCATGTCGGCGACCCGGGCGACGCGCTGTTCATCATCGTGTCGGGCGAGATCAAGATCGGGCTGCCCTCGGAGGCCGGCGAGGAGGCCATCCTCGTCCGCCTGCAACCGGGCGATGTCTTCGGGGAGCTGGCCCTGCTCGACGGCGCTCCGCGATCGGCGACCGCGACCGCGCTGAGTGCGGCCGAGACCGTCGTCCTGCCACGGGACAAGTTCCGCGAGCTGATCTCCGGTGAGCCGGCCGTGCGCGACGCGCTGCTCGCTTCGCTGGCGCTCGAGATCCGACGACTGACGACCCACGTCGAGGAGCTCCACTTCCTCGATATCACCGGGCGGCTGGCCGCCTGCCTGGTCCGGCTGGCCGGCGACGGTGGGACGACGTTGCCCGACGGGTCGATCCGCTTGCGGACGTCGCTGACGCAGGGGGATCTGGCCTCGATGGTCGGCAGCACCCGCCAGAGCGTGAACAAGCTGCTCGGCCAGTTCGCGGGCGATGGGCTCCTGCGGCTCGAGCGGGACGCCATCGTGCTGACCGATCTCGACGGCCTCGCGCGCGCGTCGCGTCGCTAGTCGGCCGCCGCTAGTCGGCCCCGAGTGCGTCGAGGAGGATCGCGGCGGCGGCGAGGGCCGAACGGCTCCGACCCGTCGGCCCGTCGAGGAAGACGAGTCGCCGCTGTCGATGGACGCCCGATGGCGTGACGACGACGACCGACGCCGCCAGGTCGCCGCGGCGCGGCCGGACGCGCAGGGCGAGCCCGACATCGGCTCCGCCGAGCTCGCGAGCCCGGGAGGCATAGGGCTCGAGGGCATGCGGGCCGCCCGTGGCGTCCGCGGGCTCGTCATCGGGTTCGTCGCCGTGGGCGAGCGCGGCGGGCGAATCGGCCGCCATCGCCTCGCTGGACCGGAGCCACGGGACGTCGCCGAGCAGGCTCGCGAGCTGGCCGGCCGAACCGATCTCGACGATGGCGAGCGTCCAGCCAAGCGCCTCGAGTCGCTGCCCGATCGCGCCCGACCAGGTCGTCGCCCCGGTCGTCCAGACCCGGTCGCCCACCTTGGCAAGGACGGCCGTCGCGGCCGCCTCGACGAGGTCCTCGGCGCTCGTCGTCCCGTCACCGATCGCGGAGATCCGGACGTCCACCGCCTCGACCCGGGCGTAGGTCGCGACGATCGGGTTCGTGGCCCGCAGGAGTGGTTCGCCGAGGACGTCGGCCAGTTGCGACTCACCGATCCCGGTCAGGCGGTACGTGCGGATCGCGACATCGGTGCCGAGTCCGGACGCATCGAGCCGCGGCAGGACGTGATCCGCCCACATCGGGCGCATCTCGCGCGGCGGGCCGGGGAGCGCGACCACGATCCGGCCGTCCGGCCGGCGCACGAACCAGCCGGGCGCGGTCCCGTTGGGGTTGGGGAGGGCCTCCGCGGACGGGATCCGCCAGGCCTGTTTCAGATTCAGCTCGGGGAATGGCATCTCGCGTCGGCGCCAGAGGTCGCGCAGCCACGCCTCCAGTTCGGGGTCGACCTCGGGGGTCTCGCCGAGGGCGGCGGCGATCGATTCCCGGGTGAGGTCGTCGGGCGTGGGCCCGAGGCCGCCCGTCGAGATGACGAGGTCGGCCCGTCCGAGGCCGGCGCGGAACGCCTCCGTCACGACGTCGAGCCGATCGGGCAGGGCCGTCAGCCGGCCGACGGTCACGCCCCGCTCGGTCAGGGCCCGCGCCAGCTCGCCGGCATTGGTGTCGCGGGTCTCGCCGACCGTCAGCTCGCTGCCGATGCTCAGCAACTCGGCGGTCAGGAGCGGTCGGCGCGGGATGTCGTCGGTCACGGGCGGAGCGTATCGAACCGGCCCGCGCCGTGTGTCCGGGTGACGTTAGCGCTCCGCACGGCTGGTATCATCGGGCCGACCCCCGCGTCCATCAGCTCAGCCCCGGAGCCTCGACCTGGACGATCCGAAGACCCCGATCCCGCCGACCGGCCCCCCCGATCCGCCCGGCCCGCCGGATCCCCCCGCGCCCGGTCCACCGCCCGGACCACCGCCTGGTCCACCACCGCCGCGCACCCCCGGCCCGCCACCGGGGCCACCCCCGGGGTTCCGGGCCCAGATCGAGGTCCTTCGAGACGCCGCCATGCGGCTGGTCATGGCCCATGTCGAACTGGCCAAGGCCGAGGCCGGGGAGATCGGTGCCCGGATCGCGCAGGTCGCGGCACTCATCGGCGTCGCGATCGTCCTGGTCATCGCGGCGCTTTCGCTGCTCATCCTCGGAACGTCGCTGTTCCTCGGGGAGTGGATCCTCGGCTCGATCGGCTGGGGCGTCCTGCACGGGGTCCTCGCGTTCGTGGCCATCGCGCTGACCTGCATCCTCGTGGCGCTCGGGATCGGGGCCCGGCGGATCGTGGGCGCATTCGCGGTGGCGGTGCTCGTCGGGGTCGCGGTCGGAGTGGTCCTCGGGCTGCATCTGCCCAACCAGGCGTACACCGCGATCGGCGACCAGACGCTGAACGGCGTCGAGCCGGGCGTCCGGCCGCTCGTCGTCGGCATGATCGTCGTCGGCGTGCTCGGGCTCGTGGTCGGCCTCCTGGCCGGCTGGCAGGCCAAGGCCTCGATCGTCGGCACCGCGGTCGCCGGCCTCCTCGCCGGCGTGCTGCTCGGCGCGTTCACGGCGATCACATTCGTCCCGCAGGCCGCCGCTGGTGTCGGCATCGCGGTCGGCTACGTCACGTGGATCGCCCTGATGGCGATCGACGTGAGTCGTACCGGCATCGACGTCGAGGCCCTCAAGACTCGCTTCACCCCGACCCAGACCATCGAGACCAGCAAGGAGACCCTCGAGTGGCTACAGAAACGGATGCCGCCCGGGATCGGGTGATCGCGGCGCGAGCCGACATGGCCGCCGAGCTGGAGGTCATGGAAGCCTCGCTCCGGGCCGCGGTCGACATCCCGGCCAAGATCAAGAAGAACCCGACAAGGGCGGCGGCGGTCGTCGGAGGGATCGGATTCCTCGCGGTCAAGGGGCCGCAGCGGATCTTCGGCGCCGCCAGGCGCGCCGTCTCGGGCCCACCCACGGCGTTCCCGCCGTCGATGCTGCCCGATGAGATCGAGAAGACGCTGCGCTCCCTCGGCAGCGACGGAGCCAAGGTGCGTGGCGCGCTCGAGCGCGACTTCGCCGGGTACGCCAAGCAGTCGCGGCGAGACAAGGCAAGTCTGCGGCGATCGCTGCTGCTGACGGTCACCACGCCGCTCCTGGCTCGCGGCGGGAAGGCCGCCGCCGACTGGCTGTTCAAACCGTCGAACGAGACCTTCGCGGAGCGGCTGGCCGAAGTCCGCGAGCGGACCGAGCGCGAGGTCGAGAGCGCGCTCGAAGGCGCCAAGCAGGCGATCGGCGGCGACGACGAGGCGAACGCGGGCGCCTGACGGCCCGTCGCCGCGCGTCGCGAGCGGGTCGGCGACCGAGGTCGCCCTCCACCCGCTGTGCCAGACTTACCGGCGGGCGAGTGGCGGAATGGCAGACGCGCCGGCCTTAGGAGCCGGTGCCGCGTAAGCGGCGTGTCGGTTCGACCCCGACCTCGCCTACCACGCTCGCGGTGCGCACCAGTGGTGGTGCGCCACGCCCGGCCCGGAGCGGGGACCCGCCCTATACTTCCCCGGCGATGCACGTCACTGCCACCCCCGCCCCCAAGTCGACGGTCGAGCTCGAGATCGAACTGCCCCCGGAGCGTCTCGATCGTGCCATCAAGGATGCCGTCCAGCACCTGTCCCGGCGGACGCGTGTCCCCGGCTTCCGCCCCGGCAAGGCGCCGCGCCCCGTCCTCGAGCGGGTCCTCGGGCCCGGCGCAGTCCTCGATGACGCCGTCGAGCACCTCGTCGAGTCGGCCTACCGCGAGGCCCTGGTCAAGGAAGACCTGCTGCCGCTGACGAATGCCGACGTGGACGTCGTCCAGGCCGAAGAGGGCAAGCCCCTCGATCTTCAAGGCCACGGTCCAGGTCCGGCCGGACGTCACGCTCGGCGACTACCGCGGACTTCAACTTCGGTCCGGAGATCGAGACGATCGACGACGCCCGGGTCGACACCGTCGTCGAGGAGCTCCGCGACCAGAACGCGACGCTGGCCGCCGTGGAGGATCGCGGCGCCAAGGACGGGGACTACGCGGTCATCGCGTTCGCCGGCACGCGCGACGGAGCGCCGTTCGAGGGCGGCACGACCGAGCGGATGCCGCTCATCCTCGGGCAGGAACGCCTGATCCCCGGCTTCGAGGCGAACCTCGTCGGGCTGAAGCCGGGCGACTCGACGGAGTTCGACATCGCCTTCCCCGACGACTACGCCGAGAAGGAGCTGGCCGGCCAGACCGTCCACTTCACGGTCGACCTCAAGGAGCTGCGCGAGAAGGTCCTGCCCGAGCTCGATGCCGACTTCCTGCACCAGCTCGGCGATTTCGACGACCTCGAGGCGCTCCGGGCCGACATCCGCCAGCGGCTCGAGGCGAACGCCATCGACCGGGCGCGCCACGACTTCGCCGACAAGATCATCGAGTACGCGGTCGCCAACGCCACGGTCGAGCTGCCGGACGTGCTGATCGACCAGGAGGTCGAGGTGATGCACGACGAGTTCCGCGGCCAGATCGCGCGGCAGGGCATCACCGAGGAGGCCTACCTCAAGGTGATGGAGAAGACCGAGGCGGACCTGCACGAGCAATTCCGCCCGAACGCCGAGAAGCGCGTCAAGATGCTCCTGGTGCTCTCGAAGGTGGCCGAGGCCGAGGGCATCACGATCGACGACGCGGCCGTCGACGCCGAGGTCGCCAGGGGCCGCGAGCGCTATGCCGGCGACCCCAAGCTCCTCGGCTACTTCGAGTCCGAGCGAGGCCGGAGCTTCATCCGGAGCACCCTTCGCCGGAGTCGCGTCGTCGAGATCATCGTGGACGGCTGGCTGGCCGACCATCCCGAACACCCACCGCTGCCGCACCTGGAGGATGCACCGGGCTCCGCCGTCGAGGGCGATGGGGCCGAAGCCAACGCCGCGATCGGCGCGACCGATCCGGGATCCATCCTCGCCGACGAGCCGACGCTCGCCGGCTGACCGCTCGAAGACCCGTTCCGTACCCGCGCCTGCAATGGAGAGACCAACGATGCTCGTCCCCATGGTCATCGAATCCTCGAGCCGAGGCGAACGCGCCTACGACATCTACTCGCGCCTGCTGCGCGAGCGGATCATCTTCCTCGGCGACGCCATCGAGGACCACCTGGCCAACCTGGTGATCGCCCAGCTCCTGTTCCTCGAATCCGAGGACCCGGAGAAGGACATCAGCCTCTACATCAACTCGCCCGGCGGCCAGGTGACGTCCGGCCTCGCGATCTACGACACCATGCAGTACCTGCGGGCGCCGGTCAGCACGATCTGCATCGGCCTCGCGGCGTCGATGGCCGCGGTCCTGCTGGCGGCCGGCGCGAAGGGCAAGCGCTACGCCCTGCCGAACGCCCGGATCATGATCCACCAGGGCTCGGGCGGGTTCCGCGGCAACGCCCCGGACGCGGTCATCCAGATGAAGGAATGGGAGCATCTGGTGCATGCGAACCACGAGATTCTTGCGCGCCACACGGGACAGCCGCTCGATAAGGTGATCAAAGACACCGACCGGGACTACTTCATGGCTCCCGGAGACGCCAAGGACTATGGCATCATCGACGCGGTGTACTCGGTCGAGAGTGCATCGCTGATCGCGCAGGCTCATGATGCCGGCATGGTCGGCGGCGAAGGTGCGGCGGCCGCTGAGGCCGCCGAAGCGGCACCGGAACCGGCGAAGAAGCCGAAAGATGGCTAGGGGTTAGACGGGCACAGTGACCACGAGCAGCAGCACCAAGGGACCCAAGGTCCCGTACCGGTGCTCCTTCTGCGGCAAGAGCCAGGAACAGGTTCGCAAGCTCATCGCAGGGCAGGGCGTCTACATCTGCGACGAGTGCATCAACCTGTGCCAGGAGATCATCGAGGAGGAGCTCCTCGAGACGCCGCGCCCGAAGTCCACTGCGGCGAAGCTCCCGAACCCGCACCAGATCAAGGACGCCCTCGACCAGTACGTCATCAGCCAGGAGAAGGCCAAGAAGGTCCTCTCGGTCGCGGTCTACAACCACTACAAGCGGGTCAACGCCGGCCACCAGGTCGACGAGGTCGAGCTCCAGAAGTCGAACGTCCTGCTCGTCGGACCGACCGGTTCCGGCAAGACGCTCCTTGCCCAGACCCTGGCACGCGTCCTCGACGTCCCGTTCTGCATCGCCGACGCGACGTCACTGACCGAGGCAGGCTACGTCGGTGAGGATGTCGAGAACATCCTGCTGCGACTGATCCAGGCCGCCGATTTCGACGTCGCACGCGCCCAGCGCGGGATCATCTACATCGACGAGATCGACAAGATCGCCCGCAAGGCCGACAACCCCTCGATCACCCGCGACGTCTCGGGCGAGGGCGTCCAGCAGGCGCTGCTCAAGATCCTGGAGGGGACCGTCGCCAACGTCCCGCCGCAGGGTGGCCGCAAGCACCCCCACCAGGACTTCATCCAGATCGACACCACGAACGTGCTGTTCATCTGTGGCGGCGCCTTCGACGGTCTCGAGAAGATCGTCGAGGAGCGGGTCGGCCGGCGGTCGATCGGGTTCGGCTCCGAGTCGGCGATGAACGCGGTCGACCGCGGCAGGATCCTCGACAAGCTCATGCCCGAGGACCTGCTGAAGTTCGGGCTGATCCCCGAGTTCATCGGCCGGCTGCCGGTGATGGTGACGCTCTCGGCGCTGACCGCGGACGACCTGGTGCGCGTGCTCACCGAGCCGAAGAACGCGGTCACGCGTCAGTTCGAGAAGTTCCTCTCGCTCGACAAGGTGGACCTGGTCTTCACGCCGGGTGCGCTGCGAGCGGCCGCTGAGGTCGCGCTGGACCGCAAGACCGGGGCGCGGGCGCTGCGCTCGATCGTCGAGGAGTCGCTCCTCGAGGTCATGTACGACATCCCGGAGCGGACCGAGATCCGCAAGTGCATCATCACCGAGGAGACCATCCGCGACGGTCGCCTCCCGCTGCTGCTCTCGAAGAACGACGTCGAGGGCGGCGTGGACGAGACGAACTTCGAGGAGTGGCTCGCCGAGCGAGGCGAGACCGCCTGACGACGGCGGGTTCGGCGCCACCCGGATCCTCGGGTGGCGCCTCGTGATTCCCGGCTACGCCACCTCGATCGGCACTTCGTAGACCTCGGGCGTGGGGTGACCCGCCTGCTCGTGCACGCGCATGACCGCCTCCTTCGACGGTCCTGTCGCGAGGCAGAACACCTTGCCGGCCTCCGGGTCCAGCCAGGCGTGCTCGTAATGCACGCCTTCGGCCCTCTCGATGTCCAGGTCCCGCTGGTGGGCCTCGGCGAGCTGCTGCGCCGTCACACCGAAGAACCCGGAGTGGACATCCATGAACTTGCTCACGTGGCATTCCCTCTGTCGCGCCTCACCCACCGACGGGGAGGACCTGTCGGGACGTTGACCCCGCCGCCCCGACCGGTCATCGGTCAAACGACCGATGACCGTTGACCCCGCCGACCTACACTTCGCGTCGATGAGCGCCGCCGGAACCCTCGTCTCGCCGATCCTCGTCGGCCGCGACGACCTGCTCGACCTGGCCGATCGTCGGCTCGCGGAGGTCAAGGCCGGCCGGGGCCACCTGCTGTTCCTCGCCGGCGAGGCCGGGATCGGCAAGACCCGGCTGCTCAACGCGATCGTCAGCAAGGCGGAAGCGCTCGGGTTCGTGGTCGCCGGCGGCGACGTCGGCATCCGCGATCTCGAGGTGGCCGGCTCCCTGATCTTCGACCTGACCCATTCGATGACGGGGCGCGAGGCGTTCGAGCCCGTCCGCACCGCGATCCTCAAGCGCCTGACCGAGGGACGTCGGACCAACACGGATGCCCCCGGACGCGGGGATGCATCGCAGCGGCGTCGCGAGCTGGTCCACGACGTCGCCGATCTCCTGGCCACGGTCCCGGCCCCCGCGCTGCTCTGCTTCGAGAACCTGCACTGGGCCGACGACCTGAGCCTCGAGATCGTCGGGGCGTTCGCCCGTCGCGTGCACGACGTCCCGATCCTCGCGCTCGGGACCTACCGAAGCGACGAGCTCTATCCACGGATCCCGATGCGTGAGTGGCGATCCAGGCTCCTGACCCAGCGGCTGGCGGAGGAGGCCCGGCTCGGGCGGCTCTCAGCCGCGGAGACGGGGATGATGACGACGTTCCTGCTCGCGTCCGGCCTGCCGGCGCCGCAGGACGTGGTCGGGGCCGTCCACGACCGGACCGACGGCATCCCGCTGCACGTCGAGGAGGTCCTGAGGGCACTCCGCGAGCAGGACGGCGGGACGGGATCGTCGGTCGACACGATCGGCGTGCCCGACACCATCGACACGACCATCCGCGAGCGCCTCGAGCGACGGTCGCCGGAGGCGCGGGCCCTGGCGGAGGCGGGATCCGTGATCGGGCGATGTTTCGTCGTCGACGTCGCCGCGGGCGTCCTCGAACAGGAGCCCGCAGCGCTGTCCGCGCCGTTACAGGAACTCATGGACCACTTCTTCCTCATCCAGACCAGCCGCCCTGGCCTCGTCGACTTCCGCCACGCGCTCATCCGGGACGCGATCTACGGCGGCGTCCCGGAGCCGACGCGACGGGGCATGCACGCCCGCGTCGCTGAGCTGGGCGAGGGCCTGCCGGGTGCCGGAGAGGCCTTCCGGTCGGGGCATTTCGAACTCGCCGGACGGACGTCCGAGGCGTTCGAGTCGGCGATCGCCGGGGCGCGGGCGGCCGCCCGCTGGTCGTCGCATCGGGAGGCGGCCCAGCTCTACCGCCGGGCCTTGCGCAACCTGCCCGACGACCTCGACCCGGCGCGTCATGCCGAGGTCCTCGAGGCCTTCGCGACCGAGGCAGCCGCCCTCGACGAGAACGAGGCCGCCGCCGAGGCCTACGCGCATGCCCGTGAGCGCTATCTCGTCGGGGACCGGCCGGTCAGGGCGGCGGCGGTCGTCGCCCCGCTGGTGGCGGTCCGGCACCTGCTCGGTGACGACCTCGAGACGCGGGTCGGGGCGCTCTCGGACGCGATCGGCGAGCTCGACGCGGTCGCCCCCGGTCCGGAGGTGGAGGCCGCACGGCTTCGGCTCGAAGCCGGCCTGTCGGCTGCGTACATGCTCGACCGGCGCCTGGAGCAGTCCATCGAACACGGCCGGACCGCGATCGCGCTGGCCGTCGGACTCGGCGATGCGGCGTCCGAGTTGCACGCCCTGGCCACGGTCGGTGCCGATCTCGTGTTCGAGGGCCAGATGGCCGAAGGCTGGGCCACGATGGAGACCGGCATCGAGCGGGCGCGGGCCGCGAACCTCGACGACATCGCCGCGCGCGGGTATCGGATGCTCGCGACGTGCGCGTCGGTCCTCGTCGAGTACGACATGGCCGAGGCCTGGCTGCCAGAGGGCATCGCGTTCGCCGAGCGCGTCGAACGCTGGAACCATCGCCACTACATGGCGGCCCATCTCGCGCACGTCCTGTGGGCGACCGGACGGTGGGACGAGGCCGAGGACACGGCGACCCACGCGCTCGCCGACGGTCGCGGCGGCCTGACGACCCGGATCACCGCCCTGCATGCGCTGGGCTACGTCGCCATGGGGCGGGGCGACCTGGAGCGCGCCACTGCGACCCTCGGGGAGGCTCGGGCGGCAGCCGAATCGATGCGCGAGCTGCAACGGCTGTCGCCGGCCCTGTGGGGACTCGCCGAGGTCCGCCTGCTGGCCGGCGACCCGCGTGGATCGCTCGTCCACTGCATGGAGGGCCTGGCGGCCTCGTCCGCGGTCGATGATGCCGCCTACCTCTTCCCGTTCCTGGTCACCGGCACGCGGGCGCACATCCAGTCGGGCGACCTCGGTGCCGCCGAGGCGTGGGTCGACGAGGTCGCGGCTCGGCTGCGGCAGCGGGACATCCCTGGCACGCGTCCCGCGATCGACCACGCGACCGGTCTCCTGCATCTCGCCACCGGGGCGAGCGTCCGCGCCCGGGCCGGTCTCGAGGCGGCCGTGGCGGGCTGGGCCGCCCGACGGCGCGTCTGGGAGCACATCGGCGCCCTCACGGACCTTGCGACCGCCCACCTCCGCGCGAACCGCCCGGCCGATGCCGTCCGGATCGCGGGCGAGGCGGTCGCCATCGCCGAACGGATCGACAGCCCGCCGCTCGCCGCCCGGGCGCGGGCGGCCGTCCGGGCGGGTCGGGCGCGACACCCGGACGAGGAGGTCTGGGAGCCGCTGACCGGCCGGGAGTTCGCCGTCGCCCGGCTGGTCGCGACCGGGCGGACGAACGCCGAGATCGCGGGCGACCTCGGGATCGCCCCACGCACGGTCGGGTCGCACATGGAGCACATCCTGGCGAAGCTCGGCGTGGGGCGGCGGGCCGAGGTGGCGGCCTGGGTGGCCGAGAATCGCGTGCTACACTCCGGCCCTCACGGCAGGGACCGAGAGGAGTAGCGCCGGGTCGGGTTCCCGGAGCGAGCGCGGGACGGTGCGAGCCGCGCGGGACCCACGGCGTGAAGGTCGCTCGCGAGCCGTGACGGTCGGCGCCCGATAGCGCGCCCAGAGGGTGCCCGGACCCGGCGGATCGTGATGAACGATCGACCCCGAGCGCCGAACCAGCAGGTGGTACCACGACCCGTTCGTCCGCTGGACGAGCGGGCCATTTCATGTTCGAGGGAAACGATGGGCGAACTCGCGAAGACCTACACCCCGAGCGAGGTCGAGAACGCGATCTACGAGCGTTGGCTCGCCGCGGATGTCTTCGCGCCCGACGGCGCGGGCTCCACCGCCGATCCGGACCTGCCGCCCTTCACGATCATCCAGCCACCGCCCAACGTGACCGGCTCGCTGCACCTGGGGCATGCCCAGCGGACCGCGGTCGAGGACCTGATGATCCGCCACGCCCGGATGCGCGGGCACGCGGCGCTGTTCCTGCCCGGGCTCGACCATGCGAGCATCGCCGCCCAGGTCGTCCTCGACGCGATCCTCGCGAAGGAGGGCGAGGGCCGGCAGTCCCTGGGCCGGGAACGCTACCTCGAGCGGATGCGCGCGTTCAGCGACTCGACCCGGCCGGTCATGCTCGGCCAGCAACGCCGGGTGGGTGGGTCGTTCGACTGGGGCCGGCTGCGCTACACCATGGACGAGGGTTCGGCGAAAGCGGTCCGGGTCGCGTTCGACCGCCTCTACCGGGACGGTCTGGCCTACCGGACCGAGGCACTCGTCAACTGGTGCCCCGGCTGCCTGACGAGCGTCAGCGACCTCGAGGTGGTCGCCCGCCCCGAGACCGGGACGCTCTGGTCCGTCCACTACCACCTGCTCGACACGGCGAGCGGAGCGCCCGACCCCGACGCGACGATCACCGTGGCCACCACCCGCCCCGAGACGATCCTTGGCGACACCGCGGTCGCGGTCCACCCGGACGACCCGCGGTATGCGACCCTCGTCGGTCGCCAGGTGCGGATCCCGTTCGTCGAGCGCGACGTGCCGATCATCGCGGACGAGGCCGTCGATCCGGCGTTCGGGACCGGCGCACTCAAGATCACGCCGGCCCACGATCACGACGACCACGCCGTCGGCCTGCGCCACGGCCTCGCATCGATCACGATCCTCGCCGACGACGCCTCGATCGCCGGCACCGGCACGCCCTATGACGGCCTCGACCGGTCCGAGGCCCGAGGTCGGATCGTGGCGGACCTCGAGGCTCGGGGCGACCTGGCCGGTTCGGTGGCGCACGAGATGGTCATCGGCCACTGCCAGCGCAGCGACGACATCATCGAACCGCGGCTCAAGACCCAGTGGTTCGTCCGGACGGCGCCGCTCGCGGCGCGCGCGCTCGATGCCACGCGCTCCGGGCGGACCCGGATCCTGCCGGAGCACTTCGAGAAGACCTGGGAGCATTGGCTCACCGAGATCCGGGACTGGAACGTCAGCCGCCAGCTGTGGTGGGGCCACCGCATCCCGGCCTGGTACTGCCCGGACGGCCACGTGACGGTGTCGCCCGACGAGGACGGGCCGGCCACCTGCGAGGTGTGTGGGCGCGCGGCGGACGAGCTGCAGCAGGACCCGGACATCTTCGACACCTGGTTCAGCTCGGGCCTGTGGCCGTTCTCGACCCTCGGCTGGCCGGACGACACGGCCGACTATCGCCGCTTCTACCCGACTTCGGTGATGGAGACCGGCTACGACATCATCTTCTTCTGGGTCGCCCGGATGATGATGCTCGGCCTGCACCTGACCGACCAGGAACCGTTCCACACCGTCTACCTGTCCGGCCTGATCCGCGATCCGCTCGGCCAGAAGATGTCGAAGACCAAGGGCAACGTCGTCGACCCGCTCGGCATCATCGACGAGTCCGGCGCGGACGCCCTGCGGTTCGCCCTGATCCACGGCGCGACGCCCGGTAAGGACCAGCGCTTCGGGGCCGCCAAGCTCGAGAACGCCCGGAACTTCGCGAACAAGCTCTGGAACGCCGCGCGGTACGTCGTCGGCGCCCGGCCGGCCACGATCCCCGACGGCGCCGAGCGCCGCCTGCCCGATGCCCGCCACCTCGGTCCGACGGAGCGATGGCTGCTGTCCAGGGCCGCGGCGACGACCGAGGCGGTCGACGAGGCGATGGCCGCCTACGCGTTCGGCGAAGGGACCCGCATCCTGTACGACGCGATCTGGAACGAGTTCTGCGACTGGGGCGTCGAGCTGGCCAAGGTCCGGCTCACCGACGACACGCTCTCGGCCGACGTCCGCGAGGCCACGTGGTGGACCCTCGTCGAAGTGCTCGACACGTACCTGCGGCTCCTCCATCCGGTGATGCCGTTCGTCACGGAGGCGCTCTGGGCGGCCTTGCCGCATCGCGAGTCGGACCCCGCGATGTTGATCGTCGCGCGCTGGCCCGGAGTGGGGGAGCGGGATCCCGTGGCGGAGGCCGAGCTCGAGGCGCTGATCGGCCTGGTGACGGTCCTCCGGAACGCCCGCGCGACCGCCAGGCTGCCGGCCGCGGACCGGCTCGAGACGTGGGTCTACGTGCCGATCGGGCTCGGCGAGGTCTTCGAGTCCCTGCGACCGGGCATCGAGCGCCTCGCGCGAGCCCGGCCGCTCCATCGCGTCCTCACGCCCGAGGCGCTCCACGCGGTCGTCACCCCCGGCGATCTCGCGGTCATCGTCCCGGGTGGCGATCTCGAGGCCGCGATCCGGCCGGCAGCGCCCGATGCCGATGCCGCCGCACTCGAACGAAGCCGGCTCGAACGTGAGCTCGAGGAGGCGGGGACGCGCCTCGTTGCGGCGCGCGACCGGCTGTCGAACGAGGCGTTCCTCGCCAAGGCGCCGCCGGCCGTCGTCGAGGGGGCCAGGGCCCTCGAGACGGAGCTGAGCGAGCAGGTCGAACGGCTGCGGGACCGGCTCGGGCGTTGACGGGCGGGCGAAGGAGGAGTCACCCGCCCGTCAAGCCATGGCCTATCCCTTGACGGCTCCGCCGGTGATCCCCCGGACGAAGTACCGCTGGAGGGCGACGAAGACGATGATCGGGACGATCATCGAGATGAACGCCGCTGCCGTGAGGAACTGCCAGCCGCCCCCGAACGACGTCGTGAGGTTCGCGAGCACGACCGACAGTGGATGGTTCTCGGACGCACCGCCGAGGTAGACCAGAGCGACGAGCAGGTCGTTCCAGACCCACAGGAACTGGAAGATGATCAGCGACGCCAGGGCCGGGACGCTCATCGGGATGGCCAGGCGGAAGAACGACGTCGAGGGGCTCGCGCCGTCGATCGCCGCGGATTCGAAGACCTCCCTCGGCAGGCCGCCGAAGTAGTTGCGCAACAGGTAGATCGCGAACGGCAGACCGTACCCGGTGTGGGCGAGCCACACGGCCAACATCGTCCCGTTGATCTCGATCCCTGCCGGCTGGAAGTCGCGGAAGAAGGTCAGGACCGGGATGAGCGTGATCTGGAGGGGGACGACCAGCAGCCCTACCACGATGACGAACAGGACGTTCCGACCAGGGAAGTCCATCCAGGCGAAGGCGTACGCCGCAAAGGCGGCGATCATCACCACCATCACGGTCGCGGGGATCGTGATGATGATGCTGTTGATGAACGCCTGGTCGATCCCGGCCCGACCCAACACGTACTCGTAGTTCTCGAAGGTGAACTCCCACGGTGGAGTGAATGCCGTCCACCAGCCGCTCGTGTTCGTCGCGGCGGCGGGTCGGAACGACGCCACCAGCAGCGCGATCGTGGGGATGGCCCAGATGACCATGAGCGCGAGGAGCGACAGGTGGAGGAACCACCGACCGAGATTCGGACCGGTCCGCTGTGCCGTGCGCGGTCGAGCCACGTTGGCCTCGGCGATCTCTGCCGCCGGGATCGGGGCGCCGGTCATCGGATCGCCTCCTGCTGTCGGAAGCGCTGGATATTCACGTACATCACCGGGACGATCGCCGCGAAGAGGATCACCGCGACGGCGGCCGCGCGTCCGGGCTGTCCGTTGTTGAAGAGCTCCTGGTACATGAGGAGGGCGATCACGTTCGTGTCGAAGTTGCCGTTGGTCATCGTGTACACGACGTCGAAGGTCTTGAGCGCGTAGATGATCACCGTGGTCGCCACGACGGCGATCGTCGGTGCGAGGAGCGGGAGCACGATCCCGCGGAAGACCTGCCTTTCGTTGGCGCCGTCGACCCGGGCCGCCTCGAGCAGCTCCGTGCTGATGCCCTTGAGCCCGGCCGACAGGATGACCATGGCGAACCCGGTCAACAGCCAGACGCCGACGATGATCAGGAACAGGTTATTCCAAGGCTGCTCGATGAGCCAGGCCACGGGGTCACCGCCCGCCGCCGCCACGACGGCGTTGAGGGTGCCGATGTTGGGGTCGAGCTCATACATGAACCGCCAGATCACGGACGCCGCCACGAAGCTGATCGCAAGCGGCAGGAAGACGATCGACTTGACGGTACTTTCATAGCGGACCCGGTCGACGAGCACGGCCACGAGGAGGCCGAGGCCGACGACCAGGAGCGGCAACAGGACGACCCAGAGGACGTTGTTGCGCAGGGCGATGAGCGTGTCGGTCTGGCTGAAGAACCACTCGTAGTTCTCGAGTCCGACCACGTCGTTGCCCCGTCGGTTCTGGAAGCTCCGGATGATCGTGGCGATCGTCGGATAGACGAGGAACACGCCGAGGAACGTCAGTGCCGGCGCGAGCCACAGCCACGGACGCAGCCCGGCTGCCATCCGTCGGGGCACGCGCCGGAGGATCGCCTCGATCAGGAGGATGTAGCCGATCAGCACGGCCGGCACGGCCACGACCACGATCGCGGCGGCCAGGAGCCGGTTCTCGAGCAGTGCGTCGAGCACGGTAGGCCCTCCGATTGCGCTGGATGGTGACCGGCCGCGGACCGGCCACCACCCAGGCGATGGCTACGGCTTCCGAGCGTCCACCGAGACCGCCTCGAGGTCGGCTAGGATGGTGTCCAGCTTCGAGGGGTCGTCGACGTACGCGACGATGGCATCGAAGAACGCCGCCGACAGCGCGCTCGGCATGAGGTCGCCAGCGTCGAAGCGGAATGTCTGGGCGTTCGCCAGGATCTCCGCCGACTTGCGCGATACCTCGTCCGGGTACGCCTCGAGCGGGACGTTCTTGTTCGCCGAGATGAACCCGCCCTTCTCGACCCAGATCTGCTGCGCCTCGGGCGTCAGCAGGTACTGGATCATCGACTGGGCCTGGGGTGTGTCGTTGAACATGCCGAAGAGGTCCCCGCCACCGGTCACGCCGGAGTTGGCGGGATCGATGTCCGGGAAGGGGAAGAAGTCGAACTGGTCGGCTGTCGCCCCGGCCTCGGACTCGAAGAACGTGGTGATGAAGCTTGCCTGGTGGTGGAAGAGGCAGCCGGGCGGGTCCGTGAACATCGGGTTCGCGGCCTTGCCGAATGCCGTGGCGTTGACGAAGTCCGTCCCGCCGTGTGCGTTCGCGACGGCGGTCCCGAACTCTTCGAACGCGGCCTTGATGGCGGGATCGGTCCACGGCGTGGTGCCAGCGACCCAGCCGTCATAGACGGCGGTCCCGGCCTGGCGGAGGACGATGTCCTCGATCCAGTCGGTCCCGGGCCAACCCGAGTCGCCGCCGGATTCGAGGCCGATGCACCACGTCTTGGCGTCACCGGTCGCGGCAGCGGCCGCAGCGGTCTTGAGCTCCTCCCAGGTCGCCGGGGCTCCGCCCTTCCAGACGCCGGTGTTGTACCAGATCAGGCCCTTGACGGCGCCCTTGGTGAAGATCCCAGCGAGCTTCCCGTCCGGGGCCTTCCCGAGGGCCGCGAAACCCGGGGGCGTGGCGGCCTCGTAGGCCGCGAAGTCGACGAAGTCGAGCGGCAGGAGGACGCCGTCGGCATACCACTGCTGCATCAGGCCCGGGCCCGGGAGACCGGCCACGTCGGGCAGGTTGCCGCCGGCGATGGCCGCCGTCAGGGCGCCGCCCAGGTCGCGTTGCCCGGTGTAGTTCATGGTCACGCCGCTGCATTCGAGCCACGGCGCCATCATCGCGTCGAAGTTGTCCTGCTCGGCGCCGGTCCAGGTCGCATAGACCGTGACCTCGCCGCCGATGTTCTCGCAGGCGAAGCCGCCGGCCGCGCCGGAAGCACTCGCTCCGGGCTCGGCACTGGTGGCTGGCGGGGCGCTCGCCCCGGTTGATGCCGCCGGGCTGCCACTGGCAGTGCCCGACGAACAGGCCATGGCGACCATCGCCACCACGGCCAGCAGACCGGCGAATCTGGTCCGCCGGAATGTCCGCTCCTCCATGTCGTTTCTCCTTTCCCGGAACATCGGCCTGGTCGTCCGGGCCGTTCCCTGGGTCACAGTCGTCGGCGGGGTCAGGCCGCGCCGGTCGCTGACGCCTTCGACGACGGAGCCGTCGAGGCACGCACGATGAGCTCAGTCTGAAGCAGCGTCCGAGCCGGGACCGCCCGATCGGCGATCCGTTCCAGAAGCGCTCGGCCGGCTGCCTGCCCGAGCTCGAAGGCCGGCAGCCGGACCGTGGTGAGTGGAGGGTCGAAATACCCAGCGAGGGGGATGTCGTCGAACCCGACGATCGACACGTCATCAGGGACGCGCAGCCCGTTCGCGCGCAGGGCGCCGATGGCGCCGAGGGCGACGACGTCGCTGGCCACGAACGCCGCATCGAATGTCGTCGCCGCGAGGAGGCGAGCCATGGCGGCATGGCCGCTCGGGGCGTCGAAGGCGGCCTCGCGGATCAGCGTCTCGTCGATCGGCAGCCCGGCCCCGCTCAGCGCCGCCCGGTATCCTGCGAGCCGTTCCTGCGCGGCGGTGTACACCAGCGGCGCGTTCGTGATGCAGGCGATCCGTCGGTGACCCAGCGCGATCAGGTGCTCCACGGCACCTCGCGCACCGGCCACGTTGTCGACGTCGACGCTGGGCACCGAGACATCCGGCAGCGATCCCTGGAGGATGATCGGGAACCCGTCGCGGACCAGCTCGAGCAGCGATGGATCGTCGACGCGAGGACCCGAGATCACGAGCCCGTCTGCGTGCTGGGCGCGGAGGAGGGCCGTGTAGGTCGCATACGGACCGTCGGGCGCCAGCGGCTCGACCATGACCCGGAAGCCCTCGGTCCGCGCCGCGGCGACGAACCCGCGGAGGGTCTCGGCGAGGACGGCGTCACCGGCGATCTGCTCGGGGCTCTGGCGCAGGACCAACGCGACGATGTGACTGCGGCCACCCGCCAGGCGCCGGGCCGACGCATGCGGGTGATACCCGAGGCGATCGGCGGCGGCGAAGACGCGCTCACGCGTCGCCGCCGGGATCTTGACGTCGGCGCGGTCGTTGAGAACGAACGAGACGGTGGTACGGGAGACCCCGGCCGCAATGGCGACATCGGCGCTCGTCGGTCGTTTCGGCATCCGTCGGATACCGCTCCTCCTCCTTGACGACGCGCCGTCGACGTGGTCGACTAACGCGTGTCAGTAACGCGTATCAGTAACGCGTATCAATGACGCCTGTCGGGCACATTGTCAAGGCCGAACGTTTGCGCTCGCGGCTCATCAGCCGCGGATCGCGTGACAACAACGCGGCAATAGGGCAACGGAGGGAGAGGACGCCCTTGACCGATCGAGGACGCCAGCCATGGCCCGCGGGTTCGGCTCGCTTCGGCCACGACTGGTGGCGCCGCGGAGTCATCTATCAGGTCTATCCGCGGAGCTTCGCCGATCGTGATGGCGACGGGACCGGCGACCTGCGCGGGATCATCGACCACCTCGATCACCTCGGGCCGGACGGCCTGGGTGTCGACGCCATATGGCTCTCACCGATCTACGCGTCGCCGGGCATCGACGGCGGATACGACGTCAGCGACCACTCCAGGGTGGATCCCCTGCTCGGCTCGGACGGCGATTTCGATCGGTTGGTCGAGGAGTCCCATCGGCGCGGGATCCGCGTGATCCTTGATCTGGTCATGAACCACACGAGCGACCAGCATCCCTGGTTCGAGGAGTCCCGGGCGTTGCTGGCCGGCGGCCGCGCTGACTGGTATCTGTGGCGCGACCCGGTGGGGAAGGATCCGGATGGGCGGCCGCTCCCGCCGAACGGCTGGGTTTCTTGGTTTGGCGGACCGGCGTGGACCTTCGACGACCGCCGCGGCCAGTTCTATCACCACACGTTCCTCCCCGAGCAGCCCGAGCTCGACTGGCGCGTCCCGGCGGTCGAGGCCGCCCAGTTCGAGATGGTCCGCGGGTGGCTGTCGCGTGGCGTGGACGGCTTCCGTCTTGATACCTTCAACGTGTTCCTCAAGGACCCGGCGATGCGATCCAATCCGCCGCGACGTGGCACGACCGCTTGGGACCGACAGGTTCATCGATATGACTTCGACCAGCCGGACCTGCCAGCCCTTGTCCGGCGGTTCCGGGCCATCGTCGATGCTGAACCGGGACGGATGAGCGTCGGGGAGCTGTTCGCCGGCACCACCGAAGGAGCGGCCGCCCTCACCGTCGACCGTCACCTCGTCTTCGACTGGGAGCTGATCACACGTCCGTGGCGAGCGGACGCCTTTGCCGCTGCCATCCGGCGCCGAGAGCGGGCCTTTGGTCCCGACCGGTGGCCGACCGCGGTCCTGTCGAATCACGATCAGCCCCGGCACGCCTCCCGCCTGACGGCCTCGATCGGGGCGCCGGCCGAGGACCAGGACGCCATCGCCAAGGCGGCGGCGGTCCTGCTCCTGACGATCCGGGGGACCCCGTTCCTCTACTACGGCGAGGAGATCGGAATGGGCGATGTCCCGATCCCGCCGGACGAGAGCGTGGATCCTCCGGCCGCGCGCGTCGAACCGGACTTCGTGTGGTGGGATCGATCGCAAGGCCGGACACCCATGCCCTGGACCGATGGGCCGGGCGCGGGCTTCACCACCGGACGACCGTGGCTTCGCCTCGGCCCGGACGTCGCGACACGGAACGTGGCCGCCCAGGCCCGCGACCCGGACTCGGTCTTCGCCTGCTATCGCCGGCTGTTGGCCGCTCGCCGCGACCTGCCATCGCTGCAGGACGGCGACACGCGCCTCCGCTCGAGCGGCGACCCGACAGTCCTCGTCTACACCCGATCGGGCCGCGGTGCGTCCGTGATGGTCATCATGGCGTTCGGCCCGGACGGCGCCACCGTTCGCGTGCCGACGAGCCGCGGTGTCACCGCGTGGCGGCCTGTCGTCGGGACGCAGCGGGACGTGCCGGAGCGGTTGGTCGGTGGATCGCTCACCCGACTGCGCGGATATGAGGGAGTGGTGGCGGTCGCCGAGGCCAGCTGAGTGGGGCCTGCTACCATGCCAGCGCAGCCAGTCGTTCCTCTGGAGACCCCCTCGTGCCGCTCGAATTCCTGAAGCGAAAGACCGCGGCGGAATCGCCGACGCCCGTCGCGCCTACGCCGAGCCTGTCCGGCCTGTCGATGCCCGAGGAGGTCGTCGCCCAGGACCACCAACTGAAGCTGTACTACGCCGGCAAGAGCAGCGAGGGCGTCCGGATGAAGTCCGGCCCCAAGACGCTCGCCGAACTGCCCGTGATGCTGGCCGGGCTCGCCCAGTCGGAGATCGAGGTCGTGGCGCCGCTGGCGATCGAATTCAGCCAGGCCACCCCCACGATCGCGCGCCCGTCTGAAGCGATGCAGTGGCTCAACGCGCATCACGTCCACTCGCCGATCACGCGGCACGCGCTGGTCGTGCTGGAATCCATCGACGCGGTCGACCTGGCCTTCGACACCTTCGCCTGCGCCCTGCTCGACGGCGAGATCGACACCGCCGGCTATCCCGAGTACAACGCGATCGTCGGGGGCGTCGCGTCCCACTGGGACGAGGCGACCGGCGACATGATCTGCCGCGCGGTCGTGGGATGGGGCGGTCGGGGGGCCCGCGGCGACACCGATCGGATCGGGGCCAAGCTGCTGTCCGGCATCCTCACGAACATCCTGGCCAGCCAGTACGCCCAGGGCATGACCCAGATCGAGCGACCCGTGCCGGCAGCCGGGCGGGGTGGCCTCGTCTGCGCGCACTGCGGGTTCGCCTCGGCGCACGAGCGAGCGTTCTACTGCCCGAAGTGCGGCATGCGCCTGCTGCGCGGCTGACGCCGCCCGACGATCGCCCGAATGCCCATCTACGACTACGAGTGCGCGAACTGCAAGGGACGGTTCGAGGTGGTCCACGGCGTCTACGCCTCGAGCCCGACGGAGTGTCCGCTGTGTGGCGGCGGACCGGTCCGCAAGGCCATCTCGGCTCCGGCCGTCCATTACAAGGGGTCCGGCTGGGCCAAGAAGGAGCGACGCGCCACGTCTTCTTCGTCGAAGAAGGACGGCGACAGCGGCACCGGCGGCAGTGACGATGCCACGCGCACGACGGCCCCGACATCCACGGTGACGACCGAACGGAAGAGCGACACGAGCGGCTCCGGCGGCGACAAGGCCGACAAGGTCGAGAAGGTCGACAAGAGCACCGCAGAGAAGGGCGGCGACTGACGTGGCCGCACCGGCTGACTGGATCACGCTGGTCGAGGCGGCCGAGATCCTGGCTGCCGCGAACGTCCACTTCACGCCCGCCACGATCGGCAGTTGGGCGCGGGCCGGGCGTCTCCAGAGCATCAAACTGGGTGGCCGCCGGTTCGTGAGGCGCGGAGAGGTCCGGGCCCTGATCGCTGCGCCCCGACGCGTGCGAGCCGACGATCTCCAGCCCGCCCTGTTCGACGACCTGGGGAGCTGATCGGGCGACCCATGGATCCGGGCGCGATCCTCGGGCGGTTCCTCGAGCGGCCGCGCGTCGCACTCGTCCGGGCCGTCATGGACACATACGGCCATGCGGCGGGCGGGCTGCTCGCGAACGGCCTGGCGTTCGCGGCCCTGTTCGCGACCATCCCCATCGCATTGGTGACCCTTGGCCTCGCCGGTTGGCTGGTCAACAGCCCGGACGTCCAGGCAGAGCTGGCGGATGCGCCTGGCTTCGGTCTTCCCGCCGCTCAAGGACCTGATCGACGGTGCGCTCGATGGACTCGTGAGCGGCGCGGCCCTGACCTCCCTGATCGGCATCGTCGGCCTCATCTGGACCGTGAGCCAGTTCTACGTGACGCTCGACGTCGCCTTCTCACGGATCTTCTCGGCTGAGCCGGAGAGGGACATCTTCCGGCGAACGGCCCGTGGATTCGTCTGGGTCGCGTTGCTCATCGGCATCGTCGTGGTGCTCATCGTCCTGGTCGGACTCTCGAGTGTCGCGGACGCGTGGCTGCCTGACACGATGCCGGCCGGGCGCACGTTGTCGAGGGTGCTGACGTCGCCGCCGGTCGTGCTGGCGGTGGCCTTCGGGGTCATGACGCTGGTGTATCGAACGGTGCCGCCGCGGGCCCCGAAGTGGAGGTCGATCCTCCTGCCGGCCGCGGTCGTCGCGGTCATCGCCGTCGTGCTGAGCCAGGTCTTCGTGTTCATCGCGCCACGGCTCGTCGGGGCCGCGGCACTGGCGGGTTCGCTCGCGACCGCGTTCGTCGCCCTCGTCTGGTTGTCATTCACGTTCCAGGCGGTGCTCTACGGCGCGGCCTGGGTACGGGTTCGGGAGGACGCCGCCTCGAAGGCGGACCGACGCGCGGCGGTCGGCGTGGGCGAGCCCGGGTCAGCCGACCTGGGACGTCCCGCACCGCCGGCAGAACCTGGCGGAAGCGGAGAGTGACAGGCCGCAGCTCGTGCACGGCTGGACGCCACCGGCTGGCTTGTCCGTGCCGGCCCTCGGTGCGCTGACCGCCTGACTCGACTCGGCCCAGAGGGCGTCGACGCCACCCGTCGGCATGACGGGTCGACCCAGGAAGGGGAGACCGGTCGACGGCTGCGGATCCGGCCACTGCGGCTGGGCCGGCCAACTCGGCTCCGCCGATGTCGGGGGCGCGGCCATGGCGGCGGGCGCCAGCGGCTCGATGGTCGGCGGGGGGCCGTCGGCAAGCGGGCCCGGGACATCGGTGACCGGCCTCGGGTCCGGGGCCAGGATCGACCACGTCGGCTGGGCCACGATGTCGTCGGCCGCGGCGGCCGCGGCGATCTCGGACGGGTCGGGGATGGCCGGTGCTGCGGGCTCGGGGGCCGCCTCGACGGCGGTGGGTTCGTCAGCAGGCTCCGCGACGACCGGTTCCTCCGCGACGACCGGTTCGGGCGCGGCCTCGACGGCCGACTCGACCACGGCGGCCTCGACGGCCGCCGGTTCGAGGGCCTCGGCCGGCGTCTCCGCGGCCTCGGCGGGGATGATGTCGTCGAGCGGCTCGGCGTGCCAGGCAGGCTCGGGCTCGGCGTCGGGTGGGACGTCCGCCGCGGCTTCGAAGGCGACGGGCTCGCCGATCGGGATCTCGTCAAGGGGCTCGACGACGGCCACGGGCTCCGGGGCCGCGGCCTCGGCCGAGGCATCGGCGGCAGGCGCATCGACGGCAGGCGCATCGACGGCAGGCACATCGATGGCAGGCGCATCGATGGCAGGCGCATCCGCGGCCAGGATCGCGTCGGCCGGTTCGCTGGGCTCGGCGGCCTCGGGTGCCTTGGTCGTCTCGGCCTCGTCCGGCGTCCGCGCAAGCGCCGCGATCGCCGCCGCCTCGAGGAAATGGTGGTCGACCGGTTCCTGGATCGCGGCCGCCTCGACGGTGGCATCGGACGCATCGACCGGATCCGGGGTCGCGGTCGCCTCGGCTTCGGCCGCCACGACATCGGTGACCTCGGCCTCCGTCGGCTCGGCCTCGAATGCCGCGAGTGCGTCGTCAAGGCTCTCACCTGGCTTCAGGCCGGCGAGCACGAGGCTGGTATGGGCCGCCACGGCCGCTGCATGGTCCGACGCGGCTTGGACCTCATCTGACGAGGCCACGGACTCGGCGACGACCTCGGGCTCAAGGGCGGCCTGGGCGATGATCTCCGCCGTCGGCGCATCGGTCACGGCCTCGGCGACGACCTCGGGCTCAAGGGCGGCCTCGGCGACCACCTCGGGCTCCGCGGAGACGGCCAGGGCCTCGACGACGACCGCCTCCGGCGGGGCGGGCGGCGGCGGATCGTATGGGTCATAGATGAAGCGCTCGGGCTCGGCGGCGGAGGCGTCGGCCGCAGGAGCTGACGCAGATGCCTCGATGTCGATGGTGGGCTCCGGGCTCGACGGCGCCGCGACCTCCGGCTCGGCGACAGCGCGTGCCTCGACCTCGCTCGACCCGACGAGCTCGGTCGGCGCGGTCGAGGCGGCCGCCTCCGTGAGTGTGTCGAGGCGGCCGATCGCGTCGAAGCCGTTGCCGCTCGGTTCGTCGGCGACGTGCTGGTGACCGTTCATCGCGGCGGCTGCCAGGCCATCCTCGGGAGCCGGGGCGATGCCAGCCGACGGGTCGAGGTGGGGGAACGGCGAGGGGAGGATGCCGCGACCGAGCGTCGGGGCGCACGTCAGGCACCGGCCTTCGCCGTCGTTCCAGCAGTTCGGGCAGATGTACTGCCGGCACTGCATGCAGAAGTTGAAGGTCTTGTGGAACGCTTCGAGCTGGTGCGAGGTCAGTGAGCGGTCGGTATCGTCTCGAGCCGCCGCCATGGCCTCGTCGATCGAGGTCTTGTCATCGAGGACGAAGTTCTTGAGGCCGCGCGAGAGGACCTTGACGCCTCGGAGCCGGGCGCGCGGGACCGCCGATTCGAAGGTATAGCGCGAGCCGCATCGCTCGCAGAAGGATTCGGTCAGGATCTCGGCCATCGGGTCCCCGGATGGGCGCTGGACATGCTGGGGCGGTCGGACCACCCCGAACAGGGGCGAGAGTATATCGCACGGCACTGGACGTTCCCCCAACGGGGGTACCGGCCTCCACGGCGGATAGTCCGGTGCGGTCTGCAGCGGGCCGGGGGCCTCCAGAGGAACTTCTGGTAGCGTGCCACCGACCATGCCGCCGCTCACCGCCATCGAGCGGTTCTTCGAACGACTCTTCGAGCGCCCGTCCGCTCGGTTGTTCCGGACCAGACTCCAGCCTGTCCAGCTCCAGCGGCGGATCGAGCGCGCCATGGAAGCGGAACGGCTGGCCGCCTCGGACCGGACACTCGTCCCGAATCGGTTCGTTGTCCACCTCCATCCGGACGATCTCGCGGGCTTCGACGACATGGAGCAGACGATCGCGGCTGAACTGGCCGACGCCGCCCTCCTGTTCGCGCGGGCCCACCACTACACGCTCGTCGACCGGCCGCGCGTCGACCTGCTCGGCGACGTCACCGTCCTGCGTGCCGACATCCGCGTGGACGCCCGGTTCGCCGACCCGATCGCGGGTCGCACTCCGGTCATGGACGACGTTCGAGGCGACGAGCGTGAGCGCGGCGACCCGGTCCATACGATGGTCTACACCGTGCCGATCGCCGTCGCGCCCGCCGCTCGCCTTCGGGTGCACGAGCCGAGGGGTGGCGTCCGCGAGGTCTCGGTCGGCGCGGGCCTCACGATCGGCCGCGCCACCGACAACGACCTTGTCCTCCATGACGAACGCGTCTCGCGCCACCATGGGCGGATCGCCGGCCGTCGCGGGACCCTGCTGTATTCCGACCTCGGCAGCACGAACGGGACCGAGGTCAACGGCGAGCGGGTGACATCGGTCGTCCTGGGCCCGGGCGACCGGATCCGCATCGGGGCGTCGACGTTGGAGGTCGAGGTCGACGGAGCGACGAACTGATGGATGGCTACCTCGTCGTCCTGTGGGTCATCCGGTTCCTCTTCCTCGCCCTCCTGTACATCTTCCTGTACCGCGTCGTCCGGGCGCTGCTGCGCGACCTGCGGGCGGCGACGCACGAGGGCACCGGCGAACTCGGCCGGCTGGTCGTCGTCGCCTCGCCGAGCGGCGAACCCGAGGCGGGGCAGGTCTTCGCGCTCGACGCGATCACGACCTTGGGCCGTGACGTCAACAACTCCATCGTCGTCGACGACCCGTTCGCCTCGGCAGAGCACGCGATCCTGACCTATCGCGGTCGGGCCTGGTATCTCGAGGACCTCGGCAGCACGAACGGCTCATACGTGAACAGCCGGCCGGTCGAGGGGGTTGCCGCGCTCAGCTTCGGTGACGAGGTCCAGGTCGGCCAGGTCCGGTTCCGGCTCGAGCGAGCGCGCCGATGAGCACGGGCGCTCCCAGCACGGCACGCCCGGCGCCGACCCTGCCGCGCATCCTCGGGCCGATCCGTCCTCGCCCGAGATGGCAGGAGGCCCGGCTGCTCCTGCTGGTCGCGCTCACGCTCCTGGTCGGTAGCGTGTCGCTGGGGGCCACCGTGACCGGCTCGTTCGTCCCGGCAGACGCCGGCGCCCTGGCCATCTACCTCGCGGCCCTCGCCACGGCCCACGTCGCCCAGGTGCTGGCCGGCCGGCGCACGGACCAGGTGCTGTTGCCGGTCGTCGGGCTGCTCGGCGGCATCTCGCTCCTGCTGATGCAACGGCTGCCGCAGGACCTCGTCACCCAGACGTTCTTCGGGACGGAGCTCGGTCTCGCCCAGGTCCAGCTCGTCTGGCTGCTGGTGGCCCTCACGATCGCGACGACCCTCGGGATCGTCGTCCGCTCCGACGCCTGGCTGCGCCGCTACAAGTACACGTGGGCGGCGATCGGCGTCGGGCTGCTGTTGCTGACGTTCGTGATGGGGAGCGAGATCAACGGCTCGCGCCTGACCCTCCAGTTCGGCCCCATCAGCGGCCAGCCGTCCGAGCTGCTCAAGGTCATCCTCGTCGTGTTCCTCGCCGGCTACCTCTCGGAGAACCGCGCCTTGCTCGTCGAGCAGGACACGCGGGTCGGTCCGCTTCGCTTGCCGCCGCTGCCGTATCTCGCCCCGATGGTGGCGATGTGGGCGATCGCGCTCGGGATCGTGGTCGTCCAGCGGGACCTCGGGGCGGCCCTGCTGTTCTTCGGGGTCTTTCTTGCGCTCGTGTACGTCGCGACCGGGCGGGTCAGCCTCGTCGTCATCGGGCTGGCCCTGTTCGTGCTCGGCAGCCTCTTGATGGCCCAGTTGTTCGACCACGTGCGGGTCCGGTTCGACCTCTGGCTCGACCCCTTCGCGGACCCGCTTGGCACCGGCTACCAGGTCGTCCAGGCGCTGCACGCGTTCGCGCGGGGCGGGCTGGTCGGCGTCGGGCTCGGGGCGGGCCTGCCGGAGGTGGGCGGCCGGCTCCCGATCCCCGAGGTCCACACGGACTTCCCGCTCGCGGCACTCGGCGAGGAACTCGGCATCGTCGGCGTCCTCGCGATCCTCGGCCTGTTCCTCGTCGTCGTCGAGCGGGGGCTGCGGATCGGCGCCGCCGCGGCGGACGACTTCCGGGCGCTGCTCGCGATCGGGCTGTCGCTGGTCGTCGGCATCCAGGCGTTCATCATCGCCGCGGGCAACCTCAAGGTGCTGCCGCTCACCGGCGTGACCCTGCCGTTCATCAGCTACGGCGGTTCGTCGCTCCTCGCGAACGCGCTCATCGTCGGGCTCCTGCTGGCCCTGTCCGACAAGGGCGTCGAACCGCCGCCGCCGCCGTCCGAAGTCCGCCGATGGCGACGCCTGACC
This sequence comes from uncultured Chloroflexia bacterium, assembly GCA_963745295.1. Classification (GTDB taxonomy): domain Bacteria; phylum Chloroflexota; class Limnocylindria; order Limnocylindrales; family CSP1-4; genus SPCO01. Next base: position 294,285 of record CAVUWG010000004.1, read on the forward strand.
AGCTGGCGGGCCGCCTGATGCGCACGAGCGGGACGGGCGTCCGGCCGCTGTCGCGCGGCATCATGCACGTCGCGGTGACCCTGTCGCTCGCCTTCGGCCTTCTCGCGGGCGCGGCCGGCTACTGGGGTGTCGTCCGAGCGCCGGACCTCGTCCGGTCCCCGAACGATCCGGCCGTCATCGCCGCCTCACGAACGGTCCCGCGCGGGCAGATCCTCGATCGCGACGGGAAGGTCCTCGCCCGCAACAAGAAGGACGCGAACGGCGAGCTGTACCGCGTCTATGCCAGCACGGCCATCAGCCACGTCGTCGGGTACGCCTCACAGCGGTACGGCACCGCCGGGCTCGAGCGGGCGTTCGATGCCGAGCTGTCCGGCCTTGCCGGCGACCCGCTCGCCGATGCCTTCCGCAAGTTCGGGGCGACCCCGTACGACCCCAAGGACCTGACGCTCTCGCTCTCGTACGACCTGCAGCGGGCCGCGGTCCGGGCGCTCGGCAAGCGTCGAGGCGCGATCGTCATGCTCGATCCACGGACGGGCGAGATCCTCGCGATGGCCTCGACCCCGACCTATGACGCATCGGCCATCGCGGACCCGTCCACGGCCGATTCGACATTCGCGGCCCTGATCGACGACAAGACGCAGCCGTTGCTCCCCCGAGCGACCCTGGGCCGCTATGTCCCGGGTTCGGTGTTCAAGGTCGTGACCGCCGTGGCCGGACTCGGATCCGGGGCGATCACGCCGGACACGACATACAAGGAGCAGCCCAAGGCCGAAGAGGACGGCCTCCTCGTCGATGGCTTCCGCATCCGCGACGGGCACCATCCGCAGACCGGCAACAAGGCGCTCGACTTCGTCGAGGCGACCGAGGTGTCCTGCAACATCTGGTACGCCCTCACCGGCCTCGCGACCGGCGGCGATGACCTGAAACGCTTTGCCGACCGGATGGGGTTCGATGCACCGCTGCCGTTCGAGCTGCCCACCGCGATCTCGCAGGTCACCAACGGCGACGGGTCGGGCCCCGGCGGTTTCGCGGATGACGTCGAACTGGCCAATGCCGCCTACGGCCAGGCGGAGACCTTCGTGACGCCGCTCCAGATGGCGCTGGTGGCGTCCACGGTGGCCAACGACGGCGCGTTGATGCGGCCGAAGCTGGTCACGTCGTTGGTCGGCAAGAGCGGCCAGCCCCGGGTCTTCGGCCCCGAACGCATGGGCCAGGTCATCGATGCCGCGGACGCCCGCGACATCAACCGCGCGATGGTCGAGGCTGTCGAGGGGGATCTCGGGCGGCAGTTCACGGCCGGCGCGAAGGTCCCGGGCGTCACCACGGCCGGCAAGTCGGGCACGGCCGAGCTCGGTGGCACGGGTGAGCCCCATTCATGGTTCATCGGGTTCGCGCCGGCCGAGGCCCCGACGGTCGTCATCGCCGTGCTGGTCGAGCAGGCCGGCCGTGGCGGCGAGGTCGCCGCCCCGATCGCGGGCGACCTGATGACGCGCTACCTGCGCGGGACCCAGTGAGCGGCGACGGCCACGATGCCCCGCTCGACGACGATCGATCGACGCCGGCGCGCCAACGTCGCCCGTGGGTGGAACGGATCGGGCTGGCTGCCATCGCCGCGGTCCTCGCCGTGATGTTCGGAGGCGTCGCCGCCGCGGCCTGGATCGGCGGGGAGCCGTTCCTCACCGTCATGGCAGCGATCGGTTGCCTGATGACCGCCTGGGTCGGCGCGCTCACGCTGCTGCGGGGCTAGACGCATCGGCGTCGGGGGGTGGGGTCCCGCCGACGGGCGGTCTGGCCGCCGTATTCCCGGGAGGACTACCGGGACCCGGTTCGGGGACCCGGCCACGACTGTTGACGTCCCGCTGACACGGCGTTCACGGTTCCGGGTCACTGTCGCCGGTGTGGGAGACCCGGACGTGAGGCGTTGGTGATGGCTGGGGGCCGTGACCGTCGCTTGACGCCCTCCCAGGTCGGCCAGCGCGGCGGGTGGCTCGCCCGTTCGAGGCCGATGCTCGTCCGCCGGCGCTGCGTCGCGGGTCCCGTTGGGGGACGGTACCCGCGACCCGGCGGACCTGACGCCGTGACTCGCGAGCGCGCGGATCCCGCAGCGCTGCCGCCCATCGCCGTCGAGGGCGGCCCGCCCCGACCCTGAGGGTCCGCGCCGCCTCACCGAGGGGCGCCCGGAACCTATCGCGCTGGCAAGACGTACTATCCTGCGACGACACATGAGTCCTCCTGGGCTCGTCGCACCCCACGAACCCGCCGCCCGCGGCGTCCCCCGGCGTCGCCCACCCCGCGAGAGAGGCTGATGACCAAGATCCAGGAGACCGGCGACAGGGTCCTCGCCAACGTCGAGCGCGTCATCGTCGGCAAGCACCACGAAGTCCGTCTGGCCCTGGTCGCCCTGTTGTGTCGCGGCCACCTGCTCATCGAGGACGTGCCGGGCACCGGCAAGACCGTGCTCGCCAAGGCGATCGCCCGGAGCCTCGGCTCCTCCTTCCGGCGGATCCAGTTCACCCCCGACCTGTTGCCGTCAGACGTCTCGGGGCTCTCGATCTACAACCAGAAGACCCAGGAGTTCGAGTTCCGCCCCGGCCCGATCTTCAGCCAGATCGTGCTCGCTGACGAGATCAACCGGGCGACCCCGAAGACCCAGTCCGCGCTCCTCGAATGCATGGAGGAGCGTCAGGCGACGATCGACGGCACGACCTACCCGATGCCGGATCCGTTCCTCGTCATCGCGACCCAGAACCCGATCGAGTACGAGGGCACGTTCGCCTTGCCCGAGGCACAGCTGGACCGGTTCATGCTGCGCCTTCGCCTCGGCTACCCGCAGCCGATCGAGGAGATCGTCATCCTCGATGAGCAGAAGCGGACGCACCCGCTCGAGGACCTCGAGGAGGTCCTGACGGTCGAGGAACTGCGCGGGATGCAGGAAGCCGTCCGCGAGATCTACGTCGATTCGAGCGTCGCCGACTACATCGTTCGGCTTGTCGGCACGACCCGGAGCCATCCCGACGTGTACCTGGGCGCCTCGCCGCGTGGTTCGATCGCCCTGTACCGGGCGGGCCAGGCGCTGGCCGGCCTCCTCGGCCGGGACTACGTCATCCCCGATGACATCAAGGCGCTGGCCGAGCCCGCCCTGGCGCACCGCCTGATCATCAAGACGAGTTCGTCGATCCACGACGTCCAGGCCGGCCAGGTCGTCCGGGAACTGCTCGAGACCACCTCGATCGAGGGCATCCGGCCCACGGGGACGGGCGGGCCGACCGGCCTGCGCAGCCCGACGGGCGCGTCGGCCGTTCCCGGCGCCTAGGACCCGGATCGTCGGCCGGATGGAGCCTGGGGGCCGGGACGCATGATCCGCCGGCTCGAGCTGCTGTTCGTCACCGCGTTCCTCGTCGTCGCGGCGTTCTCGACCGGGCTTCCGTACCTCTTCTACCTGCTCTACCTCGCGATCCTGGTCATCGGCGGCTCCTACGTCCTGGTGCGCCTGGGCCTGACCGACCTCGAGGCCGGGTACGCGGTCAGCCAGTTGCACGGCCATGTCGGCGACCGGATGCGGGTCACCTACACGCTCCGCAACGGCAGCCGGCTACCGAAGCTCTGGCTGGAGGTCCACAACCCGACGACCTTGCCAGGCGCCCTGCCGGGTCGGGCCGTCACGCTCGGGGGGCGGAGTGAGCGCTCGTGGCTCATCCGCGTGCCGCTCTCGCGGCGCGGACACTTCCGGATCGAGCCGCTCCACATCCGGACCGGCGATCCGTTCGGCTTCTTCGAGGCGGCGGCCACCGTGGGCCAGGGCGTCTCGGTCATCGTCTACCCGCGGCTTGAACCGATCCCGGCCTGGCGACTGCCCTCGGCGATCCTGGAGGGCAGCCACGCGTCGCCCGAGCGGACGCTCCAGACGACGCCGCTCGCGACATCGGTGCGGCCGTATGCCCCGGGCGACGCGATGAACCGGATCCACTGGAAGACGACGGCCCGCCACGGCGAACTCCAGGTCAAGGAATTCGACCTGGAACAGACCGCGGACGCCTGGATCATCCTCGACCTGCAACGGGGCATCGGCGGCGGCCGCGGCGATGAATCGACGACTGAGGCCGCCATCCGGGTCGCGGCGGCCGTCTCGGACAAGGCGATCGCCGAGAACCGGGCGGTCGGCTTCACGGTGAATGCCGGCCGGACCGCGTTCCTGCCGGCCGACCGGGGCGGCCGCCAGCACCAGAAGATCATGCAGCTCCTCGCCGCCGTCGAGGCCGACGGGCAGGCCCCGCTCGTCGAGACGCTCATCTCCACCGTCGGTCGCCTCCGGCGCGGGATGACGGCCGTCGTGATCACGCCGTCGCTCGATCCCTCATGGGTGCGACCGCTCGCGAGCCTGCGCACCCGGGGCGTCGCGTGCGTCGTCGTCACATTCGATGTCGGCGAATACGATCGGGTCGGCCAGGCCGCTGAGGCGGCGGCTTCGGGCCGACATGTCGTCGCCGACCCGGTCGAGGCGGAGGCGGCGGCCAAGCGCGCTCGCGCGCTGCGGCACGCCCTCGCCGAGTATGAGCTGCCCTTCCACGTGGTCACGCCCGGGCGCCAGCTCGGCGAGGTCCTGACCCGATGAGCCCGAACGGACCGCGCCGTTTCACACTCGCCCCATCCGAAGGCTGGTTGACGGTCGCGCTCGTCGCCCTGCTGTGCGCCACGATGGCGATCTCGATCGACGATGTGGCGCCGATCCTTGCCCGCGAGGACTTCACCAACCTCCTCCTCCCGATGGCCATCCTGGGCATGTTCGCCGGGCTGATCGGGGTCAAGGTCGGATGGGGCCGCTGGCGGACGTATCTCGTCGGGGCGGCTTTCGCCGCGTTGATCGTCCCGCTTGTCGTCGGCAACGTCCTGATCCAGGAAGGCAGCACGCTCCCGGCCTTCGAGGCGACCGCGCGGTCGCTGGTCCGGGCCGTGATCGACCTCGTCGTCCTCGACAAGCAGCTCACCAACGAATACGGCCACTTCCTCCTGGTGCTCGGTCTGTTCGTGTGGGGCACCTCGATGTTCGCGGCCTACGCGACGTTCGGGCACCGGCGTCCGCTCAATGCGATCGTGATGGTGGGCCTGGTCACGCTCGTCAACATGTCGCTCACCACGCGCGACCAGCTCCCCCTGCTCGTCGTGTACAGCGTGACGTCGCTCTTCCTCCTCATCCGCTACCACGTCCTCGAGGAGCAGGCCGAGTGGCTCCGTCGGCGCATCGGCGACCCGGCGTCGATCTCCGGCGTCTACTTGCGCGGCGGGACGCTCTTCATCGCGGTGGCGATCGGCGGATCCCTGCTGCTCACGAACGTCGCGTCCTCGGATCCGCTGCGTGGGGCCTGGGGCGGCGTCGGCGCCAGCCTCATCGAGCTGTCGCGCTCGTTCCAGAAGTTCCTGCCGACCGGTGGCAACAGCGTGTCCCTCGGCGCCGACTTCGACCCGTCGGGGACGCGCATCTCCGGCCGCTGGAACCCGGACGACTCGCTCGAGGCCACGATCCAGCTGCCCCCCGATGAGGAGCGGGACATCTACTGGCGCGTCGTGACCTTCGACCAGTTCGCGCTCAACGGCTGGAAGACGAGCGACAGTGCCGAGGCCGCGCGGCAGCCGGGCGAGGTGCTCCTCCAGGACACGGCCGAGGCGCCGAACCCCGAACTCACGCAGCCCCTGACGTTCCGGGTCACGCCCGCCCGGTATCAGGGCCGCCAGATCCTCTCGCCCCTGATCCCGGACCTGCTCGACCAGAAAGCGATCGTCCGGCTCATCGGTGACGGTCCGTTCATCGGCAGCATCGAGCGCGACGGGAACGGGCCGTACACGGTGACCGCGCTCATGCCGATCGCCGGCAACGGGGCCGGCGAGCTCAACCAGGAGAACCTGCGGGCGGCCGGCACGGCCTATCCGGTCGAGGTCACGGACCTGTACCTCGAAGTTCCCGACGGGGCGATGCCGGCCGGCGGCTTCGCCGAGGCCCTGTACGACCAGCTCGTCACGGAGGCGCCCTCGCTCACGCCATACGACTTCGCGAGCTACCTCGAGCAGCGATTCCGTGACTCGGGACCGACCCGCCTGTTCACGTACGACACCGACGTCCTCGACCTCCTCACGGGCGGCTGCAAGGACATCTCATCGGTCGAGTGCTTCGCCCAGTTCCGCCAGGGGTATTGCCAGTTCTACGCGTCGACGATGGCGATCTTCCTGCGCGAGCAGGGCATCCCGTCGCGGATCGTCGAGGGATTCCTGCCCGGCGAGCGCTCGACGAACGGGGAGGAGACGATCCAGAACGGCCAGAGCCACCAGTGGGTCGAGGTCTACTTCCCCGGGTACGGCTGGGTGCCGTTCGATCCGACCGGTGGCAGCGTCGCCAGGCTGGAGGCCCTGCCGTCGGGTCCGCCCGTCACCGGCACCGCGAGGCCGCTGCCCAGCATCCCCCTGCCGTCGCGCTTCGGCGACAACGAATTCCGGGACCCCGACGAGGTCACGGGCGGCGGGGCCGGGACGACGAACAATGTCGCGGCGCCGCTGATCGGCATGACCGTCCTGCTCCTCGTCATCGTCGGTGCCCTGGCCTTCATCGCGTGGCAGCGCGGACCGCGTAGCGGCACGACCGCCGACCACGCCTACCGGACGGTGACGCGGCTCGCGTCGCGCTTCGGGTTCGGGCCGCGGCCCACCCAGACCGTGTACGAGTTCTCCGGGAGTCTCGGCGAGGTGCTGCCGATCGCCCGGCCGGAGCTCGAGCTGGTCGCGCACGCCAAGGTCGAGACCGCCTACGGCCAGGGCATCCTCGACACGGACCGGCTGCAGGCACTCAAGGCCGCCGAGCGGCGGCTCAAGCTGAACCTGTTGCGCCTCGCGTTCCGCCGGCGCGACCGCCGCCGTCGGCACTGACGGGCGTCAGAGGGCGCCGGTCGCCTCCCGGGCCGATCGCTCGGCCAGGACCGCCGCATCGAGCACCGGGGCGAGGTGCCCCGTCAGGTTGTGGGCCCGCATGACCGGTCGGCCGGCCCGCAGCTCGACGACCGTGATCCCGCACAGGTCGAACGACCACATCCAGAACCGCTCGAGGGGCAGGTCGAACAGCGTCAGCATCGTGACCTTGAAGACGCCGTCATGGCCCACGACGATGCTCCACGGCCCCTCATGCCGTGCCGGGCCGTAGCCCGAGACGTGGTCGCGCGGCGGGCGGCTCTCCCCGCCGACGAGGCCGGCAAGCGTCGTCGCGAGGCCGTCGCGGACTCGCTCCGCGACGGCGGCCAGCGACTCGCCGCCGGGGGCCCAGACCTCGGTCGGCCGGAGGCGCCAGCCCGCCAGCGTGTCGCCGAACCGGGCCTCGATCTCGTCGCGATGCAGCCCTTCCCATTCGCCCTGCCCGATCTCCGAGAAATCCGGGTCCGGCCGAAGGGCCGGCTGGGCCGGATGGGTGTCGGCGATCGCGGCCGCGGTCTGCGCGGCCCGACCCAGCGGGGAGTGCACGATCTCGTGCGGCGCATCGGTCGGGATCGGCAGGGCGGGGGAGCGCCCGAGGTCGGCCAGTCGTTCGGCGACCAGGCCGGCCTGTCGGCGGCCGGTGTCCGAGAGCGGGGTCTCGGCCTGGCCCTGGAACCGCCCCGCGACGATGTACTCGCTCTCGCCGTGGCGGACGAGGACCAGCGTCGCGTTCAGCCCGGCCGGGATCGGCGAGCCGGTCAGCGCTCGCTCCCGAGCCGGATCGTCCAGATGTCCTTGACGTTCTCGTGCGCGCGGATCGCATCGGCGACGCCGTCGGGCACGTCATCGTCGAGGGCCAGGATCATCAGCGCGTCCTCGCGGGGACGGGTACGGGCAAGGTGCATCGCGCTGATGTTCACGTCGGCCTCGCCGAGCATGATGCCGATCCGCCCGACGGTGCCCGGGCGGTCCATGTGCCGGGTGATGAGCATGACCTCGGCGGGGGCCATGTCGAGGCGGTAGTCGTCGAGGCGGGTGATCCGCGGCTCGCCACCCGCGACCGTGCCAGCCACTGTCGTCGTCACCCCGCGTCGCTCGGTCGAGAGCGTCAACTGGGAGGCGAACGCCCCGGCGTCGGGCGTCTTGCGCTCGACGAGGGTGATCCCGCGGGCCTTGGCCAGGGCGCCGGCGTTGACGAGGTTGACCCGCTCCATCGTGCTGTTCTCGAGCAGGCCGCGGAGGACCGCGGCGGTGAGCGGCGTGCCGTCGAACGCGGCGAGGTCGCCGGCGATCTCGAGGGTCAGGGTCTTGAGGCCACCCCGCGTGAATTCGGCGAAGAAGCGCCCGAGGACCTCGGCGAGCGGCAGGTATGGCGCGATCGCCCGGGCCGTCTCCGGCGTCAGGAGCGGTGCGTTGACCGCATACCGGGCGCTGCGGCCCTCCAGCACGTCGAGGACCTGCGCGGCGACCTCCTCCGCAACGAGGATCTGGGCCTCGGCGGTCGAGGCCCCCAGGTGCGGCGTGAGCAGCGTGTTCGGCGCGTCGAGGAGCGGGGATCCGGTCGGTGGCTCGTGGTCGAAGACGTCGATCCCCGCGCCACCGAGGTGGCCGGACCGGAGTGCGTCGGCGACCGCCGCCTCGTCGAGGACGCCGCCACGGGCGACGTTGAGCACGATCGACCCAGGCTTCAGCTTCGCGATGGCCGTCTTGCCGATCAGTCCGCGCGTCGTGCGCGTCAGCGGGACGTGGACGGTCACGACATCGGATCGCCGCAGCAACTCGTCCATCTCGACGAGCTCGACGCCGTGGTTGGCCGCCTGCTCCGAGGTGACGAACGGGTCGACGCCGAGGACCGTCATCTCCATGGCCCGGGCGCGGACCGCGATGGCCTGCCCGATCTTGCCGATGCCCACGATGCCAAGGGTTCGGCCGCGCAGCTCCCGACCCGTGAAGGCCGCGCGCTCCCACTCGCCTCGACGCACGGATGCGTCGGCCGGCGCGGTCTTGCGGGCCAGGCCGTAGAGGAGCGCGAAGGTGTGCTCCGCGGCCGCGATCGTGTTGCCGGTCGGCGCGTTGACGACGGTGATGCCCGCCCGCGTCGCCGCGTCGAGGTCGACGTTGTCCACGCCGACCCCGGCCCGCCCGATGACGACCAGGCGCGTCCCCGCGGCGATCAGCGCGGCATCGACCTGGACCTGGCTGCGGACGATCAGGGCGTCGTACTCGGGCAGGATCGCGCACAGCTCGTCGCGAGAGAGACCGGTGCGCACGTCGACCTCGTGATCGCCGCCCAGGACCTCGAGCCCCTCCGCGGCGACCGATTCGGCGACCAGGACCTTCACGCGCCGGCTCCGGCGGGCGCCGGGACGGCGAGACCGTAGGCCTCGACGGCCGCGGCCTGCGCGGCTGCCACGGACACGCCCGGACGGACCGGCCGCCCGGTCGCGAGCAGGGCGAACTCGAGCGTGCTGAGCGCGCCGAGGATCTCTTCGACCGTGACCGAACCGAGGTGGCCGAGCCGGAAGATCTTGCCGGTCAGCTTGCCCTGGCCGCCCGCGAGGACGACGCCGCGTCGCTTCACCTCACTGTTGAAGGCCTTCCAGTCGAAGTCGTCGGGGATCAGCGCTGCGGTCACGGTCTTCGAGGCGACGTTCGCGTCGGCGAGCAACTCGAAGCCGAGCGCGGCCAGGCCGGCCCGTGCGGCGGCCGCACAGGCCTCGTGGCGGGCGAAGATCGCCGGGGCGCCCTCCTCGGCCATCAGCCGCAGGCCCTCGTCGACCTGGTAGACGACCGCGATGGCCGGCGTGAACGGCGTCTGACCGGCCGCGTGGCTTTCGCGATGGGCCTGGAGGTCGAGATAGAAGCGCGGCATGGTCGCGCTCTCCATCGCGGTCCACGCCCGCGGCGAGGCCGCGATCATGGCCAGGCCGGGCGCCGACATCCAGGCTTTCTGCGAGCCGGTGACCACCACGTCCACGCCCCAGGCGTCCATCTCGAACGGCACGGCCCCTAGGCCCGAGACGCTGTCGACGAGGATGAGCGCGTCGGGCGCCTCCTCGCGGACGGCCGCGGCGAGCTCGCGGATCGGGTTCATCACCCCGGTCGATGTCTCGTTGTGGGTCAGCAGCACCGCCTTCACGCCCGGCTCGGCCCTGAGCTGCTCGCGGACCTCGTCCGCCGCCGCTGCGTAGCCCCACTCCGCATCGAGCTTCGTCACGTCCGCCCCGTAGATCTTGGCGATCTTGGCGAACCGGTCACCGAACGAGCCGATCGACACGCCCAGCACCGTGTCGCCCGGCGACAGCGTGTTGACGACAGCCGCCTCCAGGCCGCCGGATCCGGCGGTCGTGATCATCGCCACATCCGAGCTCGTCCCGAAGAACGGCTTCATGCCCGTGAGGATCCGCTCGAGCATCGCCGCGAACTCCGGGCCGCGGTGGTTGATCATCTGGCGGCCGCCGGCGACGCGGACCGACGGCGGCAGGGCCGTGGGACCCGGGATGCGGAGATTCGGTTCGAAGCGGTCCACGGTGACCTCCGGCTGACACGGACGGGATGGCTGACGGTCGTTGGGGACGGGACCCGATGGTCGCATGGGTTGACCTCGGGGCGCCAACGTGTCATATATGGCGTCATATGACCACGCGACGCACGACGATCCTCGCCGACCCGGACCTGCTCGAACGCGTCGGGCGGTACGCATCCCGTCACCGGACCACGCGGACGGCGGTCATCACGGCCGCGATCGAGGCGTTCCTCGAGGTTCACGACGAAGCGCCCGACCTGCCCTTCCTCGCGGTCGGGCGGAGTCAGCACGGTCGCTTGTCCCTCGATGGCCGTTCGATCGCCCGACGTGAAGCCGTGCGCCGCCGGCCCGTCTCCCGGTAGGCGATCCGCGTGGCGATCCTCCTCGACGGCAGTGCCGTGCTTGCGGCCGCGGACCAGGCCGACCTGAACCACGACGCCGCGATCGCCTGGTTCCGGCGGGCCGACGAACCCCTGTTGCTGGGCGACCTCACGCTGGCCGAGCTGGACGTCCTGTTCCAGCGGGAACTGGGTCTCGAGGCAACGCTGGCGCTGATCCGTACGGTGACCGGCGGCGGGATCCGGCTCATCGCCCCGACCGACGCCGACATGACCCGTGCCGCCGAGCACCTCGAGGCCGCCGCGGAGCATCGGCCGCGGCTGGCGGACGCCCTCCTGGTCGCGACCGCCGAGCGGCTCGGCGTCCGCCGGATCGCGACCTTCGACCGGCGGCCGATCGCGGTCTTCCAGCCGCGTCACGTGCGGACGTTCGACCTGGAACCGTGACCGGATGCAACGCGCCGGCAGGTGTCGGCGTCTCACCCGCAACGCCTGCTTCGTCGATTGACCGTAGGATGTCAGACCCCGGAGGACCGCCCCCGCATGTTCAGCCGACCCCGCCGCCGCACGCAGCTCCTGTCCGGATCGGCGATGGTCGTCCTGCTCGGCCTCGCCGTCGGCTCGAGTGCCGTGGCCGTCAACGCCTTCGGGGTCGGTGACCGGTTCGACCACCTGCTCGCTCGCGTGGACCGCTATCTCGCCGGCCCGCCGCCGGATCGCCCCGCCCCCAGCACCCTCCTGGTGACCGATCCCGAGGAAGAGGAGTCGGAGGCGCCCGAGGCGACCGCGACGCCGATCCCGGTGGCGACGCCAAGCGGCCCGCTCGATCCCGCGGCGACACCTGAGCCGACACCCGAGCCGACACCGGCCCCGACCCCCGCGCCCGAGCGCAAACGCGTCGACATCGACATCGTGTCCAAGCCGAAGACCGTCTTCAAGTCCGAGCTCAAGGACACCTGGTGCGCGCCGGCCGGCGTCCAGATGACCCTGGCCGTGCTTGGCCTGGCCGACACCTCGGACGCGTTCCAGAAGGAGCTCCAACGCAAGGTCCGGACGTGGGAGAGCTACGCCGACAGCCACAACGGCGACTGGGGACCGGCGGCGATGGCCCTCGCGCTCGACGAGTACGGCGCGCCCGGTTACGAGGTCCGTGCCTACAAGACGCGGAGCGGCGCCCTCCGGGATGCGGCGAAGGCGATCCTGAAGACGAACTCGCCAGTCATCCTTCTGGCCTGGCGAGGCGCCCATACCTGGGTCATGACCGGCTTTCGGGCGGACGCCGATCCCCTCGTCTTCAAGGACGCCAAGGTGTCGGGTGCCTACGTCCTCGACCCCTGGTATCCGCGGGTCTCGAGCATCTGGGGTCGGTCCGATCCGCCGGGCACGTTCCAGGATGCCGCCGAGATGGAGCGCAACTACCTCAAGTGGCACCGGCCGGAGGGCCGCTACAAGGACCGCGACGACCTCTACATCTCGGTCGTGCCGACGCTCAGCGTGTCGTAGGGTCGGGCGGTCGGATCGTCCGGACGCGGCCGACCAGGAAGATCGCGAGCAGCGCGTCCTTGGCCGCCATGCCGGCCGCGTAGCTGAGCGGGATCGCGACGATCCCGACCGGGCCGACCAGGACCTGCGACACGGCGACGACCACGCCGAGGCCGACGAACGAGGCGATGACCTGGCGGATGGTGTCGTGGGTCGCATACAGCCCGCGCGAGAGCGGGTAGGCGAGCGCATCGAACGGGATGGAGATCGCGAACGCCGCCACGACGCTCGCCGTCAGGGCGACGTCGTCGGGACCGAAGAGGCCACCACCGAGCAACACGTCGACGAGGACCCCGGACAGGAGGAAGAGGCCGATCGCCGATGCGACCGTGAGCAGCCCGATGGTCAGCAGGTTCCGGCCGAGGACCGCGCGGTACCTCCCGACGTTCCCCTCGGCGTAGGCCGCCGACAGGACCGGGAACACGGCGAGCGAGAAGGACACCCCGATCAGGCTGACGGGCAGGACCTGGTAGTCGCTCGCGAAGTTCAGGGCACTGACGCTGCCCGCCCCGAGCGACGCCGCCAGGATGGTGAAGTAGGTCACGGTGATCGGTTCGATCGGGTGGCTGATCATCCGGGGCACCATCAGCCGGATGAACTCCCCGAAGGCGGAGGTCCGGAAGGCGCTGGCCGGCCGGATCCGGAAGGTCGTCTGGCCGATGCCGACCGCCCGGATCGCAAGGTGCGCCGCGGCGCCGGCCACGGCTCCCCACGCCGTCGCGTAGATCCCGAACCGCCCGGCGAACAGGACCGTCCCGAGGACGATCCCGAGGGAATACAGGACCGGCGCGAGGGCGTAGAACGCGAATCGGCGGTTGGCCACGAGGACCTCGCCGAGCGCGAATGACGCGGCGAACAGGACCTGGGCCACGCAGTTGATCCGCAACAGGTCGATGTACAGCGCCTGGGTCGCCGGGTCGAAGCCCTCGAAGGCCTCGGCGAGCCACGGCGCCGCGATCGCGATGATCGTCGACGCCACGGCCATGATCACGACGGCCCCGGTCAGGATGGTCTGGCCGAACGTGTTCGCGGCGTCCTCGTTCGTGCGGCGAAGGCTGGTGAAGATCGGGACGAACGGGGCGGTCAGGCCGGCTGCGACCAGCACGTCGAGCGCGATCTCCGGGATCCGGAACGCGGCGTTGTAGGCGTCAAGCTCGGGGCCGGCGCCGAAGGTGTTCGCGAAGACGCGGTTGCGGATGAGGCCCATCGCGAAGTACGCGAGGCCCAGGACGGACAGGACGACGGCGCCACGCGGGAAGACGATGTCGACGAGCCCGCGGACCCAGCCGATCGGCCGCGACAGGACGGTCATCCGCTCCACGCTTGGCGCATGCGATGAGCATGGCCGATTTCACGCGAAGGCAAGACACGACGATGCGGCCCGACTGGTACCGTGCCGGTCTGATCGATCCATCGGGAGGGCTTTTGGCATGGCACGACGACATCGCCTCGTGATGCTGGTCCCCGTCGCGCTCCTCTTCGTCAGCGCGTGCAGCGGGACAGGTGCCTCACCCACCGGGACCGGCGGAGCGTCGTCTCCGGTGCCGGCGACGAGTCCGGCGGCGGCCGCATCGCCCTCGTCGGCTGCCGGCTCGTCCGCCGAGCCCGCCGCGTCGTCAACGGCCGCGGCCAGCGCCGACGTCTCAGCGGGCGGCACGTGCGAATTGATCACGGCCGAAGAGGTCGCCGGGATCGTGGGCACCGCCGTCGTGCCGGTGGCGCCCGACCCGAGCAGCTGCGTCTACGAGATCCCGGTCACCCACGCGATCATCGCGCTGACCCAGGTGGTGAGCAACGCCGCGGACGCGACGTACGAGAATTTCAAGAGCCATCCGGAAGCCAAGGCCGTGGCCGGGCTCGGTGAGGACGCGGTGTGGCTACCCGCCAACGCGGCCGTCAACCTGCACGTCCTCAAGGGCGACAAGATGTTGTCGCTCGCGGTGGGAACGCTCAGCGGTGTGCCGATCGACGAGCTGCCGTCCGATACCTCGCCTGAACAGCTGCTTGACATGGCCACGAAGCTCGGTGTGATCGCGGTGGCGCGACTGTAGGTCCTCGGCCGCCTGGCTGTCGGCCGCGACGCCCGTCTCGGCTGCGCGGTCAGCGTCCTGCTGGCGCAGGACGATCACGGCGAGGAGCATGCTCAAGCCGCCGTACCACAGGGCCGGCAGCGCCACCATCCCGGCGACGGGGACGGTCCAGCGGCGATCCGTGCGGGCACCCCACACGACGATGGCGACGGCGAACGGCAGGCGAACGAGGAACGGGATCGGCACCGCCGCCCAGGTGCCCTCGCGCCCGGCGATTCGGAACAGGACCTGGATCCATTCGAGCCAGGCGCCGGGCATGAGCACGAACGACACGGCGACGACCGCGGCGGTCGCTCCGAGGGCGATACCCAGCTGACGCCATTCGCGCCTGACCACGAACCACAGCAGGCCGATGCCCGGCGTGACCTTGGTCAGGATGACGAACGCCCAGGCCGCGGGCCAGCGGAAACCAACGACCATCGCGGCCGCGAGCAGCAGGGAGATGTTGCCGCCGAACATCTCGAAGAAGGCCAGCAGCACGCCGAGCGCGAACAACCGAGGGCCGGTCAGGAAGCGGACAGCGGCCAGCATGATCGCGGTCCAGGCGGCCATGAACACGCCCCACGGCAGGGCTGTCAACGGGGAGACCAGCTGGAGGAATGCCGGCGAGTAGACGTAGGCCCCGGGCCTGGTCCAGTCGGAATTGGCGTACGGGGCGCCCAGGTGGCTGGCCCAGTAGCAGAAGGCCTCCAGCCCGGAGCCCCACGAGCTGCCGACCGGCTGGGCCAGCAGGACGATCACGAGCCAAACGACGAACGCGACTAGGAAGCCCGCGAGATCCGAGGATGGCAGGCGCGCCGAGACCGAGGCCGGGATGGCCGAGCGGTAGCGAGGACTGCTGAGTTGGGTGAGCAGGTCGGTCGAGCCCCCGGGGATGTGTGGTGACCAGTCGTGGCGATCCGTCGTCTGACACGGCGGTGCAGCGTCATCCTGACCCGCGGATGATACGGGCGCGGGACCAAGCGCATCTGGCTGCGTCGGCTACGCGCGCTCACGGCGCCAGATCGAGCCGTCTCAGTCGGCGGCGTCGCGCTTCTCAGTGTCCGCGATCCGCTTGCGGTTCTCCATGTTGGGCTTCATCGCGTCGCTCATCCCGGCCATCGGCACGTCCGTCCGCTTCTTCCGTCGCGCCCCCTGCGCGCGGGCCTGCGTGCGACCCTCCATCCGCGTGGCGATGGTCGTCTCGTAACCCTGGTCGCCTGGGACGTAGTAGCGCCGATCGACCAACTCGTCTGGCAGGTACTGCTGCCCGACGTCGTCGCCCTCGAAGTCGTGCGGAAACTTGTAGCCGACCCCGATGCCGTGCGCCTTCATCCGACGATCGCCCGCCGTCCGGAGGTGCATCGGGACGTTGAGCGACCCGAGCTTGAGCACGTCGGCCATCGCCGCGCCATACGCCCGCCCTATGGAGTCCGACTTCGGCGCCGTCGCGATGTAGGTGGTCGCCTGGGCCAGCGCGTACTGGGCCTCGGGCAGCCCGATCCAGTCGAGCGCAGCGGACGCCGCCACGGCGATCTGCAGCGCCCGCGGATCCGCGTTCCCGACGTCCTCGGACGCGCTGATGATCAGTCGCCGGGCGATGAACCGCGGGTCCTCACCGGCAGCCACCATCGCAGCGAGCCAGTACAGCGCCGCGTCCGGATCGTTGCCGCGGAGGCTCTTGATGAACGCGGACACGGTGTCGTAGTGCCCGTCGCCGGCCCGGTCGTAGGCGAGGACGCGCTGCTGCGCGGCCGTCTCGATGTCCTCGAGTCGCGGGGTGACGTGGCCGGTCGCGTCGCGGATGCCCTCGTCGGCGGCGAGTGCGGTCGCACCCTCGAGGACGTTCAAGGCCGCTCGCGCGTCGCCACCGGCGAGCGACACCAGGTGCTCGAAGGCGTCGTCGCCGAGGGCGACCCCGCCGTCCGGACCGAGCGAGCCGGCCATGCCGCGATCCTCGTCGGCGAGCGCGCGGCGGACGACGGTCCCGACCTCGTCGTCGGTCAGCGCCTCGAGCCGCCAGACGCGCATCCGCGACAGGAGAGCGGCATTCACCTCGAAGTAGGGGTTCTCGGTCGTCGCCCCGATCAGGGTGATGGTGCCGTCTTCGACGTGCGGCAGGAGCGCGTCCTGCTGCGCCTTGTTGAACCGGTGGATCTCGTCGAGGAAGAGGACCGTGCGGGTGCCATGCAGGGCCAGCCGGTCCTGCGCCTCGGCGATCGTGGCCCGGACCTCGACCACGCCCGACATGACCGCCGACAGGGAGATGAAGTGGGCGCCGATCGCGTCGGCCAGCAGTCGCGCGAGGCTCGTCTTGCCCGTCCCCGGCGGGCCCCACAGCAGGGTCGAGGACAGGTGGCCACGGGCCACGCTGCGGCGGAGCGGTCCGCGTTCGCCGACGAGATGGCTCTGCCCGACGAACTCCTCGAGGCTGCGCGGGCGCATGCGCGCGGCGAGCGGCTGGCGCTCGGGCGGGGGATGGAAGAGCGCCTCGGGCTTGGCGCCGGTCGGGCGGCGGGCGGCGGGCATGGCCCGATGGTAGCGCGGCGGGCCGCCCGGCCCGCGGGTCAGATGGCCGAGTTGCCTGTCAGCTGCGTGATGGCCCAGAGCGCGAGCATGAGGATGATCAACCCGCCGCCGATGAGCGTGATGCGTCGCACGTCGCGACCGACGTAGGCGTACTCGTCGGCCGCCCGGACGGACAGGCTCGACGCGGTCCGGGGCCCGGGTGACAGGTCGGGGGCGACCGCACTCGTGCGTCGGCGGTCGGTCCGCTTGCGGGCATCCTCGGCGGCTCGCTCGTCGGCCACGATCTGGGCCTCGAGCTCGGCCGCTCGGGCCTCCTCCTCGGGCGTGAGACTCGACGACCGCGGGCTGGCCGGGGCGACCGGTGCCGGCGCCGACGGACGGGCGGCCGTGCGCTGGATCGGTCGGCGCTGACCGGGTCGGGTGCTCCCTCGGGCGCGTTTGGCCATGGTGCGAGACGGTCCTCCAGCGGGATCGGATTGGCGGGCAGCCTGACGGCGCAGGGATCCGGGTCCCGCCGAGCGGAGAGGATAGCACCACGACGGTCGTCGGCCGGTCTCGCCCCCTGCCCCCTGCTAGACTCGGGACCCCATCGGGAGGACCGGACGATCGACCTCAACGCGCTCGTGACACCCAGCATCGGTGCCATCGTCCTGGCGTTCGTGGTCGTCCTCTTCTTCATCATCCTCGTCCTCGTCGTCCTCGCCCGACGCTCCAGGCGGATCGAGGCGCGGCTGGTCGGGCTGACGCGCGATTCGGACGGACAGAGCCTGGAGGCGGTCCTCGAGGCGCACCTGGACAAGGTCGTCGAGGTCGCCCGCAAGGTCGACGACATCGGCGGGCGCACCAAGGTCCTCGAGTCCCGCCAGCCGCGGGCATTCCAGCGGACCGGTCTCGTCCGGTACAACCCGTTCGACGAGACCGGGGGCAACCAGAGCTTCGCGCTCGCCCTCCTCGACGCGGACGGCGACGGCTGGGTCCTATCCAGCCTCCACGCCCGCACGGGTACGCGCGTCTACGCCAAGGCCATCGTGGCGGGCCGCTCCGATACGGGCCTCTCGGAGGAGGAGACCGCCGCGATCAAGCAGGCGATGGTCTGACAGGCTAGGTGACACGGAGCTCGGCGATGGTTCGGGCATGGCCCCCACGACGACCGGCGCTCCCGACCACGACGCACCGCACGCCCGCGACGAACCCGCCGCCGAGTCGTCGGTGACGCGACCACGGCTGCGGTCCCGGCGCGAGCCGGCCTCGCTCGACCAGCTGCCGGCCTGGCATGACCTCGTCCCGGTCATGGATCCGGACCTGGTGCCCGAACCCGGGTCGGGGCTCGCGGCGCTGCTCGACGGCCTGAACCCGGACCAGCTCCGCGCCGTGACCCACGACGACGGCCCGCTCCTCGTCGTGGCCGGCGCCGGGACCGGCAAGACCGAGGTGATCACGCGCCGGATCGCCTGGCTCGTGGCGACGCGTCGGGCCAGGCCGTCCGAGGTCCTCGCCCTCACCTTCACGGACAAGGCGGCCGAGGAGATGGCGGTCCGCGTCGACCAGCTCGTCCCGTACGGCTACACGGACACGGCGATCTCGACCTTCCACGCCTTCGGCGACGGCCTGATCCGCCAGTACGCGCTCGAGCTCGGGCTGCCGACGGACCTTCGCGTCCTGACCCGTCCCGAGGTCGTGATCTTCCTCCGCGAGCACCTCTTCGAGTTCGAGCTCGACGCCTATCGCCCGCTCGGCGACCCGACCCGGTTCCTCGGGGCCCTTGCGACGCTCTTCAGCCGGTGCAAGGACGAGGACATCAGCCCGGCCACCTACCGGGAATTCGCGGACCGGGTCTCGGCCGAGGCGGCGCACCTCGCGGAGGCGGTCGGAGCGCCGACCGCCGAGGGAGACCGCGACGCCGCGGATGCGGCGCTCGAGGACGGCCGGCGACAGGACGAGCTCGCGCGGGCCTACGCTACGTACCAGGACCTCCTCGCGGCCAACGGCTGCATCGACTTCGGCGACCAGGTGGCGCTCGCCCTGCGGTTGGTGCGCGAGTCGGCCGCCGCCCGGGCCGAGGTCGCGGGGCGGTTCCGATACGTCCTCGTGGACGAGTTCCAGGACACGAACCGCGCCCAGGCCGAGCTGGTCGGGCTCCTCGCCGAGCCGCATCGCAACATCACCGTGGTCGGTGACGACGACCAGGCCATCTACGCGTTCCGGGGCGCCGCGATCGACAACATCCTCGGCTTCCGCGACCGGTACCGCTCGGCACGGACCGTGGTCCTGCGCCGGAACTACCGTTCGAAGGCGCCCATCCTCGACGCGGCGTACCGGCTCGTCCGGTTCAACGATCCGGAGCGCCTCGAGGTGCGGGCCGGGGTCAGCAAGCGACTCCGGGCGGAGCGGGCCGACGCCCACGCGACGCCCGTCCGGGTCGAGGCGTTCGCGACGGCGTCGGACGAGGCCGACTGGATCGTCGCCGAGATCGGCCGTCGCGTCGCCGCGGGGCGGTCACCGCGCGACCACGCGATCCTGGTCCGCGCGAACGGGCACGCCGATCCGTTCCTGCGCGCCCTCAATGTCGCTGGCATCCCGTGGCGCTTCTCGGGAACGTCCGGTCTCTACGCCCGGCCGGAGGTGCGCCTGCTGCTCGCCTTCCTGCGCGTGGTCGCGGAACCGGATTCCAGCGTGGATCTGTACGCGCTCGCGACCTCGGAGGTGTACGGGCTCGGCGGCGACGACCTGACCGCGATCGTGAACATGGCCCGCCGCCGGAATCGGTCGGTCCGCGAGGTCCTCGAGGAGCTGGACCGGCAGCCGGGCATCCTGCGCGTCGGGCCGGAGACCCGCGCGACGGTCGCCAAGCTCGTGGCCGACCTGCGTCGATACGGTGAGATCGCCCACGAACGGCCGGCGGGGGAGCTGTTGTACGGCTTCCTGCGGGCGAGCGGCCTGCTGGCCGGCCTCGCGGCGACCGACACCGTCGGCGCCGAGGAAGCGCTCGCCAACATCGCCCGGTTCTTCGAGATCGTCCGCGGCCAGTCGGCCCTCCTGGTCGACGACCGCGCGATCTTCATCGCGCCCCATCTCCAGACGCTCATCGACGCCGGCGACGACCCGGCGACCGCCGAGCTCGATCCCGATGCCGACGCCGTGGCCGTCCTCACCATCCACAAGGCGAAGGGGCTCGAGTTCCCGGTCGTGTTCCTGCCGGGGCTGGTCGCCGGGCGCTTCCCGTCCATCGGCAGGGGCGACGCCCTGGCCCTGCCGGCCGGTCTCGGCCGGGGGCTGCCGCCCACGCCGGAACTGGCGCTCGCCGAGGAGCGCCGGCTGTGCTACGTAGCGATGACCCGGGCCCGGGACGAGCTCATCCTCTCGCACGCCGCGGACTACGGCGGGGCCCGGGCGCGTCGTGTGTCCCCGTTCGTGCTCGAGGCCCTGGACCTGCCCTCGACGTCGGGCGTGCCCGGCGCCGGTGCGGCCGCGCCGACGCCCGAGGAGCGCCTGGCCGCGTTCGAGGCGGCAGCAGCCCGCCCCGAGGTGTCGCGTGGCCCAAGCGACGAACCGCTCTCACTCAGCTTCTACCAGGTCGACGACTACCTCACCTGTCCGCTGAAGTTCAAGTACGCCCACGTGCTGCGGGTGCCGCTCGCCCCGCATCACGCGATCGTCTACGGCGCGGCCCTGCACAAGGCGGTCCAGATGTTCCACCACCGGCACGCGCGCGGCCACGTCATGTCCGAGGCCGAACTTGACGAGGCCTTCGAATCGGCGTGGTCGAACGAGGGCTTCATGAGCCGCGAGCACGAGGAGGCGCGCCTCGAGGCCGGCCGCGAGGCCCTGCATCGCTTCCGTGAGGCCCAACTCCAGCCGGACGCGGTCATCCCGACCTACGTCGAGCGCGAATTCAGCTTCACGCTCGGTGGCGACCGGGTCCGGGGCCGGTGGGATCGCGTCGACGTGGAGCCCATCGTCGGCGACCCGACGGCTCCGACCCCCCTGGGCGAGAACGTCGAGCCGTCGGCGGACGTCGTCTCGCCGACGCTCGGCATCATGGGCCGGGAGCGCGTGACGATCACCGACTACAAGTCGTCCGACGTGCGCGATCCCGCCAAGGCGCGCCAGCGGGCACGCGACTCGCTGCAGCTCCAGATCTACGCGATGGGCTACGAGGCGATGACAGGCCGCCTGCCGGATGCCGTCCAGCTGCACTTCCTGGGATCGGGCCTGATCGGGCGGGTCGAGGTGGACGCCAAGCGCCTGGCCAAGGCACGCGAACGGATCGCGACCGCCGCGGCCGGGATGCGGGCGCGCGACTACACGCCGAAGCCGGACTACCTCGCCTGCACCTACTGCGCGTTCCGCGACATCTGCCCGGCAAGCGCCGCACGCTGATGCGACACGGGGAGCGCGGCGGCGCTCGGATAGGGAATGTGCCCGACTCGACGGCACGCCGTCGCTCGTGCATCGTCGCGGACCCGGCGACGAGGGGTGCCCGTGCACCGCCGGGCATCGCGGATGGGAGCGTCGATCGACCATGGACTTGCTGGCCCGGGTGTTCCGACCCTGGGCGACCGCGCAGGCCGAGGCCCTAGACTCGCTCGTCATGGAGGCGCGCGACCGCTGGTTCAACCTCGGGTTCTTCGCCGCGGCCGCGCTGGTCTGGCTCCTGGTCGGCCTCGTCCTGACGACCCGCGACCCCGTGCTCGACCCGAGCGCCGGGTACATCGGGGCAGGCCTGATCGGCCTCGCGATCGGGCTCACGCTCGTGCCGATCTTCTGGCTCGTCGTGTTCGGCCGGCACCGGCAGATCGCGTTTCGCGGTGACTGGACGCGGGCGATCCGGCGGGCCGCCTGGGTGGGCGTCATCGTCACGGTCCTCGTCGCGCTGCGCGTCCAGGGCGTGCTCGACTGGCCGATCGCGCTGTTCATGATCGCCCTCGCGCTCGTGGCCGAATCCACCCTCAGCGCGGAACGCTGACGGCACACGCTGGAACGGCCCGCTGACCGGCGGGGCCACGGGCGCTAGGCTGGCGCGCGTCCACCATCCCCAGCCTGGAGCGCCCGTTGTCGTCGCTGTCCGCCACGCCCCCGGCCGAGCCCCACGTCGAGGTCAAGGCCCGTCTCGCGGCCGCGATCGAGGGATCCCGCGCGGAGATCCTCGAGCTGTCGCACCGGATCCATGCGGACCCGGAGCCGGCCTATGAGGAGCACCACGCGTCGGCGTGGGTCGCCGAAGCGCTCGCGCGACACGGCTACGAGGTGGAGCATCCCGCCGGCAGCCTCTCGACGGCCATCCGCGCGGTCCGGCGCGGGGGACGCGGCGGCGACGGTCCGCGGATCGGGATCCTCGCCGAGTACGACGCGTTGCCCGGCCTCGGCCACGGCTGCGGTCACAACACGATGGCCGCGGCGGGGGTCGGCACGGCCATCGCCCTCGCGTCGATCGCGGACGAGCTGCCCGGGCGAGATCGTCTTCCTCGGGACGCCGGCCGAGGAGCGCGGCAGCGGCAAAGCCCAGATGATCGAGGACGGCCTGTTCGACGGGCCTCGACGCGGCGCTGATGTACCACCCATGCGACCGCAGCCACGTCGAAGCCTGGCCGCTCGCGTCGGAGGACGTCGAGATCGTCTTCCACGGTGCCGAACTGCACGCGTCATCCGATGCCTGGAAGGGCGGCAACGCCCTCGACGCGCTCATCGTGCTCTTCAGCTCGGTCGGGCTTTGGCGGCAGCGCCTCCGCGAGACCTCTCGCGTCCACGGGATCATCCGCGAGGGCGGCACCGCCGCGAACGTGATCCCGGCCCGGACCTCGGCCTGGTTCATGATCCGTGCCGCCGACGAGGCCTACTACCAGACGATGCGTGTCGACTTCCGGTCGTTGTGCGAGGCTGCCGCACTGGCGACCGGCACGACCGTCGAGGTGACGTTCAGCGGGAAGGCCACGACGATGCGCAACAACCCGGTCCTGGTGGAGCGCTTCCGGGCAAACATGGCCGCCTACGGGATCGAGGACCAGGGTGACGACGAGAACGCCGGCAGCACTGACATGGCGAACGTGAGCTGGGTCTGCCCGACGATCCACCCCGAGCTCTCGATCGCCCCGGAGGGCACGCCCGGTCATTCCATCGAGTTCCGCGACGCGGCCGCGGCGCCGCGCGCCGACGAAGTGACCTTGTTGGCGGCCACGCTCGTGGCCCAGACCGCGTACGAGCTGTTCGCGGACCCGTCGCTCGTTGAGGCTGCCTGGCGCGCGTTCCGCGAAACATGACCCGGACCAGGATCGAACGTGGAGTAGGATGACCGCGGCGCGCCCCGCTGGACGACGGGATCGAACCGGCGGCGCCCCCAGCGAGACGGATCCGTTCGCGGCGACGCCCGCCGAGCCCGCTCTCCGGGAGGACCACGTGGCCAAGCGCCCCCACGATCCGGCCCCTGCACCGGGGTATGCGTCCCGCAACGGCTGGGACCAGGACTTCGAGACCTATTCCGACTACGACCTGCCCACCTATGTCGGCCCGGTCTCGTTCGGCAAGCTGCCCTGGATCGACGACCCTGCCGAGCTCCGCCGGCTCGGCGTCGATGTCGCGATCGTCGGCGCGCCGTTCGACGACGCCGTCAGCCACCGGCCCGGGACCCGGTTCGGACCACGGGCGATCCGCGAGGCCAATTACGCCTCGGGTAGCCTGCACTCCCTGCAGCTCGACGTGGACCCGTTCGAGGTCCTGACCGTCGTGGACGCGGGCGACGCGAACATCGTGCCCTCGTGGATCGAACGTGCCCACGCGATGATCTACCGCAAGGTCAGGGACGTCGCCGGCAGCGGGGCCATCCCGATCATCCTCGGCGGCGACCACTCGATCACCTGGCCGGCGGCCACCGCGATCGCCGAGCTCCGGGCGCCACAGCGGGTCGGCATCGTCCATTTCGACGCCCACGCCGACACGGCCGACGAGTCATACGGGGTGCTCGCCAGCCACGGAACCCCGATGCGCCGGCTCATCGAGTCGGGCGCCATCGATGGGCGCAACTTCGTGCAGGTGGGCCTGCGCGGCTACTGGCCGCCCCAGGAGACGTTCGACTGGATGCAGGAACACGGGCTGCGCTGGCATTTCATGCGCGAGATCGAGGAGCGCGGCGCCGAGGCGGTCATCGCCGATGCGATCGCCGAGGCGCTCGATGGCCCCGATGTCATCTACCTCTCGCTCGACATCGATGTCATCGATCCGGGCATGGCGCCCGGGACGGGCACACCGGAGCCGGGCGGCATGCTGACGCGCGAGGTCCTGCGAGCGATCCGCCAGATCGTCGGCGCGGTCGAGCTGGCCGGCATGGACATCGTGGAGGTCTCGCCGCCGTACGACCAGGCGGAGACCACCGCGATGGCCGCGAACCGGGCCGCGCTCGAGGCGATCAGCGCGCTCGCGCTCAAACGCCAGACCGGCGCCCGGGTCCGCTGGGAGGGCTGACCGATCGACCGCGACCCGCTCGACGTCCGCGATCGGGCAACGGCCGACGACCTGGCCCGACTCTACGACCTCGATCTCGTCGACGATCCGGGCGATCTGGACCTCTATCTCGCCCTGGCCGAGCGGACCGGTGGGCCGATCCTCGAGCTCGCGGCCGGGACCGGGCGCCTGGCCGTGCCCCTGGCGGCCGGTGGGAACCGGGTCACGGCCGTCGATCTCGATCCCGCGATGCTCGCGCGGGCCCAGGCCAGGGCCGCGCTGGCCGGGCCCGTCGCGACCGAGCACCTGACGCTCGTCGAGGCGGACCTCGTCGGGCTGCGGCTGCCGGACGCCGGCCGGTTCGGGCTGGCCTTCATCGCCCTCAACTCGATCCTCGTGCTCGCCGACCGAGCGGCCCAGCGTGCGGCGCTCGTGGCCCTCGCCGAGCACCTCGCGCCCGGCGGCGTGGCCGTCGTCGACATCTGGTTGCCCGACGCGGAGGACCTGGCGCGCTTCGACGGGCGCGTGATCCTCGAGTGGCCGCGGGTCGATCCCGAGACCGGCGAGCTCGTGACGAAGGCCGGATCCGCCCAGCACGACGCGGCGACGGGCACGATCACGCTCACGACGATGTTCGAGGCGTCACGCCAGGGCGAGCCGGCGCGGCGCTGGGTCCGGCGTGACGTCATGCGGCTGCTGTCCGCCGAGCAGCTCGTGGCATGGGCGGAGGGGGCCGGCCTCACGATCGAACTGCTCGCCGGCGGCTACGACCTCGGGGCGTTCGGAACCGGCAGCGAGCGAGCCGTCCTGGTCGCCGTCAAGCCGTGATGGGGGGTACCGCGGGTCACCCGTCGGGCCGGACCTCCGTGGGAGTCCGCTGAGCGTACTGCGTGGTATCGTCGGCTTGATGGCATCGAGTGACCAGACACGCTTGCTGATCGTCGAGGACGTGCCGCAAGTCGCGCAGTACATCCGCGGCCTCCTGAACGCACAAAGCAAGGTCAAGCTTCTTGACGTGCTGAGCGAGGGCGGCAAGGCTCTCCTCCAGATCCAGGAACTTCGGCCCGACGTCGTGATCGTGGACGCGCTGCTGCAGGGCCGGGTCAAGGGCCCGAGCCTCGTCGACCAGATCCACAAGTCGGGTCTGGGCGTGCCCGTCATCGTCCTGACCGTGCCGCAGAACCCGATCGAGGCCGATCCGGAACGGGGCATCCACGGCGTGCTGTCGATGCCGTTCTCCGGCTTCGACCTGATCAACCGCATCACCGGCGTCCGCAAGCTCTTCGAGGCGGACGCGGAGACGGCGAGTACGCGGACCTTCTCGGTCTTCGCACCCAAGGGCGGCGTGGGCAAGACGACCATCGCGTTCAATCTCGCGGTGGCGATCGGGCAGATGGACCAGCGCACGGTCCTCATCGACGGCAGTCTCCAGTTCGGCGACCTGCGCGCCCTGCTGAAGGTCCCCGCCGACGCCCCATCGATCCTCGACCTGCCGACCGACCGGATCGCCGAGTCCGACCTGGGCGACGTCCTGTGGCGCGACCCGTCGGGCATCGACATCCTGCTGGCCCCGCCCAGGATCGAGATGGCCGAGATGGTCACCTCGCGCGACATCGAGAAGGTCCTCTCGCTGCTGCGCCGGGTCTACGCGGTCATCGTCATCGACATGTCGAGCTACGTGAATGACGTCAACCTCGCGTTCCTCGATGCGAGCGACACGATCATCGAGATCGTCACCTACGACTCGACGACGATCCACAACACCGTCGCGATCGCCGACACCTTCCGGGCGATCGGCTACGCCGCGTCGAAGGTCCGCTACCTCATCAACCGCGCCGATTCGTCCGGCGGGATCGACCCGGCGGCGCTCGAGCGCGCGCTCGGTCGGGTACCGGAACACCGCGTCATGTCGGATGGGCGGCTCGTGATCCAGTCGAACAACGAGGGCGTGCCGTTCGTCCTGGCGAATCCCGACGCGCCCATCAGCCAGGACCTCGCCCGGCTCGCCGGCGACCTCCTGGGGCTGGCGCGAACGCCGGCCGCCGCCGGGCTTCGATAGGCGACCGGATGACCGATCCCCGTCCGATCGGGGTCTTCGACTCTGGTGTCGGCGGGCTGACGGTCCTCCGCGAGATCCTCCGAAGGACCCCGGCCGAGTCCACGGTCTACCTCGGGGACAACCTTCGGGCCCCCTACGGCGTGCGACCCGACGAGGAGGTGCTGGCCTTCTCGACCCAGTCGCTCGACGCGCTCGTGGAGCGCGACGTGAAGGCCCTCGTCGTCGCCTGCAACACGTCGACCGCGGTCGGCCTCACGGCGTTCCGCCGCCGCTACGACCTGCCGGTCCTCGGCGTCATCCGGCCCGGGGCGACGGCCGCGGCCCTCGCGACCCGAAACCGTCGCGTCGGCGTGATCGCGACTCCGGCGACGATCCGCTCGCATGCCTACTTCACGGCCATCCGGGACGAGAACCCCGCGGTCGAGGTCCACGAGCACGCCACGCCGACGCTCGTGCCCCTCGTCGAGGCCGGCGAACTGCGCGGGCCGGTCGCGGAGGCCGCCGTCGCGGCGGCGCTGGGCCCGTTGCTGGGCGAACGCGACGGGGACGGCCAGTCGATCGCCCCGCTGCCGCCGGGCGCGACCGTGGATACGCTGCTGCTCGGCTGCACACACTATCCGCTGCTTCGGCCCCTCATCGAGGCCGTCGCGGGCGCCCACGTCGCGATCGTCGAATTCGGCGACCGCCACCGCGTCGGCCCTGGCGGAGCTCCTCGACATCGACGACCTCCGGATGCCGGCCGCGATGCCGACGGCGAGCCATCTCCAGCTGACGACCGGCGATCCGGACCGCTTCCACGCGCTCGCGGCGCTCCTGTTCGGGGCCGCGTTCCCGGACGTCGAGCAGGTCCAGCTCGCGGTGCCGGTCCGATGAGTGAGCGCGGCCGCGGCCCGGCGTGGCGCGACGACCGTGTCTGGCAGGCCGGGTTCCTGATCGGGTCGGCGCTCGGGGCGGCTGCCACGGTCGTCGGGCGGCACGCCGAACGCTCGGCCCGGCGCGGTCTCGTCGACTGGCCGGCGGTCGAGCGCATCGCGGTCTCGCGGCTCGACCGTGCCCCCGGCCGCCTGTCGGCCGCGGAACTCCGGTCGTCGGAGCCGGCCTACGCGGAGGCGATGGCGAAGATCGTGCCGGCGCTTTCGCGGGCGCTCGGTTCGGAGCTGCCGGGCGTCGTCGAGCGCTCGGGCGTGGTCGCCCGGTCGGGTTGGGTCCAGGCCAATATCGGGACGTTCGCGTCACTCAT
The DNA here is from genome assembly GCA_963745295.1 of uncultured Chloroflexia bacterium. GTDB lineage: Bacteria > Chloroflexota > Limnocylindria > Limnocylindrales > CSP1-4 > SPCO01. The sequence continues at coordinate 321,973 of CAVUWG010000004.1, forward strand.
CGGCAAGCTCGAGGCGGATCTGCTCGACCAGGTGGTGCCGCCCGGTGGCGGCCTGGCCAAGGCGACGATGGCGCTCGCGAATCGCTGGGTGACGACTCGTCAGCTCGGCTTCCTGCTCGGGTTCATGGGCGGCCGCGTCCTCGGCCAGTACGACCTGGCCCTGCTGACCGCGGAACAGGCGCCCGGCCGCCTCCTGTTCGTCGAGGAGAACATCCGCCAGACGGCGCGGTCGCTCGGCGTGCCGCTCGATCCGTTCCGGACCTGGATCGCCCTCCACGAGACGACGCATGCGTTCGAGTTCGAAGCGCATCCGTGGCTCCGCCCGTATCTCGCCTCACGCCTCGAGCGCCAGCTGACGCTGTTCGGGAGCGACGCCCGCACGCTCGGCCGCGACGCGCTCCGCGCCCTCGGCCGGACACTGCGGGGCGAGGCCGGCGGGGAGCACTGGATGGAGCGGCTCATGGGCCCGGAGCAGAAGGCCCTCTTCCGCGAGACGCAGGCCGTCATGAGCCTGCTCGAAGGGTTCAGCGACTACGTCATGGACGAGGTCGGACAGGACCTGGTCCCGGGTGTCGAGCGGATCAGCGCGCGCTTCCACGAGCGGCGGGCGCGTCGGACCCCGTTCGAACGCTCGATGCTCCGGCTGACCGGGCTCGACCTGAAGATGGAGCAGTACAAGAAGGGCGAGAAGTTCGTCCGGGCGATCGCGGACGCCCGCGGCAAGGCAGCCCTGGCGCGTCTGTGGGACGGCCCGGAGACCCTGCCACGCGAGGGCGAGATCGACGAGCCGGCACGCTGGATCGCCCGGGTCCTCGACGGTGCCGCGGCGTGACGCCACCGGCTGACGAGGGGCCCGTCCGTCGAGCCGGTCCGGGCACCGGGCCGGGCGGGGCACCGACGGCGATCGCGCTGAGCCCGATCCTGTCCGCGCGGTATCGCTCGCGCGACCTCGAACGGATCCGCGCGGCGGCTCCGGGGGCACGCATCGTCACCGTCTCGATCGAGGGGCTGGCCGATGGGCCACTCGACGACGTCGAGGTCATGCTCCGCGGCTGGCTGTTGCCCGACGCCTTCGATCGGTTGCTCGTGCGCGCCCCGCGCCTGTCATGGGTCCACTCGGCCACGTCGGGCGTGGAACGGGCCCTGACCCCGGCCGCGCGCGAGCGGGGCCTGGTCGTCACGAACGCGCGAGGCGTCTTCAGCCGGCCGATCGCCGAGTACGTGATGATGATGATCCTGGCCGTCAGCCGTCGGCTGCCGCAGCTCCTCGAACTGCAGCGCGAGCGGACCTGGCAGCCACTCGAGGGCGCGGAGCTGCGCGACGTGACCGTCGGGATCGTCGGGCTCGGGTCGATGGGCCGGGCGGTCGGCGCCCTGGCGACGGCCTTCGGCTGCCGAGTCATCGCGGTTCGACGGCGGCCCGAGGTGGGGACCGGGCCGACGGCCTCGGAGATCGCCCAGGCGGACCCCGACGATCCGGGGATCGGGGAGATCCCGCTCGACCGGATCGGTGGGCCGGACAAGCTCCAGGAGTTGCTCGGGGAGTCGGACTTCATCGTCCTCGCGGCGCCCCTGACTCCCGAGACCGAAGCCATGATCAACGACGAGACGCTCGCAATGGTCAAGCCGGGCGCCTGGCTCATCAACGTCGCACGCGGCCGGCTGGTCGACGAGCGGGCGTTGCTGCGAGCGCTGCGCGACGGCCCGCTCGGTGGGGCCGTGCTCGATACGTTCCACGACGAGCCGTTGCCACCGATGTCGTCGTTCTACGACCTGCCCAACGTCATCGTCACGCCGCACACCGCGTGGTCCAGTGGCCGCGTCCTCGACCGAAGCGTCGAGCTGTTCTGCGACAACCTCCGCCGATTCGCGGCCGGCGAGCCGCTGCTGAACGTCGTGGACCCGGTCGCCGGCTACTGACGCATCGGCCGCCGGCCCGGCTGACCCGCTACGATCGGCCACATGCAGACCGCCATCGTCGGGCTTGCCGGATCGGGCAAGACGACCGTCTTCAACACGCTGACCCGCGGCCACGCCGAGACCGGAGGCTTCGGTGGGGTCACTCTCAACGTCGGCGTCGTCAAGGTGCCCGACGCCCGGCTCGACCGGCTCGCCGAGATCTTCAAGCCGAAGAAGGTCGTCCAGGCCGACGTCACCTACGCGGACCTGCCGGCGCCGCCGCCCTCGACCGAGGGCCACGTCGGCACCGAGGAGCTGCCACCCGACCATCTCGCCCGACTCCGCGATTCGGACGCCCTGCTGCACGTCGTCCGAGCGTTCGAGGACCCGTCGAACCCGCACCCTGACGGGAGCGTCGACGCCGCCCGCGACCTCGAGCGGCTCGACCTCGAGTTCGTCCTCGCCGACCTGTCGATGACCGAACGCCGGCTGGAGCGCCTGCAGGGGAGCGGGCGCCACGGCACGTCCGCCGAGCGCGAGGCGAACGAGCGCGAGGAGATCGTCCTGCGCCGGCTGCACGAGGGCCTGGAGGCCGGCAAGCCGATCCGCGACCTCGGCCTCGACGCGGACGAGGAGAAGGCCATCCGCGGCTTCCGGTTCCTGACCCAGAAGCCGGTGCTCGTCCTGCTCAACGTCGGGGAAGGGGAGCTGGCCTCGGCGCCGGCGCTCGTCGAGCGGGTCTCCGCCGGCTACGACCACCAGCACGTGATGGTCGACGCGCTGTCGGCCCGGATCGAGATGGAACTCGGCGAGCTCGAACCGGACGAGGCCGCGGCGTTCATGGAGGAGCTCGGGATCGCCGAGTCCGGCCTGGACCGGGTCATCGCCCTCTCGTACCGGCTGCTTGGCCTGGTCTCGTTCCTGACCGCCGGGCCGGACGAGGTCCGGGCGTGGCCGATCCCCGATGGTTCGACCGCGGTGGATGCCGCGGGGGCCATCCACACCGATCTCGCGAAGGGGTTCATCCGGGCCGAGACGGTCGCCTACGAGGACCTGGTCACGCTCGGTTCGATGGCCGAGGCACGCAAGGCCGGACGCTTACGGTCCGAGGGGAAGACCTACCGGGTCCACGACGGCGACGTGCTGGAGATCCTCTTCAGCAAGTAGCGGTCAGTTCAGCCGGCCGTCCGGGTCGAAGTCGACGAGGACCGACTTGAAGTCGACCCGGTCGTCGTCTTCCTCGTCGTCTTCCTCGTCGTCGTCATCGTCGTCGTCATCGCCATCCTCGGCCGCGTCGGCGAGGTCGACCTCGAGCTCCGACAGGAAGTTCTCGGCCTCGATGACCGACACGTTGACGGCCGCGGCCAGCCGGTCGTCGCTGACATGGATGAAGCCGTGATCGCGCTCGAGCTCGTTGGCGATGGCCTCGCTGAGGGTATCGTGGTGGTACTGGTCCTGGATCCGACGACGGATGGTCTGGACGAGCTCGAAGAACTCGTCGGGCTCCCACTCGGATTCGCTGACCACCAGGACATCCGAGTAGACCTCGTCGTCGCCCTCGTGGAGCTCGTAGAAGAACACGTCGGCCTCGCGATTACGGTCGTGGCGAGGCGGCAGTATACGCCCGGAGGTGCCATGGTCCCGCCCCGCGTCGAGGTCGTCCATATCGGGTCGGCGTGTCGCGATGTCGTCCCCGAAGACCCCAGGGGCTGGCGGCTGGGCGGTGGGGTCACCTACGCCTCGCTGACGACCGCTCGCCTGGGCCTGCGAACCGCGGCGATCGTCGGCGTCGACTCGGCGGCCGCGACCGCGAGCGAGCTCGACCTGCTCCGCGACGCCGGTGTCGACCTGCGCCTGGTGCCGCTACCGGAGGGGCCGATCTACCACAACGTCGAGACACCGAGAGGCCGGGTCCAGACCTGTGTCCAGACCGGGGTGCCGTTGCCCATCCCGGACATCCCCGAGGCCTGGCGGTCGGCGCCTGGCTGGTCGGTCGTGCCGGTCGCGGGCGAGATCGCCGATGACTGGATGGCCGTCGTCCCCGACGACGCGCACCTCGCGGTGGCGTGGCAGGGCTTCCTCCGGAACCTTGCCCCGGGCGAGCGGGTGACCCGCCGTCCGCCAGAGCCGTCGGCCATCCTCCGCCGCGCCGACCTCGTCGGCGTCAGCCACCACGACGTGCCGGCACGCACCTCGCTCGCCGAGCTCGGCGACATGCTCCATCCCGGCGCCTACCTGCTGGTCACCGAGGGCGACGAGGGCGGCCTCCTGATCCATCTCGACGAGGATGGTCCCGCCGAGACCCTGCGCTACCTTCCGACCGCGACGAGGCTCGAGATCGACCCGACCGGAGCCGGCGACACGTTCCTTGCCGCCCTCCAGGCCTCGGTCCTGCGACCGGCCATCGCCGGCCGCCACCGCTCCCGTCGATCGCCGGACCTGCGCTTCGCGGCGGCCGCCGGGTCCCTCGTCGTCGAAGGGCTCGGTCTCGATGGCGTGCCGGACCGGGCGGCCGTGATCGTGCGCCGCACGAGAGAGCGGATCCGTCGGGCGGTGCTCCCGACCGAGGTCAGCCAGGTCGGGGCCGTGGACCTCGCCTAGGCGCTCGTTCGGCCGCGGCGCGCGCGGAGGCGCGGCCCGGGTCGCGCACGGTCAGCCGCGCGGCGCCGGACCGGTCGAGCCGCGCACTTCGAGCCGGACCGGGAGCATGACGAACGGCGCCGGATCCGCGACCGCGACGCGACCGCCGTCCGCGACCGCACCGTCGTCCGCCGACGCGCCCCGGGCCCGGATTCGTTCGGTGAGGCGTTCGACGGCCCAGTAGCCCATCTCGGCCGTGCTCTGGCTCAGTGTCGTGAGCGGTGGGTCCACGTATGCGGCGAGGGCGACGTCGTCGAACCCGACGACGCTCACGTCGCCTGGGACCGAGCGGCCGCGCCGGCGGATGGCGCGCAGCGCGCCGATCGCCATCAGGTCGTTGTAGGCGAGGACCGCCGTGGTGCCGGGCGCCCGGTCGAGGAGTTCGAGCATGGCCGCCTCGCCGCCACCGACGAGCGGCGCGCCGCTCACGATCGCGATCGAGTCGGGGTCCAGGCCCGCCTCGGCAAGCGCGTCGCGGACACCGGCCAGCCGCTCGGGCGCGTCGACGTTCCGGGGCGGAGGCATCAGGTAGCCGAACCGCCGATGCCCGAGGTCCAGGAGGTGCACGGCCGCGAGGCGGCTGCCGGCCCGGTTGTCGGACTGGATGGACGGCAGGTCGACGTCGAGCGCGGTCGTGTTGATGAGGACGACCGGCAGCGGCGGCGAGGCGAGCCACTCACCGTGGCGGGCGCCCAGGCTGCTGGCCGCGATGATCAGCCCGTCCACCCGCCGCTCGACGAGCAGGTCGAGGTAACCGGATTCGCGCTCCGGGTCATCGGCGGCGTTGCACAGCAGGATCGTGTAGCCCTCGGCCCTCGCGGCGTCCTCGACGGCGCGGACCAGCTCCGGGAAGTACGGGTTCTCGATGTCGGTGACGATCAGGCCGAACGTCCGGGTCGAGCGGCGCTGGAGCGAGCGGGCGACGCCCGAGGGTCGGTAGTCCAGTTCGCGTGCCGCGGCGAGGATCCGCTCGCGCGTCTCGGGGCGAGCATGCCCGAGGCCGGCCAGCACACGGCTGACGGTGGCCGTCGAGACGTTCGCCCGACGGGCGACGTCCGCGATGGTCGCGACCATGACCAGCGGCTCAGGTGTGCTTGTTCTCGCCGAGGATCTCGCCCGAGTCCGGGTCGGTCCCGAGCGGGACGGCCGGCACGTCCTCCCCACGTGCCTCGCGTCGCGCGAGCATCTCGAGGTCGGCCTGCAGCTCCTCGAGCTCGGACCCGCCGCCCATCATCGCGTGCAGTTGTTCGGCGTTGAGCTCACCGCGACGGTAGGTCCCGCCCGAGCGGCCGCGGGTGAGGATGGTGAACGAGTCGCCGATCGGAAGCGCGTGCTGGACGTTGTGCGTGATGAAGACGACGCCGAGGCCCTTGTTCCGTGCGGCGATCGCGTGCCGGAGGACGATCGCCGACTCCTTGACGCCGAGCGCCGACGTCGGCTCGTCGAGGATCAGGACCTTGGCCCCGAAGTACTCGGCGCGTGCGATCGCCAGGGTCTGCCGCTCGCCGCCGGAGAGCGTGCCGACGAGTTGCTCCGTGTCGCGAACGTCGATCCCGATGTTGTGCATCTCCTCCTTGGCGACCCGGGCGGCCTTGTCCGCGTCGAACCGCTTGAACGGCCCGAACCCGATCGTCGGCTCGTTGCCGAGGAAGAAGTTCCGGCTGATGCTCATCAGCGGCATGACCGAGAGGTCCTGGTAGACGGTCGCGATGCCGGCGTTCAGGGCGTCGCGGGGCGACCCGAAGGCCACCGGCTCGCCGTCGATGGCGAGGGTGCCCTCGTCCGGCGGGTGGACGCCCGAGAGGGTCTTGATCAGGGTCGACTTGCCGGCCCCGTTGTCGCCGAGGAGGCAGTTGATCTCGCCGGCCCGCACCTCCAGCGAGACGCCCTCGAGGGCGACGACGGCGCCGAAGTACTTCGAGATGTCGCGGGCCTCGAGGAGGGCCGGAGCGGACGTTGGCATGGTCATGGCGTGCGTCCTCCGCTATCGCAGGCCGGCGAAGCGTCGCCGGATCCAGTTGTTGAGGACGACCGCCGCCAGCAGCAAGACGCCGATCGCGATCTTGTACCAGTCGGCATTGATCGACGCATAGACGATCCCGATATTGGCCATCCCGAGGGCCAGCGCGCCGAGCGCCGTCCCGGTGACGGAGCCGTACCCACCCGTCAGCAGACAGCCACCGATGACGGCCATCGTGATGGCGGTCAGTTCGTAGCCTGCCCCACGCTGGATGTCCGCAGACGCGAACTGCATGCTCTGGCAGGCCGCGAGGATCGACGCGGAGAAGGCGGTCGCCGCGAACAGCGTGATCTTCACGCGCGCGACCGGGACGCCGAGATTGCGGGCGGCATTCGGTGAGCCGCCGACCCCGAGGATCCAGTTGCCGAACTTGCGCCGGCTGAGGACATAGGCGCCGACGACGGCGATGAGGATCCACCAGACGACCGAGACGTACAGGTCTGACGTCGCCACGCCGAACATGATCGACAGCTTCCAGTTGAAGAACTGGGCGAGGGGATCGGTGGCGATCAGGGCGGGGTCGATCCGGATGAAGGTGATGTTCGTGAGCCCGAGGACCAGGACCGACGACAGCCCCGCGATGATGAACATCGTGGCGAGGGTGACGATGAACGACGGCAGGCCCGTCCGAACGACGATGAGTCCGTTCATGACCCCGAGGCCGGTCGTGAGCGCCATCGAGATCAGGATCGCCAACCAGATCGGGAGGCCCAGCGTCGTGGAACCGATCCCGATCATGATCCCGGCGAAGCCGACGAGCGAGCCGACCGAGAGGTCGAACTCCCCGGCGATCATCAGCAGGGCGACCGAGGTCGCGATGATCCCGACCTGCGAGGCGACGCCGACGTAATTCAGCACGCCCGGGATCGAGAGGAATGCGGTACTCCCGCGGGCCAGCGAGAGCACGCTGAACACGATGAAGACGAAGACCACGATGACCAGCGCACCCGCGGCTGGCCTTGCGAGGAGCCGTTGCGCGAGGGAGATCTGCCGAAGTCGATCGTGCGCGGGCGCGGGGCTGGCGCTTGGGGTCGCCGCCATCGAGGCCTCCATCGGTCGGTGGAGGGGTCGAGCCGAGGCCCGACCCCTCAAGAAGCGGCGTCGGCGAGCCGACGCCTGACGCTCAGGTCAGCGCAGACCCTTCGCCGCGAGGGCGATGACGTCGGCCGCGTCGGCCGTCGTGACGAAGCCCGGTCCGGTCATGATCAGACCGGTGCCGTCGCCCGTCGGAAGGTTGCGGGTCTCCGCGTAGTTCGTGAGGATCACGATCGGCAGATACCCCTGCAGGAACTGTTGCTGGTCGATGGCGAAGTCCATCTTCCCGTCCTTGATGGCCGTCAGCACTTCGGCGCTGAGGTCGAACGTGGCGAGATGGATGGGCTTGCCCGAGGCGGCGACCGCGGCCAGGGCCGGGCCGGCCACGGACGGGCCCAGGGTCAGCAGGCCGTCGATGGTCGGATCGGACTGGAACGCCGCCGACATCTTGGCCTGCATGTCGGCCGGGTCGGAGATCTTGCCGGTCAGGACCGTGCCGGCGGCCGGGTCGAGACCCATCCCGGTGAAAAAGCCGTTGCAGCGCAGGGTCAGGGCCTGGTTGCCGACCTCCTGGTTGAAGCAGACGGCGTTCTTGACGCCGGCGGCCAGGAACCGCTCACCGGCGCCCAGGCCGGCCTGGAACTCGGTCTGACCGACATGCGCCTTGATGCCGATCTCACGGAAGACGTCCGACCCGGAGTTCATCGAGACCACCGGGATCCCGGCAGCGATCGCCTTCTCGATCGCCGGCTTGAGGGCGTCCGGGTTCGGGATCGAGACGACGAGGCCGCTCGGCTTCTTCGCCACGGCGGCGTCGATGAGCGAGGACATGCCGGGCATGTCGCTCTCCTGCGCCGGCGCGTTGTAGGTGACCGTGACGCCCATGTCGGCTGCGCCGGCCGTGACGCCATTGCGGACGACGCCCCAGAACCCGTCGATGGCCTGGCCGTGGGTCACGACCTCGATCTTGATGTCGCTGCGCTTGACCAGCGCGCCGTCGAGACCGGCCCCACCTCCCGGGGCCGCGCTGCCGGAGCTGGTCGCGGCGTTGCACGCCGCCAGGATGATGACCGCACCCGCGAACAGGGCGGCGGACCTTCGTAGCTGCATCCCGTCTGTCTCCTCACTTGTCGATCGCGCACGTTGCGCGCCCTCGCGAGCGTCACGGATGTCGCGACCACTCGCCATCGGATCCCCCGGATCGATCGGTCGGGCTCGGGATCCCGCGTCCCGGCGCTCGACCGCGCCACCTCCTTTCGCGCCGGCCACCGCGGCCGGCTCCTCAGCCTGCGATCTCCTCGAGTCGCACCGGACGGTGCTCGTGGAGTGAGCGGGTTGCCGCCTCCGCGATCCGGAGGGCGGATAGGCCATCTCGGGCGACGCATGGGCTCGGGATGTGCCCTTGCGCGACCCGGATGAATTCGGCGAGTTCTGCAGTGTAGGCAGGGGTGAACCGGTCCATGAAGTCGGACCAGGCCGGACCGACCGGCGCCTCGACGCCCGGCTCGACCGACCGCATCGGCGTCCGAGGCCCGAGACCGACGCTCACGGAGTCCGCGGACCCGAACAGCTCGGCCCGGATGTCGTAGCCGAGGGGATCGTGACGGGCCGAGGTCAGGATGACGAATGGACCGTCGGCCATCCGCAGGGTCGCCACACCCGTATCGATGTCGTCGTACTTGGCGAACATCGGGAAGGCCCGGACGCCGCCGTCGGCGTAGACCTCCTCGACTTCCTTGCCCGTCATCCAGCGCAGGACGTCGAAGTCGTGGATCGAGAAGTCGCGGAAGAGGCCGCCCGACCCGGGGATGTACGACTCATGTGGTGGGGCAGGGTCGTGGCCGGCGAGATAGACCGCGTAGAGCGCCCCGAGTCCACCCGACGCGACCAGCCGGCGCGCCTCCGCGTACCCCGCGTCGAAGCGACGCTGGAACCCGAGCTGGAACGGCACGCCGCTGCGTTCGATCTCCTCGGCGACGGCGATCGTGTCGGCGAGATCCACCGCGAGGGGCTTCTCGCAGAACGTCGGCAGGCCGCGCCGGATCGCCGTGCGCGTCAACTCGGCGTGGGCCTCGGTCGCCGCCGCGATGACGACGCCATCGGCCTCGTCGAGGGCCGCATCGATGGTCGGGGCCGCGGTCGCGCCGACGGTCGCCGCGACGTCCGCGGCACGGGCCGGGTCGGCGTCCGCCACGATCAGGCGCTCCACGCCCGGCGTCGCGGACAGCAGCCGGGCATGGAGCCGCCCGATCCGGCCCGCGCCCAGGAGGGCGATCCTCATCGCGAGCCCGCCGCGGTGGTGCGTGCCGGACCCGCTCTCCGCAGCGCCGCCGCCAGGACGCGCCGGCCGATGGCCGCGCTCTCGGACGGTGGCCCCCAGCAGCTGTCCTGCTCGACCATGAGCCAGCCGTCGTAGTCGCGCTGGACGAGCAGGTCGATGACCCCGTCGAGGTCGAGCATGCCGTCGCCGAGCTCGGTGAAGATGCGTGCGCGAACCGCCTCGCCGAAGCCACCGAGCTCGCCGTCGCGCAGCCGCCGCAGGACGCCCGGATCGACATCCTTGAGGTGGACGTGGGTCACCCGTTCGCCGAGATCCCGCAGGGCCTGGAGGGGGTCGCCGCCACCGACCATGTAGTGCCCGACATCCAGGCAGATCCCGATCAGGTCGGGGTCGAGGCGGCTCACCAGGCGCTCGACCTCGGCCGGGGTCTCGATGAACGTCCCGGCATGTGGATGGAACGCGGCGCGATGACCGGCCTCGCGGGTTGCCGTCGCGATGGCGTCGATGACGTCGATCAGCCCGTCCCAACCATCGTCGGTCAGGACAGGCGTCCCGGGCTCGGTGGCTCTGGCCGCGCGTTCGGATCGCTCCGGCGATCCGTCGAGCGCCACCACGAGGACCTCGCCACCGCCGTCGTGGAGCAGCCGCAACCGTTCGAGGCCTTCGGCCAGGGCTTCGTCCGCCGGCCCGTCCACGGTGGCGGGCAGGGCGGCATAGACCTCGGCCAGCGCGAGTCGCCGTTCGACGAGGGCGGCGCGCAGATCGGCTCCCCCCGGAAACCCGAGGCCGAGCTGCGCGCCTTCGTACCCAGTCCGTGCGATCTCGTCGAGGATCGTCAGCCCATCGGTCCCGAGCCGCAGGTCGACGACATCCACGTTGTTCCACAGGATCGGCACCGTGCCGATCGACGCCCGAGGTAGGGCATCACCCGCTCGGCGCAGGATCGGACGGATGTCCGGACGAGCATCGATGAGGGCGCTCATCGCCGCGGACGAGCCGTGGACTCGGGCAACAGGATCCCCTTGCGCTTTCGATGTAATCGATTACCCTTGGGTGGCGGAAGGGTAGCATGGCGGGGCGTCCTGTCAACGCATGCAGGCACCAGGAGGCGACACGATGGCGACGACCGCGCGACCGTCCGCACCCCCGCTGGCCGACACGCCGCTCGGGCGGACGATCGCGACCACCGCCACCGACATCTGGAACGATTCCTGTGCGGTCGAGGAGCTCGAGTACGCGATCTCGTACGGGGCGGTCGGGGCGACCGCCAACCCGACGATCGTGGCCGACGTGTGGAAGGCCGATCCCGGCCGCTGGCGCGATCGCGTCAGGACGTTGGCGGAGATGCGACCGGACGCGACCGAGGTCGACCTCGCGTGGGCGATCGTCGAGGAGATGTCGCTGCGCGCGGCGCCGCTGCTCCTGCCCGCCCACGCGGCCTCCGGCGGTCGGCAGGGCCGCCTGTCGATGCAGACCGATCCCACGCTGTTCCGGACCCATGACCGGATGCTGGCCCAGGGAGAGGGGTTCGCACGGCTGGCGCCCAACATCATCGTGAAGTTCCCCGCCACCACGATCGGCGTCCGGGTGATGGAGGAGGCGACCTACCGCGGCGTCAACGTGAATGCGACCGTCTCGTTCAGCGTCGCCCAGGCGGTCGCGGCCGGCGAGTCGGTCGAGCGCGGGCTGCGCCGACGCGAGGCCGAGGGTCTCGCCGTTGACGACATGGGCCCGGTGATCACGTTGATGATGGGCCGCCTGGAGGACTGGCTCCGGGTCCAGACCGAACGCGACGGCATCGTGGCCGACCCCGCGGCCTTGCCCTGGTCGGGAGTCGCGGTCTTCAAGCGGGCATACGCGGAGTTCCGGGCGCGCGGCCTGCGAGCCCGGCTGCTCGGGGCGGCGATCCGACACCATCTCCACTGGTCGGAGCTGATCGGTGGCGACGTGGTCATCACCATGCCCGCGGCCTGGCAACGCCGGTTCAACGCGTCGTCGGTCGAGGTCCGGCCGCGGATCGACGACCCGGTCGATCAGGTCATCGTCGATGAGCTGCGGACGCGATTCCCGGACTTCGTCCGAGCCTACGAGCCCGACGGCCTCAGTCCGGTGGAATTCGACGCCTTCGGACCGACCGCCCGGACGCTGCGCGCGTTCATCGGCTCGTACCACGAGCTGCTCCACCAGGTCACCGACGCCCAGGTCCCGAACCCGGACATCCGACCGGCCGGATGACCGACCGGACGATCCACCCGAGCGCTCCACCGAACGACCTGCCACCCGAGCGGCTCCGGCGTCGACCCGGGTCGGACGGATCGGTGGTCGTCGAACCCGCCGACGCCGGGTGGCGGTACCTGACGTTCTGGACGGCAGAACTCGAGGCGGGGCAGCGGCTGGCCTTCGGCCGGCCCGATCACGAGGCGTGCCTCGTCGTCATGGACGGCGGAGGCGTCGTCGTCCGTTCGGCGCACGGCGACACGCAGGTCGAGCTCCCGGGACGGCCATCGCTCTTCGGGGATCTGCCGTCGGCCGTCTACCTGCCGGTCGGGTCGCTCGATGACGACGTCATCGAGCCTCCGATCCACCATTCGTCGTGGGTCGAGGCTCGCCCCGCGGCCGCCGGCGGCAGGGTCCGGATCGCCGTGGCCGAGGCACCGCGCGTCCGGGCTGTCGCCGTCGATGACGCCGCCATCGCGATCCTGCCCGGTGACGTGCGCGTGGAGATCCGCGGGGCGGGCCGCTCGACCCGCCAGATCAATCACATCATCACGCCGGAATTCCCGGCCGACCGCCTGCTCGTCGTCGAGGTCCTGACGCCGGCCGGGAATTGGTCGAGCTGGCCGCCCCACAAGCACGACATCGATGACATGCCCAACGAGGCGGTCCTCGAGGAGATCTACCTCTACGGCTTTCGACGGCCGGAAGCGTGGGCGATCCAGCGGGTCTACCGGCCGTCGGGCAGCCCGCTCGGCCCGGCGCGGGACGCGACGTGGGCCGTGCGGGGCGGCGAGGTGGTCGTGGTGACCGACGGGTACCACCCGTTCGTGGCCACCGACGCCGACGACGCGTACTACCTCAATGCGCTGGCGGGCGACCGCCGGACGATGGCCTGCTCGTTCGATCCCACGCTCGACCACGTCCGCTCGCGTTGGGCCGACGAGCCGGTCGATCCACGTGTGCCGTTGGTGCCGCCCAGGTCCTGACGCCCGGCGCGCGCGACGAGACGCCGTCGCAGGCGGCGTGCCCGGTTGCGGAGATCGGCCTCCAGACGCGGCTCCGGCAGTCCGAGACGCTGGCGTCGCTCGGCCAGGGCGAGCCCGTCGCTGGTCGTGCGCAGGGCCCCGAGCGGATCGCGCAGCCGGTGCTCCCGGATCTTGGCGAGCTCGATCGCGGCCACGATCGCGGTGCGCCCGGGGCCCGCGGCGAGGCTCGCCCAGGCGTCTGCCGCCTCGTCCCAGCGTTGGAGCCGGCGTAGGAGGTGGGCGCGCTCGACGGCGATCCGGTCGGTCGTCCACGGTGTGGCGAACGCGGCGGACCGGCTCGACGGCGCGGCTCCTGGCGCCGGTCTCCGATGCCCGCCGAAGTCGGCCGGGACGCGCGGCGACCACCACGGGACGTCGCCGTCGGCCCGGGGGACGCGGTCGGGCTCCGTCGCCCCAGCGGACACGAGTACCGGCGACGGCGCCTTGGCCTCGACCGCCAGCGCGCCGTCGTAGCAATCGAGGGCTTCGCCGAGGCGCCCGGCCCGGGCGAACGCCCGCGCGAGGCCGCCAAGGTCCCCAGCAGGGGCGGACCGCCGTGCCTCGGCTGACCCATAGCCATTCGCGAGCAGGACCAGCAGGCGGGCGAGGGACCGGACGTCCTGGTCGTTGTGCCGAACGACCTCGACGAGGGGCTGGGCCGGTCCGCCGCGAAGGAATCCGAGATACCGGCCGGGGATCTCCCAGCCGTCGACGTCGCCGTGCCGCTGCAGCCCCAGCAGTCCGGTCTCGGCGGTTCGCAGCCGCGCGTCGTCGAGTCGGTGACGGAACAGCCGGCGGACGACCGGCAGCAGGTCCAGGTGACCGGCATGGACCGGCGCCGCACGACGAGCCATCCGGTAGCGCGTGACAAGCAGCGGCCAGTCGAACCCGCGGCCGTTGTACGTCACGAGCCAGCCATCGACCGGGATGTGATCGGCGAGTGCCGTCAGGAGGGCCGGCTCGTCGGCGTGGTCGGGGAGGAGCAACTGGACCTGGCGGAACCGGTCACGCTCCCACCAGCCCAGCCCGATCAGGAAGGCGACCGTACCGGTGGCCGTGGCCAACCCGGTCGTCTCCGTGTCGAGGCAGACGAGCGGGACCCCCGGTGGCGGCTGCGCAGGAAGTCGCGCGAGGCTGTCCCGGTCGAGCGGGATGGAGCGCGGCGGTCCCTCGCACCGGACGTATGCGCCACCCGGAGCCTCGACGATCTCGCCCTCGACGGCTGTCGCGAGCCGTTCAGCCAGGACGTGCCGGTCGAGCGGGGCATGGGGCAGCTCGACCTGTCGCCCGACCTCGCCCGGCGCCTCGTGACGGGTCGCGGCCCGGAACCGCTCGAGGCGCCTGGCGAGGCCGGCCGGATCGGCCGTCGGGATCGTCACCCGGCGGCCCGGAGCGCCACCCTGGCCGGTCGTGCCCCGAGGTCGGTGAGCAGCCGGAGGGCGAGCGCCCGCGCATCGACGCCGGGCTCGAGTCGGGGCCCGGTGCAGGCCGGACAGCCGCCGTCGCAGCCGCATGCCTCGATGAGATCGGCCGCTGCCGAGAGCAACTCGTCGTGGCGGTCCCACAGGCGCTCCGCCAGGCCGATCCCACCTGGGACCGACTCGTACAGGTAGATCGTCGGCTGCTCCGCGTGCGGTGAACGGACCTGGGCCACGAGACCGAGGTCGCGCGGATCGACCATCAGCAGGACCGACGCGACCGTCTGGATCGCTCGTCCCGCCCCGAGGAGCGCGACATCGAGCTCGTCGCGCCGCCACGCATCGCGAACGCGGTCGGCCGTGAGCCAGTAGGCCGTCGTCTGCAGTTCGAGCTCGGGCAGGTCGATCGGACCCCACCCGACGTTCTCGTCGGTGAGGAACTTGAGCTTCTTGAACAGGGTCACGAGGCTCGCGACCATGACCTCGCCGTGGATCCGCCGGCCGCCCGTAGCCGGCGCCTCGGCGAAGATCTCGAGCGGCTTGAGCGTCACTGCCCGGTTGGCGTAGGTGTAGTGGTCGACGTCGATCCGGTGGACGTAGGCCTTGCGCTCGTGCCATTCGAGCCGGTCGACGTAGTACTGGATCGACTCGTGGATGTAGATGGCCCGCTCGTGGACGAGGACCTGGGCGCTGAAGAGGTCGACCTCGCCAAGGACGCGCGGGCGATCCGGCGTCGTGTCGATGATCACGACGTTCTCCGGTGCCGCCGTCCGCAACGAGATCTCCGAGGCCGGGAAGTTCTCGCTCGACCAGTACCAGCGGCCGTCGTCGGCCTGGCGCACGTGGCCCTCCTCGGCGAGGAACGCGAGCAGGTCGTCCGCCGGCTGGGGTCCGAAGACCTCGCCCGGCTCGAAGGGCAGCTCGAAGGTGGCAGCCCGGAGGTGGGCCAGCAGGACGTGCAGGTTGTCCGGGTCCAGGCGGGCCTCCTCGGGCGTCCCTTCGAGCAGGAACTCGGGATGGTGGATGACGTACTGGTCGACCGGCGCGCCCGACGCGACGAGGATGGCCACGCTCGTTCCCTGCCGACGGCCAGCTCGCCCGAACTGCTGCCAGGTCGCCGCCACCGAGCCCGGGTAGCCGGCCAGGATCGCCACATCCAGTCGCCCGATGTCGACGCCCAGCTCGAGCGCATTCGTGGAGACGACGCCAAGGATCTCGCCGTCGCGCAGGCCGTGTTCGATGGCCCGACGCTCGGTCGGCAGGTATCCGCCGCGGTAGCCTCGGACGCGGCTCCGCGGTCCGCGGCTCTCCCGGAGCGATTCGCGCAGACCGGTCAGCAGCAGCTCGACCGCGACCCGCGAGCGACCGAAGACGATCGTCTGGCGACCGGCCCGCAGGAACGGCAGGGCCCACCGCTGGGCGAGGGTCGCGGCCGACCCGCGCGCGCCGCTCGCCGGCTCGAGGATGGGCGGGTCCACGAGCACCACGTGCCGCTCGCCGGCCGGGGCCCCGTTCCGATCGATGAGCCGCGACGGGCGTCCGGTCAGCATCGACGCGAGCTCGCCTGGGTTCCCGATGGTGGCCGAGCAGCACACGATGACCGGGTGGCTGCCGTAGTGGGCGCAGATCCGGAGCAGCCGGCGCAACACGTTGGCGACGTGGCCGCCGAAGACGCCGCGGTAGGTGTGCAGCTCGTCGATGACGATGACCTGGAGCTGCTCGAAGAGCTGGAACCACTTCGTGTGGTGGGGGAGGATCGCCGAGTGGAGCATGTCCG
Source organism: uncultured Chloroflexia bacterium (assembly GCA_963745295.1). Lineage (GTDB taxonomy): Bacteria > Chloroflexota > Limnocylindria > Limnocylindrales > CSP1-4 > SPCO01. The sequence goes on from CAVUWG010000004.1 coordinate 338,285, forward strand.
GGTTCGTGACGACGACCTGACCGGCGGCCCGCACGGCCGAGCGGATCGGGGCGGGCGTGTCCCCGTCATAGGTCGATGTGAGGATCGACATGCCGGCCGCCGCGGACAGGCCGCCGAACTCGGCCACCTGGTCCTGGCCGAGGGCCTTGGTCGGGAAGAGGAACAGCGCGCGCGACGCCGGGTCGTCGGCGATCGCCTGCAGGACCGGGACCGCGTAACACAGCGTCTTGCCCGAGGCCGTCGGCGTGACGATGACGACGTCCTCGCGCGCGTGGACGGCCTCGATCGCCTCGGCCTGGTGACGGTACGGTCGGTCGATGCCCCGGGACGCGAGCCCGGCCACGATCCGGGGATCCAGCCAGGCCGGGAACTCGCCGTACTCCGCCGCCCGCGCGGGGATGACCTCGTGGTGGACGACGCCGCGCGCCATCGACGGCTCAGCCAGCAGGTTCGCGAGGACGGCCTCCGGGTCGGCGGGGGCGTAGGTTCGCATCGGACGGCCTCGAATAGCACAGATGTTCGATTCGTGCGAGTCTAGCAGCACGTTCCAGCGTGGGTGTGACAGCTCGTCTGTCACGGCGCGGCCAAGTTGACACGCCAGCTACCGCTAGCTACCCTCGGTCGGATGGTTCGCCGGCCCGCCCCCATGCCGCCCGACGCCGACCCCGACGCCCTTGACGACCGGATCGCGCCCGTCGCCGACGCGCCTGACGCCGACCCCGACGCGCGCGAGGCCCCGGATCTCTCGAGCCTGGCGATCGCCGGGATCACCCGACGTCACCTCGCCGGGCTGATCGGCGTCCTCGTCGCGGTGTGGATCGTGGTCGTGTTCGCCCGGCAGGTCGGCGACGCCCAGGCGGCCGCGGCGCGGGCGGAGCAGATCGCGCAGGACAACGTCACGCTCACGACCGAGGTCGCCGGACTGGCCCGGGAACTCGACCAGATCCAGCGCCAGCGCTACATCGAGCAGCAGGCGCGCGGGTACGGCCTCGGCGCGACGAAGGAGATCCCATTCGTGCTGGCCGAGGATGCCCCGCCGCTGGCGGACGACGCACCCGGCTCCGCCAGCGTCAGGCTCGGCGCGGATCGATCGCGCCCGTCGCCGCTGGAACGTTGGCTTACACTGCTGTTCGGTCCCACGAACTGACCGCGCCGGCCGACATCGCCTCAGCGCTGCCTACGGCGCTCCGAACATCTCCGGAAGGGAGATCGACCGACCCTGGTCCGCGGAGGCGTACGCCGCGAGGATCACCTTCAACACGTTGATGCCCTCGACCTCCGTGTCGATGGGTCGCCGACCTTCGCGCAGGCAGGCCACGAACTCGAGCACTGACAGTCCGATCGTCTCGATCGATCCGCCGGATGGCTCGATGAGCTGCACGACCTCGCCGCCCCGGGGCTGATGGAACAAGGCCAGGCCGTCGCTCCACAGGCTGCCGGCTTCGCCGACGACGGAGAATTTCTCGGTGCAGCCGGCCGGGTCGAACGCCCAGCTCGTGGTCAGGGAGCCGATCGACCCGTCGGCAAATCGGACGAGGACCTGGGCTGAGTCCTCGCCCTCCATGAACGCGAGCCGATGTCGACTCAGCATGGCCACGACCTCAACGGCCTCGCTGTCGATGAGGTGGAGCAACAGATAGGTCGGGTGGTAACCGGTGTCGATGAGCTCGCCGCCGCCGCTGGTCGCGCGGTGCGCCCGCCAGCCCATGTTGTTCGGATCGAACTCATTGAAGAAGCTGTCGGTCGTCCGGGCCTGAAAGACGGTCCCGAGGATGCCCTCACTGAGCAGCCTTCGAGCTTCGGAGACCGCTGGCAGGAAGAGCTGGTTGTGGGAGCACATCAACGTGACGCCGGCCGCGCGCACCGCGCGCTTCACCCGGTCCGCTTCCTCGATCGTCAAACACAGCGGCTTTTCACAGAGGATGTGCTTGCCAGCCTCGGCTGCGGCCACGATCGCGTCGGCATGCAAGTGGTGGGGCAAGCAGATGTCCACGGCGTCCACCGGAGTGGACGCGAGCATCTCGCGATAGTCGAGATAGACCCGGGCCCCTCCGGCGCGATCGGCGTGCCCTCGGGCATGGTCGGGATCGATGTCGGCGACGGCGGCGACGGTGACCGCGTCGGGGGCCTGGAGATAGCCATCCAGATGGTCGCCCGCGATCGAGCCGCCGCCGATGATCCCGATCCTGATCGGGCGATCCTCGCCAACGGGCAGGCTCGTCACCGGCTCCTCCGCCCTGCGGTCGCCGGGCTTTCGATCGCGACGGACGTACCCGTGGTCGCGGCCCGATTCGCCGCATCGACCAGGGTGGTGAGGTCGAGCGCCAGCGCGATGTTCTCGGTCGCGTCGGTGCCTTCGAGGATATGACCCAGCCATTGTTCGAACGGGGACGGTGCGGACTCCGGCACCGGCCGTTCGCTCCAGGGACCCTCCTGGTCCGGCGTGGTGCACACGAGGAGCCTGGGTTCGGGGGTGCCGTACAACAGGCTCCCGGTCGTGCCGTGGATCTCGATGGTGAACGGCGAGTGCGGGTTGACGAACCCCGTCTCGGCGACGCCGATGGCACCGGTCCGGTGGCGCAGGATCGCTACCGCGTTGTCTTCGACGGCGTGCCCCGTCAGGTGGCCGAACGCCGCCGACACGGCCTCCGGCATGCCGCCGAGGAACAGTCGAGTGAGGTACAGCGGATGGCACCCCAGGTCGGCGAGGGCGCCCCCGCCGGCTTCGTCCGGGTGGAAGAACCGGACCGGCAGCCAGCGCCGGCCGACGGCCCCATCGTGAGACAGCCGGCAGCGGACCTGCGTCACGTCGCCCAGCCGGCCCGATGCCAGGACCTCCCGGATCGCGAGCGTATAGCCGTGCGAGAGTCGCGGTAGTGAGACGGTCAGCTTGACGTGGTTTCGCTCGACGGCGTCGACGATCTGCCGCGCCTCGGTGGGCGTCAGCGCCAGCACCTTCTCCGTGAAGATGTGCTTGCCGGCCTCCGCCGCCGCGGTGATCACCTCGACGTGAGCGCTCGTCCGCGTCGTGACGATGACGCCGTCGATGTCCGGTCGGGCCAGGAGCTCGGCGAGGTCCTCGTGGTACGGGACGCGCCATTCCGCCGCGCCCGCCTCGCCCCTAACCCGGTCCTCGTCCCAGGCGGCCACGAGCTCGGCGCCGGGATGGGCCGATGCCTCGCCCGCGTAGTCGCCCGCGTGGACGTGCCAGAAGCCGAGGATGGCGAGTCGGATCACAATCGAGAGCCTACCGGACGGTCTGGGCTGCCGTTGGCGCCCTGAGGCGCTCACGTCGGTCGGTCAGGTCCAGAAACGCGGCAGGCTGGCTCGATGCGATCCGGAGGACGTCATCGAGGAAATGCTCCGCCGCGCGAGCGCTGTTGACCACCGGATCGAGCAGGAGCGCCCGCAGGGCGAGGTCGCGGGAGCCTTCGACGGCCGCCTCGACGGCTAGACCCTGGATCGCCAGCTCGTGCCGGACCAGTGCCGACACATGGTCGGGCAACGCGCCGACCGCCACACCCCGCAGGTCGCCGTCCTCGACAAGGCCGGGGACCTCGACGACCGAATCGAAGGGAAGGTCGTCGATATAGCCGTCGTTCGGGAGGATGAACGAGGGTCGCCGCCGGGATCCGCCGTGCGATCACGTCGCCCATGATCTCGGCCGCGCTGTGGTCGACCTTCGACCTCATTGCGACGGTTCCGCCAGCAGCGGCTCGACGGGCCGATCGCCCGATCCCCAGGCCTCGAGCATCGTCGACGTCGGCGCGGCTGCGACGGTCGTGCCGCTCGAAGTCGTAGCCGGCTGGTGCCGATGATCTCGGCGGCCCATGGCAGGTACTCGCCGACGTGGTCGTCGTCGATCGCCGGATGAAGTCCCAAACGCTCGAGGAGCAGACGGCTGAGCGGAGCCTGGCGTCGGATCGGCCGCCAGCGTGCGTCGTCGGAACTCGGGCATCAGGTCGCTGCCATCGCGGGTATCGCGGATGGACAGGAACCAGGTGAAGTGGTTGACCCCGGCGGCGTGGACGTCGATCTCGTCGCGGGGCCGGCCGAGGGTCCGGGCGCAGTCGTCGATCGCCTCCGCGACGCTGTGACACAGCCCGACGACGCGGGCGGACGTATGGCGCCGGAGCGCCAGACAGACCCGGTTCTCCGGGTTGGTGTAGTTGAGCATCAGCGCGGCTCGGCGCGAGCTCCGCGACGTCACGGCCGATCTCGACCATGAGCGGCACCGACCGGAGCGTGTGGGACAGGCCGCCCGGCCCGCCGTTCTCCGACAGGACGCTCGCGAATCCATGGCGGAGCGCGAGGTCGTGATCCGCCCGCCAGGTGCGCGATCCGGTCGAGCGCGACCGAGGTCACGACGAAGTCTGCTCCGGGCAGGGCCTCGCGGCGATCCTGGGTCGCGTGGAAGGTCGACCTCCCAGTCGGCGGCCTCGTTGAGCCGCTCGCCAGCCTGGTCATGCGCGCGAGGGCATCCGGATCGACGTCGACCAGCCATAGCTCGGCGCCCCGGAATTCCGGGACACGGAACACGTCGCGCAGCAGCTCGATGCCGAAGATGACGCTGCCGATCCCGATGGCGACCAGCTTCACGGCGATCCCGGCGTGCGGACCGTCCAGAGCGCTTCTCCCAGGTCAGAAGCGTGTCGTCGACCTCGATCGGGCCGGTCCGGATCTGGATCGTGCCCTGGACCCGCTGCGGAGGGACGCCGATGTCGCGATAGCCGAGGCCGCGGTAGAGGGCCTGGGCCGCTTCGTTGTCGATGCTGACGGAGAGCCGCAGCCGGTTGAAGCCTCGCGCGCGGGCCTCGCCCTCGGCGGCCGCGGTCAGCGCCGACGCGACGCCGCGCCGGCGGTGTTCCGCGCGCACCGCGACATCCTGGAGCTCGGGTGGGTCGGTCAGGGCGAGGTGCGCATGCCCGGCCGGCTCATCGCCCTCCCAGGCGACGAGGTAGAAGCCGTCGCCCTGCTCGAGCCGGGCGAGGCCCAGGACCGCGCCCACCCGGTCGACCTCGCTCGTCGCCAAGCGCCCTGATCTGCCACACAGCGCGAAGCCTGACGGCCCGGTCCGCGACACGCAATCGCAAGTCGGGTAGGATGGGCTCGACGGCAACCGCAGCCCGGAGGACGGCCGATGAGCTCGACATACGGCCATCACCCGTTTCGTACCGACGGACGACCAGTTCGCCTGGACCTTCGGCGGCTGCGAGCCGATCATGCGGATCCGCCCCGGCGACGTCCTCGACCTGTTCACCGAGGATGCGTTCGGCGGACGCATCCGCTCGAGCGACGGACCTGCCGAGCCAGACCATCACCTACCCGTTCATCAATCCCCAGACCGGTCCGTTCTACGTGGAGGGAGCGGAACCCGGCGACACGCTGGCGATCCACCTGATCGACGTCCAGCCGGCGCGCGACTGGGCGGTCTCGACCACCGTTCCGCTGTTCGGCGCGTTGACCGGCACCAAGTACACGGCCACGCTCCAACCGGCCCTCCCCGAGCGGACGTGGGTCTACGCCGTCGACCGGCCGGCCGGCGAGGTCATCTACCAGGCGCTCGACTCCGACTATCTCGGTGCGGCTTCCCGCTCGAGCCCTTCCTCGGGCACGATCGGCGTCGCGCCTGCCGCCAACGAGGCTCGGAACGTGCTCGTGCCCGAGGCGTTCGGCGGGAACATGGACACGCCCGAGGCGCGTGCCGGGACGACGATCTACCTCGGCGTGAACGTCGAGGGCGCGCTGTTCTCGATCGGGGACGGGCACTACACCATGGGTGAGGGGGAGGTGTGCGGCGTCGCCGTGGAGGGCGCCATGGACACCCTCCTGACCGTCGATGTGGTCAAGGGCATCTACTGCGCGTGGCCACGGTTCGAGGACGACGAGGCGATCATGGTCGCGGGCTCGTATCGGCCGCTCGAGGACGCCTTCCGCATCGCCCATACGCAGCTCATCCACTGGATCGCCGCGGAGACCGGCCTGTCGGTCATGGACACCTATCAGCTGGTCACACAGGCCTCTCGGTCGCCCATCGCGAACGTCTGCGACGCGAACTACACGATCGTCGCCAAGATGGCCAAACGATTTCTGCCCCAGGCGGTCGGCTGGATGGGCGACACGCACGCCCGACTCCGTCAGATCGGCGAGGCCATGCGAGCGAGCCGGGGGTAGCGCCGACTCTCGTCGATGACAGGTTCAGCGGATCGATCGGCGGTCGGCTGGTGGTCGGAGGCCGACGCGTGCGCGCGTGTGCGCCGGCGCGACCTCGAATGCGTCCGCCCTCGCCTCGCTCCCGTCCGGACCTCCGCCTGACGACTCGACGACCGCGAGATCCGGTTCCTGGATCCGCCACCGCACGCCGTCTTGTTCCTGGACGCCCTGCGGCCATGGCATGGTCGCCCGCCACCACGAATTGCTGTCACCGCGGTTGACGAGTGACCCGAGGCCGCTATGCCTGGGAGCCGCGAACCACGCGGCCAGCACTGCCACTGGGACAGCGGCGAGGCTCACCAGGACGATCGAGGAGATGGCGTCCATTCGAACTCGCTCCGAGTCGGACCGTATGGTCGAATTGTACGCCCGTCGCGCTACCCGAGCCCCGCCGCCTGCATCAGGGCGCGGATGAGATGCATCTGTCGCTTGACGGGCCGCATGCCATCGGCTATCACACTGTTGAACGCGGTCCGAGGCGCGTTTCGGACCGACCGCGACGCCGGAGGAGCTGTGCGCGTCGCCGAAATCGTTCCGCGGTGCGCAGTCGAGCGCACGGATCTCGCTCCGAGGGACCGGGGAGTGGTCCTCCGGGGATGGTGTCCTGGCTGGCTCTTTGCGCGACGTGTCGACCCCAAAGGCTGGGGTCTTTGCGACGCTCGCCAGCAAAGAGGAGGAGCCATGAGTCCGATTCCCCGACGATTGCGGTGGTCGGTCCTCGTCATGTTGATCGTGCTCGTTGTCGCCGCGTGCGGCACCAGCGCGACTAGTCCCGGCGGCTCCGCCGCCAGTCCAGCCGCATCGGCCGCCAGTCCCGCGGCGAGTGAATCAGCGGCTGCCGGCGGGAGTGCCGAGCCGACGGCGGTGACAGGTGCGCAATGTGCGTCCGGTGCGACCGAAGTCAAGTTCTGGACGAGTCACACGCCTCCGGATTCCGACGCGCTCACAAACATCGTCAACGCCTTCAACACGGCGAACCCGACCATCTGCGTGAAGATGACGATCGTGCCGGGCGCCGAGACCGACGTCGCGAAGCTGCTGACCGCGATCCGCGGCGGCGTCGCTCCCGACGTCTACATGGCCGACCGGTTCACCGTCCCGCAGCGTGCCGCCGAGGGCGTGCTGGCCGAGCTTCCCGCCGACGTGGCGGCCATGAGCAGCCAGTACCTTCCGTTCGCTTGGGCCGAGACGCAGTTCCAGGGCAAGACGTACGCCCTGCCGTTCGATACTGACGCACGGGCGCTCTGGTACAACAAGGACCTGATCACAGCGGCCGGAGAAGATCCGGCCACACTCGATATCGCCAAGGGCGCCACCCACGATCGCCGACGTCGTGGCAGATCGCCGACAAGGTCAGCAAGAAGGACGCCAGCGGCAACTACGACGTCATGGGCTGGATGCCAGGCGGCCCGGGAGCCGGCGGCAATCCAGGTGCCTTCGATCAGGGTTGGCACTACACCTGGGGCTTCGTCAACGGCGGCAACTTCGCCGACCTCGCGACGTGCAAGGTGACGCCGACCGACCCCGGCGTCGTGGCCGGCTTCCAGTTCATGTACGACTGGTCGAAGGCGCACGATCCGCAGGCGGTCGAGCCGCTGGGTCACCACGAACCTCCCACCCAATCCGCCCGCCGCCCAGAACCCGTTCTGGACCGGCAAGTTGGGCATGACGATCAGTGGTGACTGGCGGATCGCCGAGCAGCTGCAGTACGCCCCGTCGGGCAACTACGGCTTCACGTACATCCCGGTCCCGACGGCCGGAGCCCAGAGCGCGACCTGGGCCGGTGGCTGGTCCATGGCGCTCATCCCCGACTCGCAGGCCGCGGAGCAGGCCGTGGCATTCATGAAGTACATCGCCGGGCCGGAAGGCCAGGCCGTGTACACCAAGGAGTCGACCCACCTGCCGACGCTCAACGCCCTGTTGACGGACGCGTCGCTCTTCGACGCATCCCACAAGACGTTCCTCGATCTCCTGCCGACGGCCAAGAGCCGGCCGCCGCTCGCGGCAGGCGCGGCCTACTGGGATGCGCTCACCAGCGCACAGGGCTCGGTCGAGCTGAACACCAAGGAGCCGCTAGGCCGCGCTCCAGGAAGTCCTGGACGCTGTCCAGCCGCAACTGGACGCCGTTGGCTGTTGAGCACGTAGCCACACTCGTCGCGGGGATCGGTTCCCGGTCCCCGCGACACGTCCGTCTTCTAGACACGACGAGGCGATGAGATGGCCGTAGCCCCCGCCGCCATCAAGCCGAAACGCCCCGGGCGGCCCCGCCTCGGTGCGATCGAGCGCCGCAACCTGCGATGGGGACTGCTGTTCATCAGCCCCTGGCTGTTCGGGTTCATCGTATTCGGGATCTTTCCGATCCTCTACACGTTCTATCTCAGCCTGACCCGCTACTCAGGCATCAGGGATCCGGTCCTCATCGGTATCCAGAACTACCAGCGGATGGCGGCCGACCCGCTCTTCCTGAAGGCGGCCTACAACACGCTCTACTACACGCTCCTCGCCGTCCCGGTCGGGGTCGTGGTCGCGATGGTCCTGGCGATCGCCATGAACCGGAAGGTCCGCGAGGTCGTCGGTCTACCGGGCGGTCTACTACCTGCCCTCGATCCTGCCCGTCTTCGCCATCTCGTTCATCTTCGTCGTCCTGCTCAACCCCGGATACGGGCTGGTCAATTGGCTGCTGTCCTCCCTCGGGCTGCCGTCGCCCAACTGGCTTGGCGATCCCGCCTACACGAAGATCGCGCTCGTGATGATCGCGCAACTGGGCGCCGGCCAATTCGCGCTCGTCTTCCTGGCCGGGCTTCGCGGCATCCCGCACGAGTTGTACGAGTCCGCCGAGATCGACGGCGCCGGGGGATGGAAGAAGTTCCGCAACATCACCCTGCCGATGATGACCCCGATCATCCTCTACGACCTGATCATCGGGCTCAGCTTCGGGCTGCAGGTCTTCACCTCCGCGTACATCCTCACGGGCGGTGGACGAACGGCGGCGGGAGCCGACAACTCGCTCCTCACCTACGTCTTCTATCTCTACAAGCAGGCCTTCCAGTTCGGCCAGATGGGGTACGCGGCGGCCATGTCGGTCGTGATGTTCGTCGTCAGCCTCCTCCTGGCGGCGGCCGTGTTCCGGTGGGCACGGGGCTGGGTGTTCTACGGCGGCGAGGAAGCGTAGATGGCGACGACCGATCTGACCGAGGCCGAGACCCCGCGACCCGTCGCCGAGGCGATCCAGAAGCCCCGCCGTCGGTTCGGCCGAGTGATGACTCGGTCCGTCCTGCCGCGCATCGTCCTCATCGCGCGCAGCGCTGCTGTTCATCACGCCCTTCTACTGGATGATCGTCAGCGCGCTCAAGTCGAACGCGGAGCTCACGATCTTCCCGCCGACGCCTGATCCCCGGAGCATGGGTCTGGCAGAACTTCATCGACGCGGTCAACTACATCCCGTTCGGGCTGTATGCCCTCAACTCGCTGATCATCACGATCGGCATCACGATCGGGTCCGTCCTGTCGAACACGCTCGTCGCCTACGGCTTCTCGCGGATCCAGTGGCCGGGCCGGAACATGATGTTCTACGTCTGCATCGCGACGCTCTTCCTGCCGTACCCGGTCATCCTCGTCGCGCTGTTCGACATCTTCGGCAAGCTGCCCTCGTTCGGCCTGCAGGGGGCGCGGTCATGGGTCGACACGTTCCTGCCGCTGATCGTGCCCGCGTTCTTCGGCAATCCCTTCTACATCTTCCTCATGCGCCAATTCATGCTGGGCATCCCGCGCGAGCTGTCCGATGCCGCGCGGGTGGACGGCGCAACCGAGATCCAGACATTCTGGAGGGTCATCCTGCCGCTGACCAAGCCGGCCATCGTCGTCGTCGCGATCTTCGCCGCGGTCGGCGCGTGGAACGAGTTCCTGCTGCCGCTGCTCTACCTGCAGGACAATCGAAGTACCCGCTCGCGGTCGGCCTGGCGTTCTACACCAGCCAACACGATGTCGCCTACAACCTGCTGATGGCCGCCGCGACCCTGGTCGTGCTCCCGATCGTGTTCATCTTCCTCTTCGCGCAGCGGTTCTTCGTCGAGGGCATCACCGTCGGCGGGGTCAAGGGCTGATGGTGACGATGCGCCAGAGCTCTGGAGACGGCCGAGGCGGCCACCGGAAGGAACCGTCCGCGGACCCGGACGCGATGCCACACGTTGCCGTCGTCGGCGGCCGTCCGATCCCGATCTCGCGCGTGGAGGCGCGGATGGCCGAGATGCGTCGCGGACCACGTGGACGGCACGTCCCGCCCGAGGGCGGGTTCGGGTCCGTCGGTCTGCGCCGGTGGATCGTCCAGGAGCTCGTCACCGAGGACGTCCTCATCCAGGAGGCTCGCGCGGCGGGGCTCATCGCTTCGGCGTCCTACGCCCATGACGCGCCAGTGCCCGCCCTGTCGCGAGCGGCCGTCGCCAGACTCGTCGAGAACGTGACGTCGTCCGTCACCGTGACCGGAAACGCAACGCGCGACTACTACGAGCGGAATCGCGACCTGTACCGTCGTCGAGAAGCGCGCCGGGTCCGCCATATCCTGCTGTCCGACGAAGCCTCGTCGCGGGTGGTCGCCGACCGGCTCTCGGGTGGGGCCGAGATGGGCGCACTGGCCGACTCCGAGTCGGTTGATGCGGGCAGCCGCGCGCAGGGTGGCGACCTCGGGGACATTCATCGGGGCGAACTGAGCGGCACGCTCGAGGACGCGATCTTCGAGTCCGGGATCGGGGTCATCATCGGGCCGATCCAAACCGAGCACGGCTGGCACATCGCGCGGGTCGAAGGCGTGACGCCGGCCTCTCAGGTGCCATACGGCGAGGTTCGTCCGGCCATCGAAGCCGAGCTCCTGGCGGCCGAACGCACGCGGATGTTCGGGGCGTGGCTGGAGGGGCGGCGCAGGGCGCTTGCGGTCATCGAGCCCGGATTCGAGCATCCGGCCCATCCGGCCCACGGCCTGCCGAGTCATAGGCACTGATCGGAGGCGTGCGAGCGATGACGCAGATCGTGGTGACCGGCGGGAGCGGCAAGGCGGGACGGGCGGTGGTGCACGACCTCGTCGAGCACGGGTACGACGTCGTGAACGTCGATGTGGTCCCCGCGAGCCCGCAGGAGGCGCCTTTCCTTCGGGCGGACGTGACGGACCTCGGCGAGACGATCGAGGCTCTTCGCGGGGCCGACGCGGTCGTCCACCTCGCGGCCATCCCGGCGCCCAGGATCCGGACCGTCGAGCGGACGTTCGCGATCAACATCCTCAGCACATACAACGTCTTCAGCGCCGCAACGCTGCTCGGACTGCAGCGTGTCGTCTGGGCCTCGAGCGAGACCGTGCTCGGCCTGCCGTTTGGTCGTCAGCATGCCCGCAACCTCCTCGATCCGGCGGCCGTACCCGGTCATCACCCCGAGCCGGACTACATGCCGATCGACGAGGAGCACCCGCTTCGGCCGCATTCGAGCTACTCGCTCTCCAAGGTCCACGGCGAGGAGATGGCTCGCCAGTTCGCCCGCTGGAGCGGGATCCCGTTCCTCGGTCTTCGGTTCTCCGCGATCCGCGAGCCTGTCGAGTACGCGTCGTTCCCCGACGGCTGGAACGATCCGCACCTGGGCGAATGGAACGCCTGGGGCTACGTCGACGCCCGCGACGTCGGACAGGCCTGCCGCCTGGGCCTCACGGCCGAAGTCACCGGGGCGGAGGCCTTCATCATCGCCGCCGGCGACACGGTCATGGACCGCCCGAACTCGGAGCTCGTTGCGCTGTGCTTCCCGTCGGTCCCGCTCCGACCCGGGACCGGGGACTTCGAAACGCTGCTTTCGATCGACAAGTCACGTCGAGTCCTTGGGTATGACCCCGGCTACTCGTGGCGCGACGTCGTCCGGGTGCCCGAGCGCGCCGGATCGCTCGGCGGCGAGCGGAGCTAGCCGATGGAGATCGTCGCCGCCGACAGCGACCAACCTGTTCATCGGGTCCGAGTCTGCACCCCGACAGGTGGTCCGCGTCGTCGTGCGCGGGACGGACGAGCCGGCTCGCGAGCTCGCCCGCGTCAGGATCGAAGGTCCGAACCTGCGCACGCTGGAGCCGGTCACGATCGGGCCGCTCGGGCCGGGCGAGGAAGCGCAGCTCGAGATCGGGGTCGTCGTCGACGCGGTAACCGCCGGCGAGGTCCGCGACGCCGAGACCGTGGTCGAAGAGGGTTCGCGCAGCCAGCGCCTGGCCTTCGAGTTCGTCGTCGCGGAGCCGGGCTGGCGGATGTTCATGATCGCGCACTTCCACTACGACCCGGTCTGGTGGAACACGCAGGCGGCGTACACCGAGACCTGGGGAGCCGCGATCCAATACCGGGTCGCCGTTCCAGGAGCCGGGCCTCGCCCTCGTCAAGGCGCACCTCGACGTGGCCCGTCGCGACCCCGACTACAAGTTCGTGCTGGCCGAGCTCGACTACCTCAAGCCCTATTGGGACGTCTACCCGGAAGACCGCGACTACATCCGCCAGCTCCTTGCCGAGGATCGGCTCGAGTTCGTCGGCGGCACCTACAACGAGCCGAACACCAACCTCACGAGCGCGGAGTCGACGATCCGGAACGCGATCTACGGGATCGGCTACCAGCGCGACGTCCTCGGCGGTGCGCCGGCGACCGCGTGGCAGCTCGACGCCTTCGGCCACGACCCGCAGTTCCCTGGGATCATGGCCGACGCCGGGGTCACTTCGAGCTCGTGGGCCCGCGGGCCGTTCCACGAGTGGGGACCGAACTGGGTCCGAGGACCCGAGTCGGATGCCGATCGCCGAGCTGGCGGCCGGCGAGCCGCCACGGATGCAGTTCCCGATGGAGTTCGACTGGATCGCCCCGAGCGGTCGGGCCCTGCTGACGAGCTTCATGGCCGATCACTACTCGGCGGGTTGGTGGATGGACGCCGCGCCGACGCTCGAGGAGGCCGAGGCGGAGGTCCACCGGCCTGTTCACGGAGCTGGCGTCCCTTGCCGCGACGAAGAACGTGCTCCTGCCGGTCGGCACGGACTACACGCCGCCGAACAAATGGATGACGGCGATCCAGCGGGACTGGAACGCGCGCTACGTCTGGCCGCAGTTCACCGCAGCGATCCCGCGCGAGTTCTTCGACGCCGTTCGCGAGGCGCAGGCGACGACCGGCCGCCCGTTCTCGCCGCAGACCCGCGACATGAACCCGATCTACACCGGCAAGGACGTGTCGTTCATCGACACCAAGCAGGCCCAGCGGATCGCCGAGAACACGCTCATGGGCGCCGAGAAGTTCGCCACGATCGCGAGCCTCCTCGGTGCCCGCTTCCCGACCGAAGCGATCGACAAGGCATGGCGGCAGCTGCTGTTCGGAGCCCACCACGACGGGATCACCGGATCCGAGTCGGACCAGGTCTATCTCGATCTCCTCGGCGGCTGGCGCGAGGCCGTGGAGCTGGGCCAGTCGACGTTGGACGGGGCGCTCGGCCTACCTGGGCGCCGCCGATCGACACCACAGGCGACGGGTCGCGCGATCACCGTCTTCAACGCGCTGTCGTGGCCGCGGACGGACATCGCCCGCGCCGAGATCGACCTGTCCGGCGACGACGCCCCCGGGCTCGAGCTACGGGACGACGCTGGCGCTCGCGTGCCCTTCCTTCTGGAGAGCCGCCGACCGACGCGAGGATGGGACGACCGACCAGGGCGACCATCGCGTTCCTCGCCCGAGACGTCCCGGCGTTCGGCTACCGGACGTTCCGCGCGGTGCCGAGCACGCCGGTCGCATCGACGAGGCGGGCTGGCGGCCGATCGGACACGCCGGCGCATCGAGAACGACGCCTACGCAGTGTCGGTCGATCCGGCACGCGGCGGCGCCATCGCCAGCCTCGTCGACAAGCGGACGGGCAAGGAGCTCGTGCAGCCGGGCGCGGTCGCCAACGAGCTGCGCGCCTATCGCGAGTACCCGAACCACCCGCTGTTCGCGGAAGGTCCTTGGCACCTGACGCCCGATGGACGGTTCACTTCCGGCGAACGACTTCGCCGTGGAGGTCACCGTCGAGACCTCACCGATCGGACAGCGCATCCGCCTCGAGGGCCCGTTCGAGGAGTGCCGGCGCGTCACAGGAGATCCGGCTGTGGCATGGCGTCGAGCGGGTCGAGCTCACGACCAGCGCTCCACGACTACCGCGGCCACGACCGCCTGTTCCGGGTCCGGTTCCCGGCGGCCGTCGAAGGTGGCGCGCCCGTCTCCGAAGTCGGCAACGCCGTCGTCGGCCGGCCGTTCGGGCGTCCCAACGTCGATGTCGCGGAGGTCCCGTTCACCCTCGACCATCCCGCCTACAACTGGTTCGCCCTCGGAGCCACGGCCCGGGTCGCCATCGGAGATCGCGACCGCCACGACGACCGAGACTCGGGCCTCGCGGGCGATCGGCGTCGCCGAGGTCGTCGTCCCGGACGATCCGCGCCAGGACCCGCGGTTCGCGAGCCTCGTCATCGCGCTCGTCCGTCAGGGCGTCACGTCGACGCTCTCGCAACACGACGGCAGCCGCTACGGCGTCCTCCATATCGATTCCAACCTGCCCGACGTCCGGTTGGCGGTCGGTGGTCATGGCGAGAACCGGTTCGTCGGCGGCCGTCCTCGACGCCGCCGATCCCGGCTACCGCGCCGAACTCGAACGACAGCTAGGCGACCAGGGCTGGGCCCGCTTGTGGGTGCCCGAGGATGGCGCGACGCGTGAGCGCGCTGAGCCGATCGCCGACCTGCGCGGCCCGCGCGATCTGCCGGTCCTCATCGTTGCCGGGGTCGATCCCGACGCGACGACCCGTGCGCTCGAGGCGCTCGTTGCGGATCTCGAGGACAGCGTCATCTCGGTGGAGCAGCCGGCCGAGCTCGACGGCATGACCGGGAATGCGGAGGACTACACGCTCGCGATCCTGAACCGGGGCATGCCGAGCTTCAACGTCGAGGCCGGCGGCAACCTATACCTCTCGATCATGCGGTCGTGCAGCGGCTGGCCATCGGGCGTCTGGATCGACCCGCCACGGCGGGCGACGCCTGACGGGGCGAACTTCCAGTTCCAGCATTGGAGCCATCGGTTCGAGTACGCCGTGACCGCCGCGTCCGGGGACTGGCGTCGGGGCGGGATCGTGCGTGCTGGACACGACTACAACAACCCACTGATCGCCCGCTCCTTCGACGCTCACACGGGGCCGACTGCCGGCCACGACGAGCTTCATCGAGGTCGAGCCCGCATCCGTCGTGCTGACCGCCATGAAGCCCGCAGGCCTCCCGCAGGCCCGGATGGCGGGGATGGAGTCAGGACCCCAACGAGGGAGTCGCGCTGCGGCTCTACGAGTCATCCGGCCGAGCGACGGATGTCACGATCCGCAGTCGCTGGCCGGTCCTCGCGGCCACGACCACGAACGTGCTCGAGGAGGATGCCAAGGCGTTGCGCCCCTCGGGAACGGCGGTCGCGGTCCGGCTCGAGCCGTACGAGATCGCCACGATCGGGGCCAGGTTGGATGCGAGGGCCGTCGAGGGAGCCGCGACCACCGACCTCGCACCGAGGCGTGAGGCCGCTCAGCCGGTCTTCTCGGACTATTGGCTGCACAACAAGGGTGCGGCGCCGGTCGGCTACCAGGCCGTCACGGTGCAGATCAAGCCATCGATCGTGAGCGGCGAGGGTCCATACCAGCTCCCGATCGCCGTGGCCTCGGAGAGGACGGTCGGCGCGATCGCGGGCTCTGTCACCGTGATCGTGCCGCCGGGGTGGGAGGCCGCCCCGCCCGAGCGGATCTATCGGCTCGCGCCGGGCGCACACCTCGCCTTCGAGGCATCCGTCCGCCCGGCGGCCGGTACGGCACCTGGCCGCTACTTCGTGGCCGCGCGGATCACGGATGACGCCGGCCAAGTCCACGAAGACGTCGTCACCATCGATCACCAGCGCGGTGCCGATGGCACGGACGCCGGCACGGTGGTGACCGAGCGTACGGCCGCCCTTGAATGGGCGGTCGAGCGTGCCATGGCGACTGCTGGGATCGAACCGCCATCCGGCGGCTCGACCCATGCCGGCGCGCGGCACGATCCGGGCGACGAGCTTCGAGTGACGCTCCGGAGCGGCGAGATCGCGGTGGCGCCTGGCGACGAACGTGCGCTCCGAGTCACGCTGCACAACGCTGCCGCCAGCGAGATCCGAGGCGAGGCCCAGATCCTCAGTCCGCATCGAGACATGGTCGACCATCACGCCTTGGACCCAGGGCTTCAGCGGTCGAACCGGGTGAGGAGACCGTCGTCAGCTTCAGGGTCGCGCCGCCACGGGACGCGCCGGCGGGGACCTACTGGGCCCTGGTCAAGGTCATGTACTTCGGACGCCTGCGCTACTCCGAATCGGTTCCGGTGAGGATCCTCGCCTCCACCGCCGCGAACGTCGTCGACCGTGTCGCCGCGCGGTAGGTCGGCCTTGGGCCGCCCGGCACAGCGAGGGTCGATCGCAGCATGACGAGCGAGATCAAGGTCGGGGTGCTGCCGTGGGGTCAGCGTACGGATTGGCCCTCCCTGTTGCGCATCGGCCAGCGCGCCGACGAACTGGGCTACGACTCGCTCTGGACCTGGGACCACCTGTACCCGATCCAGGGCGACTGGCGGGGCCCGATCTTCGAGGGCTACATGATCCTTGCCGGCTGGGCCGGAGTGACGTCCCGAGTCACCCTCGGCCTGATGGTCGGGGCGAACACGTTCCGAAATCCCGCGCTCGTCGTGAAGATGGTCACGACGCTCGACCACATGAGCAACGGCCGGGCGATCCTCGGGATCGGCGGCGCCTGGTTCGAGCGCGAGCACGAGGCCTTCGGGATCGACTTCGGGTCGGGTTTCGGCGAGCGTCTCGACTGGCTCGACGAGGCCGTGGAGCTGATGCGGGACCTGCTGCGAGGGGCGGAAGCGACCGCCCGGGGCCCGCACTACCACGCGAAGCACGTGCGCAACGACCCGCCCCCCATCCAGGCCCGACTGCCGATCCTCGTCGGGGGCTCAGGTGAGCGGAAGACGCTCCGCACCGTCGCCAAGTACGCCGACGCCTGGAACACCCACCCGGACCTCGAGTTCGCGCGGCACAAGGACGAGGTCCTCAGGCAGCATTGCCAGGCGGTCGGCCGTGACGAGGCTGAGATCGAGCGGACGCTCGGGCTCGGTCTCGTGGTGATCCGGGACGACATGGACGCAGCCCGTCGGGTCGAGGCGGCCTTCCGTCGCCACCACCCTGGCTATGACGACGAGGGACGGCTGGGAACGCCGGCGGACATCGCGGAATGGCTCGAGCCGTACGTCCAGCTCGGCTTCCGCCACATCTTCTTCGACGCCCCGGCACCGTTCGACGAGGAAACCGTGGAGCGGTTCGTGGGCGAGGTCAAGCCCTTGCTCGCGGCCTCGACGGCCGCCGCCCCTTCCGACTAGGGCTCCGTCTTGTCGAAGGGCGGGAGCAGCAGCGTGCCTAACCTGGCGTTGAGGAGTCGCATGTCATGGACGTCCGTTGCTCCCGGCTTGTAGCCGGTCGTGTGGCATAGCATCTGGACGTCCGCCGTGAGGCACATCACCGGGCGGCGCCCGACCCGTCCGGTCCCGCTGAAGCCGCTGGCCGGGAACACCCAGTCGCCTCCTTCCGCCATCCGATAGATGCCGTTTCGTTCGGCGTCGAAGCGGACCGGGTGGACATCGATCGCGCGTCCGCGCGCGTCCCGCAAGACGAAGTTGGAATTGAGGACCCCCTCGACAAGACGGAACCCGTCATCCGCGAGGATCTTGCACATCGTCGGCGTGTCGTCGACGCGAACGATGAGGTCGAGGTCGTCGTGCGTTCGCGATTGTTCGCCCAGCAGCGCGTCAACGCCCCAGCCCCCTTCGACCCATGCGTCGATCGAGGCGCCCTCGAGGCGGTCGAGAACGGACGCAACGTCGGACGCGGTCATCATTCGGCGACGGGAGTCTGGCACATCCTCCATGCCAGCAGCCGGGTCAGCTTCGTGATCGGCGACGATTTGCCCCCTTTTCGTCTGGCCGCGCGTGCCGTAGGCTCCCGTCCTCACGTGGCGCTGCCCGCGTCCGCTCGGGGGATCGATCAGTCCATGGCCATTACCGAACAAGTCACGCCGGCAGTCCGTGCCCTGGGGGTCGCTCGCCCGGGGCGCGGTGCCCGACGCTTCGTGCTCGGCATCATGCTGGGCGTCGCGGTCGTCCTGCTCGGTCTGATCGCCTTCCGCCAGGCCTATGCGGACAGGATCCTGCCGGGCGTGTCCATCGGTGGTGTCGACGTCGGTGGTCTGTCGCCGACAGACGCTCGTCAGGCGCTCGTCGCCGCCCTGGGTCCGCTCGAAGACGGCAAGGTCACGGTCGGCTCCTGGGTCGGATCCGCCGACATCTCGTACGCCCAGGTCGGCCGGAAGGTCGACTACGACGCGATGGTGGATCGCGCCGCGCAGGTCGGCCGGGACGGCACGCGCTTCGCCGAGACCGTCACCGGCCTCCGGCTGCTGGTCGAACCGGTCTCGATGCCACCGGTCCTCAGCATCGACCGGGCTCGTCTCGATGACGCGCTGGCGACCTACGGCCGAGCGGTCGCTCGCGGGACGCTCGACGCGAGTGTCCTCTCGACGAAGTCGGGCTACGTGATCCGGCATCAGATCAACGGCGTCCGGGTCGACACGACCGGCGTGGCTCCGGCGATCGAGCGAGCCCTGCTCGATCCGGCCACCCCGTCCGTGTGGGCGATGCGAGCCGATGCTTCCCGCGTGGAGCCTCCGACGACCGACGCCGACGCGATGCGGGCCCTCGCGATGGCCGACCAGGTCGCCGCCGACCTCGTCCTTTCGAAGGGGTCGAAGACCTGGAAGATCAAGGCCGCGACGATCCGCAAATGGATCTCGTTCTCCGGGACCGGCGCGGCGTACGGGCCGAGCGTGGACACGGCCGACGTGCCGGCCGCGCTCAAGAAGGTCGCGAAGGACCTGAAGCGCAAGCCGACCGAGGCCCTGTACCTGCGCACCCGGGCCGGCAAGATCTTCGGCGTCAGTGCCTCTCGTCTCGGGCGAGCCGTCGACAAGAAGGCCACGGCCCAGGCCGTCGTCGCCGCCCTGGCCGCCCGCGGTCAGGGCTCGGGGACCGCTGCCAAGGTCAAGGTCGCGACGAACGTCGTCGCCCCGAAACTCTCCACGGACGAGGCGAAGCGCAAGGCTCCGCTGATGGTCAAGCTGGGGACCTGGACCACGCGTTACCAGGTCAGCGCGCACAACGGATTCGCGGCGAACATCACGATCCCGGCGCGACGGCTCGATGGGGTCGTCGTCAAGCCCGGTGCCCTGTTCGAATTCTGGGGCGCCCTCGGCGAGGTCAGTTTCCGGACGGGCTATCGCCTCGGCGGCGCGATCGTCGGGGGACATACGGTCGAGGGCAGGGCGCTTGCTGGCGGGATCTGCGCGGCGTCCACGACGCTCTTCAATGCGGCGGCCCGCGCCGGTCTCCAGATCGTGACCCGCTCACCGCACTGGTACTACATCACGCGCTATCCGCTGGGCCTCGACGCGACGGTGTCCGAATCGCAGAGCATGCGGTTCCGAAACGACACGAAGCACCCGGTCCTCATCAAGACCCATGCCACGGGGGGCATCGTCACCTTCGAGATCTGGAGCGTCCCGAACGGCCGGACGGTCACCTGGAGCCGGCCGAGGGTCACCAACGTCGTGCGCGGTTTCGACACCGTCAAGAAGACGTCCTCCCTGCGACGCGGCCAGACCGAGCGCATCGAATACCCGGTCGACGGCAAGGACGTGTCGGTCTCCCGGACCGTCCGGGACGCGAACGGCCGCGTCATCCACCACGACACGTGGGTCTCGCACTACCACCGGATGGTCGGCATCACGCTGGTCGGCACGCGCTAGCCGGGGCGCATCGGGGCGAGGCGTGCGGCGCCGTACCGCATCCGCCCTTGGGATCGCCCGTCCAAGTCCTTCCTCCCGGTGGAGGCTTGTCCCGACGTCGTTATCCGGTCTAGAGTCTCGGCGACCCGGTGAGCAGGAGGAGGCAGCCGTGAACGCGTTCGCCCAGCCCAGGCGACGGACCCTGGCGCTCTGTGTCATGGCGGCCGTGGTCGTCCTTGCGGCCCTGCCGATGGCGGCGTCGGCCCACCACGGGCACTCGCCACGTCGGACGCCGATCGTCCTGTTCCCCGCGTGGCACTTCACTCGGCTCCAGGTCATCGTCAAGAACCAGAAGGTCGATCCCGCGTGCCCGAGCTCGGGGACGTTCGAGGATCTCGTCTTCTTCGATCCGGGCCCTCCCTTCTCGCAGGTCTGCCGTGACAAGCTGCTGACCCTGCGCTACAACCCGAACCGACACCTGCCGATGCGCCTCCGCTTCTCGGAGCAGAGGGGCGTCAAGGTGAAGATCGCCGACTACGGCAAGACCGCGAGCGCACCGGCCTACGAACCGATGTACCAAGCGCTCGAGGCGGCCGGCTACACGCGCGATCGTGACATCCGGGTCGCGGGCTATGACGCTCGCCTGACGCCGGACATGGCCGGGTTCCTCCACCGATCGAAGAAGCTCATCGCGAAGACATACCGCGACAACGGCCGCCGCCCGGTCCACCTCGTCGGCCATTCCAATGGCCCGATCTACGTCCAGTACCTGCTCACCCACACGAGCAAGGCGTGGAAGGCGAAGTACATCCACGGCTTCACGCCGCTGGCCGGCAACTTCCCAGGGCAGGGGCTCGGCTACGCCCTGATGTTCGTCGGGGTCAACCTGCCCGACCTTGCGTTCCCGGCAACACCGGCGAACGGCGTCAGCAGCGCGCGGATGTTCCTGTCCCATCCCTCGACCTTCATCACCGCGTCGGATCCGCGCATCTTCGGCGACAAGGAGGTCGTCATCCGCGACCAATCGACCGGCACGGCCTACACGCCGAAGGACTACCCGGCGCTGTTCGATGACGCGGACCTGTCCTGGGTGAAGCCGATCGCGAACAAGTACATCGGTTTCGTGAGGTTCGCCGACCGGCGCCACTTCCCGAACGTCGATGTCTACGCCGAGAAGGGCTCCGGGCTCGAGACGCTGGTCGGGCTCGGCCTTGCCGACCTGACCGTCGGCCAGCTGGTGACCGGCACCACCGAGTTCATCACGCGCGATGGCGATGTCAACCAGGAGGACCTGACGAACGACGCGGTCGCCGTCTGGGCCGGCATGCGCTGCCATCACTTCAGCCTGACCGATAACCCGGGCGTCAACCATTTCCAGCTGCCCGAGAGTCCGGCGGTCCTCGCACGGCTGATCGCGAACGCCAACGCGCCGCGCTCGCACTGCCGCTGAGCGGCGTTTCGAACTGCTCGACCGCCTTCGAGCAGGTCACGATCGTCGACGACAACCCGATCGAGCGCCTACCTGATCGGCCCGTTGCGACATCGTACTGATCTGGCGGCCGCCGCTGCTGTGAGACAGTCGAACAGCTCAGTGTCATGGGTCGCGTCTGAAGGTCCAGAGCCGCAGGCCGCTACCCGGTTCGATCGTCTCCAACACAACGGCGAAACCGCGAGCCACGTAGAACGGGACGTTCTTCGCATTGGCGGTCTCGAGGTAGCAGGCGACGCCGTCCGCATCTGCTCGATCCAAGATCGGCTGGAGCAATGCGCTTCCGATGCCCTGGCCCTGGCGGGCAGGGTCAACCCCGAGGATCTCGAGGTACCAGTGCGGCTCGGGGGCGGCCTCGAGATGGAACGGCTCGATCGCAGCGAAGAACGTGCTTAGGCGCTCGAACGCCGCATGGCCCATCAACTCCGGCAGACGGTCGACGTTCGCGTCGTCGTGCTCTGCCTCTTCCGGAGCGCCGCGGGCTGGAGGGCGCCACACGGCGATCCCGGCGGTGGCCGTGGTCGTCCACACTTCGGCCCGCTCGATGCCGGAACGGACGATCGAGCTGAACATGGTCGGAGACCGCTTCACGCTCTCGTCGACATCCGGAAAGATGTAGGCCTGCAGCGGGTCGGTTCGGAAAGCCCGGGCCAGCACGCGCCCGGCCTCTGGGATCTGCTTCGCCTCCAAGCGGAGCACCGTCGGATTCGGTTTCGGCATCATGACGATCGCCCCGCGGGGATTCGCGGCGCAGGCCACCTCTCCGATCTTCGCCACCGCCCCTGGCCCGATGGCACTTGAGCGGGAGTCATCCTTCGAGGATACGTGCGTTCGACCAGAAGATCGATGCGTGCCGTCGCCGATGCCCTCCTTGGGTCCGCACCACCGACACCTTGCATGGGGCGAGGGGTCGAATTCAGCTCGACCGCAAGTCGAGCCTATCCGTCACCTGCGCAGAAGGTTTTCGACAGGCATGGCGCTCTTGGGATGGCGGTTGCTGCACTGAGACGGTCTCGATAACATTGATCGTCAGCGGCCGAGTAGCTCAGTGGTAGAGCAGGGACTCATAAGTCACTTCTTCGATCCGCTGTGCTTTCCCGAGTGGGAGCCGAGCACGAATCGGGTGACCACTGACTAATCAGTCAACGAGAAGAGTCGGCCCTGCGCGCCCCCTCATGTGGACCTCTCCGGAAGACGTAGCGCTTCTGCTAGGAAGCGCTACGCCCCTATCCGGCCGCGAGTCGCTCGACAAGGGATTCGACGGCATCCGCCAGCCGGCCAGCGCGCTCCTCGTCGAGTTCGTCGTCGACGCGATCAACCTCGTTCGCGAGCTCGCCGACGGCCGAGCGCGCCGTGGCACGGTCACCAGACTCGAGCGAGGAGCGGACATTCCTCGCGAGGCGCACGAGCTCCTTCCGATCCTTGCCTTTGAGTCCGTCGCGTCCGGTCGTGTTGGCGATGGCGGCATCAACTTCGTCGAGGGCCGCCAGTGCTTGCGCGAGGACGGTCGCGGCCGTCGGAGGGCTTGGGGTCAGGCTTGGAGCCACGGTTGGCGAGGGGCGGGTCACGACAGTCGCCGTGGGTTGCGAGGGTTCTGCCGGGACTCCACCGGACCGCCCGCTCCCGATGTACGCCCACAGCCCCGTCGCGAGCGCGAGCAGTGTCGCTCCAACGGCTGCCAGGAGCCACCTGGGACGGCGTCGTCCCTTGCGCCCGTCGACACGTGAGGACACCTGCGACGAAGCGATCGGGATGACCGCCGCTGTGGTCGCTTCGCTGTCGACCGAGGCTTGCGTCATCGGCGCGACCACCGCCGCGCCGGGCGGTCCCATCCGTCGCCACCGTCCGAGGGCTGCCGTCAGCCACGATGCGAAGGCAAGCGCGTCCGGACGACCGGTCGCATCGGGGTCGAGGGCGGCGGCGATCGGCTCGTCGAACGCCTGCCCGAGGTCCGGGGCTGCAACGGACACACGGGGCGCCGGATCACGGGCGGTCGAAACGAGCTCGGCGAGGGAGGTCGCGGCCCGCGGGAGCGACCCCGTCAGCCCCGAGAACGCGGCGACGCCCAAGGCATAGATGTCGGCCGATGCCGCAGCCGGCTCGCCGGCGAGGACCTCCGGTGCGAGGTAGGCCAGCGTCCCCGCGACGGTTCCTGGCGTCGTGAGGTCGCTCGGCCCCGCCCCATCGTCAGAGCGTGCCAGGCCGAAGTCCGCGAGTTTCGCCCGGTCGGGCGCGAAGAGGATGTTCGACGGCTTGACGTCGCGGTGGACGACACCCCGGGCATGGAGGCCGGCGAGCCCGTCGGCCACCGATACGAGGATCGGAACGAGCTCGTCGGGCGCGAGCCGCCAGCCGCCGGCCATGCGCTCGGCGAGGGAACCGCCCGGGCAGAGCTCCATGACGAAGAACGGCTCCCGGCCGACTGTCGCGTCGCCGGGATCGACGTCGAAGACGCTGACGACCCCCGGATGCGCGACCGCGGCCAACGTGCGTGCCTCGCGCTCGAAGCGTGTCGCGACCGCTTGGTCAGCGGCCAGGTTCGGCAACAGAACCTTGATCGCGACCTCCCGGGCGAGCCGCTCGTCGTGCGCGCGGTAGACCGTCGCCATTCCGCCCGCCCCGAGCGGGTCGAGAATCCGATAGCGACCGGCAAGGAGGTCTCCGCGGGCTGGCATGCGCCCGAGCGTACCCGATGCCGCGCCTGTGACCGCCGAAAACCATGATCGGTCCGATCAGTCCTGGGAGGGAAGTTTTTCATTGCCCCGGATTCAGCGGGGGATCATCAGTCGGCGCTGTTCGATAGGTCATGTGCTTGGACAGGCACGGTTGCCCGAGTCACCCACTCTCGGTAATCTTGAATACCACGGCGGAGTAGCTCAGTGGTAGAGCAGGGGACTCATAAGCCCTTGGTCGGTGGTTCAAATCCGCCCTCCGCTACCACCCCTCGATCCCATGGACGACCCTCCCCGACGGGAGGGTCGTTTCGATGTCGGTCGATGGTTGCGAATCCTTCGCCTGTCTTGCCGCCACCATCCGGGTCGGATAGGCGTCCGTATCCCCGATAAGTGCCATGACCACCGTCACGGGGTCGTCATGACTCCCGGCGGTATACTCGCCAAGCTGGCTGCGCACCGGCGTCGCCGCACATCCCGGAGGCTCCCTCGTTGAATCCCAAGTTCTTCCGCAACGGCATCGTCATGGTGGTGCTGGTGCTCGGCACGGCCGCGCTCCTCTTCACCTGGATCAATGCCAGTACACCGGCCGTGCCGGTCGGCTATTCCGAGTTCCTCAGTCAGGTCGCGAGCGGCCAGGTGACCCAGGTCACCCAGGAGGGCGACGTCCTGACCGTCAAGTCGAACTCGAACCCTTCGACGTACACCGTCGTCGTCCCGAGCATCCTCACGCAGGTCTTCAATGACATGGTGCTGGCTGCCGAGAAGGGCGGCCGCGATCTCGATCCCAAGATCTTCACCGCCATCAAGGCGCCCGACACGTCATGGCTCGGCCTGCTCCTGACCGGGCTCCTGCCCCTGCTGATCATCGGCGGCTTCATCTTCTTCATGATGCGCCAGGCCCAGGGGACCAATAACCAGGCGCTCTCGTTCGGCAAGAGCCGGGCGCGCATGTTCCTCGGCAGCAAGACCGTGGTGACGTTCGCGGACGTGGCCGGTGTCGATGAGGCCAAGACCGAGCTCCAGGAAGTCGTGGAGTTCCTCAAGTACCCGGAGAAGTTCAACTCGCTCGGCGCGCGCATCCCGCGCGGCGTGCTGCTCGTCGGACCTCCGGGCACGGGCAAGACGCTGATGGCCCGCGCGGTCGCCGGCGAGGCGGGCGTCCCGTTCTTCAGCATCTCCGGCTCCGAGTTCGTCGAGATGTTCGTCGGCGTCGGCGCCAGCCGCGTGCGTGACCTCTTCGACCAGGCCAAGCGCAATTCCCCGTGCATCGTGTTCGTCGACGAGATCGACGCGGTCGGCCGCCAGCGCGGCGCCGGCCTCGGCGGCAGCCACGACGAGCGCGAGCAGACCCTCAACCAGATCCTCGTCGAGATGGACGGCTTCGACACGAACACCAACGTGATCGTCGTCGCCGCCACCAACCGGCCGGACGTCCTGGACCCGGCGCTGCTGCGCCCGGGCCGCTTCGACCGCCAGGTCATCCTCGACCGGCCCGACATGCGCGGCCGGACCGAGATCCTGCGCGTCCACACCAAGGGCAAGCCGCTCGACAAGGGCGTCAACGTCGAAGACGTGGCGCGCCAATCCCCCGGTTTCTCGGGAGCGGACCTGGCCAACCTCGTCAACGAGGCGGCCATCCTGTCCGCACGCCGCAACAAGAAGGTCATCGGCATGTCCGAGTTCCAGGAAGCCCTGGAGCGGATCGTGGCCGGACCCGAGCGCAAGTCACGCCTGATCTCGGACGCCGAGAAGGCGATCATCGCGTACCACGAGGGTGGCCACGCGGTCGTCCAGCGCATCCTGCCGAAGTGCGACCCGGTCGCGAAGGTCACGATCATCAGCCGTGGCATGGCGCTCGGCTACACGATGGCCCTCCCGCAGGAGGACCGCTATCTCCAGTCCAAGACCGAGTTCGAGGACAAGATCGCCGGCCTGCTCGCCGGCAACGTGGCGGAGCGCCTGATCTTCGGCGACACGACGACCGGTGCCAGCAACGACATCGAGAAGGCGACCGACCTGGCTCGCCGGATGGTCACCGAGTTCGGGATGAGCGACAAGCTCGGCCCGCTCTCGTTCGGGAAGCGCGACGAGCTCGTGTTCCTCGGCCGGGAGATCGGTGAGCAGCGCAACTACAGCGACGAGGTCGCCAAGACCATCGACGAAGAGGTCCGGGCGATCATCGACAAGGCCTACGAGCGAGCCCAGGAGGTCCTCACGACCCACAAGGACAAGCTCGTCGCCCTCGCCGAGAAGCTCGTCGCCGAGGAGACCGTCGACTCCGAGGGCTTCGAGGCCCTGTTCAGCGACCTTCCCCCGAAGGAGAACCGGCACGGCGCGCCGACGATCATCGGACCAGGCCAGCCGATCCCCGAACCGAACCCGCAGCCGGCCTGACCGGGCGCGGATCCCACGAGCAACCCGACGAGCGGGCCGGCGACGGCCCGCTCGTTCGATTCGGGGGCCGTAGAATGGCCCGACATCCCACGACCCACCACCTCGACCGAGACTGCCCGTGACCGACCAGAACGCCGTTCTCGACGCCCACCTCGATGCGACACACGACGCCCGGCTCGCGTCCTACAAGGCGTTCCTCCGGATCCCGAGCATCTCCGCGATCCCCGCCCACGCGGCGGACTGCCGCGACGCTGCCGAGTGGCTCGCGGACGCGATGCGGACCGCGGGCATCGAACACGTCGAGGTCTGCGAGACCTCCGGCCACCCGGTCGTCTACGGCGACTGGCTCCACGCCGACAGCGCGCCGACGGTCCTCGTCTACGGCCACTACGACGTGCAGCCGGTCGACCCGCTCGAGCTGTGGACCTCGCCCCCGTTCGAGCCGGTCATCGACGGCGATCGCATGCTCGGCCGGGGGAGCTCGGACGACAAGGGCCAGATCCACATCCACCTGATGGCGGCCGCTGCGATCCTCGCGACCCGCGGTGGCTTTCCGGTCAACATCCGATACGTGTTCGAGGGCGAGGAGGAATCGAGCTCGACCCACCTCGACGCCTGGCTCGAGGCGAACCGCGAGCGGCTCGCCGGGGACGTCGCGATCATCAGCGACAGCGGGTTCTTCGAAGGCAACATCCCCGCGATCACCGCGAGCCTGCGCGGGATCATGTACGCCCAGATCGATGTCACCGCGGGCCCCGTCGATCTTCATTCCGGCAGCTTCGGCGGCATGGTCGAGAACCCGGCCAACGCCCTTGCCCGGATCCTCACGGCGCTCAAGGGCCCGGACGGCCGGATCCTCACCCCCGGCTTCTACGACGACGTCGTCCCCATGACCGACCTCGACCGGGCGGCGCTGGCCGCCCTGCCCTTCGACGAGGAGGCGTTCCGACAGGGGCTCGGCGTGCCGGCGCTGGTCGGCGAGGTCGGCTACACGCCACTGGAGCGGCGGGGAGCACGGCCGAGCCTCGATGTCAACGGCATCTGGGGAGGATTCCAGGGCGACGGGTCGAAGACGATCATCCCGGCCCATGCCCACGCCAAGGTCAGCTGCCGGCTCGTGGCCGACCAGGATCCCGACCGGATCTTCGAGGGGTTCAAGGCGTTCGTCGAGGCGATCGCCCCGCCCGGCGTGACGACGACCGTCTCCTATCTCGGAGGCGGCCGGGGGACCCTGACGCCGATCGACCACCCGGCCACCCAGGCGGCGGCGCGCGCCCTTGAGGCCACGTTCGGGCGAGCCCCCGTCTTCATCCGCGAGGGCGGCAGCATCCCGGTCGCCGCGAGCTTCGAATCGATCCTCGGACTGCCGGTCGTCCTCCTCGGGTTCACCCCGCCCAACGACCGTGCCCACGCACCGGATGAATGGATGGACCTGCGCAACTACGAGACGGGCATCCGGACCATCGTCCGCACCTTCGACGAGCTCGCGACGCTCCCTCGCTGACGCTCGAGAAACGGCCACCCTGTGCGGACTGCACCGGTCCGGGTGGGTGATTCGGCCCGTTTCGGGTGCTACCCTTTGCGTCACTGCACCACTCGGGGAGGTCTGCACCACGTGAGCACCGAAGCCGCCGATCTGAAGGCGGATCCGCAGCCAACATCATCCTGGCGACTCGATACCGACCACGGCAGCATGGTGCCCCGGTCCGCCCTCGACGTGCTGGTCGACCTCAACGACAAGGTCGTCGGCGGCCAGGTCAGCGAATACCAGCCCGTGCCGCTCGGCTTCACCCCGATGGACAAGACCATCGGCGGCGGCCTCCGGGCCGGCGAGCTGTTCCTCATCGGCGGCGCGCAGGGCACCGGCAAGACCACCATGGCGCTCCAGATGGCGCGCAACATCGCCTCGGGCGGCCAGGCCAACGTCCTGTACATCTGCTTCGAGCACGACGAGCCGTACCTCCTGAACCGCCTCATCGCGATGGAGTCGGCCCTCGCGCACCTGCCGCACAAGACCGGCGCGATCAAGATCGTCGACGTCCGCAAGGAGATCCTCGGGACGTGGATGGCCGAGGGTTCCGGTGGCGCGCAGCTGGCGAACAACCCGCGCCTGCGCCCGTCGCTCGACCGCATCGCGCGCTACGGCCAGAACCTGTTCCTGCTCCGTGGTTCGCAGACGGCCAGCACGATCGACAACATCCGGACGCTCGTCCAGCAGCATCGGGCGCTGTCGGGCGACCGGCGACTCGTGGTGTTCGTCGACTACCTGCAGAAGGTGCCCCAGATCCCGGAGCCCGAGAACGAGACCGAGAAGGTCACCTACATCGTCAACGGCCTCAAGGACATCGCCCTCGCCGAGGACGTGCCGATGATCGCCATCGTGGCGGCGGACAAGGAGGGCCTGAAGGCCTCGCGCCTGCGCAACTTCCACCTGCGCGGCAGCTCCGCCATCAACTACGAGGCGGACATCATCGTCATCCTCAACGAGAAGTACCACATCGTCGCCAAGGTCAACATCGAGTTCAACCCGTATCAGGCGCAGCGGTTCCGCGACTGGGTCATCGTGTCGGTCGAGAAGAACCGTGGCGGCCAGGACAACGTGGACCTCGAGTACGAGAAGCACTTCGAGTTCTCCTGCTTCGACCCCAACGGTCGAACGGTCCAGGAGAAACTCATCGAGGAGCGTCTCTACAACGACTGACGGCCGGGTCCGTACTCGTGCCCGGCGAGGCCTTCGACGTCGCCCTTCGTCCGTGGACCGACGCTGACCTGACGCTCCTCGAGCGGCTGCTGGGCGATCCGGCCATGACCGTCCACCTGGGCGGACCAGAGTCGCCCGAGGAGATTCGGTGGCGTCACATCGGCTACCTCGGCGTCGGTGACACGAGCGCCGGCCGGATGTTCGCGATCACGGCCGGGCCGGAGCAGCTCGCCGTTGGCTCCATCGGCTACTGGGAGGTCGATCGGCTGGGCGAGACGGTGTGGGAGACGGGCGTGAGTGTGCTCCCCGAGGTGCAGGGACGAGGCATCGCGACGCGAGCCATGGTGCAGCTCGTCGAACGCGCCGCGGCACTGGCCTGGCACGGCTCCATCCACGCGTTCCCCACCGTCGACAACGCCCCCTCGAATGCGCTTTGCCGCCGCGCCGGATTCACGCTCGTCGGCCCGTGCGAATACGAGTACCCCGCCGGGCACGTCATGCGCTGCAATGACTGGGCGGTCACGTTCCCGATGGCCGCCGATGCCGGCTCTGACGACCGACCGGGTATCGTGACGGCGTGAAGAGCCCCGGGCCGTTTCCCGACATCGTCGAGATCGTCGTCGAGATCCCGCGTGGATCGCGCAACAAGTACGAGTTCGATGAGGAGGCCGGCGTGTACCGGCTCGATCGGGTGCTCTCGAGCGCGGTCTACTACAACTTCGACTACGGCTTCATCGAGGGCACGCGTGCCGGGGACGGCGACCACACCGACGCTCTCCTGATCATCGACGAGCCGACCTTCACGGGCTGTCACGTCTGGGCCCGGCCGATCGGCGGCCTGGAGATGCGCGACGAGAAGGGGTTCGACTTCAAGGTCCTGTGCGTCGCCCTCGGCGACGCACACCAGCAGCACATCGAGCGGCTCGAGCAGGTTCGGCCGCACCGGCTCGTCGAGATCGAGCACTTCTTCCAGACCTACAAGGCGCTCGAGGACAAGACCGTCGAGATGCTCGGCTGGCGCGAGCGCGAACGAGCGCTCGAGGTCCTCGGCGCCGATCGCGGCACCTGGGAACGCGAGACCGGCACGACCGTCCCGCGATGACCGGGCCGCGTCGGCGGTCATGGCCGGGAGCAGGCGAACCGGGCCGACGACTCTTCGTGGCCGTGCCATTGCCGGACGACGTGGTCGCCGAGGTCGCCGCGCTGGTCGATCGCGTGCGAGCGCCGGGGGTGCCCGGCGGCGGCCACGACGCCCGTTGGGTCCGGATGGACGGCCTGCACCTGACGATCCGCTTCATCGGACCGACCCTCGACGACCGGGTGCCGGCCGCCCGCAAGGCCGTCCGACAGGCGGGTGTGGGCCCCGCCTTCGAGCTCGAGCTCGAAGGGGCCGGCGCCTTCCCGACCCCGGTGCGACCGCGTGCGCTCTGGATGGGCATCAGCGACGACGAGAACGGCCTCGGGTCGCTGGCCGGGCGGGTCGACGAGGCGCTCGTGGCGGCCGGCTGGCCGGCATCGGAGCGACCGTTCCGCCCCCACCTGACGCTGGCACGCTCGGATGGCATCGCGGCCGGGTCCGGATTCGCGGCGCGGCTGATGACCGAAGCGTCCGGCCTGCACCGGCGATTCCGGGTCGATCGGGTTGGGTTGTTCGAGAGCCTGACCGGCGGCGGCCCGGCGCGATACGCGCCGCTCGAGGTGGTCGAACTCGCCTGAGCCGGACCCCTTCGACGCGGCGAGATGGCCCCGGTGCTACCATCGGGATACGGCGCCATTCCCCGCGGCGCCGCCCGCCGCCGGGAGTCCGCATCGAAGTGACGGCCGCTCAGCGCCTTCGCGCTGTCATCGCGCTCGGCATCATCAATGTGCTCCTCGTCTCGGTCGCGCTGGCGGTCAGCGTGGCCGATCTGACGGCCCCGGGCGGGACCGCCGGCGGCACGCCGGGGACAGCGGTCGGCTCGCCAGCCGCAACAGGGACCACCCCGAGCCAGACGACCACCGCCAACGGTCCGACGCCGCCACCTGTCGCCCCGGCCTCGCCGGGGGGATCGCCCGCATCGTCTCCCGCCAGCTCTCCGTCCGGCCCGATCGCCTCGCCGAGCGAGCTGGTCTCACCACCACCGAGCTCCGGGCCGCTCGTGGTCCCGACCCCGACCGCGGCTGCGACCGAATAGCCCGGCCAGCCCGTGATCTCGCGCCCGACGGACCGGCCGTCGCGGACGCCCGAACCGAACCCAACGTCGAACCCAACGTCGAACCCGACCTCCAACCCAACGTCCAACCCACCGTCCAACCCAACCGTCGAACCCAACGTCCAACCCAACGTCGAACCCAACGTCGAACCCCCAACCCAACGTCGAACCCAACGTCCAACCCGACCTCCAACCCAACGTCCAACCCGACGTCGAACCCGACTCGAACCCAACGTCCAATCCGACGTCGGCGCCGACCCAGGACCCGACGGCGAAACCACCGCCGACGGCGACGTCGAACCCGACGTCGGCGCCGACCGCCAAGCCGACGCACACGGCGCGTCCGGAGCCGACGGCGAAGCCGGTCGAACAGCCTGCCCCGAGGCCGACGTTCAAGCCGATCAAGTTCCCATCGCCCCCGGACGAGTGCAAGGCCCATCAGGGGCACGGCCGCCACGCGCGTCCATGCGGCCGCGACAAGGACAAGGACAAGCACAAGGATCGTCCCAGCCACGACGACCGGGATCGTGCCCGCGACCGCGACAAGGAACACCACGATCGCGACAAGGACCGCGACCGGGACAAGGACAAGGACTCCGGCAAGGACCGCGACAAGGACAAGAACTCCGGCAAGGACCGCGACAGGGACCGGGACAAGGACCATGCCAGGGACAAGGACCACGCCAGGGAGCGGGAGCGGGCCAAGGACAAGGAGCGGGCCAGGGACAGAGAGCGGTCCGATCGTCACGAACGACCGGCGAATCGCGAGCGAGAGCGCGACCGGCACCACGACGACGACCACGGGCGGGGTCGCCACTAGTCCGCAAGGAGCGCCGGGCTCGACGCGGGACCGCGTCGTGCCGGTCACGGGCGTGTTGCGCCCGCCCAGTCCGCCGCGCTAGGCTCGCGTCCCCCGGCCTGGCGCGACCGCCATGCCGTCGGGGGCTGAGTCACAGGAGAGCGTGATGGCGCCATCGGACCCCCGGCAGACGAAGTTCGTCCTCGACGAATCGCGGATCCCGCGCGCCTGGTACAACATCGCGGCCGACCTGCCGGTCCCGCCCTCGCCGCCGCTCCACCCCGGCACGCACCAGCCGCTCGGGCCCGACGACCTGGCCCCGCTCTTCCCGATGGCCCTCATCGGCCAGGAAGTGTCGAGCGAGCGTGAGATCGAGATCCCCGAACCGGTCCGCGACGCGTACCGCCTGTACCGTCCCAGCCCGCTCTATCGGGCCCACCGCCTGGAGAAGGCGCTCGATACGCCGGCCCACATCTACTACAAGTACGAGGGCGTCAGTCCGGCCGGCAGCCACAAGCCGAACACCGCCCTCGCCCAGGCCTTCTACAACAAGGAGGCCGGCGTCAAGCGGCTCGCGACGGAGACGGGTGCGGGACAGTGGGGCAGCGCGCTCGCCTTCGCCGGCGCGGTCTTCGGTCTCGAGGTCAAGGTCTACATGGTCCGCGCGAGCTACGACCAGAAGCCGTACCGGCGGATCCTCATGGAGACCTACGGCGCGGAGGTCGTGGCCAGCCCGTCACTGACGACGAACTACGGTCGCAAGGTCCTGTCCGAGACGCCCGACAGCCCGGGCTCCCTGGGCATGGCGATCAGCGAGGCCGTCGAGGACGCCGCGACCCGCGACGACACGAAGTACTCACTCGGGTCGGTGCTCAATCACGTGCTCCTGCACCAGACGGTCATCGGCCAGGAAGCGATCGAGCAGATGGGCATGGCCGGCGAGTCGCCGGACGTCGTCATCGGCTGCGCCGGCGGCGGCTCGAACTTCGCGGGCCTGACGTTCCCGTTCCTGGGTCGCAACTTCCGCGAGGGAGCGAAGCACCGGATCATCGCCGTCGAACCGGAGGCGGCTCCGAGCCTGACCCGCGGGGTCTACGCGTACGACTTCGGCGACACCGGCAAGATGGCGCCGATCGTCAAGATGCACACGCTGGGGTCGGACTTCATCCCCGATCCGATCCACGCCGGTGGCCTGCGATACCACGGCATGTCGCCGCTGGTCAGTCTGCTCAAGGAGCACGGGGACATCGAGGCCCGCAGCGTCCACCAGCGGGCCAGCTTCGAGGCCGGCGTCGCCTTCGCCCGTGCGGAAGGCATCCTCCCGGCCCCGGAGCCGGCCCACGCCATCCGCGTGGCGATGGACGAGGCGCTGGCGGCCCGCGAGGCCGGCGAGGCCAAGGTCATCCTGTTCAACCTGTGTGGCCACGGCCACTTCGACCTGTCGGCCTACGAGCGCTACCTGGCCGGCGACCTCGAGGACTACGAGTACCCGCTCGCGAAGGTCGAGGCCGCGCTGGCCTCGCTCCCGGTGATCTAGATGCCCAAGCTGGCCTGTCGCGCGTGCGGTCGGCAGATCTACACCACGGTCCCGCTCGATTCGTTGTTCGCCGAGGAACGGCGCTGCCCGCGGTGTGGGGCCTTGCTCAACGACGAGCGGCGTGACACCGAGCGGCGCCTGACGAATCGTCGCCAGAACCCGCCCGACGATCCGGGTCCCCCCGAGGCCGCGGACGAACGTCGGGGCACCGAGCGCCGCGGTCGCCGCCGCCGTGGCGGTGGCCCGACCGGGGGACCATTGTCCGGCAACGACCCTGGCTGGGTCGACTGACCCGGCCGGCCCATCGGCCGTGCGCCGCGTCCGCGTTGCGTTCCTTGGCTTCGGGCTGATCGCCGGGTCGATCGCTCGCGCGCTGCGTTCGGCGGACCAGCACGGCTGGGACCTGGTGGCGTGGAGCCCCACCGGGCGCGGTGCCGCCAGGGCGCAGGAGGACGGGATCCTGGACCGCGCTGCATCGAGCGGCCCGGAGAGCCTGGAGGGAGCGGAGCTGGTCGTGCTCGCGGCGCCGGCCTCGGACTGCCTCGACCTGCTGGATGCGCTGGCCGGGCCGTGGTCCGGGTCGCTGGCCCCAGGCGCGATCGTGACGGACGTGGCGAGCACGAAGGGGCAGCTCATCGCCCGCGCCGACACGCATCGCCTGCGCTTCGTCGGTGGCCACCCGATGGCCGGGCGCGATGCGGCCGGCTACGGCGCCGCGACCGCAGACCTGTTCGCCGGTCGCCCGTGGGTGCTGGTGCCGGGTGCCGTGACCACCCCGGCCGATGTCGCCGCGGTCGCCGCGCTGGTCGCGGCCTGCGGGGCCCGGCCGATCGTCATGGACGCCACGGCCCACGACGACGTGGTCGCCGCCATCAGTCACCTCCCGCTCGTGCTCGCGGCCGCGCTGGTCGAGGCCGTGGCGGGATCGGCCGGGGCGCCGGCCAGGCCGGACTGGCCGGAGGCCCACGACCTGGCCGCCTCGGGCTGGCGCGACACGACCCGGCTCGCCCGCGGCGACCCGACGATGGGCGCGGCGATCGCGGCGACGAACGGGCCGGCCATCGCCGCACGGCTCCGCGAAGTCCGGTCGGTGATCGATGCCTGGCTCGTCGAGCTCGAGCGCTCTCCTGAACCGGACGAGGCCGCCATCGAAGCGCGGCTCGCCAACGCGAAAGCGCGCCTGGAGAGCGACCCTCATGGATGAGCATGTGCTCGTCGTGCCCCGCGACGTCCTGCCGGACC
The DNA here is from genome assembly GCA_963745295.1 of uncultured Chloroflexia bacterium. GTDB lineage: Bacteria > Chloroflexota > Limnocylindria > Limnocylindrales > CSP1-4 > SPCO01. The sequence continues at coordinate 373,423 of CAVUWG010000004.1, forward strand.
GAGCGGCGTGGTACGGCCTGCGCACGGACGGGCTGGACGGCTTCCCCGATCTGGTCGCGCGCGAGGGGTCCTTCCGTCCGCGACCAGCGATGGAATCCGATCCGTCCTTCAAGCAGGTGATCCCGTACCTCGTGCTGCGCGACGGTGAGCGCTTCTTCCTGATGCGCCGGACGCGGGCCGGTGGTGACGCGCGGCTGTTCGACCGGTATTCGATCGGGGTGGGCGGCCATCTCAACCCGGGCGACACGGACCTCCTGGGGGGCCTCCGGCGGGAGTGGGCGGAGGAGGTCGTCGCCGACTTCGAACCCGCGTTCCGGCTGGTCGCGCTCCTCAACGACGACACGACCGACGTGGGCTCGGTCCACCTCGGCGCCGTGTACGTGGCGGACGCCGCCGGTCGGTCCGTGGCGATCCGGGAGGTCGACAAGCTCGAAGGTGCGTTCGCGGATCCGGCCGAGGTCGCGGCCGTCGCCGACAAGCTCGAGACCTGGAGCCGATTGACGTTCGAGTATCTCGAGGCGTCGGCGGTACGATAGGGACGTCGGAGGTCTCGTGACCCGTATCGGCCGGTTCCTGTTCGCGCTCCCGCTCATGCTCGGGATCATCGGGCTGCTCGCCGCGGCTCCCGTGCGCGCGGCGAACGGTGACGTCGCCGTGCTGCCGGCAACCGGTGTCGTGGACAACGTCATGGCGGGCTACCTCGAGGAGGGCATCGCGAAGGCCGCCGCCGAGGGGGCGCCTGCGGTCATCGTCCGGCTCAACACCCCCGGTGGCAGCCTCGACGCGACGCAGAAGATCGTCTCCGCGCTGATGAGCGCCCCGCTCCCGACGATCGTGTGGGTCGCCCCGGCAGGCGGCCGGGCCGCCAGTGCCGGCACGTTCATCACGCTCGCGAGTCACGTGGCACTCATGGCCCCGGGCACGAACATCGGGGCGGCGTCGCCGGTCGGGGGCCAGGGCGAGGACATCCCGGGCACGCTCGGCGACAAGGTGCGCAACGATGCGATCGCCAACATCCGATCGATCGCCGAGGAACGCGGCCGCAATGTCGAGTGGGCCGAGCAGACGGTCGCCGAAGCCCGCTCATCGCCGGCATCGGAAGCCGTCTCGGTGGGGGCCGTTGACGGCATCGCCGACAGCCTCGAGGCCGTGCTGGCCTTCGCAGACGGGAAGACCGTCGAGGTCCGCGGCCAGCCGGTCGTCATCTCGACGGCCGGGGTCGGCACCACGGAGCTCGCGATGAACCCGTTCCAATCCCTCCTGCACCTGCTGTCCGACCCGAACGTGGCGTTCATCCTGTTCACGCTCGGGTTCTACGGCCTCCTGTTCGAACTCCAGTCCCCGAACTTCGTGACCGGCATCCTGGGCGCCCTCGCGCTCATCCTCGCGTTCATCGGCTTCGGCAGCCTGCCCCTCAACGTCGCCGGCCTGCTCCTGATCGGTCTCGCGATCGCCCTGTTCGTCCTCGAGTTCACGGTCACGAGCCACGGGTTGCTCACGATCGGCGGGATCATCTGCTTCGCGCTGGGCGCCTCGGCGCTGTACACGGAGCCGGGGAGCCCGACCGCCCCGGCGATCGCCGTCGATCCGGGTCTCATCGCGGTCGTGACCGCCCTGACGGGCGCGTACGTGGCGTTCGTGCTCTTCGTGGTCGTCCGCTGGCGACGGCGGATGGGTCACACGCTCATGACCTCGACCGGGCCGATCGTCGGTGCCGGGTCGATGGGCCTCGTGCGCACGGCGTTGCTGCCCGATGGCGTGGTCTACGCTTCCGGCGAGGAATGGACGGCCCGGACGGAGGCCGGTGCGACGGTCCCGCCCGGCACGTCGGTCCGCGTCGTTCGTCGGGACGGCCTGCGGCTCATCGTCGAGCCCATCGAATCACCGGCCGGCGCACCGGCCCCGAACGGAGACGTCGATGCCTGAACTGCCGCTCCTGCTCTCGATCATCATCGCGGTCGTCCTGATCCTGGTCATCCTGTGGCTCTCGATCCGCGTCGTGAATCGGGGCGATCAGCTCGTCGTCTACCGGCTGGGCAACACCGACGAATCGCTGGTCAAGGGCCCGGGCCTGGTGTTCCTGATCCCGTTCGTCGACCGGCCGCGCAAGGTCAACCTGCGCGAGCAATTCGTGGAGGTGCCCAGCCAGACGGCGATCACGAAGGACAACGTGACGATCCCCATCGACTTCCTCATCTACTGGCGGATCGTCGAGCCGCTCAAGAGCGTCGTCAACGTGCAGGACTTCGTCGGCGCCCTGGCCGGCCTCGCGACGACGAACCTGCGCGCGGTCGTCGGCGATTTCCTCCTCGACGACGTGCTCTCGAAGCGCGACCAGATCAACGAGGTCCTGCGCACGAAGCTCGACGAGATCACCGAGAACTGGGGCGGCAAGATCACGCGCGTCGAGATCCGCGAGATCACCCCGCCGCGCGACATCCTCGATTCGATGAACCGCATGCTCTCGGCCGAGCGGACCCGACGCGCGGTCATCACCGAATCGGAGGGCGCCCGCCAATCCGCGATCAACGTCGCCGAGGGCCAGAAGCAGTCCGAGATCCTCAAGGCCGAGGGCGAGCGCCAGGCGGCCATCCTGCGAGCCGAGGGGTTCAGCGAGGCACTGACGCGCATCTTCAACGCGGCGTCGGGGGTCGACCAGAAGACGATGGCGCTGCAGTACCTCGAGGCGTTGAAGTCGCTGGGTGCCGGCCCGTCCACCAAGTTCGTCATCCCGTTCGAGTTCACCCGCTGGCTGGAGCCGTTCCTCGACTACATCGAGCCGGTCGTCGGTGGATCCGGTGGGCCAGCCGGTCCGCGACCGAAGGGGATCGAGTCGCCGCGGCCAGGCACGCCACCGCCGCCACCTCCCGCGCCGGCCGCGGCCCCGCCGCCCCCGGAGGGCCCGCCACCCGCTTCCTGACCAGCCCGAGATGGTACAAATGGCCCGTTGACCACGGGCACCGCGCTGGGCACGCTTCGCTCGGGGGACGTGAGCCTATAATTCGCGGCGCCGGGGGTCCCCAGTGCCGGCGCGCTCCTGTCCAGCGAGAACGTCCGCGGAGGACCGATGGCGGCCAAGATCCTCATCGTCGATGACGACCAGAACGTCCAGCGTCTCCTGCAGTACACGCTCAAGCAGGAGGGCTACGACGTCATCGTGGCCGCGGACGGCGCCGAGGGGTTCCGCCTGTGGGGAACCGACGGCCCGGACCTGATCCTGCTCGACGTCGCGCTGCCGAAGCTCGACGGGTACCAGGTCGCGACGAAGATCCGGGCCGAAGAGGAGCCGCCGGCCCACGTCCCGATCATCATGCTCACGGCTGAGCGCGAAGTCGAACAGAAGGTCCGCGGCCTGCGCGCCGGCGCCGACGACTACCTCATCAAGCCGTTCCACCCGGCCGAGCTGCTGGCGCGCATCAAGAGCCTCCTCGCCCGGTTCGCCCCGCGCGACGTCCTGGCCGCCCGCCCGCCGATGGGCAACATCCTCGCCTTCTACGGGGCGAAGGGCGGCGTGGGCACGACGACCATCGCGATCAACGTCGCGATCGCCCTGCACCGCGAGCTCGGTCGCAAGGTCTGCCTGGTCGACGGCAACCTCCAGTTCGGCGACCACCGGGTCTTCCTCGACCTCGGCCTCGACCGCAAGAGCATCGTCGATGTCGTGACCTCGCCCTCGATCGATGGCGACCTCATCAGGTCCGTGCTGGTCAAGCACGATTCGGGCGTCGACCTGCTGCTTGCGCCGCCCTCGCCCGAGACCGCCGAGCTGGTCCATCCCGACCACCTGCCGCTCATCAGTGAGTTCCTGCGGGCCCAGTACGACTACGTGGTCATCGACATCGACAAGCGGCTCGACGACGTCAACCTCGGGGTCTTCGAGGCGGCCGACACGATCTTCGTGGTCATGACCGCCGACCTGTCGTGCCTCAAGAACGTCCGCCTGATCCTCGAGACCGTCGACCACCTCGGCTACCCGCCGTCCAAGGTCCAGCTCGTCCTGAACCGCTCGAACGCGTTCACCGGGATCAACGTCAAGAACGCCGAGGGCGCCCTGCGCCGGACGATCGACCACCAGATCGTGAACGAGTACCGCGGAGCCATCAGCGCCCTGAACTCGGGCGCCCCGTTCATGTTCATGAAGGCCGACTCGGCGCTCGGCGGATCCTTGCTGCACTTCGCGCGGACCATCGACAAGCCGGTCACGACCCCCTCGACCGCGAAGGCCGTCACGGCCCGCTGACCGGGGGCTGTCGCGCGGCCGTCTGCCCCATGGTGAGCCGCCGATGAGCGGCCGGTGAGGCGCGGGTGAGCCCCGGGTGACCGCCGCTCGATAGGGTGGCCGCGTGCTGGCCATCATCCCGTCCGCCACGCTGTTCGGCCTCGAGGGCCGGTTCATCCGGGTCGAAGTGGACGTCGCGCCCGGGCTGCCGGGCTTCACGATCGTGGGTCTCCCCGACACGGCGCTCCAGGAGGCACGGGAGCGGGTCCGCGGTGCGCTCCGCAATGCCGGGTTCATCCATCCACCGCGGCGGATCACCGTCAACCTCGCGCCGGCAGAGCTGCGCAAGGCCGGTTCGTCGCTCGATCTCGCGATGGCGGTCGGGATCCTGCTCGGCTCCGAGCAGGTCCTGGCCGGCCCGCGTCGACTGGCGATGGTCGGCGAGCTCTCGCTTGGCGGCGAGGTCCGGGCGGTCCCGGGCATGCTGCCGATGGTGGCGGCGCTGGCGCGGCGTGGTGTCCGCGCGGTCGTCGTGGCGGGCAGCGCGGCCGACGAGGCACGGCTCGTCGAGGGGGTCGAGGTCATCGGGGTCGAGACGCTCACCGACGCGGTCCTGGCCGTGCGCTCGACTCGCTCGCGGAAACGCGTGGTGGCGCCGCCGCGGATCGCGCTCGTCGGCGGGGCTCGGGTGGCCGTCGTCCCGGAAGGTCCGGCGCCGTCCGCGGCGCTCGACGTCGCGAGCCGGTTCCCCGATCTCGGCGAGGTCCGCGGCCAGGTGCAGGGTCGACGGGCGCTGGAGATCGCGTTGGCCGGCGGGCACGGGCTGTTGCTCGCGGGTCCGCCCGGCTCGGGCAAGACGATGCTGGCCCGGACCGTGCCGGGGCTGTTGCCGCCGCTCGAGGACGCGGCTGCGCTGGCCGTGACGATCGTCGCGTCCGCGGCGGGCGAGGGCCCGATCACGGAGCTTCGACGCCGGCCGCCGTTCCGGGCCCCGCATCACACGATCTCGTACGCGGCGATGGTCGGCGGCGGGCCACGGATGTCGCCCGGCGAAGTGAGCCTCGCCGACCAGGGCGTGCTGTTCCTCGACGAGTTGCCCGAGTTCGACCGCGACGTCCTCGAGGCGCTCCGTCAACCGCTCGAGGACGGGCGCGTGGCGATCGCGCGGGTCGGCCGGGCGACGACGTTCCCGGCCCGCTTCCAGTTGATCGCGGCGATGAACCCGTGCCCGTGCGGGTTCGCCGGCGTCAACGATCGCGACTGCCGATGCACCTCGGCGACCGTCGAGCGCTACGACCGGCGGGTCTCAGGGCCCCTGCGCGACCGGATCGACCTGTGGATCGCGATGCCACGGCTTCCTGCGGCGGCGATCATGGGCGGGCCGGAACCGGAGACATCCGAGGTCGTGGGGGCGCGGATCGCGACGGCGCGGACGGTCGCCCGCGCTCGCGGCACGACGACCTGGTCGATGAACGGCCGCCTGACTGGCGCCGTGTTGCGGTCCGCGTGCGCGATGGACGTCGCGGCCCAGCGTCGCGCCATCCGCCTCGCCGAGCTCGAATCGGCCAGCGGTCGGAGCACCGAACGGATCCTGCGCGTCGCCCGGACGATCGCGGACCTAGCGGGCGACGAGGCGGTCCGGGAACACCATCTCGACGAGGCCGTCTTCTACCGCTCGACGGACGCCCGCCTCTCGGAACTGCGGGCGGGCTGAGGTGATCGGCGTGGGAGCGACGGGTCCGCCGGTCGCCGCGGCAGCCACGCCCGATGATCGAGCCGCCGAGCGCGATGCCTGGGCGGTCCTCGCGTCGGTCGTCGGGCTCGGGCCCGTCGGATTCGCGGTCCTGTTGCGCCGATTCGGGACCGGGCGCCGGATCCTCGAGGTGGCCGGTGAACCGGGCGGACCGGAGCGACTGGCGGCCGCGTCCGCGGAGATCGGTCCGGACGGCGTGCGCGCAGCGACGAGCGCTGAGCCTGGCCGTGACCACCGCGATCGCGGAGGCGGCGACGGACGCCCCGCGGATCCTGGCCCGGATCGACGCCCTCGGCCTGCGGATCGTCACCGTGGACGATCAGGCGTATCCGGTCCGCCTCGCGGCGATCGAGTTGCCGCCGCACCTGCTGTTCGTCCATGGCGATGTGGCCGCTCTCGCGACGGAGCACGCGGTCGCCGTGGTCGGAACGCGGCGGGCGACGATCGCGGGTCGCGGACTGGCCGCCCGCGTGGCGCACGCCCTGAGCGCGGCCGGTGCCACGATCGTCTCGGGCCTGGCGCTCGGCATCGACGGCGCCGCGCATGCCGCGACGGTCGACGGCGGTGGCCGGACGGTCGCCGTCATCGGCGGCGGCCACGGGCGGGTCTACCCGCGCGCCCACGCCCGCCTCGCGCGGGAGATCGTCGACGCCGGTGGCGCGGTCGTCTCGGAGCTGGCCCCGGATTTCGAACCGACCAAGGGCACCTTCCCGCGCCGGAACCGCGTGATCAGCGGTCTGGCCGACGCCACGGTCGTCATCGAGGCGCCGGCCAGGAGCGGGGCGCTCGTCACGGCCTCGTGGGCGCTCGAACAGGGACGCGAGTGCTTCCTCGTGCCCGGGCGCGTCGACGATCCGGCCTCGGCCGGCTGTCTCGCGTTCCTGCGCGAGTTCCGCGACGGCACCCGGGTCGTGTCCGGCATCCCGCAGCTCATCGAGGACCTGGGGCTGGCCGTCCGGCCGGATGCGCCGCGTGCCACGGCCCTGGCCGGCGCGACCCTGACCGAGCTCGGTGGCACGACCGGGAGGGTGGGGGAAGCCTTGGTGGCCGGCCACGTGACCGTGGATGAACTGGTCTCCGTGACCGGCTTCCCCGTCGCGACGGTCCTCGCGTCGCTGACGCTCCTGGAGCGCCGCGGCCTGGCGGTCGGCGTCTTCGGCCGCTACCGCCCGGCAGGCACGCTCGCGCTCTCCGAACCGACGACCCGACGGTAGGCTCGCCAGGCACGATTCGACCTCGCGTGAGGCGATCCCAGGGCCGGCGCAGGACCTTCGGCCGCTCAGGGCCACCCCACGTGACCCGAAGGTCGGGTTTGCCCTCGTTTGCGTACCGATGCTAAGGTGAGGCTCGGTCGCGACCCCCAACGTGACCCGGAGACGCCAGAGCGGCACCCCGCCGACCCCAAGCCCTGGAGCGCTCTCTATTGCGAAAACTGGCCATCGCGGTCTTGGCCGTGCCCATCCTCCTGATCGTCTATCTGAGCACCCTGCTGGGGCGTTCGCTGGTCGTTCGGAGCGGATTCGCCATCGGCCTCGGGGCCATCCTCGCGTTCGGCGTCATCCTCACGATGCGCCCCGCCGAGACCACCGCGACGCCGCCGAGCTCGATCCTGCCCGTCACGGCCGGCACGTTCCGGACGATCGTCGGCACTGACCACGCCCTGAGTGCACCCATCCGCCTCGAGTTCAGCGCGCCGATGGACAAGACCTCGGTCGCAGCGGCTCTCGCGGTCGCGCCGGCGACGAAGGTCGACCTGGCGTGGGACGCGGCCGGTCGCGTCCTGACGATCGCGCCGCAGGCCCACTGGGCGGCGGGCATGTTCCATACCATCACCGTCGATGCAGGCGCGCTGGCCGCCACCGGGGCACCGATGTCGAGCCCCGCGCGGGCCGCCTTCCTGACCCGCGGCCCGGCCGGCGCCCGGATCGACGCCACGCAGGGCCTGGGCAAGCGGGTCGGTGTCGGGACCGCGTTCGCGATCACGTTCGATCGGCCGGTCAAGGCCACATCGGTCCTCGGGAGCATCCACCTGGAACCCGCTGCGGCCGGCACGGTGGAGTCGTCGCTGGACCTGGACGGGCAATTGCGCTACCTGTTCACCCCCACGTCTCCCCTCAAGGCCAACACGCAGTACCGGATCGTCGTCGACGGCGCCATGGACGGCGAGGGCGTGGCGGTCGAACCGGCATCCCTCGAGATCCAGACCGTGGCCTCGCCCGGCGTCGTCCGGTTCCGGCCGGCGAACAACACCAAGACCGTGGCACGCGATGCTGTCCTCTCCGTGCGGTTCACCAGGGCCATGAACCGGGCGACCACGAAGGCCGCGTTCAAGGTCACTGTGGGCGGCAAGGCCATCGCTGGGAAGGTCAGCTTCGCCGAAGGCGACAAGGTCCTGGTCTTCAAGCCGTCCAAGGCGCTGCCGTATGGCAAGAAGGTCGTCATGGAGGTCGGCTCGACCGCGCTGAGCGCGCAGGGTGCGGCGCTGGCCAAGGCGGCCAAGGGCGATTTCAAGACGATCGGCAAGGCCAAGCGCTCCTCGACCGCATCGACCGGCAGCACCGGCGGCGGCGGTGGTGGTGGGGCGGTCGGCGGCGGCAGCTGGGCGTCGGTCGAGACGTACTACCTCGGCCTGATGAACTGCACGCGCACCGGTGGCTGGGTCACCTCGACCGGGCGCTGCAGCAGCCCGGGCGGCCGTGCCGTCGCGCCGTTGAAGCTCGACAAGGGCATCAGCAGCAAGGTCGCGCGGCCGTACGCGAGGAAGCTCGCGCTCGGGGCGGACTGCAGCCACTTCATCGGCGGCAACCCGGGCGACCGGCTCCGCCGGGCTGGCTACCGCAACTACACCTGGGCCGAGAACATCGGTTGCCGGTCGGGCAACGCCCGGGCGGCCGTGCTCGGTTCGCACCGCTTCTTCCAGTCCGAGAAGTCGTACAACGGCGGGCACTACGTCAACCTCATGAACAAGAAGTACGACCGCGTCGGCATCGGCGTCTGGGTGTCGCACGGTCGGGTCCGCCTCGTCATCGACTTCTACCACCCGTAGACCACCGGACCATCGTCGGGTCGGGGCCGACCCCTTCGTCGGGCTGACACGGCCCCCGCTGCGCGCTGAAGATGGTCACGTGATCCACAACGCCTGCATCCACATCAACGGCGAGCAGCCGCTGCTGGCCGACCTGTTCGACATGCCCACCGCCATGGACCTTGGTCTGCGCTGCACGAACCTGCGTACGCTCGACGGCAAGCGACCGGTCTTCGTCGACGATCAGTACTCGATCTTCTTCTTCTCGTACGAGCACGTCCGGTTCGTCGAGATCCCGCCCGCGTCGCTCGCCGAGAACGGCGACAAGCCCGTCCCGATCGGCTCGCGACTGCGTGGCGGCGCGGATCCCGCCCCGTTGCCGCCCGAGGAGGACCTCGAGATCGACGAGGACTTCCTGCGCCGCATCCGCGAGGTCTAGGGGACCCGACCAGGCTCGCCCGCTCAGGCCCGGCTCCCGACCCGGGTGAGGGTCCGTGCAGGACCCGGTGCTACACTCCCGGCCGTGCCAAAGAACCTCGTGATCGTCGAATCGCCCGCCAAGGCGAGGACGATCGAACGCTATCTGGGCTCCGACTATCGCGTGCTCGCCTCCTACGGCCACGTCCGCGACCTGCCGGAGAATCCCGGCAAGGGCAAGTTCGGCGTCGATGTCGACAACGACTTCGCCCCTGAATACGTGATCACCGACGATCGCCGCAAGCAGGTCGCCGACATCGAGAAGGCCTCCAGGGGGGCCGACGCCGTCTTCCTCGCCACCGACCTCGATCGCGAGGGCGAGGCCATCGCGTGGCACGTGGCCGAGGCGGCGCACGTGCCCGCCGAGAAGACACACCGGGTGACCTTCAGCGAGATCACCGAGCCAGCGATCCGCGAAGCGTTCGCCCATCCCCGCCAGATCGACCAGAACCTCGTCGACGCCCAGCAGACCCGGCGCATCGTCGACCGCCTCGTGGGCTACATGCTGAGCCCGCTCCTGTCGCGCAAGGTCCGTGGCGGTCTCTCGGCCGGCCGTGTCCAGTCTGTGGCCGTCCGCCTGGTCGTCGAGCGCGAGCGCGAGATCACGAGCTTCATCACGCGCGAGTACTGGACGATCGAGGCGATCCTCGAGGCGAGCGGCGGCGAACGGTTCGCGGCGGAGCTCGTCCGCATCGACGGCGAGGCGCTCGATGTCGGCGATGTCGAGACCGCGACCCGTCACGTCGAGGCCATCGCCCAGTCGCACCCGGTCGTCACGAAGGTGGGCGTCCGGACCCAGAAGCGCTCGCCCGCGCCGCCGTTCACCACCTCGACCCTCCAGCAGGAGGCGAGCCGTCGCCTGAGCTTCAGCCCGAAGCGGACGATGTCGGTGGCGCAGCACCTGTACGAAGGGGTCGAGACCGGCGAGGGGCACGTCGGGCTGATCACCTACATGCGCACGGACTCGACCGCGATGGCCGGCGTGGCCATGGGCGAGGCGCGCGAGGTGATCGCCGATCGCTACGGCCCGACCTACACGATGCCCAAGGGCCGCGTCTACAAGACCAAGAGCAAGGGCGCCCAGGAGGCCCACGAGTCGATCCGCCCGACAAGCTTCCGCCGGGACCCGGACTCGCTCGCCGACCACCTCAAGCCCGAGGAGCTGCGCCTGTACCGGTTGATCTGGCAGCGCGCACTCGCCTCGCAGATGGCGGCCAAGGAGCTCGAGACCACCTCGATCGACCTGGCCGATGGCCCGTACGAGCTGCGCGCGAGCGCGACCAAGGTCCTGTTCGACGGTTTCGCCCGCGTCTACACCGAGGGTCGCGACGACGAGGCCGCCGACGACGAGGACGCGGGGGCGAAGCTGCCCGCCCTGGTCGAGGGCGACCGGACGAGCGTGGTCGAGGTCACCCCGAGCCAGCACTTCACCGAGCCACCGCCGCGCTTCACGGAAGCGACGCTCATCAAGGCGCTCGAGGAGCACGGCATCGGGCGACCATCGACGTACGCGGCCACGATCTCGACGATCGTCGATCGCGGGTACGTCCGGGTCGAGGAGCGACGGCTCCACCCCGAACTGGTGGCCGAGATCGTCACGGACCTCCTCGTCGAGCATTTCGGCGACTACGTGGATGTCGAGTTCACGGCACGGATGGAGGAGGAGCTCGACGAGATCGCCCGCGGCGAGCGTGCCTGGGTCCCGCTGCTGCGCGCCTTCTACGGACCGTTGCGCGACCGCGTCGACGAGAAGCGGCGCGAGCTCAAGCGTGCCGATTTCACGACCGAGCCGACCGACGAGGTCTGTTCCGAAGGCCACCCGATGGTCATCCGCCTCGGGCGCAACGGCCGGTTCCTGGCGTGCTCGATGTTCCCCGAGCACAAGGAGAGCCGACCGCTGCCCGGCGAGGAGCCGCCGCCCCAGGAAGGGACCGGCGAGGTGTGCCCCAAGTGCGGCGAGGGCACGCTCGTCGGCAAGCGCGGCCGGTTCGGGCTGTTCGTCGGGTGCTCGCGGTATCCGGACTGCGACTACATCAAGCGCGACGGCCCGCCGCCGCCCGACCCGCTGCCGTTCACAGTCGACTGCCCCAAGAATCACGACGGCCACCTCGTGCCGCGTCGCGCGCGGCGCACCGGGAACGTCTTCTGGGGATGCTCCAACTATCCGAAGTGCGACTACACGACCAACGACGAGCCGCTGGGCGGCCTGCACGACACCGACGACGGCCCGATCGGACGCAAGGGCGAGGCGGCGATCTGCCTGGTCTGCGGCTCGTCGATCGAGACCGCGCCCGATGCCATCGTGGCGGGCGAGCGCTATCCGGGCGGACCGGCGAACCCGGCCGCGATCGCCCGACCGGAACGCAAGGGCGGCCGTGGCGGTGGCTCGGGGCGGGCCGGAGGACGGGCCCGGGGACCGGCCCGGCCGGCCGGCCGGGGCTCCAGCCGGCAGACGCGCCCCGTCGAACCGGCCGCCGACGCGTGAGCGGGGTCGCCGTCGACCCCGCGACCCCTTCGGCCCTCGATCGCTTCCTCCGGACCCTCGCCGCACGGGACGCGTCGCCCCACACGCAGCGGTCCTATGCCACCGCGATCGGTGCCTACCTCGAATGGCTCACTGCTCGCGGCGCCGACTGGCGGACGCCCGGTCGAGCCGACCTCCGCGCGTATCTCGCGGAACTCTCGGGTGGCCGAGCCCGGTCGTCGGTCGCACAGCGCCTGGCGGCGATCCGATCGTTCCATCGATGGGCCGCCCGCGATGGCGTGGCACCCGGCGACCCGTGGGGCGCGATCGCGACCCCGCGCCTGCCCGGCCGCTTGCCCCGCGTCCTCGAGATCGACGACGTCGAGGCGCTCCTGGACGTCGTCACGGCCGACCTGGCGGACGCGGCCCGCGCGGGTTCGCCCGAGCGGATCGCTTCGGCGACGGCACTGGCCCTGCGCGACCGCGCGCTCGTCGAGACCGCGTACGCGGCGGGCCTGCGGATCAGCGAGCTCGCCGAAGCGGAACTCGGCGCGCTCGATCTCAAGCGCGGTGAGCTGCGGGTGATCGGCAAGGGCCGCAAGGAGCGGATCGGCCTGCTCGGCCGCCCGGCGCGCGCCGCGATGGCCGCCTACCTCGAGGATGGTCGGCCGACGCTCGTCGAGCGCGGGGCCGGGGCATCGGCCCCCCCGACCCAGGTCTTCCTCAACCAGCACGGTGAGCCGCTCGGGGTCCGTGGCCTGCGCTATCGCCTCGACCGGCTGCGTCGCCGAGCCGGCCTGCCGGACGGCGTCTCGCCCCACACGCTGCGCCATTCGTTCGCCACGCACCTGCTCGATGGCGGCGCGGACCTGCGGGTCGTCCAGGAGCTGCTCGGGCACGAGAGCCTCGCGACGACCCAGATCTACACCCATGTCTCGCCCACGCGACTCCGGGCGGCCTACCGGGAGGCGCACCCGCGGGCGCGTCGCGACACCGCTCCGTGACCGCGACCCGCCATCTGGCGCGGGCGGGGCTGATCGTCTCCGCCGCGTTCCTCGCGTCGCGCGTCCTCGGCTGGGTCCGGACGATCGTCATCGTCCGCAACGGGGGGTCGCTCGCGGAACTCGACGCGTTCTTCGCCGCGTTCCGCATCCCGGACCTGATCTTCCAGCTCGTGGCCGCCGGAGCCCTCTCCTCGGCGTTGATCCCGATCGTGTCCGGGCTGTTCGGCACGGACGAGCACCCGCGGGCCTGGCGGGTCGTCTCGACGGTGACCAACCTCGTGATGGTCGGTCTGCTGGTCCTCGGACTGGTGGTCCTGGTGGCCGCTCCGGTCATCGTGGCGTTCATCACACCCGGCTTCGACGCGGCCCAGACCGCCAAGACCGTCGAACTGACACGGATCATGATCCTGAGCCCGATCTTCCTGGCGCTGGGCTCGGTCGCGACGAGCGTCCTCAATGCCGGCGGTCGCTTCGCGGCATCGGCGATCGCACCCGTGACCTACAACCTCGCGATCATCGGCGCGGCGCTGCTCCTGGCCCCATCGATGGGCGTCAGCGGCCTCGCGATCGGCGTCGTGATCGGATCGTTCTGCCACCTGCTGGTCCAGATCCGCCCGCTGGCCCGCCTCGGCTTCCGGTACGTGCCAAGGATCGACCTTGGCGACGCGCTTGCGCGCAAGGCGCTGACGCTGATGGCGCCCCGGGCCGTCGGGCTGGGTGCGACACAGATCACCTTCGTCGTCGTGACCTCGCTCGCGACCCTCCAGGGGCCCGGGGCGGTCACCAGTTTCAACGTCGCATTCACCCTGCTCCAGATCCCGATCGGGGTCATCGGGGTGCCGCTTGGGATCGTGGTCCTTCCGTCGCTGTCCCGGGTGGCGGCGATCGGACGCGAACCGGAGTTCGTCGCGATGCTCACGCGGGCCCTGCGGCTGCTCGTCTACGTCATGGTCCCGATCGGGGCGCTCTTCGCGATCGTTCGGGTCGAGGTCGTATCGCTCCTCTTCGACGACGGTACCTACGGCGCGGCGGCGCTCTCGCTGACGGCGGCCACGCTGTTCGCCTTCCTCGTCGGCCTGGCCGCGCATGCGCTCATCGCCGTGCTGGCACGCGCGTTCTACGCGCGGCAGGACACGCTCACGCCGGTCCTCGCCGCGGTCGGCGCGGTCGTCGTCAACGTGACGCTCGCCGTCCTGCTGGTGGGGCCGCTCGGGTTGCCGGGCGTCGCTCTGGCGATCGCGATCGCGGCCTGGCTGGAGGCCATCGTCCTGATCCTCGTCCTGGCCCGCCGGGTGCGGGGCTTCACGCCCTCGGCCCTGGTCGGCGTCGGGCTCGCCTCGGCGGTGGGGACGGTCGTCGCGGGCGCGGCCGCGTTGGTCGTGCGCGGGACGCTCGAGCGGACCATCGGTCCCGACCCGGGCAAGCTGGTCCTCGCGCTGGAGATCACCCTCACGAGCCTCGCCTTCGGCCTCATCTACGCGGGCATCTCGCTCGCCTTGCGGATCCCGGAACTGCCGTCTATCGTCGGGGTCATGGTCGACGTGCTCCGCCGCCCGCGACCGTCGTGACGGAGCCCGCCGGGCCGACCGCGTCCGGGGACCCTGCGCGACCGCCGGCGTGGGACGCCTTCGTCGAGGCGAGCGAACCCGGGTCGTACCTCCAGCTCTCGGCGTGGGCCGGCGTCAAGGCGGCCAATGGCTGGTCGGCGCATCGGATCGTCGCCGACGATGCGCCAGGCGGGCCGATCGGCGCCCAGATCCTCGTCCGGCGGCCGCGTCCGATGCCCTGGGCCTTCGCCTACGCTCCACGGGGCCCGGTCGCCGCGTCCTGGACGGCGGCCGCCATCGACGCCTTCACCGAACGGGTCCGAGCCGGCATCGGCACGGCCGCCGGGCGGGTCAGCCACCTGCGGATCGACCCGGAGATCGAGGTCGATGGGCCGCTCGACGCGGGGCACGCCATGCGCCACGCCCTGCGGGCCGCGGACTGGCGATCGGCACCGGCCATCCAGCCGGCCTCGACGCGGGTCATCGACCTGCGCGCCGACGAGGACGCCCTGTGGGGCGATCTGCGCAAGAAGTGGCGCCAGTACGTGAACAAGGCGCGGACCGGCGGCGTGGTCGTCGTGGACGCCGACGGGGACCGGCTCGGCGACTTCTACCGGATCTACCAGGAGACCGCAGCCCGGGCCGGCTTCCTGATCCGGACCGAGCGCGCGTATCGCGACGTCTGGGACGCGTACCGGCCGGCAGGTCGCGCCCGGTTGCTGTTCGCGCAGACCGCCGACGGCGAGCCCGTCGCGACGCTCTTCCTCGTCCGGAGCGGGCCGCGGGTCGTCGAGCCGTACGGGGGCATGACCGCGGCCGGCGCGGATTCCCGGGCCAACTACCTCCTCAAGTGGGAGGCGATCCGCAGCTCGCGGGAGCAGGGCGCGACGAGCTACGACCTGTGGGGCCTCGCGACCGGCGGCATCGCCCATTTCAAGACGGGGTTCGGCGGCCGCGAGGTCCGGTACATCGGTGCCTGGGACCTCGTCCTCGACCCGATCGGGCGCCAGGCATACGAGGCCGGCGTGAAGGGACGCGTCCGCTGGGCGCGGTGGCGACACGGGCGATCGGGTGCGAGCGGGGCCGCGGGATTCGGGGGCGACGAGTGACCGGGCCGCGTGAGGCGACACCGGCCGAGCTCGAGGACTGGGATGCCAAGGCCGTCGATGCTCCCGGCGGACACGTCTATCAGTCGCGGGCGTGGGCCGAGCACCGCCGGGCTTCGGGCTGGCTGCCGCGCTTCTTCGTGCTCGAGGACGGCGGTCGGGCCCTCACGCTCGAACGGCGGTGGCCGTTCATCGGGGGCTCGAGCGCGTACATCCCGCGCGGGCCGGCCCCGGTCGGCGCTGACGGCGCGACACTCGCGGCTCGCCAGCTGGCCATCACCGATGCCCTCGCCGCGCTCGGCGTGGACGTCGTCGCCGCGGACCCCGAGGTCCCGGCCGCGGACGGGGCCTACGTGGCCGCGATCCGCGCGGCGGGCTTCGCGCAGATCGAGGAGATCCAGCCGTCGCGTCACCGGATCACGCTCGCGCTCGACGATGGCGTCGACGAGATGCTCGCGTTCGGCCACATCGCGAAGTCCACGCGGCAGCGGATCCGGGCCGCGGAGGCGTCGGGGCTGGTCGTCGTCCGACACGACGGTCGCGCCGCGGGCGACGGGGTGGGGGAGGGGTTCGCCGGACCCGCAGAGCCCCCCGAGGCGGCGCTCGACCGCTTCTACGACCTGCTGCTCGCGACCGGGGAGCGACGCCAGTTCACGTTCGGTCCGCGGGCCGGGTTCGTCGGCTGGTGGCGGGCCGCCCTCGCGGCCGGGCACCTGGTCTACCTCGAGGTGCGCGACGGCGGTGCCGATGGGACGCCGCTGGCGGGCCTGGTCCTGTACCGGCACGGCGGCCGCCTCTCGACCGTGCATTCCGGCGACCGGGCGGAGACGCGGCGGACGCATCCGGGCGCCCTCCATCTCGCCCGGTGGCGAGCCATCCAGCTGGCGATCCGCGAGGGCTCGAGCGAGATGGATCTCGGTGGCGCCGACCTGCCCGGCGGCGCGCCGCGAGCCGGTCGAGGGCGAGCCGATGTGGGGGCTCTACCAGCACAAGCTTGGCTTCGGCGGGCATTGGCTGGCCCTGGCCGGCGCCCACGAGCGCGTGATCCGGCCGCGGCGCTATGCGGCTGGACGGGTGGCGGCCCGCGTCGCCCGCCTGGTGCGGCGATGACCGCGCGGACGATCGCCGACCTCCTCGCCGCTGCCGAGTCGACGGACCCGCGCGACCTCGCAGACCTGATCGCCCGCCTGACGGCCGAGGGCCGGCTGCGCGGGGCTCGCCGCGACGGTCGGGCGATCGGGGCGGCCGGTCTCGCCGGCATCGCGGTCACCGGCGTGACGAACGACTCGCGAGACGTCCGCCCAGGCTCGCTGTTCGTCGCGACCCCCGGGCTCACCGTGGACGGGCATGACTTCGTGGCCGCGGCCGCCGCGGCCGGTGCGTCGTCCGCGATCGTCTCGCGCCCGCTGCCCGAGATCGCCCTGCCGCAGCTCGTCGTGGCGGATCCCCATCCGGCGCTCGCGACCGCCGCCGCATGGTGGTACGACGATCCGAGCCGGGAGCTGGACGTCGTCGGGATCACCGGCACCGACGGCAAGACCACGACATCGTTCCTCGCGGTCGCCGCGCTCGAGGCGGCGGGCGTGCGGACCGGGATGATCGGGACCGCCGCTGCGCGGATCGGCACCGTCCAGGAAGCCAATGAGGCGCATGTCACGACGCCCGAGGCACCCGCCCTCCAGCTCGCGCTGCGTGCCATGGCCCTGGCGGGCGACACCGCGGCGGTCATCGAGAGCACCTCCCACGGCCTCGCGCTCGAACGCGTCGGGTCGATCGCCTACGACATCGCGATCCTGACCAACGTCACCCACGAGCACCTCGAGTTCCACGGCAGCTTCGAGGCCTACCGCGACGCCAAGCTCTCGCTCTTCGAACGACTCGGGTCCGGGCGCGACGCCACGCCCAAGCCGGCCGGCCGCGCGTGGCCCCGGACCGGCATCGTCAACCTCGACGACCCCTCGGCCGGCCGCTTCATCGGCGTGACGCAGGAGGCCGGTGCCCGGGTGCTGACGTATGGGACGGACGCCTCGGCCGACGTCCGGGCCACGCGCGTCGAGGAGGATGCCCACGGCCTGCGCGATCGCGTACACGGCACCCTCGGGCGGCGGGACCCTGGCGCTGCAGCTGGCCGGACGGTTCAACGTCCACAACGCCCTCGCGGTGGTCGCGCTCGGCGAGGCCGTCGGGCTGGATCCGGGCGCCGTGCGAACGGGGCTCGAAGGGCTCGCCTCGGTCCCGGGGCGGATGGAACGGATCGAGGCCGGCCAGCCGTTCGGGGTCGTCGTCGATTACGCCCACAGCCCGGCCTCGCTCCAGGCCGTGCTCGACCTGCTCGCGCCGGTCGCGGCGGCCCGTGGCGGCGGGCTGATCGCGGTGTTCGGCTCGGCCGGCGAGCGTGACACGGCCAAGCGCCCGCTCATGGGCCGGATCGCGGGCGAGCGGGCCCGCCTGGTGATCGTGACCGACGAGGACCCGCGCAACGAGGACCGCGACGTGATCCTCGACGCGATCGCGCGCGGCGCCGAAGCGGCCGGCAAGCGTCGCGACCACGACCTGCTGCTGATCCCGGACCGCGGAACCGCCATCGCGGCCGCGCTCGAGCGGGCCCGGCCGGGCGACATCGTCCTGCTCGCGGGCAAGGGTCACGAGCGCTCGATCATCGGTCCAGGGGGCCCCGAGGCGTGGAACGAACGTACCGTGGCCGAGGCAGCCCTTCGGGAGCTCGGGTTCGGCTGAGCACCGCTGCTATCCTTGCCGCCCATGGCCACGACCACGCCACGCACGAAACCGAGCACGAAACCGGCCCGCGAGACGCCGGCCCGTGCGGCGCGTGCGCCGCGAACCGCACCGACGGTCCCGCGAGCCCGGCCGGCCGGCGACCCCGATCTCGAAGCGCTGCGCAAGGCCCTGTGGGGCGCCATCGTCGAGCACTACCCCGATGCCGGCCCGGAACCGGTCAACCTGGCGTTCGACCTCGCCGTCGAGGCCCACGCCGCCCAGCGTCGCGCGACCGGCGAGCCATACGTCACCCATCCGATCGCCTCGGCCCAGATCCTGGCCGAGCTCGGGGTCGACCCGGTCGCGATCCAGGCCGCGCTGCTCCATGACGTCCCGGAGGACACCGAGTACAGCCTGACCGACGTCGAGGAGCGCTTCGGCGCCGAAGTCGCGCAGCTCGTCGACGGGGTCACGAAGCTCTCGAAGTTCAGCACCCACAGCCACGAGCAGCAGCAGGCGGAGAACATCCGGAAGATGCTCCTGGCGATGGCCCAGGACATCCGGGTCGTGCTGATCAAGCTCGCGGACCGGCTCCACAACATGCGCACGCTGTACGGCCTGCCATCGGACAAGCAGCAGCGCATCGCCCGCCAGACGATGGAGATCTACGCGCCCCTGGCCGAACGACTCGGCATCTGGCAGATCAAGTGGGAGCTCGAGGACCTCGCGTTCAAGGCGCTCGAACCGGAGCGGTTCCGGGAGCTCGCCACGCTCCTGGACACGCGTCGCAAGGCGCGCGAGACCTTCATCGAGCGTTCGATCTCCGAGCTGCGACCCAAGCTCGAGGCGGCCGGCATCCACGCCGACATCGAGGGCCGGCCGAAGCACATCTACAGCATCTGGAAGAAGATGCAGCGCAAGAGCGCGGAGTTCGGCGAGATCTACGACGTCTACGCCATCCGCCTGCTCGTCGACGACGTGCGCGACTGCTATGCGGCCCTCGGCATCGTCCACTCGATCTGGCGGCCCATCCCCGGCCAGTTCGACGACTACATCGCGGTCCCCAAGAACAATCGCTACCAGTCGCTCCACACCGCGGTCATCGCCCTCGACGGCAAGCCGCTCGAGATCCAGATCCGGACCCACCAGATGCACCAGGTGTCCGAGGTCGGCATCGCGGCCCACTGGCGCTACAAGGAAGGCACCAAGTCCGACCGCGAGTACGACGCGAAGCTCGCCTGGCTGCGCCAGCTCATGGACTGGCAGCGCGAGGTCTCCGAGTCGGACGCGACGGAGTTCGTCGAGGGGATCAAGCTCGACATCTTCCAGGACCAGGTGTTCGTGTTCACCCCGAAGGGCGACATCAAGGACCTGCCGGCCGGCGCGACGCCGCTCGACTTCGCGTACCGGATCCACACCGACGTCGGCCACCGAACGATCGGCGCGAAGGTCAACAACCGCCTCGTCCCGCTCGACTACCGCCTGAAGAACGGGGACATCGTCGAGATCGTCACGACCAAGGGCGAGCACGGCCCGTCGCGCGACTGGATGAACGTCGTCCGGACCAGCCATGCGCGCGAGAAGATCCGCCAATGGTTCAAGCGCAAGGACCGCGACGAGAACATCGTCCACGGCCGCGAGTCGCTCGAGCGTGAGCTCCGCCGCCTCGCCCGCACCTCGATCGGGGCGGTCGGCGTGGACCGCATCGCGGAGGTCGCGAAGACCTTCAACTACGACTCCGTCGACGACTTCTACGCGGCGGTCGGCTACGGCGCGGTGGGCGCCCAGACCGTCGTCATGCGCCTGGGTGTCGTCGACGACGGCCATACCTCGCTCCCGACGGTCGCGCCGCCGCAGCACATCACCCGCACCGGCGGCGTCCGGGTCAAGGGCGTCGGCGACCTCCTGATCCGCTTCGCGAAGTGCTGCCACCCGATCCCGGGCGACCCGATCATCGGCTTCATCACGCGCGGCAAGGGCGTCACGGTCCACCTGCAGGCCTGCCCGACGGTCGTCAACGAGCGGGAGCTCGGTCGCCTGATCGAGGTCGAATGGGAGGCCGAGCCGACCGAAAGCTATCCGATCGCGATCCGGGTGGAGGCGTACGACCGGACCGGCCTGCTGTCGGACATCACGCAGGTCGTGGCCGAGAACAAGGTCAACATCGTGGCCGCGAGCGTCGGGGTGACGCCCGACCACACCGCAGTGGTGACCGCGACCCTCCAGGTCGCATCGGTCAGCCAGCTCGCCCGGGTCATGAGCCGGATCGAGCAGCTCAAGGACGTGGTGAGCGTCCAGCGCGACCTGGGCTAGGGTCTCGCGGGTCGAGGCTGAACTCCGACGATGAGCGACGGCTAGACTTCGGCGCGATGCCGACCTTCCGAGCGCCGCGCGGGACCCGGGACCTGCTGCCGGCCGAGACGCCGACGTGGACGCGCCTGGAACACCTGGCGGAGGATCTCGCCGCGCGCTACGGGTACCGCCGCATCGAGACCCCGCTGTTCGAGGTCGCGGCGGTCTTCGAGCGCGGCATCGGCGAGGTCACCGACGTCGTCGAGAAGGAGCTGTTCCGGCTGGCGCCGCGGACCGAGGAAGGTGAGGCGTGGGCACTTCGCCCCGAGCCGACCGCCGGGATCGCCCGGGCCTACGTCCAGCACGGGATGCACACCTGGCCGCAGCCGGTCAAGGTCAGCCAGACCGGGCCGATGTTCCGGTACGACCGGCCGCAAGCCGGTCGGTATCGGCAGTTCTGGCAGTTCGACGTCGAGGCCATCGGCGATGCCGGCCCGGCGATCGATGCCGAGATCGTCGAGCTCGGAGCGAGGTTCTATCGAGAGGCGGGTCTCGAGGGTGTCGAGGTGCTGCTCAACTCGATCGGTGACCCCGCGTGCCGGCCGGCCTACATCGAGGAGTTGACGCGCGTACTACGCCGAGCGGCAGGCCGAGCTGCCGGAAGCCGAGCGAGAGCGGCTGGGACGCAACCCGCTCCGTCTCCTCGACTCGAAGGACCCGGCGATGGCGGCGATCAACGCGGCGGCGCCGCGCATGACCGACCGGTTGTGCGCCGCCTGCGCCGCGCACTTCGATGCGGTCCGCGGCCACCTCGACGCACTCGGCGTCGGGTACCGCCTCGAGCCGGCCCTGGTGCGCGGCCTCGACTACTACACCCGGACCGCGTTCGAGTACTACGTCCGCGGTCGGGAGGGCCAGCAACAGGCGATCGGCGGCGGCGGCCGCTATGACGGCCTGATCGAGCTGCTCGGCGGCCGCCCGACGCCGGGCATCGGGTTCGGCATCGGGCTCGATCGGCTGGTCCTGGCACTCCAGGAGGCCGGGCACCCGGCCGTGCCCGAACCCGCCCCGGTCGCCGTCGTGGTCGGCGCCGACCCGGACGACACGGCCTCGCGGCTGGTGGTCGCCACGGAACTGCGGGCGTCGGGCCTCGCCGTCCACGCCGACCTGGGTCGCCGCAAGCTCGGCAAGCAGCTGGAGGCCGCGGCCCGTGACGCCGCGCATTTCGCGGTCATCCTCGGCGACGAGCTCGCGAGCGGCGAGGTGCAGCTCCGGGACCTGCCGGCCGGGACCCAGAAGCTCATCGCCCGGTCGGACCTCGCCCGCGAACTGGCCCGAGCCCATGCGGCCCACCGGCACGGGACGGAGTAGGGGCACCGCCGTGGCCGAGTGGATCTACTTCATCCACCCCCCGCGCGAGGACTTCGCGGCGACGATGAGCGCGGAGGAGAGCACGGTCTGGGGCGTCCACTTCGAGCGGTTCCAGGAGGCCCTGGCCGACGGCACGATCATCCTCGTCGGCCCGACGCTCGGGGTCCACAACACGGGCATCTGCATCTTCGATGCGCCCGACGAGGCGGCCGCGCGCCGCTTCATGGAGGAAGACCCCGTGATCGCCGGCGGCTTCGCCCGCGGCGAACTCCGGCCGTTCCGCGTCTCGTTGCTCCGCGGCCGCGACTGACGCGACCCGTCAGGCGGGCGGGTCGTCGAGCCCGTGCAGGTCGCCCGATCCGTGGAACTCGACAAGGGTCTCGCGACGACCGCCCGGTCCGATCTGACGGCCGCCGACCGTGACGTACCCCGTCACCGTGCGGCCGTCGGCCAGGACCCCGACGAACTCGCCCTCGTCCTCGGGCGGATTCGAGCGGGTCACGACCCGTGCTGCCCATTGCGAACGGCCCTGGTCGTCGTCCCAGCAGTCAAGCGTCGCTCCGGGCATGCTCACGCCTGCGAAGGTCACTTGCTTGAGGGCGAAACGGAGATGGCGGCGGGCGGGCACGCTTCCACGGTAACAGGGCTCGGGTCGGATGGGCGTTCACCCGGGTCCTCCCGCGGCCGGGGTGACGGCGGCGCGGCGCTCGGCTCGCCGACCGGTCCTCGCGGTCGACTACGATACGGCGGCCATGAGCGCCCTCACCCCCAGCCTCGCCACGCCCTACCGGACCCACACGAACGGGGAACTGCGCGCCTCCGATGCGGGTTCCGAGGTCCGCCTGGCCGGCTGGATCCACCGGCGACGCGACCACGGCCAGCTCATCTTCCTGGACCTGCGCGACCGCCACGGATTGACCCAGATCGTCATCGATCAGACCGATTCACCGATCGCGCACGAGCAGGCGAGCCGGATCCGCCCGGAATTCGTGGTCATGGTTCGCGGCCAAGTCTCGACGCGCCTGCCGGGCACGGAAAACGCGAAGCTGCCGACAGGTGACATCGAGCTCCACGCGACCGAGGTCGAGATCCTGTCCGAGGCGAAGACGCCGCCGTTCTACATCAACGAGCCGGACGCGCCGGTCGACGAGGCGCTGCGGCTCAAGTACCGCTACCTCGACATCCGCCGCGAACCGATGCTTCGACGCCTGCTCCTGCGGACGGCCATGGTCCGGGCCATCCGCGCGGTCCACGATCGCCACGGCTTCGTCGACATCGAGACCCCGACGCTGATCAAGAGCACGCCCGAGGGCGCCCGCGACTTCATCGTCCCATCGCGCCTCCAGCCGG
Organism: uncultured Chloroflexia bacterium; assembly: GCA_963745295.1. Classification (GTDB taxonomy): domain Bacteria; phylum Chloroflexota; class Limnocylindria; order Limnocylindrales; family CSP1-4; genus SPCO01. The sequence goes on from CAVUWG010000004.1 coordinate 396,749, forward strand.
GCACGGTCTACGCCCTGCCCCAGAGCCCGCAGCAGCTCAAGCAGCTGTTGATGGTGGCCGGCATCGACCGCTACTACCAGATCGCCCGGTGCTATCGCGACGAGGACCCGCGCGGCGACCGGCAGCCCGAGTTCTCCCAGCTCGACCTGGAGATGAGCTTCGTCGATGAGGCGACCGTCATGGGCTTCGTCGAATCGATGGCGATCGAGGTCTCCGCGGCGGCCACGCCCGACCGGCCGATCCAGCAGGTCCCGTTCCCGGTCCTGACCTTTGACGAGGCGCTCGAGCGGTTCGGCTCGGACAAGCCGGACCTGCGGTTCGGGATGGAGCTCATCGACCTTGCGCCCGTCCTCACCGACGCCGCCGGCACGCCCGCATCGGGGTTCCGCGTGTTCGACGACGCCCTCGCCGCGGGCGGACGGGTGAAGGCCATCGTGGCGCCCGGTCTGGCCTCGATCACGCGCCGGGAGATCGACGAGCTGACCGAGCGGGCGAAGCGGTTCGGCGCGAAGGGGCTCGCGTACCTGGCCCTCGAGGCCGGCGGCGAGGTCAAGGGACCGATCGCCAAGTTCCTGGCCGACGACACGCAACGCGCCCTGCTCGAGCGGACCGGCGCCGCGGAGGGCGACCTGATCCTGATCGTGGCCGACGATGCCGCGGTCACGGCCGACGTCCTGGGGCGGCTCCGGGTGGAGCTCGGCGACCGGCTGGGCCTGGCCGACCCGAACGTCCTCGCGTACGCCTGGGTCCACCGCTTCCCGATGTACCAGTGGGATCCGGAGGGCGGCCGCTGGGACGCGACGCACAACCCGTTCTCGGGCGTCCTGCCGGACGACGAGCCGCTGCTCGTGACCGCATCGGGCGATCCGGCTCGGCCGTCACCCGAGGACCCTGCGGGCCGGGCCCGGGCACTCCAGTACGACCTCGCCCTGAACGGCTGGGAGCTCGGGGGCGGGTCCATCCGCATCCATCGCCGGGACCTGCTCGAGCGGAGCTTCCTCCTCCAGGGCCAGACGCTCGAGGGCATGCGCGACAAGTTCGGGGCTGTGCTGGAAGCCTTCGACTACGGCGCCCCGCCGCACGGCGGCATCGCGCTCGGCATCGATCGCTGGGCGGCGCTGCTCGCCGACCAGCCCACGATCCGGGAGGTCATGGCCTTCCCGAAGACCCAGTCCGGCAACGACCCCATGCTCGAGGCGCCCTCGGCGCCCGTCCCGGGCCAGCTCGAGGAGCTCGGCCTGCGATTCGCGGGCGTGCCGGGTCGGACCGGCGGCGAGGCGACCGATGCGTGAACGCCGCGGGTGGCCACGATCCAGGTCGATTCGGGGATGAAGGACCTCGGCGGCAGCCTGGACGCGTGAACCCGCTTCGCGCGGTCGCCGGCCACCCGCGGTTCGCGGCCCTGGCCGGCGCGCTCTGCATCACCTTCTCGGGGATCTTCTACCGCTGGTCGGAGGTCAGTCCCTCGACCGGCGTCGTCTTCCGGTGCCTGTACGGGTTGCCGCTCCTGGCCCTCGCGGCCTGGGTGGAACGGCGCGACCTGGGGCCGATGAGCCCGCGAGCGGTCCGTCTCTCCGCGTTCGCCGGGGTGTTCTTCGCGGTGGACCTGCTGACGTTCCACTACGTCGTCGACAACATCGGGGCAGGGCTGGCCACGATGATGGGCAACCTCCAGGTGGTGATCGTCGCGCTCGCCGCGTGGGTCCTCTGGGGAGAGCGGCCACAACGAAACGTGGTCATCGCGCTCCCGATCATGCTGTTCGGGGTCGTCCTGATCTCCGGCCTGGTGGGCGGCGACGCATACGGCACGAACGCGCCGCTCGGCGTCGCGATCGGCCTCGTCACCGCGGCGTCCTACGCCGGCTACCTCCTCGTCATCCGGCGAGCCACCCCGGACCGCCGCGCCGCGGGTCCGGTGACGGTCGCGACGGCTGCCTGCGCGCTCGTCGCCGCCGTCTTCGGCACGATCGTCGGCGACTTCGACCCGGTGCCGTCGCTGCCGTCCCACGCGTACCTGCTGGCGCTCGGCGTCACGAGCCAGTCGATCGGCTACATCCTGATCCAGGTATCGCTGCCGCGGCTCCCGGCCGTCCTCACCTCGGCGATCCTCCTGACACAGCCGGTGATGACCGTGCTGTTTGCGGCGTTGCTGCTCGGCGAGGCGCCATCACCGGGGCAGATCGCCGGCGTCGCTCTCGTCGTGGTCGGCCTGGCGCTCGCGACGGGCGCCATCGGCAAGGTGCGCGACGACCTGCGCGGGACGTTCGCGCCGGCCGGCTGAACGAGGTCCGGGGTCCGCCGGGCTACGACCCGTCGGGGTCCGGCAGTCCGGCCTCGGAGATGATGTCGTCGCCCCACTCGTGCGTGTGCCCGGCAGGCGGGTCGGGCGGGCCCTCGTAGTCGGGCAGCGCCCCGGGCTCGGTGTCCACGTCGTGCGTGACGCCGGGGTCGCCGACCTCGACGAGGCGGGTCGGCACCATGTCGGCCAGGCGCTCGATGACGTCCGGCGGCATCACGTCCGCCGCGATCGACCGCAGCGCCTCGAGGTGGACCAGCGGGAGGATCACCGGCCAGCCCGGCTCCCCGTGCCAGGCGGGCCGCAGCATGGTCCCGCGAGCGGTGCCATGCGCCTCGATGAGCGAGGTCACGGTCTCGGGCCCCACCCAGACCATCCGGGCCGGCCACAGCAACGCCGCCGTCAGGTCGTGCACCTGCGCCTCGGCGAGCTCGATCCCGCGGGCCATCTGACCGACCGGCCCGGTCTCCGCCGGCCCCGGCAGACCGTGGCTCGCCTCGCTCCCGGCGAGGCTGGCCGCGACCGCCCCGTCCGGGTCGGGTGACAGGACGACGATGGGGAGCGCACCGCCGGACCAGGCGAGGTCGGCCAGGCGTCGGACCCGTGCCTGCCCGAGGGTCTCGGCCAGGGCGCCATCGGCGGTCGCGGACAGGATCACGGCGGCCACGGTCATGGTCGCCCGATGCTAGCAGGCGCCCGCATGCCCGGCGGCGCGCACGATCGACCGATGTGCGACACTGCGCCGCGCCCATGACCGACTCCGCCGCTTCCAGCCCCACCGTGCCCGCTCTCGAGGCGACCGCCACCCGCGCCGACCTGCGCAATGTCGCGATCGTCGCGCACGTGGACCACGGCAAGACCACGCTCGTCGACGCGATGCTCCGCCAGACCGGCACGTTCCGTGCGAACCAGGCGGTCGTCGACCGGGTCATGGATTCGGGCGACCTGGAGCGCGAGAAGGGCATCACGATCCTGGCCAAGCAGACGACCGTCGATCACGCCGGCATCCGGCTCAACATCGTCGACACGCCCGGTCACGCGGACTTCGGGGGCGAGGTCGAGCGCTCGCTGCTCATGGTGGACTCGGTGCTGCTCCTCGTGGATGCCGCCGAGGGGCCGTTGCCACAGACCCGGTACGTCCTGCAGAAGGCGATGGCCCGGCACCTGCCAGTCGTCCTGGCGATCAACAAGATCGATCGGGGAGACGCCCGCGCGGAGGTCGTCCTCGACGACGTCTACGAGCTCTTCCTGGACCTCGGCGCCGACGAGCACCAGATCGAGTTCCCGATCGTGTACACGAACGCGAAGGCCGGCACCGCCACGCGCGACCTGGGCGTCCCGGGCACCGACCTGCGGCCGCTCCTGGACCTGCTCGTCGAGGTCACGCCGGCGCCGATCTACACGCCCGGGCACCCGCTCCAACTACTCGTGACGAACCTCTCGGCCAACGAGTACGTGGGACGGATGGCGGTCGGGCGGATCTGGAACGGGACCATCCGGACCGGGCAACGGATCACCGTCGTGCGCGAGGAGGCCGACGACACGGCCGGTTCGGTCGAGCCCGGCCGGACGGTGACGATCAGCGGGACCGTCACGAGCCTGCAGACCGCGCACGGCATCGAGCGCGTCGACATCGAGGAAGCGGGCCCCGGCGACATCGTCAGCGTCGCGGGGCTGCCCGAGGTCACGATCGGCGACACGCTCACGGACCCGGCCGACCCCCGGCCGCTGCCGCGCCTCGACGTCGACGCTCCGACGCTGCGCATGACGTTCGGCGTGAACACGTCGCCGCTCGCCGGACGCGAGGGCAAGTACGTGACGAGCCGCCAGATCATGGCCCGCCTCGAGAAGGAGGTGCTCGGCAACGTGTCGATCGAGGTCCGGCCGGCCGAATCCAGCGAAGCCTTCGAGGTCCGCGGGCGCGGCGAGCTCCAGCTCGCCGTCCTGATCGAGCAGATGCGCCGGGAGGGATTCGAGCTGACCGCGTCGCGTCCGGAGGTGCTGCTGCGCGACGTCGGCGGCGAGATCCACGAGCCGTACGAGCGGATCACCATCGACATCCCGCCCGAGTACATCGGGGAGATCCAGAGCGCGATGGCCGGCCGCAAGGGTCGCCTGGACCAGATGACCACCGACACGGACGGCCGTGTGCGCATGGAGTTCGTGCTGCCGGTCCGGGGCCTGATCGGCTACCGCGGCCAGTTGCTGACCGAGACGCGCGGGACCGCCCTCCTGCACCAGATCGGCGAGGGCTACGGCCCGTGGGCCGGTGAGGTCACCCACCGGACGAACGGTGTGCTCGTGAGTGACCGCGCCGGCACGTCGAACGCCTACGGCCTCTTCAACCTCGAACAGCGAGCGGAGCTGTTCGTCGGCGCCGGCGTCGAGGTCTACGAGGGGATGATCGTCGGCGAGAACAGCCGGTCGGGCGACATGGACGTCAACCCGACCAAGGAGAAGAAGCTCACGAACATCCGCACCCACAGCCACGACGAGTCGCTCCGCCTGACGCCGCCTCGGCCGCTCACGCTCGAATCCGCGCTCGAGTTCATCGCCGGCGACGAGCTCGTCGAGGTCACCCCGCAGTCGATCCGGCTCCGCAAGCGGGCGTTGTCGCAACACGAGCGGCGGCGGGAGATCGGTCGAGCCGAGGACCTGCGCCGGTCGGCGGATCGCGAGGACGACGCACCCGCGTCCTGACGTGGACGCTGCGGCCGTGTACCGTTGGTGGGGATGGCGCGAACTGCTCGCCACCGGACCGGCCTCCGACTTGTCGTCCTTGTAGGCACCCTGGGCATCCTCTTTGGGGTGCTTCCGGCGGCTCCGGCCCTCGCCGCGACGGACAAGCTGCCTGACCTGAAGGTCGCGAAGATGGCGAGCTTCAGCATCCAGCGAACGGCCAGCGGCCGCCGCCTCCTGCGGTTCAGCGGGATGATGCTCAACGTCGGCAAGGGTCCGTTCGAGATGCGTGGTCGACGGGCGTCGACGAAGAAGCCCTGGATCATCGACCAGGTGGTCTATCGGACCGGTGGCACCACGCGCCGGATCAACACCAGCGCGACCATGCGATACGCGGGCGACGGCCACAATCACTGGCACATCCGGCGGATGCTCTCCTACCACATCTGGTCGACGCACGGCACCAGTCGCGACGCGAAGATCGGCTTCTGCTTCTTCGACACGAACCGGCGCAACGCCAGCCTGCCGGGCGCCCCCAACTCCCGGAAGTACCACGAGTCGGGCTGTGGCCGTCGTGGCTCGCTCCACACCAAGACCGGCATCTCGGTGGGATGGGGGGACCTGTATCCGGCGAACTTCGCGTACCAATGGATCGACATCACGGGTCTGCCCGCCGGGACCTACACGATCCGTGCGTCCGTGGACCTGTACGGCAAGTTCCGCGAGACCAACGAGACGAACAACTGCACCTGGGCCAAGGTGTCGTTCAAGCGCACGGGCAGCAAGGTCAGGGTCATCTCGACCGGGTCGAAGTGCCTGAACGACCACGACGCCACGCCGTACGCGGCGGACATCGACTGGGCCGCGGAACAGCGGATCGCGGGCAACTGCGATGCGGACATGTTCTGCACGTACGACCCGATCAGCCGGGCGCAGCTGGCGTCGTACCTGGCCCGCGCGATGGACCTGCCGGCGACGGATCAGGACTTCTTCACCGACGACAACAGCAACGCGCGTGAAGCCGACATCAACCGGGCGACGGCCGCCGGCCTCTTCAAAGGCTGCACCGCGACCACGTTCTGCCCGAGCGGCTCAGTGTCGCGCGGGGCGATGGCGACGGTCCTCGTCCGCGCCACGGCCGCACCCGCGACCGACAACGACTACTTCACCGATGACGAGGGGAGTGGCCACGAGGCGAACATCAACGCGGCCGCCGAGGCCGGGCTCATGACGGGCTGCACCGCCACGACGTTCTGCCCGAAGCCGAAGGTCAGCCGTGGCCAGACGATGCGCTTGCTCCACGCGACCTTCGGGGCCGACGATCCGCCGCCGGCGGACGAGGCCAGCCTGGACGGCGCCTTCACCGACGCCGGCTCGAGTGACGACGTGACCCTGGCCGTCGCGCGCATCGCCCCGGACGAGGCCGCGATCGACGGGACGGCAGCCCGGTGGACCACGGCTGGCGGATCGAATGCCCTTGCGCTGGCCGGGCTCATGGAGTGCCCCATCGTCCGAACGGACGCCGCCGACATCGGCTAGCGGAGCGGACCGTCGTAGAGGTCCTCGATGCGGGCCCACGACGAGTCGTCGTCGGGGTCGGATCGGTCGGAGAAGTCGAAGCGGGGTGCGTCCGCTTCCTGGACGCCGGCCGGCCAATCGCGGGTGCCCTGCGACGCGAACAGGCCGCTCAGCGCACCCGGCGCGCCAACGCCGAGCATCGCGCACCCGAAGATGGTGATCCCGACGCCGACGAGCGCCGAGATGAGCGTGGTCTCATCCGGCATGCCCCGATTCTCCCGCGGCTGTCCAGTCGCGGGAGCGGGAACGTCAGGCTGCGCCGGCGGCGAGGTCCTTCGAGTCGCGGAAGACGAAGCGGGGCAGGTCCGTCTCCTGGACGCCGCGCGGTCGCGGCGGCATCTGCTCGAACCGGTACAGGCCGATGACCGAGTCGGACCCGGCGCCGAGCTTGGCACCGACGACGATGACGAACGCGAATCCGGCGACGACGGAAAGGATGGTGATGATGTCGGGCATGGTCGGTCTCCTTTACGCGCTGTAAGCGCGATACGTGGACGTGAAGGGCGGCAGGCCACCCATCCGGCTCGCCGCGCGCATCGTGTCGACGACGAGGACGACGAGGACGATCGGGATGGCCAGGATCACGAGTTCGACGAGGGGGGTCACGACGGTCTGGCTCCTGTGCGAGGCGATACCGCCATGCTCGCCGGGCGAGGGCCTCGGGGCCACCGCTGGCCGTCGGGTCCGGCCATGGACGAACGACGACCACCACGTGCGGGCGTTCGACGGCCGGCCTCCGGCCCGGAGGCCGGCAGCCACCCGGCGGTGTACGATCGGCGCGATGCCGATCTACCTGGACCACGCGGCGACGACGCCCCTGCGTCGCGAGGTCCTCGACGCGATGCTGCCGTTCCTGACCGAGTCGTTCGGGAACGCCAGTTCGGCGCACTCCTTCGGCCGCACGGCCCGGGCCGCGCTCGATGACGCCCATGAGCGAGTAGCGGACCGGCTCGGCGCAGAGCCGCGGGAGGTCGTCTTCACGTCGGGCGGGACCGAGGCCAACAACCTCGCGCTCAAGGGGGCCGCGTGGGCCGGCAAGGCCCGAGGCCATCGCATCGTCACCTCCTCGATCGAGCATCACGCAGTCGGTCACACGCTGCGGTACCTCGAGAAGTTCGGCTTCGAGATCGTCGAACTGCCGGTCGATCGCTACGGACGGGTCGATCCCGACCAGCTCGACGCCGCGCTCACCGACCGCACGATCCTGGTCACGGTCATGCTCGCCAACAACGAGGTCGGGACCGTCCAGCCGATCGCCGAGATCGCGCGCCGGGTGCGGGCGCACAAGGGCATCCTCCTGCACGTCGACGCCGTCCAGGCGGCGCCGTACGTCGACCTCGACATGCGCACGCTCGGAGCGGACCTCGTGTCGCTCGGCGCGCACAAGTTCGAGGGCCCCAAGGGTGTCGGCGCCCTGTACGTCCGGCATGGAACCCACATCCTCGCCCAGCAGCAGGGCGGGACCCAGGAGCGCCATCGTCGGGCCGGGACGGAGAACGTCGCGGGCGCGGTCGGGCTGGCCGCCGCGTACGAGCTCTCGTGTGCCGAGCGCCCGGCGACCGTGGCGCGTCTTCGCCGCTTGCGCGAGCGACTGTCGAAGGCCGTCCTCGCCGTCGCCGGCACCGAGCTGACGGGGCATCCGAAGCAGCGTCTGCCCGGCCTGTTCTCGATGGTCGCCCGCGATACCGACGGGTCGTCGGTGGCGCTTTCGCTCGACCTCGAAGGCATCGCCTGCTCGGTCGGGTCGGCCTGCACGACGGGGTCGACGGAGGTCAGCCACGTCCTGACCGCGATGGGCTATCCCGAGGAGGAGGCGCGCGGGGCGCTGCGCCTGTCGCTGGGCCGCACGACGACCGAGGAGGAGATCGCCGCGGCGTGTGAGATCGTGCCGCGGGTCGTGGCCTCGATGCGTCTGGGGGCCGCGGCGGTGGCCGCCGATCCGCTGGGGCAGGGCGTCCTGGCGTGAGCCGGATCCTGGTCGCGATGTCGGGCGGGGTCGACTCGTCGGTCGCGGCGGCGTTGCTGCACGAGGGGGGCCACGACGTGGTCGGTGTCTGGATGCGCCTCCACGACGTCGCCGACAGCTACTCGGAGTTCAAGAAGAGCTGCTGTTCGCTCGATGCCGCCGATGACGCGCGCCGGGTCGCCGCGCAGCTGGACATCCCGTTCTACGTCATGAACCTCGAGCGCGAGTTCGATGCCGGCGTCCTGCAGCCGTTCCTCGACGCGTACCTCGACGGCCGGACGCCGAGCCCGTGCGTCGACTGCAACACGTACGTCAAGTTCGGGGCGCTGCTCGGTCGGGCCCGACACCTGTACGACTGCGAGGCGGTCGCGACCGGCCACTACGCCCGCCGGGACGTCGGGCCGGACGGGCTGGCGCGGCTGCGCCGGGCACGGGACGAGGACAAGGACCAGACCTATTTCCTCTACGGCCTGCGCCAGGACCAGCTCGAGCACGCCCGATTCCCACTCGGCGAGCTGACCAAGCCGGAGGTCCGCGAGGTCGCGCGGGGTCTCGGGCTCGCCACGGCCGACAAGCCCGAGAGCCAGGAGATCTGCTTCGTGCCCGGTGGCGACTACCGCGAGGCGCTGCGTGAGCGTGCGGGCTGGCGACCGGAGCCCGGTCCGCTCATCGACGTCGACGGCGAGCGGGTTGGGGAGCATCCCGGCTCCGCCGGCTTCACGGTGGGCCAGCGCCAGGGCCTGGGGGTCGCGCTGGGCGAGCCACGCTACGTCAGTCGCATCGATCCGCTGACGAACACGATCCAGCTCGGCCGCCGGCAGGACCTCGAGACGCACACGTTCGAACTGGAGCGCTCGAGCTTCGTCGTCGGCGCGGCGCCCGGAGCGACATTCCGGGCGAACGTGCGGATCCGCCATCGGGCGACCCCGATCGGGGCCTCGCTCGACGACCTCGGCGACCGTCGCTGGCGAGTGACGACCGACGAGCCGGTCTGGGCCGCCGCACCCGGTCAGGCCGCTGTGCTCTACGACGACGACGTCGTGCTCGGCGGAGGGCGCATCGCGCGCGACCCGGCCGGCGCATCGTCGGACGCGCGCGGGTCCGAGACGGTCATGGCGGCGTCGGCGTGAGCCTCGACCCCGCGCTCATCCTCGGCGTGCTGGTCGGGGTGTTCAACGCCGCGATCTACGTGCTGATCCGCGGCAGCGCCGGCGGGCGGCTCCCGCTCGTGGTCGGGGCCGCGATCCTGGGATCGTGGGCCGGGAACACGCTCGGCGACCGGTTGGGCATCTCGATCGCGTCGATCGGCGATTTCCGGCTCATCGCCGCGTCGGCCGGGGCCTGGCTCGGCATCGCGATCGTGAACGTCGTCGCCGTCCTTGGCCCGACGGAGCGGCGGACATGACCGACGAGCAGACGACCGCCAAGTTCCTCCGCGGCCTGACGCTCGGTGCCATCATCGGCGCGGTCGTGGCCGGTTCGTCGCTCTGGACGAGGCGGCGCCGACCGGCGACCCGGTCAGATGTGCTGCCGGCCAAGACCACGGACGTGGTCAGCCGCGATACCAGGGACGCCGGCTGACCTGACGACCACAGCCCCCGATGAATGACCGCCTCGAAGGGTCAGGCGTTCGCGGGGACCTCCGGCTCGGACTCGACGAGGTCGAACTCCGGCCACGCACACATCGGGCACGACCAGCCCTGGAACGCGCCGGACTTGGCAGCCTCTTCGGCTGAGCTCCACGTGGTCCGACTGTCGATCGAACCGCACTTCTCACACTTCCTGACCATCGTCATGTCGGCCTCCTTCGGGCTGCGGACTTGGGGCCCGCCCAAGCGTGACCGGTCGCGTGCGGCGGTCGCGACGAACGGCGTCCGTCGGACATTGCAGAAACCTTTCGGCCGTGCCGATCGGGCCGATCTCGGGGACGCGTCGGCGTTCGGTACCATTGCGGCCCATGTCGACCCCCAGCGTGAGCCCCGACCCGCGCATTCCGACGCTGCCCGGCGCCGAGATCCGCCGCCGGTTCATCGAGTTCTTCGAGGAGCGTGGCCACACCGTCGTCCCGAGTGCCAGCCTCGTGCCGGCCGGCGACCAGACGCTGCTCTTCACCAACTCCGGCATGGTCCAGTTCAAGGATGCGCTGACCGGGACCGAGAAGCGCTCGTACACCCGGGCCGTCGACTACCAGCGAGTGCTTCGAGTGGCCGGCAAGCACAACGACTTCGAGGAGGTCGGGCGGACGCCGCGCCACCACACGTTGTTCGAGATGCTCGGCAACTGGAGCTTCGGGGACTACTTCAAGCGCGACGCGATCCATTGGGCGTGGGACTTCCTGACGCGCGACCTCGGGATCCCGGGGGAGCGGCTGGCGGCGACCGTCTACTCGACCGACGACGTCGCGCACGACGTGTGGCGCGACGAGATCGGTCTGCCGCCCGAGCGCCTCGTCCGGTGGGGCGACTTTCCGGCCGGTGACGAGAAGAACTGGTGGCGGATGGCCGACATCGGCCCCTGCGGACCGTGCTCCGAGCTGCACTTCGACCGCGGCGCCGAGTTCTCGGAGGGGCCGCATTGCGTGCCCGACCACAGCGAGCTGTGCCCCCGCTGGCTCGAGGTCTGGAACCTCGTCTTCATGGAGTTCGACCTGCAGCCGGACCGTTCGCTCATCCCGTTGCCCGCACCGGGCGTGGACACCGGGATGGGCCTGGAACGCATCGCGAGCGTCGTCCAGCAGGTCCCGACCAACTACGACACGGACCTGTTCACGCCGATCCACGACCGATTGCGCGAGATCCTTGGGCACGACCCCGAGGGCTTCGAAGCGGAGCGATTCAGCTACCAGGTCATCGCCGACCACTCGCGCGCGGTCACGTTCCTCATCGCCGACGACGTCCTGCCGTCCAACGAGGGCCGCGGGTACGTGCTGCGCCGGATCCTCCGCCGGGCCGTCCGGCACGGCCGGTTGCTGGGCCGGCGCGAGCCGTTCCTGAGCGACCTCGCGACGACGGTCATCGAGGTGATGGGCGAGGCGTATCCCCATCTCGTCGCCCGCAAGGACGAGATCCTCCAGGCCATCGAGCGCGAGGAGGCGCACTTCGCGCGGACGCTCGACGCGGGGACGATCCACCTCGACGAGGCACTGGCCTCGCTCGCCACGACCGAGCGGGTCATCGGGCGACGACCCGAGGACCTGCCGGGCGACGCGCCGCAGCTCGACGGCGACCTCGCGTTCCGCCTCCACGACACCTACGGCTTCCCGGTGGACCTGACCGTCGAGCTCGCCGCCGAGTACGGGGTCGGCGTCGACCGGCCCGGGTTCGAGCGGGCCCTGGCCGAACAGCGCGACCGCTCACGCTCCGGCCGGAAGGCCGAGTTGTCGAAGCACGCCGAGCTGGGATCCCTGTACGGCGCCATCCAGGCTCGGGCCGGTGACACCGAGTTCCTCGGCTACGAGACCACGACCGGCGAGGGCCGCATCGTCGCGATCGTGCGCGACGGGACGGAGCACGGCGACCTGACCGGCGTCGGCGAGGCCGAGCTGGTCCTCGATCGCACGCCCTTCTACGCCGAGGGCGGCGGGCAGGTCGGCGACCATGGCGAGATCCGCGAGCCCGGCGGCGGGAGCGTCCTGTTCGAGGTCACCGACACGCAGAGACCGGTCGGCGGCCTCATCGTCCACCGGGGGACGCTCCACGGCCGTTTGAAGGTCGGGACGTCGGTCGAGGCCGTCGTCGACGCCGAGCGACGGGCCCACACGATGCGGAACCACACGGGGACCCACCTGCTGCATCGGGCGCTGCGGAACGTGGTCGGGGAACGGGCCCGCCAGGCGGGCTCGCTCGTCACCCCGGACTACCTGCGCTTCGACTTCCCGTTCGACCGGGCGCTCAGCGACGACGAGAAGCGCGCCATCGAAGACGAGGTCCGGCGCATCATCCGCGACGACCGGCCCGTCTCCATCGCGTTCATGAGCATGGCCGAGGCGATCGCGGACGGCGCGGACGCCTTCTTCGATGAGAAGTACGGCGAGACGGTCCGGACGATCCGCGTCCAGGACTACTCGTTCGAGCTGTGCGGCGGCACCCACTGCCGGGCGACCGGCCAGATCGGCGGCTTCGTCATCACCGGCGAACGGAGCATCGGATCGGGGCAGCGGCGCATCGAGGCCGTCACGGGGGCCGGCGCGGACGCCCTCGTTCGCGAGCGCTTCGAGGTGCTGGAACGGGCGGCCGAGGTGGCCGGCGCCCGCTCGACCGAGGCACTACCCGATCGGGTCGCCGCCCTCCAGGACGAGCTGCGCGAGACGAAGCGGCGCCTCAAGGCGGGCGGTGGCCCCGGGATCGCTCCGCCCGAGCAGCTCGTCGCCGAAGCCACCGAGATCGCGCCCGGGGTGCGCCTCGTCGCCCATGCCGCCGCGTACGAGTCGCTCGACGCGCTCAAGGGCGCCGCGCGAACGGTCAGCACCGCGCTCGGGTCCGGGGTCGTTGCGCTCGCCCTCGATGCGGAGGAGCCGCAGCTGTTCGTGACGGTGTCGCCCGACCTCGTCGCCCGCGGCGTGTCGGCCGGGGACCTCGTCAAGGCGGCGATGCCCGCGATCGACGGTCGGGGTGGCGGCCGCCCGGAGATGGCCCAGGGCAAGGGCAGCAAGCAGGAAGGTCTTCCCGCGGCCCTGGCGGCCATCACGGCCGCACTCGAAACGGGGGCCTGATGGCCTTCTGGCGCCGCATCTGGCAGCGCGACGGGGAAGAGGCCCTCGCCGCCTGCACGGCGCTCGATGTCGGGACGGAATTCGCCAAGGCGCTCGTGTTCGATATCGATGCCGCCGGTCACGGGACGGTCCGCGGCGTCGGGCGCAAGCGACAGGGCCTCTCGCACATGCAGTCGGGCACCGTCGCCGATATCGCCGCGGTCGTCGACAACTGCGCGGTCGCCCTCCAGGAGGCCGAGGAGATGGCCGGCTTCCGGCCGACCCAGGTCGTGATCGGGATCGCTGGCGAGCTCGTGAAGGGGTTCACGACGACCCACGCCCAGGAGCGCAAGAAGCCAGACCAGCCGATCACGGAGGGCGAGCTCCAGAAGCTCATCGACAACGTCCAGCGCCAGGCGCTCCGGGAAGCCGAGCGGGCGATCACGTGGGAGACCGGGCTGCCGCACGTCGACGTCCGGCTCGTCCACGCCGCGGTCACCGGCGCTTCGATCGACGGGTACGCGCTGACCAACCCGGTCGGCTTCCAGGGACGTCACGTGAAGATCGGGATCTTCAACGCGTTCGCCCCGCTGGTCCACCTGGGCGCCCTCCAGAGCGTCGCGAGCCAGCTCGACCTGGAGCTCCTGGAGATCGTCGCCGAGCCCTATGCCGTCGCGCGGGTGCTCGGTAACGACCAGATCCGCCAGTCGGGCGCCCTGTTCGTCGACGTGGGCGGCGGCACGACCGACGTCGCGCTGGTCCGCCAGGGCGGAATCGAGGGGACTCGCATGTTCGCGCTCGGCGGTCGGGCGTTCACCAAGAGCCTCGCCGATCGCCTGGACCTGCCCTTCCCGCGGGCCGAGTCGCTCAAGGTGGACTACGCTCGGGACCTGCCGGTCGAGGACCGCGAAACGGTGGCATCGATCGTCAGTGATGACGTCCGCGTCTGGGCCGCCGGCGTCGAGCTGGTCATGGAGGAACTGTCGGGTGGCGATCTCCTGCCGGGCCGCATCTTCCTGTGTGGCGGCGGCTCGCGACTCCCCGAGATCCGCGCGTCGCTCGCATCTGAGGCATTCTGGAAAGGCCTGCCGTTCGCCCGTCCGCCCGAGGTGACGGTGATGGCCCCTGACCAGATCGAGACGATCTCCGATGCGACCGCACTGCTGGTCGACCAGCAGGACGTGACACCGCTGGGCCTGGCCTACCAGGCGATCGAGCTCCAGACGACCGAGGATGCCCTCGACGCGGCGCTTCGGCGCGTCCTGCGGGCGATGAAGGTCTGACGATGGCCGGCGGCGTCATCTACCTCGACATCGACGACGAGATCACCTCGGCGGCGGCCCGGATCCGGACCGTCGAGGGTCGTCGGGCGGCGGTCGTGCTGCCGCACGGGTCGCGCGTGGCCACGTCCCGGATCAACTTCCGGTTGCTCGCCCGCGACGCGCTGACCCACGAGAAGCGCCTCGCGATCATCGCCAGCGACGCCGCGACGCGCGCCCTCGCCGCCTCGGCCGGCCTGCCGGTCTTCAGCTCGGTGGGGGAGTACGAGGACTCGCTGGAGCCGGGCGCCACCGCGGACGCGGCGGTCCCAGCCGCGGCCGCGACCGCCGTAGCCGCGGCCGCGACCGCCGCCGAGACCCCGCGCGCGACCAAGGCGACCAAGGCCGCGGCAGCCGCAGCCGCAGCCGCCGCCCTGGCCGGTGAAACGGCCCGGACCCCTGTCGTCCCGCCGGCCGAGGCGTCGGTCCGGGACACGCGGGACGCGCCCGTGCAGCAGACCCTCGACGACATGGAGGCGGCCGAGCTGGCGGCCGCGGCGGCCGCGATCCGCACGACCGCCGCGCCCACCCCGCGGTCGACGGCGACGGCGGCCGGGACATCGATCCGCGATGGGGCGGGGGAGTCCCCGTTCGGCGACCCGCGGGTCCAGGACGGGCCGGTCCGGGGCGGGCCGGTCACGCGCGGTTCGGCCCGGGCGACCTCCCGGACGCCGCTGCTGGTCGGAGTCGGGGCCATCGCGCTCGCGCTGCTGATCGGCGGCGTGGGCGCCTACCTCGTGCTGCCGTCCGCGACGATCGTCGTGACGCCGAAGAACGAAAGCGTGGGACCGGTCGGGATGACGATCCGGGCGGACCCGGGCGTGTCCTCGCCCGATGCCGACGCCAAGGTCGTGCCCGCAGAGGTCGTCACGGTCGATGCCACGGCCACGAACACCTTCGAGACGACCGGCAAACGGGTCGAAGAGGCGAAAGCCAAGGGCGTCGTCCGGTTCCGGAACAAGGACTTCACCTCGTCGAACACGATCCCGGCCGGCAGCGTCGTCAGCACCCAGAACGGCGTCCGGTTCCGGACCGACGGCGCGGTGACCGTGCCGCGGGCCGACCTGGTGGGATTCACCGTCTTCCCCAAGTCCGCGACGGTCAAGGTGACCGCGGTCAAGGCCGGCCTGGAGGGCAATGTCGAACCCAACACGATCGTGGTGATCCCCAAGGGCGAGGACCCGATCTCGCTCGATGTCGTCAATCCCGACGAGACGGGCGGTGGCAAGCACGACGAGTTCCCGCAGGTGAGCCAGAAGGACGTCGATGCCGCCCTCGCCGCCCTCGAACCGCAGCTCCAGGCGGCCTTCGCGGCCCGGCTGGCCGATCCGTCGATCGCCAAGCCCGGCGCCACCGTGTTCCCCGAGACCGGCGTCCTTGGCGTCCCGGTGCCGACCGTCGACCCCGCCACGCTCGTCGACCAGGAGGTCCCGTCGTTCGAGCTCGGCCTGAATGCCTCCGGGACGGTCACCACGGTCGATCCCGGACCGGTCGAGACCGTCGTGGCCGAGCGCCTGCGGGCCACCATCGACCAGGGCCACCGGCTCGTGGAGAACTCGATCAAGGTGGCCGTCCAGCCGGCCGTCGTGAGCGGCGATCAGATCGAATTCCCGGCCACCGCAACGGCGACCCAGGTCGCGATCCTCGACGCCGATGCGCTCAAGGCGATGGTGGTCGGCCGGCCGCTCGCTGAGGCCCGATCGATCCTCGAGGCCTACGGCGCGGTGCAGCTCGAGGCCTGGCCGGACTGGGTGTCGACGGTCCCGACACTCGATGGCCGTGTCACGCTGACGCTCGACGAGGCCGTGCCCGTCGAGACGCCCGAACCGACGGCCGACCCATGAGCAGGCTCCTGGGCATCGACCTCGGGGAGCGTCGCGTGGGCGTCGCCCTGGCCGACGGTGACACCTCGCCTGCGCGACCGCTCGTGACCCTTCGGCGGGCGCGCGACATCGCCGGCGACGCGGCCGGGCTACGAGCGCTGGTCGAGACGCACGGGATCGATGAGCTGGTCGTCGGATTGCCGCTCGACGTATCCGGCGGGGAAGGCTCGCAGGCGACCCTGACCCGCGCGTGGGCCGAGGCGGTCGCCGCGGATCTGCGATTGCCGGTAATCTTTCGCGACGAGCGCCTGACCAGCCATCTCGCCGAGGACCGTCTGGGTCCGATGAAGCGCGGTCGGTCAGGCGGGCCCCCGACCCGAGCGCAACGCGACGCCTACCGGGCACGCGTCGATCGCGAAGCGGCAGCCATCATCCTCCAGGATGAACTCGACACACGGGCGGGGATCCGCTCGTCCCTGCCCCGACCCGCCAACCACACGGAGAAGCGCGCATGACGATCCGCTCCGGCGGACGCCCACGGGATGATCGTGCCCCGCACGCGCACCCATACGATCCCGACGCCTATGCCACCGACATCCTGCCCCCGATGGTCGAGCCGACCCGGCGGGGCGGTCGCAACGACCGCGGTTCGGGCGGCGGCGGCATCGGCGGGATCATCAAGTTCCTCGTGTTCGCGATCGTTCTGGCCACGCTCGTCCTGGTGGTGGCGCTGACGGCCCTGCGGCCCATCGTCAACCGGACGATCCTGAGCTGGGCGGCGGACAACCCCGCGGCGCTCTCGATGCCGTTCGTGAAGGACATCGTCCGCGAGGACCTGGGCGCATCCCTGACGCAGCCGGCATCGAGTGATCCGTCGCAGGTCGAGTTCGTCGTCCAGGACGGCGACACGGCGAGCACGATCGCGACGCGCCTCGAGGGGGACGGCCTCATCCGCGACGACCGCGCATTCGTCTACTACGCGGTCGAGCGCAAGCTCACCGACAAGCTCCAGCAGGGGACGTTCCTGTTGCGCCGGAACCTGGCGCCGAACGACCTGGTCACGGCGCTCCTCGATCCGCCGGCCATCCCGTACGTGGATCTGGGCCTGCGAACCGGCCTCCGGCTCGAGCAGATCACCGCCAAGCTGCAGACACTGCCCCTGCAGATGGACGTGCAGGAGTTCTACGACCTCGCGACATCGCCGCCCAAGGAACTCATCGACGACTACCCGTGGCTGAAGAAGATCCTGGCCGACCCGACCGTGCCGGCAAACCCGACGCTCGAAGGGTTCCTCTGGCCGGCGAGCTACAAGGTGCTCCCGGATACGACGCCCGAGGAGCTGATCCGCCTGATGCTCGACAAGTTCTACGCGACCGTCGGTGCCGATCGGCTCGATGTCGCGGCGGACCGTGGCCTGTCCTTCTACCAGGTGCTGGCACTCGCCTCGATCGTCGAGCGCGAGGCCGTCCTCGACGACGAGCGACCGAAGATCGCCGGCGTCTACCAGAACCGGATCGACGGTCTGCCCGGGATCAAGAACCGGATCCTCAACGCCGACCCGACGGTCATCTGGGCCAACGACACGATCGAACTCGCCAAGCTCCCGTTCGACATGTGGCAGCAGTACTCGTTCTGGTCGCCCCCGGAGGTCGCGATGAAGGAGGTCGTGGTGCCCGAGGAGCTGGCGGGCTACCAGACGTACCTGAACCCGGGCCTGATCCCCGGTCCGATCGCCACCCCGACCCTGCCCTCGATCGATGCGGCGCTCCAGCCTGACACCGAGGACAAGTACCTCTACTTCGTCGCGATCCCCGAGGGGGCCGGCGCACATGCCTTCGCGAAGGACAACGCGGCGTTCCAGAAGCTCCTGAAGAAGTACGGCTACATATGAGCGGTCGGCTCCCCGAGCCGGCTGACTTCGCCCCCGCGCCGACCGACCGCCAGCGCGCGACGTGGTCCGAGGCCGACCGAGCGGCCCGGCCGGCTCGGCTCGAACGCCTGCGGGCGCGCTTCGCCGATGCGGGTGTCGACGCGTACTTCGGCATCCGCTCGGAGCACATGCGTTACCTGACGGGGTTCGCCCTGGGCGACGGCGAGGAGAAGGTCTCCGGCACGTCGGGCCAGTTCCTCGTCGGCGGCGACGACCTCGTGGTGCTCGCGGATTCGCGCTACACGATCCAGGCGGGCCGTGAGGCCCCGGACGCCCGCGTGGCATACGTCGATCGCAACCTGCCCGCGCGCTGGCCGGAGCTGGTCGCCTCGGTCGGGGCGAAGCGGATCGCCATGGAGGCCGGTGTCATCCCGCACGCGGCGTGGGGTCGGCTCGCCGAGGCGGCTCCGGACGTGGCGCTCGTACCCGTGGAGGGGTGGGTCGAGGCCGACCGGGCGACCAAGGAGCCCTCGGAGATCGCGCGCATCGCGGCGGCCTGTGCGGTCAGCGACCGGGCGCTCGCGGCCCTGCTGCCGGAGATCCGGCCCGGCGTGACCGAGGCGACGCTGGCACTCCGGCTCGAATGGCTCATCCGGACCGGTGGCGCGGAGGCGCTCGCCTTCGACGTCGCCTGTCTGTCCGGCCCCGAGGCGGCGCTGCCGCATGGCGCCCCCGGCGACCGGCCGGTGCTGGCCGGCGCGGTCCTGCTGTTCGATTTCGGCGCCCAGGTCTTGGGCTATCGAAGCGACATGACGCGAACGCTCTTCGTCGGCGACCCGAGCGCCGGCGATCTCGCCATCTACGAGCTCGTCGCCCGGGCCCAGGCGGTGGCCATCGAGGCACTCGAGACCGCGGTGGCCGGCGGGTCGGGCCGGCATGGCGGTCCAGCACTTCCGAGCGGCCGGGCGGTCGATGCCGTCGCCAGGGCGGTCATCGAGGTCGCCGGCCACGGCGCGCACTTCGGCCATGGGACCGGGCACGGGATCGGTTTGGCCACGCATGAGGCGCCGAGTCTCGGCACGGCCGCTCCAGACACGCCGCTACCGAGCCCGACGGTCTTCTCGGTCGAACCCGGCGTCTATCTCGAAGGCGAGACCGGCGTGCGCATCGAGGACCTGATCGCGCTCGACGCGGTGGCCGGCCGCGTGGCCCGCCTCACGCAGTTCCCGCGTGAGGTGCTCGTCGTCGGGGGCTGACACCGGCCGGTCGCGCGGCTACGCTGGCGCCGCCATGTCGACCGACTTCTTCGACCTCTTCGACTTTCTCGGGCCCACGATGCTCTTTGCGTTCGCCGTGCCCCTCATCACGACCGGCCTCGTGATCGCGGTGATCGTCTGGGCGATCCGGCGCAGCGTCCCGGCACGCGAGGACCCCGCGGTCGCCGAGCTCAAGGCCCGCCTCGCCCGCGGCGAGATCGACACTGCGGAGTACCAGGTCCGGATGCGCGCCCTCGACGACGGCGACTGACCATGCGACGCCCGGCGATCCGCTGGGCCGTGCTGGCCGCCGTGATCCTGGTGGGCGGGTGCGGCGGGTCGGACGGTCCCGGATCGTCGAACCCCGAGCCCGACGTTGCGTGCGTCGGCGTTCCCCAGCGACCGTGTGAGGAAGCGGCGGCATCGCTCGTCCGGTCCCTCGAGGGACCGGCCGCCCGGATCACCGTCACCTGCACCGTGACGGCATGTACCGACACGGACGGTCAGCTCCAGATCGAGGTCCTCCTCGCGGACGGGCGTCGTGACTCTCGTGCATTGGGCTACGGCAGCAACCAGCAAGCGCCAGAACCTGTCGAGCTCCCGGTCCTCACGGTCGTGCCGATCTGTCTCGGCGTGCCGTTCCCCACGTGCAAGGAGATGGCCGAATCGGCCGTCGGAAGTCGCGTCCCCGGTGACGTGCAGCCGGCGATCGCACGGATCACGGTCCGTTGCAAGGGCGTCTGCACGCCGACCAAGGGCGATGGGGAGACACGGATCGACTTCGTCGATGGGACGAACCAGGTATCCGGATGGGGGTATGAGAGCGTCGGTGGCTGAGCGGATCTCGATCGTCGGTCTGGTACGATCGGGGCAAATCACCCCGACCGCTGAACCGGCGTCGCCATGCCCGGCGTCCGCCTTCCAGGAGCCCCCACCGACATGATCAGTACCGGCGAACTCAAGAAGGGCGTCGCCATCGAGCTCGACGGCGAGCTCTGGCAGATCCTCGACTACCACCACATCAAGATGGGCCGCGGGTCGGCCCAGGTGCGCATCACGCTGCGCAACATCAAGCGCGGCCAGACCGTCGAGCGCTCGTTCCAGGCCGGGACGCGCTGGCCGCGCGCGTCGATGGAGAAGCGCCCCGTCCAGTTCCTCTACCGCGACGGCAACGACCACCACTTCATGGACAACGACACCTACGACCAGTTCGTGCTGACCAGCGAGCAGCTCGGTGAGACCGCGCATTACCTCAAGGACGGGATGACGCTCGATCGGACCAGCTACCAGGGCGAGACGATCGGCGTCGAGCTGCCCGTGACCGTCGAGCTGGTGGTCGCCGAGACCGAGCCCGGTTTCGCCGGCGACACCCAGACCGGTGCCCGCAAGAACGCGACCACCGAGACCGGGCTGGTGGTCGTCGTGCCGATCTTCGTCGAGACCGGCGACACGATCCGGGTCGACACGCGCACCGGCGAGTACCAGACCCGGGTCTGACCTCGGCCAGGCGCGCCGACCCTCCGGCGAGCGGCCTCGCTACCATCAACGACATGGACCCGCGACCGGCTGGCGTACGTGGCGGCATCGATGCGTTGCTCGACCTGATGGACGAGGCCTTCAGAGGCCTCGGGATCGAGGAGTCGAACGAGAGTCAGGCCCTCCTCACGAACCTCGCCACGGTCCCCGCGACGGCCTGGACGGCGCTGCCGACCGGCACCGCCCGGTCGATCGCGGCGATAGCAACCCACGTCGGCGCGTGCAAGATCATGTACGACGACTATGCCTTCGGACCCGGCACGCTCCAGTTCGCGACGCCGGAGGTCGAGCCGTTCACCGAGGAAGCGATCGACCCTGGGGCGGTCATCGCGTGGCTCGAGGGTGCGCATCAGCGGCTCGTTGATCATGTCGCCGCGCTGACCGGGGACGCGGAGCTCGACCGCCCGCGGCCGACCAACTGGGGCGAGCTGCGAACGACCCGCTGGATCATCGCCACGATGATCACCCACGACGCGTATCACGCGGGCGAGATCAACCACCTCCGCAGTCTCCTCGGGACCGACGACCGCTGGCGGTTCCAGCAGATGGGGTCTGGGTGAGCGACGTGGAACCACTCCCGGTGACGAATTCGCTGGTGCCGGGCATGTTCGGCGTCCGCATCCTCGGCGTCAGCGAGGTGGCCCGGGCGGTCAAGGCGGCGGTCCGCGAGGACCCCCGGCTGACCGACCTGTGGGTCGAGGGCGAGATCGGCCGTGTCACCATCTCGTCGGCCGGGCACGCCTACTTCGCCCTCAAGGACGAGCGCAGCCAGCTCCAATGCGTCTGGTTCCGCGACGATCGCCTCCGCTCCGCGTTCGAGGCCCAGGTCGGGTTGCGCGTCGTCGTCCATGGCCGGATCGACCTCTTCGAGCCGCAGGGCGCGCTCCAGCTGTACGTCGAGTCGCTCCAGCCGGCCGGATTCGGCGACCTCGCCCTCCGGTTCGAGGAGCTCAAGGCCCGCCTCGCCGCCGAGGGCCTCTTCGAGTCCGAGCGCAAGCGCAAGCTGCCGACGCGTCCAGGCGTCATCGCGGTCATCACGAGCCCGACCGGCGCCGTGTGGAAGGACATCGCGACCGTCCTCGGTCGACGCTGGCCGCTGGTCCGGGTCGTGCTCGTGGCCACCAAGGTCCAGGGCGCGGACGCTCCGGCCAGCATCGTCTCGGCCTTCCACCGGCTCGAGCGCCACCGCGAGGAGCTCGCGAAGGTCGGTCGTGCCGGAGAGGCGCCGCAGGTCACGATCCTCGCGCGTGGCGGCGGTTCGCTCGAGGACCTCTGGTCCTTCAACGACGAACGGGTCGTGCGGGCCGTCGTCGCGCACCCCGTCCCCGTCGTGACCGGCGTGGGCCACGAGGTGGATGTGACGCTGGCGGATTTCGCGGCCGACGTCCGGGCGCCCACCCCGTCGGCCGCCGCGGAGATCGTGGTGCCGGACCGGGCCGAGATGGCGGCGGCGCTCCGGCGAGCCGGCACGCGGCTGGCGTCGGTCTCGGCCGCGCGGCTGGCGGTCGCGCGGAACGAGCTGGCTGTCGAGCGGCGCGCCCTCGACGTGGTCAGCCCGGCCGCCCGGCTGGTCGCGTCGCGCGAACAGGTCGGCCTGCTCTTCGATCGAGCGACGCGGGCCCTCGCGACCCGCCTCGGCAACGACCGCGCCCGCCTCGATCGGGCCGCGGCGACGTTGCCGAGATTGACCGCCGCGACGATCGCCGGGGCGCGCTCGAGTCTCGACGCCTCGTCGGCCGCGCTGGCCGTGCTCGGACCGCAGGCCACCCTCGACCGGGGCTACGCCATCGTGCGGCGGCGCGCCGACGGGTCGGTCGTGCGCGGACCATCCGACACGCCGGCCAGGACGGGCCTGGACATCCGGGTCGCTGAAGGGTCGATCGCCGCGACCGTGGACGACCCGGCGGACGGGTAGGGGAGCGGCGGATGGAGTACGTCGTGTTCGCGGTCCTCGTGGTCGTCATCGCGGCCGTCGGGATCGGCGTTGGTATGCTGCTCGCGCCACGGATCGACCGCCTGACCACGCCCGACGATGAGGAGCCGCGTGACTGACACCGCCGAGCCTCGCGTCGAGGACCTCGCCTTCGACGACGCCCTCGCCGAGCTCCAGCGGACCGTGGCGGAGCTCGAGGCCGGCGGCCAGCCCCTGGAACGCGCACTCGCCCTCCACGAGCGGGGGACGGCCCTCATCGAGCGCTGCGACCGCCTCCTCAACGACGCGCAGCTGCGACTGCAGCAGCTGGTCCAGCGTGCCGGCGGCGGCTCTGAGCTGCGCGACGTCAAGCCGGACGAAGCCGCCGAGGACGCCTGATCCGTCACGAGACACGGTTCCCGGGCGTCCGTCCGAACGCCGACCGGGACCGCTAAAACAAGCGACCTGTGAGGAACAGGTTTACACTCAGCGCGGCGTCCGCCGGCGCCCGACCGAAGGAGTCCACTCGACTTGCCGATCCTTCCCAACCTCGAAGGGCCCGCCGAGCTTCGCGGCCTGACCGAGGTGCAGCTCGCCCAGCTCGCACTCGAGATCCGCGAGACGATCATCGCCACGGTGTCGGTCACCGGCGGCCACCTCGGCTCGTCGCTGGGCGTCGTGGAACTGACGATCGCGTTGCATCGCCTGCTCGAATCCCCACGCGACCGGATCGTCTGGGACACCGGGCACCAGGCCTACCCGCACAAGCTGCTGACCGGCCGCCTCGAGCGATTCGGGACGCTGCGCCAGCTCGACGGGGTCGGCGGCTTCCCGCGGCGGTCCGAATCGCCGCACGACGTCTTCGACGGCGGCCATGCCGGCACCGGTCTGTCGATCGCGGAGGGCCTCGCCGAGGCTCGCGACGTCCGCCACGGCCTCGAGCGGATCGCCGTCGTCGTCGGTGACGCCGCGCTGATGAGCGGCCTGTCGCTCGAGGCGCTCAACGACATCGGCCAGCGCAAGACGCAGATGCTCATCGTCGTCAACGACAACGAGATGTCGATCAGCCCGACCGTCGGCGCGTTCTCCAAGTACCTGAGCCAGATCAAGCTCTCGAGTGCGTGGCGTCAGAGCAAGAGCGCCTACGACCGGACGGTCGAGCGGATCCCGGTCATCGGCCCGACGGTCCTCGAGCTCTCGAAGCGGTTGCGCAAGTCGGTCGTCCAGTTCGCGCAACCGGGCCAGCTCTTCGAGGACCTGGGCATCACGTACATCGGCGTCGTGCCCGGCCACGACCTGCACGCCCTGATCGAGACGCTGGGCGCGGCGCTGGCACTGCCGGGCCCGACGATCGTGCACGTCCGGACGCAGAAGGGCCGCGGCTACCGGCCGGCGGAAGCTGACCAGATCGGCTTCCACGGCGCCGCGCTGCCGCCGATGGAGCCGCCGCTCAACGGGCTCAACGGCACCTCGATGCCGACCGAGTCGATGGCCGACGACGCGGCACCGCCGACGCGGGTCCTCGAGGCACCCAGGAAGCATCCGAACTACACGGCCGTCTTCGCGGCCGAGCTCATCGAACTCGCCCGGACCGACCGGCGGATCGTCGCGATCACCGCCGGCATGCCGACCGGCACCGGCCTCTCCAAGTTCCAGGCCGAGTACCCCGAGCGGTTCTTCGACGTCGGCATCGCCGAGCAGCACGCGCTGACGTTCGCCACCGGGCTCGCGATGGGCGGCCTGCGCCCCGTCGTGGCCGTCTATTCGACGTTCCTGCAGCGAGCCTTCGACCAGACGGTCCATGACATCTGCCAGAACGACCAGCCGGTCCTGATCGCCGTCGACCGCGCCGGGCTCGTCGGCGAGGACGGCACGAGCCACCAGGGCATGTTCACGCTGCCCGCCCAGCGCCAGCTCCCGAACCTCGTCATCGCCTCGCCCCGGGATGAGCAGGAGCTGCGCTCGCTCGTGCGGACCGCGCTGGCGCACGATGGCCCGTTCGCCCTGCACTACCCGCGCGACCCTGGTTTCGGGTTGCTCCCGGTCGAGCCGCAGGTCCTGCCGATCGGCCGTGGCGAGGTCCTGCGCGAGGGCCGAGACCTGCTGTTCGTCGGTTTCGGGCCGATCGTGGCTCGAGCGATGGAGGCCGCCGATGCGCTCGAGGCCGACGGTTGGTCGGTGGGGGTCATCAACGCCCGGTTCGCGAAGCCGCTGGACGGCCAGCTGATCCTGGATCAGGCACGCGGCAAGCGCCTCGTGGTGACGTTCGAGGAGAGCGTCACGAGCGGCGGTTTCGGCAGCGGTGTCCTCGAGATCGTCGAGGAGTCGCGACGGACCGACCCGGCCCTTCGGGAGGTGGCGGTCCAGGTCATCGGCATCCCGGGCGAGCGATTCGTCGACCACGGCTCGGTCGCGGACCTGCGACGGGTCCTCCGCCTCGACGCCACCGGTCTCGCGGATCAGGTCCGCGAGACGCTCACCGTGCTCGGCGCCACCCCGACGGGTTCGACGACCGGGGCCGGCCGCTAGGGACAGGTCGCTCAGGGCCCGGGGCCGAACGCGATCGGACCCCGTCGTTGCCGACAGGGTCCGAGTCCGCCGTCCGGGACGGCGCCAGTGGTGGTCGTTGCGATCGCGCTAGGTCTGGGTGTCTCCGGCCTCACGTCGCGAGACGCGTCGGGACGCTGCCGCCACGAAGGTGAGGGCGAACACCAGCAGCAGGCCGAGCAGCGCCAGCGGCGTGGCGGCGACCGAGGTCGTGCCACTCGTCGCGATGGTGCTCGTCGGCGGAGCCGTGGAGCCGCCGCCGGTGGATGACCCACCGCCGGTCGTTCCACCGACCGCGGTGAAGGTGTTGTACATGCGGACCGAGCAGATGACGAGTGCGCCACCGCCGTTGGTGGAGCCGTTGCACTGATTGACCGTGATGGGATGGCCGGAGACCGTGGTCCCGGTCGCCGTGCAGGTCAGCCCGACCAGGGTCCCGCCATTGGCGGATCCGTTGCACTGCGTGACCCGGGCACCGGTCGTGCTGGACGGGAACGGATCGCAGTCGTTGGCGATGCCGTCGCCCGAACCGACGCACTGGTTCACGGTGACGTTCGACTTGGTGATGTTGACGCCCCTGAACCGATTGGTGACCTCGACGCTGCATCGCAGCGTTCCGCCGCCACCGTTGGTGGCCGCATTGCATTGCGTGACCCGGGTGACCGCGCGGGTCAGCGTCTGCACGTCGGTCGTGCAGGCGGCCGTCGGGTCGCCGGCTGCGCCGTGACATTCACGCACGGTCACCCGGGCGCTGCTGCCGGTCGTGGTGAACGTGTTGACGATCGTGACCCGACAGATGAGCCCGAGGCCGGGCGTGTTGTCGATCCCGTTGCTGCAGGTGGTCGTGCGGTCGATCGTCGTGGCCGCGGCGACGGGCGCGATGCCGACATGGGATGCGCCGACCAGCGTGAGCACGAACAGACTCGCGATGAACAGGGAGATCGGGCGACGCACTGCGACACCTGTAACGGTCGAGTGGCGTGCCAACAGGAGATCAGCGCGGGACCCGTGTCGCGAGGGTCGAGGTTTGGAATGGTTGCGTCTACGTGACTTTGGGGTACTCGGACCCCAGACCCGACCGGTGAGTCCCGGTGAAGCGGGCTGTGCCACGATAGGCGGGTGAGTCCGGCCGATGGCGCAACGACGACGACGAAGACCACGCGGGTCCGGCTCGATCAGTTGCTCGTGGAGCGAGGGCTGGTCGAGACGCGGAGCCGCGCCCAGGCCCTCGTGCTGGCCGGGAAGGTCAGGGTGGGGGAGGGCGACGCCGCCCGGCACGACCGCAAGCCCGGCGACCTGATCGACGCGTCGGCCAACGTCGAGGTCGACGTCCCCGAGCCCTACGTCAGCCGCGGCGGCCACAAGCTCGCCGCCGGCCTCGATGCCTTCGGGATCGACCCGTCCGGTCTCGCCTGCCTCGATGTCGGGGCGTCGACCGGCGGGTTCACCGACGTGTTGCTGCAGCGTGGCGCGAGGCGCGTGTATGCGCTCGACGTCGGACGTGGGCAACTCGCCGACCCGCTGCGGCGCGACGCGCGCGTGGTCTCGATGGAACGCACGAACGCTCGGACGCTGACAGCCACGACGCTGCCTGAGCCGATCGGCCTCGCGACGATCGACGTCTCGTTCATCTCGCTCGACCTCGTCCTCGGCCCGGTCGCCTCGACCCTCGGGCCGGGCGGCCACATGGTCGCCCTCGTGAAGCCGCAATTCGAGGCTGGCCGCGGCCGCACGGACCACGGCGTCGTCCGCGACCCCGCGATCCATCGCGAGGTCCTCGAACGGGTGGTTGAGCGTGCCGGGGCGATCGGCCTCGGGACCCGCGACGTCATGGCTTCGCCGCTCCTCGGACCGGAGGGCAACCGTGAGTTCCTCGCCCACTTCGCGCCCGGCCCCGGCTGTGCGGAGATCGGGGAGCGGATCGCGACGGTGGCCGCCCCATGAGCGTCCAACGGATCGGTTTCGCCTACAACCCGACGATCGAGGCGGCCGTCGAGCTCAGCGCCCGGGCCGCCGGCTGGTGCCAGATCCGTCACATCGATCAATGGCAGGCCCAGTCCGACGACATGGCCGCGCTGCTGCGGGAGCTGCCGTCGACCGACGCCCTGGTCGTCCTCGGTGGCGATGGCACGTTCCTGAGAGCGGTCCGGGCCGTGGCGGAGGTCGACGTCCCGATCCTGGGCATCAACCTGGGCAAGGTCGGGTTCCTCTCGAAGGCCGAAGCGGGTGATCTCGATGCCGTGCTCGCCCGCATCGAGGCCGGCGACTACCAGATCGGCGAACGGATGGCCCTCGAAGGGGTGATCCTGCGCGACGGCCGACCCATCGACGAGCTCCGCCACGTGGCGCTCAACGACATCGTCGTCGCGCGCGGATCCCTGGCCCGGGTCTGCCGGCTCGACGTGGCCATCGACGATTCCCACCTGGCGACGTTCATCGCCGACGGCCTCGTGATCTCGTCGCCGACCGGCTCCACGGGCTATTCCTTCTCGGCCGGCGGCCCGATCGTCGACCCCGTCAGCCGCAACCTCGTGGTCACGCCGATCGCCGCGTACCTCTCGGCCATCCGGTCCGTGGTCGTGAGCCCGCGACAGGTCGTGCGCTGTCGCGTCGTGGACGCCCACGAGGCGCTGGTCTCGGTCGACGGGCGTGAGGACATCCCGATCCGCGTCGGCGACCTCGTCGAGGTTCGGGCCGTCGAACGCCCGATCCGCCTCATCGAACCGACGGGCGCGCAGCCCTTCTGGGACCTGCTGCGCCACAAGGTCGCCCTGCTGCCGTCGTGACCGGGCGACTGCTCGAGCTCGCCGTCACCGACCTGGCCCTCATCGAGCGCCTGCGGCTCCCGCTCGAGCCGGGGTTCAACGTCATCACCGGCGAGACCGGCGCTGGCAAGAGCCTGATCATCGACGCGCTGGGGCTGGCCCTCGGCGCCCGCGCGGACACGTCGCTCGTGCGCCACGGCGCGGACGCGGCGCGCGTCGAGGCCCTCTTCGATCGCCTGCCCGAGCCGCTCATCGCGGTGCGCGAGGTGGCCGCCGGCGGTCGCTCGACGGCGCGCGTGGACGACGAGACCGTGACCGCCGCTCGCCTCGCCGACGAAGTGGGACCGCTCGTCGAGATCCATGGCCAGCACGACCAGCAGCGGCTGCTCGACGAGCGCTGGCAGCGCGACCTGCTCGACGGTTTCGGCGGTCACGCGGCCCAACGGACCGCGATGGTCGAGGCGGTCGAGGCGTGGCGGGCCAATCGGGCCGCGCTGGCCGAGCTGATCGGCGATCCCCGCGAACTCGCGCGGCGCCTGGAACTCCTCGAGTACGAGGCCGACGAGATCGCGGCTGCGCGGCTGCGCCCGGGCGAGGCCGACGAGATCCGAGCCAGGCTCGCCGCCGCGCAGCACGGCGAGGCCATCGCCCGTGGCTCGGCGGCGGTCCACGAGGCACTGACCGCCGAAAGCGGCGGCGCACGGGACGGCGTGGCGCTCGCGCTGCGCGAGGCGAGGGTCGTCGCTCGTGTGGATCCGCGCTACGAACCGCTGGCCGATCGCCTGGCCGGGCTGGAGGCGGAACTGACCGATGTCGCCGCCGAGTCCCGGTCACTGGCGGAGACCGTCGAGCACGATCCGGCCGCCCTGGCCGCGCTCGAGGAGCGCCTCGGGACGATCTACGGTCTCGAGCGCCGCTACGGGGACGGGGAGGCCGCCGTCATCGCCCACGGCGAACGCGCGGCGGCAGAGGCGGAGCGGCTGCACGGTCTCGACGGCGAACGGGCCCGGCGCGACGCCGACGACGCCCGCCTGCTCGCCGAGGTCCAGGTGGCGGCCGAGCGCCTCTCCGCGGCGCGCCACACGGCCGGCGTCACGATGACGGCCGCGGTGGGCGCCGCGCTCGGCGAGCTGGGCTTCCCCGAAGGCGTGTTCGAGGTCGCGCTCGGTCGACGGACCGCCGGCCCGGACGAGCCCGCGGTCGAGCTCGACGGCGACGCCGTTGCCTTCGATGCCTCCGGCGTCGATGAGGTCGTGTACCGCCTCGCCCCCAACGCGGGCGAGCCGCCACGCCCGCTGGCCAGGATCGCGTCAGGTGGCGAGCTCTCGCGCGTCGCCCTGGCCATCAAGTCGGTCCTGGCCGAGGCGGACGCGACACCGACGCTCGTGTTCGACGAGGTCGACTCGGGGATCGGCGGACGAAGCGCTGACCCGGTCGGGCGCAGCCTGTGGACCCTCGCCCGCCGGCACCAGGTCCTGTGCGTCACGCACCTGCCCCAGATCGCGGCCCATGCCGATGCCCAGTTCCGGATCACGAAGCGCGAACGTGACGGCCGGACGGTCACCGAGGTCGAGCGGCTCGATCGCGAGGGCCGGATCGTCGAGCTCGCCCAGATGCTCGGTAGCGCCACGACCGGCCGGGACGGGACGCCGGGTCCGGCCGGGGCGGCCGGCCTTGCCGCGGCCCGCGAACTGCTCGACCGTGCCGAAGCCTGGCGCGGCGAGGTCGCGACGGCCGGCTGACCCGGCCCACCGACCGCACGGCCGACGACGATGGGCGCCAGATCGACCCTCGATGCCGCGATCGACGACTACCTCGACTACCTCGCGGTCGAGCGCGGCCTCGCGCCGGCGACGATCCGCGCCTACCGCGGCGACCTCGCGGACTTCGCGGCGAGCCGCGGGACGACGGCGGCCTGGGCGCGTTCACCGGACGCGGTGGTCGGCTACCTCGCTGCCCGGACCCGCCGTGGCCGGCCCAGCGATCCCGGACTCGCCCCGACGAGTCTCCGTCGACGGGCGGCGGCCCTGAAGGGCTTCTACCGCTTCGCCTACGGCGAGGGGCTGATCGGGACCGACATCGCGGCGCACCTGGATCTGCCTCGGCAGTCACGACTGCTGCCCGAGACGCTCACGGTCGATGAGACGGAGCGCCTGCTCGAGGCGGCCGGCGGCGACGACCCCGACGAACCCGACCACGACGGCCGCCTGCGCGACCGGGCGCTGCTCGAATTGCTTTACGCGGCGGGTCTTCGGATCAGCGAGGCGCTTCGCCTCGATGCGGAGGACCTCACGATCGACGGCGGGTACGTGCGGGTCATCGGCAAGGGCGACAAGGAGCGTCTGGTCCCGGTCGGCGACGTGGCACTCGACTGGCTCGGGCGCTGGCTCGACGGACCGAGACCGCGGCTCCTCGCGCTCGGGCACGTCCAGCCGGCACGTGGCGGGCCGGTCTTCCTGGGACCGCGCGGCGGCCGCCTCGCGCGGCAGCAGGCATGGAGCACGGTCAAGACGGCGGCGCGGTCGGCGGGCCTCGCCGACCGGGTCTCGCCGCACACGCTGCGCCACTCGTTCGCGACCCACCTGCTCGAGGGCGGTGCCGACCTGCGCATCGTCCAGGAGTTGCTCGGACATGCGAGTATCTCCACGACCCAGCTGTACACGCATCTGACCGGAGAGCGGATCCGGGACGTCTACACTCGCGCCCACCCGAGGGCCTAGAGGGAGGGACACGCCAGATGGGCTTCGCCGATTCCTTGCTGTCGACCGGTGAGCGGATCATCCATCGCGAGAAGCAGCACTGGTTCGTGTTCGTGTGGGGCGCGCGCTTCACGATCCTGGCCCTGATCGTGGGCATCATCCTGGCCGTCGTCAACGTGGGCCAGGATCCGGGCCCGTTCCGCGACGTCCTCAGCTGGATCGTGGCGGCCGTCTTCATCGGCGGCATCGCGGTCCTGCTCTGGACCCTCCTGCACTACCTGAACCAGGAATACGTCATCACCAACCGCCGCGTGATGCAGGTGGCCGGCGTCCTCAACAAGACCTCGACCGACAGCTCGCTCGAGAAGATCAACGACGCGCGCCTCGAGCAGTCGTTCTTCGGCCGGATCTTCGGCTTCGGCGATCTCGACGTCATGACCGCGGCCGAGGTCGGCATCGAGAAGTTCAAGATGATCAAGGACCCGATCGGGTTCAAGAAGGCGATGCTCGACGCCAAGCACGAGTTCGAGGTCGACATGGAGCGCCAGAGCTGGCCGCCGAGCGCCCCGGCCCGGGCACCGAGCGACGGTTCGGCGCCGATGCCCGACAGCCCGACGACGACCACCCCGCTCGAGGCCGCGCCACCGCCGGCCCCTGCCGCACCAGCGGCGCCGGTCGCGCGCCCGCGGTGCCGGTCGCGGCCGAGCCGCGCGACCTGAGCCCCGACGAGCTCACCCGGACCCTGGCGAACCTGGCCGACCTGCGCGATCGCGGTGCGATCAGCCCGGAGGAGTACGAGGCCAAGAAGGCGGACCTGCTCGGCCGCCTCTAGCGCGACTGTTCGGCCGGTCGTCTGGATCGCCCGCCCACCGCCGGCCCCTCGCCGCCCGGCTACCATACGCGGGACCCCGTCTAGAGGTGCCGCTTGTCCCAGGAACAGCTCGTCTCGATCGTCATCGTCATCGCGATCATGCTGCTCGTGGGATTCCCGGTCCACGAGTTCGCCCATGCGTGGGCCGCGTATCGGCTCGGCGACGGGACCGCCAAGATGTTCGGACGCCTGACCCTCAACCCGATCGCGCACTTCGACCCGATCGGCGGCGTCATCCTGGCCGTGTCGTTCCTCGTCTCACAGGGCGCCTTCGCGTTCGGCTGGGCGAAACCGACGCCGGTCAACCCGATGAACCTCGCGGGCGGCCGACGCGGCGAGGCGATGGTCGCCGCGGCGGGGCCGCTCTCGAACCTGCTCCTCGCGACGATCGGGGCGATCCCGCTGCGCTTCCTCGTGATGAACCCGGACCTGATCAGCTCGGTGCCCGACATCCTGATCCTGACCCTCGATCTCTTCGTGCGGATCAACATCATCCTGATGGTCTTCAACCTCATCCCGATCCCGCCCCTCGACGGCTCCAAGGTGCTGTTCGCGGCGCTCGATCGCGAGACCGAATACCGCATCCGGCCGGTCCTCGAGCAGTACGGCTTCCTCATCGTCATCGCGCTCTTCTTCTTCCCGCCGGGCAACTCGATCGGCGGGCGGATCCTCGTCCCCATCATCGATGGGATCTATGGCCTCCTGGTGGGCATCTAAGGTCCGCCAGTTCCGAACGCACCTGCGGGCCCGCGTGTCGCCCGAGGAGCGGGCGGCGCTGGCGACCTGGACGACCGCACCACAGCTGGCGCTCTTCGATTCGATGCACGTGGCCGATCGGCGGCATGGCCTCGATGTCGTGGCGTCGCTGCGGGCGGATGGCGTGACCGAGCCGGACGCCCTGCTGGCCGGGCTCCTGCACGATGCCGGCAAGGGACAGACCGGGGTCTGGCCACGCGTGGCGTGGTCGCTCGGCCAGGCCTACGGGGCGTGGGTCTGGCGCGTCGCGGGTGTGCTGCCCGGGTTCGGCCCGGCCCTGGAGCGTCTCCGGACCCATCCGGAGGTGTCGGCCCGACTCGCGGCGTCGGCCGGCTGCGGTTCGCGGACCGTCGAGCTGATCCGATACCAGGACGCGCCGCGCGACCCCGAGTTCGGGGAGCTCCTGCGGCTCGCGGACGAAGCCAACTGATGACGGGCGTGCCGGTCATCGCGTTCGAGCCAGCCGTCAGGTTCGGCGATGGCCGCCGGCCGGAGACGGCCACCCAGGTTCAGATGGTCGAGTTCGAGGGCCCGCTTGGCCTCCTCCTCTCGCTCATCGAGGCCCGCAAGCTCGATGTCCTGACCGTCCCGCTGGGCGCCCTCGCGGACGCCTATCTCGATGCGCTCGCCACGCTCGAATCCGATCGCATCGGCAACGTCAGCGCGTTCGTAGCGGTGGCCGGCCAGCTGATCCTCATCAAGAGCCGCGCGATGCTGCCCCGGCCGCCGGCCATCGATCCGTCCCTTGGGGCCGATGAGGCACCCGACCCGGAGGCCGAGCTGCGCCGCCGCCTCATCCTGTACCGCGCGCATCGGGACGCCGGTCTGCGGCTGGCCGAGACGGCGCTTGCCCGCATCGGGCTGTTCCGGCGGGAGCCCGGTGCCGCCCATGCGACGGCCGTCGCCGGCGCACGGCCGCTCGACGCGCCACCGCTGGACCCGGCCCACCTCGTTCGCGCGCTGGATCGACTGGCCGCCCTCGCGCCGCCGCCCGAGTTACCGCCCGAGACCCTGCCGCGGACGATGACCCTCGCCGAGCGTGCCGAGATCATCCGCGCGGCCCTCCGCGACGCGCCGTCGTTCGTGCTGCAGGACCTGCTCGACGGGGTCCACGACCGCGTCGTCATCGCGGTCACGTTCCTCGCGATGCTCGAGCTCATGAAGCGCCGCGAGATCGTGGTGTCGCAGGAGGTCCCGTGGGGCCCGATCGTCGCGCGGGCCACGACGCCCGAGGAGCGGGCGGCGGCCGGATTCGGCCCGGACGCCGACGTCGCGCCGATCGACGAGTCCCTGGAGTCGTTCGCGTGACCGAGGAGCTGACGCGGGCGGCCGACGACGCGGTGGTCGCACGGCTGGACGAGCTCGACGCGACGACGGACGAGGCCTCGCCCGAGGAACGCCCGCCGATCGAATTGACCGAGGCCGCCCTCGAGGCGCTCCTGTTCGTCGCCGAGCGGCCGCTGTCGCGACGCGAGATCGCGGCGCTCGCCGGCACGGACCGGGAGACCGTGGACGCCCGCCTCGGCGACCTCGAGGTGTCCCTGGGCCGGCGGGGCATCCGACTCGTGCTCGACGGCGACCGTGTCGAGCTTGCGACCGCAGCGGAAGCGGGTGCCCTGGTCGCGCGGTACGTGGGCGCGGACGCTGTCCGCCTCTCCCCGGCGTCGCTCGAGACGCTCGCGATCGTCGCGTATCGGCAGCCGATCACCAAGGCCGCCGTCGAGCGAATCCGCGGAGTCGACTCCGACTACACCATGCGCTCGCTCCTGCACCGGCGCTTGATCGTCGAGCTGGGCCGGGCGGACACGCCGGGCCGGCCGTTCCTGTACGGCACCGGCTTCGACTTCCTCGAGCGGTTCGGGATGACCAGCCTCGACGGCCTGCCACCGCTCGAGGTCGACATCGCGGCCCGGTTGGCCGAGGAGGGCGGCGAGAGCGTCCAGGCGAGTCTCGACCTCGACGAGGCTGGCGGGCCGGACGGCGACGTCCGTGACGACGAGGTTCCGACGCCCGCCCCCGCAGCGTCGGACTGATGCCGGCCGAGCGGCTCCAGAAGGTCCTCGCGGGTGCGGGCGTCGCTTCTCGACGGGCGAGCGAGGCCCTCATCGCCGAGGGTCGCGTGACCGTCGATGGCAAGGTCGCGAAGCTCGGTACGCAGGTGGATCCGGATCGCGCGGTGGTCGCGGTGGATGGCCGGGTCATCGGTGGCGCGTCCACGCAGGCGTATCTGCTCTTGCACAAGCCGGCCGGCGTGACATCGACCACCCAGGACCGTCATGCGCACCGGACCGTGCTCGAACTGCTGCCGACCGCGCTCGTGCCGGAGGGTGCCCGCCTCTATCCGGTCGGCCGCCTCGACCAGGACTCGGAGGGGATGCTCCTGCTCACCAACGACGGCGACTGGTCCGAGCGGGTGCTCCATCCGCGGTTCGGGGTGGAACGCGAGTACGCGCTCGGCCTGCGCCAGCGGCTCGACGCCCGCCAGGTCGAGGCACTGAACGCGGGGATCCCGCTCGACGAGGGCCTCGCCGAGCTGTCGGGCCTGCGCGCGATGAGCACGTTCGAGACCGACAAGCTCGTCGCACTCATGCACCCGGAGCCGCCGCCGCTTCAGTGGTATCGAGCGACGCTGGCGCAGGGCTGGAAGCGCCAGCTCCGGCGGATGTTCGGGGCCGTCGGCGCGCCGATCGAGCGGCTGGTCCGCGTGCGCATCGGCCCGGTCCGCATCGATGGCCTCCGGAGCGGCGGCGTGCGTCCGCTCAAGGCACCCGAGATCCGCGGCCTCGCCGGTGGCGGTGGCAGCAGCCGCCGTCCAGCCGCAGACCGGCGGCGGCCGGGTCCCGGCAAGCCCGCCGCCTCCTAGCGGCTATCCTGCCGCGGATGGAGCGATGCGTCGAGCGGGATCGCGGGCTCGTCGTGGCGCTCGACGGCCCTGGGTCGTCGGGCAAGAGCAGCGTCGGGGCCGCGGCGGCCTCGAACGTCGGCTACCGCTTCTGCGACACGGGCCTGCTGTACCGGGCGGTGACCTGGCTGGCCGAGCATCGCGGCGTCGAGGTCGACGACGCGGTGGCCCTGAGCGCGCTCGTCGACGAGGTGGAGCTCGCCGCCGGACGAGCAGGGGCCGGCTTGTCGCGGGTCCTCGTCGATGGGGTCGATCACACCGATGACGTGCGCGGCCCGGAGGTCGATTCCGCCGTGTCGACCGTGTCGGCCGTCCCGGAGCTCCGGACCGCGCTGCTGGCACGCCAGCGGGACATGGCGAGGGCCGGCGGGATCGTGATGGCCGGCCGCGACATCGGGACCGTGGTCCTGCCCGACGCCGACCTCAAGATCTACCTCGACGCGTCGGTGGAGGAGCGGGCCGCGCGACGGACCGCGGAGCGCGGCCTCGACCCCGACGGCCCCGAGGCCGACGAGATC
Source organism: uncultured Chloroflexia bacterium (assembly GCA_963745295.1). Classification (GTDB taxonomy): domain Bacteria; phylum Chloroflexota; class Limnocylindria; order Limnocylindrales; family CSP1-4; genus SPCO01. The sequence goes on from CAVUWG010000004.1 coordinate 432,732, forward strand.
CTGGCGGCCCTGCGGCGCCGCGATGAGCTCGACCGGAACCGCCGGGTCGCGCCGCTGCGGCCGGCGACCGACGCGCGCATCATCGTGACCGACGGCAACCGCTTCGAGGACACCGTCGAGGCGGTGACCAACGCGATCCGCGACGTGGAGGCCCGCCGGTGACCGACCAGGTGCCGGCCACTCGCGTCGAGCCCGCATCGGGCGACCCGCCCGCCCCCGAGCCCATCGAGAGCGCGACGACGCCGCTCATCCGGACCGTGGCCTTCGGAGCCCGGATCTTCGCCCGCGCCATGTCGCGCATCCGGATCGAGGGGGCGATCGACGAGATCCCGCGCGACGGTCCGGTGATCATCGCGTCCAACCACGCGTCGAACTTCGATCCCGTGGTGCTGGGCGCGTGGCTGACCCCGACGCTCGGCCGGCGGATCCACTGGCTCGGCAAGAAGGAGCTGTTCGACTGGCCGGTGGTCGGCTGGATGGCGCGGACGGGCGGCGTCCACCCGGTCGACCGGGATGCGGCCGATGTCGAGGCGTTCCGGCTGGCCCGCCGCATCCTCGACGAGGGCAACATCCTGTTCGTCTTCCCGGAAGGGACGAGGAGCGCCGACGGCACGCTCCAGGCGGCCCGTGACGGCGTGGCCGTGCTGGCACTCCGCACCGGCGCCCCGATCGTGCCGATCGGGATCGGCGGCTCGAACGGCGTCTGGCCGCGTGGCCAGAAGCTGCCGCATCCGGGCGGACGGGTCACGGTCCGCGTCGGTCGCCCGTTCCGCCTCGCCGACGAACTGCCGCCCGGCACGGACCGTCGAACCGCCAAGGGCCTCGCGACCGACCTCATCATGCGGCGCATCGCGGAGCTCCTGCCCGCGCGCCAGCGGGGCGTCTACGGCGTCTCCCCCGATGCCCCGGAACCCTCGCCCGCACCGCCCGGCGGAGGGGTCTGAACGGGGCCCCGTGCGATAATCGACGCATGGGAACCGTCCAGGAGCTCCGCATCGCCAAGCGCACCGGCTTCTGCTATGGCGTCCGCGAGGCCATCGACAAGGCCAAGGAGTCCGCGGCCGCCGGCAAGTCGACGCACACGCTCGGCCAGGTCGTGCACAACGACGGCGTCGTGAGTGAGCTCCAGGGCCTCGGCATCGAGACCGTCGACACGCTCGATGACGTCGATCACGGGGCGGCTGTCGTCATCCGCGCGCACGGCGTCCGCCCGGACGTCCTCGAACGCGCCGAGGCGAGGGGTCTCGAGGTCATCGACGGTACGTGCACCTGGGTCATCGCCGAGCAAAAGGAGCTGCGCAAGCTCGTCGACGAGGGCTACACGATCGTCCTGCTCGGCACGCCCAACCATCCAGAGGTCGTCGGGCTGCTGGGGTTCGCCCCGGACGTCATCGTCGTCGACGAGGAGGAGGAGTGGGACGCTGCCGTGCCGCGGCGCAAGAAGCTCGCCCTCATCAGCCAGTCGACCCAGCCGCCCTGGAAGTTCGAGCGCCTGGCGGCCCTGATGGTCGGGCGATCGCACGAGCTCAAGATCATCAACACGGTCTGCCCGGTGACCATCCGGCGCCAGGAGGACACGATGGAGCTCGCCCGCGAGGTCGACCTGATGGTCGTCGTCGGTGGCCGCTCGAGCGCCAACACGAAGGAACTGACGCGGTTGTGCGAGATCGAGGGCACCCATGCGCTCCAGATCCAGGGCGTCGCGGACCTGAGCGATCCCGCGCCGTTCGACGGCGCGAAGGTCGTCGGGGTGACCGGCGGCACGTCCACCCCGATCGAGGACCTGCGCGAGGTCGCCTTCTGGATCCTGGCCAACGCCGGCACCCCTGAAACCCAGGCCGACGCCGCGAACCTCGCCGACGCCGCCCTCGCCGGGGCCGCGACGCCGGCCGGCCGGACCACATCGCTGCCGAACCTGACGCGCGCGGTCAGCACGCCCGGCGCTGCCTGACGCGGTGGTCGCGCATCCGGGCGGGCTCCCGGTCGTCGCCGTCGTCGGCCGGCCGAACGTCGGCAAGAGCACGCTCTTCAACCGCATCGTGGGCGGCCGCACGGCCATCGTCGAGGACCGCGCCCACACGACCCGCGACCGGCTCTACGGCGACACCGAGTGGAACGGCCGCCGCTTCGTCCTCGTCGACACCGGCGGCCTCGAGCTCGACCCCGACGACCTGATCGAGGCCGCGGTCCAGGACCAGGCCCGCCTGGCCATCGCCGAGGCCGACGTCATCGTCTTCGTCGTGGACGCGGTCGTCGGGCTGATGCCGCCCGACGAGGAGGCCGCGAACATCCTGCGCCGGGCCAAGGCGCCGGTGATCGTGGCGGTCAACAAGGCCGACAACGAGAAGCGCGAGCTCGAAGGCGCCGAGTTCCACGCCCTCGGCTGGGACGAGACGTATGCGATCTCGGCCACCCACGGCCGCGGCACCGGCGACCTGCTCGATGCGATCGTCTGGGCGCTGCCGCCCGAGAGCGAGCGCGAGATCGCCCGCAAGACCCGCGAGACCGAGGCCGAGGCGTGGGCCGACGAGGTCGCGGCCGGCCGGCTCGAACCGTACGTGGTGAGCGACGCCGACGCGGCCGACGCCGACGGCGACGAGGCCGATCCCGACGTCGACCTCTCGGTCATCGACCCGGAGGCGGCCCGCTGGGACGCGGCGATGGCCGCCGAGGCCGACCAGGAACCCGCCGCGATCGCCTTCGTCGGGCGGCCGAACGTCGGCAAGTCGAGCCTGGTCAACGCGCTCCTGGGCGAGGAACGGGCGATCGTCTCGGAGATCCCGGGCACGACGCGCGACGCCATCGACACGCGGCTCTCGTGGGGCCGCAGCGAGATCGTCCTGATCGACACGGCCGGCATCCGGCGGCGCGGCAAGGTGGCAAGCGGCCCGGCCGCGGAACGCTATTCGACGCTGCGGGCGCTGCACGCCCTCTCCCGGGCGGATGTCGCGGTGCTGGTCATCGATGCCGTCGAGGGCTTCACGTCGCAGGACGCGCACGTCGCGGGCTACGTGGTCGAGGAGGGGAAGGGCCTCGTCATCGCGGTCAACAAGTGGGACCTGGTGGCCGACAAGACGGACCGGACGTTCGACCAGTACACCGAGTGGATCCGCAACGAGGTCCCGTTCCTCGACTTCGCGCCGATCCTCTCGATCAGCGCCAAGACCGGCCAGCGAGTGGGTCGCGTGCTCGAAGCCGCGGTCGACATCTGGGGCGAGCGCCGCAAGCGCGTCTCGACGGGCGAGCTCAACCGCATGCTGATGAACGCCACGGACCGGACACCGCCGCCGCCCGTGCGTGGCCGGCGACCGAAGATCTTCTATGCCACCCAGGCGGCCGTCGCCCCGCCGACGTTCGTGTTCTTCGCCTCGGACGGGTCGGCGGTCCACTTCAGCTATCGCCGGTACCTCGAGAACCAGCTGCGCGAGACGTTCGGCTTCGACGGCACGCCGATCAAGCTCGTCTTCCGCGACCGGACCTCGGTGAAGCTGCCCCGTCGCAAGAAGGCCCGGTCCGGGCCGGGTGCGGCCAAGCCCGCGCGGCGCGTCAGCGCCGGGAAGACCCGCCGGTCCCGCTGATGAGCGGCCCGCGGGTCGCGGTGGTCGGAGCCGGGGCGTGGGGGACCACGCTGGCCCGGCTCGTCGCTCGTGAAGAGCCGGTCAGCCTGCTGTGCCACTCCCCGGAGACGGCGGCACGGATCGTCGCGACCGGCCGGAACGAGGCGCGACTCCCGGGCGTGGACCTGCCGCGGACGGTCACGGCCACCGCGGACGCGGCCGCCCTGGCGGACGCGACCGATCTCGTGATCTTCGCGACGCCCTCGGCGCACCTGCGGGGGACCGTCGTGAACGTCGCGCCGTTCCTCGGCCCGACGGCCGACGTCGTGTCCGTGGTCAAGGGCCTCGAGCGCGGCAGCCTGTTGCGCATGAGCGAGGTCATCGCCGAGGCCGCCGCGATCGCGCCCGATCGGATCGCGGCCCTTTCGGGCCCGAACCTGGCCGCCGAGATCGCCCGCGGGTTGCCCGCGTCGGCCGTCGTGGCGGCCACCGACCCCGCGCTCGCGGCGCGCGTCGTCGCCCGGTTGTCACGACGCCGATTCCGGCTGTACGTCAACCAGGACATCCTCGGCGTCGAGCTCGCAGGCTCGCTCAAGAACGTCGTCGCGATCGCGGCCGGCGCGGCCGACGGCCTCGGCTTCGGCGACAACGGCAAAGCCGGCCTGCTGACGAGAGGCCTCGCCGAGATGATGCGCCTCGGGATCGCCGCGGGCGCCAACCCGCTGACATTCGCCGGACTCGCCGGGATCGGCGACCTCATCGCGACCTGCGGCTCGCCGTTGTCGCGCAACCACCGGCTCGGCATGGAGCTCGCCAAGGGCCGGTCGTGGGCCGAGATCGAGGCCGGTCTGCCGGGCACGGCCGAGGGCGCCTACACGGTCCGGGCGGCGCTCGAGCTGGCGGACCGGTTCGGCGTGGAGATGCCCATCGCCCGCGAGGTCCAGCGCGCGCTGTTCGAGGGCAAGAGCGTCAAGCGCTGCCTGGTGGACCTGCTGGCCCGCGAGTCGAAGGATGAGCTGGCGGACGCATCGGCCTGGATCGCCAGTCTCGGTGGCACTCGGGCGAGGTAGGGGCGGGTCGCGCGAGGGTGCGAGGGACCGGGTGCTAGACTCGGCGGCACCGGGGCGTGGCGCAGTCTGGTAGCGCACCAGTCTGGGGGACTGGTGGTCGTGGGTTCGAATCCCGCCGCCCCGACCAAATCCCTAGTTGGCTGCCGCCTCCCAGCCGTCGAACTCGCCACCGAGGCGGTCGGCGATGCCCTGGAACAGGTCGTCGGCCTCGCGAACGGCCGGGATGTCCAGCACGGCTGCCGACTTCTCACACACCAGCGCCCACTGGCCCGGGTACTCGGGGAGCGGATCACGGGCCTCGCAGGAATACCCGGCCGCACGGCCGTCCACCGCACCGGCTTCCGCGTCCTCCCGATTCCCGAAGTACAGGTAGTACAGGACATGCCGCGGCTTGGTGAGGTCGGCGCCGACCTTCATCATCTCGCCGAGGAGCGCGATGTCCTTGTACTTGAGGCCCGTCACGGGCGACCGCGCCTCCAGGTCGACCGGCTCGTCGTCCTCCTTCTTCTTCCGTTTGAACAGGAACATGCGTTCTCCTTCGGGCACCAGGACGGCATCGACGCTTCCTCGCCGTCCCTGGTCCGATGGACCGGACACTCGGGCGACGGGCCGCCACGCTAACCGGGTGTAGGCTGGGCGGTCCACAGGGAGAAGGTCCAGCATGCCCGAAACGAACGTCCCGAAGGTCGCCGACCTCCTCGAAGCGTGGCGGGTCGCCGATCGGGCCGCCTCCGTCGCCGATGAGGTGGCATCGACCGCCACGAGAGCGGCCTCCGCCGCGAAGCGAGCCGCCGAAGCGTCGGAGGCGACAGCCATCGCTGCCGAGGCCACGATGGCCGCTGCTCTCCTGGCGCGGGAAGCCTCCGCCGACGCCGCGATCGCGGCTCGGGAGGCCTTCGGCGCCGCCGACGCTGAAGCCGGCGAGAGAAGTACGGAAGCGGACGATTCCCGATCGGCCGCCGCTGCGGCGCAAGGCCGATACAAGGAGGGCGTCGACCGCTCCGGCTGACCCGCCCGGGCGCGTGGTCGCTCCGCTCGCCGCCTCGTCGGACCACCCTGCGCGCCGTCTCGTTGCGAAGTACACAATTTCTATACCATGGTCGCGTGCAGGACCAGGAGGACCCAGACCCCCAGGTCGATGTGACGTGGCTTCGCCTGTTGGCGGCCATCGTCGCATCGAGAGGTGGCGAGCTGCGACTGCCGCGCCACTACCTCGACGCGCTCTCGGTCGAGCCCAGGCTCACGGCGACCCTCGATCCCGTCACCGACGACGTCGTCGTCCGGATCCGACGATGACCTGGGTCCAGCGCGCGTCCGGCTCCGGCTCGGAGCGATACGAGTGGCACCTGATGGACACGGTGCGGGCGCTGCCGAACACGGTGACCGTCGCGTGCGGTGTCAGCTTCCGGCGAGACCCGTGGGCGGCGGAACACGACGACCCGCCCGATGGGGTGAGGTGCGAGGGCTGCCATGCGGCAACGGGGATCGAGAGGAGCGCGCCGGACTGACCGGGCGGATGGTCGCGGCCGGGGCTAGCGCCGCGGCCACGAGCCGGAGGGCCTATCCGGCGTCGGGATCGGCCTCCGGATCGAGCGCGAGCGACGCCGAGTTGATGCAGTACCGCAGACCGGTCGGGTTCGGGCCGTCATCGAAGACGTGGCCGAGGTGACCGCCACACGTCGCGCAGTTCGCCTCGGTCCGGGTCATGAAGAAGGAGCGGTCGGTCTCGGTCGCGACCGCGTTCGGGTCGGCCGGGGCGAAGAAGCTCGGCCAGCCGGTGCCGGATTCGAACTTGGCGTCCGAGCGGAACAGCTCCGATCCACAGCCGGCGCACCGGTAGGTGCCGGCGCGATGCTCGTCCCACAGGTCGCCGCTGAAGGCACGTTCGGTGCCCTTCTGGCGTAGGACCCGGTATTGCTCGGGGGTCAGTTCGGCACGCCATTCGGCGTCGGTCTTGTGCAGCGCAGGATCGCGCGTCGTCTCTGTCATGCGCACATGATGCCAGCCGAGTGTGGCGTTCTCATGACGACTCGAACTGGCCGCCAGCTCGGAGATGGGCCCGGGCCTCAGCCGCCGTAGACCTGTCCATCGTGGGCCTTGATGGGCGGCTCGTTCTCGGGGGGCGGCTCGTTTTCGCCCGACCCCCCGTTGAGCAGGTCGTCCTTGGCCTCGTCAGGCGCCGGGCCGTCGGGTGGACCTTGCTCGCCGGAACCACCGTCCAGGAGGTCGTCATCGGGTTTCGTCCGCGGCGGATCGTCGTCGGTGCGGTCCGGATCGGGGCGTTCGACCCGTTCGAATTCGTCGGTCATCGGGTTTCCTCCAGTGACGCGCCTCGACCACCTGCCGACGGCTTGCCCAATCTGCGGCGTCGACGCTTTCGCCCGCGTGGCAGGAAGCGTCCCGAGGTTGCGAGCGCCCGGCAAATCGGTCCCGCGGCGGGCGTACGATGGCGCCCATGAGTGGCGATCCACCGAACGACAAGACGCCACCGCGGATGCCGTGGGAGCCGGAGCCCCCAGCGCCCGGTGCGAGGCCGCCGGAGCCGCCGACGCGTGGGACCGGCTGGAACCCGCCAGCGCCAACCGATCCGACCACCGTCTGGTCGCCCACACCGCCCGCGCCACCCCTGACGCCGCCGGCCGGTGAGCCCGGCTCCGCCCCCGTCGCGCCAGGCCAGGGCGCGCTCCTGTCCTCGGCGCCGGTCGGCTGGGCAGCGCCGCCACCCGCGGCGCCGGAGGTCGCGCCCGGACTGACGTTCGCGGACACCGGGACACGGGTCATCGCCTACATCGTCGATGTCGTCATCCTGGCCATCGTCGGGGCGATCATCGGGGCGATCGTCGATCCGACCAACCTGACCGCCGAAGACTTCGACGACCTGATGGCGGCCAACTCACCGGTCGCGGCGGTGCTCAATGTGCTCGTCGACGCGGCGTACTTCATCGCCTTCTGGACGGGCGGACGGCGGGCGACGATCGGGCAGCGTCTGTTCGATATCCAGGTGGGCAACGCGTTCGATGGGCGGGCACTGTCGCTCGAACAGGCGATCCGCCGGTGGCTGGCCTTCGGCGCGTGGATCGGCCTCCTCGGCGTCATCCCTGGAGTCTTCGGGATCGCCGCCCTGATCCCACTCCTCTGGTACATCGTGCTCCTCGTCACGACCGCGACCAGCCCCACCAAGCAGGGTCTGCACGACCGGTTCGCCAATACCGCGCTCGTGAGCCCGTCCGGTCAGGGCTCGAGTGGCCTCGTCAAGGCCTGCCTCGTGATCGTCGCCGTGCTGTTCCTGGTCGCCGTTGGCTCGATCGTGGCCCTCATCCTGCTGGGCAGTCAGGTCAGCACGATCCTCTCCGAGATCGGCGAGTCGATCTAGGCCTCAGTCGCCTGCCGGATCCGGGCTGATCGGGACGGCGAACCCGAATTCGGACCCGCCACCATCGCGCGGTCGCGCCCAGATGCGGCCACTCATGGTCTCGAGGATCCGACGGCAGACCGGCAGACCCAGACCGAGGCCACTCGCGACCTTCTGCGCATCCTTGGCCCGGAAGAACGGCGAGAAGAGGTCTTCGCTCGCGACACCGTCGATGCCGAGCCCGCGGTCCAGGACCGTGACTCGCGCCTCGTCATCGTCGTGCTCGACGACGACGTCGATGGGCCCGATGCCGCCGTACTTGTCGGCGTTGGAGAGCAGGTTCTGGATCACCAGCATGAGGTATGCCCGGTCCGCCTCGACGACGACGTGATGGCCGGGCGCGGCGAAGGCCACCTGGCGCTCGGGGTGGCGCTTCGTGAATGCCGCGACCTCCTGCTGGACGACATGCCGAAGGAGTTGGGGCTCGAGTTCCGGTTCGGCCCCGGCCTGCAGTCGACTCAAGAGGAGCAGGTTCTCGACGATGGCCAGAAGTCGTTCAGAGTCGGCGGCGATGTCACCGACCATGTCCCGTTCTGCGTCCGGCATCCGATCGATCCGATCGAGCAGCAGCCGGGCGTTCCCGTAGATGGTCGTGACCGGCGTCCGGAGCTCATGCGACACGAGACCGAGGAAGTCGTCCCGGGCGGCGCTCGAGACAGCCAGGGCTTCGGTCGTCACCTCCAGGGCCTCCTCGGCACGCCGGCGATCACTCACATCGATCAGCACGTTCACGCCACCGACGAGACGGCCGTCGGGATCCCGCAGCGGGCTCGGATAGGGCTGGAAGACGACGCGCGATCCATCGGGCCGCTCGGCGATCGCGGTCTCTCCTCGAACGGTCCGGTTCTCCTGGAGGGCGATGGCCATCGGGCATTCCGCGTGGGCCATCGGCCGGCCATCCAGCCAGAACAGGCGCCAGGAGCCACACCACAGCTCGCCGAGCTCGGGGCGTCGTCCCCAGAGGGTCACGGCCGCATCGTTGAAGTACGTCAGTCGCCCCTCGGCATCGGTCGTGTAGAGCGCGACCCCGAGGGAGTCGATGAACCGACGGTAGGTGCGCCCGTCCAGCGCGGGGTCGGCGCCCGCCTGGTCCCCGGTCAGCGCACCGAGCAGCTGCAGCAGGGGTTGCGGGGCCGTCACGGCATCGGGCGCGGGCGCTTCGGGTTCGAACATCCGGTCGAGTATCCCGAGCGAATGCGGCGAAGTCCATAGCAGATGGACGTCTGCAACAGGCCTGAAAGACGGCGACGCCCGCAGCGAACCAAGGCGGCATGCGTCCGACCATCGCTACACTCGGGACGATGCCTGACCGTGCCACCAGCAAGCGCCGGATCGCGCCTCCGGAGCTCGGAGATATGCCCCCCGACGAGTTCCGGGCGGCCGCGCACGCCGTCGTCGACCTGATGGCGGACTACCTCGAGTCGGTCGAGGAGCGGGCGGTCTTCCCGTCCATCGAACCGGGCTCGCTGCGCCCGCTGTTCCCGACGGGCGCGCCCGAGGATCCCGAGCCGCTCGAGGCCATCCTCGACGACTACCGGCGACTCATCGAACCCAATGCCACGCACTGGCAGCACCCGGGCTTCCTGGCCTATTTCGCGACGACCGCGTCCGGTCCCGGGATCCTCGGCGAGATGCTGACGGCCACCCTCGGGCAGAACGCGATGCTGTGGCGGACCTCGCCGATCGGCACTGAACTCGAGGAGGTCGTCGTCGGGTGGCTGCGCCAGGCCCTTGGCTTGCCGGCAGCGTTCGACGGACTCCTCACCGACACGGCTTCGACATCGTCCCTGATCGCGCTGGCCGGCGCCCGGCAGGCGGCCGGCATCGACGCCGCGGGGCTGGGCCTGACCGGGCGCCCGGACGTCCCCGCGCTCCGGGTCTATGCCTCGACGGAGGCCCACAGCTCGATCGAGAAGGCCTGCATGACCCTCGGGCTGGGCCGCGCGGCGCTCGCACGGGTCGCGGTGGACGACGACTACCAGATGCGCCCGGACGCCCTGGCCGCGACGATCGCCGCGGACCGGGCCGCCGGGCATCGGCCGATCGCGATCGTGGCGACCGTCGGGACGACCTCCTCGACCTCGGTCGACCCGGTGGCGCCGATCGCCGACATCGCCGAGCGCGAGGGCCTCTGGCTGCACGTCGACTCGGCCTACGCGGGGGTCGTCGCTCTCCTGCCGGAACGACGGGCGCCGTTTGCGGGCTGGGAACGAGCCGATTCGATCGTCGTCAACCCGCACAAGTGGCTGTTCACGCCGCTCGACGCCTCGCTCCTGCTCAGCCGGCAGATGGACGCGCTACGGGCGGCGTTCAGCCTCGTTCCCGAGTACCTGCTGACGCTCGACCGGGCCACGTCGGTCCACGACTACCACGAGTACACCCCGCAGCTCGGCCGGCGGTTCCGGGCGCTCAAGCTGTGGATCCATCTCCGCTGGTTCGGGCTGGAGGGGCTGCGTCGCCGGATCGAGCGGCACCTGGAGCTGACCGAGTGGTTCGCGGCGCAGGTCGACGCGGCCCCGGACTGGGAGCGCCTGGCGCGCGTCCCGTTCTCGACGGTCTGTTTCCGCTGGCACCCGCCCGGCTGGAGCGGCACCGACGACGCCCTCGACGAGGCCAACGCCGCGATCATGGATGCCGTCAATCGGACGGGGGAGGTCTTCCTCTCGCATACCCGCCTCGACGGCCGGTTCACGATCCGCGTCGCGATCGGCAACCTGCGCACCGAGGCGCGCCACGTCGAGCGTGCGTGGGACCTGTTGCGCGCCGCGGCGGCCGAGCGCGAGGCGTCGCCGTCGTGAAGCTCGATCCTCAGGACGTCAAGTTCTTCGAGAAGGTGGGGGAGCTGCGCGACTGGTTCGACGCCAATCACGAGACGGCGGCGGACCTCTGGCTCGGCTATCACCGGAAGGCGACGGGCAAGGCGACCATCAGCTGGTCCGACGCGGTCGACGAAGCCCTGTGCGTCGGCTGGATCGACGGCATCCGCAAGCGTCTCGACGACACGCGCTCTGCGCAGCGGTTCACCCCCCGACGCAAGGGCAGCAACTGGAGCGCGATCAACGTCGACAAGGTCGCGGCACTGACGGCTGCCGGCCGGATGCGACCCGCCGGGCTGCGGGCCTTCGAGGGACGAACCGCGGCGAAGACGGGCGTCTACTCGTATGAACAGGCCGAGGCGCTCTTCTCGGACGACGAACTGGCGCGCTTCCGTGCCGTCCCGGCCGCGTGGGCCGATTGGGAGCGGCGGCCACCCTCGTACCGCAAGAACGTCACGTTCTGGGTGACCAGCGCGAAAGGCGCCGACACGAGGGCGCGACGCCTCGAGGCGCTCATCGCCGACTCGGCTGCCGGCGTGACCGTGCGCCCGATGAGCTCGAACCGGGAGAAGGCGTGACCCCCGAGGCCGGCGCGGCGCTCGACGAAGCCGTCGCCGCGCTCCAGGGGCTCGATCTCGGCGACGACTTCGATCCGCGGGCGGCCGAGGCGATCGTCCGGTCCGGGCTCCATCGCCTGGTCGTGCCGGCCGCCGATGGCGGGATGGGCGGCGGGCTGGTCGATGGGGCCGAGGCGCTGCTCGCGATCGGCGGCATCGACGGTTCGACCGCCCTCGGGTTCGCGATGCACGTGCACGTCTCCGGAGCGGCGCTCCAGGGCCCGGGCTGGCCCCCGGCACTGCGCGAGCGGCTCGTGCGTGCGGTGGTCGACGAGGGCGCGCTCGTCAACGCGGCCTCGACCGAGGAGAGTGGCGGTTCACCGTCTCGTGGCGCCATCCCGGGCACGATCGCCGAGTCCGATCCGAACGGCGGCTGGCGACTGACCGGCGAGAAGACGTGGACCACCTGGCTGCCCGTGCTGCGCCTGGCGCTCGTCAGCGCCCGGATGGGCGGAGCGGAGCCGCCCGTCATCGGGCTGCTCCTCGTCGACCTCGAGTCGCCCGGCGTCCATCGATCGGCCGGCTTCGAGGCGCTGGGCATGCGTGGTTCGGCGTCCGGCCGCCTGCGGTTCGACGACGCCCCCGTGCCGGCCGACGCCCTGGTACTCGAGCGTCGTGCCGACGAACCCGACGCACGCGGGCCCACGCCGGGCGCCTGGTTCGGGGCGGCGATGGCCGCGGCCTACCTCGGGATCGGCGAGGGTGCGCGACGCGACGTCGCGCGCTTCGCCCTGGACCGCCGGCCGGGCGACGGTTCTACCTCGGTCGCCGACGTGCCGAGCGTCCAGGTCCGGCTCGGTCGGTTGGATGCCACGTTGCGCGCGGCCCGGATCGTGCTGCTCGACGTCGCGCGGCGCTGGGACTCGGCGGTCGCGGCGGCCGATGCAGCCGGGATGGCCGCCGCGGCCTCGGACATGCCGCTCGCCAAGCTGGTGGCCACACAGGCCGCGGTCACCGCCACGGACGAGGCGATGCGCATCGCGGGCGGCCCGGGCTACCTGACGGGTCGACTGGAACGGGCCCTCCGTGACGCGCGTGCCGGCCTCATCAACCCGCCCCTCGAGGACGTCGCCTACCAGGCGTTCGCCCGGGTCGTCCTCGGCCGCGAGGGCAAGGCGGAACCCGGCCCGTGACCCCGGGCAGTGGCCCGACCGATCAGGGCGCCAGGCTCGTCCCGAAGTAGTCGCGCGTCTCCTCGGCGCCCTGGACCCCGGCCGAGTCCTGCGACCAGCCCTGGGCGTCCGTACCGCTGAGCCCGGACGTGCGGCCGTAGAGGACGTTGACCATCCCGGCTTCGCGGTGGCTGCCGAGCCGTTCGAGGTGGACGCCGATCGCGAGGTCGCCGTGCGCGGTCCGTCCGAAGTTCGCGATCGCGAGCGCCGACCCGAACGCATCCCACGCGGTCTCGGCCGCCTCAGGCGAACCGGGAACCCCCGGACTGTCCTGCGACCAGGCCTGCGCGCCGGCCGCCGACAGGCCGTCGGCCGATCCGTACACCACATTGACGAGGCCAGCGCCGTTCCACCCGGAACCGAAGGCCTCGCCGGGCACGCCGATCGCGAGGTCGGCCCGGCCATCGCCGTTCAGATCCCCGGTTGCGACCGCGTGACCGAAGTCGTCGCCGACCTCGGCCGCCCCGGGGATTCCCGGGTCGTCCTGATCCCACCCTTGCGACCCGGTGGACGAGACGCCCGCGATCGTTCCATACAGCACGTTCACAGCGCCGGACTTGACACCATTCGACGCGAGCGAATCGAGCGCCGATCGCGAGGTCATCGAGATGGTCAGCGTCGAAGTCGCCGATCGCCAGGCTCGACCCGAACCAGTCGCCTTCCTCGGCGGTACCGGCACCCACGGTGCCCTGCGTCCAGAGCTGGCTCCCGGTGGTCGCGAGTCCGGTCCCGCTGCCGTAGAAGACCGCGGTCTCGCCGTCCACGAGTGGCCGCATCGGATCGTCTCCGCTCGCCCCGCTGGCGGGCGCACCGACCGCGAGGTCGGCGTAGCTGTCGCCGTCGAGGTCGCCCGTGGCGAGGGCGTACCCGAACCCGTGTGGCGAGTCGGCAAGGTACGGCGCACCGGTCGATGCGCGCGTCAGGACCGCTGCGCCCGCCATGACCAGCCCGTCGTCGCTGCCCCGAATGATCATCACCATCCCGGGCGCGACGCCGGTCCCGAGACCCTCGCCCGGGACGCCGACTGCGAGGTCGGCATAGCCATCGCCGTCGAAGTCGCCGGCGGCGAGGGCCTGACCGAAGCCATCGCCGGTCTCGGGATCGTCGGCGAGTTGGTCCTGCGACCACAACTGATCGCCCGTCGCGGACAGGCCGGAAGCCGAGCCGTACAGGATGTTGACCGCGCCGGCGAAGCTCGTCGAACCGACGCGGTCCGAGGGGACCCCGATCGCGAGGTCGGCTCGGCCGTCCCGGTCGAAGTCGGCCGATGCCAGTGCGCGGCCGAAGGCATCGCCCGCCGCCGCCCCCGGTCCGCCCTCGCTGGTGCCCAGCACGCCCGCGGTGTCCTGGGACCAGCCCTGGTCGCCCGCGGCACTGAGACCGCCGGCTGCCCCGTACAGGACGTTGACCATGCCGGCGTCCTGCGCGCCGGCCAGATCCTCCCCGGGCACGCCGATGGCGAGATCGGCGCGACCGTCACCATCGAAGTCGGAAGGCGCCGCCGGCGCGACCGCCGCCCCCGCCAGGAGGGCCGATGGTGCCGTCGCCGTCATGGCGAGCGTCGCCACGGCGACGAGGAGCGTCATGGGTCCGCGATGCATGCGTCGAAGTCCTCCGTCTGGGAGCGGCCACGGTGGGCTCGTGGCCAGTCTGCCCGACGTGACGCACCGATTCGAGCGTCTGTTGCACGAGAATCACACTGTTGACGAAACGTTAACCAGCGCGGCCGCGGGCTAATGGTGGCCGTGTAGCACCGCATGACCCCGGCCGCGGGCGATGAGCCAGCGGTTCACCGGGAACGCCACGACCCCGGCGACCAGGAGGGCAAACGCGAGGCTGCCCCAGAACAGCGCGCTGTCGAGTCCCGCGGCCATCGCGCCCGGGATCGCGAGCACGATCGCGGTGTCGACGATCTCCATGGTCGCGATCGAGAGCGTGTCCGAGGCAAATGCGAGCCGCAACGCCGCTCCGATCGCCATGCCGGACGCCAACAGGATGCGCATCGTCAGGGCGTAGCCGAACACGAACGCGAGGACGATCGCGAGCACCACCGAGGGCAGGTCGGGCCACCCGAGTGCGGTCGCGATCACCAGGCCGAGGACCTCGCCGATCGCGCAGCCCGTGAGGCAATGCAGCGTCGCCGAGAGCGACAGCCGGTTCAGGGACGCGGCCGCGTGTTCCATGCGGCCAACCTAGCGGCCCGCGTCAAGTGCGCTGCGCGACGACCGCTCGGCTGCGATCAGCGGCGATCCCTGCTGATCGAACGCCTGGCCGCGCTGGCCAGCGTCGCGATCAGCAGAAGGATCAGGAGCGGGCCAGGACCCGAGTCCGAACCGCTGGTGGACGGCCTCACGTCGACCGTGTCCGTCGGGGGTGCGGTCGCCGCGGCCGTCGGGTCCGGCACCCCCGGCGGGTCGGACGGTTCCGGATCGGGCGGCACCGTGATGGCAAAGGTCACGGCGTCGAGGAAGTTGCCGATCGAGTCGTTGCCTGAGCCGGCGACGACCGCCCGGAATGCGAATTGTGTGCACGTCTGGCCAGTGGGTACGACGAACTCGTCGGTGTGGGTTCCCCAGTCGTTCACGCCATCGGTCAAGTCGGGCGAGATGTAGTCCCAGCCGGCTGTCCCGTTGACGTCAGCGACATTTGCATCCCCGATCAGGACCTGCATGACGTCGTCGCCCTCTCGTCCGCGATGGGCGAGCGACCAGGTCATGGTCTCGCCCGCCGTGCTGACGACGTCCTGATACAGGGTGCCGGCCGTGTTGGCATTGAGTTCCGCGAATGCATTGCCCTCGAACGCCGGGACGCCGAGGAAGCCTGTCCCCCAGAGCTCGATCTCGCCGGCACCATCGGTGGTCTGCCAGGGTGGGACCGATGCGGCGGGAAGCAGGACGAAGGTGTCAGCCGGCACGACGGGCGTCTCGAAGTCGCCATTCCCGAGCGACGTGGTGGAGGTGTCGCAGGGAGCCGCAAGGACGGGCGAGGCACCGGCCAGCGCGCCAAGGGCGAGCGCCGGGGTGAAGAGCAGCAGGGAGAGTCGGCGGGCGCGCATCGAGATCGATCGCTCCTTCGAGGCTCGGGTCGCATCACGCCGGGGGTCGTGGGCATGATGGCAGGTCGACACGCGCGTGATCTGACCGCGACGCGCCACGCGCGACCGCGAGCCGCGGCCGAGAACCGGCCGCGCCCGACAGGCGTACGTCCGCGTAGGGGAGGCCATCGTGGGGCTCGCCCCGATTCGACGCTCGCGACGCGACCAACCCCCGCACGGTCGCGAGGTCCGACGCCGAAAGGAGGCTGTACCGACCCATCCAGCCCTGCCCAGGCCACACCGAGAGGAGAGACGGATGCGAAAGATCCTGCTCGTGGTCGCCGGAGCGGCCCTGCTGCTGACCGTGCTGGCACCGGTCGTCGCCAGCGACAGCAACAACAAGTTCAAGGCCTCGCTCAACGGCTATCTCGAAACACCCTCGGTCTCGACCACCGGTCGAGGCTCGTTCGAGCTCCGGATCAAGGGTTCGGAGATCCACTTCAAGCTGAAGTACCGCAACCTCAGCGCGGCCCCGTCGGTGGCCCACATCCACTTCGGCCGGCCCGGACGTCATGGGCAGGCGTGTCGGCATTCTTCTGCAACGGTGGCGGCCAGCCGGCCTGCCCGCTGACCACGACGGGCGAGATCAGCGGCGTGATCACCGCTGCCAACGTGGTCGGCCCGGCCGGCCAGGGCATCGCTGCAGGCGAGTTCGCCGAGCTTGTCCGTGCCATCCGCAACGGTGCGACGTATGCGAACGTCCACACGGCGAATTTCCCGCCCGGCGAGATCCGCGGCAACATCCGACGCGACTGACCCTCGTATCGCCACTCCGGGCCGGGCGATCCCACTGGGTCGTCCGGCCCCCTCACGTTCGGCAGTCGGCGAGCGGCGGGCGGCATCGAGCCCCGATAATGGCGCCTATGCCACCGATCGACGAGCTGACCCGCATCGAGCCCGTCCACCTGGCACGGCTCGACCACCAGGGCATCTTCACGACCGGCCTCCTGCTGGAGGTGTCGGAGACGCCGACACGTCGCCAGACCCTGGCCGACCAGGTGGTCGCGACGACCAACGACGTCCTCGAATGGCGGGACGAGGCGCTGATGCTCAACCTGGCCAGCTTCGGGCCCGACGAGCACCAGCTGTTCATCCAGGCCGGCATCGAGGGCTTGCGCGGCATCCTCGAGCTCGAGGCGGACGAGCTCAAGGCGCGTCTCCTCCAGGCCGCGTCCGAACTCGAGGTCGAACCGCCGAGCGATCTCACGATCAACGGTTGGTGGGATCAGGCCCGGACCCTCGAGGAGGAGTAGCGCGCGGACCCACCCGGGCCGTCCCCTCGGCCGGACGGGCTAGGATGGCGCGGTGACCAGTCTCGGCGGGCGACCTGCCTCCATCGCGATCGGGATCGCCACGGCGATCGTCATCGTCGCGGTCGCGATCATCCCGTTCCTGACGCCGGCCTGGATCGGCTTCGAACAGGGTCGCGCCCAGGCGGCGTTGTGGACCGGCTACAGCGACACGGACCTCCGCACCGCCACGAACGCCATCCTCGCCGACCTGGTCATCGGGCCACCCGAGTTCGATGTCGCGGTCGCGGGAGGCCCGGTCCTCAACGAGCGGGAGCGCGGGCACATGCGCGACGTCCGGACCGTGTTCGGCGGTCTGGCCATCGCCGCCGTCATCTCGATCGTCGTGCTCACGATCGCGGCCGTTCGCCGGACCGACCGGGCCGCGACATGGCGGGCTGTCCGGCAAGGCGCGATCTGGCTGGTCGCGGTCGTCGTCGGTCTGGGGGTCTTCGCGCTCGTCGCGTTCGACACGCTCTTCGCCGTGTTCCACGAGGTCCTGTTCCCGGCGGGCTCCTACGACTTCGACCCGGCCACGGAGCGCCTCGTCCAGCTCTTCCCGTTCCAGTTCTGGCAGGAGTCGGCGATCGCGGTCGGCATCGTGATCGTCGCGATCTCGGCGGTGGTCGGCATCGTGGCCCACGGTCGCGCATCCCGTTCGTCGCCCCAGGCGACGGCCGACCAGGCGACGAGTCCCGTCGCGGAGCCCGGATGAGCACGATCCCGGTCGGCCGCCTGGCCGGCCTCGAGATCCGGATCCACGTCTCGTGGACCATCATCCTGGCCATCATCGTCGTGAGCGTCTCCGCCCAGATCGGGTTGGCCGATCCCGGCTCGACGATGGCCGTCCGATGGGGGATCGGCGTCGTCGTCGCGATCCTGTTCCTCGTGTCGGCGATGGCCCATGAGCTCGGCCACGCGTCGGTCGCTCGTCGCCGGGGCGTACCGACCGACTCGGTCGTCGTGTACTTCCTGGGGGCCGCGGCTTCACCCGACCTCACGACGACCCGTCCGCGCGACGAGGTCGCGATCGCGGCGGCCGGTCCGATCGTCAGCGTGGCCATCGGGTCGGTGCTGCTCGGCATCTCGGCGATCGCGGGCATGGTCGATGACCAGGGAGCGGCGCTGATCGTCGGGCACGTGGCGTTCGTGGTCGGTGCGCTCGACCTCGCGCTCGGCCTCCTCAACCTCATCCCCGCGTTCCCGCTCGATGGCGGTCGGGTGGTCCGCGGCCTCGCATGGGCGAGATCCGGTGATGCGCGGGCCGGCTTGCGGACCGCGGCTCGGGTCGGCCGGTTCGTCGGCCTGTTCCTGGCCGGGCTGGGGGTCGTGGGGATCCTGGTTGCCGATGGCGTGGTCGTGGATCCGATCGACGGCCTGATGGTCGCCCTGTGTGGCTGGTTCTTCACCTCGACGGCACGGACGGTCGAACGACGGGCCGGGCTCGACGAACTCCTCGACGGCCTGAGCGTCTCGGACGTCATGGACCGGGACGTCGCCGGCATCCCGCCGGGCCTGACGCTCGACACGTTCGCCGGTCAGGTCCTCGACGGGAGTTCGTCGATGGCCCTGCCCGTCACGCGCGGTGCGGAGCTGCTCGGCGTCATCGGGGCCTCCCAGTTGCGCAGGGTTCGGCGATCCCGCTGGGCCACGACCCGGGCCGAGGACCTGATGATCTCGATACCGTCCTTGTTGGTCGTGTCACCGGAGACGTCGATCCGGGCCGCGCTGGTCGGGCTCGGCCGGGCCGGCATCGATGCGCTGCCGGTCATGGACGGCGGCACGTTCGCGGGTCTCCTGACACGGCGCGCGGTGGCCGCCGCGATCCAGGGTCGCGCGGACCGCGCGGGCGTCTCCCCGTGGTGAGCGGCACGGCCGCAGGGCCGGGGTTGGTGAGCGTCGAGACGGCACGTGACGCGGTCCTGGCCGCGCGCCAGACCGACCGGCACGGAACGCATGGGCATCGGCGATGCCCTCGGCCGGGTCGCCGCGGAGGCGGCGGTGGCGCGGACCTCACTCCCGCCCTGGCCCAACTCGGCGATGGACGGCTACGCGATCCAGGCCGCTGACACGACAGCGGCAGGAGAGGGCGGCGCGGTACCGCCCCGCCTCGATGTCATCGGCGAGGTGCGGGCCGGCTTCGCCCCCGACGTCACCGTGCGACCGGGCACCGCGGTCCGGATCGCGACCGGCGCTCGGCTCCCCGACGGTGCGGATGCGGTGGTCCCGGTGGAGGCGACGACCCCGTTCGACGCGTCCGGTCAGCCCGGCCCGCGCGGCCGGGACGCGACCGGCCCCCTTCCGGCCGCCATCGAGGTGCACCAGGCCATCGCGCACGGCGGGTCTGTCCGGGCGACCGGGAGCGACCTCATCGAGGGCACGACCCTCGTCGAGCCCGGGACCGCGATCGGTGCCGCGACCATCACCCTGCTGGCAGGCGCGGGTGTCGAGGCGATCGAAGTCCATCGCCGACCCCGCGTCGCGGTCCTGGCCACCGGCGACGAGGTCCGCGCGCCGGGCGAACCGCTTGGCCCGGCCGGCATCCCCGATGCGAACGGGCCCGGCCTGCGAGCCCTCGCGACCTCGGCCGGCGCCGAGGTCATCGACCTGGGCATCGCGACCGACATCCTCGATGACGTGCTGGCCCGCCTGCGTCGAGGCCTGGCCGAAGGCGCGGATCTGCTCATCGTCGCGGGGGGCGTCTCGGTGGGGCCGTTCGACGTGGTCAAGGCCGCGATCGAGACCGTCGGGTCCATCGACCTCTGGCGGGTCGCCGTCCAACCGGGCAAGCCCTTCGCCTTCGGGACCGCGGCCCGTCCCGGCGGCGGACCGCCGGTCCTGATCGTCGGACTGCCCGGCAACCCCGTCTCGGGCGCGGTGACCTTCGAGCTGTTCGTCCGCCCGGCGATCCGGCGCATGGCCGGTCGTCGCGATGTGCTGCGACCCCTGGACCGGGCGGTCATCGGCGACGCCGTCACCAAGAGCAAGGGCCGGCGGGCGTTCGTGCGCGTCGTCGCGGAACGGGACGCCGACGGTGCGCCGGCGCGCGACGAGCGGGGTCGCGTTCACGTCAGACTGGCGGGAGGCACGGCCGGACTCGGCAGCCACGTGATCTCGGCGTTGGCCGCCGCCGACGCCCTGGCCGTGATCCCCGAGGACGTGCCGGGCGTCCCGGCCGGGACGGCGGTCGAACTGTGGTGGCTCGACCGGCCCTGAGGCCGATGACGCGACCGACCCGATGAGCGGAGGACCGATGGACCAGCGACCGTCACACGGCGACCGACCCCGCAAGGAGCGGCGTCGTCTGACGCACGTCGACCGGAGCGGCCGTCCGCGCATGGTCGACGTGTCGGCGAAGCCCCCGACGGCCCGGCGCGCGGTGGCCGAGGCCCTCGTCGCCGTCTCACCCGAGACGATGAGCCTGGTCATCGATGGCGGCGGGCCGAAGGGCGACGTCCTGGGCGTGGCCGAGCTCGCGGGCGTCATGGGCGCCAAGCGGACGAGCGACCTCATCCCGCTCTGCCACCCGCTCGCGCTCACGGACCTGGTCGTGGCGATCACGCCCGACCGGAGCGAGGGCGTGCTGCGCATCCGGGCGGAGGCGGCCACCACGGGTCCGACGGGGGTCGAGATGGAGGCGATGACCGCGGCCTCGGTCGCGGCGTTGACCGTCTACGACATGGTCAAGGGCGTGGAACGCGGCGTCGAGATCCGGGCCGTGCGGCTGATCTCCAAGACCGGCGGCAAGAGCGGCACATGGGAGCGCCACGACGGCCGGTCGGGCGATCCGGGCCAGGTCACCACGCGACCTCGACCGAAGCCAGGCGACCGATCGGCTGGTCGGATCGGCTCGAAACGGAAGCGGTCCTGATGAGCGACGGGCCCGGGCGGTCGGCCCTCGTCCTGACGGCGAGCGACGGTGCGTCGGCGGGGGTCCGGGAGGACGCCTCGGGCGATGCCCTCGAGGCGCGCCTGCGGGCCCTTGGATTCGCGGTGGAGCGTGCCCTGGTCAGCGACGATCGGTCGGCGATCGAGGCCGCCCTCCGCGACGGGGCGGGCCGGCACGCGCTGATCGTGACGACCGGTGGAACGGGCCTGACACCGCGCGATGTCACCCCGCAGGCCACGACCGCGGTCATCGACTACGAGGTCCCGGGTATGGCCGAGGCGATGCGGGCGGCCGGACGCGCCAAGACGCCCTTCGCGGACCTCTCGCGCGGCGTGGTGGGCGTGGCCGGGCGAACGCTCGTCGTCAACGTGCCGGGCAGCCCGAAGGGCGCCATCGAGTCGCTCGACGCGATCGTCGCGGTGCTGGACCACGCGCTCGAGACGCTTGCCGGCCCGCACGACCACGGCACCACCGCCTGACCGTGTTCGAGCCGTTCGCCGAGGTCCCGGCGTACCTGCTGGTCTTCCCGGTCTTCTGGGGCGCGGCCGCGTTCTTCTGCCTGGCCATGGCCCGGCACCTGCGCGTGTTCGCCGCGGTCCGAGCGAGCGGCCCCAGTCCGTTCTCGGACATCCCGACCCGGTTCGTCGGCCTCGTCCAGTACGCGTTCGTCCAGACGAAGATGTTCAAGGATGCCCGGGCCGGCCTGATGCACGCGGGGATCTTCTGGGGCTTCGTGCTGCTCACGATCGGCACCGCGAACATCGTCACGGGCGGGCTCATCCAGGCCGTCATCTCGATCCCGTTCGACGGCCTGTTGTGGGCGCTCGTGAGCGCGATGCAGAACGTCGTGGCGGTCATCGTCCTGGTCTCGATCGGCTGGGCGTTCCTGCGCCGCCTCGTGACGAAGCCCAGGCGCCTGACCTACAACCGCGACGCGCTCGTCATCCTCTCGATGATCGGCGGCGTCGTCGCGACCGAGTTGCTGGCCCAGGTCTTCGAGGTCGCGGCGCACGGCGAGATCGAAGGCGCGTTCATCTCGAACGCGCTGGCGGTCCCGCTCCGGGCCGTGTTGGGCGCCGAGGCGCTCGACGTCGGGTTCGCCGTGCTGTGGTGGGGTCACATCGCGCTCGTCGCCGCGTTCCTGTGCTACCTGCCGTTCAGCAAGCACCTGCACATCGCCACGAGCTTCCCGAACATCTGGTTCCGCAAGCTCGCGCCGCGCGGGGAGCTGCCCGAGATGGACCTCGAGGCCGACGACCCCCAGTTCGGCCTGCGGACGCTCCAGGACCTCGGCTGGAAGGACCTGCTCGACGGCTTCACCTGCACGGAGTGCGGCCGCTGCCAGGAAGCCTGCCCGGCGTACAACACCGGAAAGCCGCTCAATCCCAAGACGTTCATCATGGGCATCCGGGACATGTCGGTCGAGGCGGAGCATGGCATCGACCTGATCCCGAACTCGCCGATCGTGCGCGACACGTACGGGCTCGAGGACACCAAGCCGCACGCCGCCGCGCTCGCGGCCCCGATCGTCGACACGGCCATCCCCTACGACGCGGTCTGGGACTGCGTGACGTGCGGGGCATGTGTCGAGGCCTGCCCGGTGCTCATCGAGCACGTCGACAAGATCGTCGGGCTGCGACGGAACCTCGTGCTCGAGGACTCGCGCTTCCCGCCGGAACTCACCGGCGCCTTCCGGGCGATGGAGAACCAGGGCAACCCGTGGGGCCAGCCGTCATCGGCACGGCTCGATTGGGCGAAGCCGCTCGAGTTCGAGGTGGAGACCGTGGCGAACGTCGCCGCCGACGGCCGGCTCGACCAGTTGGAGGTCCTCTACTGGGTCGGGTGCGCGGCGGCGTTCGATCCGCGCAACCAGAAGGTGGCCCGGGCGGTCGCCACGTGCCTGCATGCGGCCGGGGTCAAGTTCGCGGTCCTCGGGCAGGAGGAGTCGTGCACGGGCGATCCGGCGCGGCGGATGGGCAACGACTACGTGTTCCAGATCCTTGCGTCGGGCAACGTCGAGACGCTGAACCGCTACGGGATGGGGGAGCGGACGATCGTCACCGCGTGCCCCCACTGCTTCAACACGATCGGCAACGAGTACGAGCAGCTCGGTGGGTCATACCGGATCGTCCACCACTCGACCTACCTCGCCGAGCTGCTGGCGTCCGGGCGGCTCGCGACGGTGCCGGAAGATGCCGAGGCCGAGACCGGCGATCACAGGCCGGGGAGCGTGACCGTGCACGACTCGTGCTATCTCGCTCGCTACAACGGGGTCGTCGCCGCGCCCACGGGACGTGCTGGGCGCCGCGGGCGTGTCGGTGACCGAGATGGCCAAGTCGGGCAAGAACACGTTCTGCTGCGGCGCGGGCGGCGGCCGCATGTGGATGGAGGAGGATCGCGGCACGCGGATCAACGTGGAGCGGACGCGTCAGGTGCTCGAGACCGGCGCGACGACCGTCGCGACGGCGTGCCCGTTCTGCATGGTGATGCTCAGCGATGGGATCGCGGCGTCCGACGGGGCCGGCACCGTTGCCGCGCGGGACATCAGCGAGGTCCTGGCCGCCCGGATCGCGGCGGTTCCGGAGGATCGGCGGCTGCCGGTGGTCTAGGCCGGCTCGGGGGATCGCGGCGCGCTCAGCCGGGGAGTGGCTTCCCGCAGCTCGAGCAGGTCGCGTCGGTGACGAGGTTGCCCATCCCGCACGACGGGCAGCGCTTCATGCCCTCGGTCGCGACGGCATACGGGTTCTCCCGCCCGAGGGCCTCCACGGCCCGTCGTTGCTTGACCATGATCCCGATCGTGCCGACGATCCCGAACGCTGCGGCGACGATGATGAGCAGAAGCCCGGTGGTCGAGTCCACGTGACGCTCCTCAGACTGGCTGGTGCCGGTTCCCCGTTCCGGGTTTCGCCTCCGATAGCGTAGCCCCGAGTGGAAGGCCCGCCAACATGGGCTGGTGCGCGCTGGTGCATGCTCGCACCAAGTGCCACACCCGGCTACGATGAGCCACGTGACCGCAGCATCCGAGCCGAGCGGGTCGCCGACGTACCGCCTCACCGAGGCGCAGCGCGACCTCCGTGACGCGGTCAGGGTGCTTGCCGATGAGCGAGTGGCGCCGCGCGCCGCCGAGATCGACCGCACCGCGACCTTTCCGCAGGACCTCAAGGAGCTCCTGGCTTCCCATGACATCCTCGCCCTGCCGTACCCGGTCGAGCACGGGGGGTTGGGCGGCGAACTCCTGAGCGTCTGCCTCGCCGTCGAGCAACTGAGCCGCGCCTGCGCCACGACCGGCCTGATCCTGGCGGTGCAGGAGCTGGGCTCGCTGCCGTTGCTGCTCGCGGGGACCCCCGACCAGCAGGCTCGCTGGTTCCCGGGCCTCGCCTCGGGCGAGCGACTCATCGCGTTCGCGATGACCGAGGCCGAAGCCGGCTCCGATGCCGCCGCGATCCGCACCGCCGCCGTCCGCGATGGCGACGACTACGTCCTGACCGGCTCGAAGCGCTTCATCAGCCAGGGATCCGTCGCGGACCTCATCACGGTCTTCGCGGTCACGGACCCGGAGGCGGCGCGCCATCGGCGGCTGTCGTGCTTCGTCGTGGAGGTCCCGACCGACGGCTTCAGCGTCACCCGGATCGAACACAAGATGGGCATCCGCGGCAGCCCCACCGCCGAGCTCGCCTTCGACGGCGTCCGCGTCCCGGGGGGCAACCGCATCGGTGCCGAGGGCGACGGGTTCGATCTCGCGATGCGTACGCTCGATCGCAGCCGGCCGGGGATCGCCGCGCAGGCCGTCGGGATCGCGCAGGGCGCGCTCGAGGTCGCGACGGCCTACGCGCGCGAACGCCAGCAGTTCGGCCAGCGCATCGGCGACTTCCAGCAGGTGGGCGCGATGCTCGCCGACATGGACGCGGGTACCGAGGCGGCGCGGCAGCTCCTCTACAAGGCATGCACCGAGATCGATGCCGGGGCACCCGATGCCGGACGGTGGTCGGCGATGTGTAAACTCGTCGCCGGTGACAACGCCATGCGGGTCACGACCGATGCCGTCCAGGTCATGGGCGGATACGGCTATATCGACGAGTTTCCTGTCGAGCGGATGATGCGCGACGCGAAGATCACCCAGCTCTACGAGGGAACCCAACAGATCCAGCGCCTGGTCTTGGCGCGGGCGCTGCTCGGCAAGGGCGGCTGAACGGTCGGGGAGGTTCACGTCCTGTTGCGCATCGTCGTGCTCACGAAACCTGTGCCGGATCCGGCGTCTGCCGGGGAACGGCTCGGCCCGGACGGTCGACTGGATCGGGCCGCCGTCCCGGCCGTGATCAACGGCAACGACGAATACGCGCTCGAGGCCGCCCTCAAGCTCATCGAGGCGGCCGGTGAGGGCGAGGTGACGCTCCTCTCGATGGCGCCGGCGAACGCGCCCGAGACGATGCGCAAGGCCCTGGCGATGGGCGCGACGAACGGCGTGCTGGTCACCGACCCGGTGCTCGAGGGTTCCTGCGCGGTCTCGACGACCATCGTGCTCGCCGCGGCGCTCAAGACGCTCGAGTTCGACCTCGTCGTCGCCGGCGTCGACTCGTCCGATGGCGTGGCGGGGGTCGTGCCGGCCGGGGTCGCGGCCCGGAACGGCCTCCCGTACCTCTCCTACGCCGCGAAGATCGAGCCCGACATGGCGGCCCGGACCGTCCGTGTCCGGCGCATCACGCCGACCGGCTACGACCTGCTCGAGGCCCCGATGCCGGCCCTGATCAGCGGCACGCAGGCGCTCGGGGAGCCGCGCTACCCGTCGCTCAAGGGGATCATGGCCGCCCGTTCGAAGGAGATCCGGACGCTCTCGCTCGCGGACCTCGGCCTCGACGCCACGACGGTCGGCGGTGCCGCCGCCACGACGAAGGTCGTCGGATCGCGACCACCCGAGGCCCGGGCCGCGACCCGGGTCGTTCGGGAGCCGGCCGACGAGGCCGCCCGCCAGATCGTCGCGTTCCTCGCCGAACGGAGGCTCGCCTGATGGCGCGACTGCTCGTCGTGGGCGAGGTGGCTCCCGACGGCACGCTGACCAAGCTCTCGACGGAGGTGGCGACCCTGGCGCGGGGCCTTGCCGAGGCGGCCGGCATCGAGGTCACCGGGGTCGTGCACGGCGCGACCGCGTCGGCCGCGGCGAAGGCGTTGGCGGACTTCGTCCCCAGGGTCCGGGCGGACGGACGGGTCGCGGACGGGGCATCGGCGGCGACGATCGCGGCGGCGCTCTCGACCACGGTCGACGCCGGCGACATCGTCCTGTTGCCCGCGAGTCCGAACGGCCGCGACATCGCCGGCACGCTCTGCGGCCTGGCCGGGATGGCCGTCCTCGCCAACGCGGTGGGCGCCCGATGGTCGGACGATGGGCCCGTCGTGGAGATGAGCGCGTTCGGTGGCAAGCTCATCACGGAGAGTGCCTTCACCGGCGAGGGCGGCGTCATCACGGTCCGCCCGAACGCCGTGACCGCCGAGCCACTCGCAAACGCGGGTTCGATCGAGGACCTCCCAGCGTCCGACGTCCCGGCGGTGGCCGAGGTCCGCGTCGTCGAGCACGTTGACGAGGCGACCGCCGCGGTCTCCATCGACGACGCGCGGATCATCGTCGCGGGCGGGCGGGGTGTGGGCGGACCCGAGGGGTTCAAGCTCGTCGAGGACATCGCCGAGGCGCTCGGTGGGGCGGTCGGCGCGACGCGCGCCGCTGTCGATTCGGGCTGGATCCCCTACGGGCAGCAGATCGGACAGACCGGCAAGATCGTGAAGCCGCAGCTCTACCTGGCGCTCGGGATCAGCGGGGCGATCCAGCACAAGGTCGGGATGCAGACGTCGGAGACGATCATCGCGATCAACCGCGACCCCGATTCACCGATCGCCGACTTCGCGGACCTGTTCGTCGTGGGCGACCTGTTCGAGGTCGGGCCGGCGCTCCTTGCGGAGCTCCGGGCGCGGCCCGGCTGACCGACGGCCTCGGGGACCGACGATGGACTGGGATTGGATCGACCTGCTGCCGATCCTGGCCTTCGTCGCGCTCGCCGCCGGCCTGGCGGTCGTGTTCCGGCGAACGGGTTCGATCGTGGCGAAGACGCGCGAAGCGGAGGGCTTCCGATCGTCGGTCCGTGACCTCGCCGCCCGGATCGACGTCTCGCTGGGCGGCGCGGCCCATCGGATCGACCAGGTCCGTCATCACGAACTGACTCCCGATGCCATCGCCGAGACGCTCCTCGTCGCGTCGGATGCGGTGGACCGCTACCTCGCCGAGGCACGGGCGCTGCGGGCACCGTCGTCGGCGGTGGATATCCGTGACGACCTCGTCGCGCAACTGGAGCGGGCCGGCCGGGCCCTCGCGACGGTCGAGCACGGGGCCACGATCATGTCGACGATCCGCGGCGGCGCGCGCGAGCTCGAGGCGCAGACCTCGATCAAGCGCGGCTACCTGAACCTGCTCCACGCCAGGGAGGCCATCGCGCGCGAGGCCAGCCGCGCCGACGGCCTGGCCACACGCCGCGGCGACCACACCATGTAGTGGTATGCTCGGCCTACACCACAACACCTAGTGGTGGTGACCGACCGACAGGTGCCTGATGCGTTGCCCCCAATGCGGTGAGCGCGAGACCCGCGTCGTCGACTCCCGCGACCTCGATGACTCCGCCACGATCCGTCGTCGGCGCGAGTGCGCCTCCTGCACGATGCGCTTCACGACCTACGAGCGCGTCGAGGCCGCCCGGCTCGTCGTCGTCAAGCGCGACGGATCACGCCAGGAGTTCGACCGCGACCGGCTCGTCTCCGGCCTGCGCAAGGCGCTGACCCGCCGGCCGGTTCCCTCCGGCGCGGCCGAAGCCGCCGCGGACGCGATCGAAGCCGAGCTCCGCTCGTCGGGCGCGAACGAGGTGCCCTCCTCGAAGGTGGGTGCGATGGCGATGGAGCAGCTCCGCGCGACCGACCAGATCGCCTACATCCGCTTCGCCAGCGTCTACCAGAGCTTCGAGGATCTCGAGGCGCTCAAGCGCGAGGTCGACAACCTCTATGAGGAGCGCGGCACGCCCGGGGCACTCGAGGCGTGAGCGTCCTCTCCGACCGCGACATCCGCACCGAGCTCGAGGACGGGCGCGTCGTCATCCGCCCGTACGACCCGGCGGACCTGCAGCCGTCGTCGGTCGACCTGCACCTCGACAGCCGCTTCCGGGTCTTTCGCAACAATCGCTACCCGTACATCGACGTGCGGGCGCCGCAGCCGGACCTGACCGAGCTCGTGACCGTCGAGGCGGACGAGCAGTTCATCCTCCACCCGGGCGAATTCGTCCTCGGCCAGACGCATCGAGTGGGTCGAGCTGCCGGACGATCTGGTCGCCAGGCTCGAGGGCAAGTCGTCGCTTGGCCGATTGGGCCTCCTGATCCACTCGACCGCCGGCTACGTCGATCCGGGCTGGAAGGGCAACCTGACGCTCGAGCTCTCGAACGTCGCGAACCTGCCGATCGCGCTCTACTACGGGATGCGGATCGGCCAGATCTCGTTCTTCCGGATGTCCTCGCCCGTGGAGCGGCCATACGGCTCGCCCGAGCTCGGCTCGAAGTACCAGGGCCAGTCGGAGCCGACCGCGTCGGCCTTCCACCGCGACTTCGAGGCCGGCCGCAAGACCGGGGAGCCGTCGCGGTCGTAGCCCGATGGCGATGAACGACGCGGTCGACTGGCGAGCCGATCTCGGCGGCGGCGTCCACGTCGCGCTGATCCAGGCCGGGACGTTCCGCTCCGATGCCGGCACGCTCTTCGGGCCGGTGCCGTGGGTCCTGTGGAACGGGCTCGTCACCGACGAGATCGACGAGAAGAACCGGCTCCTCCAGGCGCTCAACTGCCTCCTGATCGAAACGCCCAGCGGGCGGGTGCTCGTCGAGACCGGCATCGGCGAGCGGCTCGACGAGAAGACCCGGGCGATGCGTGCCTACGAAGGGCCGTGGATCGTGGCCGCCCTCGATGCAGCCGGGTTCCTGCCGGAGACGGTGAACGTCGTCGCGATGAGCCATCTCCATTTCGACCACGCCGGCGGCCTGTTGCGGGCGGACGGCGCGCGGGCGTTCCCGCACGCGACGATCGTGGCGCAGAAGGCCGAGTGGGAGGTCGCGCTCGGCGACAACCCGCGACTGGTCGCCTCGTACGTCCAGCCGGAACTCACCCTGGTCAAGGATTGGGGCGCACAGGGCTGGGCCGACGGCGAGCGCGAGCTGCTGCCGGGCGTGACCGTGGTCCCGACCGGGCGGCCACTCGGCGGGGCATCAGGCCGTGATCGTCCGTGGCGGCGACGGGTCCGGGCGCGTCGTGGCCTTCCTCGGCGACCTCTTCATGCGGCCGTGGGGCGCGAACCCGCGTTGGGTGACCGCGTTCGACGACTTCCCGCTCGATTCGGTCGTCCGGAAGGGCGAGCTGTTCGCCCAGGCCGCGGACGAGGGCTGGACGATCGTGCTGTCCCACGAGGCGAAGCATCCGATCGGGCGCCTGGTGCGGGACGGGGACCGGTTCCGGTTCGATGCGGAGTAGGCCGCCCCCCGCGCCGAGCGACTAGGGCGACGGACTCGCCGCCGCCGGCAGCAGCGATTCGATGAGCGCGGCGGCGCCCGCCTCGTCCACCGGCCCGTTCACGACCTGCCGGATGACGCCCTGCGGGTCGATGAAGAACTGGGTCGGCAGCGCGTAGACCTTGTACTCGTGGAAGACATGCCCCGAAGCGTCGAAGCCGATCGTGTAGGGGATCTGGTAGCGGGCGGCGTACGCCGCGATGTCGGCAGGCGTCGTCTCCTGGACGCTGACCCCGACGATCTCGAGGCCACGGTCGCGATATCGCTCGGACAGGGCGCGCAGGATCGGGGTCTCGTGCTGGCACGGCGGACACCAGCTCGCCCAGAAGTTGAGCCAGACGACCTTGCCGCGCAGGTCGGCGAGCCGGATCGGCTTGCCGTCGAGGTCGGTCAGCTGGTACGTCCCGCCGTCGGGCGAGCGCGATGGTCAGCTCCGGTGCCAGGGCTCCCGGCTGCAAGCCCTCGGTCGGGGTGCCGATGAGGAACGGCGTCGCGCGCGGGTCGGTCAACGGGGCCACGCCGGTCGTCCCGAGCGGCGTCGTGATGCCGACGAGCACGATGACCGCGACCACGATCGCCACGAATGCGGCCAGGAGCTGCCGGCCGCTGAACGGACCGACAAGCCCATGACGTTCACGCTGGTGGGTGAACCCGGGTCGCTCGGACAAGCTAGATGGCCGTGTTGAACGTGAACCAGCGCGGCATCAGCGCCAGCCAGTCGAAGATCATCGCGACCCCGATGAACGCGACCAGCAGGCCGCCGATCAGGGAGACGAGCCGTCCGTGCTTGATGAGCGGCCGGAGCAGGCCAGGCGACCGGTCGTAGACGAGCGCGATCGCGAGGAACGGCAGACCGAGGCCCAGCGTGTAGGCGACCAGCAGGATCGTGCCCTGGAGGATGGTCGTGGAGGTCGCGGCCATCGTCAGGATCCCGCCCAGGATGATGCCGATGCACGGCGTCCAGCCGACGGCGAAGATCGCCCCGAGCCCGAACGACGCCAGCCAGCCGCCACGCGGGCTGACGACGCGTCCGCCGAGTCGATCGGCCGTGCTCTGGCCGCTCCCGGGACCCGCCAGTGCAGATCGAGCCCGTCGCGGTCGCCAGCGAACCCGCGGCGCCGGCATCGAGCGGCCGCCACGTGCGTTCGAGCGCCGGGATGTGCAGGATGCCCGCGAGGTTCAGGCCCGAGGATGACCAGGATGACGCCGCCGATCGTGCGCAGGGGCGCCAGGTAGTCGACCAGGGGACCCGCGAGGAACGTGGCCGTGATGCCGAGCAGGGTGAACACGGCGCCGAACCCGGCGACATAGGCGATGGCATGGCGCATCGCGGTCCAACGCGATGGCGTCCGGCCGTCGGCCGATGACGCGACCGCGATCGCCGTCAGCTGCCCGAGATAGGCAGGAACCAGCGGGAGCACGCACGGCGAGAGGAAGCTGATGACGCCGGCCCCGAGGGCGACGAGGATCGTCAAATCGGTGCTGGTCATCGCGTTACGCGTCGAGGACGTCGGCGAGCAGGCGGCGCAGCTTGGCCACGCTGGTCGCGAGTTCGAGTCGACGGTCGCCGAGCTCGACGACCGGGATCGAGGCGAAATAGGCGCGTTCGAGAGCGGCGTCGGCCTCGATGTCCCGCTCGACCAGTCTCGGATGGGCGAGGTCCGCAGACGCGCGTTCGGCCAGGAGGGCGGTCAGCAGGTCGCGCGTCTCATCGCACAGGCCGCAGCCCGGGCGTGAATAGAGCACGAGGTCGGGGAGGGGAGTGACGGCCATCTCGAACGGGATTGTAGGCGAGGGGCCCCGATGGGCCTCGGACAGCAACAGGCCGCCGCAGGGAGGCGCGGCGGCCATGGGAACGTGACGCCGGACGAGCGGGTCGTGTTCCCAGCGCGGGGTAGGATGGAGGCCGCGCCCCCGTAGCTCAGTGGACAGAGCGAGGCCGTCCTAAGGCCTGCGTCGGCGGTTCGAGTCCGTCCGGGGGCGCTCTATCGCCAAGAAGGACGGCCGCACGGCCGGGGACTTCGGCTAGTACCGACCGTCTCGCCTGGGCCCAACCTTGGGTTCGACGGCTTGTTTCTCGTCGACCCGTAGGCGTGACCGTCGGGCCAGGGATCATGAAGCCTGACGAGCTGGAACGAGTACCCAAGCTGAGTTCCCAGAAGCCATCAGCTTCACCCTGGCGCATCTCCAGAACGCGCCGGAGGCGGATCGCGTGTGGTCGATGCAGTTCTTCGTCGACCCTGCGACCGGGCGCCTGCTCGGCTCGGGTGGCTTCGCCGCCCCGCCGGTCGACCGCGCTATCGAGATCGGCTACGAGATCGCCCCTGAGTTCCGGGGTCACGGGTTCGGGACCGCTGCTGCCCGGGCCCTGGTCGAGCGTGCGGTCGCCAGCGGCGAGGTCGATCACGTCGTCGCGCATACGCGGCCCGGTCCGAACCCGTCGACGGGCGTGCTCGTGTCGTCGGGATTCGAGCACGTCGCCGACCAGGAGGACCCCGAGGTGGGCACGGTCTGGGAGTGGAGATGGACTCGCCTGCTGGTCGAGTAGCTCAGGATGCCGGGCTCATCGCTTCTTCCCCCCGAAGCCGGGGATCGCCGTGGCCTGCTGCATCCATGACGCGATCTGCCGTTCGTCGATGTCGTCCAGTGATTCGAGGTCCACGCCGCGCGTCTCCTTGCCCATCCCGACCGGCGTGACAGGCGGTACGGGCGTGAGCGACGTGCCGCGCCCGAACGCGAGCTTGACGTGGCCGGCGAAGCCGCCGCACGAGAAGCACCAGCCGTCGCCAACGCCGTAGAACGCCATGCCCCACTTCACGGCGCGCTGGAGGCCTGGCAGCGTTTCGGCCGCGAGGGCATCGACCCGTTCGGCGATGGAGCGTTGCGGCTGCGGCAAGCTGTTGATGTAGGCAAAGACCGGCTTGTCGCCGACCGCGGCCTTCGCGGGGCTTGCCCGGCCAGTCATGGAGGCCGGCAGCGTCGTGAGGACGTCGCCTTGCGCGGCCGTTCGCTTCGTGGAGCTGGCTGCCTTAGGCGTCACGTGGCTTGACGCGCTGACTGAGTCATTGCCGGGTTGGTCGGCGCGGACTCTCGGCTCTGACGGTCGTCCTCGAGCCTCGCGAGCGCGTCGAGCACCTCGCGGGCGACCTGGTCGATCGGAGCCGCCACGGCATCGACCCGGATCGTCGCCGATTGCCCGAGCATTGCGTTGTAGTCCGCGCCGCCGCTGCCCGTGTTGCGCCGAATGTCGGTCCGGACGAGCACGATGGGCTTCTTGCGATACGCGTAGCCGACCTCCCAGCAGGTGCCCGAGTCGGGGTCCGCGCCGTCCATGATCGCGACGAGGCCGTCGGCCTGATCGATCCCCCCGACGTCACCCTCGAAGATGCCCGCGGCGTCCTTGCCCGGCTCCTGCTCCTGCGGCAGGAAGACCTCGTGCCCGGCGCCCCGCAGCGCGGCCGCGAGCGAGGCGTTCCAGTCGCGCTCGGCGGCACTGAAGAGTGGTGCAGCGAAGTAGATCCGCATCGCCCCAAGTATCGCCGCCGGGCGGCCCGGCCGAGCGATCTTCGGGCGCGGACCAGGACAGGTCGGTATTCGTGGGTTGGCCCCCTAGCGCCAGCCGAGCTCCGGCGCCACGTATCTGAGGATGCTCTCGATCGCGTGCGCGTTGTACTCGACGCCGAGCTGGTTCGGGACCGTCAGCAGGAGCGTGTCAGCCGCCTGGATCGCCATGTCCCCGGCGAGCTCCTTGACGAGGACGTCGGGCTCCGCGGCGTAGGAACGCCCGAAGATCGCCTTGGTCTGCGCGTCGATGTAGCCGACCTGATCCGACCCCTGATTGCCCTGGCCGAAGTACGCCCGGTCGCGATCGTCGACCAGGGCGAAGATGCTGCGGCTGACCGACACCCGCGGTTCGCGTTCGTGCCCGGCCGCCGCCCACGCTGCGCGGAACAGCCGGATCTGCTCGGCCTGGAGCTCGTGGAACGGCACGCCGGCGTCCTCGGTCAGCAGCGTCGACGACATGAGGTTCAAGCCTTGCTGGGCCGTCCATTCCGCCGTCGCGCGGGATCCCGCGCCCCACCAGATCCTGTCGCGCAGCCCTGGTGAGTGCGGCTCGGGGCGAAGCAATCCGGGCGGGTTCGGGAACATCGGGGTCGGGTTGGGCTGCGCGAAACCGGCACCGGACAGCGCCTGGAGGAAGACCTCGGTGTGCTGACGGGCCATGTCGGCATCGGTCTGGCCATCGGACGGCGCGTAGCCGAAGTACCGGAAACCATCGATGACCTGCTCGGGTGACCCACGGCTGATCCCGAGCTGCAGACGACCCCCCGCGATGAGGTCGGCGGCCCCGGCATCTTCGATCATGTAGAGCGGGTTCTCGTAGCGCATGTCGATGACGGCGGTCCCGATCTCGATGCGCTTGGTTCGAGCGCCGATCGCGGCCAGAAGCGGGAAGGGCGATGCCAGTTGCTGGGCGAAGTGGTGGACGCGGAAATAGGCACCGTCGGCGCCCAGGTCCTCGACCGCCTCGGCGAGCTCGATCGACTGGATCAGCGCGTCCGAGCCCGACCGGACCTGCGAATAGGGTGACGCCGACCAATGTCCGAACGACAGGAAGCCGATCTTCTTCACCCGCCGATTCTAGGGACCGCTGCGCCCGCCATCCGATCACCAACGGAGCCTCCCAGCGGGACCTTGTGTCCGGTGCGAGAATGTCTAGCCCGTAGGGCGTGCGAAGTCGTTGACGTCCATCACGCACACGTACTCCGGGCCAAGGAGGGTGAGCAGTGCAACTCGTCGGGTTCATCGCGGGAGCCATCGTCGGGATCGCGATCGGCGTGGCCGCCTCGATCGTCTATTCCGGCCAGACCGGCAAGGACCTCCGCGAGGTCTACGCCGATGTGCGCAAGAACGTCGAGAGCGTCGATCTGGAGCAGTTCGGCCAGGAAGTCCAGGCGAACGTCGCCAGCGCCCAGGCGCAGGTCGAGGCCAACGTCGCCCAGGTCCAGGCCAACGTCGCTGATGTCCAGGCGCAGGTCCAGGACAAGGTGGCCCAGGTCCGTGGGACGTCCGGTGGCAACGGCACGACCAGCGACGAAGCGACGACCAAAGCCACCACCAAGTAGGCGTCGCCCGACGGTGTCGCAGCCAGACTGACGGTCGGAGCCGTCAGTCTGCTCGAGGCCGCCTCGGGCCGGTCAGGGTTGTCGGATGGATACCAAAGAGACGTTCATCGCCGCGAACAGTGCCCTGACTGAGTTGGTGCTCCGCGTGCGGCCGGAAGACCTGGCGCTCGAGATGCCGGCCTATGCCCGGTTCCACGACGATCAGAGACTCGGGACGTCGCTGAACATCATGGCCTACGAAAATCTGTGCGTGCCGAAGGTGCTCGCCGGTGAGTCGGGCCTCGCGACGAACCCGGAGTTCGACGGCGATCTGCTCGGCAGCGACGTGACCGGCAACTACGACCGCCTCGCGGCCGAGGCGAACGCATCCGTCCGCGCCCACGCCGACCTCGACCAGGTCGTCCACATCTCGTACGGCGACGTCTCAGCCGGGAGATACCTGTCCGACATCTCGCTCAACCGGACGATGACCCTGTTCGACGTCGCGGCGCTGACCGGCCTCGAGCCGCACCTGTCCGACGAGGCGATCGAAGCCGTCCACGCGATCGCGGCCGACGCCGGCGACCTTCTTCGCCAGATGGGGATCTTCCCGCCCGAGATCGCCGTGTCCGGCGACGCTGCCCCGGAGGACCGATTCCTGGCCTACATCGGCCGACAGCCAAGGGACGGGTCGGTGCTCGTGGGGTGATCGGGGGGTCGGCGGATCTTCCGCTTGAGGGCTCTGGTGGAGCCTGGGGGTTGCCCCGAGTATCCCAGCCGGCACCGGTCCCTCCCAGCCCGACGTTCCGGCCACGGGCCGCGGCAGACGGGTCAATGCGTCGGCGCACCACCGTTCGCGTGCCAGATGACGACGCTCGCCATGAAGACTGCGCTCGTGCGATGGGACTTTTGTTTCGACCGTGCCGGTCAACAGGACACTAGAAGCGCGATCGAGGACCCGTCATCGTCGATCCCGGCGCCGGTCCACCATCGGCCATGTCAGTGGAGTCCTCATGGCCACGCACCCTCGTTCGCTCGCCCGGATCGCCGCCCTCCCGCTCGCGGCCATCGTGGTGCTGGCCGGCTGCGGGTTGTCCCTGCCCGGATCGTCAACGACCCCGGCGAAGCCCGGGGCCGCGGCAACGCCGACCACGTTCATCGACACGGCCGCCGGCATCAAGATCGCAAAGGCCGCTGTCAGGGCCCTGAACAAGGAGCCGTTCAAGACGCACGTCGAACAGGTCAGCACGGCGAGCGCCACGATCAAGGGCCAGACGTTCCAGATGATCGCGACGATGTCGGCCGACTTCGCCGGCGCGGACATGCGCATCGACGCGGACGCGACGGCGATCGACCAGAAGCTGGACCTCCGGATCCGCGTCGTCGGAAAGAACGCCTGGGTCTACGACTCCGGGACGTGGCATAAGGTCAAGCGATCGAAGATGAAGGCCGAATTGGCCGACATGGTCGACTCCGTGCAGATCATCAAGGACCCGAATGACCTGCGGTACATGGGCCCCGAGCGCGTCGGCAAGAAGGACCTCGAACACTTCCGGGTCAACCGCACGCTGACCTACGAGGGCGGGTTCGGGGTCAAGGGCAAGTACGACACCTTCGACGTGTGGGTCATGACCGACGGCACGCCGGTCAAGTTCGAAGCCACGTTCTCTGCCGAGGACGCGAAGATCGGCAAGGTCAACGGCAAGATGGTGGTCGACTTCACGAAGTTCGGCGGTCCGATCAAGGTCAAGGCCCCCAAGACCTAGACGCGGACTCGGCTCGCACCACACGCCGCACACGGCGTAGGTCCCTCGGACCAGCGCCGTATTGACCATAGCGACGCGGTGCCCACAAGGGGAGACTTGGTGGGATGGGGACCCACGGCCCGAGCGCACAGACTGAACCGGGGTTCGCGGGACCGCGGTCCCGTTCGGCGTCGTGGCGGCCGCGGGCCTGGCTGGGGTTCCTCATCGTCGGACTGGGGGTAGCGTTCGCGGCCACCCTGGTCGCGAACCGCCAGGCGATGGTGCCCTCGTTGACGACACTCGGCCTGGCGTCGGCGGCCGCGATCCTGATCGGGATCCGGACCCATCGGCCCGCCCATCCGCTTCCCTGGTATCTGCTGGCGGTCACGATGCTGATCACGACCGTCGCCGGCATGCTCGATGCGACGGCAGAAGGCCTGGCGCTTCCCAGCCAGGTCCTGACCGGTATCGGGTCCCTGACCGGCATCGTCGGCCTGGCCCTCCTGATCCGCGGCCGGATCCCCGGCGGCGACCGGGCGGCGCTCCTTGACGCGGCGATCCTCGCATCCGGGATCGGTGCCCTCATCTGGGCGATCGGATTCGGCCCATTCGTGACCGCGGCCGGCCAGAGCTCCCTCGCCCTGGCTGCCTTCTTCTACCCGGCCCTCGTCGCGCTGGCGGCCGTCGCCCGGATGTGGGTCCTGCCAGGGGAACATCGACCGGCCACCCGGCTGATCGTCCTGTTCGTCCTGGCCTCGAACGGCGTCATCTTCGTCGACATCCTGAAGGGCCTGGTCGGTCAAGGGGACTTCGCGTCGCCGTACCTGCTGACGGCCTTCACCGTCCTCACGTTCGTGGGGGCGGCGGCGCTCCATCCATCGATGGCGATCTCGCCCGAGCGCCAGCACGTCGACCGTAGGCCGATCAGCCGCCGCCGCATCGCGGCCCTGGCTGCCGCCCTGCTCGTCAATCCGGCGACGCTGGGGATCGAGGTCCTGGTCGGCCGCGAGATCGACCCCGCGCCGTACCTGATCGGCGGCGTCGTCATCGGTCTGCTGGTCATCGCGCGCCTCGGCGATGCGTTGCGACAGCTCGGGGAAAGCCTGCACGAGCGGGATTCGCTCATGGAGCTGCTCCGACGCCAGGCGCTCTACGACACGCTCACCTCACTGCCCAACCGCAGCCTCTTCACCGAGCGGTTGGCATCGGACTTCGCGAACCGATCCGACGACCGCGCGCTGGCGGTCCTGCTGGTCGACCTCGATGACTTCAAGGCCGTCAATGACACCTATGGCCACGAGGCCGGCGACGGCCTCCTGATCGCGGTCGGCCAGCGGCTCCGTGGGGCGATCCGCGACGGCGACATGGCGGCCCGCCTCGGCGGCGACGAGTTCGTGATCTCCCTCCCGGCGTGCACGGACCCACTCGTCGCGATCCGCGTCGCCCAGCGGGTCCTGGCGTCGCTCAGCGAGCCGTTCGACGTCGCCGGGAACAAGCTGATCGCGCACGCCAGCATCGGGGTGGCCGTGGCCACTGCCGACGACAAGACCGCGGACGAACTCGTCCGCAACGCCGACGTCGCGATGTACCTGGCCAAGAGTCACGGCAAGGGCCGCGTGGAGGTCTACGAGCCGTCGATGCACGAGGCCGCGAACACGCAGCTCCAGCTCCGCACCGACCTCGCGGCGGGCATCGCCGCCGGCGATCTCCGGCTCCACTACCAGCCGATCGTCGACCTCTCGACCGGCAAGACCGTCGGCTACGAGGCGCTCGTTCGCTGGATGCGCGACGGTCGGCTCGTCCCGCCCGGTGAATTCATCCCGGTCGCCGAGGCAAGCGGGCTCATCGCTCCACTGACGGATTGGGTCGTCGACGAGGCGTGCCGGACCACCGCCGACTGGGGCACGCCGGTCAGCCGTCCGTGGGTCAGCGTCAACCTCTCCTCGAGCCAGCTCATCCGCCCGGACATCGTCGCCCGCTTCGGCCAGAGCCTCGAAGCCAGCGGCTTGTCCCCGGAGCGCCTCGTGATCGAGATCACGGAATCCGCGCTGCTCGAGATCGACGTCGCCAAGCCGGCCGTCGAGCGACTGAGTGACCTCGGGGTGCGGGTCGCGATCGACGACTTCGGGATCGGCTACTCCACCTTGAGCTACCTCGCGCTCCTGCCCATCGACATCGTCAAGATCGACCGCTCGTTCGTCATCGCCCTCCAGCACGCCGGACCGGAGGAGGCCATCGCTTCGGCGATCATCGCCCTCGCGAAGCGGCTCGGCCTGCTGACGATCGGCGAGGGGATCGAGACAGCGGCCCAGCTCGACCAGCTCACGGCCCTCGGTTGCGACCTCGGTCAGGGCTACTACCTTGGCCGGCCGGTGCCGAACGAGGATCTCCGGCGCTCGCCGATGCCCAAGGGCCACCGGTTGCATCTGCCGAA
This sequence comes from uncultured Chloroflexia bacterium, assembly GCA_963745295.1. Taxonomy (GTDB): domain Bacteria; phylum Chloroflexota; class Limnocylindria; order Limnocylindrales; family CSP1-4; genus SPCO01. The sequence continues at coordinate 471,512 of CAVUWG010000004.1, forward strand.
GCTGGCGGGCCTGGGCGCCTAGCGCTGCCCGCTGCCGTGGCGGGCTCGAGAGCGCGGTCCTAGCAGCCCCAGCCCGCGGCCGGTTGGTTGTCGGGCGTGTGGCCCTCGTCGACGCCATCGACCTGGAGGAAGAGCGCGCCGTGGCTGTTCCACCACGACGAGACGACCGTGCCCTCGGGTGGCGGGAGGCACCAGCACTCGCCGAACCCCTCGATCTGAACGTTGAAGACGACGGTGTGTCCCTGGGCGACGGCCGCGGCAGCCGCGGCAGCCGGGGAGAGGCCATCGAGCTCCGGGATGACTGAATCGTTCACCGCTTGCGTCACGGGTCCGTCACCCGAGCGAGGCCCGATCCCGACGGCGTTCGAGCAACCCGAGCTGCCATGGTCCATGTTCGGGACCATCGAACAGCCGGCGACGAGCGAGGCGAGCATGACGCCGCCGAGGGTGCGTCGGAGCAGGGCGGTGATCCGGTTCGAAGCGTGCATCGGCATGAGCATGCAACAGGGACGTCGGGCGGCGCCATCCGTTGCATCCCGGACAGGGTCGCCCGGGTCGACCCGTAGCCGCCCGACTATCCTGCCCCGGTGACCCGGGCCTTCATCCCCGACGAGATCCTCGCGCTCGCCCACGAACGTTCTCGCGCTCGTGAGGCGCGCGACTGGGCCGAGGCCGACCGCCTGCGGGCGGCGATCGAGACCGCCGGCTGGCGGATCGTGGACCGCGGCACCGATTTCGCCCTGACGCCGGCCGCGCCACCCGACCTGGTCGAGGGGGAGCAGGTCCGCTACGGCGCGAGCCGCAACGTGCCCTCGCGGCTGGAGGAGGCGCCGGAGGGTCTTGCCACGATCGTCCTGATCGCGACGGAGTGGCCCGACGACCTGGAACGAGCGCTGACCGGGCTACGCTCGTCGCCGGAGGGCACATCGGTCGTCGTCGTGGCGGACGCGCCGTCTCCGGCCCAGGCCGAGGCGCTCGAGGCGCCGGGGGCTGGGACCGCGACTGGCCCGACCGCCGAGGTCCTCTGGACCAGCGAGCGGTTGGGGCATGCGGCGGCGCTCAATGCCGGGATCCGGCGCGCGAGCGGACCGGTGGTCATCGTCCTGGACGCGAGCGTCGAGCCGCAGGGCGACGTCGTCACGCCGCTCGTCGATGCTCTGCGGGACCCGGCCGTCGGCGTGGTCGGTCCCTGGGGCCTCGTCTCGGGCGACCTGCGCAAGTTCGAGGACGCGCCGCCGGGTGACGTCGACGCCATCGGCGGGTACGCCCTGGCCTTTCGGCGTGCGGACTTCGCCGAACGGGGACCGCTCGACGAGCGGTTCCGCTTCTATCGGAACCTCGATATCTGGTGGAGCCTCGTGCTCCGGGATGAGGGCGAAGGCCACGCCCCGCGTCGCGCCGTCAGCGTCGGAGGACTGCCGCTCGTTCGCCACGAGCATCGCGGCTGGACGAGCCTGCCCGACGACGAGCGCGATCGTCAGTCGAAGCGGAACTTCTACCGGATCATCGATCGGTTCGGGGCGCGCCGCGACCTGCTGAGCGCGGCCGGGCTGACGGTCGAGCCGTCCGGGCTGTCCGTCACGGTCCAGCCGGCCGCCTCGATCTCGGCACGGAGGGCATCGGCGCGGGCGAAGTCCCGCGCAGCCCGCGCGGCGGCACGCGCCTCGACGAGCGCGGTGACGGCCGTCGGGACCGCAGCCTCGTCCGAGGCGCCTTCCTCGGCCCAGATCGTGTGCAGGCCCAGGCCGAGGACCGCGTCGGCGTCGAGGACCAGCCACCGCCGTTCATCGGCGGACAGGTCGGAGCGAAGGATCTCGCGGATCGTCGCGAGCGCGCCCGACATGTCGAGGTCGTCGTCGATGGCGTCGACGAACCGTCGATGGAATGCCGATCCGGCGTCCGAGAGCGGCGCGAACGGCGCATGGCCCCGGTCCGTGGGCGTCGTCGCGTCGTCGACGCCGTGTCCGGCGATCCCGTCGGCCACCCCTTCCGGCCGGTCGCCGGCGGCGCCCGCCAGGACGGGCGTCGGTGCGACCCACGGCCCGTCGTCGGGCGGCGGACCCAGGCTGTGCAGGCGCGAGCGCAGGGACGAGAGCGCGACGGCCGCGGCCCGGATGGAGTCGTCCGAGTAATCGAGCTTGTGGCTGTATCGCGCCGTCATCGCCAGGTAGCGCAGCGCCAGCGGATCGATGCCGCGGTCCGAGAGCTCCGTCACGCGCTGGAAGTTGCCCGCGGACTTGGCCATCTTCCGTCCCGACATCAGCAGGAACTCGCCGTGGACCCAGTGGTTGGCCGGCGGCCCACCCACCAGCGGCGCCGACTGGGCGATCTCGTCCTCGTGGTGCGGGAAGACGTTGTCGATGCCGCCGGTATGGATGTCGAACCGGTCGCCGAGATAGCGCATGGCCATCGCGGAACACTCGAGGTGCCAGCCCGGATAGCCGTCGCCCCAGCGCGGCGTCGGCCACTTCAGGATGCGACCCTCACCGGCCGCCTTCCACAGGGCGAAGTCGGCAGGATCGCGCTTGTCGGGCTCGACCTCGCCGCGATGGCCGGCGCGTAGCTCGTCGAGCGAGTTGCCCGACAGCCGCCCGTAGTCCTCGAACGCCCCGACCGCGTAGTAGACGTTGCCCGCCGAGGAGGCGTAGGCGTACCCGGCGTCCTCCAGGCGTTCGGCGAGGGACACCATCTCGGGGATGTGCTCCGTCGCACGCGGGAAGACGTGCGCGGGCAGGATGTTGACCGCCGCCTCGTCCGCATGGAATGCCGCCTCGTAGGCGGCGGCGATCTCGGCCGGGGTCTTGTCCTCCAGTCCGGCCGAGACGAGCATCCGGTCCTCGCCCCGGTCGAACCGCTCGTCGCGCAGGTGACCGACGTCGGTGATGTTCTTGACGTGGAAGACGCGAAGGCCATGGAACAGGAGCGCGCGGCGGATGAGGTCGGCGAGCAGGTAGCTCCGCAGGTTGCCGACATGGGCGTACCGGTACACGGTCGGGCCGCAGGTGTACATCCGGACCCGACCTGGCTCGATCGGCTCGACCGGTCGGATGGAGCGGGTGAGGGTGTCGCGCAGTCGGAGGGTCACCGGGATCAGGCTCGTGGCGGGTGGTCCGGTCATCGTACCTGCGCCCTGTCGGGCGAGGGTCGAGGTCCGCGGAAGGGTCGTCGAGCCGGTCGCCCGTATACTCCCGCCGATGCGCCGCCCCTCCTACCGTGCCGTCGCGCTCGGCCTGATCCTGATGCTGTCGATGGCGGGCGGCGCCGCGGGCGAGACCGGGAGCGTCCGTGCCGCGAACGGCCAGGCCAGGATCTTCACCGGCACCGCGGCCACGCTGGACCCGGCCGCGCAGGGCGACGTCACGAGCGCGTCGATCTCGGCGCAGCTCTTCGAGACGCTGACGACCTTCGACGCGGATCTGCGCCTCCAGCCCGCCCTCGCCCAGTCCTGGCAGGTCGACGAGAACGGCACCCGGGTCGTGTTCCACCTTCGGCCCGACCTCTCGTTCTCCGATGGGACGCCGCTGCGGGCGAGCGACGTCGTGCGGAGCTGGCTCCGCCTGCTCGACCCGTCGGCACCGTCGCCGCTGGCATCGCTCCTGCTGATCGTGGATGGCGCCACCGAGTACCTCGCCGGGACGTCGGAGGCGTCGGCCGTGGGCCTGCGCGCCGATGACGCGACCGGCGACGTCACCGTGACCCTCGCCCGACCCGCGTCGGACTTCCCGGACGTCGTTGCGGGATCGTCGTTCGGGATCGTGCCGCCCGGCGCTGACGACCCCGGCGCCTTCACGCCGAACGACGACTTCGTCGGCAGCGGTGGCTACGTCGCGACCGGTGAGTCCGGCACGAGCCTGACCCTGCGGGCCAACGGGCGCTATTGGGCCGGTCGTCCGGCGATCGAGACCATCGAGGCCGGTCGGCGACCTCGGTGGCCGCAGCGAGGTCGAGGTCTTCGAGGACGGCGAGCTCGACTACGTCCCGATCTCCTCGTTCGACGCCACGTGGATCGCCTACGACCCGACCCTGGGCCGTCAGCTCCGTGAGGTCCCGACGATGTCGGTCGAGTACTACGGCTTCGACACGTCCCGGAAGCCGTTCGACGATGTCCGCGTCCGCCAGGCGTTCGGCATGGCCGTCGACTGGCGCCGGATGGCCCGACTGGGCTCGCCCGACGGGGAGTCCGCCGTGGCCACGTCGATGGTGCCGCCCGGGCGTGCCCGGCCGGTCCGAGCGGGACTTCCTGCCGCGCTACGATCCGGCGGCGGCGCGGACGCTGCTGGCGGACGCCGGGTATCCGGGCGGCGCCGGATTCCCGGCGGTCACGATGCAGACGAGCGGCGGGTCGTTCGATGCCGCGATCGTCGACGAGGTCCGTCGCGAGCTTGGCATCGAGCTCGCATCCGAGACGATGGACTTCGAGCCGTATTTCGATCGGCTCGCGGCGGACCCGCCGGCCATCTGGTCGCTCAGCTGGATCGCCGACTACCCCGGGCGGAACGACTTCCTCGGCGTCCTGCTCGGCAGCGACTCGACGAACGACTACGGCCGCTGGACCTCCGACGAGTTCGATGCGGCGATCGAGGACGCGGCGGCCGCCGACGACGCCGCGGCCGCGGCGGCCGCGTATGACCGGGCCGAGACCATCGTCCAGCGGGACGTGCCGGTCGTCCCGGTCGCCTATGGCACGGGCTGGGCCCTGTCGCGGACCGGCCTGCAGGGAGCCGGGCAGGGCGGCCTCGGCATCATCCGCATGGCGGGCCTCGCGTGGGCCGACTGATGCGGCGGACGGTCATCTCGATCCTCGCGGGTGGCCTGCTGGCGGTGGCCGTCTCGGCTCCGGTGGCGGCCGCGGACGTCGCGGACGTCGCGGACGTTCGGGACCCCGAGCGTCGTCGGCACGTTCGGCCAGGACATCGAGTTCCGCCAGCCCGTGACGGTCGCCCGACCGCTCGACCGTGTCGAGCTCCTCGTGACATACGCCGATGCGCTCGGTCCGACGGTGATCCCGGTGTCCGGATCCTTCGGCGCCGGGCCGCTCGATCTCCACTACACGCTGGACATCGCCGATGCGGGCCACATCCTGCCGAACACCCCGATCAAGGCGGCCTGGCGGCTGAGCGCCGCGGCCGACGGTGGTGCGGCCGGTGCCGCACTCGATGTCGAGGTCGGGCCCACCGCGAGCCTCGTCTACGCGGACGCCCGGTTCGACTGGAAGACCGCGTCGGGTGACGTCGTGCGGGTGCACTGGTCCGAGGGCGGCGACGCGTTCGGACAGCGCGCGCTCAGGATCGGCGAGGACGGCGTGGAACGGGCCGCAGCCCTGCTCGGCGTGACCGAGAATGCACCCATCGACTTCTTCATCTACGCCGACCAGGACGCCTTCTACGATGCGCTCGGGCCGGGCACCCGCGAGAACGTCGGCGGTCAGGCCAATGCGGAGATCCGGACCCTGTTCGCGCTCATCGCCCCCTCGGACATCGACGACGCCTGGGTCGAGACCGTCATCCCGCACGAGCTCACCCATCTCGTGTTCGACACGGCCGTCGACAACCCCTACCACTTCCCGCCACGGTGGCTGAACGAGGGGCTGGCCGTGTACGAGAGCGAGGGGTATGGGTCGGGCGATCGGGGCATCGTCGAGGACGCGGCCCGCAGCGATGCGCTCATCCCGCTGCCCGGGTTGTCGGGAGAGTTCCCGACGAGCGGCGATCGCTTCCGCCTCGCGTACGCGGAGAGCGTGTCGTCGATCGACTACTTCGTGCGGACGCACGGCCAGGACGCGCTCGTCGCCCTCATCGGGTCATATGCCGACGGCAGGACCGATGACGAGGCGTTCGAGGCCGCGATCGGCCAGGACGTCGACGCCTTCGACGCGGCCTGGCTGGCCGACCTCGGCGCCGTGGCGCCGATGCGGATCGGTCCGCTGCCGGCGCCGCGTGGCCCGTTGCCGCCCGGGTGGGTCGGCGAGCCCGGTGCCCCGACCGCGCCGAGCGTCCCGACCGACCGCCCGATGACCGGCGTGATCGTGGCCGTGGTCGCGGTCTTCGTGATCGTCGTGGGCGGGTTCGCCTGGTACGCGAGCCGGCGTCGGCGGGGTGCGGACGCATGACGGTCCTGGCGCGCATCCGGCGGTGTCCCGACGTGGCAGGTGACGCTCGGTGTCGCGTTGCTCGGCCTTGGCTTCCTCATCGCCGCCCAGCTCGCCTCGGAAGGGCCCCGCGTGCGGTACACGACCCAGGAGCGCACGCCCCTGCTCGAGACCGCGATCGGACTCCAGGCGCAGCAGGACGAGCTCAAGGAGCGTCTGCTGGAGCTCCGAACGAAGATCGGCGAGATCGAAGGTACGGGCCCCGGGTCCGCGGCGCTGGTCCGCGAGCTGAACGACGAACTCGAGGAGGCCCGCATCGCCGCCGGGCTGATCCCGCTGACCGGGACCGGCATCGTGCTCCAACTCGAGGACTCCGACCAGGTCATCTCGGGCGGCGCCAGCGAGGACGACTACCTCGTCAACGCGCACGACCTTCGCGCCGTGATCGAGGAGCTGTGGCTCAGTGGGGCCGAGGCGATCGGGGTCAACGGCGAGCGGATCACCCCGACCACGTCGCTCATCGACATCGGCACGTCCGTGCTGGTCAACGCGGCCTATCTCGCCCCGCCCTACCAGGTGACCGCCGTCGGCCCCGACGACCTGTACGACCGCCTCGCGTCGGCACCCGGGTTCATCGACTTCGTGCGGGCGCGGGCGGAGGCGTACGGCATCCGCGTCTCGTTCGCGGAGCCCGCGACCGTCGACGTGCCGGCCTACGCCGGGACCGTGTCACTGCGGTATTCGCGGCCAGTGGCCGCACCGTCGCCCGGCCCGGGTCCCGCCTCGAGCCCGCCGGGCTGACCGCGATGCACGTCCGTCGCAACCAGCTGACGATCGCCGCCGTGGCCTTCGTGCTCGGCCTGCTCGTCGTCATCCAGCTGCGCGCCCAGGCCGGAGGCGCCGGGCTGGCGGCGCTCGACACCCAGGAACTGACGGTCTTCGTCGCGAGCGTCAACCAGCGGAACGACCAGCTGCGCCAGGAGATCGCATCGCTCGAGCGCGAGCTCGCGGCGCTCACCTCGAACCAGGACCGGGGTGAGGCGTCGGTGGACGAGATCCGGGCCGACCTTCGGCGAGTCCGTGCATACGCTGGCCTGGATCCGGTCACGGGCCCGGGCGTGACGATCACGGTCAGCGGTCCGATCGACGGCCCGGGTCTGGAGGACCTGATCAACGAACTCCGCGACGCGGGTGCCGAAGCCATGGCCTCGGCCGGCGTGCGCCTCGTCCCGGGCGTCGTCGCGGTCGGACCACCCGGCGCCGCGAGCCTCGATGGCGCCGACCTCGCCGACACGTTCACCCTCGACGCGATCGGCGCCTCCGAGCAACTGACCGGTTCCCTGACCCGATCCGGCGGGGTCATCGCCCAGCTGGCCGCGACCCAGCCCGACGTCGTCGTCACCGTCACGCCCGATGGAGCGCCTCGAGCTGCCGGCGACGGACCGGACGCTCGTCCCGGTCCACGCTCACCCGCGGCTTTGATACCCTGACCCGCCCGATGCACCGATCCGAAGTCCTTCCGCTGTTCGTTGGCGACGTCGTCCGTCTCCGGCGTGCCCATCCGTGCGGCACGGACACGTGGCAGATCGACCGTCTCGGCGCGGACATCGGCCTGCGCTGCCAGGGCTGCGGTCGCCACGTCCTCCTGGAGCGACGGCAACTGGAGGGGCGACTCGCCGAGTTCGTCGAGCGAGGCGATCCGGACCTGAGCGCCGCGCTCATGCCGCCCGGCACGGACGCGACCGCGTGACGGCCGAGACGACGACCCCGCCGCCGACCGAGGCCAGCGCCCTCGCAGTCTTCCGGAACGCCGGATTCCTGCGCCTCTGGCTGTCCCAGGCCGCCACCCAGATCGGCGGCAACATGGTCCTGTACGGGCTGACGGTCATCGTCGTCGACTCGACCGGTTCCAAGACCGCCGTCAGCCTCCTGATCCTCACGTTCCTGGTCCCGGCGGTCCTCTTCTCGGCCGTGGCCGGCGTCTACGTCGACCGCATCGAGGGGCGGACGATCCTGGTCGCGACCAACCTCCTGCGCGGCCTCGCGTTCGTCGCCCTGTATCTCGCCGGGGCGAACCTCGCCGTGATCCTGATCCTGAACATCTTCGTCTCGACCGTGACCGTGTTCTTCGCGCCGGCCGAGGCGGCGATGATCCCGAACCTCGTCCCGCGGAGCCAGTTGCTGGCCGCGAACGGCATCTTCACGCTGACCTTGAACGCGGCGTTCGCCCTGGGGTTCGCGCTCCTCGGGCCGCTCGTCGTGAACATCGCCTCGCCGGAGGCCGTGATCCTGGTCGTCGCCGCGCTCTACTTCCTCGCCGCGGTCTTCTGCTTCACCCTGCCATCGTCGCCGCCGCCACACGACGCGGAGGTCCACGGCCTGGGCGTGTCCGAAGCGGAACAGGCGATGGGCTCCACGTTCTCGCAGCTGCGCGAGGGGATCGCGTTCATCCGGTCCAACCGCTCGGTCGGGTGGTCGCTGCTGTACCTCGGGATCACGGCGTCGCTGGTCGGCGTGCTCGGCGTGCTCGGCCCGGACTTCGCCCGACAGACCCTCGGTCTCGCGGCGAAGGACTTCGCGGTGGTCGTGCTGCCGCTCGGGTTCGGGATCGTGACCGGCATCCTGCTGCTCAACTCAGTACGGCCAGTACCTGCCGCGCCGGCGGGTCATCGAGGGCGGCCTGATCGCGCTCGGGATCATGCTCGGGTTGCTGTCGGTCGCGGGGCCGATCAGCCGCCTGCTGCAGCGCGCCGACGCGCCGGGCGGGCTCGATCTCTCGAGCGTCACGTCGCTGCTGACGGTCGTCGTGGCCATCGCGCTCGCGGCGGGCATCGCCTACGCCTGCGGTCGCGATCCCGTCGCAGACCCAGCTCCAGGAGGACCTGCCCGAGGACGTCCGCGGACGCGTGTTCGGGATCCTGAACATGCTCGTGTCGGTCGCGAGCTTCCTGCCGATCATCATCGTCGGCCCGATCTCCGACCTGATCGGCACGACCTGGGTCCTCGTCGCGGTCGCCCTGATCGTGCTCGTCATCCGGCATCGCCTCGGTCGTCGTGCGCGGGCCGCTGCTGCCCTCGGAGGCGCACAACGCCGCGGACCCGAACACGGTGGATCCGATCGCCGCGGCGCTGGGCGCTGACCGCCCGACCTGGCACGAGCGCGAGGCGCCCGTGCCGACGCCGCCCGGCGATCCCGGTCCCGACCCCGCCGACGCCGCCGACGCCGCGAGCAGCGTCTCCGCTGGACCGTCCGACCCGGCCGATCGCGCCTAGGCGATGCCGCTCGACCTGCTGATCACCGGGCGGATCGCGACGCTGGCCGGCCGAGCCGGCTTCGGCTGGGTCGAGGCGGTCGGCATCCGTGGCGGACGGATCGCGTTCGCGGGCTCGGAGGTCGAGCTGGAGACCCGGGCCGACCCGTTCACCCGCCGGATCGCGCTGGCACCCGACGAGGTCGCGATCCCGGGCCTGACGGACGCCCATCTGCATCTCGCCCAGGCGGCCCGGGCGCTGCACCAGGTGGATCTCACCGAGACCCCGACGCTCGAGGACGGGATGGCCAGGGTCGCTGACGCCCACGCCGCGCTGGCGGACCCCGATGCCTGGCTCGACGGGCACGGCTGGGGCGCCGACCGGTGGGGCCGCTGGCCGACCGCCGCCGACGTCGAGCGGGTCGCGCCCGGACGGCGGGTCATGCTCTGGGCGCACGACCATCACGCGCTCCTGGCGAGCCACGCGGCGCTGCGGACCGGCGGCGTGTCGGGCGAGACCCCGGATCCGGCCGGCGGCGTCATCCGACGCGCGGACGACGGGTCGCCCGAGGGCGTCCTCTACGAGACCGCGGCCCGCCTCGTCTCGATCCACCTGCCCGCGTCCGACCAGGTCGACCTCGAGCGGGGCATCGAGACCGTCGGGCGGGAGCTGGTCTCGCTCGGCCTCGTCGCCTGCCACGATCCGGCGGGCCTCGCCCCGGACCCGGACCTTGCCTTCTCGTTCCCGGCCTACACGCACCTGGCCGAGACCGGCCGGCTGCCGCTCCGCCTGCATGCGAGCGTGCGCAGCGACGGGCTGGACGCCGCGATCGCCCGGGGCATCCGGAGCGGCGCCGCCCTCGGTGCCGATCCCGAGGGCCGCGCCCGGGTGGGCTGGCAGAAGTGCTTCGCCGATGGGTCGATGGGGTCACGGACCGCGGCCCTGCTCGAGGACATCGAGCCCGAAGCCGATCAGCCGCTGCCGCCGGACCGCCGCCGCGGTGTCTGGATCACGCCACCGGACGAGCTCGCGGACCTCGCCGCCCGGGCGGCGGCGGCCGGCATCGCGACGCAGATCCACGCGATCGGCGACGCCGCGGTCCGGGCGGCGCTCGACGTCCTGATCCCGACCGCGGCCGGTGTCCCGCTGATGCCACGCCTCGAGCACGTCCAGCTCGTCGCAGCCTGCGGACGTCGTCCGGTTCGCGAGCGGTGGCGTCGCGGCCAGCGTGCAGCCCGTCCATCTCGGGTCGGACGCGATCGTGGCCAGGCGGCCTCTGGGGCGCCCGTGCGGAATCGAACGGCTATCCATGGGCGTCGATCGCGCGGACGGGCGCCATCCTCCCGTTCGGGACCGATGCGCCGGTCGAGCCATTCGACCCCTGGCCCGGGATCGCGCTGGCCGTCCGTCGCGAGGATCCACGCTGGCCGGCCGGGACGCCGCCCTTCGGCCCCAGCGAGGAGCTCTCGCTCGACCGCGCGCTCCGGGCCGCCTGCCTGGACCCGGCGCTGTCGGCGCGCGAGATGGACCGGGGCCGGCTCATGCCGGGTCACCGTGCGGACCTGGTCGTGCTCGCCGCCGACGTCCTCGACGACCCGGTCGAGCCCGGCGGAGCGCTCGCGACCGCGCGCCCGAGCCTCGTGCTGATGGACGGCGAGGTCGTCTTCGAGCGCTAGGCGCGAGGCGTCAGGCGTCCACCACGCTGCCCGGCTTGTCCAGCTCCCGGCGGGCGTCCGCGAACAGCCCGTTGAAGATGCGAGCCGTCGAGGGGAAGGCGTGGATCGTCTCGGCCAGGACGTCGACCGGGACGTGGGCCTTGATCGCGAGCACGCATTCGTGGATCGCGGCCGACGCATCGGGCGAGGCCATCGCGGCCCCGATCAGCTGTCGCGTGGCCCGGTCGACGACGATCGTCACGTGGCCGAACTCGGCCTCGACCGAGTACCCCTTCGCGGTCTTCGGGAAGTCGGCGACCAGTTCGAACGCGTCCCGGCCAGCGTCGAGTGCCTCGCTCAGGCTCAAGCCGACCGATGCCGCCTCGGGGTCCGTGTACGTCGCCCGGGGCAGGGCGCGATAGTCGGGCTTGACGGACTCGCCGAGCGCCATCCGGACCGCGAGCTCGCCCTGGTAGTGGGCCTGGTGCGTGTGCAGCTCCGGGCCCGCCGGGTCGCCGGCAACGTAGAGGCCGTCGTCGATCCGGAGCCGGCCGTCGCGCGGGAAGGGCTCGCGTGCGGCAGCGTCGAGGCCGTAGTGCTCGAGCCCCAGGTCGCCGAGCGGGAAGTCCCGGCCGACCGCCACGAGGACGACGTGGCCCTGCGCGGTCGTCCCGTCGTCGAGGTCGATCACGTGCTGGCCATCCGGCCCGGCGGACGCGTGCGCCCGGAGGGCCCGGACGCCCAGGCGGACCGTGACACCGTCGCGCACCAGGGCCGCCTTGATCGCGTCGGAGTTGCGCGGATGGTCCGTCGGGGCGAGACGCGGCCCGGACTGGACGATCGTCGTCGGGACCTCGAAGCGGGCGAAGACCTGGGCCAGCTCGCAGCCCGTCGGCCCGCCACCGAGCACGAGCAGGCTCGGTGGCAACTCCCGGGCGAGCGTCGCCTCGCGGTTGGTCCAGATCGGCACGTCGGCGATGCCCTCGAGCGGCGGGATCTTCGAGTGCGACCCGACGGCGATGACGATGTTGGCCGCCGTCAGCTCGTGGGTCGCTCCGTCGTGACTGACCGAGACCGCGCCACGTCCACTGATCCGCGCCGCCCCGCGATAGGCCTTCGCCCCGGCCGTCTCGAGCGCCTTGACGTGGCTCGTGTCGTCGGGCTCGTCGGCGTCGGCCGCCCGGTTGACCATGTAGTCGCGCCGGGCCGATGCCTGCGACCACGAGTAGGTGTCCGGGTTCGCCGCGTGGTGCGCCGCGCCGTTGAGCAGGGACTTGGACGGGATGCAGCCGATGTGCGGACAGCTGCCACCGAACCAGCGGCGATCGGCGATGGCCACCGACGCCCCGAGCTCGAGCGCCTTGTTGGCGGCGGCCTCGCCGGCCGGGCCGGCGCCGATGATCACGAAGTCGAATCGGTCCATGACATCAGTCTGCGCCTCTCTCCGGTGGGCGAACGCTGCCGGCGTGCCTCGTACAGCAGCACGGCCGCGCTGATCGACACGTTCAGGCTGTCGGCGACGCCGCGCATCGGGATCGCGACCGGTTCCACATCGGGACCGCGCCAGGTCTCGCCGAGACCGGTGGCCTCCGTTCCCAGCACGATGGCCAGCGGACCGCGGAGGTCGGCATCGGTGTAGGGCCGTTCGGCGTCCACGCGGGCCGTCACGATGCGGAGACCGTGCCCGCGGAGCCATGGGAGCACCTCGGCCGACGGTGCCGCGGCGAGCGGCACGGCGAAGACCGTGCCCGCGCTCGCGCGGATCGCGTTCGGGTTGAACAGGTCGGTCCGCGGCGAGGCCGCGATGAGCGCGTCTGCGCCGGCGCCATCGGCGGACCGGAGTGCCGCGCCCACGTTGCCGGGCTTCTCGACGCCCTCGATGACGACGACGAGGGGGTCCGCCGGGAGCTGCAACCGCTCGAGCGAGAGGTCCGGGATTCGCACGATGGCCACCAGGCCGTCGGTCCGTCCGCCGAAGGCGAGCTTCTCGAAGACGCCCTCGCTCGTCGTGATCGGCGTGACCCCGGCGACCCCGAGTGCATCGAGCGCGGCCCTCGCATCGGGGCCGGCCAGCAGCGGCTCGCAGACGTAGACCTCGACGACCTCGACGGCCGCCTCGATGGCTCGCCGGACCTCGCGCACGCCATCGACGATGGTCAGGCCGCGGGTCTCGCGTTCACGCCGGTCGCGGAGCGCCGCCGCGGCGACCACCTTGGGGTTGGTGCGGCTGGTCAGCTCGGGTCGGGTGGGGGAGGCCATCGGTGGCATCATGCCCCGCCGGCCACCCGCGCGAAGGCCCCGAGCTCGAGACGGCGGCCGTCGGGCGTCTCGAGGGCCAGGTCGCCGGCCTCGACCGTGCGTGGGGCTCGCGCCAGGCCGTCCGCCAGCATCGAGGCGAGCCGGTCGGCATCGAACGCGGGCGTATGGGCGGTCAGCACCGCGAATCCGTCCGGTTCGAGGATCGTCGCGCGACGCGGCCAGCAGCCCGGCCAGGTCGTCGTCGAGCTGCCACGGCCGCCCGCCGGCGCCGTGTCCATAGGAGGGCGGATCGAGCACGATCCCGTCGTAGCGCCGCCCGCGACGGGCCTCACGCGCCACGAACGCGCGCGCGTCGTCGACGATCCAGCGGATCGGGCGGTCGATCAGTCCCGAGCGCTCGGCGTTGCGCCGCGCCCAGGCGACGGTCGGGCGCGATGAATCGACGTGGGCGACGGCAGCGCCGGCGGCGGCGAGCGTGAGCGTCACCAGGCCGGTGTAGGCGAACAGGTTGAGCACCGGTCCGGCCGGGCGTTCGCGCAGCCACGGCAGCATCGCCGTGTGTTCCGGGAACAGCCCCACCTGGCCGGCGTCGGTCGGGCGCAGCTCCAGGGTCAGGCCGCCGATGCCGATCGACCATGGGCCCGCCCCCGCGCTCCGGCCGCTCCAGCCCCGATCGCGGTCGAATCGCAGGTCCGCTGACGCCCACGCATCTGGATCCTGGCGAGCCTCCAGCGCCGCCGGCGCCGGCCGATCGACGACGCGATCGCCGAATCGTTCCAGGCGGGCCGCCCCGCCGAGGTCGAGCAACGCGTAGTCCGTCTCACCATCCACGGCCTGATGATGGCGCGGTCCGGCGCACCCCGTGTGCGGCGACCGTGCGGGTCGGAGGCGAGACCCCGTACGCTGATGCCATGCATGACACGTCGGCGCCGCCGCGATGAGCTTCCGCCTCATCCCGACGGATCTGAAGTTCTACGAACTCTTTGCGGCCCAGGCGGCCGTCGCGGCCGAGGGCGCGCGCGTGCTGGAAGCCGAGCTGCGCGACTTCGCCGACCCGACCGCGGCCTCCGACCGGCTGCGCGACCTGGAGCATCGCGGCGACGACATCAACCACGAGGTCCTGTCGCACCTCGAGTCGACGTTCGTCGTTCCCTTCGAGCGCCAGGACATCCATGCCCTGACCAGCGTCCTCGACGACATCATCGACCTCGCCGAGAAGGTCGGCGACCTGCTGGTCCTGTACCACGTGCCGGCGCCGCCTCCGGGCGCCGTCGATCAGGCGTCCATCCTCGTTCGCGCGTGCGACGTGATCGTCGAGGGTATCGGGGCGATGATCCGACCGATGGAGCTGCGCGCCTACCCATCACGGATCCACGCGCTCGAGAAGGAGGGCGACGCGCTTCGGCGGCGCCTCATCGAGCAGACTGTTCGAGCAGCCGCCCAGCGCGCTCGCGGTCCTGACCGGCGAGGAGATCTACGAAGGCCTCGAGGACGCGATCGATGCCGCCGACCGGGTCGGCCGCGTCCTGGGCCAGATCGCCACGACCTACGGCACCCACCTCGGAGGCGGGGCCGCCGCGGCCGCACAGGGCTCCAAGGGCGGATGACGTCGCTCGGACCTCGGGGTATGATGCGCCTCGCCGCTGGCTCCTCGATCAGTCGGGCACGACCTCGTCGCGGGACCTGGAACACCCTGCGAGCCAACGAGACCGCGTCCGAACGAGCGGGGGACCGGCGACATCGGGCGGCTAGCTCAGCTGGTTAGAGCACTTGCTTGACATGCAAGAGGTCACTGGTTCGAGTCCAGTGTCGCCCACCACAACCCGAAGATGAGCGTCGATCGGGACGCACCGCGCGGAGCGGACCAACAGAGAGCCGGGACATGGCTGGAAGCCCGGCGGCGATCTCCGCGACGGCACCACCCGTGAGCGGCCGGCGAACCGGCCCGGGCGTCGCCCGTTAGCGCGACCACAGAGCGCGTCGGCCCGAGATGGTCCGGCGAAGGCGGGTGGGACCGCGGGAGTGAACCTCTCGTCCTGTCGATGGACGAGGGGTTTTGCGATTCTCAGGAGATCGGACGCATGAGCGACACCGAACAGCTGCCGGGCAGCGAGGCGATCGGACGAGGCGCCGCTCGACGCACCCGAGCGCGGGTCAGCCGACGAGCTGATGGACCACGGCGCCGCCGGCGAGCTCGGCCCGATGCGCCATTCGGCCGCGCACGTCCTGGCGGAAGCCGTGCTGGACCTGTTCCCCGGCACGAAGCTCGGTATCGGTCCGGTCATCGATGACGGCTTCTACTACGACTTCCAACTGCCGCGACCGCTGACGCCCGACGATCTCCCGGCCATCGAGGCCCGGATGCGCGAGAGCATCGCCGCCGACCACCCGTTCGAGCTCAGCGAGCTGTCGCCCGCCGATGCCCGCGCGTTCCTCGTCGAGCGCGACCAGCCGTTCAAGGTCGAGATCGTCGATGACCTCCTCGCCGCCGCGGAACGCGACGGTTCGGCGATGCCCCCGACGACCTTTTACCGCCAGGGTCCGTTCATCGATCTGTGTCGCGGCCCCCACGTCGCGAGCACCGGCAAGATCGGCCCGTTCAAGCTGCTTGGCACGGCCGGGGCGTACTGGCGTGGCGACGAGAAGCGCCCGATGCTCCAGCGCGTCTACGGCACGGCCTGGGCGTCGCAGGAAGACCTCGATCAGTACCTGTGGCGACGCGAGGAGGCGAAGAAGCGCGATCACCGGCGCCTCGGCGTCCAGCTCGATCTCTTCAGCTTCCACGACGTCTCGCCGGGCTCGGCGTTCTGGCACCCGAAGGGCCAGCTGATCTGGCGGACCCTCGAGACGGCCATGCGCGAGCTCCAGGAGCGCTTCGGCTACGAGGAGGTGAGCACACCGATCCTCGTCAGTCATCGCGTCTGGCAGACCTCGGGTCACTGGGACTACTACCGCGACAACATGTTCGTGCTCGACATCGATGGCCAGCCCTACTCGCTCAAGCCGATGAACTGCCCTGAGAGCACGTTCATCTACAAGAGCCGCCTGCGGTCCTACCGCGACCTGCCGATCCGGTATGCCGAATACGGACGGCTCCACCGCAATGAACGGTCCGGGGCCCTGTCCGGGCTCACCCGCGTCCGGCAGTTCATCCAGGACGACGGCCACGTCTACGTGCGCCCGGACCAGTTGGCCGACGAGATCGGTGCGCTTCTCGCGATGGTTCGCGAGGCGTACGGGTGGTTCGGGCTCGAGCCCCGCTACGCGTTCGCCACGAAGCCCGATGGCGCGATCGGCGACGCGGCCCTCTGGGAACGGGCTGAGGGGTACATCCGCGAGGCACTCGAACGAGCCGCGGTCCCGTACACCGTGAAACCGAAGGACGGCACGTTCTACGCACCGAAGATCGACATCTACATCGACGACGCGCTCGGACGCGAGTGGCAGATGGCAACCATCCAGGCCGACCTCACGATGCTGCCGGACCGATTCGACCTGACCTACATCGACGAGCACGGGCAGCCACAGCGCCCGATCGCCATCCATCGCGCGATCTACGGCTCGCTGGAGCGGTTCATCGGGATCCTGGTCGAGCACTACGCAGGCGCGTTCCCGCTCTGGCTGGCACCGGTCCAGGCGACGGTCATCCCGATCGCCGACCGGCACATCGAGGCCGCCGAGGAGCTCGCGACGCTGCTTCGATCCCGCGGCCTGCGCGTGGAGGTCGACGACTCGTCGAACCGGATGCAGTACAAGATCCGTGCGGCCCAGGAGCAGAAGGTCCCGTACATGCTCGTGCTGGGCGACCGCGAGATCGAGGCTCGAACGGCGTCCCCGCGGACCCGGGCCGGCGAGCAGCAGGAGCCCCAGGACTGGGAGGCCTTCGCGGATCGCGTCGCGGCGGAATCGAGCGCCCGCGGTACCTGATTCCACCGTATACAGGCCCGCGACCGGCAAATACCGCGTCCTGCGCGTCACGTTCCCCAGACCGTCGCCATCGGGTGGGACCATCACGATGAGCCGCCCGCAGGTCGCTTCCTGGGACTTCCCGACGCCCCGTCCCTCGTTCGTTGTCGCGCTCAGAACCTCTGTGCTATCCTCCCGCTTCGGCCGACGGCGGGTCGTCTGACCGCGCCGGTCGAACTGCCTCGAAGGACAAGGAGCGAACCATCAGCCGAGACCTGCGTGTGAATCAGATGATCCGGATCCCTCAGGTCCGGGTGGTCGATGAAGAGGGTGCCCAGCTGGGTGTGATGCCCACGCCGCAGGCTCTTGAGATGGCGCAGGAACGGGGGTTCGACCTCGTGGAAGTCGCCCCGATGGCGTCGCCACCGGTGGTGAAGTTCCTCGATTTCGGGCAGTACAAGTACGAACTGACGAAGCGTGAGAAGGAAGCCAAGCGCAAGCAGCGCTCGGTGACCTTCAAGGAAGTCCGTCTGTCGCCGAAGATCGGCGTCGGCGACTTCGACACCAAGGTCCATCGAGCCATCGAGTTCCTCGAGGATGGCGACCGGATCAAGGTGACGGTGCGCTTCCGAGGCCGCGAATTGACCCATCCGGAGATCGGGCGGAACCTCATCGCCCGGTTCGCCGACCGGGTCAAGGATCACGGGATCCCGGAACGGACACCGCTGCTCGAAGGCAAGTCGATGCACATCACGATGGCATCGACCCACAAGCCCAAGGGCCACGATGCCCCGGGCCGACCCGCGGATGGGGCTGACGGCCACGTCGACGGCGCTCCGGCGCCGACGCCGAGCCCGACGCCGGCCGCACCCGTGGCAGCGACCGCGGTCGCGACCGAGACCGCGCCACCGGCGCCTGCAACACCGGCGGCCGGACCGAAGAGCGAACCGAAGACCGAACCGAAGACGGTCCAGAAGGCCGAACCGAAGACCGAACCGGCCGCTCCCGCGGCCAAGCCCACAGCCGCGGCCCCGAAGCCGGCGGCCGCCAAGCCGGCGGCCACCGCCAAGTCGGCGGCAGCAAAACCAGCCGCCGCAGCGGTCGCACCCGCCCCGGCGGCCACGAAGAACGACAACACGCCGGCCGCGGAGCCGGTCGCGACAGGAGAGTGAGACGACGGTGCCGAAGATCAAGAGCCACAAGGCCGCCCAGAAGCGCATCGGCGTGACGGGCAGCGGCAAGTACGTCCGCGTCAAGGCCTGGAGTGGCCATCATCTCGAGATCAAGTCGTCGCGCCGGACGCGCCGTTACGCGGGCAAGGCCCTCTTCGGACCCGAGCACAAGAAGCAGGTCCAGCGCCTGCTGCCGTACCTCTAGGAAGGCCGTAGGACCAGATGGCACGAGTCAAGCGCGGCGTCGCCGCCCACAAGCGCCACAAGCGCCTGCTCCAGGACGCGGAGGGCCGCAAGGGCACCAAGTCCAAGCTGATCAAGCCGGCGCGCGAGGCGCTCCTGCATGCCCTCGCCTACGCGACGCGCGACCGCAAGCAGCGCAAGCGCCAGATGCGTCAGCTGTGGGTCATCCGGATCAATGCGGCGGCACGCCAGAACGGCCTGACGTACGGCCAGTTCATCCACGGCCTCAAGAAGGCGGACGTCGAGATCGACCGCAAGATCCTGGCCGACCTGGCGGTTCGCGACGCGGCCACCTTCGGCCGGATCGTCGAGCTCGCCAAGGGCGCCTGATCCAGGCCGGCGAGACGCCGACCGCGACGACCGCAGACCGGCCCTCGACGTCGTTGACGCTCGAGGGGTCCTGATTCCCGGCCCACCCATGGAAGGACGGACGTGGACCTCGCCGATCTGACCCGCCAGCTGGAGGCGCTGCGCGACGAGACCCTGGCGGCGGTGACGGCCGCGCCGGACGTGGCCGCCCTCGAGGCGCTCGAGCTCGATGTCCTCGGCAAGAAGGGTCGGCTCACGAGCGTCCTCCGGGGGATCGGCGCGCTCCCGGCGGACGACCGGCCGCGCGTCGGCGCCATCGCGAACGCCGTCCGGGTGGCCATCGAGGGCGCGCTCGCCGACCGCGGCACCATCCTGCGTGGCTCGGCGCTGGCGGGTCGGCTCGACGCCGAGGCGGTCGACGTCACGACGCCCGGCCGCCCGATCCGGCGCGGCGCGCTCCACCCGATCAACGCGACCATCGACGCGATCGCGGAGGTGCTCGGGCAGTTCGGATTCGTCGTGTACGAGGCGCCCGAGATCGAGGACGACCTGCGCAACTTCCAGATGCTCAACATCCCGCTCGATCACCCGGCGCGGGACCTGTGGGACACGCTCTACGTGGACGTCGAGGGCTACCTGTTGCGGACCCACACATCGCCGGGCCAGATCCGGGTGATGCACGAGGAGGCGCCGCCGATCCGGGCTCTCCTGCCGGGCCGCTGCTACCGATACGAAGCCGTCGATGCCAGCCACGCCTCGGAGTTCTTCCAGGTCGAGGGCCTGATGATCGACGAGGGCACGACGATGGGCGACCTGCGCGGGCTGCTCGATGAGTTCGCCCGGGCCCTCTACGGCGCGGACAAGCGCACGAGGTTCCGACCGGGCTACTACCCCTTCACCGAGCCGTCCGTGGCGTTCGACGTCGAATGTCTCGTGTGTGGCGGCGTCGGCTGTCCGGCCTGCTCGCGAACCGGCTGGATGACGATCCTCGGGGCAGGCATGGTCCACCCGGTCGTGCTCCAGTACGGCGGGCTGGATCCGGAGCGGTACCAGGGCTTCGCCTTCGGGATGGGCGTCGAGCGGCAGGCCAACCTCCGCTATGGCGTCGGCGACCTGCGGCTGTACATGGAGAACGACCTGCGGCTCCTGGAGCAGTTCCGGTGAGGGTCCCGCTCAGCTGGCTGCGGGAGTTCGTCGACGTCGACATGACGCCCGAAGCCCTCGCCGAACGACTGACCCTGCTCGGCATGGAGGTCAAGGGGATCGAGCGCTGGGGCGCGGACTGGCAGCAGGTCGTGGTCGGGGAGCTGCTGGCGGTCGAGAAGCATCCACGGGCGGACCGGCTGTCGCTGACGCGCGTGACCGTGGGGACCGGCGAGCCGCTCGACATCGTGTGCGGCGCGACGAACATCGCGCCCGGCCAACGGGTCCCGGTGGCCCTGCCCGGCGCGGTCCTGCCGGGCGACCGGCGGATCGAGCGCACCGAGAAGATGGGCGTCGTCAGCAACGGCATGCTGTGCTCGGGCGACGAGCTGGGCCTGACCTCGGACGCCGACGGCATCCTCATCCTGCCGGCCGACAGCCCGATCGGCGTGCCACTCGGGGACCTCTTCGGGGACGTCGTGCTCGACGTCGATGTCAAGCCGAACCGTGGAGACGCCCTCTCGATCGTCGGGCTCGCTCGCGAGGTCGCCGCGGTCACCGGCGCCCCGCTCCGGTTCCCGCCCACCGATCTCGACGAGACCGGCCGGCCGACCGCCGAGCGGCTCGCGGTCGAGGTCCGCGAGTCCGACCTGTGCCCGCGCTTCGTCGGCCGCTGGGCGAGTGGCGTGACGGTGGGGCCGTCGCCCGACGCCGTCCAGATGCGGCTGCTGGCGGCCGGGATGCGGCCGATCAGCAACGTCGTCGATGCGAGCAACTACGTCATGGTCGAGCTGGGGAAGCCGATCCACACGTTCGATGCCGCCGCGGTCCACGAGGCGCGGATCGTCGTCCGGCTGGCGACGGCCGGTGAGCGCCTCGAAACGCTCGACCACATCGTGCGCGACCTGCACCCGGAGACCCTCCTGATCGCCGATCCGGCCGGTCCGCTCGCGATCGCGGGCGTCATGGGCGGGGCCACGTCCGAGGTGGGCCCGGGCACGACGGAGGTCGTCATCGAGTCGGCCATCTTCGATCCGGTCAGCATCCGCCGGACGGCGTTCCGCTACGCCCTTCGGTCCGATGCGAGCCTGCGCTTCGAGAAGGGGATCGAGTCGAGACTCGCCCGGCTGGGGGCCGACCGCACGGCCCGTCTCATCGCCGAATGGGCCGGCGGGACGATCGCGCCGGGCGCGGTCGATTCGAATCCGGTGGATCCGCCGCCGGCCACCGTCTCGTTCCGGCCGTCCCGCGTCAACCGTCTGCTCGGGACGACGTTCGGGACCGACGAGCAGCGCGACCTCCTCGCCCGGGTCGGGATCGAGACCGCTCCAGCCGCGCCCGGCGCCAGGGTCGTCGTCGCGGCCGGTCCGCGCCCGCTCGAGGTGGACCCGGGATCGGACGAGGTCATCGATGCGACGATCCCGACCTGGCGGCGCGACATCGCGATCGAGGCGGACATCACCGAGGAGGTCATCCGCGTCCGCGGCTACGAGCTGGTCCCACCCCGGCTTCCGCACACGCCGATGCCGCCATACCGGCATGACCCGCTGGAGCTGCGCCATGCCGTTCGCGAGACGCTCGCCGGTGCGGGCGTGACCGAGGTGGTGACCTCGGCGCTGGTCTCGCCGCGCGCCGTCGAACGGTTCCCCGCGCTCGACGACGGCGCCATCGACGGCGAATCGGAGCAGCGGGCGATCGGCCGGGCGGTGGCCGTCACCAACCCGCTCTCGAGCCAGCACTCGGTCCTGCGCCAGAGCGTGCTCGGGAGTCTCCTCGAGGTGGTCTCGACGAACCTCCGCTACGGCCGCGAGGACGTCGCGATCTTCGAGATCGGCAAGGGCTATGGCGCCACTGACGACGGGACGACGCACGAGTGGTGGCGCCTCGGCTTCGCGCTGACCGGCCCGGCCGAGCCGCCGGCCTGGAACCGGCCGGCGCGGCCATACGACCTCGACGACGCCAAGGGCCTCGTCGAGCTGATCTGCCGTCGCCTGGGATTCGCGGCGCCGACCTACGCACCGCTCACCGACGACCCCAACCTGCACCCCGGCCGTGCGGCCCGCGTCGTCGCGGGCGGCGACCTGGTCGGCCGGGTCGGCGAGCTGCATCCGGAGACCGTCGCGGAGCACGAACTCCGCGCCGAGCGGGTGCTGGTGGCCGAGCTTTCGATCCGGGGCCTCGGCGGTGGCGGGTTGGCCGATGTGCGCACGGCGGCGCCCTCCCGCCATCCATCGGTGCAGCGCGACCTCGCGATCGTCGTCACGAGTGACGCGTCCGCAGCGCTCGTCGAGAGCGCGATCCGCCGCCATGGGGGGCCGCTCCTGCGGGGCGTGACGCTCTTCGACATCTATCGCGGCCGACCGCTCGAGCAGACCGAGAAGAGTCTCGCGTACCGCCTGACGTTGCGCGACGACGAGCGCACGCTCACGGAGGCGGAGGTCGATTCGGCCGTCAGCGGGGTCGTCGCCGGGCTCGCGGACGACATCGGGGCCCGCGTCCGGACCTGACCGGAGTCCACCGGACCGCACCAGACCACCGAAATCCGGACCGGACCATCGCGGGATGCGCCGATGGCCTTGCGACGTGCGAATCTCGTTGCTAGTCTTGCGCCGCCCCGGAGCGGTTCGGGGAATCGTAGTGAAGGAGCATCGTGGATCTCGGGGCATTCCTGGGTGGGATCAACACGATCGACCTGCTCATCTTCCTGTACCTCATGGCGTTCTTCGTGCTCGGCTTCGCCCAGGGCACCATCCGACGCCTGATCGGCATCGCGTCGATCCTCTTCTCGTTCCTGTTCGCCGCGAACATCGCCGAGCCGCTCGGCGAGTACCTCGGCAACAACTGGACGCAGTTCTCCAAGGAATACAGCGTGATGATCGCCTTCGCGACCGTGTTCCTGGCCTCCGCGATCGCGTTCGCGCTGGTGGCCCAGGGGCTGTACAAGACCCAGCCGCTCTTCCAGAAGGCGCGCTTCGCGGACGAGCTCATCGGCGGCCTCCTCGGTCTGGTCCAGGCCTGTCTCATCTTCGGCGCCGTCCTGATCATCCTCGACTCGTTCTTCCTGATCCCGGGCATCGCCGCCGATCCCCAGGAACTGGGGTTCCTGCGGGACTTCTGGAATGCGCTCGATTCGTCGAAGGCCGCCGACATCTTCCGCGAGTCGCTCATCCCGGCGTTCTTCGCGATCACCGGCTTCCTCGTGCCGGACTGGATCGAATCCTTCTACGCGTCCTGAGCGTCGTCGATCGCGCGATCCTCGCCGGACCGTCCCTCGAGGCGGCACGGCACCTGCTCGGCGCGCGGCTGGTCCGTGAGGACCCCGACGGCCGTCGGGTCGGGCGGATCGTGGAGCTGGAGGCCTATGCGGGCCCCGACGACCGGGCGTCGCATGCCCGTGCGGGCCGGACGGAACGGAACGCGGTCATGTTCGGGCCGGCGGGCATCGCCTACGTGTACCTTGTCTACGGGATGTATGACTGCCTGAACGTCGTGACCGGCCCGGACGGGAGCGCGTCCGCCCTGCTCGTCCGCGCGGTCGAACCCCTCGAGGGTCTCTCGACGATGCGGGCCGATCGGGCGCACGTGGCCGCGGAGCGGCGGCGCAGCCTCGGCCGGGACGAATCCGCCGAACTGGCCCGCCTGGAACGGACGCCGGACGACCGCCTGGCGAGCGGGCCCGGCCTGGTCGGCGCGGCCTTCGGGATCGATCGCCGCATCACGGGACTCGACCTCTGCGATCCGGACTCGCGCGTCCGTCTCGAAGGACCCGTCGACTCGATCCCGGCTGCGGCCGTCCGCGCGACGCCGCGGATCGGCGTGGCGTACGCGGGAGAGCCGTGGGCCAGCCAGCCTTGGCGGCTCGTGGTGGCCGGCCATCGGTCCGTCTCCGGGCCGCGCTCGGCGCGCTGAACCCCGAGGCTGGAAGACTGCCGTGGACCCGCGCTCGATCGCCCTGCTGGAGTTCCCGCTCGTCCGGGCACGCCTCGCCGAGGCGACATCGTTCCCGCCGGCGCGCCGGTTGGCCGAAGCCCTCGAGCCGTCCGATGACCCGGTCATCGTGGCACGTGGCCTCGATGAGACGGACCAGACGCGCTCGCTCCTGACCGAACGGTCCGGGATCGGCGTCGGGGCGGCGCGCGACATCGGGCCGGCCATCGAGCGGGCGGTCCGTGGCGGCCGGCTCGAACCGGCCCAGTTCGTCGAGATCGCCGAGACGCTCGATGCGACGGCCCGCCTCGGTACGGCGCTGGCAGACGAGCGACGGCCGCTGCTGCGGGACCTGGGTCGGGAGTTGCATGCGCTGCCGGCGTTACGGAGCACGCTCACGCGCAGTTTCGACCCCGTCGGGGAGCTGCTCGACACGGCGTCGCCGCGGCTGGGCGGCCTGCGGGCCGCCGTCCGGGTCGCCTACGACCGGCTGCGGCGACGCCTGGACGCGCTCGTCGGCTCGGAGCTCGGCAGCTCCCTGCAGGAGCCGATCGTGACCCTGCGGAACGGCCGCTACGTCGTCCCGGTGAAGGCCGAGGCCCGCTCGCGGGTCAAGGGCATCGTCCACGACGCGTCGGGCAGCGGCCAGACGCTCTTCATCGAACCGCTCGTCGTGGTCGAGCTGGGCAATGCCTGGCGTGAGTCGCAGGTGGCCGAGGCCGCCGAGATCGCCCGGATCCTCGACGAGCTGTCCGCCTTCGTGGCCGCGAACGGCCCCGCCCTCCGCGAGAGCCTCGACGCGCTGGCGCGCTTCGACCTGTGGGTCGCGAAGGCGAGCCTGGCCGGGGACATGGATGGCGTCCGGGCTGAGACCGCGGACCACCCCGAGGTCGTGCTGCTCTCGGCGCGCCATCCGGGGTTGACCGGCCGGGTCGTGCCGGTCGACATCCGCTTGGGCGACGGATATCAGGCCCTCGTCGTCACCGGCCCCAACACCGGCGGCAAGACCGTCACGCTCCGGACGCTCGGCCTGCTCAGCCTCATGCACCAGGCCGGGCTGCACATCCCGGCGGCCGCGGGCAGCAGGCTGCCGGTCTGGCGCGACGTCCTCGCGGACATCGGCGACGAGCAGTCGATCGCGCAATCCCTCTCGACCTTCTCCGGGCACCTGCGATCGATCATCCGGATCGTTGCCGAGGCAGGGCCCGGTACGCTCGTGCTGCTCGACGAGCTCGGCGCCGGGACCGATCCCACCGAGGGCTCCGCACTGGCCCAGGCGCTCCTCGACCACTTCATCCGGGCGGGAGCCCTGGTGGCCGCCACGACCCACTACGCCGAGCTGAAGGCGTACGCCCACACCACGCCTGGCGCCAGCAATGCGTCGGTGGAGTTCGATCTCGAGACGCTCAGCCCGACGTACCGGCTCTCGATCGGGCTGCCCGGCGGCAGCCAGGCGTTCGCCATCGCCGAGCGGCTGGGCCTGCCCGAGGCGATCGTGGGCGACGCCCGGTCGCGGCTGTCGGAGACGCAGCGCTCATTCGAGGCGACCCTGGCGGCCATCAAGGCCACCGAGGGCCAGACCAGCGAGTCGCTCGATCGCGCACGGGCCGCGGAACTGCGCGCGACCGAGGCGCTGCGCATCGCCGAAGAGGAACGGCGACGCGCCCGCCGCGAGCGCGACGAGGCGGTCCGCGCCGCCCACGCCGAGGCCGACCGGATCCTGGCGGCGCTCCGCGACGAGGTGCAGGAGACGCGCAAGACCCTGGAACGGGAGACGCTGACGGCACAGAGCCTCGATTCGGCCCTGGAGCGGGCGGAGGCGACCGTCGCGGACCTGCCGGAGACCGACGAGACGCCGGTCGAAGCGCCGCCACCGCCCGATGTCGCGCGGACGTGGCAGGTGGGCGAGCGTGCGCACAGCCGGTCCGGCGGATGGGAAGGCCGGATCTCGGCCCTCGATCGGGGAGGGCAGCGCGCGACGCTCGAGGCCGGCGGGATGCGGGTCACGGTCGATCTCGACGACCTCGTGCCCGCGATCGTCACGGCGAGCGGGACGGGCGGGCGAGGGAGCGGCGAACCGGCGGCCACGTCCAATGAGGCGGCGCTCCGGATGGATCGGGCGCGGTCCGTAGCGTCATCGCTCGATCTGCGCGGCGCCCGCGTGGACGAGGCGCTCGATGCCCTTGCTCGCTACCTCGACGACGCCGCGCTGGCGGGTCTCGACAAGGCGATCATCATCCACGGCCAGGGGACCGGAGCCCTGCGCGATGCGGTCCGCCACCAGGCGGCGGATCATCCGCTGGTGCGCTCGGTGCGTCCCGGTCAGCGCGGCGAAGGCGGCGACGGGGCGACGATCGTCGAGCTGTAGCCGAGGTCAGGGCGCCTGCGGCGGCGGATCGACCCCGCCGCCCTCGGGCGGCAGGCTCGGACAGGGGATCCCGAGGAGCGGATCGCAGACCGGCGGCTCCGGCGGCGGCGCGAACGGGCACTTCCTCGACGGGGCGAACGGCGCGCCCCACGACGACCCGAACGGGCGGAACTGGCCGTTGTAGAAGTAGGCCGTGCGCGTGCCCTTCGAGGTGCCGCGCACGCCGGACCCACGGGCCGCGCGGGAGGCCCAGTTGCGGTCCGCTCGCTGCCAGGAGGGGAAGTTCGAGTCCACTTCCGAGATGTCGAAGTAGCTCCTCGCGACCTTCGGTCCGACGCAACCCTCACGCCAGACCAGGCCGCTCGCGGCGTCGATCGAGAGCGTCACCCGGCTGGCGGTGCTCTTGGGCGGCAGGTGGCCGGGGATGAACAGTTCCTCGACGGTCTTGCGCGTGAACGGGCCGGGCTTGGTCCCCGTGAACGCGTCGACCGTCGCTCGCTTGAGGCCGCCGGGCGACTTGAAGTTCGCCATCGGGAGGCCCTTGCTGACGTCGCTCAGGATCGCCGACCAGAGCGGCGCCGACGTATCGAGCGAGAGCTTGCCGTCGTTGGGGGAGTTGTCGCTGTTGCCCATCCACACGCCGACCGCGAGCGCCGGTGCGTCCTTGTCCTTGGGCGGGGCAAGGTAGCCATACGCGGCGACGTCGCGGTTGTCGCTCGTCGTGCCCGTCTTGTACGCGGCCGGACGGCGGCGGCCCTTGTCGTAGATCGCATGCTTGCCCCAGAACGGGTTGGTCTTCATGACGGTATTGCCGGCCATGATGTCGGTGATGATGTAGGCGGCCTGCGGGCTCGTGACCTTCTCGCCTTCGGGCTTGTCGCCCTTGAGCGGCCAGACGATGCGCCCGTTCGGGTCCGTGACCGTCTCGATCACCTGGCGCGGCATGTGCACGCCGCCGTTGGCGGCCACGCCGTAGGCGCCCAGCAGGTCGATCGGGTGGACCTCGAGCGTCCCGATGCCCATCGACTTCACCGGGATCGCGGTCGAGGGGTAGGTCAGCCCGAACTCCTTGGTCCGCTCGAAGAGGTGATCGAGCCCGACCATCATCCCGGCCTTGATCGCCGGGATGTTGAGCGAGAACTGGAGCGCCGAGCGAAGCCGCACGGGACCGCGCTCGAGCTTGTCGGCCTGGGTCGGGACGAAGCCGCCGCCGAAGTCCGTCGTGACATCCATGAACATCGTCGACGCGGTCAGGATCCCGTCGTCGATGCCGATCAGGTAGTCGACCGGCTTGATCGCCGATCCGGGCTGGCGCCAGCCGTCGGCCATGACGTCGAACTGGGGCTGGAACTTCTTGTTGCCCTTGGACGTGTAGCTCGCGCTCCCGACGTAGGCCAGGACGTCCCCCGTCCGGTAGTCGATGACGCCGGCCGCGGCGTTGTGGATGTTGTGACCGCGCAGGCCGAGGATCCAGTTCCAATCGCTGCGAGGGATCTTCTTTGAGCGCAGCACGGCGCGCGGGTCCTTGGCGTTCGGGGCGCGGGCCGCCGCATAGACCCACTTCTCGGCGGTCTTCTGCATGCTCCAGTCGAGCGTGGTCGTCACGCGGTAGCCGCCGGTGTCGACTTCGCCGCAGTCGTTGGGGGTGTCGGGGCAGAGGATGTCGGCGAGCGCATCGCGGACCTGCCACACGAAGTGCGGTGCCTTCCAGTTCGCCGACACGAACGGGGTGAGCACGACCGGCTCCGACTTCGCGGCCTCGTACTCGGCTGCGGCGTGCAGCGACCCGGTGATCGTGCTGCGCGTCTTCATCAGCTCCAGGACGTAGTTCCGGCGCTGGACGATCTCCGACGTATCGGGCACCACGAGCTGGAAGTCCGGGCACTCGTCGCCCTCGTCGACGTCCTCGACGCAGACCTCGTCGGCGTTCTTCATGAGGTCGAACTTGGTCGGTGACTGCGGGATCGCGGCGAGGATCGCGAACTGGGCGAGCGACAGGTCCGCGAGCGGCTTGCCGAAGTAGCCCTTGGCCGCCGCCTTCACGCCGTAGCTGTTGTTCCCGTAGAAGTTCTGGTTCAGGTAGGCCGTGACGATCTGTTCCTTGCCGACCTGTCCCGGATAGGCCTGCGTCAGGCGGACCGACTGGATGATCTCGCGGACCTTGCGGTCGTATGTGGTCCCCGCGAAGGCCTCTGGCGGCAGCAGGCGCGCCCGGACGAGCTGCTGGGTGATCGTCGAGGCGCCGCGCGGCCGCCCGGACAGCGTGTCCAGGCCGGCGGACACGATGCCGATCGGGTCGAAGCCCGCGTTGATCCAGAAGTCCTTGTCCTCGATCGCGGTCGTGGCGTCGAGCATCTCGCCCGGGATCTGGTCGAAGGTGACGACCTCGCGGCGCAACGAGCCGAGCTTGGCGAGCTCGACCTTGCCGGACCGGTCGTAGACGAGCGTCTGCTGATCGAAATCGAGGTGGGTCAGCGCTTCCTTCGGCTCCGGGAGCCCGGCCGCGTAGTGGTTGTACGCGCCCACGGCGAACACGAGCCCCGTCCCGGTCGTGAGCAGGGCGACGACGAGGAAGATGAGGAAGATGACGAGGAGGACACGACCGACGGTCGATCCTCCGCGCCCCTTGGGGCGGCCCTGGAGCGCCCGCCGATGGCGCTGGCGCCTTGCGAGGCTGGTCTGCATGAGTTGCCGCACGATAGCATAGGGGGCGTGAACGACCGGCCGTGCGCCTCCCGCTGGGTCCAGACGCCTCGACGCTCACAGCTGTGACGGACGCGCCCGACTCGACGCCCGGCGAGGGCCTGCGTGGACTCCTCGGCGAACTCGAATGGCGGGGCATCCTGCACGCGACGACGCCGGGCCTGCCGGCCCGTCTGGCGACGGGTCGCCCGATCAGCGGCTACATCGGCTTCGACCCCTCGGCCGACACGCTCCACATCGGTCACCTGATCCCGATCTTCGGGCTCCTGCGCCTGCAGCGGTTCGGTGGGCGACCCGTCGCGCTGATCGGCGGCGGGACCGGGATGATCGGCGACCCCTCGGGGCGCTCGACCGAGCGCAACCTGCTCGACCGCGAGACGCTCGAGCGGAACGTGGCCGCGATCCGCGGCCAGCTCGAGCGGTTCCTCGACTTCGCGCCGGGCGAGGGCGGTGCCGTCATGGTGAACAACCTCGACTGGCTGGGCCAGCTGTCGCTCATCGACTTCCTGCGCGACACCGGCAAGCACTTCACGATCCCGTACATGCTCGCCAAGGATTCCGTGCAGGTCCGGCTCGATCGAGGCCTCTCGTACACGGAATTCAGCTACATGCTGCTCCAGTCCTACGACTTCGCCCACCTCTATCGGACCGCGGGCGTCGAGCTGCAGATGGGCGGCGCCGACCAGTGGGGCAACATCACGGCCGGCTTGGAGCTCATCCGGCGGACGAGCGGCCTCGCCGACGGGGGTGGGGAAGCGGCGGACGAGGCGGCCGAGCCAGCGCACGGGCTCGCGTACAAGCTGCTGCTGTCGCCGTCGGGTGCGAAGTTCGGCAAGAGCGAGGGAGGCGAGACGATCTGGCTCGACTCGAACCGCACGTCGCCGTACGCCTTCTATCAGCACTGGCTGAACACGGACGACCGGGATGTCGGCACGTACCTGCGCTGGTTCACGGAGCTCTCGAAGGAACGGATCGAGGCGATGGAGGCCGAGGTGGCGGCGCATCCCGAGGCACGGGCGGCGCAGCGGGCGCTGGCACTCGACATCACGGCACGCACGCACGGGACCGACGCCGCAGAACGGGCGATCGCCGATTCCGAGGCGAAGTTCTCGTCGGAGGCGATCACGGACCCGGACGCGCTCCGGTCGTTGTTCGAGTCGTCGGGCGGGTTCACGTTCCAGGCATCGGCCGTGGCCCAGGGCGCGGCCGTGCTGCTCGCAGAGGCCGGCGTCTTCGCATCGAAGGGCGAGGCCCGCCGCATGATCGCCGGGGGCGGCGTGACGATCAACGGCGTCCGCGTGGCGGATCCGGCGTTCGTCCCGGAGCCGGTCGCCGGGGAGTGGCTGGACGTGCGCATCGGCAAGCGCCGCCGGGAGATCGGGCGCCGCGCCGGCTGAGGGCGCCTTCCGCCGGCCGCCATCGCTGCCATCGCTACTGGCCGTGGCGCTCCCGCAGCACGTCCACGACGGCGGCCGGCGGGAGTCCGCGTTCCGCGAGCAGGACGAGCGCGTGGTACAGGAGGTCCGCCGCCTCGCCCGCGAGCGCGGTGCGGGTCTCGGGCGTGGACGCCGCGGCGTCGTCCTTGGCGGCCATCAGGACCTCGGTGGCCTCCTCGGTGACCTTGCGGCCGGCCGCATCGACCCCACCGGCCAGCAACGAGGCCGTGTAGGAGCCTTCTGGGCGGTCGGCGGCGCGTTGGGCGATCGTCGACCAGAGCGACTCGAGCCACGCGAAACCCTGCGTGGAACGCTCGGCCGGTGCGCCGTCGGCGTCGAAGCAGCTCCGCGTTCCGCGGTGGCAGGTCGGCCCGACCGGATCGACCGTCACGAGCAGGGCGTCGGCGTCGCAGTCGGTCGCGAGATCGACCAGACGGAGCACGTTCCCGCTGGTCTCGCCCTTGCGCCACAGCCGGTCGCGCGAGCGCGAGTGGAAATGGACCTCGCCGGTCTCGAGCGTCGCGGCGAGCGCCTCGGCGTCCATCCAGGCGAGCATCAGGACCCGTCCGTCCGCCGCGTCCTGGACGATCGCGGGCACGAGCCCGTCGGCGCCGTAAGCGACCGCAGGCGCGGCCACGGAACGAGCGCCCGTCACGCGACGGCCTGCGGGACCAGGCGGACCGGCAGACCCGCGGCCGCCATCGCGGCCTTCACGTCGGCGATCGAGTGGATCCGCCGATGGAAGATCGAGGCGGCCAGCACCGCATCGGCGCCGCCATCGCGGACCGCCGCGACGAAATCGGCCGGTCCGGCGGCGCCACCGGACGCGATGACCGGCACCCTGACCCGATCGGCGATGGCCCGCAGCAGCTCGGTGTCGAAGCCCGAGCCCGTGCCGTCGCGGTCGATGGAGGTGACCAGGAGTTCGCCGGCGCCCAGGTCCACGACCCGCTCGGCCCAGGCGATCGCGTCGAGATCGGTCGGCTGGCGGCCGCCCTGCACGACGACCTCCCAGGCGGGTTCGGCCGTGTGGCGGCGACGGGCATCGATGGCCACGACGACCGCCTGGCGCCCGAATCGACCCGCGCACCGCGCGACCAGCGTCGGGTCCGCGACCGCCGCGGTGTTGAGCGAGACCTTGTCTGCCCCGGCCCGCAGCACGTCGCGCATCTCGTTGACGCTCCGCACGCCGCCGCCGACGGTGAGCGGGATGAAGGCTCGGCGCGCGGTGCGCTCGACGATGTCCAGGAGCGTGCCACGACGCTCGGGCGCGGCCGTGATGTCGAGGAAGACCAGCTCGTCCGCGCCCTCGGCCGCGTAGCGCTCGGCCAGTTCCGGCGGATCGCCCTCATCGACGAGGTCCACGAAGCGCGTCCCCTTCACGACCCGACCGTCGGCGACGTCCAGGCACGGGATCACCCGGTGACGGAGCATCAGGCGGCCTGCACGATCGACACGAAGTTGGTCAGGAGCCGCAGGCCGTCGGCGCCGCTGCGCTCGGGGTGGAACTGGACGCCGAGGAGCGGCCCGCGGGCCACGGCCGAGACGAATCGCCGGCCATGCTCGGTGGACGCGAGGACCTCGTCACTCGTCTCGCCGCCGGCCGGCTCGCCGGCGTAGGAGTGGACGAAGTAGAAGTCGGCGCCGTCCGCGATCCCGTCGAAGAGGGGGTGCTCGCGCACTCGCTCGACCTGGTTCCAGCCGATGTGGGGCAGGGTCGGGGCGTCCTCGAGCCGCACCGTCCGGCCCGGGAGCACGCCGAGCGTGGCCGCGCCGTCCTCGTCGCTGGTCTCGAACAGCAGCTGGAGCCCGAGGCAGATGCCCAGGAACGGCCTGTCGGCGGCCAGCCAGGCACGGATCGGCGCGACGAGCTCGCGGCGCTCCAGCCTGGCCATCGCCGGCGCCGCCGCCCCGACGCCCGGGACCACGAGGGCATCGGCGCCGCGGATCGCCTCGCCGTCGCGCACGATCCGCACGTCCGCGCCGACGGTCGTGAGCGCCTGGTCGATGCTGACCAGGTTCCCGGCACCGTAGTCGACGACCGCGACCACCGGCCGGTCGCTCATCCGAGCGTACCCTTGGTGGAGGCGACCCCCGCGCGGCGCGGATCGGACTCGCAGGCCTCGCGGAGCGCTCGCCCGAGCGCCTTGAAGGCGGCCTCGGCGAGGTGGTGGTCATTGCGGCCGGTGCCACGCAGGTGGAGCGTCGCGCCAGCGGTCCGGGCGAACGCCTCGAGCGCATGCTCGATGAGCTGGAGCGGCAGGCCGCCGACCCGTTCGCCGCGGAACGGCAGGTCGATCACCGCGTACGGGCGCCCACCGACATCGATGACCACAGTGGCGACCGATTCGTCCATCGGGACGGAGCTGTCGCCGAACCGGCGGATGCCAGCGCGATCGCCCAGCGCCTCTGCAAACGCCGACCCGAGGACAAGCGCGATGTCCTCGACGGTGTGGTGCTCGTCGATCTGGAGGTCGCCGTCCGCCTGGATGGCAAGATCGAAGAGGCCGTGGTGCGCGAGCGAGCCCAGGAGGTGGTCGTAGAAGCCGATCCCGGTATCGATCGCGGTGTGACCGGCCCCGTCGAGCCCGAGGGTCACGGTGATGTCGGTCTCGCGCGTCGTCCGGGCGACCGTGACGCGGCGCGCCTCGCGCGGGCCGATGGTGAGTTCGCCGAGCGGGGTGGTCATGCGGGCGACTCCGTCGTGGTGGGCGCGGTAGGCGAGGCGGCGCCGGTCGGCGCGGCCATCTCGTTCGCGGCATTGATGAGGCGATCGTTCTCGTCTGGATCGCGAACCGTCAGTCGAAGCGAGCCGGCCAGGACGTGGCCGGCCGGGAAGGTGCGTGGCACGAGACCCCGGGTCAGCAACCCCTCGGCGACCGCGCCGGACCGCTCGGCGGAGCCGAAGTCGACGAGGATGAAGTTCGTGACCGATGGCCCGACCGCCCAGCCCGCCAGGCGCAGGGCCCCGGACAGGCGGTCCCGCTCGGTCTCGACCCGCGCGAGGTTGGCCCCGAGGATGCCGTCGTCGCGCAGGGCCTCGGTCACGACCGTCACCGACACCGTGGACACCGAGCCGGGCGGCCGATATGGGTTGAGCCGCGCGATCACCTCGGGGCGAGCGATCCCGAACCCGACCCGCAGGCCGGCCAGCGCGTAGGCCTTGCTGGCGGTCCGCACGACGATCAGGCCCGGATAGACCGACCGAAGGGGCAGGAGCGTGGCACCCGCGAACTCGGCGTACGCCTCGTCGAGGACGACGATGGGGGCCGGGCGACCGTCGTCGGCGGCATCGGCCGCCAGGCCGCGCAGCAGCGCCTCGATGGTCCCGTCGGGTTCTGGCAGCGCCGTCGGGTTGTTCGGGCTGCACAGCCAGACGACCTGGGCGTCGCGGGCGGCGGCGCGCACGGCGTCCGGATCGAGTGCCCACCCGGCATCGGCGCCGCGACGCGGCACCGCGACGACCCCCGCGCCGCGCTGTTCGGTGAGCACCCGGTACATCGCGTACGTCGGCACCGGGACGACCGCCCGATCGCCGGGCGCCAGGAACGCCTTCGCGACGAGGTCCAGGACCTCGTCCGCGCCGGCACCGACGACGATCTCGTCTGCGTCGACGCCATAGCGTGCGGCCGCGGCCGCGACGAGCCGGCGGTAGTCCGACGGCGGGTACTCGGACAGGCTGGTCTCGAAGCGCCCGGCCGCCAGCAATCGCTCGACCAGGACGGGCGGGGTAGGGGAGGTGTTCAGGTCGAACCGGACGATCCGCTCGCGCGGGATGCCGTACCGGGCCGCGACCTCATCGTCGGTGGCCTCCCACGAGTAGGTCGTCGGCGACGGTCGGGGAGGCGAAGGTGACCGGCGTGGGGCTCATCGTCGTAGCTCCTCGGGCGTCTCGTCGGCGAACCGGATCTCGACCGCGTCGCGATGGGCCAGGAGGCCCTCGGCCTCGGCGAGCGTCGCGACGGTCTCGCGGATCGAGGCGAGCCCCTCGCGATCGACGCGCTGGACCTGCACGAACTTGCCGAAGGCCTCGACGGCCAGGCCGCCAGAGCCGCGGGCGAGCCCGCCGGTCGGCAGCACGTGGTTCGCGCCGGTCGCGTAGTCGCCGGCGGATTCGGGCGCCCACGGGCCGACGAAGAGCGAACCGGCGTTGCGGAGTCGCGCGACCGTCGCCTCCAGCGGCTCGATGTCGACCGAGAGGTGCTCGGGAGCGTACGCGTTGATGAACGCGATCGCGGTGTCGAGATCCGGCGCGAGGGCGATCCGGCCGTGGTCGCGCAGGGCTCGCTCGAGGATGTCCCGGCGTGGCGCGGTCGACAGGAGGTCGCCGACCTGGGCCTCGACGGCATCGGCGAAGGCCGCCTCGGTCGTGACCAGGATCGCCGGCGAATCGGGGCCATGCTCGGCCTGCGTGATGAGGTCCGCGGCGACGCGACGGGGATCGGCCGGCGGCGCGGCGAGGACCATGCCCTCGGACGGTCCGGCCGGCAGGTCGATGCCGACCTCGCCCGAGACCTCGATCTTCGCGGCCGTGACCCAGGCGTTGCCGGGGCCGACGATGCGGTCGACGGGCGCCAGGCCCGCGTCGGGCAGCCCGTACGCCAGCGCGCCGATCGCCTGGGCGCCACCGGCGACGACGAACGCATCGACCTCGAGCAGGCCGGCAGCGCCGAGCAGCACCGGGTGGTTGCGGCCATCCCGGTCCGCGGGCGACGCGACGACGATCCGCTCGACCCCGGCGACACGGGCCGGCACGACGGTCATCACCAGCGATGAGGGGTACGGTGCCGAGCCACCCGGCACGTAGGCGCCGACCGAAGCGAGGGCCGTCCAACGCCGCTCGATCTCGATGCCGGGCACGATCGTGGTCCGGGTCGAGGCGGGACGCTGGGTCTCGGCGAACCGGCGGACGTGCTCGATCGCCTGCTCGAGCGCACGCCTGACCCGCGGTTCGAGGGCGTCACGGGCGGCCACCAGGTCATCCGCCTCGAGGACCAGGCGGCCATCGGGCCGGCCGCCACCGACTCGCTCGTTCGCGTCACCGACCGCCGCGTCACCACGGGCGCGAACGTCTGCGAGCGTGACCCTGGCACCCTCCCGCACGGCCGCTTCGGGCACGGCGCCGCGCCGCGCGAGCGCGTCCCGGTCGCGAACCGCCTCCGGGTCGCCGGCGGCGGCCGCACCAAGGTCGAGTCGGCGCAGGCCGACCGTCGTGGCCGTCACGGCACGATCTTCTCGATGGGAAGCACCAGGATCCCCGAGGCGCCCGCGGCCTTCAGGCGCGGCAGGAGGCCCCAGACCTCGTCGGCCCCGACGACCGAGTGGATCGCGATCATCCCCTCGTGCGCGAGCGGGATGACCGTCGGCGATTCGAGCGCCGGCAGGAGGGCTTCGAGCTCCGTGAGCACCGCGGCCGGGGCGTTCATCATCAGGTACTTGCGGCCGCGCGCCGCGATGACGGCGCTGATCATCGTGTCGATGGCGGCGAGCTCGGCCGATCGCTCGCGGTCGGCGGTCGGGTTCGCGACCAGGACCGCCTCGGATGCGAGGACGTCACCGATCTGGCGCAGGCCGTTCATGACCAGCGTCGAACCGGTCGAGACGAGATCGACGATCCCCTCGGCAAGCCCGAGCCTCGGCGCCACCTCGACGGCGCCCGAGATCGGGATGACATCGACGGCGATGCCCCGCGATTCGAAGAAGCGGCGTGCCGTGTTCGGATGAGCCGTGGCGACACGCAGGCCGGCCAGGTCCTCGACGGTCTGCTGGGGCGCGTCGGTCGGGACGGCGGCCGCCAGCCGGCAGCGGCCGTAGCCAAGCGAGCGGACGCGCGGCAACTCGGCGCCAGTCTCGGTCAGCAGGTCGATGCCCGTGATGCCGAGGTCCGCCACGCCGTCGCCGACGAACTCGATGATGTCGTTCGTGCGCACGAACAGGATGTCCAGGTCGAAGTTCTGGACGCGCGCGACGAGGCTCCGGTCGTGCTCCTCGAACACGAGACCCGCGTCGTGCAGGAGCCGCAGGGTCGGTTCGACGAGCCGGCCCTTGTTCGGGACGGCCAGCCGGAGGCGTTCCCTCATCGCTCGGTGCCGGCCTTCGTCCGCTCGAGGACCGCGCGATAGCCGCCCTCGCCGTGGTTCAGCCACGAGGCGATGCGCGTGATCGTCGCCGTGCTGGCGCCGGTCTCGCGCGAGATCTCGGCGTAATGCTTCCCGCTGTCGAGGAGCCGGACGACTGACCAGCGTTGGGCCATGTCGCGCAGCTCGTTGAGCGTGCAGAGGTCGCGGAAGAAGCGTTCCGCGTCGGCGGTATCCTCAAGGCTGAGGATCGCCTCGAAGAGCGCCTGGGCGTCGGGAGTCCGCCAGTCGTCGGCCATGTCGCGGTCCTTGCCTCGTGGTCCATCGGGTCGTGCTAACGTAGTAACGTGCTAACACGCTAACATGGAGTCGCACGGTTGGCAAGCGGGTTCGACATCCTCCCGGCGATCGACCTCCGCGGTGGGCGGGTGGTCCGCCTCGAACAGGGCGATTTCGCGCGGGAGACCGCATTCTCGAACGATCCGGTCGCGATCGCGCAGCGGTTCGTCGAGGCGGGGGCGAGATGGCTGCACGTCGTGGACCTCGATGGCGCCCGGTCCGGCGTGCCGGTCCACGGGGCGGTGATCCGGCGACTCATGGCCGCGATGGGGGACCGGGTGCAGGTGGAGGTGGCCGGCGGTCTCCGTGACCGCAGGTCCGTGGCCGACATCGTCGACGCGGGGGCCGGCCGCGTGGTGATCGGGACCGCGGCCCTGCGCGACCCGACGTTCGCCGGTCGCCTCGTCGCGGATCACGGGGCCGAGAAGGTCGCGGTGGCCATCGACGTGCGCGGGGGCCGCGCCGTGGGCCAGGGCTGGGCCACCGACGCGGTCGGGGTCGACCCGGCCGAGGCCGTCCGGCGCCTCCACGATGCGGGCGTGACGACGTTCGAGGCGACGGCCATCGAGCGCGACGGGCTGCAGGAGGGCCCGGACCTCGCGCTCTACGAGCGGCTCGTGCGCCTCGAGTGCGGCGAGATCATCGCGTCGGCCGGCATCGCGACGGTCGAGCATATCCAGGCGGTCCGCGAGGTGGGCTGCACGGGCGCCATCCTGGGGCGAGCCCTCTACGACGGCCGCCTCGACATCGCGCAGGCCCTCTCGGCCTGAGGGTCAGTGGCCGCTCCCGTGGCCGCCGGCCGTCTCGGCCACCTTGCGGTGCTCCGCGATGACCTTGTCCGCGATGTGCGAGGGCACATCCTCGTAGTGGTCGAGCGTGGCCGAGAAGGTGCCCCGGCCATGGGTGAGCGAGCGGAGCTCGATCGCGTAGGTGAACAGTTCGGCTTCGGGCACGTGGGCCGTGATGATCTGGGTGTTGCCGTTCGAGTCCATCCCGAGGACCCGGCCCCGTCGGCCGTTGAGGTCGCGGTTGACCTCGCCCATGTACGCCTCGGGCACGCGGATCTCGACGGTCATGATCGGCTCCATGAGCGCCGGCTTCGCCTGGTGGACGCCGTCCTTGAGCGCCATCGATGCGGCGATCTTGAACGAGAGCTCGTTCGAGTCGACCGGGTGGAACGATCCGTCGTAGAGGGTCGCCTTGAAGTCGCTCAGCGGGTACCCGGCGACGACACCCTCGGCCGCGGCCTCGCGGATGCCCTTCTCGACGCCGGCGAAGAACCCCTTCGGCACCGATCCACCGACGATCCGCTGGGCGAACTCGACGCCGCCATCGGGGTTGGGCTCGAGCTCGAGCCACACGTCGCCGAACATGCCGTGGCCGCCGGTCTGCTTCTTGTACCGGCCGTGGACCTGGGTCTTGCCCCGGATCGTCTCCTTGTACGGGACCTTCGGGGTGTGGGTCA
Source organism: uncultured Chloroflexia bacterium (assembly GCA_963745295.1). Lineage (GTDB taxonomy): Bacteria > Chloroflexota > Limnocylindria > Limnocylindrales > CSP1-4 > SPCO01. The sequence continues at coordinate 509,854 of CAVUWG010000004.1, forward strand.
CGATCGCGGCGCCGAACTTGCGCTTGAGCCGCTCGGTGATGACCGAGATGTGCGCCTCGCCCATCGTCCGGAGCACCTGCTCGCCGAGCGCCGTGCGCTCGAGGCGGACCGTCGGCTCCTCCTCGAGCATCCGCTGGAGCGCCGGGCCCATCTTGTCGAGGTCGCCCTTGGATGCCGGCTCGATGGCCAGCACCAGCGAGGGTGCCGGGAACTCGATCGGCGCCAGCGTCAGCGGCTTCTCCTTCGAGCTCAGCGTGTCGCCGGTCTCGGTCACCGTGAGCTTCGCGATCGCGCCGATCTCGCCGGCCTTCAGCTCGCCGATCGGCTCCTGCTCCTTGCCGTGGAGGAGGAGCAGCTGCCCGATCCGCTCGTCCTCGCCGCGCGTCGCGTTCCAGACGTGGGCCTGCGAGTGGAGCGTCCCCGACAGCACGCGCAGATACGTCAACCGTCCGACGAACGGGTCCGCCGTGGTCTTGAACACGCGCACCAGGAGCGGCCCGTCCTCGTCGGCGGGGATCTCCACGGTCGCGCCGCCCTTGTCGGTCGCCGTCGCCGGCGCCTCGTCGGCCGGGGAGGGGAGGTAGCGGACGATCGCGTCGAGCAGCCCGCGCAGGCCGATCCCCTTGGTCGCGCTCCCGACCAGGACCGGCGCCAGGATGCTCTCCTTGACGCCCTTGCGGAGGCAGGCCTCCAGCTCGGGATCGGAGATCTCCTCGCCTTCGAGGTACTTGGTCAGGACGTCGTCGTCGGCCTCGGCCGCGGCCTCGAGCAGCTGATCGCGTCGCCGCGCGACCTCGTCGGCCAGATCGTCCGGGATCGGGATCTCGACTTCCTTCGAGCCATCCCAGCCCCACGCCTTCCGATGGACGAGGTCGACGTAGCCGCTGAACGAATCCGCCGCGCCGATCGCGATCTGGACGGGCGCGATCTTCTCGCCGAAGGCCGAGCGCAGGGCGTCGAGCGCGGCGGTCGGATCGGCGTTCTCGCGATCGCACTTGTTGATGAGAAAGCACGCCGCGGTCCCCGTCGCGCGGCCCAGCGCGACCGCCTGCTCGAGGCCCGCCTCGACGCCTGCCGAGGCGTCCATCACGAAGACCGCCCCGTCCGACGCGGCGAAGCCCTCGATGACATCCGCGACGAAGTCGGGGTAGCCGGGTGTATCGAGGAGCGAGATCCGGGTCCCATCGCTCTCGAACGTCCCGACCGCGAGGCTCAGCGACTCCCGCCGCTTCTGCTCCTCGGGTTCGAAATCGAGGTGGGCCGTCCCGTCGTCCACGCGCCCGAGACGTGGGATCGCCCCGGCCTTGAACAGCAGCTGTTCCGACAGCGTCGTCTTGCCGGATCCCACGTGCCCGGCCATGACGACGCTGCGAAGGTGAGGGAGGTCGACGCTCTTCATCGTCATCGGTTCGACGGTCCTCCTGCTGGACGATTCGACCGTAGGTCGTGGAGGGAGCGCGCGGGGGGTCCGGCCATGATAGTCGGCTATACTCCGGCCCGCGATGTCAGGTCATTCCAAGTGGTCAACGATCAAGCGCCAGAAGGGCGTCACCGATGCCAAGCGCGGCGCCCTCTTCACGAAGGTCGCACGCGAGATCAGCGTGGCGGCCCGGCAGGGCGGCGGCGACCCCGATGCGAACTACCGGCTTCGGCTCGCCATCGAGAAGGCGCGCTCGGTCAACATGCCGGCCGACAACATCAAGCGGACCATCGACAAGGCGACCGGCGGCGGCGAGGCGGAGCAGTTCGAGGAGATCGTCTACGAGGGCTACGGTCCCGGTGGCGTCGCGGTCCTCGTCGAGGCGCAGACCGACAACCGCAACCGGACCGCGGCCGAGGTCCGCTCGATGTTCAGCAAGTCCGGCGGCCAGCTGGCGGGCAGCGGCGCGGTCGCCTGGCAGTTCGAGCCACAGGGCCTGATCTCGGTGCCGCGCTCCGGCGCCGACGCTGACGAGATCGCCCTCATGGCCATCGACGCGGGCGCCGAGGACGTCGACACCGACGGCGACGAGACCATCGAGATCTACACCGCGCCGGGCACGCTCGAGGCCGTGCGCCACGCGCTCGAAGGGGCCGGCGTCGCGGTCGAGTCCGCCGAGTCCACGATGGTCGCCAAGCAGCCGATCGAGCTCGACTCGACCAAGGCGCGCCAGGCGCTGCGTCTGATCGAGATGCTCGAGGACCTCGAGGACGTGTCGCGGGTCACGGCCAACTTCGACATCCCCGAAGACGTCTACGCCGAGGTCGCCGGGTGATCGTCCTCGGGATCGACCCGGGGACCGCCGCGCTTGGCTACGGGATCGTCGAACGGTCGCGCGGACGGCTCCGCGAGATCGACCATGGCTGTCTCGAGACCAGCCCGGACCTGACGCTCCCCGAACGGCTGCTGGCCATCCACACGCTGGTGGACGAGCTCATCGCGCTCCACCAGCCGGACCTGGTCGCGGTCGAGCGGCTGTTCTTCTCCAAGAACGTGCAGACCGCGTTCGCCGTCGGCCAGGCGCGGGGCGTGGTCCTGCTCGCGGCAGCTCAGCATGGTGCCCCGGTCCGCGAGGCGACCCCGAACGAGGTCAAGAGCGCGATCACCGGCTATGGCGCCGCGGACAAGGAGCAGGTCAGCCGGATGGTCCAGCTCGTGCTCGGCATGAGCGAGCGGCCACGCCCCGATGACGCCGCCGACGCCCTCGCGGTCGCGACGTGGGCGGCCAACACCGAGCACACCATCACGGAGCGCAGCGGCGCGGTCATGGACCGCTCGGCGATCGCGCCGATCGAGCGTGGCGAGTCGAGCTACGACCGGGCCGTGCGCGAGGCGCTCGCCGTCGAGCGGGCGGCCGAGCGCGCCACCAAGCGCAGCGCCTCCTAGGCGCGTGGCGAGCCCACCGTGATCGCCTCGGTCGAGGGTGTCGTCGGGGCAGTGGCGATGGATTCGCTCGTCATCGAGGTCGGTGGGATCGGCTATCGGGTGTTCGCCGCGCCGGCGATCATCGCCGCGGCCGTGCCGGGCGGTCGGCTCAAGCTCCACACCTACCACCTCGTGCGCGAGGACCAGCAGGCGCTCTACGGGTTCCGCAACGCCGACGAGATGGGCTTCTTCACGCTGCTGTTGACCGTGACGGGGGTCGGGCCCAAGGTGGCGCTCGCGATCGTCGGCAGCCGGCCCACCGCGGATCTCCAGCTCGCGATCCTCGCCCAGGACCAGGCCGTGCTGGTGGCGATCCCGGGCATCGGCAAGAAGCTGGCCGAGCGGATCATCTTCGAGCTGAAGGAGAAGGTGACCGCCGCCGGGATCGCCGTCTCCGGATCGGCTGCCGCGGGGGCGGAGGCGAGCGAGGGCGAGATCGTCGCTGCGCTCCAGGCGCTCGGCTATTCGCTCGGCGAGGCCCGGGAGGCGTCGCGGACCGCGCTGGCGGACGTCGGCGTCGCGAGCACCCTGGAGGAACGCGTCAAGGCCGCGCTGCGGAGCCTCGTCCGGGACTAGGGACGGCGGCCGGCCAGGGCGTCGGCGTGGATGCCGGCCGGATCGATCGAGGGCCGGCCGGGCCGGGCGGCCAGCTGGGCCAGCGTCTGGTTGTCGAGGATGGCGAGCATCGCGTCGCGGACGTCGAGCATCGTGTCCCGGAGCGCGCACGTGCCCTCGTCGGGACAGGAGCACGGCTCGTAGTAGCGGAGCGACACGCAGCCGAGCGGTGCCAGAGCGCCATCCAGCAGCCGGATCACGCGACCCACCGAGACGGCCGACGGGTCCGCCGCGATCGCATATCCGCCGTGAGCCCCGAGGGTCGTCCGGACGATCCCGGCGTGCTTGAGCGTCGCCATGATCTGCTCGAGGAACTTGACCGGGAGCCGGTTGCGGTCCGCGAGCGTCGCCAGGGCGATCGGGCCGTCGTCGCTGTGGCGCACGAGATCGGTCAGCGCGCGGAGGCCATATTCGGAGCGACGGGACAGGCGCATCGCAGCATCCTACCCCCGAAGCCCTAGTCGCGCAGTGGTACTTCGGCACGGCTCCGAAGCGTTCGAACATGCGTGCTAAACATCGGTGAGCTGTGCTAGACTCCGGTCCTATGGCGGACGACCTCTCGCGCATCCTGTCGGCGGACCCGGGAGACGAGGTGGACCTCGTCGTCGAAGGCACCCTTCGGCCGCGCACCCTCGACGAATACATCGGCCAGCGCGAGGTCAAGGCCAACCTCTCGGTGCTCCTGCAGGCCGCGAAGGGCAGGGGAGAGGCCGCCGATCACATCCTCCTCTACGGCCCGCCCGGGCTCGGCAAGACGACGCTCGCGACGATCGTGGCGCGTGAGCTCGGGGTGAACGTCCGGTACACCTCCGGGCCCGCCGTCGAACGGGCGGGCGACCTCGCCTCGGTGCTGACGTCGCTCGACGACCACGACGTCCTGTTCATCGACGAGATCCACCGGCTCAACCGCGCGGTCGAGGAGATCCTGTACCCGGCGATGGAGGACTACGCGCTCGACGTCATGATCGGCAAGGGTCCCTCGGCGCGGTCACTCCGCCTCAGCCTGAAGCCCTTCACCGTCGTCGGCGCGACCACCCGGGCCGGGCGGATCAGCGGCCCGCTCCGGGACCGGTTCGGCGCCACCTACCGGCTCGACTTCTACACCGACGACGAGCTCGCGGCCATCGTCGATCGGTCGGCCGCCATCCTGGGCGTCGAGATCGAACCGGCGGCCACCCGCGCGATCGCCCGGCGCGGGCGGGGCACGCCACGGATCGTCAACCGCCTGCTCAAGCGCGTCCGCGATCACGCCGAGGTGCACGGCGACGGCCGGGTGAACGAGACGACCGCCCGTGAGGCGATGCGGGCGATGGAGATCGACGACGAAGGGCTCGATTCCACCGATCGCAAGCTGCTGGCCGCGATCGTCCAGAAGTTCGCATCGGGGCCGGTCGGCGTCGCGGCACTGGCCGCGGTGCTCTCGGAGGAGATCGAGACCATCGAGGACGTGTACGAGCCGTTCCTCCTGCGCCTCGGCTTCATCGACCGGACGCCGCAGGGCCGCATCGCGACGGACCTGGCCCGCGCCCACCTGTCGGGGCTCGGCTACGAGATCCCGCCACCCCGGCGCGCCGAGGCCGGCATGCCGAGCCTCTGGGACGATCCGCCCGGTGACGTGTCGCCGACGGTCGACGCATGACCGCCGCGTACGAAGGCAAGGCGTCCCGCTACGAGGTCCTGGTCCCGCCGCCCGCGGACGGCGGCACGCGGGCACGCCTCGGGAAGCTGACGCTCACCCACGGCACCGTCGAGACGCCACAGTTCATGCCGGTCGGGACCAATGCCACGGTCAAGGCGCTCACCCCGGCCGAGATCGCCGAGACCGGAGCGTCGATCATCCTCGCCAACACGTACCACCTGTACCTGCGGCCGGGCGCCGACCGGATCGAGCGGCTCGGCGGCCTGCACCGGTTCATGGACTGGGATGGCCCGATCCTGACCGATTCGGGCGGCTTCCAGGTCGTGTCGCTCGGCGACCTGCGCGTCGTCGACGAGGACGGCGTCACGTTCCGCTCACACCTTGACGGTTCGACGCATCGGTTCACGCCCGAGGTCGCCATCGCGGCCCAGGAGGCGCTCGGATCGGACATCGCGGTCGCCTTCGACCAGCCGGTCTTTCCGACCTCGCCACGGGCCGTCGTGGCCGATGCGACCGATCGGACGCATCGCTGGGCGGAGCGCTCGCTCGCGGCCCACGGACGCGAGGACCAGGCCCTCTTCGGCATCGTCCAGGGCGGCCTGGACCCGGAGCTGCGGGCGGCCTCGACGCGGTTCATCGCGAGCCTCCCGTTCGACGGCATCTGCCTCGGCGGGTTGGCGGGCGACGAGACGCCGGCCCAGCGCGACGCGACGCTCGACCTGGCGGTCCCGTTGCTCGACGACGATCCGCGGCCGCGCTACCTGATGGGCCTCGGGTCGCCGGCCGACCTGCTCGAGGCGGTCCACCGAGGCGTGGACCTGTTCGATTCGGTCCTGCCGGCGCGCGTCGCCCGGAACGGCCAGCTGTGGGTGCCGGGCGGTCGACTGAACATCCGCAATCGGGCCTTCCAGGACGATCCGGCGCCGATCCAGGCCGACTGTCCGTGCCTCGCCTGCCGGCGGTTCTCGAGGGCCTATCTGGCCCATCTCTTCCGCGCCGGAGAGCTGCTCGCGTACCGTCTCGCGACTTGTCACAACCTGACCTTCACCCTAGACTTCATGGCCAGGGTCCGAGCCTCCATCCGGGCCGGAACCTTCCCCGCCTCGATGGCCGAGTTGCGTTCTCGCGCGGGCCGGATGAGCGTGGATGAAGGCGCCGGTAAGTCCGCGTGAAGCGCCGACCCATAGGCTGTATGACGACGCGGAGGCGCAGCGATGGGCTCGCGAAACCGTCCTGGCAAGGAAGCCAAGAAGAAGCCGAAGGCCAAGCTCGGCCAGCCGAGCCTTTCCCCACTGTCGGATCCGCCGCAGAACGTCGAGCTGATCCGCAAGCCGCGCAAGGAAAAGCCGGTCGTCGAGGAAGACGCCGAAGAGGCCTGACCGGCCGGGTCGCCGTCGTGGCGCGCTCCGGTGCCCGGTCCAACGGATCGATGAGGAGCGTGACGAAACGATGGCGATGACCGACGAGCGGACCACGGAGCGGGCCCAGGCGGAGCGAGGCAAGGCCGTCGACGCGGCGCTCCTGGCGATCGAGAAGCAGTTCGGGCGCGGCGCGATCATGAAGCTCGGCTCGCGCGAGCGGCAGCAGATCGACACGATCCCGACCGGCTCGATCGCGCTCGACCTCGCGCTCGGCGTCGGGGGCATCCCGCGTGGCCGGATCACGGAGATCTTCGGCCCGGAGTCCTCGGGCAAGACCACGGTCTGCCAGCACGTCATCGCCGAGGCCCAGGCCGCCGGCGGCGTCGCCGCGTTCATCGACGTCGAGCACGCCCTCGACCCCGGGTACGCCCGCGAGTGCGGCGTGAACGTCGATGAGCTGCTGGTCAGCCAGCCGGACACCGGCGAGCAGGCGCTCGAGATCACCGAGACGCTGATCCGCTCCGGCGGCATCGACATCGTCGTCGTCGACTCCGTCGCCGCCCTCGTGCCACGCGCCGAGATCGAAGGCGAGATGGGCGACTCGTTCGTCGGCATCCAGGCGCGCCTCATGAGCCAGGCCCTGCGCAAGCTGACCGGAGCCGTCTCGCGCTCGAACACCTCGCTGGTCTTCACCAACCAGCTGCGCGAGAAGATCGGCGTCATGTTCGGCAACCCGGAGACCACGCCGGGCGGTCGGGCGCTGAAGTTCTACGCCTCGGTCCGCCTCGATATCCGGCGGGTCGAGACGATCAAGACCGGCACGGACTCGGTCGGCAACCGGTGTCGCGTGAAGGTCGTCAAGAACAAGGTTGCGCCGCCGTTCCGGGTCGCGGAGTTCGACATCATGTACGGCGAGGGCATCTCCAAGGAAGGCGGCCTGCTCGACGTCGGCGTGGCGATGGACGTCGTCTCGAAGACCGGCGCGTGGTTCAACTTCGACGAGACACGGCTCGGCCAGGGCCGCGAGGCCTCGAAGGACTTCCTCAAGGCCACCCCGGCCGTCGCGGTCGAGATCGAGCGCCGCATCCGCGGCAAGATCAACGAGGTCGGGATCCCGGTCGAGGGCATCGAAGAGGCCGAGTAGCGCGCGATGGCGGGTCGCCGCGAGTCGTTCACGGAGCGCCGCGAGCGCCGGGCCGCGATCGACGACCCGCAGGTGGTCCTCGAGGCCGCCGGCCGGTTCCTGGAAGCCCGTTCGCGGTCGGTCGGGGAGGTTCGCCGTCGCCTGGGTACGGCCGGCTACCGTCCCGACCTGGTCGAGGGCGCCATCGCCAAGCTGATCGAATTCGGCGTGCTCGACGACGAGGCGTTCGCGCGGGCCTGGGTCGAGTCACGGGATCGGGCGCGACCGCGCGGCGAGCGGGCGATCCGCGAGGAGCTGCGGATCAAGGGCATCGACCGGGGTGTCGCCGACCTCGTGCTCGCCGAACGACGCGATGCGGCCGCTGCGCCCGATGCTGACGGCATGAGCGTGACGCCCGATCGGGTGGCCGCGGAACGCCTGCTGGCCAAGCACCGTCGTGCCCTGGAACGCGTCGCGGATCCTCGGCAGCGTCGGCAGCGGGCCTACGCGCTCCTGGCCCGGAACGGGTTCGATCCCGAAACCTGTCGGGAGGTGGCCGCGACGCTTGCCACGACACCGGAGGCAGACGTCGTCGAATGAGGCGGCTGGTGATCATGATCGGATTGGCCGCCTGTCTGGTGGTCGGCTGCCGCGGACCTGACGCGCCTGGTCAGGCGGAGCCTTCGCCGATCGCGTTGCGGACGCAGGAACCGGTCGACTCCGAGACGCCACCCGGTTGCCCGGCGGCACTCATCGAGGGGGTGTTGGTCGCCGATGACGCCACGGGTGTCGCGCTCGACGATCCGGCCGGGTTCGTCCGGCCGATCATCTGGCCACACGGCTACAGCGGCCGGCCGGGGACGCCGATCGTGGTCGTGGACGAGAGCGGGAAGGTCATCGCCCGGGTGGGGGACACGGTCCGGATCGGTGGCGGCGAGATCACCGGCGAGGGCGCGTGGATGGCCTGCGGCGGGGTCGAGGTGGTGCCCTGATGCCGGGAGGCCACCGGCCCGTTCAGTGCTCCCACCGTGACACGAGGTACTCGGCGTCCTTCGCCACGCCAGCGAGGTTCGCCGAACCCTGGTTGTGCTGCCACAGGAGCCCGAGGAACGTCAGGCCGGGGACGTCGCTGATGCCCTGGACGTGGCGCGGCAGACCGAACTCGCCCAGGACCGGGAGGTCGAGCCAGCCGTAGTCCGGGGCGTAGCCCGTGGTCCACAGCACGCTCGAGATCCCGGCCGACGCGAGGTCCAGCTCGGTCACCTCGGGCGGCTCGAAGTCGAACGGCTCACGGTCGTCGGGCGGCAGGTCGAGACCGGCCCGCTCCGCGAACGTGTCCCAGAGGGTTCGGAACCGTTGGTCGAAGAACTCGTCGGCGAACCGCAGGTTCGTGGACAGGTCCGGGGCGAAGCGTGCCCGCTCCCCGTCGGCACCGCTCGAACCGCCCGACGAGTCGGATCCCGCCGGCCGCGAACCGGCGCAGGTTCGTGTCGTGCCCGCCGCCGTGCCCGGACAGGTGCGGGTTGCACGCGAAGCGCAACCGCGGATCGGGCAGCGTGTCGACGGTCGGCAGCGGCGTGCCGAGCTCCGGCCCGCGGTCGACGAGCCCGCGCAGCCACCAGAAGAAGTCGCGACCGCGATACCGTCGCGGGGCCCGCCCGCAGTGACCGACCGAGAGCGTCACCTCGCGACCGGCCTCCTGCAGTTCCTCGGCGAGCTGGACGCCGGTCTGGCCCGAGCCGACCAGCAGCACGCCGCCGGGCGGCAGCGAGTCGGGGTTTCGATAGTCGTGGGCGTGGATCTGGTGGATCCGGGGCGCGAACGCCGAAGCGGCCGCCGGGATCCGCGGCGTGTGGAACGCGCCCGTCGCCACGATGACGTCACGGGCCAGGATCGGGCCTCGACTGGTCTCGAGGCGGAATCGGTGCGTTCCCTGGACATCGGCCGTCAGCCGCTCCACGGCGGTCCCAAGCCGGACCGGCGCCTCGATCGCGGCGGCATACGCGGCGATCCGCCCGACGACCTCGTCGCGATGCAGGTACCCGTCAGGCTCGGGGCCGTCGTAGGCAAAGCCCGGCAGGCCGGTCGTCCAGCTCGGCGACACGAGCTGGAACGCGTCCCAGCGATCCTGCCACCCGCCGCCGAGCGCCTCGCGCCGATCGAGGACGATGTGCTCACGACCGGCGCGCTCGAGGTGGTAGCTCATGATGAGCCCGGCCTGGCCGGCCCCGACCACCACGGTCTCGACCGACGCCGGCAGCTCGTCGCCCACGGAAACCTCCCCGCTGCTGTCGCGCTTGAGTATGCCGAGGAACGCGACGACGGCCGATCTGAACGTTGCGTCCCGGTACCGGCTCGGTTGACCCTCCGCGCCGCGGCCCGTAGGCTACGCGCCAGATGAATCCAGCGCCGCCCGAGCGGCGCTCCAGCACCCGAACCGGCGTCGAACGCGGCCCACGGAGGGGGGTTGACATCGCCAAGGGGCGATCAGCCGTCCCCGCCGCGCGCTCGATGCCACCGACGAACGACTAGACCTCCGGTCGACTCGCAACGGCCGGATGGGAGGATCACTGATGGACCCATTGATCTTGGTGGCGGTGGCCGTCGCGGCCGCCGTCGGCGGAGCCCTACTCGGCATGCTCGCCCGCGGCATGTGGGCGTCGCAGGCGATGAAGGCCGCCACCTCCGAAGCCCGGCGCATCGAGGCCGAGGCGCGGGCCCGCCAGAAGGAGCTCATCCTCGAGGCGAAGGACGAGAAGCTGCGCATGCAGGGCGAGGCCGAGGACGAGGCCCGAGCCAAGCGCGCGGAACTCTCCGGTCTGGAGCGACGCCTGCTGGCCCGCGACGAACAGCTCGACCAGCGGGCCGACATGCTCGAGGAGCGCGATCGCAAGCTCCTGGAGCGCGACCGCGAGCTCGACAAGACCCGCGAGGACCTCGCCCGGGCGCAGCAGGAACAGGTCGCCGCCCTCGAGCGCGTCTCGAGCATGTCGGCACAGGATGCGAAGTCGGTCCTGCTCGAGGCCGTCCGCGAGGAGGCCGAGCACGACGCGGTCAAGCTCGCCCGGGCGATCGAGCGGGCCGCTCGCGACGAGGCGCAGGACAAGGCCCGCGACATCATCGTGACCGCGATGCAGCGCGTAGCCGCCGACCACACCGCCGAGCACACGGTCTCGGTCGTCCACCTGCCGTCCGACGAGATGAAGGGCCGGATCATCGGCCGCGAGGGCCGCAACATCCGGGCGCTCGAGCAGGCCACGGGCGTCGACCTGATCATCGACGACACGCCCGAGACCGTCGTGCTGTCCGGCTTCGACCCGGTCCGCCGCGAGGTCGCGCGCCTGGCGCTCACCAAGCTGATCGCCGACGGCCGCATCCATCCCGGCCGCATCGAGGAGGTCGTCGCCAAGGCCCGCGCCGAGGTCGACCTGGTCATGCGCCAGGCCGGCGAGCAGGCGGCCTACGAAGCCGGCGTCCCGGGCCTGCCCGCCGAGATCATCAAGCTCCTCGGCCGGCTCAAGTTCCGCACGAGCTACGGCCAGAACGTGCTGAAGCACGTCGTCGAGACCAGCCACCTGGCCGCGGTCATCGCGGCCGAGATCGGCGCCGACGTCCAGATCGCCAAGATGGGCGGCCTGCTGCACGACATCGGCAAGGCGGTCGACCACGAGGTCGAGGGCCCGCACGCGGCGATCGGCGCGGCCGATCGCGCAGCGCCACAACCTGCCGTTCAAGGTCGTCAACGGCATCGCCGCCCACCACCAGGAAGTCGAGTACGCCTGCCTCGAGGCCCCGATCGTCCAGGTCGCCGACGCGATCAGCGCCTCGCGACCGGGCGCCCGCGGCGAGTCGATGGACACCTACGTCAAGCGCCTCGAGGACCTCCAGGCCATCGCCGAGAGCTTCAGCGGCGTGGAGCGCTCGTTCGCGGTCCAGGCCGGCCGCGAGGTCCGCATCCTCGTCCGACCCGAGGAGATCGACGACCTGACGGCCTCGCGGCTCGCCCGCGACATCGTCAAGAAGATCGAGGAGCAGCTGACCTACCCGGGCCAGATCAAGGTGACGGTCATCCGCGAGACGCGGGCCGTGGAGTACGCGAAGTAGCCTCCTCCGAGCCCGTCGGCCGGACCCGCCTCGGCAACCCGGCCAACGGGAACGCGCCGCGACCGCACGGGCGCGCTGCCGCGTCCTGATGATCGGCGACGTGATCGGCAAGCCCGGCCGCGGCGACGCTCGAGGAGATCCTGCCGGCCCTCCGCGAGGAGCGCGGGATCGACTTCGTCACCGCCAACGGCGAGAACCTGGCCGGCGGCATGGGCCTCACGCCCTCGACCGCGGAAGCGCTCCTGGCCGCCGGCGTCGACGTCATCACGTCGGGCAACCACATCTGGGACAAGCGCGAGATCTACCCGTACCTCGAGCCGAACGAGCGGGTCCTGCGGCCGCTCAACTACGGCACGCACGAGGTCCCGGGCCGCGGCTGGGGCGTGTACCAGCGCGCTCGACGGCACCGACGTCGCGGTCATCAACCTCCAGGGCCGCACGTACATGCAGCCGATCGAGAACCCGTTCACCGATGCCGACCGGCTGCTCGACGAGTCGTCCGAGCCGCTGCCGCCCGTCCGCCTCGTCGACTTCCACTGCGAGCTGACCTCGGAGAAGAACGCGCTCGGGCTCTACCTCGACGGGCGGGTCAGCGCGTCGTGGGCACGCACACCCACGTCGTCACCGGCGACGAGCGGATCCTGCCCAACGGCACCGCCTACCAGACCGACATCGGCATGACCGGGCCGATCTGGAGCGTCATCGGGTTCGAGCCGCGGACCGTCCTGCCGCGCTTCATCAACGCCCTGCCGACCCGCTTCGAGGTGGGCGAGGGCCCGGTCGTCTTCAACGCGGTCCAGATCGACATCGATCCCGCGACCGGCCGGGCGCTCGCAGATCGAGCGGATCCAGCGCCTCGTCGAGGCGTAGCGGCGTGGGCACGCCCCGGCGACGGCGGCACGACCCGCTGCCGACCGCGGCCGAGGGTCGCATCCTGCCGCCCGGGCCCTCCACGATCGACCTCCACACGCACACGACCCGCTCGGACGGCGTCCTGGCGCCCGCCGAGCTCGTGCCGCCGCCTGCGGAGGCCGGCGTCCGGATCCTCAGCCTCACCGACCACGACACGCTCGCCGGCTACCGCGCGCGTGGTCGCGGACGGCCGCGGTGCCGGCCGGGACTGACGCTGATCCCGGGTGTCGAGATCAACGCGCTCGTGACCCGCGACCTCGGGCTGTGGGAAGGCGAGCTGCACATCCTCGGCTTCGGCGTGGACCCCGACGACGAGGCGTTCGAGGCGGCGCTGGCCGCCCAGCGCGATCAGCGCGCGTCTGCGGTTCGCAGCGGATCGTCGCCCGGCTGCGCGAGCTCGGGCTGCCGATCGACGCCGAGATCGAGCGGACTCGACAGCCTCCGACGACGACGCGCTCGGGCCGCCCGACGATCGCGCGGGCGCTGATGGCCGCGGGCCACGCCGAGAGCGTCGAGGACGCGTTCAGCCGGCTCATCGGGCACGGAGCAGCCCGCCTACGTGCCGCGCGAGGGCCTCGGGCCCGAGCGAGGCGATCGACGCGATCCGGGCCGCCGGCGGCGTGCCGGTCCTCGCCCACTTCCGCGAGGCGGCGACCCGGCACGGACATCGTGCGCGAGCTCGTCGAAGCCGGGCTGGCCGGCCTCGAGGTCTACTACCGCTCGTTCGACGCGGCGACACGTGATCGCGCGTGGGCGAGGTCGCCGACGTCGCTCGGCCTCGCTCGCGACCGGCGGCACCGACTACCACGGCGACCTCGGCCCGTACGCCGAGGCCCACGCCGACCTCTGGGTCCCGCCCGAGGTCGGCTCCGCCTGCTCGACCGTCTGGCGCTCACGGCGAGCTGAGCGGGGTACGATGGCGGGCGCCGTGACCGACCGGATCGCCACCTCGCGCGCGCTGCCCGATGCTCGACAGCTTCGAGCCGGCGCCTGTCGCCGCTCCGCGGCACGCCGAGCGCACCCGCCGACGAGCGGCTGCCGAGTACCTGCCCGAGGCCCTGGCCCTGCCGCGCTTCCACGTCTGGACGCTCGGCTGCCAGATGAACCGCTGCGACTCCGAGGAGATGGCCGGGCGCCTGCTCGCCGCCGGCTGCGCCGAGGCCGCCGGCCTCGACGACGCCGACCTCATCGTCATCAACACGTGCGCGATCCGCGAGGCCGCCGAGCAGAAGGTCATCGGCCGCCAGGGCCACCTCGCGCGGCTCAAGGCCGCGAACCCGGGACTGCGCGTCGTGCTGACCGGCTGCTCCGTGCGCGAGCCCGATCGGGACGGCCTCCGCCGCCGCTACCCGGCGGTCGACCTGTTCCTGCGGCCCGACGAGGAGCCCGAGCTCGTCGACCGGCTCGGCCTTGCGTCCGCCCAGGCGCCGATCGGCGCGGTCGGGGCGACGACCACGGTCGGTCGGACCGTCGTCGGCGTCGCCGACGGCCTGCCCGCGACGCGTGCCGCGGGCCGTGGGGGAGGGGACCGTCGCGCGCGGGTCGGCGATCAGCGCCTGGCTGCCGATCATCTACGGCTGCGACAAGACCTGCACCTACTGCATCGTGCCGTTCAGCCGCGGCCCGGAGCGCAGCCGCCCGTTCGACGAGATCGTCGACGAGGCGCGCGCGCTCGCCGCGGCGGGCTACCGCGAGGTCACGCTGCTCGGCCAGAACGTCAACTCGTACGGCCACGACCTCGCGCCCGAGCCGCGGTTCGCGCACGTCGACGCGGCGCGCTGGGCCGGCCGGCGGCTCGACCTGGACGGCCGGCCGGACCTCGCGGAGCTGATCCGCGCGATCGACGGCCTGCGGACCGCCGACGGCCTGCCGGCCATCCCGCGCCTGCGCTTCGTCACCTCGCACCCGTGGGACCTCTCCGACCGGCTGATCGCGGCGATGGCCGAGTGCCCGTCGGTCTGCGAGCACCTCCACCTGCCCGTCCAGTCGGGCGACGACGCCGTGCTGCGCCGGATGGGCCGCCAGTACACGATCGAGCACTACCTCGAGCGGCTGGCCCGGATCCGCGAGGCCGTCCCGGGCATCACGATCTCGACCGACGTCATCGTCGGCTTCTGCGGCGAGACCGAGGCGCAGTTCGAGTCGACGCTGCGCCTGCTCGAGACCGTCCGCTACGACCAGGTCTTCGCGGCCGCGTACTCGCCGCGACCCGGCACGCCCGCGACGCGGCTCGCCGACGACGTCCCGCCGGACGACAAGCGCCGCCGGCTGAACCAGCTGCTCGCGCTCCAGGAGGCGATCGGCCTCGAGCGCAACCGGGCGTGGCTCGGCCGCGAGGTCGAGGTGCTCGTCGAGCGGCGTGACGCCGCCGCGCTCGCACGAGCACGAGGACCGCCGACCGCGCCTCGTCGAGGCCGCTGCCGGCGCCACGTCGCCTGACCGGCCGGACCCGCGAGCAACAAGCTCGTCCACCTGACCGGTGCCGCCGATCTGCGTCGGTCGCGTGGTCGCCGTGCGCATCGAGCACGCCGGGCCGTACGCGCTGCGGGGCGCAGCCGCGACCGCGTGAGCGCCGCGCCGCCGCTCATCGTCATCGCCGGTGCGACCGCGACCGGCAAGACCGGCCTCTCGCTCGCGCTCGCCGAAGCGCTCATCGCCGGCGGTCGTCCCGCCGAGATCATCTCGCGCCGATTCGCGCCAGGTCTACCGCGGCATGGACATCGGCACGGCCAAGGTCAGCGCCGCGGACCGCGCCCGGGTCCCGCACCACGGCCTCGACCTCGTCGATCCCGACGAGCCGTTCACCGTCGCGGACTTCGTCGCCCACGCCGACACGGCGCTCGCGGCGATCGCCGAGCGGGGCGGCATCGCGATCCTCGTCGGCGGGACGGGCCTGTACCTGCGGGCGGTCGCGCGCGGGCTCGATACCGCCGCGCTCCCGAGCGACCCGTCGCTGCGGGCGCGACCTGGAGGCGCGACTCGAGCCGAACAGGGCTTGCCGTCACTCGTCGAACGACTCCGGACGATCGCCCCGGCCTCGGCCGCCCGGATCGGACCTGCGCAACCCGCGGCGGGTCGTGCGTGCCCTCGAGATCGCCGAGATCGTCGGCGACGCGCCCCCGCCCGCGCCGCGCGGCTATCCGGGCGCCGGTGACCTGGCTCGGCCTGACCCTCGATGCCGCCGAGCACGCGCAGCCGGATCGCGAGCGCGCGCCGAGCCCAGTTCGACGTCGGGCTCCTCGACGAGGCCCGCGCGCTCCGCGAGCGGTTCGACCCGGCGCTGCCGGCGTTCAGCGCGATCGGCTACCGCGAGGCATGGGCCGTCCTCGACGGGGCACGGACCACGGAGACAGGCGATCGCGCTCGACGTACAACGCAACGTCGCCTTCGCGAAGCGCCAGCGGACCTGGTTCCGCGCCGAGCCGGGCGTCACGTGGCTCGACGCGACGGGGTCGTCGCCGATCGACGGGGCGCTCGAGGCCGCCCGTCGCCTCATCGGGTCCTAGGCTCTATCCTTCGGCCCGTGCCCACCCGATCGACGCTCATCGACCTCGCGGTCCCCATCGAGAAGGCCTTCCTGATCGCCGTCGACACCGGCGGCGATGACGGCTGGTCCGCCGAGGATTCCCTCGCCGAGCTCGCGAACCTCGCCGCGACCGCCGGAGCGGAGGTGGTCGGCGCCGAGTGGCAGAACCGCCGCCACGCCGACCCGAACTGGTACATCGGCAAGGGCAAGGCCGAGGAGCTGGCCGGGGCCAAGCGCGAGACCGGCTTCGACGTCCTGGTCGCCGACGACGAGCTGTCGCCGGCCCAGCAGCGCGCGCTCGAGGAGCTGCTCAAGGTCAAGGTGATCGACCGGAGTCGGCTGATCCTCGACATCTTCGCGTTGCACGCCCAGACCCACGAGGGCCGCCTGCAGGTCGAGCTCGCGCAGCTCGAGTACCAACTGCCGCGCCTGACCAAGCTGTGGACCCACCTGTCGCGGACCGGCGGCGGGATCGGTACCCGGGGACCCGGCGAGAGCCAGCTCGAGACCGACCGCCGCATCGTCCGCACGCGCATCGCCAAGATGAAGGAGCGCGTCGAGCAGGTCAGGACCCAGCGAGAGACGGCGGCCCGCGGGCGCGATCGCCGGCTGTGGCCGACCGTCGGCATCGTCGGCTACACCAACGCCGGCAAATCGACGCTCCTGAACGCCCTGGTCGGCTCCGAGGTCGCCCACGCCGAGGACAAGCTGTTCGCGACGCTTGATCCGACGAGCCGTCAGGTCAAGCTCGGGGACGGTCAGACGGCGATCGTGACCGACACGGTCGGGTTCATCCACAAGTTGCCGCACCAGCTGGTCGACGCGTTCCGGGCGACCCTCGAGGAGGTCAATCGCGCGGACGTCCTGATCGAGGTCGTCGACGCCTCCGACGCCCACGTCGACGAGCACCGCTCGACGGTCCAGACCGTCCTCGACGAGCTCGGCGCCGGCGAGAAACCTCGCCTCGTCGCGTTCAACAAGGCCGATCTCATCGACCGCTCCGCCCAGAACGGCGAGACGCCGGCGCCGGTCATCGCGGGTGCGGTCCATGTCTCCGCCCTGACCGGATACGGCATCGACACGCTGCGGACCGGCATCTCGGCGCTGCTCGCATCGCTATGGATCGACATCGATGTCGCGGTGCCCTATGCCGCCGGCGAGCTGCTCGCCCGCGTCCGCGAGCGTGGCACGGTCGAGGTCGAGTACCGCGAGCGCGACGTGCGGGTCCACGGGCGCGTCGCTCCCTCGCTTGCCGGCGAGCTCGAGGCCGTTGCCGCGCACTGGGCCGAGGACCTCGTGGAAGCGAAGGCGGTCGGCGCGGAACGATGAGCGCCCCGTTCCGCGTGGCCGGCTGGGGCACGCTCGACGACGGTGCCGCGATCACCTGGACGGTCGCCGAGGGGCGCCGAGGCCGGCGGTGGCGCGAGGTCGTCGTCCGCGGCGACGCGGTCGGCCACTCCCTGCTGCTCGAGACAGGGGTCGATGGGCGGTTCAGCCACCTCGAACTGGCCAGGGCCGGCGGGCTCTGGACGTTCCATCCGGAGACGGACGGCACGCTTCACGGCAACCACGTCGATCCGCGCGGGCGCGACGTCCATCATGTCGTCGGTCTGCCGTTCGCGCCCGACGACCTGCTCCTCATCGAGGGATCGCCGCTGGGTGCCGCTGCCATCGCCTGGCGGCTGGCGGGCTCGATCGCGGCCGGCACCAGCGCGACGTCCGCTGGCGTGATCCTCCGTGCGAGCGGCGCGATCGATGCCGTCCCCGCGATCCGTGTGGGACACGCCTCGGACGGCCGCTGGCGCATCGACGAGGGCCGTCCGTTCGAGATCGATGCCGACGGTGTCCCCCTCCTGGCCGACGGCGAGACCCGACCGCTGGAGCTGGACTGAGCCCGACGTGCGGCGTCGCAACGTCGTTGTCACGATTCGGTCCGTGCGCAGCGTGTGGCGATCACGTGGGAAGTCGTATGGTGGTCCTGCCTGAAGGGGCCGCGAACATCTAGTGATCCGACTTTTGTTTACAGGGGTCGGAGCAACTAGTGATCGTTCGGTTCCTTCAGGCATTTCCATGTCTCCGGCGCCCCGGCGACGGTCATGGGGTCGGCCTTCGTGGACACGCTGTGGACAACCCTCGCAGGAAGCGACGACGAACCCGGAAACTCGTGGATAAGTCACTTCCCGTGGGCCGGTCGCGCCGGGTAACGTAGTCCTTGCCTGAAGGGGCCCTGAACCAGAAGCGGTCTTGCCGGTGCTTGCATTGGCGGGAACGACTGTGGATCTAGGTTCCTTCGGGCGTTTCTCTTTCTCGCCCTGATCCGCCACCCGTCCCGCCTGGAGCGCCGGCCGCGTTGATCACGATCCCCGAACTGACCGTCGAGGCGATCCGTGCCGCCCACGACCGGATCGATCCCGCCTTCACCCAGTCGCCCCAGTACGTTCACGAGGGCCTGTCGCGCCGGCTGCGGGTGCCCGTCATCGTCAAGGTCGAGACGGTCAACCCGATCCGCTCGTTCAAGGGCCGCGGGACGTGGATCGTCGTCCACGCCCTGGCGGGGGAGGGGAGGATCGGACCCGAGCGCGCGATCGTCGCCGTGTCGGCTGGCAACTTCGGGCAGGGCGTCGCGTACGCGGCGCGGGCGCTCGGTGTCCCGGCGGTCATCTATTCGTCGCGCAACGCCAACCGCGGCAAGGTCGAACGGATGCGGGCGCTCGGCGCGACGGTGACGCAGGTCGGGGAGGATTTCGATGAGGCCCGCGGCGCCTCGGAGGCCTACGCGGCCGAGCACGACGCGGAGCTCCTCGTCGACGGCGACGATCCGCGGATCTCGACCGGCGCCGCCACGCTGGCGGTCGAGCTGACCGACGCGGTCGAGGCTGGCCATTTGCCCAGCCCGGCGGTCATGGCCGTGCCCGTCGGGAACGGAGCGCTCATCAACGGGGTCGGTGGCTGGCTCCGGGCGACCCTGCCGACATGCCGGGTGGTCGGGATCCAGGCCGAAGCCGCCTCGGCGATGACGCTGAGCTGGCGCGCCGGACGGCCGATCGATACCCCGACCGCCGCGACCTATGCCGACGGCATCGCCTCGCGCGTCGCCATCCCGAATGCCGTCGGCCTGATGCCGGGCCGGGTCGACGACATGGTGCTGGTGTCCGAGGACGCTTTGCGCGTCGCCCAGGACGAGCTCACCGCCGAGCTCGGCATCACCGTCGAAGGCGCCGCGGCGGCTTCCTGGGCCGGCCTGCTCGCGGGCGATCCGCCACCAGGCCCGGCGGTCGTCATCGTGACCGGAAGCAACGTCTGAGGTCCTCGAGCAAGGACCGTCCGTGCCACAGCCGGGGCCACGCGGTAGTATCTGGCGAGCACGGGCCCGTCGCCCCCAGCAGGGAGCGTGGTCCAGAAGCGGAGGATCCGTGACCCATCTTCTCGCCTACATCGACCCCGGCTCGGGGAGCCTGATCATCCAGGCGGCGATCGCGGCGGTGATCGCGATCCCCATCTTCTTCCGGACACAGATCGCGCGGTTCCTCCACGCGGTCCGTGGGCCAAAGGAGGACAAGACGGCCGCCGATGACCCAGCCGGCACCGACTGAGGCGCCCACCCGGGCCACCACACCGGCCGTCGAACGCGATCCCGGCTCCTGGCGGGACCCGGGCGGGTTCATCTACCGCCGCGACGGGGTCCTGTACCGCCAGATCGGTCCGGCGTCGATCGATGACTGGCAGGCCTTCGTCGCCAGTGGGCTCGCCGACCGCCTGATCTCGTCGGGTCGACTGATCGCCCACGCCGAGGCGCCCCTCTCGGCCGCGGCGACCGCGGACGCCCGGGCCGTCATCGCCCCCGAACCCATCGAGTTCATCTCCTATCCCTACGAGTGGACGTTCGGCGAGCTCAAGGACGCCGGCCTGCTGACGCTCGACGTCGAACTCGAGGCGCTCGCGGCCGGCTGGACCCTCAAGGACGCCTCGGCCTACAACGTCCAGTTCCGCGACGGCCGCCCGATCATGATCGACTCGCTCTCGTTCGAGCCGCACGAGGACGGCACCCCGTGGGTGGCCTATCGCCAGTTCTGCGAGCACTTCCTCGCACCGTTGGCGCTGATGGCCCGCCGCGACGTGCGCCTGGCGTCGCTCCTGCGGGCCGACCCGGACGGCGTGCCGCTCGATCTCGCGAAGGGCCTGCTGCCGTGGCGCACGCGCCTGAACTTCGGGTTGCTCTCGCACCTGCACCTGCACGCCAACGCCCAGGTCCGCCATGCGGCCGACGACGATGAGGGCAAGACCGCCCGGAGCGTGCGGATCAGCCGGACCAAGCTGATCGGGCTGATCGGCAACCTGCGCAACACCGTCGCCAGCCTGTCCTGGAAGCCGGCCGGCACCGAGTGGTCGGACTACGCGGACAACACGAGCTACAACGACCGCGCGACCCAGGCCAAGGAGCGCCTGGTCGAGAGGTTCGTGGGGCAGGTACCGGGTCCGCGGGCCTGGGATCTCGGGGCCAATACCGGTCGCTACAGCCGCATCGCGGCCGCCGCCGGCAAACGCGTCCTCGCGTTCGATATCGACCCGGCTGCGGCCGAGCAGAACTACCGCCAGATCCGGACCGAGAAGCGCGGCGACATCCTGCCGCTGATCCTCGATGTCGCCAATCCGAGCCCGGGCATCGGCTGGGCGAACACCGAGCGCCGATCGCTCCTCGAGCGGGCGGACCCGGACGTGATCCTCGCGCTGGCCCTCGTCCACCACATCGCGATCTCGCGCAACGTGCCGCTGCCGATGCTGCTCGAGCTGTTCGCCCAGCTCGCGCCGTGGGCCATCGTCGAGTTCGTGCCCAAGGAGGACCCGATGGTCCGCCACCTCCTGGCGACCCGCAAGGACGTCTTCCCGGACTACACGCTCGAGGGGTTCCGCGCCGCCACCGGAGCCCGCTGGGAGACCGTCGCCGAGGAGGCCATCGAGGACAGCCCGAGGGTGCTCTTCCTGCTCCGCCGCCGGTAAGCGCGGCGGTCCCGCCCGCGCGCCTCAGCGCAGGGTCGGCATGCGCTCCGTGACGTCGGTCATGTCGTAGGGCAGGAGCCAACTCTTCGACGTGTAGATCGTATCGGGCTGCTGCTCGTAGTCGAGGCCGAAGTACCCGTCGAACAGGGTCGTGAACGTGTTGATGCTCGTCATCGTCGGGTAGAGGCCGAGGCCGTCTTCGCCGTCGGGCAGGTACCACGCGTTCATGATCCCGAACTTCACCTCGAGCTCGTCGGCGGTCGCGGTCGACCAGTCATAGACGTTCCGCGTCGCCGCGTAGGCGGCGGGGTAGGGGCCCTCGTCCGCCTGCAGGATGATGATCGGCTGCCGTTCCGGGGGGAGGGCCTGGAGTTCCTCGACCAGGGACCGGATCCGGGCGTTCGTGTAGGCGAGCTGGCGTTCCCATCGTTCGCGCTGGGACAGCGACGCGATCTCGTCACTCGTGAACGGGCTGCCGTCGGCATCGAAGACGTAGGGAGGGTGGGGGAGGAGGACATGCCCGAAGACGAACTTCGGGCCCGGTTCGTCGACCATGTCGTCCAGCTTCTCCAGCTCGAAGGCGGCGTGCTCGTAGTGCTCCTCGCTGTGGGTCGGCACGACCGAGGCGAGGTGGAGGCGCTTCGTCAACGCCGGCCCGGCGCTCGCGGCGTACAGCTGCTCGAGGAAGTCCGAGGTCCCCTCCCAGTTGTAGTTCACGTCGGCCGACGGGTCGATGTCGGTCGCGTCGTACCACGACCCGATGTGGATGTAGCGATAGCCCAGCGCCTGGAACTGGCGGGGGACCGTCGGGCCCAGGAGGAGGTCGTCGAGCGGGCGAAAGCTGCGGCTGTCGGGGTTGAGCGGCGTGATGAGCTGGTCGAGGTGCTCCATGTTCAGCGTGGTCGCGAGCGAGATCGTCGTCCGCACGTAGTTCGCGTGGCTGTCGGGGAGCGTCGTGAAGCCGTGGTCCTGGAGCCACGGGGTCAGGTCGTTCTTCAGGCCGGTCCGGAGCTCGAGCGAGCGGTCGGAGCCGTAGCGGTCCCAGACGAGGTAGTAGACGTCCCGCTTCGGGGCGGACGTGTCGGTCTGGACCTGTGCGGCCGTGGCGACCGTGCTCCGGTCGAGGAGATTGCCGACCTGGAACGGCACGATGAGGACCAGCGTGACGACGATCAGGACGGTCGTCACCCGGGTCAGGAACACGTCGAGGGCCGCCAGCCTCGGCACCGGCAGCCGGATCGCTGCGACGAACGCGATGCCCGTGAGCGCGACCCAGGCAGCCTGCTGGACGAGGCCCGGCACGTGCAGGGGGCGAGCCAGGTTCGCGACGTGGCCGTACATCAGGGCGCCGACGACGATGGGTGCCACCACGAGCGCCCCGCGACGACGGTCGCCCAGGAGTCGCCCGGCGAGCCACGTCAGGAGCGCCGCCACCGCCATGGCGATCACGATCGGGCCGACGACGTCGTTGGGTTGCGTCTCGCCCACGTTCTGCGACCACAGGAACAGGACCGGATACGCGGCGAGCAGGATGGGGTAGAGCGCGACGAAACGGCCCGGCGGGCGCGGGGAGCCGGGGCTGGGGTTCGAGCTCAGAGGTCCTCCTCCGGGACGACGGGTCTCGCGGGCGACCGAATGATAGTCGGGACGCTCCGTGGACGGGTGAACGGGCCAGACGCGGCGGTGATCCGGGCGCCTCGCCCCGATGGCATCATCCGCGAGTGAGTGCCCGACGGGCGATGCCCAGCGACCTGCGCGAGTTCGCCCGCTCCGCCGTGCCGATCGGGCTGATCGTCCTGGCGGCGGCGGTCCCGTGGACGCGCCCGTTCGTGCTCGTCGGCCTCGTGGCGGGTGCCGCCGTGGCGATCGGGCGCAACGCGCCCGTCCGCTGGGCCTGGGCGGCCCCGATCCCCGTGGCGGTGAGCCTGTGCTGGAACCTGCTGGTGGCGCCCGTCGCCGACCCCGGCGGCGCCGACTGCACAAGCCTCGGTTCGCCACCGGCCGTCTGGCGGCTGACCGAGGCGATCCTGACGCTTGGCGTCCTCGCGCTCCTCGCGAGCGTCCTGCGCGTCCGTCGCGGCGACCTGTTCCTGCGTTGGCCGGCGCGCTGGGTCGTGCGTCTGGCGATCGTCGGAGCGGTCGTGCTCGGGCCGCTCGGCCTGCTCCTGGGCGCGCTCCTGGCGCGGCCGTTCTTCGGCACGTTCTCGCTCGACCTCACGAACCTCGGGTTTCTCGTGCCGGCGCTCGTCTTCGCCGCCGCCAACGGCGTGATGGAGGAGCTGGCCTACCGCGGCGCGATGATGGCCTGGACGGCGAAAGTGACCGGGATCTGGGTGGCCGTGGTCGCCCAGGCGGTCGTGTTCGGGCTCGCCCACGGCAGCGGCTCCGACGTCGGCGGCTCGCCGCTCGTGCTCACGGTGGTGCTCGGGGTCGGAGGTCTCGTGGCTGGGCTCATCGCGATCCGGACGCGCTCACTGCTCGTGCCGATCGCCTGGCACGTGGCGCTCGACCTGCCGCTGTACGCGTACCTCGCCTGCCGGGCGTAGGCGCCGTCGCCCGCGACCGGGATCGTGCTGGGTCAGTCGGAGCTTGCCAGTCGCGTCGTGATATCGATCAACCGGTACGGCTGCGTCCAGCTTCGTGACGTCCGCACCGTGTCGGGCAAGAGCGGGTAGTCGAGGCCGAAGTAGCGATCGAAGAGGACGGGGAACGTGTTGATCGCGGTGAGCGACTGCGGCAACTGCAGGTCCGCCGCGCCCGGGACGTACCACGCGTTCATGATCCCGAACTTGATGTCGAGTTCGTCCGCCGACGCCCGCTGCCAGTCGAAGCCGACCTTGTCGGCGGCGTATCGCTCGGGCCATGGCCCTTCGTCGGCCTGGAGGATGATGATCGGCTGGCGGTCCTCGGGCAGCGCGAGGAGGCCCTCGACGAAGCGCATGAGGCGGCTGTTCGTGTAGTCCAGCTGACGATGCCAGGCGTCGTCGGGATCGAGGGTCGCCGCCTCATCCGGGGTGATGTAGCGCCCGTCGCGGTCGAAGATGTAGGGCGGGTGGGGGAGCAGGACGTGGGCGACGACGAACTTCGGCCCAGCCTCGCCCGGGAGGCCGTCGAGCGTGTCGAGCGCGTAGGTGTTGTGTTTGAGGTGCTTCGCGCTTTCGGTCGGCGGCAGCGTGTCGATCCCGAGGGCCTCGATGGCATTCGGGATCACGCTGGTCTCGATCACCACCGACGTGAAGTCCGGCACGATGTCGGCGTTGTAGTTCTGATCGGCCGCGTAGTCGGTCCGCGTCGGATTCCACCACGAGCCCAGATGCAGGTACCGGTAGCCGAGCGCCTGGAACTGTCGGACGACGCGCGATCCCTGGAGGGTGCCGTAGAGCGGCGCATAGTTCGGGCTCGTCGCCGGGACGCTTCGCATGAGCCGATCGAGCGGGGTCATGTTCAACGTCGTCGCCAGCGACTGCGCCGTTCCGACGTAGTTGGCATGGCTGTCGGACAGGACCTCGAAGCCGTGGTCGCGAAGCCATGGCGTCAGCGGGTTGGCCACCCCGAACTGCAGCTGGAGCGAGCGGTCGGAACCGTACCGGTCGAAGACCAGCCAGTACACGTCACGCTTGGCGGCCGCGGTGACCGTGGGCAGGCCCCGTCCGGTCGTGGGGACCGGCTTGACGGCGAGGACCTCCTCCACGGCCGTCGGGACGATCGAGACGAGGCTGACCGCGACGAGGATCACGGCAACGCGGAGGAGTGCGGTATCGAGTCGCGTCAGCCAAGCCTGGCTGAGCCAGATCGCTGCCACGAACGCGATCGTCATGATCGCCATCCATGCAGCGGTCTCGACATCAGCAGACACGTGGAAACGGGCGACCTGGCCGAAGAGCAGGAATCCCAGGGCAGCCGGCGTGACGATGAGGGCACCGCGTCGACGGTCCCTGAGCGCGATCCAGAACAGCGTCGTCGCCACGAGCAGGATCGGGATCGCCCGTCGGAAGGCGTCTTCGACGTCGGCCAAGCCGACCTCACCGACGTTCTGCGACCAGAGGAACAGGATCGGGTAGAGGCCGAAGAGCAATGGATGGATGCCACGGAGCGGATCGAGCCGTCGAATCCCGTCGGCGAACGACGAGATCGACGCTCGTAGCGATCGCGGGCGTACGGCCATCGACGACGACGCGATAAAGACAGGGGTCTGTGGCGCGCCGCGAGCCCTCCTCGGCGGCGTCGCACTCACTTGGCTCAGCTCGGCTCCTCGCCACGTGCTCTGGGTCCCCCCGATGGTAGTCGGGCGGCGGTTCCACAGGCATCGCCCCGAGGTGTCGCTTCAGGCCGGGTTCCATTGCAGTTTCGCAAAACGCGGCTGATGGTCTTCGCGCGTCATCCTTCGCGGCCTGGGCGGATTCGTTCGCTCCTCGAGGGCGTCGCCCCCAGGTTTCGCGGCCTTGGGTCAGCCGCAGAGTCGGTCGAACACGCCGTTTGGGCCGTCTCAGGCGTCAGATACTACTTCCGATAAGGTGAGTTATGTCTACTACCGCAGGACGCCGGGTCGGGCCCCTACTCGATCGTCTCCCAGCGATGGTTGGAAGCTCGTACCGGGGCAACTCGGGTCCTCGATCGGCGGCATCGTCAGGTTGATGTCGAGCCAGCGATCAAGCTCGGTCAGAATGTTGAGGAACGCCATCGGCAGGTCGGGGTAGTCGCTCTCAGACGAGGCCATGCGGTAACTCGCCGAGGGCGTCGCGCCGCACGTCTGACGCCGTGCTGCGGGCGAGGCGCCTAGGAAGCGTTCTCGAACGCCAGCGCGAAGTCCTCGGAGGGTCCCGTGTGGCCGGCCGACTCCTCGACCGTGTGGGTCCGCGCGAACGCAAGATGCGCCGCCTCGTGGCGTATGACCGTCCGCAGCTCGTCGAGACCAGTCCAGTTCGCGAAGATCCAGACGACCTCGGGCCGGTCAGTCGTGAATGCGCCCTTGAAGCCGTAGCGAGGCCCGAATTGCGGCGGCGGGACGACCGTGTCGACGAAGGCGATGTCGGCGTGCGGGACGCCAAGCTCCCGGCAGGCGTCGGCCAGCGCCGTCAGCGCGAGCTCGACATAGCCTGGGGGCGGTGTCGCGATCCGGGCTTGGTCCGACTGGATGTGGACGCCGAGGCGGGCATACCGGTCGAAGTCCGGAAAGGCCTCCCGATCGATCGAGAACGTTCCGTCGGCCGTGGTGACCTCGATGTGCGCGATGCCGACGCGTGGCTCCATCGCGCTTCAGCCCTCGTCACGCACTTCGACAGCGCTCGCCCCCCGCAACGCTTCGGGGGCCGGCCCGACACGCGTGAACTCGAGGATCCTGCGCTCCAGCCACTGGGTGATCGGGAGCACCTCGCTCACCGTAAAGCGCCGGTAGAGGCGCAGGCGCTCCAGCGTGCGGGGGAGCTGCCCCACATCGGCGGCCAGCTGTGACCACGTGAGCCCTCGCTGGCGGCGCACGTCATCGACTGCCTCAAACAGCGTGGGTGGGTCGAACCTGCGAGATCGCGTGGTCGCCTCGCGGGCATCGACATCCAGCTCGCCCGTGAAGTCCTCGATGTCGCGCCCCAGCCACTGCGTCACGAAGAGGATGCCGTCCAATTCGAAGACCTCGTGCGTCTGCAGGCGCTTCATCGTCCCGGCGCTGACGCCGATCTCGCGTTCGAGGGCAGTCCAGGACAGGTCGCGCCGGACGCGCTCGGTGTCCAGCGTGGCAAAGAGGACCGCAGGAGAGAACGTCACCGCCGACATCGGACCGGCATCCCGGGTTTCATCACCCGTAGGGTGCCACCGCGAACCGCCTTCGGCGACATCTCGCCGACGGACGCATGATGACTGCGACGGCTCCCCCACTCCGCCCGCGAGGCTCGACTACGGCTCGCTCGTCCCCTCTTTCGTCTGGACTGGCCGGTGGAGCGCCTTGTTGACCAATTCGAACAGACGGATCGGGCTATTGGTGCCGCCGATCGCGCCGCGCTTCCGCGCGTTGGCATCGACGTTCGGATTGGACGACGCCGTATAGACGATGAACGGCACCGTCGAGTCGCCCATCATCGATCGGGCGGCTTCGATGAACTTGTATCCGGCCTCGGTGTCGAAGCCTCGCTTCAGATCCGTGATGACTGCGTCGTACTTGGCACCGCCTGTCCGCAGGTCCGCCAGCGCATCCTCGGAGTCGGTCCTCGTCACGACCTGGATGCCCTGGGCCTTGAGCTGCTCGATCTCCCGTGCGTTGCTGCTCGGTCGGTCATCCACCCAAAGCAGCCGGATCTCGCGCGGTTCGAACGCGCCTGACGGAGGGACCGCAGGAGGTGTCTCGCCGGTCGCGGGGGTCTCGCTCGGCGACGTGATCGCGCGCAGTTCGGTCTTCGCTTCGAGCGCACGAAGTTCATCCTCGTGCATGGCGGCCCTCTTCGCTTCCTCATCGGATTCGACAAGGAGCGACGTCAACCGAAGCCGAGTCCACAAGTAGGCAGCGAAGAACCCGACGATCGTGGAGTAGAGAAACTCCAGGACGCCGAAGATCGAACTGCCCGCGAAGCCACCGAGGGCCGGGCCCACGACTGCGCCGAGCGATGCCAGCGCCGACGGGACGTTCACCAGCTGCGTCAGCCCGACACCGACGATGATCTTGGTCAGCCAGTCCGAGATCTGTTCGAGGCTCGTATTCCCTGCGTACGGCACGCCGGGCTGCGGTGCCCGATCACCCTCCGGGGTCAGGGGTGAAGGCGCGGCTTCCTGGAGCTGACGGGGGATCCCGAACAGGAAACCGATGACCGCGCCGATCGCCGCCCCAGCGCCCATCAGAGCCAGACCGGCGCCGATCACAGACAGAAGCCCGACGAGCGAAGGCAGTGCCTGGAGCCCGAATACGCCAAGGGCGACGAGGCCGAAGACAGAGCCCCCGGCGATGACTCGACTGGCCCGTTGGTATTCGCGAAATGCGTCGTCTTTCATGTTCAGTCCCGCCCGGCGCTGAAGTCATGAGTGGCACGGTCGACGCCTAGATCACGGCTTCGAGGAGCGTCGCGGTGCCGGTTGTCGACGGCATGCTGCGGCACGCCCGTTAGCGCAGCGTCTCGGACTGGCGATGCCGGTGGCAGGACGCGCACTGCGCGAGAGGCTAGGACCCGCGTCCGTCCCGCCGCATCCGCTCGAGCTCGCGGCGAAGGCGCTTGCTCGGCCGACCCTCCCCGCGGATCGCCTTGATGCCGGGCGCGATCTCCCTGATGACAGGTGGTGGGCTGTTGTCGACGTAGCACGTGGCGGCGACCGGCGCGCCGACGCGCGTGTCGATCGGCCGGACGACCTCGACGATCCGCTCACGTTCGGCGATCAACGCATGCACCACGTCGCCGGCATGAACCTTCGTCGACGGTTTTGCCGGGTTGCCGTTGACCTGGACGTGCCCGCCTTCGCACAGCTGGGTGGCCATGGGCCGCGTCTTGACCAGGCGCACCGCGCACAACCAGCGATCGACTCGTGTGTCGTCGGGCATGGTTTGCTCGTTGACGTCCTTGTTCATGTGGGGTCGATGATGGCGTCTCCGCCCGAGATGGTCGATGCCGCGGGCACTGGCCCTCCCCTACCCCGAAGTTCGTCAGCGGCGACGCCCGCCAAGCCGTCATCATGCACAGGCATGACCCGATACCTCATCCTCCTGCGCGGGATCAACGTCGGCGGCCGGAACAAGGTGCCGATGGCGGCCCTGCGCGACCTCCTCGAATCGCATGGCCACACGAAGGTCTCCACCTACATCGCCAGCGGCAACGTGATCCTGAGTTCCGATCGATCCGCGGCCGCGATCAAGCGAGAGCTCGAGGAAGCGCTGCCCAAGACCTTCAAGCTCGACAGCGACCTGATCGCCGTGCTCGTCCTGACGCTCGCCCAGCTTCGAGCGGTGGTCCGGAAGCGGCCCAAGGGCTTCGGCGACCAGCCCGACACGTACCACAGCGACGCGGTCTTCCTCATGGGGATCAACGCGGCGACGGCGATGAAGGTCTTCGACCCGCGGCCCGGCGTCGACGAGGTGTGGCCCGGAACCGGCGTGATCTACTCCCAGCGCCTGAGCGCGCAACGGACGAAGAGCCGCCTCGGCAAGATCGTCGGGACGCCAGCCTACAAGTCGATGACGATCCGGAGCTGGCAGACGACGCTGGCGCTCCTCGAGCGCATGGAGGCGCCCGATGCAGACGCATGAGGAGTAAGGGATGACGTCGCCTGAAGACGGATCACGGCCAACACTGCCGGCCGCCATGACTGGCAGGGCAAGCCCAGCGAAGGCCGCGGCCGGCGACAAGCCGGTCTTCGCCTACATCAGCAGATTGCCGCAGCCGCAACGCGCAGGTCGCGCTCAGGCGCCAACATAGGACCCCGATGGACGTCTCACTCACCCTCGCCGTTCCCACGTTCAACAGGTCACGCGACGCTGTTCGACTCGCTGCGCAGATCGCGCCGTGGACCGAAGCCGATGGGCTCGCCGTGTCGGCGGTCTTCTACGACGACGGATCGTCGGACGACACCGCCCGGTCGCTGGAGCGGTACCGGGGCCCTCGCCTCGAGGTGGTCCGCAGCGACACCAACCGCGGGTACGCGAGGACGCTGATCCGTGCGCTCTCGGAATGCGACACCGAGTGGGTGATGCTCGTGGCGGACGATGACGTGTTCGCCCCGGGACCGGGCCACGTCGAGGCGCTGATGGGCTGGCTCGCCGCGGAGCGGCCGGACTTCGTCTGTACGCAATGGCTCACATCGGACGGCGGGCTCTATCGCGGCAAGGACGCGACCGAGCGGATCACGGATGCGGACCTTCGAGCGGCGGCGTCGCATGCGCCGGGCCTCATCTACCGGTGCTCAGCCGTGCGCCAGGCCCTGCCGCTGCTGGATCGGGAGCTGGAACGGGGGTCGGACGCCGCGCTCGTGTACCCGCAGGTGGTGCTGGTGGCGCAGATGCTTGCCGCCGAGGCCAAGGCGATGTACTGGTCGTGCTCGATGGTCCAGGAGGGTTCGGCCTCGACGTCGGGCATCACGGACTCCAAGGGCCGGAGGTACTGGAGTGCCTCGTCCCGCCTGGCACAGGCCTTCGCCTTCGACAGGCTGTACCGGACGATGGCGCGGGAGGCGCCTGACCGGGAGTACCGACGTCACTGTCGCAACTTCCGGGCGGACAACGAGCTCGTCCTGGCAGCCGCACTCAAGCGGGTCCTGCGAGCGCACCGGCCGCGTGGCATGAGCGGATCCGAGCTCCTCGGGGTGTTCGCCCGGTCGGGCCTCGCCCTGCTCCGTGAGAACGTCCGCCGCCGCCTCACCCGATCCGCGCCGACGCGGTGACATCGCGCGCGGCGCGACCGCCGCGGCGATGCCGGGCTGCCCTCAGCGGCGAGTCGGCGCCGGCGGCGACCCCGTCGCGGTTGGCGAGCGCGTTGTCCGTCGCGTCGTGGATGCAGCAGGCCACGGCGATCCCCGGCTTCGGGGGGAAGAAGCGATGAACCCCGTGCTGAAACGAGGCGCTACTCGGAGGGCTGGTAGACCCCGAGGACGTTCCCGGAGGGATCCGCGAAGGTGAACCGCCGCCCGCCTGGATAGTCGTGCATCGGCGCCGCGACGCGGCCACCCGCGTCAAACACGCTGGCCAGAGCCGCTTCGACATCGTCGCTGCGGATCAGGGCCAGCACCCCATCGCCGCGCAATGCGACCGGCTGCGCCGACAGTCCGCCGAACTCGCCGCCGGTCGTTGGGTCCTTGATCCCCGCGTAGTCGGGGCCGTAGTCGTTGAAGGACCATCCGAGCGCCTTCGCGTAGAAGGCCTTCGACTGCTCCAGATCGTCGACCGAGAGCTCGATGTAGTCGATCACATGCGCCATGGTCACAGCATATGCGGATTTGTCGCGTCGTAGGATCGGCGGGTGACGACCGAACCGGGCGACCTGGCATCCGCCACACCGCCCCGCGACCTCCGGGCCGGGATCCAGGCGGTGCTGACGGACGAGGCGTCGCTACGGTCCTGGACCGCCGTCGCGAACGACGGGATCATCGCGACCGCCGGGATCCTCGAGGGCTTCGCCGGCGCCGGCGCCACGGATGAGGCACTCCTCATCGCCGCCACGGTGGCCACGATCGCGGGCATGCTCGCCGCCGGCGGCGCGAAGTGGGCCGAGATCGACGCCGAGCGGGAGGCGCACCTCAAGGCGGCAGCCGATGAGGCGGCGTCGCTGGCAACGTCGCCCGAGGCGGAGCTCGCGGAGCTGATCGCCTACTACGAGGCGAAGGGGCTGTCGCCCGAGCTCGCCCACGCCGTGGCGGAGCAGGTCAGTGCCCACGATGCCATCGCGGCCCAGCTCGAGAGCGAACACGGGATCCTCGAGGTGATCACGAGAACGCACGCGATCGTGGCGGGAGTCGGCGCGTCGATCGCCTACCTGATCGGGGCGGCGATCCCGCTGCTCATCACCGTGTTCGCTCCGGTCGCCATCGAGGCATGGGCCATCTTCGCGGCGGTCGCCGTATCGCTGGTCGTGACCTCGATCGTCGGCGCCCGGACAGGGCACATGCATGTGGGTCGGACGGTGGCTCGGACCTTGGCGGTCGGACTCGGCACGTTGGCGATCAGCTACGCGCTGGGGCAGCTCATCTTCTGAGGTGCGTGGGACGTCCCTATCCGCCTGGCCCCGGTGGGACCACCTGACCCGTGGTCGGGACGCCTGGCGCCCTATCCGCGCAGGCCGCAGGAGTCAGGGTGCGCCTACGTCGCCTTGTTGCTTTGCAAGTACCAGCCGCCGAAGAAGAAGGCCATTCCGACCACGCCGGCGGCGATCAGTGGGTCCAGCGCCCCCACCAGGCCCAATACGTCCGACCCAAGCGCATTCACACACTGCTCGGGAGTTCCAAGGATGTTTTGGCGTTCGCCCATCCCACCTTCGCACGTAAACTCGTTCGCCGGTCTCAGGAGCAGCCCTGTGACCAGTCCGGAGATCCCTCCCCCGAACGCTGTGTAGATGATGGGTTCACTCACCAGCCAACCTCGTATGCGGTGGGATTCCATCCGGCGCCGACCCAAACATGCTATCCACGGTTATCACGATATGTGGCATCGACGCGGCGGTCAAACTAGAAACGCACGGTCAGCGATGAGGCTCGAGTCGATGGAGACGCTGCAGGACCCGGCTCCCGGCATGCGACGCCGCATGCTCGTGTTCGCGACCCTCGTCAGCCTGGTCGCCGGAGCCTGCGCAGGTGCGGCGTCGCCATCGGTCCCCTCCCCGACGACGGCGGCACCATCGCCGTCGGCGCCGTCCGAGGTCGCCACTCCTCTGCCGAAGCTGGTCGTCGGTGGGGAACGTCCTGTCACGGTCCATGTGCCGGCGTCGTACGACGCGACCCAGCCAGCACCCCTCGTGATCCTGCTGCACGGCTACACGGATCATGGCCTGGGCACAGACGGCTGGTTCGGGCTGGCTCCGGCGGCGGATGCTCGTGGGTTCGTCTACGCCTACCCCGATGGGACGATCGACAGCGACGGCTACCGATTCTGGAATGCGACCAACGCCTGCTGCAACTTCGGCAAGTCCGCCGTCGACGATGTGGCCTACCTCACCGGCGTGATCGCCGAGATCCAGGCGAAGCTCGCCATCGACCCGAAGCGGATCGCGTTCGTCGGCCACTCGAACGGCGGTTTCATGTCGTATCGGATGGCCTGCGATCAAGCCGGCCTCGTTGCGGCGATC
Organism: uncultured Chloroflexia bacterium; assembly: GCA_963745295.1. GTDB lineage: Bacteria > Chloroflexota > Limnocylindria > Limnocylindrales > CSP1-4 > SPCO01. Next base: position 542,778 of record CAVUWG010000004.1, read on the forward strand.
GTGAGCCTGGCCGGCGCCACCTTCGCGGACCCGGCCGACTGCGCGCCGAGCGAGCCCGTGTCGGTCGCCCAGATCCACGGCACGGCCGACGACGTCATTCGCTACGAGGGTGGCGGGCTCACCGACGGGCCCTACCCGGGCGCAGCGAAGACGGCCGAGACCTGGGCAACGTACGACGGGTGTGGCACGTCACCGTCCCCGCTCAGCGCCAAGGTCGATGTGGACGCGTTCCTGACCGACGGAGCCGACCCGGCCGAGACGTCGGTCGCGGAATGGTCCGGATGCAGGTCAGGCGCGGCGGTCCAGCTCTGGACGATCCCGGGAGGCGGCCACGCACCGGACATCTCGTCGTCGTTCGCCGACTCGGTCCTGGACTTCGTGGCCGACCATCCGAAGCCGTAACGGCGCGCCGTCCAGTCTCAGCGCACTTCGAGCGAAAGGGGCACCGAGCGAGTGACCGTGTCCGTGACTGGACAGTGATCGACGGCCCAGGTGGCGAGGGCCTCCCGCGCCCGGAGATCCAGGCCAGGTGCATCCATCGAGACGACGACCTTCATCGAGAGCGCCCCGGCCGGGATCATCGGATCCAGTCCGAGGATCCCGCGGTCGTCGGATTCGCTATCGACCTCGACGTCGACGGAGCCCAATCTCACACCCGTTGCGGCGGCGCGGATGGCGACCAGCGAGGCCACGCATGACGCCGTCGCGGCGCGGAGGAGCCAGCCCGGCGACGGCGCGGTCCCGGTGCCGCCGATGCCGGCGGGCATGTCCGTCGTCAGCCGCTCGCCGTTCGGGCCCGTCACATCGACGAGAAGGCCGGTGTCGAGATGGGCACGGGCCGCCGAGTCGCGGTAGCGCGCTTCGTCCGGGTGTTCGGTCAGGTACGTGCTGGCGCGCGAGACGGCGTCGGCGATCGACATGCGGATCCTCCTCCTTGGCGTTTCATACGACTCCCGCAGCGATCGCTGCCGACGCGATCGCGACAACGAGCGCCAGCACGGTCAAGACGAGCGGCTTGACGGCGGCGAGCCGCGCGCCGTCGAGTGCACCGGCCGGGATCAACGCAAACGCCCCGACGGCGAGTTGGGTCGCTGCCAGTGTGCGAAGGAGCGGCACGGGCTCGATGAAGCTCATGGCGATGGCGACGACGGCAGCGATCAGGCATGCGAGCGGTCCAGCGAGTGACGGCCGCCAGGCTCGAGTCGATGCGGAGTCGACGATATTCTCGACCGGGTACGGACCTGCGGGAGCTCCGAACAGGAATCCGGCCAGACCGAGGACATAGCCGGGGCCGAACCGAGTCGGGGTGAAGCGCGTCGACCGTGATGCCGCGACGCGGTGGCCGCTGGCGAGCGTGATCACGGCCGCTGCCTGGACAGCCACGGCCACGAGGACGTAACCCCAGAGAGCGTCCTGCGCCCACGATGCGACCCAGGCGATCGTCGTCAGGAGCAAGCACGCCAGCACCGGGACCCACGTGAACCATGGCCGCCAGCCCTGAGACGATCCGCCGAGCAGGCGTCTGGCTCGCGCGGTCGGCCGGAGTCGGCGTGCCCAGCGTTGCAGTCCGGACTCGGTCACGGACGTGGCGGCGTCACGGACGTCACCCTGGATCGACGAAAGCAGATTGGCGAGTGCACCGACCGACGCGATCGTCCCGAACGCCAGCGCGACGGTCGCGGGGGCGGCGGCGGAGCGGTCGATCGATAGGCGCCCCGCGGCGTCGGGCGCCACGCGCACGAGCCGATCGTCGAAGCGGAACGCGAGCGGGGCCGACCGCAAGTCTGGGTTTCGCTTGACGGCCTTCGCGAGCCAACCCTGGGCAGAGGCCGTCCTCGTCGGATCGCGCGACTCCAGCACGCCCAGGTTCCACGCGGCGAGATCGAGCTCGTCGTCCATCGCCGCCGCCATCGCGAACAGGCGATGGCCCTCATCGACGTCCCCGTGCAGGGCCCGGAGGATGGCCAGGTCATTGAGCGCGCCGGCATTCTCCGGGTTCAGCGAGATGGCGCGCGCGAGCGACGTCTCAGCCCCGGCGTTGTCGCCCAGAAGACGGCGTATCCAGCCTGCGTTCCACTCATAGAGCCAGTTGTCCGGGTCCGAGGCCCGAGCTGCGGCGAAGTCCTCGGCCGAGCGCGTGCAGGCGGCCGTGTTGGAGACGCAGTCAGGCGCATCCGCGGGACTGGTGCGGAGCAGGTCCAGCCTGGCCGCGCCTCGGTTGTTGCGGACCACCTGCACGAGGCGTCGCAGGTGCATCGATGGAGGTTCGTCAGAGACGCTGGATCCGGCTTCGCGCGCTTCGGCAGCTCCGATCGCGAGGTCGTAGAGCGGGACCGCGCCGTGGGCATCCCCGGCCTCGAGCCGGATGTCGCCGAGGCGAGCGAACGCATCGGGCGCGATCTCGGGGACCTGTGTCGCCATCCGGTAGAACCGCTCGGCGTCCTCGACGCGGCCAAGACCCCAGAGCGCCCCGGCACCTTCGAGATAGGCGTCGCCCTCGGAGTCGGTCAGCCCCGGCGTGAGGCGTTCGAGGCCCTCCACGATCGCCTCGGGCGACCGGGCGCGCGACGACCCCCGAACCATGCACGCCTGGACGGCCGCGAGGTCGAATTCGGGACTGCTCGTCGGCAGGATCGCACCGCACATCTCAGCGGCTCGGACAGGATCGAGGAACGGCGCGGCTCGGAGGATCGGACCGCTCTCGAAGGGCCCGTCGGCGATCGATGCGCCGCCGACGATCCGGGCGGCCATGACTGCCTCTTCATCCGACGCCTCGCCGAGCTTCGAGATCGCATCCGGATCGCCGAGGGCGATCGATGTCTCGATGAGGATCGACTGCGCCGAGGACAACGGGTCGGACTGCTCGGTCCCGAGGCACGCCGGTCGTTCCAGGACGCCGAACGGGTCGACCAGGAAGCCGCCGCCCGTCCCGGGCGGCTCGAGGATCGCCGGGCGGCTCGGCCGACCGCTGCCAAGCCCGATCCCGCCGAACCCCCGATCCGCTCCGAGGTCCTCATGCGGCTCCGATTCGACCAGGCGACCGTCCCGGAGCAGCGACTTCGGGCTCTGCGCCTTTTCCGCCGCGGTCGCTGCGTCGCGCCGCGCCGACGCGTTGTCTCCCTGGCAGTGCTCGAGGCGGGCCAGGTCGACCCAGCGAGCAGCTGAATCGGCGTTGAACTCGACCGCCGCGCGCATCGCCGTCAACGCCTCGGACGCCAGCCCGAGCTGGTCGAGCGCGACAGCACGGCCCGCGTACGCCGCGGCGAGGCCGCCATGGGTGAGAACGAGGTCATACGATTCGACGGCGAGTCGCGCCAGGCGGCGACCGCGTTCCGGCTGTACGTCGCGCCACCGTTGAGCATTTGCGACGTAGGCGTCCCCGACCGCGATGCGTCCGATCGACTCAGTCTCGGCCTCGTCGACAAGCGGTTGCAGGGTCGCCAGCGCGTCGCTCGATCCGTCTCGGTCCCATCGGCGCGCCTGCAGGCTCGCGAGCAGGAGGCGCGCTGTCACGTCATCGGGTTGCCGGAGGAGGTAGCTCTCGAGATCGCCGATCATCGTCTCGAGCCCTGCACGGCCCGGGCCGACCAGGCTCCGGAAATAGGCGAGATTCACGGCGACGGCCGGGTCGTCCGGGAACGCGGCTGCGGTCGTCTCGAGGAGCTGGATCGATCGGGCTGCGGCAGACTCGCCGTCGATCTCGAAGACGGCTTCCGCGAGGAGAAAGCTGGCGACGGCCAGGTCATTCAATCGTCGGGCCGTTGCCTCGGTCGGGTCCGCGCTGGTGATGAAGGCCGTGACAGCACCGCCGAAGCTCTCGACCTCGTCGGGATCAGTCTCGTTGTAGTCGTTCTCGATCAGGCCCGTCCTGATCGGGTCGAGGGCTCCGGCGCCATCGGCGTTCAGGACGTCGTTGACGGCAGCCGTGTACATCCTCTGGACGCCCGCGGCGTCGCCCTCCCGCAGCCGCGCGTAGATGTCCCAGGCCGCTCGACGTGGTCGTTCTGCCAATCTGGGCGGCCACGCGATCGTCGCGACCGCGTCATCGAGCCCTGGCGTCGAGGCGGTCGCGGGAAGTGGCGGCACATCGGGCATCGACGGCACCGCTGGTGGCGCGGCGGTAGCCCGACCGGCGCCGCTCGTCATCGCCAGCACGGCCCCCGGAAGCGCGACGGTGACCGCGACGAAGACGACGAGAGCGCCGTACCGGCGGCGGTTGTTGCTGGTCCCGCCCGGACCTCCCCGTTGTGCTGCCAACGCGCTCTAACCCGGGTCGGTCGCTGGCAGGAGCGCCGAGACGACGTCCGGCGTACGGCGGAGGACATCGACCGTGTCCGACAGGAATGTGGCCATCGGGACGAGTCTACGGCCCCTCGCGCCCGGACAAGCCACCGACTCTCGGGCCACCGCAACGATCGGGGCGGTTACGCTCTCGCCAGATGGACGCCTTCGCTCGGTACGCCCAGCCGTGGCTCGATCGCGCCGCGAGGATCGGCGCCGACCCGCGGGACGACGACGAGACCCGGTTGCGCAAGGCGCTGCTGGTCCTCATCTGCGTCCTGATCCTCCCGATCTCGCTCGTCTGGGGCGTGATCTACCTCGCCCTCGGTGCCATGGCGGGCCTCATCGCCTGGCTGTACCTGGCCATCTCGGTGGCGGCGATCGCGATCTTCTCCCGCACCCGTGACACGGAGTGGTTCCTTCGGGTGGAGCTGCTCGACATCCTGCTCGCCCCGACGATCTCCATGGCGTTCGTGGGCGGCTTCGTCGTCTCGGGCGCCGTCGGGCTGTGGGGCATCCTGGCCCCGCTCGGCGCCCTCGTGTTCAACGGCGCACGCTCGGGTGTCCGCTGGTTCATCGCCTTCGTGGCCTTGTTCGTGATCTCCGGGATCGTCGGCGAGCTGGCCAGCGGCAGCCGGTCGACCTTCCCGCCATGGTTCGCCCCGACGATGATCGCGCTCAATGTGACCGTCGCGGGCTCCGTGGTGTTCGGGCTCCTCGTGCAGTTCGTGCGCCAGCGCGAGGAAGCGCTCGCGGCGCTGCGCGTCGAGCAGGACCGGGCCGAGAACCTGCTGCTCAACATCCTCCCCCGCTCGATCGCCGACAGGCTCAAGACCGACACGACGACGATCGCTGACCAGTTCGCCGCGGCCTCGATCCTGTTCGCCGACGTCGTCGACTTCACGCCGCTGTCGGACCGCCTGCAGCCGGCCGAAGTGGTCGGCATCCTCGACCACCTCTTCACCCATTTCGACCTCCTCGCCGAAAAGTACGGGGTCGAGAAGATCAAGACGATCGGCGACTGCTACATGGTCGCCGCCGGCGTGCCGACGCCTCGCGCGGACCACGCCCGGGTGATGGCGCAGATTGCCCTCGACATGCGCGACGCGATGCGATCCGATGATGCGGTCGGCCACCTGGGACTCGAAGTCCGGATCGGGATCAACTCGGGGCCGGTCGTGGCCGGTGTCATCGGGCGCAAGCGCTTCCTCTACGACCTGTGGGGCGACGCCGTGAACATGGCCAGTCGCATGGAGTCGCAGGGCACGGCCGGGCGGATCCAGGTCACGCGCGAGACCTACGAACTGCTCCGTGACGAGTTCGACCTGGAGTCGCGTGGCACGGTCCCGATCAAGGGCAAGGGCGACGTCGAGGCCTGGTACCTGGTCGGACGCCGAGCACACGGCGCTGCCCGTAGCTGAGCCCGTACCCCACTTGCCGTCCCTTGTCAGTCGCTACTCGGCTCGACGTTGTGGTTCAGGTGGAAGACGTTGGCCGGGTCCCACGCTCGCTTGAGGGCCCGCAGGCGCTGGAGCTTCGCGTCGCCGTAGCTGGCGCGGGTGACCTCCGGGCCGGCCTCGGAGAGCTCGTTGATATAGCGGCCCGGAAGGCGGTCAGCCTCCACGATCGCCATCGCCTCGCGGACCCATGCCCCGTTCGCCTCGTCGAGGGCCGGGTCGGACCAGGCCGAGTCAGGGCTCACGTCGAACGGGACGGTTCGGCCGGAGAAGGCCATCGCATCGTCCGGGACGCGCGCGATCGCGCCGCCCATGACCGTCACCGAGATGCTGCTGTCGCCCGGGACGTGCTCGACCTGCGCGACGAACGCGTCCAGAACCGACGGCGAACAGTCGGCGACATACCCGCCGAGGATGGCGGTCCGGGAGCCCCAGGCGAGCGTGAGATCGCTCGAACGCTGGGTGGTCAGATAGGGCTCGCTTGTCGCCATCACCGACGCCGGCGCCGGACCCGCGAGCAGCGGCGCGATGTCGCGCTCGACGTCCTCCCCTGCCCCGCTGTGGTTGTAGGAGATGACGACGATCGGCCGGCCGGCGACGGCGTCGGGATAGTCCGCGGCCGGCTCGGCGAGGGCGACGGTGAAGATCGCCGCGATCGACTCGGGCGCGGCCAGGGCGAACGCGCGGAAGACGGCCCAGAGTTCGTGGATGTCCGTCGCCGGATGGACGTGCACGCCTCGGTGGAGCGTGCCTGAGAAGGGATGGAGTTCGAATTCGAGGCTGGTCGTGACGCCGAAGTTCGCCCCGGCACCCCGCAGGCCCCAGAACAGCTCCGGCTCCTCGTCCGCGGTCGCCCGGACGAGCCGTCCCTCGGCCGTCACGAGCTCCACGGCGCGCAGGTTGTCGATCGTCAGCCCGAACTGCCGTTGGAGCCGGCCGACGCCGCCACCGAGCGTCAACCCAGCGACACCGGTGTGGCCGACGACGCCAACCGGACAGACGAGCCCGTGCTCCTGGCCCGCGATGTCGAGCTGGCCCAGCAGCGCCCCACCGGCTGTGCGAGCACGACGCCTTGCCGGGTCGACGCTGACGGCGTTCATCCGACCGAGGTCGATCACCAGGCCGCCGTTGGTCGTCGAGTGCCCGACGGCACTGTGGCCGCCGCCGCGGACGGCGATCTCGAGGTCGCGATCTCGGCCGAAGCGGATGGCAGTCGATGACGTCGTCGACGTTCGTGGGTCGGACGATCACGGCCGGCCGACGATCGAACATCGCGTTCCAGACGCGTCGGGCCTCGTCGTACTCGGCGGCATCCGGGGCGATGACGTCGCCCGAGATGGTGCGGCGAAGCTCGTCCAACTGGGCGCGCGTCGGCGCCACGGCATCCGAGACGCTCATGGGACGAGCCTGGGCCGTCGACCGTCCGTTCGTTCGGCCGTCATTCCCCGGCCGTCCCGAAGGTCGCCCGCCCGGCCGGTCGGTACGTCTGGACGATGACGCCTGACGGCGTCGCCACCGACTCGACGAGCGTGAGGTCGTGCGTCTGGCCACGCTCGGGGAAGAGCCGAGACCCGTCTCCCACCACGACCGGGTAGATCCGCAGGTTGAGCTCGTCGACGAGGTCGCGCTCGAGCAGCCACCGGAGCAGATCGCCGCTGCCGTGGACCTGGAGTTCGCGCCCGGGCTTTGCCTTGAGCTCGCGCACCGCTGCCTCGACGTCGCCTTCGAGCACATGGGTGTTCCAGCCTGGATCCTTGAGGGTGCTCGAGGGCACGTACTTGGGCAGCACGTTGATGCCGTGGGAGACCGGGTCGCCCCCGTCGTGCTGCGGCCAATATCCCTCGAAGATCTGCCAGGTCTTGCGTCCGAGCAGCAGTGCATCCGCGCGCTCGAACATCTCGGTCAGGATGCGTCCACCCACCTCGTCGTGGCGGTACGCCCATCCGCCGCGCTCGAACCCGCCCCGGCGGTCCTCGTCAGGGCCTCCTGGACCCTGGTACACGCCGTCGACGCTCAGCATCATCGTGGCGACCAGCTTCATGGTCATCGCTCCTTCGCATCGGTGTCGATGATGCTATGACCACGGGCAGGACAGAAACTCATCGGCCCGATGCGGCCGATTCGTTCGTTTCGATCACCTCGTCGACCAGTCGCTCGAGCCGTGCATCGGAGACCTTCTCCTTCGTCTCGGCCTCGACCTTCTCCCGGGCCAGCCGGATCGCCTCCGCCTTCGGGATGCGAAAGCCGCCCACGATCCGGGTCGCCTCGATCTCGCCGGCTTTGATCTGGTCCCGGATCGAGCCGGTCGACCGGCCGAGCACCCAGGCCAGCTGCTGTGTCGTCAGGAGGTCGTTCACGATCGTGTTTCACCTCGCTGCCGTCGAGCGCTACGCCTCGGCGCCGGCGCCCATCGCGACCGTCCCGTCCGAGCGGACCGGTGAGATCAGGCCGAAGACGTTCCCGTCGGGATCGATGAGGTAGCCGCCGCGGCCGATGCCGGGCCAATCGGTCGCCGGCAGTGCCTCGGTCCCGCCGAGTTCGATGCCGCGCCGCATCAGCCCGTCGACATCATCAACGCCGATCACGATGTTGCAGCCCGTGACCGGCGCGCCGACCTCGGGACGCGGACCCTGACGCGGGGTCAGGCCGCCGTTGATCCCAAGACCCTTCTCACCGGCCGCGTTGCCGATCGCGCCCTCGCCGGTGTCGATGACCCAGTACGGCTGGTCGCCGCCGCTGTAGTCCGTGAACGTCCAGCCGAGCAGCGCGGAGTAGTAATCGATGAGCTTCTGTGGGTCCGAGGCGTGGATCTCGAAGTGGACGACGAGGTTGGCCATGGCGATCTCCTTCCGCGCGCTTCGGGGGCGACGACAAGTATGGCCGCTGGGCGGCCCGGGTTGATAGACTCGACCCGCAACCTGGATCGCCCATCAACGCTCGGCGGTCCGATTCGGGGGAGGATCCGATGGAGCAGCGTTCTCAGACCACGAACATCGCGCTGGTCGCCGTCGCCGTGGCCGTCGGCGGGCTGCTGCTCTTCGCGTTCCTGACCCGCGGCCAGGACAGCGGGACCCTGACCGGCGGGACGTGGCAGCTGGCGTCGATCACCGGGCAGACGCCCGCCTACCAGGGCGTCGTCCCAGCCGACGACCAGCCGCGCTATACGATCGCGTTCGCCGAGGATGGCACGCTCGCCGTGCGGGCAGACTGCAACGCCATCGTCGGCACGTATGAGCTGGACCGGACCGACGGCATCACGATCACCCTTGGGCCGAGCACGCTCGTTGCCTGCCCGGATGGTTCGTATGGGAGCTTGTTCGCCCATGCCCTCGGATCCGTGACGACGTGGGCGATCGCAGACGGCGAACTGACACTGACGACGGCGGATGGTGGAACCGGCACGTTCGTGGAAGCCTCCAGGACTCCGGTGGTCCCGACGGCGTCGACGTCGCCGAGTCCGACGGCATCGGCGTCCGCATCCGTCGAGCCAACGCCGAGCCCGACACCGACACCCACGCCGAGCCCGACACCGACACCCACGCCGAGCCCGACACCGACACCGACGCCGGCTGAGTCCGCCGAGCCGACCGAGTCCGCCGAGCCGACCGAGACCCCGGAGCCGACCGACACCCCGGAGCCGACGGCGGCGCCGACCCCCACCCCGACCCCGACACCGGCACCCACCCCGACGCCGGCGCCGGGCGGCGACCTCGCCGGAACGAGCTGGCAGCTCGTCTCGATCACCACCAGGGATCCCGTGCATGCGGGCGAGATCCCTGCCGCCGAGCGCTTCAAGTACACAGTGTCGTTTGTGGCGGACGGGACGTTCAGTGCGACGGCCGATTGCAACACGGTCGCCGGCCAATGGACGGCGACCGCGGACGGAGGCCTGTCGATCGTGCCCGGACCCTCCTCGATCGTCCCATGCGGCGAGGGGTCGCACGGGGACCTGTACGTCCTCGCACTCTCGAACAGTGCCAGCTACGTCCTGGCGACTCCTGGCCTGACCATCACCCTCGATGACGGCGGGACGCTCGTGTACGAACCGAGCGCCTGACCGAACGACGACGGGGCGCCACCGCGCGGGCTCGGACGATGCACCCGGAGTTGGTTGACGCTGTCGTCGTCGACTTCCCGCTGCGAGGCGAGGGCTGGGTGGCCGTCACGAGCCCGGCCGACCAGGTCCCGAGCCACGGCACGGACATGCTCGGCCAGCGCTTTGCCTTCGACCTACTGAAAGTCGACGGGCGGCCGGGGATCCACGCTCATCCGGCCGGCACCTTGCGCAGCGTGATCGTCGGTGGTCGAGCCCGCGAGTGCTACGCGTGGGGGGCCAGCATCCACGCGCCGTTCGATGGCGACGTGGTCGCGGCCGTCGATGGCATGGCCGAGCGGAGCTGGCTTCACCCCGTGCGTGAGATCGCCCATCTCCTGTGGAACGCGGTGACGTTCCGCCCGAGCCGTCTGCCCACGATCCTGGGCAATCACGTCGTCCTGCATCGGGACGGCCTCTACGCCGGGTTCGCGCATCTGGCACCGGGCAGCGTCGCGGTTCGTGCGGGGCAGTCGGTCCGGACTGGCGAGGTCATCGGGCGCATCGGGCATACCGGCAACTCGACGATGCCACACCTGCATTTCCAGCTCATGGACGGGCCGGACCCATTGACGGCGCGCGGGATCCCTTGCGCGTTCCGCTCGCTCGACGTCCTGCGTGACGGTCGATGGGAGCCCTCGCCGGACGGGATCCCGGGTCGGGCCGACCGGCTCCGGGTCGAGTGACGCTTGCCGGGTCGACGCCGATGCCAGTCGTGATGCCTCGATGGACGTGACGACCATCGCCGCGCTCGTGTTTGCGACCTGTGCCGCCGGCGTCGTCGCGTTCCAGATCGCGCTCGCCCTTGGAGCGCCGTGGGGCCGCTACGCGATGGGCGGAGCGTTCCCAGGCCGCTTCCCGCCGCCGATGCGGGTCGCTGCCGTCGTCCAGGCGATCGTGATCGCGCTGCTGGCTGTGGCCGTGTTGTCGGCGGCCGGTCTCGTGCTGCCGGACCGGGCGGATTCGTTCCCCTGGCTCGTCTGGGTCGCCGTCGTGGTCTCGGCCCTTGCGGTCGTCCTGAACGCCATCAGCCGCAGCGCCGGCGAACGCCGGATCTGGGTCCCGGTCAGCCTCGTGCTCCTCGTCTCGAGCCTGCTCGTCGCCCTCGAGGTGTGACGGATTCGGCTTGACAGGGTCGTAATACAACCGTATGGTTGTATCAATGGCCACCACGTTCGATCCCGATCAGGTCTTCGCCGCCCTGGCGGATGCCACCCGACGCGACATCGTCCTGCGGGCACTCGCGGGTACTGAGGGCGTGGCCGAACTGGCCGGGCACTATCCGATGAGCTTCGCGGCCGTGCAGAAGCACGTCGCGGTGCTCGAGCGTGCCGGGCTGATCACCAAGCAGCGCAGCGGCCGCCGCAAGGTCGTGCGCACCAACATCGAGGGGCTCCGCCTTGCGCGTGGCCTGCTCGATCAGTACGAGGCGCTGTGGCGCGGCCGCATCGATCGGATGACCGACCTCATCGCCGCCAGCAAGGAGGCCCGCCCATGACCGTCACCGCCGTCCACAAGGACCCCGAGGCCCTGACCATGGTCCTGACCGCCGAGTTCGACGCATCGCCGGAGCGCGTCTGGCAGCTGTGGGCCGACCCGCGCCAGCTCGAGCGCTGGTGGGGCCCGCCCACCTACCCCGCCACGTTCACGCGGCACGACCTGGCGCTCGGCAGTCACGTCGAGTACCACATGACCGGACCGACCGGCGACCAGCCGCACGGCTTCTGGGACATCGTCGAGGTCGATCCGCCCCACCGCCTCGTCTTCGTCGACGGGTTCGCCAACGACGACGGGACGCCGAACGACGACTTCCCGCGCAACGAGGGCCGGGTGACGATCGAGCCGATCGACGCCGGCCGCACGCGGATGTCCATCGAGAGCCGCTTCCCGAGCACCGAGGCCATGGAGCAGGTCCTGGCCATGGGCATGGAAGAGGGCCTGACCCAGGCCGTCGGCCAGATCGACGCGATCCTCGCGGAAGGAGTCACAGCATGACCACGATGACCGAGCCGACGACGCACACCCTCGACGTGCCCGGCGCCGTCCTGACCTACGACGTCCGGAAGGGCGACTCCCCTGCCCCGGCCCTGCTGATGATCGGATCGCCGATGGGCGCCGGCGGGTTCGGCACGCTGGCCGAGCCACTTCCCGATCGCACGGTCGTGACCTACGACCCGCGCGGCGTCGAACGCAGCACGAAGGCCGATCCGGCCAGCCAGTCGACGCCCGAGCAGCACGCCGACGACCTGCATCGGATCATCGCCGAACTGGGCTCCGGCCCGGTCGACCTGTTCGCCAGCAGCGGCGGCGCGGTGAACGCGCTCGCCCTCGTGGCCGCGCACCCGGAGGACGTCCGGACGCTCGTCGCGCACGAGCCGCCGCTGGCCGCGATCGTGCCCGACCGCGAGGGCGCGCTGGCCGTCTGCCGGGCCGTCGCACGAGACGTACCAGCAGCGCGGCTTCGGTGCCGGCATGGCGCACTTCATCGTCGTCGTGAGCCACCAGGGGCCGATGACCGCGGAGTTCGCGGCGCAGCCGGGTCCCGATCCGGCGATGTTCGGGATGCCCGCCGAGGACGACGGCAACCGGACCGACGCGCTGCTCGGCCAGAACATCATCACCTGCACCCACTTCGAGCCCGACTTCGATGCGCTGCGCGCGGCCTCGACGCGGATCGTGCTCGCGGCGGGCGTGGAGTCCGAGGGCCAGCTGGCGCATCGCGGCGCGGTCGCGGCCGCCGAGCGGCTCGGCACCGAGCCGGTCCCCTTCCCGAGCGACCACGGCGGCTTCCTCGGTGGCGAGTACGGCCAGGCCGGCGATCCGGACGCGTTCGCCGCCAAGCTGCGCGAGGTCCTCGCAGGTCCCTGACCTCACCCGATATCGCTGTCACTCGCGCCGGAGGAGATCTGATCTTCTCCGGCGCATCCGTTTCCGTCTCTGACGGTCCCAAGTAGTTGCATCAGCAACGATTGGACGGCTATACTGGCCCCATGCAATTCGGCGTATTCACGGTGGGCGACGTCACGCCCGACCCGACGACCGGGCGTGACGGTCAGCGAAGAAGAGCGGATCAGGATCATGGTCGCGGTCGCGCTCAAGGCGGAGGAGATCGGCCTCGACGTCTTCGCGACCGGCGAGCACCACAACGTCCCGTTCGTCCCCTCCTCGCCCACCACGCTGCTGGGCTACATCGCCGCGAAGACCGAGCGCCTGCAGCTCTCGACCGCGACGACGCTGATCACGACCAACGACCCGGTCAAGATCGCCGAGGACTACGCGATGCTCCAGCACCTGGCCGATGGCCGGGTCGACCTGATGATGGGCCGCGGGAACATGGGTCCGGTCTACCCGTGGTTCGGGCAGGACCTGCGCAACGCGATCCCGCTGGCGGTCGAGAACTACGACCTGCTCCGACGCCTGTGGCGCGAGGACGTCGTGGACTGGGAGGGCCAGTTCCGGACGCCGTTGACCGGCTTCACCGCCACGCCGCGCCCGCTCGACGGCGTGCCACCGTTCGTCTGGCACGGCTCCATCCGCAGCCCGGAGATCGCGGAGCAGGCCGCGTACTACGGCGACGGCTTCTTCCACAACAACATCTTCTGGCCGAGCAACCACGTGCAGCGCATGGTCGAGCTCTATCGACGCCGCTTCGAGCACTACGGCCACGGACCGGCGAACCAGGCGATCGTGGGCCTGGGCGGGCACGTGTTCATGCGCAAGAACAGCCAGGACGCGATCCGCGAGTTCCGGCCGTACTTCGACAAGGCGCCCGTCTACGGTGGCGCGATGTCGCTCGAGGACTACATGGCGCAGACGCCGATGACGATCGGCAGCCCGCAGCAGGTCATCGACCGGACGCTGGGCTTCCGCGAGTTCGTCGGCGACTACCAGCGTCAGCTGTTCCTGGCCGACCACGCGCGGCCTCCCGCTGAAGACGGTGCTCGAGCAGATGGACATCCTGGGCTCCGAGGTCGTGCCGGTCCTGCGCCGGGAGTTCGAGGCACTGCGCCCGGCGGACGTGCCGGCGGGCCCGCCGCTCCACCCGCGGGTCGCTGCCGCCCAGGCTGGCGCGCGTCCGTCGTCGCCGGCCGTGCTGGCGGAGACCACGGCGTGAACGCCGAGGCGACCCGCTCGCTCGTGGTCGTGACGGCCGGTCTGTCCGAGCCGTCATCGAGCCGGCTGCTGGCCGATCGGCTGGCCGCCGCCGTGGAGCGCCACCTCCGGGAGGCCGGCCTCGAGCCGCGCCTGGAGGTCATCGAACTGCGGGAACACGCCATGGACCTCGCCAACCAGATGCTGACCGGCTTCCCCACCCCGTCGCTCCAGGCGGCGCATGGACGCGGTGCTGGCCGCGGACGGGGTCATCGCCGTCACGCCGATCTTCAGCGGCTCGTACAACGGTCTGTTCAAGTCGTTCTTCGATGCCATCGATCGCGACGGGTTCCGGGCCAAGCCGACGCTGATCGCCGCGACGGGCGGGACTCCGCGGCATTCGCTGGCCATCGAACACACGATGCGCCCACTCTTCTCGTATCTCCGCGGCGCGGTCGTCCCGACCGGCGTCTACGCCGCGACCGAGGACTGGGGCCACGGCGAGGTGGCGACCGACGGCAGCCTCGTCGAGCGGATCGAGCGGGCCGCCACCGAGCTCGCCACGGCGATGGCGACGGTGCCGTTCGTGGCGCCCCGCGACGAGTTCGCCGATCCCGTGCCGTTCGAGGATCTCCTGCGCCATTGACCGGCCAGCGTGAGGTGTTACCCGCGCTTCGCGAGCGACGCGAGCCAGGCGTCGCGGTCCAGTGGGCTCGGGCGGGAACGCGCCTTCTTCGGTGGGTTCTCGCCGATCGGCTGGTAGCCGCCGAAGCGCTGCTCGAGGATCCCCTCCCCCATCGACAGCCCAGGCAGCCGGTTCTTGAGCTCCTGCACGCGAGCGACGGGCAGGATGGCTGACGCCCGGGTGAGGCCATTCGCGGAGAACTGACCGTTCACGCGGCCGCCCAACCGGCCCAGGGCCGCGAGCACGCCGGAAGCCGTGGACGCGGGCACCTCGAGCGACAGGTCGGCGAGGGGTTCGCAGACCCACGTCCCGGCGCGCTCGAGCGCCGTGGCCAGTCACGAGTTCGGTCAGCCGCCGGTAGTCGGCCGCCGACGTGGCAGGGGACGCGTAGCCGCAGTCGGTCACGGTGACGCGGCAGTCGGTCACCTGCCAGCCGGCCAGACCCTCGCCGAGCGCCTCGTGGATGTACGCCGTCAGCTGCGCGACGAACGTCTCCGGGGTCTTGAACAGGTAGAGCGGCACGAGCCTGGGCTCGATGTCGGTGCGGACCTCGATGCCGGACCCGGCCGCCGCGGGTTCGATGCGCAGCGCAAGCGTGGCCATGAA
Source organism: uncultured Chloroflexia bacterium (assembly GCA_963745295.1). Classification (GTDB taxonomy): domain Bacteria; phylum Chloroflexota; class Limnocylindria; order Limnocylindrales; family CSP1-4; genus SPCO01. The sequence goes on from CAVUWG010000004.1 coordinate 557,992, forward strand.
CGGGTTCGTGCTTTCCGGGGAGCTCCGCCCGGTGATGTTCGTCTTGGTCTTCGCCCGGATGATCTCCTCGGCCTCGCCGATCCGTGCGGGACGCTCGATGCACACCGTCGTCGTCTCGCGGAAGTCGGCGGCGATGCCGTAGTCGCGCTCCAGCGTCGCCTGGATGACCTCCTTCTGGACCTCGCCATAGAGCGAGACGGCGATCTCGTGCCGGAGCGTCGTCCTGGCGGACGTCGATGAGCGGGTCCTGCTCGGCGAGCTGGGTGAGGGCCGCGTGGAGTGAGCCCTGCTCCTCCGGCCGGACCGCGAAGACCACGGCCTCCAGCGAGGGCCGCGGGAAGCGCGCGGTCGCGTCGTGTCCTGGTGGCGGCTGCCCGACCGCGTCACCCACCCGGACCGTGCCCAGGCCGCGGACCGGCGGCCATCTCGCCGGCGGCCAGCACGTCCCGGCGCGGCGCTCCGGCCGGGGCGAAGACGCGGATCGACGTCGGCTTGGCCTCCTCCCCTCCCCCGACCCGCACGCGCTGACGCGCCCGCATCGTGCCCGCGAACAGGCGCACGTACGCGACGCGCTCGCCAGATGCCGTCCGCTCGATCTTGAAGACCCGGCCCGAGACGTCCGCCTCCGGGTCGCCGCTCGAGCCGTCAAGCAGCTCGTCGATGCCGGCGAGAAGGGTGTCGATCCCGATGCCCCGTGCCGCGGAACCGAAGAAGGCCGGGTGGATGGCGCCGGCCCGGGTCTGGACCCCGAGTTGCTCGCGCAGGCGCTCGGGCGTGAGCGTGGTCGCGTCGGCGACGTAGGCATCGAGGATGCCTTCGTCGTGTTCGGCGAGCGCCTCCGCCAGGGCCGCTCGGTGGGTCGCGTCGTCCGCGGCGAACGGCACGAACGTCGCGTCGGGGCGCCCCGGCTCGCGGGCGGTCCCCATCGGCAGGATGCCCGGTGCCAGGCGCCGCCGCATCGCTTCGACGACGCGGTCGGGGTCGGCGCCGGCTCGGTCGAGCTTGTTGACGAAGATCAGGGTCGGGACGTGGAGTCGTTGCAGGGCCCGGAACAGCAACGGCGTCTGCGGCTGGACCCCTTCGACCGCCGAGACGACGAGGACCGCGCCATCGAGGACGCCGAGGATGCGTTCGACCTCGGCGATGAAATCCGGGTGACCGGGCGTGTCGACCAGGTTGACCGCGAGGTCGCCGACGAAGAACGAGGCGACCGCGGACCGGATCGTGATCCCGCGTTCGCGCTCGAGGTCGAGCGAGTCGGTCTGGGTGGTGCCGGCGTCGACGCTGCCGACGTGGTCGATCGCGCCGGCGGCGAAGAGGAGTCGTTCGCTGAGGGTGGTCTTACCGGCGTCGACGTGGGCGAGGATGCCGAGGTTGAGCGTGCGCATGGGACCTCATGTCGTGCAAGGAGGTGTGGACCTTCTGGCTGGACATGGCTGTTCCCATCTCGCTCCTTCCTCGCGTCGCAACGGATCCGTGCGTCAACAGGGTCGCACGCGCCGTCAAATCCGTGACGTCAGCCCCGCTCGGCTAGCCCGCGATCGTCACCGATTCGAGGAGTGGTTCCGCGACCGCCAGGGCCTTGTCCCAGGTCGCCGCAGGTGACGCGATCGCGATCCCGAGCAGGCCGTCGGCCGTGTCGAAGAGCGAGAGCCAGAGCCGGGCGCCGGGTTCGAGGCCGACCCGCTCGGACGGCGTGGTCAGCAGCTGGGTGCGGGCGGTTGCCGTGTTCTCGACCTCGATGGTCACGCCGTCGAGACCGCTCATCCTCGATCCGCTGGAGCCGATGACATCGACCTCCGGGCGTTCCCGGATGAGCTGTGCGACCGCTTCCGCGTCGGCGGCCTCGATCTCGTCGCCCGCGGCGTCGACGACCGCATCGACATTCACGATGAGCACCTCGGCGACCGCGCCGCCGTCGAGCGCGTGGTTGATCGCGACGTAGCCGTCCAGGACCGAACCCACGGACCAGCCCTCGGGGACCTCGAATGTGACGCCCGGACGGAATCCACCCGGCGTATAGCGGCCGGCCGGCAGGAGCCCGGCGCCATCGAGCAACTCACGGACGTCGGACGCAGACGTTGCCGATGGCGCGGCGGTCACGCGCGACAACGGTGAAGGCGACGGCGACGGCACGGTGGCGCCGCACGCCGCGATCGACACGGCGAAGATGGCGGCAGCGAGGATCCGCATCACGACAGACATACGGTTCTCGCGGCCGGGATATTGCATCGACGCGATCGGGGCGCGCTGTATGGTTGACACTCGACGAGGAGTGATCGATGGAGGGGACGAGCAGCCAGCGGAAGCGGCTCCCGCCGCGCTGGTTCATCCGGATCGCCTGGGCGGCCCACCGGGCGATGCATCGGCTCACCGGCGGGCGACGCGGGCTGTGGCTGGCCAGGCCCGGGCGCTGGGGCACGATGCGGCTCACGACCGTCGGCCGCAAGACCGGGAAGACGCGGAGCGCGATCCTCGGCTACTACGAGGACGGTCCGAACCTGGTCACGATGGCGATGAACGGCTGGGGAGCGCCGGAGCCGGCGTGGTGGCTCAACCTCCAGGCGCAGCCGGACGCCGAGGTCGAGCTCAAGAACGGCATGCGCGCGGTCCGTGCGCGGGCCGCGGTGGGCGAGGAGCGCGAGCGCCTGTGGGCGAGGTTCCGCGAGTTCGGCGATGACCCCGACGACTACGCGTATCGGCGACCAGGCCAGACCGACGTGGTGGTGCTCGAGCCGGCGACTGCGGCTGGGGCGCAAAGCGAGGCCGTGACGACCGGCGGGTAGCATCGCGGGCGACGGTCGTCTGGGCTCGGGCGGTCCTCGCTGCCGCCCGGAACGTGGAGTCAGGATCGTTGGATGGGGATCGCCTGGTGGACTCGATCGACCGGGTAGAGGGGCTGGTAGCCGCCGCCTTCGGCGATGAGCACCGGGTCGCGCCATGGGCGCGAGGCATCGGACTCCGTGTTGAAGTGGAGCACGGCGTTGGGCTGCTTCAGGACGATGCGGGCGATCGCCTCCTCGTGCGGGTGGCAGTACCCCGACCCGCCGTTGGTCGAGAAGAGGTACGTGCTGCACGTGATCGTCGAGAGCAGGTCGACGCTGGTGTTGTTCTCGCTCCCGTGATGGGCGACCTTGTAGGCATCGATCCGCAGCGGATCCTCTTTGCGTTGGGCCGCGAGCCGGCGCAGGCCGCGGGCGAGGACGTCCGCCCGCCCATCGGCGCCGAGGAGGAGTCGGCGCCCGTAGTACTCGAGCAGGATCGCGATGCTGCTCGCGTTCGTCTCCGTCGTCTCCTCGTGGAAGGAGCGGGCGGCGATCTGGGCGAGATTCCCGACCAGGTTCTGGGGCGGGCAGACCCGGACCGCAGCGATCCCGGGCGGGACCGGGGGGCTGTCCGGTCCCGCAAGGACAGTCCCGGCGACGGCCGCCGGCCAGTCGTCACGAAGCGCCTTGAGCTCGGCCGCGCCCGGCGACAGGAGCGTCACCCGCATGTTCCCGTCGAGCGTGAGTCGCGGCAACCTGCCCGTCGGCGGGACGGCGACGCCGCGCCCGCCGAACGTGACGTTCCACGGTTTGCCCTGCGCGAGCAGCATCTTCGAGAGTTCGTTGCCCTGGGTCGGACTGGCCGGCCCGGCCGCACCGGTGTGGTCTACGCGGTCGTTGAACCAGACCTCCCCGAAGGTAGCCTGCGAATTCGTGTCGCGCAGCAGCCCGAGGATCCCGTCGATGTGGTCGTCGTCGATGTGCGTGACGATCATCAGTTCGAAACGGGCCGCAGCACCAAGGTCACGGATGCGCTTCCGCAACACCGACTGCGCGCCGGCGCTGGCGCCCCCGTCGACGAGGATCCGCCGAGGCGCGGCCGGCTTGCCGTACTCGATCCAGAGGCAATCGCCGGGGCCACCAGGCAGCATCTCGATCGTGAACATCGGTTCCCTCCCACACGCACCGGATCGGAGTGTCCACCATGAGCGTCTCGTCCTCGTCTGCCGATCGCAAGCGTGCGTTCCGGGATCAGAAGCCCCGGCCCGCGTACCTGCCTGGGATCGTCATCTGCCGCGTTTCCGATGCGAGCGTCGCAAACGTCGTGGAGATGGGTGTCGCGTCAGTCGCGGCGGTGCGATCGGGTGCGATGCCGGAGACGATCGAGCGACCGTTCAAGCACCTGCTCTCCAACCGCCAGATCCACGATGTGGAACCGATCTTCAGCCGTCGACCCGCACGCAGCGAGCGTCCCACGATGCGCTCCCTCGACCTCCCCACGAGTGCCGCGCTGGCCCAGGTGTTCGCGAGCAGTGTTCGCGACTCGGAGAGCGAGCAGCTGCGTGGTCTCGTCGCGGTCCACATCGCAAAGACGAGTGACCCGGCCACGGTGGCGAAGGACCTGCAGGCGACCAACGGCATCGAATACGCCGATCCGGTGCCCGCGCGCTGGCTCGCCGCCCGCGTCCCGAAGGCGCCGGTCGGAGACCCGATGCGCAACCGCCAATGGGGGCTGCGGGCGATCCGCTACTTCGAATCGAAGGTGCCGGACGCCAAGGGAGTCAAGGTCGCCGTCCTCGATACCGGGATCGACGCGCGTCATCCGGATCTGAAAGGCGCGATCGCCAGCTACGACCACGGAACGTCGAAGGCAGAGGACATCGTCGGACACGGGACGCACGTCGCAGGGATCATCGCCGCCCGGGCGAACAACAACGTCGGTATCACCGGGATCGCCGACCCCGAGCTCCACATCTGGAAGATCTTCCCGGACGAACCCGGGCCAGACGGCGAGTACTACGTCGACGGGACCATGTACCTGCGGGCGCTCAACGCGGTTCGCACGGCCGGCATGCGCGTCGTCAACCTCAGCATCAGCGGGATCGCGTTCGAGCGCACCGAGCTCACGCTCTTCCGGATGCTGAACGACGACGGCATCAACGTCATCGCGGCCATGGGCAACGACTTCGAGCGCGGCAACCCGATCGAGTATCCGGCCGCCCACGCAGGCACCATCGCGGTCGGCGCGATCAACGAGGCCAACCGCCGCGCCTACTTCTCGAACACCGGAGGTCACATCGCGCTCTCGGCACCCGGCATGAACATCCTCTCGACGCTCCCGATGAAGCAGTCTGCCGCGCGTGACGGCACCGACGTCAAGTACAACTCCTTGGACGGCACATCGATGGCCGCGCCGCACGTCGCGGCAGTGGCTGCCCTGGTCCTGACGAAGCGGACCACCTTCGACGGAGCCAAGATGAAGGCGCATCTCCAGAAGACGGCCACACCCCTGCCGGCGTTGAAGGGCAAGAAGTTCGCCAAGACCGTCGGGGCTGGCCTGGTCGACCTGAAATCGGCGCTAAGGTGACCGGACGATGAGCCGCCGACACCGAACGCACGATCCCAGCCCGATGCCGACCGACGAGCCGCCGGTGCAGTCGGTCCTGACCATCAAGGTCTTCCCGACGGCGGACGTCGACTCGACGCTCGAGCGGCTCCAACGCGTGGACGGGTTCCGGACCATCGAGCGACTCTTTCCCGACGAGATCGAGCCCGACCTCTCGACGATCTACGTCGCCCATGTCGACACCGATCGGCTCGCCGAAGGCGAAGCCCGAGATCGAGGCCGACGACGACATCGAATATGTCGAGGAGCCCCCGACCCGGAAACTGGTCCGATAGCCCGGGGGCCGTGTCAGCCCTTCGGTCGCTCCCGGATGACGCGCCGTGGGTCCTTCTCGAGCTCGATGCCCTTGTACGAGGCCTGGCGGACGAGGCCGTCGCCGGTCCACCCGGCGAACTCGGCGCGGATCACGAGCTCGGGCCGCAGCCAGTGGGCGTCGCGGGCGGCGGCCCGTGGAGGCGGCGTCGCGAATGGCGGCTCAGCGGTCGCAAGGGGCGCAACAGCGGCCAGCAGCTCGGTTCGCTTGTCGCCGGTGAACCCGGCGCCGATCTTGCCCGCGTAGCGAAGTCCGTCGTCCTCGTAGACGCCGACGAGGAGCGCTCCCAGGTCGACCGCCTTGCCGGTGCCCGTCACCCAGCCCCCGACGACGAGCTCCTGCTCGGGCCGGATCTTGACCTTCTGCCAGCGGTCGGTCCGCTTGCCGGGGACGTAGGTCGAGTGGCGGTCCTTGGCCATGATCCCCTCGAGGCCCCGCGCCCGGGCGGCCTCGAAGAACGCGATCCCGTCGGCCTCGATGTGCTCGCTCAGGCGGACACGCGGGTCCGGCTGGATGACGCCCGCCAGGAGACGCCGGCGTTCCTCGAGTGGCTCGTCGAGGAGCGACCGGCCGTCGAGATGAAGCAGGTCGAAGACTTCGTAGACGAACGGAGTCGGCTCGGCGGCCACTCCCCTCCCCTTGATGCGCGCCTGGAGGAGGGCGAAGTCGGGTTCGCCCTTCGCGTCAAGCGCGATGACCTCGCCGTCGACGACCGCCTGCCTGGCGGCGAGCCACGTCGGCGGCTCGAGGAACGCGCCGAAGTACCACGCCGCCGCGTCCTTCTCGCCACGGGTCCACAGCCGGACCTCCTCGCCGTCGACGACCGCCTCGACCCGGAAGCCGTCCCACTTGACCTCGAACAGCCACCCGGCGTCGTCGAACGGCCCCGCGACGAGCGTCGCGAGCATCGGCGGGATGAACGCCGGCTTGGTGACGCGGGTGCTCTTGACCATCGGCTCCCTCAGTCGATCGGTCGTCGGGCGCCTGCGTCGGCGGCAGATTCGCGGACGTCCACGAGCGCGACGAGGCGCCGGGTCTCCTTCGCGAGCAGTCGGCGGTAGAGCCACGCGAACCCGAGAAGCCGGGCTACTCCGGCGAAGCGACCGCCGACCTCGATCGTGTGCCGCAATCGGGCACCAGCGTCGACTGGCGTCACCTCGAATGAACTCGTGATCAGGAGACCGCGCGGCTTCACCTCGCACACGATCAGGCGGTCTGGTTCGAGTTGCAGAACGCGGACCGGGTAGACCGCACCGTAGCCCGCCTTGACGTGGACGATACTGCCGACTGTGATCGGCCCATCGGCCCGAGCCCATCGGGTGTTGTGACCCCAACGCCCCCACGTCGACGGGTCGATGTAGAACCCATACACCTCTTCGGGCTGCACGGGTGCTTCACGAACGTTCTCGATCGACCACGACATGGCGTCCTCCATGGGGTGGGTCAATGCATCGCCGGGATCGCCTTCGGGTCCAGCGTATCCGCTTGGGCTGCGGCCGATGCCGGTAGTCTGTCTGGGTGACCGACGCGCTGCGCGTGATCCTCGAGATCGGCAAGAAGCGGAGGGTCGTGGCAGGCGCCATGGACTGGCCCGGCCTCGATCGCTGGGGAACCTCGGAGGACGACGCCCTCGCGAAGCTGTCGTCATACCTCCCGCGATACATCGGAGTGGCTGAACGGGCGGGCCTGGCGACCGCGTTCGAGCGGGCCCGTGACGTCGAGGTGGTCGAGCGCGTGCCCGGCTCCAGCTCGACCGACTTCTGGGGCATCGCCCACGTGCCGTCGCAGATCGAGGGCGAGGTGCTGTCGGCGGACGAGCTCGAACGGCGGCTCGACCTCCTGCGGGCGTGCTGGGCGTACTTCGATGACGTCGCCGCGAACGTCTCGGCCGAGCTCCGGCCTGGATCTCGCAGCGGCGGCCGCAGCCGCGACCAGATCATCCGCCACGTCTACATCAACGAGCCCGAGCAGTTCTCCCGCAAGATCGAGGTCCGGACGCCGCCCGACGTCGTCATGACCCCGGACGGCCTCGCGGCGCATCGGCAGGCATACCTCGATGCGATCCGCGCCTACAACGCCGAGGGCAAGCCGGCGCGGACCTGGCCGATCCAGTTCCTCGTGCGCCGCACCGCCCACCACGTCATGGATCATGCGTGGGAGATGGAGGACCGCGACACCACGAACTGAGAAGGTCGGGTGCCGGCACGGTGACGGTCGAAACTGACGCGCAGCGCGAAACAGCCCGCGGCAGTGCGCCGCGGGCCGTCCGGGTGCGCGTCCGCTGGGGACGTCGGGTCAGCCGCCGAAGGCCGCGGCCCAGGCCGCCGCGGTGGCGGCGTCGTATGCGACGGTGTAGCCGCACGCGTTGATGGTCGAGCCCGCTGCGCTGACGAGGTACCGGCCGCCGACCTCGAAGGCCGGCATCGGGCCGACCAGCGCGGGGTCGGTATCCGGCACGGTCAGCGTGACGCTGCCGTCGGCACCCTTCCAGCCGTCGTTGACCTTGAACGTGACCTGGTCGCCGTCGACGGCCGTGACGCTGCCGTCGAAGACGACGTCGAAGGTGGGCAGGTTCGCCGGGTCGTAGACGAGGCACGAGGCCGCGCCACCACCGGCAGCCGGGTTCTCGGACGGGGTCGGGACCGCGCCGATCGGGCCGGCCCCCTGGGAACCGAAGCCGAACCCTGAGCTCAGGGCGATCGCGAGCGCGAAGGCGCCGGCGAGGGCCAGCCCGCCGAACAGGGCGAGGGGGCGCCGGCTCGGTGCGATCGCGGGGGTGTTCTGGATGTCGGTCATGGTGTGCTCCTGGACCCTCGCCGATACGCGGGCGAGACTCGCGTCGGGCACGTCCTCCGCACGGACCGGGTCAGCAGCGCGGAGCCGGTCGATCGGATCGGATCCGGTCGGCATGCTCACTTCCCTGCTCCTTTCCATGCGGCACCTGGTGTGCCCTTCACATCAGCCGATGTCCGGCTCGGGTCCAGATATTTCAGGTCATCCCCGGACGATCCCCGGGAAAGGGCGTCGGCGAAACGCGCCCGGGCGCGATGGAGGCGGATGGCGACGGCATTCGGCGTGATCCCGAGGACCTGCGCGATCCCCTGGTTGCCGAGCTCCTCCCAGGCGACGAGCCGCAGGACTTCCTGGTCGGCCGGTGACAGGGACGCCAGGGCGACGAAGGCGGGTCCGTCGCGATCCTCGCCGGCACGGATCGGGGTCGGGACGTCCTCGACACGGAGCAAGGCCGCCAGTCGGTCGCGGCGGCCGTGCCCGCGGCGGTGGTTGGCCAGCACGCGCCGCGCGACCGCGTAGAGCCACGGCAGGGGTTCGGCGGTCGGGATGGCGTCGAACTTGCGCCAGGCGATCGTGAACGTCTCGGCGGCCACGTCTTCCGCATCGGCGGGGATCCGGGTACGTCGCATCGCGTAGGCGAGGACGTGGCGCTGGTATTCGGTGAAAAGGGTGTCGAAGCGGGCGAGCCGCGAGATCGTGGGGGTCGAATCGGTCACCGTGGCGGGACGGCGGGAAGGCGCGCGAGGTTCCTCGAGTCAGGCTCCGCCCGACCGATCCTCGCCATCCGCGCGCTGTTGCTCGATCTGGTCGAGCAGGTCGGACAGGATCGCGAGCCGCGCCTCGATCGTCGCGGGCTCGCCTGCCATCGATCCTCGGCGGTCCGCGTACACCGAGAGCTGCGTCTGGGCACGGCGGAGGTCGGAGAGTTCGCCGGCCTTCGCCTTCAGGAGGATGCCCTCGACGGCGGCCAGGTTCGATCGCTCGATCGTGAGCGTGAGTGGTGGCTTGCTCATTCGTCCAATCTTGCCGTGGTCGGCGTCATCTCGCCGTAGACTCGGGACGTCATGTCGATCCGTCCCTTCTACGACCGCTGGCCTCAGTACGACCGACGCCTGACGGAAGTCATCGGCGCCATGTCCGCTGAGGAGCTTGCGATCCGGCCGGCACCCGATCGGTATCCGATCTGGGCAACAGTGGCGCATACCGCCGGCGCGCGCGTGTACTGGCTCTGCACCGTCCTGGGCGAGCCCGGTGTCGAGGCGACCCCGTTCAAGGACCTGATCGAGGACAAGGGCTGGGAGGACGATCTCGACCACCCGCGGAGCGCGCAGGAGCTCGTCGAGGCCCTACAGACGACGTGGGCGATCGTCGACCGCTGCCTCGACCGGTGGACGCCCGCGATGCTCGAGGAGACCGTCGAGCGGGTGTACGGCGACGCACGCCAGGTCCACTCGCGCGCCTCGATCGTGCAGCGGCTCATGACGCACGAGGCGTATCACTGCGGTGAGCTGTCGCAGACGCTCGGGATCGCAGGGCTACCGCAGATCGACCTCTGGCGCCCCGACTGAGCCCGCCGCGCTATTCGGCTCGCTCCAGCTTCTCCCAGACGGAGATGTGCTGCTCGCTCTCACTCGTGAACGGCTCTCTCCCCCACCCAGCCCAGCGCTCACGGAGGCGCAGACCGGCGAGTTCCGCCATGAGGTCGAGCTCGGCGGGCCAGACGTAGCGGAACGGGACCGACAGGCGGTCCACCTTGCCGTCGATGATCCGGAAGTGATGCGAGATGAGCCCCTGGTTCGCGACGTCGTACTCGTCGAACGACCAGCGGGTCTCGCTGATGTGATAGGCGTGGATCGTCTCGCCGGGCGGCAGGTGTCGGAGCCCCGGCACGCCGACCTCGATGACGAAGCAGCCGCCGGGCTCCAGATGCGCGGCGACGTTTCGGAAGCACGCCACCTGGGCGGCCTGGGTCGTCAGGTTCATGATCGTGTTGAAGACCAGGTAGGCGAGGCGGAACGACCCGTCGGCCCTTGCGGTCGCGAAGTCGCCGATAGTGATCCCGATCCCGTTCCCTCCCGGCTTGGCCCGCAGTCGGTCGGTCATCGCCCTCGAGACGTCGATCCCGTGGACCTCGATGCCGCGGGCGGCCAGCGGCAGGGCGATCCGGCCGGTGCCGATCCCGAGCTCGAGCGCGCGTCCGGCCCCGGCGTGCTCGGCCAGGAAGTCGACCGTCGGCCCGACGACGGCCGGGTCGAACATCTCGGTCGAGGTCTCGTCATACGTGGCCGCGACCCCCTCGTCGAAGTGGCCGTTGTCGTTCATCAGTGCCATCATGCCGTGCTGGCGAAGTCCCCAACCGGTCGGGCCCGGGGTGATCCGTGACGTACGACCTTGATCGATTCCTCGTGGCGCAGGCAGGGGTGTACGAGGGCGTGCTCGACGAGCTTCGGCGCGGACGCAAGACCGGCCACTGGATCTGGTTCATCTTTCCGCAGATCGCCGGCCTCGGGTCGAGCGCGATGTCCCAGCTCTACGCCATCGGCTCGCTCGACGAGGCGCGGGCGTACCTCGAGCACCCGGTGCTGGCAGCGCGCCTCCGCGAATGCGCCGGGATCGTCCTCGAGACCAGGGACCGGACGGTGAGCGAGATCTTCGGCTCGCTCGATGCGATGAAGGTCCGCTCCTGCATGACGCTGTTCCATCGCGCTACGCCCGACGACACCGTGTTCACGCAGGTCCTCGAGCGCTGCTACGGCGGCGTCGCCGATGCGGCGACGGACGCGCGGCTCGCGTGACCGCTGGTTCGTCGTACGCTCCGCCGATGGACGTTCCGTCATTTTCGATCGACGGTCAGGTGGCCCTGATCACGGGCGCCACGGGCGGGATCGGCGCAGACCTCGCCACCGCGTTCGGGTCGGCCGGTGCGCGAGTGGGCGTGGCGGGCCGCCGCGGCGAGCAGCTGGACGCGGTCGTCGCGAAAGTCCGTGAGGCCGGCGGAGAGGCCGTGCCGATCCAGTTGGACCTGACCGATCGCGCGTCGATCGACGCGGGTATCTCGAACCTGGTCGATGCGTTCGGCCGCATCGACATCCTCGTCAACAACGCGGGGCTCGGCACCAACCACGACGCGATCGACGCCACCGAAGCCGAATGGGACGAGCTGTTCGCGGTCAACGTGCGCGGGTTGTTCTTCGCCTGCCAGTCGGCCGCCAGGCACATGCTCGACCGGGGCTCGGGCCGGATCATCAACATGGCATCGCAGGCCGGGCTCGTCGGGATCCGCCGGCACGCGGCCTACTCGGCCAGCAAGGCGGCCGTCATCGGGCTGACCCGCGTGCTGGCGCTCGAGTGGTCGGACCGGGGCGTGACGGTCAACTCGGTCGCCCCCACGTGGGTCTACACGCCGGGTACCGCCGAGCGTCTCGACGATCCCGCGTTCCTGGCTTCGGTCCTGGAGCGGATCCCGGCTGGTCGGGTCGCGTCCACCGGCGACGTGGCCGCGGCCGTCCTGTACCTCGCATCTCCGGCCGCGGCGATGGTGACCGGGACGGTCCTCACGGTCGATGGCGGCTGGACGGCGCAGTAGACCAGCCGACGGTTCAATCGAGTCGGGTCGAAACACCCCCGCCGGTCCCCGCCAGCGTCGCGCGTAGGCCGGCCAGCTCGGCCTTGATGTCGGCGAGCTCCTGGGCGACCGTGGGCAGGCTCGCGTCGACAGGCTCCGGTTCGTCCGGCTGCGGGACGAGGATGCTCGCCAGGATGCTGGCCAGCGCGCCGATCACCCCGATGCCGGCGGCCATGACGGCGAAGCCTGTGAACCGGCCGAGCTGCGTGACCGGGAAACGGTCGCCGTAGCCGACGGTCGTGATCGTGACGATGGCCCACCACAGCGCGTCCCCGCCGGTCTTGATGTTCGCGTCAGGGGACTGGCTCTCGAACTGGATCACCAGGACGCTCCCGACCACCAGGACCATGAACGCGGACAGGACGGTGATGAACGCGGCGTACGAGCCGCGGTTCTTGAGGACATCGGCAATGAGGGCCTTCTTGCTCTCCCCCTGGAGGAGCCGCGCGATCCGGGCCAATCGACTGAGTCGCGCGAGTCGGAGGAGAGCGGTGAAGCGGAGGATGCCGAGCGACGGGATCGATCCGAGGAGGTCCAGCCAGCCTCGCTGGCCGATGAAGTAGTCGCGCTTCGAGGGACTCCGCACGAAGTTCATCGCGAAGTCAGCGAGGAAGATGATGCAGACGACGTTGTCGTAGACCAGCAGGACGTCGATCGTCGGTTGCGACAGCGGCAGCAGAAGCATCACCATGATCCCGAGCGACAGCAGCGTCAGGACCAGCATGAAGATGTTGTAGGAGTTGCTGTGTTCCGGAGCCCTGCCGCCCACCTTGTCGCTCATCTCTTCCCTCGCGTCCCTTCGTTGGATGAGCGGCGATGATGGCAGACTCCTCGTGGACCTCGGAGCGCGATCCGGACGAGTCCAGCCAGGGGCGGTACGGTGGATGCATGACGGCAGACCAGACTGGGCTCCGACGGTTCCGGGTCACGGCCGAGGGCCGACCGCGTGGCGGACTGACGATCGCGCTGTCGTTCGATCCGGTCGGCGCCTGGGGTGAGCGGGATCAGTACCACGTCCACGGGACCGTGGGAGGCCAGCCGTTTCGCGGCCCGTTGACGGACATCGACGGTGCGTGGTCCCTCCAGCTCGGCCCGGCCTGGTGCCGTGCTCCCGGCTTCAAGCCGGGCGACGAGGTGGAGGTCCTCATGGGACCGGAGGGTTCGCAGACCACGACCATGGGCGCGGACGTGGCCGCCGCATTCGCCGCCGAGCCCGCCGCGGCGCGGTTCTACGACTCGCTGCCGTCGTTCTATCGCAACAACTACGCGCGCTGGATCGAGGGTGCCAAGCGGCCCGAGACGCGCGCAAAGCGCATCGCCGAGCTCGTCGAGCTGTCGAGGCAGGGCAAGCGCGAACGGTGAGGTCAGGCGCCCTCGCCGGCTTCGTCCCCGGACGCCTCGCCCTCCTCGTCGGGGCGAGCGATCTGCGTCGACGCGAGGTGGCTCGCCTCGACCATGAGCGCCTTCCCGTCGCGGTCCTTCCAGCGCGTCTGGATGAGGACCTCATCGACCTCGCCGGCGATGCGCATGACCACGTTGTAGCCGGACCCGCTCTGTTCGATCGACTGGATCGCGACCTCGTTCGCCGGCAGCGGCATCAAGGCGAGGACCTCGCCGAGGTTGCGCACGAGTTCCGGGCTGAAGTCGCCAGTCGCCCGCTGGACGTCCCCGGCGGCGAGGGCGTCGCACACAGCCTGCGCCCGTGCTCGAACGGTCGGTTCATCCATTCTGTCGACCTCGCGATGCGGTCGCGGCCACGGTGGGCCGCTCGCCCCGATGATAGGCCGCGCGGCCCCTCGACCATGCGGCGGAGGGGGCTTGACACGCACGTTTTACGATTGGCGCATGACGAATCCAGTGACCTCGAACCCCGATCCGGAGACCATCACCACCTACATCACGACGACATTCCCGAACACCGATGTCGTCACCATCGAAGGCGGCTCGTTCTTCTCCCTCGACCCCGAGCGACAATTCCCGAACTTCGCCACGATCGTCTGGAACGACGACTTCGACCAGGTCTCGAACCTCTCGCGACCCGGCTTCTTCCGCCTCAACATCGGCCTGAGCCGGGAGACGTTCGAACGGCTGGTCGGATCGATCGCGGAGCCCGACTACACAGCGATCGACCAGTTCGTCCCCCACCCGGACTATGCGCGTCAGCACTACGTCTCGATCGTCAACCCGAGCGCGAGAACGTTCGAGGAGGCCATCGTCCCGCTCTTGGCCGAAGCACACGACCGGCTCGCCGCGCAACGGGCGCGGCACGGGAAGTAGCCTGATGGCTCAAGGCCCAGATCAGGTCCCGGCTGGACCGTCGCTTGCCGACCAGGTCTCGCGGCTCTACGACCTCATCGCGGGCTACCACCTGACGAACCTGATCGAGGTCGGGCGGGCACTCGGCGTGTGGGAGGCGATCGCGAAAGAGCCCGGGATCGACTCAGCGGCACTCGCGGATGCGCTCAAGACGGACCCCGACTACACCGACATCCTCTGCCGGACGGCGTTCGCGTTCCAACTCCTCGAACACGACGGCGACGGCTGGCGCATGGCGCCGCATATGGATGCGATCCTTGGCGATCCGGATTCGCCCTTCTACCTGGGTCGGGCCGCGACCGTCCATCTGCTGCTCGGCGGCGAGGACTACCCGGACCTGGCCGACCGGATCCGGCGCGGCCGCGTGGTCTCCTATGCGGACCACAGCGATGCGTTCATCAACGAGATCGCCGACAGCCTGCGCTCGCTGCCGCGGATCTTCGTCAACGTCGTGTTGCCGCGCCTGCCGGGCCTCGCCGCGCGACTAGCGGCCGGGGCGCGGGTCCTCGACCTCGGATGCGGGGCGGGTTGGGCGATCGTGGAGTTGGCCAAGCGGTTCCCAGAGAGCCGCGTCGACGGCGCGGACATCGAGCCGCGCTCGGTCGAGCTGGCGGCGGACCGGATCACGCGCCAGGGGCTGGACGACCGCTGCGCCGCGCGGCTCCTTGGCCCGGAGGGCCTGACGGACGTCGAGACCTACGACGTCATCACGACGTTCCTCGTCGTCCACGAGATCGAGCCGGACCTGAAGGACGACGTGATCGCATCGGCCGCTCGGGCGCTGACGCCCGGTGGCTCGCTGGTGATCTTCGACGAGGCGTATCCCGACACCGACGAGGCGATGCGCACGATGCCGAGCCGGTTCACCGCGGTCGCGCAGTGGTACGAGTCGACGTGGGGCAATCGGATCGATACGGCGACGGCGTTGCGGGACAGGATCGAACGGGCCGGGCTTGGGCTGACCGACGAGACGACCTTCAGCCGGTTCACGATCCTGGTCGCCGAGAAGCCCTGAGCCTGGCGCATCAGCCCAGCGGCTCAGGGACCGGGCGGCGCCTCGTCCATGGTGACGATGACCTTGCCCCGCGCATGGCCGTCATCGACCCAGCGCAGTGCCTCCACGATCTGGCTCAGCGGGTAGCGACGATCGATGGCCGGCCTGACGTGACCGGCCGCGATGAGCTCCTTGAGTGTCTCGACGTCGTCGGGGTTGAACGGCTTCCACCAGAGCAGGAGGCCCGTCCACCGGCTCGTGGCCAGCGAGACGACCGGCCCGATGATCAAGGCGGCGACGATCGGCAGCGACGTCCCACCGAGCGTGACGTAGACCCCCCTCGGCCGCAATGCGCGGCGGACGCGCAGGATCGAGTGGTGCGAGTCCGTGTCGATGATCCAGTCGTAGCGTTCGCCGGTCGTCGTGTAGTCGACCTGCTTGTAGTCGATGACGTGGTCCGCGCCGAGCGAGCGCACGAACTCGACCTTCTCGGTGCTGCAGACGCCGGTCACCTCCGCGCCGCGCGACTTGGCGATCTGGACGGCGAATGGGCCCACGTTGCCCGAGGCGCCGTCGATGAGGACCCTGTCGCCGGGGCCGATCGTCGCGCCGTTCCGCCGGCGCAGGCCCTGGACCGCGAGGATCGCCGAGTGCGGGAGCGCGGCCGCGTCCTCGAACGACATGCCGTCCGGCATCGACGCGAACGCCCGCTCCGTCGCGCACACGTACTCGGCGAACGCGCCCTGGCCGCCGTGCTGGTACATGTCCGCGAAGACCCGGTCGCCGGGCTTGAACCGCGTCACACCAGGACCGACCGATTCGACGACGCCCGCGACGTCGAGTCCCAGCCGCGGCTCCCTGGGCCTGCGAAGACCGATGATCGCCCGAACGAACGCCGGTCGCGGCGTGATGCCGTCGAGGTCGGCCCGGTTGACTGACGCAGCCTGGACGCGGACGAGCACCTCGTCGTCGGCAGGCGTCGGACGCTCGACCTCGGTGAGTTCGACCACGTCGGGGGTGCCGTAGCTGTACCGGACTGCCGCTCGCATGGTCAGAGAGTAGCGGCTGCGTCGCCCGCGCTCCCCTGCCCTTTAGGTCGGATCTCGCTGTCGTGGGTGATGTTGTCGAACTGCCGCCACAGGACGATGACGAGGAACAACGAGCCCGCGAACCCGAACCAGAACGGCGCGGTGATCCCGAAGGCTCGCGCCAGCAGGCCGCCGATCGGCGTTCCGATCACGAGGCCACTGACGTTCGCGACACGGTAGACGCCGCCGACGCGGCCGAGCACGGCGTCCGGAACGGCCCGCTGCCGCACCACCGTCTCGGTCGTGCCCCACACGAACTCGTGCACGCCGAACACGACGAAGGTCGCCAGGGCGACCCCCGCCGACGTCGTCAGGGCGAGCACCAGATGCGTCGCCGTCTCGATCAACAACCCCATCCGCATGAGGTCGGCGAGCGAGAACCGTCGCTCGAGGCGTCCGTACGCGACGGTCCCGATGATGCCGCCGACGGCCGTCGCGGTCGTCAGAAGCCCGAATCCGACCGCGTCCATGCCCAGCCGCTCGCTCGCGTACAGGACCAGGACCGACCATCGCGACCCCGAACGTGACGTTGAAGGTGAAGATCGTCAGCGCGAGGGTGCGCATCGGCGGATGGGCCACGAGCCAGCGGATGCCTTCGGCCATGTCGGCTCGCCAGCCGGCCGATTCGCGCACCTCGGTCCTGGTGCTGATGACGACACGCGAGATCAGCAACGCGCCGAGTGCGAAGCAGGCGGCATTCGTGGCGAACGGGAGCGCCATGCCGGCGGCGAACAGGAAGGCGCCGATCGCTGGTGCGATGAGCTGGTTCGTCAGCACGAACGCACCCTGCATCCGGGCGTTGGCGATGCCGAGGTCCTCGCGGGCGACCATCCCAGGCAGCAAGCGTGCTGCTCGCAGAGTCGGCGAAGGTCTCCGCGGTACCGAGGATGAACAGCACGATCAGGACCACCGCGATGCTGACCGTGCCGCTGACGATCGTCGCTGACGAGGACGACCAGGACGCCGGCCCGGACCAGGTTCACCGCGACGACCATCCGGCGGCGGTCGAAGCGGTCTGCGGCGGCGCCGCCCACCACGCCGAAGATCAGGACCGGCAGGTATCCGCTCAGGAGGGCCAGCGAGACGAGGAACGGGTCTTGCGTCAGCGAGGCGACCAGGAGCGGGCCGGCCGCGATCGCGATGCCATCGCCGATGTTGTTGATGAGCGTGGCCGAAAAGAGCCAGCGGAAGCTCCGTCCGAGCCTCGTCGGCGCGATGTTCTCGGCGATCCGGGCGAGTGGCGTTCGCACCGGCGGCAGGATAGCAACGGTCGCGGCCGCCTGGCGGCTGTGGCCGCCTCTAGCGCGACGTCTGGCGCTTCGCCGACGTCGCGTCAGGCTCTTGTCAGCCGTTCGTGGCGGAGGTCCCGGCGAGGGTGGCCGCCGGCGCGGGCCGACCGAAGAGGAAACCCTGCCCGACGTGGACGCCAAGGCCGATGAGCGTTGCTCGCTCCTTCTCGGTCTCGACACCCTCCGCGATGAGCATCACGTCGATCGCCTGGGCGAAGTGGACGAGTCCCGTGACGAGCGCCTGACGGGCCGGGTCGGCGTCGATCTTCGACACCAGGGCGCGGTCGAGCTTCACCTGCGTGGGCGCCAACTCGAGGATGTGGCGCATGGATGCGAACCCGGCCCCCGCATCATCGACCGAGAACCGGACATCGTTCCCAAGGGTCACGATGGCCTCACGAAGCTCTCCGTAGTCACGGACGCTGACGTGCTCGGTGATCTCGAGGATGACGTCGATGGATGCGCCCGCGATGAGTGTGCCGAGCGGCTCCCCGGCCATCACCAGGTCCGGTGACACGTTGATGTCGAGGAAGCGACCCGCTGGCAGGAGCACGGACGCCTCGAGCGCGGACTCGATCGTGGCCGCCTCGAGCTCGAGCCCGACGCCGGCCGTCGCGGCGTCCTCGAATGCCCTGTCGGGCGGAGTGCCGTCGAGGAACCGGGTCAGCGCCTCGTAGCCCAGGACGGCACCGCTCGTCATGTCGACGATCGGCTGGAACACCGAACTGAAGGCCCGCTTCGAGACGACGTCGCGGATCTGGGCCCGTTCCGTGGCCAGTGCCGACCGACGCCGCAGCCCCGGGCCGAGGAGCGATGCCGCCAGGGCGGCGAACTCGACCAGCGCCGGGACCCGCAACGACAACTCCGCTGCGCTCTCGTCGCCGCCGGCCGCCAGCACGCCGATGAGACGTCCGTCCGATTCGATCGGGGCGAAGACCAGGGCCGGGATACCGAGGGCGGTCATCGCCGCCCGAGCCCGCGCATCGGCAGGTCCGGTCCACTCGTCGACCCATGGCCCGACCGATGCCCGCTTCTGCAACGTGGCAAGACGTCGTTCCGAGAGTTCGCCGAGGACCTGGCGGTCGCGGCCGTCCCGGAATCGCGCTCCGAGCGCCGTTCGGCCGAGTTCGGTGTCGAACGCAAAGATCGCGGCCGATGCGAAGTCTCCGTTGTCGACGATCTCGGCGCAGATGTCGTTCGCGGTCTCCTCGGGCTCGTTCCCGGGGGACAGGCGGCGCAGCGCATCGAGGATCCGGGCCCGCTGCTTGTCCAGGTCGTGACGATCGGTCACATCGCGGAGCACGGACATGTGCACCCCGGGCGAGATCGAGGCCACGGCATCGAACTCCGCCTCGCGGATCTCGCCGGTCGGTCGGCGGAAGCGCAGTTCCCCGCGACCCTCGCCGGCGGCCTTGAACGAGGTCCAGGCCTCATCCGGCAGGGGTACGGCCGCGAAGTCATTGAGACTCCGGCCGATGATGTCGTCGCGCGGCACACCGAACATCTCCGCCGCCGACTCGTTCGCATCGACGTACCTGGCCTCGTCGTCCATGATCAGGATGGCGTCGCCGGCGCGTTCGAACAGTGCCCGATATCGCTGCTCACTGGCGGCCAGGGCCCGCTCGGCGGCCCGCTTGGCGCTGACGTCGAGGAAGTACACGGCCAATCCCTCGTCGGACGGAAACGCGCGCACCTCGAACCACATGCCGAGCGGCTCGTACCAGGACTCGAAGGACACGGGCTGGCCCGTTTCGACGGCCCGGTGGAACTCCACGTCGAACATGGTGCCGACCGCGTCCGGGAACACGTCCCAGACGACGTTCCCGAGCATCTCGGCGCGTGACTTCCCCTGCATTCGCTCCGCTTCCGGATTCACGTACGTGTAGCGCCACTCGCGGTCGAGCGTGTAGAAGGCGTCCGTGACGTTCTCGAGCGTCCGGACCAGCCGAGCGCCGCTCCGTTCAGCGTTCGCCTCGGCCTCCCGGAGGGCCGACAGGTCCTGGAAGGCGCCATGGACGCGTTCGATCGTCCCGTCAGGCCCACGGACCGCCTCCCCGATCTCGCGAACGGAGATCACGCGTCCCTTTGCCGTCACCATCTCCAGCTCAAGGTCGTACGGGATCCCGTCCTTGGCGCAGGCGTCGAAGGCGGCGGTGATCAGCGGTCGCGATTCCGGGGCGTAGAACGCCAGCGCCTGAGCCGCGGTCAGCGCCGTGCCAGGAGGGAGCTCGTGCATGGCGCACACCTCATCGGAGAGATGCTCCATGCCGTCTGCCAGGTCCACCGTCCATCCGCCGAGGTGGACGACCCGGGCGGCGATCGCGAGCAGCCGATCGCGCTCATCGAAGGGCTGCGGCGCCTGTTCGATCACGCGTGGTCGCGTCTGGACGTCGGGGGCGGCGCGTCGGGCAGGCTCGCGCGTCCGTCCGCGCGTGCGCGGGACGGTCCCCGGCGAGTGGACTCGTGCGATCGGGACCTCCTCGACGCGCCATCCGCGAATGGACGGCAACGACGGCAATGGATGCCTCGGACCGTACCCGACTCCACCAGCCGGCCGCATCCCCCATCCGTACGGGGTGACGGGCGCGATCACGCGGGACCGACGAGGCGGAACGGTCACCTCGTCGGCGCTCGTCGGGAGAGGCGCGCGCGCTGGTATCGTCGCGGCGTGAGCAGCAGCGCCCCGTCAGCGCGACCCGGCATGGGTGCCATCCCGCACGGGGACGGCACCACGTTCCGGGTCTGGGCGCCGCACGCGGAAGCCGTCTTCGTCACCGGCACATTCGACGATTGGGCCACCGACCGGACGCTCCTGGCTCCCGATGCGGATGGCTCGAGCGGCACCTGGTCCGCCGACGTCCCGGGCGTGGGACCGGGCGCCGAGTACCGCTTCACGATCCGGACGACCGAGGGCGACCTGTCGCGCGTGGATCCCTACGCCCGGCACGTGACGAGCTCGATCGGCAATGGCATCGTCTACGACCCTGCCGGTTTCGACTGGGGCGACGACGAGTTCGTCATGCCCGCGTGGGACGACCTGGTCATCTACGAGATGCATATCGGGACGTTCGCGGCGACGGCAGACCGCGGAGGCACGTTCGACGACGCCCGCCGCCGGCTCCCCTACCTCGAGCGACTGGGTGTATCGGCGGTCCAGGTCATGCCGCCGTTCGAGTTCGCGGGCGACATCTCGTGGGGCTACAACCCGGCCCACCTGTTCGCGATCGAGTCGGGCTACGGTGGCCCGGACGCCTTCAAACGGTTCATCCGTGACGCCCACGGTCACGGCATCGCCGTGATCGTCGATGTCGTCTACAACCACCTCGGCCCGTCGGACCTCGATCTGTGGCGGTTCGACGGTTGGGGGGAGGGTGACGGTGGTGGGATCTATTTCTACAACGATGTCCGTGCCCTCACGCCCTGGGGCGCGACCCGACCGGACTACGGCCGTGGCGAGGTCCGCACGTTCCTGCGCGACAGCGCGCTGACCTGGCTCGAGGAGTTCCGCTGCGACGGGCTTCGGTTCGACGCGACCGTCTACATCCGGAACGTCGACGGTGACGCGACCAACCCGCTCTCGGCGCTGCCCGAGGGCTGGTCGTTCATGGCCTGGCTCAACGACGAGATCCGGGCACGCCAACCATGGAAGATCACGATCGCCGAGGACATCCAGGGCGACGCGATCATGGTCCAGCCGACCGCCGACGGTGGAGCCGGCTTCTCGGCCCAGTGGGACGCGGGCTTCATCTACCGGGTCCGGCCGGCATTGGAGGCCTCCGATGACGAGGCCCGCGACCTCGATGCGGTCACGGCCGGGATCCTCGGCGACGGTCCTGGCGCTGCGCTCGGCCGCGTGATCTACACGGAGTCGCACGACGACGTCGCGGACGGCCTGGTCCGCGTGCCCGAGGCGATCTCGCCCGGCGAGGCGGACAGCTGGTGGGCGAAGAAGCGCTCGGTGCTGGGTTCGGCGCTGGTCCTGACGTCACCCGGGATCCCGATGCTGTTCCAGGGCCAGGAGCTGCTCGAGGATCGCTGGTTCGATGACACCGTCGCGCTCGACTGGGAGAAGGCGAGCACGAACCGGGGCATCCTCCGCCTCCACCGTGACCTCATCGCGCTCCGGCGGGATCGAGACGGTTCGACGCACGGCCTGCGGGGGCCGCATGTCGCGTTCCTGCGGTCCGACCAGGAGGCCAAGGTCCTGGTGATGCACCGCTGGATGGACGGCGGACCGCACGACGACACGCTCATCGTCGCGAACTTCGCCCATGGGACCCTCGACGATGTGCCGATCGGGTTCCCGGCCCCGGGCCGCTGGAGCGTCCGGTTCAACTCCGACGCGTCGACGTATGCCCCGGACTTCGGCGGCCACGATGCGTTCGACCTCGACGCCGACGGCCCGCCGTTGGACGGATGCGACCAGAGCGGCCTCCTGTCGGTCGGGCCGTACAGCGTGGTGGTCCTCTCGAGCGAGGGCTGAGGGCTGTCCGTCGGCCTGACCCGCCAACGGCGATGCGGGTAGCCCCACCCCGAAGATGCCGGGTGGCTGGCTGGCTGCGGTGTTCCCGCCGACCTAGCGTGGGAACACATCAGGCACGAACCGCAGCGATCGGATGGACCGATCGACCGGCGTGCCGGGAGAAGGGAACGGATGTCATGCGGGTCAACCGCCGATTCTTGTACTGGGGGGTCTTCCTGGTCGCCCTGGGCGGCGTCCTCGTGGTCGTCGACCTCGCTGACGTGGCTCCGGCGATCATCGTCGACATCCTTCGCCTGTGGCCACTGGCCCTCGTCGCGATCGGACTGGGCCTCGTCCTCCGCCGCACACGCTTCAGCGTGCCGGGCGGCATGCTCGCGGCGGCGGCTCCCGGGGTCTTGCTCGGTGCCGGTTTCGCCCTCGTGCCCCAGGTCGCGATCGATTGCGGCGCCGGGACCGTGTCGCCGTCGATCGCGCTGCACCAGGGCGAATTCGATGGGCCGGCTCGGGTCGCCGTCGAGACCGGTTGCGGCGAACTCGTGGTCGGCACCGCGCCCGGAGCCGCATGGACGTTCGACGCCGACGCGGTCGGGACGCGAACGCCCGTCGTCGAGGCCTCATCGCGAAGTCTCGCGATCGGGGCCGGCGGCAACAACGGCTGGCATTTCGACTTCGACTCCGACGAGTTCGATCGGTCGAACGTCTTCGGACGCAGTCGCGACACATGGCGCCTGACGCTGCCGACGACGGCCATCGAGGAACTATCGGTCACGGTCAACGCCGGCTTGGGCCAGATCGGTCTGCCGGGCGCCCAGATCGGTGCTCTCGACGTCACGACGAACGCCGGCATGACGTCCGTCGACCTGACCGGGACGTCCCTGGCGACCCTGTCTGGGACCGTGAACGCCGGCTTGCTGTCCGTGAGCCTACCCGCGGGAGCCGACATCGTCGGCTCGTTGCAGGCCAACGCCGGGGAGCTCCAGGTGTGCGTGCCACGCGGGCTCGGTGTCCGTGTCCACCGCTCGGGCGCCCTCAGCGGGTTCGACGCCGGTTCGCTGGAACGAGACGGCGCGGACTGGGTGAGTCCGGGCTTTGCGTCCGCGGCCCACCACGCCGACCTGACCATCAGTGTGAATCTCGGTAATGTCGAGATCGATCCGATCGGAGGATGCAAGTGAACCGCCGTCTCTACCGTTGCTACCACGACCGCAAGATCGCCGGTGTGGCCTCGGGGCTCGCCGAGTACTTCGATGTCGACCCGACCATCATCCGTGTGCTGTGGGTGCTCTCGATCTTCTTCGGGGGCGTGGGCCTGCTCGTCTACATCGCGATGGCGATCATCGTGCCGATGGAGCCGGACGAGGCCGTCGCGGCCGTGCCCGACACGACGGCCGGCGAGACGACGGGTGACGCGCCGGTCCCCTCGCCCAGCGGCTGGCATGCGGCGCCCGTCCCACACCGCCACACCAGCCGTGGCAGCGGCCGGACCGGGATGTTCGTCGGGATCGTCCTGATCCTGTTCGGCGCCCTGGCCCTCATCGACGCGTTCCTGCCCGCCTGGGTCGACGGCCGCTTCCTGTGGCCGGCGTTCATCGTCGGGATCGGGGCCCTCCTCGTGGTGACCGCCGTGCGACGCGAGCCGAACGAATCGTGACCGGTGGCGCAGTCCTCATCGTCGGGCTGCTCCTGATCCTGGCCGGACTGGCCGCAGGCCGGATCCCCGGCGGGGCGACATTCGCCTCGTCGGGGACCGGCGTTTCTGCGCGCAGCCCGATCCGCGCCTTCCTGTTCTCGCCGATCCACCCGGCCACGTGGTACGCGAACGCGGCGATCGGCCTCGGCTTCCTCATCGGCGTCTTCGCCTTCGCCGCACTCGTCTCCCTCGCCTCGGCCGGGCTGGCGACACTCCTCGCGGGCATCGGTGTCGTGCTCATCGCCTTGACCATCGAAGGCGCCCGGTTGGTGGCCCGGGTGGAGCGCCGCCGCGCGACCCTGGGCAGCGAGGAGCGCCTCCTGCCGCATCCCTACCGGCCGCTGCGTGGCGGCATCCTCGAGATCCTGCGCGCCGAATTCGCCGACGAGAACCGCTGGCGGGACGTGCTCTACGTCGGGGTGAACTTCCCGCTCGCGGTCATCGAGTTCGTGGTGGTCGCGGTCGTGTGGGCCTGCTCGCTTTGGCTCCTGACGATGCCGCTCTGGTACGACGCGGTCGCCGCGGCGAGCCTGCCCCTCGTACCTCGAGCCGTTCGCCGGCCAGGACGCACCCATCGTCCTGCTCCGGACACTGGCCGGACTCGCCCTGCTCCCGGTCGCGGCGTCGCTCTCGCAGCTCGTCATGGCGCTCCACCGCGCGGTCGTCGGCGGGCTGCTGTGCACATCGGAGAGCCGCGAGCTCCGACGGCAGGTGGAGACGCTCAAGGAGAGCCGTTCCGCGATCATCGACGTCGAGGCCAGCGAGCTGCACCGGATCGAGCGCGATCTCCATGACGGGGCCCAGCGACGCCTGGTGATGCTCAACATCGACCTCGGCCTGGCGAGCGAACGGATCGACACCGATCCCGCGGAGGCGAAGCGACTCGTCCTGGAGGGCCAGGAGCAGGCACGACAAGCGCTGGCCGAACTGCGCGACCTCGTTCGCGGGATCGCGCCGTCGATCCTCGTCGATCGCGGGCTGGTGCCGGCGCTCGGCTCGATCATCGGGCTCGGGCCCGTGCCGACCGTCATCCGGAGCGACCTGCCGGCCGGTGAGCGACTGCCAGCCGCGATCGAGCGCGCCGCCTACTTCGTCGTGGCCGAGGCGCTCGCGAATGTCGCCAAGCACAGTGGCGCGGGGGCGTGCGAAGTTCGCTGCCGCCGCGAAGGTTCGACCCTCGTCGTCGAGGTCTGGGATGACGGCGCCGGGGGCGCCACGGTCGAGCCGGGCGGCGGGCTGGCGGGACTCGCGGGACGCGTGGCCGGCGTGGACGGCATCTTCACCGTCTCGAGTCCCCCAGGCGGCCCCACCCTCGTCCAGGCCGCCCTTCCGGTCGCCTCGTGGGCTCCCCCGACCTCGGGCTGGGTCCTGCCGAAGTCCTAGGAGCCCAGGTACGTCAGGACCGCGAGCACGCGGCGGTGGTCGTTCTGCGAGTCCGGCAGCTCCAGCTTGCCGAAGATGTTCGTGATGTGCTTCTCGGTGGCGCCCTCGGTGATGCCGAGCAGCTCGGCGATCCCGAGGTTCGTCCGGCCTTCGGCCATCGCCGCGAGGACCTCGCGCTCGCGAGGGGTGAGCGCCGACAGCGGGTCGTCGGCTCGGTGCCGGACCATGAGCTGCGCGACGACCTCGGGATCGAGCGCCGTCCCGCCGCGAGCGACACGTCGGAGCGCGTCCATGAACTCGCGGATGTCGCCCACGCGGTCCTTGAGCAGGTAGCCGACGCCGCCCGCCCGGTCCGCGAGCAGCTCCGTGGCGTATTGCCGCTCCACGTACTGGCTCAGCACGAGGACGGGCGTGCCGGGCACGCGACGGCGCGCCTCGATCGCGGCCCGCAGGCCCTCGTCGCGCTGCGTCGGCGGCATGCGCACATCCACGACCGACACATCCGGGCGATGGGCCACGACGGCATCGACGAACGACGGGCCGTCGCCGACCTTCGCGACGACCGTCCCGCCCGACTCCTGGATCAGCCGCGCGATCCCTTCGCGGATGAGAGCCGAGTCCTCCGCGATGATCACGCGTAGCGGCGCGGATTCCATCCGTCGATGATGCACGCCCATGTGGCGCGGCGCATCGCCAAGAGCCGCGATCCGCACGGTCCGGTTGCGCGTATCGTGGGGTGATGGAGGCAGGACGCGACCGGTCCGGCGTTCGGAGGGCCCGATCGAGGCAGGGACGCGCCCCGGCCGGGCCGCTGGGCGTCCTGCTGATGGCCGTGACGCTCGTCGGGGCGGCGTGCGCCCCGGCGGACCCGGCACCATCGGCGAGCCCGGGCACACTGCTGTTCCCCACCGCAGCCCCCTCCCCCACGCCATCCGGGACATCTCGGCCGGCCCCCACACCTGGGGCCACGTTCGCCGTGCCCGACCGGCCGCTCGCCAGCAAGGGACAGATCGCCGTCGTTCGTCAGGACGGGTCCCTCTGGCTCACCGATGCCGACGGCCAGCCGACGATCCTGGCCGGTGGAGACGCGGGGACGTTCGGATTCCCCACATGGTCACCGGACGGGTCGCTGGTCGCGGCCGTCCAGACGAGCTCCACCCGGGCGACGATCCTTGTCTTCGACGTCGACGGGGCGATGCCCGTGCTCCCCCCGGAGCCGCGGGTCATCTTCCAGAGCGAGACGATCATCCCGTTCTATCTCTCCTGGACCCCCGACGGCAAGGACGTCTCGTTCCTCGCGAGTGACGCGGAAGGCCTGAAGCTGTGGATCGCGCCGGCCGATGGCAGCGCGCCGCTCGACGGCAGCGGTCCCGGCGCCGTCGTCCGCGCCGGGAACCCGTTCTACTTCGACTGGATCGACTCGGACCGGATGTTCGCGCACATCGGGACGGGATCCGACGCGTTCCTCGGCGAGATCGGCCGCGATGGTGTCGTGCTCGGAAAGGCGCTGCCCACGCCCGGCGTGTTCCGATCGGCGGACGTGAGCGCCGACGGCACGTACGTGGGCTACGTGCGCGCCGGACCGACCGGCGAGGACGCCGTCGTGGTCGCGGCACGAGATGGTCCCGGGGAGCATTCGATGCCCGTCTTCGGCCTGACTGCGGTGGACTTCAGTCCGACCGACGCGACGCTTGCGTCGATCGGCGCGGTCGAGCCGAGCCCCGACCCGGCCGGCGTCCCCATCGGCCCGTTGCGCCTGCTTGATGCCCGGACAGGCACCGTGCGATCCCTCCTGGAGGGCCCGGTCGTCAGCTTCGCCTGGTCTCCGGACGGGAAGACGATCGCCGCGATCGGCCTCCTGCGCGCCCCGGACGGATCGGCCGTGTCGAGTGCGAGCCCGGAGACCTCCGCCGCACCGACGGGATCGGTCGAGGTCCGTATGTGGTTCATCGATGTCGCGTCGGGCGACATCCTCTCCGAGCCCCAGGTCGCGCCGGCGGGCGTGTACGTGCGGGGCCTGATGGAATACTTCGACCAGTACGCGCTGAGCCACCGCCTGTGGGCGCCCGACAGCTCATCGATCCTGCTGCCGCAAAGCGAACCGGACGGAACGACCCACGTCGACGTCTTCTTCCCCGAGGGCGGCTCGCCGATCCCGCTCGAAGGCGACATCGGGTTCTGGAGCCCGTAGCCGCGCCCGCGGGACAGGCCCGGGACCGCTGACGCGACGGTGAGTCATCGCTTGCCGTCGCGATCCGCACGGGCCGCGACCTCCTCGAGCCGGATCTTGACGATCTTCGTGATCGTGTCGACAGGGATCGGCTGGTCCGCCCGGAACCGCAGGGTCCCCTTCCCCGCCAGGTAGGGCGCCACCTCATCGCCGAGACCCTCGACGACCGCGTCGCTCGCCGGAAACAGGCTGTAGTGGTGCTTGAACGCCGCATACGACACGAGGAACTGACCACCGTGGCTACGGAGCGCCGGCATCTGGTACGCGATCGTCTCGGTCGCCTCCGGGGCGGCGGCGTTCACCGCTCGCCGCAGCTCAGCGAGGGCGGCGCGACGATCCTCGGGCAGGGCGGCCAGGTATGCCTCCACGCTGGTGACCGAGGCCATTCGAGTCTCCCTTCCGCGCGAGCGACGACCGGCCGCCATCTTCCCACGGTCGACCGACCCGATGACCGGGAGCCGCAAGGAATAAAGGCAAGCCTTCACGGAAGTTCGGTCATCTGCCCGATGTCCGAGCGGGCCTTTAGGCCGAGGCTGAGGTCTGTACCACGCAGTGCACCTGGAAGAGAGCCCATGGAACCGTTCCTGTTCGCCGTCGTCCAGGCTCACCATCGGCAGAAGGAGAAGGGATGACCGCCATCGCGATCGCGCCGGACTTTGCGGCGATCAAGCAGCGTCAGCAGGCCACGTGGGCCAGCGGCGACTACCACATGATCGGGACGCAGATCCTGATCGTCTCGGAACTCCTCATCGAAGCGCTCGATGTCCATTCGACCGAGCGCGTCCTCGATGTCGCGACCGGCAGCGGCAACGCGGCCCTCGCCGCGGCCCGACGCGGCTGCACCGTCGTCGGGGTCGACTACGTGCCCGAGCTGCTCGATCGAGCTCGCCGGCGAGCCGATGCCGAGGGCGTCAAGGCGACCTTCGTCGAAGGCGACGCCGAGTGGCTTCCCGTCAATGACGCCAACTTCGACGTCGTGAGCTCGGTCTTCGGGGCGATGTTCGCGCCGAACCAGGAGCAGACCGCGAGCGAACTCGTCCGCGTCTGCCGGTCGGGTGGCCGGATCGGTCTCGTCGCGCATACGCCGGACGGCTTCATCGGCCAGCTGTTCAAGGTGATCGCCAGCCACGTCCCGCCGCCGGCCGGCTTGCGCTCGCCGCTCCAGTGGGGCACGGAAGCGCGCTTGCGCGAGCTCTTCGGCGACGCGATCGCCCAGATCAGCTCCGTGAAGCGCCACTACGTCTTCCGCGACCGCTCACCCGAGGCGTTCGTCAACTATTGGCGGCGCTACTACGGCCCGACGCTCAAGGCGTTCGAGGCGGTGGGCGATGCCGGACGCGAGGCGCTCGAGGCCGACATCCTGGCACTCATCGCCCGGTGCAACGAGGCCGACGACGGCACGATGATCGTGCCGAACGAGTACCTCGAGGCGGTCATCATCAAGCGCTGACGGAGAAGGTGCGGCGTCGCCCGTCCGTGGCACCATGGAGACATGCCACTGACGGGTGAGTACGCCCCGAGTACGTCCGGCTGGGCGCGCAAGCAGGCCGAGCGCTACGAGGCGACGAACGGGGCGGAGGCGGGCGACCTGCGGGGTCGGCCGGTCATCGTTCTGACCTCGGTCGGGGCGAAGACCGGCAAGCTGCGCAAGACCGCCCTGATGCGGGTCGAGCACGACGGCGTCTACGCCGTGGTCGCATCGCTGGGCGGCGCCCCGAGGCATCCGGTCTGGTACTACAACCTCAAGGCCGACCCGCACGTCGAGCTCCAGGACGGCCCGACGAAGCGCGACTACCGCGCCCGCGAGGTGACCGGCGCCGAGAAGGCCACATGGTGGGAGCGGTCGGTCGAGGCCTGGCCGGACTACGCCCGGTACCAGACCAAGACCAGCCGCGAGATCCCGGTCTTCGTCCTCGAGCCGTTCGAGCCGTGACGCCCTGGAGGTCACGGCAGGCGTCGCGTCCCCGCACCATGTGATCCGGAAGTACGGGTCGTCGCGGGGCGGCGCGGTCCGTATGCTCGCGCCGTAGGCCGGCCAGATCGTCGGCGCACCCGGGGTACCTGCGTTGACGACGACACGATCCGCCCCCCGCCGGAACGCGCGTGTCTGGATGGCGATCCTCCTGACGTCCCTGCTGGGCATGACGATGGCGCCGGCCGCAGCCCTTGGAGCCGGCACGATCGAGGTCACGCTCGTCCCGAGCATCACCCTCGGCGACCCGGACGATCCCATCACCCTGACCGCGACGGTCACTGACGCCGGGGTGCCCGTGACGACCGATTTCGTCAGGTTCCAGCGTCAAGGCGATCCGGACCATCACGACGTCCCCGTCGACTCGAACGGCGTCGCGACCTACGACGACCAGCTCCGGGCCGGGTACACGAGCTGGACGGCTCGCCACTACCCGGGCGGCACCGGGGCGACCACGTGGGCCTGGGGGCGAACGGACACCACGTCATCGCTCGACATGCCCGCGACGATGAAGCAGGGTCGCGTCGCCTTTGCGCGGATGATCGTCCACCCGTTCCCGCCCGATCACGGGACGCCGGCGCTCACGCTCTTCGACGAGACGACTGGCTCGACGGTCGGCCCGTCCCTTCCGACGGCATCCCACGACGAAGTGCGGGTCGATCTCGGGGTCCTCGGGCCCGGGACGCACGTCCTTCACGCCGTCTTCACTGGCGACGACGACATCCGCGATTCGGTGAGTCCGCCGGCGACGATCACCGTGACCCCTGACGATGAACTCGAAGCGACCATCAGCAACAGTTCGTCGAAGCTGTACCCGTACAAGGACGGGTACAAGGACACCGTCAGGACGACGGTCACGACGAGCGAGCCGGCGACCATCACCTTCGCCGTCCTCAACGCCGCCGGCAAGATGGTCCGTTCGTCCGACCCGGCACCGGTGACCGACTGGACCCTCAAGGACACGACGTTCACCTGGAAAGGCACATCGAATGCCGGGAAGCGCGTGCCAGCCGGGACATATCGGATCCGGGTCATCGTCACCGACGGCTTCGGTCACCGCTTGACGAAGACGTACCCGGTCTCCGTTTCTGCCAAGCGCCTCGTGTGGCACACGGTCAGCAGCTCGCCGATGAAGGCAGGACGATCGTGGTCGGGTCTCGGCGGTGAGGGCACCGGATCTGCGAAGGCCGGGGGCACGTGGAAGACCGGCGGACGCCTCCGGGCCGGGAATGGGTGGGTGACCGTGGCCTACACGCTCAAGTTGCGTTCGACGTCCGTGCCGAAGTCGGCGGTCGTCCGCAAGATCACGGCCTATGTCGCGGGCAAGGGTCCATCCGGGACGCCGGACGCGGAGATCGGGATCCACAACGCTGCGTACGGCAGCTGGAAGATCATCAACTACTACGACGCCCGCAAGAAGGTCGGCAGGGCCAACAAGACCTACTCGACCTCGACGACCGACGCCAGCCATCACCGCTCCGGCAAGACCGTCCACGTGATCGTGATCGTGAACGGCGGCACGTGGGACGTACGCAGGCTCAAGGTCACGTATCGGTACGCCGTCCTGCGGTAGCATCGAGCGAGGATGCCCGCACGACGCGAGGAGCCTCTGCTCCGGATCAACTGTTTCGAGGTCGCGATCGGCGACCGGGAGCTCGGTTTTGCCGAAGTCGGCCGGATCTCGTCGGAGACGGATCCCGGATCGGCGCCGGACCGACCGGATCATCGCTGGGCGACCGTCGTCCTGCGACGCGCCCTCACGACGTCGACCGAGCTGTTCGACTGGCGCCGGAACATCGTCGATGGCAAGGACGACCGCCGGGACGTGACGATCCGCCAACTCACCGCGCCCGGTGGCAAGGTCGTGCATGCCTGGCGGCTGCTGCGGGCGTGGCCCTACCGCTGGTCCGGCCCGGCCTTCGACGCCATGAGCAGCGACATCGCCTGCGAGGAGCTCGAGCTGACCTTCGATGACCTGGTCTGGCTGGACCGTAACGCCACGAACCCGGGAGGCTGACATGGCCGTGCTGCGCGACCGCCCCTATGCCCAATTCAACTTCCTGGTCGACCTCGGGACCGGTGAGACGGACGGGCCGGAAGCCGGCTTCCAGGAATGCAGCGCGATCAGCATGAGCGTCGACGTCATCGAGTACCGCAACGGGAACGAGAAGGAGAACCACCCGCGCAAGCTGACCGGGCTCCAGCGGGTGAGTGACGTCACGCTCAGGCGCGGGATCATCGGCTCCCTGAACCTCTACAAGTGGCTCGATCAGATCCGGAACGGGGATGCGGCCGCGTTCAGGACGGTCGTGATCCACCTCCAGAACGAAGATCACACGGCCAACGTGATGACGTGGAAGCTCCTGCGCGCCCGGATCGTCAAGCACACGAGCGGGCCGCTCAACGCGAAGGGCACCGACGTGGCCATGGAAGAGCTGACCCTCGCCTACGAGCGCCTCGAGATCGAGTGACGGGAATCCGCGCGTGACTGACGCCCCGGCCGAGGTCCTGGCGGCCTACGACCGGCTCATCGCCACGAGCCCCGGACTCGAACGCAAGGGGGCGCGACTCCCCTACACGTCGATCAACGGCAACATGTCGAGCTTCGTGGGCGAGTCCCGCGTCCTGGCCCTGCGCCTGTCGGCGTCTGACCGAGCCGCGTTCCTGTCGCGTTTCGCGACGTCCCTCCACGAGGCGCACGGACACGTGATGAAGGAATACGTGAGCGTGCCCGCGTCGATCCTCGAGGACACCGACGCGCTCACGCCGTGGTTCGCGGCCAGCGTGGCCTACGTCGCCGGCCTGAAGCCCAAGGCGACCACGCGCAAGGCCGCGTCGTAGGCGCGGCCCCGCGGTCGACCCACGCACGGCGACGCGCGACCGAAGCCACGCGCCGTCGATCGTCGGGTTGGCTCCTTGTCAGCCGCGTTCGAGCTCAGCCTTCAGGTCGCCGAGCCTTGCCCGCCACGCGATCTTGAGTCGTTCGGCGGCCTCGGCGTCAGGCAGCTTCTCGTGCACCACGGCCACGAGCGACTTGCCGGGGCCCTTCGGGTCGACCGTGAAGACGATCCGCGACGGCGGATCGGACCAGTCGAACCGCGCAGTCCACTCGGCCCGCGTCGGGCGCGAACGCATGGTGATGCCCGGCAGCCAGCGCTTTCGGGACGCCGCGTTCATGATGGCCGCGAAGGACCTTTCTCGATCGACCGCGATGGTCCGCGTGACACTGATGCTGAACCCGTCGCTCATCTGGCCCGGGCTCCGCATGCCGCGCGCCCGCTCGTAGTTCACGGTGATGTTCTGGGACCACCAGCCGGGGACGCCCTGGGCCTCGTGGAGCCAGCGGGCGATCTCGGTGTGGCTGTGCTCCGTGGCGCCCCAGGCGTCGAGGAGGGCGAACCACTCCTGGTGTCCCCTCCCCGACCCGCGCCGCATGGACTCGTCCGACGTCAGCAGCTCGGCTTCGATCGCGGTCGGGTCAGGGGTCACGGGCTCGGCAGGTTCGGTCGCAGGCAGATCGGCCTTCTGCATGAGTTGGCGGCGGGCGGCCGTGTACGACTCGCCGGTCTTGGCCATGCGCGTGCGAACGCGCTGCTTGAAGATCTTCTGGGTCGGCATCGTCTCGACATCCTTCTCGGTCGACGAGGCCACGGAACTCACGCTTTCGCAGCCCGCCGGAGAAGGGCGGACGACCCGTCCCGGGGAAACCAGTTCCCCTTTGCCCCATCGAAGCCGACGGCGTGAGCGCCGGAGCGGGGTTCGGCGCGGGACGCGCCGTCGAGGGCAGTATGCCCAATGCATGGCGGGTCTGACAAGCCCGTTTCCGGTGCCGCCGCCATACGCTTCGGGAGCCCGGGATCCGAGCTCCGAACCATTGACAGGATACTGTCACTAACGTACTATTTGGATGACAGGATGCTGTCAGCCGCAGGAGGGATGACATGGACTGGAAGCTCGAACTCATCTCCATCCCGGTGACCGACGTCGACCGTGCCAAGGCGTTCTACACGGAGCAGGTCGGCTTCCACGAGGACCATGACCACCACGTCAGCGACACGCTCCGGTTCGTCCAGATCACGCCTCCAGGGTCGGCCTGCTCGATCGCATTCGGGACGGGCGTCTCGACGCAGGCACCCGGCTCGGCCCAGGGGCTGCAGATCGTCGTCTCGGACGTGGCCGCGGCCCGCTCCGAACTCCTCTCCCGCGGCGTCGAGGTCACCGACGTCCAGGACTACCCGTGGGGCAAGTTCGTCTTCTTCAGCGACCCGGACGGCAACGGCTGGGCCCTCCAGGAGATGCAGAAGCCGCCCGCCGACGCTTGACGCGCGCCGAGGGTCTCAGCCCCAGGCGACGGTCGCCACCTGCACGGGTTCACCGACGCCCCTGATCGACGTTTCACGAGGCTCCGAGGCCGGCACGTGCCCGGCTTCGGCGAGGGTCTGGGCAGTCGCGAAGATCTCGCCGCCAGCCGCCAGGGCCGCCACTCGCGCGGCGACATGGACGCCCTTGCCGCTGTAGTCGTTCCCTCGCCGGTTCGCCTCGGCCGTGTGCAGCCCGATCCGCACCGAGAGGGCGAAGCCGGTGGTCTCGCGATGCTCGACCAGGGCCCGCTGGATCGCGATCGCGCACTCCACACCCGCCTTGGCCAATTCGAAGGCCACGAAGAACCCATCGCCGGTGGAATTGACGATCTCCCCTCCCCCGCCCGCGACCCTGGCCCGCAGGACATCGTCGTGCCAGCGCAGCAGCCGCTCCCACGCCTGGTCGCCGATGGCCTCCGCGAGCGTGGTCGAGCCGACGATGTCGGTGAACATGAACGTCTTGTGCGTGGTCGCAGGCCCGGTCCGACGATCCTCGGCATCGCGCAGTTCGCGCTCCGCCGCCTCGACATCGATCCTGGCCCCCAGGCGACGGAACTCGTCGAGCGCGGCATTCAGCTCCAGGTCGGCGTCGTCCTCGTCATCGAGCGCTCGCAGCGCACGTGCGAGGACCGCGCGTGCCCGGGCGACCTCGTAGGGTGCGCCGACCTCGCGCCAGCCACGGATCCCGGCGCGAAGCTCGTGGACGGCCGCCGCCGGGTCGCCTTCGGCCACGTGCACGCGGCCAAGCGCGACCTGCCGACCCGCTTCGAGCGCCGGCGACGGATAGCCCTTGACGATCGTTTGGAGCTCGTCGATGGCGGTCCGCGCCCGCGCGACCTCACCCGCCGCGATCGCGATCTCCACCTGCGCGGGCAGAAGCCGCGCCCGGGCCCATCGGTCCCAGGTCTCCTCGGCCACGGCCCCATTGATCGCGGCGGACGCGGCCTTGATCTTCCCTTCGGCGAGCCGAACGAGGGCGAGGGCCGGCTGTGGCGATCGACCCCGCGCGTGGGCCTCGCGCAGCGCCGACTCCGCCCCCACGAAGTCACCGCGCAGGCGCCGGATGTCGCCGATCGCGTAGAACCCGTCGGCCTGGGGCGGGACGGCGTTGTACGCGCCCAGCTCGCCGGTCGCCTGTTCGAGTTCCGCTTCGGCTCGTTCCCACGCCCCGCCGACCGCGGCCACCTCGGCGCGATGGATCCGGCACACGCCCGGGAAGCCCGAGAGCGACTGCCGATCGCAGTAGCGCTCCGTCGCCTCGATCCACTCGCTGGCCCGGCGATAGTCCGTCATGTCACGGCAGGCGCCGATCATCCGGCATGCCGTGACACCGGTCGTGAAGGGCGACAGCTCGCCGTTGACGGCCGCGATCGATGCCTCTTCCATGAGCGCGAACCCGTCGGTCGTCTCGCCGGACGCGATCTTGAGGGCGCCAAGGTTCGTCTGCGCATAGGCCGTCAGGTCCGCATTCGCGGCACGTGTGCCGATCGCGACGGCCCGTTCGGCCTGGGTCAGGGCCGTCTCGATGTCGCCGGCCGCGCCAGCTGCCTCACTCCGCACGAGGGCGAGGTAACCGTGGACGTAGGTGTCACCATCGGCGCCGACGAACCGCTCCGCGCGGCGCGCCCAGGCCGAGGCGATCGAGGGCTTGCCCGCATAGCCGTAGGTCCGGGCCAGATCGACGGCGAGAAACGCGGCGCGCTCCTGGTCTCCCTCGGTGTCGTAGGCCTTGAACGCCCGCTCCTTGAGCGCGAGCTCGTCGCCGGCTCGCGCGACGAAGAACGCGGCCGATGCCAGCGCCTCCAGGTCCGAGCCGGAGAGCTTGCCATCGCGGTCGGCCTGCGACAGCTGGTCGAATCCCTCCTGCCACGCGTGCCGGGCCAGGGCCTCACGCCCGGCCTGGACGGGATCGACGACCGGCGGCATGACGTCGCTCATGGCGGGCATTGTGCCACCCGCACGGTGGGATACTCCGGGCCGTGGGCAAGGCTTCCGAACCGGTCCCGGAGACCGTCCGTTACGCGGACGGCACGGTCAAGTTCACCGGCTTCTACCTGGACGGCGCCCTCCACGGCGCCTGGGCCTGGTACCGCACCGACGGCAGCGTGATGCGTACCGGTGCGTTCGATCGCGGTCGTCAGGTCGGCGTGTGGCGGACATTCGACCGGTCGGGTCGGGTCGTGAAGGAGACAGCCTTCACGAAGGCCCCGTAGGCGGGCTAGCCCAGGCCGAGGCTCTTCGCGAGCGGCGCGAGCGTCCGCAGCCAGAGCGCAGCAGTCAGACCGCACGCGCCGATCGCCAGCGCGAGTGCGACGAAGCCCTCGATGCGGAGGCGGCGCTGCGTCCGTCGCGCGCCCTGACCCTCGAACGGATCGCGCAGGCTCCCAAAGTGTCCGATCATCATCGGTCCTCCAACACCCGGCGGTCGGTGGCGACCTCGGGCTCCCATCGTCCTCCCGCGCGGGTCCCGTTGACCAGCCGGACCTTCGGGCCAGTCGGTCCGCCAAGCTTGAACGAGTGTGCCCCCGAACTCATCCCGGGCCGGGGGCACACATCGGCGTCCGAACGCTGGATCAGGCGTACAGGAGGCCCGTGAAGTCCTTCGTGAGCGGACCGGTCGGGCCGGGTGGCATCTCGATCATCAGCACGTCGTCGGGTGCCTCGGCGATCCAATCGGCGCGATCCTGGTTGAGCATGATGACGTTCGCGCGTCGCAGGTGTGGTTCGGATCCCACGGTGTAGCCGATCACGGCGTCCGTCATCGCCACCATCGACTTGCGAAGGCGAAGGCTCGCGATCGGATCGCTCCCGGGCAGGGTGTGGACGTAGCCGAAGACCTCGTACGGGCCCGCCTTGGCGATGACCGGGTGCTGACACGTCCGTCTCCGTCGTGCCGCGTCGCCTCTCGGCCCCGCGGCGTCGACGACGAAGACCTCGTCACGCATGAGGAGCAGCTCGCGGATCGCGATCGCGTGGCCGTCCACGAGGTCCTCGACCAGGGCGTCCGTGACCGAGAACTCATCGGTGTCGTTGAGGAGGTCGCTGACGCGTTCGCCTTCCAATCGGATCCGCCCACTGAGCACGGAATCCTCGGCAAAGGCCACGATCTCGACCTGGGGGATGGGTGCCGGTCGGACGACCGCTTCAGTCAACGGCGGGAGTCCGAAACGATGTCCTGGGACCGCCAGTCGAGATCGTCCGTTCGTCCATTGGATGATGGGTGTCGGGATGCCTGACATGGGGTGACCTCATGACGGCGGACGGACGGTCCCTGTCCCGGAACCGTTGGCTCCGCATAGGCATGAGTGCGCCATGTCTGCCGACAGGCTAGGCCTGACCGGGACAAATGGGCCAGTACCTATAAGTACCCCACTCCATACCGACCGTGTCGGAATCGGCGCCGATGACGCGCTTGCGCGGTGCCGGTGGCTGCGGTGGACTACGCTCGCGGCGTCGCCAACGGGAGGAACGATGGGTCGCGAGGTCGGTGTCGGTGTGGTCGGGATGGGCTGGATGGGCGAGGCCCACAGCCGCGCATACGGCCTTGTGCGCGATCGATTCGCGGAGCGCGGGATCAGCGCCCGGCTCGTGGCGTGTGCCGATGCCGACAGCGGACGCTCGACGGCTGCCCAGGCGCGCTTCGGGTTCGAGCGCTCGACGACCGACTGGCTGGACATCGTCGAGGACCCGGCGATCGAAGCGATCAGCATCACGGCCCCGAACGACACGCACCTCGCCGTCATCCGGGCGGCCCTCGAGCGCGGCAAGCACGTGCTGTGCGAGAAGCCAGTGGGCCGCAACCCGGAAGAGACGCTCGAGGCGGCCGCGCTGGCCCACGCCGCCCGCGACAGGATCACGTTCGTCGGCTACAACTACCGCTGGTCGCCGGTCGTCCAGCACGCGGCGGACCTGATCGCCGCCGGCGCGCTCGGCCGCCTCACCCATTACCGAGGCCGGTTCCTCAACGGGTATGCGAACGATCCCGATGGCGTTCTTTCGTGGCGGTTCCAGGCGGAGCAGGGTTACGGCTCGTTGTCCGATCTGCTGTCCCATGCGATCGACATGGCGCACCTCCTCGCGGGGCCGATCGAGGAGCTGGTCGGGAGCCGGGAGACGTTCATCGCGAGCCGTCCCCTGCCCCGCCCGGGTGGCACCCATTACGACACGGCGAGCCCGGACGATCCACGCGGCGAGGTCACGAACGAGGACTACGTCGGTGCCCTCGTCCACTTCCGCGGTGGCGCGCGCGGCACGCTCGAGGCCTGTCGGATCATCACCGGGTCGCAGTGCGACCTGGCGTTCGAGGTCCACGGCACGGACGGAGCGCTCGCCTGGTCGTTCGAGCGGATGAACGAGCTGCGCTACTTCCGACGCGACACCGCGGCACCGACCGAGACGGGCTGGACCACCGAGCTCAGCGGCCCGGCGCACCCGTTCCACCGCTCGTTCAACCCGGGCTGGGCCGTCGGGATCGGCTTCGACGATCTCAAGGTCATCGAGGCCGGCCAGTTCCTCCAGGCGATCGTCTCAGGCGTCCAGGGCCCGCCGAGCTTCGAGGACGCGGCGGCCGTGGCGCGGGTCCAACAGGCGATCGCCGCGTCCTGGACCTCCCGGGGCTGGGAGACGGTCCGCGCGATCGGTGACTGATCGCCGGTCCAGGCCCTAGCGGGTCGCGGCCGCGTCGGTCTCCGCCATCCGGGCCTTCACGAGCTTCGTCACGAGGGCGTCCGGCAGCAGGGCGACCGCGGTGAACCGGATCGTGCCCTTGGAGGTGTCGTACGGCGTCAACTCGTCCTGGATGGCCTCCATCGCGGCCGGACTCATGACGTAGAACGAGCAGTGGCTCCTCGCGGCGCCGTATGCGACCAGCGGGCGGTCGCGATACCTGAAGGCAGGCGCCCCATAGCTCATGGCCTCGACGGCTTCCGGCGCGGCCGACCGGATCTGCTGACGAAGCGTCTCGAGTGCCTCGCGCATGTCGTCGGGGATGTTCGCCAGGTAGGCATCGATCTCGGCGGTCATGCGTCGGCCGGCTTTTCCTGGACCGTCCAGCCGTTGCCGTCGGGATCGCTGAAGAAGAAGAACGAGTTCCAGGGACCGCCCTTGCCGTCGACCCATCCCCCGTCGAAGTGTCGGATGGGCGTGACGTCCACGCCCCGCCCCGCCAGTTCGTCCCGAGCGGCATCGATGTCACCCACGCAGAGCTGCATGCCCTGGAGGGAGCCAGGCGCCGACTCGACGAGGCCCTTGCCGATGGTGATCGAGCACGCGGAACCGGGTGGCGTCAACTGGACGACCCGGAATGCATCGCCGGTCGCCTGGTCGACGTCGATGGCGAAACCGAGCTGCTCGCTGTAGAAGCGCTTGGCACGGTCGACATCCGACACGGGCACCACGACGACCTCGAGCTTGAAATCCATGCGTTCTCTCCGTTCGACCTCACCGGTCTCGTCCCGCGCGGCCGGGCGACAGCAACCTACCAGACATCGCCCTGACGCCACTCGCAACTGATGCGTGCCGTGAGGTCGAGCGGCGGCGAGGACGACGTCGCCAGCACCATCACGTAGCCGTCCTCATCGGGCGTGCGATGCGTTCCCTGTGGCGTTCGCACGAACGTCGGCCCGGTCCAGGTCCGCCAGCCCAGCCGTTCGTAAAAGTGGTGGCGACCGGTCCCGAGGGCCCCGAGCTCGAACCCGTCACGGATGAACGTCGTCACGCGATCCAACAGCAGGGATCCGAAGCCGGAGCCCTGGCGATCGGGCGCGACCGCGACCGCCTCGACGTAGCCCGTCCGAAGCGGCCGATCGCCGACGTGGAGGTCGCGCTCGACCACGGACGCATGGCCGACGATCTCGCCGCCGATATCGACGACGAAATGGGTCCCGCCGACGCCGTGCAGCCAGTCGTCCTCGGTGAAGCGCTCCTCCTCGTCGTTGCCGAACGCGGACGCGAGGATCTCGCGGATGGCCGCGACCTCGGCGGTCGTCAGCTCCGCCGTCGAGAGCTCGCGCAGGCGCGGTCGATCCGCTTCGACATCGATGTCCGTTGCCACGGCAGGAGTCTAGCGGTGGCCGCGTTCGTCATCGAGATCGAGCACCGACAGCTCGACGACCGGGGCGTCGACGTCGGTGTCGTGCAGGCCG
The DNA here is from genome assembly GCA_963745295.1 of uncultured Chloroflexia bacterium. Classification (GTDB taxonomy): domain Bacteria; phylum Chloroflexota; class Limnocylindria; order Limnocylindrales; family CSP1-4; genus SPCO01. The sequence continues at coordinate 598,063 of CAVUWG010000004.1, forward strand.
CCCGGGTCGACGATCGGGTCGTCCGCGTCATCGAGTTCGTCGTTGGGGACGTCATCGGGCAGTTCGCTCGCGCCTTCGACGGGATCGTCCGCGTCACCATCGGCATCGATCTCGCCACCGATGTCGGCCGGCATCTCGGCAGACAACGGGACGTCGACCGGGTCGGTCATGTCGATCCTCCGATCCGACGAAGGCCGCTCTCGTGGATCCATTCGGTCCCCGTCCGATTGCCGTACCACGTCCTGGACGTCGAACCTGGCGGCCGGGCCCCGTCCTTGATGACCTGGTACGCGATGAACAGGGCGCCGTTCGGGACCCGGTCGACGATGTCCCGCGGCACCATCCGGTCCGGCCGACTTCGGATGTTCACCCGGTGGCCCTTGGGCGGATCGGCCCGGACCCGATCGGGGAACGGCGTCGTGCGCTTCGCGTGCTTGAAGAGCTTCACCGCCACGTTGGTCCTGACCGGGACCGGTCGCCCGGTCTCGGGCTCGACCCGCCGCGTCGGCACGAAGCCTGCGTAGAACCGTCCGGGCCCGAGCCTCGTGATGCGCTCCTTCCCGGTCTGCTTGTCCACGGTCTTGAACGTGAGGCCGGCAGCGAACTCGAGGACCGTGGCCCACGGCCAGAGCTGTTTGCCCCTGGGCCGTCCACTCCGGCCATCGGCCATCGGGTCGTAGACCAATGCTTCCAGCGGTGCCCCATCGGGTCCGTCGCCGTGGACCTCGTTCACCCAGACGGCATGATTGGCGCCCTTGGTCGTGACCCTCAGTGCGCCCCGCAGGGCTGCGGTATTGCCCTGGAGCACAAAGCCTCGACCCTTTCGACACTGTTTCGCCGCGCTCGCGGGGGAGATCGTGTTCGGGCCAGTGCGGACCGTGACGCGCACCCCGTAGTGTCGCTGCGCGACCTCGGCCACCTGGCTGAGGTTCAGGCCCTCGTCGAAGTCCCTGGTGTGCTTGCGAACCGCGCAGCCCGACGGCGGATCGTCGTCACCGGTGTAGGCATCGATCCCCATGGCCATCGCATAGGCAGTGCAGGACTTGAACCCGAGTTGCCTGCCGTCGAGGACGCAGTTGGTCCTTGGTCCCTGCTTCTGGAACTTCGGGCGGGCCATGCCGGTCATCGCCTGGAAACGCTAGCGAACGGACGTCCTGGCCGCGTTCCGGTCCCACACAGCGAACGAAGGGGAGCCGGTCGCCGATCAGGCTTCGCCGAAGATGTTCCGACGAAGGAACGCGTTTTGGAACGTGCCATCCGGGTCGTAGCGTTCGAGGAGCGCGACGAACGCCGGCAGGCGCGGGTAGGCGGATCGGATGGCGTCGGGCGACAACGTGAAGAGCTTGCCCCAGTGCGGACGAGGCTCGAACGGGGCGAGGGCGCTCCTCGAGCACCGGCAGGACCTGGCGGACGCCCTCCCAGTCAGGCTGCCACGTGAAGTGGGCCGCCACCGACGCGCGTCCGAACGCCGTGCTCATCCACAGCTCGTCGGCGGCGATCGTGCGGACTTCGGAGACCATGAGCAGCGGGGCGATCCGATCGCGGATCCGGTCGAGCGCGAGCAATGCCTCGGCCGCATGGCGCCGCGGCATCAGGTATTCGGTCTGCAGCTCCGCTCCGGCACTCGGCGTGTGATCCATCCGAAAGTGCGGCATCCGTTCGTGCCACGGGCCGGGCACGCCCAGCTGCGCTGTCAGCGCATCCGTCGGCATGTGGCGGACGGGGTGGATCGGGACCGTCGCTCGGGTCGCGCCGAACACCGTCGATGCGGGCTCGAAGCCGTCGGCGGCCGTGACCCGCCGCTTGAGCCAGAGCTGTTCGACCTTCGGTCCTCGCCATTCGGTGAAGAGGCTGACGCTGTCGGCCAGGGCCGTGATCTCGTCGAAATGGTCGGCGGCCTCGCTGAGTGGCAGGTTCTCGTAGAGGTCCTGTCGCACCCGGAAGGTCGGCTGGAGTTCGAGCGTCAGGGACGTGACGACGCCGAGGCCGCCGAGACCGACGACGACCCCGTCGAAGATGTCCGGGTCGCGGTCACGGGACAGGGAGACGACCTCGCCGGCCGCGGTGACCATCTGCAGCGCCCGGACGGCCGTCGCCAGGTTGCCGCTTCGATCGCCCGAACCGTGGGTCGCGGTCGCGCACGCGCCCGCCACCGAGATGTGCGGGAGCGAGGCAAGGTTGTGCAGGGCGAACCCGGCGGCGTCGAGCGGACCGCACAGCTCCCCGTAGCGCACGCCGCCGTCGACCGTGACCGTCCCAGCTGCTTCGTCCAGCTCGAAGATCCTGGGCATCCGGGCCAGCGACACGAGATCACCCGTCGTGTCGGCGATGTCGTTGAACGAATGGCGGGAGCCGAGGACGCGCAACGACCTGGACGCCCGCACGACCTCGCGCAGCTCGTCGAGCGAGGTCGGCTCGAACAGCCGGGCGGCGGCATATGTCCTATTGCCCGCCCAGTTCGTGAGGCGCACCGTCGGTTCACCTTGCATCTGCACGAACGGAGCGTAGCGTCCGGCCGGAGGTCCGCGCCGGGTGGGCGGGGAATCATCCTCGCGTGGCTCGCACGCGGTACGGCACGCTGCCTGCGGGACACGCAGGCGGGGTTGCGTATTCGGCCGCCTCGCTTCGGGGCGCAGACGGTCGGGGCCTGCGTGTCGCGGTCGTGCTGATTCGGAGGACCCACGCCAGGAACGATCGCCAAGCGAAAGGCAAGGACCGTGCAGAGACGGCCGAGGGTGTGTTGGCCGGGAAGACGGCGGTGACGCCGGGACTCCGGTCCTCCGTCGACGCCGACGGTCGCCCCTCCCCGCGCAACGCCCGTCCGATCTCCGCATCCCTGATCGGGCCCGGCCGACCGTGAAGAGCCTGTCCCTGTCAGGCCGCAAGGCACAGCTCGCGTTCGGCGCGGCCTTCGTCACCCTGCTCATCGTCGCGATCGTGTCGTATCGGGGCATCTCCGTGTCGCGCGAGAGCGACCTCCTGGTTCGGCACAGCCACGAGGTGCTCGAGAACCTCAAGACGCTGCTGTTCGCGAACTCGACCATCGAATCGAACAGTCGCGGGTACGTCCTGAGCGGCGCTGATTCGTTCCTCGAGGCGTACACCAGCGGCATCGCGAGCACTCGGGAGACGCAGGAGGTCCTTCGGAACCTGACGGCCGACCATCCCCAGCAGGTGGCCCGGATCGGGGCGATCGATCGACTGATCACTGAGCGGATCGCGTTCGCGGACGAGGTGATCGCGCTTGGTCGCGCCGGGGACTTCGTGGCGGCGGCGAGTGCCATCCGGGGTGGCCGGGGCCAGCAGATCACGAATGACTTCCAGGCCGTGGTGCACGCCATGGAGGAGGAGGAAGAGCGCCTCCTCGTCCTTCGCGATGCGGAGGTCGCTCGACAGGTCAGTCAGGCGACCACGGTGCTGATCCTCGGCACGCTGGTCGGCCTCTCGATCACGGCCGCGGCGGCCATCAGCGTGCAGCGCGACAGCGCCAGACGCGGCCAGGCCGAGGACGCACTTCGGGACAACGAGGAGCGCGACCTCACCGGGGCCAATGAATCGGGGGCGAAGTACCGCGGCCTGCTCGAGGCGGCACCGGACGCCATGGTCGTCGTCAACCAGGCCGGCGAGATCGTGCTGCTCAACGTCCAGGCCGAGAAGCGCTTCGGCTACCACCGCGACGAGCTGCTCGGCCAGCAGGTCACCAACATCATCCCGGAGGGCTTCGCCGAACGCCTCATCGCCGACGACCTCCGCTCAGCCGAAGACGCCCTCGCCCAGCAGATCGGCACGGGCATCGAGCTCACGGGCCGGCGCAAGGACGGCAGCGATTTTCCCATCGAGCTGATGCTGTCCCCGCTCGAGAGCGCCGAGGGACTGCTCGTGACCGCGGCCATCCGGGACATCAGCGTACGGCGCGCCGCAGAACAGCACCTCATCCAGATGGAAGGCCGCTATCGCGGCCTGCTCGAGGCGGCACCCGATGCGATGGTCGTCGTCAACCAGGCCGGCGAGATCGTCCTCCTCAACGTCCAGGCCGAGAAGCAGTTCGGTTATCCGCGCGACGAGCTGCTCGGGCAGGTGGTCACCAACATCATCCCGGAGGGCTTCGCCGAACGCCTCATCGCCGACGACCTCCGCTCCGCCGAGGATGCCCTCGCCCAGCAGATCGGGACCGGCATCGAGCTCACGGCCCGGCGCAAGGACGGGACGCGACTTCCCCATCGAGCTGATGCTGTCGCCCGCTCGACAGCCCCGAGGGCATCCTGGTCACGGCCGCCATCCGCGACATCAGCGTCCGGAATGCAGCCGACCTCGACCTGGCCCAGGCGGAGGGCCGCTATCGCGGCCTGCTCGAGGCGGCCCCGGACGCGATGGTCGTCGTCAACCAGGCCGGCGAGATCGTCCTGCTCAACGTCCAGGCCGAGAAGCAGTTCGGTTATCCGCGCGACGAGCTGCTCGGCCAGGAGGTCACCAACATCATCCCGGAGGGCTTCGCCGAGCGCCTCATCGCCGACGACCTCCGCTCCGCCGAGGACGCCCTGGCCCAGCAGATCGGCACCGGCATCGAGCTCTCCGGCGCGGCGCAAGGACGGCAGCGCGTTCCCGATCGAGCTGATGCTGTCACCCCTCGAGAGCCCCGAAGGCATCCTCGTCACCGCCGCCATCCGCGACATCAGCGTCCGCAAGGCCGCCGAGGCCGATCTCGAACAGAAGGTGGACCACCTCAATCGCTCGAACGAGGAGCTGGGCCAGTTCGCCTACATCGCGTCGCACGACCTCCAGGAGCCTCTGCGGATGGTCGCCAGCTACACCCAGCTGCTGTCCCGGCGGTACAAGGGCCAGCTCGACGCCGATGCCGACGAGTTCATCGCCTTCGCGGTCGATGGCGCGACCCGCATGCAGCAACTGATCCAGGACCTGCTGACCTATTCACGGGTCGGCTCCCGGGGCGAGGAACTCCTCGCGACCTCGAGCGAGAACGCCCTCGGACACGCGTTGACCAACCTCCGCGGTGCCATCGAGGACAGCGGGGCGCTCGTGACCCACGATCCCCTGCCGACCGTGATGGCCGACGAGATGCAGCTGACGCAACTCTTCCAGAACCTGGTCGGCAACGCCATCAAGTACCAGAACCCGGGCACTCCCGAGGTGCACGTCACTGCCGACCGGAACAGTGGGCGGAAGTGGGCCTTCTCCGTCAGCGACAACGGCATGGGCATCGAATCGGAGTACTTCGACCGGATCTTCGGCATGTTCCAGCGGCTCCACGGCCGCGAGGACTTCGCCGGCACGGGCATCGGGTTGGCCGTCTGCAAGAAGATCGTCGAGCGCCACGGGGGAACCATCTCGGTCGAGTCCGAGCCGGGGCAGGGTTCGACGTTCCGGTTCGCGCTGGCCGGCGGGGGGCTGGACGCGTGAGGCGCGGGGTCGACGGAACGGACATCGCCTTGCAGGTCCTGTTGGTCGACGACAGCCCCGGCGATGTCCGGCTCACGCGCGAGGCATTCCGCGACGCCAACCCCACGATCGCGATGCACGTCGCCTCCGATGGGGTCGAGGCGATGGCCTACCTGCGTCACGAGGGTGCCTACGCAGTCGCGCCGCGACCGGACCTCATCCTGCTCGATCTCAACCTGCCCAGGATGGATGGCCGCGAAGTGCTGGCGCTGATCAAGGGCGATCACCAGCTGAAGACGATCCCGACCGTGATCCTGACGACCTCCGACGCCGAGGCGGACATCGCGATGAGTTATCAGCTCCAGGCGAACTGCTACCTCACGAAGCCGGCGCAATGGGATGCCTTCGACATCCTCGTCCGGAGCATCAACGACTTCTGGTTGACCAAGGTCAAGTTTCCACAGCAGCGGTTAAGCCATGAATGACGATCGGATGGATGATGGGTCGGAGCTGCAGGTGCTGCTGGTCGAGGACAGCCCAGGCGACGTGCGCCTGACGATCGAAACATTCCGGGGATTGAGCAGCCGCATCGCGCTTCACGTGGCGGCCGACGGGACGGAAGCGATGACGTTCCTGCGGCAGGAAGACGGCCAGAAGGATGCCCCGCGCCCCGATCTCATCCTGCTCGATCTCAACCTGCCCAGGATGGATGGCCGGGAGGTCCTCGCCCAGATCAAGGGCGACGACGACCTCAGGACCATCCCGACGGTCATCCTCACCACCTCCGAGGCGCAGGACGACATCCTGGCAAGCTACAAACTCCAGGCCAACGCGTATCTCAACAAGCCCGTGCGCCTCGACGAATTCGAACGACTCGTCAAGAGCATCCACGACTTCTGGCTGACCCGGGTCAAGCTGCCGCAGCAGGTCGGCGGATGACCCGCCCCACCATCAGGATCCTGCTTCTCGTCGAAGACAACCCGGGCGACGCCCGCCTGCTGCGCGAGATGCTGAGCGAGCCCGACTCGGAGCCGACCGAGCTCACCCACGTCGCGAGCATCGCCGATGCCGAGAAGTACCTCTCCGAGTTCCCGACGGACGTGATCCTGCTGGACCTCGGACTGCCGGATGCCCAGGGCCTGGACGCGGTGCGCCGGGCGCATCTGGCCGCGCCCCGCGTCCCGCTCGTGGTGCTCACCGGCCTCGACGACCACTCCCTGGCGTCACAGGCGTTGCAGGAAGGCGCCGAGGACTACCTGATCAAGGGTCAGATCGAGCCGCGAGGACTGCGTCGGGCGATCCGCTATGCCATCGAACGCAAGACGATGGAGGAGGCGCTCTTCGTCGAGAAGGAGCGCGCCCAGGTCACCCTCAACAGCATCGGCGATGCCGTGATCAGCACCGACGTCGCCGGTAGCATCACCTTCCTGAACCTGACCGCGCAGAACATGACCGGCTGGCCGCACGAGGAGGCCGTCGGGCGCCCGTTGTCCGATGTCTTCCGGGTCCTCGATGCCACGAGCCGCAAGATCATCCAGGATCCGACGGAGATGGCGGTCGGGCGTGACCGCACCTTCCACCTTCCCCCGAACTGCCTGCTCATCCGACGTGACGGGTCCGAGATCCCGATCGAAGACTCGGTGGCCCCGATCCACGACCGCGACGGGCTCGCGACCGGCGCGGTGATCGTCTTTCGCGATGTGAGTGCGGCGCGCGCGATGTCGCTGGAGATGGCGCATTCGGCACAGCACGACTTCCTTACCGGCCTGCCCGAACCGGATGCTGCTCAACGACCGGATCAGCCAGGCGATCGCCCTGGCCCCACGGCACACGAGACCAGGTGGCCGTCCTGTTCCTCGACCTCGACGGCTTCAAGCACATCAACGACTCGCTCGGCCACCCGGTCGGCGACCTGCTCCTGCAGATCGGTCGCCCGGCGCCTCGTGACCTGCGTCCGCGCCTCCGACACGGTCAGCCGGCAGGGCGGCGACGAGTTCGTCGTCCTGCTCTCCGAGGCCGAGCAGTGGGAGGACGCGGCGATCGTCGCGACCCGCATGCTTCACGCGGTGGCCGAGGCCCATTCCATCGACCAGCACGACCTCCACATCACCACGAGCATCGGCGTCAGCGTCTATCCCGACGACGGCCGCGACGCCGAGACCCTCATCAAGAACGCCGACACGGCGATGTACCAGGCCAAGGAGAACGGCACGCCAGAGCTTCCAGTTCTTCAAGCCGGCCATGAACGTCCGCGCCGTGGAGCGCCAATCCATCGAGGAGAGCCTGCGGCGGGCCCTCGAGCGGGACGAGTTCGTGCTGCACTACCAGCCCAAGATCGATCTTCGGACCGGAGCGATCACCGGCGCCGAGGCCTTGCTCCGCTGGACCCATCCTGAGCGCGGGCTCGTCTCGCCGGCCCAGTTCATCCCGATCGCCGAGGACAGCGGGCTCATCCTCCCGATCGGGAGCTGGGTGCCTGCGCGAGGCCTGCCGTGCAGGCTCGCGAGCTGGGTGGACGCAGGGCTCCCGGCGATGACCATGGCGGTGAACGTGTCGGCGATGGAGGTCCGGGCCGAGGACTTCCTCGCGGGCCTGTTCGAGATCCTCGACGACACGGGTCTGGACCCGGCCTCGCTCGAGCTCGAGCTGACCGAGAGCGTCCTGATGACGCCACGCCGAATCCGCCGCGTCCATCCTCCAGGCCCTGCGGGAACGAGGCGTGCAGGTCGCCGTCGACGACTTCGGCACCGGGTACTCCAGCCTGAGCTATCTCCGGAAGTTCCCGATCGATGCCCTCAAGATCGACCAGTCCTTCGTCAGCCAGATCAGTCACCGGACGGGGACGACACGAGCATCGTGACGGCCGTCATCAGCATGGCCCGCAGCCTGAAGCTCCGCGTCGTCGCCGAGGGCGTCGAGACCCTCGAGCAGTTGGCGTTCCTCCAGGACGCACCAATGCGACGAGGCCCAGGGCTACTACTTCAGCCGACCGGTGCCGGCCGCTCAGTTCGCCCGGCTCCTGAAGAGCGGGATCACGGACGGCGCGGTGCTGGATCAACTCCGGCGGCTGACCGCCTGACTCGCCGGCTGGGTCGCCCCCTGCCAGAGCATCCGGATCGCGGCGCGAGACGCCTGGGAGGCCGGGGCGTCCGGGCGCGTCGGATGGGCGCGCGAGAGGCACTGGTTGAGCCAGAGGCCCTCGACCAGGCTGTTCATGGCCGAGGCCAGGTCCAGCGTCGTCCACGGGGACCTGACCTCGAGTGAGAAGTGCGCGAGCGCAGGGCGAACGCAGTCCCGTTCGAGTCGCTCGGCCGAGTGCCGGAACTCGCGCATGCTCGGCGTCGGCGATCCGTTCGCTCCAGACGCCATACGGGACCTGGCTGAGCCAGAGCGTCCAGTTCAGCCCGTACCCGACCGCGGGCTCCATCTCGTGGAGCGGTCCCCGTTCCGACTCGGCGGTACCGACCGCCTCGATCCACTCGACGGGATCGTCGAACGCGCGCGGATCGGGCGGGACGAAGACATCGACCTCCGGGTCCTCCAGCACGAGGGCCATCGCCTGGAGCTGGAACTGACGCTGGCTCCTGAACAGGTTCGTGATCGCCCCGCGACTCTTTCCATCGGCCGTGGCGGCGACCTGTTCGGCATTCAACTTGGCGAACGGCCCGACGGCGACTCGACGTTCGTCGTCCTCACGATCCAGTCGACGAGCATCAACCTGGATCTGCTCGAGCAGGACCGTCTCGGCGATCCGGATGTAGCGTTTTCTGGCTTCGTCGGGTGACAGCGGCGAGCGGCGACGTTGCGTCATCTTCATCCTTGACATACGGACAGTCCGTATGTAACTCTTACATACAGACGGTATCCAACCTGACTCTACACCTCGGGGAGAAGAAGATGCACGGTTCGTTGCTCTACCTCGGGATGACGGTCGCCGCGGCGCTCGCGTTCACCATCGGTGGCATCTTCATGAAGTTGTCCCAGGGCTTCACTCATCCCCTGCCCTCCCTGGCGATGCTCGGGCTCTTCGCGATCGGCGCGGCCCTGTTGACGCTCTCGATCGAGATCCGTGGGGAGCTCGGACCGGCCTACCTCGTGGTCCTCGGGCTCGAAGCCGTGTTGGCCTTCGCGTTCGGGACGATGCTCTTCGGCGAGGACGCCGATCCCGGGCGTCTGCTCGGGCTGGGCCTGCTCATCGTCGGCATGATCCTCATCGAGGGCGGCGCGGCCACGGCGCTAGGCGGAGCCGACGCGACCACGACGCCCGATCGCCTCGCTCATCACTGATCTGACGGGCTCACGCCAGTCCATCGAGGATCTTCGCGAGCTCGCTCGGGCGGCTCAGGAACGGTGAGTGCCCGCCGACCAGTTCGATCGCATCGACGCCGAGGCGCTCGCGGGCCGCGAGCCGGACCCAGTCGGGGTTGATCGCCCGGTCCTCCCGACAGACGATCGAGGCGCGCTCGACATCGGGCCAGGCCGTCAGCGGCGAGGTCTCGGCGAGCACGCGGTACGACTGTGGGCGGAGCCGCTGCGTCGCCCAGCGGGCCGTGGCTGCCGGGACGTCGTGGTAGAAGAGCTCGGTGGCGGTGTTCGGACCGATCATCCAGACGTCGTCGCCGAGATCCGTCCACTCGGTGGCCAACGGGGCCACTCGTCCATCCACCGGTTCGGCCGCCCGTTGGTCGTTCGCGCTCATGCCCGGCTCGGGCAGGAAGGCGCCGAGGAAGACTAGCCGACGGACCGGTCGACTCGCCGCCACGAGCGGGATGACCAGTCCGGCCATGGAGTGTCCGACGAGGACCGGCTTGGTCTTCGGGCCGATCGCCTTCGAGACGATCTGGGCGTACTCGGCGGCCCCGAGCGTCGGGTCCGATATCGGCAGGTCGACGGTGATCACGCGATGGCCGAGCCGTTCCAGCTCGGGCCGCAGGAGGTCCCAGCACCAGGCCCCATGATAGGAACCATGGACGAGGGCGATGTCCATCCGACTCCTTCCTCGCTGCTCAGGGCCCCCCGATGACGGCTTGTCGTTCCGGCGCAGCATAGCCCGGCGCCCTCCCACGAGGCAGGGTTTGACCGCAGGACGGTCCGCGCGACCGCGACACGGTCAGGTCCCAGCGTTCCCCCATGGGCGGGTGGTGGGCTATTTCGGCGGGAGGCTCGCGGCCATCGCCGCGCCGGCGTGCACCCAGCGCGCGAGTTCCTCAGTGGAGCGGACGCCGTCAGGGGCGACGTACACCATGCCGCGCATCGGGCGGTTGCCGAAGTCCATGGGGCGGACGTGGGGCTGGGCCACGGCGGCATCGTGGGCTTCCGGTCCGACGCGGACCATCAGGTCATCGCGGATCACGCCGCACGCCATGTTGCCGCCGACCATGAACGCGATCCCACCGAACATCTTGCGCTCGGTCACCGCGTCCTGACCCTGCAGGGTCTCGCGGATCCGCGCGGCGAGTGCCTCGTCGTAGGCCACCGTGCCCGCCCTCTCTCTGCTCCCTGGCCGTCGATCGTACCGCGTCCCGGGGCAGACGGATCAGGCGACGAGGGCCTCCGAGAGCGGCACGACCGGCTCCGAGAGGTAGGCCGGTGCGTCGTCGCTGTGCTCGAGGGCATCGAGGAAGATGGCGGACCAGAGCATCGATTCCTCGCCGATCATGATCCAGCGCGGGCTGACCCAGTTCTCGCCGCGAGCGTTCATGACCTCCCAGAACGTGCCATCGCGCTCGATCCACTCGACGTATCGGGCGGTCTCGCGCGCGGCCAGGTCCGGATCGACCGTCCGAAGCACCTGGAGGTACATCGCCCCGAGGCTGGTCCACACCGTGCTGCCCTGGTAGTCCGGCAGGATGTGCCGGGTCAGCCAGACTTCGCGCTCGGGGCGCCGGCAGGTCTCGTAGCGCAGCGGATACGGATCGCAGAAGCCGTTGGCATCGAGGTACGCAAGCGCGGCCGAGATCACATCGGGGTCCCCGATGACGCCGGCATAGAAGGGCCAGAGGTTCGCCTCGCCGGAGACCGTCTCGTCTCCGAGCGCGTCGCGGAAGTGGTCACCGACCCAGAAGTGCTCGAACAGCAGACGGCCGTAGTCGCCCTGGAAATGCCGCTCGAAGGGTGAGGTGAACCAGCCGGTCTCCTCGATGGTCTTCGCCAGCAGGGCGACCATGGTGTTGCCATAGGCGTTCGAGCGATTCTCGACCGTATCCCGATGGGCACTGAACTTTCGATCCGAGCGGACGAGCCCGGTCGAAGGGTCGACGACCCGCTTGTAGAAGTGCGCGATCTCGGCCTCGAGCCACGAGCGGTGTCGCTCGACCAGTTCGGTCGCATCGGCAGCCCGCAGGGCGGCGAGGAAGAGCGGCAGGGAGTCGACGCCATACTCGAAGACATCGCCCGGGCGATCGAAGTAGTGGATGGTCGTCGTGATGTGGCTCCGCCGCCGCGTCCAGACGTCGAGGGCGTAGGCCAGCGATTCGCGGACGCGGTCGCCGTGGCCGAGACGGACCAGGGACGGCGCCGAGAATGAGAGGTCCCGAGTCCAGAACATGTCGAAGTGGCCGGGGCTCGCGGTGAAGGTCCGGCCGTTCCAACACGCCTCGATGCACGCGCGAACGATCGAGGGGGCGTCACCGACGTGGCGGGTGTGGCCACGGACCTGACGACGCAGGCGGATCCCGACGTTGTGGACGTACACGGCGATGAGGGCCGGTGCGATCCAGGGAGCGATGGCCACGCGTGACTCCACGGTTGGTTCGGGATGGCTTCCCGACGCGCCCGGGGTCTGTGGCCGGACTGTGGCTCAGGGTGAGCCACGTAGGGAACTTGCTCGACCCCTCGATGGTACCAGCGCGACCGCGGGATCAGCGGTGGAAGGCTTCCAGCGCCTCGCGCTCGCGCTCGACCGCGCGCTGGTCCGCGGCTGCCAGCTCATCGAACGGCTCGAGGTCGACCCGGCCATCACGCAACGACCACGCGCCGGCCACCCGACCGTCGACGAGATAGGTGCCGACCGAGAACGGGTTCTTCGTGGAGAACACCCGCGGGCGGTAGGCCTCCGGTAGCAACCCGGTCCGGCGGGTGTGCACCAGTAGGTTGGCGTCCCAGTGCGGGAGGAACCGGACCGGCGCCGGCTGGTCCGGATCGGGCAGCTCGGCGCCCTCCAGGTCGACCAGCGGCCGGCCGTCGGCGTCGCGGTAGGTCGCGAGTGTCAGCCCTTCCCCGCCTCGCTTGGCGTCGGTGACCGAGATGCCGGCCCATGACGCGATGTCGCGCCACGGGGCGGGCCCGAACGCCCGCAGGTACGCCCGCACGAGGTGCGCGACACCGTCCTCCTCGGTGGCATCGCAGGGACCGACCCAGGTCTCCGCGAGAGCCAGCCGATCCGCGCGCCGACGCTCCCACGTGCCCGACGGCGGCACGCGGACGAGGTCGACCCACAACCCGATGTTGCCCACGAAGCCGGCCGCCAGGTCCCCGAGCTCCTTGACGGACTGCGGGCCGTCAGCGAGCGCCGTGCGCAACCGCTCGTCGTTGGCGACCATCTCGGCCTCGCTCACGTCGGCCCGGCGTGTCCGGACCACCCATTCCCGGCGGGCGCGGCGGACACCCATCGCGTACGACCAGAACTCCCGCCGCGAGACCATGTGGATCGTCGTGCGCATCAGCGACGCCTGGATGACGCTCCGGTCCTCGAGCGCCGTGGTCAGCGCCGCGCGGTCGAAGCCGGCAAGACGGGTCCACAGCCCCACGTAGCCCGACGGGGCGTACTGGGTCTGGAGCCCGCCGACCTGTTCGAGGGCGCTCGGGATCGGCATCGCGACCCGCTCCAGCAGCAGCTGGCGCGCCAGCAGCGCTCGGTTCAAGGCTCGCTGGGTGAGGATCCGATCGGTCACGAGGTCCGATCGTACGCGAGGTGGCGCGCGTCGCGCGGGTCGGGCGGTCGGGCGGCGCCCGGTAAGTCAGGCGAGGCGGGCGAGCGTCACCATCGGGATGACCCGTCCGGACTGCTCCGGGTACCCGGCGAACTCGGGCAACGCAGCGACGTGCTGGGCCCACAGGCGGTCGCGCTCAGCACGATCCGAAGTGATCCTGTGCGCAGGCTCGCGCACATCGTTGCATAAGCAACCATGGCACAGAACGGCGGAACTCGCTGCCGGAGCGGCTCGATCTACCCCGGTGGCACGTTCAGGTTGAAGCGGAACGCGTTGTCGGGGTCGTAGCGTCGCTTCACGGCGGCGAGACGAGCGAAGCGCTCCGATCCGAACGCCGAGCGGACACGCTCGGGCGTCTCGTCTACCGGCGCGTAGTTGGCGTATCCGGCGCCCGAGAGGGACGATGGGCGCAGTGCGTCGGCGTAGTCGCGTGCCCAGGCGATCTGGGTGTCGTCGTCGGCGGGATCCTCCCAGATCGCGATGGCGCTCACGTTCCAACGGGCCTCGCGCTGACCGAACGCGGCCCCGTCCGGCGGCTCGACCCGGGCGGCGCCGTTCATCGCTTCCAGGAGGATGAACGAGGGCGACCCGGTCGCGCCATCCATGGCCGCAACGCTCGCCGCGATCGCCCCATCGTCGAGATCCCGGAGGAAGTGACCCTTCCAGTAGTGCCGCAGGCCGAATGGGAGCTGGCCGGCCATCGCCTGGACCTCGAGATAGGTCATCACGGCAAGGCCGTCGGCGATCACCGGCAGCGAGCGCAACGGCCCGATCGCGGCTTCACCGCCTTCAGGGGATCCCTGGAACGCGACCGTCACGTGGAACGTCAGCGGCGTCGACCGGCCCGCCACGGCCGCTTCCTCGTCGAGAAAGCCGGGCCCGCCGGCGAACAGCATCAGCTCATCGGGCATGTCGTGGGCAAGCTCCGCGATGGCTCGCATCGTCAGGTCCGCCGACGCAAGCGGCACGGAGAGATATCCGCCGTACATCGGGCCGATCGGCCGGAGGGCGAACTCGAAGCGGGTGACGACCCCGAAGTTGCCGCCGCCCCCGCGCAGGGCCCAGAGCAGCTCCGGATCCCCGTCCTCGCCGGCGATCACCACGGAGCCGTCGGCGGTCACGACCTCGGCACGCACGAGATGGTCGCACGTGAGGCCGCCGGTACCCATCAGGAACCCGAGACCTCCGCCCAGGGTCAAGCCGCCGACGCCGGTGTCGCCGAACGTCCCGCCGGTCATGGCCAGGCCATGCGCGGTCGTCGCGAGATCCACGTCCACCCAGAGTGCTCCGCCACCCACGGAGACCCGGCGCCCGGCGGTATCCACGACGATCTCGCGACATGAACGCAGATCGATGACGACCGACCCCTCCGCCACCGCATGACCGGCGACGTTGTGCCCGCCGCCGCGGACGGCGATCGGCACGCCGGCGTCGCGCGCCCAACGGACGGCGGCGACGACCTCATCGGTCGAGCGAGGTCGCACGATCGCCACGGGTCGACGGTCGATGGTGGCGTTGAAGATCGCACGCGCTTCGTCGAATGCCACGTCGGCACGCAGGATGACCTCGCACGAGAGCGCCGCTCGCAGATCCTCAGGTCGGAGTCCCGTCGTCATCCTGTCCCCTTCCCCTGGTCCGGTCTCCGCCAGGCCGTCGTCCGTGTGAGCCTACGCCAGGGCCGCTCGACGATCCTAGCCCGTCGTCGCGTGGCGCCGCCCGACGAGCAACAGCGAACCGGCGGCCGCCAGGCCGAGCAGGGCGGCGCCGAGCATCGCCACCGTGAGCCCGACCGTGACCGACAGGAAGCCCATCACCGGCGGGTAGATGATCGATCCCACGACGGCCGAGCCGGTCAGCAACCCGCTCACGGCGGACGTCCGGTCCGGATACCGATCGCCACCGATGACGATGATCATCGGGAAGACGGGTCCCGTGGCCACCCCGGCCAGGGCGAACAGCGCGATCGACGCCGGGAGCGACGGCACCAGGATCGCCGTGGTGAGCGCGGCGGCCATCGCGGCCGATGAGGTCGCCGCGAACAGGACGTGGTCGAAGCGGTCGGCGAACCGGGCTGCCAGGAGGCGACCGAGGGCGATCCCCGCCCAGTACAGCGATAGGGCGGTCGTGGCGGTCGTCAGCGGTGCCGGCTCGAGGAACCGGACCAGCCAGTTCGACACGCCGACCTCGGCCGCGACGTAGCAACAGATCGCGACGGCCAGCAGGATGAGCGGCAGGGCGAGGCGATCGCCGGTCCGCTGCATCGCGCTGCGCTCGTCGGCTGGGTCGCGCGCCTGGGCCAAGCGGCGTCCGTGGGGCATCGGCACGGTCAGGAAGAGCACGGCAACCACCAGGGCCGCCACGCCCGTTCCGAGGACGATCGTCGGCCATGGAACGCCGGTCTCGATCAGGCGACCCACCGCCAGCGGTGCCGTGAGTGCCCCGACGCTGAAGCACAGGTGGAGGATGTTGAGGGCACGGCCCCGGCCGCTCGTTGGGTAGAGGTCGAGCACGAGCCCGTTCCCTCCCC
The DNA here is from genome assembly GCA_963745295.1 of uncultured Chloroflexia bacterium. Taxonomy (GTDB): domain Bacteria; phylum Chloroflexota; class Limnocylindria; order Limnocylindrales; family CSP1-4; genus SPCO01. The sequence goes on from CAVUWG010000004.1 coordinate 613,918, forward strand.
CGTCGATGCCGCCGGCGCCGAGCCCGGCCGGCAGGGCCGCCAGGAGGAACAGCTCCCACGACGGCGCGAGCCCGAACCCGACCAATCCGATGCCGTGCAGCGCGGCCGCGGTCGAGAGCACGGTCCGGCGCCCGAGCCGCTCGGTGACCAGTCCGCCGCCGAACGACCCCACCGCGTAGACCGACGCATAGACGAAATAGAAGACCCCGATCCCCGCGTCCGTCTGCTCGAAGCTGTCCTTGATCGACCGGATCAACGCGGGAACGAGCAACCCGCTCCAGCCGATGAGCACGAAGGACACGCAGCCGAGGACGCCCGCGGCGGCCGGCCACGAACGGGGGTTTGGGGTCACGCCCGGATGCTATCGGGTCAGGGCGGTGGCCGGGGCTCGACGGCCGCCCGACGTCAACCCGGGATCTGGTACTCCAGCTCGTATGTGCCTGTGCGTCCACCAGGCGCCAGCATCTGACCCGTTCCCTCGATGCCGGAGAGGTCCCCGGTGCCGGAGCCGCGGATGACGGTCCACACGATCCGGGAGGCCGAGCCGTCGTGATCGCCCTCCGCGGCGATGACGAACGAACCGCGACGCCCGCCGACCGATCCCGTGATCCGCTGGAGCCCGAGGAGATGCGCGGTCTTGTCGCCCCGGTACAGCATCAGCCAATGGATGGAGCCATCGCCATCGATGTCCCCGCTGAAGGCCTGCGTGCCCGACGCATGGGTCCGCTTGATCCCGTCGCCGAGCTCATCGATCGGGTCGTCGGCGCCCGTGAGCACCTCGAACGTGCCGCTTGCCTTGGTCATGTGGTCGCCTCCCCTGCTGTCCCTTCGCGGCGCATCTCAACCGATCCGTGATGCGATATTGCACCGCATGCCCGAACCCGATCTGGCTCAGGTGGCCTGACCGTGCGCATCCTCTTCGCCTTCGCGGGCGGTAGCGGGCATTTCGAGCCGCTGGTGCCGATGGCGCGGTCCGGCTCCTCGAACGCCTCGTCGATGAACAGGCTTCCGCGACCGTGTAGCCTTGTGCACGCCATGGGCCACCACCTCGCCCGGCGTCCGCAGGATGCCTGGCTGACGACCATCTCCAACAAGAACGGCTGATCCGCCCCTTCCTGATCAAGCGTCGGAGGAAGGGGCGGGACTGACGCGTGCCGCTGTCGCAGGCCGGGGACGCCTGCGCGTCACGCGTCGTCTCGCCGGTCGTGCGAAGGAGAACGGGATGCCGATGCCGCATCGAACGTTCGCCCAGGTGGCGAAGCGGCGACTCATTGGCAAGGAAGGCAAGGAGCGGATCCGCGAGGTCCGATCGCTCCTCGGGGAACTCCCCGAATACAAGAACGGTCCATACGCGGACCTGCGCAAGTGGCTCCTGGCGGAGATCGAGGACACGCGAGTCCGATCGAACGCCGTCCATCGCGATTCGATCTCGGTCCGCCGCGAGGGCGCCGCCCAGATCGCGCTGGTCGGGCCACCCAACGTCGGCAAGTCGTCCCTGCTCCAGGCACTGTCCGAGATCCAGATCAAGACCGGCGACTACCCGTTCACCACGCTCCGCCCGGTGCCGGCCCTCACCCGGATCGGCGGCGTTCTCGTCCAGCTCGTCGAGATCCCCGGCCTGATCGAGGGCGCATCGGAGGATCGTGGCGGAGGCCGGGCCTTGCTCGGGGTCCTGCGCTCGGTCGACGCGATCGTCTTCTGCGCGCGGGCCGACGGCGATCCGGTCGAGCTCGAGGTCGTCCGGGCGGAGATCGCCGCGGCCGGTATCGAGAAGCCCGCCATCCTCGCGGCGACGCGAGCCGACGAAGCCGACGCAGCCGCCCTGGCGGGGTTGGCAGGGACCTTCCCGGATCTGCCCGTCGTCGCGGTCTCCGTGCTTGACGAGGCGTCCCTCGAGGCATTCCGGCATGCGGTCTGGGCCCTGACGGGCCTGCTCCGCGTACGGCTGCAGAAGGACGGCTCGATCGACCCGGAGCCCCTCGCCCTCGATCCTGGCGCGACCGTCGTCGATGTGGCGGACTGGGTCCACCACGACCTCGGCGCGTCGTTCACGGGTGCCCGGGTCTGGGGGCCGTCCGCTCGCTTCGACGGACAGCGCGTGGGACGCGATCACGAGGTCCGTGATGGCGACGTCGTGGAGATCCTGGCCTGATGACGGATCCGGATCGGACGGACTCTCATGGGGTTCTCAGAGGATTCGCAGGAACCCGCTTGTAGGGTGTACCGATGAACCGGACACGCCGAAGGAGCCTTCGATGACCCTCGCTCTTCCCCCCGACCATCATGAGCACGCCGCCCACGAGCTCGAGGAGCACGATCGTGGCCTCGTCTACGACATCACGACGCTCGATCGCCGCCGGATGCTGAAGCTGCTCGGCTTCGGGGGCATCAGTGCCGGCATGTTCGTCATCGCCGGCTGCGGACCGAACGGGTCGTCCGCCTCCGCGTCCGCCGCCGCGTCGGCCGCCGGCCCGGCCGCGTCGTCGAGTGTCGGGGCGAGCTGCGCGATCATCCCCGAAGAGACCGCCGGCCCGTTCCCGGGTAACGGCTCGAACGGTCCCGACGTCCTGTCGCAGAGCGGCGTGGTCCGTAGCGATATCCGGTCGAGTTTCGGCGCGTCGACGACGGTCGCCCAGGGGATCCCGCTGAACATCGAGCTGACCATCCAGGACGGCGACGATTGCGCCCCGCTCGCTGGCGCTGCCGTGTACGTCTGGCACTGCGACCGCGATGGCGGGTATTCGATGTACTCCTCGGCCGTCGCCAACGAGAACTACCTGCGCGGCGTGCAGGAGGCCGACGCCGATGGCGTCGTGACGTTCCAGAGCATCTTCCCGGCGGCCTACACGGGCCGGTGGCCGCATATCCACTTCGAGGTCTACCCGAGCCTGGACATGGCGACCGACGAGAACAACAAGATCGCCACCTCCCAGGTCGCGCTCCCGCAGGACGCCTGCGACCTCGTCTTCGCGACGGCTGGGTACGAGCAGAGCGTCACCAACATGGCTGGGCTTTCCCTCGAATCCGACAACGTCTTCGCCGACGACGGCGGGGTCCACCAGCTCGGCACGATCACGGGTTCGGTCGCTGCCGGGATGACGGTCGCGCTCACGGTGCCGGTCAGCGCCTGATCAGGCAGTCGGCAGTCCCGTTGGCGGCCGCCAGCCGCCGAGCGCGTCTTCGACCACCTTCGCGGCGGCCAATGCCACGTCCTCGCGCCACGGCTTGGCGATCAGCTGGACGCCGATCGGGAGCCCCTCGGGCGAGGTGCCGCCGCGCACGACGGCCGATGGCCAGCCGGTCAGGTTGTGGACCTCGCTGTACGTGTCCGCGAACCCCGACGTGAACCCGACGCCGTGCGGCAGGGCCGGCCGTGGCAGGACCGGACTGACGATCAGGTCGACATCGTCCATCCAGCGCAGCATCCTCGCCCGGACGTCGTCGACAGCCTCGATGAGGGCCGTCAGCTCGTCCCCGGGCAGCGGCGAGGATCCGGTGACCCAGGACGCCTTGCCGGCGTAGGACCCGACCCCCTCGGTCCCCGCGTCGGCGATCAGGCGCCGGAGCCAGGCGTGGCCGTCGGCCCCGATCATGCGATCCCACAGTTCGGCGGCGCGGCCCTGGTCCGGCGGGATGCTCGCCGCCAGCCGGGCGCCGGCGGCACGAAGCGCCTCGGCCGCTGCCTCGATGGTCGTCATCGTCTCGGGTGTCGGGGTCTCGATGCCGTTGTCGGCGAACCACGCGACCCGCAAGCCCGGGATCGCCACGTCGGCGGGATCCCCGAGCGCGACGGGGGCGATGTGCGGGTCCTCCCCGTCCGGGCCCGCGATGATCGGCAGGATCAGGCCCAGGTCCTCGACACGGCGCGCGATCGGCCCGAGCTGGGTGAACGACTCCAGGAGGCCCCGGTACGACGGGTGGTGACCGGTCCGCGGCACGCGGCCGCTGGTCGGCTTGAGGCCCGCGACGCCGCAGACGTGCGACGGCTGACGGATGCTGTCGCCGGTGTCGCTGCCGATGTCGAATGGCGAGCCAGCCGGCCGCGACGATCGCCGCCGACCCGCCGCTGCTGCCGCCGGACGAGCGATCGAGGTCGTACGGGTTCGACGTCCGGCCGTAGACGAGGTTGTCCGCCTCGTTGGCCCACGTGAATTCGGGCGTGTTCGTCTTGCCGAGCAGGATGCCGCCAGCGGCCTTGAGCCGGGCGACGACCGTCGCGTCGCGCTCCGGGATGCGCCGGGCCCAGCCGACGGTGCCCGCTGTCGTGACGACCCCCGCCGTGTCGAGCGAGTCCTTGATCGTGAACGGCACCCCGTGGAGGGGACCGAGGACGTCCCCGCGTCGCCGACTCGCGTCCGCGGCCCGCGCGGCCTCGATGGCACCGTCGGCGAGCCGAACCACGGCGTTGATGGCCGGGTTCACGATCGCGATCCGCCGCAGGCACGCTTCGACGGCTTCGACCGACGACACCGCCCCGGACCGGATGGCGGCCGCGATCTCGACGGTCGAGGCGAAGGGCAGGTCCTTCTCGAGCATCAGAAGAAGGTCGAGCACCAGGGTTCATCGGCCGCTCGAAAGAGTCGCTCCGCCTGCGCGAGCGCCCCGCCCTGATGCTCGTCAAAGCCGGTCGCGATCGCCGCGTCGGACAGGCGCGGCCCACCGAGATACGCGGCACCGAGCGCGCTGACATCGATCGTCAGATCCGCGGACCGGTCGGTCGGCCGACACGTGGCGCCATCCACCGTCGCATCGAGCAGGAGCCGCGTCCGGCCGCCGGATGCCTCGCCGTCGACGACCTCGAGGACCAGGCTGCCCTCGCCGGGATATGTCCGGGCTTCGAGCGCGCGCGGCACGTCGAGGAGCCGGACCCACATCGAGTCCCCGAGGTCCGACTGGCGGGCGTCACGGGCGTTCGCGAGCGACCAGGGCAGACGTTCGCGCGGGCTACGACGCTCCGCGGTGACCGTCGCGACCCAATCGGTCTCAGCCAGGAATCGCCAGAGCGTGACGTATGCCTCGTCGTTGAGGGCATGCAGCTCGTCGACCTTGACGGTATTCCGTGGCTGGCCCTGCTCCCACTTGTCCTCGGCACGGCTGTATCGGACGTAGCCGTCCACCGTCCCGGACGCATCACGTCGCAGCGCCAGGAACCCCTTCCAGACATCACCCCAGACACTCGGCTTCCCGAGGTCGAAGTCCCACCGGTAGGGACGTCGCTGGATCTCGCCGGGCGATCGCTCCCGGATGACCTCGAACACCGCCTTGATCGCCTCGCGGGCCGCCTCGTCCGGCTTGGCGATCTCGACCGTGCCTCCGGAGGGCGCCAGGAACGAAGCACGGGCGTCGAGCGTCCACGTCGCCTCCCGGCAGGCCGGGCCGTAGCCGAATCGGCCGTAGATCGGGTATTCGGCCGCGTAGAGCAGGCTGAAGGCCTCGCCGCGTTCGCGGGCCGCTCCATGCTCGGCGGCCACCATCGAGCGCATGATCCCCTGGCGCCGATGGGTCGGCAGCACGCTCACGGCCGACACGGCGGCGGCCGGCACGCGTGAACCGCCCAGGACGGTCAGTTCGGTCTCCCAGGACCGGAACGTGCCACAGATGCTGGTCCCGTCGAACGCGGCCCAGGTGCGATCGAGATCCCAGAGCGGGCGAAGCTCCTCGACCACCTTGGCGACATCGGGGCGTTCGAGGAAGCCGGTGGACAGGGCCTCGACGAAGGCCGGCAGGTCGTCGTCGCGGACGCGACGGATCTCGACGCTCACCGCTCGACGATAGCATCCGGCGGTCGGGCGAGTCCGGCGGCCGTCAACCCTCGCCGACGCTGATCATCGACTCGCGATCCAGCGCGCTGATCAGGCGCTCCCCGCGCGTGAGGCGGGCCACGCGCGCGCCCTCATGGACGAGCGCGGCGACCTGTGGCCCATCGATGGCGTCGCCCGCGCGGAACGTCAGCCAGCGCACCTGCTTGGTCACGCCGGCACCCTCGAGGACGCCGTCGTCGTCGCGCATGAAGACGCCGTACTGGAACCCGATGTGGACGTGCTTCGGTTCCGGGGCGACGTAGCAGCAGAAGGCCGTTCGCCGGCGCGCCACCGGCACGTCGTACGCGATGAGCCGCCAGCCGATCCGGACCCGTTCGACGGCATCCGGCAGGGCATCGCGGACGATCGAGCGAAGCTCGTCGGCGAGCCGGCGCATCGGTTCGGGATAGTCGGCGAGCAGCGCCTCGGGCGGGATCGTCTCCATCGTGGCCATCATCGCGCTCCGGTCGGTCGAGAGGCGTCAACATCGGTCGGGAGGGCTCCATACTGCGCTCGTGGCTCCCGCCGAGAAGACCGACCCCGAACACGTGCGCCCCGCGACCGTGTCCGAGTCGGCCGACATTCCCGCCATGCATGCCGCGAACCAGGCCGCCTGGGACCAGGCCGCCGAGCGATACGAAGGCTGGCTGGCCGAGGCGATCGAGCTCATCGGACGTGGTGGCTCGAACCTGTTCGACGCCGAGGCCGCCCTGATCGGCGACCTGCACGGGCGCTGCACCCGGGCCATCCACCTGCAATGCGCCGGCGGTCGGGACACGCTCTCGCTCTGGAACCTGGGCGCTGACGAGGTCGTCGGCGTCGACTTCAGCCCGCGGATGCTCGAACTGGCGGCCCGGCTGACCGAGGCGACCGGCGCGCCCGCCCGATGGGTCCTGTCCGACGTCCTCACGACGCCGCACGAGTTCGACGGGACCGCGGATCTCGTGTACACGGGCCGCGGCTCGCTCCTGTGGCTCCAGGACCTCGATGCCTGGGCGGCCGTCGTCGTCCGACTCCTCTCGCCGACCGGCCGGTTCGTGCTGTTCGAGGGGCATCCGGCGGAATGGCTGTTCGACGTCGATGACGATGGCCACTGGATCGCCACGGATTACGACTACTTCGGCGGCCCTGAGGCCTCGAAAGGATGGGCGCCCGAGTACATCGACCACCTCTCGCTCGACGAGGCAGACCAGAGCTGGAAGTTCGCCCGGTCGTGGACGCTGGGAGAGGTCATCACGGCGCTCCTCGGGGCCGGCCTGCGGCTCGAACGCGTGACCGAGCACCCGATCGACTGGTGGGGTGGCCACGCGGACGTCCGCGACGAGGAGCGCGGCCGGATCCCACTCTCGTTCTCGGTCGTCGCCCGGGGTCCGGATCCCGGCTCGCGCCCGTCGCCGCTCCCCTAGAAGTCGCGGCGTCCGGCGAACGAGGCTTCGACGAACGGGCGTGACCGTTCGTAGATCGCGATCCGGTGGCCGCCGGGCGACCGGAACGAGCAGCACGGCCCGGTCGGGATCTCGAGTGTCCGTTCCCGCTGCCAGCCACGGGTCTCGAGCGCGGTCATCGCCTCGTCGAGGTTCGCCACGCGGTAGATGAGGATCGGCCGCTCTCCCTCGAGGTGTTCGGCGAGGATGATCCGGGGCGGCTCCTCGCTCAGCGCCACCATCGCGACCCGCGTCCCCATCTCATCGATCGCGAAGAGCAGGGTCCCACCGAGGACGTCGGTCAGGAACGCGACGTCGGCCGCCGCGTCCCGGGTCGGCGTGTAGATGTAGTCGAGCTGTTCGAACGTCATCGCGACGTCCTCAGGCGGTGTGCGGTCAGTCGGGGTCGTCGTCGTCCGGGTCCTCGTCGGCACCGAAGAGGGCGTCCGCGTCGTCGACGAGGAGGACGACGTCCTGCGCCTCCGCGTCGTCGAAGGTCCGATCGAGCGACGCCTCGGTCTCGCCGATGTGCTTGGATGAGCTGCGCGAGAGGCCGACCCGCGACAGCACGGCGGCCGCGGCGGCCAACCCGCCCGCGACGATGACGACGCGAGTCGGGCGGCTCATGGCTGGTGCGGTCCGTGGGATCTCGTGCGCATCGCGCGGACATGATGCGCCGCCGTTGCGCGTCCGGCTACCATCGGCGCGTCCGGAGACGCGGGACAGACGGACGGTCGGTAGCCTCTCGGCGAGTCACCGCGCGGAGCGGACGTGCCTGGAGGGTGTGATGGAGCAGCGACCGAGGATCCAGCAGGTCGCCTGGGGCCTCCTGGGGGCCGCGGCAGCCGCATGGTTCGCGATCTGGATGCTCTTCTTCCCGCAATACGTTCCCGAGTTCTTCGCGTGGGACGTCCACCCGCGTGCGGCGCAGGCGTTCATCGGTGCCGGCTACATCTTCCGGACGTTCTTCTTCCTGAACGCGGCTGCCGAAGGGAACTGGATCCGGTTGCGCTGGATCGTGTACGGCAACCTCGTCTTCACGGGGACGCTGCTGTTCGCCACGTACTGGAATCTCGACGAGTTCCACTGGAACCCGCTGGAGACGCCGCTCGCGCACATCTGGATCGTCCTGTACATCTTCGAGCCCGTCGTGATGCTGTACCTGATCCCGCGGGGCGCCATGCGGGCGGAGGCACCGGTCTCCGGCGGCCCGATCCGGCTGTCGACGAAGCGGTTCCTCGTCTTCACGACCGGCATCCTGCTGATGAACGGGCTGCTCATCGTCGTCAACCCCGAGTTCGCGACCACGCGCTGGCCATGGGAGCTGAACGAGCTTGATGCCCAGATCGTCGGGGCATGGTTCCTGGGCTGGGCGTTCTGGTGCGGAACGATGGCCTTCGCGACCGATTGGGACGAGATCAAGCGGGCGTGTCAGCTGTTCATCCTCAACGGCGTCGTGCTGTTCGTCGCGGCGCTCGTCTTCCGGGATGACTTCCTGCCGGGGCGCGGCACGGTCCAGGGCTACGCGGGCGCGCTCCTGCTCTTCACGCTCGTCATGGCCGGGGTCTATCTGCTCCAGGAACGGCAGCGGCCGGCACCCGCGACCACCAGTCCCTGACCGCGGCCACGACGTCCTCGGGGGCGTCCTCGTCGATGAACTGGCCGACCCCGCGCAGGTGGACCACCTCGGCCGCCGGATAGAGCGCCTGCCATCGCTGCAGCTCATCCGCGCCGAAGCCGGGATCCGAGTCCGGCCAGACGATGAGGGTCGGAAGCCCGGACAGGCGCGCGAGACCCGCCTCCACCTCGCGCAGGAACGTCCGTCCGGCCGCGATCTCGCGCGGGAACACGCCCGTGATGTGACGCCGGTCGCGAGGGAACGGGCCGTCGTAGGCGGCCCGTTCGGCCTCGGTGAGTGCGCCGCGCTTGAGGTTCCGCGGCAGGTAGACCCGGAGCATCAGGTTCAGGCGATCCACGGTGATCGGGCGCAGCGGGCCGCCCATGAGCGCCGAGAAGAGCCGGACCCGCAGCCGATCGTCGGGCCAGGCCCAGGTATTGCCGACGATCAGGGCGCGGATCAGCTCCGGCCGGCGTCCGGCAAGGCCGAAGCCGATGGGCCCGCCCCACGCGTACCCGAAGACGACCATGTCGGCCAGCCCGAGCCGATCGGTGAGCGCCTCGATGACCCGCGATTGGGACGGCGGTCGGAAGTCGAACCCGGGCGCCTCGCGCGACAGGCCGAAGCCCGGGTAGTCGGGCGCGACGCAGCGGAACGTGTCGCGCAGCCCAAGGATCACGTCACGCCACCCGAACGACCAGCTCGGGTTGCCGTTGAGCAGCAGGAGCGGCGGGCCCGCGCCCTCATCGACGTAGTGGACGACGTGGCCGTCGATGTCGGCCCAGCGATCCTCGAACGGGTACAGGTCGGACGGGACCCAGCCCGGCCGGCTCCGCACCGGGTCGCTCACGACGGCGCTGCGCCGAGATCGGGATGCCACCGCTCGAAGTGCCGGGCATGCGCCGCCGTGTACGCCCCGTCCGGTAGAACCGGTCGTAGAAGGCCGTATCGATGTGATGCGCCTGGAAGGCCATCAGGGTCCGGATCGGCCCGTAGTTGGCCGGGAATTGGCCGTAGTGCTCCATGACGTACTCGCAGTAGGCGATGACGGCCTGGATGTTGGCCTCGCTGTACTCGGGGATCCCGGCCTGGACGGCCGCCGGGTCGCGCCAGGGGCTCGGCCCGGGGGCGTCACGGAAGAACCCGGTGCCCGGCGCGAACTTGCTCGCCACGAACGCCCGCACCGCGGCTTCCATCGACGGGTAGTAGGGCGGCGCGTACGGCTTGATGATCGCCGTGCCGTCGTGGTCGAGCCCGACGGCCTGCGGGATCGAGATGTTCTTGTCGAGCAGCCGCATCAGGAGCGTCCCGAGGAACACCCTTGTGCAGGACCTGGGCGAACGTCCGGTCCCGCATCTGACAGCCGAGCGACGTCGTCCACGCGAAGCGGTGGGCGGCGTAGTGCGGGAAGCCGCCCAGCCCGAGCGCCTCGGTCGCGAGCGCGATGTTCTGGATCATCAGGCCCTGCTCGAAGCCGCAGATCTCGAGGAGGTAGGTCTCGATCTCGTCGATCGTCCCGACGCGGCCGTCGTGGACGTCGTCGTGCAGGTGGCCGCCCTTCGACTTGCCGAACCGTCGAGATCCCGGCCGGGCGCAGCAGCCAGTCCTTGTCGTCGTGGAAGAAGAAGGCGAACTCCTCGCCGAGCGCCGCGAAGAGGATCGTCAGGTAGAGCGCCGTGACCTCCGTGACCGGCACGAAATAGGTGGCACCCGGGATGTTGGCTGACCACTTGTTGAAGGGCGGCGTGAACGGCACCTCGCGCGGGATCGTCGAGCCGGTGATCGGCCACGGCGATCCGGCTCCGTTCGTACATCTCGGTGAAGCGTTGCTCACGGCCCAGGCGGACAAGGGCCTCGTACTCGTCCGGCGCGAAGTCCTGCGGCCGACGCATGGCGTAGGTGCCATCGTCACGCAGGATGAACAACGTCGCCGTCGCGACGGCATCCGCGCTCGATTGCGTCCGGCCGACCATGCTCATCATGATCTGGCCGCCGCCGGTCTCCGGGCCCTCGAGCGGTTGGTAGGGCAACTCGCCGTACACACGTCCCGTCACGCCCGACCCGGCGAATGCGAGGATGGCCTCCTCGTCCGTGCTCAGGGGGACCGGCCCTGCGGCGCTCTTGAAGTCCATCGCGCCGCCGTGCAGGTCGGCGCCCAGGGCGAAGCGCCTTGATCGCCGTTCGAGGAAGACGTCGATCAGGGTCCGTTCCTGGACGTCCGACAGCCCATTCGCGGACCGTGGCTCGGTTGCCGAGTCGCTCGCATGCATGGCTCACACCCTCGTCTGGCGACGGCCGCCCGGCCGTCGTGCGCGCTGGGCGCCACCCTACCGCGCCGGTGTCTCAGCGGCTCGTCGCGACGCCGCGTGGGTCGCACGTAAGCGGGTGATGAGCGCCGCTCGATAGGGTCGTCATCGTCGAGCCCGGATGTCCCGCCCATCGTCCCGTTCGGCGAGTGGCGTGAGGTGTCCGATGCGTGCCCGAGGTCGGGTCGTTGGTCGTGCCGCTGCATGGGCAGCGCTCGCACTGGTGGTCGTGACGTTCCTGTCGCCACTCGGTGTCCGTGCCGCATCGCCCGGCCCGACCGAACCATGCGTACCGGGAACGGTCTGGGAGGACCTCTCGAGCGGCGTCAAGTACCTGTGCGTGTACGACGAGCTGTACGGCGGCTCCCGCTGGGAGCTGCTGTCTTCGGGTCAGACCGGTTCGAGCGTCTACACCTACCGCTCGAGCGCCATCGGCTGCACCCACAACATCGTCGGCTTGAGCATGTCGAGCGGCGGCGGCGGCAACAGCCTGGTCCGGAGCCTCCGCTGGCCATGCGCCACGTTCGGCGATCGCACCTACCAACCGGTGGGCGAGCTCCGGATCCGGACATACCTCCAGCGGTACGGATCGTCATGGACGACATGCCGTGACACGGGCTTCTCGTACAACACTACGACGGCGTGGAGCTGGGTCGGCGGGATCGACATGGGCGCGTCGCCCGACTGCGGCCCGGGGACGTACCGCACCTGGGGGACCGGCCAGGTCTACCAGGCCGGCGCCTGGCGAGGCGCGTCAGTCGCGACCGGGGGTCGCTTCATCGATTGAGTCGACGGCGTCGGTGGGCCCGCCGAATCCGATGAAGCGACCGTTGGTGTCGCGGACCAGCGGGACCTGACCGAGGATCGCCGTGCGCTCGATGGGGCCGTAGACGTGCGGATAGATGCCGGTGGTGTCCTCGATGCGCCACGGCGAGCCGCACTCGTCCAGGTCCACGGTCACCGCCAGGAACGACCGTCCGTCGTCCCCGTAGTGCCAATTCGCGGTCGCGAGGAGTTCGTCCTCGCCGTCCGTGCAGTGGATGAAGCCCTCCGTCGCGAGCGAGGCGGCCTCGTACGGGACATGCGGGTCACTCGCGGCCCAAACCTCCACCGGGACCATGTGGAATGTCCGCCGCATCAGACCGCCGGCTCGTCGACCGAGACCCACCGACGGTCGAGCGCGAGCTGGATGACCGTTGGGCGGTCCGCGGCGAGGGCGGCGCGCAGTGCTGGTTCGAACGCATCGTCGTGCTCCACGCGGGCCCCCCGCGCACCGACGGCCCGGGCGATCGCCGCGAAATCCATCGGCCCGAGCTCGGTCGCGACGCCTTCGCCGCTCCCCCGCCGGTCCTGCCACATCCGGATCGTGCCGTACCGCTCGTTGTCGAACACGACGACGATGACCCGCGCGTTCTCGCGCACGGCGGTCTCGAGCTCGGCCATCGTCATGGCCAGCCCACCGTCACCGACCAGGGCCACGACCGGTCGATCGCGATGGACCAGCGCGGCCGCGATCGCGGCCGGCAGGCCGTAACCCATCGCGCCGGACGTCGAGCCGAGAAAGGTGCCCGGGCGCCGGAACCGGAACCCCCGTCCGGCCCAGCCCGCGAAGTTGCCCGCGTCGGTCGTCAGGATGGCCTCGTCCGGGAGCACTCGCCGCAGGGTCTCGATCGTCCGGCCCGGGTGCACGCCCGGTCCGTCCCATGCGGTGTCATCGACCACCGTGTCGGCTTCCCACGTGGCCCGATCCGCGGCGTTGTGCGCATCCCGGGCCGCCACGCGCTCGGCATCGAGCACGACGCCGCTCAGCAGCCGCTCGTTGGCCGCCCGCAGGAACGAGCGGGCGTCCGACGTGATCGCGAGCTCGGCAGCCGGCAGGTCGCCAGATCGGCTGGGCACGAGGTCGACATGCGCCCAGCGCTGGCCCGCGAGCGGCAGCGTGTAGCCATAGGTCGTCGCCTCGTTCAGCCGGCTCCCAAGGACGAGGATCGCGTCGGCGTCCGCGAGGCGCTGGCGGATCGATGGTGGCGCCCCGAGGCCGGCCATGCCCAGGTACAGCGCATGGTCGTTCGAGATGACGTCGCCGCGTCGCCAGGCCGCGATCACCGGGACATGGAGCAGCTCGGCGAACCGGGCCAGCTCGGTCGAGGTTCGCGCACGCAGCACCCCTGCGCCCGCCAGGATCACCGGACGCCGGGCGGAGGCGAGCAGCTCGATGACGGCGCGGATGTCTTCGGCGGTCGCCCGTGCCGGCGCCGGGCGAGCCGCGTCGGCCGGTTCGAGCTCGGTCACCTCGTCAAGGAGGTCCTCCGGGAGCGAGAGCAGCACCGGACCCGGCCGACCGGTCAGGGCCTCGCGCACGGCCTGCGCCATGGCCGCCGGGACGTCCTCCGCCCGCCGGGGCTCGACGGCCCACTTGGCGAGGCCGCCGAGCGTCCCGACCTGGTCGATCTCCTGGAACGCCTCGCGCCCGCGGAAGTCGCGCTCGACCTGCCCGACGAGGACGAACATCGGGCTCGAGTCCTGGCGAGCGGTGTGGATGCCGATCGCCAGGTTCGCGCCGCCGACCGCTCTCGTCGCGAGACAGGCCGCCGGTCGACCGGTCAGCTGTCCGTGCGCCTCTGCCATGAAGGCCGCACCGCCCTCGTGACGGGTCGCCACGACCCGGATGCCGGCGTCGCCCAGGGCATCCAGCAGCCCCAGGAACGACTCGCCGGGCACCGTGAAGGCATACCGGACACCGGCGGCACGCAGCGCATCGGCGATGAACCGCCCAACGGTCCGCGGGCCGACCGCGGCCAGGACCTCGGGTGCGACCTCGACACCGGCCGCGGCGGCCGGCATCTCGACGGGCTCGGCGGCCGGCATCTCGACGGGCTCGGCGGCCGGCTCGATCGCGTCCGGCGCGTCCGCTGGTGGGGCCTCCTCGGTGGCGGCACCGGCGACCTCGTCGTCAACTCGATCGGGGGCGTCCTCGACCGCGATCTCTGGCGGCGTTCCGGCGTCGAGCTCGCTCATGGCAGCGGCGTGTCCTCGGCTGGTCGGCGCACGGCCTGTGTCAGTACGCCAGCGGGAAGGCGACGGCCGACATGATCAGCGTGATGACGATGAGCGCCGCGACGACGAACATCACGACCTGCGTCAGACGTTGGCCTGGCATGTGCGCCTACCGATAGTTCTGGAACTGGAGCGGCACGGGTTCGTCCAGTTCGCGCAGGCGGGTGATGACGCGCTGCAGCTCGTCCCGGCTCTTGCCTGATACGCGCACAGCGTCGCCCTGGATCTGCGACTTCGCCTTGGGGAACTCGTCGCGGATCAGCTTCGAGATCCGTTTGGCGACGTCCTCGGTCAAGCCGCGCCGCAGCTTGATGGTCTGGCGCACCTTGTTGCCGCCGGCGGGCTCGACCTTGCCCCAGTCGAAGATCTTGAGCGACAGGCTCCGCCGGATCGCCTTCGACTCGATCAGGTCCTTCACGGCGGCGGCGCGATGCTCGTCGTCGGTCAGGAGCGTGATCTCGTCCTTGGCCTGGGTGAGATCGACGGTGACGCCCTTGAAGTCGTAGCGCTGCTGGACCTCGCGTCGCACCTGGTCGAGGGCGTTGCGCAGCTCCTGTTCGTCGAATTCGCTGACGACATCGAACGAGATGTCTCCGGCCATCGGTCCTCCTCTCCCCTACCCGGCCGATGCGGCGTCGGGGGCCTGTACGGTCCATTCGCGCAGGCGATCGATCCGTCCGTCGCCGGCCATCTCCCAGGTCATGAACCCGGCGAGGCGCACCCGCGCGCCGTCCGCCTTCTCGACGTAGCTCGCGTGCCACGCGGCCAGGACGGTGTCGCCCGAGACCCAGTGGCGTTCGGCGGTGAACTCGACCTGCTCGGTCGTGTTCGCGCCATCGAGCCAGTACGCGCGGATGGCATTGTGCCCGACCATCGGCGGTCCGAAGACATCCGCGTGGTATTCGGCGTCCTCGGTGAACATCGAGACGATCAGATCGCCATCGAACGTCTGCCAGGCGCGACCGAACGTCTCGAGGCGCTCACCGGCGGTCGCGTAGTCGATGGGCATGGTCGACGAACCTCCTCCGTTGTCGATGGCGGTCATGGTAGGGCACGCTCGCGTGAGTCGTCCGCGACGACGCGGCCGGCATCGTGGGCTCGCCGCTATCCTTCGCGGGTGCGCATCACGTTCCTCGGCCAGGCGGGCCTCTTCGTGGAGACGAAGGGCGTCAGCATCCTGTGCGACCCCTGGTTCAATCCCTCGTTCTTCGGCTCGTGGTTCCCGTTCCCGGCCAACGACGGGATCGATCCCGAGCGCATCGGCCATCCGACCTACCTCTACGTCTCGCACCTCCACCACGACCATTTCGATCCGCGCTACCTGCGTGACCACGTCGACAAGGCCGCGACGGTGCTGCTGCCGGCCTACCCGCTCGACGACCTCGAGAAGGCGCTCCGGGCACTCGGGTTCACGGAGTTCATCAAGAGCGTCGACCTGGAGCCGTTCCAGGCCGGGCCGCTGACCCTGACCATCCACGCGCTGGTCGCGCCGACCGACGGGCCGATCGGCGATTCCGCGCTCGTGATCGACGACGGCGAGGTCCGGGTGCTCAACATGAACGACTCGCGACCGACCGAGCCCGACCGCCTGCTGGCAGGCGGGCCCCTCGACGCCGCGTTCCTGCAGTTCTCCGGGGCGATCTGGTACCCGATGGTCTACGACTACCCGGACAACGCCCAGCACGTGCTCGGCCACAAGAAGCGGATCGCCCAGCTCGCCCGGGCGTTCCGCTACATCGAGGTCCTGGACCCCGCCTTCGTCGTGCCCTCAGCCGGACCGCCCTGCTTCCTCGACGACGACCTGTTCGGGTTCAACGACCTCGCGGGCGACGAATGGAACACGTTCCCCGACCAGCCGACATTCCTCGAGTACATCGCGGATCACGGCCGCGCCGGCGGCCGCCTGATGCTGCCGGGCTCGACGGCCGACGTGGCGCCGGGACGCTTCGACGTCGAGCACCCGGTCGACCCCGCGACCATCTTCGCGGACAAGCGCGCATACCTCGAGGCCTACCAGGCGCGGAAGCGGCCCGTGATCGAGGCCGAGCGGGCCGCGTGGCGCGGCCCGCGGGTCGACCTGCTGCCCGAGCTCCAGGCGTGGTGGGGACCACTGATCGAGCAGGCCGACATGATCTGCGCGGGGATCGACCAGCCGGTCCTGCTCGATGTCGGCGACGAGCAGGTCGTCCTCGACTTCGCGCAACGCGTCATCCGCCGGCCGATCGAGGGCGAGGATCCGCGCTACCAGTTCTTCATCGACCGCGAACTCGTGGACTACCTCGTGCGCGAGCACGTCGAGGACTGGGTCAACGAGCTGTTCCTCTCGATGCGCTTCCGCGCGCGTCGACGCGGCCCCTACAACGACTATCTCTACACGTGGTTCAAGTGCCTCAACGTCGAACGGCTCCAGTACGCGGAGGGGTTCTACGCCGAGCACGGACCGACCCAGGGCACGTTCGAGATCGCCGGCTACGACGTCCAGCGTCGTTGTGCCCACATGAAGGCCGACCTGACGCGGTTCGGGTCCGTGGAGGAAGGCGTCCTGACCTGCGCGCTGCACGGCTGGCAGTGGGAGCTCGCCACCGGTCGATGCCTGACCTCGGACGGGCATCCGCTCTACGCCCGCCCGGTCGGCGCCGAGGACGAGGAGCCCGCGAAGGCGAGCTGAGCCCTCAGCTCGGGTGGAATCGCGCCCGCAGGTGCTCCACGAGCTGTTCCGCGGCCACGTACGACCGTCCCCCGCCCATCACGAGCACCACGTCACCGGGCTCGACGTGGTCGGCCAGCCATGTCGCCCCGGCCTCGGGGCTGCCGATCGCCACGGCCGGCTCGGGGCTGTGTCGGCTCGTGGCGTCGGCGAGGGCCTGGGCCGAGGTGATCGTCGTGTCAGGGTCGCGCACAGCCCAGATATCGATGATGGCGGCCCGGTCCGCCTCCGCGAGCACGTCCGCGAAGCGGTCGAGCATGGCGGCCGTCCGGTGGAACGTCAGCGGCTCGTAGACGGCCCACAGACGCCGACCCGGGTACCGCTGCCGCGCCGCCCCGAACGTGAGCCGCATCGCCGTCGGGTGATGCGCGTAGTCGTCGAGGACGGTGACCCCGCCGACCTCGCCCTTGAGCTCGAACCGTCGGCCGACGCCCTCGAACGAGGTGAGCCCCGCGAGGATGTCGTCGGCGCCCAACCCGGCCGCCAGCGCCCCGCCGGCGGCCATCAGTCCGTCGATCGCCATGTGCCGCCCGATGAGCCGCAGCCGGACGCGATCCGTTTCGTGATCCGGGGTCCGCAGACCGCGGATCTCCAGGTCCGTCCCGTCGGGGTCTTCGCCGAGGATCCTGGCGACGAGCGCGGTCCCGCCACGGGCGGTCTCGGCGGCGACCGCACTCGCCTCCGCGTCATCCGCGGTGTGGCGCTCGTCCACCAGGTGCACGGCGATCCGCCGACCCTCCCAACGTTCGAGCGCGGCGAGGACCCGGCGGACGCCCCGATCGCCGACGTTCGCGACGAGGGTGCGCCCGCCGTCGGTCCCGGCTCGCCCGCCCTCGATCCACTCGGCGAATGCCCGCACGACCTCGGTCTCGTCGAGGAAGACGTCGGGATGGTCCCATTCCGCGGACACGAGCACGGCGATGTCCGGGCGATACGGGTCGAAGTTGCCCGCGTACTCGTCCGCCTCGACCACGAAGTCCGGTCCGCCGCCGAACCGCGCGACCCCACGCTGGGGTCCGACGATCGACGCCGGCAGGTTCGCCCCGACGAACCCCGATGGGTCGCGGCCGGCCCCGACGAGCACGTGCAGGAGCCAGCCCGAGGTGGTCGACTTGCCGTGCGTGCCGGTCACGCCGATGAGCCGGCGCCCGCCGGTCGCGGCCGCGTCCGCGACGATCTGCTGGACGCTCTCGGGGACGATCCCGACGGCACGCGCGGCCACGAGCTCCGGGTGGTCGGGCTGGACCGAGGTGATCGCCTTGGTGACGGCCAGGCGGTCGATCACGGCCCCGCCGTCGGTCGCGCGCACGTGTGCGGCGTCGTGGCGCCAGTCGATCGGGATGCCGGCCGCGAGGACTGCGCCGGTCACGGGATCGGGCCCACCCGCGTCGCAGGCGGTCACCGACGCTCCGACGGCCGCCGCGTGGAGTGCGGCGCCCGCCGAGGCGGTGCCACCGACCCCGACGACGTGGATCCGCGTGCCGGGCGCGATCGGCACCGCGTCCCTCGGCGCCGCGAGGCCGCGGGCGATGTCCTCGTGGGTGCGGGTCATTCGGCGGGCGTCCCCGATCCTGCCAGGGCATCGGCCCGCTCGGCGAGGAATCGGAGCGCCTCGGCCGCGCTCGCCTGGTTGTTGGCCGCCCGGTCGCCGGCCCAGTGGAAGCGGCGCACGTCCGACCCGAGTCGATCGCTCACGCCGACGTAGACCAGCCCGATGGGCTTCTCCTCGGAGCCGCCATCCGGCCCGGCCACGCCCGTGATCCCGACCCCGAGATCCGTGGCGAGCCGATCGCGGACGCCGGCGGCCATCGCCAGCGCGACCTGTGCGCTCACGGCGCCATGTGTCGCGAGGACATCTGGCGCGACGCCGAGCGCCTCGACCTTCACGCGGTCCGCGTAGCTCACGATCGCCCCGAGGAAGTAGCCGGACGAGCCGGGGATGCTCGTGATGCCATGCGCCACGAGCCCGCCGGTGCACGATTCGGCCGTCGCCACTGTCAGCCTCGCGCCGAGGCACGTCTCCTGGAGCCGCCGGGCCAGGTCCTCGAGCGGCTCATGGTCAGTGGCCATCGTCGTCAGCGACGGTCGGTCCGGACCGGTTCGTCGGGTGGAGCGAAGAGCCACGTCTCGGGGTTGCCGACGTCGTTCATGTGCCCGAGGTCGGTGCCATTCACCGTGAAGTACGTGGCGCTGGACTTGCCCGTCCGCACCTCGACCGACTCCTTGGCCCGGAACGTGAGCGTGTCGCCTGGGGCGTACACGCGACCGGCTGCGGTGGTCTTGTCGGACACCTGCCCATCGACCCAGACCTTCAGCCACGCCCGGCCGCTCTTGATCTCGACGACGACGTTGACGCCCTTGAACGCGACCATGACGTTCCGGGTGATGGCCGTGGTCTTGCCTTCCGGGCTCGACGCCGTGATGGTGATCGCCCACGCGCCCGTCGTGAGTTCGTACGACGCGCTGAAGGCCCCGTCATCGCCGACCTTCACGGTCTCGGGCGCGGGGTTCGCGGGCGGGGCGGGCGTCGCCTTGTCGGTCGCCTTCGTCCCCGTGGCCGGGCCCGTGTAGACGGCACTCAGGACCACCGAATCGGCGTTCGTCGTTCGGCCCTGGACCGGGATGGCACCGTTCTCGTATGTCGCCCCTTCGGCCGGCTGGTCGACGGTGAGGGTGGGCGCCTCGATCGCGAGGAACGGGACGGTGATGTAGATGAGGATGTTCTCCTCGGAGTGCTTGCCGGTGTCCGGATCGAGCGCACTCACGTCGAACTGGTTCCGGCCACGCCGAAGATCCACCTCGGCCCGCCACGATCCGGTCGAATCGGCCGTCACGCTGTACGCGTCACGCCCGGGCGACGCGATGTTCACGGTGGCGCCAGCCAGCGTCACGCCGCGCAACGTGTACGAGGTCATGGAATCGTCGACCTCGACCACCGCGGTCGGCGGTTGGGTGACCGCGATCGTGGGCGGCTTCGCGAAGCGCAGCAGCTGGACGCCGAGGTATGCCCCGAAGGCGAGCACGCCGACGGTCATGATCGCGAGGACGACGATGAACGGCGAGAAGGTCAGGCCCTTTCGCGGCGCGGCGAGCGGTCGCGGTGTCGTCGGCACCTGCGCGGTCTCGCGGACGGCCCCTCGCTCGCGACGCCACTGTTCGAGGATCTCGTCGGCGTCGAGCCCGAGGTAGAGCGCGTAGTTGCGCAGGAAGCCCTTCGTGTAGACGGCGCCCGGCAATTCCTTGTAGTCGCCCCGCTCGAGCGCCCCCAGGTACCGGGCCCGGATCTTCGTGTCGCGTTCGGCGCGGTACAGGTCGACGCCCTTCGCCTCACGCGCGGCGTACAGGCGCTCGGGCAGGCTGCGCGCGGTGTCGTCCGGGCTCCCGTCGGCCGGCGGGCGCTCGTCGAACGCCGATCGGTCGGGACTGGTGGCCCGTCGCAGCTGGTCTCGTGTCGTCATCGATCGTCCCCATCCGGGTCCACGACCGCGTCGTCGTAGCCCGGCGTCGGATCGCGACGGAGCACCGGGCGGGCGT
Source organism: uncultured Chloroflexia bacterium (assembly GCA_963745295.1). GTDB lineage: Bacteria > Chloroflexota > Limnocylindria > Limnocylindrales > CSP1-4 > SPCO01. The sequence continues at coordinate 634,365 of CAVUWG010000004.1, forward strand.
TCGAGCCATCGAACGCCCCGATGTATCCGCGCGCCTCCAGCTGATCGATCATCCGCGCGGCCCGCGCATAGCCGACCTTGAGACGGCGCTGGAGGAGCGACGCCGAGGCCCGATCGTACTCCCGAATCACCTCGACGGCATCCGGCAGCAGCCGATCCGCATCGTCATCGGCGAGGTCGTCGACCGAACCGACGCCGTCGTCGTCGCTCTCGGTGATCGAGAGGTCGTAGTGCGGACCGTCGATCTGGTCCTTCCAGTGGCTGACCACGCGGCCGATCTCGGCGTCGGACACGAACACGCCCTGGAGGCGCATCGGGCGCGGCAGATCCGACGGCTGGTAGAGCATGTCGCCCCGCCCGATCAGGTCTTCCGCGCCGGGCGCATCGAGGATCGTCCGCGAGTCGATCTGGGAGGCCATCGCGAACGCGATCCGGCTCGGGAAGTTCGCCTTGATGAGACCCGTCACGACATTCACGCTCGGGCGCTGGGTCGCGAGGACCATGTGGATGCCGGTCGCCCGGGCCTTCTGGGCCAGGCGGACGATCGGATCCTCGACGTTCTTGCCCTCGCGCATCATCAGGTCGGCGAGCTCGTCGACGACGATCACGATGTACGGCATCCGGTCCTCGGGGTCGGCCCGGGTCTCGTTGAAGCCCTTGATGTTGCGCGCCGTGGCGCCCGCGAGCCGCCGGTAGCGGGCCTCCATCTCGTTGACGGCCCACTTGAGCGCGGCCTTGGCCCGTTCCGGCTCGGTGATGACCGGCACGAGCAGGTGCGGCAGGCCGTTGTAGGCCGCCAGCTCGACGCGCTTGAGGTCCATCAGGATCATCCGGATGTCGTCCGGCGTGGCCTCGCACAGGAGGCTCGCGATGAGCGCGTTGACCATGACGCTCTTGCCCGAGCCGGTCGCGCCGGCGATGAGCAGGTGCGGCATCTTGGCCAGGTCGACCGCCTGGGCGGTGCCGGCCACGTCGCGACCGAGTGCGAACGTCAGCTTCGAGCCCGAGGCGGTGAAGTCGACCTCCTCGAGGATCCGACGCAGGGCCACGATGTTGAAGTCCTTGTTCGGGATCTCGATGCCGACCGCGCTCTTGCCCGGGATCGGGGCCTCGATGCGCAACGAGCGGGCGGCGAGGGCCATGGCCAGGTCGTCGGCGAGTGCCTCGATGCGGCTGACCTTGATGTCCGCCGCGGGCTGGACCTCGTACTGGGTGACGACCGGGCCGGCGTTCCGGCCGGTGATCTGGGCCGGGATGTTGAAGCCCGCGAGCTTGCGGACGATGATCTCCTCGTTGCGCTGGTGCGCGACCTCGCTGCCACCGGCCTCGAGGGGCAGGGCGATGTCGTCGAGCAGGGTCGTCGCCGGCAGGACGTATTCGATGCGCTCCCGCGTCGGCGGCGAATCGCTCGCATCGGTGACGTCGTCTGGGTCGCGCAGCGGTCGCAGCCCGGCGTCGATCGCGCGGACCGGCACCTGGACGGCAGCGCCCCCGGCGCGGGCCGGGGCGAACGTGGCCGAGGTCGGGATCGGACTCGGGACGGCCGCGGGGATGTCGGAGCGTTGGGGCGTCGCATCCTCACCCCACATGCCGGTCTGACCCGGCGACGCGACGGCCGCCACGACCGCGGCGCCCTTGCCCGGCCGCGCGCCTCGTCCATCGGCCGGCCCGCCCTTGCCGGGACCGACGGGCGTGCCCGGACCTGCATCGGCCGGTTTCGTCCGCGCGTCGTTGAGCGTGCTGGTCACGGCCTTCCCGGCGGACGTGACGGGCGCCAGCAGCTGGCGCAACGGCATGTCGAACGCGAGCAGGAGCCCGATCGCCATCAGGGCGAACAGGATCACGTACGCCGCCGGGATCGGCAGCAGGCCCGGCCCATCGCTGCCCCCGACGAGCACGCGCTCGAGGAACGAGCCGATGCGGCCGCCGGTGTCCCCGCCGGCCGGCGAGAACCCGATGAGCTGGATGACGCCGAGGAGTGCCGTGTAGGCGACGCCGATCCCGATCAGGGTGCGGCCCCATGGCGCTCCGGTCTCCTTGCCTGGCCCCCATTCCACGTACCAGCCCGAGAGGAGCAGGACGAGCGGCAGCAGGTACCGCCCGGCACCGAAGAACGGCACGATCGCATCGCGCACCCAGTCGGTCAGGCGTCCGTCACCGGGCAGGGCCAGGGCGATGAGCAGGACGGCCCCGAGCACGAGCAGCAGGATCCCGACGAGCGAGCGCGCGACCGCGGGCGAGACCCCGAGGCGGAGCCGCGGCAGCGGCAACGCGCCACCGGCACCGCTGCGACGGCGTGTTCGTCGGCCGCTGGTGGAGGGACGGCCCGTGGATCGTCGGCGGGTCGCCATGGCTAGACCTCGACGACCACGGGGAAGACCATCGGCCGGCGCTTGGTCTGCTCGTACAGGTAGCGCGAGACGCCGTCCTTGATCTGGGTCTTGAGCAGGGCCACCTCGCTGATGTGATCGCCCGGCGTGTCGATGGCCTTGATGACCCGTTCCACGGCCTCCTCCATGAGCGGGTCGCGCTCATTGAGGTGCACGAATCCGCGGGTGACGATCTCGGGCCGCCCGACCACCTGGCCGGTCTGCTTGTCGACGGTCACGACGATCATGAACATGCCGTCGTTGGCCAGCGACCGGCGGTCACGCAGGACGACGTCGCCGACCTCGCCGACCGACAGCCCGTCGACGTAGACGTAGCCGGCCGTCACGGGGGTGCCGCGACGGGCGGAGCCGTCCGCGTAGATCTCGATCGGCATGCCGTTCTCGATGATGAAGACGTTCTCGGGGTTCACGCCGGTCTCGATGGCGAGGCGCCCGTGCTGCACCTGCATGCGGAACTCGCCGTGGATCGGGATGAAGTGGCGGGGCTTCGTGAGCCCCAGCATCAGCTTCAGCTCCTCCTGGCTGGCGTGACCGGAGACGTGCGCTCGCTTGATCGTGTGGTAGTAGACGTTCGCGCCGGCCTTGAAGAGGTTGTCGATGGTGCGCGAGACGTACTCCTCGTTGCCCGGGATCGGGCTCGCGCTCACGATGACGGTGTCGCCCGGCTGGATCTCCACGAACCGGTGGTCGCGGTTCGCCATCCGCGCGAGGCCTGCCATCGGCTCGCCCTGGGCCCCGGTGGTCGCGATGACGAGCTTCTCGTCGGGGTGGTCCTTGATCCGGTCCTTCGAGACGATGTGCGCAGGGTCGTACTTGAGATAGCCGAGATCGGTCGCGATGCGGAAGTTCTGCTCCATCGAGCGGCCGATGACCGCGACGTTCCGGCCCATCGATTCGGCCGCGTCGAGCACCTGCTGGATGCGAGCGATGTTGCTGGCGAAGGTCGCGACGATCACCCGCCCGTCGAGCGGCTCCATGATCTCGCGGAAGGCCTCGCCGACGGTCCGCTCCGAGGGCGTGTAGCCGGGATTCTCGGCGCGGGTGGAGTCGGACAGGAGGCAGGCGACGCCTTCCTGGCCGAGCCGCGCGAGGATGGCGAAGTCCGAGAGCTTGCCGTCGACCGGCGTGTGGTCGAACTTGAAGTCGCCCGTATGGACGATCGTCCCGACCGGCGTCCGAAGCGCGATGCCCATCGCGTCGGGGATCGAGTGACCCACCCGGAACGGCAGGACGTGGAACGACCCGACATCGAGCTCGTCGCCCGGATCGAGGGCGAGGACCGGGTTGTTGTGGAGCTTGTGCTCCTTGATCTTGTTGCCCAGGAGGCCTCGCGCCAGCGTCGAGGCGTAGACGGGGACACCCGGGAACTCCGGCAGCACGTACGGCAGGGCCCCGACGTGGTCCTCATGCGCGTGGGTGATGAGGAAGGCCTTGACCTTGTGGCGGTTCTCCTTGAGGTAGGTGACGTCAGGGATGACGAGGTCGATCCCGAACATCTCCTCGTCGGGGAACATGAGCCCGCAATCGATGACGACGATCTCGTCGCCGTACTCGAAGACGTACATGTTCTTGCCGATCTCGCCGACCCCGCCGAGCGGGATGATGCGGAGCGGCTGGTCGTTGGGTGTCGTCATCGCGTCCTGTGCACCGTTCCTAGAAGAGCGTCATCTGGTCGGCATCGCCGGCCACCGGGTCCTGAGCGGGAGCCAGGCCCGCCGCCTGCCTGTCGGTCGTCGTCGGCGTGATGGGCGAGTTCGTCGGTCCAGTATCCGGGACGGCGGGCGCGACGATCGTGGCGGCCGGGGCCGAGGCCGTGACGGCAGCCGGCCCGTCCGACGTTCCTGCGGCATGGTCCGCCCGTCGGGCGCGGGCGTCCAGGAGCACGCTCGGGATCGTGGCTGCGTCCTCGAAGCTCTCGCGCTCGACCGCCGGCGACCGGAGCGCTGCCGCCGGGTGGTACATGGCCAGGACCAGGGCATCGCGGGCGCCGGTCGCCGGGTCCACGCCCCGGACCGTCCCGTGCGCCTGCGAGATCCGCACGCCCGGCATGAACCGCGCCATCGAGAACCGGCCGAGTGTGACGACCATCGCCGGATCGAGGACCTCGAGCTGACGGGTCAGGTACGGCGCACACGCCGCGATCTCGTCGGGCTCCGGGTCGCGGTTGTCGGGCGGCCGGCACTTGACGATGTTCGTGATGAAGACGTCCTCGCGCCGCCAGCCGATGTGCGCCAGCAGCTTGACGAGCAGGTCGCCGGCGCGACCGACGAACGGTCGGCCCTGCTTGTCCTCGTTGAACCCTGGTCCCTCACCGACGAAGACCACCTCCGTCGATGCGTTCCCCTCCCCCGGGACCGCCCGTGTCCGTCCCTCGTGCAACCGACAGCGCGTGCAGCCACGCACCTCGGCTGCGATCGCCTCGAGCGCCGCCCGGCGCTCGGCGTCCGTCACACCGTGCTCCCGCCGGCGACGGCCGCCGGCTCCATGGCCCGGTACGGACGGGCGCCCCTGGCCGAGGCGTGCTCGACCCAGCCCCGCCCGATGAGGATCTCCGCGAGCTCGACGGCGTTCGTGGCCGCGCCCTTGCGGAGGTTGTCCGAGACGACCCAGAAGGCGATGCCACGGTCGTCCGGGATCGAGATGTCGCGCCGGACCCGGCCCACGAAGATCTCGTCGCGTCCGGCGGCCTCGCTCGCGAGCGGGTACTCGTGGGTCGCGGGGTCGTCCTGGACCACGACGCCGGGGACCTCGGCGAAGAGGCTCCTGGCGCGCTCGGGGGTGATCGGATCGCGCGTCTCGACGTGGATGGCCTCGGAGTGGCTCACGAAGACCGGGATGCGAACGGCCGTGCACGAGAGGCGCAGCTCCGGCAAGCCGAGGATCTTCCGGTTCTCCGTGACGACCTTCCACTCCTCCTTCGTGTAGCCGTTGGGCAGGAAGACGTCGATCTCGGGCAGGGCGTTGAACGCGATCGGATGGGGATAGACCTCGGCCCGCTTCGGCTCGCCGGCCACATGGGCGCGGATCTGGCTCTCCAGCTCGGCCAGGGCGTCGGCGCCGGTCCCCGACACGGACTGGTAGGTGTCGACGACCACGCGCTCCAGCCCGACCGAGTCGCGGAGCGCCATCAGCACCGGCGCCATCTGCATCGTCGAGCAGTTCGGATTGGCGATGATGCCCTCGTGGCCCTCGAGGTCGTGCGGGTTGACCTGTGAGACCACGAGCGGGACCGCCGGATCCATCCGCCACGCCGACGAGTTGTCGATGACCGTCGCACCGCGCGCCGCGGCGGCCGGCGCGAGCTCCTTCGAGACGTCGGCACCCGCCGAGAACAGCGCGATATCGACGCCGTCGAACGCGTCCGGGCGTCGCCTCACCGATCTCGAGCGTCCGCCCGTCGATCGACAGCGTCCGACCGGCCGAGCGACCGGAGGCGAGCAGGCGCAGCTCGCCGACCGGGAATTCACGCTCGTTGAGGACGGCGATCATGGTCCGCCCGACGGCGCCGGTGGCGCCGACGACGGCGACGGTGAGGTGGGCTCGGTTCATCGGGGACATGGCTCCGCTCGGACAGTCATCGGTCAGGGCACCGGCGGAGTATACCAGCGGCTCTTGCCTGCTCCCCTCACGCATGGTTCAGGGGCGGCCCGGGCCCGCGGCCGGCGCCGTTGCGTCGAACCCTCCACCACCACCCTCCACGGACCAGGTCAGGGATGCGCTGGCCGGGAGTATAGGCAGGCTGTGGCGCCCGATGACGAGCCTGACGGACGGCCGATCGAGCAAAGTGGTGCGCGCCCGCACAGGCCGTGCGGACACGCAAGAGCCGCCGGTCTCCCGGCGGCTCTGCGGCGGCGTCCGCGGTGCGGACGGGGTCTAGGCGGGGTCCTTCGCGAGGTGGCGCTGCATGGCCGCCTTGCGTGACAGGTTGACGCGGCCCTGGCGGTCGACCTCGGTGACGACGACCATCACCTCGTCGCCAACGGACACGACGTCCTCGACGGTGGGCACGTGGTAGTCGGCGAGCTCGCCGATGCGGACCAGGCCTTCCTTCCCGGGCAGGATCTCGACGAACGCGCCGAAGCCCATGATCCGGGTGACCTTGCCGAGGTAGAGCGCGCCGATCTCGACGTCGCGCGTGAGGCTCTCGATCCAGTTGATCGCCTTGCGCGAGTTCTCGCCGGAGACGGCCGCGATCTCCACGGTGCCGTCATCCTCGACGTTGATCTCGGTCTGGGTCTCTTCCTGGATCTTGCGGATCATCGATCCACCCTTGCCGATGATCTCGCGGATCTTCTCGGGGTTGATCTTGATCGTGATGATGCGCGGAGCGAAGTCGCTCATGTCCGAGCGCGCCTCGGGCATGACCTCGGTCATCTTGTCGAGGATCTCGAGGCGAGCCGCGAGAGCCTGCTTGAGGCCGTTGCGGATGATCGCCTCGTTGATGCCCTTGACCTTGATGTCCATCTGCAGGGCGGTGATGCCGTCCCGCGTGCCGGTCACCTTGAAGTCCATGTCGCCGACCGAGTCCTCCTTGCCGAGGATGTCGGTCAGGACCACGAACCGGCCGTCAGGCTCGCTGATCAGGCCCATCGCCGCGCCGGCGACCGGTGCGCTGATCGGCACGCCCGCGTCCATGAGGGCGAGGGTCGAGCCGCACGTCGAGGCCATCGAGGTGGAGCCGTTCGACGACAGGCACTCCGAGACGAGCCGGATGACGTACGGGAAGTCGTCATGCGCCGGCAGGACCGGGATGAGCGCCCGTTCGGCGAGGTTGCCGTGCCCGATGTCGCGGCGGCTGGGTCCGCGCATCGGCTTGTTCTCGCCCGTGGAATAGGGCGGGAAGTTGTAGTGGTGGATGTAGCGCTTCTCGGTCTTGGGGCTGATCGTGTCGATGCGCTGGACGTCCGAGGACGCCCCGAGCGTCGCGATGGTCAGGACCTGGGTCTCGCCACGGGTGAAGAGACCGGAGCCGTGTGCCCGCGGGAGCAGCCCGACGTCGACCGAGATCTGGCGGAGCTCCGTCAGGCCGCGACCGTCCATCCGGATGCCCTCGTCGAGGGCCAGCTGGCGGCAGGTCTTCTTGTAGATGAGGTTGTAGAGACTCTTGCTGAGGCGGGCCTCGCGGCGGGCGGCCTCGAGCAGGCCCTTGGCGTCGCCGCCGGACTTGATGGCCCGGACCGAGTTCGAGATGCCTTCCTTGAGCCCCGCGATCCGGCCCGGCAGGTCGTTGCCGAACCAGATGAGCAGGTTCGCGGTCGCCTCGGCGTCGGGCAGCGCCCGGTGGGCCTGGGCGAGCTCGATGCCGAAGAAGTTCGACAGCGTCGGCAGCTTGTAGTTCTCGAGGTCCGGATAGCCTTCGCGGGCGATCACGAGCGTGTCGAGGTAGCGGCCCTGCTCGAAGTGGGTGCCGTCAGCGAGGGCGGCTTCGAGGAATGCGAGGTCGAAGCCGACCGAGTGTCCGACGACCGGGGCATCGCCGATGAAGGCGATGGCCTGCTTGGCGGCATCGGCGGGCGACGGGGCCTTCTTGACGTCCGCGTCGGTGATGCCGTGCATCTGGTTGCCGAGGATCGGCCGGCCGGGGTTCACGAACGTGGACCACCGATCGGTGATCTTCCCGCCCTTGACCTTGACCGCGGCGATCTCGACGAGATCGGCCATCTTGGGATCCGTGCCCGTCGTCTCGACATCGACGATGACGAACTCGGCGCCGTCGGCGACCGCCTTCGCGTAGTCGAGGACCGAGCCGGTGCCCGGCTCGAGGAACGGGGTGCTCTTCGCCTTGCCCGCGGCCTTCTGGAGCTCGAGCTGGATGTCGATGAGGGGCTGGAGGGCCCGGTGACCGAAGAGGATGGCCTCGGCCATCACGTCTTCGGGCAGGAGCTTGGCGCCGGCCTCGACCATCATGATCGCGTCGCGGGTCCCCGAGACGATGAGGTCGAGTTCCGACTCGGCCAGCTCGCTGTACGTCGGGTTGACGACGAACTCGCCGCCGATCCGGCCGATGCGCACGGCGCCGACCGGTCCGTCGAAGGGGATCTCGCTGATGGTGAGCGCCGCCGACGCCGCGACGGTGCCGAGCACGTCGGGCTCGTTCTCCTGGTCGGTCGAGAGGACCGTGACCACGAGCTGGATGTCGTCCTTGTAGCCCTCGGGGAACAGCGGGCGGATGGGGCGGTCGGTCAGACGGGCGGCCAGCGTGGCCGCCTCGGACGCGCGCGCCTCGCGCTTGATGAAGCCGCCGGGGATCTTGCCCGCGGCGTACATGCGCTCCTCGAACTCGACCGTGAGCGGGAAGAAGTCGAGGCCTGGGCGTGGATCGGACCGGTTGGCGGTCCCGAGGACGAAGGTGTCACCGTAACGGACGGTGACGGCGCCGCCGGCCAAGCGTGCGAGCTTGCCGGTCTCGATGGTCAGCGTGCGACCACCGATCTGTGTCTCGAACGTGTGAGACAAGGGTACGATTCCTCCTTGGCCGCGGAGGAGTCAACGACCTGCGGGCAGGTCGGCCGACTGGGCCTCTGAGCGTCGAACGCGAGAGGACCCCGGGTCTGTGCCCAGGGTCCGGGAGCGGCGTCGCTAGCGGCGAAGTCCGAGTCGCCCGATGACGACTCGGTAGCGCGCGCTGTCCTTCTTCATCAGATAGGCGAGAAGGCGGCGGCGCTGGCCGACGAGCTTGAGGAGGCCGCGACGCGAATGATTGTCCTTGGGGAAGCTCCTGAGATGCCCGGTCAGCTCCTTGATCCGCTCTGTCAAGAGCGCGATCTGGACTTCCGGCGAACCGGTGTCACCTTCATTGGTGGCAAACCCGGTGATGATCTCCTGCTTCTCTTCCCGCGCGAGCGGCACTCGTTCCTCCGAACACGGCGTGATACGGATGTCTTCCATCTATGACCGGCGGATGGTAGCAGGAAGGCCCCGATGCGGCAAACGCCCGGTGCGCGGACGCGGGCGCGTTGACTGCCTGGCGGACTTCTCCGCCACATGGTCACCTGCCGGAACCTTCGGCGACGTACCACACGCGGGCGATCCGCCGGACAGCCCGTTCCACGCACGAGATGACACGCGGCGACCAAGCGGGTCCGCCCTGGAGGCCTCCAAACGTCGCCTACGGCTCCGCACGAGATCGATTTGGCGGAGTTGCCACGCACGCCGCGATACTCTCACCACCACGACCGCACGGAGGACGCGATGCCGCGCCTGAACCGCATCTACACGAAGACCGGCGACGAGGGCACGACCGGCCTGGGCGGCGGCCAGCGGGTCCCGAAGGACTCGCGGCGCGTGGTCACGTACGGCACGGTCGACGAGCTGAACTCGCAGATCGGCGTCGCGCTCGCCACCGGCCTGTGCGAGCGCCTCACGATCGAGCTGTCGGCGATCCAGAACGAGCTGTTCGATCTCGGATCGGACCTGTGCTGGCCGTCCGACGACCCGAGGCGCGCGCGGATCCCGACCGTCGAAGAACGCCACGTTCAGAAGCTCGAGGCGCTCATCGACGAGTTCAACGACGTCGTCGGGGACCTGACGAACTTCCTGCTGCCAGGCGGAGCCGCAGGCGCGGCACACCTGCACGTGGCACGCACCATCTGCCGCCGGGCGGAGCGGGAGGCCGTCCGCCTGGGGCGCGACGAGGCGATCGGTGAGTTCGTGCTCCCCTACCTCAATCGGCTCTCGGACGCGCTCTTCGTGATGGCCCGCTACGAGAACCACGAGCGCGGCGTCCCCGAGCCGCTGTGGCAGCCGGGCGCCTGACGGCGGTCAGCTCGCGGCGAGGTCCGGCCAGCAGAACTCGGCATCGACGAGCGGCCCGCCCGGTCCGGACGCATCCGGCTCGAACGGTGTGCGGAACGTGAACGCGGCAGGGGTCGGACCGTCCCGTCGCAGCCGCTCCAGGCGATCCAGGGCCTCCTCGACCGTCGGCCGGTGGCCGGCCGGCACCCACCAGAGCACGAGGTGGGCGGTCGCGAGCCGTTCGAACCACTCCCGGCGCTGCCGCAGGACCTCGACGTGCGCGGTGCTGTAGGTGAACGCTCGGAGCGCCTCGATCGAGGACCACACGCTCATGTTGATCAGGAAGAGGTCGTCCTCGGTGGGACGGATATCCGTCGCGTTGCCCGTGTCGGTCTGCAATCGCCAGATGAAGCCCGGGCTGGCGTCGGCGAGGCGATTGATCGGCTCGAGCTGCGCGACGAACCCGGCGATCTCTGGCGAGTCCACCGGGGCGAGCATCCGCCCGACATTCAGCTGTGCGAGCTCGAACCCTTCCGGCATGTGCCCCACGATAGCGAACGGGTCAGCCGCCGAGCAACTCCAGCGTCACGCGCCCGTCGGACCGGAGGTCACGCGTCCGGACGTGGCCGTCGACGAGGTCGATCGTCGCCTCGGTCGCCCCGTGCCGCGCGACGTACGTGCCGTCGGGCGGCAGCGCCATCGGCAGCTCGAACGCGAGGCGTCCCTCGACCATCGTGCCGGTCAGCGTGATCGCCCGGCCCATCAGGCGCCGCGCCGTCTCGAGGTCGCCGGCCGCGATCGCCGTCCGGATCTCGGTGCTCCGTACCGGACGTCCGTCGAGCGTGAACGGTGGCGCGACCACGACATCGAACCCGTCGCGCGCCCCGAGCGCAGCGAGGGCGTCCGGCGTGCCGCGCCGCTCGAAGCCGAAGGCCGCGTCCGGGGTCATCAGGAACCCGGCGAGCTCGACGCGGGCGCGGATGCGCTCCACGAAGGCGTCGTAGGGCGTCCGACGCAGCGCCTCGTCGAAGTGCTGGACGACGGTCACGGCCACGCCCGCCGCTTCGAGCCTCGACAGCCGCTCCTCCGGGTCGATGAGCAATGGCGGCGCGGCACCCGTCAGCACCTCGTCGGGGTGGTGGTCGAACGTGATGACCGTCGGGCGCGCCTCCCGGGCCCGCGCCTCCGCGACGAGCCGCTCCAGCAGGTACAGGTGACCGAGGTGGAGGCCGTCGAAGACGCCGACGACGACGAAGGCGGGACCCAGATCCGGCGTGAGGGCATCGACGCCCGCGACGACGTGCATCGGTGCCCGCGTCAGGCGCGCGTCGCGGACGCGGCCGGCGTCGGGCTGATGAACACCTTGTCGGGCGCCAGCCGGTTCGTCCCGCTGCGCGAAGCGATCGCGACGAGGGCGCCGTCGGGGCCGCGCAGTCGGTAGAGGTCGGCCGGCTCCGGCAGGCCGGTCGACGGTCGAACGAACTGGCCGAGCGCCACCTGCCGGGTCTCCTCCGGCGTCAGGGTGATCTCGGGCAGGGCGTCGAGACCCGCGTCGATCGGTCGCAGCAGTGGCAGCAGGCCGCTTGGCGACTCCGCTGCGGCCGCGCGGATCTCGTCGAGCGGGACCGCGTCCTCCAACACGAACGGGCCGGACGCCGTCCGCACCAGGGCACCCAGGTAGGCCGCACTGCCGACGGCCTCCCCGAGGTCCCGGGCGAGCGCACGCACGTACGTGCCGGCGGAGCAGACGACATCCACCACGGCTACCGGTCGGTCGGGGTCGGTGCCGTCCCACGACACGAGGTCGAGAGCATGGAATGTCACGTCCCGCGACGCGAGCGTGACGGTCTCGCCGGCACGAGCCACGGCGTAGGCCCGACGACCCGCGACCTTGATCGCGCTGTAGGCAGGCGGGCGCTGCGAGACACTTCCCAGTGACGCGGCCAGCGCGGACTCCACCCGGGCCTGGTCGGGGGCCGGTCCCGTGGCGGTCGTCAGCTCCCCTTCGAGATCGTCGGTCGCCGACGATGCCCCGAAACAGACGGTCGCGCGGTACGCCTTCCGATCCGCGAGGTGGTACTCCACAAGCCGGGTCCCGTGGCCAAGGAAGACGGGCAGGACGCCTGAGGCGAACGGGTCGAGCGTGCCGCCGTGGCCGACGCGCTTCGTCGCGGCCATCCGCCGGACGAGGGCGACGATGTCGTGGGAGGTGGGACCGGCGGGCTTCGCGACGACGAGGATGCCGTCGAGTCCGGGGCCGAGTGAGGCTCGAGCCATCGTCAGCGACGGACCTCGGCGACGAGTCGGCCTGCTTCGGCGAGGACCAGGGGTCGGGCGTCCACGACGGGCTGCTCGATCGTGGCCCCTGCCGCCCGGGCATGTCCGCCGCCGCCGAACTTGCCGGTCAGGACCGTCGCATCGACCCCACCGGGACGGGTCCGGACGCTGAGCCGCGTCCCTCTCGGGTCCTCCTTGAAGAGGATGGCCACCTCGGCGTCCTCGGCCTGCGCCAGGAGGTCGATGATGCCCTCCGAGTACGGCGCCTCGCTGTCGGTCGCCGTGAGGTCCGCGTCGGTCAACGTCGACCAGATGATGCGTCCGTCGTCCGCGGTCTCGAGGCGGTCCAGCACCCGACCGAACAGGCGGAGCTGGGCGCCCGGCTTCGATCGATAGATGCGCCGCGAGATGTCCGAGAGCGGGGCGCCGGCCTCGACCAGCGCCGCCGAGACCGCCAGCGTCCGCGCGGTGGCGTTCGGATGGGCGAAGGTCGCGGTGTCCATGACGATGCCGCCCATCAGGGCCGTGGCCAGGGCCCCGTCGTCGAGGTCGAGGGGCAGCCCGAGACGGATCGCGAGCAGCGCGACCATCTCGCACGTCGCGGCGGCGGCCGGATCGATCCAGTCGGCCTCGCCCGCGCCGTCGTTCGAGGCATGGTGATCGATCACGACCCGCGGGAGGCGTCCGAAGAGCTCGGCGTGACGCCGGCCGACCTCACCGACGCGGTCGAGCGAGCCGCAATCGGAGATCACGACGAGGTCGTAGTCGACGTCGGGGTTCGGGTCGGTCCGGACGCGCGCCACGTCCGGGAGGTAGTCGTAGAGGGGCGGGGGCAGGTCCGAGGTGACCGGGTCGGCCGCCCCGCCGAGGGCTTCGACGAGTCGCACGATGGCCAGCGTCGCCCCGAGGGTGTCGGCGTCGGGGTTCTCATGGCCGACCGCCAGGACGCGCCGGGCGCCACGGATGCGATCGACCACGATGTCGGGCACGGCGTCGAGATACGGGGCGAGATCGACGCTCATCGACCCGACCGGGGCTTGGCGTGACCGCGCTTGGGCTCGTACTTGCGCTTCGGGCGGGGCGGCGGCAGGGCGGCGGCCGGCGGCGGTTCCTCGGTTAGGTCTCCCTCGTGCGGCAGCCGAGCGACCGGCGTCGGCAGGACCTCGACCCCTTGCGGCTCGTCCTCGGGGATCTCGCCGAGCTCGATATCGTGCAGGAGCCGGAGGACACGGGTACCGCGCTCGGCCGTGTCGTCGAGCTCGACGTGGAGGTCCGGGATGCGTCGGAGGCGCAGCCGCGACCCGAGCTCGTGGCGGACGAACGGCATCGCCCGCCCGAGCGCCTTCACGGCCGCCGTGCGTTCGGCTGGCTGCCCGATGACGCTGACCCAGACCTTGGCGTGCCGCAGGTCCGGCGTCGTCTCGACGCTCGTGATCGTCACGAACCCGATCCGCGGATCCGCGACATCCCGAGCCACGATCGACGTGATCTCCTGACGCAGGAGCTCATCGACCTTTTCGGTTCTCTGGCTCATCGAGGTGAACTGCCTCGCCGCCCCGTCAGCCGGAGACCGCGCGGCTCACCGTCTGTGACGTGAAGCACTCGATGATGTCGCCTTCTTCGAGTTCGTGGAACCCGGCGAGTCCGATGCCGCACTCGTAGTTGGCGAGCACCTCGCGGACGTCGTCGCGGAAGCGCCGCAGCGACTCGATCTTGTCGGTCGCGATGACCTTGCCACCGCGCCACACCCGGGCGCCGCCACGCACGATCCGGCCGTCGGTGACGAACGAGCCGGCGATGACCGTGCTCTTGCCGACGCGGAAGATCTGGCGGACCTCGGCGCGGCCCTCGACGACCTCGACCACGACCGGCTCGAGGAGGCCCTTGAGAGCAGCCCCGATGTCGTCGGTCAGCTTGTAGATGATGTCGTAGAGCCGGACGTCGACGCCCTCGGCCTCGGCGGCCCGGCGGGCCGTGTCGGTGATCTTGGTGTTGAAGCCGACGACGATCGCGTTCGAGGCTGCCGCAAGCATGATGTCGTTGTCGGTGATGTCGCCGGCGCCCTCGAGCAGGACGTTGAGGCGGATCTCGTCCTGGTCCAGCTGTTCGAGCGCATGGGTGATCGCACCGAGCGAGCCCGACACGTCGGACTTGAGGATGATCCGCAGCTCCTTGGCCTGACCGGCCTGGATCTGGCGGTACAGGTCCTCGAGCGTCGCGCGGCCGCTGCCGTCGCCGGTCCGTGCCGCCGTCTCGGCCTTGCGGGCCTCGACCATGGCGCGGGCTTCCTTCTCGTCGGCGACGACGCGCAGGATGTCGCCGGCGGCCGGGACCTCGGCGAGGCCGAGGACGACCACGGCGCTGGCCGGGCCGGCCTTCGTGACGCGCTTGCCCTTGTCGTTCTCGAGGGCTCGGACGCGGCCGAACGTCTCGCCGACGACGATGATGTCGCCGACCTTGAGCGTGCCGGTCTGGACCAGGGCGGTGGCGACGGGGCCGCGGCCCTTGTCGAGCTGGGCCTCGACGATCGTGCCGACCGCGGTGCGCTTCGGATTGGCCTTGAGCTCCTGGAGGTCCGCGACCAGCAGGATCATCTCGATGAGCTCGTCCAGGCCCAGGCGGGTCTTGGCCGATACCGGCACGAGCGGGACGTCGCCGCCGTACTCCTCGACGACGATGCCGGCCTCGGTGAGCTCCGTCTTCACGCGATCCGGGCTCGCGTCGGGCTTGTCGATCTTGTTGAGCGCGATGATGATCGGCACCTTCGCCGCCTTGGCGTGGCTGATCGCCTCGAGCGTCTGGGGCATGACCCCGTCATCGGCTGCCACGACGACGACCGCGATGTCGGTGACGCGGGCGCCGCGGGCACGCATGGCGGTGAACGCCTCGTGGCCCGGCGTGTCGAGGAAGACGACGCGCTTGCCGTCGTGGGTGACCTCGCTCGCCCCGATGTGCTGGGTGATGCCGCCGCGCTCGGCGGCCGCCACTTCGGTCGTGCGGATCGCGTCGAGCAGGCTCGTCTTGCCGTGGTCCACGTGACCCATGACGGTCACGATCGGAGCGCGCGGCTGCAGGTCGGCAGCATCGTCCTCCTCGAAGAGGACCTCCTTGGTCGCCTCGGCCGGCTTGCCCTCGCCCTCGGCCTCGGTCCCGTTCGTGCCAGCCGCCTGGTCCACCTCGGCCACGTCGTAGCCGAGCTCGCCGGCGACGAGCGACGCGGTGTCGCGGTCGATCAACTGGTTGATGGTCGCGAAGATGCCGCTCTTGATGAGCTCGCGGATGATGTCGGCCGGATTGACGGCCAGCAGGTCCGCGAGTTCCTTGACCGTGATCGTCGCGGGCAGCTCGATCGCGCCGCGCTCGCGCGGGTCGGCCACCTGGACCTGCGACGCGTTGAACGCGCCGTCGCGACGCGGCGGCTTGCGGGGCCCGCGACGGCCGCGCGTGCCGCTCCTACTCCTGGCCACGGGCTCCTCCTTCGATGGTCGTGTTCAGTGGGATGCCCTCGACCGTGAGCGTCTCACGCAGGTCGGGGGGCAGTGGGGACTTCAACGCCCGTGCGAGGGCGCCCTTGGTGATGGCCCGCTCGATGCATGCCGGATCGTCGCACACATACGCGCCGCGGCCGGCGAGCCGTCCCGTCGGGTCGGCCAACGTGCGTCCGTCCGGGGTCCGGACGATCCGCAGGAGGTCGCGCTTGGGCCGTGCGGTACGGCACGCGACGCACGAACGGCTGGGGACCCGACGCGGCGCCGTGGTGCTGGCAGACGCGCCTACGATGCCACCTCCTCGGTGACTTCGACCTTCTTTCGTGCCGCCCGCTTGGGCTTGGCCGGCGCTTCGGCGGCGGTCTCGGCGGCAGCGTCCGCGGCAGGCGCGGTTGCGTCGGCCGCCGCTGCGGCGGCCTTCTTGGTGACCCGCTTCGGCTTCGCCGGAGCCGCGTCGGCGGTCTCGCCCGCGGCGTCAGCCGTGTCGGCGGTCCCGGTGGCGGCCTCCGCTGCCGCTGCGGCGGCCTTCTTGGTGACCCGCTTCGGCTTGGCCGGTGCGGCGACCGCGTCCTCGACCACGTCAGGGGTCGTGGCAGCCGCCTCGGCCTCGGCCTTGGCCTCGGCGACCGAGACGTCGCTGCGGATATCGATCCGCCACCCGGTCAGTCGCGCGGCGAGTCGGGCGTTCTGGCCCTCGCGACCGATGGCCAGCGAGAGCATGCGCTCGGGAACGGTGACGCTCGCGATGCGGTGCTCCTCGTCGATGTCGACGGAGATGACCTGGGCGGGACTGAGGGCGTTCGCCACGAACACGGCCGGGTCGTCGTTCCAGGGGATGACGTCGATCTTCTCCCCGGACAACTCGGCCACGACGGCCTGGACCCGTGCGCCACGCTGCCCGACGGTCGCCCCGACCGGGTCGAGGCCCTCCTGGCGCGAGGCGACGGCGACCTTCGAGCGGCTGCCCGCCTCACGGGCGATGGCCTTGATCTCGACAGTGCCGCTGTGGATCTCGGGCACCTCGAGCTCGAACAGCCGCTTCAGGAAGCCCTTGTGCGTCCGGCTGACGAAGATCTGTGGGCCCTTGGTGGAGCGCCGCACCTCAAGGACGAACGCCTTTACGTTCTGACCGATCCGGTAGTGCTCGAGGGCGCTCTGCTCGGTGGTCGCGAGGATCGCCTCGACGCCCTTGCCGACGTCGAGGATGATCGCGCGCGGCTCGACCCGATTGACCTGCCCCGTCATCAGCTCGCCCTCGCGACTCGCGAACTGGTCGAAGACCTGGTCGCGCTCGACCTCGCGGATCCGCTGCAGGACGATCTGCTTGGCCGTCTGCGCGCCGATCCGGCCGAAGACGTCGCCGTCGAGCTCCTCGGTCTCGACCATGTCGCCGATGCCCGCGGTCGAGTCGAAGGCCTTGGCCTGATCGACGGTCATCTCCGTCAGTTCGTCCTCGATCTCGTCGACGACGCGACGCGCCCGATAGACGCGGATCTTGCCCGTCTCCGCGTCGATCCGGACGTGGATGTCCTCGTCGCCGGCGACGCGCCGGTAGGCCGACTGGATGCCGTCCTCGACCGCCCCGATGAGCTGCTCGCGGGAGATCTGCTTCTCGGCATTGAGCTGGAGGAGGGCACCTACGAAGTCTCGACTCACGATGCGCCTCCGTTCGCTGTTGGTGGTGTTATGCAAACCGCCGCTCAAAACAAAACGTGGGGGTCACCCACGTCACGGAGCGGCCGTTCAGTTGGACGCGAAGTATACACCCGGATGCGTGGACGCTCAAACGTGAGCCGAGCGTGAGGACCCGATTCACACGGCTGGGTCGAACCGCTCCACGGTGGTCAATGGCGGGGCGCAGTACGGCGTGTCCCCCTCGACGTTGAAGGCATCACTGCCGCCGAGGACGAGCACCGTCCCGTCGAGGAGCAAGACGGCGTTGCCGCCGTAGCGTGGAGCGAGGAGATCGGCGGACGGCGACCAGGTGTCGGAGTGAGGATCGTAGATCTCGGTCGACCGCAAGGCCTTGCTTCGGATCTCGTCGCCGTGTGTGATCGCCCCGCCCGCCACCAGCACCCGGCCATCATCGAGGACGGCGACCTGTGGTCCGATCCGCGGGGTCGATAGCGCGGCGACCGGGGCCCACCGTCCAGATCCGGTGTCGAATCGACTCGCGCGATCGGTGGTCCCTCCGCTATCACCGCCGCCGATCGCCAGTGCATCGCCGTCCGGCAAGGGCGCGAGGGCGTACCCGTTCACGTCCGGTGCCTCGACCGCCGTCCACCTGTCGCGGTCCGGGTCATACAGATAGCCGCCCGGAACCGGATCGGCGTCGACGTGGTCGAATCCGAGCGCCAGGACCCGACCGTCGCTGAGCGAGGCGATGTCGCGGATGTCCGTGGACGGCGGCAATGACGCGGCCCGCTTCCACGACGAACGCCGGGGATCGTAGATCTCGCTCGTGGTCCGGAACGTAGTCGAGCGCGTCCAGCTGACGACGAGGATCCGCCCATCGGCGAGGGAGGCTGCATGCGGCTCACCTCGGGCGAGCTCGAGGAGCGGCCCGTTCGCCCAAGTCAGCGTCTCAGGCGAGAAGAGCTTCGTGCTGGAAAACGGAACGTCGTCGCTGTTGATCCCGCCGATCACCATCGCGGAGCCATCAGGCAAGACGACCGTAGCCGGCGACTTGCGCGGCTTGTTGAGACTCGCCACCTCCACCCAGCTGTCCCTGAGCGGGTCGTATAGTTCGGCACGCTCGCTGCCCGGCATCGCTCCGCCGGGGTAGCAGGCGAAATCATCGCCGACGGCCAACACGGTGCCGTCCTTCAGCACGACGGCGTCGAAACCTGTCCGTCCGCGGAGCATGGGCGCTGCCTTGCTCCAACTGCCGGTCGGCGCCGATGGCGCTCGGGTCGGGTCAGGCTCCTGGCTGGACCCAGGCTGCGATGGCCGCGCCGTTTGCGGCGGCTCGATCGATCCGGCGACAGCCGTCTGAGTTGGCGCGACGGCCTCCGACACCGGCCCACACGCTCCCACCGCGACCGTGATCACGACGACTCTTGCCATTCGACTCAAGGCCGACATCCCGAACCCCTATGCCATCGTTTGCGATGAGACGTCGAGGGACGCCCGTTGTTGCGCGGGCGGTCGTTCAGGCAACCGGGCTTGCCACCGGCGTCGGGAAGCGCTGGGCCACGTATGCCTCCAGGATCTCGATGAATTCTGCCACCAGGCCCTCGCCCCGCAGCGTCCGGTCGAGCTTGCCGTCGATGAACACGGGCGCCACCGGTTCCTCGAACGTGCCGGGCAGCGAGATGCCGATGTCGGCGTGCTTGGATTCGCCCGGGCCGTTGACCACGCAGCCCATGACCGCCACCCGCAGGTCCTCCGCGCCCGGGTGCGTCTCGCGCCACTCCGGCATCCGCTCCTTGAGGTAGCCCTGGATCTGCTGGGCCATCTCCTGGAAGAACGTGCTGGTCGTCCGGCCGCAGCCCGGGCAGGCACTGACCTGGGGCAGGAACGAGCGGAGGCCCATCGACTGGAGGATCTGCTGGGCGACCTCGACCTCGCGCTCCCGCGGCGCGCCGGGCTCCGGGGTCAGGGAGACGCGGATCGTGTCGCCGATGCCCTCGTTGAGCAGCACGACGAGCCCCGCTGTCGAGGCGATGACGCCCCTGTCCCCCATCCCCGCCTCGGTCAGTCCGAGGTGGAGCGGATGGTCGGATCGCGCGGCGAGCCGCCGGTAGACGTCGATCAGGTCGCGGACCCCCGACACCTTGGCCGAGAGGATGATCCGGTCGTGGCGGAGCCCGGTCTGCCTCGGCCAGCTCGGCCGAGCGCATCGCCGATTCGAGCATCGCGTCGATCATCACGTCGCGGGCGTCGCGGGGCTCGGCCGCTGCCGCGTTCACGTCCATCAGCTCGGTCAGGATGGCCTGGTCGAGCGAGCCCCAGTTGACGCCGATCCGGACCGGGACGTCGTTGTCGATCGCGACCTTGACGATCGTGGCGAAGTGCTCGTCATGGCGCTTGGCGCCGACGTTGCCCGGGTTGATCCGGTACTTCGCGAGCGCCGCGGCCATCTCCGGGTACTCGACCAGGAGCTTGTGGCCGTTGTAGTGGAAGTCCCCGATGATCGGCACGTCGACGCCGAGGCCGCGCACCTTGCGGACCATCTCGGGGACCGCCGCCGCGGCCTCCTCGCTGTTGACGGTCACCCGGACGAGTTGCGAGCCCGCGTGGGCGAGCTGCGCGACCTGGATCGCGGTCGCATCGGCGTCCGCGGTATCGGTGTTCGTCATCGACTGGACGACGATCGGGTGGGCGCTGCCGACCAGGACCCCGCCGACGTCGACGCTCACCGTCGGATGACGTCGCGGCCGACCCTGGTCGGGTGAGGTCATGAACCGGCGCCACCGAGGCTGCGGATGATGTCGAACCCGGTGATCCAGATGAGGAAGGCGAACAGGAAGACGAAGCCGACCATGTAGGTCAGCTGCTCGGCGCGCAGGCTGATCCGGGCACCGAAGAGCCGCTTGAGCGTGATCATCAGCATCCGGCCGCCGTCGAGCGGCGGGAACGGCAGGATGTTGACGACCGCGAGGTTGGCCGAGAGCACGCCCGCGATGTAGAGCGTGAACACCGGACCCAGCTGCCAGAAGACGTCGCCGATCTGGGTCGCGATGCCCACGGGTCCGGAGACGGGCGGCGGCGCTGTCGGGTCGTTGGCCACGGACTCGACGAGCGTGCCCAGGCCACCGACGATGAGGCCGAGCGCGGCGATCGTCCGCTCCGCGCCGACCTGGATGGCCTCGACGACGCCGTAGTGGATCGCGGTCCGGGTCGTCGTCGGCTCACGGGTGAACCCGACCGCGCCCTTGCCGGCCGCGATCGTCGCCGCGTCGCGCAACGTGACCACGACCGTCGATTCGGTCCCGTCGGCATGCTCGATACCGAGCGTGACGGTCTCGCCGGGTCGGGCCCGAAGGTCGAGCAGCAGCGAGCCACCGCTGAACGCCCCGTAGTGCTTCCCGTCGACGCTCACGATCACGTCCCCGGGCACGAAGCCGGCCGCCTCCGCGGGCGAACCCGGTTCGACCGCCACCACGCGCTCCCCGATCGTCGGGTCGCCGTAGAGCGCGATGCCGGTGAAGATCGCGAATGCGAGCAGCAGGTTCATGAGGACACCCGCGACGAGGATCCAGAGCTTGGTGAACAGCCCCTGGGAGGCGAACGAGCGCGGATCGTCGGCCTGGTCGCCGTCCTCGCCCTCGAGCTTCACGAAGCCACCGATCGGGAGCCAGTTGAGCGTGTAGAGGGTCTCGCCCTTCGAGCGCATGACCTTGGCACGGGGCGGGAAGCCGATCCCGAACTCCAGGACGCGGACGTTGGCCAGACGGGCGGTCACGAAGTGGCCGAGCTCGTGGATGACGACCAGCACCCCGAGGATGCCGATGAAGAGGACGATCGTGATGATCGACTGGACGAAGCCGGTCATGCGCGTGCTCCGATGGACATCGTGGCGACGGATGCGCGGACCGCATCGTCGAGCGCGACCAGCTCGTCGAGATCTGGCTCAGCGGAGCCATCCTGACCGAAACGCTCCACGGCCGCCTCGAGGAGCGCGGGGATCCCGGTGAAGTCGAGCGTGCCATCGAGGAACCGGGCGACGGCGACCTCGTCGGCCGCGATCAGCGCGGCCGAGGCGCGTGGCCCGAGACGACCGGCCTCGCGGGCGATCCGCAGGGCCGGGAAGCGGGCCTCGATCGGGCGCGCGGAAGTCGAGTCGCGCGGTCGCGAGCAGGTCGGGCGGCGCCGCCGGCGAGGGCAGGCGACGTGGATAGGTCAGCGCGTACTGGATCGGCAATCGCATGTCAGGTGTGCCCAACTGGGCCTTCAGGGAGCCGTCGCGGAACCGGACGGCAGAGTGGACGACGCTCTGCGGGTGGATGACGACCTCGATGGCGTCGTAGGCCACATCGTACAGCCAGTGCGCTTCGATGACCTCCAGCCCCTTGTTGGCGAGCGTGGCGGAGTCGATCGTGATCTTCGCCCCCATCGACCAGGTCGGGTGCTTCAGCGCCTGCTCGGGCGTCACGGCGGACAGCTCCGCGTTCGTGGCGTCGAGGAACGGCCCGCCCGAGGCGGTGAGGATGAGGGCAGCGACATCGTCCATGGATTCGCCGACCAGGCACTGCCAGATGGCCGAATGCTCCGAGTCGATCGGGCGCAGCCACGCGAGCGGGCTCGCGATACGGGTCGCTCGGGTCCGTCGCCGCGCGCGTCGCGGCGAGCGCACGGGCCAGCGGCATGACGAGGTGACCGCCGGCGACAAGCGTCTCCTTGTTGGCCGTGGCCACGACCTTCCCGGCCCGCAGAGCGGCGAGGACCGGGCGAAGGCTGACGACCCCGCCGGTGCCGATCACCACGAGATCGACGTCGGGACGGGTCGCGAGGGTCTCGAGGGCGTCGGGGCCGCCGACGCGTTCCGTGTCGATCGGCAGGTCCAGGCCGGCGAGGGCATCCGCATCGTCAAGGGCGACGGCTGCCGGCCGGAGCCGGGCCGCCTGCTCGGCGAGCAGCGTGCCATTGGAACCGGCCGCGAGCGCGACCACGCGGAACGCGTCCGGGTGTCCGGCCAGGACGTCGACGGCCTGGCGGCCGATCGATCCGGTCGAGCCGATCAGGGCGACCCGACGAGGCTCGGTCGCGGGCCCGTCCCGGCCCTCAGCCGAAGACGGCGACGACATACAGCGTGACGACCGGGGCGGCGAACAGGAACGAATCGACGCGATCCAGCATCCCGCCATGGCCCGGGATCAGCGTGCCGGAGTCCTTGGCGCCGGCCGCCCGCTTGAGGACGGACTCGGCCAGGTCGCCGGCCTGCCCGGCGAAGGCGATGAGCGGGCCCAGGACGATCGCGTGCAGCGGGGTCTGGCCGACCGCCCACAGCGCCACCGCGACCACGACGGTCGTCGCGACGATCCCACCGACCAGGCCCGCGTACGTCTTCGATGGCGAGATGTGGGTCAGGAACTTCCGCTTGCCGAACTGCTTGCCGACCAGGTAGGCGCCCGTGTCGTACGACCAGACCGCGAGGATCAGCAGGAGGACCCAGGCACGCTCCTCGCCGAAGCCCGCCAGGGGCGCCCCGACCGGGATCACCGGCGCGGCGAGTCCCAGGCGGATGACGAACGACAACAGCGAGATATAGAGGGCCCCGAAGATCGTGGCTATCCACGTGGCGAGACCGTCGTGCGGATCGAGGCGCCCGAACGAGGCGATCGCGATCAGCACCATGCCGACCGCGCCGAGCAGCAGGCCGCTGCCCTCGAGCTCGGTCGGGACTGCGGCGTCGAGGACGACGGCCAACGCGAGCGCGATCCCGAGGGCCGTGAGCGGCTGGTACCCGGCCATCCCGAGCAGCCGGAACACCTCGAGGGCCGCAAGGGCCGTGATGATCGCGATGGCGACCGCGAGGGCCGGGCCGCCGAGGGCCAGCACGATGAGCAGGACCGGCACGAGCACGGCCGCGGTGATGGCTCGCTGGCGCACGCCTCCGGTCCCGGCCGTCAGCGTCCGAACCGGCGATGGCGGCGGGCGAACTCGACGAGGGCCTCGTCGAACGCGTCGGGCCCGAAAGCCGGCCAGAGCAGGTCGGTGAAATAGAGCTCCGCGTACTGCGCCTGCCAGATCAGGAAGTTGCTGATCCGCTGCTCCCGGCCCGTCCGGATCAGGAGGTCGAGTGGCGGCAGGCCGGCGGTGTAGAGGCGGGCCTCGATAGCGTCCTCGTCGATCTGGTCGACCGTGAGGCCGTCCGCCAGGCAGCGCCGCGCGGCATCGACGATCTCGTGGCGGCCCGAATAGTTGAACGCGACGCTGAGCATCAGGCGGTCACCGGCCGACGTGGCGGCCAGCGCCTCGGTGATCGATGCCCGGGTGTCATCGGGCAGCTCCTCGACACGGCCGAGCAAGCGGATCTGGACGCCCTGCGCCTGGAGCTCGGGCGTCTCCTGGCGGATGGCGGAATCGAGCAAGCCGAGGAGGATGCCGACCTCTTCGGGCGAGCGCGACCAGTTCTCGCTGCTGAACGCGAACAGCGAGAGGGCCGGGACACCGCGGCGGACCGCGTGGCGGATGATCGGTCGGATCGCCTCGACGCCGGCGGCATGGCCCTCCGCCTCGCTCAGGCCGGCCTCGCGCGCCCAGCGGCGATTGCCGTCCATGATGATCGCGACGTGTCGCGGCAGGTCGGCCGGATCGATCCCCAGGTCACGAGCGTCGCCGGCGGCGGCCGATTCGCGCGCGGGGCTCGACGGCGATGCGTCGTCGGCCGGTCGGGCGATCGATGCGCGACTCACTAGACCTCCAGGATCTCCGCTTCCTTCGCCTCCCCGAGGCGATCGACCTCGGCGACATGCCGGTCGGTGGTCTTCTGCAGGGACTCGAGCTCGCGATGCGCCTCGTCGGCGCCGACGCCGTCCTGCTTCTTGAGATGGTCGGCGGCCTCGCGGCGGAGGTTCCGGATCTCGACCCGGGCTTCCTCCATCCGCTTGTGGACGCCCCGGACGATCTCCTTGCGACGCTCCTCGGTCAGGGGCGGGATGTTCAGCCGCACGACCGTGCCGTCGACGACGGGCATGATCCCGATGTCGCTCTTGGTGATCGCCTTCTCGATGGCACCGAGCACGCCCCGGTCCCATGGCTGGATCACGATCTGGTGCGGCTCCGGGACGCTGATGCCGGCGAGCTGGTTGAGCGGCGTCGAGGTGCCGTAGTACTCGACGTGGATTCGTTCGACGAGCGCTGTCGACGCCCGACCCGTCCGCATACCCTGGAAGTCGCGCTCCATCGCCTCGACGGCACGGGCCATCTTGGCGTCGGCATCCGCGATGACTTGGCTGCTCATGCGCGCACACCTCCCGCGGCATCGGGTGCCCCCGAGATGAGTGTCCCGACGCGCTCCCCGGTCGCGACACGCTTGATGTTGTCGGGATGGTTCAGGTCGAAGACGACGATCGGCAGGTCGTTCTCCATGCACAGGCTCACGGCCGTGGCGTCGAGCACCTTGAGCTGATCGCGCAGCAGGTCGCCGTAGCCGAGTTCAGCGTAGCGCTGGGCGTCGGGGTTCGACACGGGGTCCTTGTCGTAGACCCCGTCCACCTTGGTCGCCTTCATCAGGACCTCGGCGTTGATCTCGACGGCACGCAGGGCGGCGGCCGTGTCCGTGGTGAAGTATGGGTTCCCGGTGCCCGCGACGAACAGGGCCACGCGGCCCTTCTCGAGGTGGCGGATCGCCCGGCGGCGGATGTAGGGCTCGGCGACCTCGTTCATGGCGATCGCGGTCATGACCCGGGTCGGCACGCTGGCCCGCTCCAGCGCGTCCTGGAGCGCGAGGCCGTTCATGACGGTCGCGAGCATGCCGATGTAATCGCCGGTGGCCCGGTCCATGCCGCGGGCCGAGGCGGCGAGGCCCCGGAAGATGTTGCCCCCGCCGACGACGATCCCGATCTGGACGCCGAGGCCGTGGACCTCCGCGACCTGCGCAGCGATGAACGCGCAGACCGCCGGGTCGACGCCGTACTGCCGATCGCCGAGCAGCGCCTCTCCGGAGAGCTTGAGCAGGATCCGGTTGTAGCGGAGAGGCGCGGCCGCGGTCGTGCTTCGCGTCGCCCGAGCGTCGCTCACAGCTCCTCCCCGACCTCGAAGCGCACGAACCTGCGCACGCGGATGTTCTCGCCGATCGTGGCGATGGCGCTCGTGATCAGCTGGCCGACGGTCTGGTCGCTGTCCCGGAACGGCTGCTCGGTCAGGACGACCTGCTGGTACCACTTCTTGAGCTGGCCGTCGACGATCTGCTCGCGGATGTTCTCGGGCTTCTTCTGGACCGATTCGTCGGCCAGCAGCTCGGCCTTCTTCGCGGCGAGCACGTCGGCCGGGATCGACTCCACGCTCGGGTACTCCGGGCGCAGGGCCACGACCTGGATGGCCAGGTCCTTGACCAGCTGCTGGAACTGGTCGTTGCGAGCGACGAAGTCGGTCTCGCAGTTGACCTCGACGAGCGCGCCGAACCGGCCGCCCGTGTGGATGTAGCTGCCGATCAGGCCCTCGCGGGCGTCCCGGCCGGCCTTCTTCGCGGCCTGGGCCACGCCTCGCTCACGCAGGAGCGTGGTCGCCTTCTCGAGGTCGCCGCCGGCTTCGGTCAGCGCGTTCTTGCAGTCCATGAAGCCGGCGCCGGTGCGCTCGCGCAGTTCCTTGACCAGCTCGGCCGAGATGTCCGCCATGCTCGTTCGTCTCTCCTGTGCTGCGTCGCGACCCGTCGGGGTCGTGGCGCTCGTCGTTCTGGATCGGGTGGTTCCGGTGGGACCGGATCGCGCCCTGGATGGCCCCGACCGTCAGCCCGCGGCTGCGACCGGGCCGTCGTCCTCGGCCTTCTCGGCCGCCTCGCGCGCGAGTTCCGCCGCGATGTCCTCGGGCGAGGCCTCCGCCTCGGGCGGCACGTCGGCCACGGCCGCTTCGGCACGCGCCGCCCGGTCGCCCGGCAGCAGGTCGTCTTCCTCGTCGATGTCGGGCTCGAACGTCAGCGGCGGCACCGCCGGCGAGCGCGGCGATGAGTTCCTCGGACGCGCCGGGCTCCTCCTCGTCGGACTCGGGCATCGCGATGGTCTCGGCGACGTCCGGCTCGACGGCCGCTCGGGCCGCCCGGTCGCGCGCGCCCTCGATGGCCGCGTCGGCCACCAGCGTGCACAGCAGGCGGATCGACCGGATCGCGTCGTCGTTGGCCGGGATGATGAAGTCGAGCTCATCGGGATCGACGTTCGTGTCGCCGGTCCCGATGACCGGGACCTCGAGCTTGTTCGCCTCGGTGACCGCGATCCGCTCGCGATGCGGGTCGACGACGAAGATCGCGCCCGGGACGCGCTTCATCTTGCGCATGCCGCCGAGCGTGCCTTCGAGCTTGTTGAGCTCCTCGGTCAGCTTCGCCGCTTCCTTCTTGGTCATGCGCTCGAAGTCGCCGTTGTCCCGACGGGCCTCGAGCTGCTCGAGGAGGCCCATCCGCTTCTTGATCGTCACGAAGTTGGTGAGCATCCCGCCCAGCCAGCGCTTGTTGACGTACGGCATCCCGGCGCGCGTCGCCTCCTGGGCGACCGGCTCCTGGGCCTGCTTCTTGGTCCCGACGAACAGGACCAGCTCGCCGCGGGCGACCGTCTCGCGGACGGCCTCGAGCGCGAGGTCCAGGCGGGAGACGGTCTGGGCGAGATCGATGATGTGGATCCCGTTGCGCTCCGCGAAGATGAACGGGCGCATCTTGGGATTCCAGCGGCGCGTCTGGTGGCCGAAGTGGACCCCGGCCTCGAGCAGTTGCCGCATCGAAACGGACGGCACGGTGTGCGACCTCCTGTCGGTTCGAACCTCCGCGGACCCTCATGATCGCCGGGAACCGGGCCGCAGCCGCGATGGGCATCTGGCGCCGGCACCGCCCGGTCGGAACGGTCCGCGTGTGAGCTCCGCGCCCCGATGGCGAGACACGGGCATGGATCTGCTGGCTCGGGTCCCTCGGCGGGCTCCCGGACCGGGCGGGAGTGTAGCACGGGTCCGGCCGAAGCCCGCGCCGGCCGTCAGCCTCGGATCAGGCGTCGCCCTCGGTAGCGCGCAGCCCCGCGGCCAGGGCCGCGTCGAGCCGATCCAGCAGCGGCACCTGGGCCGCCTTGATCCGGCGGCGGGCCTCCGGCGGATCGAACCACGCCACCCGGTCGATCTCCGGAAACGACTGGAGCCGACCGGACCCGGGCGGCCACGTCATCTGGAACGTCTCGGAGCGGGCCGATCCCGGATCGAGGTCGCCCTCCATCGCCCAGGCATGCACGACCTTGCCACCCTTCTGCACGATCGAGCCGAGCGCCAGCAGCGGCCCATCGCCGGGGTCCTGGCCGGTCTCCTCGACGAACTCCCGCCGCGCGGTGTCGGTGAGGGCCTCGTCGGGGTCGGGTTCGCCCTTCGGGATCGTCCAGTGGCCCTCGTCGCGGCGCGCGAAGAGCGGGCCACCAGGATGCGCGAGCAGGACCTCGACGTCATCGCCGATCCGGCGGTAGAGCACGATCCCGGCACTGATCCGCATGGCTCCGATGGTAGGCAACTCCTGGCCATGCTGCGGCCTTCGGCTCACATGGCGTGGCGGTAGTGGCGGACCCGGTCGCCCGGCTCGACGACGACCAGGTCGAATCGCAGCGGCAACCGCGGGATCGGCGACCCGTCAGGCAGGGACCGACGATCCAGCAACCCGTGGGCCGCGGCCCTCACCCGGGTCCGCTTGCGGTGATCGACGGTCTCCTCGGGCAGGCCGAACGCGCGCGAGCCGCGCCATCGCACCTCGACGATGACGAGGGCCGGCGGCGGACCCGGGTCGACCGCCACGAGGTCGATCTCGTGCCGGCCGACATGGACGTTCCGGGCCAGGATCGTCCAGCCGGCATCGGTCAGCCGCGTGGCGACCAGGCTCTCGGCACTGTCGCCGGCCTGTTGCGCAGGGCTGCGGTTCGACTCCGGGTCGCGATCCATGGCGACGATGCTGGCATCGGGCCCTTACGCGGCCCGTATCGCCGGCTCACCCGCCGAGCGCCCCGGACTTACCCGCCGACCATCTCGAGTGACGCCAGGTCGGCGGCATCGAACGCCGCGTCATCCGACATGACCGGCACGAGCTCACGTTCGAGCAGTTCGTGTGTCGCGGGCGACGCCGCGGGATCCGCCAGCAGGTCGAAGTCGAGCTGGTCGCCGGCGAGTGTCCGCTGGAGCGCCAGGAACGACCGGCGGTGGAAGGGCGTCAGCCCGAGCGCGCGGATCGCGTCTCGATGATCGCGCGTCGCGTAGCCCTGGTTGTGCTCCCAGCCGTAGCCGGGATATCGAGCGGCCAGCTTGGCCATCATCCGGTCGCGCACGACCTTGGCCACCACCGATGCGCACGCGATCGAGTACACCTTCGCGTCGCCGTCGACGATGTTCGTGTACGGCCCCACCTGGGCCTCGAAGCCGGTGATCCGATTGCCATCGACGAGCACGTGCTCGTGGCCGCCGACACGGGCGATCGCGCGGCGCATCGCCAGATGCGTGGCGTGATAGATGTTGAGCTGGTCGATCTCGCGCACCGAGGCGGCACCGACCCCGATCGCCACGGCCCGCGCCCGGATCAGCGGCGCGAGCCGCTCCCGCTGGGCCATCGAGAGGGTCTTCGAGTCCCGCACACCGGGGATCCGATGGCAGCCTGGCCGCATGATCACGGCCGCCGCGACGACCGCCCCGCACGTCGGCGCGACCCCGACCTCGTCCACGCCGACGACCCGGACCAGTCCTTCGTTCCAGAGGCGGCGCTCGTGGCGAAGGCTCGGGACGATGACGGTCATCGGGGACTAGGGTACCGCGCCGGACATGAAGCGACCCCGCCGGAAGGACGGGGTCGACCGATGGCGAGCGCGGCCCGACTAGCTGTTCGTGCGTCGCTCCCGGAGGGTCGCCGCCTTGCCGACCCGGTCGCGCAGGAAGTAGAGCTGCGCCCGGCGGACCTGGCCGTGGCGAATGACCTCGATCTTCTCGATGCGCGGGCTGTGGATCTTGAACGTCCGCTCGACACCCACGCCCGACGCGATTCGCCGGACCGTGATGGAGCGGGTGATGCCGCCGCCGCGCAGCCGCATGACGGTGCCCTCGAAGACCTGGATCCGCTCGCGGTTGCCCTCGACGACCTTGGCCGAGACCTTCACGGTGTCACCCGTGGCGAGTTCGGGGAGGTCGGTTCGTAGCTGGTCCTTGACGATCTCGTCGAGCACGTTCACGCGGCGGTTCCTTGGTCAAGTGGCAGCCGAAGCTGCGGTCGGGACGGTTCGGAGTGGTCGCGGGGGGCGACCGGTGGCGGAGTATAGCACGGGCTCGCGGCCGGTCCGCGCTGGTCCGCGACGGTCAGTCGTCGAGCAGGTCCGGCCGTCGCTCGCGGGTCCGGGTCCGCGCCTGCTCGTCTCGCCAGCGGGCCACGGCGCCGTGGTCGCCCGAGGTCAGGATCGCCGGCACGTCCATGCCGCGGAATGTCGGCGGACGCGTGTACTGCGGGTACTCGAGGAGCCCGGCGCTGAATGACTCCTCGGTCGTGGACGCGGCGTCGATGGCCCCCGGCAGCAGTCGCAGCACCGCGTCGATCACGACGAGCGCGGGCAGCTCCCCACCGCTCAGCACGTAATCGCCGATCGAGAGCTCCAGGTCCACGAGCGAGCGGATCCGCTCGTCGACACCCTCGTAGCGGGCACACAGGAAGATCAGATGTGGGTGCTCCGCGAGCTCGGCCGCACGCGCCTGCCGAAAGACCTCGCCGGCCGGATCGAGGAGGACCGCGGTCGAGTCCGGGCGACGCAGCTCGTCGAGGGCCGCAGCGACCGGCTCGGGCCGGAGCACCATCCCCGCTCCCCCGCCGTATGGGGCGTCGTCGACCGACCGGTGCCGGCCCAGGCCCCAGTCGCGCAGGTCCCGGATCCGGACCGTGGCCAGCCCCTGCTCCTGGATGCGCGCCGGGATGCTGCCGCTGAGCGGCCCGTCGAGCATCGCCGGGAAGAGCGTCAGGATGTCGATCTCGAGGGTCATGGCTCGGCCTGGGCGGGCGGCTCGGCAGCGGCTTCCGCGGTCGCGTTCTTCGGCCGGCGCGTGAGCCGTCGTGGCGCCTTCGGCCGGTCAGGGTCTGGGCCGCGGACGCGCGGCGGCCGCAGGTCGAGCGACTCGGCGTCCACCACGATCTCGCCACGACGCGGCGCGAAGACCCGGACGAAGGCACGGACCGCGGGCAGGTCGAACGCGCCGAACGGTCCGCCTTCGACGCTGAACACCTCGTTCTCGCCGATCCGGTAGATGTCGCGCACGGTCCCGAGGTCGGTGCCGTCGACGCCGCGGACCGTCACGCCGATGACCTCATGCCAGTAGTACTCGCCGCGGCCGAGCTCGAGCTCCGGCACGACGGCGGCCTGCAGATAGGCCCCGCGCAACCGATCGGCGGCGTCGCGCGACCCGATCTCGCGGAAGCGGATCCGCCAGCCCGGACCGTCCGCCACCGCTTCGGCGGTGGCGATGGTCAGCGGTTCGTCCCTCCCCTCCGGGAACAAGGCGGTCCCGGGGACGAAACGGTTCTCCGGGTGGTCGGTCAGGACTTCGACCCGGACGGCGCCTCTGAGCCCGTGGACGCCCCGCACGAGGGCGACCACGAGCCGTTCGTCGACGCTCAGAGGATCTCGAGCTGGACCGGCTCGCCGTCGCGGGCGGCCGTCACCTTGAGC
Organism: uncultured Chloroflexia bacterium; assembly: GCA_963745295.1. Taxonomy (GTDB): domain Bacteria; phylum Chloroflexota; class Limnocylindria; order Limnocylindrales; family CSP1-4; genus SPCO01. Next base: position 665,561 of record CAVUWG010000004.1, read on the forward strand.
AGGGTCCGGAGCGCCTTGGCCACGCTGCCATTGCGCCCGATGACCTTGCCCATGTCGTCCTCGGCGACGTGGAGCTCGATGACGGTCGCGCCCTCCTCGCGGACGACCTCGACCTTCACGGCATCAGGGTCGTCGACGAGCGCCCGGGCGACGTACTCGACCAGTTCCTTCGCAGCCATCGCGTTCCCCTACTTGGCGGCGGGCACGATGCCCGCCTGGCGGAAGAGTCGGAGCACGGTGTCGGACGGCTGGGCACCCTTGGCCAGCCAGGCCTTCACCTTGTCTTCGTCGACCTTGAACTCGATGGGCTCGGTTCGCGGGTTGTAGTGACCCAGCGTCTCGATCGCCCGACCATCGCGGGCGCTGCGACCGTCGGCGACGACGACGCGATAGGACGGCTGCTTGGTCGCGCCGACGCGCGTCAGCCGGATGCGGACTGCCATGTGGCTGTTGCTCCTCCTACGGTTGGCTGCGGCGGGAGCCTGGGGGCACCCTCCGCCTACTGCACGGTGATGACGATGCTCGACCTCGTCAGGTCGCCCCCGACCGAGCTCGACGCGATGAGCGCATCGAACGGCTCGAGGAACGGCTTGACGTTGGTCTCGTACTCCTTCAGCGACGCGGCGTCGCCGCTCTTGACCATGGCCTCGACGTGGCCGCGGATCGCGGCGATGTCGACGAACACGGAACCCGTGCCCGCCTTGACCCGGGCCAGGAGCGCCTCGTACCGGTCGTTCGAGGCCAGCGACGTGGCGTCCGTGGTGTCGAGGACGTGCTTGACGAAGTCCGGACCCGAACCGAGGACGACCAGGTCGTCGGTGACGGCCCAGGCGATCTCGATCTTGTCGACCGGGGCCGCGAACACGCTCCCGCCCAACGCACCGAAGTCAATGGAGGCGACCGAGATCGTCGTGCCCTTGTAGTCCTCGCTGCTGAACGTGACGCCACCCACGCCGCCGAGGGCGGCGAGGTTCTGCACGCTCGTGAAGAGGCGCCTGGCGGCCTCCGCGTCGGTCGGCAGGATGACGAGACCGCCTTCGATCGCCGTACCGGACTGGTTCACGACCAACCCGGAGTCGCCGATCCAGCCGACGGCGCTATCCGCGCCACCGAGGGCGCCAAGGCCCTGCTCGATGGCGTCGGTGACTTCCTTGAGGCTCGGCTCGGCCTTGTAGAGCTCGAGCGTCTGCTTGAGCGTGGCGCCGGTGTCGTGATTGACGACCAGCGCGATCGCCGAGGCCGGGACGTGCTTGGCGATATCGGACGTTCGATCCGTCGTCGGACCGATCTGCGTCTCGGCCTTGGGGGCCGCGGCCTCCATCACGAGCGCGTCACCCTCCACGCGGAGCCAGAAGGCCGACCACTCGGGGATGAACTTCGCGTAGGTCTCGGTCGAGATCCCCGGGATGGCCCCGGCGCCGTCCTGCCCACCGGCGGACTGGGCCAGCTGCTGGGTCCAGTCCACGATCGGCGCGAGCGCCACGTACACGAACCCGAGGTGATCGTTGGTCGGCGCATCGAGGGCGGCCTTCGCGTCGGGATCGTTGGCGAACCCGCCATCGCCCTTCGTGTCGACCGCGGCCTTGACCGAGGCGACGTCGCCCGCGACGGCGACCTTGCCGTCGAGGATCGCGAAGGCGGCCTTGGCGCCGCCGCTCGGGTCGCTGAACAGCGTCAGCTCGACGCCTTCGTACGTTTCGGTGGTCGTGGTGGCGCCGGCCTGCTTGAACGCTTCGCCGAACCAGGCACGCGCGAGCGCCTCGTCCTTGATCGAGAGGAGGGCGAGAGCCCGGGCGGAATCCATCCCGGATCCCTCCGGACCCGACAGGATGGTCTTCGGATCCGGCAGCGGACCGGCACTGAACGCCAGCTCGCCATCGAACCACGGCTTGATGTTGGTCGTGAAGGTCTGCTTGCCCTCCGACGCGTCGGAGACGAGACGATCGAGGACCTCGTCGAGCTTGGAATCGAGCGCCGCCTGGTCGGCGAAGCCCGGGAAGTGCGAGAGGAACTCGCCGATCTCGCGACGCTGGTCGCCGGGCAGGTCCAGACGGATCTCACCGTAGACGACGGCACCGCTCGGCACGTAGCCGAGGACGGTGGCGTCGGGCGAGCGCCCGACGAGGGCGTAGACGATGGCCGCGGAGAGGGCGGCCACGACGGCGACCGCCCCGATGGCCGCGACCCAGCGGGCGCGGCCCGAGCGCGGCGGTCCACCGACCGGCTCGACCGGTGTCACCGGCGCTGGCGTCAGTGGCGCGGCCGTCACTGGCTCCGGCGTCACCGGAGCTGGCGTTTCGACCACCTGCGTGGCCTCGTTCGACTGGTCCTGATCGGTCATGGCGTCTGGATCCCCCTGGTCAGCGACGGCCGGACAGCGCGCCGAGTGCGGCGCGCCGGCCTCCGCCGGACAACTGCTTCATGAGCTTCTGCATCTCGCTGAACTGTTTCACGAGACGGTTGACGTCTGGCAGGCTGGTCCCCGAACCGGTCGCGATGCGACGGCGGCGGGACCCATTGAGGACGGTCGGATCGCGGCGTTCGGTCGGGGTCATCGCCCGGATGATCGCCTCGGTCCGCTTGAGGTCGCCGCGGTCCACCGCGGCCTGGGCTTCCCCGGCCATGTCGCCCATCCCCGGGATCATCGACATGACCTGGCCGAGCGGGCCCATCTTCTGGACCTGCTGGAGCTGTTCGAGCATGTCCTCGAGCGTGAAGCTGTTCTTGCGCAGCTTCTCCTCGAGGGTCGCGGCCTGTTTGGCATCGAACGTGTCCTGGGCTCGTTCGACGAGCGTCAGGATGTCGCCCATGCCGAGGATCCGGCCGGCCAGCCGATCGGGATGGAAGACTTCGAGGGCATCGGTCTTCTCGCCGGTGCCGAGGAACTTGACCGGGACGCCCGTGACGGCCGAGATGGAGAGCGCGGCACCGCCGCGCGCATCGCCGTCGATCTTGGTCAGGATCAGCCCGGTGACCGGGACCGCGGCCGCGAAGGCCTGGGCGACCCCGACGGCTTCCTGGCCGGTCATCGCGTCGACGACGAGCAGGGTCTCGACCGGCTTGACGGCCGTGTTGACCGCGGCGATCTCCGCCATCAGGGCCTCGTCGATCGTGAGGCGGCCGGCCGTGTCGAGGATGACGACGTCGCGCACCTGTCGCTTGGCGGCCTCGACGCCCTGGCGGGCGATGTCGGGGACGCTGGTGCCGGGCGCGGGGCGGAAGACCGGGATGTCGAGACTCTTGCCGAGGGTCTCGAGCTGGTCCGCGGCGGCCGGGCGGTACGGGTCCGCCGCGACGAGGATGGGCCGGCGGCCCAGCTTGACGACGTGCCGGGCGAGCTTGGCGGTCGAGGTCGTCTTGCCGGAGCCCTGCAGCCCGACCATGGCGACGACCGCCGGATTGCCCGAGAGATGGAACGTCCGGTCGCCCGCGGACAGCAGGTCCACGAGCTCGTCGTTGACGATCTTCACGACCTGCTGGCCGGCGGTCAGGCTCGAGAGCACGTCCGCCCCGATCGCCTTCTCGCGAACGCGGGCGACGAAGTCCTTGACGACCTTGAAGTTGACGTCCGCCTCGAGCAGCGCCAGGCGGACCTCGCGCATCGCGGCATCGACGTCGGCCTCCGTGATCCGGCCACGGCCGGTCAGGGTGCCGAGCGTCTTTCGAAGCCGGTCGCTGAGGGTGTCGAACATGCTCCGGGTGGGACTCCGATGTGAGGTGGTCCGGGTCGGGTGGCAGGCCTTGACGTCGAGGCATGCGATCCGTTCCGGGGGTGCGCGGGTTCTGACGCACCGAGGCGTGCGCAGTGTAACGCAGGGTCCTTCCAGCCGCCGCTGGGCCGATGGTCCGGTGCACGCGGGCCCCGGGTCGCCCCGCTCTACGCGAAGAGCGCCGCCACGAAGCCGTCAGGATCGAAGGGCAGAAGGTCGCCGACCTGCTCCCCCACCCCGACGAACCGGACCGGGACCTTCAGGCTGTCCTCGATGGCGAACACGATGCCGCCCTTGGCCGTCGAATCGAGCTTGGTCAACACGATCCCGGTGAGCCCGACCGCCTCGTGGAAGGCCTTCGCCTGGGCGAGGCCATTCTGGCCGGTCGTCGCGTCGAGCACGAACAGCGTCTCGGGCTGGGCGCCGGGCAGGCGCTTGTCGATGATCCGGCGGATCTTGGTGAGCTCGTCCATGAGGTTCGATTTCGTGTGCAGGCGGCCGGCGGTGTCGGCGATGACGATGTCCGCGCCGCGGGCGACCGCCGCGTCGAGCGCGTCGTAGACGACCGCTCCGGGGTCCGCCCCCGGCGCATGGGCGACGACCGTGACGTGTGCCCGGTCGGCCCACACGCGGAGCTGGTCGATGGCGGCCGCCCGGAACGTGTCGGCGGCGGCGAGGATGACCGAATGGCCGGCCGTCGTGTAGCGGCTCGCGAGCTTGCCGATCGTCGTGGTCTTGCCGGTCCCGTTGACCCCCACGATGAGCACGACGGCCGGCCCGCCCTCGATCGACGGTTGCGGCATCCAGACCAAGTTGCGGGCGACCAGGCGGGATGCGAGCTCGGTGCGGACGTCCGCCAGCGCGCCGCCGGGTCCCTGGCGGACGCGGGCCTTCTCGACGATGTCCATCGCCAGCGCCGCGCCGACATCGCCGGCGATGAGTGTCTCCTCGACGTCATCCCAGGCCGGATCGTCGATGCCGGCCCCGATGGCGCCACGGAGGCGCGTCATGAAACCGCCACGGGTGCGCTCGAGACCCGCGTCGAGCGAACCGACGTGCTCGGGCTCGGCGATCGGCTCGGGCTGGGCGACCGGCTCGGCGTCGACAGACGCGGCGGCGACCGGCTCGGGCTCGGCAGGCCGTTCGATGACGGGCGGCGGTTCGACGACGCGCGGTTCGACGATCGTCACGTCGTCACCGAAGTCGGCGGGGTCCGGCTCCCAGCCGGGTTCGACGTCCTCGGGGCTCGGCGGGATCGCGGGCGCGACCTCCGACTCCGCCGGTTCGTCCCGGCGGCGACGCCAGAGCGGCATCAGCCGGCCGTCGCGAGTTCGCTGCGGCGCCCTGCGAGCGCCTGGGCCTCATCGAGCCGCAGGCTGATGACGCGGCTCACCGAGTCGTCCCCCACGGTCACGCCGTAGAGCGCATCGGCGGCCTCGATCGTGCCCCGGTTGTGCGTGATCACGATGAACTGGGTCTGATCCGCGAGGCTGCGGAGTGCCTCGGCGAACCGTCCGATGTTCGCCTCGTCGAGCGCTGCATCGACCTCGTCGAGGACGCAGAACGGGACCGGCCGGACCTCGAGCATCGCGAACAGCAGCGCGACCGCGGTCAACGCGCGTTCGCCGCCAGAGAGCATCGCGAGCGCCTGCGCCTTCTTGCCTGGCGGCCGGGCCACGATCTCCACGCCGGTCGAGCCGAGGTCCGACGGATCGGTCAGGGACAGGCGCGCGAACCCGCCGCCGAACAGCTGCTCGAACCGGGCCGCGAATGCGGTTTCCAGGGCACGGAACGTGGTCTGGAACTGGTCCGTGATCATCGTCTCGAGCTCGGCGATCAGCTCGCGCGTGCGGACGATCGCCGTGCGCAGGTCCGACCCCTGGCTCTCGAGCGTCTCGAGTCGCTGGCGCAGCTCGGCGTATTCCTCGACCGCGAACGGGTTCGTGGCGCCGAGCTCGTGGAACCGGCGGCGCAGCTGGCCGAGACGGATCGCGCTCGGCGGCGCATCGGTCGGCGCGGCCACCGACCAGACGGTCGCGGCACGATCGAGCACGGCCTCGAGCTCGCTCTCGAGCGCGGCTTCGAGCGCGTCCTCGGCGGGGGCGTCCGTGTCCAGCGCCTCCCCTGGTGTCTCGGAACGGGGCTCGCGGGTTGCACCCGCCACGGCGGCCAGCCGTTCGACGCCGAGGTCGCCGAGGCCGGCCAGCTCGACGAGGACCGACTCGCGCAGCGCCTCGAGACCCAGCCGCGCCTCGAGGTCGTCGCGATCGGCGATGCGCAGCCGCTCATCGGTCGCGCGCAGTCGCTCACGCGTGCCGGCGGCGGCCCGTTCCGCGGTGGCCAGCCGTTCACGTTCGGCGGCGTCCGCGGCGTGGCTCTCGGCCAGTGCCTCCCTCGCCGCCGCTTCCAGCAACACGGCCTGCGCGAGCTCCATACCGAGCGCGTCCCGCGATGCGGCCAGTGTCCGCGTCCGCTCCTCCAGGCCGCCGAGCTCCCGGTCGGCCCGGCCGATCCGTTCCGCGCCGATCCCGACCGCGGCCTCCGCCCGTGACCGACGGCCCTCGGCGTCGCGTCGGGCCGTCTCGCGCGTCGCCGCGTCCTCGGCCAGGCGGTCGCGTCGGGCGCGCAGCTCTGTGGCCCGTCGCTCCCAGGTCTCGACCGCGCTCTGGTCTCCTGCGCCCGGCGTCGACGCGTCGGGCGCATCCGATCCGCCGGCCGCCGCCTCGAGCGCCCCGAGGGCCGACACCGCGCGCTCATGTTCCTGACGCACGCGTTCGGCCTGCGCCGTCGCCCATGCGGCCTCGCGGACGAGTCCCTCGAGGTCACGCGCGGCGACGCGTTCCTCCGCTTCTGCCTCACGGCGTGCCGCGATGGCACGCGCTTCCCCGGCACGGGCCTCCTCCAGTGCGGCCCGAGCCTTCGTCGCGACCGTGCCGGCGTCCGTCGCCTGGTTCCGCACGGCACCGACCTCGAGCTCGAGCCGGGTCGTCTCGCCGGCGAGGCGCGTCGCCTCGGCCCGGCGCTCGAGGACCGAGTCGGCGGCCCCGAGCGTGACCGCCAGTTCCGCCACGACGGCCGAGCCATCGCGTGGGACCGCGATCCAGCCCGGTGGCAGGGACGCCTGGATGGCCAGGCCAGACTCGAGGTCCGGGACCCACGCCGCGCGTCCAAGGAGCCGTGTGGCCGCCCCGGTCCCGTCGCGACGGATCGCATCCGCCAGCAGGCCACCGCCGACGCCGGCGAGGGCGTCGCGGAACTTGCGATCGCGGGCGTCGGCCGCGGTTCCGGCGGGACCCACCGCCCCGGCCCGCTCTTCGACGACGAGGGCGCCCCGATGTCCCGCCATGTCGGGCACGGAGGACCCCCGGACGAGATAGCCACGGGCGAGCTCGGCCAGTGCCGTCTCGACGGCCGCTCGCAGGCCGGGATCGATGACCAGGTCCTCGTCCACCCGTCGCCCACCCACGCGGCGGGCGGCCTTGGCGATCCCCCGCTCCTCGTCCTCGGCGAGGCGGCTTTCGAGGGCCTCGCGACGGGCGATGGCCGATGCCAGCGCGGCCTCGCCGGCGGCGACGCGTGCCTCGGCCGCGGTCCGTGCCGCTTCGGCCGACTCGGCTGCCAGGCGGGCCGTTTCGCGCGCTGCGGTGGTGGCCGCCTCGGCCTCGAGTGAGCTCGTGCGACGGGCCCCGACGACCGTCAGGGCCGCCTCGCGCTCCACCCGGATCGTCTCGGCTGCCGCCGCGCGCTCGGTCTCCTCCGCGGCTCGACGTTCGACCTCGGCGACCCGTCGACGCGCGGTCTCGAGCTCGGCCTGACGTGCCGCGGCTGCCCGGCGGACCGCGGCTAGTTCCTCCCCCTGCGCCCGGTGCGCGGCGCGCAGCCCGGCGAGCTCCGCGAGCGCGTCGGCCAGCTCTCGTTCGGCTTCGGTCAGCGCGGCCTCGAGGTCCAGGTCGCGAGCCGGCACCGGCACGGCCATCGCCCGCCGGCCGGCCGCCACCTCGGTCTCGGCGGTCGCTCGATCCTCGACGAGCCGACGTCGGTCGCGGTCGATCGACTCCTGCTCGGAAGCGAGCCGCGCGTCCCGGAGCTGGAGCTCGGTCAGCGTCGCCCGTGCCACGTCGTGGGCCGCCCGACGCTCCTGCTCCGCCGTCGCCCGGACCCCGAGCGCGGCAGCCAGTGCCGCCGCCGCCGACTCGGCGGTCTCCATCTCGGCCATCGCCCGGTCCGTGTCGGCACGGGCCGCCGCCCGGCGGCCGGTCGCCGCCGTGGCGCGTGCCGACGCCTCGAACCAGCGCGCATGCGCGGCAAGCAATACCGCGGTCGCCAGTTCGTCGGCCGTCGACTGGCGGCTCGTCTGCTGCTCGGCCTGGGCAGCGAGCCGGCGGGCCTGCGGGCGCAGCTCCGCGACGATGTCCTCGACCCGGGCGAGATTCGCCTCGGACTCGACCAGCTGGTCCTGGGCCCGCCGCCGGCGCCGCTCGTGCCGACGCACCCCGGCGACCTCCTCGAACAACGGTCGCCGCTCTTCCGGCCGCAACGCGAGGGCCTGGTCGACCATGCCCTGCCCGATGAACAGGAACGCGTTGTCGGCGAGGTGCGCCGAATCGAGCAGGTCGACAAGGTCGCGCAGGCGGATCCGCTGCTTGTTCAGGAGGTAGTCGTTCTCGCCGGAACGATAGAGACGTCGTCCCAGCTCGAGGACCGAGAAGTCGACCGGCAACAGGCCGTCCGCGTTGTCGACCACGAGCGTGACATCGGCCATGCCCTGCGCCGCGCGCCGGTCCGAGCCGGCCCAGATGACGTCCTCGGCCTTACGCGACCGGAGCGCCCGGCCCTGCTCGCCGAGGGCCCAGCGCAGCGCGTCGGCGAGGTTGCTCTTGCCCGACCCGTTGGGTCCGACGACGGCGCTGATCCCGCCCCCGAACTCGACGTTCGTGCGCTCCGCGAACGACTTGAATCCCTGCAGTCGGAGGGCGAGCAGCCGTGGCGGGGCGGGTCGGTGGGCGCCGTCCGATCCGTTGCCGTTCATGCGCCGACCGACTCCGGACGGGCTGTGGCGCGCAATCGCTCGACCGCCTCCGACGCGGCCGCCGTCTCGGCGGTCCGGCGCGACGGACCCTCACCGATCCCGAGCACGACGCCTTCGACGCTGACCTCGATCCGGAACATCCGCTCGTGGTCCGGACCGGTCACTTCGACCATCTGATAGGTGGGTCTGCCACCGAAATGCTGTTGTGTGTATTCCTGCAAGCGACTCTTCGGGCTCTTGAGTGAAAGGATCGGCGAATCCTGCGACAGCTCCGGCTCGGCGAGAGCCACGAGCCAGGCCTGGACAGGCGCGAACCCGAGGTCCAGGTAGAGCGCGCCGGCGAGCGCCTCGAATGAGGAGGCCAGGAGGGACGGGCGACGTCGGCCGCTGCGCCGCGACTCGCCTTCGCCGAGCAGCAGCGCCGAGCCGAGGTCGATCCGGCCGGCGAGACGGGCCAGGCCCGACGTCGACACGATCGCCGCTCGGCGCGCGGACAGGTCGCCTTCGTCGTCGTCGGGATGCCGCGTGTAGAGGGCTTCGGAGATGATCAGGTTGACGACGGCGTCGCCGAGGAACTCCAGGCGCTCGTTGTGCCCGGGCGCGTCGTCGGGGTGCTCGTGCAGCCAGCTGGCATGGACAAGGGCCTGCTCGAGCAGGCCCTGATCGTGGATCGGGAGGCCGAGCCGAGCCGCGAAGGCCTGGGCGTGACGCACCACGCCCGCCTGGGCCAGGCTAGGCCGACCGCTCGTCGATGTAGTCGACGGCGTCCTGGACGGTGCGGATCTTCTCCGCATCCTCGTCGGAGATCTCGGTCCCGAACTCTTCCTCGAGGCTCATGATCAGCTCGACCAGGTCGAGCGAGTCGGCATTCAGGTCGTCGACGAACGACGCCTCCGGCTTGACCTCATCCTCATCGGCGCCGAGCTGCTCGACGACGATCTTCTTGAGGCGCTCGTAGGTGGTTGCCACTGACTCCCTCCTCGGAGTTGGGTTATCCGGTCGGCCCGCTGGGTTCCGCTGCGATGTTCCCGAGGACGCCATTCATGAGGCGTCGCATCGGGTCTCCACTGTAGGTGCGTGCCAGCTCGACCCACTCGGCGATGGCCACCCGGGCCGGCGTGCCGGAGTGTAGCACCTCGGATATGGCGGTACGGAGCAGTGCGCGGTCCATCCGGGCGAGCCCGGTGACCGGGTATTGGGGTGCCCGGCGGGCGATCTCGGCGTCGATGGAATCGCGGTTCGCCATGACCGCCGCGACGAGTTCGCGGGCCAGCTCGGCCGCCGCCGGATCGCGTTCGTTCTCGGCGAGATGGCGTTCGAGGACGGCGTCCGCCGTCCGTTGCCCGAAGTCCGCCTCGAAGACCGCGGACAGCGCGAGCCGGCGGCCGGTCCGTCGACCCCGGACCCGGTCAGCCCCCGACACCGTCGACCAGGACGGTGACCGAGCCGAGATCGAGGCCGAGCAATCGCTCCACCGTGGCCGCGACCGCCGAGCGCACCTGGGTCGTCAACGGCCCGAGGGCCTGGCCCGGGCGGGCGACGATCCAGAGCCGGACCTGGACATGGTCGTCGCGCAACCGGATGCTCACGTCGCGGCCGGCGAGGGCACGCCGCCACCACGCCCCGCCGTGGCCGACGCGCGCGACGCCCGGAACCTCGAGGGCCGCCAGGCGGACCAGCTCGGCGATGACCGAGGTCCCGACGGTCAGCTCCGGTCCGGTCATGAGACGGCCTCCGCGGCGATGTCGGCCGGCGGCGCGACCGGGCTCGGCGCGGCCTTGGATGCGTTCACCGCGAGCGACTCCGCGATCAGCTCGGGGACCCGCTGCCGGGCGGTCGTGGCGGCCACCTCGCAGGCGAAGCCGATCATCCGGCGCTTCGCCCGACCATGGGTGATGATGACCGTCCCCTTGACCCCGAGCAGCGGTGAGCCCCCGGCGCGCTCGTAGTCGAAGACGTCGCGGATCCGCTCGACGCCCGGCCGCAGGAGGCCATACGCGAGACGACCGCGAAGGCCCCGCCGGAACTCCGCCCGCCACAGGTCGAAGATGAAGCCCGACAGGCCCTCGAAGAACTTGATGACGACGTTGCCGAGCACCGCGTCGCAGACCACGACGTCGGCCTGGTGGGCCGTGAGGTCCTTGCCCTCGATGTTGCCGACGAAGTGCAGGTCGGTGGCGTCGAGCAGCTCGGTCGCCTGCGCGATCCGCGCGTCGCCTTTGCCCTTCTCCTCACCGATCGACAGCAGGGCCACCCGCGGCTCCGCCACGCCGAGGACCCGCTCGGCGAAGATCGCCCCCATCTGGGCGTACTGGACGAGGTTCTCCGCGGTCGAGTCGGGGTTGGCGCCGATGTCGAGCAGGACCATGGGCCCGCTGGCGGTGATCATCTGCACGGCGAGGGCGGGCCGATCCACCCCCGGCAGGCGCCCGAGCCGCAGGACGGCCGCCGCCATCCCGGCGCCGGTGTGACCCGCGGTGATGACTGCGTCGGCCTCGCCCCGTCGGACGAGGTCCGTGGCGACGACGATGGAGGAATCCTTCTTCTCGCGCAGCGCGAGCGCCGGGTGCTCATGCATCTCCACGACCTGCGAGGCGTGGACGATCGTGACATTCGCCGGGAGGGTGCCGGCGATCCCGCGCACCGTCGCCTCGTCGCCCACGAGGATCCAGCGGTCGTCGGGATGGTCGCGGGCGAAGTCGATGACGCCCGGCACGATCTCCGCGGGGCCGTGGTCGCCGCCCATGGCGTCGACGGCGACGCGGACGCCATCGGTCCGCGCCTCGAGCGGGGCGGGCCGCGGCTCCGTCATGGGATCAGCGAGCGGTGTCGTCGCCGGCAGGCTTGAGGATGATCGCCTGGCGGCCCTGGTAGTAACCGCAGTTCGGGCAGACGTGGTGCTGCCGCTTCATCTCGTGGCAGTGCGGACACTCCTCGAGGTTCGGCAGGTCGATCGCGAGATGTGCGCGGCGCTCGCCCTGGCGGGCATGCGAGACGCGACGCTTGGGTACACCCATGAGGTCGAGGGCTCCTTGTCAGTCGGTTCGTGCTGCGTGGCCGCGTTCGTGCCGGTTGGCCGGGGCACGGCGCCACGCCGACGGCGGAGTCTACCGTGAAACCGGGCGCATCGTCACGCACGATCGGGCTTGAAGCCGCGCAAGGCCTCCATGCGCGGGTCGATGTCGTCGCTCGGATGGTCGTGGGCGCCCTCGTCGAGCGGCTGGCCGCACACGATGCACAGGCCGGGGCAGTCGGGACGGTCGAGGGGCGCGATCGGCTCGGCCAGCGAGATCGCCTCGCGGATCGGCGTCGTCAGGTCGAGCTCGTGGTGGTCGGTCAGCCGCGGGGCGTCCGGTTCGGTCTCGATCGGCAGCGGCGTGCCGGTCGGGAGATCGATCGTCGGCAGGTACTCCTCGGTCACCTGGATCTCGAGGGGCACCGTCACGGGGCGCAGGCAGCGCACGCATTCCATCGCGAGGGCCGTGCGGACCGCGGCATCGGCCAGGACGCCGCGGTTCGTCCGGGTCAGCCGGACGACGGCATCGATGGGACCGGCGAGGTGCAGGTCGTCGGGGAGGTCGATCAGCGCGGCGGCGACCACGTAGTCGCGGTGGTCGCCGGTCTGCCCGTGGAGGAGCCCGGCCACGTTCCAGACGAACGGTTCGTCTGGCGGGCTCGAGGTCATGGCCGGATGGCTTCCTGCGCCTCGTCGGTCTCGGGCTCCCAGGCCTCGTCGAGCGGCTCGAGCTCGGGCGCCTCGGTCAGGTCGGCCCGCCGCTCATCGAGCATCGCGATCCCCTTCTTGATGCTCTGGAGGGTCTTCACGACATCGCCTTCGAGGCCGACCAGGACGCTGACGGCGTATTCGTCGGCGCCGCGGCGGATCTCGTCGGCATCGCGATGGGCGTCACCGATGATCTCGAGGCTGGTGGCCTCGGCGGCCTGTGTCAGGCCCCGTTCGTCGATCAGGAACGCCGCCTGCTCCTGGGCCTTGGCGACGATCCGCTCCGCTTCGTCCTGGGCCTTCTCGATGATCCGCTCGCCCTCGGCGTTGATGCGCTTGGCGGCGCGGACCTCCTCGGGGACGGCGACGCGGAGCTCGTCGATGAGGCCCAGTGCCGCGTTCTGGTCGACCACGACGTTGGTCGTCAGGGGCAGTTTCTTCCCGTTCGCGATGAGCGATTCGAGGCGCTCGACGAGGAAGATGATGTCGATCGGACTGCCCTCCTGGCTCGGCGTTTCCGCACCCGGCACGCGTCGGCCCAAGTATGGCACGCGGGCCGCCGGTCAGGGCCTCGGGAGTGCCTCGCGCAGGGCCTCGGCGGCCGCCTCGGGGAGCATCGACGACACGTCCCCGCCGAACGTCGCGATCTCCTTGACGAGGCTCGAGCTGACGTAGCCGTTGGCGACCGAGGTCATGAAGAAGACCGTGTCGATCTCGGGCGCGAGGACCCGGTTGTTGTGGGCCAGCTGCATCTCGACCTCGAAGTCGCTGATCGCGCGCAGGCCGCGGACGATGGCGTGCGCGCCGCGCGCCCGGCAGAAGTCGACGGTCAGGCCGTCGAACGAGGCCACCTCGATCGCGTCCGATGCCGGCCCTTCGGTCGCCAGGGCGTCGCGGATGACGCGGATCCGCGTCTCGACCGGCAGCAGTGGCGACTTCCGCGGGTTCGCCAGGACGGCCACGATCACGCGCTCGAAGACGGTCGCCGCCCGGCCGATGACGTCGAGATGGCCGTTGGTGATCGGGTCGAACGAACCCGGGTAGACCGCGATGTTCATCGCCCCTCCGTCCGCCGGTAGAAGGTCAGCGTCGTCTCGCCGAAGCGGCGCTCGCGCTCCGATGCTAGCAGCCCGGCGGCCTCCGGCGGCTGGGTCTGCCGGGCGTGCTTGGCCACGACCCGACCGCCGGGCCGGACGAGCGGGTCGACGGCCAGCAGGGCGGCGGTCATCAGCTCGGCATCCTTGTACGGCGGGTCGACGATCGACGACGTCCCACGGCGGCTCCGCGGTCCGGGCCGGCTCGGCGAGCCAGCGCAGGGCGTCCGTTCCGGCCAGCCGCGTCGCCGGACCGTCGAGATGCGTCTTCGCGAGGTTCGCCGTGATGACCCGGATGGCCGCCGGATCGCGGTCGACGAAGGTCACGTGGCCGGCACCGCGGGAGAGCGCCTCGAGCCCCGCCGCGCCACTCCCGGCGAACAGGTCCAGGACACGCGCGTCCGGAAGGTCGGGCTCGAGGATCGCGAACAGCGTCTGCTTGACGCGGTCGCCGAGCGGCCGGGTCTCGCCACCGGGTCCGGCGATGCGGATCCCGCGGGCACGGCCGGCGATGACCCGCCCGGCGTCAGGCATCCGTCATCCGTCCTCGTCGTCCTCGCCGGCCTCGCCGGCGGCCACGCGCCGGAGCCAGCCGCTGGCCAACTCGCTGCCGAGGGCGTCGGCACCGGCACCGAGGTCGCCGCGCTCATCGAGCAGCGTCTCGGCATGCGCACGCGCGCGCATGGCCAACTCCTGGTGGCCCTTGTCCTGGAGCGACGCGACACGCAGCTGGGGCAGGCCGCTCTGGGCGAGACCGAGGACGTTGCCCTCGCGGCGCAGCTCGAAGTCCTTCTCGGCCAGCTCGAAGCCGTCGCGGGTCTCGGTGACCGCCTTCAGCCGGGCCTGGGCCACCTCGTCGGTCGAGTCGGAGACGAGGACGCAGAACGACTCGACCGAGCCGCGACCGACCCGGCCACGGAGCTGGTGGAGCTGGGCGAGCCCGAACCGGTCCGCGCCCTCGATGATCATCATCGTCGCCTCGGGCACGTCCACCCCGACCTCGACGACCGTGGTGCCCACCAGGACGTCGAGCTCGCCGTCGCGGAACCGGGTCATCTCGGCGTCGCGGTCAGCGGCCTTCATCCGGCCGTGGACCAGGCCCACGCGCAACGGCGCCAGCAACGACCGCAGGCGGACCGCCTCGCTCTCGGCCGCCACGGCCGTCTCGGTCTCGGCGCCCGTGTCGTCGATCAGCGGCACGACGACGAACGTGCGGTGGCCGGCGGCCGCCTCGGTCCGCACCCGCTCCCACGTGCCCTCGAGGTCGTCCGGACGTCGGATCCCGGTCCGGATCGGCACACGACCGGCCGGCGGCGTGCGCAGGTCCGACACATCGAGGTCGGCGTAGAGCACCTGCCCGAGCGTCCGCGGGATCGGCGTGGCGGTCATCAGCAGGACGTGCGGTGGTCGCCCGCCGGCCTTCGCCTCGAGCGCGTCGCGCTGGCTCACGCCGAACCGGTGCTGCTCGTCGATGACGACCAGACCCAGGTCGCGGAACGAGACCTTGTCGGCGATCAGGGCGTGGGTCCCCACGACGACGGTCGCCTGGCCCGAGGCGATCGCCTCATGGACGCGGGTCCGTGACTCGGCCTTGAGCGAGCCGGTCAGGAGCGTGACACCGATCCCGAGATCCGAGAGCAGGGCCCCGACGGTCTCGACGTGCTGGCGCGCGAGCAGGTCGGTCGGGGCCAGGAGCGCCCCCTGGAAGCCGGCCCGCGCCGTGGCCGCGAGCGCATACGCCGCGACCGCGGTCTTGCCCGACCCCACATCGCCCTGGAGGAGGCGGAGCATCGGCGTGGAACGGGTCAAGTCGCCGCGGATGGCCGCCGAGGCGCTCAGCTGGTCGCCGGTCAACTCGACCTCGTGCCCCACCCGGACCGTCAGGGCCTCGGTCAGCGCGCTTCGGATCGCCACGTCCGCCGCGTCGTCGAGCGCGATGGCCGGCGACGCGGCACGGGCGCGCTGCCTCCGCCGGGCGACCATGCCGATCTGGAGCGCCAGCAGCTCATCGAACGCCAGCCGGCGGAGGGCGGCGTCGCGGCCCTCGAACGTGTCCGGGTAGTGGGCCTCCTCCAGCGCCGCGGCGATCCCGGTCAACCCCTCCCCGCGACGGAGGGCATCGGGCAGGTACTCGGGGTAGGCATGGCCCGCACGATCGAGCGCCTCCCGGATGGCGGTCCGCAGGCGTGCGGCGGTCAGCCCGGCCGTCAACCGGTAGACCGGCACGATGCGGCCGGCGTGGAGGACCTCGGCTCCCTCCTCGGCGACCGCCTGGAACTCCGGGTTGTCGAACGTCAGCTTCTTGCCGAAGCGCTTGACCTTGCCCGAGACGACGACCTCACCGCCGACCCGCAACCGCCGGTCGATGTAGCGGCGGCCGAACCAGGTCGCGTCGATCGACCCCGTCTCGTCCTCGAGCCTGGCGATCGTTCGCTGGACCCGCCGCCGGAACGTCGGTTCGACCCGGATCTCCGCGACACGGACCCGCGCCGACACCACGGTCCCGGGCTCCGTCCAGACGAGGTCGCCCAGCCGCTGCATCTCGCGCAGGTCGTCGTAGCGCCGGGGCAGGTGGAACAACAGGTCGCGGACGTCGTAGAACCCGAGGCGGATGCCGGCTTTGCGGAGCGTCGCGGCGGCCCCGAGCCCGGACGCGCCGAGCGGCGTCGAGAGCAGCTCGACCGGATCGACCGGCGCTGGCAGGGTCGGCGCCGACGTCCGGGCCATCGGCCTACTCGGCCGAGATGAGGTATCGGTAGTAGGGCTGGCCGCCGTGGCGGACCTCGACCTCGACACCCGGGGTGAGCGCCCCGATCCGCTGGGCCATGCCCTCGGCCTCGGCGAGATCCGCGCCGTCGCCATAGAACAGGCTGACCAGCTCGTAGCCCGGCTTGAGGGCCTGCATCGCCGCGATGACGGCCTTCTCGCGGTCGCGGTCGACGGCGATCAGCCCGTCGTCGGGGTCGAGGGCGATCGTCTGGCCGCGCTTGACCTTCTTGCCGCCGATCGTCGCGTCGCGGACGGCCTCGGTCACGATGACGGTCTGGATCGCACGGGCCGCCTCGGTCATCGGACCGGCGTTTCCGGCCGCGTCGAGCGTCGGGTCGAGCGCCAGCAGCGCGGCGAAGCCCTCGGCGGCGTTCCGCGTCGGGACGACGGCCACCGTCCGCTCGGTCATCGCGGCGACCTGGCGCGCGGCCAGGACGACGTTCGGGTTGTTGGGCAGCAGCAGGATCTCGCGGGCATCGACCTGCTCGACCGCCTGCAGCAGCTCACCGGTGCTCGGGTTCGAGGACTGGCCGCCCTGGACGACACCGGCGACGCCGAAGTCGCGAAAGATCGCCGCGAGCCCGTCGCCGGCCACGACCGCAATGACCCCCAGTGGCAGGACGCCGGCCCCGTCGGACGCCCCTGCGCCGGAGCCATTCCGGTCTGGGTGGGTCGCGCCGTCCGTGGCGTCGCCCTCGGGGGTCGCGGCCCCGTCATCGGCGTCCGTGGTGAACACCGCGGCCCGTGTCTCGCGGACGTCCCTGGCCTGGTTGTCGAGGTTCTCGACACTGATCTTGCTCAGCGATCCCTGGCTGAGTCCGAACGCGATGACCTCGTCCGGCCGCTCGTTGTGGACGTGGATCTTGAGCGCGCGGGCGTCGCCGGCCACCAGCACCGATTCGCCGATCGACTCCAGGTGGACCCGGATGGCATCGACATCGAGCGGTCGCGCCGGGGCCGCCTGGAGCAGGTACATCGTCTCGTAGCCGAAGCCCTCGTCGGCGTGGGCGACGAGCGTCGACGGTGCCGGACCGACGCGAGCGGACGTCCTGGCTGCAACGGCCGGCGCCTGTCCGATCGCGTGCCGGAGCGCGCCCTGGAAGAGCCGGTAGACGCCCTGCCCGCCCGAATCCACGACGCCGGCCTCGCGCAGGATCGCGAGGAGGGTCGGCGTCCGCGCCACGGACTTCTCGGCTGCCTCGACCGTCGCGGTCAGCACGGCGGCGAGATCGTCGTCGACCTCGGCGGCCCTGACAGCGGCCTCGGCCGACTCGCGGATGACGGTCAGGATGGTGCCCTCGACGGGCTTTGCGACCGCGGCGTAGGCCGTCCGCGTGCCCTCCGACAGGGCGTGTGCCAGGTCCAGGCCGTTGAAACGCCGCTTGCCGTCGAGCGCCTCGGCCATGCCCCGGAAGATCTGGCTCGTGATCACGCCCGAATTGCCGCGCGCGCCCATGAGCGCCCCGTAGCTGATCGCGGCCGCGATCCGATCGGCCGGCTGCCCGGCGGCCGCCTCCGCCTCGTCGAGCGCGGCGCGGACCGTGGCGAACATGTTCGAACCGGTGTCGCCGTCAGGGACCGGGTAGACGTTGAGGCTGTTGATCTCCTCGACGTGGGCCTCGAGGTTGGCGACGGCCGCCCGGAATGCCTCCAGGAGCCCGGCCCCATCGCAGGCCCGGCGCCGCATCAGGCGACGTCCGTCCCGCTGTCGGCGAGGTCCCTTGGCCGGATCGCGGTCGGGTCCGCGTGGACCACCGCGGGCGGCGCGCCGGCCGGCTGGACCCGCAACCCGTCGATGTGGATGACCAGCCGCCGGACCTCCAGGTCGAGCGCGCGGCGGACCGCGTACCGGATCGCCGAATCGACCTGTCGCGCGACCTCGGCCACCGGCACGCCGAGGGCGACGTCGAGGTCCAGCTCCAGGTCGAGCCCGTCGTCAAGATGGACGCGGAGCCCGGGCCGAGACAGGTCAAGGCGATCGAGCAGTCGGGCGAAGGGACCGCCGGCGAAGCCGGTGACGCCATAGGATCCGAGGGTCGCATTCCGCACGACATCGACGATCGCGCGGCGGGTGACGAGCGAGCGGCCGGTCGTCTGCTCGGGTGGCACGCGGGCGACGTCCTCCTCGCGATGGGGGTCGGGCGGCGACCATCCTGGGGCGCCGGAGGCCTGTGGTATCCTACCGCTTCCGTTCGGGCTCGTACGAGCACGGACCCTCCCAAACGAACCCTGAGGACCACGAATGGCCCGCGCCTGCGCCATCTGCGGCAAGACATCCATGGCCGGTTTCAACCCCCAGTCGTCGGGGATGAACCGTGTCCGCGCCCATCGCCGGATGCAGCCGAATCTCCAGCCCCTCGTCATCGAGGTGAAGGGCGTCCCGACCAGGTCGCTCGTCTGCACCCGCTGCCGCCGCACGCTGACCAAGTCCGCCAAGTAGGACACCAGTCCCCGCGGCTCCCGACCGGTCGTCCAGCGACGACCGGTCTTCTGTTGTCCTGGCTCAGTCGAGAAGTCGGCCGGCGCGCAGCTCAGGGATGATCTCGGTGGCGATCGTCCGCAGGACGGGCTCGTCGCCGGGCTCGGGGCGGACCGTCGAGAAGTCGGTGAAGCCGAGCCGATGGTGGCGTCGGACGAAGTCGAGATACGCGTCGGTCGAGCGCAGGGCCTCGCTCGTGACCCAGGTCGATCGCCGGATCTCAGCCGGGTCCCGCCCGACCTCCCGGCACGCGGCGTCGAGCGCGGCGATCTGCTCGGCGAGCTCGGCGTCGACGCCGTCGGTGGACGCCCCCGGAAGCGACGCGAACGTGTCCCACTGGTCGGCGTAGCGCGCGGCGATGCGCAGCATGCGCGGCCGATGGGCGGCGATGAGGATCGGGATCCGGGGCCGCTGGACGGGTCGCGGCTCGAGATGCGCGTCGTTGAGCTGGTAGTAGCGGCCTTCGAAGGTCGTCCGCTCCTGGCTCATCAGCAAGCTGATCAGCTCGACCGCCTCCTCGAACCGGTCGACCCGTTCCGGCCGGGCCGGGAGATCGATCCCGTAGCGACGGTGCTCATCCTCGTTCCAGCCCGTCCCGATCCCAAGGGTCAGCCGTCCGCCGCTGACGTGGTCGACCGTGACGGCTTCCTTGAGCAGGAGTGCCGGGTGCCGGAAGGTGTTGCTGGTCACGAGGACCCCGAGCCGGATGCGCTCGGTCCGCGCCGCGATGGCGGCCAGCAGGGTCCAGCTCTCCAGGCACCCATCCTCGGGCGAGCCGTCGGTGTCGATGAGGTGGTCGACCAGCCAGGCATGGTCGAAGCCGAGCGTCTCGGCGAGGACGAAGTCGTCGAGCACCTGCGTCCACGTCCGGCTCGCCTGGCTCAGGAACAGCCCGAAGCGGAGCGTGGGTCTGGCCGTCATCAGGGCACCTCGGATCGACTGGTCGTGCTCACAATCGCTGCTCCCGGCTCAGGTAGCGCTGCACCAGCACGACGATGATGAGGAACACGCCGCTGACGACCTGTTGGAAGTAGGAGCTGAGCGTGCCCACCTGGTTGATGACGTTGTTGATGACGTTGAGCAGGAGCACGCCCGCCAGCGTGCCCATGATCGAGCCCGATCCGCCGGTCAGCAGCGTCCCGCCGATCACGACCGCGGCGATCGCCTGGAGCTCGAGACCGACGCCGATCGTCGATTGACCCGACGACGACCGAGCGGCCACCAACAGGCCGGCGAGTCCGGCCAGCAGGCCGCTGATCAGGTACATCGCGGTCTTGACGCGAGCGATCGGCAGGCCCATCAGACGCGCCGCATCCTCACTGCCGCCGATCGCCGTCACCGCCATCCCGTACCGCGTTCGGGTCAGGACGACCCAGCCGACGGCGAACACGATCGCCGCGATGATGATCGGCACCCGGATCCCGTAGATCGATCCCTGCCCGAGCCAGAGGACGGCGAGGTCGGCATCGATGTGGAAGATCGTGTTGCCCTCATCCGAGACCGCGAATGCCAGGCCGCGTGCGAACAGCAGCGTGGCGAGGGTGACGATGAACGCGGCCATCCGGGCGCGGGCGACGAGGACGCCGTTGACCAGCCCGATGAAGCCACAGACGCCCAGCGGGAGGGCGACCGCCGCCACGCTCCCGTACTGGGACCCATACGCGGCGAGGACCGCCGACAACGCGAGCAGCGATCCCACCGAAAGGTCGATCCCGCCGCCGATGATGACGAACGTCATCCCGACGGCAACGAGGCCAAGGAACGAACTCGCCTCGAGGATGTTCAGGAAGTTGTCGACGCTCGCGAAGCGGGTACCGAACACGATCGACGCGAGGATCGTCACGATCGCGAGGACGACGAAGGCACCGCCCCGCTGCAGCGTGCCGGCCAGCCGTTCGCGCCGTTCGGCGGCTCGCGCCGCGTCGTCGCGGTCGCCGACCGCAAGGGGCGACAGCCCTCGGTCGCCGGGGCCCCCGGTCGCGGTCGTCATGTCGGGTTCCGTTGGCGCTGGAGGAAGACGGCGCCCAGGATGATCACGGCCTGCACCATCCTCGTCCCCGAATCGGGCAGGTTGTGGGTGATCAGGGTCGCGGCGATCAGCTGCATCAACATCGCGCCGGCCAGGGTCCCGATGATCCGGACTCGGCCGCCCGACAGCGGGGTCCCGCCCACCACCACGGCCGTGATCGCGCTCAACTCGATCAGGTTCCCGACGAACGAGGGATCGGACGCGCTCAACCGAGCGGTCTGGATGACCCCGGCGAGGGCCGCGAGCAGTCCGCAGAGCACGTAGACCGAGATGAGCGTGCGCCGGACCGGGACGCCCGCCAGCGTGCTGGCCTCGGGATTGCCGCCGATCGCCACGACGTACCGGCCGAACGTCGTCCGGGCGACGAGCGTCGCGACGATCAGTGCCACGCCGAGGGTGATCAACACCACGATCGGGATCCCGAAGAAGCGATTCGACCCGATGGCGCCAAGGGTCGGATCGAAGATCTCCGTCAGTCGGCCCTGGGCGATCACCAGCGCCAGCCCACGACCACCCACGAGCAGCGCCAGCGTCGCGACGATGGGCTGGATCCCGAAGCGCGAGATCAACACGCCGTTGACGATGCCCACGGCGACGCCCCCGAGGAGGGCGATGGTGATGGCCACCACGGGTCCGTACCCAAGGTAGAGCGCCAGCAGCGCAGAGGCGATGGCCATGACGGAACCGACCGACAGGTCGATGCCCCTCGTGCCGATGACGAGCGCCATCCCCAGGGCGATGATGGCGACCGGGACGACCTGCACGAACTGCAGTCGGATGTTGTCGACCTCGGCGAACCGGGGCGTGAAGACCAGGTTGAACGCGATCAACAGGAGCAGGGCGACGTAGACGCCACGTTCCGTGATCCAGTCGAGGACCTCGTCGCGGGTGACGGTCCGGCCGCCGGGCACCAGCTCAGATGCTGTCATGCAGGCCGCCTGTCGAGTCGGTCAGAGGGTCCGAATCAGCCTCGCGCGCTGCCGCCGCGATGAGGGCCATCACGCCATCCTGCGTGACGTCGGTGCCCGTCATGGTCCCGACGACCGCTCCATCACGCAGCACGACGATCGTGTCCGAACCCTCGACGACCTCCTCCAGCTCGGAGGAGATGAGGACGACGGCCAGTCCGCCCTCCGCCAGCTCGCTGATGAGTGCCTGGATCTCCGCCTTGGCGCCGATGTCGATCCCGCGCGTGGGATCGTCGAGGATGAGGACGCGCGGCTCGAGGCACAGCACGCGGGCGAGCAGGACCTTCTGCTGGTTGCCGCCCGACAGCTCACCGACTCGCTGGTCAGGACCGGATGCCTTGATCCGCAGCCGCGCCATCAGGCGTTCGACGATGGCATCCTGCCGTCGCTCCGACACGAAACCGCCCCGCGACAAGGCCGGCAGCGCCGCGAGGACGATGTTGTCCCGAACGGACAGCGACGGGATGATCCCATCGGCCTTGCGGTCCTCGGGGATGAGGGCGACGCCGGCCGCCAGGGCGATCCGAGGGGAACCCAGTCGGATCGGCACACCGCCGACCTCCACCGATCCATCGTCGAGCGGCTGGGCGCCATAGATGGCCTTCGCCGTCTCCGTTCGGCCCGATCCAAGCAGGCCGGCCAGGCCCACGACCTCGCCGGGGCGAGCCTCCAGCGATACGTGGTCCAGGACATGGCGCCGGGTGAGATCGGTCGCGCGCAGGACCGGTTCAGTCAGCTGGGTCGTTTCGTGGCTGCTGAAACGCGTCCGCGCGCGAGCGACGTCTGAGACCTCCCGACCGAGCATCCGGGAGACGAGTTCGAGGCGGGTGATCCCGGCGACGTCGCCGGTGTGGACCCTGCGACCGTCACGGAGCACGGTCACCCGGTCGCAGACGCGAAACACCTCGTCCAGGCGATGCGTGACGTACACGACCGCGACGCCTTCGCGCCGGAGGAGATCGACGACCTCCATGAGTCGTTCGACCTCGCGAGGTTCCAGTGAGGATGTCGGTTCATCCATGATGACGACGCGATGGTCGGCGGCGATCGCCCGCGCGATGGCCACCATCTGCTGGACACCGAGCCCGAGCTCACGCAGCGGCCGGCGCACATCCACCCGGATGCCGTACCTGGCCAGGATGACCTCCGCCTCCCGATGCATCCGATCGAAATCGATCAGCCCGAGGCGGTTGGTCGGCTCGTGCCCAAGGAACAGGTTGCGGGCCACGCTGACCAGCGGCACGAGGTTGACTTCCTGGTAGATGGTGCTGATGCCCGCCGCCTGGGCATCGAGCGGCCGATCGAAGGTGACCGGCGACCCGCGATAGATGATCCTGCCCTGATCCGGCTGGTGGACCCCGGTGAGCACCTTGATCAGGGTCGACTTGCCGGCGCCGTTCTCGCCGACGAGGGCATGGACCTGGCCGGGGTGCAGTTCGAGCGAGACCTCGGCCAGGGCCACGACGCCCCCGAAGCGTTTCGAGACGTCTTGAACCTCGAGCACGGCGGCCTGGGCGGTCGGCGTCACGGGACCCTCACGGCTCGATGGTCGCAGGAATCCGTACCGGCCCGCATGACCCAGGAGCAGCCGAGGTCAGACGGGCCGGTACGAGGGGACGATCAGTACGCGTTCGGCAGTTCGCTCGCCGCGTTGTCCTTCGTGTACTCCTTGTCGGAGATGATGGTCTTGACGGGCACTCCGGCACCGCCGTAGAAGTCGGACAGGGCCTTGAACGCCAGCGGGCCGAAGCGCGGGTTGGACTCGATGACCCCGCTGATCCAGCCATCGATGATGCCCTGGACCGCGCCCTTGGTCCCGTCGATCGTCAGGATCTTCACGTCACCCGGCTGCTTGCCCGCGTCCTTCAGCGCGGCCACGGCGCCAAGTGCCATCTCGTCGTTGTGGGCGTAGATGCAGTTGATCTCGGGGTTCGCCTGGATCAGCTGCGCGGTCACGGTCTGCCCCTTGGCGCGCTCGTAGTCAGCGGCCTGCTTGGCGATGACCTTCATCTTGGAGGCCTTGGCGGCCATCTGGTCCTCGAAGCCCTGCTGGCGATCGTTCGTCACGTTGACGCCGGCCGCGCCGAGCAGGACGGCGAGATTGCAGCTGTCGCCGGTCGCGGCACTCAGGGCGTCGAACGCTCGCTTGCCCTGCTCCACGAAGTCAGAGCCGACCCAGCCGATGTAGTCCGTGCATGCCGTCTTGGTCGTCAGGAACCGATCGATCGTCATGATCGGCACCTTCTTCTCCTTGGCATAGTCGAGCGCCGGATCCAGCCCCTCGGAGTTGAGCGGCGAGATGATCAGGACCTGGGCGCCCTGGTCGATCATCCCCTTGATGTCGGAGATCTCCTTGTTCAGGTCGGACTCGGCGTTGGTCGTCAGCAGCTTGATCCCGAGCTTGGCCGCCTCGTCCTTGACGGACTGCGTCTCGGCGATCCGGAACGGGTTGGCCTCCTTCTCGGACTGCGCGAACCCGACCGTCGCCGCCTTCAGGTCCAGCTTGGGCACGCCCCCGTTGTACTTGTCCGACGTGCATGCATCGCCGGCGGCGGCCGTCTGCACGACCTGTTGACCGCCGCTGGCGGCTGGTGCCGAGGCTCCGGGACTGGCGCAGGCGGCGACGATCGCCACACCCGCCAACAAGGCCGACGCCCTCGAAAGAGCGGCAACGCGAATGCGCATCGAAGCTTCCTCCTCCGCCGGCCGACCCTCGCGGTCGGTCGGCCTGTGCGATCGGTCGATCACCCGATCGGGCCGCGTGGGGCGCTCGTCCAGCCTCGACGCCGGGGATTCGCACAGGTCTAGCTGAATCAAGCCAAGTTACCCTAGCATCAATGTCAATGCGACAGCAAGACCTGTCTTGATATTGTCCCGTCTGAGCGTCTATGCTCCTTCCGCATGGCGTGAGTCCGTCAGGATTGGATACCTCACAGATGGAAACAAACCACCGGGTCGCGGCCCGCAAGAGCTTCCACGTGGACGGCACCACGGGCGAAGGACACGCCGCGGAGATCTTTCGCGCGCTCGCGAACGACACCCGCGTGGCGATCCTTCGGTATCTGGGCGACCGCGTCGTCGCCGTCAACCAGATCGCGAAGGACATGGGTCTGCCCGCGTCCACAGCGACCATGCATATCACGGCGCTCGAACGTGCAGGCCTGATCCACACGGAGCTGCGACCCGCCAGCCGCGGGCTCCAGAAGGTATGTGCACGGACCTACGACGAGTTGGTCTTCGATCTGCCGCGCGGGCTCCATCACACCGGCGATGCCGTTGACATCGACATGCCGATCGGAGGCTTCTCCGACTTCTCGGTGGAGCCGACCTGTGGTCTCGTCAGCGCGACCGGCCTGATCGGGTTCATGGACGACCCGTCCGCGTTCTACGAGCCGGATCGGCTCAACGCGCAACTGCTCTGGTTCCGAGTCGGGTTCGTGGAGTACCGGTTCCCGAATCGCGTCCCACCGGGCGCACGCATCGACTCGCTGCAGTTGACCGCCGAGATCTGCAGCGAGGCGCCGCTCCACCATCTCGATTGGCCGAGTGACATCGGCGTGTGGGTCAATGGCGTCTTCCTGGGAGAGTGGACCTGTCCGTCCGACTTCGGGGGCCAGCGGGGTCGACTGACCCCCTCATGGTGGGAGGAGAAGGACTCGCAGTTCGGGGTGCTGAAGCGCTGGCTTGTCACCGGCCGGGGCACGACCATCGACGGCATCAATCTCTCGACCGTCGATCTTGATGCCGTCGGCGTCGTGTCGGGCGCGCCCATCGTCATCAGGATCGGCGTCCGCCCCGATGCCGACAACGTCGGCGGGCTCAACCTGTTCGGCCGTGGGTTCGGCAACTACCCACAGGACCTCGGCCTGCGGCTCGAATACCACACCGGTCGGACGGGCGACGGCTGATCCGGGCGGTCTCGCCGGTCGGGCTAGGCGTCGGTGTCGAGCCAGATCGTGAACGGGCCGTCGTTGACGAGCTCGACCGCCATCTCCGCCCCGAAGCGCCCGGTCGCGACCGGCACGCCCATCCCCCGCAGCGTCGCCGCGAATCGTTCGTAGAGCCGCTCGGCGATGTCCGGGGGCGCCGCGCCGACGAAGCCGGGACGGCGACCACGCCGGGTGTCCGCGAACAACGTGAACTGGGAGACGACCAGGGCCGCCCCGCCGACGTCGAGGAGCGAGCGGTTCGTCCGGCCCTCGTCGTCGCGGAAGATGCGCAGCTCGGCGGCCTTGCGGGCCAGGTCGTCGGCGATGGCCTCGGTGTCATCGGGTCCGACCCCCAGCAGGATCGCGAGGCCGCCCTCGATCGAACCGACCGTCTCGTCCTCGACCCGGACGTCCGCCCGGGACACCCGCTGCAGGAGCGCCCTCACGGGAGGGGGCGGGGCTCGACGACGCCGTGTTCCCGGATGAACGCCTCCCGCCAGGCCGTCGCCTCGACCTGGTAGGCGTCCCTGGCGCCGGCGTGGCGCTCGGCGACCAGCGCCTCGACGGTGGCGGGCACGAGCAGGTCGAAGTCCCGGACGCCGTCGGGGTTCATCTGACCGTCGCCGCGGAGCATGACGACCGGGATGCCGCCGGCCTCGATCTCGTCCATCAGGCGGCGGGCGAACGGCTTCGGGAGGCTCGTGAACAGCATCATGCGGTCCCGCGGGATCGGCGGTACGCCGCCGTTGAGCTCGAACTGGTAGCCCTCGTCGGCGAGGGCGCGGATGAGGCGGATCTCGCGGCCCATGTCGTGGCCCTTGATGAACAGCGCGGAGCCGACCACGAGGACATCGACCCCGAGCGCACCGGCAAGCTCGGCTGTCTCGCGGTTGATCCCCCCATCGACGTGGACCTCGCCGCCGTGCGCCTTGTGGCGAAGGACCTCGCGAGCGGCCAGCAGCTTGTCCCGTGCGACGTCCTTCATGAACGATTGGCCGCCGAACCCGGGCTCGACCGTCATGACCAGCACGATGTCGAGCAGCTCGGCGTAGGGCTCCAGGGACGACAGGGGCGTCCCGGGCTTGACCGCCAGCCCTGCTGCCCGGCCGGCGTCCCGGATCGCGCGCAGCGTCGGGGCGATCGGCTCGTCGATCTCGACGTGGAACGTGATCGAGTCGCAGCCGGCATCGAGGTACTCCTCGATGTAGCGACCCGGCTCGCTGATCATCAGGTGCGCGTCGAACGGCAACTCCGTCCGCGGGCGCAGGTGCTTGATCGTCCTGGCACCGAACGTCAGGTTCGGGACGAAGTGTCCGTCCATGACGTCGAGGTGGATGCGGTCCGCGCCGGCCTTCTGGACGCGCCGGACGGCATAGGCGAGGTTCGAGAGATCCGAATCGAGGATGCTCGCCGCGACGCGGGCCCGGCCGTCGGCCACGCCTAGTCCCCCACCCCGGCGGGCACCGGGTCGTGACTGCGCTCGCCACGCAACGCCGCGGCACTCTCGGCCTCGAGTCGCTCGCGCCGGCGTGCGACGGTCGGGGCCGGGGGCTCGCCGGCGCGCTCGGCGGCGAGCTGTCCACAGGCCGCCCCGACCTCCTGGCCGCGGTTGCGTCGGATCGTGGTCCCGATGCCGGCCCCACGCAGCGTCGCGGCGAACCGCTCGATGACAGGCATCGGGCTCGCCGACCACGGCGTGTGGGCCACCGGGTTCATCGGGATGAGATTGACGTGGGCGTGGTCGCCGCGGAGGAGCTCGGCCATCGCCGACGCGTCGACGTCGGTGTCGTTCACACCGCCGATCATCGTCACCTCGTAGGTGATCCGCCGGCCGGTCGCGCGCGCGTGCTCGCGGGCAGCCTCGATGACCGTGCGCCACCGGCCACCGCCGGTTCAGCGGCACGAGCACGTCCCGCAGGGCGTCGCGCGCCGCGTGGAGGGAGATCGCGAGCGTGAACTGGGGCCCGAGCGCCGTCAGCCGCCGGATCCCGGGCACGACGCCGGAGGTGGACACCGTGATGTGCCGCGCCCCGAGGCCGAACCGCTCCGGGTCGTTGAGCGCCTCGACCGAGGCCAGCACCCGGTCGAGGTTGAGCAGCGGCTCGCCCATGCCCATGAACACGATGTTCGTCAGGCGTCGGTCGTCGGCGGCCAGGCGCCGGGCCGCGTGACGGACCTGGTCGACGATCTCGGCGGTGTCGAGGTCCCGGGTCAGGCCCAGTTCGCCCGTCGCGCAGAACGGGCAGCCGACGGCGCAGCCGGCCTGGCTCGAGATGCAGAGCGTGTGCCGCTCGCGGCTCCCGGCCCGAGCCGGGTAGTGCATCAGCACCGATTCGATGAGTGCGCCGTCATCGAGGCGATGCAGCGCCTTCTCGGTCTGGCCCTCGTCGGCGAGGCGGATCTCGGTGTCGGCCACCGTGTCGACGCGAAAGGCCTCGCCGAGCGCCGCTCGCAATGGGGCCGGGAGCGTGGCGATGGCCGCGGGGTCGTCGACACCGCCGCCGCGCCACACGGCATCCGCGATCTGGCGGGCGCGATAGGCGGGCTCGCCGCGGGCGTCCAGCCACGCCCGCAGGTCGTCGAGGGTCAGGCCGGAGAGCCCCGGTCGGTCGTCGGATGTCACGCGGTTGATGCTAGCGCAGCCCGCTCACTCGACCGGGACCACGGCGCTGCCGATGATCCCCGGCCGGCCGCGGACGAACGCCTCCCAGGACATCCGGTTGCGGCCGGCCGGCTGGACCTCCATGAGCCGGAGCCGGTCGCCATGCCCCGTTCCCAGACCGACGGCATCGAACACGCCCGGTCGCCCGCCGTGTGCGTCGGTGTCCGGGATCGCGCGCCACACGACCAACCGACCGGATGGCGTGTCGATGAACGAACCCGGCCAGGGCTGGTAGGCACGCACGTGGCGCTCGAGTTCCGGCGCCGATCGATCGGGATCCAGGCGTCCGTCCTCGCGGCGGAGCGGCCGCGTGAGCGTCGCCCCATGGGCCGACTGCGGGCGGGGTTCGAGTTGCCCCGCCAGCCAGGGTTCGATCGAGCGCTCGAGTAGCGACGCACCAAGCACGGCGAGCCGGTCCTCGAGCTCGGGGGCGATCTCCGTGCCGTCCAGGTCGATCCGCTCGACGGCGACGATCGGGCCGGTGTCGAGCCCTTCGTCCATCCGCATCAGCGACACGCCTGTCTCGGGATCGCCAGCAAGGATCGCGGCCGGGATCGGCGTCGCGCCCCGGTGGCGGGGCAACAGGGACGGGTGCAGGTTCAGGGCGCCGAACGGCATGTCCAGCAGCGCCGCAGGCACGATCTGCCCGTAGTCCGCGAGGATCGCCAGGCCCGGGTCATGGCCCAGGACCTGGGATATGGCGTCAGGTTCTCGTAGTCGGGCCGGCGTCAGGATCGCCTCGATGCCGAGTCGCTCAGCCTCCTCCGCGATCGGCGTCGCGGTCAGCCCCATCTGGCGGCCGGCGGTCCTCGGGGGGGCGGTCACCACGCCGACCAGGCCGATCGATGGATGACCGGCCAGCATCCGAAGGGTCGGGATGCCGAACCCGCCGCTGCCGATGAAGACGGTCCGCACCGGACGCGGGCTCGGCCCGTTCCGGGTCACGCGAGGGCGCTCGTCGCCTCGCGGATCTCCGCGTCGTCCTCCTCGTCGCCGGCCCCGACGACCATCAGCTCATCCATCGAATCGAGGTAGTCGATGTAGAGCTTGCCGTCGAGATGGTCGAGCTCGTGCTGGAGGGCGCGGGACAGCAGCCCCGTGCCTGCGAGCTTGATCTTCTGCCCGTGCCGGTTCTGGGCCACGACCCAGACGCGCTCGCGCCGGGTCACATACGCGACGTAGCCCGGGATCGAGAGGCAGCCCTCGAGGTCGCGGTCGTCGCCGTTCCCGCGGACGATCCGCGGGTTGACCAGCTCGTGGAGCTGGTTCTCGACCTCGATGACGCACACCTGGAGGGCCTCGCCCAGCTGCGGCGCCGCAAGGCCGACGCCTGGCGCGTCGCGCATCGTGTGCGCGAGGTCGTCGAGCAGTTCGTGGAGGTACTTGCCGAAGCTGTCGACGGGCAAGCCCTTCAGTCGAAGGCGCGGGTCGCCGAGCATGACGATCGGTCGGACGCTCATGTTCCCGAGTATATCGAGGGGACGCCCATCATCGCCTGTGGGCGTCCCGGTTTCGTTGCTCGTCAGGAGGCGGGCGTCCCTGGTCCGTTCGCGTCGCTTGTCGGCGCGTCGGGCTCGACGACCGGAGCGGGCGGAGGCTCGGTCGCGGTGGCCGTCGGCGCGGCGGGCGTCGTGGCCTCGGCATTGGCCATCGCACCGCGAACCTCCTCGGCCCAGTGGCGCGATCGCTCGGCGAACTTGCCGCTGGCTTCGGCGGTGGCGTCGCCGGCCCGCTTGGCCATGGGCGCCGCCTTGGCCGCCGCGGTCGAGGTCAGCTCGGCGACGCGCGCCGAGACCTCGCGGACGGTCGGGGTGGCGCGCTCGGTCATGTCGTCGATCGCCTCGCGGAGCGAAGCGAGCAGCGAAGCCGCGGCGGGGCTCTGCTTCGGCGGGGCGCCGGCATCCGTCGGGCCGGGCGGCTGGTCGCCGTGGTCGGGGCTGGGCGGAGTCTGGTTCGGTTCGGTCATCGAGCGTCCTCCTCTGGGGCCTTTCATCGTCGCACGAACCGGACCAAGGGGCTCAGAGCAGCGATTCCGGGTCGACATCGACGGACCACGGCGCCTCGACGCCATCGCCGAGCAGGGCCGCCGGGTCGGCGCCGCGCAGGACCAGGTTGAACCGCCACCGATCCGACCTGCGGGCGATGTAGGCCGGGGCGGGTCCGGCGACGGTCACGGCGCTCCCCTCCTCTGCCGCCCGGGCGCGAAGGCGGTCGGCCATGGCGACGGCCTCCCGTTCGGCCGCATCCCGATCGGCCAGTCCGACCGTCAGCTTCACCACCCGACCGAACGGGGGCGAGCCGAACCGTTCGCGCAGGGCGAGTTCGTGGTCGTAGAACGGCGCCGGGTCGCCACCGGCTGCCGCGAGGATCGCCGGATGGTCGGGCTGATACGTCTGGAGGAAGGCGCGGCCCGGCCGATCGCCGCGGCCCGCCCGGCCGATCGCCTGGCTCAGGAGCTGGTACGTCCGCTCGGCGGCGCGCTCGTCGGGCAGGTTGAGGGCGATGTCGGAGGAGACCACCCCGACGAGGGTCACGGCGGGGATGTCGAGGCCCTTGGCCACGAGGCTCGTCCCGACGAGGACGTCGATCCGGCCATCCGAGAACGCGTCGATGACCCGCTCCGCTGCGCCCCGACGCTCGACGACGTCGCGATCCAGGCGACCGACGCGGAGCCCCGGAAACCGCTCGCGAACCTCGCGCTCGACCCGCTCGGTGCCGCCACCGAGGTACCGGATGCGGGGCGAGGCGCAGTTCGGGCATCGCGTCGCGAGCGGCGTGGCCCGGCCGCAGTGGTGGCAGCGCAGCGTGGTCCCGGCCTGGTGGTAGACCAGTGGCCGCTCGCAATCCGGGCACGCCTGGACATGCCCGCAGTCGCGACACAGCACGACCGAGGCGCTGCCACGCCGATTGAGGACGAGGATCGCCTGCTCGCCGACGCCGGTGTCGAGGGCACCGATCGCCGTCGCCAGCGGTCGCGACAGGAGGCCACGCTCGCCCGCGGCGAGCTCGGCCCGGAGGTCGACGACCGTCACGTCGGGTAGCTGCCCGATCGGGCGTCCGGGCAGCACGATCCGGCGGTATCGACCGGCCCGGGCGAGGCCGAGGCTGTCCACGGCCGGCGTCGCCGATCCGAGCACGACGGCCGCCCCGGCCTGGCGGGCCAACTCGATCGCGACGTCGCGAGCCTGGAGACGCGGCGTGCGGTCGCTCTTGTAGGCCGCCTCGTGCTCCTCGTCGACGATGACGAGGCCGACATCCGGGAGCGGCGCCAGCACCGCGAGCCGCGTCCCGACGACGATGTCCGCCTCACCACCACGGATCCGCCGCCATTCATCGGCTCGTTCGCCATCGCCGAGTCCCGAATGGACGAGGGCGATCCGCGCGTCGACGTCGGCGCGCAGCCGATCGACCAACGGCAGGGCCAGCGAGATCTCCGGCACGAGCATCAGGACGCGTCGACCGGCGTCGAGCGCCGAGCCGATCGCCTCCACGTAGATCGCGGTCTTCCCGCCGCCCGTCACGCCGTCCAGCAGGAGCGGGGTCGCGTCGCCGGCGGTCATCGCGGTCCGGATGGTCTCGACGGCCTCGGCCTGGGGTGGCGTGAGGTCCGAGCTCGCCGGCCGTCCCCCTCGCCGTCCAGCCGCACGACCGGCAAGTGGCCGTCGTGGGCGCTCGCGGATCTCCGATGCGACCAACCCACGTCGGACGAGGCCGGCGATCGCCGAGGAGCCATGGCGCGCCGCGACCTCCGCCCCGGGCATGGCGCGCTGCCACCGGCACGCCCGCGCCCTCGCCCTCTCCGGGGCCGGCCAGTTCAGCGAGGGCGGCGACTTGCCGTGGACCCAGCGGTCGTCCGGACAGCCTTCCGCCGCCCGCGAGCGTCGCTGCCGCGTCCCGGCCCTCGGCCGTCAGCTCGATCCAGCGCTCATACCGCGGACCGCCGGACGCGGCGAGCAACGTCCAGTCCAGCGAGATCGCGCCGCCGGCCGCGAGGGCCCGCAGGCGTCGCACGAGACCGGCCCGTCCCTCGGGCGCGGCGAGACCACGCGCGGGCTTCGGACCCGCCGCCAGCTGATCGAGCAGATCGCGTTCGACCGGGCCGAGACCCTCCAGCGCGATGTCGCCCGGGGCACGCTCGGCGACGAGCTCCAGGCGCTCGAGCATGCCCGGCGGCAGCATCGCCCGCAGGACGAGGGCGGGCGGGGCGAGGTAGTGGGCCGAGATCCAGCGGGCGAGGCCGAGGCCGAGGGGCGGCAGCAGCGGTCCGTCGGCCCGGACGCGTTCGACGATCGGCTTGGGCAGCACGCCGGCCGGGACCGACGCGGCCTCGCCCAGCACGATCCCGAGCGCCTGGCGCCGGCCGAAGTCGACGAGGACCGCCTCGCCGAGCTCGAGATCGGCAAGGTCCTCAGGGACCAGGTACGTGTAGGTCCGCGCACCGGCCGCGCCGGCGGCGTCGACCGCGACCTCGACGAGCCGGGCCGCCGCGACGTCGGACCCGTGATCCGGCTCGAGTCCGAGCGTGGTCACGAGCGCTCGCTAGAGGCGGACCCGGCGCGTCGGGTGGAGCCGATGGGTCTCGGCGATGATCGCGTCGATCGTCCCGGCGGTCCGGTCGACCTGGCCGGTCTCGTTGACGACGACGTGGTCGTAGTCCTCCTGACGTGCCAGTTCGATGGCCGCGTTGCGTTGACGGAGCTCGAGCTCGTCGGCGGTCTCGGTCGCGCGTGACCGCAGCCGACCGAAGAGCGCCTCGAGCGATGGGGGCACGACGAAGACGAGGAGCGCCTCGGCCACCCGTTCCTTGACGTGCTGGGCGCCCTGGACGTCGATCTTGAGGATGACGTCCTGGCCGGCGGTGAGCGCGCGGGCGACCTCCGAGCGTGGCGTCCCGTACCAGTTCCCGTGCACCTCGTTCGCCTCCAGCAGTCCGCCGGCATCGCGGAGGGCCAGGAACCGTTCGCGATCGAGGAAGTGGTAGCTCACGCCTTCGATCTCGCCCGGCCGGGGCGCCCTGGTCGTGCACGTCACGACGTAGTGGTGCGGCGGAACGTGCGGGCGCTCGCGAAGCGCGTCGATGATCGTGTCCTTCCCGACGCCGCTGGGTCCGGAGATGATGATGAGCTGGGCGCCGGGCGCGCCCTCGACCGGGTCGCCGAAACCACCGGCCTCGATCTCGTCGATCGATCCGCCGGTCAACGGGCCGCACTCCCCTGGCGAAGCCCATCGAGCACCGCCTCGAGGTCAACGGGCAGCGCGGCGGTCGCCCGGATCAGGTGCCCGTCGGCCGGCGAGTTCAGCTCGAGCCGCCAGGCGTGGAGGAACAGGCGGTCCAGCCCATCGGGGCCGCGCCGAGCGAGGGCGCCCCCGTAGAGCGGGTCGCCCGCCACTGGATGCCCGATCGCATCGAGGTGGACGCGGATCTGGTGCGTCCGGCCGGTGACGAGGTCCAGCTCCAGCAGCGACCAGCCGTCGAACCGCTCCTTGACCCGGTAGCCCGTGACCGACGGCCGCCCGTCGGCGACGACGCCCATCCGGGTCCGCCGCTTGGGATCCCGACCGATCGGCGCCTCGATCCGGCCGACCGCGGCAGCCACGCTGCCCTGGACCAGGGCGAGATAGGTCTTCTTGATCCGTCGGGCCTTGAGCTGGGCCATGAGCGAGGCCTGGGCGCCATCGTGCTTGGCGACCATGAGCAGCCCGCTCGTGTCGCGGTCGAGCCGATGCACGATGCCAGGTCTCGAGACCCCGGCGATCCCCCCGTAGTCCGAGCCGCCCGCCCGGGCCAGGAGCGCGTTGACGAGGGTGTCGGCCGAGTGGCCTGGCGCGGGATGGACGACCAGCCCCGACGGCTTGTCGACGATGAGCAGGTCCTCGTCCTCGTAGACCACGGTCACCGGGATGTCCGGCGCCGGTTCGAGGTCCAGCGGGGTCGGCGGTGGCACGTCGAGATGCAGCTCCGCCCCGGCCGCGACGATCGCGTTCGCCCGGAGCGGCACGCCGTCCGCGGTCAACCGACCGTCGGAGATGAGCTTCTGCACATAGCTCCGGGAGAGGCCGGTCGCATCGGCCACGAATCGGTCCACCCGACCGGACGGCCCGTCGGGCACCCGCAGCGTCCGCGGGCCCGCGACCGTGGCGCCGTCAGGCATCCGGCTCGGCACCGAGCCGGGCGGCAAGGCTCGGGAAGAGGGCCAGCCCGATGAGCAGGACGATCGCGGTGGACACCGCGGCGTCGGCGACGTTGAACGTCCAGAAGCGGAGGTCGCCGATGCCCATGTCGATCCAGTCCACGACGTACCCGAGACGGAATCGGTCGATCAGGTTGCCGAGCGCGCCGCCGAGCAGCAGCCCGAGCGTCACCGAGAGGTAGAGGTTCCGTCCCGAGCGCCCGTGGTAGGCCAGGATCAGGCCGACGACACCCAGCGAGACGATGCCGAACAGGACCGCCTGGTCACGGAAGAACCCGAACAGGGCGCCGGAGTTGTGGCTGAACACGAGCCGGAGGTAGTCGCCAAGGAGCTGGAGCTGCTCGCCGGGCGCGACCGACGCCACGAGCCACGCCTTCGAGACCTGGTCGAGGATGACGACCCCGAGCGCGATCGTCACGAAGACGCCCCACCGCGCGCGTCCCTTGGCGACCGGGCGTGCCTCCGGCGGCGTCCGATCGTCGGCGACCGCCGCCGCCCCGTCGAGTGATCCGGTGTCGCTCAGCTCCTCGCCTCCGTCGTTCGGCCCGTCCGCCGTCATGCGAGCCTACTCGCCGTCCGCGCGACGGCGCAAGGCGATGGTCACGGGGCCGCCTTCGAGCTCGACCGTCGCCCGATGGACCTCGGCCGGCGGGTCTCCGCTCCGGACCTCGGCGAGGGTCTCCTCGGCGACCGCGGCGAGATGCGCGGCCACGTCGGCTGACAGGCCGTCGACCCACAGCTCGATCCGGTCGTCGAGCTCGAGCCCGGCATCCTTGCGCAGGTCCTGGACCGCCCGCTGGAGCTCGCGGGCGTCGCCCTCGGCCCGCAGCGCCGGCGTCAGTTCCGTATCGAGGACCAGCACGAGCCCGTCGTCCTCGGCGACGGCGGTCCCCGGCCGGGGCGTCGCCTGGATCTCGACCTCGTCGGGAGCGAGGGTCACGCCGGCCAGCGTCACCGAGCCGTCCGCCTCGAACGTGACGGCGCCGTCGCGGGCCGCCGCCATGACGGCCGGGATCGCCGACCCGAGGCGCTTGCCGATCTTCGGCAGCAGCGGCTTGACCCGTCGCTCGATGAGGCCGGAATCGTCGCTGATCAGCTCGACCGACTTGACGTTGATCTCGCTCGCGATGATCGCCAGCAGCTCGGCGTCCACGTCGAGGCCGCGGTCCGGCAGGGCGAGCCAGGCCCTGGCCAATGGCTGTCGGGTCTTGAGCCGGGCCGAGCTGCGCAGGGTCCGGGCCAGGTCCACGGCGCCCTGGGCGACCGCCATCGCCGCCTCGAGACGCTCGTCGCGGTGCGCCGCCAGGTCGGCCGTCGGGAACCGCGTCAGGTGGACGCTGTCGGGCGCATCGGCGAGGTCCGTCGCGAGGTTGCCGTACATCGCCTCGGACATGAACGGCAGGATCGGCGCGAGCATCCGGGTCGTGGCGGTCAGCGCCTCGTGGAGCGTGGCGAACGCCGCTCCGTCGATCCTCGGCGTCGTCGGAGCGCGAGAACCGCCGCCGCGAGAGGCGCAGGTACCACGTCGACAACCCGCTCATGAAGGCGGACAGCGCCCGCGTCGCCCCGATCGCATCGACGTCGCGGAGCCGGTCCTCGACCACGGCGGCCGTGCCCGCCGCCCGGGACAGGATCCAGCGGTCGAGGGCCCGGCGGCGCGACACCGGCGGCGCTGCGTCGGCCGCGGTCCAGCCCACCAGCCGCGCATAGGTCACGAAGAACGCGTACACGTTCCAGAGCACGAGGAGCTCACGCCGCGCCTCGTCGGCCGCGTGCCAGCCGAACAGGATGTTGTCCTCGGGCCGGGCGTTGGCGAACATCCAGCGCATGACGTCGACGCCCATCCGCTCGGCCGCCTCGTCGAAGTCGATGGCGTTGCCCCAGCTCTTGTGCATCGGGCCGGCCGTCCTCGCCGAAGACGAGGGCGTACCCGAAGATCGTCCTGAACGGCTCCTCGCGCCGGAGGACCGTGGACATCGCGAGCATCGAGTAGAACCAGTTCCGGAACTGGCCGGGAAAGCTCTCGGTGATGAAGTCGGCCGGGAACCACTGCGCCCAGTACTCGGGGTCCTCGCGGAAGTGGAGCGTGGAGAACGGCACGATCCCCGCGTCCAGCCACGGGTTGCCGACATCCTTGATCCGCTCGACCGGGCCGCCACAGCCGGGGCAGGCGATCTTGACGGCGTCCACGAACGGCCGGTGCGGCGTGTGGCCGTCGAAGACGTCCCAGCCCTCGACCGCACGCTCGTGGAGCTGTTCGCGGCCGCCGATGACCTCGACGGTCCCGCACGCGCCGCAGTCGTAGATCGGCAGCGCCAGCCCCCAGTAGCGCTTCTTGCTGATCATCCAGTCGTGCATGTTGCGGAGCCAGTCGAGCTCGCGCTCGTAGCCGAAGTCCGGGATCCACCGGATCCGGTCCACCACATCCATGATCTGGTAGCGCAGGCTCCCGTCGACCTGCTCCGTCGTCAGCGTCTCGCGTGGCTGGTCGTACAGCGGGCCCATGCTGATGAACCACTCGTCCACGAGGCGGAAGACGAGCGGCGTCCCGCACCGCCAGCAGTGCGGATAGCGGTGGGTGATCGTCTCGAGCCGGTGGAAGCGGCCTTCGCGCCTGAGGTGCTCGATGATCGGATCGGCGACATCGCGCACGTCCCGACCTGACAGCGACCCGAACCCGTCGAGGACGATGCCCGATTCGTCGAGCGGCGCGATGACCGGCAGGCCGAGCGCCTTGCCCAGCTGGAAGTCCTCGGCGCCGCAGCCGGGCGCGATGTGCACGATGCCGGTGCCCTCGTCCTCGCCGACCTCGCTCCACGGCACGACCCGGTGCTCGTAGGCCCGGTCGGGCTCGTCCGCCGTGCCGGCCGCGAAGGCCGTCCGGACCGCGGGCAGCTCGTCGAACGGCCCCGCGTAGCGCCAGCCGACCAGGTCGGTCCCGGGGAGCTCCTCGAGGACCTCGAACGGGCCGACGAGGGCCTCGCGCAGCGTGCCCTTGCCCAGCCAGAACTCGTCCTCGCCCTGCCTGACGCGGACGTACCGGAGCGACGGCCCGACCGCGGCCGCGACATTGGACGTCAGGGTCCACGGCGTCGTCGTCCAGACCAACAGCGCCTCGCCCGGCCGGTCCAGGAGCGGGAGCCGGACGGTCAGCCCGGGATCGTCCTTGTCCTGGTAGCCCTCGTTCATCTCGGTCTGCGAGAGCCCCGTCCCGCAGCGGGCGCACCAGGGCATCGTGTCGTGGCCCTTGTACAGCCAGCCGCGTCGGTGGCACTCGGCCAGGAAGCCCCAGATCAGGTCGTTGTTCTCGTTGCTGAACGTGAAGTAGCTGCCGCCGACGTCGGGCATCCCGAGCCGACCGACGAGCATCTCGACGGTGTCGGTGACCGGGCCGTCCGGCCCCGCGATCGTCGTGACCGCGGCCGGGTCGGACCCGAGCAGGTCGCCAAGGCGGCGCAGCTCGTCGGGGTCGTTCCAGTCCATCCACATGCCGAGTCGGATCGACTGCTCGCTCTGTCGCGCCGCGTACGTCAGGACCCGCTGCTTGCACAGCGTCACGAACTCGGCGATCCCATACGCCTCGATGTCGCGCTTCGAGGTGAACCCCAGGTCGCGTTCGACGTTGACCTCGACCCACAGACCCTGGCAGTCGAACCCGTTCTGGTACCGCTGGTCCTCGCCGAGCATCGCGTGGAACCGTTGGTAGAGGTCCTTGTAGGCCCGGCCCCAGGCGTGGTGGACGCCCATCGGGTTGTTGGCGGTGATCGGTCCGTCCAGGAAGCTCCAGTGGGGTCCGCCCGCGTTCTGCGCTCGCAGCCGGGCGAACGTCCGGCGCTCCTCCCAGAGGCGCAGGATCTCGTGCTCCTGGGCGACCAGGTCTGGCTTCGACTCGACCGCGTGGAACATTCGGCTCCGGGTTTGGGATGGGACGGGATCCGCGCTCGAAGGGCCGCTGGCACGCCTCTTCGACGGGTCCGAGTATCCTACCCGCGAT
The DNA here is from genome assembly GCA_963745295.1 of uncultured Chloroflexia bacterium. Taxonomy (GTDB): domain Bacteria; phylum Chloroflexota; class Limnocylindria; order Limnocylindrales; family CSP1-4; genus SPCO01. Next base: position 704,139 of record CAVUWG010000004.1, read on the forward strand.
GCAACGACCGCAGGAGGCGCGACCGCGCCACCGTTCCCCGTTCGCGGCCGCCTTCCTCTCCCTGATCTTCCCGGGTCTCGGGCATGCGTACGCGGGCGCCTACACGCGCGCCCTCGGCTTCGCGGCCGTCCCGATCCTGCTGGTCGCGTTGATGGCCGGGTTCGGGCTCCGCATGGACCGGACCCAGTTGATCGGCCTGGTGCTGAATCCGTTCTTCCTGCAATCGGTCTTCGTCGTCAACCTGCTCTTGCTCGCCTACCGCGTCGTGGCCATCGTCGACGCCTATCGGGTGGCCGAGTTCCTCAATCGCCACGAGGCCAGCGGCGACAACCGGTTGGGTCCGGCCCGTCTCATCCGCAACCCGCTCTCGATCGCCGGGCTGCTGGCCGTGATCCTCGTGATGAGCGGCGTCCATGTCGTCGTCGCTCGCTACGACGCGCTGGCGCTCGATGCCCTGACCGGTGGCTGCATCTTCGTCGGCGATGAGACGCCCGAGTGCGCCGATCCGGACGCCTCTCCCTCCCCCGAGGCGACCGAGAGCGAGCCCGGCACGACCGAGCCCACGGCCACCCCGACGCCGGAAGCGACGGCGGTCGGCATCGGACGTCCCGCAGGTCTCCATCCCGCCGTGGGACGGCAAGGAACGCCTGAACATCCTGCTGGTCGGCGCCGACGTCCAGGGCGGCGGCTACAACACCGACACGCTCATCACGGTGTCGATCGACCCGGTCACCAAGCAGGTCGCGATGTTCAGCCTCCCGCGCGACATGACGAACGTGCCGGTTCCGTCCGGGCCGGCCCGGCGCCTGTGGGGGAGCGTCTTCGGCCAGAAGATCAACTCGTTCTTCGTCAACAACCGGAACCGGGCCGACGTCTGGTCCGGGAAGACCGCGACGACGCGCGGCTTCACGGCCCTCAAGTCGATCATGGGCGAGCTCTACGGGCTCGACATCCGCTACTTCGTGGCGGTGGACTTCACCGGGTTCCGGGCGGTCGTCGACGCGCTCGGTGGCGTCACGGTCAACGTCCAGGTCCCGGTCGTCGACGACACCTACCCGGCCGCGGACGGCAAGGACCGACGCCTGTACATCCCGAGCGGTCTCCAGCACATGACCGGCTCCGAGGCGCTCCGCTACGCCCGATCCCGCCACACGACCAGCGACTTCGACCGCGCCGCCCGCCAGCAGCGACTGCTGCTGTCCATGCGTGAGCAGGCCGATCCCCAGGCCCTCATCCCGCGGCTACCGGAGCTCGTCAATGCGCTCAAGAAGGCCGTGAAGACGGACATCCCGATCGACCAGCTCGACGAGCTGCTCGGGCTCGCGTCGCAGGTCGACACCACGAACATCAGCTCGTACGTGTTCCAGCCGCCGCTCTACGGCAGTGAGACGCTCCGCGGCGCGCCGGTCTACAAGATGTTCCCGAACGTCTCGCGCATCAGGAGCGCGGTCAAGGGCGCATTCAAGGCCGATCCGGCCGACGAGGACCTGCGCGAGCGCCTGGCCGAGGAGGCCGCCACGCTCTGGGTCGTGTCCGCGTTCAACGACCGGACACGCGGACCGGAACTCGCGACGTACCTCGACCAAAAGGGCATCCCCGCGTCGGCGCCGCGTGCCAGGGATCGCGATCCCATCCCCGCGAAGACGAAGATCGTCGTCTATAACGGCGCCGAGGCCGACCTCGGCGACACGATCGCGTACCTGGAGAAGGCGTTCAAGGTCACGGTCGAGACCGCGGTCGATCCGGCGGTCCGCGCCGACATCATCCTGACGATCGGCCAGAACACCCCGAAGCTCAAGGTGGCGCCGCTGTCCTGACGACGCCGGTCGTCAGCCCTGCCCCGCGGCGCCGTCACGCGGGGGCGATCCCCTATTCGATCGGCGTGAGCCAGTGGCTGTACTCGGGCAGCCGGCCGCGGACCGCATCGAAATAGCGCTCGCGGACCAGTCGGCCGATCGGCCCGATCTGGCCGGACCCGACCGGGCGATGGTCGACCTCGATGACCGGCGACACCTGGACGCCGGTCCCGCACAGGAGCGCCTCGTCGGCGACGTACAGCTCGGAGCGGTCGATCGAGCGGGTCTCGGTCGGGATGCCCTCGTTGGCGAGGATCTCGAGGATCGCCTTGCGGGTCACGCCCTCGAGCAGGTCGTCGCTGACCGGCGGGGTGATGGCGACGCCGTCGCGGACGACGAAGAGGTTCGCCGCCGACGCCTCGTTGACGTGGCCGCCCGCGGTCAGGACCAGCGCCTCGTCGAAGCCGTTGAGCTCCGCCTCGGTCTTCTGGAAGGCCATGTTCACGTAGCCGCCGACGATCTTGCCGCGCGCGGGCAGGGCCTCGTCCGCGTTGCGGCGCCACGACGACGTCATCAGGCGGACGCCGGATTCGGTGTCGATGTAGTTGCCGAACGGCAGGGCGATGATGTACAGCTCGTTCTCGAGGTCGTGCAGCCGGACGCCGATGGCGCGGGTGGACTTGTAGAACGAGGGCCGGATGTAGGTGTCCTCGCGGAAGCCGTTGCGACGGACCGTCTCGACGATCAGGCCGGTCAGCTCGTCCACCGAGGGGACGTTCTCCATCAGCAGGATCCGGCACGACTGGCGGAGCCGCTCCACGTGCTCACGCAGCTTCAGGCCGTACAGGCGGCCATGCTCCTCGCTCCAGTACGCGCGGATGCCCTCGAATGTCGCGGTCCCGTACATGAAGGCGTGGGTCATGATGCTGACCTTCGCCTCGCCCATCGGGACGTAGGCGCCCTCGAAGTAGCAGATGAGCTCATCGAGCGCGGCGGCCTTCGGCTTGTGGTGCGTGGTCGGGGCCGGCGAGCCGGTCGACTTCTGGGTCAGCATGCGGGTCGGCTCCTGCGTGGTGCGCGGCGCGGGGCCGCGGGCGACGGTCGGATTCGTGGCGCGGAGTATAGCAGCGGCCCCTGCTGGCTCAGCCCCAGGCGCCCGTGATGACCATGATCACGAGCGCGAGGTAGGCCAGGTAGAAGATCCCGCCGGTCAGCAGCAGCCGGCCACGAAGCCGGCCGGACCGGGCCATCGGGATGAAGATCACCGCAGACGCCAGGAAGGCGATCCCCGCCGACGCGAAGGCGACGTAGCTCCCGGGCCCGATGACCCACGAGCTGGACGCGAAGACCAGTGCGACGACCGTGGGGATCGTGGACTGGAAGACCATCGCCCCGGTGATGTTGCCCATCGCGAGCGTGTCCTTGCCGGCCCTGACCCAGATGACCGAGTTGAACTTCTCCGGGAGCTCCGTGGCGATCGGCGCGATCACGAGCGCCAGCAGCACCTCGTCGACGCCCAGCTGGCTGGCGAGGTGTTCGACGGCATCGACGAAGAAGATGGCCCCGAGGATGATCAGGCCAAGAGCGGCAACGACCTGGAGGTTGACGACCCGGAGCCGTGGGACCGCCGGATCCGCCCGATGCGCGCGGCGGTCCACGCGATGGAAGCGGAGCGGAGCGAGGTCCTCGGCATCGACGTCCGGATCGGCCTCGAAGTGACCCTTGACGTACCAGGCGTAGATGCCGATGAGGGCCACGGCGACGATCCACTTGAGCCAGACCGGTTCGAGGGGCAGGAACGCCGCACCGATCGCGAGCGCGTAGGCGATCGCGAAGTAGCGCATGTCGTGGGCGAGGACCTTGGTGTCCACCTGCATGGTGTCGCCGGTCGAGCGTCGCCGGCCGGCCAGGAGGACCGCGACGCCGGTCACGAACATCGCGAGGGTGGCCAGCATGAACGGGGCGCCCAGGATCGCGCCGATCCCCACCGCGTGCGACGCCTCGCCACTCGCGAAGAGGATCGCGATGATCGGGATCATCGTCTCGGGCAGGGCGGTCCCGACGGCTGCGAGCACGGAGCCGACCGCGCCCTCGGCGAGCTCGAGCTTGCGTCCGAACCACTCGATGCCGTTGGTGAACAGCTCGGCACCGAGCAGGATGATGAGGAACGCGGCGATAAGGACGACCAGGTCCAATTCAGATCTCCGTGCTGAGTGCGCCCGCCACGCCGATCGCGATGACGAGGAGGATGGCGCCCGACACGAGCACCATGGTCCATTGTCCCTGACGCGCGTAGGCGATGCCCGTGGCGGCCACCCGGGTGACCGGCGTCGCGATGACGACGCCGAGCCCGAGCCAGAGGAACGCGGCCGGTCGGAGGGCCAGCAGGTCGGCGACGAGCGAACCCGGGTCGAGGGCCGGCCCGCCATCGAGCGGGTCGATCCCCGACGCCGCCATGAGCCCCACGCCGATGACCAGGAAGGCCACCGAGACGTAGGTCATGCGGATGAGGAGCCGGCCGATGGTCGTCTCGTCGTCACGCACGGGCGGGCCCGGGTCCCGCGTCACGCTCGTCACCCGAGCGCCTTGAGCAGCATCTGGATCGCCGTGTAGCCGAGGATCGCGACGAAGAGGAGACGGAGGACGCGCGCATCGATCCGGCCGGAGATCCGCGAGCCGAGGGTCGCTCCAAGGAACACGCCGATCGCGGTCGGACCCGCCAGGTACGGATCGATCTCGCCGTGGATCAGGTAGACCAGGGCGCCCACCGAGGCCGTGATCCCGATCATCAGGTTGCTGGTCGCGGTCGCGACGTGGAGCGGGACGCCCATCCCGACGTGCATGACCGGGACCTTGATGATGCCCCCGCCGATGCCGAAGAGTGCCGAGGCCACGCCCGCCCCGGTCGACCCGACGAGTCCGAGGCCGAGCCGGTGCACGCGATAGCCCTCACCCGAGAGGCGGTCCACGGTCGTGGGCTCACCAAGAGGCGCGGCGGCCGGTGGCGTCTCGGCATCGCGTGGCACGTCGTGGCCGCCGACGAGCATCGTGATCGCCACGTAGACGAGGACCGCGGCGAAGAGCGCCTCGAGCAACCGCTCGTCGAGCAGGAACGCGATCGTGCCGCCGACCAGCGCCCCGATCGCCGTGAACAGCTCCAGGGTGAGCCCGAGCCGCAGGTTCGCGACGTGCCGTTCGAGATAGACGCCCGAGGCGGCGCTGCTCGTCATGATCACGCAGACCAGCGAGACGCCCGACGGCCTGATGGAGCGGCAGGCCGAAGCCGAGGGTCAGGAGCGGGACGATCAGGACGCCGCCGCCCAGGCCGAGCAGCGAGCCGAACAACCCGGCGGCGAGGCCGCCGGAGATCATCAGCAGCCCGACGACCACCTCAGGCGACGTCCCGCGCCATCCGCCCGAGGACTAGGGGCGAAGGTGCTGCGGTGCGTACGGGAGGAGGGCCACGTGCCGGGCACGCTTGAGCGCAACCGACAGCTCACGCTGATGGCCGGCGCAGGTGCCGGTCTTCCGACGTGGCTCGATCTTGGCGCGCTCCGAGAGGTACCGGCGGAGGCGGTTCACTTCCTTGTAGTCGATCTGGACGGTCTTGTCGGCACAGAACGCGCAGACCTTGCGGCGACGGCGGTCGCGGTAGAAGTCGTCGCGCTTCTTGGGTCGGACGGGGGGCATCGGTCGTTGGTCTCCTGATCAGAAGGGAAGGTCGTCGAGGTCGGTGTCGTCGGAGGCCGGACGGGCCGGGGCTCCCCCACCACCGCCGGCCGCGGCACCGGCCGGGGCGCCAGCCGGGGCGCCGGCGAACGCGCCGTCATCGTCGCGACCCTTGCGGTCCAGGCTGATGACGTTGTCGGCGGTCACGTCGAGGGACGTCCGCTTCTGGCCGTCGTTGCCCTCGAACTCGCGGGTCTTGAACCGGCCCTCGACGAAGACACGGTTGCCCTTGCGGAGCTGCTCGGCCGCGCGCTCGGCCCGATCGCCGAAGACGCTGACGCGGTACCAGTCGGTGCCCTCGTCGACCCAGCCACCCTGCCCGTCGGGCTTGCTGTTGCTGACCGCGACGCTGAACTGCGTCACCGGGCGGCCGCTCGGGGTGTATCGCATCTCCGGGTCACGACCCAGATTGCCGATGAGCATGATCTTGCAGAATGCCATCGTGGGCCTCCGTCAATCGATGGCGGCCGGGGCCGCCTCGCTCTCGGACTCGTCGATGAGCTCGGTCGGTTCGTCCAGCTCCACCTCGTCATCATCGGGCGGCAGGACGCTCTCGTCGCTGCCATCGCCGTCGTCGCCGTCGTCACGACGACCGGCCTTGGTCGGGCGCTCGACACGCGTCACGAGGTGGCGGATGACCTCCTCGGTGATCTGCAGGGTGTGTTCGAGCTCGACGATGGCCTCCGAGGGGGCCTCGAACAGGATGATCTGGTACGAGCCCTCGCGGTGCCGGTCGATCGGGTAGGCCAGTCGACGGCGACCCCACGGGGCGACCTTCACGATCTGGCCACCGGCGGCCACGATCTGGCGGGTCGTGCGATCCACGACGGCCTGGCTGCGATCGTCGGCCACGTCGGGCGCGATCACCAGCATCAGTTCATAACGGCGCATGCGCGCAGGCACTCCTTCCGATGGGGATGCCCCGCTGACGGACCTGCCGGCGCGGAGCGGAAAGGAAACGGTCGGTAGTCTAGCACGAGCGCCCTGCGGATCCTCCGGCCCGGGTTGCGGCCGGGGCGATGTATCCTCAGCCACCAAGGACGTTCTCGTCATCCCGAAGTGCGTAACGTCCTCGCTGACCCGTCAGCGTTCATCCGGGGGAGGCTCAGTGCCCGCCAGCTCCATCCTGCTGCTCGACGCCGATGCGGCGGCAGCGCAATCGATCATGCCGGTCCTCACCGGCGTCGGCTACACCGTGACCCTGACCGCGGACGCGAGCGACGCCTTCAGCAAGGTCGGCGACCACCAGCTCGTCATCATCGATGTCGTCGTCGGCTCGAAGCCGGCCGCCGAGTTGTGCGCCGAGATCCGGGCCACGCCGGCCATGGCGGGCGTTCCCGTCCTGTGTATCAGCCAGACCGATGACGTCGACGAGCGGATCCGATTCCTCGAATCGGGCGCGGACGACGTCATGGCGCGACCCTTCGACGCCCGCGAGCTCGAGGCGCGGGTCGAGGCCCTCCTGCTCCGCTTCCAGCGATCGCGCGGGATGATGCCGGTCTTCTCGGCCGACGGCCTGACCGTCGCCCGGGTGCGGCGGGTCGTCGCGGTCTACAGCCCCAAGGGCGGGGTCGGCACGACCACCATCGCGACGAACATCGCGGTCGCCGCGGCCCTCAAGCGCCCGGACCAGGTCGTGCTCGTCGACATGTCGCTCCAGTTCGGCGGCGTCGCGAGCCACCTGAACCTGCCGCCCCGGCAGACGCTCGCCGACATCGTCCGAGACGAGACCGCGATGCGCGAGTCCGAGATCATGAAGACGTACGCGATGCGGCATTCCTCGGGGCTGCACGTCATCGCCGCCCCCGGGTCGCCCGAAGGGGCCGCGACCGTCACCCCGGAGCTCATCGAGACGGTCATCAGGATGCTCCTCGAGGGATACGACTCGGTCGTGATCGACGTGGGCACCAATCTCGACGAGCGCACGATGACCATCCTCGACGCCGCCGAGACCGTCGTCCTGCCGGTTTACCCCGAGATGACCTCGCTCAACGCCGTCGCCACCCTGCTCGACTACTTCAACGAGGTCGGCTCGATCGGTGGCAAGTCGATGTTCGTCCTGAACAACGTGTTCGCGCGCGAGATCCTCAAGCTGCGCGACATCGAGAACGCACTCGGGACGAAGATCTCCATCGACCTGCTCTACGACCCGTTCATCTACCTCAAGGCCGTCAACGAGGGGGTGCCGGTCGTGATCGGCGCCGCCCGGACGCCCGCCGCGGAACGGTTCACGAAGCTGAGTTCGAGTGCCTTCGGGGAGGATGGATTCCAGGTGCCTGACAGCGTCGGCGAACGGAAGTCCGGCCGTTTCGCCTTCCGTCGCCGGGCCTGACGGGCGAGCAAGACCAGGGGCCTGGGGGTCAGCGGTCGCGGGCCGAGGTGGCGGGTCCCTGGAGCGCGAGCCGTGGCTCCCCTCATACGCTCCAGGGACCTCGGGGCAACCGTCCCAGTTCGCCGCCCGGGGTCGCCATAGGCTGATGGTCCGCGGGACTGGCGCCGCCCGTCAGTGGCGGGCGCGCACCACTCGACATTCGTCGTGGCGGAGCCACCGGCCGAGGCCTATACTCAACGCCGGCACTCGCCAGTGGACGCCCTCGGCCGAGCGCACGACGACGAACCCGCCTTCACCCCCCCAGGTGGCTAGTCGAGCGGGCCAGCGACCGGGGGCGGCTGCCGGGACCGACTCCCCTCAGTCGACTTCGAGTTCGGGCTGTCCCGCTGACGCGTCGCCCATCGTGGCCTCCCCGCAGACAGGGAACGGTGGCGGCACCGGACGCTTGAAGAGCCGCGCCTCCTCGACGAGTCGCTCGTACTCGGCCTGGAGCCCTTGGGCCTCGACCCGGAGCAGGGCGGCCTCACGCGTGTCGCCCTGCACCAGGCGCAGCGTGTGTTCGACCTCGAGCCAATCAGCCAGCACGGCCGTGGCCAGTCGTCGATAGGGCATGCCCGGATCCCTGGCTTCGACGCGTGGCCCCCTGAGGTCCTGAGCATAACCCACCATGCGGATAGGAGAAGTCGGAGATCCCGGCCATCGTCCTGCGGGTCGCGATGTCAGGGGCGATCACGTCCTTGGTGCCGGAGCCGAGATTCGAACTCGGACGCCCTTGCGGGCCGCGGAGTTTAAGTCCGCTGCGTCTGCCGTTCCGCCACTCCGGCGTCCGCCAAGCGTAGCGCCCGGCCCGCGGCGTCGATTCGCGGCGCGAACGATTGGCCCATAGAGGCCCCGGATCGTGGCGGCCATGCTGCCGGCATGGAACACCCGGGGACGTTGGCGCCCGACGCCACGCCGCCCCGTCGCACCGGTGGAGGGGTCGGTCGCTTCGCGGTCGGCGCGATCATGCCCTCGCGCGTTCGTCACGCGCTCCCCGTGGCCCTGGTGGCCCTCGGCCTGGCGCTCCTCGTGTCCGACGTGTTCGCCGATGCACCCGTCGCCCGGCTCGCGGCGATCGGGCTCGTCCTCGGAGCGTCGATCTTCCAGGCGAACAGCCTCCGCGTTCGCCACGAGTCGAACGACGAGCACGGCGCCTCGATGCGCCTGATCGAGACGGAAGAACACTTGACGACGCTCCTCGCCAGGCTCCCGGCCGCGGTGTACCTCGATCGCTACTGTCGGCGTGACGGCAGCTTCATCGAGGTCGTGTACGTCAGCCCCCAGATGGTCGAACTCACCGGTCACCCCGTCGAGGCCTTCCTCGCGGACCCGGACCTGTACCCGAGGCTGATCCACCCCGACGACAAGGCGAAGGTCCTCGGCCTCGACGTCGAGGGTCACGCGAGTGGCGAACCCATCGAACAGGAATACCGGATCATCCACGCCGACGGGCACGTCATCTGGGTCCGTGAGGAGGCCCGCCTCGTCCCCGCCGCGAACGCGGACACGATGCTGGCGCACGGCTTCCTCGTCGATATCACCGACCGCAAGGCCCTCGAGCAGCAACTCGGCCGTCTGGCGTTCCAGGATCCATTGACCGGACTTGCCAACCGGGCGTTGTTCGCTGACCGGCTGGCGCATGCGCTCGCCCGAAGCGCCCGGTCCGGCGTCTATCCCGCGGTCCTCTTCCTCGATCTCGACGAGTTCAAGACCGTCAACGACAGCCTCGGGCATGCCGCCGGCGACACGCTGCTCCAGGTCGTCGGTGAGCGCCTGCACGGCGCGATCCGGCCCAGCGACTGCGTCGCGCGGCTGGGCGGCGACGAATTCGCGGTCCTCCTCGAGGATGTCACCGCCGACGTGGCGATCGCGACCGCCACCCGCCTGATCCACCTCCTGCGCCTACCCATCGAGATCGAGGGCCGCCAGATGACCGGCCGAGGCAGCATCGGAATCGCCGTCGCCGGCAAGGACACCGCGTCCCCGAACGACCTGCTCCGCGATGCCGATGCCGCGATGTACCGGGCCAAGGCCCTCCGACGCGGCAACTGGGTCCTGTTCCAGCCGGAGATGCATGTCGAGGCCCTCGCCCGGTTCGACCTGGAGGCCGACCTTCGGACGGCCATCGAGACCGACAGCCTGACGGTCGCCTTTCAACCGATCTATTCGTTCGCGACAGGCCATCCGGGCGCGGTCGAGGCGTTGGCGCGCTGGGACCACCCGACCCGCGGCCCGATCTCGCCGCTGGTCTTCATCGCCATCGCCGAGGATGCCGACCTCATCGTCGACGTCGGCCGGACGGTCCTCCAGAAGGCGTGCCGCCAGGTCGTCGCCTGGCGCCGCGACGGCACGGTCGCCGACGACTTCGTGCTTGGCGTCAATGTCTCGGCGAAGCAGCTCACGCGGCGAGCTGCCGGCCACGGTGGCGGAGATCCTGGCGGAGTCCGGCTTCCCGGCCGAGAACCTCGTCATCGAGGTGACCGAGAGCGCCGTCATGCACGATGCGCTCGGCGCGATCGCGGTCCTCGCCGAACTCCGCGAAACGGGCGTCAAGGTCGCCGTCGACGATTTCGGGACGGGGTATTCGTCGCTCGGCTACCTCCAGCGGCTGCCGATCGACATCATCAAGATCGACCGGGCCTTCGTCGTGGGCGTGGAGAAGCCGTTCGAGGCGGCGCTCATCAAGGCGGTCATCCAGATCGCCGATGCCCTCTCGCTGCGGACCGTCGCCGAGGGCGTCGAGACCGAGGCGCAGGCCGAGGCGCTCGCGGAGCTCGGCTGCGAGTACGGCCAGGGGTATCTGTTCGGTACGCCGCAACCGGCCGAGACGATGTCGCTCGTGGCGCGTCAGCCCCGGGCTGCGTGACGGAGCGACTGATGATCCTCAAGCAAACGGACGGGGTCTCGGCGTCGGATCAGCTGACCGATGACTTCTTCTTCCGAGCCATGATGGACACGACGCCGGACAGCATCTACATCAAGGATCGCGACTGCCGACTCCTTCGGGTCAGCCGGTCGATGGCGCAGCGGCTGGGCTTCGCCGATCCGGACGAACTCAAGGGCAAGACCGACGTCGACCTGTTCGGCGACGTCTTCGGCCAGCGCACCTACATCGAAGAGCGGCGGATCATGGAGTCGGGCGAGGCGCTGGTCGGCGTCGTCGAGAGCCGACCGCTCGGCGATGCGCACGTGAACTGGACGCTGACGTCCAAGACACCGCTCCGCGACGCGGCAGGCGCGATCGTCGGCCTGATCGGGATCACGCGCGAGATCAACGAACTCAAGCGGACCGAGCTCGACCTGCAACACCTGGCTACGCACGACATGTTGACCGGCCTGCCCAACCGCTACCTGCTGATGGACCGGATGAGCCAGGTCCTCGCCCACTCCAGGCGGGCGAAGGCCAGCTTCGCGGTGCTGTTCCTGGACGTGGACGACTTCAAGGCCATCAACGACGACAACGGCCACGACTTCGGGGACCTCGTCATCGAGACGATAGCGGGCCGGCTCGTCGACAACGTCCGGGCGAGCGACACCGTCGCCCGAGTCGGCGGCGACGAGTTCGTCGTCGTCATCGAAGCCGTCGGACGGAATGAGGACGCGACGGTCGTCGCCGCGAAGATCCGCGAACGCGTGGCGCGGCCGATGACGATCCAGGGTCGCCGGGTCAGGGCGACCATCAGCATCGGGATCAGCTTCTTCCCGGAGAACGGCGACGACACCGAGGTGCTGGTCCGTGCGGCGGACTACGCGATGTACCTCGCCAAGCGAGCCGGCAAGGACCGCTGGCAGACGTGCCCCCAGGGCATGCCCGGCATCGACACGGACTTCCTGAGGGGCTGAGGGCCGAGCCGGATCTCCTCTCATGGCGCCGGCGGGGCGGGCAGCCGCCGCCGGCGCGTGATCCGCCGGAGTCGGTCGAAACCGGCCGGCAACACGTCAAGGTTCCAGCCGCGCGGGAGGGCGGCCGAGGGGACGATCATCGCGTGCGCGCCGGCCAGCCTCGCGGCCGCGCTCACCTTGAGACACGCCGTGTTCAGCGCGTCGGGCGTCCAGTCCGCGGTCAGGTCCTCCACGGTCACACCGAGGGCGTCGAGGACCTCCGGACGCCGCAGGTCGAGGACACGCAGGTCACCTTCGAAGACGCACAGCCAGCGCGGATCGTCCTCAGGCGCCACGCCGCCGTCGGTCGCGTGCGACCACTCGGCCCAGACGGTCTCCTCATCGATCGATCCGTACATCGGCCACGGGTCGCCGACGCGGTGGTAGCGGCCGGGATGCGGCGCGGGCTGGACCGGCGGCCGGCAGTCGGGCACCCCGAGGGCGGTCTGGCGGTAGAGCCGGCCGCGGTAGCGCGAGAGCAGGGACGGGGGCCGTTCGCCGCTCAGACCGAGTCGCCGCTGCTGTAGGCCCGGGCGGCGCCGGCGACGCGGTCGAACTCGCCGTCTGCCAGCAGGTCCAGCGGCCGGGCCATCCCGAGGTAGGCGCTGCGCGACGTGAGCCAGGCCCCTTTGCCCTTGTCGGTCATGGCCGGGCCGAGCAGCTCCAGGACGGCGGCGAGGTCGTCGAGCCGGCGAACGAATGCCGTGCGTCGCGGCGCGGTCCCGGTCCGCCAGCGCTCGACCGAGCGCACGTCGGCGCCGGTCAGCGTCGACACCAACCGGACAGGCAGGCTCCGAACGGCGGTCTGGATCGTCATGGGGAGAGCGTAACGCCGGTGGTAACGCCGGTCAATGTGTCGGTCGACGGCGTCCGCACGGTGATGGACCGCCAGCGGCCAACGGACGCGCGCGCCGCCCGTAGACTGAGGCCATGACCGGCTGGTTCCACGGATCTGGCGGCAACCCTCGGCGGTCCTGCTCGCCGTCCAGCTCCTCGGGGTGCTGCTCTACCCGTTCATGGACGATTCGCCGATCGGCCGCGCGGTCTTGTCTTCGTTCGGCCTGCTCGTCCTCTTCCTCGCCGTCCGGGCCGTGCAGGCCACGCCGGCGTTGACGCGGATCGCCGTGCTGCTCGGCGTGCCCATCGTCGTCCTGACCATCCTCGAGATCGTCGACCCGCTCAACGCCCAGGTCATCCTGTGGTCGTCGGTCCTGCACGCGGCCTTCTACTTCTACACGAGCTTCGCGCTGCTGCGGTATATGTTCATCGACCGCTTCGTGACCAGGGACGAGCTGTGGGCGGTCGGGGCGACGTTCACGGTCGTGGCCTGGGCCTTCGCCTACACCTACATGGCCGTCCAGGTCGTCTGGCCCGGGTCGTTCACCGCCGCCATCGCCCCGGATGCTCCGCGGACCTGGTTCGAGCTGCTCTTCCTGTCGTTCACGAACCTGACGAGCGTCGGCCTCTCCGACATCTCGCCCGTCCTGCCCCATGCCCGCTCGTGGGTCATGATCGAACAGGTCGCGGGCCTGATGTACGTCGCCCTGGTCGTCTCCAGGGTCGTCGGACTGACGATCACCCGGCAACGCGCCTAGACGACGACGTGCGGCGGCAAACGGAAGCCCGCCGATCGCTCGGCGGGCGTCTTGTGCTCGGAGTGTGGAGGCGACGACCGGATTCGAACCGGTGAATAGAGGTTTTGCAGACCTCCGTGTTGAGCCACTTCACCACGTCGCCCTGATGTCTGGCTGCCCCTCGAGGATTCGAACCTCGGTTCACGGATCCAAAGTCCGCTGTCCTACCACTAGACGAAGGGGCAGCGGTCCGCAAGGGAAGGAGTGGAGCGGAAGACGGGACTCGAACCCGCGACCCTCACCTTGGCAAGGTGATGCTCTACCAACTGAGCCACTTCCGCTCTGATAACCCACCACCTAGGCGATGGTGCCGAGAGCCAGATTCGAACTGGCGACACCGCGATTTTCAGTCGCGTGCTCTACCAACTGAGCTATCTCGGCCCGATGGCCAACCAGCCTGTCGGCTGCCCGTCGGCGGTCCGGAGGATACCACGAGCGCTCAGGGCCGGGCCAACCCGGGCTGCCCCTTGTCGAGCGGGCCAGCTTCTCCCATTTGTCGCTGGGGGTGGCGTTAGCAAGGGGCGAGGAGCGATGGTCCTCCCGAAGGCTACCCGGGGTGGCGTACGGGCCGATGTCAGGCGGATCCACGCTCGATCCCGGGGTCGCACCCGGACCGATCCCGGCTAGTGCCACCGGGGGTGGCGAGTGGGCATACCGGCCCAGCGCCGCGACCTCGGACGGGCCCGGGCCAACCCGGACCGACCGTCCGATCCCCTACTCGAGGCCCGCCAGACTCGCCGACTCGGCCGGTGCCAGCGGCGCCTCGCCGGTCAGCTCGCGCAGCCGGTTGATGCGGTCGAGGATCGGCGGATGGGTCGACATGAGACCCGACGAGCGCGCCTCGAACTTCTTGATCGGGTTCGTGAAGTACATGTGCTGGGTCCCGCGGTTGGCGACCTCGAGGACCTCCTGGTCGCCACCGATCTTGGCGAGGGCGCGCTCGAGGCCGTACGGGTTGCGGGTCAGCTCGACCGCCGAGGCGTCGGCGAGGTACTCGCGCTGGCGGCTGACCGCGAGCTGGATGAACCGGCTGATGATCGGCGCGAGGATGGCCAGGGCGATGGCGATCACGAAGACGATCGCCTGGGCGCCGCCACCGCCGCCGTCCGCGGTCCCGCGACGCGGCCGCTGACGCCGCCCCAGAACGTGAAGCGCAGGAAGAAGTCGGCGAGGATCGCGATCGCCCCGACCATGACGCCGACGATCAGCGAGAACCGGATGTCGAGGTTCCGCACGTGCGACAGCTCGTGGCCGATGACGCCCTGGAGCTCCTCGCGATCGAGCTTCTCGAGCAGGCCGGTCGTGACCGCGATCGAGGCGTGGGCCGGGTCGCGGCCGGTCGCGAAGGCGTTGGGCGCCGTGTCGTCGATGATGTAGACGGCCGGCATCGGGATGTTCGCGGCGATCGCCAGCTCGCGGACGACGTTGATCAGCTGCGGCGACATCTGCCTCGGTCGACCGGCTGGGCGCCGCTGACCGCCAGCACGAGCTTGTCGCCGGCGAAGTACGTGCCGATCCCGGAGATCGCCCCGATCGCGATGGCCCGACCGTGGTCGAACAGGCCGCCGGCGGCACTGCCGAAGAACGCGTAGCCGATCGCGAAGCCGAGCAGGCCCAGCAGGACGACGACGAACAGCGCCATCAGGAACGAGTTCCGCCGGTTGGCGGAGATCTGTTGGTAGAAGGTGTTCCCGGCCACGGTCCCTTTCGCGGGCGGGCGGTCAGCTCAGGCTGAGGTCGACGGTCGGAACGTTCGCGGCCTCCGGCTCGGCGTCGAAGAACTCGCGCTTGATGAAGCCGAGCGGGCCCGCCAATGAGGACGTTCGGGAACGTGGCGATCGAGGTGTTGTAGTCGAGGACGGTCGCGTTGTAGTGCTGGCGCGAGAACGAGATCTGGTTCTCCGTCGTGGTCAGCTGCTCCTGGAGCTCCAGCACGTTCTGGTTGGCCTTCAGCTCGGGGTAGTTCTCGACGACCGCGAACAGCGAGCGCAGCGTGCTGGTCAGCGCGTTCTCGGCGGCGGCCTGCTGGGCCGGGCCCTGCGCGCCGGCCGCGACGGCCTGGGCTCGGGCGTTGGTGACGTCGGTGAGGACCTTCTGCTCGAACCCCATGTAGCCCTTGACGGCATTGACGAGGTTCGGGATCAGGTCATGGCGGCGCTTCAGCTGGACTTCGATCTGGGCGAGCGCCTCGTCGACGCGCAGGCGTCGCTGGACGAGGCCGTTGTAGATCCCGATCGCGACGACGACCAGGACGACGACGACCACGATGATGATGATCAGGATGGGGTCCATGCGCCTCCTCCATGCCGGGCGAGCCTGTCTCGGCGACCCATGCCTCCCAAGTCTACAGCGCGGTGGGCGGTACTGGGATCGAACCAGTGACCTCCTCGGTGTAAGCGAGGCGCTCTGACCCTCTGAGCTAACCGCCCGCGGACAGCATAACGACCGCCTCGCCGGGCGGTCGTCAGTGGATCTCGAGGGGTGGTGCCCAGGCCGGGACTTGAACCCGGATGAGTTGCCTCATACGCCCCTCAAACGTACGCGTATACCAATTCCGCCACCTGGGCAGGTGTCACTGTGCGATCGGGTCCGAGAGGGAGAGTGGTACCGAGGGAGGGACTTGAACCCACACGACCTTGCGGCCACTGGTACCTGAAACCAGCGCGTCTGCCTATTCCGCCACCTCGGCGTGGACCCGGTGCGACCGGTTCACCGGTCGGCAGCGAGGCGCCATGTTAGCACATCCCAAAATCGATCAGCCGGGTCGGCGACCTGTCGGATGGCGCGTCCCGCGACCGTGTCGCGGACCACGACGGCCTCGTCGCTGAAGGCCAACGGGAGCAGGTATCGCCCCTCCCCGAGACGCTTCTCGAGGGTCGAATAGGCCGCCTTGCGCTCCGCGTCGGTGCCGGGCGCACGGGCCGCTGCAAGCGCCTTGTCGAGGGCCATGTCCTGCACGCCGGAGACGTTCGAGCCGCCCGTCCGGGTCTGGCTGGACGCGAGCAGCGGGTAGAGGTCAGGGTCGAGGCCGAGGGTCACGTCGGTGACCGCCGCCGCGAAGGCGCCGGCCGCCAGTCGGTCGTTCACGAAGGTCGCCGGCGGCAAGCCGACGTGCTTGACGGCGAGGCCGAGTGCCTTCCAGTCGGCCGCGACGGCCTCGGCCACCGCGAACGTGCCCGGATTCGCCGACGCTTCCGGACTGAGCACCTCGAGGGTGAGTGGCTTCTTGGCCCCCGCGAGGTACCAGCCGTCGTCCTTCTGCGTCCAGCCGGCGGCCTTCAGGGCCTTCTTGGCGTCGGCCGTCGAGAACGGGACCGGCGGATCGGCCGCGGGATCGAAGAGCGGCGAGCTGGGTGGGATCGGTCCAGGAGCGGACACCGCGAGCGAGGCGTAGACCGCGTCGATGATGGCGGGCCGATCGATCGCCATCAGGAGCGCCGTCCGGACCTTCGGATCGCGGAACTCGGGGTGATTCGGTCGCAGGTTCAACAGGACCGTCGTCAGCGTCGAGCCCGGGTAGCGCATGAGGCGGCTGTCCGGCGTCGAGGCCAGCTCGGACGCGGTCGACGACGGGAGGCCCGACGCCGCATCGACATCGCCCTTTCGGTAGGCGGTCACCAGCGCCTCGGGGTCGTCGTAGAAGTGGAGCTCGATCCCGGGCAGGTACGGCATCGGGCGTTCCGGTCGGGCCGTCGGCGGGGCCGTGGTGAGCGAATCGGTCGGGGCGGCCGATGGATCGGGTTCGCCCTCGATCGGCGGCATCGCGGATTCGGCGGGGATCAGCGTGGCGACATCGTCCTCGAGGGTAGCGAGCGCGAACGGACCGGAACCCACGGGCTGGCGGCCGAACGGATGGTCGGCCAGCAGGTTCACGGGCACTTCCTCCAGGAGGTGTGCCGGGGCGATCGGCTGGGTCGCCGCCTGCAGGAAGCCGCCCAGCGCCGTCTTGAGCGTGAACGTCACGACCGTCGGCGAGACGGCCCGGACCGTCACCTCGGACCATGACGTGGCGCCAGGACCGGCGTAGTCGGGATCCTGGAGCGTCTCGATCGTGAACACGACGTCGTCCGCGGTGACCGGCTCGCCGTCATGCCAGCGGGCGTCATCGCGGAGCTCGAACGTCCAGACCCGCCCCTTCTCATCGACCGACCAGCGCGTGGCGAGGTCCGGCACGAGCGTGCCGTTCGGCCCGTTGCTGACGAGGCCCGAGAAGACGAGGGCGACGAGATCGCGATCGGCCTGCGTCCGGGCCGTCAGCGGGCTGACCGAGACCGGGTGACCCAGGACACCCTCGCGATAGGCGCGCGGACCCGCATCGCTCGATGCGTTCGGCCCGGGGCTGGCCGTGGCGGAGGTCGCCTGGAGGGCGGGGATGCCGACGAGGCCCGCGATGAGTGCGAGCACCACGACGAGCGCCCCGACCACGGTGGTGTCGGTCCTGGTCATGGGGTTCCGTGCAGTGTGGTCGCCGCGCGTGGCGGCCGGGTCGCGCCGGTCAGGTGGTCGCGACGACGGGCGCGAAGAGGAACGACGCGAGCGAGAAGGCGATAAAGAGCACGAGCAAGGCGATCGTGAACTGCCAGAGGCGCCGCTCGACGCCGCGCCGGCTCCGGTAGACGGCCGAATCACCACCGAAGGTGCCGGAGAGACCGGTCCCGCGAGCCTGCATGAGGATCGCGATGATGAGCGCGATGCTGACGATGATCTGGCCGAACGCCAGGAGCGGATTCACGAGTCGACGACCTCGGTGCGTACGGCGACGGATGCTATCACAAGATGAGGGAGCGACCGGTCATGCCCGGCCAGCGGGGCAGGCCGGCGAATTCGAGGAGCGTCGGGGCGACGTCGGCCAGGACGCCGTCCCGGAGGCCGAGTCCAACGGCCGTCCGGCCGACGAGGACGAGCGGCACCGGATTCAGCGAATGCGCCGTCTGGGGCTGGCCGTAGGCGTCGCGCAGCTGGTCCGCGTTGCCGTGGTCGGCCGTGATCGCGAGGAGGGCGCCGGGCGCGGCCGGATCGTCGGCATCGACCCGTTCGACGGCGGCCACGATCCGGGCCAGGCAGGCATCGATCGTGGCCAGCGCGTGGAGAGTCGCGGCCCAGTCGCCCGTGTGGCCGACCATGTCGGGGTTCGCGAAGTTCGCGACGATCACGTCGTAGTCCGCTGACGCGATCGCCTCGACCAGGGCGTCCGTGACGCCTGCCGCGCTCATCTCCGGGGCGAGGTCGTAGGTCGCGACCTTCGGGCTGGGGATGAGCCGCCGGTCCTCGCCGGGATGGGCGGCCTCGAGACCACCGTTGAAGAAATACGTCACGTGGGCGTACTTCTCGGTCTCGGCGACGTGGAACTGGCGCCAGCCGGCGTCGGCCACCGCGTCGGCGAGCGAGCGGACGATCTCGGGCGGGAACGCGACGCGGACCGGAAGGCCTTCCTCGTACTCGGTCATCGTCGCGACCAGGAGGTCGTGCGGCGCCGGGCGTCCGCTCGGCGACGTCCGATCGAAGGCAACGAACGACGGGCCATCGACGAAGGCGTGCGTGAGCTGCCGGGCGCGGTCCGCGCGGAAGTTCGCATGGATGATCGGATCGCCGTCGACGAGGGCGAGGCTGACGCCGTCGATGACGGTCGGGGTCACGAACTCGTCGGTCTCACCGCGCGTGTAGGCGAACTCGATGGCCTCGATCGCGGATCGGGCGTGGTACGCCGCCTCGCCGTGGACGATGGCGTCGTAGCCGCGCTGCGTCCTATCCCAGCGCCGGTCGCGGTCCATCGCGAAGTAGCGACCACCCACGCTCGCGATCGCGGCACCGGGGTGCGCGGCGGCCAGACGGGGCTCCAGGTCCGCCACGAACCCGATGGCCGATGTCGGGGGCGTGTCGCGCCCGTCGAGCAACGCATGGACGCGCACCGCGGGCACGCGCTCGCGGAGCGCCAGCTCGGTCAGGGCGACGAGGTGGCGATCGTTCGCATGGACCCCGCCGGGCCCGATGAGGCTGACGACGTGCAGGGCACCGCCGCGTTCCCGGGCGCGGAGGCAGGCCTCGAGGAGCGCCGGCCGCACGAAGAAGCTCCCGTCCGCGATGGCCGCATCGATGCGCGGCAGGTCCTGGAGCACCGGTCGCCCGCGCCCCGAGGTTCAGGTGCCCGACCTCAGAGTTGCCCATCTGGCCCGGTGGCAGGCCGACATCGCCTTCCGACGCACCCAGCCGGGCATGCGGCCACCGCTCGAGCAGGCCGCGCCAGGTCGGCATCGGGGCCGCGGCGATCGCATCGGCGGCCGGGTCGTGGCCGATCCCGAAACCGTCGAGGACGACGAGGACGATCGGCCGGGGCCGGCTCGGGCGGGCTTCGGTCACCCGGCGGCGCCGCGGGCTCGGGCGGTGAGGCCGGCCCGGGCCACGATCCCGGCCATCTCGTCGGGCTTGAGCGAGGCGCCACCGACGAGCGCGCCGTCGATCGCGGGCTCGGCGAAGAACTCCCCGATGTTCGCGGAGGTGACGCTGCCGCCGTAGAGCACCGGGACGTCGTTCGCGAGCGCGCCCCAGCCGAGGGCTCGCAGCGAGCCCCGGATCCCATCGGCCATCGCGGCCGCATCCGCACCTGTCGCGTTCCGGCCCGTGCCGATCGCCCAGACCGGCTCGTACGCGATGACCAGGCCGGCCGCCGCCAGGGCGTCGGGTTCGTGGCCGGCCAGCGCGCCCCTGAGTTGCGTGTCGACGATGTCGGCTGCCCGCCCGGCCTCGCGGTCGTCCAGTTGCTCGCCGACGCACAGGATCGGCCGCAGGCCCGCCTCCACCGCCCGGCCGAGCTTGCGACCGATCTGCTCGTCGGTCTCGCCGGCGTCCCGCCGGCGCTCGGAGTGGCCGACGATGACCCACGTCGCGAGCCCCACAAGCATCGGCGCGGCGATCTCGCCCGTGTAGGCGCCGGCCAGCTCGTGATGCACGTTCTGGGCACCGACGGCGACATCCGGGTCCGCGTCGGCCAGGGCGTCGCGCACCGCGGCGAGGCAGACGAAGGGCGGGCAGATGACCCGGATGACGCCCGCCTCGCGCGTCCGGGACGCGATCGTCCGGGCCAGCTCGCCAGCATCGGCTGGGGTGGTGTGCATCTTCCAGTTGCCGGCCACGATCACGTCACGCATCGGCGCGAATCATGCCAGAGCGGGCCCGCCCGAATTGACAGGGGCGGGGCGATCGGTCCGCGCCCGCCGACGCCGGCCCGTGGCGCCGCGACGGCCGGCGCCCTCGTCGTCGTGGAGGGCGAGTCGCTCGATCCGTTCCAGCGCCCGCTGGACCGCCGAACGGTGGACCGCCAGCCGCTCCGCGAGGTCGCTCAGCGTGGCCTCCGGCGTCTCCCGCCGGGCCGCCGCCACCAGCCGGACGATGTCGGGCTGCTCGGCCAGCCGGCCATCCGCGTCGAGCGCGGCGATGGCATCGAGCTGACGCCCGGCGGCGCTCACGGCTCGCTGGAGGTTCGCCGACTCGGCGTTGAGGACGCGATTGAGGTCGCCACGCAGCGCCCGCGAGACCTGGCGAGCCTCGAGCTCGAGCAGCGCCCCGCCGGCCCCGATCCGGCGCAGGAAGGTCTCGACCGCCTCCCCGCTCTTCCAGGTCACGACCCCCCGCCCCCGCCGGATCCGCCAGGACGCCGGCAGCTCGATGTCAGCGAGGCGCCTGGCCAGGATCGGCGCCTCCTCGGGATCGACGACGAATTCCAGGTGGGTCCGGCCGCCTGCCAGGCTGAGCGAGCCGCGGGCGAGGAACCGGCCGCGGAGCCAGGCGGTCCGGCAATGGTCGGCCGCTCCGTCCCAGGCGAAGGCATCGGGTCGGGCCGCGGCGGCACGTCCCCCACCCTGTTCGCGATCGGCGTCCTCGGCGCCCCGCCGGAGGCGGACGGCCAGCCGGGCGACGGGTCCCTCGCGATGCGTCGAGGCGCGTCGTGCGGCGCCGAGACCCTGCGCCTCCGCGATCCGGTCGCAGGCGCGCGACGGGTCGATCGCGGCGAGTTCGGCGCGCAGGGCGATGACGAGATCGCGCTCGGAGCGGGACATCAGGCCGTCATGCGGTGCGGCCGACGGCCCGTCGCCGCATGCCGATCTCGCTGTCGAGGACACCGACCAAGGCCTCGGTGAGGCGGGTCGGGTCGTGATGGTGCGCATTGTCGGGATCGACGACGTCCTCGAGCACCAGGCGCGGGACCGGGTCGACCGCCGGCGGCCAACGGAGCCGCACCGGCTCGGCCTGCCAGTCCTGGGGCGCCCGTGCCGCGAAGTGGTTGTTCGCGACGACGACGTCCACGAGGCCCGGCGCCGTGTGCGCGATGAGCGCCTCGACGTGGGCCGCGAGGTCGAAGCCGGTCGTCTCGCCCTCCTGGGTCGCCACGTTGCATGCGAAGACCCGCGGGGCACCCGCCGCCAGCAGGGCCTCGCGGATGTCGGGGATGAGCAGGCTCGGCAGCAGGCTCGTGTAGAGGCTGCCCGGCCCCAGGACGATGAGGTCGGCCTCGGCGATCGCGGCGAGGGCGTCGTCGGACGGCCGGACGTTCTCCGGCGTCAGCCAGACGCGATCGATCCCGGCCGTCCGCATGATCCGGGACTGGCCATCGATGACCGAGCCGTCCTTGAGCCGGGCGTGGAGCGTCAGGGGCGTGGCCGTCGCCGGCAGGACCTGGCCACGGACGGCGAGGATGCGGTTGATCCGCCGCACGCCTTCCTCGAAGTCGCCGCCCTCGACGGCCGTCATCGCGGCGATGAGCAGGTTGCCGACCGCGTGGCCGCCGAGACCCGTGCCGTCGGCCGCGGCGTCACCGTCGGAGGCCGGGAACCGGTACTGGAGCAGCTCGCTCATCAGCGGCTCGGCGTCGGCGAGCGCCGCGATGCAGTTGCGGATGTCGCCGACCGGCGGGATGCCGAGCTCGTCGCGCAGCACGCCCGAGGAGCCGCCGTCGTCGGCCACGGTCACGACCGCGGTCAGGTTGCTCGTGTGTTCCTTGAGCCCGCGCAGCAGCATCGAGAGGCCCGTCCCGCCGCCGATCGCGACGATGCGCGGGCCGCGGGCGAGGAACCGTCGCTGGTAGATCAGTTCGACGAGCGGCTGGTCGCCATCGGCCGAGCGGAACGGGCCCATGAACACGCGGATGACGCGGATCGCGCCGAGCGCAACGAGGAAGACGCCGATCCCACCCACGATCAGGCCGCGCAGCGGGTATGGCAGGAACTGGAGCGTCGCGACATCGATGAGCGTCCCGGCCAGGCCGCCGGGCTCGAGGTCGCGCGAGATCTGGCGGAGCGTGTGGGCGACCGCGAGGGCCAGGAGCAGGAACCCGACGAAGACGACCAGGAGCCAGCGCTTGATCCCGATCCCCGGGGACAGCCAGCGGCGCAGGTTCATGTGCGCTCGAGCTCCCGGTGGAAGACCGCGACCGGGCCGACGTCACGCTCGCGCAACCAGGTCGCGAGCTCCTCCGAGACGACGATCGAGCGGTGAAAGCCGCCGGTGCAGCCGATCGCGATCGTCAGGCGGGTCTTGCCCTCGGCGATATAGGCGGGCACGGCGAGGTCGAAGAAGTCGTGGAGGATGTCGAGGAAGCCGCGGGCCACCGGCTGGCCGAGCACGAACGCCCGGACCTCGTCGGTCAGCCCGGACAGCGGGCGCAGGTCGGCGATGTAGAACGGGTTCTCCATGAACCGGACGTCGAAGACGAGGTCGGCCTCGAGCGGCAGGCCGTACTTGAACCCGAAGCTGATGAGCTGGATCGCGAGCTGGTCGGAGCGGACCGCCGTGGCGAGCTGGGCGAACAGGCGCTCGCGCAACTCGCGGAGCGAGAGATCCGAGGTGTCGAGCACGATGTCGGCCTCGCCCCGGACGGGGTCCAGCAGCTCCCGTTCCTGGGCGATGGAGCTCGAGATCCCCCGCGAGTCCGCGAGCGGATGGCGGTGGCGGGTCTCGCTGAACCGGCGGATCAGGACCTCGTCGCGGGCCTCGAGGTACACGACGCGCGGCCGGATGCCGCGGCCCTCGAGCGCTCCGCGCATCGCGGCGAGCGCGAGGTTCGGGTCACCCGAGCGGACGTCGAGCACGACGGCGACGCGGGCGAAGCGCTCGCGGTCCGAGGACACGAGATCGGCCAGGTCCGGCAGCAGCTCACTCGGCAGGTTGTCGACGACGATGTAGCCGAGATCCTCGAACAGCTTGGCCGCGGCGGTCTTGCCGCCCCCGGACAGGCCGCTCACCACGACGACGGCCGGCTCCGGTCCCGCCTCGCCCAGGGGCCCCGGCTCCGGCAGGCCGGTCAATGCCCGGAGCGCCGGATGAACAGGACGGTCAGCTCGAACAGGACGAACATCGTGCCGCCGAGGACGAACGGGCTGACCAGGTCGCCGCCGGGTGTCGCGACGGCCGAGAAGATCGCGATCCCGAGGATCACCATCCGCCGCGAGGCGCGCAGCCGCTCCGATGTCAGGATCCCGACACGGGACAGGCCGACCAGCAGGATCGGGAACTCCATCACCAGCCCGAACGCCAGGAACATCGTCGTGACGAAGTCGAAGTAGGAGCCGGCCGTGATGAGCGGCTGCAGGTCTTCGGACGTGAAGCTGATGAGGAACTGGGCCGCGAACGGCAGGACGATGAAGGCGATCCCCGTCCCGAGCGCGAAGAAGAACAGGGCCAGCGGGATCCACGGTCGGGCGGACCGCCGTTCCACGGGCGTCAGGCCGGGCGACACGAACGACCACACCTGGTAGAGGAGGACCGGCATCGCGAGGATGATGCCGACGACGATCGAGATCTTGACCTTGATGACGAAGGCGTCGCCGAGCCCGGTGAAGTAGAGCGGATCGTCGGTCGGGATCGCCTCGCTCAGGACCGAGATGACCTGGTCCGAGATCGCGAACCCGACGACCGCACCGAGCGCCACGGCGAGGATCGAGCGGAAGAGCCGGGTGCGGAGCTCGCCAAGATGGTCGACGAGGGACATCACCGACTCGTCGCCGGGCGAGGTCGCCGGGGGCGGGGCCGGTTCGGGCAGGGCCGGGACGCCGGCCACGCCGGCGTCGGTCAGGGAATCGGCGTCGGCCATCTCAGGGGTGCGAGGCGCCGAACGTCAGGTCCGGCCGGACGTGGGCTCGCTGGCGGCCCCGACGGGCTCGGCCGGATCTGCCTGGGCCGGAGGCGCCGCAGGGGTCTGCGCGCCCGGCTCGGGTGTCTGGTCGGCGGCGGGCTCGGCTGCGGCGGGCTGGGCGGCCGGGGGCGCCGCAGGCGTCTGGGGGGCCGGCACGTTTGCGGCCGACGAGGCCGCGGGAGCCATCGGTGAGGTGTCGATCTTCACGGCTTCCTGGACGTCCGTCGACGCCTTCCGGAACTCGCGGATGCTCTTGCCGAGCGCGGCACCGACGTCCGGCAGCTTGCCGGGGCCGAGGATCAGCAGCGCGATGACCAGGATGATGACGAGCTCGAGCGGTCCGGGGGTAGGCATCGTTCGTCGTGCTCCTGTGGATGGCGGTTTCGCGGCGGTTAGGGTAGCACAGGGAGGCGCCGAGCCCAGTCGGCGGCGGCCGCCGCGACCCGCTCGAATGGGTCTCCGACAGGCCCGTTCGACGGCCCGGATGCGGCGCTCGCGATGCCGCGCGAGACGTTCACGAGCAGGCCGCCGCCGGCCCGGGCGGCGACAGGTCCGTCGGTGGCCCGACCGTGCTGGAGGACCGGTCCCTCCTCCGCACCCTGGGCACCGACCCCGGGCACGAGGAACGCGAGACCCGGGGCCGTCGCCCGGATGGCCGCCAGCTCGTCCGGGGCCGTCGCGCCGACGACGAGCCCGACGGTCCCGCCGGGTCCCCACCCCGCAGCCCGTCGCGCCACACGCCGGTGGAGCGGTTCCGCCGGCGCGCCGAGCGCGGGGTCGGCGGGGACCTCGAGGTCCTGCAGCTCGCCCGCCCCGGGGTTGGACGTCCGACACAGGACGTAGGCGAACCGATCGGTGCGCTCGAGGAACGGCGCGATCGCCTCGGAACCCAGGTACGGGTTGACGGTCACCGCGTCGGCACCAAGGACATCGAAGAGCGCGGTCGCCTGTCGGGCCGCGGTCGAGCCGATATCACCGCGCTTCGCGTCGGCCACGACCGGCAGGTCACCCGGCAGGCCGGCACGGATCCGTTCGAGCGCCGCCAAGCCGGCCGAGCCGAAGGCCTCGAAGAAGGCGAGGTTCGGCTTGATCGCCGCGGCGAACGGGCCCGCCGCCTCGGCCAGGAGGGTCGCGAACCGCTCCAGCCCCGCCAGATCGCGCGAGAACCCCGCCGGCAATGCGTCGGGATCGGGGTCCAGGCCAAGGCACAGGACCGTGCCGGTCGCGGCAGACCGTGCCGCGAGCCGCTCCAGGTAGGGCGTCGTCACGATCGGTCGGTCAGGGCGCCGGACTGGGGCTCGCGCCGGCGCTGGTCGCGGCGCTCGGGGTCGGTGGTGGTGTCGGGGTCGGCGTAGGCGCCGGCAGCTCGCTGGCGGGGATGAACCAATCCGGCCGGGAGTTCGCATCCAGTCCGGAGACCTCGGTCAGCGGGATCGTCTCCTTGATGGTCCAGGACGGGGCGATCCCGTCGAGCCGGGCGAGCCGGAGGTCCACGGTCTGCCCATCGAGGTGGAGGAAGGCAACGCCGTCGCCGGCCGGTGACCAGCTCGGACCCCACGAGCTGTCGTCATCGGTGACCCGGAGCAGCTCCCGGCCGTTCGATCCGTCGAGGATCACGACGTCCGTGCCCCGGTTCGAGGTCTTGGTCGCGGCGATGTACCGGCCGTCCGGCGAGTACGACGGGTTCAGGTACCCCGACGTCGTGATGCCCCTGGTCTTCTTGGTCGCCGGATCGTAGCGAACGATGACCGGCGTGCCGCGCGTCCCGCTGCGGCCGTTCTTCACGTACAGGAGGTACTTCCCGTCCGGCCGCCACTCCGGATCCTGGTGACCGAGCAGGCCGGTTTCGGCGACCCCGGCCCGCTTGATCTTCTTCGTGCTCGTGTCGAAGAACTGGAGGACGACGTTGCTGTCCTCAGGATTCGGGGCGTCGCTCACCATCGCGATCGTCGTGCCGTCCGGCGAGATGACCGGTTGACGCATCCAGTACGACCAGGTGAAGCTGCCTTGCTTGAACCGGCCGGTCGCGAGTCGCTCAGGCTCGGCGCTGCCGTCGGCCGGGACGCGCATCAGGTCGGGGATCTCGAGGACGTAGGTCGTCGTCGCACCGCGGACCGGCCACTTCCCCACCCCGTCCTTGGTCCGGACGTAGTAGATCCACTGGCCGTCGGCCGACCACGACGGCATCGAGTCACCGCCGCTGTTCGTCAACTGGCGGACGTCCTTGCCGGTCTGGACCCAGATGTTGCCGGCCTTCGCGTACACGATCGAACCCTTGAACGTCACTTCGGGGACGATCACGACGTTCGATGGGGCCGGCGTCCGCTGCGGGCCGCCGTTCCCGTTGCCGTTCCCGTTGCCGTTGCCGTTCGATCCGGTCTTGCCACCGACGAACGGGACCTCGCCGTTCATGATGCTGATCGTCAGCAGGGCGATGAGCACCAGCCCGACCACTGAGAGGATCGGCGCCGCGTGGGCGCGGACCGGCCCGATGCCGTACGGATCCTCCGCGCGCGGCGGCCGGGCGACGGGCTTGGTCATGCGACGGCCCCCGCGACGAGCGGCACGGTCCCGCCCGCGAGGATCGCGGCGGCCTCCGGGTGGCTCCCGGACGTCGCGGCGTCGCGGATCTCGAGCTGGAGCGTCTCGAAGCCACCGAACTGGCGGCTGACGAGCCGGGCGACCACATCGAGTCGATCGCCCTCGTGGACGACCTCGGCCAGGTCCGCTCGTCCGAACGCGATCCCGTCGAGGACGTCGAGGTTCCGGCGCAGGGTGAGCTGACTGTGGCCACCGCTGGCGGCCCGGACCCGGGTGACGGTCAGGCCGAGCACCGCGACGAGCGGCTCCGGGTTCCCGGGACCGCACGGAGCGAGACCCGCCAGCTCGCGGAGCAGCGCGTAGTCGACGCCGAGGGCCGGCAGCGCGAGGTCGATCCGCAACGGGGTCCGTGGGTCGCGCGGCGCCGTCTCGGCCGCCACGGCCAGGAAGCGGTCGCAGAACTCCGGCCAGCGGTCGGCCGGCAGCTCGAAGCCGGCAGCACCGGCATGGCCACCGAACCGCGTGAAGAGGTCGCCACAGCGTTCCAAAGCGGCACCCAGGTCCATGCTGCCATCGCTCCGGCACGACGCGCGGATCGTGTCGCCGATGTCCGCGCCGACGACGGCCGGCCGGCCGTGATCCTCCGCAAGACGGGCTGCGACCAGCCCGACGATGCCGACGGTCCACGGGCCGTGGATCAGCGTCGCCGCCGGGGCCGCGGTCTCGTCGACCAGGGCCCGCGCCTCGGTCAGCACCACCTTGACGAGGTCCCGGCGCTCGAGGTTCGCGGCCTCGAGGGCGTCGGCGTGGACCGCGGCCTCCTCGGCCGATCCGGCGAGCAAGCAGTCGGGCGGCCACGACCGCCTCCCCCATCCGGCCGGCCGCATTGAGCCGGGGCGCGAGGGCGAACGAGATCGTCTCGAGATCGGCCGCCGCCGGTTCGATGCGCGCCCGCGCCAGGAGTGCGGCGATGCCGGGTCGCGGGGCATGGCGCAGGCGCTCGAGGCCCAGCCGGGCGATGGCGCGGTTCTCGCCGACGATCGGCGCCACGTCGGCGACGGTCCCGATGGTCGCGAGATCGGTCAGGGCAAGGGCCGCGGCGGGTCCGCCGGGCAGGTCCGCAAGCAGCGCCTGCGCGACCTTGAAGGCGACACCGCTGCCGGCGAGGCGCTTGTCCGGGTACTCCGAATCGGGGCGGTGGGGATTGACGAGCGCGAGCGCCGGCGGCATGACCGCCGGGACCCGGTGATGATCGGTCACGATCACGTCGATCCCGCGGGCCACCGCGGCGGCGATCTCTGCGTGACTCGTCGAGCCGCAGTCGACCGTGACGATGACGGTCGCGCCGGATCGCTCCGCCGCGTCGAGTGCCGCCAGCGACAGGCCGTGACCCTCATCCAGGCGACTCGGCACATAGGGCTCGGCCTGGACGCCGTACCGCGCGAGGGCGATGACCAGGATCGCCAGGCCGGTCAGCCCGTCGGCATCGAAGTCACCGAAGACGAGGACACGCTCCCCGCGGGACCGCGCGAGCGCGAGGCGGTCGAGGAGCAGGCCGATATCGGGCAGCGTCGACGGGTCGTGCAGGGCGTCGAGCGGATCGGCGAACCAGGCATCGAGGGCGGGGCCGTCGGCCACGCCCCGGCTGACCAGCACGCTCGCCAGGCGCTCCGACAGGCCGTGCGCCGCGGCCGCAGCGGCCACGTCGGGTGGCAGCGAGATCCCCGCGGGGAAGGCCCATCGGAAGCGGGGTTCGATCACGTCCATCAGCATGCCACGCGTCGCTGCACGGGGCCTTTACCGAGCCACCGACGCGCCCGGATCAGGAGGCCGACCGGCGCGCCCGCGGGGCGCGCGTGTTCTCGAGACGCCCTCGCCTCCGGTCTTCCCAGAGGTGCCAGTCGACCAGCAGCGGGGCGGCGACGAAGATCGACGAGTACGTGCCCGAGATGATCCCGATCAGCAGCGCAAGGATGAACCCGTTGATCGCCGAGCCGCCGAACAGGAGCAGCGCCAACAGCGTCAGCACGACCGTGAGGCTCGTCGTGATGGAGCGCCCGAAGGTCTGCAGGACCGAGTGGTTGACGATGTCGGCGAACGGTTCGCCCGCGTGTCGCGCCTTGTTCTCGCGGACCCGGTCGAAGACCACGATGGTGTCGTGGACGCTGAAGCCGATGATCGTCAGCATCGCCGTCACGAACAGCGCGTCGATCTCGACGCCGAAGAACGTGCCGAGGATCGCGAACGTGCCCAGCACCAGCACGACGTCGTGGAGCAGCGAGATGAGCGCCGTGAAGCCGAACTTGACGTCCCGGAAGCGATAGGTGATCCAGAGCAGGATCCCGATCGAGCCGACGGCGATGAGCACGAGTGCCTGGCTGATGAGGTCGGAGCTCACGACGGCGCCGATCGTCGTCAGCGTGTTCTGCTGGGCGATCGGGCCGAGCTCCGTCTCGAGGGCTTCGCGGACCGCGCCGAGCTGACCGGTCGACGGCAGCTCCGTGTTCCCGACCGGCGCGACCGACGGCGACGCCGACGGGCTGGCGCTGGCGCCGGCCGAAGCTGACGCTGCCGCCGAAGCAGATGGCGCCGGGCTCGGACTCGGGCTCGGGGCTGGGCTCGCGCTCGGGCCGGGGCTGGTCGAGGCCGCCGGGCTGGCCGAGGCTGCCGGACTGGCGGACGCCCCCGGGCTGCCGGACGCGCCTGGGCTGCTCGACGGCGCCAGGGTCGGCGCCGGGGTCGCCGGCGGCGGCGTGGCGAGGCCGATCGGGATGGTCTTGATCTCGATGAAGCCAGAACCGGTCGTGATGGCGCTCGCCTCGAGGCCCTGCTCGGCGAAGACGGCCTCGACCTGTTCGGGGGTGACCGTCGGATCCTCGAAGCGGATCTCCCACTTCGTGCCGCCGGTGTAGTCGATCGTGAACTGGAGGCCGGCGTCGGTGAACGGCGTCAGCAGGATGAAGACGAGGCCGGGGATCGTCAGGATGAGCGAGGCGAGATAGAACCAGCGTCGCTTGCCGATGACATCAAACACGCTCGGCAGCCTCTCGGCGAGCCGAGGGTCGCGTGGTGCCACGGGCCACGAACTCGCCCTCGCGCAGGCCGTAGAACGATGGCCGCTTGGCCCATTCCTGGCGCACGAGGACGCGCATGATCGAGCGGGTCACGACGATGGCGCTGAACATCGAGACCAGGACGCCGATGATCAGCACGAGCGCGAACCCGCGGATCGTCGACGACCCGAAGGCGTACAGGATCGTGGCCGTGATCAGGCTCGACACGTTCGAATCGAGGATGGAGTTCCAGGCCCGGTTGAAGCCCGCCTCGACCGCCGCCGGCAATGACTTGCCGACCCGCAACTCCTCCTTCATCCGTTCGAAGATGAGGATGTTCGCGTCGACGGCCATGCCGACCGACAGCACGAACCCCGCGATGCCGGCCAGCGTGAGCGTCACCGGCACGAGCCGGAAGATCGCGACCACGACCAGCGTGTAGTAGATGAGCGCGAAGCTCGCCACGAGCCCGATCATCCGGTAGTACACGAGCATGAAGGTGATGACCATCGCGATGCCGAGGAAGCCCGCCAGCACGCTCTGGGACAGGAACTTGTCGCCCAGCGTCGCGCTGATCTGCTCGCTCGACAGTTCGACGATCGGGAACGGCAGTGAGCCGAACTTCAGGACCGTGACGAGGCTGTTGGCCTCGTTCACCGGAAAGCCGCCGATGCCGCCGGACGTGATCTGGACCTGCCCGTTGGGGATCGAGTTCTGGATGACCGGCGCCGAGATGACCGTCCCATCGAGGGTGATCGCGAAGTAGTCGCCGATGTGAGCGCCGGTGTAGTCGCCGAACAGCTTGGCGCCATCGCCCTTGAGCACGAAGTCGACGGTCAGGCCGCCAGACTGGTCCTGGCCGATCGAGGCCGACTGGACCTGGTCGCCGCTGAAGAGCGGCGGGAACTGCTTCAGGTCGAGGATCTGGCCTTGCTGCGCGGTCGTCTGCCCGAGCGGGACGAAGTCGAGGCGGCCGGTCTGCCCGACGAGTCGGCGCACGGAATCCGGGTCGGTGACGCCCGGCAGCTCGACGACGATCCGGTCGGAGCCCTGGGTCACGACGACCGGCTCCGAGACGCCGGTCTGGTTGACCCGGCGCTCGACGATGTCCTTGATGATCGCCATGTCCGCCGCGGTCGGGGTCTTGCCCTCGACCGGTTGGGCCAGGTACTCGACCCGGAGGCCGCCGGACAGGTCGAGACCCAGCTTCGTCTCGACGACCCGAGAGCCCGTGGCGCTCGTGGCGTCCGGCAGGGTGAGACCAGGGAAGAAGCAGATCAGGAGGGCGACGACGCCGATGAGGACGATGAGGATGGGACCGGCTCTGCGCATACCGGCGGGATGTTACACGGAACGACCCCCGGACGCCGCCGGCACGGTCAGGCCTCCAGCGTCGCCTTGATCCGTGCTGCCAGTGCCCGCCCGATCCCCGGCACGGCCGCGATCTGCTCGACCGGCGCGTCACGCACGCGCTTGATCGACCCGAAGACCTTGAGCAGCTCGCGCTTCCGTTTCGGGCCGACGCCGGGCAGGTCGTCGAAGGCGGACCGGATGGCCTTCTTCGCCCGCAAGTCGCGGTGATAGGTGATGGCGAACCGGTGCGCCTCGTCGCGCAGCCGCTGGACGAGGTAGAGCGCGGGTGACGTCGGCGGCAGGACGACCGGATCCGGCCGGTCCGGCAGGAAGAGCTCCTCGCGCTCCTTGGCCAGGCCGGCCAGGGCCATGTCATGCAGGCCCATCTCGTCGAGGACGGCCTTCGCCGCGCTCACCTGGCCTCGCCCACCGTCGATGAGGACGAGGTCCGGCATCGCCCAGCGGCGTTCTTCCTCGCTCCCCTCCTGGCCCGCCTTGACCATGCGGAACCGGCGACGCAGGACCTCCTGGTGGCTGGCGAAGTCGTTGGGCCCCTCGACGGTCCTGATCCGGAACCGCCGGTATTCGCCAGACCGCGGCTTCCCGTCCTCGAAGACGACCATGCTGCCGACCGATTCGCTGCCCTGGAAGTTGCTGATGTCGTAGCACTCGATGCGGGCCGGGGCGTCGGCCAGATCGAGGGCGTTCGCGAGTTCCTGGAGGGCAGCGAGCGTCTTGCCCTGGTCCGCCAGCCAGCGCGCCTGCTCGCGCGCGAGCGTCTCGGCGGCGTTGCGGGCGGCGAGGACCATCAGCTGGCGCTTCTCTCCGCGCTGGGCGACGCGGAGGTGGACCGGGCCGCCACGTCGCTCGGCGAGGAACGCCTCGAGATCCGCGACGTCGGCGGCGGTCGAGGGCAGGTAGACCTCGCGCGGGATCGAGGTGGCTCGCGCGTAGTACTGCTCGAGGAAGCTGGCCAGCACCTCGTCGTCGCTCGCCTCCCTGGCGGCGTCGAGGAGGAACACGTCCCGCCCGACCATCTTGCCGTCCCGGATCGCGAACAGCTGGACCGCCGCCTGGTTGTCCGCGCGCGCGAGGCCGACGAGGTCCAGCTCGGTCTTGGCGAACGCCGCCATCTTCTGGCTTTCCATCGTCCGCTCGATCGCCCGGATCTTGTCGCGCAGGACCGCGGCTCGCTCGTACTCCTCCCGGACGGCGGCGGCGGCCATCTCCGCTTCGAGCGCCTTGACGAGCGTCTCCTGCCGCCCCTCGAGGAAGAGCTCGACCTGGGCGATGTCGGCGCGGTACGCGTCCTTCTCGATCGCCTGGATGCATGGACCCTGGCACTTCTTGATGTGGTACAGGAGGCACGGCCGCTGGAGGGCGCGTTCGCCGTCCTTGATGTCGATCGTGCACGTCCGGAACGGGAAGAGCCGGCGGACGAGGTTCATCGACTCGTCGACGCTCGTCGCCGACGCGTACGGCCCGAAGTACCGGCTCCCGTCGTTGACGAGCTTGCGCGTGCGTTCGATGCGCGGGAAGTCGTCGCCGAGGGTGACCTTGATGTACGGGTAGCTCTTGTCGTCCTTGAGCCGGACGTTGAAGCGCGGCCGGTAGCGCTTGATGAGGTTGGCTTCGAGCAGGAGCGCCTCGGACACGGAGTCGGTCAGCGTGTACTCGACCTCGGCGACGCGGTCGATGACGCTCCGGATCCGGTGGATCTCCCCGGCGGGCGTGGCCTTCTGCCAGTACGACCGGACGCGGTTGCGCAGGCTCTGCGCCTTGCCGACGTAGACGACCGTGCCGCGCTCGTCTTTCATGAGGTAGACGCCCGGCCGGTCCGGGAGCCGCTTGAGGGTCGCCTCGAGGTCCGCGTTCACGCCCCGATGCTAGGGGAAATGACCGAACCCGGGCGTGTCGCCCGGGTCGGTCTGATCGCTGGGTCAGGGGGTGACGGTCGGACAGACCGCTGTCCCGCTCGAGGTGCGGTCACGCGACCCTGGATCGCCGGGTTGAGCGGGCTGTTGGCCGTCACGTAGTCGGCCAGGACCTGATCCATGATGTCGCGCGTTGCGGACTTGCTGAACAGGTTCGGGTACCCGTCACCGCCAGTGACCATGAAGTCGTTCATCGCGATGGTGTAACTGGCACTCGCCTCGAGTGAGACAGCTGTGCCTGCGACGAAGTCGCAGACACCTCCGGTGCCCTGGCGAACGACCTTGGTGACCCGGCTCCGGCCGTTGCCGAGACATCGTAGTGGAAGCACAGTCCGGAGACCTGCGGGAAGCGGCCGTTCCCGGCCGGCATCAACGAGACGCCGTTCTCCAGGTAGTCTTCAGTTCGGCACCGTTATGGTCAGGGTGGCGGAGACGTTGCCGAACGGCAGCACGGTGTTCACCTGACCGCGGGTGATCGGGTACGGCGGCGGAAAGAACGCCGGACAGAAGTCACCTGGGTTGTCGGTCGGATCGGGCAGGTCAGGTCGGCGCGGAGGCCACCCGAATTCGTGAGGGCGAAATCCGTCACGTAGGTCGAACGGATCGCGTCGGTGGTCGAGGTTGCCGATGAGGGACTCGCACGAGTCCGGCCGTCCGGTCGCGGCCGCAACGCGTCCGCGCGTGGGATCACGACGCCCGACGATGCCGACGACCGTGTTGAAGATCGGTGCGAGCTGGGCGTTGAGGGCGTCGATCTCCGCCTGGATGTCCGGGTTCGGCGTGACGCCGACGGTCCAGGGCTTGTGGAAGTCGGCCGTCGAGTAGATGACACCGGCCGGGCCGCGTCATCGATCGACGATCTGCACCCGGGTGAAGCGAAGCCCCTTGCTCGGTTCTCCACCAGGAGCGTTCCGTTGGGGCGGCGACGAGCGACCTGGAAGTCGGTGTGGTCGCCGATGAAGACGTCGACATTCTTCAGCGAGTCCGCCAGGTCGACCGCGGGTCCGGTCGGTTCCGTCAGGCTCCCGGCCGTGGCCCCGTCGTGGCCCATGACCACGACCGCGTCCACACGCTTGCGCGAGCTTGTTGACCTCCGACTGGACCCGTGGCCGTCTCGGCACGACCGTGAACGGATCGAACGCGCCGGGACTGACGAGCGTCGGAGCGTCCTCGTTGGTGAAGCCGATGAGCCCGAGGCGGACGTCACCGAAGCGGAAGGTCACCGACGGGTCCCATTCCCTCGGCGTCCGGCCCGTGCTGTCGAGGACGTTCGCGGACAGATACGGGAAGTCCGCGAGCGGGATGAGGGTGTTGCGCAGGTAGGCCTGCCCCTTGTCGAAGTTGTGGTTCCCGAGCCCGTCGGCGTCGAAATCCATCATGTTCATGATCTCGATCGTCGGCGTGTCGCCGAAGAACGATGAGATGGGCGGGGTCGCGCCGACCGAGTCGCCCGCGGCGACGGTGAGCGACGAGCCGCGGCGCCCTCCTGTCGGTAGACATCGAACCAGGAGTCGAGGAACGCGGCGCCGCCGATCGTGAAGACCGGGTTCGCCGCCCCGGTGCCGGCGACGTTGTCGGCCGCTTCCGTGAGCGGGATCAGCTGTCCGTGATAGTCACTGACGTCGAGGATCGTGATCTCCCTCAGGTCGCGCTCGGCGGTCGTGATGCTGAGCAGGATCTTGCCGCGCGCGTTCTGCGGACCGTCGATCCCGAGCAGGAACGCCAGGGTCGGGGCCACATCGATCGCGCGGACGCCATCGACGGGTCGCTGGTCGCGGATCCCGGGACCGCTCGCGACGAACGTGCCGTGCATGTTGACGTCGTGGGCGATGTCCACGAGATCCGGGAGATAGCCGTGCTGCCCGAAGAACTGGCTGAAGGCGATCCGCTGGCCGAGGGTCGCAGCATCGAACTGATACGGCGGCCGGAGGACGACGACGACATCGCCACTCCGGGTCGGATGCAGCGAGTCGGAGCCGTCGACGTCGCGCAGCTCCTCCTTCTTCATGATCTTGAGGACGACCTGCTTGCCGGGATTGGCCGGATCGGTCAGGCCCTGGAACGCGGCGATGACCTGGTCCCGGACCAGCTCGTAGTCGCCGGCGGCGACCTGCGTCCCGTTCGAGCAGGGCACGTCGTGGGGGCCGGTGTCGTCGGCGGGTCGTGTTGAGCGGGCGCCCGCCGGATCGCGACCGGCGAGGTTGAGGTAGACCTGCGCGGTCCCGCCGGCCCAGCAGACCTTGGCCTTCGTGAAGACCGTGGCCGCAGCGCCCCGGTTGGCGGGCAGCGTGGCCCGGCAGTTCGAGAAGACCTCGGAGCTGTTGATCCCGGCGTCCGAGAGGACCTTGCCGGCGTTGACGGCGTACCACTGCGGTGCGAACCCATGGTCGGATGAGGCGAAGACGGTCTCCTTGCCCTTCAGCAGGGAGCGTCCAAGGGCCAGCGTGGCGTCCGCCTCGTGGTAGGCGTCACGGATGAAGCCGCTCACGGATCGCGACGCGCCCGTCTGGGACGTCGTCGTTGGTGACGTCGTCGTAGTACGGGTTCGGGTCACCGTCCATGTCCACGGGCGACGACGAGCCCAAGGAACTGGTGCTGGAACTCGTCCGTGGTCGGGTTGCCGAGCGAGCAGCAGATCGGGCTGGATGCCGAGGCCGGCGATCGTCCCGCCACTCACCGTCGGGACGGGCTTGGTGCCCATGATGTAGCGGAGGTAGCTGAAGTGGGCGGGCTGCCAGAGGAAGCCCTGTTCCGCATACGTCTCTTCGTCGATGATCAGCGCCTCGAGCGGCGCGAAGTCCCCGGCCGTCGAGCTCGGGAACTTGCTCGCCAGCGTCTCCTCGAAGGCCGCCGACGCCACGTCGCCGAGCGCCAGGTACGTGGCGTTGGCGCGGGCGATCGACGTGAAGTAGAGACGGAACTTCGAGAGGTCGGGGGCGATCTCGATCGCCTTCACGTAGAAGCCGGCTGTCTGGCCGGCCCGCGCCCCGGTGAGGGTCACCTTGATGTCCGCCCACTCGCCCGCCGCGAGGTTCGCGGCCGACTGCGCAGCGTCCTTGTTGGCCGTCGACGGGACGAGCAGCGCATGGTCGTAGTTCGTCGTGCTGTCATTCGTCGAGTCGTAGATGAAGACGTCATAGAGGCGAGTCACGTTGTCCGCCGCGGGGAACGCCGTGTTCAGGACACGGAACTGCGTCTCCCGCGGCGCCGAGAACGACGCCGGCTCGTTCGTCCACACGAGCAGGTCCGCATCGGCGAGCGCCGGGACCGCGTAGGCGGGATTCATCGAGTCGTTCTGCCCGGTTCGCTGGTAGCTGACACCGAACGCATTGGCGCCGGCCGGCTGGCCCGGGCAGGTCGTAGTTGGTCAGCACGCCGCGGTTCGAGAAGAAGGTGCGGAAGTCGACGACCGGACCCTGGATCGACGGGCTGCGGAGGTTCCGCGTGCCGACCCATTCCACGGAGACGACCTTCTGGCCGGCCCGTTCGACGGCCTGGGCGATGTGATCGGCCTGGAGGACCCCATCCGTGGCGAAGGCGGTGCGATTGTTGAAGTTGGCCTCGCCGATCCGGTGGTAGGTGTTGTTCATCGAGCCGTGCTCGCCCGGATACGTGCCGGTCCCGAGGGTGTGCCAGCCCGACGCCGGTGTTCGGGGGGAACGCCTGGACGAGCCCGTTCGTGCCTTTGACGCCGTCGCGCATCAGGCGCTTGAACGTCGGCATCGCCCCCTGGTCCGCGTACCGGTCGACCTTGTCGGGCCGCATGCCGTCGGCAGCGAACAGGATGGCGCGCTCGGTGAGCGGCTTCGGCTTCTGTTGCTGCTGGTGCGCAGCGGCAGCCGGGACCCAGGCGAGCGTCGCCAACAGCGTGACGATGCTCAAGCAGGACGACGGATCGAAGGCGGGACGGTCGGGACACGGGGGCACCTCCGCGACTCGTATCGATCTCGCGACGGTGGGCCGGGGACTCCTCCTCCCCACGCGCGCGACCACCAGACTGGGACCGCCACCTTATCGCGACGTCAACGACAGTGCATCGTCCGTTTGCGTCTCGTTGCGTTGACGCACCGGAAAATCGCCGGATGAGCGGTCGTCGGCAGACTTGCGCCGGTGGCGATCCATCCATCGGTCGTCGAGCGGCTCGCGAAGCTCGCGTCCGATCAGCGTGCCGCGGCGACGGCCCCGCCCGGGCCGGTCCTCGTTGTCGCGCCGGCTGGGAGCGGCAAGACCACGACCCTCGTCGCGCGCGTGGCCTGGCTCGTCGCCTCGGGCGTCGCAGCCGACTCGCTCGCGGCCATCACGTTCAACCGTCGTGCTGCCGTCGAGCTGTCCGAACGCATCGACGCGGCCGTGGCGCCGCTCGGCATCGAGGCGGGTGCGGTGCGGGTCCGCACGTTCCACGCGCTCGGCCTCGAGATCCTGCGGGACGCCGGGGCGCCGCTCGGCGAACTCGTCGACCGCGCCGCGGTCCTGCGTGAGGTCGCTCCGTGGGCGGACGATGCGGCGCTGGTCGAACTCGACGGCGCGATCTCGCGCCTCAAGATCGAGCTGGGCGTGTCCGCCGCCGAGGTCGCCGGGGATCCCGACGCCGGTCCCCTCGCCCGGGCGTTCGTCGACTACGAGACCGCGATCTCGGCGCGGGGCGGACTCGACTTCGACGACCTGGTGCTCCGGGCGATCGAGCGGCTCGAGGCCGAACCGGACCTGCTGGCCCGCTGGCGACGGCGATGCGCCCACCTCCTCGTCGACGAGGTCCAGGACGTCGACCGGGCGCAACTCCGCCTCGCCCTGCTCCTGGCCGAGCCGGCGAACCGGATCCTGCTGGTCGGCGATGACGACCAGTCGATCTACGGCTGGCGGCTGGCCGACGTCCGCCGGGTCCTGGGCCTGGACGCGGTCCTGCCCGGCCTGGTCCGGGTTGACCTCGAGGTCAACTACCGCTGTCCGGCCCCGGTCGTGGAGCGGGCGGTCCGGCTGGTCGAGCACAACCGCGAGCGGTTCGCGAAGCGGATCGGGGCCCGTCCAGCGGCGGCCGGCGCCCTCGTCCTCGCACCCGACCCGGCCGACGATCCGGTGCGGCTGGAACGGGCGATGGCCCGCTGGCCCGCCGACGACTCGACGCGGGCCGTCCTCGCGCGCACGAACCGCGAGTTGATCCCGGCGGTCGTGGTGGCGATGGCGGCCGGCATCCCGTTCCGGGCCGCCAGGCTCGAACTGCCGCTCGAGGACCCCGGTCTCGACGCCGCCCTGGCCGGCGTGCGGGCTCCGAGCCGGTCGGGCGAGCCGCTCCTCTTGACGCTTGGCCGGTGCCGGGCGTCGGCGACGGACCCCGCGACGCGAGCGCTGATGGCGACGCTCCTGGCCTGGGCACCGCCGTTCGCCGACGTGGCGGCGTTCATCGACGCGATCGCGGATGCCCGGCGGCGGCTCGCCGATCTCCGTCGCGACGACGCTGCGCTGACCCTGGCCACCGCGCACGCGACGAAAGGCCTCGAGTTCGACCATGTCGTGGTCCTCGGGATGGAGGCCGCCCGGTTCCCGAGCGCGCGGGCCGTCGACAACGCCCTCGATCCCGCCCGCGCGTACGAGGAGGAGCGTCGCCTGGCGTACGTCGCGTGGACCCGGGCGCGGCGCTCGCTGACGCTCCTGTACGACCCCGCCGTCCCGTCGCCGTTCCTGCTCGAGGCGTTCAGCGCCGACGAGCTCGGGCTCAGCCCCGGTACCGGTTGAGCTCGCGCAGCAACCGGTCGATGGCGTCGAGGAACGGCTCGGTCAGATCGGCCGGCAGGGCGTCGCGCACGGAGTCCTTCACCCCATAGGCCGCCCGCGCTCGCATCGCGGTCCGGCGCAGGGCCACCGGCTCCTCGTCGCGGAGCCGGTCGGGCAGCGGCTCGAGGAAGGTGGCCCAGCGCGTGGCGCCGAGGTCGCGCGCCGCCGCGACGAGTCGATCGGCGTGCCGGGCGGCCTCAAGTCCGGCCGCGTCGAGGACGGGTCGCTCGTGGCGCGCCGGGGCGCGGCTGGAGGTGCCGGTCCGACCCTCAGTCATCCGCCGGGCGCGATCCCGAGGTGCTGGACTCCTCCGGTCCGTCGTCGGGCGGCTTGAGCAGGACGAGGGGCAGCCGCTTGCGCTCCGAGCCGTTGACCAGGATCCGGAACGAGTAGTCGCCCGGTGCCGGGAAGGTCAGGTTCCACAGGTCGATCGAGAAGGTGAGCGTCGCGTCGCGGCCGTCCTTCTGGCTACGGGCGACGAGGCTCCCGGTGGCGCCCGCCACCTCCGCCCCGTCGGGGTCGAGCAGGACGAATCGGATCTCGTGCTCGCGCTCCGTCTCGGGCGCCGTCACCTGCAGCCCGATGACCATCGCGAGGTGCGGGTGGCGCAGCGGGAAGCGGCGACCCCCGATCCGGGCGATCCCGCCACCGAGCACGTGGAACTTCTGGCCCGGGATGGTCTCCGCGGCGTCGGCCAGGAATGCGAAGTCGATGTCCGGCACGTGCGTATGCTAGCCGACCGCCGGCGGGCTCCAGCGGCTCAGCGGCTCCTCGACGCGGCCGCGGCGCGCTTGCGCGACGGCGCGATCTTGATCGCGGGCACGGCACCATGCCCGTTCGTCCGGCTGCCGCGGCCAGCTTCGTCGGCGAAGGTGACGTCCGAGAGCGGCACGAGCGGCTCGCCCCGCAGGACGCGCGCCAGGTACTCGCCGGTAGCCGAGCCGGGCGCCGCCGCGATGGCCTCTGGGGTGCCCTCGGCGATGATCAGGCCGCCGCGGTCGCCGCCGTCCGGCCCAAGGTCGACGATCCAGTCGGCGGTCTTGATCACGTCGAGGTTGTGCTCGATGACGAGGACCGTGTTGCCGCCATCGACCAGCCGATGGAGGACCTCGAGTAGCTTCTCGACGTCGGCGAAGTGGAGGCCGGTCGTCGGCTCGTCGAGGACGTAGAGGGTGCGGCCGGTCGCCCGCCGCGAGAGCTCGGTCGAGAGCTTGACGCGCTGCGCCTCGCCGCCCGACAGGGTCGTCGCCGGCTGCCCGAGGTGGACGTATCCCAGGCCCACGTCGAACAGCGTCTGGAGCTTCACCCGGATCTTGGGCACGGCCGCGAAGAACTCGAGCGCCTCGGCGATGGTCATCTCCAGGACGTCGGCGATCGACTTGCCCTTGTAGTGGATCTCGAGGGCTTCGCGGTTGTAGCGCTTGCCCTTGCAGACCTCGCACGGGACGTAGACGTCCGGCAGGAACTGCATCTCGATCTTCAGGATGCCGTCACCCTTGCAGTGCTCGCAGCGCCCGCCCTTGACGTTGAAGCTGAAGCGGCCGGGCGTGTAGCCGCGGACCCGGGACTCGGGGACCCCGGCGAACAGTTCGCGGATCGTCGTGAAGAGGCCGACGTAGGTCGCCGGATTCGAGCGCGGCGTGCGCCCGATCGGGCTCTGGTCGATCTCGATGATCTTGTCGACGTGCTGGGCGCCCTCGAGGCGGTCGTGGGCGCCGACGGGCTCCCGGGACCCGTTCAATTCGCGGGCCAGGGCCCGGTACAGCACCTCGGTCACGAGCGTGCTCTTGCCGCTGCCCGAGACGCCGGTCACGGCCACGAACGTGCCCAGCGGCAGGCGCAGGTCCACGCCCCGCAGGTTGTGTTCCCGGGCGCCATGGACGCGGAGCTCCTTCCCGCTGCCGGCCCGTCGAACAGCCGGGATCGGGACCGCCCGGTCGCCCCGCAGGAAGGCGCCCGTGATCGAACGCGGCTCGCCCAGCACGACCTCGAGGGGGCCGTTCGCGACGATCTCGCCGCCCCGCTCGCCGGCGCCCGGGCCGATGTCCACGACCCAGTCCGCGGTCCGGATCGTCTCCTCGTCGTGCTCGACGACGAGCACCGTGTTCCCGAGGTCGCGCAACCGGGTCAGCGTCGCGATGAGCTTCGCGTTGTCGCGCTGGTGGAGGCCGATCGAGGGCTCGTCGAGGATGTACAGCACGCCCATGAGGGTCGTGCCGATCTGCGTCGCGAGTCGGATCCGCTGGGCCTCGCCGCCGGACAGGGTCACGCTCGTGCGATCCAGGGTCAGGTAGTCGAGCCCGACGTCCACGAGGAAGCCGAGCCGCGCGACGATCTCCTTGACGACCTGGTGGGCGATCGCCCGCTCGCGCTCGGAGAGCGAGGCCGCCAGGCCCGTGGCCCAGCGGAGCGCTTCCGTGATGGACATCGTCGAGACGTCCCAGACGTTGTGCTCGCCGATCGTGACCGCGAGGATCTCCGGCTTGAGGCGCTTGCCGCCGCACGTCGGGCATGGCCGGGTGACCATGTACTTCTCGAGCTCGGTCTTGATGTACTCCGAGTCGGTCTCGCGGTAACGGCGCTCGAGGTTCGTGATCACGCCCTCGAACGTGGCGTTGTAGGTGTTCTCCCCGCGCTCGTGGCGATACCGGACCACGACCTTCTCGTTCTTGGCGGCGCGCAGCACGTAGTCGAGCGCCTCCTGGGGCAGGTCCCGGATGGGGGCCTTGAAGTCCCAGCCGTGCGACCCACAGATGGCTTCGAGGATCTTCAACCGCCACGAGGCGTCGGTCGGCATCTTGGCCCACGGCACGAGCGCGCCCTTGGCGAGGCTCTTGGAGCGGTCCGGGATGACGAGGTCCGGGTCGATCTCGAGGCGCGTCCCGAGACCGGTGCAGGCCGGGCAGGCGCCGTGCGGCGAGTTGAACGAGAAGTTGCGCGGCTCGAGCTCGTCGACCGTAAACCCGTCGTAGGCGCAGCTGTACTTCTCGCTGTAGCGGCGCTCCTCGAACGCGAGGGGTTCGCCGTCCACCGGCGGCGCGGCGATCAGGACCTCACCCTCGCCCAGCCGGATCGCCGTCTCGATCGAGTCGGCCAGCCGGCCCGCGTCCGGGTCGGGGATGACGAGACCGGTCTCCGGGTCGATCGGTCGTCCGTCCGGCGCCCGGGTGGCGCCTTCGGGCGGATCGGCATGGCGGACGATGTAGCGGTCGACGACGACCTCGATCGAGTGGCGCTTGTACTTGTCGAGCTTGGGGGCGTCCTCGATGTCGTAGGTCTCGCCGTCGACCCGGACGCGGACGAAGCCCTGCCGCCGGGCCGCCTCGAAGATCCGGTCGCCCTCCGTCTTGCGGTCCTTGATGAGCGGCGCCAGCACGAGCAGGCGGGTGCCCTGCGCCAGCGTCAGCACCTGGTCGACGATCTGCTGGACGCTCTGCCGCTCGATCGGATGGCCGTCGGGGCAATGCGGGATGCCGATCCGGGCGAACAGCAGCCGCAGGTGGTCGTAGATCTCGGTGACCGTCCCGACCGTCGAGCGCGGGTTGCGCGACGCGCCCTTCTGGTCGATCGAGATCGCCGGCGAGAGCCCGTCGATCTGGTCGACATCGGGCTTCTCCATCTGGCCCAGGAACTGGCGGGCGTAGGCGCTCAGGCTCTCGACGTACCGGCGCTGGCCCTCGGCGTAGATCGTGTCGAACGCCAGGCTGCTCTTGCCCGACCCGGACAGGCCCGTGATGACGACGAGGCGGTCGCGCGGGAAGGCGACGTCGA
The DNA here is from genome assembly GCA_963745295.1 of uncultured Chloroflexia bacterium. Taxonomy (GTDB): domain Bacteria; phylum Chloroflexota; class Limnocylindria; order Limnocylindrales; family CSP1-4; genus SPCO01. The sequence continues at coordinate 747,097 of CAVUWG010000004.1, forward strand.
CGTTCTTGAGGTTGTGCTCGCGCGCGCCACGCACGACAAGCTGATCCTGGGGCACGTTGCCAAGTGTACGCGATATCGCGCGATTGGAACAGGTGTTCTGTCGCCGCGGCGGCCGTCCGACGCGCTATTCGATCGTGACGAGCGCGGTCCCCACCGTGCGTTCCTGGGGCGACGCCAGCACGGGGACGAGGTGCCTCGCGAACAGCGTCGGGCCGATCACCGAGGCGCCCTTCTCCGCGGCGGCCTCGTCCGCCCAGACGATCACCACGATCGCCTCGACCTCGCCCACCTTGACGAGATAGAAGCGCTCGAACCCCGGCTGCGCCCGGAAGACGAGCTCGAACTCGCGCGCAACCGTCGTCGCGAGCTGATCGACGGGGACCGTCAGGTGCAGGTGATTGACCACGACCGCGGACATCGACAACCTCCTTGATGGCTGCCGTCAGTGTGGCGGGTGTTCAGGCGAGGTACGTGGCCGCGTTGGTGATGCCACCGATGAGACCGGCGGCGATCGCGACAGCCAGCGGCAATCCACCGACCATCGCCCAGAGCCGGCGGCTGCCCTTGCCCGAGGCCGCCAAGGCCAGGGCGGCGACAAGGGTGATCAGCGCGAGCTTGACGATCACGACGGCCGGCATCCCGTACGAATCGAACACCCCGACGACGATCGGATTGGCCTCGGCGCCGACGCCATGCCGGGCCACCATGACGCTGAACGTCGCGAGGTCGAGCGTCTGGGCGAGGACGAGGGTCATGACCCGGAGGCCGGTGTCGGAGGCGATCCGGCGCACGAGGTTCAGGACGAGCAGAACCAGATCGAAGGTCTGCGAAGTGACGACCGAAGCCAATCCACCGATCACCCGACGAAATCTAATCCGAACCGCCCGCCTGCGCATCACACCGCATGCGGTTTTGATGCATCCGTGCACCACAACGTAGGACCATCGTCGGAGCACAGTGGGACCATCGGGTCCCCGGTCAGCGCCGCCGGCGACCCGGCCGCTGGCCCGTTCGCTTGCGGATGTTCGGGGTGACCGTCCGGTCCCAGGTGGGGCGTTCCAGCCAGCTCGCCTGCCAGCTGCCGCCGTCCTCGTGCTCGTCGCGGATGCCGGGCAGCCAGTCCGCCGCCGTGTTCTCATCGATGCCCGGCTCACCGTCGAGCGTCTCCGATGGCTCCTCGTCTGCCGGCAGGACCGTGACGCTCGTCACCTCCATGGTGGGCAGCAGCGATGCCGCCTCGTCCGCCCGTCCGACCGCGCGCTCGCTGGGCGGCATCGTCGAGGCCGCCCCCGTTGGATCGGGTCCTCGCGGCGCGCTCGGCCGCCTTGCCGACGATGATCGATGCGTCCTGCTCCAGGACGCGCAACCGGATCTGCTGGACCTCGTCGCGGATCGCCGCGGCACGCTCGAATTCGAGCTCCTTGGCGGCGGCCTTCATCTCCGCCTCCATCCGCGTCACGAGCGCCTCGACCTTCAGGCGATCGGCCTCGCTGAATGTGCCGCCGCGCTCGGACGCATAGACCACGGTCGACTCGGCGACGGCCCGCAGGCGCTGGTTGAGGTCGTGGATGCCCTTCACGATCGTCGTCGGCTCGATGCCGTGCTCGAGGTTGTAGGCGGTCTGGATCGTCCGCCGGCGGTCGGTCTCGTCGATGGCGACCTTCATCGACTCGGTCACGCGGTCGGCATACATGACGACCTCACCACCGATGTTGCGAGCGGCCCGCCCGATCATCTGGATGAGCGACCAGGCCGAGCGCAGGAACCCTTCCTTGTCGGCGTCGAGGATCGCCACGAGGGTGACTTCCGGCAGGTCGATCCCCTCGCGGAGCAGGTTGATGCCCACGAGGACGTCGAAGACGCCGAGCCGCAGATCGCGCAGGATCGCGACCCGCTCGAGGGTATCGACCTCGCTGTGGAGGTACTGGACCTTGATGCCGAGTTCCTTGAGGTAGTCGGCGAGGTCCTCGGCCATCTTCTTGGTGAGCGTCGTGACGAGCGTCCGCTCCCCCCGGTCGACGCGTGTCCTGATCTCCTCGAGCAGGTCGTCGATCTGACCGTCGGTCGGGCGGATCCGGATGATCGGATCGACGACACCGGTCGGGCGGATCAGCTGCTGGACGATGGTCTGGCTGCGCTCGAGCTCGTACGGGCCGGGTGTCGCGCTCATGTAGACGGCCTGGTTCACCGTCGCCTCGAATTCCTCGAAGGTCAACGGCCGGTTGTCGAGCGCGGACGGCAGGCGGAAGCCGAAGTCGACCAGGATCTCCTTGCGGGTCCGGTCGTTCTTGTACATGCCGACGACCTGCGGGATCGTCATGTGCGACTCGTCGACCACGAGCAGCCAGTCCGGCGGGAAGTAGTCGAGCAGGGTCCAGGGTCGCGAACCGGCCTCGCGCCGGGAGAGATGGCGCGAGTAGTTCTCGATGCCGGTGCAGTAGCCGAGCTCGCGCATCATCTCGAGGTCGAACGTCGTCCGCTGCCGCAGACGGGCGCCCTCGAGCACCCGACCTTCGGTCTCGAGCTCGCCGACCCGGACCTCCATCTCGGCCTCGATGTCGACGATCGCTTCCTTGAGCTTGTCATTCGGCGTGACGTAGTGGGTCGCCGGGAAGACGTTCGTCTCCTTGCGCTCCGCGAGCAGTTCGCCGGTCAGCGGGTCGAGCTCGGTGATCCGCTCGACGACGTCGCCGAAGAATTCGACGCGGATGATCGTCTCCTCCGACGCCGGTTGCAGTTCCAGCGTGTCCCCGCGGACGCGGAACCGGGCGCGCGTGAGCGACTGGTCGTTGCGCTGGTACTGGAGGTCGACGAGATGTCGCAGGACCGCGTCGCGCCGGTACTGGCCGCCGACCCGCAGCTTGAGCACGGTCGCGCCATAGTCGACCGGGGCGCCCAGGCCGTAGATGCAGCTGACGCTGGCGACGATGATCACGTCGCGGCGCTCGAACAGCGCGTGCGTGGCGGCGTGCCGGAGCCGGTCGATCTCGTCGTTGCGCGATGAATCCTTCTCGATGTAGGTGTCGCTCCGTGGCAGGTATGCCTCGGGCTGGTAGTAGTCGAAGTAGCTGACGAAGTACTCGACGGCGTTCTCGGGGAAGAACTCGCGGAACTCGGCGTAGAGCTGGGCGGCCAGCGTCTTGTTGTGGGCCAGGACCAGGGTCGGTTTCTGGTGCTGTTCGATCACCCAGGCGATGCTGGCCGTCTTGCCTGTGCCGGTGGCTCCGAGCAGGGTCTGGTGGCGGGCGCCCTTGGCGAGGCCCTCGCTCAGGCGTTCGATGGCGGCCGGCTGGTCCCCGGTGGGCTCGAAGGGGGCGACGAGCTTGAAGTCGGGCATCGTGCTCAGTCTAGCACGGAACGCGGGTCGAACCGAACGGGCGTTCGAACCTACGCCGGCTCGTTCGACAGCGCGATAGCATCGTCGAATGCCTCATAGACGCGGAGCTTGGTCGCCTCGACCGTGTCGCTCGTGTCGATGATCCGGGTCGCGATCGGTTCCAGCCGCTCGGTCATGTCCTCCTGGATGGCGATCCGGTGGTCGGCCTCGGCCGCGGACATGCCCCGGAGCCGGACGCGCCCGAGCTGGTCGATCGGATCGCAGGTGACCAGCCAGACCTCGTCGCACAGCGCGGCGAGGCCGCCTTCGACGAGCTTGATCGCCTCGACGACGACCGCCGTCGCCCGGGCCCTGTCCGCGCGCTTCATGGTGGCCAGGATCCGCGGCCGGACCGCGGGGTGGACGATCGCCTCCAGATCGCGAAGCGCGGCCGGGTCGGCGAAGACGATCCGCCCGAGGGCGGCCCGGTCGAGCGATCCGTCCGGACGGCGCAAGGCCTCGCCGAACCGATCGACGATCTCGTCGAGGGCCGGCTCGCCGGGCTCGACGACCTGCCGCGCCACCCGGTCCGCGTCGATGACCACGACGTCCGGTCGTTCGCCGAGCCACTCCGCGACCGTCGTCTTGCCGCAGCCGATCGGTCCGGTCAGCCCGATCCGGACGGTCATGGCGCCCGTTCCTCCAGCTCGAGCCAGGCGTCCTCGGCCGCCTGGAGTGCCACCCCGACGTCGGCGAGCTCGCTCGTGACCCGCCGCAGCTCGACGAAGTTCGCGGCCACGCCGGGATCGGCCATCGCGAGTTCCAGGTGGCTCTTGCGAAGGCCGAGACGGGTCAGTTCGCCGTCCAGGGCGGTCCGCTGCCGTCGATAGGCCTCCTTCGAGAGCTTCTCGAGCTTGCGACCCTTGGGGCGGGTGGCCGGGGCGGCGGCTGCCGGGGCCCGCGGCGATCGCCCGGTGCCGTTGGACGCCCCGGTCGTGGCGGCGGACGCCAGCGCCGTCGCGGTCGCCCCGCCCGGGTTCCGTGACCCGATGTGCAGCCGCTTCGCCTCCGCCTCCATGGCGCTCGGCGACGGTCCATCCGGCGGCGACCGCGGCCCGCCACGCCCGGTACCCGCCATCGAACGGGGCCGCGGCGCCGTCATCCACGACCCACAGCTTCTCGCACACGGTCTCGAGCAGACGCCGGTCATGCGAGACGACGACGAGCGTCGCCGGCGATCCGGCCATGAACGTCTCGATCGCCTCGCGCGCCGGGATGTCCAGGTGGTTCGTCGGCTCGTCGAGGAGCAACAGGTTCGACGGCTGGATGCCGAGGATGGCGAGCTCAAGGCGGGAGCGTTCCCCGCCGGACAGCGCCCGGACCTCCTTGGCGACATCGTCGCCGCGGAACAGGAAACGGGCGAGGTACGAGCGGGCCTCGCCCGGCGTGACCGGGATGGCCTCGAGCAGGGCATCGAGGACCGTCGCGCCCGGGATGGCCGCCTCCCGCAACTGCGCGAGGTAGCCGAGCTGGACGTTGTGGCCGAAGGCGACGGCGCCGTCGAGCGGCGGCAACTCCCCGGCGATCGTGCGCAGGAGCGTGGTCTTGCCGGCCCCGTTGGGTCCGACGATGCCGATCCGCTCGCCGCGCTGGGCGGCCAGGAACGGCACCCGGGCGACCGCGCGCGGCTCGGTCGCCGGCGTCCCGTCCTCGGTCTGCGCGCCGCGGCCCGGCAAGTACCCGACGACCAGGCCCTCGACCCGGACCACGACCTCGCCCGAGCGCGTCGGCCCCGCGCCCGCGAGCGCGGCGTTCGGGATCGCGAGCTTGCGGCCCTTGCGCGGCGCCTCGGCGCGCTCCGCCTGGAGCCGCTCCAACCGGGCCTCGTGCTCGTGCATCTTGGAGAACTTGCGATGGCTGCGGTAGCGCTGGACGAGCTCCTGCTCGCGGGCGATCTGCTCGGCCTGGGTCGAGACGTCCTTGAGTGCCCGCGCATCCCGTTCCTCGCGCTGGCGGTGATACGCGGTGTAGTCACCACGGAACGCGATCAGGCGCCGGTCCCGGAGCTCCCAGACCCGGTTGACCGTCGCGTCGAGGAACGCCCGGTCGTGGGAGGCGACGAGGAGCGAGCCGGTCCGCTTCCGGAGGTGGTCCTCCAGCCATTCGAGGGCATCGAGGTCCAGGTGGTTGGTCGGTTCGTCGAGCAGCAGGAGGTCGGGGTTCGCGATGACCAGGCGGGCCAGCGACGCGCGCGTCTGCTCGCCGCCGGACATCGCGGCGGGCGGCTTCGACCATTCAGCGCGGTCGAAACCGAGGCCGCTCAACGCCGAATCCACGCGCTGGTCCAGCGTGTAGCCGCCGAGGACCTCGAACTCGTGCTGGAGGTTCGCGTAGGCCGCGTCGGTGACCCGCCCCTCCCGCTCGTAGCCGGCGAGGGTCTCGGCCATCCGCTCGAGATGCGCGGCCCCGCTGCGGACCGCAGTGCGCAGGTCCGGGGCGGCCATGAAGACCTCGTCGAGATGCGCCTCCTGAGCGAGGAGGCCGAACGTCAGGGCGCGCTTGCGCACGACCTGGCCCCGATCCGGTTCGTCGCGGCCCGATGCGAGCCGGAGCAGCGTCGTCTTGCCGGCGCCGTTGGGCCCGACGAGACCGACCCGGTCGCCCAGCGCGAGCGCGACGTCGATCCGGTCGAGGATGACGAACGCCCCGACCTCGCGGGTGACCTCGGCGAAGCGCAGGATCGACATCAGGCCGCCCCGGCGCCGGTCCCGGACACCGCCCGCGCCGCCGCGCGACGGGTCGCGGCGGCCCGCTTCGTCCGCTCGGTCCGGGAGCGGGCCGTGGCACGAGCCGCCTCGTCCGGCGTCACCCCGAGGCTCCCCTCCCCCGCCAGTTCCGTCCAGCGCCGTCCGCGACGACGAGCGCCTCCGGTCATCGTCCGCAGGATCGTCCGGGCACCCGCCCGATCGGTCGCCGGCAGGCGTTGGCACCACGAGCAGAAGTGGGTGCTCCGGGCGCCCACGACGATCCGGCGGAGCGGCCGGCCGCAGCGCGGGCACGGTTCGCCGGTCCGCTGGTAGACGGCGAGCCGCTCCTGCATCGCCCCGTCGCCGTCGGGCGCGGTGTAATCGTCGATCGAGCTCCCGCGACGCTCGACGGCCTCGGCCAGGATCGACCGGATCGATTCGTACAGGCGCCGCTCATCCGGCGGCCGGAGGGTGTTCGCCGACCGGAGGGGATGGAGGCGCGACAGCCAGAGCGCCTCGTCCGCGTAGATGTTGCCGACGCCCGCCAGGAACGATTGGTCGAGCAGGAGCGGCTTCAGTCGACCCTTTCGCTTCCGCAGACGTCGCCGGAAGTCGCGGACCGTGAACGTTTCGTCGAGCGGCTCCGGTCCGATCGCCGCGAAGACCGCACCACCGCCGACCTCGGTCACCAGCTCGCCGGTGACCGGGTCACGGCCGTAGAGGCCGACGCGCCCGAACTTGCGGATGTCGCGGAACCGCAGCTCCCGGCCGTCCGCCAGCTCGAGGACGAGCCGGATGTACGGGTCCTCCGGCGTGTCGGCGGGCACGACGAACAGCTGCCCGGTCATCTTGAGGTGGATGGTCAGGGCCGCCTCGCCCGAGAGGTCGATGACGAGCTGCTTCGCCCGCCGGCCGACCGCCTCGACCCGCCGGCCGGCCACCGCCTCCGCGAAGGCGTCGGGGGCATGCGTGCGCAGCGTCCGGGCCCATGAGCTCCGGGCACCCACGATCGTCGCGCCGACGATGCGCGGGCGCAGATCGCGCGCGACGGTCTCGACCTCGGGGAGCTCCGGCATGCCCGGCCGTCCTACGAGGCGAGCGGCGCGACCGGCGCCTCGAGCGGCAACTCGTCGGCCTCGGCGGCGATCGCGTCGGCGCGCGTCAGCGGGGTCATCGATTCCCAGTCGTCGCCGACCTTCACGTCCACCACGAGCGGCACCGACAGCGGCATGGCCCCTTCCATGGTCTCGCGGACGATCGCCGCGAGCGCCTCGACCTCGTCACGCGGCGTCTCGAACAGGAGCTCGTCATGGACACTCAGGAGCAGCCGGGCGTGCAGACCCGAGCCGCGCAACCGCTCGGCCACCCGGATCATCGCGATCTTCTGGATGTCCGCGGCCGTCCCCTGGATGGGCATGTTGATGGCCATCCGCTCCCCCGCCCCGCGCAGCGCCGGGTTCGAGGCGCGCAGCTCCGGGATCTGGCGTTTGCGGCCCAGGAGCGTCTCGACCCAGCCCTGGGCCTTGGCGGTCTCCTTGATCGCCATCATGTAGTAGCTGATGCCGGAGTACGCGGCGAAGTACGAGTTGATGAACTCCTGGGCCTCACGCCGCGGGATGTTCGCCCGGGACGCGAGCCCGAAGTCGCTCATGCCGTAGGCCAGCCCGAAGTTGACCATCTTGGCCATGGACCGCTCGTCACTGGTGATCTCGTCGGGATCCTTGTGGAGCACTCGGGCCGCCGTCTCGCGATGGATATCGGCCTGGCGCGCGAAGGCATCCTTCAGGTGCTCATCACCCGACACGTGGGCCAGGATGCGCAGCTCGATCTGCGAGTAGTCGGCCGCGAGCAGCACGAGCGACGGCTCGCCGGCGACGAACGCACGCCGGATGCGTCGCCCGAGCGCAGTCCGGATGGGGATGTTCTGGAGGTTCGGGTCCGACGACGAGAGCCGGCCGGTCGCCGCGACGGCCTGGTGGAACGTGGTGTGCAGGCGGCCGTCGGCGGCGATCAGGCTCGGGAGCGCCTCGACATAGGTCGAACGGAGCTTCGTGTAGATCCGCCACTCGAGTAGCTTGTCGATCATCGGGTGCGCGGGCCGCAGGTCCTCGAGCACCGACGCGTCCGTCGAGTAGCCGGTCTTCGTCCGCTTGCCCTTGGGCAGGTCGAGCTCGAAGAACAGGATCTGCTCGAGTTGCTTGGGACTGCCCAGGTTGAACTCGTGCCCGACGTCCAGGTAGATCTCCTGTTCGAGGCGCGCGATCTCGGAACCGAACTCGCGCTCCAGCAGGTCGAGCGCCTCCTCGTCGAGTCTGACGCCGACCGCTTCCATCTCGGCGAGGACCGGGATGAGCGGCAGCTCGATGTCCCGGAAGAGCCGCTCCAGGCCGGTCTCCTCGAGTCGGTGCTGCAAGGGGTCGCGCACCGTCAGCGCGGACAGGGCGTCGAGGCCGGCGCGGGCCGTGGCCGGCAGGTCCGTCGCGGGTGGCAGGATCTGGTCGAGGTTCTCGGCCACGACATCGGCGATGGTCTGGCTGCGCAGGGCGGCATTCAGGATGTAGGCCGCGACCTGCGTGTCGAACTCGACCGGCTGCGCGGCCACGGCTGGGTCCTCGGCGTAGCCCGCGACGAGGACCGGCTTGACCTCGTGCCCGACGACCGGCGTGCCGAGGCGGGCGAGCAGGCGGCGCAGGGCCTCGGCGGCGACCGGGCCGTCGGCCGCGACGACCCTGCCATCGGTCCCGGCGACGGCCAGCGCGAGTGGCGTGCCGCGGCGCGGACGCGGGTCGTCCTGGAGGAGCGAGACGCCGACCCTGGGCTGGGCTGCCAGCCACGGCTCGAGCTCGTCGATGCGCTCCGGGCCGTGGACTTCGATGCGGCCCGGGTCCACGATCGCGGCGGCCAGTGCGGTCGGCAGGTCGTCGGCGGCGACGAACGGGCGGTCCTCACCTGCCGTGTGGGTGGCTCCATCGTCGGTGCCGGCGGCCGATGCGACGCCCGAGGACCCCGCCGGACCCGTGACCGAGTCGAAGTCGAGCCGGAGCTGCAGCTCGCCGCTGTCCGGTCGCGTCGGGGTGGCCCGCCCGGGACCCCAGCCCTCGGGCCGTCCGGCGACCCGCGCCGCCGGGACGTAGCCGCTCTCGGCGACGGTCCGCAGGCTCGACGTGCGTTCCTCCGCGCTCTCGCCGGCCATCGGCGGCAGGCGCTCGATGAGGGTGCGGAACTCGTACTCGCGGAACAGCCGCACGACGGTGTCACGGTCGTAGTCGCCCAGGCGGGCCGCCTCGAGGTCGATCTCGATCGGCAGGTCGCGGACGATCGTCGAAAGGTCCTTGCCCATCCGGATCTGGTCGACATGCTCGCGCAGCTTGTCGCCGAGCTTGGCGGGGGTGACCTCGTCGAGACGGGCCAGGAGCGAATCGAGGTCGCCGAACTCGCGGATCAGCTTGGCTGCGGTCTTCTCGCCGACCCCGGGCACGCCCGGGATGTTGTCGGTCGGGTCGCCCTTGAGCGCCTTGTAGTCGATCATCTGGTCGGGACGGAGCCCGTAGCGCTCGTCGATCTTCGCGATGTCGTACATGACCGTGTTCTCGACCCCGGACCGCGTCGTCATCAGCCGGACGCGCGGCGTGACCAGCTGGAGCATGTCGAGGTCGACAGTGACGATCGTCGTCTCGAGGTCCTCATTCGGGTCGAGCTGTTTCGTGATCGTCCCGATGACGTCGTCCGCCTCGAAGCCCGCCATCTCGTAGACCGGGATCCGCAGCGCCTTGACCACCTCGCGGACCTTCGGGAACTGATCGCGCAGGTCGTCGGGCATGCGGGTCCGGGTGGCCTTGTACTCGGCGTACTGCTCGTGGCGGAAGGTCGGGCCTGGGAGGTCGAACGAGACCGCGAGGTAGTCCGGCTGGAGGTCGGCCAGACCGCGCAGGACGATGCTCGCGAAGCCGAAGACGCCGTTCACGAGGTCGCCCTTGGAAGTGGTCAGCGGCGGGAGCGCGAAGTATCCGCGGTAGACGAGCCCGTAGCCGTCGAGCAGCATCAGGCGTTCCATCGGCAGGCCTCGGGGATGGGGCGATGGGGCACGAGGCTCCAGTGTACCCGCGAGGCTCGCGATGGACCCGCCGACAGGCGGGTGTCGGTCAGCCCGATCCGAGGCGGCGGGCACCCCAGCGAGCGGCGAAGAGGGCGATCCCGGCGAGCAGCATCAGGGCGGACCCGACGAGCAATGGCGAGGGACCGTCAGCGACGGAATCAGCGAGCTGGGCGGCCTCGGTCGCCCGGTTCGCGGCCAGTGTCTCGGCGCTGCCACCGGCCGTGTCCGTGACCGGCGACGCGGCTTCGCGCGGTGGCTCGGACTGCGCGGCCGGGGCGACCGGGGCCGCGGCGACCGACGCGGCCGCGGATGGCTCGGGTGCGGCCGCCACGCCAGATGATGGCGCCGCCGCCGAGGGGGCCGCCGGCGGGTTGTCCTGACCGCCGAACACGGTCCCGTCGCCCGCGCCCTCGGTCTGGGCGTCGGGGTCCGTGCTCTTGGCATCGCCGTACGCGTTGCTCTCGGGCCCGGCCGACGCGCTCGCCGCCCCGCTCATCCCGAAGGACGGCATCGTCCCGACGAGGAGTCCCGCAAGACCCAGCGTGGTGAGGCCGATGGCCAGCGGCTTGGAGAACGCGTCGCGGGACGAACCGATCGCGGCCAGGACCGCGCGGAGACCGCGTGGCCGGAGGCGATGGGCGTCGGCCGGCGTCAGGTGGAAGTCACGCGGACGGCTCGGCGTCGGGAGGGCGCGCTGGGCGCTCGCGATCGCGAGCAGGTCGGCGTGGAGCTCCGCGCAGGGTGCGCAGGTCGACAGCCGCTCCTCGATCAGGCGGCGCTCGGAAGGGTCGAGCGCATCGCCGACCGCGGCGGCGATCAGCTCGGGCTCGTGCGTGGCATGGGTCGCAGGTGTCGTCGTCATCTCGTGGCCCAGACGGGTCGATGCGACGAGCGGTTCCGGCCCCAGCCGTTCGAGGCGCTCGGCGTCCGCCGCGGACAGGCGGAAATCGCGCGGTCGGGCAGGCGTCGCGAGGGCCCGGTCGGCGATGGCGAGGGCACGGAGGTCGGCCACGAGCAGGGCGCAGCGCGGACAGTCCTCGACCTGCGCGGCGGCGGCCGCCAGCTCGGCCCCGGCCAGTTCGTCGTCGGCGAACGCAACGACGAGCGCGAGATCGTGCGCATCGTGGCGGTCAGCCACGGAACAGGTCCATCCGGTCGTCGAGCAGGCCCCGAAGCGCGAGCCGGCCGCGATGGATCCGCGACTTCACGGTCCCGAGCGATACGCCGGTCATGTCGGCGATCTCGGCGTAGTCGTAGCCCTCGACGTCGAACAGGACGATGGCGGTCCGCTGATCGTCGGTGATGCCGAGGAGCGCCTGGCGGAGGATCTGGGTCCGCTCGGTCAGGACGGCGGTCCGTTCGGGATCGGCCTCGTCGCCGGCGGGCGGCTGCCAGTTCTCGTCCTCGAGTTCCGGGTACGGCTGGACTGGACGACGCTTCTTCGCCCGCTGCGTGTCCATCGCGGCGTTGACGCAGATCCGGTTGAGCCAGCTCTTGACGTTCCCGCCACGGAACGAGCGCAGGTTGCGGAACGCGGAGAAGAACGCCTCCTGCACGGCGTCGGATGCCTGGTCGCGGTCCGGGACCATCCGCACGACGAGTGCGAACAGGGCGTCCTGGTACAGCGTGACGAGGTCGTTGAAGGCATCGAGGTCCCCGTCTCGGGCTCGCTCGAGCAGGATGAGATCGCGGCGCTGGACGGGGTCGTCGGAGACCGTCGTCGAGCGAAGGTCCTCCACGGTCGGGGGATTCCTCCGGACGGCGATTCTGAGGCTGGGCGAGTCTAGCATCGGTCCCGGGCGAGACGCGCTCGGCACGAGGCGGGTTCCGCGGTGGTGGTGGACCGGCGCACCGGGGGCCTCGGCTGAGCCCCGCGATCGCCCGGCGATCGCGCGCGTTGCGCCCGTGCTCGCCAGGTTCTCCCATACGCCACTGGGGGTGGCGCAAGCCGGGTTCAGGACCCCAAGTTCGGCCGAAACAGGCTGTGAGGCCCGGATCCTTGCCCATACGCCACCAGCCGTGGCATCTGGGGGAACTTTCGGTCGCCGAGTCCTCCCGTCCTCGGCTAGTGCCATCCCGAGTGGCGTTTGGGAGATCCATGCCGTGTGGTCGAGTGGCCGGCGCTCGCGGAGGCGCTACGATGCGCGCGGCGCCCGGCCGAAGTGGCGGAATGGCAGACGCGAGGGTCTCAAACACCCTTGAGTGCAAGCTCGTGTGGGTTCGAATCCCACCTTCGGCACCACCAGGACGCCGTCTGCCCCTTTACCGTGTGGCGGATGACGCTGCTCGAGTTCGTGGCGATTCCTCAATCCATTCTCGACGCCACCAGGGTGGACTTCGGCCACGGACGGCGCGATTGTCTAGACGTCCCGCGCTCCACGCCCGCCGTGCTCGGCTGGTTCCCTGCGGCCGATCTCTAGCGAGGCGATCACTCATCATGGGCAGACTCAGGCTCCGGTCTCTCGATCTCCGGTCCGACCCGGCCGGGTTCGAGGCGCCGACCGACATCTCAGGGTCGTCTCGATGACCCCCGCCTTCCCCGAACCGTACCGGGCGGGGCAGACGGTCATCGTCCGACGGGGCGACCGCGTCGGGATGGTGGGCCGGATCGTCGCGGCACTGCCACGCGGCATCTACGTCGTCGCCACGGAGAGTTACCCCCAGCCGATCCACGTCCACGACGCCGACCTGTACCTGATGGCGCGCGCCACGAAGGGCTGGAAGCCGATCCGAGACGGATCCGAGGCCGTTCTGAGGGCGACATCGAAGCAACGATCGCTGGCCTGGCGGCAGCGCGACCGATGCCGCACCATCCTCGGATGGCACCCGGCGGCCCAACCCGCTTCATCGGCTACCCGGTAGACCGGATGCTCGCCGCCTTCTTCGATGCCGCCAACGCGGCCGAAGCCGCGGCAGCCCTGCGCGCCGTCGGCCTGGCCGATCGCCACATCGCGATCCTCCGCGGCGAAGAAGGAGCGGCCAGGCTTGACGGCAGCGGCGAGGCGAACGGCCCCATCGCCCGGCTCCGTCGCCTGGTCTCGTTCACCGTGATGGACCAGCTTCCGGACTTCGCCCACTACGAACAGGCCGTGCGCGATGGCGGCGCCGTGGTCATGGTCCGCGTCCGGGGCGATCGGATGAAGCGGGCGGCCCTCGATGCGCTCCGTGCGAACGGCGCCCACTTCATCAACTACTACGGTCGCTTCGCCACCGAGGAGCTGGAGCGCTGGCGCGGCCCCGAGCCGGACATCTCGAGCCTCATGCGTCGGTGACGCGGACCTGACGCGTCGCGCGGACCTGTGACATCCTCCGCGGGACACGTCCACCACGACTCGAGGCATCGATGTTCCGACGCATCTTCGGCTCCAACCACGAGGCCGCCGCCGACCAGGCAGAGGCCGCCCTGACCACGGCCCCGACGACGGCCGGCGACACGGCCACGGTCCGGCGGATCGTCGCTCGCCTGGAGGCCATGCCCGCCGAGCAGGCGCGGTTCGTCGCCTCGGCCGCATACACGCTCGCCCGCGCGGCCAACGCGGACATGGAGATCAGCGACGAGGAGACCGCCGAGATCGAGAAGGCGCTCCAGGCGAACGTCGACGAGCCGACCGCCGTCCTCGTGACCGAGATGGCGAAGCTCCAGGCCCGGACCGTCGGCGGCACCGAGGACTACGTCGTCACGCGCGAGTTCCGCAACGTCGCCAACGAAGCGCAGCGGCTCGACGTCCTGCGGGCGTGCTACGCGATCAGCGCCGCCAGCGGCTCGATCTCGGCCGAGGAGAACTCGGTCGTGAACGAGATCGCCCGCGAGCTGGACCTCGACCAGGCGGCGGTCAACAGCGTCCGGTCCGCGTTCCACGACCGCATCTCGGCCGTCCAGGAAGTCCGGCGGCTCGCCGGGACCGATTGAGCCCCGACAGCCGACTGCCGGTCGTCCGGCGGCGGTCACTCAGGCCAGGCTCAGCTCCACGACCCCGTCTCCAAGGCGGCGGCTGACCTCGGCCAGGAACTCGGCGTCGTACGCGACGGACTTCAGCGTGATCGGCAGGCCGTCGCCTCCCGCGACATCGAGATAGACGACGACCCGCGTCTCACCCGGACGCGAGCGGATCAGTTCGACGAACGAGCCCATCGCCTCACGGAGGCGGTCGTCCAGCACGCCCAGGAAGCGCACCTTGAGGACGCGCCCGTTGCCGACGTCGGTCGGAGACGTCGAGGCCGTGGCCAGGGCGGCCTCGCGGGCACGTGCCTCGTCGGGCAGGGCCGGTTCCTCATGATCGTCGGTGGTGGCGGCCGACGTGCCGCCGGGCTCCTGGTAGGTCGGGATCGGCTCCGCGGGTGCGATGGGCGGCAGCGTGGTCGCGGACAAGGCCGCGGCGGTCGCCTCCTGGCGGAGCGGCGAGACGAACGGCACGGCCGGTCCAGTCGGCGCGACGCCCGCCACTCCGACCGGTGTCCGGTTCGGGGCGCCCGGACCCACGGGCACCATCGGTCTCGTGCCGCCCGACGCGTGGCCGTCGCCGTTCGACCCTTGACCCCCGGACCGTCCGCCCGGTCCACGCCCGCGCGGGCCGCGATCGCCGGCCGCAACCTCGGCGGCGAACGCCTCGGGTCCGCGGGCGATCGCATCGTCCCAGTCGAGCACGAGGTCGGCGAGCAGCGAGCTTTCCTCGCCGCGGTGATCGACCCGGCCGGCCACGAGCAGGATCGAGCCGTCGCGCCAGGTCGGCCGCGTCGTCTCGTACAGGCGCGGGAAGACGACGACTTCGACCGAGCCCTGCAGGTCCTCGAGTGTCGCGATCGCCATCGTCTCGTTGCGCTTCGTCACGACGATCCGGATGCCGGTGACGATGCCACCGACCACGACGCGCTGGCCCTCAAGGGACTCATCCTTCAGGTCGCCCGAGTAGGCGTTCACGAACCGGCCGACCTGCTCGGCGACCTCGCCCATCGGATGCTCGGACAGGTACAGGCCCAGCAGCTCCTTCTCCCAGCGCAGGCGCTCGCGCATCGGGACCTCCGTGGCGGCGGGCAATGGCCGCTCGAAGACATCCGCGTCGGCGGCGCCGAGGTCGAACAGCGACGTCTGACCGCTGACCCGGTCCCGCTGGGTCGCCTGGGCCGAGCCGATCGCGTCGTCGAGACCCAGCAGGAGCTGCGCGGGATGCCCCATCGAGCCGAGGGCCCCGACCTTGATGAGCGCCTCGAGCACCTTGCGATTGCACAGGCGCAGGTCGATCCGCGTGCAGAAGTCCGTCAGCGACCGGAACGGCCCGCCCTCGTCGCGGGCGGCGATGATCGACTCGATCGCCCCCTGGCCGACGTTCTTGACCGCGAGCAGGCCGAACCGGATCGCCTCGCCGTCGACCGTGAATTCCAGGTGGCTCGAAACGACGTCCGGCGGCAGCACGGCGATCCCGAGCCGACGGCATTCCGCGATCGCCGCGGCGACCTTCTCCTCGTTGGATCGGAAGGCGGTCAGCACGCTGGTCATGTACTCGACCGTGTAGTTCGCCTTGAGGTACGCCGTCTGGTAGGCGATCAGCCCGTAGCAGGTCGCGTGTGCCTTGTTGAAGCCGTATCGCTCGAATGGTTCGAAGGCGGCGAAGACGTCGTCGATGACCTTGGGTGCGACGCCGCGCTCGGCGGCCTGGGTCACGAACCGTTCCTTCTGGGCGCGCAGCACCGCGGACTTCTTCTTCCGGATGGCGTAACCGAGCGTGTCCGCCTCCGGTCCCGTGAAGCCACCGAGGGCGATCGCCGCGGACATGATGTCCTCCTGGTACACGAAGATCCCGTAGGTCTTCTCCAGGTACGGCTCGAGCAGCGGGTGGAGGTACGTGACCGGCTCCTGACCGTGCTTGCGCCGGATGTAGGACGGGATGTTGTCCATCGGCCCGGGCCGGTAGAGCGCGACCATGGCGGCGAGGTCGTAGACCGACGTCGGGCGGAGCTCGCGGATGTACCGGCGCATGCCGGCGGACTCGAGCTGGAAGATGCCGGTCGTCTCGCCCGAGGCGAGGAGCTCGAACGTCCGCGCGTCATCGAGCGGGATCGCGTCGAGGTCGATGGCGGTGCCGCGCTCCGTGTGGACCAGGTCGACCGCCTGGCGCAGGATCGTCAGGTTCGAGAGCCCAAGGAAGTCGAACTTCAGGAGCCCGAGCGCCTCGATGGCGTGCATCTCGTACTGGGTCATCAAGCCGTCCGAGTTCGTCGCCTTCTGGAGCGGCATGAGCTCGGTCAGCGGCTCGCGGCTGATGACGACGCCGGCGGCATGGGTCGAGGCGTTCCGGGCGACACCCTCGAGGTGTCGAGCGAAATCGATGATCCGCTTGACCCCGGGGTCGCTCTCGACCATCTCTCGCAGGGCGGGCGCCACGATGATCGCCTCATCGAGCTTCATGCCCAGCGTTCCGGGACCGCCTTGGCGATCCGGTCCACCTCACCGTACGAGTGGCCGAGGACCCGCCCGACGTCGCGGATCGCGGCCTTGGCCAGCATCGTGCCGAACGTGATGATCTGGGCCACGTGGTCCTGGCCGTACTTGCGCCCGACATACGCGATGACCTCGTCCCGGCGGCCGTCCTCGAAGTCGACGTCGATGTCGGGCATCGTCACGCGGTCCGGGTTGAGGAACCGCTCGAACGGGAGCTGGTACAGGATCGGGTCGACCGGCGTGATGCCGAGCGTGTAGGTCACGATCGAGCCGGGCGCGCTGCCTCGGCACGTCGTCTGGATCCCCTGCTCGCGGGCGAACCGGATGAAGTCCGCGACGATCAGGAAGTAGGCCGGATAGCCCATCGCGATGATCACGCCGAGCTCGTAGTCGAGCCGTTCCTGCAGCTCAGGGGTGACGGTCCCGTAGCGCGTCTCCAGGCCGCGCTGGCACTCCGCGCGGAGCCAGCGTCTCGACGGTGTGGCCGTCCGGGACTGGGAAATGGGGGATCCGGAGCTGGCCGAGCGGCAGCGCGATGTCGGTCATCTCCGCGATCCGACGCGTGTTCCGGATCGCCTCGGGCTGGTCAGGGAAGAGGGCCGCCATCTGGGCCGCCGACTTCACGTAGAACTCGGCGCTGTCGAACTTCATGCGGTTGGGCGTGTCGAGGTTGTTGCCGGTCCCGACGCAGAGCAGGACGTCGTGCGCCTCTGACTGGTCCTGGCGGACGTAGTGCAGGTCGTTGGTGACCACGAGGGGCAGCCCGACCTCCGGCGCGAGCTTGATCAGCTGCTCGTTGAGGCGGCGCTGCTCGGGCAGGCCGTGGTCCTGGAGCTCGAGGAAGAACCGGTCCTTGCCGAGGATGTCCCCGTACTCGCCGGCGACCTTGCGAGCGAGCTCCCAGTCGTCGACCTCGAGGGCCTTGGCGACCTCGCCGCTCAGGCACGCCGACAACCCGATGAGCCCGGCGCTGTGGCGCGCCAGATGCTCGCGGTCGATGCGGGGCTTGTAGTAGTAGCCGTCGAGGTGGGCGTCGGTCGCGAGCCGGCAGAGGTTCTGGTACCCGGTCCAGTCCTGGGCCAGCAGGATCAGGTGGAAGGGCTGGCTGTCGGCCTTGCCCTCCTTGTCGGTCATCGAGCGGCGGGCGACGTAGGTCTCGATCCCGAGGATCGGCTTGATGCCCTTGTTCTTCGCCGCCTGGTAGAACGCGACGGCGCCGTAGAGCGCGCCGTGGTCGGTGATCGCGAGTGAATCCATGCCGTGCTGAGCGGCCGTGTCCACCAGCTCCGTGATCCGGCCGAGGCCGTCGAGGAGGCTGAACTCGGAGTGCACGTGGAGGTGGGTGAAGTCGTTCGGCGCGACGGTCATCGGGAGTCCCATGGTAGCCCGGCCGGGCTCGCCACGGTGCGTGGCCGGGGATGACCGGCCCGCGCAAGCGATGCGATACTCCGGCGTCACCTCCGACCGACCTCCGCCCGTGGTATCGCCGCCCTCGCGCGACCTCGAGGAGCCGAATCATGACCAGCGAGCAGACCGCCGACCTCCTGACCGAGGTCCAGGACCTCATCCGCGAACGCGAGCGCGACGGCGTCCGCGGACTCGCCGAACGCGTGGGGCCGGCCGAGTGGGCGGACCTGATCCCCATGCTCGAACCGAGCGAGGTCGCGCTCCTCTTCCAGTGGCTGCCCGACGAGGACCTGCCTGATCTCCTCGCGGAGCTCTCGCCCGCGGACGCGGCCCGGATCCTGCGAACGCTCAGTCGCGCGGAGGCGGCTGAGATCCTCGAGGATATGGATCCGGACGACGCGGCGGACGTCGTCGAGCGCCTGCCCGAGGACGAAGCCGGGGAGATCCTGATCCGGATGGCGCCGGAGGAGGCCTCCGAGCTGCGGGACCTCTCGCGCTACGCGCCCGAGTCGGCCGGCGGGATCATGACGCCCGCGTTCGTCGCGGTCGCCGCGGACGCCACCGCGCAGGGTGCGATCACCGCGATCCGGCAGCTCGTGGACGAGGCCGAGACCGTCAACTACATCTACGTGATCGCGCCGGACCGCACGCTCCTCGGCGTCCTGTCGCTCTACCGCCTGCTGCTGAGTCCGGGCGAGACCCCGGTCCGCGAGCTGATGGCCCCATCGACGGTCCGCGTCCGGGCCGATGCCGACCGGGAGGTCGCGGCACGCCTCCTGACCGACCGGAACCTGCTCGCGCTTCCGGTCGTTGACGACGCGGACCACCTCCTCGGGATCATCACCGAGGACGACGTCGCGGACGTCCTCGAGGCCGAGGCGACCGAGGACATCGAGCGGCTCGGCGGCTCGGAGCCGCTCAACGCGCCGTATCGGAGTTCGGGCGTGCTGGTCCTCGTCCGGAAGCGGGTCCTGTGGCTGCTGCTGCTCTTCGTCGCCGCCGGCTACACCGGCACCGTCCTGCAGGACTTCAAGGGCGAGCTGACCGAGGTGGTCGCGCTCAGCTTCTTCATTCCGCTGCTCATCGGGACCGGCGGGAACATGGGCAGCCAGACGGTGACCCTGATCGTCCGGGCGATGGCCCTTGGCGAGGTCACGCTCCGCGACATCGGCTGGGTCGTGTTCAAGGAACTCCGGGTCGGGCTGGTCCTCGGCCTGATCCTTGCGGTGGTCGCGTTCGGCCGTGCTGCGCTTCTCGGCGTCGGGCCGGACATCGGCGTCGTGGTGGCGCTCACGATCCTGGCGATCTGCCTGTGGTCCGCGGTGGTCGCCGCCGCCCTGCCGTTGCTCCTCCGGGCCCTGCGGATCGATCCCGCGGTCGTCTCCGCGCCGCTGATCACGACCGTGGTGGACGGCACCGGACTGCTGATCTACTTCTCGATCGCCCGGATCCTGCTCGACCTGTGACCGACCCGTCCGCACTCGACGCCACCGACCTCGAGGCGATCGTCATCGAGGCGCTCGAGCGCCTGCCCGTGCCGTTCCGTGAACGTCTCGGCAACGTCGCGATCGTCATCGAGGACGAGCCGACGCCGGACCAGCTGGCCTCGGTCGGGGCGCGCGGCCTGTACGGCCTCTACCAGGGCGTCCCGCGAACGGTCTATGGCGCGGACGCGGCGATCGTCCCGAACAAGATCACGATCTTCCGGGGGCCGCTCACCCGGGCCAACCCGACGCCGGAGCGCCTGACCGCGGCCGTCATCGATACGGTCCACCACGAGATCGCCCACCACTTCGGCATCAGCGACCAGCGACTGCACGAGTTGCAGCGCGGCCGGCCCTGATCAGATCGGGCAGACGAACGTGGTGGTGTAGCGGACCTTGCCGACGGTGGCCACCGCGAGGCGCGCACCCGGCTGTGCGACGCCCGGGGCCGATGCGGCGATGATCCCGTTCGTCGAGGAGGCGAGCGGGCCGGCGGGCATGGAGCCGTTGGCGAGCAGGATGTCGTCGAGGACGAGGTTGACCGCCGAGCTGTTCGTGGCGCCGATCCGCAACCGGTCCATCCCGGTCGTCCACGTGCCATTCGTTCGGCTCGCGAAGGGTGCCCCGAAGGCACTGCCGTCAGCCGCGACGAACGCCTCGAGGACTCCGTTGCTCCCCGTGCCGCGCTTCTGGTGGACGCCGATCACGTAGGTCGTTCCTGGCACGAGCGGCGCGGAGTCCGCACCGATGACGGTCCCATCGAGACGCAGGCGCAACCGGCCCGTCGAGGTGAGCAGGAGGTTGCCGCTGGTCGTGCCGGCGCTCGAGAGCATGAACATGCGCGGTGAGCCCGTCGGCAGCGTGGTGAGCCGCATGCGGAACGTGACGAACAGGTCGTCGGTCGCGGTGAAGCTCTCCTGCATGTACCCGGTGCTCTGGGCCAGCCGCGCCGAGGACGTCCCGCCGATCGCGGACGCGGTCTCGAGCGTGACCGTGCCCGTGAGGCTGTCGACGCCGTTGGTCGGGTTCAGCAGCCCGGCCTCGAAGGTGATGTCCTTGATCCTGGTCCCGCCCGTCGGGGGCGGGGTGGTCGGGGGCGGGGTGGTCGGGGGCGGGGTGGTCGGGGGCGGGGTCGTCGGGGGCGGGGTCGTCGGGGGCGGCGTGGTGGGTGGCGGCGTGGTGGGTGGCGGCGTGGTGGGTGGCGGTGGTCGGCGGGGCGGTGGTCGGTGGCGGCGTGGTCGGTGGTGGCGTGGTCGGTGGTGGCGTCGTGGGCGAGCCGCCGACATCCACGACGAGTTCCGGCTTGTTGGTCCCCTCGCGGCTGGTGTAGTAGACGCTGTTCGAATTGCCACCGACAAGGGTGAACGCGACGGTGCCGTCGGCGGTGACCGTGCCGGCAGGCAGCGCGAACTCGACCCAGACATTGTTCCCGACGGTCGCCATCGTCTTGAGCGCCGGTTCGATGCGGGCGGGGGCGTTCGCCCAGGTCACGCCCGTCTCGGTCCAGGTGGATCCCATCTTGTAGAGCGATCCACCATTCGGGCCGCCGTCGGTCGAGAAGAGCCGCAGCTTCGCGCCCGTGACCGTCCGTCCGGCGATGCCGCTGACGGTGAACCGCAGGTACGTGTTGTAGAACGTGTCAGTCGGGCTCGTGCCCTGGCGAAGGCGGATCAGCGCCTCGGCCCCGTAGTTCTTGGTCGCGCTGTTGGACTTCCCGTGCGAATCGGCGACCGGGGCGAAGGAGAGCGTGGCCGGTGGGTCGGTCGGTGGCGGGGTCGTGGGCGGCGGCGTGGTCGGTGGCGGGGTCGTGGGTGGCGGGGTGGTAGGCGGCGGGGTCGTGGGTGGCGGGGTCGTGGGCGGCGGGGTCGTGGGCTGCACCGTCGCGACGAGGGCGAAGTCGAGCGTCGCGTAGCTGCCGCCGTTGATGAGGACCGGGCCGCTCGAGGGGTCGTATCCGACGGCCGAGGCGGTCACGGTGTAATCGCCCGGGGGCAGGTCGACGTGGTAGCGGCCAAGCGCGTCGGTGGTCGTGGTCTGCCCGGTCGAGATCGAGACCGTGGCCCCCACCAGGAGCGCGTCCGTGGCGACGTCGCGGACCTCGCCGGCCACATAGGTCGCCGACGGGGTCAGACCGACATCCTGGGTCGCCACACCGCCGGCCGGGATGGTGACCGTGCGTGTGCCGCTCACGTAGCCCAGGGCACTGAAGGAGAGGGCCAGCGAGCCGGCCGGAACGCCATTGATCTCGTAGTCGCCCAGGGTGTCGGTGATCGTCACGCCGCCCGGGTAGGTGATGGTCGCGCCGACCAGCGGATCGCCGGTCGAGGCGTCCGTCACGCGTCCGGCCACACCGCCCGGCGGCGCGAGTTCGACATTCAGGGTCGTGGTCTGGCCGCCGGAGACCTGCGCATTGCGGGTCTCGGTCGCATAGCCGCCGAAGCTGAAGGTCAGCTGGAGCTCACCGGCGGGCACGCCACCGATCGAGTAGCGACCCTGGCTGTCCGTGGTGTCCGTCCCCGCCGACGAGGCGACCGTTGCGCCCTGGATCGGGTCGTCGGTCACCGAGTCGGTGACGCGGCCGGCGACGGTCCCGGGCTGGAGGCCACCCGAGGTGCCGATCCGGACCCAGCGCGCGACCGAGGGGACGCCGGCAGCGTTCCTGACGATGAGCATGTAGTCGCCGGGAGGGGCGACGCCGCCCGAGGCAGGCCCGGTGGCGTTGAGCGTGTTGCCCGACCGGGTGAACGCCAGCGGGACGTACTTCTGGTTCATGTCGAGCGCATGGGTCGCGGCCGAGGGTCGCAGCAACGCGACGGACGTGACCGACGCGGCGTCGGGGCTCGTGATCGCGAGCGTCGTGCCGTACGCAGCCGACGCCGGCGAACCCGAGATCGTCGGGCGAGCGCCCTTGAAGAGATACGGCGGCGAGTAGATCTGCGCCCGGAGCCGTCCGCCCGCCTCTCCCCCGCCGATGACCACCCGACCGTCGGCCAGCATGATCGCGGACGAGTGATACATGCGAGCCTCGGCCATCGGCTCCACCGTCGTCCAGTCCTCGGTGACCGGATCCCAGATCTCGCCGGCCAGGACCGCGGCGGCCTCGCTGTCGCCCGATCCGGTCCCACCAAGTGCCATGACCGTCCCGTCGGCCAGGATCGTCAGGTTCATGCGACGCCGTGCGAACGCCATCGGATCGATCGCGCGCCAGGACGGGTTCGCGACGTTCATGTCGACGACCATCGCGGTCTTGATCGCCGGGTCGCCGCCGCCCGCCCGAAGGATCTTGCCGGGCAGGTACTGGACAGCCGACTCGGCGTATCCGTTCGTCGAGTAGAGCGCCGTCGGGCCGGGCGTCCAGCTGCCGGTGCCGGCCGGATTCAGCAATGCCGTATTCGTCTTCGGGCCGGCGTCGTACACGAGGCCGTTCGGCAGGACGAACATGAATGGATAGAGACCCTGGTCGCGCTGGGCGCCGGTCAGGCGGACCCACGTGTTGGTCGCCGGGTCGTAGAGCTCGGGGATCTGCGAGCGAGTCCCATCGGGCGCGTCGCCTGAGGTCGCCAGGACCTTGCCGTCGGCAAGTGTCGTGCTCGTCGCATACCAGCGCAGGTCGGTCATCGGCGTGCCGTTGACCCACGTCTCGGTCGCGGGATCGAAGAGCGCCGTGATGTTCGTGCCGTTGTGCGTCCCACCATCCTGGCCGCCGACGACGACGACACGCCCGTCCGCGAGCGTCGATTGCCCGGCGCAATGGAGATCGCCGAAGGTGAACGGGGTCAGCTTGAACGTGCCATCGGTCGGGTTCCAGACGCGGGCGTTGTCGCCGGTCGACCAGACGAGGACCTTGCCCGTCGAGAGCATCGCCATGTGCTTGGCCTGCTGGCCCCAGTCGAGGACCGGGCCCCAGGCGCCGGTATCGGCAGGGGCGGCCAGGGTCCCGGCCGCCGGCTGTGCTGCCGGCTGGACCGGCGCGGCCAGCGTTACCGCCTCAGGTGCCGGGGCAGCCGTACCCCCGGTCGCACTCACAGTCGGAACCCATGCGAGACCCGCGAGCAGCAGACTCGCCATTCCCACGGTCCACGCGCGGACCAGTCGGGACTTCCCCACGTTTGTATGGACCCCCTCAGTGACTCGCGATCACGTGCCTAGCGGTCGTCGAGTCGAATCGGACGGTAGTACCTGGGGGGCCCACTGGATAGGACTTTTGGCGGTAACTGATGCCCGCGCGCACCACTCTTGAGGGGCGCGCTCCGGTGCCTCGGATCGCGACCGGCTCAGCTCGAAAGCAGCGCCACGACGACCGGCCGGATCCGTTCGACCCAGAGGGCGTATTGGGTGCCCGATGGATGCAGCCCGTCGGTGGCGACAAGCGTCCGATCCTGCGCAGCGCGCCGCGAGAGATCGAAGATGTCGACGAACCGGATCGAGCGTGCCTCGGACAGGCAGGCCATCGCGTGGTTGGCGGCCACGATCGCGGCCCGTTTCATCTCCGGATCGCCGTAGTCGCGGCCGGCCGGGGTGACGGTGTAGTCGGGGATCCCGACCGTGACGAGGCGATCCGCGGGAAGCTCGGCCAGCAGCGCCGCGAGGATCGTCGCGACGTTGGCCTCGTACGCGGCGAGCGGCACGCCCTGCACGACGTCGTTCACGCCGATGAGCACCGTGACGAAATCCGGAGCGAGGCCCGCGACGGCGGGCAGCTCGTCACGGATCAGGTCCGCGCTCGTGTACCCGTTCACGCCAAGGTTCCCGACGAGCCCGAGCCTGGGCCCGTCCGGGCCCAGCGATCTGACCAACTGGTCCGGGAACCGCTCCTGCGCCCGCACCGACGTCCCGATCGTGTAGGAATCGCCGATGGCGACGTAGCGCACGATCGAGCCGGTCCCGGGGCGATTCGGCATCGATGGAGTATGCCCAAGTACCCAGCCATGCTGTACGATGCGCCATCGGCGCCGACGCGGGATGTGGTCGGCCTGGTTCCCGGGCCGCGCGACGTCCAGCAAGGGACGGCCGGCCACCTGGAGGAGGACTCATGCAGAAGCGTCACGGCTTGGCCCTGTTCGCGGGCCTGGCCATCATCCTGGCCGCGTGCGGCAGCGGAACAGCAAGCACCGCTCCCTCGTCGGCACTCAAGCCGATCAAGGTCGGCGTCGTCACGGACGTCGGGCAGCTCGAGGACAAGTCGTTCAACCAGTCGTCCAATGAGGGCGCCAAGGCAGCGGCGACGGAGGCCGGTGGGACGCACGATGTCATCGTGACGCAGGCCATCTCCGACTACGCCGCCAACATCCAGACCCTGATCGACGCCGATTTCGACGTCATCGTCACCGTCGGATTCCTGATCGGCACCGACACCGCCAAGGCGGCCAAGGCCAACCCGACCGTCAAGTTCGTCGGTGTGGACCAGGGCGTGTGCGTCGATGCCAACGGCGACCCGGACGCGACGTTCGCGTGCGCAGGCGACGCAGCCACACTGCTGCCGAACTACCAGGGCATCGTGTTCGCCGAGGCCCAGCCCGGCTACCTCGCCGGCATCGTGGCCGGCAGCCTCACCAAGTCGGGCACGATCGGCGCCGTCGGCGGCACCAACGTCCCGGCGGTCGTGAACTACTGGCGCGGTTACGAGAACGGCGCCAAGTCGGTCAAGCCTGACGTCAAGGTCCTCTATCAGGAGACGGACCCGAACCCCGCGATCGGCTTCAACGATCCGGCCAAGGGCAAGACCATCGCCGGGACCTTCATCGGCCAGGGCGCAGACGTCATCTTCCAGATCGCCGGTCTGACCGGCCAGGGCGCGCTCGAAGCGGTCTGCGCGGAAGAGGGTGTCTGGGGCATCGGCGTCGACGTCGACCAGGCCGTCAGCCTCCCGAACCTCGCCAAGTGCATCGTCACCAGTGCCGAGAAGAAGCTCGTCGACACGGTCAAGGCCGTCGTCCTGAGCGTCGCCTCGGACACGTTCAAGGCGGGCACCGTCCCGTACAACGCCGCGTCGACGCCGCAGGCGATCGGGCTGTCGTCGTTCCACGACAACGCGTCCCTGATCACGCCTGAGATCCAGACCAAGCTCGATGCGGCCCTTGCGGCCCTCAAGGACGGGTCGCTCGATGCGTGCGCGCCGATCAAGTGCACCGTGGCGGGGACCTGACCCGAGTCGGTCTCACCGCGACGACCGACCGAGGGGTGGTGGCAACACCGCCCCTCGGTCTTTTCATGCCCCTATGATGTCGGCGACCCCACGGCGTCTGCCCGTCCACTGATCGCGATCCGTTCGAGGCCCCCGTGACCGAGTCCGTGACCGAATCCGTGTCCGCTCCCCGGACCGCCCCGGCGCTCGAGATGCGCGGCATCACGAAGCGGTACCCCGGCGTCGTCGCGAACGACGGGATCGACCTCGAGGTCCGACCGGGCGAGATCCATGCACTGCTCGGCGAGAACGGTGCGGGCAAGTCCACCCTGATGAACGTCCTGTACGGGCTGGCGACGCCGGACAGCGGCGAGATCCTCCTCGACGGCACGTCCGTCAGGATCGACGGCCCCTCCGATGCCATCGCCCGGGGCATCAGCATGGTTCACCAGCACTTCATGCTGGTCCCGGTGCTCACGGTCGCCGAGAACATCCTCCTGGGCGCGGAGACGATGTCCAACCCGATCTTCCTGGACCGGGCGGAGGCGCACCGCCGGATCGTCGAGCTCGGGGAGCGGTTCGGGTTCGAGATCGATCCGGACGTGAAGGTCGGCTCGCTCTCGGTCGGATGGCAGCAGCGGGTCGAGATCCTCAAGGCCCTGTACCGCCAGGCCCGGATCCTGGTCCTCGACGAGCCGACGGCCGTCCTCACACCGCAGGAGACGAAAGAGATCTTCCTCGTCCTGCGCCGGCTCGCAGAGGACGGCCACAGCATCATCTTCATCAGCCACAAGCTCTACGAGGTCCTCGAGATCGCCGATCGGATCACGGTCATCCGACGCGGCAAGGTCGTCGGGTCCCGGATCCCGGCCGAGACCGACGAGGACGACCTCGCGGCCCTCATGGTCGGGCGGAACGTCCAGCTGGTCGTGGACCGCGGCGAGTCGCACCCGGGCGAGCCGACCCTCGTCGTGTCGGACCTCCGGGTCGCCGATGACCGCGGTCACGAGGCGATCAAGGGTGTGACCTTCGAGGTCCGCGCCGGCGAGATCCTCGGGGTGGCCGGCGTCGCGGGTAATGGACAGGAGGAGCTCGTCGAGTCGCTCACCGGCCTGCGTCAGCCGACCAGCGGGACGGTCAGCCTTGCCGGCGTCGACGTCACCGGGATGGGACCGCGACGGTTGCAGCGACGCGGGATGTCATTCGTGCCGGGCGATCGCCATCGCTTCGGGCTCGTCCTGGGTTTCTCCGTGGCCGACAATCTGGTCCTGACCCAGTACGACGAGCCGCCCTACGCACGCGGTCTGTTTCGCAACGAGCCGGCCATCGAGGACTGGGCGAAGCGGGCGATCGCCGAGTACGACATCCGGACGCCGTCCGCGGACGTGCCGGCCTCGACCTTGTCCGGCGGCAACCAGCAGAAGGTCATCGTCGCGCGGGAGTTCAGCCGGGAGCTGTCGGCGCTCGTCCTCGACCAGCCGACGCGCGGCCTCGACGTCGGCAGCATCGAGTTCATCCATCGCCAGGTGGTGGCGAAGCGGGACCAGGGGGCGGCGATCCTTCTCGTCTCGGCCGAGCTCGATGAGGTGCTCGAGCTCTCGGATCGCATCGCGGTCCTGTACCGGGGCGAGATCGTTGCCCTCGTGGACGGACCGACCGCCGAACGCGAGGAGATCGGCCTCCTGATGGCGGCCGGCCGCCGCTCGATCCCGGCGCTCGAGGGCGAAGCCCCAGGCAGTGCTCCGGAGGGACCGGCATGAGGGCCATGGCCGGCCGGATCTGGACCATCGCCGCGATCCCGCTGGTCTCGATCGTCCTCGCCCTGCTGGTCGGGTCGATCCTCATCATCCTCTCGAGCCTGGCGACGCAAGGATCGATCGACCTGCTGCTGCCACTCGTCGCGTACGAGAGCCTGCTGCAAGGTGCCACGGGCCTCTCCTTCATCGATGTGGCCGGCGGCACGATCACCCTGGACCTGTCGATCAACCCCGAGCAGGCGGTCCGCGGGCTGACGAACACGTTCGCCGCCGCGGCCCCCCTGGTCCTGACCGGCCTCGCGGTCGGCGTCGGGTTCAAGGCCGGTCTTTTCAACATCGGCGGCACCGGCCAGGTGCTCATCGGTGGCTTCGTCGCCGGCCTCGTCGGCGGCGCGGTGGCCGGGCAGCCCGTCCCGATCGCGGTCACGATCGCGGTCGTTGCGGGCGCCCTCGGTGGCGCGTTCTACGGCTTCATCCCGGGCTTCCTCAAGGCCTTCACCGGCGCCCACGAAGTCGTCTCGACGATCATGCTCAATTCGCTGGCGGCGTTCCTGATCGTCGGCCTCGTCAACGACGTCTTCAAGATCGTCGGTCCGACGTTCGCGCGCACCGCCGATGTCGGGAATGCCGCGATGCCGATCCTGTTCGGACGGAAT
This sequence comes from uncultured Chloroflexia bacterium, assembly GCA_963745295.1. Classification (GTDB taxonomy): domain Bacteria; phylum Chloroflexota; class Limnocylindria; order Limnocylindrales; family CSP1-4; genus SPCO01. The sequence continues at coordinate 775,120 of CAVUWG010000004.1, forward strand.
GGCAGCCTCGGGATCGTCATCGCGCTGGTCTCCGTGGTCCTGACCTACGTGCTGATCTACAAGACCCCGCTCGGCTTCGAGATCCGGACGGTGGGGTCGAACCCCAGCGCCGCCCGATATGCCGGCATGAGCCCGCGCCGCCTGATCATCCTGACCATGAGCCTGTGCGGGATGTTCGCGGGGCTCGCGGGGACCATCGAGATCCTCGGCCTCGGCTACTACCCGGCGGTCTTCGGAACGACCATCGGCTTCGCCGGGATCACCGTCGCCCTGCTCGGACGCGCCCATCCCGTCGGCATCCTGCTCGCGGCGATCCTCCTGGGCGCGATGCGAGCGGGCGCACCGGCGATGCAGATCACGGCCAAGATCCCCATCGAGATCATCGATGTCATCCAGGGCCTCATCCTGCTCTTCCTGGCCGCCGAGCCCGTCATCCGACATCTGCTCCGCAGCCGCGTCGACCGTCAGGCGCCCGGTGAGCTCAGCACGATCTCCAAGAGCTACGGCGAGGCGTCGCTCTGATGGACGTCCTGTTCGATATCCCGGTGCTTGGCTTCGGGTTCCAGTTCTTCGCGTACGTGCTGAATGCGATCTTCACGACGAACCTGCCTGCCCAGACCCTCCAGCTCGCCACCCCGGTCGCCCTCGGGGCGCTGTGCGGCGTCATGAACGAACGAAGCGGCATCGTCAACATCGGCATCGAGGGGATGATGCTGACCGCCGCCTTCGTGGGATTCATGGCCGCCATGGTCGTCGATCAGGCGATGCCCGACGTCGTCCCCGGAGCGATCCTCGGGGCGACGCCCGCGCTCATTGTGGGCGTGATCGCGGCGATCGGCGCAGGGATGGGCGTCTCCCTGCTCCACGCCTGGCTGTCGATCAGCGTCCGGGCCGACCAGATCATCAGCGGCACGGTGATCAACATCATCGCCCTCGGCCTGACCGGCTACCTGAACCGACTGATCAAGCCGAGCGGCAGCGCCGGCACCTTCGCCACGCTCGATCCGCCGCAGGCGCTCCTCGACCTCCCGATCGTCGGCTGGATCTTCGGGATGTTCCTGACGTCGGGCCCGATCACCACGTCGGTGATCATCTTCGTCATCGTGCTCCAGATCATGCTGTTCCGATCGCGCTGGGGCCTCAGGACCCGCGCCGTGGGCGAGCACCCGAGGGCGGCCGACACCGTCGGCATCGACGTGATCCGCGTCCGCTATCGGAACGTCATCCTGGGCGGCATCTTCGCCGGCCTCGCGGGAGCGTGGCTGACGCTCGAATTCAACGCCTCGTTCCAGAACGGCATGTCCGCCAACCGCGGCTTCATCGCGCTGGCCGCCGTGATCTTCGGCCGATGGACGCCGATCGGAGCGTTCGGTGGGGCGCTCCTGTTCATGTTCTCGGAAGCCCTGGGCATCGCGATCCGCTCCAACCCGCCCCCGGGCGACCTGGGCGTCTTCCTGTCCGGCATCCAGGGCGCCTATCCGAGCCTCTACAACAACGCGTTCGGCGCGCTGCCGTACCTGCTCACGATCATCGTGCTTGCCGGGGTCATCGGCAGGAGCGTCGCGCCCGCCGCGGTCGGTCGCCCATACGTCAAGGAAGGGGCCTCCTGACGACGGACGATCCCGTCGACCGGACGCGCGACTTCCTGGATCTGGACGAAGGTCGCGGCCCCGTCCCCGTGCTCGACGACGCGGGCATCGAAGGTGTCCTGCGATCCGCACGACGGATCGCCGTCGTCGGGGCATCGTCGAACGAGGGTCGGCCTTCGTTCGCCGTCTTTCGCTACCTCGTCCACCAGGGATTCGAATGCGTGCCGGTCAACCCGAACGAGCGGGCCGTCCTGGGCATCGCGTCGTTCAGGACCCTCGCCGAGGCCCGCGAGGCGACCGGCCCATTCGACATCGTCGATGTCTTCCGTCGTTCGGAGCTGTGCGAGCCCCACGCCGTGGAGGCGGTCGCGACCCAGGCCGGCTGCCTGTGGCTGCAACTCGGGGTCGTGAACTGGGAGGCCGCCCGGATCGCGGCCGCTGCGGGCCTGACGGTCGTCATGGATCGCTGTACCGCGATCGAGTGGCGCAGGATCGCGGCGCGTGGCTAGCCAGCGGGCCTAGGTCGCGGCGAACCGTTCCCGCAAGGAGGCCCGGACCGACTCGTCGACGAAGGCGACCTCGACGCTCGTGGCATGGATCGCGTCGAGTCGCGCGGCTGTCAGGCCGCCGTCGGCCACCAATCGCCGTTCCTCGTCCGAGAGCCGGACGCCGATGGTGATCGGGTCATCGTCGCCAAGGACGACCCCGCAGCCGGCGGCCAGGAACGCATGCAGCGGATGGTCGGCGAGGCTCGCTGCTGCCCCCGTCAGGACATTCGAGGTCGGGCAGACCTCGAATGTGATGTCGTGGGCCGCGGCCCACGCGAGGACGCCGGCGTCATCGCCGGCCCGCGATCCATGGCCGATGCGTCGCACGCCCAGCATGGTCGCCGCCTCGATGACCGCTTCGGCCGGGCCGGCTTCGGCGGCATGCGCGGTCAGACCCAGCCCGGCTGCCGCGGCGATCCGATACGGCTCGCGGTAGGGCGCGATCGATGGGTAGACGAGCTCGTCCCCGGCCACGTCCAGCCCGACGACCCCCTTGCCGGCAGCCGACGCGGCGGCGCGGGCGACCGCGAGGTTGGTCTCCGCGTCGTCGTGGCGGAGCAGGCACACGACGAGTCCGGCCGGCGTACCGGTCGCCGCGATCCCGTCAGCAAGACCCTCCACGGTCGCGGCGATCACGGCGGGGAGGTCGAACCCCGGTCGGACGTGGGTCGCCGGACCGAATCGGATCTCGAGGTAGTCGCACCCGTCGGCGGCCGCATCTTCGACGGCCTCTCGGGCGACGCGCCGGAGCGAATCGGGCGACCCCAGCACCGGATACGCGGCAGCCACGTGTGCCAGGAAGACCGTGAGGTCGGCGGGGTACCGGATCTGCAGCGCGTCGTCCCAGCCACCGGCGGGCTCCGGCACGCCCATCGAGCGCGCCAGGTCGGCGGCCGTCTCCGGTCGGACCCAGCCCTCGAGATGGGTGTGCAGGTTCAGACCCACGCCGGCCTCACAGGGCGAGGTCGACGGCCGTGTCCAGCGCTGCCTCGATGCTGGCGCCCCAGCCCGTGGCCAGGCGGGCGTGGGCATCGTCGTCGTACACGCTCGTGCCGGCCACGAGGTTGCTCGACACCGCGCAGATCATGCCCGCCCGCAGGCCACGTTGACGTGCGACCACGAACAGCGCCGAGGACTCCATCTCGACGTTGAGCAGGCCCAGCCCCGACATCTGCTCGGTCCAGGCCGGCGATTCGGCATAGAACGCATCGTCGGTGACGTTGAAACCCGCATGGACGGCGAGATCATGGGCCGGCGCCCGCACGCGCGCGAATCGCTCGAGCGCGAGCGTGATCTCCAGGTCCGGCACGGCGGGATAGCCCTTCGGGACGTACATGTCGGTCGTGCCGTCATTGCGGAACGAGCCCTGGCTGACGATGAGATCGCCCGGCGCGATGCCCGGTTGCAGGGCACCGGTGCTCCCGACCCGGATGAAGGAGGTGACACCGCAGCGCGCCAGCTCCTCGATGGCGATGGCGGTCGACGGACAACCCATCCCCGTCGATGTCACGGTGATCGGGTGGCCGCGGTACGTCCCGACCATCGTGCGGTGCTCACGCTTGTGGGCGACCTCGCGCGGATCGTCGAGATACTCGGCGACGAGGGGGACACGAAACGGATCGCCGGGCATCAGCGCGATCGTGCTGACCTCGCCGGGCGCGACACCGATGTGGAATTGGCGGCCCTCGCGACCGATCGCGTTCTTGTCGACGACGCTCAAGCGGTCCTCCGAATGGGATCCCCGGGTCGGATCGGGTGTGGGCGGATTCTATCGGCCTCGGACGCGCCGTTCGCGGCGGGCACGGACTAGCGGATCAGGAACCCGAGAAAGACCAGGACGAACCCCGCGATACCGACCGCCGCCGCGACCCGGGCCTGTCGACGGAGCACTTCCATCGCGACCGAGGCGCCGGTCTTGCCGTCATCGCGGATCCCCCCGCGCCAGGCCTCGTAGCGCGCGACGTTGGCGTCCTGTTCCTTGAGGTTGCGATACCGGGCCCACGGACCCTTGGCTCGCTGATAGCCGAAGACCATGAGCGCGACCCCCGCCACCCACAGCACGATGTTGATGGGTCCCATCGCTCGTCAGTCCTCGCGATCCAGCCGCTGGCCGAGCAATGCCTTCACCCTGGCCGCGTCGGCGGCGCCGGCGGACGCCTGCATGACCCGACCGACGAAGAACCCGATCACGGGTTTCCCCGCGCGGTAGTCGGCAACGGCCTTGGGGTTGTCGGCGATCGCCGCGTCGATGAGGCCGAGCAGGGTCTCGTCGTCGCCCATCGGCGAGGGTGCTCCGCCCGCGAGGAGCTCCGCAGCCGGAGCGCCCGACGACAGGTGTTCGTCGAGCAGGTCTCGACCGATCTGGCGGGAGACGCTGCCGGCGTGGATCGCCTCCAGCAATCGCCCGATCTCGCTCGCATCGGACCGGCCCGCCGTGCCGGCCGCGATTGGCGCCACCGGACTTCAGCGCGCGAGCGTGGGGACCCATCACGAAGTTCGCGATCACCTTCGACGGGACCGCGGCATCCGTCGTCGCGCGGATGGCCTCGAACGCGAGATACATGCCCGGGTCCGCGACCAGCACGCTCGCGTCGTACGCGGAGAGTCCGTGCTCGCCGACATACCGGGCCAGGCGAGCCGCGGGAAGCTCGGGAAGCGCGGCTCGCACCTCGGCGAGCCACGCCGCATCGAGATGGAGGGGCGGCAGGTCGGGCTCCGGGAAGTACCGGTAGTCGTCCGAGGTCTCCTTGATCCGCATCCGGTAGGTCTCGCCTCGCGCCTCGTCCCAGCCCCGGGTCTCCTGGACGAGTGGCTCACCGCCATCGAGGGCCGCGGCCTGACGCTCGATCTCGTAGGCGATCGCCCGCTCGACCGAACGGAACGAGTTCATGTTCTTGACCTCGACCCGCGTCCCGAACGGCTCGGTCCCGCGCGGCCGCAGCGAGACGTTGGCCTCGACCCGCATCTGGCCGTGCTCCATGTCCGCGTCCGACGCCCCGATCGCCCGGAGCAGCAGTTGCAGCTCCTCGGCATAGCGCCGGGCCTGCTCGGCCGTGCGGATCTCGGGCTCGGTGACGATCTCCATGAGCGGCGTGCCGGACCGATTGAAGTCGACGAGGCTGCGAGCGCCGGCCTCGCCGCGGTCCGGATGGATGAGCTTGGCCGTGTCCTCCTCGAGGTGGGCCCGGGTGATCGCGACCGTGAACGGCCCATCGGAGGTCTCGAACGTCAGGCGGCCGAGCGAGGCGAGCGGCAGGTCGTACTGGCTGATCTGGTAGCCCTTGGGCAGGTCCGGATAGAAGTAGTTCTTGCGGTCCCAGCGGGTCGCCGCCGGCACCGTCGCATCGATCGCCAGGCCGGTCGCCAGCACGTGCTCGACGGCCCGCCGGTTGATGACCGGCAGGGCGCCCGGCAGGCCGAGGCAGACCGGGCACACGTGGCTGTTCGGCGGCGCGCCGTCGTAGGCCGTCGAGCAGCCGCAGAACATCTTCGACGCGGTCTTCAGCTGGCAGTGGACCTCGATCCCGATGACCGCCTCGTAGCGCTCCGAAGCGTCAGCCGGGGCCCGCGCGATCTCGACCATGGAGCAAGTGTCGCATAGGTCCACGTCACGCCGGGCAGGCCGATCCTCCTGGGTTGCGGCGGACGACGCGAACGCGACTCCCGGCCCCCGGATGGCAACGCGCCACGGCCCCGAACGCGACGCCGATGTCCCCATTCGTGCGTGAGAGCGCTCTCTTGACAAGGCCTGCTACAGTGCGCATCAAGCGTGAGAGCGCTCTCACAGGAGGGACACGGTTCGGTGGCAAACGCCCCAGCCCGCGACCGCCGCAACGTCACGACGCTCGAGGAGGTCGCCTCGCTCGCCGGCGTCTCCCGCGCGACCGTCTCGCGCGTGGTCAACGGCTCGCCGCGTGTCTCCCCCGATATCCGACGCGAAGTCGAAGCCGCCATCGTCGAGCTGGCCTACGTCCCCAATCGCGCCGCGCGGAGCCTGGTCACCCGGCGGAGCGGATCCATCGGCGTGGTCATCACCGAACCGACCGGCCGGCTGTTCAGCGATCCCTTCTTCCCACGCCTGCTGCGCGGGATCAGCGCGTCGCTGGCCGCGCGCGACATCCAGCTGGTCCTCCTGATGCCCGCCTCGCTCGCTGACTCGCAGCGCACCTCCGATTACCTCGCCGCCGGCCATGTCGACGGCGCCCTGCTGGTGAGCCTTCACGGCGACGACCCCCTCCCGGCCCGGATCGCCGCCGCTGGCGTCCCGACCGTCGTCGTCGGAAGGCCACTCAGGGCCAGTGCCGCGAGCTATGTCGACGTCGACAATCGGGGCGGGGCGCGGAGTGCCGTCGACCACCTCATCGCCGGCGGCCGGCGGGTGATCGCGATCATCTCCGGCCCGGCCGACATGGTCGCCGCGACCGACCGCCTCACGGGCTTCCGCGACGCCGTCACGGAAGCGAACCTGGGCCCCGATCCGACGCTCGAGGCCTCCGCCGACTTCACCCAGGACGGCGGGGCGGCGGCGATGGAGCACCTGCTTGCAGCCCGTCCGGACATCGATGCTATCTTCGCGGCGTCGGACCTGATGGCCGCAGGCGCCATGTCGGTGCTTGATGCCGCTGGCCGACGGATTCCCGAGGACGTGGCGGTCGTCGGCTACGACGATTCGCCGGTCGCCTCGACCGCACGCCCCCAACTCACCAGTGTCCGCCAACCGATCGAGGAGATGGGCCACGAGACGGCCCGCCTGCTGATCGACCTCATCGAGGGCTCGGACCGCGTGCCACGGCGCGTGATCCTCGCCACCGAACTGATTCGTCGCGCCTCGAGCGCCGGGAGGCACATGCCCTGAGCCGGCCGGCGACCGGCGGGCGTCGACCCACTCGGGCGGGCGCCTAGTCACACCACACGACCTCATTGAGAGGTGGAGAGATCGATCCTGATCTCCCAGAGGAGGAGTCGAAAGCGATGCAACGTTCTCGATCCGCACCGACGCATCCTGATCGCCCTGTTGGCGATCTCCGCCATCCTGGTCACCGCCTGTGGCGGCGCGACCACCTCACCGTCGGCCAGCACCGCCCCCAGCGCGGCCGCGTCAGCTGCCGCCTCGGCGACCCCCGAGCCGACCCCGCTGCTCACCCCGGAGCCCATCGACGCCAGCGTCCCCGGCCCCAACGGCGGCCAGATCATCCGCTGGTTCGTCGGTCTGGGCGCGGGCGGTCAGCCCCAGCAGATCCAGGTCCAGAAGGACTTTGTCGCCGCGTTCAACAACGATCCGGCGAACAAGGACAAGGCCTACATCTCGCTCGAGATCCTCGACAACAATGTCGCGGCCAACATCCTCAAGACGCAGATCGCGGCCGGCAACGCGCCGGACATCATCGGTCCGGTCGGCGTCGAGGGGCTGAACCTGTTCATCGACCAGGTCGCCGACCTGCAGCCGCTGATCGAGTCGACCGGGTACGACATGAGCAAGTACCCCGAGGCCCTGGCCAACTTCTTCAAGATCGGCAAGGGCGGCGCCACGATCGGCGTGCCTTTCGGGACCTACCCGTCCTTCCTCTGGTACAACAAGAAGCTGTTCGATGAGGCCAAGCTGCCGTACCCGCCGACCAAGGTCGGTGATCAGTACGAAGGCAAGCCGTGGGACATGGCCGCCGTTCGCGAGCTGGGCATGAAGCTCACCGTCGACAAGAACGGCAACGACGCCACGAGCGCGGACTTCGATCCCGCCAACATCGTCCAGTGGGGCTTCGACTCCCAGTGGGCCGACAACGCCCCGACGGCCGAGACCGCACTGTTCGGCGCGGGGTCGTTCCTCGCCGACGACGGCAAGACCGCACAGATCCCGGACCCGATGCGGACCGGTATCCACTGGTTCAACGACGGCGTCTGGAAGGACCACTTCATCCCGAACCAGAACCAGGTCAATGGCGACCTGCTGGCCAAGGGCAACCCGTTCCAGTCGGGCAACCTGGCCATGACCGAGATCCACACGTGGTATTCGTGCTGCGTGAACCCGGCCGCACCGGCCAAGCCGATCGTCGGTGACAACTTCGGCTGGGCCGTCGCCCCGTCATTCAACGGCGTCACCACGGCCAAGCTGCACGCCGACACGTTCAGCATGCTCAAGACCACCAAGCACCCCGACGAGGCGTTCCGCGTCCTGTCGGCGCTCGCGGCCTCCGGTGATCTCGCGACCATCTATGGCGCCATGCCGGCCGACCCGTCCCAGACGCAGCCGTTCAAGGACGCCGTCGAAAAGGCCTACCCCAAGGCCGACCTCGATTGGGCCGTCGCGGAGGCCATGCTCAGCAACCCGGACATCCCCAACCACCAGGCCTGGGTCCCGGACTATGCCAAGAGCAAGGCCGCCTGGCAGGCGTTCGGTGTCGGCTATCGCACCGCCGAGAGCGCGAACATCGACGCCGACCTCGACAAGCTCAAGACCACGCTCCAGGGCATCTTCGACGCTGCTCCGGACAAGAACCCCTAGCTCCCTCCTCCTCCAGCGGCCTCCCGCGGTGGTCCTCGACCACCCGGGAGGCCGAACCACTCCACGATCCAGCCCCCACCCGGGCCCTTCCTATCCCACGGAGCCACCCAGGACCCATGAGTGCGACGATCGAGGAACTGCCGACCACGCAGCTGCCCGGCGGTCGTCGCTGGCGACTCCGGCCGTCGGTCCGCGAGGCCTTCTGGGGCTTCGTGTTCATCGGGCCGTGGCTGATCGGACTGCTCCTGTTCACCGCCGGCCCGATGCTCGTCTCCCTGGTGATGTCCTTCACGGACTTCAACCTGGTCCGCCCGGACGCGACGACGTTCATCGGCCTCGACAACTACGTTCGAATGGCCAACGATCCGACGATCGCGCAGTCGCTCGTGGCGACGTTCAAGTTCGCGCTGATCGCGATCCCGGTGACGATGCTCGCCAGCCTTGGGTTCGCGCTGCTCCTGAACCACCCCAGGCTGCCGATGAAGGGCCCGCTGCGAGCGCTGGTGTACCTGCCGGTCATGATCCCGCTCGTCGCCTCGACGCTCGTGTGGACGGGCTTCATGAACACCGAGACCGGCTGGCTCAACCAGATCCTGGGCGCGCTGGGCCTGCCGGAGCCCGACTGGATCAACAGCGAGACGTGGATCTACCCGACGCTGTCGATCATCGGCCTGTGGGCGATCGGCAACTTCATGATCATCAACATCGCGGGCCTCCAGTCGGTGCCGACCGAGCTGTACGAGGCCGCGCGGATCGACGGGGCGGGCGCCTGGAAGTCGTTCCGCAACATCACGATCCCGCTGATGTCGCCGGTGCTCCTCTACAACCTGGTGATCGTCCTGATCGGTACGTTCCAGTACTTCACCCAGGCGTACGTCATGACCAATGGGCGCGGTGACCCGAACAACGCGACCCTGTTCGTCAACCTCGTGTTGTTCCGCGAAGGCTTCGTGTTCAACAACATGGGCTACGCGGCCGCGATCGCCTGGCTGCTGTTCGCGATCGTGCTGGGCCTCGCGCTCCTGCTCTTCGGGTTCGCGCGGCGTCGCGTGTACTACGCCGGCGGCGACCGATGACCACG
>CAVUWG010000005.1:0-57395 GCA_963745295.1 uncultured Chloroflexia bacterium
CGCCTCCGACGACACGATGAACACGACGGCGGGCGAAGCGCCGGCGGCGGCCCGCTCGGCCCGCAAGGCCGTCAGGGTGTCGACCGTGTACGACGGCCCGTCGCGGTCCAGCTCGATCCGGCTCGGCCGCGAAGCGCCGGGTTGTCGGCGATCGCCAGCTCGACCATGGCCAGCCGGTCGCTCGCCGGCGTGATGGCCTGGCCCGGCTTGTGCGGCGGCTCGCCGGCCGGGATGAACAGCACCCGCTCGAGGCCCGAGCGCGTCGCGCGCCGCCTCGGCGACCGCCAGGTGGCCGAGGTGGATCGGGATCGAACGTCCCGCCGAGGATGCCCAGCGCGCCGGGCGCAGGTCGACGTCGCGGCGCCGCCGTCACCGGTCCTCCCACGGGTCGCGGCTCCCACTCGAGCTCGGTCGCCGCCGATGCGGACGATGTCGCCGGCCTCGAGCCCGGCGCGGCGCAGCTCGGCGTCGATGCCCAGCCGCGCCAGGTCGCGCTGGAAGCGCTCGGCCGACTCCTCGACGTCGAAGTTCGTCTGGGCGGCGATCCGCTCGATGCGCTGCGCCGCGGACCCGGAAGACGCCGTCGTCCTCGCGCTCGACCGACGAACCCGTCGCCCATCGCCTCGATGCGGTGGACGACGACGCCGGCCGGCTCGGGCGGCTCGGCCAGCTCCGTCGGCGTCGGGCAGCAGTCGCCGCGATGCGGGCCCGGAGCGCGTCCAGCCCGTCGCCCGTCGGCGGCGGAGATGGCGACGACCGCCAGGCCGTCCGCCGCGCGGGCGCGCCTCGAACGCCGGCCAGGCCTCGGCGGCCGCCGGCAGGTCGAGCTTGTTGAACGCGACGAGCATCGGCTTCTCGAGCAGCGCCGGGTCGTGCGCGCGGAGCTCCTCGCGGATGACGTCGTAGTCCCACTCCGGGTCGCGCGACGACGCCGTCGACGACGTGGACGAGGACCCGCGTCCGCTCGACGTGGCGCAGGAACGCGTGGCCCAGGCCGGCGCCGGCGCTGGCGCCCTCGATGAGGCCCGGGCACGTCGGCGATCGTCGGCCGCCGCTCGTCCTCGTCGCCGAGGTCCATGACGCCGAGGTTCGGCTCGAGGGTCGTGAACGGGTAGTCGGCGATCTTGGGCGTGGCCGCGGTGAGCGCGGCGAGGAGCGTCGACTTGCCGGCGTTCGGCAGGCCGACGAGGCCGACGTCGGCGATGAGCCGGAGCTCGAGGCGGAGCCAGCGCTCCTCGCCCGGCTCGCCCTTCTGGGCGTGCTTGGGGGCCTGGTGGGTCGACGTCGTGAAGTGCGTGTTGCCGAGGCCGCCGCGGCCGCCGCGCGCGACCATCGCCTCCTGGCCGGCGGCGACGAGGTCGGCGATCAGCGCGCCGGTCTCGTCGTCGAAGACGGCCGTGCCGGGCGGGACGTCGAGGACGAGGTCGTCGCCGGCCTTGCCGTGGCGCCGCGCCCGCTCGCCGCGGCCGCCGGGCGTCGCCTTGAAGTGGTGCTGATACCGGAAGTCGCGCAGCGTCGTCTGGCCGGCATCGACGCGCAGGTGGACCGAGCCGCCGCGGCCGCCGTCGCCGCCGTCGGGACCGCCGCGCGGGACGTGCGCCTCGCGCCGGAAGGTCGCGGCCCCGTCGCCGCCGTCGCCGGCACGGACCCAGATCTTCACGCGGTCGAGGAACATCGCGGGCATTCTCGCACGGCGCGCGCCGGGTCCGCGCCCGCCGCGGCGTCGCAGCGACGGTCGAGCCTGGCGAGTCCTAGAGGTAGCCGAGCGGGTTGACGCGCGAGCCGCCGTCCCAGATCGGGCCGCGCCAGACCTCGAAGTGGAGGTGCGGGCCGCGTCGCGTAGCCGGACTGGCCGACCCGGCCGACCTGCTGGCCGCGGCCGACGTGCTGGCCGCGCCCGACCGTGACGCCCGACATGTGGTTGTACGTCGTGTACAGCCCGGAGCCGTGGGCGATCCAGACCTGGTAGCCGCCGCCGTTGCTCTTCCAGCCGGCGAAGATCACCGTGCCGCCGGCCGCCGGCGCGGACGCGCGACGCCGTAGTCGGCCGCGATGTCGAGGCCGTAGTGGCCGTAGTGGAAGTACTGGCTGATGTAGTTGCCGCCGCCGACGACCGGCCAGGCGAATCGCCGCCGCTGTACGTGCGCGGGCGGCTGACGCGACCGCCGCCGCCGCTGCTGCGCGGCTCGGCGTGCGTCGTGGTCGCTTGACGGGCTTCGGCGGCTTCGGGGTCGGGATGCGGCTTGCCCTTGGCGCCCGGCAGGACCAGGACCTGGCCGACGACGAGGTTCGGGTCCTCGAGGCCGTTCGTCTCGAGGATGTCGTCCGGCTCGACGCTTGTACTCGGTCGGCGATGGACGTCGAGCGTGTCGCTCGGCGTGACCGTCGACGACCAGCCCGCTGACCGGCGGGATCGTCAGGACCTGGCCGAGGTGGAGGTCGTCCTTGGACTTGAGCTTGTTCGCCCACCAGATCGTCATCATCGAGACGTCGAACTTGTTGGCGATGCCGGTGAGCGTGTCGCCGGCCTTGACCTTGTAGGTCCGCAGCAGGTCGCGGCCGTCCTCGACGGTCGTGTCGACGGCGACCGGCTTGAGCAGCGTGCCGTCAGCGAGGAACGGGCCCTGATCGCCGACGGCCTCGCGGTCGGCGAGCAGTGCCGCTTCGGCGGCCGCGAGCTCCGCGAGGGACTGGCCGGATCATGCTCGGGTCAGTGCCGAGTCCGACGCGTCGCCGGTTCGGTCGCTAGGCCGGCGCCGCCGCCGACCGCGACGCGCGGGTCGGCGCCGTCGCCGGTCGGTCCGCCGACCGGCCCGGCGGAGCCGCTGCCGGCCGACGCTGATGACCGAGGCGACCGAGCACGATGCCGGCGACGGCGGCCCGACGACGCGATCGTGGCCGAGCCGCGCCAGGAGGCTGAACGTCGCATCGGCGGCGTGCCGCCATCGAGCGGCGCGTCCGGCGGTGGCGGGTCAGGCGTCGACGATGCAGCGAGGCCGGCGCGACCGCGTGCAGCGAGCGGCTCCGGAGCTGCGACAGCCACGGCCGTGGCTAGCGGATCGCTGCGACGCGTGCGCGTCGATCGGTGTCGAGGCCTGATCGCTGCGGGGTCGGCGCAGGCGTCCGATGACGCGCTGGACGCCGACCGAGGCGTTCAGCAATACGGTCTCCTGGCGTGTGGACGGTCCGGCGGCGCTGGGGCGCGGGCGGATTGGGATCGGGCTAAGACCGTCCGAGGTCGCGGTATCGAGCTGGGGGTCTCTCTTCGCGGCCGACGCCCGCTGACTACGGGCTTACGACATCGTGCTGAACGGTAACACGGACCGTTGCAGCTCTGACAAACCGGTCGTGCGTGCGGAAACCGCATTCGCGACGCTCGGACGAAGGCGTCCGAAGGTTACAGATGCGCTTCGAAGTCAGGCGTCGAGGTTCTTGGTCAGGGTCGCGAGGAACTCGGCGTTCGACTGGGTCTTGGCGAGGCGGTTGAGCAGGATCTCGATGCCCTCGTTGGCCCCGACCGCGGACAGCATCCGGCGCATCGTCCAGACCATCTTGAGCGTGCCTTCCTCGAGCAGCAGCTCCTCGCGGCGGGTGCCGGAGCGCTGGACGTCGATCGACGGGAAGATCCGCTTCTCGGCGAGCTTGCGATCGAGGATGAGCTCCGAGTTGCCGGTGCCCTTGAACTCCTCGTAGATGACGTCGTCCATGCGCGAGCCGGTGTCGACCAGGCACGTGCCGATGATCGTCAGCGAGCCGCCCTCCTCGATGTTCCGCGCGGCGCCGAAGAAGCGCTTGGGCGGGTACAGCGCGATCGGGTCGAGACCGCCCGACAGCGTCCGGCCGGACGGCGGCAGGGCCAGGTTGTAGGCGCGCGCGAGGCGCGTGATCGAGTCGAGCAGGATGACGACGTCGCGGCCGGTCTCGACCTGGCGCTTGGCGATCTCGAGCGCCATCTCGGCGACGTGGGTGTGGTTCTCGGTCGGCTCGTCGAAGGTCGAGCTGATGACCTCGCCCTTGACGCTGCGGCGCATGTCGGTGACTTCCTCGGGCCGCTCGCCGATGAGCGCGACCATCAGCAGGATCTCGGGGTAGTTGGCGCTGATGCCGTTGGCGATCTGCTTGAGGAGCATCGTCTTGCCGGCCTTGGGCGGGCTGACGATGAGCGCGCGCTGGCCCTTGCCGAGCGGGTTGACGAGGTTGATGAGCCGCTGGCTCAGGTTCTTCGGGTCCGTCTCGAGGTTGATCAGGACGTCCGGGTGGACCGGGGTCAGGTCGCCGAAGACGGGCCGGCGGCGGGCGGTCTCGGTATCGACGCCGTTGACCGAGTCGACCCGGAGCATGCCCCAGTACTTCTCGGCCTCGCGCGGGGCGCGGACGGCGCCGGCGACGCGGTCGCCGATGCGGAGGCCGAAGCGGCGCACCTGGCTGGAGCTGACGTAGACGTCGTCCGGGCTGGGCAGCAGGCCGTGCCGGCGCATGAAGCCGAAGCCCTCGTCGACGATGTCGAGGATGCCGCTCGCGTAGGCGTGGCCCGCGCGCTCGGTCTGGCGCTGCAGGATCTGGTCGACGAGGTCGTCCTTGCGCTCGCCGGTCTCGGCGTCGAGCTCGAGCTCGCTCGAGACCTGCTTCAGCTCGGCGACGCTCATCTCGCGGAGATCGCTGACCTCGAGGTCGTTGCGCTCGCGGGCGGCTTCGAGCTCCTGCTGCTCCTCGTATTCGGTAACGGGGGCGCGGCCTCCGCCTCCGACGGGATTCCGTCGGCGAGGACGGCGGTTTCGGGAACGGTCGCGCTGGTCGGGGCCTGGTCCGGGCATATGGGTAGGGGTCACCTGTGGGAAAGGGCTGGTCGGCTCACGATGAGGCCGGGTAGCGTGGGGGCCGAGCGGGCGATGCGCGCGAATCGAGTCGCAGCGTCAGGGCCGGTCGGGACACTTGGAGCATAGACGCGCCGGAGCCGGAGCGTCAATAGGCCTGTTGGAAGCGATGGTCGGGCAGGTGGCCCGCGTCGGGCCGGGGGATTCAGGCCTTGGCGGCTGCCGCTTCGCGTGCCGCGGTCCAGTCCTTCTTGAACTGGACGATGCCCGCGTCGGTGAGCGGGTGGTGGACCATCTGCTGGAGGACCTTGAACGGCACGGTCGCGACGTGCGCCCCGGCCAGGGCGGCCTGCGTCACGTGCAGCGGGTTGCGGATCGAGGCGGCCAGGACCTCGGTGTCGAGCTCGTGGATGGCGACGATCTCGGCCAGCTCGCGGATGACGGTCATGCCGTCCTGGTTGATGTCGTCGAGCCGGCCGACGAACGGCGAGAGCAGGCTGGCGCCGGCCTTGGCCGCGAGCAGCCCCTGGTTGGCCGAGAAGATCAGCGTGCAGTTGGTCTTGATGCCCTCTTCGGCGAAGCGGTTGATCGCCTCGAGGCCGTTCTCGCTCATCGGCCACCTTGACGACGATGTTCGGGGCGAGCGTCGCGAAGTGGCGGCCCTCCTCGAGCATGCGTGTCGACGTCGTCGGCGACGACCTCGGCGGAGACCGGCCCGTTGCGTGATCCGGCAGACCTCCTTGAGGATCTCGTCGTACGAGCCGCCGACCTTGGCGTAGAGCGTCGGGTTCGTCGTGACGCCGTCGAGCACGCCCCAGCGGGCGGCCGTCCGGATCTCTTCGATGTCGGCGGTGTCGAGGAAGATCTTCATGGTGTCGAGGCTCCTGTCGTGACGCGTCGTCGTGATAGTACGTCCGGACCGCCTCGGGCCTCGCTAGCGGGCCTCACGCCTGGCTGGCGGCGACCTCTTCGCCCGTCGGCTTCGCCGCGACCGTCGGCTTGGCGGCGGGCGTTCGCTCCGGCTCGGCACGGGACGCGAAGACCGGCTCACGGCCGTCGCGGACGGCGAGGGCGGCCGACACGAATCCGTCGAACAGCGGATGCGGCCGCTCCGGCCGGCTCTTGAACTCGGGGTGGAACTGGCTGGCCACGAACCACGGGTGGTCCTTGAGCTCGACGATCTCGACGAGCCGGCCATCGGGCGACTGGCCGGACAGCAGCATGCCGGCCGCCTCGAGGGTCTGGCGGTAGCGGTTGTTCACCTCGAAGCGGTGGCGGTGCCGCTCGTAGATGACCTCCTGGCCGTAGACCGCGGCGGCCTTGGAGCCGGGCGTCAGCTTCGCGGGATAGAGCCCGAGCCGCATCGTGCCGCCCTTGTCCTCCATGTCGCGCTGGTCCGGCATGAAGTCGATGACCGGATGGGTCGGTGAACATGTCGAACTCGGTGGAGTTGGCGTCGGTCGAGCCGACGACCTCGCGGGCGAACTCGATGACCGCGCACTGGAGCCCCAGGCACAGGCCGAGATACGGCACGCGATGATCGCGGGCGTAGTGGGCGGCGAGGACCTTGCCCTCGATGCCGCGATGGCCGAAGCCGCCCGGGACCAGGATCCCGGCCGCGCCCTCGAGGCGCTCGTGGAGGTTCTCCTTCGTCAGCGCCTCGGAGTCGACCCAGCGCACGCGGGCGTCGACCTCGTGCGCCCAGGCCGCGTGCTTGAGCGCCTCCGTGACCGACAGGTACGCGTCGGGCAGTTCGATGTACTTGCCGACGAGGGCGATCTCGAGGATCGGCTTGGGCGCCTTGATCCGAGCGACGAGGGCGCGCCATTCGTCCAGGTCGGGCGCGACCTCCGGGTCGCCGAGGCCCAGCTCGCGGACGATGAGCTTGCCGAGGCCTGACGCCTCGAACATGAGCGGGACTTCGTAGATGGTGTCGGCGGTCTCGGCCGGGATGACCGCCTCGGTCGCGACGTCGGTGAACAGCGCGATCTTCTCGCGGATCTCGTCGGGGACCGGGTGATCGGAGCGCAGCACGATGACGTCCGGCTGGATGCCGATGCCGCGCAGCTCCTTGACCGAGTGCTGGGTGGGCTTGGTCTTGAGCTCGCCCGTGGCGGCCAGCGCGGGGAGCAGCGTCACGTGGACGTACAGCACGTTGGCCCGCCCCACGTCCTTGCGCATCTGGCGGATGGCCTCGAGGAACGGCAGCGATTCGATGTCGCCGACGGTCCCGCCGACCTCGACGATGACGACGTCCGGATCGCCGTCGCGGGCGACCCGACCGATCCGCTCCTTGATCTCGTTGGTGATGTGCGGGATGACCTGGACGGTGCCGCCGAGGTAGTCGCCCCGGCGCTCCTTGGCGATGACCGCCTGGTAGATCCGGCCGGTCGTGACGTTGCTGAGCTGGCTCAGGTTCTCGTCGATGAAGCGCTCGTAGTGGCCGAGGTCGAGGTCCGTCTCGGCGCCGTCATCGGTGACGAAGACCTCGCCGTGCTGGTACGGCGACATCGTGCCCGGATCGACGTTGATGTACGGATCGAGCTTCAGGATGGAGACGCTGAGGCCGCGGGCCTTGAGGATCCGTCCGACGCTGGCGGCGGTGATGCCTTTGCCAAGAGAGGAGGTCACGCCTCCGGTCACAAAGACATACTTCGCCATGGGTCGGGTCCTCCGGGGTTTTTCCAATGCTATCGGAATGTCGACCCCGGAACGTCGAATCCGAGGAGGCCGCTCGATGGAATTCGGGGACGTCGTGATGAAGCGCCGGGCGGTCCGCCGGTTCGAGGAGGGCGGCGTCGACCGCGAGGTCATCGAGCGCATCGCGCGGCTCGCCCAGCGGACGCCGTCGGCCGGGTTCAGCCAGGGCCAGCGGCTCGTCGTCGTGACCGACCCGGACCGTCGTCGCGAGGTCGCCCGGATCTGCGGCGAGGACGAGTACGAGGCCGACTTCGGGCCGTGGATCAGCGAGTGCGCCGCGCAGTTCATCCCGTGCGTCAGCGAGGCGATCTACCACCGCCGCTACCAGGAGCCCGACAAGGTCGACGAGGACGGCAACGAGATCGAGTGGCCGGTCCCGTTCTGGTGGGTCGACATCGGCGCGACGATGCAGAACATCATGCTGGCGGCCGTCGACGAGGGGCTCGGCTGCGGCTTCGTCGGTCCCGACATCGACGGCCTGCGCCGCTACCTCGGCATCCCCGACGAGTTCGTCCCGATCGGGGTCATGCCGGTCGGCCGGCCGCTCCCCGACGCCGGAGGCAAGGCGGCGAGCGAGAGAATCGGGCACGTGAGCGCTAGGCCCCGCATCGGACTCGATGAGCGTCGCGCTCGGGTCGGAGTGCGGCATCGACTGGCGGCCGGAACGCAGGTCCACTCCGTGGCCGATGCGGCGGCGTCGGTCGTCGTCCTCCATGCGACCGATTCGGCGAGCGTCTTCCTCCAGGCGCGGGCGCGCATGGCGGCGTCGTCGCCCGCCCGGATCGACCGCGAGCTGTACGACGAGCGGAGCGTCCTACGCATGCTCGCCATGCGCCGAACCCTCTTCCTGGTGCCGCTCGACGATGTGCCGATCGTGCACGCGGCCGCCTCGCGAGCGGTCGCCGAGAGGGAGCGAAGACGGACGATCGCGATGCTCGACCGAGGCGGGCATCGGCCCGGACCCCGGAGCGCTGCTGGCGGAGCTCGAGGCCGTCGGCCTGGCGGCGGTGCGTGAGCAGGGCGAGGCGAGCACGGCCGAGCTGACGGCGATCGACCCGCGACTCGGCCAGAGGATGACGACCTCGCGGGGCAAGGCATATGAAGGCACCATCAGCGTCTCCCAGAAGGTCTTCTTCCACCTTGCTCTCGACGGCCGGATCGGCCGCGGCCGACCGCGCGGCACGTGGATCGGCAGCCAGACGAGGTGGAGCCCCATCGAGCGCTGGCTTCCGAACGGGATCGCCGAGATGCCGGTCGCGGACGCCCAGGCCCAGCTCGTCAAGCGCTGGCTCCGGGCATTCGGGCCGGGCACCCGAGACGACATCAAGTGGTGGACCGGCTGGACGGTCGCCGCGACGAGGCAGGCCCTCGACGCGGTCGACGCCGTGGAGGTGGACCTCGATGGGGGCCGGATCGGTTACCTCCTCCCCGACGACCTGGAGCCGACCGAGGCGCCGGAGCCGTGGATCGCGCTCCTTCCGGCCCTCGACGCGGCGACCATGGGCTGGACCGACAGGGACTGGTACCTCGGTGGGCATCGCGGGGCGCTGTTCGACAGCGCCGGCAACGGCGGCCCGACCATCTGGGTCGACGGGCGGATCGTCGGCGGCTGGGCGCAACGCCGCGGCGGCGAGATCGTGCCATTCCTCCTCGAGGACGTTGGCCACGAGACGAAGCAGGCGATCGACGCGGAAGCGGGGCGTCTTGCGGCGTGGGTCGGGCCGGTCAGCATCAGGTCGAGCTTCCCGACGCCACGCGAGATCGAAGTGCGGGGTTAGGCCGCCGGACCTGTCGGGGGCCAGGCGCCGAGCGGCGGGTCCTCGAGGCCCTCGCCCCAGACCTCGGGGCCGCAGAAGAACGGGTGGGGCCGCGGCGGGGCCAGGGTCGACGGATCGGCCCGCCACGCCGCCACGGTCTCGGCCAGCCAGGTCTCGATCTCGCTGAACTCCGTCCAGCGCTGGAACGGCCAGCCGGCCTCGAGGCAGATCCGGACGAGCGAGCGCTTGGCGAACACGATGTCGCTGTAGCCCGCCGCGTAGCGGTCGCTCTCGCCGTCGCCGATGAACACGACCGCGCGTCCCGCCGCCTGGTGGTCGAGGACGCGTTGTCGCTTGCAGGTCCCGCACACGAAGCACGTCGGGTGGCCGTTCGGGTAGGCGATCGAGGCTCGCCGGCCCGCGAACGTCGTGCGGGCCGTGATGACCGGCAGCTCCCCCACGCCGAGGGCCGCGCAGCGCGGGCTCGATGAAGAACCCGAACCCGTCCGAGACGACCTCGACCGGGATCCCGGCCGCCTGGGCGCGCCGGACGAACGGCACGAACCCGGGGTCGTGGGGCTGCTCGGCGGCGGTCGCGAGCAGGTCGGCCGGGTCGGCATCGAGCATCGCCATCTCGAGGGTCATCAGCCGGCGCGAGCCCATCAGCCCGGCGTCGTAGGCGGCGGCCTCGGCCTCCCAGGCACCGGTGACGTAGCTCGGCCATGACCGTGTCGGAGACGTCGGTCAGCGCGATCGTGCCGTCGTAGTCGACGAGGATGGCGAGCGGCGGCGTCGCCGGGTTCGAGGGGCGGGATCGGGGGCGCCGCGCCGACGTCGTCGCGTTCAGCCATGCGCCGAGGCCCCGCCGCGTCGAGCGGCCACGTGTCCCCGATGCGGGTCAGCGCCACGCCGGCCACGATGATCGCGCCGCCGACGACCTGCCCGAGACGGATCGGCTCGCCCAGGAAGATGAACGCGAGGACGACCGCGAGCGCCGGGACCAGCGTCTGGAGGGCCGTCACGCGGGTCGGCCCCAGCTTGCCGATCGCCGTTGAAGACGACGACGTTGGCGATCGCCGCCGACGAGCGCGCCCGAGTACAGGACGGCGAGCGATGGCCTGGCGACGCCGATCGTCGCGGTGTCGACCGCCGAGAGCTGGGCGAGGCCCGAGCGAGCGCCAGGAAGGCCGTGCCCGCGACCGTCGCCCAGGCCGTGGCGCGCAGCGGCGAGTGGCCGCGCAGGACCGGACCGCCGAACGCGCGTGTACGTCGCCCAGCAGACGGCGGCAAGCGAGCGTCAGGACGTAGCCGGCCGCCTCGCCGGCCGAGGTCGAGGCCCGCGCCGGCGCCGACCACCACGACGACCCCGACGAACGAGACCACCGCCCCGACGAGCTTCGGCCGCGTCAGCGTGTCGGACCCGATCGCGACCGCGATGAGCGCGGTCAGGACCGGCGTCGAGGCGATGAGGAGGGCGGAGTCGCCGGCCGAGATGCGACCGAGCGCGGTCGTCCACAGGATCTGGTAGATGCCGAACCCGAGGACGCCGAGCAGCGCCGAGCGGGGCCAGCTCGCGCGGGGCGATCCGGAGCGTGCCCTCGCGCCAGCGCAGGAGCGCCAGCAGGGTCGTCGAGGCCAGGGCGAAGCGCAGGAACGAGAAGCCGACCGGCGGCAGGACGTCGAGCGCGGCCTTGACCACGATGAAGTTGCCGGCCCAGAAGACCATGACGACGAGCACGCCGATCTCGGCGCGGCGCCGGTCGGCGGCACGCTCGGCCGCGCGCGCCACGGACGTGCTCCCCGCGGACGTGCCGACGCCCGCCGTTCGGTCGGCGGGCGTCCGGGGTGCGAGGTCGCTCGAGGGCCCGGCCGCCACGCCGGCGGCGGGCTCAGGCGAGTCGATCAGATGCTCTCGCGGTCGAGCTCGAGGATCTCCTCGTCCGCCTCCTCGGTCAGCTTCAGCCAGACGAAGAGGCCGGCCAGCACGGCGAGCGGGATGACGATGAGCGCGGCGAGGGTGATGCCGAGCGCGACGGCGACGGTCTTGAGAGCCTTCATGTCGGTTCCTCCTCTTGTGCCCGGGTTCGTGTCGGACGTTCGTGGCATTCGCTACTTGGCCTTGGCGCTGGGGGCGTTCTCCGGGTATCGGAGGCTGGGGCCCCGCTGGACCAGGCCTTCGATGTCGTCGCGGGTGAACTCGGCGAGCTCGTGGTGCGAGCCGGCCTGGCCGGTCAGCATCAGGCGGACGACGAACGCGCCGTCCTGCTCGAAGAAGAAGACGTCCTGCGGCTTCTGCTCGTCGATGTAGCGGCCGATGACCCGGAACGCGTTCTCGTAGCGACCGGCCTGGTGCGGCGGCGGCGGCGGCTTTCGCCCGCGTCGCGCGGACGGCCTCCTCCATGAACCGGCGCGATGTCGTCATCGAGGAAGGTCAGGGTCTCCTTGACAGGGTCCCCATCGTGTCGCTCCAGGTGCCGGTGTTGGTCCCGGAGATGACCAGGCCCTGGACGATGAAGCCGTCCGGCGCCTCGACGAGCAGGACGTCCCGCATGCCGCGCTGGTCGAGGAAGGCGCCGATGGAGCGGAAGACCTCCTCGAAGTCCTGGCGCGGGACTGCCCTCGTAGATCCGCATGCGGGTCGATCCTCCGTCAGGAGCCGGTCGTCTGGTCCAGCAGCCCGCGATCCTTCGCGCGGCGCTCGCTTGACCGGAAGATGCCGGTGGCGGCGAGTGTAACCAGCGCCCCGGTCACGAGCAAGGCGACGAGGAGGTCGTCGACGTCCGGGGCGGCCGTTCCGGTGACCGACAGTCCACAGACTTCCGGGGCCGCCGATCGCCGGACGGCCCGCCCGGGAAGACCGCGTGCCGGACGCCCTCGATCCACCACGGTGAGCGGCGTGAGCGAGGCCGATGGCCTGGACCGGCGTCGGGCAGCACGGACAGCGGGAAGACGGCCCCGCTCACGAGGAACAGGGCGCCCGGCCACCGCCTCCGGGTAGTGACCACGACTCCTGGCGGGTCTGGAGGCAGACGGCCGCGAGCAGGACGCCGATCGCGATGATCGACGCCGATCCCGAGGGCCATCACGAGCGCGAGCAGCGGCCAGTCGACGGCCGCCAGGTCGAACGGCGACGCCCAGGACGAGGATGCCGACGACGATGGTGATGACCGCACCCATCGCGCCGACCGCCGAGGCGCGCGACGCCGCGGCCCAGCAGGATGACCAGGAAGTCGCTCGGGCTGACGTACACGTACTTGAGCATCCGGTAGCGCTCGCGGTCGTCGAGGATCGACCAGGCCAGTCCCGCGATCCCGGCCAGCACGAAGCGACCACAGCGCCGTCCCGACGACGACGAAGGCGCGGTACTCCGGGCTCGACGCCGCCGCTGATGATGTCGAGCATCACGACGAGGATCAGCGCCGCCGACAGCGGCTTGGCGACCGAGTAGATGAAGAACAGGAGCGGGTCGGTCCAGTTCGCCTCCATCTGCCAGCCGAGCTGGGCCGCCGTCCGAAAGCTGCGCCAGCCGTCGGCGAGGCCGCGACCGCGGGTCCGGGCCGGGTCGAAGCCGCCCCAGTCCGGGGAGCCGAGGCCGCCCGGCGGCGCGCTGGACCTCTTCGGCCGGGATCACTGCCATCGGATCGACAGGCGGCCTTCGCGGCGGGCCATCCGCTCGATCGTCCCGAGCATCCAGCGGGCGGCGAGGAGGAACACGACGGTCATCGCGACGAGGATCAGCGCCTCGACCTCCGGCGGCGGCGTGCCGACCGGGAACGCCGGCCCGACGAACGCCAGCTGGCGCATCGCGTCGAGCCCGACGGCCAGCGGGATCGTGGCGATGGCCAGCGCCCCGAGGAGGCCGAGGCGCGCCGACCGGGAAGTTGAGGCCGGACACGAAGTAGACCGGCTCGGTGAACAGCTGGGTGAGCTGGAACGCCTCGCGGCCCCACATCAGGAACAGGCTGGCCAGCATCATCCCGAGGCCGTACAGCGCGGTCAGCGTCAGGACGAAGACGACCACCAGCAGGAGCCACTGGTCGACCGCGAACGTGACGCCGTACACGAGCGAGGCGATCGCGAGGACGACGACGGCCCGGGTCGAGCTCATGACCATCCCGCCGACGGCCATCCCGAACAGGACGCTCATGATCGCTCATCGGCGCCGCGAAGTAGAGCTCCAGGTTGCCCTGGCTCTTCTCCCAGTACAGCTGGCTCGGCCATCATCCAGATGACGTTCAGCCAGAACGCGGTCATCGCCCCGCCCAGCACGACGAACCCGATGTACTCGCGGCGGCGCCTGCAGCGCGCGGTAGACGAACACGAACGCCGACGTCGCGAGGAACGGCAGGAGGATCTCGAAGAACGAGCCACGACTTCTCGCGGAACATGCCCGGTGACGCGCGGGTAGGCGCGGCCGCCGACCGCCCGCAGGTCGGTCAGCAGCACCTGGCGACGGCGTCCAGTCGGCCGCCGTCGGTCGGGCTGGCGGTGTGGCGGTACTCGTAGACGCGACACGGTCAGACGACCTCGCTCTCGTCCGGCTCGCCGGCCTCGTGGGCAGCCTGGTCCCGCGTCCGCGGCGGTGCGGCGCCGTCGCCTGGATGTCGGCCGTTGCCGCCGCCGGTGCCGTGCGGTCCGGAGCCGTCGTCGTCGAAGCCGCGGCCGACGAGCTCGACGAAGACGTCCTCGAGCGACGGCTCGGACTTGCGCAGGGCGAGGATGTGGGCGCCCAGGCCACCGAGCGCCCCGACGACACCGCCGAGCGCGCCGTCCTCCTCGAGGACGAGGTTGAGGCGACGGTCTGGCGGTCGACCGGGCCGTCGTCCACCTCGGCGGCCGGCGCCGCGGACACGACGCCGGGCAGCCGGGCGAGCGCGGCCGCGCCGCCGTCGAGACGGTCGAGCTCGAGCCGGAAGATCGACTCGCGCTGGACGCGCTGCTTGAGCTCGTCGGGCGTGCCGATGGCCAGGATCCGGCCGTGGTCGACGATGGCGATGCGCTCGCACAGCTCGTCGGCCTCGGCCATGTAGTGGGTCGTCAGCAGCACCGTCCGGCCGGGGACGGCCGCCTTCCAGGCGATGACCAGCTCGCGGACCGATCGGGCGGCGGCGACGTCGAGGCCGAGCGTCGGCTCGTCGAGGAACAGGATCCACGGGTCGTTGAGCAGGCCGCGCGCGAAGTTCATCTTCTGGCGCTGGCCGGTGGACAGCGTGCTGACCCGCTGCTGGCGCTGCTCGCCGCAGCCCGACGGCCTCGATGAGCTCGTCGACCCGGCGCCAGCCGTCCTTGCGCGGGCAGGCCGTAGAACTGGCTGAACATCCAGAGCTGCTCGCGGACGGTGAGGATCCCGTAGCCCGACTGCTCGCCGCCCGCGACCATGTTCATGATCCGGCGGATCCGCTTGACGTCGTCGGCCGACGTCGAAGCCGAAGATCCGCGCCGTCCCCGCCGTCGGCAGGAGGAGCGTCGTCAGGATCTTGATGAGCGTCGTCTTGCCGGCGCCGTTGGGCCCGAGCAGCCCGAAGAACTCGCCGGGCGCGACGTCGAGGTCGACGCCGTCGAGGGCGACGACCGGCGTCGGCTTGACGTTGTAGACGCGGCGAACGCCGCGCGCCTCGATGGCGGGCGGGCCGGACGAGACGGACATACGGGTCCCCGGGAAGGAACCGTCTGGAAGGACCGGAAGGATACCACCGCGGTCGCGCGCGGCAGGGGCAGGCGTGAGCCTCAGCCCGTCGTCGGCGAGCGCCTCGACGCGAGGTGAGGCGGCGAGCTCGCCGGCGACGCGCGCGTCGTTGACGATCAGGGCGGTGTTGGCGCGGAGCGACGCGCCGTCGGTGAGCTCGGCGATCCGTCGCGAGGAGCCACGGCGTGAGGGCCGGCCCGCCGATGCCCGCCGCCTCGGCATCTCGGATCGCCCGCTCGACCGCGTCCCGGCGTCGCCTCCGGGGAGCGCCGCCGATCGCCGGCACCGGGACGCAGAGCAGGATCGATCCGCCGAGGCCCAGCCCGAGATGCGTTGCGACGAGCTCGGCCGCGGCCGACGACGTCCGGCACGGATGACGGCGCCGCGATGCCCGCCGAGCGGGCGTAGAAGCCGGGCAGGTCCGCCTGCCCGACCGCGACGACCGGCACGCCCCGGGTCTCGAGGTACTCCAGGGTGGCCGGCACGTCCAGGATGGCCTTCGGGCCGGCGCACACGACGGCCATCGGCGTGCGACCGAGCTCCTCGAGGTCCGACGAGATGTCGAAGGTCGGCGCGGAACCCGTGCCCGCGACGCCTGGTACCCCGAGCGCGCCGCGATGGACGCCGCCGATCCCGCCCGTGGCGAAGACCGCGATGCCCGCCGCGTGGGCGGCGATCATCGTGGCCGAGACCGTGGTCGCGGCCCAGCCGCCGTCGGCGAGCGCGGCGGCCAGGCTCGGTCGAGCCGCCTTGCGGACGGAACCCGACGGAGCCGTCGCGAGGGCCTCGAGTGCCGCCTCGTCCAGGCCCACCAGGAGCCGGCCGTCATGGATCGCGACCGTCGCCGGGATCGCCCCGGCCTCGCGGACGGCGGCCTCGGACGCCTGCGCCACCTCGAGGTTCTGCCGGATAGGGCAGGCCGTGGCTGATCAGCGTCGATTCGAGCGCGACGACCGGCCGTCGTTCGGCGAGCGCGGCCGCGACCTCCGGCGCGACGAGGAGGCGGGCGGCAAGCATCGGCCAAGCCTACCGAGTTCCGTCCCGTCTCACGGGATGCGGCGAGCGCCGCCGGCGGCCACCTCGACCTCCGACGCGCCGCTACGCTGCCCGGATGGAGCGCCGCCCGTTCACGCCCGAGGACATCCGACGGCAGGTCGTCGTCGAGGAACATGACCTGTCGCGCGACGGGTCGGTGGCGGTCGTCAGTCGACGATCCGTCCGGGGCAACCGGTACGTCCGACACCTCTGGGCCGTGCCGCTCGGCGGCCGCGTGCGCGGCGGGACGCGTCGGCTCACGTCGGGATCGGTGAAGGACGGATGGCCGCGTCTCTCACCGGACGGTCGACGCGTGGCGTTCATCCGCACCTACCCGTCGGGGCGGCATCCCGAGGTCGTCATCGGAATCGTCTCGGTCGACGGTGGCCGTGTCCGCGAACTCCCGGCGGGCGATCATGGCGAGATCGGGAGTCTCGAGTGGTCGCCGGACGGGACCCGCCTCGCCTACACGGCCGAGGTCGACCCGCCCCGGTTCCTCGTCGGCGACGTCCCGCCGGTCGCGCGCCAGGCGTCATCGAACGCTGACGACGACGAGCCGACCGCGCGCCGCATCACCCGGACCGATTGGCGGCTCGACGCCAGCGGACACCTGGATCGCTGGTCGCACCTGTTCATCATCGAAGCCCGCCGCGGGGCGCGGGCGCGGCGCATCACGGCCGGCGACTGGGGCGTTGACCAGCTGGCGTGGAGCCCCGATGGCCGGACCGTGGCATTCACCGCCGATCGCGGCCCGGAGCCGGACCTGCGTCCGCGGACGACGATCTGGGCCGTCAACGTCGACAGCAAGGCACCGCGGCCGCGCGAGGTGCTGGCCTCGGCGGGCTGGGCCTCGAATCCTGCGTGGTCGCCCGATGGACGCTGGCTGGCGGCGATCGGGACCATCGAGGCCGACACGCTCGACGACGTCAGCCCCGGGATCCTCGTCGGACCGAGCGCTGGTTCAGCGGCGCCGCATGCCATCGCGCCCGAGCTCGACCGGCCCATCGGCAACTGGACCGATGCCGACCTCACTGGCTGGCTGGTCGACAGCCGGCCCGGGCCGATCTGGCTGGGCCGCGACCGGATCGTGGCGACCGTGAGCGATCGTGGTCGATCGCATCCCTGGGTCTTCGACCTCCCGGACGGGCCTGGCGGACGCGCGGACGCGCGTCCGATCGTCGGTGGCGATCTGACGACGCACTCCCTGGCCCTGTCGCCCGCGGCCGGTGTCGTCTCGTGGCTGGGAACGGTCGGCGGGCGAGCGATGGAGCTGCTGACGGCCGAGGTGCCACCACCCGGCGATCGACGCCCCACGATCCCCCGGACCCGCACCACGATGGGCTCGGCCTGGCAGCGCCGGTACCCGATGGCGGTCATGACCGCGGTGGAGGCTCCGGGCCCGGGCGGCCCGATCGAGACCTGGATCGCGTCCCCGCCGGACGCGGGGGGCCGCCGGCTGCCGACCGTCGTGGACATCCACGGTGGTCCGCTGGGTGCCTGGGCGCCCGCGCCGCATGTCGAGGTGTCGCTGCTCGTCGCGCGCGGGTACCGGGTGGTCCTGCCGAACATCCGCGGTTCCGCGACGTACGGCGGCGACTGGATCCGGCCCCAGCTCGGCGATTGGGGCGGCGTCGACGCCGCGGACGTCCACGCGGCGCTCGACCACGTCATCGACCTCGGGCTCGCGGATCCGGATCGGCTCGGGGTCCTGGGCCTCAGCTATGGCGGGTTCATGGTCAATTGGCTCGTCGCCACGTCCGACCGCTTCGGAGCGGCGGTCTCGGAGAACGGCGTCACCAACCAGGTCTCCGACTGGGCCAACTCAGACTCCGGGCCTGAGTACAGCCGGAACGCGCTCCTCGGCGACCCGCTGACGCCCGAGGGCGTCGCCAAGCTGTGGCGCCAGTCACCGCTTCGCCATGTCGCCGACATCCGGACGCCGCTGCTGCTCCTCCAGGCCGAGGCCGACCTGCGTTGCCCGCCCCATGACAACGAGCAGCTGTTCATCGCGCTCCGGAACCTCGGCCGGACCGTGGAGTACATCCTCTACCCGGACGAATACCACGTCTTCTCGTCGTCGGGCCGGCCGGATCGGCGGATCGACCGCCAGACGCGGATGCTCGACTGGTTCGACCGCTACCTGCGCGCCTGACCGGCGCCTCAGGTCAGGCTCAGCTCCGGGCGCGGCGTCGTGAGCTGGCGGGTCGCCGCCCGGTGGCCGGCCAGGGCCGCTCGCTGGAGCGACGCCGCCGTCGATCGCCCGGCCGCGCGGGCCGCGAACCAGCCGACGAGGAACCCGGCATCGAAGGCGTCGCCGGCGCCGGTCGTATCGAGCGCCTGGACGTGCTGCGTGGCCACCTCGAACCGGAGCTGTCGCCCGCTCTCCGTGGCCAGCACGGTCGCGCCCTTGGACCCGCGCTTGAC
The DNA here is from genome assembly GCA_963745295.1 of uncultured Chloroflexia bacterium. Lineage (GTDB taxonomy): Bacteria > Chloroflexota > Limnocylindria > Limnocylindrales > CSP1-4 > SPCO01. The sequence goes on from CAVUWG010000005.1 coordinate 18,417, forward strand.
GACGGCCATCGGCGCGAACTCCAGCAGCCACTCGACGCCATAACGGCCGATCAGCACCTCGGCCTCCAAGGCGGTCGCGAACAAGAGGCCCGGGGAGATCTCGGCGATGAGCGACCGAGCCGCCTGCCGCCCCTCCGCGAGCAGCGGAGCGATCGAGGCGAGATCCACGCTGACAAGTGCACCGGCGGCCCGGGCGAGCTCGATGGCCCGGCGGCCCGCCAGTCCGAGCGGCTCGCCGAGGAGCGAGTAGGCCGGCACGTGGAGGGCATCGACGCCCCGGAACCAGCCGGGACGGAGATCGGCGGGCCGCAGCAGGTCGGCCGCGCCCCGGTCGGCGACGAAGGACCGCTCGCCGCCCGGCGCGACGAAGACCCCGATCCGGCCGGTCCGCGCCCCCTGGACGCGGCGCACCCGCGGCGTGACACCGTCGGCCCGGATCGCGTCGACGAGCGCGCGGCCGACGCGAATCGCGACCGACCGCGCTGATCAGCGTCGTCTCCGCCCCGAGCCGGCCCAGCCAACGGGCCGTGTTGGCTGCCGAGCCACCCTGGACCAGCCCGACCCGACCGGGGACGTCGGTCCCGGTCTCGAGCGGCCCGGTCGGGCGCGAGGACGACGTCGAGCATCAGGTCGCCCAGGACGACGATCCGGGCCGGGCCACCCGTCCGAGGGACGCCCGGACGTCGTGGCCGCCCGGGACGATGCGGTCTGGGGGTTCGGAGTCGAGGCATGGCCCGATGGTAGCGGCGCGGTCGAGGACGGACCGCGACCTACAATGACGACCCATCGCTTCCGCCCGCGACCTCATCGAGGTCCCATCGGAGTCCACATGACCGCCGTGAAGCCCGACCTCGACCGCCTCGCGATCGATACGATCAGGACCCTCTCGATCGATGCCGTCCAACAGGCGAATTCCGGGCACCCGGGCGCCCCGATGGGCGCGGCCGCGATGGCGTACGTGCTGTGGACCCGGTTCCTCCGCCACGCCCCGACGCGTCCCGACTGGCCCGACCGGGACCGGTTCGTGCTCAGCGCCGGCCACGCGAGCATGCTCCTGTACTCGCTCCTCCATCTCACCGGCTACGACCTGTCGCTCGACGAGATCGAGCACTTCCGCCAGTGGGGCAGCCAGACGCCCGGCCATCCGGAGTACGGACTGACATCGGGCGTCGAGGCGACCACCGGTCCGCTCGGCCAGGGCTTCGCCAACGCCGTCGGGATGGCCATCGCCGAGCGGCGGCTGATGGCCGAGTTCAACCAGCCCGAAGGATCGATCGTCGATCACTGGACCTACGTCATCGCCTCGGACGGCGACCTCCAGGAGGGCATCGCCGCAGAGGCCGCGAGCCTGGCCGGGCACCTCCAGCTGCGCAAGCTCGTGGTCCTCTACGACGACAACCACATCCAGCTGGACGGGCCGACCGCGATGGCGTTCTCGGAGAACGTCCTCGAACGGTTCGACGCCTATGGCTGGGACACCCGCCGGGTCGAGGACGGCAACGACATCGACGCGATCGAGGCGGCGATCGAGGCGGCCCGCGCCGACGACCGGCCGAGCCTGATCGCCGTTCGCACGCACATCGGCTACGGCAGCCCGAACAAGCAGGACAGCCAGAAGGCGCACGGCGCTCCGCTGGGTCCCGACGAGGTGCGTCTCGTCAAGGAGGCCTATGGCTGGGACCCGGACAAGTCGTTCTACATCCCCGATGAGGCGCTCGCGGTCTTCCGCGATGCGATCCCGAACGGCGAACGGCTCGAGGCGGACTGGCGCCAGCGCTTCGACGTGTACGCCACGGCTCATCCGGCCCTGGCCGTCGAGTTCGAGCGCCGGATCGCGGGCGGGCTGCCCGGGGCTTGGGACGCCGACCTCACGACCTACGAGACCGGGACTGAGGTGGCCACCCGGAACGCCAGCCAGGACGCCATCCAGGCGCTGGCGCCGCACCTCCACGAGCTGTTCGGCGGGGCCGCCGACCTGTCCGAGTCGAACCTGACCGACGTCAAGGGCGAGGAGAACTTCAGTGCCGAGGCCTTCGGCCGGAACCTGCGCTTCGGGGTGCGCGAGCACGCGATGGGCGGCATCGGCAACGGCATCGCCTACCACGGCGGGTTCATCCCGTACGTGGCCACATTCCTGACGTTCAGCGACTACATGCGCGGTGCCGTGCGGCTGTCGGCGTTGTCGGGGCTGCATGTCATCGATGTGTGGACGCACGACTCCGTCGGGCTCGGCGAGGACGGGCCCACCCACCAGCCGGTCGAGCACTACGCCGCACTTCGCGCGATCCCGAATCTCTGGTTCGTCCGACCGGGAGACGCCAACGAGACGAGTGCCGCATGGGCGCTGGCGATCGAGCGGCGGGACGGACCAGTGGCGCTGGCACTGACCCGCCAGAAGCTCCCCGTGCTGCGAGGCACGGCCGAGAAGGCCCGCGAGGGCCTGCGGCGCGGCGGCTACGTGCTTCGAGAGGCGTCGGGGGGCAAGCCGGCGCTCATCCTTATCGGCACCGGCTCGGAGCTGCAGCTGGCGTTCGCGGCGGCCGAGCAGCTGGAGGGCGAGGGCATCGCGACGCGGGTCGTCTCACTCCCCTGCTGGGAGACGTTCGATCTGCAGGACCAGGCGTATCGCGACTCGGTCCTGCCGCCGGACGTCCGCAAGCGGGTCAGCGTCGAGATCGGCGTCTCGCTGGGCTGGGAGCGCTGGGTCGGCGACGAAGGGGCGATCATCGGCCTCGATCATTACGGCGCCTCGGCGCCCGCCGGCACGATCTTCGAGCACTTCGGGTTCACCGCCGACCGCGTCGCCGACGTCGCGCCGCAAGGTCGTCCGCGACGGCCTCCGCGGCCGCATCCCGACCGTCGACGGCGGCCACTTCGGCGGGCACCCGACGGTGGGTTCCGGCGATCCGGGTGTCGACCGGACCGGGAACTCCGACCCAGGCCACAGCTGACTGACCCGGCCGCTGGTGCCGACCGGGCCGTATCCTTGAAACACGATGCGCATCGCCTTCGCTGCCGATCATGCCGGGGCCGACTTCAAGGACGCCCTCATGCGACGGCTCGCGGGCGCCGGCCTCGGGCACGAGCTGATCGATCTCGGCGGCGACGGCTCGGACCCCAACGATGATTACCCGGACTTCGCCCAGCGTCTCGGTGAGGCGATCGTCGACGGCCAGGCCGATCGCGGCATCCTCATCTGCGGCTCGGGCGTGGGGGCGTCGGTGGCGGCCAACAAGATCCGGGGCATCCGCGCCGCCGTCTGCCATGACACCTATTCCGCCCACCAGGGCGTCGAGCACGACGACATGAACGTGCTGACGCTGGGCGCCCGGGTCATCGGGCCGGAGCCGGGCTACGAGTGCGCGCTCGCGTTCATCGGGGCGTCGTTCTCCGGCGAGGAGCGGCATCGCCGGCGCCTCGGCAAGGTCCTCGCGATCGAGGCCGAAGGCTGACCGACCTGACACCCGCGAGCCGTCCGCCCAGCGGCGTACCATGAGCGCCCGCGTTCACGCCGCCCAGATTCGTCGAGAGCGTCCGGTCACCGCCCGTTCACAAACGCCTGCCTATCCTTCGGAGGTCACGATGGCCGACCCCACCTCGATCGCCCCCACCCCAGCCCGGCTCAGCCTCGGCGAGTCAGGCGCCGCCTTCGACGCGGCCGTGACGAGGGCCCGCGACGAGGAGTGGGTGAACCGGCTCTTCGACCACGACACGACGCTCTGGTCGAGTGACGAGCGGATCCAGGCCGCGATCGCCGAGCGGCTCGGCTGGCTCGAGGCCCCGGTCCATTTCGCGGACAACACCGCCGGCCTCGAGGGGTTCGGGGATGCCGTCGTCTCGGAGGGGTTCACCGACGTCGTCGTGGCGGGCATGGGCGGCAGCACCCTGGCGCCCGACGTCCTGAACCGGACGTTCGGGAGCGTCGACGGCTACCCCCGGCTGCGCATCCTCGACTCGACCGATCCGGCCTTCGTCGTCGGCGACACTCGACGACCTCGACGCGCTCCGGACGATGACGGTCATCGCGACCAAGTCGGGCACCACGGTCGAACCGAACGCCTTCCTCGAAGCCACATGGGCGCGGACGGACGAAGCCCTCGATGCGATCCATCACCACACCTATGAGGGCCCGGGCGGGTTCATCGTCGCGATCACCGATCCCGGTCGGAGCGTCGATGCGATCCCCCACCACGACGACTTCCGCGAGGTGTTCCTCAACCCGCCCGACATCGGCGGGCGCTACTCGGCGCTGACCTACGTCGGTCTCGTGCCGGCGTCGCTCATCGGCCTCGACCTCGACGCCCTGCTCGCGTCGGCGATCGCGATGCTCGGCGCTTGCCGCGAGCCGGACCCGGCCGTCAACCCGGGCGTCTCGCTGGGGCTCGCCCTCGGCACGCTCGCGAAGGCCGGCCGCGACAAACTGACGTTCCTGACCGACGACGAGATCGGGAGCTTCGGCGCTTGGGCGGAACAACTCATCGCCGAAAGCACCGGCAAGCGCGGGACCGGGATCGTGCCGGTCGACCTCGAGCCGCTGGGGGCGCCGGAGTCCTACGGATCGGATCGCGCGTTCGTCCGGATCGACCTTGCCGACTCCGACGACGGCGGCCACGATGCCCTCGCCGATGCCCTCGAGGCGGCCGGGCACCCGGTCATCCGCCTGACCGTGGCCGACCCGATCGACCTCGGCGCCGAGTTCGTTCGCTGGGAGGTCGCGATCGCGATCGCCGGCGCAGTGCTCGGCATCGACCCGTTCGACCAGCCGAACGTCGAGGAGGCCAAGGAGCTGACACGGACCGAGCTCGCGAAGGCCGAGCGAGGCGAGGCCGACAGCGACCCGACCCCGCCGATCGCAGAGGGCGGCGGGCTGACACTCTACGGCGATGCGGCGCTCCGCCTGACCGCCATCGACGGCGGCATCGAAGCCGAGCTGGTCCGGCACCTCGCGCGCCGCAAGCCGAACGCCTACCTCGCGCTCCAGGCGTTCATCGCGCCGACGCCGGCGCGTGACGAGGCGCTCGCGCGCATCCGCGCGCTGCTCCGCGACCGGACGGGCCGGGCCACGACATCCGGCTACGGACCGCGCTTCCTGCACTCGACCGGCCAACTCCACAAGGGCGGTCCGGCCAGCGGCTGGTTCCTCCAGCTGACCGCCGACCATCCCGCCGACCGGCCGATCCCGGGCTGGGCCTACACGTTCGGCCAGCTGATCGACGCCCAGTCGGCCGGGGACTTCGCGGCCATCGAGGCCCACGACCTGCCGATCGTGCGGGTCCACCTCGGCAGCGATCCGGACACCGGCCTGGCCGCCCTGGAACGCGCGCTCGAGGCCGCCCTGCGGACCGACGGGGAGGCATGACCCAGATGCGCATCGGCTTCATCGGGCTCGGCCGGATGGGCGGCAACATGGTCCGCCGGCTCATCCGCGACGGCCACGAGGTGGTCGCCTACAACCGGACGCCGGAGAAGACCAAGGAGATCGCCGGCGAGGGCGCCATCGGGTCGTTCTCGATCGCGGAGCTGGTGGAGAAGCTCGAGAAGCCGCGAGCGGTGTGGGTCATGGTCCCCGCCGGTGACGCGACCGAAGCGCAGATCCACGAGCTCCTCGAACACCTGGAGCCGGGCGACACGATCATCGACGGCGGCAACACGAACTTCCACGACGACGTCCGGCGCCACAAGGAACTCGCGGCGAAGGGCATCCGCTACGTCGATGCGGGCACCTCGGGCGGGGTCTGGGGCCTCAAGGTCGGCTACTGCCTGATGGTCGGCGGGGACGCCGACGCGGTGGCGCCGCTCGAGCCGATCTTCCGCACCCTCGCCCCCGAGGGTGGCTACCTCCACGTCGGCGGTCCGGGCGCCGGGCACTACGTGAAGATGGTTCACAACGGCATCGAATATGGCCTCATGCAGGCCTACGCCGAAGGCTTCGAGATCATGCACGCGAGCGACTACGACCTCGACCTCGGTGCCATCTCGCAGCTGTGGATGCAGGGCTCGGTCGTGCGCTCGTGGCTGCTGGAACTGCTCGGTCACGCGTTCCAGTCGAACGGCCAGGACCTCGAGCACCTCAAGGGCTGGGTGGCCGATTCGGGTGAGGGTCGGTGGACCGTCCAGGAGGCGATCGACCACGACGTGCCCGCGCCCGTCATCACGCTCTCGCTGCTGACGCGGTTCCGGTCGCGCCAGGATGACTCGTACGGCGCGAAGGTCCTCGCCGCGCTCCGCAACGAGTTCGGCGGCCACGAAGTCAAGACCGAGTAGCGCGATGGCGGCCGGTCGCGCCAAGGGTGCCGTGGAGACCCCGGCGAAGAAGCCGGCCAAGAAGCCGGCCACGGTCGCGGAACCGGACGCCGACGAGGTCCCCGCCGACCAACCCTTGCCTGCGCGGCCCGCCCCGCGACCCAAGGACTCGCCGCGGACGATGAAGGACCTGCGCGAGTCGCGGCAGGGCAAGCGTGCCTCGCGCGCGAAGCCGGCAGAGAACGTCCTGCGCAAGGGCCTGCGCCTGGAGCGCGTTCCGGATCCGGCCATCCTGGTCCTGCTGGGCGCGACCGGAGACCTGGCCCACCGCAAGGTCCTGCCCGCGCTCTACCAGCTGTGGCGGACCAACCTGCTGCCCCACGAGTTCCTCGTCCTCGCGGTCGGCCGCCGCGAGTACGACGACGACACGTTCCGCGCCGAGATCCACACGTCGCTCGAGCAGTTCAGCCGGGTGTTGCCGCTCGACGACCCCGCCTGGCGATCGTTCCAGGAACGGATCCTCTACCACCGACTCGACTTCGCCGACGCGGCCGGGTTCGATGCGCTGAGCGCCCGGCTCGACGAGCTCGACGAGGAGCACGGGACCCGCGGCAACCGGATGTTCTACCTCGCGACCCAGCCATCGCAGTTCGCCGAGATCGTGGGGCAGCTCGGCCGGGTCGGGCTCGATCACGAGCATCACGACGGCGGCTGGCGTCGGGTCGTCATCGAAAAGCCGTTCGGGCACGATCTCGATTCGGCCAAGCGGCTGAACCGCGAGGTCGGCAAGGTCTTCCGGGAGTCGCAGGTCTATCGCATCGACCATTACCTGGGCAAGGAGACGGTCCGCAACCTGCTGGTCTTTCGGTTCGGCAACGGCATCTTCGAACCGCTGTGGAACCGGCGCTACGTCGACCACGTGCAGATCACGGTGGCGGAGTCGATCGGGATCGAGAACCGCGGCGCGTTCTACGAGGAGACGGGGGCGTCGCGCGACGTCCTCCAGAACCACTTGCTCCAGCTCGTCAGCCTGATCGCCATGGAGCCGCCGGCGACGTTCGAGGCCAACGCCCTGCGCGACGAGAAGGTCAAGGTCCTGCGCGCCATCGACATGGACACGGCCGCCGCGACCGACGTCGTCCGCGGTCAGTACGGTCCGGGCTGGATCGCGGCGACCCGGGTCCCGGGCTATCGCCAGGAATCCGACGTCGACCCGGCATCGGAGACCGAGACGTTCGTCGCGGCCAAGCTCACGATCGACGATTGGCGCTGGTCCGGCGTGCCCTTCTACGTCCGGACCGGCAAGCGCCTGCCCAAGCGCTCCACGGAGATCGCCATCCAGTATCGCGAGGTCCCGCACCGCCTGTTCCAGGAGGCGAATGTCGACCCGGATCCGAACCTGCTCGTCATCCGGGTCCAGCCCGACGAAGGGATCATGCTCCGCTTCGGGGCGAAGGTGCCGGGCCTGGGGATGGACATCCGCTCGGTGACGATGGACTTCACGTACGGGTCGGCGTTCAGCGTCGATTCGCCCGATGCCTACGAGACGCTGATCCTCGACGCGCTCCAGGGCGATGCCTCGCTGTTCACCCGCGCCGACGAGGTCGAGGAGGCCTGGTCGATCGTCGACCCGTGCATCGAGGCGTGGGCCAACGAACCGGCGCCGGACTTCCCGAACTACGAGGCCGGTGCCTGGGGACCGCCCGAGGCGGACGAGCTCCTCGCTCGCGACGGCCGTCGCTGGCGCCGGTTCTAGGCGGCCCGACGATGGCGGTCGACACGCCGCTCAAGCTCGGCGAACCCGTCCTGCGCTGGTCGTCCCGCGCCCACAGCATCGCCGAGATCGAGACCGAGCTGGCCCGGATCTGGGCCGACCGCGACGTGAAGATGACGATCGAGGGCGAGTCCGGTCGCCGCATCGCGGCGCGGACAAGCGTGATGAACCTCATCGTGATCGCCCGGCGCCCGGAGCTCGCCGAGCACTGCGCGGCGACGATGCAGGCCCTCACCGGCCAGCATCCATCTCGGACCGTCATCATCGGCTCGGCGGATCCCGACGGACCGTCGTGGGTGGACGCCCGAGTCGAGGCGCACTGTGTCCTGCCCCGGGTGGACGCTCCCGAGACGTGCGCCGAGATGATCCACCTGACCGCCGGCGGCGAGGCGGGCCAGCACCTCACGGCGATCGCCACGCCGCTCATCGTCCACGACCTGCCGGTGACCGTGTGGTGGCCCGGCGAGCCGCCGTTCGGGGCCCGTCCGGCGCAGGACCTCTTCGAACTCGCGGACCGGCTCATCGTCGACGCCTCGTCGTGGAGCGGCGACGGCCTGGAGCGGCTGCACAAGATGGCCGAGCTCCTGGAGACCACGCGCGTCGCCATCAGCGATTTCGCGCTGCTGCGGCAGGCGCGCTGGCGGGAGGCCATCGCCTCGATCTTCGACGACCCCGACTTCACGCCCTACCTGCGATCGCTGCGCCGGGTGGCCGTGACGTACGGCACCCACGACGAGACCGGGGCACTCGGCTCGACCAACCTGGTCAAGCCCGTCTATCACATCGGCTGGCTGGCATCGCGGCTCGACCTCAACGTCAAGAAGGCCCTGACCCCGATGGCGGGGCACGGGCCGGCGGCGGCGACCGGCAAGGTCGTTCGTGGACCCGGCGCGAAACCGGTCCTGGGTCGCAGCCTGGTCGCGACGCTGTCCGACGGCCGTTCGGACGTGTCGGTCGTGATGCGGCCCGTCGTCTCGAAGATGCCGTCCGGGACGACGTTGCGCGTCGAGCTCCTGGCCGAGCGGCGGGGATCGGAGTTGCGGGCCGATGTGACCGCGGAGGCCGAGACCGTCCACGTCCGGGTCTGGCTCGACGGCGTGGAGGCGCTCGATCGGCATTTCCTGGCGCGGCGGATGTCCGAGGTGGACCTGCTCGGGCAGGCCATCGAGGCGAGCGGCCGCGATCCCGTCGAGAGCGGCGCCTTGCGGGCCGCCGCCGCGCTCATCGCGCCAGGCGAGGGAGGGACTGCTGGGGCGGCCGGTGGCTGAGTCGTCAGCCGACGCGGCGATCGTGGTCGTCGCGGACCCGGCCGCCGCCTCGCTCGAGGCCGCCCGACGGGTCGCGGAGGCGCTCGCGGCCGCCGACGCCGAGCGCGCTCGAGCGGACTGGGCGACGACCGGTGGCTCGACCGTCACCGGGATCTACCGGGCGCTGACCGAGACGGCCCTGATGGGGCTGGTGCCGTGGCCGCGGCTCCACGTGTGGTGGGGCGACGACCGGTACGTCCCGCGCGACCACCCGCTGTCCAACGTCAAGCCGTTCGACGACATCGTGGCGGGCATCGCGCTGGGCGAGGAAGGGACGGCCGGCGGCGGCTGGCCGGGCGAGCCCCTGCCGTTCGACCAGATCCACCCGTTCCGGGCCGGCGAGGCGATCGCGGCCGCCCGGGGTCAGGACTGGTGCGCCTCCGCGATGGCCGACGAACTCCGGGCCGTCGGGCCGGCGGCGGACGACGAGGGCTGGCCGGTCTTCGACGTGCTGCTCCTGGGGGTCGGGGGCGACGGGCACGTGCTTTCGGTCTTCCCGGGATCGTCGGCCCTCGGCTCCACCGACCTGGCCATGGCCATCCCGGCCCCGACCCATATCGAGCCGCACGTGCCACGGGTGACCCTCAACCCGGCCGTCGTCCGCGCCGCGCGTGCGCTGGTCGTCGTCGCCACGGGCGCGAACAAGGCGCCGGTCCTCGGTGATGTCTTCGGCCCGAGCCACGATCCAGCCAGGTGGCCGGCCCAGCTCGCGCGGCGGCCGGGGGCGACCTGGATCGTCGACGCGGCAGCGGCCGCGAACCTGCCGCCGCAGCCCTGATGACCGATCCGAGCCCGACCGACCGCGTCTCCTCGGCCGACGGCACGCCCATCGCGGTCTTCCGGAGCGGTGTCGGGCCGCCGCTCATCCTGGTCCACGGGGCGAGCGCGGACCACACCACGTTCCGCGTCGTCGGGCCACGACTGGCTCGCCATTTCACCCTCCACGCGATCGACCGTCGCGGACGTGGCGCGTCGGGCGACACCGAGCCGTACGCCATCTCGCGGGAGTTCGAGGACGTGGCAGCGGTCGCCGACGCGGTGGCCGCCGAGACCGGCGGCCAGGTGCCGGTGTTCGGCCACTCGTACGGCGGTCGGACCGGGTTGGGTGCCGCCCTCCTCAGCGACCGGATCAGCCGCGTGATCTCGTACGAAGGCGCCCCGACGCCGCCCGGCGCCAGCTACCACCCGGACGGCCTGGACGCCGAACTGGCGACCCACCTCGCGAACGGCGATCGGGTCGCCATCCTCTCCACGTTCATGGCCCGGGTCGTCGGCATGGACGAGGCCGAGCTCGCGGCCTACCGGGCCGATCCGGTCTGGCCGTTGCGAGTGGCGGCCGCGCCGACGATCGTGCGCGAGCTCGACGCGGAGCTGGATCCGGCGGCGTCGCTTGAGCGACCCTGGGCGCGGTCCGCCAGCCGGTCCTCCAGCTGCTCGGCAGCGAGAGCCTGTCGGCATTCCGGGAGGCCACATATGCCTTCGATGCCCGGCTGGCGGACGGCCGCGTCATCGAGATCCCCGGCGCCAAGCACGCCGCCCATCACACCCAGCCCGACGCCGTCGTGAAGGCCGTGCGCGACTTCGTGGCGTCGGGCACGTCGGCCATGCAAGACTGACGCCATGCTGCAGATGGACATCATCGGCTGGATCGTTGTCGGCTTCATCGCTGGCGCGATCTCGGGCGCGCTGCTTGGTGGCAAGACCGCGCGCGGTTGCCTGCCCAACATCGTCGTCGGGATCCTTGGCGGGGTCATCGGCGGCTGGCTGGCCCAGCAGATGAACATGGGCCAGGCCCAGGGGTTCATCGCCGCAGTCGTCGTCGCCGTCTTCGGGGCGCTCGTCGTGCGCCTCCTCCTCAACGCCGCCAACAGGTCGGACTGACGCGTCAGCGGACCCGCATCTCGCGGTCCGCTACCATCGAGCCATGACCGACGCGCCGACCGAGGCCACACCCGACGCACCGCCCGTCGACACGCGGCCGTACTCGCCCGGTCTCGAGGGCGTGCTCGCCGGCGAGACCTCGCTCAGCAAGGTCGACGGCATCCAGGGGCGACTCCTGTATCGCGGCTATCGGATCGGCGATCTCGTCGAGCACGGCACGTACCCGGTCGTGGCGAACCTGCTGTGGACCGGCGAGTGGGATAAGACCCAGCGCCTCGCCACGGCCCCGGTCCCCGACGCGGTGCTGGCCGTGCTTCGGGCGCTGCCGCGGGACGCGAAGCCGATGGATGCGCTCCGGACCGCGGTCTCGGCCTGGGGGGCGACCCAGACCCTCGACTGGCCACCGACCGTCGAGCAGGCACGGGCCCTCACCGCGACGTCTCCGTCGATGCTGGCCGCCTTCGCCCGGCTGCGCCAGGGACTGGAGCCCATCGAGCCCGATCCGTCGCTCGACCTCGTCGAGGGGTACCTCTACCAGATCACGGGCGAGCCGCCGGAGCCCGGCAACGCCCGCGCCCTCGACGCGTACTTCATCGTCGGGGCCGAGCACGGCTTCAACGCCTCGACCTTCACCGCGCGGGTCATCACCTCGACGCAGTCGGACATCGCGTCCGCGGTCTCGGGCGCGATCGGGACGATGAAGGGACCGCTCCACGGCGGGGCGCCGTCGGAGGTCGTCGACCAGCTCAGCCAGATCGGCTCGCCCGAGCATGCCGAGGCGTGGCTCAACGATGCCATCGACCGGAGCGAGCGGCTGATGGGCTTCGGGCATCGCGTGTACCGGGCCTACGACCCGCGCGCGGCGGCGCTCCGCAAGGTCGCCGAATCGATGGCGCACCCGCCCGACTGGCTGGCGCTCGCGATCGCGGTCGAGGACGTCGCGCTGCGCGTCCTGGCCGAGCGGCACCCCGAGCGGGCGCTCAAGACCAACGTCGAGTTCTACGCGGCGCCGGTGCTCAGGGCGTGGGCCTGTCGCCCGACCTGTTCCCGGCCACGTTCTCGCTCGCCCGCCACGCCGGCTGGACCGCCCACGTCCTCGAGCAGGCCGCCGACAACCGGCTGATCCGCCCCGACGTGCAACTACGTGGGTCCCGCGGAGCGCGACCTCCCGGCCTGAGCGGTCCGAGCGGTCAGAGCCAGCCGCGGCGCCGGAAGAGGACGACGAGCACGAGCAGGACCGTGGCCATCAGCCCGAGGATCACGAAGAACGAGCCGCTCTCGCCTTCGCCCGGGAAGTGCACGTTCATCCCGAAGATGCTCGCGATGAGCGTCAGCGGCAGCAGCACGACGCTCGCCGCGGTGAGCACCCGGAACGAGTCGTTCAGCCGATGCGACAGCACGGACTCGTTGGTCGACTCGAGCGCCTCGACGACTTCCTTGTAGTTCTCGAGCGTGTCCCAGATGCGCTCGGCCGCGTCGGAGATGTCGTCGAAGTAGATCTCCAGCTCTTCCTGGAGGTAGCGCTGCTTGGTCCGCTCGAGGTCGCGGAGCACGGCGCGCTGCGGGCCGCACGATCTTGCGGAAGTTGATGATCTCCTGCTTCGCCTCGGAGAGCTCGCGCACGATCTCCGACGAGCGGCCCTCGAAGATGTCGTCCTCGAGGCGCTCGAGCTTGAGGCCCATCTTGCGCAGCATCGGGAACGACGCATCGACGCCGGTGTCGACGATCTTGTACAGCAGGTAGCCCGAGCCCTTCGAGAAGACCTCCTCGCGCAGGTCGTCCTTCTCGCGGTAGCGCTCGAACATCGCCGCCAGCGGCGGCAGCGGGACGTTCGGGAGCGTGATCAGGTAGTCGGGGCCCAGGAACAGGTCGAGCTCGGCGGTCAGGATGCGCCCGGTGTCCTTGTCGAACAGCGGGAAGTGCAGAACGATGAAGACGTAGTCGTCGTACTGGTCGAGCTTCGGGCGCTGGTTGCGCGAGTAGACGTCCTCGTAGTCGAGCGGGTGGAAGTCGAAATGCTCCTCGAGCCAGTCGCGGTCCGCGCTGCGCGGCGACTCGATGTGGATCCAGCGCAGCCCGGCCGCCTCGATGATGTCGGGCGCAGCGACGTCCAGCGGCAGCGCCGTTTCCGGCGAACCGGGGGCGCGTCGCGAGCGCGGACGCGGGAGCGGACGAGGCAGGGCGATGTTCGGCACGGCGCCATCGTAGCCGCCCGGACCTGAAGACGACCCGGTACGGACAGGCCATGGGGTCCGGGTGGGTCTGGTGGGGTCGCGCGGCCCCTAGGTTCGGGGCGGGACGCTCGTCGCGCGGCGGCGGCCGGGCCAGGCAGCCGGGATGGGTCAGGCGGCCCGGGCGGTCGGCGCCTGCGTCGATGATCGACTCGACCGCAGTCGGATGGCGATGGCGATCGCGGCAAGCAGGAGGATCGCGCCGCCGACAAGGAACGGCGCCGGGGCGCCAGCGACCGACGCGACCCCCGCCCCGATCGCCGGGCCGATGATCCCGGCCGCGTAGAGCGGCAGAAAGACGAGGTTGAGGGTCGCGGACCGCCGCTCCGGCGGGACCTCGGTGGCGAGGAGGCCGAGGACCATCGCACTCACCGTCGCGGTGGCCGTGCCCAGGACCACGGCCAGCAGGGCCAGCGACGCGACAGACGGGACGAACGGCATGAGCAGGAGCACGACGCCGGCGCCGGCGAGGCCCGCCACCAGGACGAACCGGAACCCGATGCGATCGCCGAGCAGGCCCCCGAGCGGCGAGACGAGGCCGCCGACAAGGGCCGCCGTGCCCATCACGAGCCCGACCGCCGACGCGTAGCCGGGACCCGGGCCAGTCAGGCCCTCGACGAGGATCGGGATGTACGGCCGGGTCATCTGGGTCGCGACGAAGGACACGCCGAAGATCAGGAAGATGCGGCGGACCGACGGGTCCGTCAGCACGCCCCGCACGGCACCGAATGCGAGCGCGAGGACGCGCCCGGTCGGGACGACCTCCGGCCGCACCTCCTTCGAGCCGAACGCGACCAGGAGCGCCGTCCCGATGGAGAGCGCAGCCGACAGCCAGAACACGTCCGAGAGCGTCCAGCCCAACCCGTCGATCAGGAACCCGGCGAGGATCGGTCCGACCGCGAACCCGATCGGCGTCGCCGCGCCGAAGATGGCGATCGTCGTGCCGAGCCGGCGCGTCGGGGCGACGTCCCGGATGCCCGCGAGCATCACCCCGGTGTTGCCCAGCTGGAAGCCGATGAGCAGGATCGAGAGCGCCAGCTGCCACGGCTCCTGTGACAACGCGACGCCCGCGAACACCACGGCCTCGACGATGCAGCTGCGGACGATGACCGCCTTGCGGCTGTACTTGTCGGCCCAGACGCCCCACAGCGGGACGAGCGGCAACCCGACCACGAAGAGCAGTGCCGTGAACAGCCCGACGAAGGCGAGCCGGTCCGCCTCGGCGACACCCAACTCGCGCAGGTATGCCGGCAGGAGGGCGAAGATCTGGCTGACGCCGAGGCCCTCGACCAACGAGGTGACCCAGAAGACCGCGACGAGGACGCGCCAGTCCTGGGCGGGACGTCTGGGTGGGGTCGCGGCCGCGGTCACGGCAGCGGAGTCGGGCATCCGCGGAAGCCTAGCGGATGTGCAGGCCGGCCTTGCGGGACGCACGAAAGCGCCCGAAGGAACTGGTGGGACACCGAGCGTTCAACGGGTCCTGGGGCTTCAGCAAGCTGCAGTCCCTGGCCGCTGCCGGGTCCCTCGCTCGCGGGCCTTACGACCTGCGAACCCGGTTCCCGGGACCACCTCGGGGATCGCTCCTCGTTGTGGTCTGGCGGTTCACTCCTGCCCCTTCGGGCGAGACCAATGTACGGTCCGGGGCCCAAGAACCACAACGGGCTTATCCACGAACTTGTGGGAGGAGCCCGCGACCTTATCCCCGAACTTGTGGACGTTGTGGACGGGTTGTGGATACTCCTCAGGGGAGGTGTCGGATCCATGGCCCATCTGCTCGCGCGACTCGTGGCGATCAACGACCGGTGGGCTCGCCCGCTGGGCGACTTCAACCATCGCTGGCTGTCGGCGCTGTTCGGACCGATCCGGCCCATCAAGGACCTGCTCAACGGCCGCTGGCTCGGGCATCCCCTTCACGCCGCAACGACGGACATCCCGATCGGCCTCCTGCTCGGGGCGGTCATCCTCGACCTGGTCGATCAACGCGCGGCCGCCGACATCGCGGTCGTGGCCACGATCGTCTTCATGATCCTCTCGGCCCTGTCGGGGCTGGCGGACTACGCTGATACCGACGGCACTGCCCGGACGCGGGCGACGACCCACGCGACCCTCATGACTGTCGCCCTCGTGATGCTGATCGTCTCGCTCGTGATCCGGGCCGGCGACCCGGCCGACCGCACGCTCGCCGTCGTGCTGGGCATCGTGGCGTTCGGGCTGGTCTCGGCTGGGGCCTTCGTCGGAGGCGACGTCGTCTACGTCTTCGGCAACATGGTCAGCCGGCACGCGTTCCGCGGGCCAGGCACGAAGTGGATCCGGCTCGATCTCGGCGAGCTCGCCAGCCTCGATGCACTCGCCGAGGCAACCCCCACCAAGATGAAAGCCGGCATCAACGACCTGGTCGTGGTCCGCCTCGGCGAACGGGTCTTCGCACTCCACGCCACCTGTGCCCACGCGGGTGGGCCGCTGGACAAGGGCACGGTGGTGAACGGCTGCCTGCAATGCCCGTGGCACGGCGCCCGGTACCGGATCGAAGACGGCCACGTCGTGCGCGGCCCGTCCGTCTACGATCAGCCGGCCTACGAGATCCAGGCTGCCGAAGGCGGCGGCTACGAGGTCCGGCGGATCGCCTCGTAGATGCCGACGGTCCGGCTCCTCGATCCGTCGCTGGTCGTGCTCATCGGCCCGGCGGGGTCAGGAAAGTCGACGCTGGCGGCCCGCCACTTCGCCCCGGACGAGATCCTGTCGTCGGATGCGTATCGCAAGCTCGTGAGTGGCGATGAAGCCGACCAGCGGGCGAGTGGGCTCGCGTTCCGGCGGTTGCACGATGACGTCGCCGTCCGCCTCCGCGCGCGACGCCTCTCGGTGGTCGACGCCACGAACCTGACCCGGCACGCCCGGCTGACGCTCCTGGCCCGAGCCAGGGAGGCGGACGTCCCGAGCGTCGCGATCGTCCTGGACCTGCCGCCGACGGTCGTCCACGCCCGGAACGCCGGCCGGATCACCCGGGTCGTCGATGGGGCGGTCGTCGATCGTCAGCTGGCGACCCTGCGCGCCGCGATCGACGGCGACGCGCTCGTCTCGGAAGGCTTCACGTCGGTCGTCGTGCTCGACGACCCGGCCGAGGTCGACGCGCTCCGGTTCGAGCGATCCGGGCCATGACCCCGCGGCGCTAGGAGGACCCGACGCCGATCAGGACGATCGCCAGGGCGGCCAGGACGATCCCGACCGCGTGCGATCGAGTGACGCGCTCGCGAAGCAGGACCGTCGCGAGGATCACGGTCGTGACCGGGTAGAGCGACGACACCACCGACGCGACCGCCAGCGCGCCGCTCTGGACGGCCAGGATGTAGGCGCCGTTGCCGAGCATGTCGAGGACACCGATCCCGATCAGGGCCGGGAGGAGCTTCGGGGCGGGCCGCCAGTCCGAACGGGTGACGACGATGATGCCCACGATCAGGAGCGCCTCGGCGGTGCGCACGATCGAGAGCGGGCCGAAGACGTGGCCGTCGCTGACCTGGGCGATGAAGATGCTGAACAGCCCGATCGTCGAGCCCGCCAGCACCGCCAGGCCAAGACCCGCCCGCCCGCCGCCCTCGTCCGCGACGCGTGAGACCAGCACGACCGCGACGATCGCCACGACGATGCCGGCGGTCACCAGCTGGTCGGGCCAGCCCTCGAGCACGACGCCGGCCACGACCGGGATGATGGCGGCGAGGACGCCGGTGACCGGCGCGACGATGCCCATCCGCCCCACGGCCAGACCGCGGTAGAGCGACGTGATCCCGATCCCGCCGGCGATCCCGGCGAGGACCGACCACCCGACGTCGGCAGCCGACGGCAGACCCTCCGCCCGGAGGACCGCCAGGCCGACCGAGACAACCATGCCAACGACCTGCGAGATCAGGGCGACCCCGAACACCGAGGTCCGTCGGCTCATGAGGCCGCCGCCGAAGTCACCGCCACCCCACGCGACGGCTGACACGAGTCCGAAGAGGACGGTCGCGATCGCCGGGTCGGGACCGATCAGGGGCCCGATCCCTCGGGCGGGGCCTCGTCGTCCACCGCCGTCGGCCCGGGCAGCTCGACGATCGCGTCGGCGACGCCGTCATAGCGCTCGGAGCAGGTGAGGTAGATGACCTGGAAGTCGGTCGTGATGCCCTTGAGGAGGGTGAGGGCGCGGGCAGCGCGGGCGTCGTCGAGGGTGACGAACGGGTCGTCGAAGATGAGCGGTGGCCGGCGGTCTCCGGTCACGAGCCGGACGAGGCCCAGTCGCGCCGTCAGGTAGACGAGGTCCATCGTTCCCTGGCTCAGGGCGGTGACCTTGACCCAGTCGCGCTTCTCCGGAGCCCGGACCTCGATGTCGAGGGTCTTGTCATCGACCCGGACGTGGCGATAGCGACCCGCGGTCGCGCCCTCCAGGTCGCGGACCATGCGCTTCTCGAGGTAGACGGTCGCCGACTTCATCGTCGCCTGCTCCGCCTTCACGATCGTCTCGAGCGCCATGGTGTAGACGCGTTGGCGACGCTGGAGCGCGGCGAGCTCCTCGTTCCAGCTGGCGAGCGATTCGGCGTGGGCCGCCACTTCTTCGGCATCGACCGGGTTCGCTTCGACCCGGGCCCTGGCATTCGCCTCGTCGTCACGAGCACTCTCGAGCGCGGTCTCCTGGTCGCGGACCTCGACCTCGAGGCGCTCCCGGGCACGGGGCTCCTTGGCGATCGGCCCGAGCGCCTCGAGTGCGCTGTTCTTCTCCGAGATCGCCAGCGCTGCGGCGTCGCGCGTCGGCACGAGCGACTCGGGCGGTTGCTTGCCGACGAGCCCCTCGAGCTGGGCCGCAAGCACATCGATCCGGGCGACGTGCGCCTCCTCGCGGGTGAGCATGTCCTCGGCGGTCGCGAGGTCCCCGAGACCGAGCGCCGCGAGCCGTTGGGCGGACTCTGCCTCGACGAGGGCCAGCTCGGCCTCGATCTCGGACCGGCCCCGGAGTCGACGGTCGATCTCGGTGTCGCGCAGCTCAGCGCCCATGTGGTAGCCGCGGCGCATCCACAGCGCGACCGCGGCGAGGACCAGGCCGATGGCGCCGATGATCCCGCCGATGAGGCTCGGGACCATACCCGGGTCCGCGATCGCCGAGGAGATCGAGCGCGATCGAGCCTCCGGCGATGACGACGCCGATGATCGTCAGGGCGATGCCCCAGCGCGACAGTGGGCGCCAGCTCGGTTCGGCCTCGATCTCGAAGGTGACCGGCACGTTGCCGGCCAGGGCGGCCTGGAGCTCGCGCGCCTTCTGGTCGAGCGCGCGCACGCGCTCGACGCCGGACCGGAGGACCGGGAGCGCATTGGCCGAGGGGTGCGTGGCGGCGAGGACCGCGATCTGGTCGTTCGACCTCGACCGCCTGCCGGAACCGCTCGTAGCGATCCTGGGCGGCGTCGCGTTCGGTGGCGAGGCGCTCGGCCTGACGCGCCTTCTCCAGCATGCCGCGGCGCTCGGCGAGGCCCGCCTCGGCCTGGGCCCGTCGCTCGAGGGCACCCGCGAGCGCATCGCGATCGCGGGCGAGCTGGGCCAGCGCAAGGTCACCCTGTTCGAGCGCCGCGCCGGACCGGGCAACGGCGGCCTCGGCGACCTTGAGGGCGCCCGGGTTCTTGTCGCCCTTGGTGTCAGGCCGTGGATCGCGCCCTCGAGCTTGCGCTTGGCCCGGCTCGTCCCGCGGTCGCCGCCGCTGATCGACGCCTGGAGCCGGTCACGGAGCGCGCCCTCGTCGTGGCCGAGGTCCGCCAGCTCGTGGTGGCGGACCGACGCCGTCGAGCGGAAGAACGCCTCGGTCGGGATGCCGGTCAGCTCGGCCAGGATCTGGTCGGCGAGGGCCGGGTCCGTCACCGACTGCCCGTCGTAGTCGAGGCGGACGGTGCCCTTCGATCCCGCGAAGGTCTTCTCGAGCTGGCCGACCTTGGCGCCGTCCTCGTCGTCCTGTTCGAAGTCGACGGTGATGATCGAGCGCGCGTCCTCGGCGGCGTCCCAGGGGCGAAAGGCATCCAGGTCGCCGGCCGAACTCGTCACGCGGCGAGTGATGGCGAGCTCGATCGCCCGCTGGATGGTCGACTTGCCGGCCTCGTTCGGGCCGCGGACGACGGTCAGACCTGGCGCCAGGTCGATCGCGAGGTGGCGGTACCGTCGGAAGTCGCGCAGCTCGAGCTTGCGGATCCTCACAGCGAGACCTCGTGGCCGGCCAGCAGCAGCCGGCCGAGGCGCAGCGAGTCGCGCAGCTCGGCCGCCTCGTCGGCCTTGTCGGTCGCCTCGAGCTCGGCGATCCGCGCCTCCAGATCGCGGATGAAGGCGCCGACGACGGTGTCGGGCGACGGCAACGTGCCCTCGGTCAGCGCGGGCAGCGACACGTCGCGGACCCGGACCTTGAGGAACGACGGGGCGAGCGCCGACTCGATCTCGTCGATGTGCGAGGTCGAGCTCGTCCGGGCGGACGCCGACGATCCGGACGTCGAGGACGAGGTCGGGGTCGGCCCGCTTGGCCAGTCCCGCGATGAGCGCGGGCTGCGTCTCGATCGTGGCCGCGTCGAGCTGGACCCGCTGGAACGTGGTCCGACCGACGATCCGGTCCTCGATCGTGACCGTGCGCTTGCCGTCGGCGTCCTCGAGCTCGACGAGGAGGACCTTGCCGGCGCGATCCTGGTCGAGCGCGACCGCCTCCGGGGCGCCGGCATACGCGTAGGCCACGGCCCCGGCCCGGCCCTGCTGCGTCGAATGCCAATGGCCAAGGGCGAGGTAGTCCAGCCGGCTGTTCGCGATCTCGTCGGTGGTGATGACGACCTCGTCGCGATCGGTCTTGCCGGGGATGGCGATCGAACCGTGGACCATCCCGATCCGCCACGTGGCGCCCGTCGCCTCGCCACCCGCGTCGAGGCCCGCCAGCGGGCTGACCGGTGCGCGCTTCGTGTCGAAGACCCGGCCGTGGACGACGGCGTCGAGCGCCGCGAGGTGGACGCTGTGCAGATCCGGCGTCAGGACCGTGACCAGGTCGTCGTGGTCGGTGCTGCCGGCCATCGCCTTGAGGTCGTAGGCGCGGTAGATCGAGGTCCGGTCGTAGACGTCGTGGGTGCCCGGGATGATGACCGTCCGGATGCGCGCCGCGGCGAGCCGCTTCAGCTCCTCGGCGACCCGCTCGACCGAGCGCCGCGGCTGGACGTTGGAATCGAACAGGTCGCCGGCGATCAGGAAGAGATCGACCTTCTCGGCAAGGGCCAGCTCGACCGTTGCCCGGAACGCAGCGAACTGGCGATCCCGCTGGGCGGCCGCCTGGATCCCCAGGTCGTCGTGGCGCGCGCCGAGATGGATGTCCGCGGTGTGGATGATCCGTAGCATCCGGTTGTCGGCGGGCCTCCCTGGTCGGTCACGATCCGGACGACGCGACCCGGGCCGTCGCCCTGGGCCCGATCGGACCGCCGAGCGGCCCGCGGGTCCAGCGCGAGCGAGGCGCCCCCATGACTCCCCGCTCGCCGCCCCGAATCTCGCGGCTCATTGTGACAGGTACGGTGTCACGGCCGCCAGTTGGCCGCGCCGATGGGGCCTTGACGACCCAGAAGCCGGATGCGTCGTATGATGCGCGGCCTGACACCCGGTGCGCCCCGAAACAGGGACCTCATATCGGCACCTTGGGTCGCGCGGCCCCGGCATCTCTCGCCAGCAATCGCCGTCCCGACCGCCGATGCGGCCGCCCTCCGAGGCGCACGAACACCGAACTCGTGATCCCTCGGAGGAGCAAGTGACCTACGTCGATCGAACCCTGACCTGCGTCGACTGCGGGGTGGAATTCATCCACTCGGCCGCCGACCAGGAGTACTACGTGGAGAAGGGGTTCACCAGCGAACCGAAGCGCTGCACGAGTTGCCGCGCCAGCCGACGGGCCGCGCGAGACCCCGGGTACGACGTCCGGGAGATCGGTGGACCGCGCGGCTACGAGCGCGGCGACGACCGCGCCTCGCGTGAGTACTTCGCCGTCATCTGCTCGTCGTGCGGCAACCAGGCCCAGGTCCCGTTCAAGCCCCGGATGGACCGACCGGTCTACTGCTCCGACTGCTTCCGGACCGTCCGCCCGGACACCGCCTAGAGGCGGAACGTCTCGCCGGCGCGATGCCGTTCGCGTCGGCGACCCCGCCACACGGTCACGCGGGCAGCGCCGTGGACCTGCCAGCATCCGTCCCGGCCGATGACCGCCGTCTCCTCGTCGATGCCGAGGACCACCGAACCGCGCGGCGCCTGGAGCGCCACGAGCGCGGACATCGGCTCGGGCCACGCGTCGTAGTGGGGCACGACGGACGCGCTCGGGGCGAACCCGAGGGCCGGCCGCCAGCGCAACGGGAACGGCAGGACGCGGCCCCGGAGATCGAACGCGTGACCGGCCAGCGCCATCGCCCCGGCCGAGCACCCGGCCAGGACGGCGCCGCGCTCGTGCGCCTGCGATCAGGGCGCGGCCGACGGCGCTGCCGTCGAGCACGGCCAGCAGGTAACCGGGCTTGCCGCCCGAGAGGTAGATGAGGTCGGCCTCGCCGACCGCCTGCGCCGCGGCCGCATCGTCGGCCTCGTGGCGATCCCGGACGAGGACCGGCTCGACCTCCGCGCCGAGCTCCCCGAAGTGCGCGACACCCATCGACGCCCAGCGGTCGAACACCTCCTGCCCATCGGGGTATGAGGCGGTCGGGAGGATCGCGACGCGCGGACGTGGACGGCCTGTGGCGGCCAGCAATTCGAGGTCGAAATCGGCCATCGCGGGAAGGAACTCACCGGCGCCGACGAGCGCCACGGGTCCGGGCACCGGCAGAGTCTAGTCCGAAGCCCTTGTTCACGCGGCGACGATGCTGCGACACTTCGCGGGCATGACCCGACGCCAGCGATGGACCCTCGTCGCCACCATCATCGGATCCGGAGCTGTGTTCCTGGACGGGACCCTCGTCGGGGTCGCGCTGGCGCGGATCGGCCAGGAGTTGCCCGCCTCACTGGTCGGCGTGCTCGAGGGCCAGGCCTACGTGGTCAGCGGCTATCTCGCCGTCCTGGCCGCGTTGCTCATCATCGCCGGCGCCCTCAGCGACCACTACGGTCGGCGCCGCGTCTATGCGCTCGGTCTGACCGGGTTCGCGCTGACGTCGGCGCTGTGCGGGCTGGCACCGACGCTCGAGCTCCTGGTCCTCTTCCGGCTGCTCCAGGGGGCCGCCGGTGCCCTGCTCATCCCGGGCTCGCTGGCCCTCATCACCCACGCCTTCGAGGGCGAGGCGCGCGGGCGCGCGTTCGGCATCTGGGCCGCCTCGACGTCGGCGCTGACGGTCATCGGGCCGATCGTCGGCGGGATCATGGTCGACACCATCGGCTGGCGGTTCGCCTTCCTGATCAACGTCCCGCTGCTGGCGTTCGCGCTCTGGGCCACGGTGACGCCACGTCGAGGAATCGAAGCGACACCGAGACGTCGGGCCGATTCGACTGGCTCGGCGCCATCGTCGCGGCGTTGGCCGTCGGCGGTCTCGCGTTCGGCCTCATCCGCGGCCAGTCGAACGAGTGGACCGACACCGCCGCCTGGATCGCCATCGGCGTCGGGGCGGTCGCGCTGGTGCTGTTTCCGATCCTCATGGCGACCCGGCCGAACCCCCTGGTCCCACTCGGGCTCTTTCGGTCGCGCGCGTTCGCGACCGTCAATCTCGCGACGTTCTTCGTCTACGGCGCGCTCTACGTGACGTTCGGCTATCAGCCGCTGGTCCTCCAGGGCGTGCTCGGCTACACGGCGCTCGGCGCCGGGCTGATCGGACTGCCGAGCGGGATCCTGTTGTCCGTCCTCTCCACCCGGGTCGGGACGGTGGCGGCCCGGGTCGGGGCTCGCCCGTTCCTGGTCGTCGGTCCGCTGATCATGGCCGGCGGGCTGCTCTGGTTCGCGCGGCTCCCCGCCGAATTCGGAGCCGTGGCTGGCCTCCGTCGAGTCACCGAGCACCCTGATCCCGCCGCTCGACGTCCTGGTCGACGTCCTGCCCGCGATCATCCTCTTCGGGATCGGGATCTCGCTCGTCGTCGCGCCGCTCACGAGCACCCTGATGGGCTCGATCCCCGGCCGCTTCTCCGGGATCGGGTCGGCCATCAACAACGCCATCTCGCGGGTCGGCCAGCCGCTCCTCGGCGCGATCATCTTCATCGCGATCAGTGCCACGTTCTACTCGGCGCTCGCGACGAATGCGCCCGACCTGGACACGAGTTCGCCGGACGTCCGCAGCGCGTTCCAGCCGCTCAATCCTCCGCCGGCCGATGCCACCTCCGCCCAGGTCGCGGCGGCCACGCAGGCCTCGATGGACGCCTTCCACCTCGCGATCCTGGTGTGCGCCGTGCTCCTGGTGATCGGCACCTTCGTGTTCTGGTTCGGGCTGCGGTCCGGCCCGTCGCCAAGCGGGCCCGATCCGGGGCCGGCGACCGGGCCGGGCTAAGGAGCGGACGACCGCCCTCGGTCAGCCGCGAACCCGGAACGGTCCACCGTGGCCGGGGATGACGATGTCGGCGGTCGCGAGGACGCGGGCTCGTCCGCGCTCGATCGCGGCCTGGTCGGCGCCCAGCGGGTCGATGGCCGGCGTCCGGTCCTCGTGCCACCAGAGGTGCGTCAGCGCGTAAGTCGCGTCGTCGGCCTCGACGATGAGGGTCGCGTCTTCCTCGGTGTGACCGGGCGTCAGCCAGAGCTGGGCCTTCGGGGAGAGCCGGTAGCCGTCGCCGTCGTGATCGAGCCACAGGTCGTCGCGGTAGCGCGCCCAGAAGTCGACGACCTCCGCGTTCGGGAACAGGGCGATGTTGACCGTGTGGTCCGGGTGGTGATGGCTGAGGAAGACGTGCGTCACGTCACCGGCCGACACGCCGAGCGCGGCCAGCGGGTCGAGGATGAGCGATCGGCTCGCGACCATCCCCGGGTCCGCCACGATCAGCGCGTCGCCGTCGCGGATGAGGGAGATGCTCGAGCCGACCCGGTCGGCCGCGTAGCCGGCATGGAGCAGCTGGACGGAGGTCACCGCCGGATGCTAGCGGGCGGCGGACATCCGCCCCGGCCCGTCGCGGCACGTGCGATGGGTGTCCGTCGCCGGGCGATCCGATGCGAGACTGGCGCGCGCCCACGACGCCCACGTCACGGAGACCCCATGACCGTCGATCAGCCAGCCGATCTCGTCCTGACGGGCGGTCGGGTCGCGACCATGGATGGTGCCCGCAGCTGGGCGACGGCGCTCGCCGTGCGCGACGGCCGCCTGGTCGCGGTCGGGCCGGACGCCGGCGTACGCCCGCTCGTCGGCCCACGCACACGCGTCATCGAGCTGCGCGGGCGGACGGTGACCCCGGGCTTCCAGGACGCGCACGCCCACCCGGTCAGCAGTGGCGTGGAGCTGCTGCGCTGCGACCTGCACGTCTCGCAAGTCGCGACCGACTATCTCGAGATCATCGCCACCTACGCCCGCGACCGTCCCGACGATCCGTGGATCCGCGGCGGCGGTTGGTACATGGCCGCGTTCGAGGGCGGGGCGCCGAGACGCGGGGAGCTCGACCGGCTGGTGCCCGACCGGCCCGTCTGCCTGGAGAGTCGCGATGGTCACAGCGCCTGGGTCAACACCCGGGCGCTGGAGCTGGCCGGCGTTACGGCGGCGACCGCCGACCCTTCCGACGGGCGGATCGAGCGTGACCCCGACGGCACCCCGACGGGCACCCTGCACGAGGGCGCAATGGATCTCGTGGCCCGGTTCATGCCCGACGACACCCCGGCCGACCTCGAGGAGGGACTCCGGCGGGGCCAGGCACACCTGCACGCGCTCGGGATCACGGCGTGGCAGGACGCGATCGTCGCGCCCGACAGCGAGGAGCGGGCGTACGTCGCGCTCGCCTCGCGCGGCGAGCTGACCGCGCGCGTCGTCGGTGCGCTGTGGTGGGAACACCATCGCGGCGCCGAGCAGATCGACGAATTCGTCGAGCGCCGGCGCTCGACCGCGATCGGCCGGTACGCCCCGACAAGCATCAAGCTGATGATGGACGGCGTCCTCGAGAACTTCACCGGCGCCATGCTCGAGCCCTATCTCGACGGTCACGGCGGCACGACGGACAACCGCGGCCTGCTCCAGCTGGACGCCGAGGGCCTCATGGACTGGGTCCCGCGACTCGACGCGCTCGGGTTCCAGGCCCATTTCCATGCGATCGGCGACCGGGCGGTCCGCGTGGCGCTCGATGCCGTCGAAGCGGCCCGGCGAGCCAACGGCCCATCCGACACGCGACCCCACATCGCGCACATCCAGGTCATCCACCCCGACGACATCGGGCGGTTCCGCGACCTCGACGTCACGGCGAACGCCCAGCCGTTCTGGGCGAGCCACGAGGACCAGATGGAGAAGCTGACGGTCCCGTTCATCGGCGATCGCTGGCGCTGGCAGTACCCGTTCCGTTCGCTCCGTGCCGCCGGTGCGGTGCTGGCGATGGGCTCCGACTGGAGCGTGTCGACCGCCGATCCGCTCTTGGAGATGGAACTCGCGGTCGAGCGTCGTCACCGCCATCCGGACTTCAAGCGCGAGGTGTTCCTGCCGGAAGAGCGTCTCGAGCTGATCGATGCCCTCGCCGCGTTCACCAACGGCTCGGCGTACGTCAACCACCTCGACACCGAGACGGGGTCGCTCGAGGTCGGCAAGCTGGCCGACCTGGCCGTGCTCGATCGCGACCTGTTCGATCGTGGTGCCGGCGCCATCGGGGATGCCAAGGTCGTCGGGACCTTCGTCGAGGGCGTCCCCGTGTTCGAGGATGCCGCCCTCGAGGGCTGAGCGGACGTCCGCCGAAGCATGGACACATGACGATGCCGGATCAGGTACCGACGTCGGTGCCCGGCTGATCACCACGGGGCGATGCTCTCCCTGCGCACCGGAACTGAACCGGGCGACAGAAAGGAGAGGACCACGTGAACGCCTACGCGATCTTCGCAGTCAACGAGCATCTCGAGTACCTGCTCGACGAAGCCGCTCAGAACCGCGCCGCGAACGCCGGGAAGCCCAGCTTCCTGAAGCGGATCGGGAAGGCGGTCGAGAGCCTCCGAATGACCTTCTCCGACACGGCCAACTCGGTGGGCTCGGTTCTCCCGAAGTTCGAAGACTATCCCTACCGGGGCTGATCTCCTCCCTCAGCCTCGAGCTTCCTCCCTCCCAAGCACGAACGACCTCCGACCCTCCGGCGGAGGTCTTCGTGTGTCCGGGAGCGGATCAGGGCAGGTCGGACGGCGTATCGATGTCGAGGAGCGACGCCCCGTCGGGATCGTCGCGACGCCAATCGCTCTCGGCGACCGCAGTGGCATGCAGTCCCTCCGGCAATGCCCGGAGCCGTCGCTGACCGTCGGCGAGCAACGCATCGGCCATCGCCGCGGCGGCTGAGCGCCTGAGGGCCATCGGGAGGGGTGGCCGATCATCCCCGACCTCGAGCACCGCGGCGTCCGCCTCGGTGGCGGTAAGGGCGACGGCCAGGCGCTCGAGGACGCCCGGGGCGATCGCCGGCATGTCACCGGCGAGCACGACCACGATGTCGGCGCGGGTCGCTTCGAGACCGGCCGCCACGCCGGCCAGCGGTCCGTCGAACGGCTGGGCGTCGTGCACGACCCGGGTGCCGGCCGGGACCGCGGGGGCGGAACCGGGCGCAGCGACCACCAGGACCTCGGTCGCTAGCCGCAAGCCGGCCTCGATCGCGTGGTCGAGCAGTGGGCGGCCGTCGAGGGGTTCGGCGAGCTTGTCCCGGCCGAACCGCGATGAGCGACCGCCGGCCAAGACGATGACCGCGATCGACTCCTGGGTGGTCATCCCAGCCCCACGCCCGTAGCTGCCCTGCGGGCCCGGGACATGGCCAGCCTCCGTCCGGCGCAGGACCCCGCGGCGGTCGAGGTCCTCGAGGATCGCCATGACGAACTTTCGGCTCGTACCGGTCGCATCGCGGAAGGCCGCCGGTGTGAGGGGTCCCGCACCGGCCATCGCGGTGGCGCGCGCCGCGAGATCACGATACGTCGAGGCCGCATAGGCGAGATCCGGCTCGAGGACCACGATCCGACCGATGCGCTCGAGTTCGTGGACACCGGCCGGCGGACAGGCCGCCGACCGGGCGGCCACGGCCAGCGATGGCGGCGCCGGGACCGCCAGCGATCGCTCGAGGCGGTCCATCGCAGCCAGCAGGGCCGGATCCGGCGCCGCAGGAGCGGCGCCCGGGAGTCGCAGGCGGTCGCCGGCACGGACCAGTCGATCGGCACGGACCAGGCCATCGAGCACGGCCGTGGCACCCGCGGCGGCGTCCTCTCGGGGCAGTGTCGCCGCGCGCCGGATCGTCCGCGCGACGGCGGTTCGGGCAGCTGCGAGAGACGCCTCGGCGCCCGGGGCGCCCGTCACGGTTTCCAGCGCGGCGGACTCCGCCGCCTCGGTCACATCGACCGCGAGTCCCACTGCGCCGCCCGTGACGATCGCCCCGTGGAGGTCGAGCCGCGCCGACTGAGCCCAGACGGCGTCGTTCGCGGCGATCGCCTCGGCGAGTCCGGCCATCCGCTCGACGCTCTGGCGCCGACGCGAGATGCCACGCGGCGGATCGATGTCAAGCACCGCCCCGCCGACGATCGGATCGGTGCCGCCCGAACGGCGAAGCACGAAGTGGTCGCCCGCGGCGACGGCGATCGGCTCGGCCAGCCGCAGGATGGCGGTGGCCGAGCCATCGGGCAGATCGATCGCGTCGCGCCCGCCCCGACCGACCGCGACATCCACCGCCGCCGTGCCGAGATGGAGTCGCGCCCGCGTCCGGTCGGGTGCCGGGCGTGCCAGGCGGACGAGGAGCCGCGAGCTGGCGGCGACCCCCGGATCCGTGGTCAACACGAGTCCGCGATGGAGCGACGCCTCATCGACGCCGGCGAGGTTGAGGGCCGTCCGGCCCGGACCGGCACTCGTGACGGCGACCCCGTGGACCTGCACCTCGCGCACCCGGACGGGCCGGTCGCCCGGCACGGTCCGCAATGCCGCGCCGCGGTCGAGCCGACCGCCTCGGAGGGTGCCGGTCACGACGATCCCGCGGCCCTTGATGGAGAAGACCCGGTCGATCGCCAGCCTCGGTCGGCCCTCGTCGAGGCCGGCGGTCCGCGCCAGGACCGCGTCGCGGACGCCGAGCAGGGCCGTGCGCACCGCCTCGATGCCATCGCCGGTGGCACCCGAGACGGGCAGGACCAGCGCCTCGGCGAGGGTCGTCCCGCCGAGGAGCCGGCGGACGTCCTCGACGACAGCGACCACCCGGTCGGGATCGACGACGTCGCTCTTCGTGACGACCGCGACACCGTCGCGGATCCCCAGCGCATCCAGCAGGGCGAGGTGCTCGAGCGTCTGGGCGCGCGGACCGTCGTCGGCGGCCACGACCAGCAGTGCGGCGTCGATCTCGCCGGCGCCGACGAGCATGTTCCCGACGAGCTTGTCGTGACCCGGGACGTCGACGAAATCGAGCTCGGTGCCGTCATCGAGCGCGAGGTGCGCGTAGCCGACATCGATCGTCATCCCGCGACGGCGTTCCTCGGGCAGGCGGTCGGCGTCGATGCCGGTGAGCGCGCGGAGCAGCGTCGTCTTGCCGTGGTCGATGTGTCCGGCCGTGCCGATGACGACGGTCATGCTCGTCCGGCTAGTGCGGCCCCGACCGCCGTCCCGAGCGCGTCGTCTGAGCCGGGTTCGACCGTCCGCAGGTCGAGCACGACGCGGTCGTCCTCGATCCGCCCGATGACCGCCGGATCGCCCCGTCGAAGCGCGGCCAGCACCCTGTTCGGCGACCGGGCATCGAGCGCAAGCCCGAACGACGGGAGCGTCTCGCCCGGGAGCGAGCCGCCACCGACGGTCGAACGGAGCTCGGCCACGGACGCCCGCTCGCCCAGCTCCAAGACAAGGCGCGCGGCCCGGGCCCGAAGCGCGTCGGCCGGAGTTGCGATCATCCGCCAGACCGGGATCGTCTCGACCGCGCGACCGGCCCGGTAGAGACCCAGCGTCAGCGCCACCGCCGCGAGCGTCGTCTTGTCGGGACGCATCGCCCTGGCGAGTGGGTCGCGTCGCATCCGGGCGACCAGGTCGGCCCGCCCGACGATCAGCCCGGCCTGTGGCCCACCGACCAACTTGTCGCCGCTGAACGTGACGACGTCCGAGCCGGCCGCCAGCCGCTCCCCGGGGAGTGGCTCGTGGGCCAGACCAAAGGGCGCGGTGTCCAGCAATGCCCCCGAGCCCAGGTCGTCGATGACGATCGCGCCGTGGCGATGGGCGATGGCCGCCACATCGACCGGATCCGGTGCCTCGGTGAAGCCGGCCATCGTGAAGTTGGATTGGTGGACGCGCAGGACGGCCTTTGCCCGACCCTCGGCCAGCGGCGCCTCGAAGTCGGCGGCCCGCGTTCGGTTCGTGGTGCCCACCTCGATCAGCTTCGCGCCTGCGCGGCGGATGATCTCCGGGATCCGCACGCCGCCCCCGATCTCGACCAGCTCGCCGCGTGAGACGACGATCCCGCCGCGTCCCGCCAGGCCGACCGCGAGCGCGACGGCCGCGGCGTTGTTGTTCGTCACGAACGCATCCTCGGCCCCGGTCAGCGCGATCAGGTGCTCCTCCGCCGTCCGGACCCGCGCGCCGCGACGGCCCGTCTCGCGGTCCAGCTCGAGCAGCAGGTACCGGCTCGCCAACGCAGCGGAGGTTTCAGCGACTGCGGCCGCCCAGGGCGCTCGGCCGAGGTTCGTGTGGACGATGACACCCGTGGCATTGATGACGGGGACGGGTCCGGCCTCCGCGAACGACTCGATCCTGGCCGCCACCGCGCCGCCCAGCGCCTCGACCGGTCGCGCCGGGCCGCCCGCCGCCAGGCGCGCACGCTCGTCATCCACGATCGCGCGGGCGGCATTCACCACGGCATCGACGCTGGGCGGTCGCGGTCGCGCGGTCGGCTTGGTCGTCATCGGGCCTCCGTGGCGGGAACGCGTGGGGTCGAACCCACCGCGCCGCGCCGAGCGCGGCGCAACCGGTTTGAAGTTCGGGCCCTAGCCTAAGGCCGCCAAGCCCGCTACGGATCCGCGGTCACGATCGCCATGGCGCCGCCTTCGAGACCAGGACGGGGCGCGTCACCTCGACCCTGTGCCGGCCGGGCGCCAGCACCGCCGAGTGCCTGGCGTCTCCCTCCAGCCGCCGTCCGTCCACGACCACGACCGACGAAGGGCCGGACGGCGGGTCGAACAGGCCGGTGGTCCCGAACGGAAGATCGACGTCAGCCGAGAACGACTCGCCCTCGACTCGCCAGGCGATCGACACGAGGCCCTGCGGCGCATCGATCGAGGCATGGCAGAAGGTGATCGATTCGTCCGGGCGTGGCGCAAGGACCACGCGGCGGTACCCGGGGTTCGTGATGTCTGGTGCCAGACCCGCGACGGTGCGGTAGATCCAGTCCACGACTGCGCCATAGGCGTAGTGATTGAAGGAGAGCATGTGGCCGCCCTCGTCACCATCCTCCGCTCCTGGCAACGGCGCCAGGACGCCAGGATGGATGGATCCATCCGGACGGATGGCGTCCCATCGCTCCCATACCGTCGTCGCTCCACGAGTGACCTGATACAGCCAGGATGGCGTCTCGCGACAGAGGAGCGCGAGGTACGCCTCCTCGAGGTGGCCGGTCGCGGCCAATGCCGGGAGCACCAAGGGCGTCCCGAGGAATCCCGTGCGCAACCCGCCCGTCCGTCGCTCGGACGAGCTCGGCGAGGGTGTCACCGACGACCTGACGCTCATCGTCCGGAACCAGCCCGAACTGGACCGCGACAGCGCAGCCCGTCTGATTCGAGACAAGGTGCTCCCGCCAGCGGGCCCACGTCGACGATCCGACAGCACGCGCAACGTCTTCGTAGCGGGCCGCATCATCGGAGGCGCCGATGAGCGAGGCCGCCCGCGCGGCAAGGCGAGCGCTGTGTGCGAAGAATGCGTTCGCGAGGTAGGTCGGATCCGCTCTTGCCTCCCAGGGACGATCCGGCGGAGCCATCGGATCCAGCCAGTCGCCGAACTGGAAGGCGTCGGGCAGCAGGCCGTCCGGGCCGCATCGACCAAGGAGGGATTCGATCCAGCCGCGCATGCTCGGGTACTGGTCGCGGACGACGCCGACATCGCCATATGCCTCATACACGGCCCACGGCACGATGGTGGCCGCGTCCGCCCAGCCCGCCCGCCCGAACCGCGCCTCGCCTTGGAGCACGACGTCCGGGACCACGGAAGACACCCCCATCACCGGGTCCTGGTCGAGTGCAAGGTCGCGCAGCCAACTTGCCCAGAACGACCCTGCGTCGAACAACGTGCAGGCGGTCGACGCGAACGCCTGGGCATCCCCGGTCCAACCAAGACGTTCGTCGCGTTGCGGGCAGTCCGTCGGGACCGAGACGAAGTTGTCTCGCTGGGACCAAACGACGTTCTCGTGGAGCCGGTTCAGGTCCGCGTCGGACGACTCGAAGGCGCCTCGCCGCGGCGTCGCACTGCTGATCGCCACGTACGCGACATCGATGAGGTCCGCATCGGTTTCGATCTCGGCGTACCGAAAGCCATGGAACGTGAACGTCGGCTCCAAGAGGACGGTCTGGTCGTCGGCCAGGACGTAGGTGTCGGTCGCTCTTGCCGATCGGAGGGATCTGGTATGCAGGGTTCCGTCCGGTTCGAGAACCTCGGCATGTCGCACCGTGACCCGCTGGTCGCGTCGGCCCCGGACGCGTAATCCGCACGTGGCCGGTGACGTTCTGACCTCCGTCGGTGCGAAACAGCCCGGGTCGGACCTCGACCGGCGACACGGGGATCGTGGCGGCGATGCGAACGGGCGGAGCGATGCGAGGCTCGAGGGTCCGGCGATCGAACGGCACCTCCACCACCTTGGCCCAGGATGCGTCATCGAATTCCGGCATCTCCCAGCCGTCCTGCTCCTCGCGGAGATCGATCTCCGTCCCGTCGTACAGGTCTGCGGCCCGGATCGCGCCGGTCGACGCTCGCCACTCGCTGCCCGTTGCGACCGTGACTGCCCTCCCGTCATCCAGGTCGACTTCGAGTTGCGCGAACAAGGCCGCGTCCGTGCCGTAGCGTGCCCGATCACGGTCGGGATCCCAACCGAGGCGACCTCGGTACCAGCCGTCGCCCACCACACCCGTGATGACGTTGCGACCGATGCGAAGCAGGTCGGTCACGTCGTAGGCCTCGACGAGGAGGCGATCGCGATACGCGGTCCATCCCGGAGCGAGGATGTCCTCGGAGACAGGGCGGCCGTTGATCGCCATCCGAAAGACCCCGTGCGCCGTGGCGTACAGCCTGGCCCGACGGGCAGGCCCCGGTACCTCGAACGCCCTGCGCAGTAGTGGCGGCGGCGCCTGCCGAGCTCGACCGGGGTCGTCAGGGATCGTGATCCCGATCGCCGTCCAGTCGCTCGACTGGAGCAGACCGGCCTCGATCCGAAGCGTCGAGCTCCAATCCGACCATCCGATGTCGGTCAGGATCCTGACCCGGTAGTGGCGGACCTCGCGGCTTTTCAATGGTGCGCCGGGAGCCGGGACAGCGACTTGATCGTCCGAGTCCACCACGCCGGTCGTGGCGAGCAGGTCCTCGAAGGCGTCGCTGGCGGCAGCCTGGACTTCGTACGCCAGCTGCCGGAGACCCCGGCTCGACGTCGAGACCTGCCAGGTCAGACGGACTGGATCCGCGCTGGCGACCAGGACGGAGCTCGGGATCTGGCTGAAGAGATGGGTGACGACCGCGTTGGCGGGCGTCGTTCGAGGCGATGACACAGGTGCGGCACCTCAGGCGAAGACGGACGGGATCAGCCTTTGACGGCACCTGCGGTCAGGCCCGAGGCGAGCTGGCGCTGGAAGAAGATGAACATGATCAGCGGAGGGATCGTGATCAGGAGGACGTCCGCGAACAGCAGGTTCCAGCGGGTGTTGAACTGGCTCTGGAAGTTGAATAGCGTCAGCTGGACCGTCGCGTTGTCGTTCCCGGGCAGGAAGTAGAGCGGGTTGACGAAGTCGTTGTAGATGGCGACGGACAAGACCACGACCACCGTGATGATGGCCGGCCGTAGGAGCGGGAAGATCACGTTCCAGTACAGCCTGAACGGCGTCGCGCCATCCATGAGTGCGGCCTCGTCGAGCTCCCTCGGGATGACCGACACGAAGGCCACGAAGACGAGGATGGCGAACGGCATCGCGAACGCGACCTCGACGAGGATGAGTCCCGCCAGCGTCTTGAAGAGCCCGAGTGCCTGGAGCAGGAAGATCGTCGGCACCACGGCGGGAGGGATGATCAGTCCGGCCAGGAACAGTGCACTGACGAGCGCCGCGACCCGATCCCGACGTCGCTGGATCACGAAGGCGATCAGGGACGCCAGGATGACCGTGATCGCGACCGACGCGACCGTCAGCACCAGACTGTTGCGGAGTGCGGTGATCATGATGCCGTTCCGCTCACTCAGCACGGCCTGGAAGTTCTCGACGATCTTCCATTCGACCGGCCAGGCGAAATCGAGGGACGACGCCTCGGCCTGGGTCTTGGCCGCGGTCACGATGATGAAGATGAACGGGACGATGAACACGACGAAGGCGATCGACAGCGCAGC
This sequence comes from uncultured Chloroflexia bacterium, assembly GCA_963745295.1. Lineage (GTDB taxonomy): Bacteria > Chloroflexota > Limnocylindria > Limnocylindrales > CSP1-4 > SPCO01. The sequence continues at coordinate 52,498 of CAVUWG010000005.1, forward strand.
GAGGTCGACCCAGTACCGGCGTGCCAGACTGGCGGCCCTCACAGCTCGATCTCCCGCTTCGAGAAGAATCGCATCATCGGGTAGACGAGCAGCGTGACCATGATGAACAGGATCACGTTGCCCGCGGTCGAGAGGCCGTAGAACCCCGCCTGATATTGCTTGTAGATCGTCGATGCGATCACGTCCGTGGAGAACCCCGGCCCGCCGCGCGTCATGGTCCAGATCAGGTCGAACGAACGCAGTCCTCCGATGAAGGACAGGATGATCACCGTGAAGGTGGCGTTCCGGGTCAGCGGGATGATCATGTAGCGGAACTTGGCCCAGGCCCCTCCCTCGAGCCGGGCCGCGTCGAGGTACTCCTCGGGGATCGACACGATCCCAGCGATGAAGATGACCGTCGCGATGCCGACGCCCTTCCAGACGTCCACCGCTGCCACGGAGAGCAGAGCGATATCGGGGTTGCTCAGCCACGCCGGTCCGTCGATCCCGACGATCGCCAAGGTCCGGTTGATCAGACCTTCGGAGGGATGCATGAGCACCGCGAACGTGATCCCGACCGCCACGGCGCTGATGAGCACCGGGAAGAAGATGATCGATCGGAGCGCGGAGCGCATGTGGATCCTGGACGTCAGGAGCGTCGCCAGCAGGAGTCCGAGGATGACCTTGGAGCCGCTGGTGACCACGGCGTACACGAACGTGTTGCGGAGACCGCCCGTGAGCGAGGGCTCTCGCAGGAAGTCAACGAAGTTCTCGAAGCCGATGAAGGTCGCATCGAACAACGTCCAACGCGTGAGACTGAAGTAGAACGCCGCGACGGTCGGGACGATGAAGATCACTGCGAACAACAGGACCCCCGGGAGGTAGAACCACCGGGGGTACATGGCGTCGAGGGCTCGTCCCGACGTCCGGCGCCGCGGCGAGGCCGACGGCACGTCGGAGACGGGAACGGCCGACCGTGACAGGTCGGCCGTTCCCTCGGTGGACTGGCGCGTCGCGTCCAGTCCAGAACTCACCAGCCAGGAAGCCCCAGCTGCTTGGCCTGCTTCTCGATGTCCTGGTCGTACAGGGTCGCGCCCTCCGTGGCCGTATTCAGACCGGAACCGACGGCCACCAGGATCTGTGCCAGCGACGGTCCCTTGACCGGCGAGAGGAACTCGAGGGCCGGCGTGGCGGCGCTGTTGTCAAGGTACTTCTGGATGTCGAGGACTGCGGGCAGGGCATCAGCGGGAAGCTTGGCGCCCTTGATGACGTACGGGCCCGAGGGCGGCTGCGCGGCGGACGCGGCCTCGGCCCCTTCGACTGAGGCGATGAACCCGAGGAAATCCTTGGCGGCGGCGAGCTTGTCGCCCTCCGTCGTCTTCGGGATGTACGTGGCTGCCGGCATCCAGATCGTCGCGCAGTTCTTGGCGGCGTCCGTGCCGGGTAGTCCAAAGAACCCGATGTCCTGGATGGCCTCGGGATGGTTCGTCGCGATGGTTCCAAGGGCGAACGTCAGCATCGGGTACTGGGCGAACTCGCCTGTCGCGAGCGCATTGAGGCCGTCGTCGAAGCTGGCTGCCCCGAAGTCCTTCTGGTACCAGCCCTTGTCAAATCCTTCCTGCGTGTGCTGGAAACCAGCGAGCGCCGCCGGGGTGTCGGCGTACTTGATCTTGTTGTTGGTGTAGTCGGTGGCGAAGTTCGGGACGGCCGCCTGGACGTTGCAGTAGTCGCTGAGGACGAACAGCTGCGAGGTCCAGTCGTCCGGGGCCTTGTAGGTGGCGCCGACCGGGGTGATCCCAGCGGCCTTGAGCTTTTCGTTGTTGGCCTCGAACTCAGCCCACGTCGTGGGGACGGTCAGACCGTTGGCCGCAAAGACCTTCTTGTTGTACAGGATGCCGCCACCCATCGCCGTGCCACTCGGCACACCGAAGATCCCGCCGTTCTGCGACACCGTCGGGATGAAGGACTCATCGATGTTGGCGATGTACGGCTCGCCGGTCAGGTCGACCAGCGTCTGCGAAGGATTGAGCGCCTGCAGGAGCGAGCCGGAGTTGTACCAGAAGATGTCTGTCATATCCCCGGTCGCGAGCTTGGTCTTGACCAGGTTGTCGCCTTCGGTGCCGCCGGGACGGCTCTGGACGTTGATGGTGACGTTCGGGTTCTTCGCCGTGTAGGCCGTGGCGAAGGCGCTGGCGAGCTGCTGGTTCGCCTGCGAATCGTCGACCAGGTATTCCAGCGTGACCGCCGCGGCCGTCGGTTCGGGCGTCGCCGTCGGGGCGACGGTCGGTGCGACCGAGGTCGCCGCGCTCGGCGAGGCCGCTCCCCCGCCGCTGCAGGCCGTGACGACCAACGCGGTCATCGCGGTGAGGACGATCGCTCGCCTCATTCGGGTCAGATCCATGGACTTCCTCCTCATGACCATCTGCCTCGGTTGGCACGACCCAGCCGGTCGTGCACGTTCGGTCCCAGGCGTGTCGCAGTTCGTCGTGTGCGGATCCCGGTGATCCTCCTTCCTCCTGCTCAACCGAGCAGCGATGTCGTCGATGTCGGCGTGTCTCCTGGATCCCGGTCGACTCGGGATGAGCGGATGGGCACGCCATCGACCGCCGGATCGGTCGCGGACGGCACGAGACTGATCTCGATGCCTCGCGCCTCCGGGGCCGTGACCATGGGTTCGGGGGCGGATCGGTCCGAGATGACGCTGGTCAGCTGCTCGGTCCGGCAGAAGGTGGCGAAGGCCGTATGGCCCCATTTGGTGTGATCGACGATCGCGACGACCTCGCGGGCGACCTCGATCATCGAGCGCTTGATCTGGGCCTCTTCCTCGGTGGCGTCGGAGAGTCCCGTCTCGAAGGTGAACCCGGCCGCGCCGACGAACGCCGTCTGGACGTTGATCCGGTCGAAGACGCCGGACCCGATCGTCCCGACCACGGACAGCGCCTCCCAGCGAACCCAGCCGCCCGGAAGGACGACCGCGATCCCCGGACAGCCGGCGAGCTCCGAGGCGATCCGGAGGCCGTTCGTCACGACCGTCAGGTGGTTCCAGCTGCCTCGGGCACGGAGGGCGCGGGCGAGGTGGAGCCCGGTGGTGCTCGCGTCGATCGCGATGCACTCGCCATCGTTGACCCGCGTCGCGGCGGCCGCGCCGATGGCGGCCTTTTCGGCGCGCTGCAGGCGTTCGCGGATCTCGAAGGATCGCTCGGATGGCTGCGACTCGAAGCTGATGGCGCCTCCGTGCGCTCGGGTGATGCGGCCCTGCGCAGCGAGAACGGCGAGATCCTTCCGGATCGTCTGCCGCGACACGCCGAACTGGTCGCTGAGTGCCCGGACCCGGACGCGACCATGCACGTCCACCAGCCGGACGATGGCCAAGCGGCGTTCGCTCGAGAACGCGTCCACAGGACGGGCGTCGACGTCGGCCGGGGCGTCAGTCATGAGCGAGAGCCGATGACAGCAAGGCAACCATCCGTTCGATCGCGTCGCCGATCCGTCTGCCTGGACCGGTCGTCGTAGGCCCCGAAGATAGGCACGGGTCCGTCATCGAAGTTGGCAATGGTTGTCGGGAGGTTGCACAATCTTGCGGATGTCCGAAGGGATGAAACCAACACGCCGCAAACGCAACGTTTGGCACATGGAGCCGGAGGATGCGCGTCCCGACGCGTCCTCCGATCCGCACCCGCTGATCGACCCGGGCAGTGTGGTGGGCCTCTGGCTGGTCGACCATCTGCCCGTGGTCCATCCACACGACCATGCGTTCTACGAGATGGCGCTCGTGCTCAGCGGCAGCGGGATCCACGCCTGCGGAGACAGCGAGGAGCCGGTCCAGGCCGGCACCGTGGTCTTCGTCCCGCCGGGGGTCGCGCACGGCTACCGGGCGTGCCGCGAGATGCAGGTCTACAACTGCTTCTTCCGTGCGGAGCTCGCCGAGTTCGAGCTCCTCTGGGCCGCCCGAGACGACGCCCTGGGTGCCCTCTTCGAACGCAGCGGGACCAAGCGCCTCCAGGACGACCATGTCGTGATCCAGGTGGACCCGGCGGCCTTCGAGCAATGCATCCGGGAGCTCGACGCGATCCGGAATGAGGACCCATCCGAGCGAAGCCACGCGCGCCAGATCGGCCGCCTCCTGCTCGCCCTCGACCTGATCGCCAGGCACGGCCGGCGATACGGCCCAGCGCCCAGCGAACGGCGGCTCGCGACCCCACCCGTCGTGGCCTCCGTCCTCGATGCCTTCGACGCCGACCTTGCCCGCCACTGGACCCTGGCCGACCTGAGCGCCGAGGCCTTCGTCGGCTCGTTCCATCTCGCCCACGAGTTCAAGCGCTGGATGGGCGTCTCGCCGATGGCGTACCTCTCGCGGCGTCGCGCGGAACGGGCAGGCATCCTGCTGGCCGGGACCGACGACTCGGTCGCGTCCATCGGGCGTGCTGTCGGCTGGCCGGAGCCCGCGGCATTCTCGCGGCGGTTCTCGAAGGCATTCGGCGTCAGTCCTCGCGAATTCCGGCGCCGCCGAGCCGAGTCCTCGACGTTCGAGGACCAGTCGAGCTGAGCCGGCTTGATCGCCCATTTCGGCCGAGTCGTCCCACGCTGACGGTCCAGGCTGTGTCCCTCGAGGCAGTATCTGTCGGCAGTCTGGGAGTAGTGGGAACAGCGGGAACCACTCCCCTTCCCAACCGTCGTCGAGCGCGATACGGTCGATCCCGGAGTTACTTGAACGAATGACGTTCACCTGACTCCGTCCGGCATGTTCAACCTGATTGCCCGCCGGACCACCGGAATCCGAGTCCGCGCCACGCTCAGATCGCACCAACCATCGGCAGAAACGTCGGGAGTCCTCTGGATCAGGAGATCGAAGGTTCGAATCCTTCCTCGCCAGCCAGCTCCTCGCCGAACCACAAGATGTTGTGGTCGGCACCAACGAG
>CAVUWG010000006.1:0-195645 GCA_963745295.1 uncultured Chloroflexia bacterium
CGAGCGCGGCCGGGCCGTCCGCCCGTGCCGTGGCGAGCCGCGCATCGGCCGCATCCGCCTCGGCGAGCGCCCGTTCGCGGTCGATGGTCAGCCAGGCATGCAGGCGCGGGTCCTGGCGCTCGGCCAGGTCGAGATGGGCCAGGGTCAGATCGTGCGACGTCAGCTCGCCGACCCGCAGCCGGGCGGCCATGTGGTGGGCGTGGAGACGCGTCAGTTCGGCGGACATGGTCGGTCGCGGCCCGTCAGTCGCCGCCGAGGATCGCCGGCACGACGATGAAGTCGCCGGCCCGCGCGGGCGCGTTCGCCAGGGCGGCCTCGACCGGGAGCGACGCGGTGACGACGTCTTCGCGGAGGATGTTCTCGAGCTCGATCGTCTGCGCGGTCGGGGCGATATGGTCGGTCGGGACCGTGGCCAGGATGGCGTACTGGTCGAGGATGTGGTTCAGCTGGCTTTCGAGGCGGGTGAGTTCGTCGTCGGTCAGCCCGAGGCGGGCGAGGTGGGCGACGTGTTCGACGTCCGAACGTGACAGGGTGGCCATGGCCCGATGATAGCGGCGATACATGACTGATGGACGGAGCCTCCAAACCAATGGTGGGATGGCCTCGGACCTTCGGTCTCGCGCATCCTTTCGTCGTGGCCCGCCCTCCCGAGACCCTGATCCTTGCCTGTCTCCAGTGCGGGACGCCTGCCGCCCGGCCGGACGCCACCTTCTGTCGACGCTGCGGGCTCACGTACGGCGAGCCGCCGTCAGCCCTCGTCGAGCTTCCCAGCTGCCCGATCTGCTACATGACCGTCCACGATGACGGCCGCCTCGAGAGCCTCGACCACCCGGGTCTGCGCGTCGACCTGGTCCGCCATCAGGCGGAGCACGACCGTCATCCCGTCGGCGACGACGAGTGGCTCGAGAGCCTGCGCGAGGGCGATCGGCTGCGCGTCGATCGCTGGTCGGCGCCGTTCGACGTCGTCCGCCATTACCTCGTCACCGGACAGGTCGAGGGCGGCCGCCAGCGCCAGATGGAGCACGACGCCCTGGTCACCGCGATGACCCAGCTCCGTCGCTTCGGACCCGACGCCGACATCTTCGGCGATCAACCCGAGTGGGCGGCCGCACGGATCGCCGTGAGCCAGCTCCTCGAGCGCTACTCCGCCGGTCGCCGCTAGGGCCGGGTCGCCCGGACCGCCTCGAGCGCGGCACGCGCCTGGGCAAGATGGACGCGGTCGTGGCCGCCGAGCATCCGGAACATGAGATCGAGGCTCTCCGTCCCGCGTTCGTTGTGGACCCCGATCCGCGCGCGATCGACCTCCGTCGTCCGGCCCCACAGCGCGACGTTCGCCTGCCGGAGCGGCTCGAAGAGCCCGAGGAGGTCAGCCGGGTCGTCCATCCCATGCCGGAGTCGCGCGACCCACAGTGCCTGGTCGTAGCCGACGATCTGCGGTTCGTCCTCGGCGAGGACCCAGCGGTAGCGAGCCGCCATGACCAGCTCGCCATCGAGGATGTGGCCGACGCACTCGAGGACGGACCATTCGCCTGGACTCGGCTGGGTCTTGAGGTCGTCGCCCGCCTCGGCCAGGAGCGCCCGCAACGTCGCCGGCGTCGTCGCCTGCACCTCCGCGGGGTCGTCGTCGCCGAGCGCCGCGAGGAGCATCGCCTGGTACGCCGCGGCCTGCCGGACCGGATCGGGAACGCTCATGGAACCTCCTCACCGGCGAGCAGCCGGCGGAACCCGTCTTCGTCGAGGACCGGGACGCCCAGTTCCTGGGCCTTGGCCAGCTTCGAGCCGGCACTCTCGCCGGCGACGACATAGTCGGTCTTCTTCGAGACAGAACCTGACGTCTTCCCACCGGCGGTCCGGATCGATTCCTCGGCCTCCTGGCGGCTGAAGCCCTCCAGCGTGCCCGTCACGACGAGTGTCTTGCCCTCGAGCGGGCCGGCCGACGCCTCCGGCGGCGCGCGGCGCCGGCAACTCGGGCTCGATCCCGGCGTCGGCGAGGTCGCGCAGGACGTCGCCGCCCGGACCGTCGGGACCGAAGTAGGCAGCGAGGCTGGCCGCCACGGTCGGCCCGACGCCGTACACCTGCTCGAAGTCCGCGCCGGCACTCCCCTCCAGCGTCGCGGCGGCCCGCACGAGCCAGGGCTCCGGCCCGTCCGGGACGCGTTCGACGAGCCACTGCGCGAGGTCGATCGCGGTCTGCTCGCCAACCTGGGGGATGCCCAGGCCGTTGATGACGCGGGCCAGGGGCCGCCGGCGCGAGCGGCGGATCGCCTCGTGCAGGTTCTCCGCGCTCTTGCGACCGAACCGCTCGAGCGTCTCGAGGTCCTCCACCGACAGCCGGTAGAAGTCCCCTCGCCGCTTCACGAGCCCGGTCTGGAGCAGTTGCTCGAGCGCCTTCCACCCGGCGCCCTCGATGTCCATGCCGCCCCGACCGACGAAGTGCCCGAACTCCTGCGCGACGCGAGCTGGGCACGCGAGGTTGGGGCAGTACATCCGCACGGCCCCCTCGTCCTGGGCGACCGCTGTGTCGCAGACCGGACAGCGCCCGGGCATCGCGAACTCGCGTTCGGCGCCGGTGCGGCGCTCGACGAGCGGCCGGACCACCTCCGGGATCACGTCACCGGCCTTCTGGAGCACGACCCAGTCGCCGATCCGGATGTCCTTGCGCCGGATCTCGTCGAGGTTGTGGAGGGTCGCCCGGGCGACCGTCGAACCGGCCACCTTGGTCGGCGTCAGGTGAGCGACCGGCGTGAGCGAGCCGGTCCGCCCCACGTACGGGACGATGTCCTCGACGAACGATTCGACCTGTTCGGGCGGGAACTTGAACGCGATCGCCCAGCGCGGTGCCCGGCTGACCATCCCCAGCCGCGCCTGCTGGTCGTAGCGGTCGACCTTGACGACCACGCCGTCGGTCTCGTACGGGAGGGCGTGGCGCGCCTCGCGCCAGCGTTCGGTGAAGGCGATGACGCCGTCGATGTCGAGGCCGGCGTCGCGCTCCGGGTTCACCGGGAAGCCCGCCGCACTGAGCCGATCGAGGGCCGCGGACTGGGTGTCGACCGATGTGGTGTCCTCGACCAGTTGGTAGAACCAGGCCGACAGCTTCCGCCCGGCGGTCACCGTCGGGTCGATCTGGCGAAGCGAGCCGGCACCGCTGTTGCGCGGGTTGGCGTACAGCGGCAGGCCGGCTTCCTCGCGCTCCGCGTTGATCCGCGCGAACTCGGCCTTCGGCATGAACACCTCGCCGCGGGCGTCGAGCGTCGCCGGTTCGGTGAGGCGGGCCGGGACCACAGCGATCGTCCGCAGGTTCGCGGTGACGTCCTCGCCCGTCGTGCCGTCACCGCGGGTCGCGCCCTGCATGAACCTTCCCCGCTCGTATCGGAGGCTGATCGCCAGGCCGTCGATCTTCAGCTCGGCGACGTAGCGCAGGTCCGGCGCGGGCTCGGGCGCGGCGGGAAGGCCGAGACCCTTTCGGACGCGCGCGTCGAAGGCCCGCAGCTCGTCGTGGCTGAAGGCATTGGCGAGCGACAGCATCGGGCGGGTGTGCCGGACCTCGTCGAACGTCCCGGTCGGGGCGCCGCCGACCCGCTGGGTGGGCGAATCCGGCGTGATCAGGTCGGGGTGAGCGGTCTCGAGAGCGACGAGCTGCCGGAACAGCTGGTCGTACTCGGCGTCGCTGATCTCCGGTGCGTCCTGCCCGTGGTACAGCTCGTTGGCCCGGTCGATCCGGGCGGCCAGCGAGGCATGCCGCGCGGCCGCCGTCTCGGCGTCGAGCGCGGCGGCCTCGGCGACCAGGGCCGGGTCGACCGGCGGGAGCGCGATGGTCATCGAGGCGAGGGTACCGAACGCATCGGTCGCGCGCACCGCCGGACCGGGCGCCCGGAGCGGTCAGCGGCCTGGCGGCGACTCGAGGTGCTCGGACCGGACGTCCGCCGGGGTCGGCGCGCCCAGCAGGGTCAGGGCGATCTCGAACTCATCGCGCAGGATCGCGAGCGCCCGCTCGACGCCGGCCTGCCCGCCCGCGGCCAGCGCCCAGAACATCGGCCGACCGACCAGCACGCCGCGGGCGCCGAGCGCCAGCGCGATCGCGACGTCGAGCCCGCGGCGCACCCCGCCGTCGACCCACAGCTCGACGCGACCTCCGACCGCGTCCGCGACCTCACCGAGGACGTCGACGCTCGCGGACACGCGATCGAGCTGTCGTGCGCCGTGGTTGCTCACGACGATCCCGTCGACGCCGTGCTCGACGGCCAGGCGCGCGTCCTCGGCCGTCTGGATGCCCTTGACCACGAGCGGCAGGTCCGACCAGCTCCGGATCGTGGCCAGGTCGGGCCAGGTCAGGCTGGTCTGGCCCAGGTCGTTCAGGTTCTCGAGGCTGTTCGCGGCGTGGTTGCCATGCGTGGCGGCGGTGGCGGCGAAGTTGCCGAGTGGCGGCAGCTCGAACCCCGACCGCCGATCGCGGTCGCGGTAGCCGAGGACCGGCAGGTCGACGGTCAGGAGGATCGCCCTGAAGCCGGCGGCGGCGGCTCGCTCGACCAGCGAGCGGGTCACGCGTGGGTCGGACTGGACGTAGAGCTGGAACCAGCGCGTGCCGTCCGGCGCGGCCGCCGCGACCTCCTCGATCGAGCGCGACGACGTCGTGGAGAGCGTGAACGGCACGCCAGCGGCGGCCGCGGCCCGGGCGGTCGCCAGCTCCCCGTCGGGATGGGCCACGCCCTGGACCGCCATCGGGGCGATCGCGACCGGCATGGCCGTCGGCGCCCCGAGGAAGGTGGTCGAGGGGTCGACCCGGGTGACATCGACGAGGACGCGCGGACGAAGTCGTCGTCGTCGCCAGGCGGCCTCGTTCTCGGCCAGGCTGACCTCGTCCCATGCCCCGCCGGCCACGTAGTCGAAGGCGCCCGGGTCCATGACGCCCGCGCGCCAGCGGCTCGAAGTCGGCGAGCCGATGGATCGCCCGGAGGTCCGCAGCCACGTCGGTCACCCGACGATCTCGAGGTTCGCGAGGCTCACGAGCATCTGCTTGCGCCCGACGGCCGGGTCCTTGAACGCGACCGTGACCTCCTCGTCGCTCCGCGTCAGCTTGGACGTGACCACGATGCCGTCGCCCCATCGGCCGTGGCGGACGCGGTCGCCGTCGCGGAACTGCCGTTCGCCCGGGATGATCGGGCGGGCGGCTCGCGCTGGGGCCGCCGTGCGCCCGGCCGCCGCCGCATCGGCCGGCAGGTCGTCGTCCCAGGCCCGGACCGGGCGACCGAGACTGCCCGACGGCGCACCGGCCGCGTAGGCGTCCCGCTTGGCCGCGAGATCGCGCGACGGCCGGAACGGCTCGCCCGGCTCGGGGGCACCCGGCCGGCCGCTCCCCTGGCGGAATGCGGCGCCGCTCGTCCCGCCACGGACCGGCGTCCCGAACCGGCTCGTGCGGCGGGCGCCGAAGACGAGGTCGAGGTCCAGGTCGCGCTCGTCGGTCGCGCCGAGCTGCGGGCCGACCATCAGCTCGGCCGGGATCTCGAGCAGGAACCGCGACGGCACCGAGGCCTGGCCCATCCCCCAGGTCGCGCGCCGCCAGGCATGCGAGAGATACAGCCGGCGCTTGGCGCGGGTGATGCCCACGTACGCCAGGCGCCGCTCCTCCTCGAGCTCCTTCTCGTCGTCCAGGGCCCGGCTGTGTGGGAAGAGGCCCTCCTCGAGACCGGCGATGAAGACCGCCGGGAATTCGAGCCCTTTCGCCGCGTGGAGCGTGATCAACGTGACGGCGTCGGCGTCGCCCTCGTACGAGTCCTGGTCCGCGACGAGTGCGGTCTCCTCGAGCAGCCGGTCCAGGGCGTCCTCCGGCGTCAGGTCGTCGTAGCGGGTGGTGACCGAGCGCAGCTCGAGCAGGTTGGCCCAGCGCTCCTCCCCGTCCTCCGAGCCGTCGGCCAGCATCGCGCGATAGCCCGATGCCTCCAGGACCTCGTCGAGGAGTTCCGGCAGGGCCAGCATCCCGACCCGTGTCCGCAGCCGTCGGACCAGGACCGCGAACTCGGCCAAGGGCGCTCCGGGACCGCGACGCCAGGCCCTCGAGCTCACCCTGGGCGGCTGCCTCCACCGCGCTCCAGAACGAGCCGTCGGCGCGGGCCGCCGCCGCGCGCAGGACCTCGATCGTCTTGTCGCCGATGCCGCGCGGCGGGACGTTGATGACGCGCTCGAAGCTGACGCTGTCGGTGTCGGAGCGGAGGATCGCGCAGGTACGCGAGCGCGTCCTTCACCTCGCGCCGGGCGTAGAACCGCGTCCCGCCGACGAGCTGGTAGCGGATGCCGTATCGGAGGAACGATTCCTCGATCGCGCGGGACTGGGCGTTCATCCGGTACATCACCGCGATGTCGCGGGCCCGGAACCGGGTGTCGGTCTCGTCGTCGTCCGCGCGACGTGTGAGCGCGCTCCCGCGACCGCCGACCAGGCCCTCGACCTGGCGGGCGATCCACTCGGCCTCCTCTTCCTCGTTGTACGCCTCGAAGCGCTGGATCTTGATGCCGCCTGCGTTCTGCGTCCAGAGCTTCTTGTCCTTGCGCGCGCTGTTGCGCGAGACGACGGCATGCGCCGCGTCGAGGATCAGCTGGGTCGAGCGGTAGTTCTGCTCGAGCTTCACGACGGTCGCCTTGGGCCAGTCGCGCTCGAAGTCGAGGATGTTGCGCAGGTCGGCGCCGCGCCACGAGTAGATCGACTGGTCGTCATCGCCCACCACGGCGAGATTGCCGTGTTTCGCGGCGAGGGCGCGGACCCACAGGTACTGCGCGCGGTTCGTGTCCTGGTACTCGTCGACGTGGAGGTAGCGCCACTTGTCCTGGTACTTGGCGAGGACGGCGGGCGCCTCCTCGAACAGCCGGACGCCTTCGAGCAGGAGGTCGTCGAAGTCGAGCGCGTTCGCCTTGCGCAGGCGCTCCTGGTAGCGGGTCGCGAGGCGGGCGATCATCCGCTCGCGGTGGTTCGAGGCCTGTTCGACGAGGAAGGTGGGATCGAGCATCTCGTTCTTGGCCCGGCTGATCGCGCCGAGGACCGCGCTCGGGCGGAATTCCCCGGTGAGCGGCAGGTCCTCCTCTTTGAGGATCTGCTTCATCAGGGCCTGCTGATCGTCGGTGTCGTAGATGACGAACCGCCGTCCGATCCCGATCGCCTCGCCCTCCTGGCGAAGGACACGGGCATTCAGCGAGTGGAACGTCCCCGCCTGGACGTCCCGGCCGGGCTCGCCGACCAGCGAGATGATCCGCTCGCGGAGCTCGGCCGCCGCCCGGTTGGTGAACGTGACGGCGAGGATCTGCCACGGAGCCACACCGTGCACGCCGACGAGGTACGCGATCCGGTGGGCGAGGACCCGGGTCTTGCCCGATCCGGCGCCGGCGAGGATGAGCAGCGGGCCCTCGGTGGTCGTGACGGCCCGTGCCTGCTCGGGATTGAGGGCCTTGACGATCTGGTCGGCCCGCTCCTTGCGGCGCGCCGCGACCACCGCCGGGTCGGCGGCCGGGACCGGGACGGCCGGGTCGTCGCCGAGACCCGGCGCGTCGCGCATCCAGGTCGGTTCCTCGAGCGCGACCGGGGCCTCATCGAGGTCGGCGAAGGCCGTTCCGACCGCATCGGACGGGGTCGCGGCGGCATCGTCGAGCGGTGGGTCGCCGGGCCGGCGACGACGGGTGGGGCTCACCGCCCCATTGTAGGTCGGGCGGCTCACCCGGCTCCCGGGCGAAGCGGCGCTAGCCGGCCTTGATCTGATCGGCCGGAGGGGCCGTGATCGAGACCGGTTCGTCCCAGCGCGACAGGATCGCATCGAGCGTGATGGCGTTCCCGTCCCCGGTCGTGACGACGATCGTCATCCCGGCCAGGTGGTGCGGGAGATCCTTCTCGACCCGCAGGGTGACAGCGAGGCTCGCCCCGCTGATGTCCACGGGCAGGCCCGGGACCGTACCACCCAGACCGAGCGCCGCAAGTTCGTCGGCGGTGAGTTCCGCCTTGACCGTGTAGCACTGGGTCGAACCGCAGGCGACATCGTCGCCCTTGACCGGATCGACGCCAGGCTGCAGAAGGAAATCACCGACGGCGTCGATCATGCCACCCGTGTTCGACGGATCGATCGGCAGTGCCTGACCGCCCAGGGTCAGAACCTCGTATTGCGGGCCCTGGAGCGAAGTCTTGTAGTAGGCCTTGCCATCGACCGCGATGAGCTCGCCGGTCAGGTTGAAGAGCGCCGGTGCGGTGAACGTGACCTTGGCGGCGCCGCCGGCGATGTCCAGGTCGGCGGCAGCGGTCGTCCCGTCGAGCTTGATCGGCGCCGCCGCGCCGCCGGCGCCGGGCATCGCGATGCTGATCGTGCCGTCGAGCGTGGCGTCGAGATGGACGCTCTTGGCCGACTGGGTCGAGGTGATCGCGGCGGTGACGATCTCCGTCGGGTCGGTCAGCGCCGGGGCCGACGAGCCGCCGCCGCACGCGGCGACGACCACCGCAGCGGCGAGGACGAGGGTCGGGGCGAACGGGATTCGGCGAGTCATGGGGCTCCTTGGATGCGTCGGACGTCTCGTGGACGACCGACCACAGGGTCACCGTGACGGTGTGACCTGTCAAACGGTCGGTCGGGGCGACCCCGAATCGAAAGGCCCCGGCGGTGCCGGGGCCTTCGAACGTGTGCGAGGAACGACGGACTAGAAGTCCATCCCGCCGCCACCACCGTGGTCGTGGCCCGCTCCGGCGCCGGCCTTGTCCTTCTCGGGCAGGTCGGTGATGAGGGTCTCGGTCGTGAGGACCATGGCCGCGATCGACGCGGCGTTCTGGAGCGCCGAGCGCGTCACCTTGGCCGCGTCGACGATGCCGGCCTTGAACATGTCGCCGTACTCGCCCTTGAGCGCGTCGTAGCCGATAGCCGGGCTTGAGGCCCTTGACGTGCGCGACGATGACCTCGCCGGACTGCGCCGGCGTTGTCGGCGATCTGGCGAGCCGGGGCCTCGAGCGCCTTGCGGACGATGTCGACGCCGACCTGCTCGTCGCCCTCGAGCTTGATCTTGTCGAGCGCCGGGATGGCCTGCAGGAGCGTGGTCGCCACCGCCGGCGACGAGGCCCTCCTCGACGGCCGCACGGGTCGTCGAGAGCGCATCCTCGATGCGGTGCTTCTTCTCCTTGAGCTCGACCTCGGTGGCCGCGCCGACCTTGATGACCGCGACGCCACCGGCCAGCTTGGCAAGGCGCTCCTGGAGCTTCTCCTTGTCGTAGTCCGAGGTGGTGTCCTCGATCTGCGCCTTGATCTGGCTCATGCGGCCCTTGATCTGGTCGGCCTTGCCGTCGCCGTCGACGATCGTGGTGTCGTCCTTGGTGGCCACGACGCGGCGGGCCGAGCCGAAGTCCTCGACGGTGACGGAGTCGAGCTTGCGCCCGATCTCCTCGCTGATGACCGTGCCACCGGTGAGGATGGCGATGTCGCGGAGCATCTCCTTGCGGCGATCGCCGAAGCCCGGCGCCTTGACGGCGAGGACCGAGACGGTGCCGCGGAGCTTGTTCACGACCAGGGTCGCGAGCGCCTCGCCGTCGATGTCCTCGGCGATGATGAGCATCGGCTTGCCCTGCTGGACGGCCTTCTCGAGCGCCGGGAGCATGTCCTGGACGCTGGAGATCTTCTTGTCGGTGATGAGGATGAGCGGATTCTCGAGGACCGCCTCCATCCGGTCGGGGTTGGTCACGAAGTACGCGGACAGGTAGCCGCGGTCGAACTGCATCCCCTCGGTGTATTCCTTCTCGAGGCCGAGCGACTGGCCTTCCTCGACGGTGATGACGCCGTCCTTGCCGACCTTGTCCATGACCTCGGCGATGATCTCGCCGACCTCGGGATCCGCGGCGCTGATGGCCGCGACGGCCGCGATCTGCTCGCGGTTGTCGACCGGGTCGCGACTGCTTCTTGATCTCCTCGACGATGGCCTCGACGGCCTTCTCGATGCCGCGCTTGACGACCATCGGGTTGGCGCCCGGCGCTGACGATCTGGAGGCCCTCGGTGACCATCGCCTGGCCGAGGACGACGGCGGTGGTCGTGCCGTCGCCGGCGACGTCGTCGGTCTTGGTCGCGACTTCCTTGAGGAGCTGGGCGCCCATGTTCTCGAACGGGTCGTCGAGCTCGATGTCGCGAGCGATCGTGACGCCGTCATTGGTGATCGTCGGGGAGCCGAACTTCTTGTCGAGGACGACGTTGCGGCCCTTCGGACCGAGCGTCACCTTGACCGCGTCGGCGAGGCGGTCGATGCCGCGCTTGAGCGAACGACGAGCGGTCTCGTCGAAGATGAGCTGCTTAGCCAATTCGAATGTCCCTCCAGGAACGTTGGGGCGTGGACGCAGGCCGGCGGCGGAGGCCGTCAGTCGGCGACGATCGCCAGGATGTCCTTCTGGCTGACGATGAGGAGCTCGTCACCGTCGATCTTGAACTCGGTCCCGGCGTACTTCGCGTAGAGGACCTTGTCGCCGCTCTTGACGTCCATCGACTCGCGCTTGCCGTCGTCGAGGATGCGGCCCGGGCCGGCGGCGATGATGGTGCCCTCCTGGGGCTTCTCCTTGGCGGTGTCCGGAAGGACGATGCCGCTCTTGGTCATCTCCTCGCGGGCGCTCGGCTTGATGACCACACGGTCGCCCAGCGGGCGAAGCTTGGTCGCGCTTGCAGTGGCTTTGGCCAACGTGCATTCCTCCTGTTGCGGCCGGTCGGGCCGTCGGGCGTGGACTGCTGGGATGTTCACCGATCGCGATCTGGCGATCGACGTCCCAGGAACCGTGATTTCGGGCATCGCGCCGAGCGTCGTCCCCGGCTTCCCGACGATCCGTGTCGTGCGGGGCCTCTGTCGGGTTGCTGACGCCGTCGCGGCCTCGGGTGATGTTAGCACTCTCACGCCGAGAGTGCCAAGTCGGAGACTAGCGAACCACCGCTGAGCCTGTCAAGACCGGCCGTGCCGGCCCCTGACCGTTGATCGGGATGGATCAAGGGTGGGCGAAGGCGACGATCACGTTGTTGCCGTCGCGACCGAGCGTGGCGCAGCCGGGACCGTCGTAGCCGATGTACCAGCCGATCTGGCCCTCGGTCGCGTCGTACTCGACGGCGTGGCGCAGGACGGACAGATCCGGCCTGAACTCCCGGGGCCCGTCGTAGATCGCGTCGCCGTTCTCTTCGTAGAGGAACATCTGCAGGAATCGGAGCTGGAGGACGCGGTCGCCCTGCATGTCGATGAGCTGGCCGCTCGCGGCCTCGGAGTACGGCGGCTCGGCGATCGTGAGGTCGCCGCGCGGCTGGCCGGCCGGACTGGGCGCGGATGGGTTGGCGAAGACGAACGTGATGATGTCGGCGTCAGCGGTCGATGAGATGCCGCACATCCGTCATCCGGTCCGACGACGAGCGGGCCTTCCTGCGGCTCGACGACGCAGTCGGCGGCGGCGCTCGGCGAGGTCGCCGGCGTGGTCGACGCGCTCTCGGTCGCGCTCGGCGATGTCGATGGCACGACGGACGGCGATCCGCTGGCGGCCGCGCTCGGGCTGGGCGACACGGTCCCCCGCACGCACGCCGACAGGAGGAGCAGGCCGGCGACGAGCGTCACGGCGATGGTGATGCGGCGGGACGCGGGGGTCATTCGATCCTCCGAGGGGTCGGTAGCGTTCGATCGTAGGCGGCGACGAGGATGGGCCCGAACGCCTCGAGCGAGACGGAGCGACGTTCCGCGACCCATGCCGCTGTGACGCGGACCCACTCCGGTTCGTTGCGCGAGCGCGGTGCACCGGGCGGTGACAGGAACGGCGAGTCGGTCTCCACGAGGACCCGGTCGTCGGGCACCAGGGCTGCGACGTCGCCCGAGGCCTCCTCGCCACGACGGAACACGAGGCCCGAGAACGAGATCGCGAGACCGAGGTCGATCACCGCCCGACCGTAGTCCACCGGCCCCGAATACGAGTGGATGATGGCCGGCGGGCGGTCGCCGAACGCCGCGTCCCACCGGCCGTCCCCCACCCCGGCCGCCCGCAGCTCGGCGATGAGCGCGTCCTGCGCGTCGCGTCGGCCCTCGGACGAGCGGCAGTGGAGGATGGCCGGCTTGCCGGTCTCGAGCGCGAGCGCGAGGTTGCGCCGCAGGTTGCGCAGCTGGTCCGGGATCGGGCTGAAGACACGGTCGTAGTCGAGCCCGGTCTCGCCGATGGCCACGACACGCTCGTCGAGCGCCCGGGCCGCGATCGCTCCCCACGCCTCGTCGTCCACCTTGGCCGCGTCGTGCGGGTGGACGCCGACCGCGGCGTCGAGCCACGGATAGCGGTCGACCAGCGCCAGTGCCCGCTCGGACGAGGCCGGGTTCCAGCCCGGCACGAGGATCCGCTCGACGCCCGCGAGGCGGGCACCGCCGATGACGAGGTCGGCGTCGCCCTCGAACCGATCGGCGTTGAGGTGGCAGTGGCTGTCGATCAGGGGCACCCGCGCATGGTATGGCTGTGGCAGCCTGGTCCGCGCGTGGCGGCCCGGCGCCTCGCTACGGTGACGAGCTCCTCCCATCGGCCACTCGGGGTAGCGCTAGATCGATATCAGAGCCGGGCCGCGCGACAGTCGTTCGGGGCGCTCGGTCCACCCGTCCCCAGATGCCACGGGTGATGGCGTATGGGAAGAAACATCGCCGATTCCCGGGCTAGTGCCACCGGGGATGGCGTATGGGCACACCCGGCGTCAGTCGGCCGCGGCTTCGGCCTCGAGCCGTGGGAACAGGGGCTCCGCTGTCGCCACCCGACCGGGTTCGTCCGCGTAGGCGCCCCACGCCAGCTCCTCGAGGACCGGCGGCCCGCCGTTGCCGTCGGCGCCATACGGATAGTCGTAGCCAAGCTGGGCCAGGACCCGCGGCGCGATGCCCGGCATGTACGGCGCGACCGCGAGCCCGAGCAGCCGACAGGCCTCGATCAGGTCGCCCAGCACGCCGCGCAGGCGCCCCCCGGCCGCCTCGTCACCCGCCTTCCAGGCCTTCGCCAGCTCCCACGGCTTCTCGGCGTCGACGAGCTTGTTGGCCGCACCGACGAACTCCCAGAGCTCCGCCGACGCGTCGTGCAGCTGGCAGCCCTCGACTCGTTCCCGGTACCGGGGCACGACGTGGCGCCAGCGCGTCGCGAGGTCCGAGATCGGCGCGACCTTCGTTCCGGCTGCCGGCTCCGGGGTCGGGGCGGGACGCTCGCCGTCCAGGTAGCGGTTCGTCATCGAGACCGTCCGGTTGACGAGGTTCCCGAAGTCGTTCGCCAGATCGGCGTTGTAGCGGCGGACGAACGAGTCCCAGCTCACCTCGGCGTCGCGATCGAAGGGCACCTCGCGCAGGACGACGTAGCGGGCGCCGTCGGACCCGAAGGCCGCCACGAAGTCGTTCGGATCGAGGAAGTTGCCGCGGCTCTTGCTCATCCGCTCGCCGCCGGCCGCCAGCAACCAACCGTGGACCCAGACGTGTCGGGGCGCCTCAAGGCCCCCGCTCCAGAGCATCGCCGGCCAGAAGATCGTGTGGAACCGCGCGATGTCCTTGCCGATCACGTGGAGGTCGGCCGGCCACCAGCGGGCGAAGGCCGTCATGTCATCGGGGAATCCGGCGCCGGTCACGTAGTTGATGAGGGCGTCGTACCAGACGTAGATCTTGCCGGCTTCCGGGTCCCACGTGCCGTCCTCGCGCAGCGCGCTCTCGCCGTTCTCGGCGATCGGGAACGGGATGCCCCAGTCGCCGGGCGTCCGCTCGCGCGAGATGGAGAAGTCCTCGAGGCCGCCACGGATGAAGCCGAGCATCTCGTTCCGCCGGAAGTCCGGCTGCACGAAGTCCGGATGGTCGGCGTAGTACCGCTCGAGGCGCTCCTGGTACGCGGAGAGCCGGAAGAACCAGTTCCGCTCGGTCAGCCACTGGAGCGGGACCTCGGGATGGTTCGGGCAGATCGTGCCGCGGGCGGTCTCCTGGACGTCGGTCGCGTTCCGGAAGCCCTCGTTGGGGCAATACCAGCCCTCGTACGTGCCGAGATAGATGTCGCCGTTGGCGTGGGCGCGCTTCACGAGCTCCTGGGCAGCCCGGATGTGGTCCGGATCGGTCGTCCGGATGAAGCGGTCCGGGCTGATCCCGAGGGCGTCCTCGGCGGCCTTGAAGAAGCCGACCTTCTCGTCGACGAACTCGCGCGTCGGTCGCCCCTCGTCGATCGCGGTCTGGGCGATGTTGATCGAGTGCTCGTCGGTCCCGGTCAGGAACCGCGTGTCGTGGCCGAGCATCCGGTGCCAGCGCGCGATGACGTCGGCGCCGATCACCTCGTAGAGGGTGTGCACACCGGGCTTGCTGTTCGCGTACGCGATGGCCGTGGTCAGGTAGTAGCGGGGTCGGTCCGACATGGGAGCGCGATGGTAGCAGCGAGTGCCGTTCCGCTGACACGTCCTCGGTCCGATCATGCGCTCGTCGCGGAGGGGGCATGGTCCCCGCCGGCCCCACCGGTCGCGATCCGCCGGCGAGGAGCCGGGCCCGCGTGACGTCAGCCGCCGGGGTTGCGCACCTCCACCAGGTCCATCTTCTCGTTGCCGCCGACGACCACCCGCTCGGCCACGTTTCCGATCCCCCTGGCGTAGTACTTGTACTCGACCGTGTCCGGCTCGAGCGGGGTCCACTCCTCGGTCACCAGAACGTCGCTGTACGAACGGGCTCGCACCTTGATCGCGCCGTCGAGGCGACGAACGAGCGCGAGGTCTTCCGCCTCTCCCTGCAGGAACTCCTGGCGATACACGTCGCCGCCTCGTGGATCCGCGAGCATCACGATCCCCGGCTGCGCTCCGTCGACACCGGCCTCCCATGACCCCGCGGGATCACCGGCAGGATCGCCGGCCGGGCCGCCGTCGAACGAGCGTGTGTCCTCGCCGAAGTACCAGACGTTCCCCGCTCGATCCTGGGCGTACCAGTCGTACGTGTCCTCGGTGACCGTGTCCTCGACCGTCACCGTGTCGCGAACGACGACCGTCTCGACGCCCATCACCAGCCGGGTGTCGGCGGTCACCGTGACCTCGATGTGCTCGTCGCCGCCCTCGTAGATGAACGTCGTGCCGGGCAGGAGCGGGAAGAACGGGTTGTCGATCGTCGTGCTGAAGTCCGCCGGATCGATCGACGGCACGTAGGGCACGCCGGCGTCGACCGGCGCAGGGTTGCGCGGGATCGGATGTGGCGTGGGCGTCGCGGCGACCGGGGTCGCGGCAGGGCTCGAGGGCCTCGCCGTTGTCGGCCCCGGTGTCGACGCCGCGGCCGCCGGAGCGGCCGGGGTCGATGTCGGGGTCGGAGGGGTGCTACACGCCACGAGCGCCAATGCGACGCCGACCACGGCGACCGCGCGGATGGGATCGGGCCGATGGGCGAGTCGACGGTTCATGGTGGGACCTCCAGTCATGCTTCTTGGATGCCTCGACGCTAGGGACCGGTGGCGGCCGTGTCGTCAGTCCGGCTGCCGAATCCGGGCCGTCCTCGAGAGCGACCGCGGGCCGCGCCACATCACTCCCGCGAGTGAGGCGGACCGCCACACCGAGGGGTAGCCTTCGGTCGTGAGCCTCCGCACGTGGCTTCGACGGCACGGCGATCGCCTCCTCGCGATCGCATTGGTCATCGGTGTCTGGCTCGAGACGACGGGCATCGGCGTCAGCCGCGACGACGAGCCGATCGTGGCCTCACCACCGGCTGCCGCCGTAGCCCTCCTCGCGGGCGTCCTCCTCGCGGCGTCACTGGCCTGGCGACAGCGGGCGCCGCTGCTCCCGCTGGTCCTGGCCATCGTGGTTGCGACCGTGGCCCTTGCCGAACCCCTGGATGGGCCTGTCACGGTCGTGGTCTCGATGATGGTCGCGACGTATTCCGTGGGCGCTCATACCCGCGACCGTTCGTTCATCGCCGGGGTCGCCGGGCTTGTCGTGCTCCTCGCGATCGCCGTCGCTCGGGAGGTCACCGACGAGTTCGAGGTCGCCGATGCGGCCCTGCCCGTCCTCGTCCTCGGTGGACCGTGGCTGGCCGGCCTCGCCCTGCGTTCGAGGCGAGAGCGCGAGACGGTCCTTGAACAGGCTCGACTCGACCATGCGGCGGCGGCCGTCGCCGAGGAGCGGGCGCGGATCGCCCGCGAGTTGCACGACGCTGTCGCGCACTCGATCGGCGTCGTCGTCCTGCAAGCCCGCGGTGCGAGGCGGACCATGACGGCGGATCCGGCCGCCGCCATCGAGGCCCTCGATGCCATCGAGTCGACCGGGAGCCAGGCACTCGTCGAGATGCGGCGCCTCGTCGGGGTCCTGCGGCAGCCGGACGACGGGGTCGACCTCTCGCCGCCGCCGAGCCTCCGCCATCTCGATGCCATGGTCGACCAGGTCCGTGCCGCCGGCCTTCCGGTCGAACTCACGATCGAGGGCACCCCGATCGCCTTGGCGCCCGGCGTCGACCTCTCCGCGTACCGGATCGTGCAGGAGGCGTTGACGAACGCCCTTGCCCACGCCGGCCCGGCCACCGCGACCGTCCGCGTCCGATACGGCGAGGACCACCTGGCCCTCGAGATCGCCGATACGGGCACCGGCGTGCGACAGCCCGACCCGGCGGGGCACGGGCTCGTCGGCATGCGTGAGCGCGTCTCGCTGTATCAGGGCCGGCTCGAGACGGACGTCCGGCCAGGCGGCGGCTTCGTGATCCGTGCCCGGTTGCCGTTGACGACCACGTCGCCATGACCATCCGCGTCGTCCTCGCCGACGATGAGCGACTCGTCCGGGCGGGTTTTCGGATGATCCTGAGCGCCGAATTGGACATCACGATCGTGGCCGAAGCGGGCGACGGGCGCGAGGCCGTGCAGGCGGTGCGCCAGCATCCGACGGATGTCGTGCTCATGGACATCCGGATGCCGACGATGGACGGTCTGGAGGCGACGCGGCGGATCCTCGATGGCCCGGGCTACCCGCCCCGGGTCATCGTCCTCACCACCTTCGATCTCGACGAGTACGTCTTCGAGGCCCTACGCGCCGGCGCCAGCGGGTTCCTTCTCAAGGACGCGCCGGAGGAGCGGCTGATCGCTGCGATCCGGGTCGCGGCCGATGGCGGCTCCCTCTTCGCCCCGTCGGTCACGCGCCGGTTGATCGAGCGGTTCGCGGCCACCACCGGCCCGTCGACGTCGACCGACGATCTCGATCGCCTGACGCCACGCGAGACCGAGGTGCTGCGCCTGATGGCTCGGGGCCTTTCGAATGGCGAGATCGCCGAGACGCTGGTCGTCACCGAGCACACGGCCAAGACCCACGTCGCTCATATCCTCGACAAGCTGGCCCTTCGGGATCGCGTGCAGGCGGTGGTCCTCGCCTACGAGTCGGGCCTGGTCAGACCGGGAGCTTCGGACTGACGATCGCGCTCACGCGCCCTGGGCGTCCTCGACATATGGGCGGCGCCAGTCCGGCCACGTAGAGCGGCCCACCGGTCCTCGCCCGGCGGTTCCGGTCATCGCTCAGTGGCGGAAGTGCCGGACACCGGTCACGAGCATCGTGCCGCCGGCCGCATCGACCACGGCCACCGCGTCGGCGTCGCGCATCGAGCCGCCCGGCTGGACGAACGCGCTCACGCCGGCCGCGACGCATGCCTCGACCGCGTCCGTGAACGGGAAGAACGCGTCCGATGCGCATGACGCGTTCTGGGTCGAGAAGACGCCCAGCATCGCATGGGCCTTGGCCACGGCCTGCCGGGCGGCATCCACACGCGAGGTCTGTCCGCTGCCCATCCCCACGAGCCGGCGGTCCTTGACGAGCACGATCGCGTTCGAGGTGACGCCGCGGACGAGGCGCCAGGCGAGGTCGAGGTCCAGCAGCTCAGCGTCGCTCGGGGCGCGATGGGTCACCGCGGTCCAGGTCGTGGGGTCATCCCCGGCGGCATCGGGGGCGCCGACGAGGTACGCGCCGCCGGCGGTCCGGATCGACCCTGTCGGCTCGACCGCCCCGACCGGCGCGTCGTCGGCCAGTGCCTCGTCGACCAGGGCCCGCAGGTTCGGCTTCCGGGCCAGGATCTCGAGTCCCTCGGGCTCGAAGGCCGGCGCGACCACGATCTCGAGGAAGATCGAGTTCAGCTGTTCGGCGATCGCGGCGGTCACCGGCCGCGTCAGTGCGACCACGCCGCCGTACGCGCTGATCGGATCGGCCTCGAGGGCCGCGGACCACGCTTCGGCGAGCGTCGTCCGTTCGGCGGCCCCGCACGGGTTCGTGTGCTTCACGATGACCACGCCCGGCCCACGCAACGCCCGACCCAGCGCCGAGGCGGCGGCCGCATCGAGGACGTTGTTGTAGGAGAGCGCCTTGCCCTGGAGCGGGGCCCGCTCCACGCCGAACAGCCCGTCGGCCGTGGTGGTGCCCGGTCGCCGGTAACGGGCGGCCGGCTGGTGCGGGTTCTCCCCGTAGCGCAGGGTCTCGACCTTCTCGAGCGTGACCGTCAGCGACGATGGGTACGGGTCGTCGGCACCGGGCAGACCCGGCTCGGGGGGCAGGTCAAGCCCGGCGGACGCGAAGCGCCCCGGCAGCTCGGTCGCGATCCGGGCGTCGTAGGCCGCTGTGTGGGCGAACGCCTCGAGCGCCAGCGCCCGACGGAGCGCATCGGAGATACCGCCCGGCTCGTCCAGGGCGTCGAGCACCGCCGCGTAGCGTGCCGGCGATACGACGATGGCGACGTTGGCGTGGTTCTTGGCGGCGGCGCGGACCATGGAGGGCCCGCCGATGTCGATCTCCTCGATCAGCTCGTCGACGGTGATCCCTGGCCGCTCGAGCGCCGCCGCGAACGGATACAGGTTCACGACGACCAACTCGAACGGGGCGATGGCGGCGGCGATGATCTGGTGTCGATGGTCGTCGAGCCGGCGATCGGCCAGCAGGCCGCCGTGGACCCGCGGATGCAGCGTCTTCACCCGTCCGTCGAGCATCTCCGGAAAGCCGGTCACGGCGGCCACGTCGGTGACCGGCAGGTCTGCGTCGCGCAGCGCTCGGGCCGTGCCGCCGGTCGAGATGAGCTCGAAGCCACGCGCGAGCAGCCCGCGGCCGAGATCGACGAGGCCGGTCTTGTCCGAGACCGACAGGAGGGCGCGGCGCGGGCGCGGGACCGCGGAATCGGCGCGGTCGAGGTCCAGGACCACGTGCCGGCCATCGGCCGCGACCGAGAGCGCCCCGGCCAGGAGCAGACCGACGGCCCGTGGCAGCAGCCGATGCTCGACGGCACGGATCCGGGCGTGGAGCGTCTCGGCGTCGTCACCGGGCAGGATCGCGACCGCTTCCTGCGCGACGATCGGGCCGCCGTCGAGGGCCTCGTCCACGATGTGGATGGTGCAGCCCGTGACCGTCGCGCCATGGTCGATGGCGTCCCGCACGGCGCGCGCGCCCGGGAACGCGGGCAGCAGCGAGGGGTGCGTGTTGAGGATCCGGGCCGGGAAGGCGGCCAGGACGCGGCGGCCCACGATCCGCATGTAGCCCGCCAGCACGACGACGTCCGCGCTGGCCGCGGCGAGGACCTCGTGGAGCGCGGCATCGTCTCCGCCGGGCACCAGCGC
Organism: uncultured Chloroflexia bacterium; assembly: GCA_963745295.1. GTDB lineage: Bacteria > Chloroflexota > Limnocylindria > Limnocylindrales > CSP1-4 > SPCO01. The sequence continues at coordinate 19,539 of CAVUWG010000006.1, forward strand.
CGTGTCGATGCCCTGCTCCGTGGCCCAGTCCAGGGCCGGGCACGCGTGGTCGGCGAAGACGAGGACGATCTCTCCGCCGAGCTCGCCGCGGCCCGCCGACGCGTGCAGCGCCTGGAGGTTCGACCCCGCGCCCGACACGCCGACCGCGATCCGGCCGCTCAACGAACGTCCTCGAGGGGGCCCTCGATATAGCGACTCCCGCCGTCGGCGTCGGCGGCGATCACCTCACCGACGAGCGCGCTGGCGACGCCGGACGCGGCCAGCGCCTCGATGACGAGCGGCACCGCCTCGGGCGGCACGACGGCGACCATCCCGAGCCCCCCGTTGAAGGTCGCTCGGAGCTCGAGATCGTCCATCCCGCCGAGGGCGCCCAGGAGCCGCATGACCGATGGCATGCGCCAGCGGTCGGGGTCCAGGCGGGCCGCGAGGCCATCGGGCAGGGCGCGCGGGACGTTGCCCGGAAGACCGCCGCCGGTGATGTGGGCGAGGCCATGCAGGTCGGTGCCGGCCACCACGAGCGCCTCGCGTGCCGCGAGGATCGCCCGGGCGTAGATCCTGGTCGGGGTCAGCAGCACCTCGCCGAGGGTGGCCATCATCTCCTGGGGGGCATCGGCGAGGACATCCTCGGTCGCGGCGTCCCCGAGCGTCCGACGGAGGCGAGCCTGGTACGGCTCCGCGGCATCGAGGTCCCACTGCGCCACGAGGGCGCGCACCAGGGAGTAGCCATTCGAATGGAGCCCGGACGATCCGAGGCCGACGATCGCATCGCCGACCTGAACGGCCGAACCATCGATGACCCGGCTGCGCTCGACCACGCCGATCGCCGTGCCCGCGATGTCGAAGGCGTCGGCCTCCATGAGGCCCGGGTGCTCCGCGGTCTCGCCGCCGATCAGGGCGCAGCCGGCCTCCCGACAACCGGCGGCAACGCCGCCCACCAGCTCGGCGACGGCCGTCGGATCGAGCTGGCCGACGGCCACGTAGTCGAGGAAGGCCAGCGGCTCGGCACCGGTGCACACGACGTCGTCCGCGCACATCGCCACGAGATCGATGCCGATGGTGTCGAACCGACCGATCGCCGAGGCCACGGCCGTCTTCGTGCCCACGCCGTCGGTCGAGGCGACGAGCACCGGCTCGCGGTACCCGGCCGGGATGGCGAAGGCGCCCCCGAACCCACCCAGGCCACCGATGACCTCGGCCCGCCGCGTCGATTCGACGTGCGCCCGGATGAGCTCGACCGCACGCTCGCCGGCCGCGATGTTGACGCCAGCCGCCCGATAGGCGGTCCTCGAGTCAGCCAACGGGGTCTGCACCCACGGCTAGCGGCTCCTCGAGCATGAACTTCCGGCTCGACGCGTCGTACGGGACCGGTTCCGGGTAGTTCCCGTCGAAGCAGGCGAAGCAGAACTGGTCGTACGGCAGGTCCAGTGCCGCGAGGACCCCGCGGATCGAGAGGTAGCCGAGCGAATCCGCCCCGATGAACTCGCGGATCTCCGCCTCCGTGTGCGTGGACGCGATGAGCTCGGTCTCGATCGAGGTGTCGATGCCGTAGAAGCACGGGTGGTAGATCGGCGGGGCACTGATCCGGACGTGCACCTCGGTCGCCCCGGCCTTGCGCAGCAGCTCCACGATCCGTTTGGTCGTCGTCCCGCGCACGATCGAATCGTCGACGACGATCAGGCGTTTGCCGTTCACGACCTCGCGCAGCGGGTTGAGCTTGATCGTGACGCCGCGATGGCGCAGCCCCTGCGATGGCTGGATGAAGGTCCGCCCGGCGTAGCGGTTGCGATACATCCCTTCGCGGTACGGGATCCCCGATGCCTCGGCGAACCCGGCCGCGGCAGGAGCGCCGGTGTCGGGCACGGGCATGACCAGGTCAGCCTCGACCGGATGCTCCCCGGCCAGCTGCATGCCCATCTGGCGCCGCGCCTCGTAGAGATTGCGGCCTTCCATGTACGAGTCCGGCCGGGCGAAGTAGATGAGCTCGAACACGCACAGTGCCGGGGTCGCCGCCGCATAACGGACCGAGCGGGGCGCCCGCCCGCGCTCCAGGATCACGATCTCGCCCGGTTCGACGTCGCGCACGTACTCCGCGCCTACGATGTCGAGGGCGGCCGTCTCCGAGGAGAGGCACCAACCGGCCTCGGCCTCGTCGCCGCTCCACAGGCCGTCGGTCGGACCGCCGACCAGCGCCGTACGCGGCAGCCGGCCAAGGACGAGCGGCCGGAAGCCGTGCGGATCGCGCACCCCGATGACCCGCCGCTCGTCGAGGATGACGAGAGTGAACGCCCCCTTGACCCGGGGCAGGACCTGGACGAGCGCCTGGACCGTGTCGGCGGCCGGCTCGTCCGCGAGCAGCGCGGTCAGGAGCTCGGTGTCGGTCGAGGCGGGCAGCCGGGTGCGACCGCCCTCGAGCTGGGTCAGCAGGTCGCGCGTGTTGACGAGGTTGCCGTTGTGGCCGATCGCGATGGCTCGGCGCGGGCCGCGGCGGTACGTCGGCTGGGCGTTCTCCCAGATCGTCGAACCGGTCGTCGAATAGCGGCAGTGGGCGATCGCCAGCCCGCCTCGAAGGCTCGGCAGCCGGCGATCGTCGAGGACCGTGCTGATCATGCCGAGGTCCTTGTAGAGCATGAGCTGGTCGCCGTCGCTGACCGCCAGGCCGGCCAATTCCTGGCCCCGGTGCTGGAGAGCGAAGAGGCCGAGGGCCGCGACCGACGCCGCGTCCATCCCCTCGTCGTCGGCCAGGACCGCTCCGAACACGCCACACATCGGTCAGCCCTCCCAGCCGAGGGCCCGGGACAGCCCGTGCTCCCAGGTGTGGCGCAGGTCCGCGAGTGGCACCTCGAGCGCATCCGCGATCCGGCTCCCCCGTTCCTCCGCGGCCCCCGTCGCACCGGAACCCGCCAGTTCGACGACCAGCCGGTCGCCACCGACCGAGCCGATCGACTGGACGGGCAGGCCGTGCTGGCGGGCGAGCAGCTCGAGGGCCGCTGCGAACCGTGGCCGGCAGCTCAGGACGAGGCGCGACGGGCTCTCGCCGAACAGGTCAACGGCCGGCGAGTTCGCGACCGCGATCCGGACGCTCGCCCCGAGACCGCCCCACATGGCGCACTCGGCGATGGCGACCGCCAGTCCCCCACCCGACACGTCCTGCGCCGACGCGACGAGGCCCCGGGCGATCGCCTCGCGGACGAAGACCTGCAGCGCGGCCTCGCGGGCGAGATCGAGGCCAGGCGGTCCGTCCTCGACGGCCGCGCCCGCGAGCGCCGCGTAGGCCGATCCGGCCAACCCGGGCAGCGGATCGCCGACCAACAGGATCGTGTCGAGCGGCAGCTGGAACGCCGGGCCGACCAGCGTCGAGACGTCGTCGAGCAGGCCGACCACGCCGATCTCCGGGGTCGGCGCGATCGCGCCGGTCGGCGACTCGTTGTAGAGCGACACGTTGCCGCCGGTCACGGGCAGGCCCAGCGCCCGGCACGCGTCCGCCAGTCCGCGGACCCCTTCGGTCAGCTGCCAGAACGCCTCCGGTCGCGTGGGGTCGCCGTAGTTCAGGCAGTTCGTCACGCCCAGCGGCCGGGCGCCCGTGATCGAGACGTTCCGCGTCGCCTCGGCCACCGACAGCGCGGCGCCGAGCCACGGGTCCGTCTGGCCCACACCCTGGTTGCCATCAGTGGTGGCCACGAGGGCCTTCGTCGTGCCCTTGACCCGCAGCACCGCCGCGCCGCGCCCGGGTCCGGCGACGGTGTCCGCCCCGACGGTGGAGTCGTACTGGTGGAAGACCGGATGTCGCGAGGACAGGTTGGCCGAGCCCAGCAGGGCGAGCAGGACCGCGCCGGGATCCATCCCCCGCTCCGGCAGTCGATCGACGGGCTCCAGCGGTGCGCCCGGGGCCGGTGCCGCACGATGGTGCGTCGGCCGGGCGGCGAGGCGCTCATGGACGATCGCGTCACTGGTCAGCGCCCGGGCCGGGATCCGGGCGAGCTCGGATGATCCGGGTTTCGGGGCCCCGTCGGCGTCGAGACCGCCGTCCACCACGACGATGTCGCCATCGTCGGTGACGCGGCCGATGATCGCGACCGGGATCCCCCAGCGGGTGCAGACCTCGCGGACGTCAGACCAGCGAGCCGGGTCGACCGCCGCGCACATCCGCTCCTGCGATTCGCTGATCATCACCTCGAACGGCTCGAGGCCGGGCTCGCGGCGCGGGATCGCATCGAGGTCGACCACGATGCCGGTCCCGGCCCGGTCGGCGGTCTCCGACGTGGCGCAGGTGATGCCGCCCGCCCCGAGGTCCTGCAGCCCTTCGACCAGGCCTCGCTCGATCAGCTCGAGGCTCGCCTCGATCAGGAGCTTCTCGGCGAACGGGTCGCCGACCTGGACGGACGGGCGTTTCGAGGGGTCGTCGTCGGTGAAGGTCGCCGAGGCGAGCACGGACGCGCCGCCGATCCCGTCGCGTCCCGTCGTCGAGCCGTAGAGCACGACCAGGTCGCCGGGCCGCCCGGCGGTCGCGAGCGTCAGTCGCCGCTCCTCGAGCAGCCCGATGGCCATGACGTTGACGAGCGGATTGCCCTCGTACGTCGGGTCGAAGACGAGCTCGCCGCCGACCGTCGGGACGCCGACGCAGTTGCCGTAGCCACCGACCCCACGCACGACGCCGTCGACGAGGTGACGGGTCCGGGCATCCGCCGGATCGCCGAAGCGCAGGGCATCGAGGACCGCGATCGGCCGGGCGCCCATCGTGAAGATGTCGCGCAGGATCCCGCCGACGCCGGTCGCAGCGCCCTGATACGGCTCGACCGCCGATGGGTGGTTGTGCGATTCGATCTTGAACGCCACCGCGAGCCCGTCGCCGATCGAGATGACGCCGGCGTTCTCGCCCGGCCCGGCGACCACGCCCTCGCCGGCGGTCGGCAGGGTCCGCAGGAGCGGCTTCGAGCTCTTGTACGAGCAGTGCTCGCTCCACATGACGCTGAACATCGCGAGCTCGAGGTCGTTGGGATCGCGGCCGCCGAGCCGGTCCCGGATCGCGTCGAGCTCGTCGTCGGTGACGCCGAGCCGGCGATGGAGCGGCTCCACGGGGACCTCCGCGATCGTCACCGGCCGCCGGCCCCGACCGGCGTGGCGTCGGCGCCCGATGCGGCGCGGGCGGCGCTCTCGACCAGCGCCCGGATGATCCCGACCCCATCGTCGGAGCCGAGGATCGCCTCGCTCGCCCGTTCCGGGTGGGGCATGAGCCCGGCCACGTTGCCGGCCGCGTTCAGGACGCCGGCGATCGCTCGCAACGAGCCGTTCGGGTTCGCCGCGTCGTCGGGTCCGGCGGCGGCCCCTGAGGCGTCCACGTACCGGAACAGGACCTGTCCGTCCCGCTCGAGCGCATCGAGCGTCGCGTCGTCGGCGTAGTAGCAGCCCTCACCGTGGGCGACCGGCATGCGCAGCGGCCGCCCGACCTCGAGACCGTGCGTGAACCGTGTGTCGGCCCGCTCGGCGGCGATCCGAACCTCCTGGCCCGCGAACCGGAGCGACTGGTTGCGCAGGAGGGCGCCCGGGACCAGTCCCGCTTCGGCGAGCACCTGGAACCCGTTGCAGATGCCCAGGACGAGTCCGCCGTCGGCGGCGAAGGCCGCCACGGCCCGCATGACCGGGCTGAACCGCGCGATCACTCCGGCGCGCAGGTAGTCGCCGTATGCGAAGCCGCCCGGCAGGATGACGGCCGCGACACCATCGAGCGTCGCGTGCTCGTGCCACAGGACGACCGGCTCCGCACCGACGAGATCGAGTGCGGCGACCGTGTCGCGATCGCAGTTGCTGCCCGGGAAGACGACGACGCCGACGCGGACGGCCATCAGTCGGACCCCTTGGCGGTGCCGACGAGCGACGAGGTCGCCCCGATGGCCTCGATCGCATACGCCTCGATCAGCGGGTTCGACAACAGCTCCGCGGCCAGGCGCTCCACGACCGCCAGGGCCCCCGACTCGTCGTCTGAATCGACCGTCAGCTCCACCCGACGTCCCACGCGAACGGCACTGACGCCCTCGATCCCGAGGTGGCCGAGGCTGCCTTCGACGGCCCGCCCCTGAGGATCGAGGATGCCGGGCTTGGGCGTGACGTTCACCGCGAATCGGTAGCTGGTCATGGGGCGAGGACATCCTCCTGGAGGTAACGCTCGAAGCTGGCGCCGGTGATCCGTTCGAAGGCCTCGACGTAGCGGCCCCGGGTGCCCTCGACGACGTGCCTGGGGATGATCGGGCCCGGTGCGGTCTTGTCCCACGACTGGGTCTCGAGCCAGTCGCGCAGGAACTGCTTGTCGAAGCTCGGCTGGGCGCCGCCGGGCTCGTAGGCCTCGGCATCCCAGAACCGGGACGAATCCGGGGTCATGACCTCGTCGATCAGGACCAGCTCACCGGTCTCGGGCACGACCCCGAACTCGAACTTCGTATCGGCGAGCAGGATCCCGCGTCGCGCGGCGATCGCCGCGCCGTATCGATAGAGCTTGATGGCCTGGTCGCGGATCATCTCGGCCAGCTCGCCGGCGTCGGCCTGACCGCTCCAGCTCCCGATGTGCTCGACCATCCGGTCGAAGTCGATGTTCTCGTCGTGCTCGCCCTGTTCCGCCTTCGTCGCCGGCGTGAAGAGCGGCTCCGGGAGCTGGTCGCTCTCGCGCAGGCCCGAGGGGAGCGGCAGACCGCAGACCGTGCGCCGGTCGACGTACTCCTTCCAGCCCGAACCGGCGAGGTAGCCGCGCACGACCGCCTCGATCGGGACCACGGCCGCTCGCCGACAGACCATGATCCGGCCGCGCAGCCCGGCGATCGGGCCGGTGTCCGCATCCGATCGATCGACGGTCTCCAGCGCGGCGGCGAACGCCGTCGAGACGATGACCGGATCCGTGTCGAGCAGGTGGTTCGGGACGATGCCGGCCGTCTCGGCGAACCAGAACCGCGACAGGCCGGTCAACAGCCGGCCCTTGTCGGGGATCGCGGTCGGCAACACGACATCGAAGGCCGAGATGCGATCAGACGCGACCAGGAGCATCCGACCGTCCGGGAGCTCATACAGGTCGCGGACCTTGCCCGAGCGCAGGAAGTGCTCAGCCAGCAGCATCGGGCACCGTCGGCTTGGCGATCGAGGTGCGGGCCGCGACGGCGTCGCCGAGGCCGTCGAGCCGCTTGATCACGGTGGGCACGTGTTGCAGGAAGGCGGCCTCATCGAAGGAGGCGTCGAGCTCGCTCAGTGAGAGCTTCGCGGCGACGGCCGGATCGACGGCGAGCAGGTCGCGCAGCGGAGCGCGCTCGTCCGCCGCCCGCAGCGAGGCGCGCTGGACGATCGCGTATGCCTCCTCGCGAGGCAGCCCGCCACGCTCCACAAGGGCGACGAGGACCCGCGACGAGGCGTGCAGGCCAAGACCGCGCGCGATGTTCTCGCGCATCCGCTCGGAGCGGACCACGAGCCCTTCGACCAGCCCGGTCATCCGGACGAGCATGTAGTCGAGGACGATCGTGGCGTCGGGCAGGATGACCCGCTCGGCGCTGGAGTGGCTGATGTCGCGTTCGTGCCAGAGCGGCTGGTCCTCGAGGGCCGTGCCGGCATAGCCGCGGAGCAGACGAGCCAGGCCGGCGATCCGCTCGGACAGGATCGGATTGCGCTTGTGGGGCATCGCCGACGAGCCCTTCTGACCGGCCGTGAACGGCTCCTGGAGCTCGCCGATCTCGGTGTGCTGGAGGTTGCGGACCTCGGTCGCGAAGCGCTCCAGCGAGCCGCCGATCACGGCGATCGCCCCGAGCAGCGCCGCGTGCCGGTCACGCTGCACGATCTGCGTGCTGACCGGGTCGGCGTGGAGCCCCAGGGCCGCCAGCACCTCGGCCTCGATGTCCGGCGCGAGGTGGCTGTACGTCCCGACGGGTCCGGAGATCTTGCCGGTCCCGATCTCATCGACGGCGGCGGCCAGCCGGGTCCGCCCCCGATCGAGCTCGAAGGCCCAGCCGGCGAGCTTGAGGCCTAGCGTCGTCGGCTCCGCATGGACCGAATGGGTCCGGCCCATCATCACCGTCTCGGCCTCGGCCCGGGCGCGGCCGATGATCGCCAGGGTCAGGTGGTCGCAATCGGCCAGGAGCCGCTCGCCGGCCGTCCGGAGCTGGAGGGCGAGGCCGGTGTCGACGACGTCGCTGCTGGTCAGGCCGAGATGGAGATACCGCCCCTCGGGACCGACCGACTCCGCGACCTGGCTGACGAACGCGATCACGTCGTGGTCGGTGGTCTTCTCGATCTCCTCGATCCGCGGCAGGTCGATGGTGGCGCGCGCCTCGATCGCGGCCAGGGCTTCGGTCGGGATCTGGCCTCGCGCGGACTGGGCCCGGGCGACGGCCAGCTCGACCTGGAGCATCGCCTCGAACCGTGCCACCTCGGACCAGATCGCGCCCATCTCGGCGAGCGTGTACCGGCGGATCATCGCGACGCCCCGGATGTGGCCGCGGCGACCGCCGGTGTCAGACCGATGTCGTGGCGGCGCTGGACGCCGTCAAAGGTGATGGCGTCGGCGGCCGCCTCGGCCCGCGCCCGGGCGAGCTCGAGATCCCGGCCGCGACCGACGACCGCGAGGACCCGCCCGCCGGCGGTGACGAGATGGCCATCCGGGCCGATGGCGGTGCCGGCGTGGAGGACGATCGCACCGCCGTCCACGGCGACGTCGAGGCCGGAGATCACGCCACCGGGACGAGGGGCGTCCGGATAGCCGGCGGTCGCCAGTACGATCCCGACCGTCGCTCCCGGGAAGGCCGGCAGGCGCCCGTCGGCGATGCCGAGTGCCCTGGCAGCGCCAGCCAACTCACCGCGGGCGGCAGCGAGGAGCAGCGGCCCGATCGCCACGGCCAGGCGCGGGAGCAGCACCTGCGTTTCCGGGTCGCCGAAGCGGGCGTTGCATTCGAGCAGGACCGGGCCGTCGTCGGTCAGCATCAGTCCGGCGTACAGGGCACCTCGGAACGGCGTCCCGCGGCGGGCGAGTTCGGCGAGCATCGGCCGGTGAAACGTCTCCAGAAGCGCCGGTACCGCGTCATCGGAGAGGTCCTCGAGCGGGCTGTAGGCGCCCATGCCGCCGGTGTTCGGCCCCGCGTCGCCATCGAGCAGGCGCTTGTGGTCGCGTGCCAGCGGCAGCGCCAGGACATCGCGGCCGTCGGCGAGGGCGATGAGGCTCGCCTCGCGGCCGACGAGTCGCTCCTCGACGACGACACGTGCGCCCCGCCTGGCCAGGGCCGACGTGAGCGCGTGGGTCGCTTCCCGGACGTCGTCGCAGACCGTGACACCCTTGCCGGCGGCCAGCCCGTCGGCCTTGACGACCACGCCCTGTCCGGCGGACGCGAGCTTGCGCGCGAACGCCGTCGCGGGCTCGACGGTCGTGAACGTCGAGGCGCGGGCCATGCGGACTCCGGCGGCCGCGGCGACCTCGTGGCAGAACGCCTTGCTGCTTTCGATCCGCGCCGCCGCCCCCGATGGCCCGAAGACGGCGACCCCGGCCGCCGTGAGCGCGTCGGCGACGCCGGCGGCCAACGGCGCCTCCGGGCCGACGACGACGAGTTCGGCCGAGACCCGTCGGGCCAGGGACACGACGGCGTCGCCGTCGAGCGGATCCACGTCCAGGCAGCGGACACGCGGCTCACGCGCGATCGCGGCGCTCCCCGGCGCCACGATCACTTCGTTCACGCCGGGTTCCGAACCGAGCTTCCAGGCGAGGGCGTGTTCCCGGCCACCTCCGCCGACGATGAGGACCCGTGTCGGCATGAGGAGGCTGGCCGTGCTCATGCCGGGATCCCGGCCCGGTTGCGCATCGGGCGCCAGGCCCGCTCGATCGTCTGCGTCCGCTCGGGACCCACCGATACGAGGACGATCGGCACGCCCGCGTGGCTCTCGATGGCACTGAGGTATCGCCGCGCGTTCTCGGGCAGGTCCGCGAGTGAGCGGACGTCGTGGATCAGCTCGGACCAGCCCGGATACTCGTCGTAGATCGGGGTCGCACGCGCGAGCGCGGCGCCGCTCGATGGCCAGGTTTCGACGTGCTTGCCGTCGATCTCGTAGGCGACGCACACCCGCAGCGGATCGATGCCCGAGAGGATGTCGAGCTTGTTGACCATGATCGAGCTGACGCTGTTGACCGCGACGGCATAGCGCAGCGGCACGGCGTCGAACCAGCCGACGCGTCGCGGTCGCCCGGTCACCGTCCCGAACTCGTGGCCGCGCTCGGCGATGCCCGCCCCGATCGCGTCGCGGAGCTCGGTCGGGTACGGCCCGGACCCGACCCGTGTCGAGTACGCCTTCATCACGCCGATGACCTCATCGACCTGGAGCGGGCCGATGCCGCCGCCGGTGCAGGCGCCACCCGCGACCGGGTTCGAGGAGGTCACGAACGGATAGCTGCCGTGATCGAGGTCCAGGAGCGTGCCCTGCGCGCCCTCGAGCAGGACGTGCTCTCCGCGCCCGAGCGCCGACTGGACCAGCCACGTCGTGTCGTCGAGGTGATCGAGCAGGCGCTCGCCCCAGCGGACCGCCTCGTCGACCAGCGCGCCCGCCTCGAACGGCTCGGCGCCCATCGAGGTGAGCAGCAGGTTCTTGTCGGGCAGCAGGCGTTCGATCCGCTCGCGCAGGACCGCCCGGTCGAGCAGGTCCTCCATGCGCAGCCCGAGTCGCCAGGCGCGATCGCCGTAGGTCGGGCCGATCCCCCGCCCCGTCGTGCCCACCTTGTCACCGTCGAGACGCGCCTCGTTGGCCACGTCGAGGGCGACGTGGTACGGCATGATCACGTGCGCGCTGCGGCTGACCCGGACCCGGCTCACGTCGATCCCGCGCGAGGCCAGCATGTCGAGCTCGCCGATGAGCGTCACCGGGTTCACGACCACCCCGTTGCCGATGACCGAGGTGATGTGCGGGTACAACACGCCCGATGGCACGAGCCGGAGCTTCAACACCTCGTCGCCGCTCACGACCGTGTGACCCGCGTTGTCGCCGCCCTGGTAGCGCACGACCATCGCGACCTGCTCCGCGAGGAAGTCGGTCGTCTTGCCCTTGCCCTCGTCGCCCCACTGAAGGCCGACGATCACCGTGGCGGGCATGTCAGGCGGCGTCCAAACAAAAAGCCCCTGACCCTAGGTCTTGGGGCTGGGTAGACGTCTCCCGTCTTGCGCCGCCGACGCTTCGACGAGGCGCTTTCGATCGGTCGCTCGGTCGCCTCACGGGGCGGCCGATGCGCCCTCCTAGCGCGATCGCTGACCTCCTGGTTCACGGGCCGTCGCGGTTGGCGAGCCCACTGTGGACGAGGACGGGCGGAGTATAGCAGCCGGCCACGGCCACGGACGCAACGGTCGGCGACCGTACCACCGGGTGTTGCGGACCGGTACCTCCTACGGACCTGTGAGGGCCCCCGGCCACCGGTAGCCTTGACCGGTGATGCGCCTGTTTGGGGTCCTGGCGCTTGCGGCTGTGGTCGCGATCGGGATCCTCGTCATTTCGGTGCCCGCCGTGGCGACCGATTGGATGAACGAAGTCGGACGCTCCGTCATCGCGGCCATCGCGGCTGCGACGATCGGCGTGTCCTTGACCGCGGGCGTCACCTACCTGTTGCTCCGGATCCGGTTCGGCCGCCTGGTCACGGCTGCGGAGCGCCTCGCCGCCGGCGATTACGAGACCACCGTCAAGGCGCGGGGCACTGGGCTGGAAGGTCGCCTCGGCCGCGCCATCAACGGCATCGCGGTCGCGATGACCGAGTCCACGAACCTGGCCACCTTCGATCGCCTGACGGGCGTGGCGAACCGCAGTGCGCTCCTGGCGGCGCTCTTCGCCGAGGTCGAGCGTGCCGGCCGCTACGAGCGCCCGCTGTCGGTCGCCTTCGTCGACATCGACCACTTCAAGACCGTGAACGACTCGTACGGCCATGCGGCCGGCGACGTGGTCCTGCGCGGCGTCGCCCAGACGCTCGGCGCGAACCTGCGGGCCAGCGACATGATCGGCCGGTACGGCGGCGAGGAATTCATGCTGATCCTCACCGAGACCGGTGTCGAGGAAGGCTCCGTCCTGATGGAGAAGCTCCGCAACCTCGTCCAGCGTGAGCGCTTCTCGGTCGAGGGCAACCCGGAGCTGTCGGTCACGATCTCGATCGGCATCGCCGGCGGCTCGGGCACGCTCCTGCGGGCCGAATCGCTCGTGCGCGACGCGGACGCGGCCATGTACTCGGCCAAGTCGCTCGGCCGGAACCAGACGTACATCTTCGCGGAGCCCGATGACGACGCCCGCGTCCCGCGTGCCCCGATCTCGAGCGCCGGGCGGGCCAGGGCCGTGGAGATCGGGCGGCACGCCCGGAACGCGGCGACTACGGCGCTCGCGTCGTACATCCTGCCGCTCCCCCACTACCGCGGCCAGCCGTCGGCCCTGATCGCCTCGATCGTGGTCGAGATCGCCCGCCAGCTGCAACTGCCGGACGCGGAGATCGACCGGATCCAGGTCGCCGCGCTCCTGCACGACGTCGGCAAGGTCGCGATCCCCGAGGAGATCCTCGAGAAGCCGTCGGCGCTCTCCACCGGCGAGTGGCGCTCGGTGGTCCAGCACCCGCGCATCGGCCAGGTCATCCTCGAGCAGGCCGCGGCCCTCAAGGACGCCGTGCCGATCATCCTCCACCACCATGAGCGGTTCGCCGGCCACGGCTACCCATACGGGCTGCGCGGCAACGAGATCCCGCTCGGCGCCCGGATCGTCGCCATCGCCGACGCCTATGACGCGATGATCCACGACCGACCCTACAAGCGAGCGATGAGCCACGACCAGGCGATCGCGGAGCTGCGCCGCCACTCGGGCACGCAGTTCGACCCGGACCTCGTGAACCTGTTCTGCGACCTCTACGCGGTCACGGCCCCGGAGCCGGACCCGACCGTGCTCGCGATGATCCGGCGCCAGGCGACGCCGCACCCCGAGGAGCTGGTCCTGCCCGACCTGGGCGGTCGCGTCGGACACACGCGGCGCTCGCCGCGAACCAAGACGGTGTCCCCGGTCGCGACGACGTCCGACGGCAGTTCGGCCGCGATGGCGGGTGAGGGCTCGGCGTCCGTCGAGCTTCGTGGGCCCGATCCGGATCCCGCCTCGCGCCCCACGATCGTCCCCGACCGTCCGCTCGGTGGCGGATCGCTCCCACCGACCAGCGGCCCCCGACCCAAGGGTGCGACCGCCGGTTGAGCCGCGCCGCCGTGCAGCGGCGGTGAAGTCCGCGATACCTGCCCGATAAGGGCTCGCTGGTACGGTCCGATTCGCCCGCCAGGCTCGTCAGCCGGCCCCGCCGAACGCCGACCGCCGATCCGCCGGGGGCCCGGCCCGCCGGGGCCGGCGACCTGACGCCAGCCCGCCGTGACTGCCCGCCGCAGACGCAGGGTCGTGACCGGTGCGACCGGCCGACCGGGAAGGAGATCGGACCGTGAACAAGGTCCTGCTCACGGGGCGCCTCACGCGCGACCCGGAGATGCGCAGCCTGGCCAGCGGCAAGAACGTCACGACGTTCACCGTGGCCAGCAACGAGTTCCTGGGCGTCGGCAAGGAGAAGGCCGAATACAGCCCGATCGTCACGTGGGACCGGCTCGCGGAGATCGCCGGCCAGTACCTCGGCAAGGGCCAGCAGGTCGCCATCGAGGGTCGCCTCCAGACCCGCTCGTGGGACGACGACCGCGGCCAGCGACACTGGAAGACCGAGATCGTGGCCTCGCGCGTCGAGATGCTATCGGGCCGGCGCAAGAAGGACTACGAGGCCCAGCAGGCCGCGGAGTCGCTCAGCGCCCAGGCCGAGGCGCTGGGCGAGGCGCCCGCGTCAGAGCCGATCCCCGAGGGCGCCGAGGCGACCGGCGAGCCGGGCGACGAGGATGACGACGAGGCCGAGGCCGAGGAGGCCGCCGCCTGATCAACGCGCCCATCCCCATCGGTCACGACGGTGCGCGTCCCCTCCCGTGCCGTCGTGACCGCTTCGTCCTGCACAGGCTGGCCCGAGACTCGCCGTCGGACTCGTGTGGTCATCCGGCGTCTGCCTGCCAGATCGTGTGGCCGGCCGGCAGATCGGACCGCGCCTGCGTCAGCGTCAGCAGGCAGCGTTCCAGCTTGAACTCGACAAGGTCCTGAGCCTCGAATCCCTCCCATGGGGAGACGAGATCCCGTTCGGCAAGGAACTGACGGGTCAACAAATCGCGAAGCCGCGCATCCTCGACGAACACGGCCCTCCCGGTGACGTAGAACGCGTCGTCATGCCGCGGCGGCGGAAACGTTTCGCTGTGAAGGGCGTATCGCCCGTCCCGACGGAGATCCTCGCGCTTGGGTCCCGGCACGATGAACGCGTACAGGCCGTCGTCGGTGACCAGCGGGCAGATCGGGTGCACGCGCGGGCCGCCGTCCTGGCGAGTCGTCCCGAGGAAGCCGAGTCCGATGCGCCCACCTTCGTACAGCAGGCTTCGGCCCATGGCGGCCAGATCCGGACGGATGTGCGAGAAGTCCGTCCAACTGAGCATCTCGGGAGGATGCTGCATCGAATTTTCCGACGCAACATGTGCCCGTACGCCGCCAAGCCCGGTCGAGCCGCGCTTTCCGGGGCGTGCGGAGTCGCCTCCGCGACGGGTGTCTGGCCTCGGACCCTAACCCGCGGCGACGCCGACGGCCGCCTCGGAGGCGTGCGACGCAAAGTCCATCGGCACGATCACTTCCTGGGCGCATCGTCGCTGGAACTCGTCGCGATACGTCGCGATCTCTCGCCTGACCTTGTCGGGATCACCGACATGAGCCGTGAGTCGCGACTCCGCGTCACACCAGGCCGCGAGCGCCGCCTCGATGCCTTGCCGTCGTGTCATGGAGGTCACGCTTTCCGAGCCCTCGGTCCGGGACGACGGGGCCGGCTGCCCGTCTGCTGGCTCCAGGCCGCGGGTCGCGGAGTCTAGGCCTCGATCGCGACGCGGCTGAGGATGGAAACCCGCGCGGTGCACGCACGCCTCGGTGCCCGTTGCGCTGCGGCAACGACCCGCCGCCACTCGCGCGTGCGGGCCCGGACCATCGAGCCATGTCCCGGGTGCGGGCACGTTCAGAAGATGGGTGCTGCGGCCGCTCGATCGGCCGGTCTTCCCTTCGGGTGGCCCCGCCAACGCTGACTGAGCGGCGGGGCCACCTGGATTCCGCGGCCATCCGTGCGCACCGTGGGCCCCCTCAGCCTCAGAGTGGCGCCACGAACTCGTAGAACGAGAAGGCCAGGATCGCGTAGACGATCATCAGGAGCGCCCCCTCGAGCCAGTTCGACTCGCCGTCGAGCGCGATCAGCGCGCTGATGCCGACCGCGGCAGCGACCGCGGCGACCTCGAGCGGCTGGAAGATGAGGTCCATCGGCTGGCCCATGACCACGCCGAGCAACACCAGGACCGGGGCCACGAAGAGCGCCACCTGCAGGCTCGACCCGTAGGAGACCGCCATCGCGAACTCCATCTTGTCCTTGTAGGCGAGCTGCACGGCGACCAGGTGCTCGGCGAGGTTGCCGATCGTCGGGATGAGGACGACGCCGACGAAGAACGGGGTGAGCCCGAAGGCCTCGATGAAGGCGTCGATCGAGCTGACCAGGATCTCGGACAGCACCGCGAGCAGCACGGCCGCGAGCAGCAGCACGATGACCGCGACGTTGCGGCTCCACGCCGGGCCGCCATGGCCGGACGGCTCGCCGTGGCCGCCGAGCGTCTTGTCCGGGTTCGTGAACTGGTAGACGAGCGAGAGCACGTAGCCGGCGATCAGCGCGAACGACACCAGGACCGACTCCTCCGTCCGCGTGCCCTGGCCGGGGTCGCTCGAGAACGCGAAGACGGCCGGCACGAACAGGCCGATCGCGGCGACCACCAGGAGCGCCGCGTTCGAGCCGGCGATGCGCTGGCTGAACGTCTGGGTCCCGTGGCGGAGTCCGCCGAACAGCACGCTCGCGCCGAGCACGAGCAGCAGGTTGCCGATGATCGAGCCCGTGATCGACGCCTTCACGACCTCGATCAGACCCGCCTGCAACGCGAAGAAGGCGATGATCAGCTCGGCGATGTTGCCGAAGGTCGCGTTCAGGATGCCGCCGACCTGCGGCCCGGTCAGGGAGCCGAGGCGCTCGGTCGAGAGCCCGACCACCCAGGCGAGGCCCAGGATCCCGGCTGCCGAGACGAGGAACAGCACGGTCTCATCGACGTGGAAGCCGAAGTCCAGGACGATCGCGACCAGGCTGACGGCCACGGTCCCGAGCAGGAAGGCGCGGCCGACCGGCGAGAGCTGGCCCAGGATCGGGAGGCCCGACCCCGACGAGGGTCCTGGCGACGACGCAGCGGTCACGAGCGAATCCTAGCCCAGGGCGTGGTGGCTTCGTGCCCCCGCCGGGCGTCACATGAACGCAAGGTCGCGGGCGATCCGCGCTGCATGCCCGAGAGTCAAGGCACGTCACCCTGCGCGTGTGGCCATCCTTGCCGCTCTCGTCGCCCTCGGGTCCAAGTTCGCCAGCAAGATCCTGACGACCACGCTCGGTTGGGCGAGCACGCTCCTCTTCGGCCGCGTCCCCGCGTCCCGGCAGATCCTCCTCCTCGGGATCACGTTCGGTTCGGTCATCTGGCTCGTGCTCCTCGTCGGGGTCGCGGTGCCGGAGATCGGGACCTTCCTCCTTGTGCTCGTGCCCCAACAGGGGTTCGTGCCTGAGGAGGTCATCCGCCTCATGATGCTGATCGGGGCGCTGATCGTGCCGGGTGTCCTGGGTGTCCTCACCCTCGCGCTATCCCCGGACACGAACAGGAACCCTCGCCGCATCGCCGAGGCCGTCGCGCGCGGGTATCCGCTGACCGTGCTGCTCGCCGTCCTCCTGCTGTTCCTGGCCGGCCTCGCGGTCTGGCGCAAGGGCCACAGCTTGGCCCGACGCTGGGCGGACGCCCACGTCCCGCTCGTCGTCAAGCCCGGCGCCTACGACCAGGTCGCGGCCGATCTCGACCGTGCGGTGAGCGACGCCGGGCTGGACGTGACGCCGCGGGCGGCACCGGCGGCGATGTCGAAGCCGGCCAAGTGGCTGGCCGCGGTCGGCGGCTCGAACTCGAGCGCGCTGGTGCCCGACCACATGGTCCAGCTCCACGGTCCCGAACTCGACATCCTCATCTATCCGATGGACCTGCTGATCTCCGGCAAGCCCGAGCTGGTGGCCCGCGCCCGCGCGGCCATGGCCAGCCGGCTGACGACTTCGGCGGCGCACCTGACCGTGAGCGCCGAAGCCCAGGCGGTCGAGGACCGGATCACGGCCCTGGGCACCAAGGACGATGCGTCGGGCGACCAGCCCACGTTCGACGACGCCGCGGCCGCAGCGTTCGCCGAGATCGACGAGACGCTGGCGACCATCGTGATCCCGTACGAGGAGTGGGAGGTCCTCTACCGGGAACGCCTCCAGGTCGAGCGTGACCTGCGGGCCGGGGCGATGGCCGGCGAGGCGGTCCTGGGCGCCGAGACCCCGGGCATGGATGGCCCGCTGGGGACACTGACGGCCGTGGGGCGGATGCTCCGCGACGGGGCCGAGGCCGTCCTCGACCTGGCCGCCGACGAACGCACCGTGACAGCTGTTGGCAACCTGGCCGGGCCGCAGGTACGGATCGGCGTCAAAGCGGCGGCCGTGGCGATCACCGCGGCCCGTGCGGCGATCCGCGGCACGCCCGAGGACGAGGCAGAGACCGACGGGCCGGAGCCGGCCGAGACGGACGACGACGACAGCGGACGCGACGTGCCCCGAACGGCCGGCTGACCCGGACCGTCAGCGCGTCGGGTCGGCGCCGTACAGCCGGCGCCTCGGGATGCCGGTCTCCGCGGCCACGCGTTTCGCGGCTTCGCCGCGGGCCGACCCCGCGGCCACGAGCCGTTCGACCTCGGCGATCGCGGCCTCCAGCCCGGCCGCCGCGGCCACCTCGGCCTCGGCCGACGGGCGTCCGCCGTCGTCCGGCCCGACCACGAGCACGAACTCGCCGCGCGGCGGGATCCGTCCGTCCGATGCGGCCTCGGCCAGCTCGGCCAGGGTGCCGCGCACGAACGACTCGTGCACCTTGGTCAGCTCACGGCAGACGGCCCCGGGCCGGTCCCGGCCGCAGACCGCCGCCAGGTCCCAGAGCGTGGCGGTGACGCGCGAGGGGGCCTCGAACAGGACGGTGCCGCGTTCGTCGGCCGCGATCCGGGCCAGTCGCTCGCGACGCTCGCGCCCGGAGCGCGGCAGGAATCCTTCGAACGCCCAGCGCGGCCCGGCGACCCCCGAGCCGGCGATCGCCGCGAGCACGGCCGATGCCCCCGGCAGCGGCACGACCGTGCCGCCCTCCGCGGCCCACGCCGCGACCAGCTCGCCGCCCGGATCGCTGACGGCCGGCGTCCCTGCGTCGGTGACCAGCGCCAGGTCGGCTCCCGAGCGCAGATGCGCGAGCAGCGCCTCGGTCCGGCTCGGCCCGCTGCGCGCGTGGTAGCTCGTCATCCGCGTCCCGATCCCGTGCCGGTCGAGCAGCCGATGGGTCAGGCGCGTGTCCTCGGCCGCGATGAGCGGCACGGTGCGCAACGTCTCGAGCGCCCGCAACGTGATATCGGCGAGGTTCCCGATCGGCGTCGCGACCACGAACAGGGTGCCGCCGACGGCGTCGCCCTCCGTCCCGGCCGCATCGCTCACTCGCGGGCCGAACCCGGTCGCCGGCGCGGGTAGAGATAGTCGACGCCGGCCGTTCGGGGACCGAGCTTGGCGATCGGCGGGACCTGCCGCTTGAACTCGGACCCGGCGATCATCCGGTCCACTCGATCGATCGTCGCCGGTTCGAAGCCCATCGCGACGAGCTCCTCGGTCGAGCGCCGCTTGTCCACCCGCCAGAACAGCAGGCGGTCGAGTGCCGGATAGTCGAAGCCGCCTTCGGTCTCGTCGGTCTGGCCCGGCCACAGGTCGGCCGACGGTGCCTTGCGCACGATCGCGTCGGGCACGCCGATCGCGATCGCGAGCTGGCGGACCTGGCTCTTGTACAGGTCGCCGATGGGATTGAACGCACAGGCCGAATCGCCGAACAGGGTCGTGTAGCCGATCAGCGACTCGGTCTTGTTGCCGGTCCCCACGACGAGGCCGCCGAAGGTGACCGAGTGGTCGTACAGGACCGCCATCCGCTGTCGGGCCATGAAGTTGCCCCGCTGGAGCGCACTCGCATCGGGTCGATCGGCGAAGTAGCCGTCGACCATCGGGCTGATGTCCACGATCGTCGACGTGGTCCCGAGGGCCCCCACGACCGCCTCCGCGTCCCCCTGCGACGCGGGCGACGAGGTCCGGTACGGCATCAGCACGCACAACAGCCGGTCCGCGCCGATCGCCTCGGCCACGAGGTACGCGACCAGGGCCGAGTCGATGCCCCCCGACAGGCCGAGCACCAGGCGCTCGAAGTTCGCCTGCCGGAGCTGGCCCCGGATGAACTCCGCGATGACCCGCCGTGCGACGTCCGTGTCGATCGAGAGCTCCGGCGGCAGCTCGAACGGCGGTGCCGTGTCGTTGGCGAGATCACTCGCGCTCATCGATCGGCTGCCGGATGCGGTTCCTGGGCGGCGACGCGCTTGCCATCGGACCCGAACCCGATGGGACGTGGCCGGCGCTCGCCGGGGACGACGTCGAGACCCGGTTCGGCACCCGGTTCGGCGGTCGAGTCGG
The DNA here is from genome assembly GCA_963745295.1 of uncultured Chloroflexia bacterium. Classification (GTDB taxonomy): domain Bacteria; phylum Chloroflexota; class Limnocylindria; order Limnocylindrales; family CSP1-4; genus SPCO01. The sequence continues at coordinate 39,229 of CAVUWG010000006.1, forward strand.
GCGTGAACCCGGCCCGCTCGGCGACGATCCGTGCGAGCTCGCGCACCTGGAGCTCCGGCCGCTCGTCACGGAGCAGTGGCAGGCCGATCCGTTCGCGACGGATGTCGCCCGCCTCGATGTCGACGGTGAACAGGCCCTCGTCGTAGAGCGGCGCGCTGAAGACCGCGGCGCCATTCGGTCCGATGACCTCGGAGCCGCCCCAGAACGAGATCGATTCGTCGACGCCGACCCGGTTGCAGAAGACGACGAAGGACGTCGTCAGTTGCGCATAGGTGCGCATGAGGGTGCGCCACGACGTGGCCGTCCCCAGACCGACCTCGTTGATCGATGCGAGGTCCCGGCCCGGTGACGACGAGACGTTGACGAGGATCTGGGCCCCGTCGAGCGCGAGCAGCTGCGGGACCGAGAGATGCCAGAAGTCCTCGCAGATCGCCAGCCCCACGCCGATGCCCAGGCGCGACGGCACGGCACGCAGGACGTCGCCCGCCGCGAAGAAGCGCCGCTCGTCGAACAGGCCGTATGTCGGCAGGAACAGCTTCCGATGGACGTGCCGGATCTCGCCGTCCTCGATGAGCGCGGCCGCGATGAACAGCCGGTGGTCTGCCGACTCCTCGACGAACGACACGATCGCCGACAGGTCCTCGGTCGCGTGCGCGAGCTCGGCCAACCGTGGATCGTCGAGCCGCATCGACACCTCGGACGCGAGGTCCTGGAGCTGATAGCCGGTCAGCCCGAGCTCCGGGAAGACGACCAGGTGCGCCCCGGCGGCCCGAGCCGCAGCGAGCAACTCGTGATGGCGCGCGAGGTTCGCGTCCAGCTGCCCCAGTTGCGGGGCGATCTGGGCGATGGCGATCCGGATCGATCTCACGTTCGGAGCATACGCGAACCTCCTGGGCGTGGCGGCCGGCGCGAGGCCCGTCCAACGCCCACGGTGGCACCACCGATGCTAGGCTTCCGGACGCTCCGGGCGTCCGTGTGTGGGCAGCGACGGCCGGGGATCCCACCCTTTCGCAACAGGAGCAGTGCGGGCCTTGTCACGACCGGGGACGCGATCATCCGGGGCGCTCGTGCGAGCGCTCGCGGTGGCCCTGTGCGTCGCCGCGTGCGGCACGACCGTGCAACCGAGTGCGACGGTGCGGCCGACCCACAGTGCCCCGACGGCCACGCCGGTCCCCACCGATCGACCGTTCGCTGCCACGTCGTATCCCGTCGCCGACGATGCGCCGTGCGATCAGGCGGAGGCACCGGACGCAAGCCACGCGGCGTACACCGGGAACCTCAAGCGGATCACCGCGACCGACCCGGTCACCGTGACCTTCGAGCTCTGCCGACCGGACGTCGCCTTCCTGCCGAAGGTCGCGGCTCCGGCGTTCGCGATCAACGACACGGCCTGGCTCGAGGCGCACGTGAGCGACGGCCAGGGCGGCGAGGCGTCGATCGTGAGCGAGGTCAACGGGACCGGTCCGTACCGATCGGAAGGCTGGCACCGTGGCTCCGAGATCAGCCTCGCCCGCTATGACGAGTACTGGGGCACGCGCGCACGGAACGAGCGGCTCATCGTCCGCTGGCGCGACCCCGCTGCTGCGCGCCTCGTCGAGCTCCAGAACGCGACGGTCGACGGGATCGACGACCTCGAACCCTCGGCGATCGGGACCGTCGAGGAGGACGTGAGCCTGCAGCCGGCGCCACGAGAAGGATTGAACGTCGTCTACCTCGGCTTCACTGCCACCTTCGCGCCGTTCGACATCAAGCTGGTGCGCCGGGCCATCGCCATGGGCATCGACCGGCAGCGTCTCGTCTCGACCGCCTTCCCGTCCGGTTCGGCGGTCGCGACCCACTTCACCCCGTGCACCATCCCGCACGGCTGCGCCGGCGACCCCTGGTACGAGTTCGATCCGCTCCAGGCCAAGGACCTCCTCGCGACGGCCGGCTATGCGGACGGCTTCGACACCTCGATCCGCTATCTGGCGACGCCCAGCCCGGAGGTGCCCGATCCGGTCGGGGTCGCCCAGGAGCTCAAGGCGCAGCTCCTCACGAACCTCGGGATCCGGGCCGAGCTCGTCGTCGCACCCGAGGACACCTATCTGGCCGATCTCGCCGCCGGCAAGCTGGATGGCATCCACCTGTCCAGCCAGGCCGTGACCTACCCGGATGTCAGCGGGTTCCTCGACCCGCGCTTCGGGCCCGCGTCCTCGAACGAGTTCGGCAAGCCGATCCCCGCGCTCCGTGACGCGCTGGCGGATGGGCGGTCGACGATCGACCCCGACGAGCGTGAGGCCGCCTACGCGCGGGCCAACGACGTGCTTCGGGCGGACGTCCCGATGGTCCCGGTCGCCCGGGTCGGCTCGGCTGCCGCGTTCCGGGCCGACGTCGACGGCGCCGTCGCCTCGCCGCTCCGCGTGGAGCGCTTCGCATCGATGGTGCCCGGCGATCGACGCCAGCTCGTCTGGCTGATGGGCGCCGAGCCACCCGGGCTGTACTGCGCCGACGAAACCGACCCGAAGGCCGACCTCGTGTGCGCGCAGTTCTCCGAGGGCCTCTACGCGTACGACCCAGCCGGAGCATCGACCGTGCCGGCACTCGCCACGGCCTGCGATCCGAACCGGAAGCTGACGGTCTGGACGTGCACGCTCCGAACCGGCGTCAGGTACCACGATGGGGCCGCGTTCGATGCCGACGACGTCGTGCTGAGCTTCGCGGTCCAGTGGGATGCCGAACACCCGCTCCACGTGGGCCACGAGGGCCGGTTTGCCACCTTTGCCAGTCGGTTCGGCGGGTTCCTGAACGCACCGTCCGGTTGAGGTCGTCCGACGGGCATCGAATGCGTGACGGCCCGCCGCGCTGATGCTAGGCTTCCCGGCACCCACGGGCTCTCAGGGCTCGTAGCGGGGTTCGCTCCGAAGCTCCGGACAGGGAGGCACAACGTTCCGGGCTCGGGAGATAGAGGAGGAGTTCCAAGGATGATCCGATCACCCAGGTGGTCGCCCCTCGCGGCATTGCTCGCGACCGTTGCGATCGTCTTTGCAGCGTGTGCCGGAACGACACCATCGACTGCACCAAGCACCGCCGCAAGCGCGCCGCCGTCGGCGGCAGCCAGCAGCGGGCCATTCACCGCGATGGCATACCCGGAGACCGGCGAGGCCCCGTGCGGCGAGGCGGCCGCCCCGGACGCCACGCACGACCAGTACGCGGGGTCGATCAAGAAGATCAGCGCCCCGGACGCGCGGACCGTGGTCTTCGACCTGTGCGGCCCGGACGTGGCGTTCCTGTCCAAGATCGCGTTCACCTCGTTCGCGATCAACGACGCGGGCTGGCTCACCGCCAACATCGACCCGGCGGGCACGACCCAGAAGATCGTCACCGCGGTCAATGGCACCGGCCCCTACAAGCTGAACGCGTGGAACCGCGGCCAGGACGTGACCTACGACGCCTACGACGGGTACTGGGGCGAAAAGGCCCTGACCGCGAAGGCCATCCTCCGCTGGAACAAGGAGGCGGCACAGCGGCTCGTCGAGCTGCAGGCGGGCACCGTCGACGGCATCGACAACGTCGGACCGACCGACTTCACGACCGTCGAGGGCGACACGAGCCTCCAGCTCAAGCCCCGGACCGGCCTGAACGTCTTCTACCTCGGCTTCAACAACACGTTCGCGCCATTCGACAACGAAGCGGTCCGCCAGGCGATCGCCAAGGGCATCGACCGGAATCGCATCGTCGACACGTTCTACCCGGGCGGCTCCTCGGTCGCCGACTACTTCACCCCGTGCGACATCGCCAACGGCTGCGTCGGACCCAAGTGGTACGACTTCGACGCCGCGGCGGCCAAGTCGGAACTCACCGCCGCAGGCTTCGACTTCAGCAAGACCTACAAGCTCCACTTCCGGCCGGCCGTCCGCGGCTACCTGCCGGATCCGCCGGTCATCGCGACCGAGATCCAGGGGCAGCTGAAGGCCAACCTCGGCATCACCGTCGAGCTCGACCAGCAGGACGACACGACCTACCTGGACAACGCGGCCGACGGCCTGCTCGACGGCATCCACATGCTGGGCTGGGGTGCTGACTATCCCGACCAGACTAACTTCGTCGGCTATCACTTCGGGTCCGGCGCCTCGAAGCAGTTCGGCGACAAGTTCCCCGACCTCACCGCCGCGCTCGACGAAGGCGCAGCGGGTACCAGCGACGCTGCGCGTGAGCCCGCCTACACGAAGGTGAACGAGCTCATCAAGCAGCACGTCCCGATGATCCCGATCGCGCACGGCGGGTCCGCCGTCGCGTTCCGTGCCGATGTGACCGGGGCGCATTCGTCCCCGCTCACGAACGAACAGTTCGCGGTCATGAAGGCCGGCGACCGGGCGCAGCTCGTGTTCAGCCAGAACGGCGAACCGGGTGGCCTGTACTGCGCCGACGAGACTGACGGCGAAGCCCTGCGGGCCTGCGATCAGACGATGGAAGGCCTGTACGGGTATGCGATCGCGGGGACCGACGCGGTCCCGGTCCTCGCCGAGAAGTGCGAGCCGAACGCCGAGCTCACGACCTGGACCTGCACGCTGAAGTCCGGCGTGACGTTCCATGACGGAGCGTCGTTCGACGCCGATGATGTCGTCACCTCGTTCGCCGTCCAGTGGGACGCGGACCATCCGCTCCACAAGGGCCGGACGGGTGACTTCACCTACTTCTCGAGCCTGTTCGGGTTCCTGAACCCGCCGGTCCCGAAGCCGGCTTCGTAGTACGGGCATCGGATCGAGACCGCCCGCGGCCACGCCGCGGGCGGTCTCTTCGTAATCCAGCGCCCGCCACGGGCGGGCCAAGGGGTGTCGTGACGGGATGACCCGCTACATCGTCCGTCGGCTGCTGCTCAGCATCCCGGTCCTCTTCGGGGTCGTGCTGCTGGTCTTCGTGCTCGCGCGGGTCATCCCGGGCGATCCCTGCGTCGCCACGTACGGCGAGAAGGCCACCGAGGAGGTCTGCTCGGCGTTCAATGCGCGATACGGCCTGGACAAGCCCATCCCGCAGCAATTCATCACCTACATCGGGGCCCTCCTGACCGGGGATCTCGGGTTCTCGGTCAAGTTCGGCCGGCCCGTGTCCGACGTGCTGCTGGAGCGCCTGCCGGTCACGGTCGAGCTGACGATCATGGCGCTGATCTTCGCCTCGGTCCTGGGCCTGATCCTCGGGCTCGCCTCGGCGATGCGAAGAAACTCCTTCGCCGACGTCGGCACGATGGTCATCGCCAACTTCGGGGTCTCGATCCCGGTCTTCGTGCTGGGGCTCCTCCTCGCGTTCGTGTTCGCCGTGCTGCTCAAGGACACGCCGTTCGTGTTGCCGCCATCGGGCCGCCTGACGCCGGGTGTCTCGGTGGTCCCGCTCGCGGTCCTGTGGGGCCTCGAGGACTGGACCGGCCCGCCGAGGGTCATCCTGGACTTCATCTCCCGGATGTACATCCTCAACGGGCTCCTCACCGCGAACTGGGGGCTGTTCACCGACGCGTTCCGCCATCTCATCCTGCCGGCCATCGCGGTCGGGACGATCCCGCTCGCGATCATCGCGCGGATGACCCGATCGAGCCTGCTCGAGGTCCTCGGCCTCGACTTCGTGCGGACCGCGCGGGCCAAGGGCGTCAAGGAGCGCTCCGTCGTCCTGCGCCACGGCCTCCGTAACGCGATGCTGCCGGTCGTGACGGTCATCGGCCTCTCGCTCGGCGCGCTCCTGTCGGGGGCCGTGTTGACCGAGACGATCTTCAGCCTGACGGGGATGGGCCAGACCCTCTTCGAGTCGATCAACGGCCGCGACTACAGCGTCATCCAGGGCGCGACGATCGTCGTCGCCGTGATCTACGTCGTGGTCAACCTCGTCGTGGACGTGTCGTACGCGTTCCTCGACCCGCGGATCCGGCTCGACTGATGGCGACGCTGGGTCAGCCGGTCGAGACCGTCGTCGGTCCGACGAAGGAGCGGGCCTCGAGCCTGCGCCGGGACACGCTCCGCAACGTCCTGCGCCAACGTTCGGCCGTGGCCGGATTGATCATCCTGGGCATCCTCCTGTTCGTGGCGATCTTCGCGCCGCTCATCGCCCCGCACGACCCGCTGCTGTCCATGCTCGACGCGGGCGAGACCGGCATCAAGCGTGGCCAGCCGCCGTGCATCCACCTCCTGGGCTGCCCGGCCGATCAGCCGCAGCACATCATGGGTCTCGACTCGAACCTGCGCGACGAGTTCAGCCGGGTCGTCTTCGGTGCACGGGTATCGCTCCAGGTCGGGATCCTGACGGTCGGTTTCGCGATCCTCATCGGCACGACCATGGGCGCGATCGCCGGGTTCGCCGGCGGTCGTGCGGACAACCTGACGATGCGGTCCCTGGACATCGTGCTGGCCTTCCCCAGCCTCATCCTCGCCATCGCGATCGTCACGGTCCTCGGGTCAGGGCTGTTCCAGGCACAGATCGCCATCGCGATCGTGTCCATCCCGATCTACGCCCGCGTGATGCGTGGCTCCGTGCTCGCCACGCGCGAGCAGGAATTCGTCACCGCGTCCCGGGCGCTCGGCGAATCCTCGCGAGGCATCCTCTCGCGTCGGATCCTCCCGAACTCGATGACGCCACTCATCGTCGCGGGGACGCTGGGGATCGGTGGGGCCATCCTGGAGGTCGCCGCCCTGTCGTTCCTGGGCCTCGGGGCGCAGCAACCACAGCCCGAGTGGGGCTCGATGATCGGCTTCGACCGCAACCTGTTCTTCTCGGCGCCGCACCTGATCTTCTTCCCGGGCGTGGCCATCACGCTCACCGTCCTCGGCTTCAATCTCCTCGGCGACGGCATGCGCGACGCGCTCGACCCGCGGCTGAACCGATGACGACGCCGACCGTCCCTCCCGAGACCACCCTCGGCGTCAGCCTCGACGAGACCGTCGTCGAGGAGCTCGTCCCGCCGGGCGCGCGGCGACAGAAGAAGCCACGCGGCGAGCGCCCGCTGCTCGAGATCAAGGGGCTCTACACGTCGTTCAAGACCCGGCACGGCCTGGTCCGCGCGGTGGACGGCATCGACTTCCATGTCGACCGCGGCGAGATCATGGGCCTCGTCGGCGAGTCCGGCTGCGGCAAGAGCGTGACCAGCCTGTCGATCATGCGGCTCATCGCCAGCCCGGGCAACGTGGACGCGGGCGAGATCCTGTTCGATGGCCAGGACCTCCTCAAGCTCCCGAGCGAGGACATGCGCAAGATCCGGGGCGACCGGATCAGCATGATCTTCCAGCAGCCGACGTCCTCGCTCAACCCGGTGTGGACGGTCGGCCGCCAGATCGAGGAGGTCCTGCGGATCCATCGCGGGATGAAGGGCAAGGCCGCCTGGGGGCGGTCCCTGGAGCTGCTCAGGATGGTCGGCATCCCGGATCCGGAGCGGCGCCTCAAGGCGTTCCCGCACGAGATGTCCGGTGGCATGGCCCAGCGGATCATGATCGCGATGGCCCTCGCCTGCGAGCCGGAGCTGCTGATCGCGGACGAGCCGACGACCGCGCTCGACGTGACGATCCAGGCCCAGATCCTCGACCTGATGCGCAACCTGCGCGATGAGACCGGCACCGCGATCATCCTCATCACCCACGATCTCGGGGTCGTGGCCGAGATGTGCGACCGGGTCGCGGTCATGTACGCAGGCGAGATCGTCGAGGAGACGGACGTGGTCCCGCTCTTCCGCGAACCGCTCCATCCGTACACGCGTGGCCTGATCGGCTCGATCCCGGTCGTCGGCGAGGTCAAGGACGAGCTGGCGGTCATCCCGGGCAACGTCCCGAACCTCATCGACCTGCCCAAGGGCTGTCGCTTCGCGCCGCGCTGTCTCACCCGGATCGAGGAGAACGTCGACCTCGCGCTCGACGTCCACCCGGAGCTGCGACCGGTCCGACCCGGCCACGAGGTCCGCTGCTGGGTCTACCACGACGCGGCCGGTCACCTCCGCGAACGGCCGGCGATCGATCCGGCGGCCCCGCGATGATCGACCCGACGCCTCCCGGCGCCGCGCCGGACCTCCCATACCCGGCCGGCGAGGCGGCCAGGGCGGCGGCAGGCTCGCCGCTCGTGGAGGTCCGCGACCTCGTCAAGCACTTCCCCGTTCGCGGCGGGATCCTGCAGCGCACGATCGGCCTGGTCCAGGCCGTCGACGGTGTCAGCTTCGAGATCCGCCGCGGCGAGACGCTCGGCCTCGTCGGCGAATCGGGCTGCGGCAAGACGACCGTCGGCCGGCTCCTGCTCCGGCTCATCGAACCCACGGCCGGGACGATCCTCTTCGACGGCGTGGACCTGACGGCGATCCGTGGCAGCGCGCTGAAGCCGTACCGGCGCCGCATGCAGATCATCTTCCAGGACCCGTTCGCCAGCCTCGATCCGCGCTCGCCGATCGCCGACGCCATCGGCGAGGGTCTGCGCATCCACGAGATCGGGACGCCGACGGAGCGACGCGCCAAAGTCGCCAAGATCATGGACATGGTCGGGCTCCAGCCGTACCACGCTCGACGGTATCCGCACGAGTTCAGCGGCGGTCAGCGGCAGCGCATCGGGATCGCCCGCGCGCTGGTCCTCGAGCCCGACCTGGTGGTGTGCGACGAGCCGGTCTCCGCACTGGATGTCTCGATCCAGGCGCAGGTCCTGAACCTGCTCAAGAACCTCCAGCGCGAGCTCGGACTGACGTACGTCTTCATCGCCCACAACATGGGCGTCGTCGAGCACATCAGCGACCGGGTCGCCGTGATGTACCTCGGGCGCATCGCGGAGCTGGCCGACCGGCGGGAGCTCTTCCGCCATCAGGAGCACCCCTACACGGTGGCCCTCATGTCGGCCATCCCGGTCCCCGATCCGGAACTCCGGCGCAAGCGGGTCATCCTCAAGGGCGACGTGCCGAGCCCGGTCGATCCGCCGTCGGGCTGCCGGTTCCACCCACGCTGCCAGCTTCGCCAGGAGCTCGGCGGGCCGGCCATCTGTGCCGACGAGGTCCCACCGCTCATCGATCTCGGCGGCGACCATCGATGTGCCTGCCACTTTCGCGGTCCGTCGCCCGCGGCGATCACGACCAAGGTCGACACGCCCGCCTGATCCGACCCGCCGGGTGCCTCCGACCGCGGCTACCGCTGGTTCGTCAGCTGCTCCACGTCGTGGGCCCACATCGGCGAATCGAGGCGCAGGCCGCCAGGATCGGTCGTGTCCACCGTCGCCCGGAGGCCCTCGCGGATCGTATCGGACCAGGCGTAGATCACCGGCAGGTCCTGGGACTGCAGGATGGCGTACTGGCGATAGATCTCGGCGCGCTTCGCCTGGTCGAACTCGGCCCGCCCTGCCTCGATGAGCCGGTCGACCGCGGGGTTCGCGTAGCAGATGTAGTTGAGCGTCGTCGGGCGTTCGGCGGACGAGCACTCCGACGAGTGGTAGAGCGAGAACGGATCGGGATCGAACGCGACCCCGAACCCACCGAAGTACGCATCGAACGAGAACCGCGACCGGGGCACGGCAGCATTGATGTGGGGATAGACCTCGATCATGCCGAGGATGCGGGCGAACGACACTTCCTCGTATGTGAGGTCGATCCCGCACTCACGGACCTGCTCGCTCACCGACTGCAGCCACCGGCTGCGTTCGGGGAAGCCCTCCCGCACGGCGACGACCGTCGCGAGCCGCCGGCCGTCCTTCCGGTAGATGCCATCGCTGCCGGTGGTCCAGCCAGAGGCCTCGATGAGCTGTCGCGCCCGGTCCCGATCGAGCGGGTACGTCTCGAGGCCGTCGGTCGGATAGGCCCACGAGATCGGCGGGATCTCGGTGTAGATCGCGGCGCCCTGTCCATCGGTCGCGGCGACGGCCGTCGATGGCCTGTCGATGCACGAAGCCACGGCCTGACGCAGGTTCCGGTCGAGGAACAACCCGCCGGTCTCGGGGTGGAGGTTGAAGGAGAGGCCGAAGAAGCTCAGATCGAGGTACTCGACGAACTTGAGGCCTTCGTCGTCCTTGATCGGCTCGTAGGCGGCGCCCCCGATCCGTGGATCCCAGTCGATCGTTCCGTCCGCCAGGGCCTGGGCGCCCTCGGCATCGGATCCGACGATCGGCAGGATCAACCGCTTGATGTTCGGTTCACCGAGAAAGTAGTCGTCGTTCGCCGCGAACGTCGCGCCAGCCCCCGATGTCGACGTGTCGAACGTGAACGGGCCGGTGCCGACGGGACGATCCTGGAAATCGAGATACGGATAGGCGGCCGCCATCGCGTCGATGGTCCGATCGGTGAACGAGACGTCGAGCGCCCGGATCCGGGCGATGACGTCGCGGACGTACGCTCGCTCATCGAAGATGCCGTCCGTCGTGTGGGCGGACTCGCGAGGGAACGCGATCCCGGCGCTCCGGAGCAGGTCCTCGCCCTCTTCGCGGAGTCGCCCATAGTCCACGGTGGGCTTGCCGTCGGCGCCATCGGGCCCCGTCGGGCGGGACTCCTCGACGACGACCTTGTCGAGGAATGCCCCGATATCGGCCACGGGCGGGACGTTGGCGGTGAAGCGGCCGTAGGACGCGTCGATCGCGTCCTTGCTCTCGATCCAGATCCCGAGGTACAAGGCGGCGAAACTCGGCAGCCTCGTGCGGAGCGTGAACGCGACCGTGAGGTCGTCGACCTGCTCGATGCGATCGAGGACGTTGGCCCGGAACAGGCAGAGGCTGTCGTTGAACTGACAACGCGGGCTCCGGGCCATCCCGTACGTCTGGACGACGTCGTCGGCGCCGAGCGCGGTGCCGTCCTGGAACCGGACGTCGTCCCGCAGCCTGACCGTCCATGTCAGCCCGTCCGCGGAGACGGTCGGCGGTCCCGCCGCGAGGACAGGCATCGGGTCCAGGTGCTCATCGAGACCGTACAGCCCGTTGTACAGGAATGCGGCCGCCTTCCGGGTCGAGGCGCCGGTCGCCACGTTCGACAGCTGGCCCGTCGGGTCCTCGTCGAGCGCCATGGTGAGTGTCTGCTCCGCGGGTGACGGCGCGGCGGTCGCGGCGGTCGGGGCGGCCGACGGCAGGACCGTCGGGGTCACGGGCCTCGGTGACGGCGCCGACGACGCGCACGCCGTCCCGACGAGGGCGACCGCGACCAGGAACGGTGCAAGGCGGAGGCGGATCGACCGGCCGGGGGCGTTGGCGGCAGTCAGCGCTGGGGCACCGAGCGGCCGGCGACCCGAGCGCACCACGGTCACGCGGGCTCGGTCACCGCCGCGTCGAGGGCCGACTGGTGGGCGGCGATGTCGCTCGCCACAGCCTCGGTCGCTCGCTCGAGGTAGTGGCAGGCGACCCGGTGGTCGACGGCGATCTCGCGGAACTCGGGGATCTCGGTGGAGCACCGCTCGCGCTCGGACTCGCTCAGGCGTTCGTACAGCCAGCAGCGCGTGCGGAAACGGCAGCCCGATGGTGGATAGACGGGCGACGGCACGTCGCCCTTGAGCACGAGGCGCCGCTTGCGGATGCGCGGATCCGGGTCGGGCACCGCCGACAGCAGGGCGATCGTGTACGGATGGCGTGGGTTCGCATAGAGCGAGTCGACGGGCGCGAGCTCCATCATCTTGCCGAGGTACATGACAGCGACCCGGTCGCTGATGTACTGGACGACCGAGAGGTTGTGCGCCACGAACAGGAACGACAGGTTGAACCTTTCGCGCAGGTCCAGGATGAGGTTGAGGATCTGGGACTGGATCGAGACGTCCAGGGCGGACACGGGCTCGTCGGCGAAGATGAATTCGGGCGACACCGCGAGGGCCCGGGCGATGCCGATCCGTTGACGCTGGCCGCCACTGAACTCGTGCGGGTAGCGCCGGGCGTACTCGCGACGGAGCCCGACTTCCTCGAGGTAGTCCCCGGTGCGCTTGTCGCGGACGCTCCGCTGCCCCCAGCCGTTCTCGGCGTCGGCCTGGGCGAGCATCCCCTCCCCGACGATGTCGCTGATCGGCATCCGCGGGTTCAGGCTCGCGACAGGATCCTGGAAGATCACCTGCATGCGGCGACGCATCTTCTTGAGGTCGTTGCCCTTGCGCTTGAAGACGTCCTCGCCCTCGAACCGGGCCTGGCCCTCGGTCGGCTCCTCCAGGCGGAGCAGGGTCCGGCCGAGCGTGGTCTTGCCGCAGCCGGATTCGCCGACCAGCCCGAAGATCTCGCCGCGACGGATCTCGAAGCTGACGCCGTCGACGGCCTTGACGTGGGCCATGACGCGCCGCAGGATCCCGGCCCGGATCGGGTAGTAGGTCTTGAGATCCTCGATCTCGATGAGCGGTGGCCGAACCGCACCCGGAGCGGCGTCAGGGGTCGGCGACGGGTCGACGTGGTCGGTCACGCCACCCGGGATCGCACCGGTCACGTCGGCAGCACCTCTGGTTCGCTGTCGTAGCTCGCGAGGCGGGATCGGTTGGCCGGATCGTGCAACCAGCACCGCGACGCTCCGCCGGACGCGAGGCGGATGAGGGTCGGCTCCTCACGAACGCACTGGTCCCAGGCATAGGGACAGCGTGGTTGGAATTTGCAGCCGGGCGGCATCCGGAACGGGTTCGGGACGGTGCCCTTGATCGGCTCCAGCCGCTGGCCGCGCTTGCCCTTCGAGGGGATCGAATTGAGGAGTCCGCGCGTGTACGGGTGGCGGGCCCCCAGCAGGACCTCCTCGACGGTGCCCTGCTCGACGACCCTGCCGGCGTACATGACCACGACGTCGTCCACGGTCTCGGCGACCACCCCGAGGTCGTGGGTGATCAGCAGCAGCCCGGTCCCCGTTCGCTCCTGGATCTCCTTGATCAGCTCCAGGATCTGGCGCTGGATCGTGACGTCGAGGGCCGTCGTTGGCTCGTCGGCGATCAGGAGCTTCGGATTGCAACTGAGCGCCATCGCGATCATGACGCGCTGGCGCATGCCGCCCGACAGCTCGTGCGGGTACTGCGTGACCCGTCGCTCCGGGGTCGAGATCCCGACATCGGTGAGGGCCTTCACCGTGATGTCCTTGGCCGCCGATTTCGCGACGTCCTGGTGGAGCAGGACCGCCTCCATGATCTGGTCGCCGATCGTCAGGACCGGGTTCAGGCTCGTCATCGGCTCCTGGAAGATCATCGCGATCTCGCCGCCGCGAATCTTTCGGAGTTCCTCGACCGGCAACGTGAGCAGGTCGCGGCCTTCGAACCAGACCTCCCCGCCGGCGACCTCGCCCGGCGGTTCGTCGATGAGCCGCATGATGGTGAGCGCGGTCACGCTCTTGCCCGAGCCGGACTCGCCGACGATCGCGAGGCGGCCGCCGCGCTTCACGGCGAAGTCGACGCCGTCGACGGCCTTGACGACCCCGTCGAGGACCTTGAAGTAGGTCTTGAGGTCGCGAACCTCGAGCAGGTTGTTCCGGTCCGGCGGGCCGTGTGGCGAGGTCCTCGCGGGCACCGTCGATTCGAAGGTCGTCACACGCGTGACCGCGGGTCGAGCGCGTCGCGCAGGCCGTCACCCATGAAGTTGATGCCGAGCACGGTGATCACGATCGCCAGGCCTGGGAAGAACGCCCACCACCAGTTGCCCTGGTTCACGAACTCGAGCGAGTTCGAGAGGATGTTGCCCCAGGTCGGCGTGTTGAGGTCGACCCCGAAGCCCAGGAAGCTCACGAACGCCTCCGCCACGATGACGCCGGCCACGCCCAGGGTCGCCGCGACGATGATCGGCGAGAGCGCGTTGGGCAGGATGTGGCGCACGATGATCCGATAGTTCGACACGCCGACCGCCCGGGCGGCATCCACGAACTGTTCCTCCCGCAGCGACAGGAACAGGCTCCTGACCAGACGTGAGATGCCGAGCCAGCCGAACAGGCCGAAGATCAGCAGCACGCCGACCCAGCTGCCCTGGCCGAGGAACCTCGACGCCACGAGGATGAGAAAGAGGATCGGCACCGACAACAACGCATCGACGATCCGCATCATCACCGAGTCCGACCAGCCGCCGAAGTAACCGGCGATCCCACCCCACAGGGCGCCGATGATGACCGAGATCGCGGTCGCGCCGAGGCCGATGATGAGCGACATGCGGGCCCCGTTGACCACCAGGACGAACACGTCCCGCTGGAACCGGGCGGTCTCGCCCATCAGCAGCACCGGCTCCCAGTCCAGCGTGACCCACGACGGGGGCCGGCCGGCATAGACGAGCTCGTCCGGTCGTTTGATGTCAAGGAAGTTGTACGGCAGGATGATCGGTCCGATGATCGCGACTCCGCACATTCCGAGGAAGAGGAAGCTGCCGACGACAGCGAGGCGGTGGCGCTTGAAGCGGCGCCAGGCGATCTGCCACTGGTTGAGGGACTCCAGCTGGACCTCGTAGTCCGCGATCCCCTCGACTTCCTCGATGGTCGGTGCCGGGATCTCCGGCTCGCCGCGGTCATCCATAGCTGATCCTCGGGTCGACGATCGCGTACAGGACGTCCGCGAGCAGGTTGGACAGGACGACGATCAACGCGGTGATGACGAGGATCCCCATGAGCACGGGGTAGTCGAATGCGTTGGTCGCCTCGATGAATCCGCGGCCCATGCCCGGCCACGAGAAGATGGTCTCGGTGACGATCGCGCCGGTGAACAGGAACGGGATCTCGAGGCCCAGGTTCGTGATGATGGGCAACAGCGCGTTGCGGAGCGCGTGCTTCGAGATGACCTTCCGCTCCACGACGCCCTTCGCCCGGGCGGTGCGGACGTAGTCCTGGTTGAGCGAATCGATCATGGCCGCGCGGACGAACCGCGAGTCGCCGGCGACGCTCACGACGACCAGGGTGAAGACCGGCAGGATCAAGTGGCGGCCAAGGTCGACGAGGGCGTCGATGGGCTGGGCCGCGAAATACACCCAGTAGTCGGGCGAACCGAAGATCGGGACGTCGCGCGTGGTCCACATGCCGCCCGCCGGCAGGACCTTGAGTTGGGCGGCGAACACCGTCAATAACATCAGGCCGAGCCAGAACGTGGGCAACGAGAACCCGATGTACGAGAAGATCGTCAGGGCCGAATCGAACAGCCCATACCGTCTTACGGCCGCGATGACGCCCGCGACGAACGCGAAGGTGACCCAGATGGCCCATGCGGTGAAGGCGAGGATGATCGTCGGCCACAGCCGATCGCCGATCACCGCGGTGACCGGGCGGCCGTCACGGACCGAGAAGCCGAGGTCGCCGTGGAGGATCCCGTTGTCGCCGCCTCCCAGGAACTCAGGGAGGAAGTTCGGGAATCCCTGCTCGCTGATGAAGATGCCGAGACCCTCGCCATCGGGGTTGCAGACACCGACCCAGCGGCAGTACTGGATCGGGATCGGCTGGTCGAGACCCCAGCGGTGGCGGAAGGCCTGGATCTGCTCCTGCGTGATCCGCGGGTTCAGGGCGAATCGCGCCTCGGGGCCGCCCGGGGCGATCAGGAGGATCCCGTAGATGATGAATGACGTGATGATGAGGACGGGGATCGTCTCGAGGACGCGACGGATGATGAAACGGCCCATCGTCAGACCTGCCTAGAAATGAACGTGCAGCGAGGCCAGGCGGCCTCGCTGCACATCGCTTGACTCGTGCGAGTGGACGATCAGTCGGTTACTGGTCGATCCACCAATCCCCAACGTTCCAGAGCACGCTCGACGTGGTCGGGTTGCCTGTCACGTTGTGGAGCTTCGGGCTCACGAGGTACGCGTTCTTCCAGTAGAAGAGCGGGTACTCGGGGGCCAGGCTGCTGTACAGGTCCTGGACCTTGTACATGGCTTCGCGGACGACCGAGAAGTCCACGCTGTTCTTGACAGCGTTCCATGCGTCGTCCAACTCGGGGACGCAGACGCGGTTGCTGTTCTGGCCGTTGTGCGGCTCGGCATCCGGGATGCCCTGGCACGTGTACACGTTGTAGCCGCCGAGCGGGTCGAGCGGGGAAACGAACGCGTACATCGCGGCATCGAAGTTGCCGTGGATCAGGTTGCAGGGGGTGTCGTCCTGGATGCCTTCACCGGTCCAGCTACCGAAGATGATGTCGGCACCGACCGGCATCGGATTGACCTTGATCCCGATCGGGGCCAGCTGCGACGCGAACGCCGTCAGGGACTCGATGCGGTACGGGCGGGTCGTGGTGCAGAAGTCGAATTCCAGGCGCTTGCCGGCCTTCTCGCGAATGCCGTCAGTGCCCGGCACCCAGCCGGCTGCGTCGAGCTTGGCCTTGGCCTCGTCGGGGTTGTAGACGCTCGGCGGGGTCTCCTTGAAGTACCACGCGAGCGGGGAGATGTTGTTCGTGCCGATCGGCTCGACCGTGCCGCCGAGGACCTGCCCGGCGATCTGTGTCTTGTCGATCGCGAGGCCGACGGCCTCCTTGACGGTCTGGGCGTCTTCCGCGCTGCCGGTCTTCTCGGCGAGGCGCTTGTTGTTGAACGAGAGCTGCTCGTAGGTGAACGTGTCCTCGGTGAGGACCCGGTCCATCCCGGTGAGCTTCGGCACGTCGGAGTGGTTGAGGTTCATCGCGAGGTCGTACTCGCCCTGCGCGAAGCCGGCGATCATCCCGTCGGGATTGTCCGGGTAGTACTTGAAGATCAGGTTCTTGAAGCCCGGCTCCTTGCCGCCGCTGATGGTCTTCCAGTTCGGGTTGGCGACGTACTCGAGCTGGGCGCCCGCGGCGTACTTGGTCGGCATGAAGGGTCCGCTATAGACGCCCGACGCGAGGTCGGTCAGCGGGTACAGCTTGGTCGGCGCGTCCGCGACGGGGACCGTCTCGATGTAGTGCTTCGGGAACAGGATCGAGACCAGGCCGAGGTAGCCCTCGTAGATCTTCCCGAACTTCATGACACAGTCGGTGCCCGTGCCGCCTTCGACGGCCGTGATGTCTTCCCATCCGACGACACCGCCGGCGAGGCCGACGTTATCCGGGCTGACGTTCCACTTCCAGGTGGCCTCGAGGTCGGCGCACGTGATCGGCTTGCCATCGGACCAGAGGGCGCCCGGAATGAGCTTCCAGGTCACATCCATCGTGGTGCCGTTGACGACGACGTCGCCGTTGTCAACGAGCGGCACGTTGGTGGTCAGCTCAGGGACGTACTTGAGGTCATTGGATGTGTCGAGCAGGCCGAGCATCGAGGGCGCCTGGGCCTCGATGTCGGTGTTCGCCTGCGCGTAGTAGTAGTTGAAGTTGCCGGGAACCTGCCACTCGGCCACGACGAGGGTCTCGCCCTGGGCCGGCGCGGGCTCGGCGACGTACTTGCTACCGGTGAGCTCCGGCGCCGCCGGCGCCTGCGATTCCGCCGGTGATGCTGCAGCGGAGGGCGCTGCAGCCGAAGGCGCCGCCGCGGACGCGGCCGGCGACGACGAGGTGGAGGAAGTGCCGCAGGCGGTGAATACCATCACCGCCACCGACAGCAACCCGAATAGACGTTTCTTCATCAACTGTCCTCCGAATGGGTGGATTACCCAAGTTCTCCCGCTATCGACCACCACGTGCCCAACGCCGGCCTTCGGAACCCGTGCTTGAACCTGATCGAGCCTCCCAACTCGATGCGGTTACGGGGCGAGCCAAACCGGCAGCACGCTCGGGTCGCTGCGCTGCCGGTACTATCCACACGCCTTGTCGGGCTGTCAACAATGGCTAAGGAACCTTCGTCTTGGCGCCAAGGCAGGACGTTCGTTCAATCCGGGCATGGCGTCTGGGCGCCGGTCATCGGCCGCCAGCGCAGGTTCGGCTGTCGCGCAGCCGTGGCCTCGTCGAGCCGCCGCACGGGCGCCGTGTGCGGAGCGGTGGTGACGCGTTCCGGATCGGTGCCGGCCTCGGCGGCGATCGCGATGAGCGCGTCGGCGAACGCGTCGAGCGTCTCGACCGACTCGGTCTCGGTGGGCTCGATGAGCATCCCCTCCTCGACGATCAGCGGGAAGTAGATCGTCGGCGGATGGAATCCGTGGTCGATGAGGCGCTTGGCGATGTCCAGCGTCCGGACGCCGGTCCGTTTCTTGATCGACGCGGCCGAGGCCACGAACTCGTGCTTGCAGGGCCGGTCGTATGGCAGGTCGTACGTCCCCGCGAGCCGGTGCTTGAGGTAGTTGGCCGCCAGGACGGCATCGTCGCTCACCTCGCGCAGGCCGGCGTCGCCGTGGGCCCGGATGTACGCGTAGGCCCGCACGAGGACGCCCGTGTTGCCCACGAAGCTGCGCAGTCGCCCGATGGAGCTCGGCCGCTCCCCCGGGCGCTCGAGGCGGTAGGAGCCGTCGCCCTCCACCAGGACCCGTGGCGTGGGCAGGTACGGCAGGAGCGCCTCCCCCACCCCGACCGGCCCGGCGCCCGGTCCGCCCCCGCCGTGGGGCGTCGAGAACGTCTTGTGGACGTTGAAGTGCATGACGTCGAAGCCGGCCTCACCGGGCTTGAACCGGCCGAGGATGGCGTTGAGGTTCGCGCCGTCCATGTAGGCCAGCGCGCCCGCCCCGTGGACCGCATCGAGCAGCTCGCCGATGCGCGTCTCGAAGAGCCCCAGCGTCGATGGATTCGTGATCATCACGGCGGCGGTCCGTGGACCGAGGGCGGCCCGGAAGGCGTCGACGTCGACGCCGCCATCACGGGCCGACGGGATCGTGATCGTCCGATACCCCGCCATGGAGGCGGTGGCGGGGTTCGTCCCGTGGCTGCTGTCGGGCACGAGCACCTCGTCGCGAAGCGTGTCGCCCCGCTCCCGGTGGTAGGCCCGGATCATCAGGATGCCGGTCAGCTCGCCCTGGGCCCCGGCCGCGGGTTGGAGCGTCACGGCGCGCATCCCGGAGATCTCGGCCAGCGCCGCCTCGAGCTCCCAGAGCAGCTGAAGGGTGCCCTGGGCGATCTCATCGGGCGCGAGCGGATGGAGCGTCGCGAACCCGGGCAGGCGGGCCGCCCATTCGTTGAGCTTGGGGTTGAACTTCATCGTGCACGAGCCGAGCGGGTAGAACCCGGTGTCGACCGCGAAGTTCAGTTGCGAGAGGTTGACGTAGTGGCGGACGACGTCGGGCTCGTTGAGCTCGGGCAGGGCCGGCGGGTTCGTTCGAAGCGCCGACGTCGGGATGCGTGCCAGGGCATCCTTCGGCGGATGCGGGATCTTCCCGCCTCCACGTCCCGGCCGTCCACGCTCGAACAGGGTGGGCTGGAGCTTGGGCCCTGTGACGCTCATCGTCGGACCCCCGATGCGGCGGGGTTTGCGAACCGCTCGCCGGCACCCGCTTCGACGGCGGTCGCGGGGCGGCCCCGCATCACGTCGCGGAGGGCGCTCGCGAAGCGGACGATCTCGGCCGATGTCGTGACCTCGGTGGCGCAGACCAGCAGCCCGTCGGCGAGGGTCGGGTCGTCGGGGACGACGTCGGCCAGGACGAGACCGGCCAGGATCCCGTGCTCCAGCAGCCGCCGGTGGACGGTGCGTGCCTCGGGCACCCGGATCGCGAATTCGTTGAGGTACGGACCCGAGTGCAGACGCGGGGCGCCGGCCGCGTCGAGGGCCGTCTCGAGCTCCGCTGCCCGTGCGGCACCGAGTGCCGCGACGTCGCGCAGCCCGTGCGGTCCGATCGTCGCCAGGTAGATGGAAGCCGCCAGCGCGAGCAACGCCTGGTTCGTGCAGATGTTGCTCGCCGCCTTGTCCCGGCGGATGTCCTGCTCGCGCGCCCGCATCGTCATCACGAAGGCCCGTTGCCCGTCGAGGTCGGTGGTCATCCCGACCAGGCGGCCAGGGATCTGGCGCACCAGGGCGTCCGTCGAGGCGAGGATGCCCAGGTACGGGCCGCCGTACTGGGGTGCGATCCCGAGCGGCTGGCCTTCGCCGGCCGCGATGTCGGCCCCGTACGCGCCCGGCGGCGCCAGGACGGCCAGCGAGACGGGCTCGATGACGGCGACGAACAGGGCGCCCGCGTCGTGCGCGAGGGCTCCGATGGCCGGCATCGGTTCGAGCAGGCCCAGGAAGTCCGGCTGGGCCGCGAGCACGCCGGCGACCGGCCGATCGGGCTCGGCCAGCATCCGCTCCAGCGCCTCGAGGTCGGTCGTGCCCGCGGCCGGCCCATCGGCCACGAGGGGGATCTCGTCGAGTTCGAGGTCGCCCCCGAAGTACGTCTGGAGGGTCTGGCGGTAGTGCGGGTGGACGCCACGGCTGACAAGGACCCGGTCGCGCCGGGTCGCCCGACACGTCATGAGCGCCGCTTCAGCGGTCGCGGCCGCCCCGTCGTAGTGGGACGCGGAGACGACGTCGAGGTCGACGAGCTCGCCGATCAGCGATTCGTACTCGTAGATGCTCTGGAGGGTGCCCTGGCTGACCTCGGGCTGGTACGGCGTGTAGGCCGTGTACCACTCGCCGCGGAGCAGGAGCTGGTCGACCGCCGGCGGGCTCCAGTGGCGATAGACCCCGGCGCCCAGGAACGACGCCAGATCGGTCCGGTTCCGACCGGCCAGCCACTGCAGGCGGGCCGCCAGGTCCAGCTCCGGCTCTGGCGGTGGCAGATCCAGGCGCGAGGCACGCAGATCGGCCGGGATGTCGTCGAAGAGCTGGTCGACCGAGGTCAAGCCGAGCGCCGTGAGCATCCGCTCGCGGTCATCGGCGGTATGCGGTCCGTAGGGCATCGTCGGGGGATCAGCCGGCCGCGATGAGATCGTCGTAGGCGGGCCCGTCGAGGAGCTCGTCGAGCTGGCCGGGATCGGCGAGGCGGACCCGGAGCATCCAGCCCTGGCCGTACGGGTCGCCGTTGACGACTTCCGGGGTGCCGGTCAGGACGTCGTTGGTGCCCACGACCTCGCCCCCGATCGGTGCGTACAGGTCGCTGACAGCCTTGACCGATTCCACGACACCGAAGGCGGCGAACTGGTCGAGGGCCTTGCCGACGTCGGGGAGCTCCACGAAGACGATGTCGCCGAGCTGTTCGGCGGCATAGGCCGTGATCCCGATCACCGCCTCGTCACCCTCGAGACGGACCCATTCGTGGTCCTTGGTGTAGCGCAGGTCGCTGGGGACCATCGCTGGCCGTACCTCCTCCTGGCGCGGCAGGTCGCCGCGGGCGGCGGGCGCGTCGGGCGGGGTCGGGGGGCAGAGGCTCCTCGACCGCTCAGGTCGGGCGTCGGTAGAACGGCAGGTCGACGACCTTCGCGGAGACCGGCGCGTTTCGAATCTCCACGGCCAGTATCGTACCCGGCTCCGCATCGCCCGGCGCGACGTAGGCCATCGCGATCGGCACCCCGAGCGTCGGTGACTGCGTGCCGCTCGTGACGACGCCCGTCCGCCGGTCGCCAGCCAGGACCGGGTATCCGTGGCGGGCGATGCCGCGACCCTCGACGACCAGGCCGACCAGGCGCTTGGCCGGTCCCGCGGCCGCGATCCGTTCGAGCGCCGCGCGTCCGACGAACTCGCCGGGCTTGTCCAGCTTGACCACGCGCCCGAGACCCGCGTCGTACGGATTCGTGTCGGCGTCGAGCTCGTTGCCGTAGAGGGGCATGCCGGCCTCGAGCCGGAGCGTGTCCCGGGCGCCGAGGCCGACCGGGACACCGTCCGCGGCCCGCACGGCGGCCAGCAGGGCATCCCACAGCTCGACGGTCCGTCCGGTCTCGACGAAGACCTCGAAGCCGTCCTCGCCCGTGTAGCCGGTCCGGGCGACGAGCGCCGGGATCCCGGCCACCGAGCCTTCGGCGATGGCGTAGTAGCGCAGCGCGGCGAGATCGACGTCCGTCAGTGGCCGGAGCACATCGATCGCGCGCGGTCCCTGGACCGCGAGGAGTCCGGTCGCGAGGGAGCCGTCGTCCAGGATCGCCTTGAAGCCGGCGAGCCGCTCGGCGAGCGCATCCGAGACCACCGCGGCGTTGCTCGCGTTGGCGACGACGAGGAACCGTTCTTCGCCCAGACGGTAGACGATCAGGTCGTCGATGATCCCGCCGTCGGGCGCGACGATCATCGAGTAGTGGGCGCGGCCGATCGTGAGCGCCGGTGGGTTCGTCGTGAGCGCCGCCGCGAGGGCGACCCCAGCCTCCGGGCCCTCGACGAACAGCTCGCCCATGTGCGACAGGTCGAACAGGCCGACGCGCTCCCGGACGGCCCGATGCTCCTCGACGATCGAGCTGTATTGGACCGGCATCAACCAGCCGCCGAACTCGATCACGCGGGCGCCCAGCTCGGCGTGTCGCGCGGCGAGGGGGGTGACGTGCGGCTCGTGGGCGTCCGGCTCGGGCGACTCCGCGGTCACGAGCCGGCCCGGACCGAGCCGGGGTCGACCAGCTCCGCCGCCCGCGCCACGAGCGCCCGCTCGGTCTCGAAGGTCAGCGTCGAGGGGGCGTCGGAGAACCGGATCCAGCGAACCTCCTCGAACTCGTGGTCGTGTCGGGCGAGGTCGCCACCGGTGGGTTCCATCATGAAATAGTGGACGGTCTTGTGGATGCGCGTCCCCGACTGGACGAAGAAGTATTCGATCGAGTCGAGAGGGCCCGTGATGCGGACCTTCAGACCGGTCTCCTCGGCGACCTCCCGAAGCGCGGTCTCCTCTGTGGTCTCACCGCTCTTCGGAGTGCCCTTGGGGAGCGTCCAGGTCCGCCCGTCGCGCTCGCGACGGCGGCTCCCGACGACGAGCCATGGTTGACCGGCTTCATGGCGGACGACGACCCCGCCGGCAGACGTGGCGGTCGAAGTCCTCAGCCGCGCCACGGCGCCGAGGCGGCGCTGGGGCGACGGAGCGCCCCGCCGTGCCCGGAACGGGCCCAGGTCATGACGACACGGGGCCGCGGACGACCATCGAGCGGTCGCGCGCCGGCGGCGGTCTGGATGGAGCGCGACCGGCCACGCAGGCTCGCGAGCGGCGTGATGTCCGGGCCCCGCAGGACCGTGGCGTGCTCCGCGGTCGAACGGAAGGCACCGCCCGCGTGCAGCCCGAGGCGCCGCTCCTTCGTGCGAACCGAGGCGCGCACGAAATGGGCCGCCGGCCGAGCCGCGTACTTCGCGGCGATGCTGTGATTCATCAGGTGGGTATGGTACCGGTTCGATCCGCCCTTGCAAGGGCGGATCGCATCTCGTGGGCGGGCTCCGGTGCCAGCGAGCCCCGGGCGACGGCCAGGTCGATCTCCCGGTCCGCCACCGCGCGGTAGAGCGCCATCACATCGGGGGCGTGGCGCCCCAGCGCGGCCAGGTGCGCATCGAGCGTGCCCACGTCGCCGCGGGCGATCGGCCCGGTCAGGGCGGCACGGACGCCCAGTGCCCGGGCATTGCCAAGGGTGCCCTCGATGAGGGGGCCGTAGATGGCCAGCGCCCCGGCCTCGTCGAGGCCAGCCACGCGACCCAGTTCGACGATCGCGTCGAGGAGCGCGACGAAGCCACCCGCGGCGAGGACCGCCGCGGCGTGGTACGCGGCCTTCGATCCCGAAGCGAGCCGAACGGGATGCGCGCCGATCGCCTCGGCCATCGTTGCCAGCAGGCCGGCCAGCTGGTCGTCGCCCTCGATGGCCACGGTCGCGCCCTTGAGCGCGGCGACCGACCGTTCCGTGTCGGCGAAGGCCACCAGCGGGTGGAACGCCCCGATCTGGGTGCCGGCGGCCATCGCGGGGGCGAGTACGTCCGCGTCCAGGGCGCCGCTCGTGTGGACCATGGCCTGGCCGCCGTACATCCGCAGGCCCGCCGCCACCGACGCGACCGCGTCGTCGGGCACTGTGAGCAGGACGAGCTCCACCTCCTCGACGACGGCCTGCCCCTCGGAGAACATCCGCGACCCGTCGACGAGCGCGTGGAACCGCTGCCGTCGCTCCGGATCGCGGCTCGCGACCGCGTGGACCGGCCAGCCGGCCCGGGTGAGCGCGACGCCCAGCGCGGTCCCGACGGCCCCCGCTCCGATGATCCCGATGACCGGCGGCTGGCCAGGCTCGGAGTGGTGATGCGGATGCGCGTGGTCGCTGGCGTGGATCTCGTCGTCGTGGCGGTGGAAGCCCGGTGGCACCGGGTCGAGGTCGATCCCGGCCGCCTCGATCGCGGCTTCCTTCTCCTCGCGATCCCGCTTCGGGTCGTCGCCGGGCAGGTCGCCCCACGCCCTCACCGGCGGACGCCCGCGTCACGGGGTCGGTCGCGGTACGCTTGCACGCGTCGAGTGTAGCGAGCGAGCGAGCGAGGATGGACGCGGTTGTCGGCGAATGACCCCTTCGGCGCCCGGACGCCGCTCGGCCCCGGCCTCCCGGATCACTATCGGCTGGCCGTCCTGGCCGATCGGATGGACCTGGCGTCCGCCCCTGTCACGATCCGGATCCTGCTCGAGAACCTGCTACGCCACGCGGGTGGCGGCATCGTCCGCCCGGAGGATGTCGAGACGCTGACCGCATGGCGGCCCGGGATCGCGGCGGAGGCCGAGATCCCGTTCATGCCGTCGCGGGTCATCCTCCAGGACCTGACCGGCGTCCCCGCGGTCGTCGACCTCGCCACAATGCGTGACGCGATGGCCGATCTCGGGGGCGATCCGGCACGGGTCAACCCGCTCGTCCAGGCCGACCTCGTCATCGACCACTCGGTCCAGGTCGACCAGTTCGGGACGCCCGGCGCGTTCGCCTTCAATGTCGAGCGCGAGTACGAGCGCAACATCGAGCGCTATCAGCTCCTCCGGTGGGCGCAGACCGCGTTCAGGAACCTCCGGATCGTCCCGCCGGGGACCGGCATCGTCCACCAGGTCAACCTCGAGTTCCTGGCGCCGGTCGTCGACGAGCGCGACGGCGTGGCGTTCCCGGACACGCTCGTCGGGACCGATTCGCACACGACGATGATCAACGCCCTCGGCGTCCTGGGCTACGGCGTCGGCGGCATCGAGGCCGAGGCGGTCCTGCTCGGCCAGCCGCTCTACCAGCCGATGCCCAAGGTGGTCGGCGTGCGCCTGACCGGCGACCTGCCCAAGGGCGCGACGGCGACCGACCTCGTGCTCGTCGTGACGGAGCTCCTGCGCGGTCACGGCGTCGTCGGTGCGTTCGTCGAGTTCGCCGGCGACGGCCTGGCCGGCCTGTCGCTGGCCGATCGCGCGACGATCAGCAACATGAGTCCCGAGTTCGGGGCCACCGCGACGCTCTTCCCGATCGACGACGAGACGATCGCCTACCTGCGCCTGACCGGCCGCTCCCCGGAGCGGGTCGATCTCGTGGAGCGCTATGCGAAGGCCCAGGGTCTCTGGCGCGAGCCGGGCGACGGCCCGACCTTCGACGAGCTCCTGACCCTCGACCTCGCCACGGTCGTGCCCTCGGTGGCGGGACCGCGCCGGCCGCAGGATCGCGTCCCCCTCGACCTCCTGCGCGACAACTTCCGAACGAACTTCCCGGACGGCCTCGAGTCGGGCGATGCCGCCGACGCGGAAGCTGCCGTGCCGGGCGCCTCGACCGTGGACGAGGCCTCGGCCGAGTCCTTCCCCGCCTCGGACGCACCGGCATTCGCGTCGGCCGACTCGAGCCGCCCGCGACCCGCACCGCCCGCCGAGCCGGTCATCGCCGAGGTGCCGGCCGTTGACCACCGCTCGTACCGGGGCGTGCCGGTCGAGGTCGGCGGAGAGCGGGTCGTGGTCCGGACGGGGTCCGTGGCGATCGCGGCGATCACCTCCTGTACGAACACGTCCAACCCGACGGTGATGGTGGGGGCCGGGCTGCTGGCTCGGAACGCGGTGGCGCGTGGGCTACGGGTCAACCCAACGGTCAAGACCTCGCTCGCCCCGGGCTCGAAGGCCGTGACCGGCTACCTGACGTCGGCCGGGCTGATGGCCCCGCTCGAGGCCCTCGGGTTCGCCCTGGCCGGCTACGGCTGCACGACCTGCATCGGCAATTCGGGCCCGCTCGACGAGGCCGTGGCCGCCGCGGTCGAGGCCAACGACCTGGTCGTCGCCGCCGTGCTGTCGGGCAATCGCAACTTCGAGGGCCGCATCCATCCGCTGGCCCGGGCGAGCTACCTCGCATCCCCGCCGCTCGTCGTGGCCTTCGCGCTGGCCGGCCGGGTCGACATCGACCTCACCCGCGAGCCACTCGGCACGGCCACCGACGGTTCCCCGGTCCTCCTCGCCGACATCTGGCCGTCGGCCGACGAGATCCGATCGGTCATCGCGGAGTCCGTCGATGCCGAGCTCTTCCGGCGGACCTACGAGGTCGTCTTCGAGGGCGACGACCGGTGGCGGGCACTCTCGATCCCGTCGGGCGACCGCTATGCCTGGGACCCCTCGTCGACGTACATCGCCCGACCGCCCTTCCTCGACGCGATGTCGGCCGGTCACGAGCCACCCGGCGACATCGTCGGTGCGCGCGCGCTGGCGGTCCTCGGCGACTCGGTCACGACCGACCACATCTCCCCAGCCGGTTCGATCGCGCCGTGGTCGCCCGCCGGGCAATGGCTCCAGGCGCATGGCGTCGGACCGCTCGAATTCAACTCCTACGGCGCCAGGCGCGGCCAGCACGAGGTCCTCGTGCGGGGCACGTTCGGGAACATCCGGCTCCACAACCGGCTGGTCGAGCCCAAGGAGGGCCCGTACACGCTGCACCTGCCCTCGGGCGAGACGACGTTCATCTACGACGCCGCCATGCGCTACATCGCCGACGGCGTGCCGCTCATCGTCATCGCGGGCCGCGAGTACGGCTCCGGGTCGTCGCGCGATTGGGCGGCGAAGGGCCCCTCGCTCCTCGGCGTGAAGGCCGTGCTCGCCGAGAGCTTCGAACGCATCCATCGGTCGAACCTGGTCGGCATGGGCATCCTGCCGATCCAGTTCAAGCCCGGCGACGGCGCCGCAGCGCTCGGCCTGTCCGGGCGCGAAACGTTCTCGATCCTGGGCCTCGAGGCCGGCGTCTCGCCGCGACAGACCGTGACCGTGGTCGCACGGGAGGAGGACGCCGCCGCCGGCGACGGGCGCGAGCGCCGGTTCGAGGCGATCGCGCGCCTCGACGGGCCGATCGACGTCGACTACTACGTCGGCGGCGGGATCCTGCCGGCGGTCCTTCGACGCCTGGTTGCCGAGCCCGCCTGATCGCAAGGGTCCGGACAACGCGAAGCCCCCGGGGGAGGACCGGGGGCTTCGGTACGCGGGGAGGAGGTCCGCGTTCACCATTTCTGACGAGGCCGCCTCGCGCGCTGTGACGTGGAGCCGCCAGGAAATCGTCGGCGCCTCCATCAGGGCAACATGAGCGGTGTGCGGATGCGAGTGAGACGAGCAGCCGGTCCAGGAGCGCGAGAGCGGGTCCGCCCGATCCACTTGCTCGTCGTCGTCCTGGTCGTCCTGCTGGCCGGGGTCGGCATCCTGGCCGTCGGGCGAGCCACGCAGCCGCAACGGACCACGGCCGTCTACGACCCGCCGGTCCTCGCCGGCCAGCAGCTGTGGGGCGTGTGTGCCGGCGGGTTCTACGCACGCCGCGGCGACACGATCGTGCTCACGTCCACCGGGCATTGCACGCAGGAGGGCACGATCGCCTATGACCCCGACGGCACCACGGTCCGTGGCGTCTTCGGCCCGGCCGCCCGTGATGCCACGTGCCCGTACCCCGGTCAAACCTGCGCGGCGTCCGACCTGAACTACCTGGTCGTCGCCGAGGACCGCATCCCGTGGGGGCACCTCAACGTCGTGGACATGGGCACGGCCGGCTATCGGGTGATCCCGCCGGGCACGCGGCCGCTCGGCTGCGCCGACATCGCGATCGGCGATGAGGTCGAGATCGACGGCCGCAACATCTACCGGCGCGGGACCGTGGTCGAGAAGGGCGCCTACCGGCACGACGGGGACGGGATGTCCTTCCCGTGCATGATCGCCTCGCGGATCGCCGTGGCTGTCGGGGACTCCGGCGGCGCGGTCCTCGTGCGGGGCATCCCGGCCGGGGTCTCGAGTCGGAGCTTCGGCGGCTCGCTCGGGTTCACCCCATTGGCCGAGGGCCTGGCTCAACTGGGGCTCGAACTCTGCACTGAGCCCGACTGCGGACTCGTGCCGCCCGCGACGCCGAGCTGAGGCTCAGTCCCAGAGGTCGATCTGGGGCAGTCCCGCGACCCCCAGCGCCTCGTTCAGCTCGGCGCAGTGGTGGATGTCGTGGCTGAAGACGCGCTGGATGACCGAGCCGCGGGTGTGCACCCACGTGCCGTCCCACTCTGGCCGTCGGATCTCCTCGTCAAGCATGTCCAGGGTCCATCGGTCCAGGCAGCCCTCGACGATGGCGAAGGTCGCGTCGAGCGCCTCGACGAGCGCGCCGGCATCGAGCACGTGGTCGAGGTCGTCGTCTCCCGGGCAGTCGTACGTCGCGTTCGTGAACGGCGTGGTCTCCGCGCCGGGCTCACCCGCGAAGTCGCACAACCAGAACACCCGCTGGCACGCGGCGTGGCCCACGGTCGCCCAGAGCGGCCAGCGCTCGGGCGACGGTCGGATCGCCAGCTGCCCGTCGGTCATCGACCCGACGACCTCGCGGAGACGCCGGTTGTACTGCGGCCACATGCTGTAGGCGGGTCGGATCGTCATGATGCCCATGCCCCCACCGTACTCCCCGATGCAGGCCGGATCGTGTCAGGAATGCCAGGGCCGCTCGGTCACACTCGCCCGGGCCCGCGGGTCAACGATATGACCACGCCGACCGCAGGACCATGACCCATGAGTGACCAGGACTGGCTCGCCGAGCGCTTCGAGGCAGACCGCGCCCACCTGCGCGGCGTCGCCTTCCGGATGCTCGGCTCGCTGACCGAGGCGGACGACGCCGTCCAGGAAGCCTGGGTCCGCCTGAGCCGCACCGACACGAGCGACGTCGAGAACCTGCGGGCTTGGCTGACGACGGTCGTCGGGCGGGTCTGCCTCAACATGCTGCGATCGCGCAAGACGCGCCGCGAAGGATCCCTCGACACCCACCTGCCGGATCCGATCCTGAGTCCTGAGGCAGGCATCGATCCCGAGCAGGAGGCCCTCCTGGGCGATTCGGTCGGCCTCGCGATGCTCGTCGTCCTCGACGCCCTGACCCCCGCCGAACGGGTCGCCTTCGTGTTGCACGACGTCTTCGCCGTGCCGTTCGACGAGATCGCCCCGATCGTCGGCCGAAGTCCGACCGCGACGAGGCAGCTCGCGAGCCGCGCCCGCCGCCGCGTGCAGGGTGCGCCCGTGCCCGACGTCGACCTCGATGGCCAATGGGCCGTCGTCGATGCCTTCCTCGCGGCCGCGCGTGACGGTGACTTCGAACGCCTCCTTGCCGTCCTCGACCCGGATGTCGTGCTGCGCTCCGACGGCGGGCTGGCGCGTCCGGCGCTGGTCTCGCTGCTCCGCGGCGCACCCGCCGTTGCCGGGCAGGCGATGTCCTTCCGTCGGTTCGCCGAGACGTCGACCCGGATCCTCGTGAACGGCATCCCAGGAGGCATCGCCTGGGCGCCCGACGGGAGTCCCTTCGCGGTCCTGGCCGTGACGGTCAGGGGCGGGCGGATCGTCGCGATCGATGTCCTGGCGGATCCGGACCGGCTCGGCCAGCTGGATCTCACCGTAGTCGCCGGCTGAAGGACGAGCGAGACCGCGTCGGGGGCGGTCACGTCTGGGGCTTCGCGCGGGTCATCTGAGTGACACCCGCCACCTCGACGCACCAAGGAGCCATCAGATGACCCAACGAACGGCCAGTGTCGCCGCCGCACCGCCGTGGGTGACGGTCTTCAATCCAGTCGCGAAGGTGCTGTTGGCCGCCCGCGTCCCGCTGGGCTTCAACGGACTCATCACGATCCGCGGCCGGACGAGCGGCCTGCCTCGGACCACGCCCGTGGCGATCATCTCGGTCGATGGCAGGCGGTGGATCTGGTCCCCGTGGGGCGAGGTCCACTGGGTCCGGAACCTGCGCGCTGCCGGCCACGCGACGATCACCATTCGGGGCCGGAAGACGGAGGTCAGCGCGACCGAGCTGGACATGGCACAGAGGGTCGCGTTCTTCGGTGACACGCTCGGTGGGATCGCGCGCAAGATCCCGTTGGGTGTCCGGTTCATCCGGGTGCTCGATGGGGTCGATCTCAACCGTCCGTCGGAGGCGGCCGAGGGTCGACCGGTCTTCGAGCTCCACCCCGTTCGATGAGGTCGACCGATGCCGGCCAGCGACAGGTGGTGGGCGATACTGGATTCGAACCAGTGACTTCGCGGATGTGAACCGCGCGCTCTAACCGCTGAGCTAATCGCCCGAGAGGTCGGGCCTCGGCGCTCCTCGCGCCCACCGCGACCGCTCGATCATACCCGGAGGCCCGGCCAACGGGCGACGACGGTCCCCGGCTCGACCTCCTCGACCACGACCAGCTTCTCGCGGCTGCCAGCGCCGGCGACGATCCGCACGTTCCGGCGCGAGACCCCGAGTTCGTCCGACAGCAGTCGCACGAGGGCGTTGTTGGCCGCACCCTCGACCGCCGGGGCGGTGACCCGCGCCTTCAGCACACCGTCCAGCACACCATCGACTCGGTCGAACGCGGCGCGCGGGGTCAGGCGGACGGCGAAACGGACGTCGGTCTGGCTCAAGTCCTCGGGTGGGGCTGTGCCCACGGAGTGCGGGCTTGGGCGGGTCCTGGGGGCCGCCATCAGTCTAGCGTCAGTGCGTGTGGTCGTGGTCGCCCGGGCCGTGCTGGTGGGGCCGCTCGCCGAACAGGGCTCGCCCGACCCGGACGATCGTGGCGCCCTCCTCGATCGCGAGCTCGAAGTCGTCGGTCATGCCCATCGACAGATCGGCGCCCAGCCCGGGCGATCGCTCGCGCAGCCGGGTCGAGAGGTCGCGCAGCTCCCGGAAGGTCCCCCGCGCACCGGTCTCGTCGGTCGTCAGCCGGCCGACGGTCATGAGCCCGCGGACCTCGAGGTTCGGCAACGCGAGGAGCGCGGGCAGCGCGGCGTCGACGTCGGCCGGCCCGAAGCCGTGCTTGGCCGGGTCGAGGTCGACGTTGACCTGGACCAGCACCGGGTAGCGGGCGCCGGGCCGGACCTCGGGGACCAGCCGGTCGAGCCGCTCGCCAAGCTCCACGGAGTCGACCGACTGGATCGCATCGAACGTCTCGAGGGCGCGCCGCGCCTTGTTCGACTGGAGCGGACCGACGAGCTGCCAGCGGGCGCCGGGAACCGCGGGCGCTTTGGCGAGCGCCTCCTGGACCCGGTTCTCGCCGAGGAGCGTCAGGCCCGCCGCCACTGCAGCCGACAGCCGCTCGGCGTCGACGGTCTTGGAGACCGCGACCAGCGTGACGGCCTCAGGGTCGCGTCCGGCTCGGCGACAGGCGTCGTCGATCCGCGCGAGGACACGCGCTCGTGCCTCGGCGTAGGCCTCGACCAGGGTCGGGTCCGGTGGCGTCACCACCGGCGGGTCACTTCCGGCGAAGGAAGCTGGGGATCTCCAGGTCGTCCGCGTCGTACGTCGTGACGCGCTTGGCCGGTGCCGGCTCCCCGACCGAGCGCTCGACCCGCGGCGCACTGGCGACCAGCGCGGCCACGTCGTCGCTGCGATCGACCGAGGGGATGACCTCGTCGCGCTGGCGCTGCAGCTCTTCGAGGAAGTCCCGCTCGCGCGGTGCGCGGCCCATGGCCGAGGTGTCCATGACCCCGGTCGCCTCGCGGTCGCTCTTGTGGCGCTTGCGGCCGCCGTCGAAGCCGGTCGCGATGACCGTGACCATGACCTCATCGCCGAGCCGCTCGTTGAAGCTCGTGCCGAAGATGATGTTGGCCTCGGGATCGGCCGCTTCCTTGATCGCCTCGGCGGCCTCCTGGACCTCGAACAGCGAGAGCGTCGAGGACCCGGTGATGTTCCAGAGGATCCCCTGGGCGCCGTTGATGTCGACTTCGAGGAGCGGGCTGGCGATCGCCATCCGGGCCGCCTCGACCGCGCGGTTCTCGCCGGTCGCCCGGCCGATGCCCATCAGGGCGGAGCCCGCGTCCTTCATGATCGCCCGGACGTCCGCGAAGTCCTGGTTGATCAGCCCTGGCACCGTGATGATGTCGCTGATGCCCTGGACGCCCTGGCGCAGGACGTCGTCGACGACCCGGAAGGCATCGAGGATGCTCGTGTTCTTCTGGACGACGTCCCGGAGCCGGTCGTTGGGGATCGTGATGAGCGCGTCGACCTGGGCCTTGAGCTCCTCGGCCGCCTTCTCCGCGACGAGCTTGCGCTTGTTGCCCTCGAACGCGAACGGCTTGGTCACGACACCGATCGTGAGCGCCCCGCCCTCCTTGGCGATCTGGGCGACGACCGGTGCCGCCCCCGACCCGGTCCCGCCACCGAGCCCGGCGGTGATGAAGACCATGTCCGAGTCCGCGAGCGCCTCGGAGATCTTCTCCGAGTCCTCCTCGGCCGAGCGCTGGCCGATCGTCGAGTCGCCGCCGGCCCCGAGGCCGCGCGTGACCTTGTCGCCGATCCGGATCTTGTGCGGGGCGTCGGACTGGAGGAGCGCCTGCGAATCCGTGTTGCAGGCGATGAACTCGACGCCCATCATCTCGGCCCTGATCATCCGGTTGACGGCGTTGCTGCCTCCCCCACCGACCCCGATGACGCGGATCAGCGCGAAGTTCTCGGAGTCGGAACGCAACGTCATGGGGATGTCCTCCAGTGACCCTTGGTGGTCGGGGCGCGATGTCGAGGGATCGGTACGGTACGGCGAAGTCGACGATCCATCGCGGGGGCCCTGGGGCGAGCCGGCCGCGAACAGGCACGGAGTATAGCGCTCGACCGCCCGGACCCCACAAGCCCCGAGATACGCTCGGACGAGCACCGCGCGCGACCTCCGTTGCCCCGCGGCACCGGCTGTCCGCGCCGTCCGGGCGGTTCCCCTCAGGCGGTGCCGGCCGGGATGAACGACAGGCGGACCGTCCGGACCGGGTTGTCACCGTTGGGGTCCAGCAGGCAGATCGACTGCCAGGTCCCGAGGGCCAGCCGTCCGTCCAGGACCGGGACCGTCAGCGACGGCGAGGCGAGGAGCGGCAGCACGTGATCGGCACCGTGGCCGGGCGACCCGTGGCGATGGCGGTACGACCGCTCGTCGTGCGGCAGGAGCCGTTCGAGGGCGACCAGGAGGTCGTCGTCCGATCCGGCCCCGACCTCCACGATCACCAGCCCGGCCGTCGCGTGGGGCACGAAGATCGACAGCAGGCCATCGGCCTCGTCGGCGACGAACGCGGCGCAGGCGTCGGTCAGGTTCGCCAGCCGCGGGTCGGTCCCGGTCCGGACGGTGAGCTCGGTCGTCCTTACGGGAAGATGCTCCGCAGCGCGTCGCGGATGCGCCCGATGCCGCCGCCCGCCGGCGCCGACTCGTAGCGCATCGGCTCACCCGACGAGAGGCTGATCGCGCCCCACTGGAGCAGCCCGACGGCCGTGCTGTAGGACGGGTTGAGGAGGGTGTCGACGAGCCCGCCGATGCCCGACGGGGCGGCCACCCGGACCGGCATCTGCAGGACGCTCCGGCCCAGCTCAGCGACCCCGGCGAGCTGCGCGGCCCCACCGGTCAGGATGATGCCCGCGGGCAGCATGCCGACGCCGGCGGCGCGGATCTCGTTGGCCATCAGCTCGAAGGTCTCGCGCATGCGGGCCTCGATGATCTGGCAGACCTCGAGCCGGCTGACGGTCCGTCCGGCGTCCTCGCCGAGGACCGAGACGCTGATCTCCTCGTCGTCGTCCTCCTCGACCGCCCGCAGGTCCGCGGTGCCGTGGCGGATCTTCAGCTCCTCGGCCACCTGCAGGCTGGTCTTGAGGCCGATGGCCACGTCGTTGGTCACGTTGTTGCCACCGACCGGCAGGACGCGCGTGTGGAACGGCGAGCCTTCCTGGAACAGCGCCAGGTCGATCGTGCCCGCGCCGATGTCGGCGACGGCGACGCCCAGCTCCTTCTCGGTCTCGGACAGGACCGCTTCCGCGGAGGCGAGCGAATCGGCGACGAGCTCGTCGATCTTGACGCCGGCCGCGGCGACGCACTTGGACAGGTTCTGGACCGCGGTCGCGGACGCCGTGACGATGTGGGTCTCGACCTCGAGGCGCAGGGCGCTCATCCCGAGCGGATCCTTGACGCCCTCCTGGCCATCGACCGTGAAGCCGCGCCGCTCGACGTGCAGGACCTCGCGGTTGGACGGGATCGAGACCGCCCGGGCGACCTCGATCGCGCGATTGACGTCCTCCCGGGTGACCTCGCGGTGATGGGCGGTGACCGCGACCTGGCCGGGCGAATTAAGGCTCTCGACGTGCTGGCCGCCGACCCCGACGAACGCCCGGTCGATCTTCCAGCCGGATAGCCGTTCGGCTCGCTCGACGGCGTCGGCGATCGAGCGGACCGTCTGGTCGATGTTGATGACGACGCCCTTCTTCAGGCCGGACGCGGGGACGGTCCCGTGGCCCATGATCGTCAGCCGGCCGTCGCGACTCACCTCGCCGATGAGCGCGCAGACCTTGCTCGTGCCGACGTCGATGCCGACGAGGACCGCTTCGCGTTCCACCATAGTCGTTCCTGTCTCCCGTCCCGTGCTTCGCCTGGTCGATCTAGAGGAAGTGACGCCGGATCAGCGCTACGTTGTTGAAGATGCGCAGACCGAAGGTGATGAGCGCCACGAGGTACAGATCCAGGCCCAGCCGGTCGCCGATGAACGTCAGGGCCACGGCGATGATCGCGTTGACCAGGAACCCGCTGATGAAGATCCGATTGTCGTAGACCCCGTCCAGCTCTGCACGGACCGCCCCCAGGACGGAGTCCAGTGCCGCGAGGATCGCCACCGCCGAGTACCGACTGAGCTCGAAGCTGACGTTGACGTTGAGGACGAGACCCGCCAGGACGCCCACAAGGAGCCCGAGCAGGGGGAGCAGCACGCCGATGTCGTCCTCGCTCCTGTGGGTTTCGGCAAGGCTACCCGACCGCCAGCGGGCGCGGCAACTTGCGGCCGCATGGCGACGGCCGTCCACCCGCTCATGGGGCCGGGCTCGCCTTGGGTGAGGCGTCGGGGTCCGGGGTCTTCCGCGGGATGAACGTCCCGTCGGTATCGGAGGCGAGGATGACCCGCTCGACCTCCGCTTCCCGTCCGACGAGCAGGCTGCGCAGCAACCGGACCTGGCCAGGGATGAGCGCGGGGGTCCGCAGGCTGGGCGTGTAGAACCCGAAGACCGCCGTCCAGCCGGCCGGTCGCGAGCGGACGACGAAGCCGTTCTCGTCGGTCAGGCTGACGGCCAGCGCCTCGGCCTCGCTGCCGACGTCGGTGGGGCGAAGCGAGCCCAGCCGCGTGGCGGCGTCGAGGTCGATCGGATCGAGCGTTTGGCCGACGGCCAGCCCGGCCGACGCCGCGCGGCGATCCTCGACGACATGGAGAGCCGCCGCGTCGGGCGGCGGCTGGTCGGCCAGCACGGCGAACAGCGTGCCGGCCTCGTCGACGAGGAGGCGCCGCTCGCCGACCTTCCAGACGAGGATCGGCTCGCGCTCGTCGAGGGTGACCGCGAGGGTGTCGGGCAGCTCGACCTTGACGCTGGCGCGCGCGACGGTGGTCAGTTCGCCGAGCTTGGTCTCGAACGGCCGGGTGTCGATGCGGAACAGGTTGTCGCCACGGATCTCGGCGAGCGCCGCCTCGACGGCCGCGACGTCCGTGTACCGGGCGCCGAGCACCCGCAGCTTCGCGTATTCGAAGGCCGACGAGGACGCGACCCCGTAGATGGCCGCGGCCGTCGCGAGGGCCACCAGGGCCGCACCGGCACGGACGCGCGACAGGCCGGCGGAGGCGCGCCGGACGCGTCGGGCCCGACGGCCCTGGGGTGCGGCCGGCACGGACCGCCGGGCGGTCGGCCGCGTGCTCACCGTGGCAGGTCGTCCGGCCCGAGCGTGACATCGACGCGAGCCGCATGGCGCTCGCGCCCGAGCTCGACGACCTTCGCGCAGACGTCGGCGAACGTGTACCCGGCGATCGCCGGCAGCGTCGGGAACAGGCTGATCGGGGTGAATCCCGGGATCGTGTTGATCTCCGAGAGGTAGAGCGCCTCGCCCGCCAGCAGGAAGTCGATCCGGGCGAAGCCCTCGGCGCCGATCGCCCGGTAGGCGTCGCGTGCGATCTTGAGCACGACCGCCCGTTGAGCCGCGCTGACCTCGGCCGTGGTCGAGGTCTCTGACAGTCCGGCCGTGTACTTGGCCTCGTAGTCGTAGAACTCGTGGCCGGACACGATCTCGCCCGGGCCGTAGAGCTCGAGTGCCCCCGGGTCGTTGCCGATGACCGACACCTCCAGGTCGCGGGCGCCCACGACGTACGTCTCCGCCAGCGCCAGCGTGTCGTAGCGGAAGGCGACCTCGAGAGCGCCCGTGAGCTCGCCCGGGTCGTGGACGAGCGTCATCCCCACGGAGCTGCCGAGGCGGGCCGGCTTGATCATCAGCCGGTGATCGGCGGCGCCGGCGGCGAAGGCCTCGAGTTCGGTCCGGACCGCGCCCGGGTCGGCCGCCCAGCGCGAGGCGCGGACCTCGCGCCAGTCCACGACCGGCAGGCCGATGCCCCGACAGAGGCGCTTGAAGATCGCCTTGTCCATGCCGATCGCGGACGCCGCGACGCCCGAGCCCGTGTAGGCCAGGCCGGCGGCCTCGAGGAGGGCCTGGACCGTGCCGTCCTCGCCGAACGGCCCGTGCAGGGCGATGGCGACGACGGGGGCCGGATCCGTGCCCGCCAGGCGGTCGATGGCGGCGCCGGCGGCGAGCGGGCCGTCGGCGCCGAGACCGGCCGGATCGTCGTAGGCCGATTGCGGCCGGCCGTCCCGGCGATGCTCGACCGGCAGCCACCACCACCGGCCGGCCAGGTCGATGAGGACCTCGCGCACCGGGTAGCCGATGGACCGGAGCGCGTCGGCGATCGCGGTCCCGGACACGATCGAGACGTCATGCTCGGCCGACGGTCCGCCGAGCAGGACGACGACCGGGACCCGGTCGCCAACGGTCCGCTCCGCGCTCATGCGCCCGCCTCCCAGCCGGTCCAGTCGCCGAGGAACTCGACTTCGAATGCGAGCTCGACGCCGTGCTGTCGGGCGACCTCGGCTCGCACGGCCTCCATCAGGCGGCGCACGTCCGTCGCGGTCCCCTTCTGGTCATTGACCACGAAGTTGGCGTGCTTCTCGGACACCACGGCCCCGCCGATCCGGCGACCCTTGAGCCCGGCGGCCTCGATCAGGCGTCCGGCCGAGTCGCCCGGCGGGTTGCGAAAGACGCTCCCCGCGGACGGCAGCCCGAGGGGCTGGTGGGCCTGGCGCCAGCGGCGGATCTCGTCGAGGCGACCCTTGATCGTCTCAGGGTCCGCGGGCTCGAGCCGGAAGGTCGCATCCACGATGAGTTCGCGGGGCTGGCCGGGCTCGTGGTGCTTGAACCGGCTGTCGCGGTACGCGAGCCCGAGCGCCTCGACCGGCACGATCGTCTCGGTCCCGGCCGCGTCGAGCACGCGCGCGGACTCGATGATCGCGGCGACATCGGATTCGTGGGCGCCGGCATTGGCCCAGACGGCACCCCCGACCGAGCCGGGGACGGCGAGGCCGAATTCGAGGCCGGTCAGGCCGGCCCGCTGCGTCTCGGTCGCCGCCCGGGCCATCGGCACGCCCGCGTCCGCGACGTAGCGCTCGCCGTCCACCCTGGAGCCCTCGGCGCGGTCCTGGATGACGAGGCCGCGCACGCCGGCGTCGCTGATGACGACGTCGCTCCCCCGCCCGAGGACGAGGTGCTGGAGCCCGCGCGATCGGGCGAAGCGGACGAGCGCCCGAAGCTCGAAGGCGTTGTGGACCGTGGCGAACAGGTCGGCCGGACCCCCGACGCGCATCGTCGTGAAGCGGGCGAGCGGTTCGTCGCGCGAGGTCTTGACGCCGATCCGGCGCTGGATGTCGGTGCCGACGGCGATGGCGTCGAACGTCGCGGTCACGCGGCCGCTCCCCGGGAGCGGCGATCGATCGCGTCCTGGTCCGGCATGGGCCGCCGCGCAGCGGCCGCCAGCACGAGGTCCGCGACGGCGTCCGCGGCCGCCGGACGACCGAGCGCGCGGGCCGCCGCCGACATCGCCACGTGGGCGACCGGATCGTCGAGGAGAGCGGCCGCATCGAGCAGGGCGGCCGCATCGAACGACTCGTCGTCGACGAGGCGGGCCGCGCCGGCCTCGACCAGGGCCCGGGCGTTGGCCCGCTGGTGGCCGGCGGCATGGGGATACGGGACGACGACCATCGGCACGCCCAGGGCGCTCACCTCGGCCAGGGTCGATGATCCCGCCCGTCCAACGACCAGGTCGGCGACCGCGAGGGCGGGCAGCATGTCGTCGCGCAAGAACGGGAAGGGCCGGTAGCGGGACCGCAGATCCGCCGGGAGCGCCTCGCGATCCGTGAGGGCCGCCGCATAGCCGTCATCGCCGGTCACGTGGATGACGGTGACGCGTTCGACGAGCCGCTCGATCGCGCCCGAAACGGCCGCATTGAAGCGCCGGACTGCCTGGGAGCCACCGAAGATGAGCAGCACGCGATCGCCCTGGGCGATCTCGAGACGCTGTCGCGCCGCCTCGCGGTCGATCGCGCGCGTGTCCCGGATCGGGGTGCCGGTGACGAAGCAGGGCACGCCCGGTGCCGCGCCCGCCAGTGCCTGACACGTGGCCTCGAAGGACACCGCGATCACGTCGGCGAGCCGCGCCGTCGCGCGGACGGCCCGGCCGGGGATGACATTGCCGTCCCAGAGCACGACCGGGATCCCCAGCGGGGCGGCCGCCAGCAGGACCGGGATGGCGACGTACCCACCCGTCGTGAAGATGGCGGCCGGTCGCTCGGCGGCCAGGATCGCGCCCGCCTGCGGGACCGAGACGCCCAGGCGGATCGGGTCGAGGACGGCGTGGACGTCGAGCCTCGCGGTCCGCAATGAGCGCACCGCGAGGCGGCGCATGGGGATCGCGGCCGACGGCACGATCGCGGCCTCAAGGCCGCGGTGGCCGCCGAGCCAGCGAAGCTCAGGCGCGTCCGGACGCGCGCGGAGTGACTGGGCGACGGCGAGAGCCGGGTAGATGTGCCCGCCCGTCCCCCCGCCGGCGATCAGCAATCGCATCGTCGTTCCACGTTCCCTTCTCGATGGTCTCGCGCGAGATCGACAGCAGGATCCCGATGGCCGCGAAGCTGATGATGAGCGACGAGCCGCCGGCGCTGATGAATGGCAGCGTGATGCCGGTGATCGGGAAGAGCGCGACGACCACCCCGATGTTGATGAACGCCTGGATGCACAACCAGCCGGTGATGCCCGCGGCGAGGAGCGCGCCGAACGTGTCCGGGGCGCGGAGCGAGACGCGGAGACCGGAGTACGCGAGGACGAAGAAGAGCGCGATGACGACGAGCCCACCGACGAGGCCGAGCTCCTGCCCGATCTCGGCGAAGACGAAGTCGTTGAACGCGTTGGGCACGGCCACCTGGCTCTGGCCGAGGCCGTTGCCGAGGACGCCACCGACCCCGAGGGCGAGCAGGCCCTGGATCGTGTGGTAGCCATCGACCAGGGGGTCCGACCAGGGGTCGAGCCAGGCGCGGATGCGGTCCATCTGATAGCCATGCAGCCCGACGACGATGATCGCGGGCAAGGCGCCGGCGACGAGGACCGCGAGGTGCTTCGCGTTGGCACCGGCGACGAAGAACATCGTCATGACGGTCAAGCCGATGACCATCGTCGTGCCGAGGTCCGGCTCCTTGAACACGAGCGCGATGACCGGGACCGCGATGATGAGGAAGGGCACGGTCCCGCCCCAGAACGAGTGAACCCGGGTCCCGCGCTTGGCGAACCAGTGGGCCAGGTAGATGACGAGGGCGAGCTTGGCGATCTCGGCAGGGTGGATCGCGGGCAGCGGGCCCAGCCGCAGCCACCGGGCCGAGCCGCCGACGACGATGTTGAACTGCGGGATGAAGACGAGCACGAGCAGGACGATCGCGAAGGCGTAGAAAGGCACCGAGACTAGCCGCAGGTAGCGATAGTCGACCCGCATCATCGCGGCCATCGCCGCGATGCCCAGGACCGCCCACTGGATCTGCGGCCCGACGGTGACGAATGGGTCGCCCGTGGCGAGGTAGCCGCGGATGGCCGATGACGAATAGACCATGAGGATGCCGATCGCGGTCAGCGCGATCACGACGACGAGGATCACGTAGTCGGCCTGGTGTCGTTCACGCCGCAGGACCGTCGCGGCCTTGGCCTTGACGGGCGTGCGATTGGACGTCCGGCGTGCCTCCTCCTCATTGGACTCGGCGTCGCGCGCGGGCCG
This sequence comes from uncultured Chloroflexia bacterium, assembly GCA_963745295.1. Lineage (GTDB taxonomy): Bacteria > Chloroflexota > Limnocylindria > Limnocylindrales > CSP1-4 > SPCO01. The sequence goes on from CAVUWG010000006.1 coordinate 79,346, forward strand.
TCCGAACCGCGGGATCGGCGGCGCGAGGTTCATCGATCGCCTCCGCGGGCCCGCTCGGCCGCCAGCTCCGCGACCGCGGCCTTGAAGGCGGCGCCCCGGGCGGCGTAGTCGACGAACATGTCGAAGCTTGCGGCGGCCGGGCTGAGCAGGACCGTGGCGGGGTCCGCGGCCGAGGCGCCGTCCGCCCGTGTGGCGATCAGCGCCTCGCGCGCGATGGCGTCGGCGATCCGCACGGCGTCCTCGAGCGAGGCCGCTCGCTCGGTCCGGGCCAGACCGGCGGTCCGGAACCGTCGATCGAGGTCGGGGCCGCTCTCGCCGATCAGCACGGCCGCGATGGCACGCTCGGCAACCACCGGCGCGAGGCTCGAGAGGTCCAGGTCCTTGCCCCGGCCACCGGCGATGAGCACGACCGGTCCGTCGAACGCCCGCAGGGCCGCGACGACCGCGTCCGGCTGGGTGCCCATGGAGTCGTTGACGAAGCGGACGCCGTCGATCAGCGCCACCGGTTCGAGTCGGTGCTCGACGCCGCGGAACGACGCCGCGGCCGCACGGATCGCGTCGGGCTCCAGGCCGAACAGGAGCCCGACCGCGACCGCCGCGAGGGCATTGGAGACGTTGTGCGCGCCCGGGACCGAGAGGTCGCCGACCGGAAGGATCCGGCCTGCCTGGCCGACGCGCGACGGCCCGCCACCAGCCGCTGCGAGCGGTCGGACGTCGTCCGCGACGATCCAGCCGTCGATGACGCCCACGCCGCCCGATGGCGGCGCGTCGCGCCGGTAGCCGACGACCCGCGCGCGACCGATGTCTGCATAGCCGGCGACGATCGGGTCCTCGAGGTTGAGGACCAGCGCGCCGTCCGGGTGGACCAGCTCGGCCAGGCGCCGCTTGGCGGCCCGATAACGGTCCAGGCTGCCGTGCCGGTCGAGGTGGTCCGCGGTGACGTTCGTGTACACCGCGACCGTGGTGCCGCGCGAAAGCGTCGGCAGGCTGCAACTCCGAGAGTTCGTCGACGACGCGGTGCTCCGTGGTCAACTCGGGGAGCCGTTCGACGATCGGCACGCCGATGTTGCCGCCCAGGACGACCGGGTGTTCCGGGTCAGCCGCGAGGATCGTCGCGATGAGCGAGGCCGTGGTCGTCTTGCCCTTCGTGCCGGTGACCCCGATCGTGGGTGACGGGCAGAGCCGCAGGAACAGGTCCGGCTCCGAGACGACGGCGGGAACGCCACGGTCCCCGGCGGCGCGCGCGTCGACGAGCGCTCGCAGCGCTGCCCGCAGGCGCGGTTCGGTCGTCGGGTAGTCGGGGTTGATCGAGGGCGACGTGGTCACGAGCTCGGCCCCGGTCCAGAGCCGGGCCGGGTCGATCGTCGGACCCAGCAGGAGGCGGACCGTCCGGCCGTCGAGGGCGGCCACGGCCCCGGTGAGCTCGCTCTCGGGGCGCCCGTCATAGATGGTGACGCGCGCGCCCGCGTCGGCCAGGAAGCGGGCCAGCGCGATGCCGCTCCGGGCGAACCCGAGCACGGTCACCGCGCGGTCGCGCAGGGCGCCGTCGCGGATGGCGTCCATCGTGAGGGCATCCGGATCGAGAGGCGCGGTGGCGGTCATCGTCATCACTCGAGTCGGCTCAGCGATGCGAGGAACAGCGTCACGCCGAGGAGCGAGGCGAGGATCCCGACGATCCAGAACCGGATCGTGATCTTCTCCTCGTCCCATCCGCCCAGTTCGAAATGGTGGTGGAGCGGGCTCATCCGAAACACGCGCTTGCCGCCGCTGAGCTTGAAGTACCCGACCTGGATGATCACCGACGCGGTCTCGACGACGAAGATGATCCCGATCATGGGCAGGACGAGGATCTGGCCGGTGATCAACGCCGTGACCGCGAGCGTCGCCCCCAACGACAGTGCGCCGGCATCCCCGATGATCACCTGCGCCGGGTGGACGTTGAACCACAGGAACCCGAGCAAGGCCCCGATGATGAGCGCGCACATGAGCGCCAGGTTCGACTGATTCGGCGTGTTGAGCAGCGCGATGAGCATGAACGCCACGAACGAGATGGCGAGCGTGCCGCCGGAGAGCCCGTCGAGCCCGTCGGTGAGATTGACCCCGTTCGCCGTTGCGACGATCGCGAAGGCGGCGAAGAGCACATAGACCCAGGGGTTGATCAGGACCGGGCCGACGAACGGGACGGCGATCGCCGTGATGTCGTACGTCTGCTGGACCTGGTACGCGACGACGAACGCGACGACGGTCAGCCAGACGATCTTCTGCCGCGCGCGGATCCCCTCACCGGTCCGGACGTTGAGGTAGTCATCGACCGCCCCGAGGACGCACACGAGCGCCAGGGTCGCGAGTGGTGCGAACGTCGACGCATCGGGGCCGCCCTTGAGCAGGAAGTAGACGCCGATGACGACGATGGCGACCAGCAGCCCGCCCATCGTGGGCGTGCCTTCCTTGATGTAGTGGCTCTCGGGACCGTCGCGCCGGACGCGCTTGCCGAAGCCGGTCGCTCGAAGCAGCCGGATGTACGGCGGCATGACGATCACCACGAGCGCGAACGCGAGCAGGAGCCCCTGGAGCATGATCGTCACGACCGTCGCTCCGGCCCGCGCTCGGCGCGCAGCCCATCCACGAGGTGATCCAGGCCGATCCCCCGGGACGCCTTCACGAGGACGACGTCGCCATCCCGCAGACGAGGCCGGAGCGCTTCGAGGGCCGCCGCGGCGTCGGTGACGTGGAGGACCCGCCCAGTCGCGAGGCCGGCGTCCCTGGCACCCTCGGCGAGCCCGCTCGCTCCCGCTCCGACGACGATCACGAGGTCAGCGGCGTGGCCCGCCGCCTCCCCGACCGCGTGGTGGCCGTCGTCGTGGGCGTCACCGAGTTCGAGCATCTCGCCCAGCACCGCGACGTGACGGCCGGGCAGTCCGCGCAGCAGGTCGAGCGCCGCGAACATCGAGCCGGGTGAGGCGTTGTAGCTGTCGTCGATGACCGTCACGGAACCGAGACGGATCAGCCCGACGCGATGCGGCGCGGACCAGCCACCAGCGAGCCCGGCCACGACCTCGTCGGGGGTCAGGCCGGCCGCCAGACCGACGGCCGCGGCCGCGAGCCCGTTGTGGACCGACAGGCGCCCGAGCGTCGGGATCGTCACGGGTCGGCGGTCGCCGACCGCCCGCAGGACGAAGCGCATCCCATCGAGGCCCCCCGTCTGGACGGACTCGGCGCCGACATCGGCGTCGTCGGCGAATCCATAGGTCACGACCCGCGCGACCGTCCGCGGACCCATCGTGCGCACGATCGGATCGTCGGCGTTCAGGATGGCCGTCCCGCCAGGCGGCAGTGCCTCGAGCAGTTCGCCCTTGGCCGCCTCGATCGCCTCGAGCGAACCGATCCGAGCGAGGTGGACGGCCTGGACCGCCGTGACGATCCCGATGGACGGCCGGGCGATCCGCGCCAGGTCGGCGATCTCGCCACCGACGTACATCCCCATCTCGAGGACGGCCGCCTCGTGCTCCGGCCCGAGGCGAAGGACGGTCAGCGGCAGACCGATCTCGTTGTTCTGGTTGCCCTCGCTCTTGAGCGTCCGGAAACGCCCCCCGAGGACCGCGGCGACCGCCTCCTTGGTCGAGGTCTTGGCGATGCTGCCGGTCACCCCGACGACGAGCGGATCGAACCGGCGCCGCCAGCCCGCGGCGACGGCGCCCAGGGCCGCGAGTCCATCCGCCACCCGCACGATCGTCACGTCGCCCAGGGACGCGGGGTCGGCCGGCGGCCGCGTCACGAGCAGGGCGGCGGCACCGGCGGACACGGCCTCGGCCAGGTAGGCGTGCCCATCGGTGCGCTCGCCGGGGAGCGCCACGAACATGCTGTCGGCCCCGACCTCGCGCGAGTCGACCGCACCGCCGCGGATCGGGCGGGCCGAGCGGGCCAGCAGACGGCCACCGGTCAGCCGCACGACGTCGTCGGCGGTGAGGGCCGGCGCCGACGAGGCGCCCGGCAGCACGCTCGACGACTGCGACGGATCGACGTCGGTCACGGCGAGGAGTGTCCCATAGGCCACCGTCACCGGTCGCCGGGCAGGGGCGAGGGCGGCCGGCCGGTCAGCAGGTCGGGCGTGGTGATCGCATCGGTCGCGATGCGCCGGAACAGCTCGAACGACATCACCGGCATCTCCAACTGACCGACGCGAACGACGGTCGGATGACCTTCCTCGATGCGGATCGCCACGACCAGGTCCGGCACGCGCTTCTCGCGCGCGATGTAGCCGATGAACGAGTAGTTGAAGAGGTTGACCTTCCAGCCGCCGCGCCCGCCGCGTGCCTCGGGGTCCCAGATCTGGGCCGTCCCGGTCTTGCCGCCCACCTCGTACCCGGGGACGAGCGTTCGGCTCCTGTAGAAGGGAACCTCCGTGACGACGTGGTTCATCAGCCCGATCAACTGCCTCGAGCGGGAGATGTCGATGACCCGGGCGCCTGGCTCGGGCTCGATCTCGTGCGTGCCGACCGCCTTGACGACGTGCGGACGGATCGTCGTGCCACCGTTCATCAGGGCCGCGTAGGCGGTCGCGAGCTGGATCGGGGTGACCGCCACGCCCTGCCCGAACGCCCCGTTGGCGAGATCGATCTGGGCCCACGGCTTGAGTCCCGGGTCGCGGACGAGGCCGGGCACCTCGCCGGCCACGTCGATGCCGGTCGGCGCCCCGTAGCCCAGCTTGAGCCACCAGTCGTACAGGATCGCCGACGACTTCCGGGTCGAGCTGCCAAGACTCATGGCGACCTTGGCCGCCACGACGTTGCGGGAGTACGCGATGGCGTCCTGGAACGACATCCAGCCCATGCCCTTGCGGTCTGCGTCGTCGACCTTGGTCCTGCCCTTGTCGAGCCGCAACGTGCCGACGTCCTTGATCCGGGTCGAGAGGGTGACGTTGCCGGTCTCGAGGGCGGCGGCCGCGGTCATCATCTTGAAGACCGACCCGGGCTCGTAGACGTTCGACACGACCGGGTCGATGAACCGCTCTGGCGCCGTGCCGGCGATCTGGCGGTACTGGTTCGCGTCGTACGAGGGGACGGTCGCCTCCGCATAGACCTCGCCTGTGTACGGATCCATCACGACCGCCGACACGCTCTTGGCCTTGTCGGCGACCCACGCGGCGAGGAGCTCCTGCTCGACCGCCAGCTGCAGGCCGGCATCGATGGTCAGGCGGACGTCCTGCCCCGGCACGCCCGGATCCTCGACCCGAGCCTGGTCGAGCAGGGTCCGGCCGTTTGCGTCGCGATCGGCGACCACGATCCGCGGGGTGCCGGCGAGGGCGCCCTGGTAGGCCTGCTCGACCCCGTACTGGCCGTTGCCGTCCCGATTCACGAAGCCCATGAGATGGGCCGCGAGCGTGGAGTCCGGGCTGCCGCCCGTCTGCGGATAGACGCGCATCGGTTCCGGTTCGAGCGTGATCCCGATGAGCGTGCGGGCCACGATGGCTGCCCGGATCGCATCCGCCGTCGCAGGCTCGATCTCGCGCGCCAGGATGATGTAGGCCTTGCCGGTCGCGAGCCGGTCGCGCAGGGTCGCGGCGCGTTCGGGATCGAGGGCGAGGATCCGGACGAGCTCGTCGCCGGTCGCGCGACGCTGCTCGCCGGTCAGCTTGTCGGTGGCCGCCACGAGCCGGTCGCGCTCCACGGTCGTCGCGAGGACGACCGTGCCACTGCGGTCGTAGATCTCGCCCCGTCGCGTGGGCTCCTGGATGCGGACCGTGGTCTGGGCGACGGCCTTCGCCGCGAGGTCGCTCCCCCGCAGCACCTGCCAGTAGGCCAGGCGCCCCATGAGCGCCACCGAGGCCACGATGAAGACGACCAGCAGGAGCAGCAGGCGGGTGCGCGAATCCGTTCGACCCAGCATCGTCGGTCGATCGATCAGCGAGCCGGCAGGACGATCGGCTCACCCAGCTGGGTGAGACCGGCGTCGAGGGCGAGCTTTCGGATGGCGGGCTCATGGCCCAGGCGGCTGAGGTCGGAGCGCAGGTCCTGTTCCTGCGCGTCCAGTCGCCCGCGGATGACCTCGAGACGGCCGATGTCGTAGCTGGTCGCGGATTGCCGGACGACCTGCGCGAGCCAGAAGAAGGCCAGCAGGAAGCTGATCACGATGACCCCGAGCACCAGGCCGAGGTGACTGGATCGCCGGCCGGCCCGGACGGCCGTCCGCATGCGACGTCGCCCGAGCGTCGGTCCCTCCGCGACACGCGGCGCCCGGGGCAGGGCGATGGTTCGTGGGCGTGCGCCCTCGTAGACGGCCATCGTCAATCAGCTGCCGAGAAGCGGAGCCGCGGGCTACGCGGATCGAGGAAGGCCAGCGGGTCGGACGGGGCGGTCGGACCCCAGTCATGGAGCTCGAGCTCGAAGCCCTCGTGATGGTGCTGGCGGTCGTGCCGTTCGCGCACCTCGTGCTGTCGCCGTCCGTACGCCTTGCGGCGATTGGATTGGTGGCGCTTGCTCAACTGGACTCCTCCTTCCGCTGCTGGTGGTGGCTCGGCCCATCCGGCCGGCTCACCGTCGATCCGATCCGGTCTCCTAGGCAGCCAGCCGCTCGGCGGCCCGCAGTCGGGCGCTCCGCGCCCTCGGGTTGGCGGCGACTTCGGCCGCCGATGGCGTAAGTGATGGACGGGTGACGAGACGCAGGCGCGGCTCGTGTCCGCAGACGCAGACCGGCAGATAGGGCGGGCAGATGCAGCCCCGCCGTTCCGCGGCGAAGAAGCGCTTGACGATGCGGTCCTCGAGCGAGTGGTAGCTCAGGACCACGAGCCGGCCACCGGGTCGCAGGAGGTCGACCGCGGCCGCCAGGCCCGCCTCGAGCGCCTCGAGCTCCTCGTTCACCGCGATCCGCAGCGCCTGGAAGACGCGGGTGGCCGGGTGGGTCCGTCGCGGCTGGCGCGGATTCGGCGGCGCGACACGCTCGACGAGCGCGGCCAGTTCCTCCGCCGTCGTGACCGGTGCGGTCTTGCGAGCGTCCACGATGGCGCGGGCGATCCGACCGGACTTGGGCTCCTCGCCGTACCGACGGAAGAGCGCCGTCAGCTCGTCGGCATCGAGGGTCGCGAGCAGCTCCGCGGCGGGGACGCCGCGCGTGGCATCGAAGCGCATGTCCAGCGGGCCGCCGGTGCGGATGCCGAATCCACGGCCCTCGTCGGCGAGCTGGTAGCTCGAGAGGCCGAGGTCGAAGAGCGCGCCGTCGACGGCACCGAACCCGGCCTCGGGGGCGACGGTCGCGAGGTCGCGGAAGTTCGCCTGCCGGACGACCAGGCGGTCGCCGAAGCGTGGCCCGAGTCGGTCGGCCACTCTGGCGACGGCCGCCCCATCGGCATCAAGACCGAGGAGGCGGCCATCAGGGTCGGACGCCTCCAGGATCCGCTCGGTGTGCCCACCGCCGCCCAGGGTGGCATCGATCTGAAGGCTTCCGGAAGCAGGCTGGAGCATCTCAATGACCTCCTCCGCCAGCACCGGTGTGTGCCCTGCCTTCATCTCTCCTCCATCCAGAACGATCGGATCCCGAGCGGACCCTGGAAGCGCATGTGGTGGCGCTAGATCCCGAGGCCTTGGAAGGCGTCGGCCAGCGCTTGCGGGTCATCGAGCGCCTGCTGGTACTCGTCCCAGCTGCCGGGCGCCCAGATCTCCGCGTGATCGCGCGTCCCGACGACCACGGCCTCGCCGGCCAGGCCGATCGCTTCGCGCAGGTAGGCCGGGACGAGCACGCGTCCCTGGCGGTCGAGTTCGGCCGGGACCGCGCCGGCAAAGACGAATCGTGAGAAACGGCGTGCGGTCTGATCGGTCAGCGGCAGGGCCGCGACCTTCGCCGAGAGGTCCTCCCAGCCCGCCTGGGTGTGGATCGCGAGACAGGGATCGAGCCAGCGCGAGATGACCGCGCCCGCATCGAGCTGGGCGCGGAACTTCGCGGGGACGGCGATCCGTCCCTTCTCGTCCACCGTGTGCCGGTACTCGCCGGTGAACACCTGTCGGGCTACCCCTGTCTGGTTGCGGCTGGTCCGCGAACGGCTGGTCGGTACGAGCGGCGCAGGCGCGATGGCCCGTCACGCGGGTCGGGTCGGTGGTGGGCTTCCCGGGAGTGTCGTGACTCCCCACTTCTCACCACTTTGCGCCACTTCGATGCATTCTAGCGCGCATATCGGCCCCGTCAATGGGCGATCTCGCACACGGCGAGTTGCTCCGACTGACGGCCGGACGGGCGTGCGCCTCACGCAGGTCCTGGTTGCAAGCGCGGCCAGCGCCCTCCAGGTGTCGGGGGCAGCAGGATCTGAACGCTGGCGGCACGAGAACGGCACGCTGGTAGACGTCAGAGCCGAACGCTGCCGGCCACGACAGCTGAGTGCGGACCGCGAGGACCACGCTCACACGCCCGGCGAGGCTCGGCTGTTGGCGAGGTCAGGAGCTGACGCGAGCGGTGCGAACGCTGGGTGCCGTCGGACTCCTAGTAGAGCTTGAAGGGGCCCCGCAATCAAGACCGCTGCGGTAATAGGGACGACTGGCCGTCATCGAATAGTCCGCCCCTGGCGCGACTCCATGACGCATACTCAGCCTGGGCACGCAGGACGGCTGCGAGGCGCTACGCATACTTTCTGCAGATTGAGAACTGCGCGGTCGACATGTCGACGCCCGGGGATTCCGGTGGGCCCACGTTCTTGGGCAACTCAGCCGCCGGCGTGGTGAGCGGCTGGTCACACGACATCTTCTGCGCAACGGATTACTCGATCGTGTCGCGAATCACGACGTCGCAGAACGGAGCACAGGCGACGGTCCTCCTTCCGTGAGCATGGCGGGCCGCCTCGCAATCGCCGTCGCGGTCGCCGTACTCGCCTGTGACTCCGAGACGACCTCGCCGCTGCCGTTCTTCTTTCCGGTTAACACCCTGTCCGCCCAGCCTGGTGGTCCAGCAGCGCTGATCACCGGGACGCTGGAACTTGAATCGAATGGCTGTCTTGTCCTAGCGACCGAGAGCGAGCCGCCGGACCGCTACCTAGTCGGCTGGCCCCGCTCCGTGTTGCCAGGTATCGATGAGGGTGGAGGGCCCCTCGTCCTTCATGACAGCGGGCTTGTCGCTCGGGTAGGCGATACGATCACGCTGAGCGGTGGGGCATATCAATCCGACGGTGAGCAGGCGTTCGCGCGCAGCAAGCTGAACACCGATGTTCCCTGTCCGGGGCAGATCTGGCTGGCATGGGACTTTAACGCTCCGATCACCCCCTGACGGCGAAACCGTCGATGCGCAGCAGGAAACCATCCGGCCCCTGGTCTCGATGGGGCCCGGGCAGCGGATGCGGTCTCCGCCAATGTAGCTTGCATCCGGTGCAAGGCAGGCGGGCGCGATGCCTGACCGGCGCGAACCAGCATGTCCACGCCCGTCAGCGGGTGGGCGGCGGCAGGATCAGCTGGCGGCCGGTCCGCAGGCGCTCGGTCCGCGTCCAGGGGTTCAGCGCCCTGACCCGCTCGATCGGGACACCGAAGTAGTTCGCGATGCTGAAGAGGTTGTCCCCCGACCGGATGACGTAGATCCAGCAATCCGGCTTGTTCGGGCAGGCCTTGAGGAGGTCGTAGCGATCAGACCTGGGCGTCGGCTTCGGGGTCCTGGTCGGCTTGGGGGTCGGTTCGGGCGTCGCCGCCGGGGGGGTCGGCGTCGAGACGGGCGATGTCGAGGGCAACACCGGCGAGGCGACGGCCAGCGACGCGGCCGCGGTCGGCATGGGCGTGCCCGCCACGTCCGGACTGCCGCTCGGCCCGACCGCGGCCGCGGTCCCCGAGGGCGGCGCACTCGCCGCGACCACCGCGACCGGCAGCGTCAGCCCGCCGTTCGCGACCACGAACGCGACCGACGCGCCGAACGACAGCGCGAGCACGGCCAGGGCCACGGTGATCGCCGGCGTGAGGATCGGGCTCACCCATCGCCTCGACGGCGCCTCGCTCGCGACCAGCGCACCCCGCAGGTACCGCGGGCAGTTGATATGGCTCACCGTCAGGCAGACCAGCTCCTGTTGTCGCAGCGACTGCGGCACCGGCTCGTGCAACGCGGCACATCGATTGGCCACGTGGGGCGATTCGAACGGGAACCCGATGCCGCCATCCGCGCCGACCGCGCGCAGGAAGGGGCAGATGCCCGCCGTCGTCGACCGACCCTCCAGGGCGGGCAGCCAGCTCGATGGGTCGGGGATCGGCACTGCGTCGGAGGGACCACTCGCCGCTGCCGAGCGCGCGTCGGTGTCGGCCAGCACCTCCTCGGCGGTCCAGTCGTCGCCGCCGGCCACGCGCCGCGAGCGCCTCGAACCGGACGCACGGCGGCCCGGCGGCGGTGAAGCGGCGCTCGGGTCGTCTGCCACTGACCCTCCGTCTGGCATGGGTCGAACGGCGCGGAGTCTACGACTCCGGCGGTCCTGACGACGATCTGCGGAGTTGGCCCAAGGCTAGCATCGTCGTTCCACGGGCTCGGTCGCGGGACCGGCGTGAGCGTGGAGATGTGCACGCGCTAGTACCTTTCGCGCCTTGCCGGTACGCTGGCCGGGGTGCTAGGCTCCGCCGCCATAGTCGACCGGACGACGATCCGGCCGCTCGGAACCGAGGCTATCCCAGCAAATGGCCCTTCCTCTGCCCGTCATCCCGGCGCAGCCCGACGCCTTCCACCTGGCGCCGCACCGCATCAAGCGGTGCACATTCCGACGCCTGATCCAGGTCGAGGCGGGCGGCGAGCGCGTCTACGACGTGGAATGCCTCTTCCCCGACCGGAAGGTGCCGATCCCCCTGGGCGACCTCGAATCCGCGACCCCCGTCTGCAACGCCTGCGTCGCCCCGCATATCTTCAGGCCGGACGAGGACTAGTCGCCCGCAGGTTCGAGGTGTGTCAGCGAGGCGGTCTGTAAGCCGAGTTCTGTTCCGTCGCCCGCCGTAGCGGTTGACGGAGATGGCCATCCATCTGCGGCCGCCGGTCGCCCGACGGCTCATGCGGCCGACCCGAGGGCTGGGCAGCGCGCCTCTCCCCCGACGACGGTCGCCCGCCGCCAGGTTGCGCCCTCCTATTTGGCCTTGCTCCGGGTGGAGTTTGCCGCGTTTCACTCCGATCGCCGACCCGAAGGCCGGCGGCCGGCATCGTCACTGTGGCACTGGTCCTCGCCTTGCGGCGGACGGGCGTTACCCGCCACCCTGCGCTGCGGAGCTCGGACTTTCCTCACGCCGACGGGTCTCCCCGCGCGGCGCGCGACCATCCGACCGCCTCGCTGACCGCGTGAGTCTACCCCGACGCCCAGGCGAGCCAGATCAGCGCGCCGGTCACGATCGGCGCGAGGATCGAGCGGGCCTCACCGGTCACCCAGCACCAGGCCGCCCAGAGCGTGCCTGCGCCCCAGACGAGGCCGACGCCCGTTCGCACCCACCCGCCGCTCTCGTCCGAGGACAGCAGCACGAGCGGGACGACCAGGGCGAACTGGACGACGAATGCCAGCGTCGTCAGCACGAACGCCGAGACGTTCCGACCGAGAGCGCCCCACCGGATCGGACGGTCACGCGGCCAGCTCCCCGGGGTGTCGCGGCGGTTCGGGTCGGTCATGGTCGTGGACTCAGGCCGAGGGCCGGCGCACCACCGAGTCCGGTCCGCCGGCCTGGGCCCGGTCGATGGCCTCGTTGGCGAGCCGATCCGCCACCGAGTTCTGCGCTCGGGGCACGTGCCCGGCGGTCCAGCGGTCGAACCCGGCCAGCGTCCGGCGAGCCGCCGTCCAAAGCGGGATGAGCTTGGCGTCCTTGACCCGCCACCGGCCGGCCAGCTGCTCGACGATCAGCTTCGAGTCGAGCAGGAGGTGGACCTCGCGGGCGCCCAGCTCCCGGGCCAGGTCGAGCGCCCGAACGACCCCGGTGTACTCGGCGACGTTGTTCGTCTGGACGCCGAGGTAGTCGGAGATCGAGGCATCCGGGACCGCCCGGTGGTCGCGGGCATCGCTCCGCCGCAGGTCGAAGAGCGCCGCGCCGAGCGAGGCGGGACCGGGGTTCCCCCGCGCCGCCCCGTCCGTCCGGATGACGTACCCGGGCGACCGTGCGTCCTCCCCGGCCTCGGCGACCTCCGCGTCACTGGCCGCCAGCTCGGGAAAGAGCGTGTCGTTCAATCGGGGCTCTCGTCGGGAGACCTGTCCTGACCCTGGCCTTGGAGGACCGGCAGCTCGACCCGACTGCCCGACGTCTTGTCGCCGCCGCGCAGGAAGCGCCAGGCCATCTGGAGCGGATCGTAGTACTTGTCGGCGACGCGTTCCTTGAGTGGGATGATCGCGTTGTCCGTGATCTTGATGTGCTCCGGGCAGACCTCGGTGCAGCACTTGGTGATGTTGCAGTAGCCGATGTTGCCGGCGTCCTTGAGGTACTCGGTCCGGTCCGCCTGGTCGATCGGGTGCATCTCCAGCCCGGCGGCTCGGACGAGGTAGCGCGGGCCCATGAACGGGCGATCCGTCTCGTGGTTGCGCAACACGTGGCACACGTCCTGGCAGAGGAAGCACTCGATGCACTTGCGGTATTCCTGGACCCGCTCGATATCCTCCTGCTGCCAGCGCCAGTCCTCCTGCGGCACGTCCTCGGGCGGCGTGAACGGCTCGATCGTCTCGTTGACCTTGTAGTTCCAGGAGACGTCGGTCACGAGGTCGCGGATGAGCGGGAAGGCGCGCATCGGCTCGACGGTGATCGGCTCGTCGAGGTCGAAATCGGACAGGCGCGTCTTGCAGGTGAGGCTCGGCCGGCCGTCGACCTCCGCGCCGCATGAACCGCACTTCGCGGCCTTGCAGTTCCAGCGGACCGCCAGATCCGGTGCCTCGTGACCCTGGATCCAGTGCAGGGCGTCGAGCACGACCATCCCCTCCTCGGCGGGCACGTCGAACTCGTCGAAATGGCCGGGGGTGCCGGGGGTGCCGCGGAAGACCCTGAGGTGTGCTTGAGGCATCGATCGCTCCGTCGTCAGTGTGCGCCGTCGAGGAGGCCGGCGAGTTCGGGGGGCATCTTCGGGAGCTTCGCGGCCGTGACGGCCATCGCGCCGTCGCCTGCGAGCGAGACGACGCTGTTGCGCTTGCCCCAATGCTTGTCGTCGGGATCGGGATGGTCGAGGCGGCTGTGGGCGCCACGGCTCTCGGTCCGCTGCCGGGCGCTGCGCGTGATCGCCTCGGAGACGATGAGCAGGGCCCGCAGCTCGAAGACGAGATTCCAGCCGGGGTTGTAGGCACGACCGCCCGTCGACCGCGATGCTCGCCCATCGCGTCCGGAGCTCCGCCAGCCGATCGAGCGCATCGACCAGGTCGGCCTCGACCCGGAAGATCCCGACGAGGCGCTGCATCGTGTCCTGCAGCTCGCGCTGGATGGCGTACGGGTCCTCGCCGTCGGCCCGCTCGAGCGGCGCATCGAGCTCATGCATCGCGGCGCCGACCTGGAGCGGGTCGACGTACGGCGAGGACGCCTCGCTCCGCCGCATGGGCCGCCGCGGCCACGCCGGTCCTGGCGCCGAACACGAGCAGGTCCGAGAGGGAGTTGCCACCCAACCGGTTCGCGCCGTGCATGCCGCCCGCGACCTCGCCCGCGGCGTACAGGCCCGGCACCGTGGTCGCGCCCGTGTCCGGCTCGACGCGGATGCCGCCCATCACGTAGTGGGTGGTCGGCCCGACCTCCATCGGGCCGGTCGTGATGTCGACGTCGGCCAGTTCCTTGAACTGCTCGTACATCGAGGGCAGCTTCCGGCGGACCAGCTCGGGCGGCAGGTAGCTGATATCGAGGAAGACCCCGCCGTGGGGCGACCCCCGGCCCTCGCGGACCTCGGTGTAGATCGCCCGCGCGACGTTGTCGCGGGTCGAGAGCTCGGGTGGCCGCCGCGCGTCGGTCTCGCGACCCTCGGACAGTGCGGTCACCCAGCGGGCGGCCTCCTCGTCGGTCGCGGCATACTCGGCCCGACGTTCCTCGGGCAGGTACGTCCACATGAACCGCTCGCCGTCCTTGTTGCGCAGGATCCCGCCTTCGCCGCGGACCGCCTCGGTCACCAGCAGGCCCCGGACACCCGGCGGCCAGACCATGCCGGTCGGGTGGAACTGGACGAACTCCATGTCGATGAGCTCGGCGCCTGCCTCGTAGGCGAGGGCCTGGCCGTCGCCGCTGTACTCCCACGAGTTCGAGGTGATCTCGTACGCCTTGCCGATGCCGCCGGTCGCGAGGACGATCGCCTTGGCCGAGAAGACCACCGGCACGCCCGTCGTCCGCCAGTAGCCGAAGGCGCCGCTGACCCGGCCGCCCGCCCGGATGAGGCGCGTGATCGTGCACTCCATGTAGACGTCGATGCCGGCGGCCACGGCCTTGTCCTGGAGGGTGCGGATCATCTCGAGTCCGGTCCGGTCACCGACGTGGGCGAGACGCGGATGCGAGTGCCCGCCGAACGGGCGCTGGAGGATCCGGCCGTCACGCGTCCGGTCGAAGACCGCACCCCAGGCCTCGAGCTCGTTGACCCGGGCCGGCGACTCCTTCGCATGGAGCTCGGCCATCCGGGGCTGGTTCAGGAGCTTGCCGCCGACCATCGTGTCGCGGAAGTGGACCTGCCACGAGTCCGACGCCGCGACGTTGCCCAGCGCCGCGGCGACCCCGCCCTCGGCCATGACCGTGTGGGCCTTGCCGAGCAACGACTTGCAGACCAGCGCGACGCTCGCGCCGGCCGCCCGCGCTCCGATCGCGGCACGCAGCCCGGCGCCACCGGCGCCGATGACCACGACGTCGTATGGGTGGGTCCGCAGGTCGGAGGGGGCCATGACTCAGGCTCGCCTAGAAGAGGATCGCCGGGTCGGTGATGGCCCCGACCGCGACCAGGCGGATGTAGACGTCCGCGAGCGTCACCGAGATCAGGCTTGTCCAGGCCCAGGCCATGTGGTGGCGGTTCAGCGACGTCAAGCGCTGCCAGGCACCATGCCGGACCTGCGCGCGCCGCGTGCAGGAGAAGCAATCAAGCGAGCCGCCGACGAGGTGCCGCAGCGAGTGGCACGACAGTGAGTACCCGCTGAGCAGAGCCGCGTTCAGGGCGAGGATCACGACCCCGAGGCCGATCCGCCATTGCCCCTCGAAGCGCAGCGACTGGGCCGCGTCCACCCACAGGAAGAAGAGCGGCACGAACGCGAGATACAGGAAGAATCGGTGGAGGTTCTGGAGGATGAACGGCAGGGCTGCCTCCAGCCGGTAGCGGCGGTGGACCGTGGGCTCGGCCACGGCACAGCCCGGCGGGTCCTGGAAGTAGAAGCGGTAGTAGGCCTTGCGGTAGTAGTAGCAGGTGGCCCGGAAGCCGAGCGGGATCCACAGGATGAGGAGGCCCGGGCTGAGCCAGGTCGGCATCCAGTCGGGTGCGATCAGCGGCGAGAACAGCGGCGAGAGGTAGCCGTCGACCTCGTACGGGATCTGGTCGCCGAAGATCGGCCAGAGCAGGATCCCGCTGACGAACAGGTACGTGGCGCAGACCGTGAAGAGCGTCCCCTGGACCGCAGGCGCCAGCCACCACGCCTCCTTGCGGCTGGTCGCCCCGAAGCCGCGCGGAGCCGTCCCGGCGGGCTTGGCGGGAGGCGCCTTGATCCGCGGCCGGGCCTGCGTCGGAAGCGTGGTCATCGAGCTTGGAGTCCTCCGATCGGGTGTCGCGCGTCGCGCTAGTCGGCTCGGGCAGACGCCCCGGCGGGCGTGGCGGCCAGGCGCTCGATGATCGCGTCGGCGAACTGGCTGGTGCCGGCATCGCCGCCGAGGTCGTACGTGGTCGCCTGACCGTCGGCGATGACGCCGCGCACGGCGCTCTCGACCCGCTCGGCGGTCTCCGGATAGCCAAGGTGGCGGAGCATCAGCACCCCGGACAGGATCAGCGCGGTCGGGTTCGCCTTGTTGAGACCGGCGTACTTCGGCGCCGAGCCGTGGACCGGTTCGAAGACCGCCGCCTTCAGCCCGATGTTCGCGCCCGGCGCCACGCCCAGCCCGCCGACGAGCCCGGCCGCGAGGTCGCTGACGATGTCGCCATAGAGGTTCGGCAGCACGAGGACGTCGTACAGGTCCGGCTTCTGGACGAGCTGCATGCACATGTTGTCGACGATGCGGTCCTCGAACTCGATCCGGCCGTCGTACTCGGCGGCGACGGTCCGGCAACTCTCGAGGAACAGGCCGTCGGACAACTTCATGATGTTGGCCTTGTGGACGGCCGTCACCTTGTGCCGGCCGTTGGCCACCGCGTACTCGAACGCGAAGCGGGCGATCCGCTCGGACGCCTCGCGGGTGATGATCTTGATGCTCTCCGCGGCGTCGCGGCCGACCATGTGCTCGATGCCGGCGTAGAGGTCCTCGGTGTTCTCGCGGACGATGACGAGGTCGACGTCCTCGTAGCGCGACTCGAGGCCCTTGATCGAACGGGCCGGCCGCAGGTTCGCGTACAGGTCGAGGGCCTGGCGCAGCGTGACGTTGACGCTCCGGAAGCCCTCGCCGACCGGGGTGGTGATCGGGCCCTTGAGGGCGACCTTGTTCCGGACGATCGACTCGAGGACGTGCTCCGGCAGCGGTGTGCCGTACTCGGCCATCACGGCCTCGCCCGCGTCGACCACCTCCCATTCGAATTCGACCCCGGACGCGTCGAGGACGCGGCGCGCCGCCTCCGCCAGCTCCGGACCGATGCCGTCGCCGGGGATCAGGGTGACTCGATGGGCCATGAGCCCGATTGTAGCGGCGCCAAGCTGGCGACCGCTCAGCGTTCCCCTGGCTCGTCACGCGGCCCGGTCGCGCCGAGCCACAGCATGCGCCCGGAGCGGCGCAGCAGCGTCGAGATCGGCTCTGACGGGTCGGATGGGTGTCGATCGGTCAGGCACTGGTTCAGCCAGACGCCCTCGACGAGGCTCGCGATGGCCCCCGCGAGATCGTTGACCGTGCCCGTGCGCACGACGAGGCCGAAATGCTCGAGCGCGTCCCGCAGGACCTCTTCGAGCCGATCCAGCCACTGCACGTGCTCCTCCATGCTGGGCTGGCGGATCCGTTCGCTCCACAGACCGTAGGGCACGAGGCTGAGCCAGATCGACCAGAGGAAGGCGTAGGACACCCTGGGATCGAGGCCGCGATGCGGCCCACGCGCCGACTCGGCCGCGAAGAACGCGTCGACCCAGGCGTCGGCCGTCGGGTAGTCGCCCGGTGACGGGTACTCGATGTGCGCGATCCAGTCGCGCGCGGAGAGGGCCAGCGCCATCGTCTCGGCCTGGAACGCCGACTGGCTCCCGAACAGGTTGCTGATCGTGCCGCGCGTCTTGCCATCCTTGGCCGCCACCGCGTTCGAGTCCAGGCGCACGAACGGGCCGACGGCGATGGATTCGCGGTCGAGCGTCTCGGCGTCGCGCTGGATCTGCTCGAGGACAGCGAGCTCCGCGATCTCGACGTAGCGCTGCCGTGCTTGCCGGCTCGACAGCGTTGAGCGTCCGGGCGACTCGTTCGTGGCGATCTCGGTCTCCTTTCCTGCAGCGGTGGACCGCATCGTACTTGACATTCCCGGTTGGAGTACGTACCGTACGTACGCGTACGTACCGTACGTACCACAGCAGGAGACAGGACATGGGTCTCGCGCCGGCGATCGCCAAGCCGGGCCGATGGGTCGTGACCCTGGCAGCCACGCTGACGTCGGCCTACGCCCTGGACGCCATCGCGGCGGCGGCCGGCGTGCTGCTCGTGGCAAGCCACCTCCTCGAGGGCCTCCCCCGCTGGGAACTGCTCTTCTTCCTGGGCGGCACATACCTGACCTGGGGGATCGGCCTATGGGCCAACCTCGAGGCGAACTGGGCCCTGCTGCAGGCGACCGGGACCAGCACCAATGCGCTCTCGAAGGCGGCGCACGACCTCACCGCGATCCGGACGCCGAGCCGTCGCCTGCGCAAGGTCGCCTCCGCCGTCGGCTACGTCAGCACCGAACTCGCCAAGGAGATCCCCTACTACGCGGGGGCGTTCGGGGCCGCCCTCCTGACCGATGCGGTGTCTGCGGACGACGCGCTGATCTTCCTGGGCGGCGCGAACCTCGGGGCGGCATTCTACGAGTACGGCCTGGCTCGGCTGACGCGCGCGTTCCTGGCCATCCGAGCCCGGCGGATGGGCACGGATCGTCCCATCGCGATCGCCTCGATCGCCGCGCGCTAGTCCCCGTCGTCAGCGTCGACCCGGACGGCGATGAGCCGACCGGCGGGCTCCGGTACCATCACGCTCCCGAACCCGGCCGCACCCGGAGACGCCCTCGTCCGTGAAGATCCAGGAAGCCGACGCGAAGTCGCTACTCGTCGCCCAGGGCCTGCCGGTCCCACCCTGGGAGGTCGCCCACACCGTCGAGGAGGCCCGCGCCGCCGCCGGTCGCTTCCTCGCCGCGGGTCCGGTCGGCGGGAAGGTCGTGATCAAGGCCCAGGTCCTGGTCGGTGGCCGGGGCAAGGCCGGTGGCGTGAAGCTCGCGGGCTCGGTCGATGAGGCCGCCGAGGTCGCCGCGGCCATCCTCGGCATGGACATCAAGGGCATGACCGTCCGCAAGGTCCTCATCGGCCCGGCGGCGGACATCGTCAAGGAGTTCTACCTGGCCGCCGTCCTCGACCGGGCCGACCGGGGGATCCTCCTGATGGGCTCCGCCGAGGGCGGGGTCGAGATCGAGGTGGTCGCCGAGAGGCAGCCCGAGGCCATCATCCGGCGCCATGCCGACCCGCTCCTCGGGCTGCTCGACTACCAGGCGCGGGACCTGGCGTTCGCGATGGGCCTCGGGAAGCACCTCAAAGCGGCCGTGGCCATCGCCAAGGGTCTCGTGACCACCATGCGCGCGTACGACGCCGACCTCGTCGAGATCAACCCGCTCGCGATCGTCCTCGAGGGCGTGCCCGGCGGCACGCCGGTCGAGCGGCTCGTCTGCCTCGACGCCAAGGTCACGCTCGACGACTCGGCGCTCGCGCGTCATCCAGGCCTCGAGGACCTGCGCGATCCCGACGACGAGGCGCCGGCCGATCGCGAGGCGCGCGAGGCCGGCCTGACGTTCATCAAGCTCGACGGCACGATCGGCTGCATGGTCAACGGCGCCGGCCTGGCGATGGCGACGATGGATCTCGTCAAGCGGGCCGGCGGCGAGCCGGCCAACTTCCTCGACATCGGCGGCGGGGCCCGCGCCGACAAGGTGACCGCGGCGATGCGCCTGATCCTCGCGGATCCGAAGGTCGACGCCATCCTCGTCAACATCTTCGGCGGCATCACCCGCGGCGACGAGGTCGCCCGCGGACTCATCGAGGCTCGCGCCCAGCAGACGCGCGAGGTCCCGATGGTCGTGCGCATCGTCGGCACGAACGCCGAGGAAGCGGCCCCGCTGCTCGAGGAAGCCCACTTCGAGACCGCCACGTCGCTCGACGAGGCCGCGGCCAAGGCCGTGGCGGCATCCCGGGGAGCGGCCCGGTGAGCATCCTCGTCGGGCGCGAGACCCGCCTCCTGGTCCAGGGCATCACCGGTCGCGAGGGGGAGTTCCACGCCCGGGCGATGCAGGCGTACGGCACCCGGATCGTCGCGGGCGTGACGCCCGGCAAGGGTGGCCAGGTCGCGCTCGACGGCAGCGTGCCGGTCTTCGACACCGTGGCCGAGGCCGTCCGCGAGACCGGCGCCGACACGTCGTGCATCTTCGTGCCGGCCGGCGGGGCGCCCGACGCCGTCATGGAGGCCGCAGCGGCCGGCATCGCGACCATCTTCTGCATCACCGAGGGCATCCCGGCACTCGACATGATCGCCACCGTCGAGGTCGTCCGTACCCACGGCGCGCGCCTCATCGGCCCGAACTGCCCGGGTGCCACGTCACCGGGGCGCGCCAAGGTCGGGATCATCCCGGGCTCGGTCCATCGCGAGGGGCGGGTCGGAGTCGTCAGCCGCTCCGGCACGCTGACCTACGAGGCGGTCCAGGCGATGACCGACGCCGGACTGGGCCAGTCGACATGCGTCGGGATCGGTGGCGACCCGATCATCGGTACGACCTTCCTCGACGTCCTCCAGCTCTTCGCGGCTGACGACGAGACCGACGCGATCGTCTTGATCGGCGAGATCGGCGGGGCCGCCGAGGAGACCGCGGCGGCCTGGGCCGCGGACCACCTCACCGACGTCCCGAAGGTCGCATTCATCGCCGGGCGGACCGCGCCCGAGGGCAAGCGCATGGGCCACGCCGGAGCGATCATCTCGGGCGGTGCCGGAACGGCTGCGTCGAAGGTCGCGGCACTCGAGGCGGCGGGCTTCCGCGTCGCCGGCTCCCCCACCGAGCTCCCCGCGCTCCTGCGCGACGCCGGCTTCCGCGGCTAGGAGTCCCGACATGCTGGTCACCGATGTCCGCTACCTCTTCGGGTTCGATCGATGGGCGTCGGCGAAGATCCTCGACGCGGCCGTCGGGATCGACGAGACGACGTGGTCCGCCCAGAACGCCATCGACGAGCGTGGACTCGGCGGGATCCTCATCCACCATCTCGGCGCGTCGCAGCGCTGGCGGCATGGCCTGTCCGGATCGGAGGAGCGGCCACGCCCGGAACGTGACCCCCTGCCGACCCCTGAGGGCCTGCGGGCCGCCTGGGAGCGCGAGTGGGCGGCCTGCGAGGCCTGGCTCGGGTCGATCGATCAGGCGTGGCTCGACGGGCTCGACGACGGCGTCGCCCGTTGGCAGAGCCTGGCCCACGTCGTCAACCACGGCACCCAGCATCGATCCGAGGCGGCCGCCCTGCTGACCGCGGCCGGTCATTCGCCCGGCGATCTCGACATGATCGACTACGCCGAACAAATCGCGGTGACGGGACGCTGATGGGCGCCCGGATGGACCTGATCGCCGGTGATGCCCACGAGATCCTGCTCGTCATCGGCCTCGATGACCTCGCCGCCTTCGACGACAACGCGCGGTTCGATGCGCACCTCTCGCTCGGCGGCGGACTCGACCCGACCTGGCTCGACCTGTTCGCCGAGGCGGCGCGGACCGTGACCGGCAGCGGCGAACCGACCGACCTGCTCGACGCGCGCCTCGAGCTCGACGGCCCGGGCGAGGCATTGGGCGATCGGACGATCGAGCGGATCGACCCCACCTGGATCAGCGCGGTCGCCCGCGTCCCCGACGCGGCCCTCGATGCCATCGCCGGCCGCTGGATCGATCTCGTCGAGGAGGAGCTCGGCGCGCTGCCGGGCGAGGAGAAACCGTGGATCCGCGACATGGCCGGCCAGGTCGTGCGGTTCTGCCGTCGGGCGGACCGGGCATCCGACGTCCTGTTCGCCTGGTCGCTGCGGTAGGCCGCACGGGGTAGACTTGCCGGGTCGCGCCACCTTGGAACGGGTCACATCACCGTCCGGCCGCACGACTCCGGAAGGAAGGATCATGGCGAAGCACTCCAAGGCCGAGCGGGAGCGACGCACCGCCCAGAGCGCCCGCGTGGCCGAGATCGAGGCCGCCTGGATGGGCAGCGTGCCCACGGCGACCGCCAAGGCCTTCACGCTGTCGGTCGAGGCCGCTCGAGCCCGCGGCCCAGAGCCGCGCCGACCGGACATGGCGCCCGGCACGCTCCCGAACCCCCCTCGTCCGGGCCGCGAACCGCGTCCGGTCAAGGAAGATCCGCGGGCCCGCGGCCGCCGCGACTGACCCGATCCGCGGCCGGAGCCGCGGTCATTCGAATCCGAGCGACCGCCAGGCCGGCCCGCCCGGCGCCTCGATGAGTTCGACCAGCACGCCGTGACAGGCGCGGGGGTGGATGAAGGCCACGGGCCCTTCCGCACCGCGGCGGGGCGCCGTGTCGATGAGCTCGAGCCCGTCGATCTCGAGGCGGAGCAGCGTCTCCGCCAGGTTCGGCACCTCGAAGCAGACGTGGTGGAATCCCTCGCCCTTCGATTCGAGGAACCGGGCGACGCCGGTCGTGTCGTCGGTCGGCTCGACCAGCTCGACCTTGGACTCCCCCACCCCGAGGAACGCGATGCGCACCCGGTCCTGGGGGATGTCCATGACCGTCTCCAGCTCGAGGCCGAGCGCGTCGCGCCAGAACCCGAGCGTCGCGTCGATCGAGGCGACCACGAGTGCTACGTGGTGGATCTTGCCGAGCCGGCCGATCGAGGGCGGCACGGCGTCGGCCTGTCTCCCGGGCGGCATCAGCCCATCCTCCTCGCGTGGGCGGCGCTGACGGGCGCCGACGTCCGAGCGCAGCGTACGCTGTCGGTGCCATGGAGATGCAGTCGCGGGTCAGCGGCGTGGCGATCCCGATCGCGATCCCGCCCGGCCTCGCCGAGATCCGCGACCGGTGGGACTTCGCGGCGGCACAGGGCGCCCAGTCGCACGTCACGGTCCTCTTCCCGTTCCTCCCGGGAGCGGCGCTGACCGACGCCGTCCGCGCCGACCTGGCGGCGGTCGCGGCCCTCGTGGCGCCGTTCGACGTCCGGTTCGCCAACGTCCGTCGCTTCGATGGGGTCGTCTGGATCGAGCCGGAACCGACCGGGCCGATTCCGCCGCCTGACGCAGGCCATGGTCGAGCGCTGGCCCGACTACCCGCCGTACGGCGGCGTCCACGACACGGTGATCCCGCATCTGACCGTGGTGGAGTCGGAGACCGCACCACTCACCGAGATCGAAGGCCTGGCTCACGGGTTCGTGCCCTTCGTCGCCCGGGCAGAGGTCATCGAGCTGTGGCTCCAGGACGACGACGGCCGCTGGCGCCCGAACTGGTGGTCCCCGCTCGGGGTCAGACCGTGATGAGCTCGCGGTGCTCGCCCCAGGCGACGCGCAGGCGGTCGCTGATCTCGCCGACCGTCGCGTGGGCCCGGACCGCGGCCAGGATGGCCGGCATCAGGTTGCCCTCGCCCGCCCGCCACCCGGCCCAGCTCGTCCATGGCCGCCGTCCACGCCTCGGCGGAGCGCTCGGCCCGGACGCGCTGGACGCCCTCGATCTGGCGGCGCTCGCCGTCGGGATCGATCCTGTGGATCGGCGGCGTGTGGACCTCGTCGTCGCGGAAGCGGTTGACGCCGACCACGATCTGATCGCCCGACTCGATCGCCTGCTGGACCCGGTAGGCCGCCTCCTGGATCTCGCGCTGCTGGAAGCCCCGCTCGATCGCCGCCAGCGTGCCGCCCATCGTCTCGATCTGGTCGAGATAGGCCCAGGCCGCGGCCTCGAGCTCGTTGGACAGGCTCTCCACGTAGTACGAGCCGGCGAGCGGGTCGGGCGTCTCGGTCACGCCCGCCTCGTAGGCGAGGATCTGCTGCGTCCGAAGGGCCAGCCGCGCCGACTCCTCGGTCGGCAGCGCCAGCGCCTCATCGCGCGAGTTCGTGTGCAGGCTCTGGGCGCCGCCAAGGACCGCGGCGAGCGCCTGGATCGTGGTCCGCACGACGTTGTTGTCGATCGACTGCGCCGTGAGGCTGGAGCCCGCCGTCTGGACGTGGAACCGGCACAAAAGCGAACGGGCGTTCGATGCGCCGAACCGCTCCTGCATGATCGTCGCCCACATCCGGCGGGCGACCCGGAACTTCGCGACCTCCTCGAACAGCTCCGACCAGGCGGCGAAGAAGAAGCTCAGCCGACCGGCGAAATCGTCGACGTCGAGGCCCCGCTCGACCGCCGCCTCGACGTACGCGATCGCGTCGGCCAGGGTGAAGGCGAGCTCCTGGGCGGCCGTCGCCCCGGCCTCGCGCATGTGGTAGCCGCTGATCGAGATCGTGTTCCACTTGGGCAGCTCGGCGGCGCAGAACTCGAAGACGTCGGTCACCAGGCGCATCGACGGGCGGGGCGGGAAGATGTACGTGCCGCGGGCGATGTACTCCTTGAGGATGTCGTTCTGGGTCGTCCCCGAGATCCCCGACCGCGGCACGCCCTGCGCCTCGGCGGCCGCGACGTACAGGGCCAGCAGGATCGGCGCCGTGGCGTTGATCGTCATCGAGGTGCTGACCTCGCCGAGCGGCAGGCCGTCGAGCAGGACGGTCATGTCGGCCAGGCTGGAGATCGGCACGCCGACCCGGCCCACCTCGCCTGCCGCCTCCCGCGCGTCCGAGTCGTAGCCCATCTGCGTCGGCAGGTCGAACGCGACCGAGAGGCCAGTCTGGCCCTGCTCGAGGAGATACCGGAACCGGCGGTTCGTCTCCTCGGCGGTCGCGAATCCGGCGTACTGGCGCATCGTCCAGAAGCGGCTCCGGTACATCGTCGGCTGGACGCCGCGGGTGAAGGGGAACTCGCCGGGACGACCGAGGTCCCGTTCCTCGTCGAGGCCGGCAACGTCTGCCGCGGTGTACAGGTCCCGGACCTCGATGCCACTGGAGGTCTCGAACCGCTCCCGGCGTTCCGGGGCAGACCCGAGGGCCTTCGCCCGGAGGGTCGCCCGCCAGCGCTCGCGGGCGGGGTCGGGCGCCGGGCCGGTCGGGCGATCCGGGCGGGTCATCGGATGACCACCAGGACGTCGCCGAGCTCCACGGTCTCGCCGGGTCCGACCGCGACCCGGTCGACGATCCCGTCCCGTGGCGCCCGGACCTCGTTCTCCATCTTCATCGCCTCCACCGCCAGCAGCCGGTCGCCGGCGGTCACCGCGTCGCCCGGGTTCACGGCCACGGACACGACGCGCCCGGGGATGATGGCACGAACCTCGACGGGGCCGTCGTGCGCGGCCGCGTCGCGGGCGCTCGTGGCCCGGGCCCGGAGGTCCGCCCGGGCGGCATCCTCCACCTCGAGCTCGAACCGCCAGCCGTCGATGACGACCTCGACCGCCTGCCAGCGGCCGCTCGGGTGCGGGGCGATCGGCGCCGGCCCGAGCGGCAGCACCATGGCCGGACGGGCGTTCCCATCGCCGAACCCGGGCGGGCCGACGCTGGGACCGACGTCGATCTCGGCGAGGACCGTGCCGCTCGCCCGGTCCGTGACCCGGAGACGTCTCACTCGGGCCACCGGTCGATGGCTTCCTCGCGGGCGGCCTCGCCCCAGCCGGTCTTCGCCGGGGCCGGGCTCGTCGGCCCGGATCTGGCAGTCGATGCTGGGCCGGGCGCCCATCCCTCGGTTGCGGCAGCGGCGGCCCTGGCGGCCTCGGCGGCGACTCGATCCCGTTCCGCCGGCCCGTCCCAGGCCGCCTCGACCCAGTCCGTCGAGAGCTCGGCCCGGGCGAACCCGGGATGGCTCGCCACGAAGCGGTGGAACGGCAGGGTCGTCTGGACCCCGGCCACCTCGGTCCCGTCCAGGGCCCGACGAAGGGCGGCGATAGCGGCTGCCCGGTCGTCGCCGACCGCCATGATCTTGGCCATCAGGTTGTCGTACTCCGGCGGGATCCTGTCCCCTCCCCCAAGACCGGTGTCGACCCGGATGTCCGGGCCTGACGGCATGACCCAGTGCCGCAGGCGGCCCGGTGTCGGCGCGAAGGCACGCGATGGGTCCTCGGCCGTGAGACGGGCCTCGATGGCGTGGCGGACCGGCTCGGTCGCCAGCGTCGCGGCGGCGCGGACCGCCTCGGACAGCGGCTCGCCCGAGGCGAGGGCGAACTGCTCCCGGACGAGGTCGAGCCCCGTGACCAGCTCGGTCACGCCGTGTTCGACCTGGAGCCGCGTGTTGACCTCGAGGAAGTAGGTCGAGCCGTCGGGGCCCCGCAGGAACTCCGCGGTCGCCGCGTTGGTCAACCCGGCCGCCGACCCGATCCGGACGGCGGCCTCATGGAGGGCCTGGCGCTCGGCGACCGTCAACCCTGGCGCGGGTGACTCCTCGACGAGCTTCTGATGACGACGCTGGATCGAGCAGTCCCGCTCCCCGATCGCGACGACCTGGCCGGTCTCGTCGCCCAGCAGCTGGACCTCGATGTGTCGGGCCGGCCGGATCTCTCGCTCGAGATAGACCGCGCCATCGCCGAAGGCAGAGGCCGCCTCCGCCGCAGCAGCGCTCAGGGCCGCCGGTAGGTCCGAGACGCGCTCGACGCGTCGCATCCCGCGCCCGCCACCGCCGGCCGCCGCCTTGACCAGCAACGGGAAGCCGATCCGCTCCGCATCGGCGACGATCGCGGGCAACGCGTCGGGGCGATCGACGGGCGCGGCATCGAGCGTCCCTGGCACGGTCTCGACCCCGACCGATCGGGCCAACCGACGAGCACCGAGCTTGTCGCCGAGGGCTTCGATCGTGGCCGCGGTCGGCCCGACGAAGACGAGCCCGGCATCGGTCACCGCCCGGGCGAAGGCCGCGCGCTCGGCGAGGAATCCGTAGCCCGGATGGACCGCATCGGCGCCGGTCGCCCGGGCGGCGTCGAGGATCGCGTCGATCCGGAGGTAGCTCTCGGCTGCCGGTGCGCGCCCGATGCGGACCGCGTCGTCGGCGAGTCGGACGTGCATCGCCCCGGCGTCGGCATCGCTGTAGACCGCGATCGCCGCCCGTCCCGATTCGTGACATGCCCGGATGATCCGGACCGCGATCTCTCCGCGGTTGGCGATCAGGACTCGACTGCATGGCCGGCCACCCGCCTGGCCCGCCCCGTCCCTCACCGCCTCATCGGTGGAGCGTCTTTGCGCAAAGACGGACGGCGCGATCAGAGCGGGATGTTGCCATGCTTCTTTCGCGGGTTCGTCTCCCGCTTGTCGGCGAGCAGGTCAAGCGAGCGGATCAGCCGCGGTCGGGTCTCCGACGGACGGATGACATCATCGATATACCCGCGGGCTGCGGCGATGTACGGGTTCGCGAACTCCGCCTCGTATTGCTCGACCAGGCGCGCGCGTTCCGCGGCCGCGTCCGCCGCAGCCGCCAGTTCGTCGCGGTAGATGATGTTGACCGCGCCGTCCGCGCCCATCACCGCGATCTCGGCGCTGGGCCAGGCCAGGTTGACATCGCCGCGGATGTGCTTGCTGCTCATGACGTCATAGGCGCCGCCATACGCCTTGCGGGTGATGACCGTCAGCTTCGGGACCGTTGCCTCGCAGTAGGCGTAAAGCAACTTCGCGCCGTGCCGGATGATCCCGCCATGTTCCTGGCCGACGCCCGGCAGGAAACCCGGCACGTCGACGAACGTGACCAGGGGCACGTTGAACGCATCGCAGGTCCGGACGAACCGCGCGGCCTTGACGGACGCGTCGATGTCCAGCGCCCCGGCCAGCACCGACGGCTGCTGGGCCACGATCCCGATGCTCCGGCCGCCGAGCCGTGCGAACCCGACGATGATGTTCGCCGCCCACGCCGGCTGGATCTCGAGCAGCGCGCCATCGTCGACGACGCGCCGCAGCACATCATGCATGTCGTATGGGGTGCGGGGGTCGTCGGGGATGATGGCATCGAGCTCCGGATCCATCCGATCCGACGGATCGACCGCGTCGACGCGCGGCGCCTCGCCGAGGTTGTTCGCCGGGAGGTGTGCCAGCAACCGGCGCACCTCGTCGAAGGCGGTCGCCTCGTCCGCCGCGTTCAGGTGGGCGACGCCGCTGCGCGACGTATGCGTCGTGGCGCCGCCGAGAAACTCCGCATCGACGTCCTCGTGGGTCACGGTCTTCACGACGTTCGGCCCGGTGACGAACATGTAGCTCGTCCCTTCGACCATGATCGTGAAGTCGGTCATCGCCGGCGAGTAGACCGCGCCGCCGGCGCATGGGCCCGAGGATGACGGAGATCTGCGGGATGACCCCCGAGGCCATGACGTTGCGCAGGAAGATCTCGGCGTAGCCGCCGAGCGACGCGACTCCTTCCTGGATCCTGGCGCCGCCAGAGTCGTTCAACCCGATGACCGGCGCGCCGACCTTCATCGCGAGATCCATGATCTTGCAGATCTTGCCGGCGTAGGCCTCCGACAGCGATCCACCGAAGACCGTGAAGTCCTGGCTGAAGACGAAGACGGGCCGACCGTCGATCGCCCCGTGGCCGGTGACGACGCCGTCACCGAGGTACGACTCGTCGCGACCGTTCGTCGTCGTGACGAACGCGTCCAGCTCGACGAACGAGTCCGGATCGAGCAGTAGGTCCAGGCGCTCGCGCGCCGTGAGCTTGCCGGCCGCGTGTTGTTTCTCGATGCGGTCCGGTCCCCCACCGAGTCGGGACGCGGCCCGCATCTCGTCAAGGCGGCGCATCCGCTCTGCGTTGTCGGGCACGGCATCCGCTCCCATCATCGGCGTCTTTGCGCAAGGACGGTCGTCATCATAGCCTCGGCGACCGCCCCGTCGGCCCGTTCGACCGGGTCGCGGGACGTGTGGACCGATACGCGGATATCCACAGATTCGGTGAACAAGTCGCCGATGCTGTGGATAACCCGGTTGTTCGTCAACGATGCGGAGGGGGTAGCATGGGCGAGGCTGTTCCCCGACTCCGTCGGCTGCGGAGTGCCATCGACAACGGATTCGAGGTGATGCCCCCGTGACACACGTGATCGCGATCGCGAATCAAAAGGGCGGCGTCGGCAAGACGACGACGGCGATCAACCTCGCCGGCGCCCTCGCCGAGGATGGCCATCGGGTTCTCTGCATCGACATGGACCCCCAGGCGAACCTCACCGCCGGTCTCGGCATCAACCTCAACACCGTCGACCGCTCGATGGCCGATGTCCTCGCCGACGGGCGCTCGTCGCTCGGCGACGTGATCCTCCCGACGGAGAGTGCCGGCATCGACGTCGCCCCAGCGCACATCGATCTCGCATCGACCGAAGGCGAGTTGTTCACGGCCCTCGGACGGGAGCAGATCCTCCGCGAGGCGATCGAAGGTCACGTGTCGGATTACGACTATGTCCTCATCGACTGCCCGCCGAACCTCGGCCTCCTCACCGTCAACGGCCTGGTCGCGGCCAACGGCGTCATCATCCCGGTCCAGACCCAGTACTACGCGATGAAGGGGCTGAACAACCTCGTCAAGGTCATCAACGCCATCCGCCTGAAGCTCAACCGCGATCTGCGGATCCTCGGGCTGTTGCCGACCTTCTTCGACGGACGGACCAATCTCGCGCGCGACATGCTCGACGAGCTGCGCGTCGTCGGCGACCATCACGTCTTCAACAGCATCGTACGCAATACCGTGAAGCTCGGCGAGGCACCACTCGTCGGTCGACCGATCACGACCTATGCGGGGGCCAGTGAGGCAGCTCGAACGTATCGCGAGCTCGCCAAGGAGGTGGTCGACCTTGTCCCGGCCTGATTTCCGCGCGGCCGCAGCCGCCCGACTCGCGGAGGACCGCGAGCTCTCCCCGGCCATCATCAGCCTGCTGTCCTCGGATGGCCCGATCCGCTCGGTCGGCGTCCGCATCGTCGCGATCGATCGCATCGAGCCCAACCCCGAGCAGCCACGCCTCGCCATGGACGAGGCGACCCTCAACGAACTCGCCGCGTCCATCCGCGAGCATGGCGTGCTCCAACCGATCCTGGTCCGCCCGCTGGACGCGACGCGCTATCAGCTGATCGCGGGCGAACGGCGATGGCGCGCTTCGCGCATCGCGGGACTCGACACCATCCCGGCCCTCGTCGAAGAGATCGACGACGACACCGCGCTCGAGATCTCCATCATCGAGAACCTGCAACGGGAAGACCTCTCCCCGCTCGACGAAGCCGCGATGTACGACCGCATGGTCCGCGAGCATGGCTACAGCATCCGGAAACTCGCCGACAAGCTGGGCAAGGACAAGGGCTACCTGGAGAACCGCCTGCGCCTCGCCGATGCGCCGGCCGAAGTTCGCGAACTGGTGTCCTTGCGCAAAGACACGCTGTCCCACGCCTACGAGCTGATGAAGGTCGACGATCCCAAGAAGCGGCGCCGATTGGCGGAGCAGGTCGCCCGCGGCGAGCTGACCCTCGTCAAGCTGCGCGACAAGATCGAGGGTCGACGGACCCCGCGCCAGGTCGTGGCCGACGTCGACGAGGTCGATGTGGTCCTCGTCGTCACCGATGACGTGGACGACGACGCCCCGGCGCCGACCGACACCCCGCCGACCATCCCGGACGACTCGACCGACGGTTGGGAGGCCGGCCGCGCCCGGACCGAACTGACCGAGGACTCGCTCGTCAACGCCAAGCAACATCTCGCCGATGCTGTCGAAGAACTCGTCGAGGTCCTGCGCAGCTCCGACGTCCGCCAGACCATCCCATCGACGGATCGGGCGAACCTCGCCAAGTACCTGACGATCACGAAGCTCAAGCTGGAGAACGCCATCGCGATGGTCCGGAGCGACGACTAGCCAGGGCTAGGAAAGACCGCCCTCCCCCATCATCCCGGCGAGCCAGGCGGCCGCCAGCACGGCGACACCGACGGCTTGGGCTTCCCATGCCCGTTCGCGTCGAACCGCGTCATCGTCGCGGCCGAGCCACGTCCCGAGGCTGATGACGACGACACCGACGGCCGCACCGGCGAGGGTGAGCGGCCCGGCCCCGGCCACGACGAGCGAGCCGAGGGCCATGCCGCCGACGAACCCGAAGAGGGCCGCCGAGACGATCCAGGCCCGTTCGGGACCGAGCGCCGTCGCGACCGACTCGACGCCAGTGGCGGCATCGCGCTCGGCGTCGGCACGCGCATTGGCGATCGCGAGCGCGGCCCCGGCCACCACGGCGGTCGGCAGCAGGATCGCGAATGAGGCCGGCACTGTCCCCGCGGCCCCCAGCCAGCCGAAGACCGGCAACAGCGGCACACCCAGCGCGAACGGCAGCCACGACCAGGCCGTCCCCTTCGCGAACCGGTCGTAGCCGTAGCCGATGGCCAGGATCACCCCCGCCAGCGCCAGGGTCGCCCATCCCGAGGGCGCCGCCAGGAGCAGGCCGATGACCGCGGCGCCCACCGCGCCGACCCGCGCCGCGGACCGCGCGACCAGCCCGGCCGGGATGGGCTTGCCGGGCTTGTGTCCCGCGTCGTGGGGTGCGTCGATCACATCGTTGAGGATCCCGATCGAGGCCTGCAGGCACGTCATGGCGACACCGAGACGGAGGGCGGTGGGTGCGTCGCCACCCGCCAGCAGGGCGAAGGCCGCGGTCGCCAACCCATCGAGCAACGACGGGAACGGGTGGGTCAGGCGGATGGCTCCGCCGAGGCGGCGCCCGATCGGTGGCCGAGACTCTGGCATCACGGAGGGGAGGCGTCGGCGGCGGCCGACGACGAGCCATCGGGAGTTGGCCGAAGGCTCAGACGAAGACGGTCTCGCCGAAGTTGGCGACCAGGTAGGCGATCAGGCGATCCCTGGCGTCGGCGACCTGCGAGCGCAGGCCCGGCACCAGGGCATGGAGCGTGACGGCGGGGACGATGAGGTGGCCGGCCCGATCGCGACCGACGGCCGCCGGTGGGCCCCCGCCGGAAGCGAACACGCGTTCGAAACCTGCCTCGTCGAGTCCGGTCATGCGGCGGAAGTCGTCGACGACCTTGACGATGCCGCGCCGGATGACGACGTCCCGCAGCAACTCGGCGACCCAGGCGTCGATCTGGCCATCGGCCTGCTCGGCCAGGCGGGCCCGATACACCTTCGGATCGCTCGACAGCCCGGTGGCTCCCACGGTCCCTCCTGCGTCATCGTTCGACGCCCGAAGTATGCCAGAGCGGGCACGCCGGGCGCCCGCCGCGATCCCGGATCCCGGCGCGCTCAGCTGCCGGTCGCGGCGTCCTTGACGGGCGTCGGTTGCGCCTCTGCGGCCCTCGCCGCTTCCGCTTCGGCCGCGGCTCTCGAGCCCTCGGGCCACTCGTTGAACTGCTCCGTCAGCCAGCGCCCGACGCGACCCGGCTCCGGGACGTCGGGTGCGTCCGCGACCAGCGCCAGGAGCGCCTCGGAGGCCTGGGCGGTCAAGCGCCCGATCGCCTCCCGGGTCGGTCGTCCGGACGTCGGTAGCGCCTCCCCCACCCTGACGCGGACGTGACCGCCGAAGCGCAGCCAGCTCGTCCCGTTGATGGCGATCGGCACG
Source organism: uncultured Chloroflexia bacterium (assembly GCA_963745295.1). Lineage (GTDB taxonomy): Bacteria > Chloroflexota > Limnocylindria > Limnocylindrales > CSP1-4 > SPCO01. The sequence goes on from CAVUWG010000006.1 coordinate 111,191, forward strand.
AGCGGCACACCCGACCGAAGCGCGAAATACGCGGCTCCTTCGCTGAGCGGCAACAGGTCCCGCTCGCCGGGATGGATGCGGCCTTCGCCGGCGATCGCGACGATCCCGCCGGCGACGATCACGGCGCTCACCCGCCGGGTCGCCTCCAGCAGGTCGTTCTTGCCGGGCTTGTACGGGATGGCCGTCCCGGTCCAGTGCATGACCCGGTTCCGACCACCCACACGCATGTCCTCCTCCTTCGGGCCGAAGAAGAAGAGCCTGGGCCGGAACGGCAGGATGGCCATGAGCATGAAGGGATCGGACCAGCTGAGGTGGTTGAAGCAATAGATGGCCGGGCCGGCCGGCAGCCGCTCCCGACCCTCCAGCCGGACGCGGAGCCAACCGCGGGTCAGCATCGCGACCGCGATCCGCGAGCCGTAGTACCGGATCGTCTGTCGAAGCGGATGGATCGTGCGCTGGCGCGAGCGCGCGGCCGTCACCGCGGCGCCGCCGGCCGGACGGCGGCCGGGTCAAGGTCGGCCAGCCGGTCGAGGACCAGGTCGGCGAGTTCGGCCGTGCCCGGTGCCGGTGGCACGCTGGCGTTCGGGACCAGCACGACGGTCATCCCGGCCGCCTTGGCGGCCCGGACGCCGTTGCGCGAATCCTCGACGACGAGCGCAGCGGCCGGCGCCACCTCCAGGCGTCGCGCGACCTCCAGATAGACGTCCGGCGCCGGCTTGCCGTGGGCCACCTCGTCGGACGAGACGACGACCTCGAATGTGTCTGTCAGCCCGGTCGACTCGAGCGCGGCCGCGATGACCTCGGCGTGGGCCGATGACGCGATCGCCACTCGCCAGCGCGCCGCGATCCGGCGGACGGCCTCGACCGCGCCGTCGATGAGCGGCGCCCCGTCACGCGCGTACCGGGCCACCACATCGTCGACGATGGCCCGCTCGATATCCGCTTCGGGCATGGACAGGTCCAGGCGCTCGCGCATGATCCGCGCCCAGGCCGCCGAGTTCGCGCCCATGACCGCCGCCTGGTCGTCCTTCGTCCAGCGCCGGCCGTTGTCGGCCGCGAACCGGGTGCGCACCTCGTCCCACCAGATCTCCGAATCCACGAGCACGCCGTCGAGATCGAAGATGACCGCGTCGATCAGCGGTCGGCCTTGGGCGGTGGCAGGAGCGGGACCGGCTTGCCTCGTCGCTTGGCCTTGGCCGGGGCCGGACCGGACGCGGCCACGACCGCGACCGGCGCGCTGCGACCGTCGACCGCGTCGTAGAGGCCCATGACGAACTCGGCGACGACATCCGCGTCGGCGTCGGAGCCGCGCAGGACGTTGCCCTCGACCTGGAAGTTGATCAGCCGGTGACCGCCCTGGATCTCGACCGCCAGTTCTCCGAGCTGGATCCGGTTCCAGCGGATGAGCTTGCCGGCCGCCCGCGGCCCCTCGCCCGGCACGTTCACCCGGACGTTGATCTGCGCCAGGCCGGCGGGCTCGGGCACGAACACCGTGTAGCGGATCGCCGGGTCATCTCCCCAGACCACCCAGCACTCCGGATCGGCATCGGCACCCAGCATGGACAGCGCCGCCTCGATGGTCGCGACGACCTTGGGCGCCATCGAATCCTTGCGCGGCGCGGCGGCGCGCCAGTCGCTCAAGCGCATGGACATCCTCCTGGGCTCAGGACGCACTCGATGCGTGCTTGCGGGCGAGGCTAGCATACGGGTGTCGCACTCGGACCCGGTCGAATCGGCCGATGCGAATCGGTCGTTGAGCGTTGAGGGTGGTGCGATGCGGATCGATCGCGCGTTCGTCGGCTGGGGCCTCTTCTTCATCCTGGTCGGGGCCGTTCCGCTCGCCGTCCAGGGCGGCGGGCTCACCCAGGCCCAGGTCGCCGACTGGTGGCGGTTCTGGCCGCTCATCCTCGTCGGCGTCGGGCTCGGCCTGATCCTGCGCAAGACCCCGCTCGAGGGTCTCGGCGGCCTGGTCGTCGCAGCGACGTTCGGCGTGATGGTCGGCAGCCTGTTGGCCGCCGGCGTGACAGGGTTCCCCGGCGAGTTCTGCGGTCAGGCCGAGCGCGCGGTCTCGTTCCCATCGCAGTCCGGCGCCCTGTTCGAGGACGCCGAGGTCGAGCTCGACCTGGACTGTGGTGACGTCACGGTGACGACACAGACAGGCACCGGCTGGTCCGTCGAGGGCGAGGATCGGACGCCCGGCGGTCCGGAGATCCGGAGCACCGAGGCGTTGCTCGTCGTGAGCTCGTCCGATGGCGAACGCGGGCCGCTCGATCTCGTCGGTCGCCACACGACCTGGCGGGTCGCCTTGCCGACGGAGCCACACCTCGGGCTCCATGCCGAGATCGATGCCGGATCGGCGACGTTCGACCTCGCTGGCGCCACCCTGGATGTCGTGGACCTCGAAACGAACGCGGGCAGCGCCACCGTGGACCTGTCGAGCGCGAGGGTCGTGACCGAGATCCTCGTCGAGGTGAACGCCGGCTCACTCGGGCTGACGCTGCCGGCGACCTCGACGCGCGGCGTGATCGAGGCCAATGCCGCGTCGGTCGAGCTGTGCGTGCCGGCCGGCGTGGCGGTGCGACTGCAGACGACCGACAGCGTCTTCAGTTCGTTCGACTACGACGAGAAGGGCCTCCTGCAGAACGGCGAGACCTGGTCGTCGCCCGACTTCGACACCGCGGCCCAGCGCATCGACCTCGTCACCGAGGGCAACGCCGCGTCGTTCACCCTGAACCCCGAGGAGGGCTGTCATGGCTGATCGACTGTTTCGCTCGCGCGACGATCGGATGCTCGCCGGCGTCGCCGGCGGACTCGCGAGGGTCATCGACGCCGACCCATCGATCATCCGGGTCGTGTGGGTCGTGGTCACGGTGCTGAGCGGCGGACTCGGCCTGCTCGTGTACGTCGTCATGGCCATCGTCGTGCCCGAGGCGCCCGACGGCTGGGACGCGGCTCGGGGCAACGCGGCCGCGGCGACGCCCCCCGAACCGGTCCCGCCAGGTGGCTGGGTCGGACCCGATGGCCGGGTGGTCCCGTATGCGGGCACCCCAGCCGGCGCGACGGCACCCGGCGTCGCGGGAACCCCCGGCACGGCCACGCCGCCGGCGACGCCCGAGGGCTGGGCGAACCCAGCGCCCCGCGCATCCGGTGACGGCCGGACCATCGCCGTGATCATCGGTGCGATCCTCATCCTGGTCGGTGGCGCGTTCTTCATCCGCGAGACCATGCCCGGCGTCGACCTCTCGGCGGTCTGGCCCGTGCTCTCGATCGGGTTCGGCGTCTTGCTGCTCATCCTCTCGGTCCGCCCGCGCCGCACGTCCGACTGACCCCGTCCGCCGGCCCGACCGTCCCGTACGATGGGGCCGTGGACCCTGAGATCATCCCGCCGGTCGCGATCCTCGCTGGCGGCGGGTTCATCGGCGGCCTGGCCTTGCTGTTCCGGGGCATGGGCGGCTATCGGACGGCATCCCGCATCTCGGACACCTCGACCTCGAGGATCGGGTCGATCGCGGCCGGCGAGGTGCGCCTCAGCGGTGTCGTCGAGCCGGCGGAGCTGATCCTCGTCTCGCTCCTCCAAAGCGTGCCATGTGTCTACTACCGCTCGACGGTCCGCGACGACGGCGACGACCTCGGCGACACCGAGGAGCGGGCGATCGGGTTCCGGCTCCGCGACGTCAGCGGGAACATCCGGGTCTTCCCCCGGGGTGCCCGGATCGACGCGCCGGTCCGGTTCGACGAGGCGACCGGGACGCTGGGCGACGAACCGCCAGGACTCTCCATGCGGTTCGGCCCGAGCCTGGAGGTCGGCCGACCCGACCGTGAGGCTGCCATCGCCGACCTGCTTCGCGTCCATGCGCCTGAACCGGCGACGTTCGGGAGATTCCGGGCCGCCCGCGCCGAGGACGGACGTGGCCGTCGGTACCGCGAGGCCCGCCTCGAGCCGGGCGACGTCATCACGGTCGTCGGACGGGCCCTGCCGTTCGGCGACCTGCCCGACCCGGTTGGCGCGGACATCGGCAGCGGCCCTGATGCCGTCGTCGCCGGCGATCCCGAGGTCGCCGCCGATCTCGCCGCGGCGCGGGCTGCCGGGACGCTCGTCGCCGATCCCGACGACGCCTGGGGCAACGCCGCCATCCCGGGGTTCGGCATCGGCCGCCCGACCCGTGCCGTCAAGATCGACCCCGCGGCGGATCCCCTGCCTCTTGCCGACCCGGACCTGGCCGGGCACGTCGAGCGGACGTTCGAGATCGACCCGGAGACCCTGGTCATCGCCGCCTCGGACGAGGTGCCGCTGTTGATCGCCCACGGCGCTCCCGGGACCGCCGCGGGTCGACACGGGGATCGTTTCCTGCTTGGACTGGTCGGCGCCGCGGTGTCGGTGATCTCGGCCATGGTCTTCGCGGTCATGCTGACCGGTGGGTTCGGCTCGTGAACCCGCCGGAGTTCGCCGCGACCTTCGCGGTCGGGCTCGTCATCCTCATCGTCGGGTTCGTCGTCGTCTCGACCTACAACGCGGTGATCGGCCTGCGCCAGCGGATCGACAAGGCGTGGGCGAACATCGACGTCGTCCTCAAGCAGCGCCACGACCAGTTGCCCGCGCTGGTCTCGGCCGTCCGCGGGCTGATGGCCTTCGAACAGGATGTCCTGACGGACGTGACGCGCGCCCGCGCCGCCTATGCCCCGACGGCGCCGATCCCCGCTCAGGCTGGGGTATCGGAGCAGACGAGCGCCGCCCTGCGAACGCTGTTCGCGACGGTGGAGCGGTACCCGGAGATCAAGTCGGCGAGCAACGTGGCCGACCTCCAGGAAGAGATCGAGCGCCTGGAGGGGATGATCGCCGACCGGCGCGAGCTGTACAACGACCAGGTCTACCGATACAACACGCGGATCGCGCAGGTCCCCACCAACGCGCTCGCGGCGGTCTTCGGCTGGCGGCCGCGCGACTACTTCGCCGCCGATCCGGCCGACGCGGAGCGGCCCGACACCTCGCTCGATCCGGCCGCGTCGCGTGACTGACCCGATCGCCGCCGGACGCGAGCCGGCGACCGAGCCGCCCGCGGAGCGACAGCTCTGGCTCGTCCGCCACGGCGAGACCGAGTGGTCGCGGCTCGGGCGCCACACCGGCCGGACGGACATCCCGTTGACGGACCTCGGCCGGGAGCAGGCCCTGGCGCTCGGGCGGGCGCTGGCCGGTCATCCGTTCGCGCTGGTCCTCTCCAGTCCGCTCTCGCGCGCGAGCGACACCGCGCGCCTGGCGGGCTTCGGCGACGTCGCCCAGATCGACCCCGACCTCGCCGAGTGGGACTACGGCGATCTCGAGGGTCGCCTCACCGTGGACATCCGCCATGATCTCCCGGACTGGTCGATCTGGGCCGGACCGTGGCCGGGCGGCGAGACCGCGGACGAGGTGGCGGGGCGGGCCGACCGGGTGCTGGCGCGCTGCCTGGACCCCGATGTGGCGGGCGACGTGCTGCTGTTCAGCCACGGGCACCTCCTGCGGGTGCTCGCCGCCCGCTGGCTGCGTCTGCCACCGGCGTCGGGCGGGCTGTTCGCGCTCGCCACGGCCACCGTCTCGATCCTCGGCTGGGAGCGCGAGCAGCCGGTCATCGAGACCTGGAACGAGGACTGCCACCTCGAACGCTGACCACCTCTGGCCGGCGTTGCGGTCCGCCACCCTTCGGGCCGGTCAGGTGTGGTGGGGCGACGTTCGTACCATGGCCGCGCTCGCCGGACATCCATACCGTCTGGGTGCGGACCAGCATGCCCGGTCGACCCGTATGACCGTGCAGGCGACGCCGCCAGTCGTGCCGTCGGCCATGCGTGCCGCCACGACGACCGAGGTGCATGTCGAGTGTTCGAGAACCTGTCGAGCTGGCCGGGTTGGACCGTCCCGCTGGTGGTGGGCTACGCGGCCTTCCTGATCGGCATCTCCGTCTACGACGTGCGCCGACACCAGATCCCCAACATCGCCGTGTATCCGGCCATCCTCGTGGCGCTCGTCGTCGCGTTCGTGCGACCCGACGGGGTGTGGTGGTCGTTCCTGCTCTCCGGGTTCGGTGCCGCCGCCTTCTTCATCCTCCTCGGGACCCTCGGCGGCGGCGCGATGGGCGGCGGCGACGCCAAGCTCGCGGCCCTCATCGGCCTCGTCGCCGGGTTCCCTGCGGTCCTCATCGCGCTGTTCGTCGCGTTCGCGCTCGGGTCGGTCGCGGGTCTCCTGTTGATCGCGATCGGCCGGCTCGGCCGTCGTGATCCGCTGCCGTTCGCCCCGGCCCTCGCCGTCGGCGCCGCGACCGCAGCCCTGGCCGGGCGCCAGCTGGCCGGCTTCTTCTGGCCGGGAGTGGCCTGATGGTCGACGCGATGATCCCCGTCGCACAGCTCGCGCTCGAGGGGCCCGAAGCCCCGATCGAACCGCCCGTCCCCACGGGCCCACCGACGCCGCGGATGGGCGACCTGCTCCTTCGAGCGGGCCTCGTCACCGACGCCCAGCTGCTCGACGCGCTCGGTGCCCAGCGGGAACGACGCAAGCGTCTCGGCGAGATCCTGCGTGAGGACGGCGTGATCGACGAGGTCGCCCTCGCCGCGATCCTCGCGGTCCAGCTCGACACGCCGCTCGTGGACCTGCGCGAGCGCCCGAGCGACGAGGCCGCGATGCGCACGCTGTCCGAGGCCGATGCCCGACGGCTGTGGGTGATGCCCCTCGCCTTCTCCGGCCGGAACGATGAGGATCTCCTTGTCGCGACCGACGACCCCGGCAACCAGACGATGCTCGATGAGGTCGCCGCGCTCGTCGGGCGACCGGTCATCCCGTTGCTCTCGCTCCGTTCCGAGATCGACGATGCGATCCGCCACCGCTACCGTGTCGGCGACCTCGCGGCCCAGGTCTCGGCGTTCACCAGCACGCGTCCCAGCGCGGCCCCCGTGGTCGCCCGGACCGCCGCGCCGCAGCTCCAGGCCCTCGAGACCGCGCCGGTCGTCCAGATCGTCAACCTCCTCGTGGCCCAGGCCCTCCGCGACCGGGCCAGCGACCTGCATCTCGAGCCGCACGCGACCGGCCTGCGGATCCGCGCCCGGGTCGACGGCATCCTGCGTGAGGTCGCGGAACTGCCCGCTGACCTGGCGCCGGGTCTCGTGAGCCGGATCAAGATCCTCGCCGAGCTCAACATCGTCGAGAAGCAGCGTGCCCAGGACGGGCAGATCACCCTCGACGTCGACGGTCGCTCGGTCGACATCCGCGTGGCCACGATGCGGACGATCTGGGGCGAGAAGGTCGTCATGCGCCTCCTCGACCGCGACCGGTCGGTGCTGCGACTGACCCAGCTCGGCGTCCCGGCCGACGTGCAGCCCGTCTACCAGCGGCTGCTCGGCTCGCGCTACGGGATGATCATCGTGGCCGGACCCACGGGCAGCGGCAAGACCACGACCCTCTACGCATCGATCAACGAACTCGATCGCGCCGCACTCAACGTGACGACCATCGAGGATCCGGTCGAGTACACCTTCGAGAACGTCAACCAGACGCAGGTCAACGCGGCTGCCGGGCTCACCTTCGCCCTCGGCCTCCGGGCGATCCTGCGCCAGGACCCGGATGTGATCCTCGTCGGCGAGATGCGTGACCGGGAGACCGCGGAGATCGCGGTCCAGGCGTCGATGACCGGCCACCTCGTCCTGTCGTCGATGCACGCGACCGACGCCGTGAGCGCGCTCTTCCGACTCCTCGAGATGGGCATCGAGCCCTTCCTCGTGTCGGCCAGCGTCACCGGCGTCATCGGCCAGCGGCTGATGCGACGCGTCTGCTCGCACTGCCGGATCGAGATCGAGCCGACCGCCGAGGAACAGTCGCTCTACGAGGCGGCACGGCTGACGCCACCGCCGCACGCGTTCCTCGGCCGGGGCTGCACCTACTGCGCCGGCACCGGATACCTCGACCGCGTCGGGGCGTATGAGCTGCTCCGCGTCACGCCGGAGATCCGTCGCCTTGTCGCGGCCAACGCCCACTACGACGAGGTCCGCGACCAGGCGCTCGAGGACGGCATGGTCCCGATGCGGACCGACGCCCTCCGCAAGGCCGCGGCCGGCATCACGACGGTCAGCGAAGCGCTTCGTGGGGTGACCAGCTGATGACCGGCCTCACCGGGATCCGCAGCCGCCGCGGCGCCAAGCCCATCGGGCCCGCCAAGCCCAACGTCCTCGAGCGGATCATCCCCGGCCTGAACTCGGTCAAGCGCGTCGAGCTGGTCCTCTTCAGCCGCATGATGGCGACGTTCATCCGGGCCGGCATCCCGATCCTCGACGGCATCGAGGTCGTGCGCGAGCAGGCCGTCTCGAACGTGTTCCGTGACACGCTCGACGACCTCAGCGCGCAGCTCCGCAACGGCGAGCCGCTGTCGACCTCGCTCGCCCGCCACCCTCGGGTCTTCTCCCGGCTCTACGTGGACATGATCGTCGCGGCCGAGGCGACCGGCGAACTCGACACGGTCCTCGACCAGCTCGCCAAGTACCTGGAGCGGGCCGAGGCGACGTCCCGCCGAATCCGCCAGGCGATGCTCTATCCGAGCATCGTGCTGATCATGGCCGCGATCGTCATCGCGATCCTGACCACCGTGGTGCTGCCGTCGTTCGTGACGCTCTTCGCCGACTTCGACGCGGAGCTGCCGCTGACGACCCAGATCATGCTCGCCGTCGGCGCGTTCGGCGGCGCCTACGGGGCCCAGGTCGTCGGCATCGTCGTCGTCCTGGTGATGCTCTTCTCGATCGTTCGCAACACGACGCGCGTTCGACGCATCCGTCAGCGCGTGGTCCTCCACGTCCCGTATGTCGGTGGCCTGGTCAAACTCGGCATGGAGTCCCGGTTCGCCCGGACGCTCGGGATCCTGCTGCGGGCCGGCGTCCCGATCGCGCGAGCCTTCGACATCGCCACCACCGGCACCGGCAACCAGACCTACGTCCGACGGCTGAGTCCCGTCCGTGACGGGCTCCTCGCCGGCGAGGGGATCACGGTCCCCTTGAAGGCGTCCGGGTTGTTCGGCTCGTTGCTGATCCAGATGATCAAGGTCGGCGAGGAGACCGGGACGCTCGACCGCTACCTCGACCAGGCGGCCGACTTCCTCGACGACGAACTCGACTACAAGACCAAGCAGATGGTGACGGTCATCGAGCCGATGCTCGTCCTGGGCGTCGCGCTCGTCGTCGGATTCGTCGCGCTCTCGGTCGTCACGCCGATGTACAGCATCCTGCACCAGATCAAATGAACCGCTGGCTCCGACGGCTTCACGAGGACCAGCGAGGCGTCGGACTGGTCGAGTCGCTGGTGTCGTCGGCGTTGCTCGGCATCGCGCTGGTCGCGCTCATGTCCAGCCTCTCCACCTTCGCGATCGCCAGCCGCAGCGCCGAGGACCGGGCGATCGGTCAGACCGTGGCCCGGGCCCAGGCCGCCCGCATCAGTGCTGCCCCGTACCAGGCGAACGGCGACTACAGCGCCTACTTCGAGACGCTCCCGGCCGGCTTCGCGCGCTCGATCGACGTCGAGTGGTGGAACGGGACGTCCGCCTGGAGCGGGACCCAGAACGCGAACGGGCTCCAACGGGTGGCGATGACCATCTCCCAGGCCGGATCGCCGCTCGCGACGATCGAATTCCCGAAGGCCTCCAGATGATCCGGCGATCCTGGTCGGTCGGCGCCGTGCGCCGGCTGCATGACGATGCCCGCGGAGCGACGCTGACCGAGCTCCTCGTCGGCACGATCATCGGCGCGATGGTCATGAGCGTCGTCGCGACGTCGATCTTCACGACCAACGACCTGCGCAAGCGGGCCGACGACCGGAGCCAGTTCGCCGGCGATGTCTCGATCACCTCGCTGAGCTTCGACCGCGACGGCATGATGGCCACCAGCGGGGCGCCGGCAAAGACCCAGACCAGCTCCGTATCGTGCGCCACCACCATCGACCTTGGGTTCCAGGAGGGTGGCGCCTCCGTCCGCTATCGGACCGTGGCGGGCAGCCCGTCCGGGCCGCTCTGGTTCCAGCGTGTGAGCGGCTCCGGAACGCGGACCATGATCAACAACATGTCGAGCTGCTCGTGGCAGGCCGTCCGGGTCGGGACGGGTCGCTCCACGGTCGTCGTGACGTTCACGCTCATCGGGGCCAGCGGCGAGACGTTGACGCGGACGATGCGCGCCGCGCCGAAGCTATGGTGACGACCCGGCTCGCGGGGGGCCGCCATCCGGTCATCGGAGCGGTCGTCCGCCTCCACCGCGATGAGCGGGGGCAGTCGCTCGCGATCATCCTGACGCTCGTCACCGTGCTGTTCCTGATGGGCAGCGCCCTCGCCGTCCACGCCTCTGTCGCCCTGCGGGCGACCATGGCCAACGAGGAGCAAGCGAACGACCTGTATGCGGCCGATGCCGGCGCCGAGCTCGGCATGTGGTGGCAGCGGAACGGCAATGCGGGCAGCCCGCCATCCACCACGATCAACGGCCTCACCGTGGCGACGACCGTCGGGATGAGCGGCGCGGCCCCCTGCTCCTCGCCATCCCCGACCAGGATCACCGGGTTCGAGCACGGCACCGTCAACGCGACAGGCGGCGGCCTCTTCTCGAACGTCAATGGCGCGGGCGTGACGGCCGATGGCGCGGTGTCCCGTACTGGAGCGTATTCGCTCAGGATCGTGGACCCGACCGGGAGCAACCACAACGCGAGGCTCGCGGCCGCCGGGAATGTCGCCGTCGTCCGACTCTACCTGCGCCTGGCATCGCTCCCCGCCGCTGACGTGGCTGAGCTGCTGTCGGTGGACATCGCGGCCGGCAACGATCTGCGCGTGGGATTCCAGACCAGCAGCAACCGCTTCACCATCCGGTTCGGCAATGCCGCCGTGACCACGGCCAAGACGGCCGCCAGCGCCGACACCTGGTACCGGCTCGACCTCCGCGTCACCGCCGCCACGAATCCTCGGACCGCCGACTGGGAACTCGACGGCGTGCCCCAGACGAGCGTGTCGGCTGCCGGGGCCGCTTCCACCGTGAATACCCTCCGTCTCGGCTCGACGGTGAATGCCGACAACGACACCGTCTACTTCGATGACGTCCTGATCTCGGCGACGTCCGGGGACTTCCCGATCCGTGGCGGTGGGGTCGTCGGGCTGCGACCGAACGGGATGGGTACCAACGTCAACCCGATCTCGTTCAGTCACGAGGACGCCACGGCGATCGATACGAACAGCTACACGCGCCTGGCCGACAACCCGCTCAGCAGCGCCACCCAGTACGTGCGCCAGCAGGTCATCGGCGCCGGCGACTACCTGGAGCTCACGATGGCCGACACGGCGGCGACCTGCATCGTCGGCGTCTCGGGCATCGTCGCGTACCACGCAGCCGGGACCCCGGTCAACAACGGGAAGGCGAGCATCTTCGACGGCGCCGCGGAACGCGTCATCGTCAGTGGCGACATGTCGCTGGTCCCGCTCCAGTACGCATCGGCGATCGTGGCGCCGGCCGCTGGAACCTGGACGACCGGTGCCGTGAACGGATTGCAGGCCCGCATCGGGTACTCCGCCGATGTGACGCCCAATCCATACTGGGACTCGGTCCTGCTCGAGGTCGCGACCGGGACGGGCGTGCCGGGCATCGTCACGGTCACCGCGACTGCTGGCGGTTCGACCGTCACGACGACCTACCGCGACGTCGGATCCGCGTCGCCCACCCTCCTGAGCTGGGCGACGACCAAATGACGGCAACACGTAGTACCGCTGGCCCGGCAGGGCCTGTGCTCGGAGGCAACGGTCCAACTCTACTTGACCGACCTCCACGCCAGCAGACGCCATCCGAAGTACCACACCGCTCGGGACCATCGGGCAGGTTCTTCGGGGACCCCACGTCACGACGATAGGAGCCGACAGCGCGATTCGGTCATCGGACGCGCCCAGATGGACTGATTTCGCCGATCGGCGATGTCGAGAGGGCCCCGACGCGAGGGTTCGACACCAAAAGGAGCACGCAAATATGATCGGAACGCTGCGCCGGACGGGCCGCGACGAGCGAGGCTTCACGTTGGTGGAGTTGCTCGTCGTCGTGACCATCCTGGGCATCCTCGCCGCCGTCGTCACCTCCAGCCTCGTCGGGCTGACGGGGACCGCGAAGACCAATGCCTGTGCAGAGGAGCTTCGCACCGTCCAGACGGCCATGGACGCGATGCTCGCGAAGAACAACATCGTCGGCGTCACGGCGCAGGCCGCGGCCACGAACACCTTCACGGCTCTGCCGGTCGGGACGGGCACGCAGCCCCTGTCGCCGCTCTTCATTCGTCAGGCCCAGACGAAGGGCTCGTACACCTGGACCGCCGCGGGGCTCGTCTCCGCCGCTGCGACAGGCGGTTGCGTCTAGCCGGCTGAACCGGTCACCATCGTCGGGAGTCCCCCCGACCTCGCAGATACGCAGAACGCCCCTCCCTCGGGAGGGGCGTTTCGCTTGTCGCTCGTCACCGCGGTGCCGTCAGTCGCGCGCGTCGAGCTCGCTCGGGTGGATGGTCTCGGCGGTGGCGGTCTCGATCGAGATGACGCCCTCGCGCACGAGCCGGCGCAGGTCGGCCTCGAGGGTGTACATGCCGAACGACGACCCGGTCGCGATGACGTTGCGGAGCTGGTTCGACTTGCCTTCCTTGATGAGGTTCCGGATCGCCGGCGTCCCGAGCATCACCTCGAACGTGGCGACGCGACCGGCGCCATCGGCCCGCGGGACCAGGCGCTGGTGGATGACCGCCGCGAGCGTCTGGGACAACTGGATCTGGATCTGTCGCTGCTGCTGTGGCGGGAAGACGTCGACCATCCGGTCGATGGCCTGGGCCGTGTCGTTCGTGTGCAGCGTCGCGAAGACGAGGTGACCGGTCTCGGCCATGGTGAGTGTGGCCGCGATCGTCTCGAGGTCGCGCATCTCCCCCACCTGGACGACGTCGGGGTCCTCGCGCAGGGCGGACCGCAGTGCGCCGGCGAAGTCGTGCGTGTCGGATCCGACTTCGCGCTGGACGACCATCGCCCGGTGGTGGCGGTGCACGTACTCGATCGGATCCTCGATGGTGATGATGTGGACCGGCCGTTCGCGGTTGATGCGGTCGATCATGGCCGCGACCGTGGTCGACTTGCCGGCGCCGGTCGGGCCGGTCACGAGGATGAGCCCGTTCGGACGGTGGATGAGCTCGTGGCAGGCCAGCGGTGCGCCGAGTGTTTCGAGCGTCGGGATCTGGTACGGCACGAAGCGCAGCGCGCCAGCCAACGTCCCGCGCTGGTAGAACAGGTTGGCGCGGACCCGATTGCTCTCGCCGAACGAGAAACTGAAGTCCAGCTCGCGCCGGACCTGGAGTTCGTCCCACCGTGGGCCGGCCAGCGTCCGGGCCAGCTCGGTCGCGGAATCCGAGGTCATCGACTCTTCACCGAGCCGGACGAGGTTGCCATCGATCCGGACGGTGGGCGGGGCCCCCGGGGCGAACAACAGGTCGGATCCGTTGCGGTCGGCAACGGCCTGCAGCAGCATCTCGACTCGTTCATCCACGGCGCGCGCCAGTGTACAGTGGGCGACGTGGCAGCCGGACAGGTCCTGGTCGTCTCCGCGGATGAGCGCTGGCTCCGGGTCCTGGAGGTCACCCTCCGGCTCGGTGGTGCCGACACCATCTCGCGCCGGTCCGCCCGCGAGGCGCTCAGCCTTGCCAGTGGTGATTCCGGCGTCGCGGCGATCGTCCTCGACCTCGCCCAGGCGACGGCCGACGAGCTCGAGGTGGCGCGCGGCCTCCTCGGCCACAGTGACCTGCCCGCGGTCGTGATCCTGCCCGAACGCCTGGCCGCGCAGAGCGAGCCGTTCGCCGCCGCCGGCGCGACCGTGCTGGTGCGCCCGTACCGACCGTCGGAGCTCTACGCGGCGCTGCAGATCACCGACGCGGACGGCACGTCCGAGGCCGCCATCGCCGCCGCGGAGGCCGACCCGACGCGCGAGGCCGCAAAACCCGAGGCCGGCGCCGAGGCCGCGGCGGCCGAGGCCGAGCCCGGGCCGAGGCCCGTCGGCGACATGACCGACGAGCCCGTCGGCGTCGACGAGACCTGACGGCGAACCCCGCCCCGGCCGGACTGGCACGCCCAGGGGTGACCTCCGCCTAGGCGCCTGCGTAGGAGAGGAGCATCACGCCCGAGGCGAACCTTCGCGTCTCCGTGAGGCAAAGCCGCAGCGGACCGTCGAGCATCGGCCAGAAGGGAGTCCCAGCACCCAGAACGACCGGATGGACCATGAGCTGGAACTCGTCCACGAGCCCGCGGCGGACGAACTGCCCGGCCAGGTCCGCCCCGCTGACGTCCAGGTCGCCCCCGAACTCGGTCCTGAGTGCCTCCAGCACGTCGCCCACGTCCCCGCGCACGAGGCGGGCGTTGTGATCGACACGATCGAGGCTCGTCGAGAACACGATCTTCGGTATCGGGTTCCAGATCCGCGCGAACTCGCGCGTCTCCTCCGTCGCGGCTGGGTCGTCCCCAGCGGTCGGCCAGTAAGCGGCCAACAACTCGTACATCCGACGACCGTACAGCGAGGCCTCGAGCGTTCGCGTCTGATCGTTGAACCATTCGAGGAGCTCCTCGTCGAACGTCGCCCAGTCGAGCGCGAGGTCCGGCGTCTCGATGAAACCATCCAGCGACACGTTGAGGCTGTAGATCAACTTGCCCATCGTCGTGCTCCCTGTGCGCGTTCCCGTCGCCGCTCGGTGTCGATCGGCATCTACTCAGACGGCGCGCCGCGCGAATACACATCGGTCGAGCTCGACATGAGCCACGACCGATGACGTTTCGTCCCTGGTGGCGTCAGAGTTACGTGCAAGGGATGAGCACGGGCGTGCAAACCAGCGGAGGAAGATGGATCGATGCCGACCGCGGCCGCCGACGACGATGTCATCGCTGCCCTTCGATCGGGCGACCAAGCCGCATTCACCGCCGTGACTGAGCGGTTCCGGCGCCAGCTGCACGTCCACTGCTACCGGATGCTCGGATCGTTCGACGACGCCGAGGAGATCGTGCAGGAGACCTTCCTGCGAGCCTGGCGCGCTCGGCGAGCGTTCGAAGGACGGGCGTCGGTGCGAAGCTGGCTCTACCGCATCGCGACGAACGCCTGCCTTGACGATATCGCGCGTCGCCGTCCGCAGCGTGTGGACATCGGCGACGAAGTGACCTGGCTCCAGCCCTACCCGGACCTGCTGCTCGAACCGGTCGCGCCCAGTCGGGATGAGCCGGAGGAGATGGCCATCAGCCGGGAAACGATCGAGCTCGCCTTCATCGTCGCCATCCAGTACCTCCCGCCGCGGCAGCGCGCCGTGCTGATCGCTCGCGACGTCGTCGGCCTGCCGGCCAAAGGTGCGGCAGCGATGCTCGACATGAGCGTGGCGTCCGTGAACAGCGCGCTTCAGCGCGCGCGGGCGACGCTGCGGACCGTGCTGCCCGAACGGCGCACGGACTGGATGGTCGCCAACGAGCCGACCGCCGCGGAGCGCGAGGTGCTGCGGCGCTACATCGAGGCATCGGAGCGAGCCGACCTTCAGTCGCTCGCGGCGCTGCTCCGCGAAGACGTGCGCTGCGCCATGCCGCCGCAATCGGGGACCTATGTCGGCCGGGCGACGCTCATCGAGCTGTGGCGGCCGGCCGTCATCGGGCCGCGGGCGTTCGGCGAGTTCCGCATCATCCCGACCGGCGCCAACCGCCAACCTGCAGCGGCGACGTACGTGCGGGGCGCGGGGGACGACCGCTATCGGCCACTGGCGATCGACGTGCTGCGGATCGAGGACGGCCTCGTGGCCGAGGTCACCACCTTCGGTCGCCCCTGGTTCCCGCGCTTCGGGCTCCCCCCCGCGCTATGAGCAGGCGCCAGCCAGGCAACGGATGAAGGAGGTCTTCGTGACTCGGAGATCAGCCACCATCGGGGGGTCGGTGCACGATGAACGCCCCCGCCTCGATCACCATCACGCCAGTCCTCGTTGCCGACCTGCACGTCGAGGGTGAGCGCATGCCGATCTACGTGCACGTCATCGACCATCCCGATGCGCGCGTGCTGGTCGACACCGGCATGACGGAGCTGCACCCGTTGCTGGCCGACCTCGATCCCCGCCTCTGGCCACTCAGCGAGCAGGATTTCGATCTCGCCGCTGTCGACGTCGTCGTCAATACCCACCTGCACGGCGACCACTGCGGCGGCAACCACCTCTTCGCCGGCAGGCCGAACTACGTCCAGCGTCGGGAGCTCGACGACGCGCGCAGTGAGGACGACTACACCATTCGCGAGTGGGTCGATGCGCCCGGCGTGCTGTACGTGCCGGTCGACGGCGAACTCGAGCTGCTTCCCGGGGTCCGACTCGTCCCGGCGCCGGGCCACACACGCCGGCACACAGGTGGTCGTCGTCGAGACTGGCGGGCGTCCGGTCGTCATCGGCGGCGACATGGCGGTCTGGTTCGGCGAACTCGACGAGCCGCAGCACCGAGGGCCAGCTGCTGGTGCGTGCGCTCGACCCGGAGCTGGTCTGGCTCGCGCACGAGCACGAGCCATGGCGACCCCGCGCCGTCAGAGACGTCACGCCCGCAACCTGAGTCGTCGAGGGCATGTGACTTCGACCGGTATGGACCTGCGATCGGCACAGACCGGAACGTGTCACCGCCACGTAAGTGGCTCCGGCGGTAGGATTCGAACCTACGACATGGCGGTTAACAGCCGCCCGCTCTACCACTGAGCTACGCCGGAGCGAGGACGCGGGGCACCGGGCGCGATGCCGGGGCCGCACGCGTGATGGGCGTCGAGTCGACGCCGCGCGACAGGATAGCACGAGGCTTGGCCCGGCCCCGGTGGCCATCTACGGTGTCTCGATCGGGCTGTCGTCCCGGTTCCCCCACTCCTCCCACGACCCGGCGTAGCTGCGGACGTCCTCGAAGCCGGCCAGCTCGTGGAGGACGAACCACGCGAGCGCGGCGCGAACGCCGCCCTGGCAGTACGTCGCCCGGATCTCGCCAGGGTCGGCACCGCGACGCGCGGACCAGCGCCACCATGTCATCGACGGGCCGGAACGTGCCCTCGTCGGTCAGCAGGTCGCCGAAGAACCGCAGGCGCGCGCCCGGGATGTGCCCGCCACGCTTCGCCCGGAGGTCGGCGCCGACATACTCGCTCGCCGTCCGGACGTCGAGGATGCGGGTCGGGGCGTCGGCGCCGCGGCTCGACTCGCGGCTCCAGGCCAGGACCTCGTCGTACGTCGCGACAAGGGTGTCGTCGCGTTCGCCGAGCTTGACCGGGACCCGCAGGGCGTCGGCGAGATCGGCCTCGGGGACGTCGGTGGTGGTCGGCTGGTCGGCGCGTCGCCAGGCCTCGATGCCGCCATCGAGGATGTGGACCCTCGCTCTCGGGAACCCGTAGAGGCGGAGCAGCCAGTAGCCGCGGATCGCGTGGCGGTTCAGGCCGACGTCGTCGTAGAGGACGACCCGGTCGCCGTCGCCGACCCGCCAGCGGCGAAGGACCGCCTCCGCCTGCTCGCGGGTGGGGACCAGCCACTCGCGTTCGGCATCGCCCGTCTCGGGCGCGGTGCCGCGCAGGGCGAGTTCCTTGTGGAGGTCGCTGTAGGTCGCGCCGGCGATGTGGCGCTTGTTGTAGACCCGCCGGTCGGGCGACACATGGACGAGCCGTAGATCTGGGTCGTCGAGGTGGGCCGCCAGCCACTCGACGGTGACGAGCGGGCCGGGCTCGGCGGCGCGCGTCGGGCTTCCGGGTGGCTTTGGTTCCGGCCATCGTCAGGATGCTAGCAGGCGCTACCCTCCACTCGATGAACACCGCCGCGCCGCAGCACTTTCGAACGCTGGTCCTCCTCTACCCGGTGCTCGACGCGCGCTGGGGATCAGGGCTCAAGCGGCGCCGCGCGCAGCGCGTGATGACACGCGAGGAGCGCGCGGCGGTCGAGGGTGTCGTGGAAACGCTGCCCGAGACGGTCCGGGCCTGGAGCGATGGGCTTGCCGAGCTGGAGCCGCTCGACGTGATCGAGATCCGCCGGCCGATCCCATCGCTGTCGTCGAGCGGCGGCGGCCGCTGGTGGGTGGGCCCGCGCGAGTGCCGGGACGCCCTCGAGATGCATGCCGCCCCGGACCGCTACGACTCCGTGTTTGCGCTGTGGCCGTGCGCCCCGGACGTGCCGCAATGCGGCTGGGGCTGCACGATCGGCGGGTCGGCCGCGACCTTCGGGGCCGGGTTCAGCTCGATCTCGACCGATCACTGGCGGAGCCTCGCCACGGACCCGACGCCCGCCCAGGGCTACGTCCACGAGTGGCTCCACCAGGTCGAGGGGGTGTACCGCGGTCTCGGGCTGGGTGAGGCGGAGCTGCCGGGCCTGCACGAGGCGGGCTCGTTCACGTCGACGCGGAACGACGATGAGCCACCGTACGGCCACACGTATGCCGAGTACCACGATGGCGTCGCCGGCGACTCCCGGACCGGCGCCCGGACCTGGGCGCCCTGGTACCAGGATTGGATGACCGGCCGCCTCCGCTCGGCGGGCGAGGCCGGCTCGCCGCCGGCTCCCATCGGACTCACCGCCGAACGCTGGGCCCTGCGTTCGCGCTAGGGCCTGGCCGCTACCGGTCGGGCGGCAGCTCGCCAGAGAAGATGACGCCGTTCCAGTCCCACTCAAAATCGGGCTCCACCCCCTCCTCCCGTTCGAAGAGGACCGCGGAGAGCCCCTCGTAGCCACCGGCGCCGACCAGTTCGATGTAGGTGACGCCGCGGCCGTCGGCTGAGAGGTCCGTCGTGCCGGTCAAGGTCCCCGTCCACGTCCCCTGATCGTTCTCGATGGCGATGGTGCCCCACAGCACGTCCCCGAGGAATGTGTCCTGGCCGACCTTGAAGCGGTCGGCGTTGTCGATGACCGTCACCGCCCCGGTCAGACGCGCATCGCTCATCTCGGAGCGGGCGGTCCGCTCCCGAACTCGCTCCTTGGCCCCGCCCTCGACTTCGACGCTCTCCTGGAAGTCGCCGCTGGTCGTCCCGTCGTACAGAAGCTGACCGGTAACGAGCTTCGGTGACCCCGCCGACAGATCCGGCGACGGCGCCGGTGACGACGTTGGCGACGGCGCCGACGATGGAGCCGGCGACGCCGCCGGTGAACAGCCGATGAGCAGGGCCGCCACGATCGCGGTCACGCCGGTGGACCTGAAGCCCTTCACTGCACTCCCCTTCCTGACCGTCCGCGCGTGCCGTCGCGCTGGTACATCCGATAGATGCCGGCCGGGACGGTGAGGTTTGCCTGGAGACCCTTTCGAACGCGACCCAACCACCTCACATCGGGCGGCATCTGGACACCCGACAGCAACGATCAGGGCGACATCGCGACGAGCGAGCGCTAGGATCGGCGGGCCGAGGGTGACGTGAATGCGGTGACGACAGCAACGAAGGCGGCGGCGTCGGCCGACGACGCGCTCGTTCGTCGCGCCCGCACCGGTGATGCGGCAGCGTTCAGGGTCCTCGTCGATACCCGGATCGATCGCTGCTACCGCCTGGCTTGGTCGATCCTTTCCAACGAAGCCGACGCGGCCGACGCGACCCAGGACGCGCTCGTGTCCGCCTGGCGGCAGCTGCCCCGCCTGCGTGATCCGGCAGCATTCGACGGCTGGCTCAACCGGATCGTCGCCAATGCGGCCCTGATGGCGCGTCGCCACCGCGTCCGTCTCCGCGAGGTGACGGTCGGACAGGATCACCCGGGCGAAGAAGCACGGCCGCTCGAGCCGCAGCCGGACGCGAATGCCAGAACCGAGGCGGACGCCGTCGTCGACAGCGACGCCATCGCGCGCGCCTTCGACCGACTGCGACCGAAGGACCGGATGATCCTCGTCCTCCACCACGTCGAGGAGCGGCCCGTGGCAGAGATCGCGCGATCGCTCGGGATCCCGGTGGGAACGGCCAAGTGGCGCCTGCACGCTGCCCGCGCCGCGCTCGAGAAGGCGATGGAGGCCGAGGCATGAGCGGCATGCGGTTGACCGACGCGCAAGTCGCCCGAGCGCTCCGTGCCCACCTGCCGGATCGCGCCCACGGCGATCTGCGCGACCGGATCCTCGAAGTCGGTGGAGGCGACCCCACAGCAGCGGACACTGCCCTGGTTCCTCGCGGATCTCGGCGACGCGGACCCGGTCAGCCGCCGGCGGAGCCTGCTCATCGCTGCAGCCCTTCTGATCGCTGTGGCGCTCGCGAGTGTCGCGGCAGTCGGTGCGTGGCGTCTCATCCAGCGCGACCCCATCCAGGACCTGAGCCTCGAGCCACCGGACGACCTGTATGCGTTCGTCGTCTCGAGCTCCGATCGGTTGCCCGAGCTGCCGCCGCTTGCCTTGACGTGGCAGGACAGCGGCGTCGGCCAAGGGCCGCGTCTACGTCCATCGGTCGGGAGCCGTCCGATTCGATCGGTTCACGTCAGCCGAGGCGACGGAGCCCTCCAGCTACACCGTGCTCAGCGACGACAGCGTCAGCGGCATGGCGACCGTCGGGTCCGACAAGGTCTGGGTCGAACCCAGAGGCGAGGCGATCGGAGAGGACCCGCGGGTCTTCATCCAGACCGTCCTCAGTGCCGAAGGGCCGGAATGCGAGATGCGAGCCGGATCCGAGCGAGGTCGGCAACGGAGCGACGGCATCGGGCTGGAGATACGTCGGCGTCGAAGACGTCGCGGGGCGTCCGACTCACCACGTCGCGTGCGTCGGCGACGTCTGGATCGACATCGAGACGAGGCTGATCCTGCGAGTCCGGGAGCCGCGGCTCGATGACGCTGATCAGCCCATCCCGGGCCAGTACGACTCCACGGAAGTCACTGAGATCGAGTTCGGCGAGCAGCCGACGGCGTTGTTCGACGCGCCGGAGGGCGTGGCTCACATGACGAGTGACGCGTACAGCGCGTACCTCTGCACGCGCGACGTCCAGACCGAGGTTGAAGTCGGGTTCGGGACGAGGGAATGTGCCCAGCCCGAGCAAGCGGAGCCCCTGCCGGACGCCCAGCCCGACGCCCACCGCGCATCCGATCCCGAGCGACTGTAGTAGTCCGGTCCGAGCGAGCCGACCGGCCCCATGACCTGGACCCAGGCGAGCCTGGCCGAGGATTGGCCCGCGCCGGTCCGCCCCGAGCCTGCCGGAGGGGCACCCGTCCTCCCGTGGCCTGAGACGGTCGCCGAGGAACGTGGGCGCCATCAGTACACGGATCCGTCGGGCGACACCGGGTCCGATTGTTTCCCGTGGGTCGACATCCAGAACGTGGGCGGCCCCGGTGCTTGGGGACTCGTTTCCAACCAACCCCCGGTCGTGGATCCCAGCGAGCAGTGGATCGCCTACGGCGCTGTCTTTGATGTCGATCGCGACGGGGTTCCCGACTGGCGATACGGGATGGACAACATGCCCGTCGACGCGACGGGTGAGCGTCCCCACCGGGTGTGGGTCACCGACCTTCACACCGGTCGGACGGAGTCGGCGGCCGGCCCACCATATGGCGCGGCTGTCGGGGACAGCTGGTATCCGCCTGGGTTTGGGGGATACGGAGTGCTGTTCAGCATGTACGGACCCGGCCGGCCGGGGCAGTTCCCGAAGGCCGACTGATCAGCGCGCCACGGATGTTCGGTTCTACGCGTGGGCTTCGGTGATCCAGGATGGCCGGGTGGTGGCAACGGACTATGCCCCGGATGCCGGGTGGCTGGATCCGTCGATACTCGGAGTGGGTCAAAACGAGGTGAGTCCGTTCGGCGGCGACCACACCGTTTGCGTCGTGCCACCGCAGCGCGGCTGCCGGGAAACGGACACGGACAACGTCCGGTTCACCTTCACCGTGCCGGATGGTTGGGCCTGGAGTGATCCGGAGAGCGGTGTGGACGCTCGCGGGAAGGACGTCTCCAGCAGCGGGCTCATCAAGAAAGCCACGGGGACGGCGGCGCCCCAGGGGATGAGACTCCAGTTCCTCCGGGGCGGGTGGCTCCACAGCGACCCCTGCCGGACAGACGACGCCCGGCCGGACATCAAGGTCGGACCCACGGCCGGCGAATTCGCGGACGCGCTCGCCGCTCATCCTCGGCTGGACGTGACGACGCCGGTCCCCGTCACCCTGGGTGGACATCGCGGGAAGTACGTCGACCTTCAGATACCGTCGGATATCGCCGCCTGTACGAAGGGCTACCACCCTTGGGCACCGGCCTACTACGCCCCGGGCCCCAACCAGCGATGGCACATCTGGAGCCTCGATGTCGATGGTGTCCGCGTCGTGATCTTGAGCGAGGACTTCCCCGGGACGTCTGCTCAGGACCTCGCCGAGATGCGCGCCATCGTCGAGTCCATCCAGGTCAACCCCTGACGGGGCCGACGACCCTGCCGCTCACGCGGCATTGTGGCGCCGCCGACGCGGCGCCTACGGGTCAGGCCTTGGGCTCGTCCGTCTCGGCCACGGCCGGCGTCTCGGCCGCGGTCTGTGCCTCGGCCGCCGCGTGCGTTTCGGCCGCGGGGTCCGACGGGGACAGCGACGACGCCAGCGAGCGCCAGATGCGGACTGCGGCGTTCGGATGGGCCGAAGCGTCGACGGCACCGGCACCGGCCACGGCCGCCACGGCCTCAGCCTCGGCTTCGGGCGCCACAGGCTCACCGCTCGCCACGACGTCCGCCATGACCGCGGTGCCACTCGCCATCCCGTTGGGCTCGCTCATGACAGGCACGAGTTCCGGTCCGGGTTGCGCGGGATCGAAGGCGGACGCGCCGCCGGCCATCCCGTTGACCTCGGCACTCGCCACGGCATCGGCCACCCCGGCGTCCGCGGCGTCGCGCTCTTCGGCAAGGGCGGCCACGGCCTCGGCGCGTGCGGCGCCACCGACCTTGGCCAGGTCGGGCGGGGCCGGCATCTCGTCGGCCAGCCGCGCGAACGCCGCGGGATCGTCCTCGGCGACCAGGCGCTCGAAGAACCGGTCCATCTCGGTCCGGTACTCGCGGACCGCGTCCTCGACGTGCCCGACCTCGCCATCGATGATCGTCGCGTGGCGGATCAGGTAGCTCTGGAGCTCCTCGCGACGCGTCCCGATCCGCTGATCGGTCTCCTCGCGGATCCGGATCGTCTCTTCCTTGGACCAGGCGTGGATGCCGTCGATGTCGTCCTCGGCGAGGCGACGCAACTCGGCAGCCTCGGTGGCCGCGCGGGCGCGAACCTTCTCGACGTGTGCCTCGGTGGCGGCATCGAGCTCGGCGGCGATGCGCTCTCGCTCGCGCTCGGCGGCGCCGCGCATCGCGAGCGTGAGTTCATCCAGGAACCCCCGCGTCGGATCAGGCCGGCCGTTGCCGTTGGTTTGGCCGTTGCGGTTCGTCGGCGACGCCTCGGTCGCGGCATCTGACGCGGCGGTCGGCTGGTCGTCGACAGCGACGGTCGAGTCGAGTGACTCGGAGTCGTGGTGCTGCTCGGATTGGTCCATCGGTACACCCCTAGGAGGGGGTCAAAAGTACTACCGGGCCGCAAGCAGCGGAACGCTGGATGGCCGAAAGCGGTGCAGGCGGGAACCACCCGCCACCACCGAGCCTATTCCAGGTAGTCCTTGAGCTTGCGGCTCCGCGAGGGGTGACGCAGCTTGCGCAGCGCCTTGGCCTCGATCTGGCGGATCCGTTCGCGCGTGACGTTGAACTCCTTGCCGACCTCTTCGAGCGTCCGCGCCCGACCATCCTCGAGGCCGAACCGGAGCTGCAGCACGCGCCGCTCCCGACCGGTCAGCGAGTCCAGGACGGCCTCCACCTGCTCCTTGAGGAGCTGGTGCGACGCTGCCTCGGCCGGGGCCAGTGCGCCACGGTCCTCGATGAAGTCGCCCAGGTGCGAGTCCTCTTCCTCGCCGATCGGCGTCTCGAGCGAGACGGGCTCCTGCGAGACCTTGATGATCTCTCGGACCTTCTCCGGGGTGACCTGGACCTCCTGGCCCTTGGACATCGCCTCGGCGATCTCCTCGACCGTGGGCTCGCGGCCGAGCTCCTGGAGCAGGCCACGGGAAACGCGGATCAGACGGTTGATCGTCTCCACCATGTGGACCGGGATGCGGATCGTCCGGGCCTGGTCCGCGATCGCGCGGGTGATCGCCTGGCGGATCCACCACGTCGCGTAGGTGGAGAACTTGAAGCCCTTCTCGAAGTCGAACTTCTCGACCGCCCGGATCAGGCCGATGTTCCCCTCCTGGATGAGGTCGAGGAAGGACATGCCGCGTCCGATGTACTTCTTCGCGATCGACACGACCAGCCGCAGGTTGGCTGAGGTCAGCTGCTCGCGCGCGTCGCGACCGATGACGACGATGTCGCCCTTGCGATCGCGCAGCTTCGTGTTGAGCGGCACTTCAGGATCGAAGCCCATCCGCTTGAGGAGCTCGGCATCGTGGCCGGCCTCGATCCAGTGCTGGAGGGCCGGGAACGCGACACCGTCGCGGGTCCAGTCGTAGATCGCCCGCAGCCCGACGTTGTCGCGGGAGTCCAGGTCGCCGTTGTGGACCGCGAGATACGCCCAGTCGAGCAACGCCAGGAAGGTGTCCGCCGAGGTCGTGTCGTTGTAGGCATGGAGGAGCTTCTTCGCCTCCTTGAGGCGCTCCTTGGTGCCCTCGGACTGCGCGTCGCGGCCTGCCTTGATCAGGTGGAAGTCGGGCGTCTGGACCAGCAGGCTCTTGGTCGCCTTGGCCGAGATCCCCTTCGCGACCAGCTCGTGCGCCTCGGGCCCGTACGGCAGCCGGTGCTGCGGCTTCTGGGTCCGCGTCTTGCGCTCGGTGTCATGGAGCGTCCACTCGTGGAGGGACACGATGCCCTTCCACGGCTCCTCGACCATCTGTTCGCCGAGCTCGATCGCCTTCGCGAGGACGACCTCTTCCTCGGCCGTCAGCAGCGCGACCTTGCCGATCTCCTTGAGGTACATCCGGACCGGGTCGTCGATGCCGATCATGTCGGCACTGATGGCCTCGAGATCCTCGGCGGTCGGCTCCTCGACCTCGGCCGGATCGAGCTTCGCCGGCGCGTCGGTCGGCAGCTTCGCGGCGTCGCCCGACGCGTCGTCCTCGACGATCACGACCCCGACGTCGGCCCCCTCATCGGCGGCCTCGGGACCCAGGTCCAGATCTTCGTCGTCGTCATCGTCATCGTCGTCATCGTCCGCGACGACCACGGCGACCTTGGCCCGCGACGGGCGCAGGCCGGCAAGCTTGGCCTCTTCGAGCTCGGCCTTGCCACGGCGCGGCCTGGACAGGACGGCCTCGACGAGTTGCTTGTCTAGCGGGTCAGCGGGCATTGGTCACCTCCGATGGCTGGCGGAACAGCCGGGTCTGGTCTCGACGTCGGTCGAGCGACCGGCGTGCTTCGTTGATCTGTCGTCCTTCGAGTTCGAGTCGGGCGACCGCCTCGGCGTCGCCGGCCCGTTCGGCCTCCCCCTGGGCGGCCTCGTTGTATTCGCTGCGATCCCGCAGCCGGTCGTCCTCGAGCTGCAGGAGCAGCCGGTCGACCTCGTAGTCGAGTTGGTGGGCGTCGAGGGTCCGGGGATCGGGACCCGACTTGGCATACAACGCCCGGGCGAGCGCCGCCGTTTCGTCGTCGAGCGCGAGCAGGAGGGCCGCGCCGTCGAACGGCGGATGGATCCCCTGGTCGTCGGACTCGCGCTGGAGCACGATCGCGCGGAACAGCTCGCGGGCGACGGTCGAGGGCAACTGGTCCGGCCCGAGCTCCTCGACGACCCGCAGCTGTTGGTCCGGGACGAGCAGGAGCAGCCGGAGCAGCTCCGACTCGACCGGGGTGATCGCCCGCAGGATCGATTCGATCGGCAACGCGTCGGGTGACGCCAGCACGGAGTCCGCGGTGATCCGCGACTGCTGGTCGCCGGCCCGGCCAGGACCCGTCGCCGCGAGACGACGTTCGAGGACCTGGCGGAGCGTCCGCTCCTCGACACCCGACACGCGCCGGACCTCGAGGAGCGCCTCGTCGCGACGCAGCGGATCGTCGATATCACGGAGCGACGGCATCACGGCATCGACGAAGCCCATCCGCCCGGTCGGGGTCTTGAGGTCGAACCGCTGCGCGTGATGGCCGATGAGGTATTCGACGAGCGGCTTGGCCGCCCCGATGAGCGTCGGCCAGGCGTCGGACGTCTCGCGGACGACCTCGTCGGGATCCTTGCCGTCGGGCAGGCGCGCGACGCGGACGTCCTCGAGCTTGACCCCGGTCGAATCGGACTGGAGCTGGCGGATGAGCTCGGCCAGGGCGGTCACCCCGAGCGTGCCCGCCTTCTCACCGGCGGCGTCGACGTCGTAGGCGAGGACGATCCGCTTCGCGTAGCGCGTCAGCAGCGCGACCTGCCCGGGCGTGAGGGCGGTCCCGAGCGACGCCACGACGTTGTCGAAGCCGGCCTGGTGCGCCATCAGGGCGTCCGTGTAGCCCTCGACGATGACCGCCTGGTCCTGTCGCCGGATCGGCCCCTTGGCGCGATCGATGAGGTAGAGCGTCCGGCTCTTGTCGAAGAGCGGCGTCGCCGGCGAGTTGAGGTACTTGGGCCCCTCCCCCTCGAGGAGACGGCCGCCGAGCCCGACCGCGTGACCGCTCTGGTCGCGGATCGGGAAGATGACCCGCGCCCGGAACCTGTCGTAGACGCCGCCACGACCGCTGGTCCGCGGCGAGGCGAGCCCGACCTCGACGAGTTCCTCGGGGCGGACGTCGCGCTTGGTCGCGAGCGTCTTCGTCATCTGGTCCCAGCCGGACGGCGCCCAGCCGAGCTGGTGGGTCTCGATCGTCTCGTCGGTGAAGCCACGGTCCCGCAGGTACGCGAGGGCGGTCGGCGCCTTGTGGATCAGGACCGCGTGGTAGAAGGCGATCGCGTGATCGAGGACCTGGCGCAGGCGGGCCTTGTGGGCGTCCTCACGCTTCGTCCGCTCGTCGATCTCGACGCCGGCGCGACTGGCCAGCGTGCGCAGAGCCTCCGGGAACGGCACGCCGTCCCGCTGCATGACGAAGCTGAAGATGTCGCCACCCAGCCCGCACCCGAAGCAGTGCCAGCTCTCGCGGACGGGTGTGGCCACGAACGACGGCGTCTTCTCGCCGTGGAACGGGCAGAGGCCCTTGTAGGTGGTGCCCGCCTTCTTGAGTGCGACCGTCTCGCCGACGACCTCGACGACCGACAGCTTGCTCTTGACCTCGGCTGCGACACCGACCGACAAATGGCGCCTCCTGCGCTTGGTACGGACCAGAACGCCCTGCCGCGCTCGATCCGTTCGTCCCGCCCCTACCGCCAGGAGCCGGACATGACTGTGGGCCTGTCAAGTCTTGACAAGCCCTGCTGATGTGAATCATGCCCGATTGAGCTCGATTTGTCAAGCCCTTGTCAATACCCCCAGTGGGTATCCAGGCTCACCCTGCCCACTCGGCGATCCGCGATCGGCGTCCCTGGTCAACGACCGTGGCTCGGCCCGAAGCGAAGTCGACATCGAGGATGAGGACAACGTCCCCGCGGGCCCAACGGAACCGGATGGAATGATCGTCGTCGCTCTCGATGCAGACCTCGCCATCGAATGCGGGGTGGGTGTTGCGCAGCCTCACGAGGTCGAGGACTCGATGCACCACCGGCCTCCTGAGCGCCTCTCCGATCTCGTCGACCGAGTAGTTGTGTCGATTGATCGCGCGGCCCTCCCCCGTCTTCTCGACGGCCGTGCGGTCGTTCTCGCCGGCGAGCAGTCCGACGTAGTAGATCTGCGGTACACCCTTCGCGAACAACTGGATAGCCCGAGCAGCCACGTACCGCTCGTCATCACCCCCGAGCGCCGAGTAGTAGGTGCAATTCAGTTGGTGGACGTCGATGTCGACAGGGTCGCGCTCGGACAGGATCCGATTGACGTTGCCGCCTTGCAGGTGAACCCGATCTGCCAGGGCAAGCATCTCGAAGGGCTCGAGGATCCCATCGAGGTCCGGCCAGATCGGGATCCCATCGTGGCAATCGAGGGTGGTGACCTGACGGTCGGGCGATCCTGCCATGTACGCACGGAGCCGCCCGGTCTCGCCATCGTGGAAGGTGTGCAAGAGCAGGGCCGGCAGGACGAAGTCATACGTCCAGAAGCCGTGGGACGTCAGGCGCTGGTGCGTCGCATATCCGTCGTGGACCTCTGGCAGAACCGCAAGGCCGTGCGACGCGGCGACTTCCGTCACCCAATCGAGGAAGTCGTAGATCTCGGGCTCGACCATGAAACAGCTCGTCCCAGGTTTCTTGACGACATAGCCGACCGCATCGAGCCGGACGATGCGTGCGCCGTGAGCGGCCAAGTCTCGCAACCAGCCCGTGATCAACGCCTTGGTCGCCGTCGAGGTCACGTCGAGGTCGATCTGCTCCGACCAGTCCGCCGTCCCGAAGGACGTCCAGATCGTCTCCTGCTCGCCTGACTCCTCGATCGTCACCACCGAGAACGGCGCATTCGGTTTGCGCAGGAAGATCCTCGCCACATCGCCATCCGATGGCTTTCCGTCTGGCCAGATCTTGTCGAGCGTGATGAACAGGTCGGCATACCGGGACCGACGACCGTGGCGCTGGAAGTCCTGGAATTCGGGGCTCTGCCGCGAGAGGTGATTGATCATCAGGTCGAGCATCACGTCGTACCGCTCACTGAGGCGTCCGATATCGAGCCAGGTCCCGAACCGGGGCTCGATGGCGCCATAGGTGATCGGCGCGAACCCGCGGTCTCCCGATGAAGGGAACGGCGGCAGGACGTGGACCCCATGGAACAGGCCGTCGAGTGGGCCATCGAGCAGATCGGCGAGCGCGTGGAGATCGCCGCCGAGCGAATCCGGATAGGTCAGCAGCTGGGGGCGGGGTCGGACACCGGGTGATCGCATCGGGGTCTCAGCCGTTGCTCAGGCGCCGAGCGAAGCGCGCCGGGCCACGGTCGGTTCGCACGCTCGTGCATCTGCGTATCCACCCATCCGGTCACCAAGGTACGCGAAGAGCGCCGTCATCCCTTGACCGATCCCTGGAGCAGCGCCGCGATGAACTGGCGCTGGAAGACGATGAACACGAGCAGGGTCGGCACCAGGATGAGGATCGTCCCCGCACACAGCAGCGGGATGTCGGTCGCGTAGTGGCCCTGGAACGCGCCGAGAGCGCCGGCCATCGTCCGCTGGGTCGGGTCCTCCACGAGCACCAGGGCGAGGAGGAACTGGTTCCAGGTCCAGACCGACATCAGGATGCCGAGCGACGCGATCGGCGCGCGCGCCAGCGGCACGTGGATCCGCCAGAACAGGTCCCAGGTGTTCGCGCCATCGACGCGTGCCGCCTCGGAGATCTCGCTCGGCATGTTGACGAAGTGGGCCCGCATCCAGAACACGGCGAACGGCATGAACAGGCCGATCAGCGGCAGGACGATGGCGAACCGCGTGTTGAGGATCCCCATCTGTCGCGCCAGGAAGTAGAGCGGCGTGATGATCCCCTCGAACGGCAGCGTCAGCCCGAACACGAACAGGAGCAGCAGCAGTCCCGCGCCCGGGATGCGAAGCGAGCCGATCGCGAAGCCCGCCATCGTGGAGATGACGAGCGAGACCGGGACGACCGCCAGCACGATGAAGACGCTCGACGCCAGGAGCGCGCTCATGTTCGCGACCTTGAAGGCCTCGACGAAGTTGCCCCACTGCGGGTCCGCGGGCCACGACGAGCCCGACCGGAACGGTGCCCGACGGGTGGAGCGCGGTCGTGAAGATGCTGAGGAAGGGCAGGATCGTGATCGCGATCAGCGCGACGAGCAGCGCCCGGCCGGCGTAGAGCTCCCGACGAGCGACCCTCACTGCCCGGTCCCGCGGGTGAGGCGCTGGATGGGCAGGATGACGATCAGGACCAGGATGATCAGGACGACCGCCAGCGCCGACGCGAGCCCGACCTGCCGCTCGAGGAAGGCGAGGATGTAGATCTGGATGCCGGGCACGGCCGTGGCGTTGCCCGGTCCGCCGCCGGTCGAGACGTACACGATGTCGAAAGCGGCCAGGGCGGCGATCACGGTGACCGTGACGCACACGCCGATCTCGTACCGCAGGCTGGGCACGGTGATGGAGCGGAACTCCTGGAACCACCCCGCCCCGTCGATCCGCGCCGACTCGTACAGGGCGGGGTCGATCCTTGTCATGCCGGTGAGCAGCAGGACCGTGCAGAACCCGAGCAGGACCCAGATCCCGATGAGGCCGACGGCCGGCAGGGCGGAGTCGAAGTCGCCGAGCCAGGCTCGGGTGATATCGCCGAGCCCGATCGCCGTCAGGACCTGGTTGATCAGGCCGTTCAGGGACAGCAGCCAGCCCCAGATGATGCCGGCCGCGACGAGCGGGATGACCTGGGGCAGGAACAGGACGGTCCGCGACACCGTTCCGAGACGGCCGGATGCGACCCGATGGATGACGCTGGCCGTGACGAGTCCGAGCGCCACCGGGATGAGGCTGAAGAAGAGGACGAGCCGGAAGGCGTTGAACAGCGTCTCGACGAGCTCGGCTCGCTCAGGACGGTCGACGTAGTTCGAGAGCCCGACCCAGGTCGCCGGGCCGACGCCGTCCCAGCGGTACAGCGAGTACTGGACCGTCAGGGCGAGCGGCTGGAGCACGAACAGCCCGTACATCGACGAGGGCCGGCAGCACGAACAGCCAGCCGACGATGGTTTGCCGGCGGAGCCCCCGACCAGGGGATCCGCCGGCTGCTGCCGCCGACGAGCCTCCGAGGCGGATGCCGGGCGCATCGCCTGCCTCGGAGTGGCTTCGTCGGCGGCTTGGGTCAACGGCTGAGTTCCTTCTCGTACTCGGCCTGGACGGCCTTGAGGAGGCCGGCCGCATCCTGCTTGCCGCCGACCATCTTCTGGAGCTCGGGCGTCCAGCCCTGGGCGAAGATCGAGCCGGTCGCGTTGGCGATGAAGTCCATCGCGCCGTTGTCCTTGGCGACCTCGTTGCCGGCGGCCAGCGTCTCGTTGGTCACCGAGCCCGGCGGCCGCTGACGGGACGGGCAGGTCGGTCGGGCCACCCGGGTTCGAGCCGCCGATGTCGACGTTGATCTGGCGGGCCGTCTCGTTGGTGGCGACCCAGTTGAAGAAGAACGCGGCGCAGTCGGCGTTCTTGGCGTTGGCCGCGATGCCGTAGGTCAGCGGCGCCGACATGGCGGCGACGCTGCCGCCGGCCTCGGCCGACGGGAAGACGAAGAACCCGACGTTGCCGGGCAGGTCCTTGTCGTAGGTCGGCGTTCTGCCAGTCGCCGTTGAACATGAACACGCCCTCGCCCTTGCCGAACCGGGCGTTGGCGTCGGTGTACTCGATGGCGTTGGCGTCCTTCGGGAAGTAGCCGGCCTCGACCCACTGCTCGAGGTGCTCGGCCGCGGTGAGGTTGGTCGGCGTGTCGATCGTCGCGCCCGGCTTCTGGAAGATCCAGTCGTTGATCGGCTCGGTCGGGCCGTAGGCGGCCATCAGGTTCTGGAGCGGGAAGGCGAGCCCACCGCCGCTGGCCGTGGCGTTCCACTGCATGATCGGCTGGAGCCCGGCGTCCTTGGCCTTGGCGAGCAGGGCCTCGAACTCGGCGACGCGTCGTCGGCGGCTGCGGTCATGCCGATCTGCGTGGCCAGCTCCTTGTTGTAGAAGACGCCGGTCATGCTGTAGTTGAGGCCCATCGCGTAGAGCGAGCCCGAGCCGCGGGTCCCGTCCTCGGCGACGCGGTTCTGCGCGAGCTGCGCAGCCGACCACTTGTCCCAGCCGAACGCGGTCGCGTAGTCGTCGAGGTTCTTGAGCAGGCCGTCCTTGACGAGCGAGACCATCGACGGCAGCCGGATCAGGTCCGGCGGGTTGTCACCCGAGAGCAGGCGCGGCGTGGCCGTCATCAGGTTCGTGAACTGGTCCTGCTTGATGTCCCAGGTCACGTTCGGGAACTGCTTGGTGAACTCCTCGGACAGCTTGAACGGGAGGTCGAAGCCGGTCTCGAAGTAGGCGTTCAGGACGACCGGTCGGTCCCGCAGCTCGGGCCGGCGGCCGCCGCGCTCGCGGACGGCGTCGCGCTGCGCGCTCGCGGACGGCGCGGCGCTGGCGCGGCGGTCGCGCCGGCCGCCGGCGACGGCGACACGGCTCCGGGCGCGGCGCAGGCCGCGACCAGGATGGCCGCGACGGCGATCGCCAGCCGAGCGCGCGCCGCAGGCGACGTCGCCGCGGCTGCGCTGGAGATCGGATGCTGACCATGAACACTCCTCCTCCTTCGGTGTCCTCGTACGGGTGCCGAGTCGCGTCCGCGGCTCGTCATCCACGGCCCTCCTTCGGAGGCGCCGTGGTCGCGCGGACCACCAGCTCGGGCGTCAGCTGGACGACCGGCGGCTCGCTCGGAGCGGGCCTCGATCTCGGCCAGGAGGATCTCGGCGCCCGCGTCGGCCGGACTCGAACAGCTGCTGGCGGACGGTGGTCAGGCCGACGTAGTCGGCGGCCTCGATGTCGTCGTAGCCGATGACCGACAGGTCGTCGGGCACGTGGAGGCCGAGCTCGCGCGCGGCGGCGATGACGCCGAGCGCCTGCGTGTCGCTGGCGGTGAAGATCGCCGTCGGCCGGTCGGTCGCCGGCGAGCATCCGGTGCGCCAGGTCGCGCGCCTCGTAGCGGCCGTGGGCGCCATGGCCGATCCACGTCGGCGCGGGATGCTCGACGCCGGCCGCGGCGAGCTCGCGCGTCAGGCCCGCCTCGCGGTCGCGGCTCGAGGTGAACCCGAACGGGTCCGCGACCGCGTCGCCGATGAAGCCGATCGCGCGTGTGGCCGAGGTCGAGCAGGTGCCGGGCCGCGAGCGCGCCGCCGGCGACGTCGTCGCCGACGACCCGCGGCATGCGCCGCGATCGACGGCGTGTGGACGTCGATGAAGACGACCGGGACGGGCGACCGGCCGAGCACCGGGGCGACCGTCGGCGGGGGGCGGCAGCGACATCACGAGCAGGCCGTCGGTCCGCTGCGACTGGGCCAGCGTGCCCGAGGTAGTGGTCGCGCTTCTGGACCGACTCGACGTTGTAGATGACCAGGTCGAACTCGCTGTCGGTCAGGACGGCGTCGACGCCGCGGAGCCGTTCGGCCGCCTGCGGCCGGGTCAGGAACGACACGACCACGCCGATGGTCAGGGTGCGGCCGAGGCTGAGGCGACGGGCCGCAGGGCTCGGCGTGAAGCCGAGCTCTTCCATCACTGCGAGGATCCGGTCCCGCGTCTGCGGGATTGACGACGTCCATCCCGTTCAGGGCCCGCGAGGCCGTCGCGACGCTGACGCCGGCATGTCGCGCGACATCGCGGATCGTGACCGACTTCTTCGCCACGTCGACCTCGACATGTGAAACCGGTTACATGAGACCGGTTTCACCAAGGTATCAGAGGCGTCAAGGGGTTCACGAGTGGTGGGCGGCGGCTGCGACGCCGTGCGAGACTGGCCGCCATGACGATCGAGCTTGCCACCGCCGTCCTGCTCATCGTCGTCCCGATCGCGTTCAACCTGGCGTTCTTCGAACTCAGTCGGGCGTTCGACTACCCGGACATCCTGCGCAAGGAGCCGGACGAGATCCTGCGGCGCTTCGCCGCGGGCGGATCGGGGCTCATCCTCCGCTGGGAGGCGCTCCTCCTCAGCGCGCTCGCGATGCTGCCGCTGGCTGCGCTCGTGGCGGTCGTCCTCGGTGCGCCGCCGGCGCTGACCGTACTCTCGATCGTGGTGGGATCGGCCGCCGCGCTCGTCCAGGGTCTTGGGCTCGTGCGCTGGCCGTTCGCCGTCCCGGAGCTGGCGCGCCGCTACGTGGCGGCGCCGGACGGACCGGACGGCGACGCCACCAGGCAGACGGTCGAGGTCGTGTTCGCGACGCTCCACCGCCTCCTCGGGGTCGGCATCGGCGAGCACCTCGGCTACCTGCTGACCGGCCTGTGGACCTTGCTCGTCGCGGGCTCGATCCTCTCGACGACCGTGCTGCCGGCGTGGCTCGGCATCGTCGGGATCCCGATCGGCGTCGCCCTCCTCATCGGGACGCTCGAGTTCGTCGGGCCAAACGAACGCGACGGCTGGCCGCTGGCGGGTACGATCGTGCCGATCGCCTACATCGCGTGGTCGGTCTGGCTCATCGCCCTCGGGGTGTTCCTGATCATCTAGGCGGCCGTCCGCCGGTCAGCCGGGTCAACCGGCCCTCCCCCGCCCCGGAGGCCTGACACCAGCGAGACGCCTGGAGGCGACACTCGGCCGAACAAGGCAGCGCTCGACGCGGCCCAACCGGAGGTGAGGCTCGATGGCGACCGGTAGCGTGTTCTACGCCCACGGATCGGGCAATCGTGCGGCCGACGCGGCGGCCTACGGCGCGAAGCTCGAGAAGGGCCTCAAACGCCCCGTCGCCCTCTCGACGTGGGGCGTGTCAGCCGGACCTGACCAGAAGTTCCCGCGCCTATCGATGACCATGCCGACGGTCGCGGCGGCCTTCGGCGCGGGCGCCGCCGGGAATGCCGCCGCGTTGGCCGACCCGTACGCTTCGCTCCGGGCGTTGGGTACCGCCCAGGCCGGGGCGTTCGCGGTCGGTGCCAAGAAGGCGTCCGGCAAGAAGGCCGCCAAGGCCGCGGCCGCCGCGAAGGCCGACGCGAAGGCGATCCTCGCCTTCCTCCAGCTCGGTGGCCCCGATGTCGAGGCGAGCGGCGTGTCGCGCGAGCAGCTGTCGGCCGCGGCCGCGGAGGTGGCGGCGTCGCCGGAGTTCGCCGCGGCCGGCGGCGATCCCGTGGACCTGATCGACGCCGCCGTCACGGCCTCGGTCGCCAGGGCCGTCCAGCGCCAGGGCCCCAAGGCGCTGGCCGCCGGCGCCTTCGTCTTCGACCCGATCGGCGCGGTCAAGGAATCGGTCGCGAAGGCGATCATGGGCGGCGTCGGCATCATCGGCAGCAGCGTCGGCCTGATCTCGGGGCCGATCTCCAAGTGGCTGAGCGAGCAGTTCGCGCCACGACGCCAGGCGATCATGCAGGCGAACATCCTGGTCGCCGCCGACATCCTCTTCTACCAGCGCCACAGCGACACGATCCGGGCGCACGTCCGGGGCGAGATCGCGAAGTTGCCGAAGCCGCGCCTCGTGATGGGCCACAGCCTCGGCGGGATCATCCTGGTCGATACGCTCTTCGGCAAGGACGCCGTGAAGCTCGACGTCGACCTGCTGATCACGTTCGGCTCACAGTCGCCGCTGCTCGAGGCTCTCGAGTCGTTCGACAAGGTGACCCCGACCGTCCCGTGGCTGAACATCTGGACGAAGTTCGACTTCGTGTCCTTCCTCGCCGAGGGCATCTGGCCGGGCAAGGTCACCGATCGCGAGATCCCGAACGACCTGGGGTTCCCGGAGGCACACGGTGCCTACTACGACTCCAAGGCGTTCTACGGGGAGATCGCCAAGCACCCGGTCGCGGCCAAGTTCCTGAAATGACCGGAGGAGGAGACAGGCAGATGGCCATCTCATCGCCGAGTGCGTGGAGCAACCTGACCCGGGTCAACGTGTCGCTCGACGCGATCACGGGCTCGCCCGGCATCGCGGCGCCGTCGGGGGCCTTCGGCCGCTCGGCCAACGTCCGATCGCTCGTCGCGAACACCGATCGCAACGCCCTGTTCCTGACCGGCGAGACGCCCGTCGTCGGCGGGACCGCGACCGCCGCGAAACATCTCTTCACCGCGCTCGGCGTGGCACCCGAATCGGCGACACGACGCGGCAGCGTCCGGGCGGCGTCCGTCATCGGGTCGAGGGCCGGCACGAGCGTCGTGCTGCAGCAACAGGTCCAGGGCCACGACGTCGTCGGGGCGAACCTGAAGGTCAACGTCGCGCCATCGGGCGCGTTCGTCGTCACGGGCCGTCCGATGGGCGACCTCGCGGCTCGTGCCCCGCGCCGGCCGGTCGCGGTCACCCCGGAACAGGCGACCGCCGCGGCCGCCGCGATGTTCGATCTCGAGCCGTCGGCCGCGCGAGAGACCAAGCTCGAGGTCTTCCCGCTGGCCGATGGGAGTGCCCGCTGGTCCTACCGGGTGAGCCTGGTGCTCGAGGAACCCTGCGCGGACGTCCGTGCGTACATCGATGCCGTCGATCTGTCCCTGCTGTTGAGCTTCAACATCGCGTCGGCGCTGCGCGGCCGCGCGAGCATCGTGCGGATCGACCCGCTCCGGACACCGACGCTCGTCGAGGTCGGGCTCGCTGACCTGGGTCCGACGCCGGCCGATCAGCTGGCGGGCGGCCGCCTGATCGTCACGCCCGGGCGCATGCCGGGGGTCGCCCGTAGCAACCGCGACTTCCGGATGGTCGAGGCCGACGCCGGGTTCGATGAGGCGAACGCGTTCTACCACCTGCGCTCGGCGTTGCGGTACTTCGGCTCGTTGCGCGGCCGGCGACGGTTCCCATCGCCGCCGTTCCGGCCGATCCGGGCCGTCGTCCGCGACCACACGAGCCCCAACAACGCGTTCTTCCGACCGCTGAACAACGACCTGCGGTTCGGCGACGTGGGGTCGAGGCCGACCGCCCGATCGGCCGACATCATCTACCACGAGTTCTCGCACGCGATCAGCGACGTCGCGGCCCGGCTCGGGCGAGCACCGCTCGATTCGGAGTCGCGCGGACTCTCCGAGGGATACAGCGACTACTTCGCGAACTCCATCCTCGACGATCCGCGGTTCGCGGTCTGGGTCGCGCCGGGCGCGGCGCGCGATGCCTCGGACCCAACGCTCCGCTTCCCGGCCGGCTTCGCGGGTTCCGAGCACGACACCGGGGCGGTGTGGGCCGGGGTCCTGTGGGGCATCCGGTCGAAGGCAGGCGCGCGGGACACGGACCGGATCGCGTTCGAGAGCCTCTTCCTGCTGTCGCCCCAGAGCACGTTCGAGGACGCGCTCAACGCCCTGCTCTCGGCGGACGGCCAACTAGCGGCGAGCGGTCAGACGCCCAAGAGCCACGCCAAGACGATCCGGGCGGAGTGGCAGAAGCGGCTCTAGGACTTGGCGGGAGCGTCGGCCGGGGGCGAGTCGGCGGCTGGGGGCGCGTCGGCGACCTCCTGGAGCGTCCCGACCAGCTCCCAGAGCTCGTCGGGGGCGAGGTCGCCCGAGCGGATGCGGTAGGTCCGCAGGTCGTCCGCGTCGCCGATCTCGACCTCGGTCAGCATCGAGTCGCTCGCACCGTCCAACTCACCGGCGTCCTGCGATGGGCTCTTCGAGATGAGCCGCTTCGCCACCTCCCCGACCTTGGCGCTCTCGCCCGGGCTGAGCGTGCGTTCCGTGACGGCGACGCCCTTCTCGGTGACCCGCAGGTCGTCCTCGCTGAGATCGACGTTCCGATCGCCGCCGAACAGGCCGCCCTTCTGGCGCAGGGAGATCTTCATGCTGCTCCGATCGCTCGCTGGTGCGGCCGATTTTCGGGTACGGTCGCGGCCTGTCAATCGGGTGGACCGGGGCTCCCGCCCGCAACGCCCGTCGGGCGGCCGCGGAGCCGCGGATTTGCGGTAAGCTGCGCGACGCCGGAGGCCATCTGGCAGTCAACAGGATATGAACCGCGCACACCGGGGTAGCCAGGATGGTCGATGACGTGGGGCCTCGCCCAGACGAGGCACGCCGCGCGCTCGTGCTCCACGATCGGCAGCTGGTGATCGACCTCATCGAGCTGACGCTGAACCACGGTCTGTTCGTCGTGCGCGCCGCGAGCAGCCTGGCCGACGCCGAGGCGATCCTGGCCGGATGGCGCCCCCACATGGCGGTCCTCGACATGGACCATGACGACAGCACCGCGCTGCTCGCAGCGGCTCGGCGCGTCGAACACGCTGCGCCAGACCTCGATCCCGGTGCTGGGCCTGACCCGCCGCGGCGACCTCCGGACGAAGCTCCGGGCGTTCGATCTCGGCGTCGACGACGTCCTGACGATGCCCTTCTCGCCCGAGGAGCTGCTCGCCCGCTCGATCGTGATCAGCCGACGCGCCTCCGGAACGGCGCTCCCGATCGTCCCGACGATCCGCCTCGGCGAGATGGAGATCGACATCGTCAACCGCCAGGTCCGGGCCGGCCATTC
Source organism: uncultured Chloroflexia bacterium (assembly GCA_963745295.1). Classification (GTDB taxonomy): domain Bacteria; phylum Chloroflexota; class Limnocylindria; order Limnocylindrales; family CSP1-4; genus SPCO01. The sequence continues at coordinate 149,222 of CAVUWG010000006.1, forward strand.
GGTCGTGCACCTGAGCGGCATCGAGCAGAGCCTGCTCTATCTGCTCGCGAGCCACAGCGGGCGGACCGTGACCCGGGAGGAGATCCTCGACGCGATCTGGGGCACCGACTTCGTGGCCGAGAGCAACATCGTCGACCGCCACGTCCGCAGCCTGCGCATCAAGCTCCAGAACGACTATCGTCATCCGCGCTTCATCGCCACCGTCCCGGGCAGGGGTACCGGTTCGTCCCGACGTTCTCGAACGCCGGCTGGGCAGGCGCATCGGACCCGGATGACGGGTCGCAGGAGGTTGGCCACGACTTGACCTGATCGATGACGAAGCGTCATGACAACCGGACGCCGGGACGCCAAAGTCCGTCGTGAGCGGCGACTTCGCCGTTCTGTCGTCGCCCATATTTCATCGGACGCACGACCCCGCGAGGGGGCCCGTCACGGGGACGGGCCCACCTCGCATCTTCATGTCCGGGTCAGGCGAGTCGCGGGCTCGTCCCACCCGCTACGATCGGGCGATGGACTACGGACTCGCCCTCCCGAACTTTCCCGACGGGGCCTCGCCCGAGGGCATCGAGGCCGCCGCCGATGTCGCCGAGCGACTGGGCTGGTCGACGGTCTGGACGACCGACCACGTCCTCGTCAACCGGGAGGCCGCGCCCGACTACGGCCGGATCTACGAGGCGATCCTGACCCTCGCCTGGGTCGGCGCACGGCATCCGGGCCTGCGGCTCGGGACGAGCGTCATCGTCGTCCCGCAACGGAACGCGGTCCTGCTCGCGAAGGAGCTCGCCACGCTCGATGCGTTGAGTGGCGGACGGGTGATCGCGGGCGTCGGCGTCGGCTGGAGCCGCGACGAGTTCGCGAATCTCGGCGTCGAGGAACGCTTCGGGGTGCGGGGCGCGTACCTCGACGAGACGATCGCGCTGTGGCGGCACCTCTGGAGCGGCTCGGAGGAACCGTTCCACGGCCGGTTCCACACGATCGACGACTTCGCCTTCGGGCCACTCCCCGAGCAAGGCGCCGCGATCCCGATCGTCGTCGGCGGTCGAGCCGAGGCGGCCCTCCGTCGAGCGGGCGGGCTCGCGGACGGCTATCACTCGAGCGCGTCGAGCCCGGCGGCGTTCGCGAAACGCGTTCCGGTCATCCGAGCCGCGGCCGAGGCGGCCGGCCGGCCCGCGCCATGGCTCTCGGCGCGGGTCCGGGTCCAGTTCGACGCGACGACCGACCGGTACTACGCGATGCGCGGCACGCCCGAGGAGATCGCCGCGGAGGCGAAGGCGTTCGCCGGCCACGGCGTGACCCACCTTGCGCTCTATTTCGAGACGACCGACCCCGCGGAGGTCGTGGCCCAGGCTGAGCGATTCGCCCGGGAGGTCGCGCCGCTCATCGACGCCTGAGGGGTCCGCGACACGAACCGCCACCGGCGAACGTCGGAGGGACCGTGGGATCCGAACGACCGAACGCCTCGCCGCGTCGCGTGCTGCTCGCGATCCTGGCCGCGGTGGTCATCGCGGTCGTGCTCCTCGACCTGGTCGGGATGGGCCCGGCACCGGGTCACGGACCCATCGGCCTCGCCCAGGTGCTGGCCGCGCACCTGACGATCGCCGCCCTCCTGCTCGCCCCGTTCGCGTTGGTCCGCGGCGCCCGGACGCTTCGACTGGCGCTGGTCGTGCTCGTCGCGGTGGCTCTCGTCCGTTTCGGTGGCGAGTGGTGGTCGGCACCGGCCGAGGCCGCCGACGGCCCGACCATCGAGGTCGCGAGCTTCAACCTCGAGATCCAGTCGCGGGCGGCGCCCGACGCGGTCGCGTTCCTGCGGCCGATGACCGCGGACGTCATCGCGCTGCAGGAGCTCACGACGACGTTCGCCGATGCCATCGCGGCCGATCCGCTCCTCGCCGAGCACTACCCGTACCAGGCGCTCTACCCGACTGACGACGTGCTCGGGCTGGGTCTGCTGAGCCGCTATCCGCTCACGGACGTGGCGCTCCAGAGCGATCCGCCCCGGCTGGAGGCGGTCGTGGAGTCGCCAGAGGGCCCGATCTGGGTCCTCGACGTCCATCCGCTGCCGGCCCGCATGCCGCGGGGACCCCTCGCGATCCCGATCGGGTTCGACCCGGTGAACCGGAATGCCGCGCTCGGGCGGATCGCCGACGACATCGATGAAGCCATGACCCGGGGCGTCCCGGTCCTGGTGCTCGGCGACATCAACACGGCCCCGACCGAGCCCGCATTCGGCAAGTTCGTGACGGGGCTACGCGACGCCCACGCGGAGGTCGGCGTGGGACCGGGCTGGACCTACCGCCCGGACAAGTTCGAACCGTTCGGGATCGGGCTCATCCGGATCGATGTCGTGCTGACGGGACCCGGCCTGCGGCCGGTCACCGAGACCACGCGCTGCCCGCCCGCCGGGGACCACTGCGCGGTGATCGTCACGATCGGCTCGGACTGAGCCGATCCGTCACTTGGACTTGAACGACGCCGTCATGGGGGATTCGTCGAGCATCGTCAGGTAGCAGGTGATGCCGCGATCCCCGTTCTTCCAGTCCTCGGACGTGGGGTAGAACGCCCCGAGATCGAACTTGTCGGTGGAGCCCTTGACGTAGCCCTCGAGCGCGGCGCCGCAGGTGTCGACGAGATAGGAGGTCAGCTGGGCCTCCGACGGCTCCGTCGCGCCCTTGGCGGCCGGGTGCTTGGTCAGGAGGACGACCTCGGCGGTGTGCGCCTCCGTGCACGGATGGTGCTGCACGTCGTTGACGGTCTCGCCGGCCTTCGTGGGGACGTCGAAGCAGTCGCCCAGCTGGAGCTCGGCCGGGCTCCCGCCCAGGCGATCGCGGAAGATGAGGCCACCGACGATGAAGACGGCGACGATGCCGATCCGGAGGAGGAACTTCATGTCGCGACGGTGGCGTTCTGCACCGACTCCGGGCATCCCCCGATGGTCCCGGTCGGCCTACCCCACCCCGCTTCGCGGCAGGAGATGCGGCGGCTCGTCAGGAGGTGCGGCGTCTCGTCAGGAGGTGCGGCGTCCCGTCAGCGTGACGGGACGCGGCGCGGTCAGGCGGCCGGGCGCACGTTCGCGGCGCGCGGGCCCTTCGGGCTGGATTCGATGTCGAACTCGACCTTCTCGCCGCCGACCAGGCGTTCGAACTCCATCGAGGCATCGAGGGCGCCGCGGTGGAAGAAGTATTCCTTCTCATCCTCGGCGGAGATGAAGCCAAAGCCGCGATCGGCGATGACCCGCTTGATGGTGCCGGTGGCCATGAGGGCCTCCCAGGTTTCCCGAACGCGGATGGCGGAACGCACGGCCCGTTCGAGAGGAGGTCGACCACGCGGAGCCCGCCACGAAAGGTGGCGAGAAACCAGCCTAGCACAGGCTATTTCGGGGGTCGTTCGCGGGCCGGAGTACGATCGAGTCGCCCGATGAACGCGATCACGATCCGATGAGCCTGCCTCGATCGCCGAGCCCCGCCGCGTTCCACGTCGGGCCGGGGCACATGATCGTCCATGGCAACACCGCGTTCGTGGAGCTCTTCGGGCCACGCTGCGTCGGGCAACCGGCTCGCGAAGCCCTGATCGGCCTGCCGACCGAGGCGTTCGAGCTCATGGACCAGGTCTTCCGCGGCGGCAAGCCGCTGGCCCGCCGGATCGTGACGACCTGGGGCGTCCGTCGCCTGGTCGTCGCCGCTCGGCAGGATCCGGAGACCGGCGAGACCTACGGCGTCATGACCCACCTGACGCCGGCACCGGCCAAGGCCTCGAGCCGATAGTCGTTCAGTCGCCGGTGACCGTGACCTTGCCGGCCGCGAATCGCTTGATCAGCTTCGTGTAGTCCGGCAGCCCGCGCTCGTACCCGATCGCCCAGAACCCCGCGCCGGCCAGGCCGCGCTCGTCGGCAAGGGCCAGTTTCGGGGTCAGCGTCGCGGGTGAATCGAGGTAGATCGCCTGCCACTCGGGATCGTCGTCGCTCCCGGTGTTGTCCGTGTACAGCTCGACGACCTCGATCGGATCGCGCTCCGGGACGGTCTTCGGATCGAGCAGATACGACACGTTCTTGCGTGGGAACCAGGCATCGCCCCTGCCGGTCTCGGGCGCCCCGAGCTCCGGTCCCGTGACCGGCCAGAGCATCCCGTACAGGGGCAGTCCGAGCAGTGTGCGGTCGACCGGCACGCCCATGGCGTCGTACAGGTCCAGCGACCACACGAGGTCCTTCTCGTCGCCATCGCGGCGGTCAAGCGGCGAGGACGCGCCGGGTGCCGATCCGGGCCAGTGGTAGTCGTAGCCCATCAGGAAGATGCGATCCGCCCCAGCCGTGGCGGCCGACGCGGCCATGGCGGCGCCGCCGATGTTGGCGGTGGTGGCCACCGAGACCTGGGCCTCCGGGTTCTGCTCCGAAGCGCCTCGCGCAACCGGCCCACGAAGGCGCCGTACGCGGGCACGAACTCGCCGTCGAGGAGCTCGACGTCGACGTTGATGCCGTCGACCCCGATCTCGCCGGCGAACGTGACGAGCGACCGGATGACCTTGTCCTGGGTCTCGACCTTGCCGCCGAAGAAGCGCTGGTTCCGCGCGTACCCGAAGCTCGTGTAGACGAGCTCGACCCGGTCCTTGCGCTCGTGCGCGTCGCGGATCAGCTGTCGGCCGATCGGACCCGTGATCTTCTTGTACCCGTTCTGCGCGGTGTCGAGCGTGCCGTTGCGCCGGTTCGTGACCGAGAACAGGGCCACCGTCGAGAGCCCCGTCTCGCGGACGTGCGCGGCGATCCCGGAGTCCATCTCCCAGTACGGGATGTAGCCATAGGTCTCGTGCTTGGGGATCGGGTGCGGGGTCGGGACCGGCGTGGCCGCCGCGCTCGGTGCGGACGCGGCGTCGCTGGCGCCGGGGCTCGCGTCGGGATCGCCGACGAGGCCGGTCGGGTCGGTCGGACGGAGCACCGTGTTCGCCAGGACCACCGTACCGACGATGGCGATGACGACGGCTGCGGCGAGCAGCGCCACCCAAGGCGGTCGTCGGGTCATCGGGAAAGGGTGGCTGCGGTCGCGCGGTCGGTCAAGCGTGGGGCCCGTGGCGGGTTCGTGGGGTCCGTGCCCGGCCGAAACGGCGAGCACCGGCGAGCCGGTCGACCGCGGGAGACGGGAGGAGATCGTCAGCCGGTCGGTTGGTTCGCCGGCGCTTCGATCGCCGGGGAGGTAGGACAAGGACGACTCTGGGCCGGAACCGTGAGAAGGGTCTGAGAAGCTGGCGCCGGGGGGCGGCGGGCGGCGCGCGCGGCCCAGGATCAGCCCGCGGGTGTCGCCTCGGCCGCGTTCGGCTCCGCGTCATGGTCGGCGAAGTAGAAGCGCCACGGCCCGGAGCCCGGGATGAACGCCTGCATGACGGCGCGCTCGGCCTGCACGATGTGCATCAGGTCGTGGGCGGCCCACTCGTTGAGCAGCTCGCGCAGCGAGACCATGCCCAGCTCAAGGTGGCGGGAGGTCCGATCGAGGTCGGCCTCGGTCGCGGTGGCGAGGAGCTCGAGGCTCGAGAGGCGCAATGCGGCGTGCTTCTCGGCGAGGGCCGCCGGCTCGGTCTCCGCCGTGACCGGGGTGGCCTCGATGTCGGGCTCGTAGTTCCGGAGCGCCGGCTGCCCCGTCAGGATCGCGCGCACGCGCTCGGCGAAGACGGCGGACTCGGTGTCGGTGGCGTGGCCGAGGCACTGCAGGGCGGACCACTCGCCGGGCGCAGGCTGGCGGTCGAGGAGCTCCCGGTCCAGCACCGCGAGCGACTGCCACCGGCCGGCGTCGACGCGAAGGACATTGATGGTCTGCGCGATGAGGTCGCTCATGGCCCCGACCGTAGCACGGAGCGTGCACGATATGCACGTGGATCAGCGGCGCTTCGAGGTCCTCGGTGTCGGCATCCTCTTCGCGTGCTCCGGCGCCGTGTTCATCCTCGCGACGCGTGATGTGGCGCCGGCCTGGATGGTCCTCGGGGTCGTCCTCGTGCTCGTCGGGTTCGGGTGCGCGCTGGTCTCGCTGTTCGGGCTGCCCGAGGCGATCCGGGCCTGGCGGCCGGGTCGCGACGCGCGCGGTCGGGATCCAGAAGACGACGAGGGGATCACCGGTGACCCACTTCCTCCGGCCACGATCTGGCATGGCCGCGCCGCCTGATGGTCCCAGTACTTCTCGCCAGTACCGTCGCGCGGTGCCTCGCGCCAACGTTCGAGGCCACGCACCTGCCGACCGGGCAGGAACACGGGAGGATGACCGACATGGCGAAGAAGCCGTCGCCGCGCATCGAGGGCACGACCAGCCTCTGGGAGGCCGGTCCGATCGAGCTCAAGGCCTACGTCGATCGACGCCTGGCCGCCCAGGCCGCCGGCGTCCCGGCCGAACCGGTGTGGTTCGAATCGGCGTTCGATGACTCGTGGAACACGACGCTCGACGAGGCCGACGCGAGCTAGACCCCGGCGGGCCCGAGGTCCGCCTCGCGCACCCTCCGAGGTCGACCGGCGCGCCGTACACTGCGGGCCGCACGGCGAATGGATCCGTGGCATCGAGCGAGGGGACATGCGACGCATCCCGCTGTTGGCGATCCTGTGCCTCGTGGCGGCCTGCGGGAGCGCGACGCCCAGCTCGAACCCGAGCCCCACCGCCGCGCCGACCGCCGTCCCGACGCCGACCCCGAGCCCGACGCCCACGCCCGTCCCGACGCCACTCCCCAGCCTGCCGCCGCTGGACGTGTCGGCCTTCGAGCCGGGCTGGACCCTCGCGGCCACGGACACCAACGTCGGGCCGGTCCACGAGACGAAGATCCTCTCGACGATCGGGCCGCGCTACGCGGTGGCGGTCGTCTGCGTCGGGGAGGGCGAGCTGGTGGTCACGCTCCGCGCGGCCGGCGGCGACCTGAAGAAGGACCATCCCGACGGCGTCGAGGCCGGCTCGGTCAACGTCCCGTGCACGAACGTGACACCGACGCTCACCGAGTTCGACAGCACCGAGCTACCGGCCTGGATCGGCGTCTCGATCTCCCCGTCCGCGGCGGGCCCGCAGCACATCCAGTACCGGATCGCGGTCGGGACCGCCGGCTGACCGCCGCCGGGCCGGCAAACCCCGCCCGGTCCACCCGGTCCACACGTGAAAGCCGGCCACCCGAGGGTGACCGGCTCTTCGATCGGATGATGCCGGGCCCGTCGCCCGGCGCGAGGCTCAGGCCTCGGTGATGCCCAGGATGTGGCCCTCGGGATCCGCGACCATCGCGAGCTGTGCGTTCCCGTCGGGGCTGAACTTCGGCATGATCACGGTGCCGCCGAGCGACTGGGCCTTCGCGAGCGTGGCGTTGACGTCCGGGACCGTCACGTAGCCGGTCACCCAGCCCGCGCCACCCGTCGGATCACTGCCGACACCGACGATCGGGCCGGTCGAGCCCGGCTCCGTCATCCCGTAGCCACCCGGGTTGTCGGTGTTGAACGCCCAGCCGAAGAGCTGCCCGTAGTAGCTCTGGAGGGCCTTCTGGTCCTTGCCCGTGACCTCGAAGTGAATGACTTGTCCTGCCATCAGTCGGTCTCCTCATCCGGCACCGTGGTCACAGTCGCCTCGGCTGCCCTCTGACCCAACGACGAACGGCACCGACCCGAATCGACATCCCCGGCGACCTATCCGATGAGGTACACCACCGAGACCGTGACGATCACCTCGTTCGTGCCGACGTTGACCGGCGTGGCCGCGTCCTCTGCGGCGAGGGCGCCGGCCCGGGCGCCGTCGTAGTAGATCGGGTACGGCATCGGGCCGCTGGATTCGCTGATCGAGGCCACGCCCGTGATCGAGACGCCGGCACTCGAGGAGAGCGTGTCGGCGATCGCCTTGGCCTGGGCCATCGCCTGCTTGCGAGCCTGTTCCTGGGCCTTGGCCGGGTCATCGACCCGGAACGTGACACCGTCGAGAGTCGTGGCGCCGGCGGCGAGGCCGTCGTCGATCGCGTCCCCGATCTTGTCGAGGTCGCGGACCGTGACCGACACGCCGTTCGAGAGCGTGTAGCCGACGAGCTTCGGCGGGTTCGCGTTGTTCCGGTAGTCGTAGACCGGCTGGAGGCTGAGACCGCTGGTCTGGAGGTCCGCGTCGGCGATCCCGAGCTTCTTGAGGGCCGCGATGACCTTCGTCATCTGTTCGGCCGCGGCGGCTCTGGCGGCCTTAACGGTCGGCTTGGTGACCGAGACGCCGAGGCGCAGGTCGGCGATGTCGGGGCTGATCACGACGCGACCGGTGCCGCTGACGCTGATCGTGTGCTCGGGCTTGGTGTCGTCGGCCGCGAGCGCGGTGCGCGGCGCGAAGACGGGACTCGCGATCGCCGCGACGAGGAGGCCGACGGCGAGCCCGACGCCGAGCCATCGCAGGCGTTCGGTCGGCAGGGTGAGCGTGATCGTGGTGGGAGGCATGGGTGGCTCCGTGTCATCGTGGGTGGCGACACATGCGGTCGCCGATGGTCCGGAGACGCCGATACTCCCACCAGGGTTTCGAGTGCCGGTGCCGCACGACACCACTCAGGTGCCGCGGCGCACCGTTCGGGCCAGCCAAACGCACGGCACCACCGGCGTGCCACCATCAGATGCACTTCCGCCACGAATGAGCATGGATCGCCCCCGAATCCTGCGGATCCTGCCTTCTTGTTACGGATCCACGAGGCATTCGTGCCGAATGTGCAACTGATAGAGGCGCCGCGAAGGACGTCGAGCTACGCGAAGAAGTCGGTGATCGCGGCCGTGTCGTCGGAGAACGCCCACCGCTCGGTGACCTTGCCGTCGCGGACATGCATGATCTCCGCGGTCCGATAGGTGATCGTCTTGCCGCCGCGGGTCGCGGTCGCCTCGACGAGCGCGATCGTGTGCTCGTCGTTGGCGACGACGTCGTGCAGCTTGGCTTCGATCGTGTAGTCGACCTCGCCGGCCGACGCGAACAATTCGGCCTTGCCACGGCGTGGCTCGGCTCGACCGATCTCGTGCCAGACCACGTCGTCGTCGAGCAGCTTCCCCATCTCCTCGACGTCGCCCGTGTTGAAGTCGTCCAGCGCACGACGGGCCAGCGCCGCGTTCGGATGATCGGCCATGTCGGTCTCCTCGATCAAGCCTCGGGCGCTCGGGCGTCCACCCGGTTCCCTCCGGGGCAGTATGCGCGGCAACCGTCAGGCTAGGTCTTCGGATCCCAGATCGTCGCGTCGACGACATCCTTCATCAACTCGTTGCTCCAGGGTGCAGCGAGGTCGAGGTCGGTGAACCGGCTCGACTCGATCAGGAGCTTCGTCCACTCGCTCGTCTGGTCCTTCCCCGCGGCCGCGACCGCGTCCATGGCCGCGTAGCTGTCGAGCTCCATGAGGAATCGGTAGTTACCGGCCCGCTTCTCGGTGCCGATCACGACCGCGAACGTGCCGAGGTATTTCGATCCGGCCGGAGCGGCCGCCTTGAGGCGCGCGTCGTTTGCGATCACCCACTTCTGGTGCGCCTCGTCCTGTCCGACTCTGACCGTGTACCCGAATGACTGGATGAGTCGCATCGCACCGACCTCCCGCGCTACGTGTCCCCCGGCGGTCGAAGTATGCGCCGCGCCTAGTCGTCCCAGAGGTGGCCGGCGACCTCGACGGGAGCGCCCGATGCGACCGCAGCCGCGATCATCAGGCCCAGGTAGTGGTCGTGGACGCCCTCGGCGAGGTCGCAGAAGCCGGGGCCGCCCTCGAGGTATTCGGCCATGCGCACCAGGCAGATCGCGATCGCGAGGTCGTCGTCCGCCAGGCCGGCGCCGGGGAACTCGGTGCGGACGACCCATTCGGGACCCAGCGTGATGCCGATGAACCCCAGCCCCTCGAGGTTGCTGTCCTGGCCCATCTCGTGGCGCCGGAACTCCATGGTCACCGGCGTCGTGGCGTCCTCGAGGTAGCGCACGGTCGTGTCGTGGATCTCGCCGCGCTCCCCGCGGATCAGGACGCGATTGGACCGGATGTAGGAGAAGTACTGGTCCTCGGTGAAGTCGAAGACGCCGAGCTGACCATCGAATTCGAGCGTGGCGATGACCTGCTCGGACGGCACGATCCGCTCCTCGCGCGGCGGGCCCGCGCGGCCGGGCCCATCGACGATCGTCGAGTCGAATCGCCGCGCGCGGATCGAGACCGGCCCGAATCGATCATCGAGGACGCGGCGGATGAGGTCGATGCCGTGGTAGCCGTGGGCGGCCGAGACCTGCGCCTGGCTGATCGCGCCCAGGCGTCCCGAGCGGGCGACCGCGATCCGGGCCGCGTGGTGCGGCTGGAACTGGTACTGCTCGGCGACCTGGATCCGCGCGCCACGGTCCGAGAGGGCCTTCAGCGAACGGAGGCCATCGATGTCGGGCGCGGGCGGCGTCTCGGCGAGGGCCGGGATGCCGCGGGACGTCAGCTCCTCGAGCAGGACCGGCGTCGTCTGCCATGGGACGCTGAGGACGACGAAGGTCGGGTCGGACGCCAGCAGCTCGTCGAGGGTCTCGGGCGTGGCGACGCCGAAGTCGTTCGCGAGCGCGACACGGGTCGCGGATGACGTCGTGAGCACGCCGCTGACCTCGAACCGCTCCGGCAACGCCCGCGCCACCCGCAGGTAGCACTGCGTGCGCCAGCCGCCGCCGATGATCGCGAATCGGATCGGATCCATGTCGCCGGTCAGGGTATCCCGTCGGTCACCTCCGAATCGCTGTGAGATGGTTCGACGCGATGGACCTGCGCGTCGTCACCGCGATCGTCATCGGGGTCGTGGCCCTCTGGGCCGCGCTCCTGGTGCTGTTCTGGGCGCTGCGGCCCAAGGGCGTACCGCTTCGCGAGCTCCTTGGCGTCATCCCGGACGTGGTCCGACTGCTGCGGTCGGTCATCGGTGATCGCTCGGCGCCCCTTGACGCGCGGCTCGTCCTGGTCGGGCTCCTGGCCTGGATCCTCTCGCCCATCGACCTGATCCCCGAGTTCATCCCGGTCCTCGGGCCGCTCGACGATGTCGTGGTCGCAGTGGTCGCGATGCGGTATATGCGCCGACGCGTCGGCGTCAAAGGCCTCCGACGTCGATGGTCTGGGACCGACAATGGCTTTGTGCTCCTGCTTCGCGTGATCGGCTCGACCTGACATCCGGCGGCGGGTATTCCGCGAAGGGAAGTGCGATGACGCTCATGACCCCGCTCCGACCGTTCACGACGAAGGTCTTCAATCCGATCTTCCGTCGGGTGGCCGCATGGGTTCCCGGGTTCGCGATCCTCGAGTACGTCGGGCGCAAGAGCGGCCGGCGATATCGGATCCCTGTCATGCGGTTCCGGCGCGGATCCGAGTTCGTCCTCTGTCTCGTCTACGGGCCGGATTCCGAGTGGGTCAAGAACGTCGCGGCCGCGGGCGGAGCCCGGATCCGCATCCGCCGCCGGACGACCCGCCTCACCGATCCCGAGGTCGTGGTCGATCCGACTCGCCGGGTCGTGCCGCGTTACGCCCGTCCTTTGATGCGCTTCCTGCGGGTGAAGGCGTTCATGACGATGCAGGCCGCGGTGGATCCCGCCTGATCGCGATACATCGTCATGTGGCTGATACGACCTCTTCGGTCCGTGTCGTCTTCTCGTGGGTCGCCGGTTCGTACGTTGCCGCGCACCGACGTCATCCGACGTCAAACGGCCCGGCGAACTTGCCGGCGACCACCACTCCAGGAGGTTCCGAATGGACCGCAACGACCCGCTGTACGAGCGCGATCCGAAACGCCCTCTCGACAAGCAGGCGCCGGGCTACAAGCCGACCGACGACGTCGTCTACGCCCCCCCCGGCCGCGACCTTCGCGACGACGACCGTCATGACACCGACGAGCACGGCAACGAAGCCGTGGGCGCTGGTGCCGGCGTCCTCGGCGGCGCAGCCGTCGGCATGGCCGTCGGGGGGCCCCCAGGGGCCGTCATCGGCGGCGCGATCGGCGGAGTCGCCGGCGCCGTCGTCGGTGAAGCGTCCGAGGGCAACGACGAGGCCGGTGCCGGAACCGGGTCCTTGGCTGGCGGGCTGGCCGGCGCGGCCATCGGTGGCGCCGTTGCCGGGCCTCCCGGCGCGGTCGTCGGCGGTGCCGTTGGTGCCGGAGCCGGCGCGGGCGTCGGCGACAAGGCCGAGGAGGACCTCGAAGGCAAGGGCGACCGCACCATCGATCGTCGCTAGCCACTGAACAACGAGGCCGAGCAACTCGTTCGGCCACGAACTCGAACCGCGGGTCGGCGCAGCTGGCTCGCGGTTCTTGCCGTCCCGCGCCATGTGCTGACCGACCACGGCCTCGGATCTCGTGCCGTGACGCCCGCGTGACGGGGCGAGCCTACGATCCCGCCAACGACCGCGCCTCCTCGCTCCGCCGAGGCGTCGTCGCCTGAGGGGAGGGCACCCCCATGCCTGTTATCAATGGGTCGGCTAGGCCGCTGACCGCGATCCTGCTCACCCTGGGCCTCGTGCTGGCCGGTTGTGGCACGTCCACGACCACGGGCCAGACACTCATCGCGGACCAGGCTCCGACGCCGCAGCCAGCGGGGGCATCGGCCGACGGCGGCGGCGGAGGCACGGGCGAGGCCACCGCCACGGGCAGCCTCGTCAGCTCGGGCCTCCTGGACGCGACCTGGACCTGGGTGCCGGGTAATGCGGTCGGCCCCGGTCTCGGCGGGATCACGGTGAACTCCGACAAGGGGACGTTCGGCAACATCGAGGTCCTGAGCGACGGCTCGATCACCTTCTCGACCGGCGACCCGGCGATCAGCGCCGGTGCGCCGTACCGCGGCACCGGCGCGCAGGTCCACATGAAGGGACCGATCCCATGTGGGTTCACGTTGGACAACGACCTGACGGGCTCCGACGGCAAGGTCCTTCACCTCAAGGGCGAGATGACCGTCACGGGCGGGGTCTTCGAGTGCTGATTCCCGGTGGAATGCCGCTGTTCGCGAGGTGCCTGTAGCGCCGGTGGCGTCCCCAGACGCCCATCCTCAACACCCGAAACACGAGACTCAGGCGTGGCCAGATACACGGTGAACCCGCGCGCCGTGGAGCACGCCCATCGGCTGATCGAGGCACGGCAGTACGTGCTTCGAAGCGATTGGGGCGAGGTCCAGCCGAGCGCCAAGGACGAGAACGCGTACCTGAAGTCGCACTCGTTCGACGAGTACGCCGAGTGGTTCCTCGGGCTGACCGAGGGTGCGACCGAGGACACCAAGGGCCGCCACGCGTTCGTCTTCGGCGACTTCAAGCGGATCCACCGGTCCGGGATCATCGCCTGCCACTACCGCGCCGCCGAGTGGCGGCACAAGGCGGTCGAGCTCGCGGCCCACGAGCTGCTCCAGGCCCTCGATCGCAAGGCGGGTATCGGCGTCGAGCGGGCCGGTGCGGCCGGGGCGCGCCGAGCACCGAAGCGCTAGGCTCGTCCCGATGCGCCGACTCGCCTTCTACATCATCCTCACGACCGACGGCATGTACGCCGATCCCGACGGCGGCCTCGACCACTACGAGCCCGCCGAGGACGAGCACCGCTACGCGAACGAGCTCATGCCGCGACTGCGGTGGCGAAGTGATGGGCCGGGGCATGTACGACGTCATGACGTACTGGGACGATGTCGACATCGACGATCCGGCCACGGACGAAGTCGAACGCGAATTCGCGCGGTTCTGGCGCGAGACGCCAAAGCACGTCGTCACGCGTGGGAAGCCCGCCCTGCGGGAGAACGCAACGATCCTCGAGGGCGATGTCGTGGAGGCCGTCCGCCGGCTCAAGGAACAGGACGGCCCGGACCTCGGGCTCGGGTGCGGCGCCGACCTCTTCGCGACCCTGAGCGAGGCAGGGCTGATCGACACGTACCGGTTCCTCATCACGACCAGCGCGATCGGCAAGGGCAAGGCCCTGTTCGGGTCGCTGAAGGAGCCGCTCCGGATGCGGCTCGTCGGCACGCGCACGTTCTCATCGGGCGCCGTGCTGCACGAGTACGAGCGCGCGTCCTGAGCGCATCCCGCGTCAGCCGGCGGCGGGCGCGCCTCGCGACCCTCCGCCTCGCGACCCGCGCCTCGACGTGGTGGCCCAGAGCCAACGAATTCCGGCACCAGGCCGCTGTCCGGCCGCCGCAGCCGTCGCGGCGGTGGCTATGGGTCAACAGTCGATCAGCACGGACGGCGAAAACGCGACTCCACGCCGCCCAGGTTTCGAAATCGTTGGCTGACTGCCACCGCCGGCGGAGAAGGCCACCGGACCGTCCCCGTCGGGCGCGCCGCCGCGACAGCCCGACGCCGCTACCCTTGACGCATGCCCCACGAATTCATCTACACGACCTACAAGCTCGCCCGGCACTACCCGCCCGACCGGACGGTGCTCGAGAACATCTCGATCTCGTTCTATCCGGGCGCGAAGATCGGCGTCATCGGCGCGAACGGCGCCGGCAAGTCGAGCCTGCTGCGGATCATGGCCGGCCTCGATGACGGCTTCGTCGGTGAGGCCCGTCTCACGCCCGGCTTCTCGGTCGGCTTCCTCAGCCAGGAGCCCGAGCTCGACGCGACCAAGGACGTCAAGGGCAACGTCATGGACGGCGTGCGCCGAGGTCCAGGGCCTGATCGACCAGTACAACGCGGTCATGGCCAAGTGGTCCGACCCGGACGCCGACTACGAGGCGGTCGGCGCGGAGCAGTCCGCGCTCGAGGACAAGATCGCGGCCGCGGACGCATGGAGCCTGGAGCGCAACGTCGACATCGCGATGGACGCCCTCCGCTGTCCGCCCGACGACGCCGATGTCACCACGCTCTCGGGCGGCGAGAAGCGCCGCGTCGCCCTCGCCCGGCTCCTCCTCAGCCACCCCGACCTGCTGCTGCTCGACGAGCCCACCAACCACCTCGACGCCGAGTCGGTCTTCTGGCTGGAGCGGTTCCTGCAGGAGTACTCGGGCACGGTCGTCGCCATCACCCACGACCGCTACTTCCTCGACAACGTCGCCCAGTGGATCCTCGAGCTCGATCGCGGCCGGGGCATCCCGTTCGAGGGCAACTACTCCTCCTGGCTGGAGCAGAAGCTCGAGCGCCTGGGCCGCGAGGAGAAGGCCAGCGACGCCCGCCAGCGCACACTCGCCCGCGAGCTCGAATGGGTGCGCCTGGCCCCGCGAGCCCGGCAGGCGAAGGGCAAGGCCCGTCTTACCGCCTACGAGCAGCTGCTCTCGGAGGCGAACGACGCCAAGCGCAGCGAGCGCGAGCTCGAGATCGCCATCCCGCCCGGTCCCCGCCTCGGCGACCAGGTCATCGAGGTCAACGGTCTTGCCAAGGCGTACGGCGACAAGGTCCTGATCGAGGACCTGTCGTTCTCGCTGCCGAAGGCCGGCATCGTCGGGATCATCGGCGCCAACGGGGCCGGCAAGACGACCCTGTTCCGGATGATCGTCGGCGAAGAGCAGCCCGATCGCGGCAGCATCACGCTCGGTGACACCGTGCAGCTCGCCTACGTCGACCAGAGCCGCGACGACCTCCAGGGCGACAAGACCGTGTACGAGGAGATCTCCGGCGGCAACGAGTTCATCAAGGTCGGCAACCGGGAGCTCCCCGCCCGCGCCTACGTCTCGAGCTTCAACTTCAAGGGCACGGACCAGCAGAAGGCCGTCGGCAAGCTGTCGGGCGGCGAGCGAAACCGCGTGCACCTCGCCAAGCTGCTCAAGTCCGGCGGCAACGTGCTGCTCCTCGACGAGCCCACCAACGATCTCGATGTCGACACGCTCCGGGCCCTCGAGGCGGGCCTGGAGTCATTCCCCGGCTGTGCCGTCGTGATCAGCCACGATCGCTGGTTCCTGGACCGGATCGCGACGCACGTTCTCGCGTTCGAAGGCGACAGCGTCGTGCGCTGGTTCGAGGGCAACTTCACCGAGTACGAGGAGTTCCGCCACCGCGAGCTCGGCACCGCGGCCGACCAGCCGCACCGGATCCGCTACAAGAAGCTGGCGAGCTGACGGCCACGGGCGTCGGAAAACGCCCTGCGCGGGCTTCCTCAGGATTCGGCCTGGCGCCCGCGGCGACGGAACCAGGCGGCCGCCCCTAGCACGACGAGGCCGACCGTCGTCAGCACCACCAGGGCCACCAATCCGAGTCCGGCCGGGGTCTCGACGAGATCGCCGATGACCGTCTCGAGCGTCGCGGTGTCGGGCAGGGTTGGGCTCTCCTCGAAGATCCCGAAGTCGGCCGTGAGGTTCTCCTCGCCGCCGACGAGCGTGATGTCGTATGACCCCGGTGTCGTCAGCGTGCTCCCGACCGAGGTCATGTCGAGCGCGGCGCGGTACGAGCCGGGTCGCAGGTCGACGCGATAGTGCCCGCTGCTGTTCGTGGTCGCCGTCACCGTGCCGCCGCGGACAAGGTCCGTCACGTCGACGCGCGCCCCGGCGATGCCGGGTTCGTCCGCGTCCTGGCGGGCGTTGCGGTTGTCGTCCCTCCAGACCACATCGCCGAGGATCGACGGGATGGGCGTGACCTGGGCGTCGTCATCGTCACTGACCGTGCCGCCGCCGGGAGCGGTCCCGACGACCGCCGCCACGTTGTCGATCGGCGCGAGCACCTCGGCGACATCGCAGGTGTAGCTGGTCGACACGCCCGCCCCCAGATCGCCGATCACCCGATCGCAGGCGGGCGTCACGGGGTCGGTGACCGTGACGTCGGTGAGGTTGGCCGTTCCGGTGTTCGTGACCGTGATCGTGAACGTGTGCGGGTCACCCATGGTGACCGACGCCAGATCCGGCGTCTTCTCGATCGTGATCTCCGCCGCGAAGCCGAAGTAGTTGGATGGGTCGCTGTCCGTGACGGGCTCCTCGAGGACGTCGAACCCGTCCACGGTCGCGACGTTCGTGTACTGGCCGGCCACGGCGGTGGCGGCGGCTTCGTAGGTCCAGGTCTCGCCGGGGTCGAGCTCGGTGTCACTGTCGGCGTCGCCGCCCACGAAGCTCGGCACGACGCCCTGGTCGTCGGTCACCGTCAACGTCTTGATCGGGACGTTGCCTGGGTTCGTGACCGCGTAGGTCCAGGTCACCGGGTCACCGACGGGGATGAGGACGCCAGGCGCGACGTCGGCGTCCTCGCCGTTGGTCGACTTCTCGATGTCGACCACCGAGACCGTCCCGAAGTAGTGCGATGGGTCGGTGTCGGTGACCGCCTGGCCGGCCGGTCCGACGCCGCTCGCCGAGCCGACGTTCGCGTACTGGCCGGCAACGCTCGTGCCGGTCGCGGTGCACGTCATGTCCGCGCCGGACGCAAGCGTCGTCGCTGGGCAGGTCACGGCGACTCCCTGGTCGTCGGTGACGACAAGGCCGGTCAGCGGGGCGTTGCCGCTGTTCGTGACGACATAGGTCCAGTTGACGGGTGCGCCGACGCGGATGAACGGTCCAGGCGCCTCATCGGCGTCGTCGCCGTTGGTCAGCTTCTGCAGGTCGATCCCCGGCACCGACCCGAAGTAGGCGGACGGATCCACATCCCGGACTGGCTCGCCGGTGGTCGTGATGGCGGTCGCCGTGGCGAGGTTCGTGTACTGGTCCGGCTCCGCGGCGCCGGAGGCCGTGCAGGTCATCGACTCGCCGACCGCGAGCGTCGTCTGCGGGCAGAGGGCGAAGATGCCGCGGAGATTGGTCTGGTGGTCGTCCACCGCGACGTTGGCCAGCGCGACATTGCCGGTGTTGGTCACCTCATAGGTCCAGGACACCGTCGAGCCCGGGACCACGAACGGTCCGGGCGGTTGTATGACATCCACGCCGTTGGTGAACTTCTCGATGTCGATCCCGCCGACGGCACCGAGGTAATGAGACGGGTCCGTGTCCGTGACGACGGTTCCGGACGGGCTGACCCCCTCGACCGTCCCGATGTTCGCGTACTGCCCGGGTTGGGCCGTCGCCCCGAGGGGGCCGGAACAGATGACCGTCTGGCCGGGAACGATGATCAATAGGGCCGGGCAGTCAAGGGTCGGCAGCTGGTCGTCGGTCACCGACCAGGTGAGTGGCACGTTTCCGGTGTTCGTGATCTCGTATGTCCAGGCGACCGAGTGACCCACCTGGATCACCGGGCCAGGCGCCGTGTCAGCATCCAGCCCATTGGTGAACTTCTCGATGTCGATCGAGGGAACTTCGCCGAAGTAGTGCGATACGTCGGAGTCCTGCACGATCCCTGTCGGGCTGTCCGCGGTCACGGACCCGAGGTTCTCGTACTCCCCAGGGGTCGCGACGCCCGTGGGCGCCGTACAGGTGACGCTCTCGGCGACGTCGAGCGGATCGATCGCCGCCGGACAGCTGATCGGCCCGATGATGTCGTCCGTGACGGTGGTGCCAGTCAGCGCGACGTTGCCCGTGTTCGTGACCACATATGTCCATGTCACGGGATCGCCGACCGGGATGAATACGCCCGGTGCCACATCGGCATCGGCCCCATTGGTGGCCTTCTCGATGTCGATCCCCGGTGCGGTGCCGAGGTAGTGGGATGGATCCGTGTCGGTGACCGTGACCGGCCCGGACGGACCGGCCCCGGTCGCGGTGACCGTGCCGAGGTTGGCGTACTGGCCCGCGACGCTCGTGCCGTTCGCGACGCAGGTCGTGTCCTGGCCGGGCGCCAGGGTGGCGACAGCACAGGACACCGCCACGCCCTGGTCGTCAGTGACGACGATGCCGGTCAGTGGGACGTTGCCCGTATTCGTCACCAGATAGGACCAGGTGACAGGCGAGTCGATCGGGACGAACGGCCCTGTCGGCGTGTCGGCGTCGTCGCCGTTTGTCGACTTTTCGAGGTGGACGGCCGGCGCTGGAGGGATCCGGTTGACGATCGTGCAGGTGACGATGGCCTCGTCGGGCACGGTCCCGCGGAACCCCGTGGCAGTGGTCACGAATCCCGGCAACGGTCTGTCCGTCGGCGAGTCCGGCGTCCGGTAGGTGCAGGTCGTGGCCGACCGGTCATAGGTATAGCCCGGTTGGACCACCTCCGAGACTGTCACCGTCGAGTCCACCGGCAACACGGTCGTCCATTGGAAGTTGACGAAGCCGTCGGGACCCGTCGGGCCGGTCGCAGTGTCGCCGGTCGCTCCGGCCGGGGCGATCCAGTCGGCCGGCCTCGGGTCGGCGGTCGCGCTCATGCTCCAGTCCTGGGCCGGCTGGAGGTCGTCGACCGCGGGGTCCGGGTTCCGATCGACCATCTTGCGTACGTTCACCGACGGGGCGCAGAGCTGGAACGCGGCCTCTCGGAGCGCGTCTTCCAGGAGCGCGAAGTTGGGCTGGCGGTAGACGTCCGTGGTAGCGATGTTGAATGCGCCGGTGTCAGGGAACACGTCCGGGCCGGAGACCGCGATGATCCGGTTGAGGGACTGTTGATTCTGGAGCCCGGCCCCGACGGCGATCGAGAGGATGTGCGATCCCTGGGCCTTGAGGGCATTGGCGTTGGGCACCGCGCGGTCCTTGGCCGCGTTCTCGCTCGCGGATTGCGTCTGGTTGGCGAAGGATGGCGTGGTCACGAACGGCACCTGCAGTTCGTACTGGTTCAGAGCCTCGATCGGGTTGCCCGGATCGAAGGTCACGCGGTCGTGGCGAACGATCACGTTCGGGTCGCCGTCGGTGATGAACACCGTCAGGTGCGGGGTGTCCGGCGAAGGCCGCGGCAGGAAATAACGCCCGACCCGGAAGCCGTCCTCCCAGTTCGTGCTGCCGTTGGGGTTGAAGCCCGCGATGTATGGGTCGAAGGTCGAGGCCAGGGTCGCGTCGGTCACGGTCGTGTAGTTCCGGGCCGCCGCGCCAGCGAGCGGCAGCCGGGCGACGGTCGAGAACTCCGCCACAGCGAGCCGCGAACCGGTGTTGTTGAGGGCTCGGGTGAATGCCCGGAACGCGGCCCTGACGGCACCGGTCGCTCCGGCGTTGCCGATCGATCCGGACTCGTCGAGGATCATCAGGATGTCGATGCCGCAGGCCGTGCGCAGGTCCGGGTTCCTGATCGGCGTGTCGTCTTCGCCGGGGGCCGCGGAGGCGACCGGCACGATGAGACCGGCGAGCAGGCCGGCGAGGATCGCGGCCGTGCCTAGAGCGACACGTCCGTGCGTGCGAATCGACGACCGGCGACCGCGGTAGTCCATGCGTCTCCCCACCCCAGCGCACTGGGGGTCAGGGGCAAGCATAGCGCGCAGGTCGTCACGTCGGGCCGCGACACAACAGCCGAGGCTGACGACGCTGGCGAGCTAACGCCCGGATCTCACCGTCGTCGTTCCGACCGGGTGCGGTCGGTCGCCTCGCCGTAGGCCCAGAGGTCGATCTCGGGCGGCTCGACGCCGAGGCTCGTCAGCGCCGTGCAGATCTGGCTCCGGTGGTCGGTGCCGTGGTGGACGACCTGGGCGAGGCGGAAGCCGAGCGGCGAATGGAAGTCCCAGCCGTCGCCGTGCTCGACGACGTCGGCCTCGCCGTCGGGTCCCGCCGGCGAGCAGCTCCATCCACGCCGCGCCGTTGGTCGTGATCGCCGACGCGCAGCTCGGCGAGCGTCACGTCGGCGTCCTCCTCGTCGATCGGGGCGGGCTGTTCGCGGAAGAACGACAGGTACCAGCCGTCGGCGCTGACGAGGTGCCGGAACGTGTCGAGGATCGAGCCGTACGTGCCCGGCGCCGGCGTCCGCAGCTGCTCGGGGGTGAGCCCCGCGCACGCGTCGATGAGCTTCTCCGTCGCCCAGACGTGATGGGCGAAGGCGTCGTCGAGGAGCGAGGCGGTCATGCGGCGCCGGCCTTCGTGGCGACGTCGCCGATGATCCTCGCGAGGTCGGCCGGACTGCGACCACATCGGCCAGTGGCTGGTCGGCAGGTCGATCCAGGTGATGTTGCGCAGCTCCGGGATGCCGGCGAGGAACGCGATGTCCGGGTTCCCCTTCACGTACGTCTGGTAGGCCTTCGACGGTATAGCCGGTCGCGATGATCGTGCTCGGGATGTCGCGGCGGGCGTCGTTCGTGAACTCGTACTGACCGCGCAGGATGCCACCCGGGACCGGCACGGCCCGCTCGCGGAAGGTGGCCAGCTGCTCCTCGGTCAGTCCCTTGAGATTCTCGTCCGCGACGATGTCCTCCCAGACCATCGGCTTGTCGCCCTCCTGCGCCGCATCGAGCGGCGGCTTCCCAGGCGCGGTGTCGACGTAGACGACGGCCGCGATCTTCTCCGGGATGCGATCGCTCGCGGCGTACCCGCTGAACCCGGACGCGCTGTGGACGACGAGGACCGGCGGCCGGTCGGCCGCTTCGACCGCCTCGATGATCGCGTCGACGTGGTCGCCGAAGGTGATCGCTGAGCGGTCCTCGTCCTTCGACTCCTGCCCGGGCAGTGTGATCGCCGTGACGTCGTGGCCGTCGGCCCGCAACGTGGCGGCGACCTCGTCCCACGCCCATGCGCCGAGCCAGAACCCCGGGACCAGGATGATCGGTGCCGTCGTCATCGTTCCGTGCCTCCCCTATCGCTGATTCTAGAAGTCGATCCGCATCACGACCCGCCGAAGCGTCGGGTGGCTGACCTCGGTGAACCCGGCGGCCTCGAAGATGCTGCGGGTGCCGACGTGGGTCTCGCCCCAGGTGACCTCCACCCCGGGCTCGGTGATCATCGGGTAGGCCTCGAGCGCCCGGGCGCCGCGCTCGCGGGCGAAGGCGACGGTGGCCTTGGCGAGCACACGCGTGATGCCGCGGCGACGGAAACCCGCCCGGGTCACGAAGCAGGTCACCGCCCAGACGCTCGGGTCGTCCTTGTCCTCGCCACGTTGCTTGAACACGACCCGTTGCGGCGGCAGCTTCGGGTACGCCGAGCGCGGCTCGACCGCGCACCAGCCGACGGGCTCCCCGAACGAGGTACGCGACCAGACCGCTGGTCCGAGGCGCGCTCGGATACCCGCAGTGGGTCTCCTGCTCGAGGCGCGCCATCCGTTCCGCGGTGGTGGGCTCGGTCCACCCGCTTGGCCCGATCTTGAACCGCTGGCACTGGCAGTACGCCGGGTAACCGCGCATGCCGAAGATGGCCTGCAGGTCCGCCCAGGACGCCTCGTTCGCGGGGACGATCGTGATCGCGGCCGGGTCGACAGGTCCGGGCGGAAGACGCTCGACCGCGGCCTTACCCGGCACGGGTCGTGCCAGCTCCCGATCCCACGGGTCGGCGCCCCTCGTCCCACCATCGCAACACGCGCATGGCCCGAAGGGTATTCCAGCGGCTGGGCTGACCCTCGCCCGCATCGAGCTCGAAGTGCAACTCGCCTTCGTGGACGTTCTGGAGCGGCCACCGGCCCTCCGCGTCCCGGTTGCCCTCGACGACCTCGATCGCCTCGGCCACGCGATCATCGGGCTCGACCTCGGCGCTCGCCAGGTACTCGAGCCCGCGCAGGACGTCGTAGAAGTACCAGGTCGGGAACGAGAACTGGAGCCAGTCGGGGTCGATCACGTCGCCGGTCGACTTCCGACGAAACAGCCGCCGTTCGAGCATGTACGCCTCGCCGCGCTCGCGGGCAGCGCTCACCACCGCCGAGCCGGTGCCGCCGGTCGCCCGTTCGTGCTCGAGCAGGCCCTCGAGGACGTTGATCGTCGTCCCGAACGAGGAGACCGTCGCGCCGTTCTCGACCTCGCAGTTCCAGCCGCCGTCAGGGAGCTGCTCGGCGAGGAGCCGGTCGACGAGCGGCGTCATATCGACGCCGAAGTACGCGCCGGTCGTGACGACGTTGCCGTTGATGCACGGCTCGACCTCGCCTTCGAAGAACCGGTTGTCGGACCACGGGGTCTCGAAGTCGGGATCCCTCCAGATGACGTGTTCGCGGACGAGGTCGACCGCCTGTCGTGCCTGGTCGGACTGGGGATCGAGCCCGAACCGGCGCAGGAGCTCCAACGAGTGAAAGGTGTCCGTCCAGTCCTGCGACCACGCCCTGGCGGCCCACAGGCCATCCGGTGCCTGGAGCGCGAGCAGCCGCGCCCCCCAGCCCTCCGTGGCGACCTTCGCGCGTTCCGCGGCGACCACCTCGGCCGGCTCATCGGTCAGGTCGCGCATCGCCTGCCACCGGATCGCGGGATCGGAGTCGAGCAGCCAATCCACGACCGTCACGTCGTTCCCTCCCCTATCGGCGGCGGATCATCGAGCGGATCGTCCCCGACGTTGATGCCACCGACTGTCAAGTATCGATCGGAGGGGTCAGGTCCGCTCGCGCTGGATCTGGTGCCACGCGGCCGACACTCCGAGCGCGTCAGCCCAGCGGCTGATGTATGCCTCGTCGAGCGCATCGTCGATGGCGACGATCGCGGCCGCATCCCGCAGCTGTCGCTCCGAGTCGGATGCCGCGGCCCACTCGAGCTTGGCAAGCACGAGGTCCTCCGCAGAGACGACGAACCCAGGCGTCCCGAGCAGGTCAGCAGGCTGACGCCGCCCGAATTCCTCGATCGAAAACGGCCTGTCCTTTCGGATGATGAAGTCCACCTTGAGCGCGTCCGGGCCGATGGCGTTGAATTGCGATCGCTCGTCGAGGGCTCGTCGTGCCGCGTCCGCATCGACGTAGAAATTCGAACGCAGGAGTTCGTCGATCAGACTGGCCAGGCTGTCAGGGGTCGGATCGATCACCACATCGACATCGAGGGTAGCTCGCGGTTCCCCGTGATACGAGCCGGCGAGGGAGCCGGTGACCATGTACGGGACCTCGGCCCCGTCCAGTCCGGCGACCACGTCCGCGAGCAGGGTGGCGAAGGTCACCGAGGGTGATCCGGGCGCTCCTGTCGCGGCGCGAGCGCGGACGCCCGCCGATGGCGCATCCCGGACGCGGCCAGGGCGAGCACCGCCGCGCTCAACTCGTCGGCGATCCGGAGTCGTTGGGCGGGCGTCATCGATCGGAGGGCGTCGAGCTGCCTGCGGTGCGCGTCGGCGGAGGTGTCAGCCGGTCGACCCATTGACCGAACTCTACGCCAGCCGCTCCTGCTCGACGCGCGGTTCGAGCACGACGATCGTGGTCTCCCGGGATCGCAAGGCGGCGCTCGCGTCCGTGTAGGCCGAGCTCCCGAGGGCGACCAGCGCCGCCCACAGTCGGGCCCGCTCCTCCCCCGTCGCCGCGCGCGCGGTCACCTGGCGCGACACCGCCGGGCAGCTCGACGGTCGCCTGCCGGCCGTGCCTGGAGGTTGAGCCACCAGGCCGGCTCCGGATCGGCCCAGCCGTTCATCGCGGGCGTGACGAGGTTGGGCCCATCGACGATGTAGCCGACGATCGCCACGCGCTCCTTGCCGGTCTTGCGCCCGACGGTCCGGAGGCGGAGCATCCCCCACTGCGTCTCGGTCGGCTGGCGCAGGCCGAACCGGCCGCGCGTGATCGCGTAGGCCCGGCGGTGCGCGAACCAGATGGTGCGGACCAGCCAGCGAGGTACCACGGGCGGCGCTTTCTGGGTGGCTTCAGACACGGGAGGCCTCCTCGACGCGCGGCTCCAGGACGACGACCGCGGTCTCGTTGGAGCGAGGCGTGGAGTTCGCGTCGGGGTACGCGACGCTGCCGTGGGCCTGCAACGCGGCCCAGAGTCGCGCCTGCTCGTCGCCCGTCGCCGCGCGTGCGGTCACCTCGCGGGTGCCGTCTGGCAGCTCGACCGTCGCCTGCGGACGGGCCTGGAGGTTGAGCCACCACGCGGGCTCCGGGTCGGCCCAGCCGTTCATCGCCATGGTCACGAGGTTGGGGCCGTCCGCGATGTAGCCGAGGATCGCGATCCGTTCCTTGCCGGTCTTCCGACCGATCGTCCGGATCCGCATCATCCCCCACTGCGTGTCGGTGGTCGGGCGGAGGCCGATCCGGCCTCGGGTGAGCCGGTAGGCGGCTCGGTGCAGGACCCAGATGGTTCGGACCAACCAGCGCGGGATGCTCATGGTCGGCTTCTCGAGCGTTTCTTCGGTCACGGGTGGCCTCCTCAGGGCTGCGTCTTGTGCCTACGGTGTAGACTACGGCGTAAACATAGCGCCTACAGTGTAGACTCGTCAAGACTTTCGGCGAAGATTCCAGAGAGGTGATGCAACGAGGTGGTGACCCGCGCAAGCGCGACGCGCACGGAAGGCCGCACGCCCCTGACCCGGGACCGCGTGCTCGGCGTCGCCGTGGCGCTCGCCGATCGGGACGGCATCGAAGGGCTGAGCATGCGCAAGCTCGGCCAGGAGCTCGGCGTCGATGCCATGGCGCTCTACCGGCACGTCCGGAGCAAGGACGACCTGCTCGACGGGATCGTCGAGGTGGTCGTCGGTGAGATCGAGCGCATCGAGCCCGACGGCCCCTGGAAGCCGGCGCTGCGCGAGCAGGCGATGGCGGCTCGGCGGGTCATGCGTCGCCACCCATGGACGCGGCTCGTCATCGAGGACCGCGGCGCGCCCGGCCCCGCGATCGTCGGCTATGTCGATGGGATCCTGGCGATCCTCCTCGACGGCGGCTTCACGCTCGACCTCGCGCACCACACGCTCCACGTCCTGGGCAGCCGGATCTTCGGCTTCAGCCAGGACCTGTTCGACGACTCGGGGAAGGTCGTGCCGTCACCGGAGGCGGCGGCGGCGCTGATGCTCGCGATGGCCCAGAACCCGCGCGTGGCCGAGCTGGCCGCGTCGGTCAGTCACGAGGGCGGCATGGGCGGGTGCGACGACGACTTCGAATACGCCTTCGGCCTCGACCTGATCCTCGACGGCCTCGAGCGCCGCCTGGCGACCGCGACGACCGAGTCCTGACCGACTCGACCCCCTCCGTGCGCGCGGTCTACGATGCCGCCATGACCGAGACGCTCATCCCGCCGATCGAAGAATCACGGGAGGACCTCGACCGCCTGGACCTTCGGACGCGGATGTTCGTCGACGGCGCGTTCCGCGACGCCGTGGACGGCCGACGCTACGTCACCGAGAACCCGGCCACCGGGCAGCCGATCACCGAGATCGCCAAGGGCGGCCCGGCCGACGTCGACATCGCGGTCGCCGTGGCCCGCAAGGCGGCCGATGACGGCCGCTGGTCGCGCCTCGACCCGGGCGCCCGGAAGCGGATCCTCATCGACTGGGCGAACCTCATCGAGACGCAACGCCCGCGAGCTCGGCCTGATCGAGACCATCGACGCGGGCAAGCCCATCACCGACACGGTCGGGCTGGACATGCCGGAGACGGCCGCCTGCATCCGCTGGCACGCCGAGGCGGCCGACAAGCTGTACGGCCAGGTCGCGCCCTCGCCCGAGGGGACCATCGCCACGATCACCCGCGAGCCGTGTGGCGTCGTCGGGGCGGTCATCCCCTGGAACTACCCCGCGCAGATGGCGGCCTGGAAGCTCGGGCCCGCGCTCGCGACCGGCAACACCGTGGTCATCAAGCCCGCATCGACGACGTCACTCAGCCTCCTGCGGATCGTCGAGCTCGGGAGCCAGGCCGGCCTCCCGGACGGGGTCGTCAACGTCGTGACCGGGCCGGGCGACACGGTCGGCGAGGCGATCGGCCGCCACCCCGACATCGACTGCCTCGCGTTCACCGGTTCGACCGAGGTGGGGCGGCGCTTCCTCCACTACGCCGCCGATTTCGAACCTCAAGCGCGTCCTCCTCGAGCTCGGCGGGAAGAGCCCGCAGATCGTCTTCGGCGATGTGACCGATCTCGCCGCCGTGGCGTCGAACGTCGCGGTCGCGATCTTCTGGAACATGGGCGAGAACTGCAGCGCGGGCTCGCGGCTCATCGTCCACCGCTCGCGGAAGGCGGCCCTGCTCGAGGCGATCGAGGCGGAACTCGCGGCCTGGCCGGTCGGCGACCCGCTCGATCCGGCGACCAAGATCGGCGCGCTCATCTCGCGCGGTCAGATGGAGAAGGTCCTCGGCTACATCGACATCGGTCGCCAGGAGGGCGCCCGCCTCGTCACCGGTGGCTCGCGGATCCTCGAGGAGACCGGCGGCTGGTTCGTCCCGCCGACCGTCTTCGACGGGGTGACGAACGACATGCGGATCGCCCGCGAGGAGATCTTCGGGCCGGTCCTCTCCGTCATCGAATTCGACACCGAGGCGGAGGCCGTGGCCATCGCGAACGACACGCCCTACGGCCTGGCGGCGTCGCTGTACACGCACGATCTCGACACCGCCCATCGCGTCGCGCGCGAGCTGCGGGCCGGCGTCGTCGGGGTCAACGCCTACTCCGAGGGCGACATGACGACGCCGTTCGGCGGCTACAAGCAGTCCGGCTTCGGCGGCCACGACAAGTCGGTCCTCGCCCACGACCAGTACACCGAGACGAAGACCGTCTGGATCCAGCTCCGGCCGCCCGCGTAGGGTCGGGGCGAGTCAGCCTCTCGCGGCCCGTCGGCAGCAGGCCGCGCTCGAACGCCGTCGCGACGGCGGCGGCCCGGTCGTTGACGTTGAGCTTCGCGTAGATGTGGAGCAGGTGCGTCTTGACGGTCGCCTCCGAGATGAACAGCCGGGCGGCGGCCCCGCGGTTCGTCTCGCCCTGGGCGATGAGCCGCAGCACCTCGAGCTCGCGTTCGCTGAGCGCCTCCGGGGCCGGGCCGCCGCGCATCTGGCTCATGAGCTTGTTGGCCACGGACGAGGCGAGCACGGACTCGCCCTGGGCCGCGGCGCGCACCGCGCGGAACAGCTCCTGGCGCGGCGAATCCTTGAGGAGGTAGCCGGTGGCGCCGGCCTCGATCGCCGGCACGACGTCGCTGTCCGAGTCGTAGGTCGTCAGGACCAGCACGCGCGACGGGATCTGCCGCTCGGCGAGGGCCCGGATGGCGGCCGCGCCGTTGACGCCGGGCATCCGCAGGTCCATCAGGATCACGTCCGGGACCAGGCGGGCGGCCAGCTCGATCGCCTCGGCCCCATCGGAGGCCTCGCCGACGACCTCGAACCCGGGGTCGCCCGAGAACATGCCGCGCAGACCGTCGCGCACGACCGGGTGGTCGTCGACGATGAGGAGCCGGATCGGCGGCGGCACCGCGGTCACGATCGCCCGACCAGCCCGGGCGCCACGACCGCCGGGACCCGCGCCGAGACCGCCGTTCCCGCCACCCGGCTCGGATTCGATGGCCAGCGTGCCGGCCACCCGGTTCACGCGCTGCCGCATCGCCGAGAGCCCGAAGCCGCCGCCACGCTCGTCGCTCGGGCTTCGCCGGCACCGTGAAGCCGATGCCGTCGTCGCGGACGTCGAGCGTGACGACGTCGCCCATGTAGGACAGCGTCAGCCAGGCGTGCGAGGCATTGGCGTGCTTGGCGACGTTGGCCAGCGCCTCCTGCGCGGTCCGCAGCAGGGCCACCTCGACCTCGGGGTGGAGCGGCTGGACGTCGCCGGTCGTGGCCACCTCGACCGGGACGCCGTTCAGCTCCGACCACTCCCGGGCGACCTCGGCAAGCGCCTCGGGCAGCCGGGCGGTCTCGAGCCGCTCGGGCCGCGAGCCCTCGACCGATCGCCGCGCCTCGGACAGGCTCTCGCGGGCCAGGCCGATCGCGTTCCGGACGTGCCGTTGCCAGTCCTCGGGCCGGTCGCGGGCCTGCTCGGCCGCCTCGAGCTGGGTGACGACCCCGGTCAGGCCCTGGGCGATCGTGTCGTGGATCTCGCCGGCCATGCGCTGCCGCTCGTCGAGCACGCCGGCCTCGCGGGCCAGGGTCAGCAACTGGGCGTGCAGGCCGGCGTTCTCCTCGAGGGCCGTCTCGAGCCGGGCCACCGCCAGGCGCCGCTGCTCGCTCTGCTCGGCCATCCGCTCGCCGAGGAGCGAGCCGCCCCCGATCGCGAACGTCTGGATGACGATGATCGCCACCCAGATCGACCACCACTCCGGGTTCGTCGGGAGCCCGCCGATCACCGTGTTGATGATGACCGAGGTCGCGAAGACGCCGACGATGACGAGCGGCCACGGCCGGAGCACCGATCGCGTGGAAGAACCCGGTGATCAGGAAGATGAAGAAGAGGTACTCGCGCAGCGGCCAGCGCCGTCCCGATCACCAGCAGGCCGATGAAGTAGGCGATCATCCGGGCCCGATGCGCCTGCCGCGGTCGCGGCGTTCGCGTGAAGCCCAGGTAGACCCACAGCGCGGCGAGGGCGACGAGGCCCGCCGTCACGAGGCGCTCGCCGGCAGGGTCGGTGCGACCAGGCGAGGGCCATGACCGCCGAGACGGCCAGGGTGACGTACGGGCACCAATCGACGAGCCGCCGGTCCCATCGCTCGTAGCCCGACAGGGCCGGCGCGGGCGAGGTCGGTGGCGCCGGCGGGGCCGAGGTCGACCCCGCCGCGGCGAGCTGCTCATTCCCAGCGGAACCGCTTGGCCGCGATCGCCCCGGCGACGACCGTGATCAGGGCCATGACCCCGAGCTGGGTGAGCTGGGGCGACGTCCCCGAGCCAGGCATCCAGCAGCGCCTGCACGCCCGGGGGCGTGTAGTCACCGATGCGGACCAGGAACTCCGGCAGCAGCATTCGTGGGAGGTATACCCCACCCAGGAACATCACCGCAGCGAACAGCGGGATGAACAGGGCCGTGGCGATGTTGGTCGTGGGCGCCACGGCGGCGACCAGCAGGCCCAGGGTGAACAGCGCCGACATGCCCAGCGAGGAACGCCGCGGCGAAGCCGATCAGGTCCTGCGGCAGCGGGATCTGGAGCACGAGGTTGCCGACGACGATGAGCACCACGAGGCCGACGACGGCCGCGCCCATGTTGACGATGAGCTGGGCGATCAGGATCGATCGCGGGTTCGCCGGCGTCGTCGACAGGCGGCGCAGGACGCCCTTCTCGCGGTACTTCACGAGGCGGGCCGGCAGGAGGTTCACGCCGAGGATCGCGAGGGTCATGACGACCATCGACGGCGCGTAGAGGTCGATCCAGCGGTAGCCGCCGAGGGCCGGGTCCGGCTCACCGCCGAACAGGAGCCCGACCGCCGACGAGGACGACCGTCGGCAGCAGGATCGTGAGGAGCCACGCCCCTGGCTCGCGGAAGAACAGCTTGGCCTCGACGGCCGTGATCTTGGTCAGCATCGGAGATCTCCAGTCGGAAGGAAGCGGCTAGGAGGCGAGCTTTCGGCCGGTCAGGGCGACGAAGGCGTCGTCGAGACCGGCCTGCTCGATGCGCAGCTCGTTGGCCACGATCTGGTTGCGGGCGAGGGCCGCCGTGACGGCCAGCACGAGGTTGCCGGTGCCGGCGACCACGACCGTCTGGCCGTGCCGGCTCACGCTGGTCACCTCGGGCAGCCCGGTCAGGAGCCCGTCGTCGATCGGGGCGGACGGCCGGAAGCGGAGGCGCTGCTCGACGTCGACGCGGGCGACGATGCCGGCGGGCGTGTCGAGGGCGACGAGGCGGCCGGCGTCGATCAGCGCGATGCGGTCGGCCAGGCGCTCGGCCTCCTCCATGAAGTGGGTCACGAGGATGACCGTGACGCCGCTGTCGCGGACGTCCTCGATGAGCTGCCAGGTGTCGCGCCGGGCCTGCGGGTCGAGGCCGGTCGTGAGCTCGTCGAGGATCGCGACCTTCGGATTGCCGATCAGCGCGAGCGCGATCGAGAGCCGTTGCTTCTCGCCGCCCGAGAGCTTGCCGAACATGGACTTGTGCTTGTCGGCGAGCCCGAGGTCGGTCAGGAGCTGTTCCCCGTTCCGGGGCGCCGGGTAGAACGAGGCGTAGAGGTCCACGGCTTCGCGGACGCGGATGTGGTCGGGCAGCTCGCTCTCCTGGAGCTGGACGCCGACGACGCGACGGAGCTCGTCGCGGTCACGGCCGCGGGTCGAGCCCGAGCACGCTGATCGTGCCCGAGTCGGGCGTTCGCAGCCCGCTGATGGACTCGACCGTGGTGGTCTTGCCGGCGCCGTTCGGGCCGAGGATGGCGAAGATCTCGCCCTGCTCGACCGTGAAGGACACGCCGTCGACCGCGGTGCGGTCGCCGTAGCGCTTGGTGAGGTTGGTGACTTCGATGACGTTCATGGGCCGAGTGTCGGCCGAGACCGGTGTCGCGGGCATCGCCCGGGCGGGTGGAACGCGGCGGTCAACCCGGTGGAGCGGCGTATCAACCGATCGGTTGGCTAGGCACAGCCAGATCTTCGGACGGCGACAGCCTGCGTCCCTCGCGCGCTCGCGCGCGCGCGCTGCGCGCGCCCTCGGCTGAACGGCGAAAACCGGGCATCCGCGGTACAATATGGGTTCGCCCCACAGGAGAGTCGGCCGAGGGATCCAGCCCGTTGACGCCGCAGCAACCGGCCGTTCGGCACGGTGCTTTCAGCTGGGTTCGATGGAGACCATTCGTGACCGATCCCTTGGGTGACGCTGCCCTTCCGTTCCATGTCCGCCAGGGCGACGTCCTGCTGGTCGCCGTGCCCGCCGTCCCCGACGAGGCGAAGGCCCAGCCGCGCCACGGCCGCCTGGTCCTCGCCGAGGGCGAGGCCACCGGCCACGCCCACGCCATCGCCGAGCGCGACGCCCGCGAGTTCCGCGTCGGCGACGAGCGGTTCGTGCTCGTCCGCTCGGCCGCCCAGCTCATCCACGAGGAGCACGCCACGATCGACCTCCCGCCCGGCGCCTACCGCGTCGTCATCCAGCGCGAGTACGAGCCGGCGCCGCATCGCGCACGAACGCGTGGCGTCGGGTGGTCGACTGATGTCGACAGCTGATCGAGCTCCGGCGCAGCCAGCCGGATCAGGCCGAGACGGCCGCGCGGCTGGACGCGTACCTCGAGTCGTGGCGATCGAGCTCTGATCGACCGAGCCGGCGGACCGACCGGCAGCTGAAGCCGCGATCGAAGGGCTCTACCGGAACATCGGCCTCGAGCCGGAACCGCGGATCGTCTGGGTCGCATCGCCGCTCGCCGGCGCCCTGGCGTATCAGTCCGATCGGCACCGAGCACGCGCGACGCTGCACGAGTCCGTATGCCACGGGCGAGATCGGGACCGGCGCGAACCGGGACTTCAACGGGCTTCGTGATCCGTTCGGATTCTCGCAGTACGTCGAACAGACGGTGCCCGAGCGGCTGCGAGCAGCGCATCCCGACCGAGCTACGCGCGGCCGTCGAACGCTCTCGAATCGGCGCGACGGACGAGCGGAAGCCCTCCGAGCCGAGCTGCGTCGACCGGATCCCGCATGGCCATCGGCTCCAGCGAGCCAGTGGATCCCACGCAGGTCGCGATCGACGAGCGGCTCGGCGAGTTGCTCCTCGGTTCCAGCGCCGAGCGGTTCTCGCGCAACTGGTCGGCCCCGAGGTCTTCGCGATCGTGGCCGGGCATGGCGGTCCGCACGGCATTCGTCGAGCAGCTGAGTCGGCGACGCCGCGCTGGACCACCCAGGCGATGCAGCCCGGTCAGTTCGATGCGGACACGCCTGAGCTGGGCGCAGATCGAAGCCGTCTTCGGCCTGCCGTTCTACTCGCCGCGGGATGGCTCGCCGCGCGCCAGGGAGCGACTCGCGCTGCGGCTCGCAGCTCGCTCGCTCCGCTGGTCCGTGGTGGGCCCTCGACGGCCTTGCGATCGTCAGCGAACGGCCGCTGCGCATCGCCCACGACGACCAAGGCCGGCTGCATGCCGAGGCCGGCCCTGCGCTCGCGTTCGGCGATGGGTTCACCGTCCATGCCTGGCACGGCGTCGCGGTGGACCGCGAGGTGATCGAGGCGCCGGAGACCATCACGATCGAGGCGATCGACAGCGAGCCCAACGCCGAGCGGCGTCGCGTGCTCGTCGAGCGGTTCGGACTCGATCGGCTCGTCCGCGAAGGGAAGTGCAAGCTGCGCCACGAAGACGAGACCGGTCGCCTCTGGGAACGGCCGATGGGCAACGATCGACTGGTGGCGCCGGGACGAGCCGCTCGTCATGGTCGAGGTCCTGAACTCGACCCCCGAGGCGGACGGATCGCGGAAGACCTACTTCCTGCGGGTGCCGCCAGCGACCCAGACGGCTCGCGAAGGCGTCGCCTGGACGTTCGGCCTGCGTGCCGATGGGTACCTGCCGGCGATGGAGAGTTAGCTCCAGTCCGCCTAACTAACAAGCGCCGGCTGACCGGCGCCCCCGCCCGAGTACAGCCCGACATCCTCGGAGATCCCAGTCAGGTAGCGCCGATCGGCCTCGTCCATCGCACCGCCAACCTAGCCCGGGTGGCGATCCTACGACGCGGCCGCGATCTCGTCGGCCGCCAGGATGCAGATCTGCCGCATGCCGGTGCAGTCGTGGCGATTGTGGTCTCGAAGGTCGGCCCAGCGACGACTCTGGTTCTCCGTCAGGTCGGACGCCGTCTTGCCCAGACTGAACGACTTGCTGAGGCTCTTCAGCGTGTCCCCGACCTGACCTGGACCGGCTCGCTCCGGCACCTGGTAGCCGATCAGCTCGAAATACGCGGCAAGCTTGTTCGTCGAAGGCCTGTTGCCTGCGTGGCATTTGCTGCGCCACCGCTCCGCGAGAAGCTTCGCATTGAGGAACAGCAATTCGAACCGCTCGAGATGCTCGGGGCAATGCTTGCGGATGACATCGTGTTCGTGCGTGCTCCACGCCACGATTCGCCGATGCTTGCGCTCGGCGCGCTGCAGGATCCGCTCGACGGCATCGGCCAACGTGAGCAGTTCGAGTTCGTCGGCCGTCGCGAGAGACCCGAACGTCGGATCGGTGATCGCCTGCCAGACCGACAGCTTGCTTTGCACGCTCGAGCGCCTGGTGCAACCGAGCAGGGCCGGCGGCTTGTCCTTGTTGCCCTCGAAGTCGATGTACAGGGCGCGGCGCGCGTCCTCGGGCG
Organism: uncultured Chloroflexia bacterium; assembly: GCA_963745295.1. Lineage (GTDB taxonomy): Bacteria > Chloroflexota > Limnocylindria > Limnocylindrales > CSP1-4 > SPCO01. Next base: position 182,871 of record CAVUWG010000006.1, read on the forward strand.
ACAGTTTCTTCATCGATGTCATGTCCCGCGAACCCTGCGCGAAGACCTCCATCAGGGCACCTGTTCGAATGTCCGCCTGGTGGCTGACCATCGGGCACAAATAGCCCGCGGGTCAGTCACGAGCAAGCTCGTTGGAGAGCGCCTTCTGTTGGTCGGGCCTCGACGCATTTGCCGCCCTCCCGTCGGACCATCCACGCTGCTCTACCGCCGATGTCCGATGTACCTCGCTCGGACGGCTGCCTCGACTTCGGGAGGCAAATTGTCCCACCGCGAGCCCCGCAGGGACGGATCCCGAGGGTGCTCGCGGCGCAGGTAAGCACGCACTGACTTTGCATTCGGCAGGCCGAGTTCGCGGGCGAGCTGCTCAGGTGTGTAGCCCCCTAGATGCCCCGAGACAGCCGGGTTGACCACCGATCGCATCCACGGTTCGACGCCACCTTGGGCCGGCGAAGCGGCCCGGAGACGGAACGGCCGCCGCAGCTCGGTCAGTCGAGAGCGGACCGCGGTCGGTGGCCGCTTGGACAAATTGAGCGGCGGATCCAATCGATCGAGCAATGCCGTCTCGAATGCATCAAGACCGCGGCGATCGGGATAGGCCGCGACCGAAAGCTCGAGGCGCGCAAGGATCCAAGCGGTGAGGCGCGCTTCTCCGTCAGCCGTCATCCGGCCCCCACTGATCGGCTCGAGACGGAGGTCCCCCCTCAGGATGGAGGCAAGGGTCTTCCGGAAGGTGGATGCGCGGATGGAACCACCCAGATGGTTCCCGAGGATCCGGCTCCTGAGCGTCGCCGAGCTCGATCCGGCTCCCGCAAGCCCGGCATAGATGAGACCGGCTCGGATCGGATGACCGAGCCCTGCGGCCAGGTCGGACGATCCCAGTCCGTCCACCCACCAGGCGTAAACGCCGGCGTCCACCGTATCCCCGCGACGCGAAGCCTCGGTCGGAGAACCACGTCGCGTCGGATCGGTGAGCGCCGCGACCACCTGATCGAGCGATGGAGCTGGCTTGGACACGCGAACCCCCTCTCGTAATCCACGACGATGCGTATGCTGCCACGGTGGGATCGACGCCGGACCGCGACGCAGATGTGCTCATCCTCGGCTGCGTTTCGAGTAAGCGACCAGGTCCCGCCCCAGCCAAGGACCTCTATGACTCGCCGCTGTGGGCTCGGCGCCGACGCTACGCCGAGTCATCCGGTCTCCCTTGGGTCATCTACTCCGCGAAACACGGGATTCTCGATCCGGAAACGGTGATCGAAACGTACGATGTCGCGCTCAAGCGTCTACCGGTTGCCGATCGACGCCGGATGGGTCAGGTCGCGGTCCAAGGACTTGAGACGCGGTTCGGACCGCTACGGGGCAAGACGTTCGAGATCCACGCTGGTTCAGCCTATGCGGACAGCCTGGTCGCGCAGCTGAGCGACCGAGGAGCCGAGCTTAGCAACCGACTTGCAGGGCTCGGAATCGGCTCGCAGATGCACTGGTACGACGTCACGGCAGGTGGACCGATACCAAAGCGACGCGGTCACTCGACGCCCCGAACCCTTCGTCACCGGCGAGTCTCGCGCGGTGGACATCGGACCACGACGTTCGAGCTGCAGTTCGATCCGGACCTCATTACGGAGCTGGCGAGCCGCTACGACTACGGTGGGGACGACCGAGTCACGGCAATAGGTGTCGCCGCTCGAGCGCGTGGCCTATACACGCGCGACGAGTTCGTCGAGATCTGCTTCTGGAAGTCCCCGAGATCCGCGCCGCTCATCCGATCGAACTCGGCAGCCGCCGTGGAGGAGGCGACGGCGGCGTCTCTTGGGGCGCCGGATGAGTCGGCCCGCATCGATAGCCTAATGTCCTTGAGCGGTGTTTCGTGGCCAACGGCCAGCGTTTTGCTGCACTTCGCTCACCGGGCTCCGTACCCGATCCTTGACTATCGGGCCCTGGAGGCGCTGGGCGTCCGCCGGACGTGGTTCGCGATGCCCTTCTGGTTGGGGTACGTAGCCGCCACCCGTCGCCTCGCGGCGGACAACGGCGTCGACATGCGGACACTTGACCGAGCCCTCTGGCAGTGGTCGAGAAGCGCACGCCGTGACGAACCGGGAACTCGAAACGTTCGCCCGGGGCCTGCGACGCGTGACCGACAGCGACCCCTCGTTGCGCCCATTCGTCTGCGATGGATCGCCGCTGACATGTCAGGCGTTCATCGTCGGCGCAAATCCGGCGACCGCCGTGGAGTTCTGGCCCTTCTGGGATGACACCAAGGGATTCGACCGAAGCGGATGGCACGCCGCGTATGAGGGTCACCGCATCATCGCCGGCAAGCCGCGAGTCTCGAGCACCCGGGCGCGGATCGATCGGATCGTCGAGGCGGCAGCGCCTGTCCAAATCCTCGAGACGAATGTCTTCGTGATGCCGTCGCAATCTACGCATGACCTCGGAGCGCCAGCTCGGTCCTTGGAGGTGATCGAGTACCTCCTGGGGACCATTCGTCCGGCGGTCGTGCTCGCACACGGCCGCGAAGCAAGGATGGCCATGCTCGAACTAAAGCACGTCGTCGAGGAAGTCGAGGTGATCGAGTCCAAGCACCTGAGTCGTGTCGGCTATGCGGTGGCAGACGACCTCGGTCACCGTGTCCGCCTGATCGTCGAGGGCGATCGACGACAGGTGTCACAGTCGCCATGAATTGCCGGAGGCGAGGTATCGCAAGGACCCAATCACCTGGACCTGGCGGCCATTCGACATGTACTCGGGCGAACTTGGCTCGATGACGGACGACTGACTGATTCCGAACGATCCGTTTTCGGCTTGCCGTACGATCGGGGGCATCTTCGAGATTGGCCGACAATCCGACGCGCCAACGTCTACTGAAGAGGCGACATGACGGACGATAGCGCCCCAGACCCAGATCGCGACGCCTTCGTCGAGTCCCGCTCCGTCGCGGAGCTCATCGCCAGCCGACTCGACCCGGTCGACCCATGGCGGCTCGCCCTCGTACAGCGGAACGTGGTCTGGGACGAAGTTCGGATCGCCAATCTGCTCGACAGCTTGATCGCCGGATACCCGATCGGTTCGCTCATGGTCTGTCGGGTCCGGCTGGGGGACACGTCCTCCAAGGCCAGGACGGGTCGCGGCGGGCGGTCGAGGCGACTGCCGGAACGTGGCAGCTCCTGGATGGCCAGCAGCGCGTGAACGCCCTTGTCTCGATCTTCTCAGAGCACGGGAGGTTCGGCCGCTTCTACCTCCATATGCTCAAGCGCCGAATCCCTGAGGATGTCGTCACGCGGCGTGCCGACAAACGCCGCTCACTGGACTACATCGCGTGGAGGTCGGACGACGTCGGCGCGGCGGAGCCTCCTGAGCCGCGACAGGAGTACATCGACCTTTCGCGCGTCCACGCATGGGCCGCCAATCAAACATCGGCGGCTATCCTCGCGCGTGCGGATGCGCTCGATGATGACCGTGCGGGGTCTGCCGTCGAGCTCCTGAACGAGATCGACGACGCCTTTGCCGACGAGTTGACACCGACTGAACTGGCGCTTGCTATCCCAAGGGCGCAGGCGTTGCTCCGGGCGTGGGCGCAAGAAAGCGATCCCGGTCCAGCACTTCACCCTCGATGCGCCTTCCGACGTTCTCCAGGTGTTCGCGCAAATCAACCTGGCCGGCGTCCGGCTCGATGGCGAAGATGTGTTCTTCGCTGCCGTCAAGACCGAGTGGCACGACGCCGAGGAGCACCTCGATCGGGTCGCTGCTGCGTCGCCGCTCTTGAACCGGGCGACCGCCCTCCGGCTCCTCGCCCGTCTCGCCAGCCGTGCACACAGCAAGGACGACCTCCTGCCCCTCCGGGTCGACCGGCTGAATGGCTCAAAAGGTCGACAGCTCGTTCGAACGATGGAAGAACTCGCGGCCGACGACAGCCCCGTGCTGCGCCGCATCGGCGTCCTTGGTGCGTTGCTCACGAGCGGAGTCGGCCGTCGGATACGGCCTGCGACTGTCGACGATCGGCTGCTCGATCACGTCTTCGCCTGGGCCGCGGTCAACGAGAGGCTGAGGACGATGATGCCGTCCGGCCGAGCTCCGGCGGATCGAGGCGTACCTGATGGGGGCCTATGGCTTCCGCTACGCCAACATCTTCCTGGAGGGTTTCCTTCGCCTGGGGTTCGCGGAGGCGATCGCCGCCGGTGTCGCCGGCGACCCATTCCCGACCGGCCGCATCATCGCCGGCGCCCATCGCCGATGGGCCGGGACTCAAGCGAGGTCAGCGGACAGTCCAGTCGCTCGAGGATGAACGACCAGCGACGCCATTTCGTTGACCAGAACGCCGGGCTATTCCTCTCGATCGTCCAACGGATCCCGTTCGACTTCCCCGACCGCGACGCCTCGGATCCTCGGCTGGGCAAGCGGCAGGTCGAGTGGGACCACATCTATCCGCAGGCTAAGGCCAATCGGATGCGCGTTCCACGAGGCGCCGGCGGCCGCCCGATCCATCACGCAGACCGAAGGCTCGTGTGGAACGGCGGCAACCTCTGGGCACTCGACCGGCCGATCAACAACTACGCACGTGACCGGTACCCATCGGCAAAGTTCGCGCTGCTCGACAACCTCGAGGAGCACGGCTTGCCGACGGCGTGGCCAGGTATCGATGGTGAAGCGATCTCCGAATCGGAGCGAGCGGATCTCGCTGGAAGCCGAGCGCCTGATCGAGTCGGGCGATGTCGACGGTGCGATGCCGTACTTCAGGTCAGTACGCGGAGGCGCGCTCGCTGCGTTTGTACCGGTCGGTCCTCGGTCGAGTACCCGGACATCGAGAACTTCGCGCCGTCTGCCCCGCTCCCGGGTCGACTTCCACGAAGACGCGCCGGCCGTGGAGATCCGCCAGGCACTCGGCGTCACGGACGAGCCGGAAGTGGACGACGCCGAGGTCGCCCAGGTCTCCCTGCCGGCTGGTGTGGACGACGAGCGGTACGCGTCCGTCCTCGCAGCTGGCCGAACGATCGGGTCTGAGCGACGAAGTCCGGTCGATCATCGCCGCCGCGATCGAACTGGGACTCGTGCCGAGACCTCGACAGAGCAGCGTGATGATGGCGCCGCAGGCCAATCGCGACGAGGATGCTGTTCACGGTGTGGCCGCAGACCGGCCACGGGGGCGCATCTCGATCTATCGCTGGGCCCCGGCGATCTTGGAGTTCTTCCCGTCGATCGACGAGACCGCGGCGCGGGAGGCCCTCGGGCCTGACGGGTTCGGCATCCTCGAGCGTGACGAAGTGCCGCTCTTCCTGGACCGGCTGCGCGCACTGATGTCGGGTCACGTCCAATCAGCCGGCGGGCGAACCCAACTCGGCGGGGCCGAGAATCCGGCGGATCGCACTGGACTGGCTCCGCGTGACCGACCCCGATCGAGCAGGGAGTCCACTACTACGAGATCGCCCACGCCGTCGAGGCGCAGGGCCCGGTCGGGGGCAAGAATCCGAATGGCGACCGTGCTCTCGGTGATGCAGCGGTTCGGTGCCGACTTCGCCCAGGTCGGCCCGGGTACCTACACCTGGACTCCGGCGGTCGTGGCTGCCCCGGGCTCGCCTCGCCCGCCCCGATACTGGGCGATGCGTACCGACCCCAACCGCCGCGGACGACCTTTGGGCCGAGATCAAGGCCGGTCGCCTTCGCCAAGGCTGGGGTTGGGACCCCGAGATGGACCTACAGGTCATCGCCGAGGCTCGGGAGGCAGGCCGGCCGCTGACCGAGTGGCAGCAGCAGGCATGGGGCAATCGAAGGATGCTGACGTCGCGGGATGACGCGATCCACGTCGGCGACATCGTCCTGGTGCCGCACATGCCCGGAAACCGACGGTTCTCGCTGGTGCGCGTCGTCGGACCCTACGAGTACGACGGCGGGCAGGCGTTCGAACGACTACGGGCACATCCTGCCCGTACAGCTGCTAACGGAGCGACGAGCGGGCATCGGCTAACCGACCCATCTGTTCCCATCAAACTCCAGACTTCGCTGGGCAACCGAGTCCGGCTCTGGAACCTTGACGCGTTCGGAGCCGATCTCGTCACGCTGGCCGCGAAGAGCTGACGCGGCTCACCGATGGTCACAGAGCAGGTTCCTGGGCTACACGATGCGATCGAGGCGATGCTCATCCGGCGCCCTGGCGCGAGCGCCAAGGATATCGCCCGTCAAATCGGGGTGTTCGATGGTGTCCTCGTCGACAGAACCGCTGTCAACCGCTGCTTGTATGCGAACCGAGACGTCATTCGAGTCCGAGGGAGATAGCCCGCCGATCTGGTACGCCCTCGCGACGCCGAGAATCAGGAACACGATGCACCAAGCATCGACCTGCCGGCACCGACTGCCACTCGACGTGGTCCGCAGACCTTCAACTGTATCCGTGGCAGTCACAGGCTCTCGACGGATGGGCCAAGGCGGGTCATCTCGGAGTCGTGGAGGCGGTTACCGGTGCCGGCAAGACTCGGCTGGCGCTCGCGGCCATCGCGGAAGAAATCCACCGCGGCGGGCGGGCCGCGGTCATCGTGCCGACGAATGACCTCCAACGACAGTGGATCGAGGAAATCCACAGCTCGACTGCTCGAAGGATCACGGATGCCGGCTTCGCTGGGGGCGATGGGCGGCGGCTACGAAGCGGGCTCACCCGGACGAGCGACGTCCTAGTTGCGACAGTCCAGTCGGCGAGCCGCTACGACCTCGGCCTAGCCGCGCATCGCGGCCTCTTGATAGCGGACGAAGTCCACCACATGGGTGCAGAGCAATGGTCGGCGGCGCTGGAGCCGGGATTTGATCGCCGACTCGGATTGACCGCGACATACGAGCGGGATGACGACGGGATTCGGATCCTCGACAACTACTTCGGAGCCTATCGGTACCGTCTCGGTTACCGGGAGGCGCTCGACGACTTCGTGATCGCCCACTTCAAGGTCGCATTCATCGCCGTCAGTTCCTGGCGTCCGAGGTAGTCGCCTACGAGGAAGCCGACATCAAGGCGCGACGCAAGCGGGCACGCTGATCAGATGAATACGGCCTAACGCCTGAACCGTTCGGCGTCTTCATGCAGCAGGTCCAGCGCCTGAGTCGATCGGATGGACCCGGCGCTCGTCATGCCGGCCTATACCTCAGTGCGTTCGCGAAGCGACGGAAGCTCCTCGCGTCGGCCGCTGGAAAATTCGCCGCCATCGGGATGCTCGCCCCGGCCGTTGCCGCGGCCGACTCCACGATCGTTTTCTCACAAACGGTCGAAGCGGCCGGCCATGTCGTAGAGACGCGCCGCGTGCAGGGATCCGCGGAGCATCCCTGCACGCTGAGATCGACCCGTCGGAGCGCCAAGACACGTTCGATGCGTTCAAGGAGGGGGACCATCGTTCGTCGCCGCGCCGAAGCTCCTCGATGAAGGGATCGACGTACCGGAAGCGGTGGCGATCGTCCTCGCAGAAGCAGATCCCGAAGACAGATGATCCAGCGACTCGGGCGAGTTGTGCGGAAGAAAACCGACGGACGCTTAGCCCGCCTGGCGATCCTGTACGTGGAGGGAACATCCGAGGATCCGAGGGAAGGCGCTCGCGGACTTCATCGACATCGTGACGGAGGCAGCTTCAGACGTTCGGTCCTTTGGAGCGGCAACCGACCCACGCGCCATCGTGTCGTATCTAAACGACTGGCACGCCGACTAGGACTGAGCGGCCACCCGAATGGTCCGACGTGGACGTCGGTGCGCCGCTTCCCGGCGCTTTGCCGCTCGAGAAGGTCATCGGCGCGGGACCTCGGTGCAGGGTCGACATCGACGTCACGATCGTCGAACAGCAAGCGCAACCTGTACGGATTGAGCAGAAGCAACGACGACGAGCCGGGAGCGCGGGCGGGTCAGGGCCACATACAGGGCGGCGACGGAGCGCTCGCCGCCAGACGAGGCTGGACCACGATCACATCGTCGGCCTCCCAACCTTTGGACGAGTAAATCGTGGCAACCTTCACGCGCTGGTCATGAGGCGTGAACGACTGCTTCCGGCGTCGTGCATCCATGCCATCCTCGAGTTCGAAGATGTGGTTGGCATCGATGTCAGCCTCCCGCAAGAGAAGCACGGTGGCCATACCCACCGGCGTAGACGGGACGAGGACGACCGTACCGTCGGGCCGGTAGCCATCGGCGCTCTGCCACTGCTCGATGATCCGCCGCGTGGCCGCGATGGACGACGGGAGGTCCGGCGAGTCGACCCACTGGGCGTCGTCATCCGCGAAGAGTGGTTCGACGCCGTCGATCCAGCTCGATCCGCTCCGTCGGCAGTCGCGTGGACACTCCCAGGGAGCTGGCGATCTGGGCGTGTCGCATCCTGAGTCGCCGAGTGCCACCAAGCTTCTTGACGCGACGCATGTCCAGAACGGACTTGATGCCGTCTTCTCGCGCATATAAACGCTGCGCCCGATCAAACGCAAGCATCCCTCCTCCCTGCGGGGCCTGAAGGGCCGACAAGACCTCGAAAAAGGCGGGACTGAAGTCCTGCGCCTCATCCACGAAAATCGTGCTCAACGTGTACCCGGGCGGGCGGCCATGACGCGCCAGGGCACGAGCCACGACGGTTGGCCACCGGGTCTCGAAGTGGTCCCTCGTGCGCTCTTCCAGCACGTCCGGGTCGGGCGGCGGACCTGTGGATTCCTCCTCCTCACCGTCCGGATGGAGAGGAGCTGGTTCGTTCAAGGTCCGAAGCAATGCGTGGCACAACCCATGAAAGTGTTGAACCGTCAGCCGGTCATAGGGATAGCGCTCCGGAGCGTCGTCGGCCAACGCACGGCAGTAGTTGGCGAGAGTCAGGTTGAACGTGATGAGGAGGACGTTCTGTTTGTCGCGAACTAGGCGACTCGCTCGCCGCGCCAACACCAACGACTTGCCACTGCCGGCCACACCCTCGATCCCGCTCCAGCCCGCTCCCGGTGGTTCGTCGATGAGGTCCTGTTGTCGCTTCGTCGGCTTGATCTGGCTGAAGGTTGGAGGGGATACTCCGCGAAGCGGCGCAGGAGGACGTCGTACCAATCGGGCTGCATCTCGACGGCGCGATTGACGTTCGGAACCAGTCTTTGGATGGGCGCACCTACAGCCCGCCACGTCCGATGACGACCTCATGCCGGCCGGCTAGGCTTAGTCGGTCGAGGTCCGAATGCTCGGCGGTCGGGAAATAGACGCCCGCACGAACGATGCCGAAGCGACCGACTTTCTCTTCGATCGCTTCCGCCCATCCCGGCAGGTATTCCCTGTAAAGACGCGTCCGTACAGCGTTGACGGTTCGATGGATCAAGGTACGGAGCACCGTCCCGATCCAGGTACGCCCTTGGTGAGCCATGAATGGACGTCAGGTCGACCTCCCGGACGTCCCAGATCATCGCGCCTCGTTCGCGATGAAGGAGGGCCAATGAGGGTCGATCGCCGTCGAGGTGGGGACGGACGAAGACCGTCCATCCGTCCGGCAGTTTCGCCGCCATCACCGCTAGGAGTTCGCTCTCGCCGGTTGATAGCGGCGGCTGATACTCCTCGACAGACTTCGGCGAGCCAGCGATCGTTGCACCGGTCGGCGTCGTGAGGACTTCGGTCGGTGGTCGATTTGCCGATCTCAGTCCGGCCACCTCACGGAGGATGTCGCGCTGAACGGCGGCGCCTTCGACGGTCGGCAACGCCTTTGTCAGTGTGTCGATCGCCAGCGTCGTCGTCCCATGCGCCGCGGCAGCAGCGATCGTCCGCACGGCGAAGGCCCCGTAGGTCCGGTCGGTGAGGTACTTCGACATCGCGACGATTGCCGCATCACCGTGCTTCGCGATCGGGTCGCGAAAGTCGATCCGGTCTAGGCCCGGAGCTGCCAGCGCGCGGGAGATAAGGTCGTCCAATTCGGCTGATTTGTCGGTCATCGATCATAAATCCCGCTTGCCGGGAAGGTGGTCACCGCAGTGGCCGAGCACAATCCGCTGGCGGTCCTTGTCGATGAAGAGGTAGGCGCGGCCATCTTCGCCCCCGATGTCGAAATGCGGCCCGAGCATCGCTTTGCCGCCGCCAGGCAGTGACTTCAGGTAGCGCCGTTGATACTGGCGCTTCGCCGTCACCGAGATGTCGGGCTTGAAGTCCGGAAGCGTGGCGAGCGCGACATCAAGACCCTGATCCAGTTCGCCGCCCGCGTATCTCTCGGCGATCTCGCCCAGTGCGAACAGGGCCTCTCGGGCCTTCTTGACACCGACTGTGCCAAGCTTGGCGGCCGAGCTTCTGCGTCTGGCAACACCACGAGCGACGGATACCGCTCCGTGGCCGCCCGCAGTGCTTCGGCAACCGTCGTGACGTCACGGACTGATCTCTTTGGGTCGAAGCCGGACAAGTTCGGCGCGCAAGGCCGTCGCCCAATGGTCGCTCACGCGGCGCTCGAGTACGACAGCCAGGATGTGCGCCGGGTCGTCATCACCGGCTGTGTGGAGCTCGCGCAGGATGTCAAGGACCAGCGCCGCGCATCGATCAAGCGTGGCCTCATCGGACGCAATAGCCGTCGCGTCCTGCAGCCATTGGATCGCAACGGAACGCCAGTCGGCTGGCCGCATCGCGTCGCGCCCTGACTCGACGAGAGACACGAGGGTCTCGGGATCGCGCCTTCGTTCCGCATCCTCGGCGAAGTTCTCCCGGGCCCGGCGGGCCGTCTTGCGGTCGTCCGACCCGAGCGCCAGGAGGACACCCTCCAGGACCCACTTCTCGCCCACCTGGACTCGCTCGACGATGACCCACTCCACCAGCTGGTCGAGCGCGGCTTCCGCATCCAAGTCGAACCACAGGGTGAAGAGCACCTTCAGCTCGCCCCGGCCGACTACGTCCAACCTCTCCAAGGAATGCGCCGGACTCAGGAGGCGCACCCACTGCCAGGATCTTCGCGACGGGAAGCAATTGTTCTGGCTTCGCCCACCTGGGCACCTCCCGGAGCTGCTGGGCCACCGTCCCGACCCGCCAATCCACTCTGCCTAGGACCTCGAGCCGATCCGGCATCGAACGCTGTCGGAAGCACGCCTCAACAAGGGCACTTGCACCCCGCGGCGTTAGCCCGTCCGAACCCAGCCCGCTCAGCGTGGCGATCGCCTCCGTGACCTGGTCGTCACGGAGAGTCAGACGCCTAGAGACTCGCGAAGCCGAGGGTCCTCCGGGGCGATTTCCAGGAATCGCGGACTACGGCGACGGTTGTGCTGGCCCGGACGCCGCTCTCCTCGATCACGGAGAGGCTGGACATGAGGGCGGGAAGGGAACTTGCCCCAACGCCCTGGTCCCGGTCATCGACTCCGACTCGTGAGCCTTCGCCAATGCCTCGTCGCGTTCCAGCGTCAGCCCGTCCAGCAGCGAATTGAGCCGGCGTACCTCAGCCTGGGCGAGCTCAAGCCGATTTCCAGTCTTGCGAGAGCCTCTGCCTCGGGTGCTTGGACTTGGGGGACGGTCGCGCCGTCGAGGTCGATTCTTGGTGCGTCGATGGTCCATTCCACTCGAGCAGGTCCGGCCATCAAGGGCGGCGAGTCAAATGGTTGAGCCGTGGTCGCCACGTCCTCGGCGGTCCTGACCCGAGCTCTGGGCCGGAGCTCTTCAAGAACGGCCTGCATCGTCGAGGATGCCCAATCATCCGCGTCGACGGGAGTCCGCTCGATGTCTTCGAGTCGGTACGGCGACCACCTCGTACCTTGCTTTGGTCGGCCACGGGGAAAACCTGGACTGTCCCCAAGAGTCGACCCAGATTGAGCCGAGCGCGCGCGACAACGATCGATCGACTCGGGCCGCCGCGTACAGCTTTCGGTTCGCTCGCCCATCGCTGCCCATGCCGAGGGTCACCGGCCAGCCGCTTGCGGGCTCGACGACGCACAGGACGCCGTCCACGACCATTGGTTCTAGACGGTCGTCGTACTCGGTGATCCGCGCAGCGACGCGGTGGAATAGGTCCCCAACAATTGCGTCTGGTCCTTCCGACTCATCACCCATGCGTCGTCGTCCCGCGCTATTCCAGACTCATTGCTCGGATCGCCGCGTTGAGCGGGTCCGAATAGAAGGCCGGCTGGAGCCGGTCCAGCACGGCGTCCGGAACGTCCGCCAGGTCGCGTTTGTTCTCGCTGGGGAACAGCACGCGGGTCGCGCCGGAATCACTGGACAGCTCCAAACGTTCGGACAGGTTCGCGACCTTCTGCAGCAGGCCCTGCACACTCATCTCGCCCACCACGACAGTCGACTGGATCGACCGGTCGTTCCAGCAGGGCCGAAACGAGCGAGAACGAAAAAGCCGATCGCCGTTTCAGAGCCATCCTTCGCCTGGTTCAGGTTCACCGCCTGCACGCTGAAGTCGTACTGTCGCGGATCGTGGTCGATTCCCAGATCCTTCAGATGCCCGAGGAGGTATGCGTGCGCGACCTTCAGGGCTTCCTTCATCGTGGTCGAGAGATTGCCAAGCGGGATCACTCTGCCGCTGCCCGGGTTGACCTGTGTCTGGATGAGGAACAGCGCCAGCTTGCGGGCGGCCCGGACCGATCGATCGCTTCCGAGCGTGTAGACGGATCCTGGTGGCAACGGCTGGCCCGTGATAAGCAGCCCTCCACCGGACTCGGGCAGTCCAACGAAGGTCTCGGCGTTCGTCTCGAGATCCCGGTAAGAGAAGGCGACGTCGAAGTACTCCAGCCCGCCCATCTTCTTCAGTTGTTCCTTGACCCGTCGCCGGTGCTCCATCGCGAACTCGACGTATTCAAGGATGTCGGCTTGAGTGGCCTCGCCATCCGGGTGGATCAG
>CAVUWG010000007.1:0-519900 GCA_963745295.1 uncultured Chloroflexia bacterium
CCGCCGACGGTCGGGCCGCCGCGGTCGGCGTCGGCACCGTGCGCGAACGGGACTGGCTGTTTGACGGCCATGCGCGGATTGGGGAGGCTCTCGATGACTGACCCGTTGCCCACGAATTGGATCCGCAGACTGGGCAATACTTCAGTTTCGACCTCGGCGATCATCGCGGGTGCTTCCCCCCTTGGGACCATGCTGTCGCTTTACGGCTACGCGGTCGCGGAGGCCGATGCCATCGATCTCGTCCAACAGGTACTGAAGAGTCCGATTCGGGCCTTCGATACCTCCAACGCTTACAGCGAAGGCGAGAGCGAGCGCCGGATCGGCGTCGGCATTGCTGCCGCGGGGGGACTGCCAGAGGACTTTACGGTGATCACCAAAGTGGACGCACGGCACGGTGACTACTCCGGTGATCGGGTGCGACGCTCGCTTGATGAGAGTCAGGAGCGGCTCGGGCTTGGTGTACTTCCGTTGCTCTTCTTGCACGATCCGGAATACCACGACTTCGCCACGATCACGCAGGCAGGAGGAGCGGTTGACACGCTGGTTGCTCTAAAGGACGAAGGCCGGGTGCAACACATCGGCATCGCCGCAGGCAATGTTCACGTTGTTTCACGCTACCTCGACCTGGGCGTCTTCGAGGTTCTACTCACACACAATCGTTGGACCCTTGTCGATCGAAGCGCGGACGAGCTGATCGACCAGGCAACCGCGGCCGGCATGGGGGTGCTGAACGCCGCGATCTACGGCGGAGGTGTCCTCGCCAACCCAACTGGGTCGTCTAGGTACGGCTATACCGAGGCACCCAAGCTCGTCCTCGATGCCGTCGCTGCCATGAACGACGCCTGCTTGAGAAACGGCACTGATCTAGCCACGGCAGCCCTGCAATTCTCGATGCGTGATCCCCGCGTGCACTCAACCGTTGTCGGTTTCACGAAACCTAGCCGGATCTCGACGCTCATGGCATCAGCCGCCGTCGAGCCGCCGCCTGACCTGTGGATCGAACTTGAGACCTTGGTACCACCCAAGTCATGCTGGCTCGACTTCCAAGCGAAAGGCTAAGCCAGTTCCCTGGTCAACAACGCCGGAATCGCTCTAAGGAAGGACGCGCTCGACGTCTCCATGGAGGAGTGGGATGTCGACCGGCCGAGCGTCTCATCGATCAGCTCAAAGGCCGCGCTCGAGCAGCGCCGGTCCAGCGACGCGGCCATTGGCAGCCCGCGGGGTGGACCGGTCCCGGGGTGCCACGGCCAGGTCCTGTCGGTCAACCTCGACGGGGTCTCGAGAACTCGGACGATGTCCGCCAGGGCTGTCGCCCGGGATCACGCGGCGCCCGCGCCGCCCGGCTCGGACCCGCGGATCGCGTCGCCCGCCCATCCCACCGTTAGAACGGAGACCGCGTCCCGCATGCCGACTGCCCCATCGAAGCTCGCCATCGTCGTCCGCGGGGGCTGGGACGGCCACGCGCCCATCGAGGCGACGGACCTGTTCATCCCGCACCTCGAGGCGAACGGCTACGAGGTCCGGATCTTCGACTCGCCGGCGCCGTACGCCGATCCGGACCTGATGGCGCGGACCGACCTGATCATGCAGTGCAACACCATGGCGACGATCGCCCGCGACGAGCTTGCGGGCCTGCGAGCGGCGATCGCCAACGGGACCGGCATGGCGGGCTGGCATGGCGGGATCGCCGATTCGTATCGCAACTCGTCCGACTACTTCCAGCTCATCGGCGCCCAGTTCGCGTGCCATCCGGGCAAGGACCCGGCGACGATCACCGGCGACGGACCCGAGAACAACTACGTGCCGTACACGGTCAACCTGCTGCCGGCCGCGGCCGACCACCCCATCACCCGGGGCCTCGCGGACTTCGACCTGGTCACCGAGCAGTACTGGGTGCTCTGGGACCGCTATCTCGACGTCCTCGCGACGACGACCCAGAAGGTCCGGCCGTGGGATGAGTGGCACCGCGAGATCACCTCGCCCGCCATCTGGACGCGGCGCTGGGGCAAGGGCCGGATCTTCGTCTGCACCCCCGGCCATAGCCTCGACGTCCTCGCCCATCCGACCGTCCACACCGTCATTGAGCGGGGGCTGCTGTGGGCCGGCCGGTGAGGATCGGGATGATCGGTTGCGGCGCGATCGCCCGGCAGTACCTCGACACCGCCCGCCGGCTCGACGCGATCGAGATCGTGGCGGCGGCGGATCGCGTCCCGGCCCGCGCCACCGCGGTCGAGGCGGCCGAGGGCATCCCCGCGATGCCGGTCGCCGACCTCCTCGCGAATGCCGAGGTGGATGTCGTCCTGAACCTCACGATCCCGGCCGCCCACGCCGCCATCGCCCTCCAGGCGATTGCCGCGGGCAAGGCGGTCTACGGCGAGAAGCCGCTGGCAGCGACGACAGCGAAGGCGCGCTCGATCCTCGAGGCTGCCGGGGCGGCCGGCGTGCAGGTCGGCTGCGCGCCCGACACGGTCCTGGGAACGGGGATCCAGACGGCGCGGAAGGCCGTCGACGACGGACGGATCGGGGCCCCGATCGCGGCGACCGCGACCATGGTCACGCCCGGCCATGAGCGCTGGCACCCCGATCCCGACTTCTACTACCAGCCCGGCGGCGGCCCGCTTCTGGACATGGGGCCGTACTACGTGACCGCCCTCGTCACGATCCTCGGCCCGGTCGTCGCCGCCATCGGCGCCGCGAGCCGCACGCGCGGGACGCGGACGATCCGCTCGGGCGCGCGCGCCGGCGAGACGGTCCCGGTCGCCGTCGACAGCCACGTGACGGGCGCCCTGATCCACGAGTCGGGCGCGATCTCGACGCTCGTCATGAGCTTCGACGCGGTCGCCTCCAGGGCGTCGCGGATCGAGATCCACGGGGAGCTGGGGTCGCTCATCGCGCCGGACCCGAACCTGTTCCGCGGCGACGTCGAGCTGCGCGAGCTCGACGGGACCGGCTGGGTCACGCTCCCGATCAGCGCCGGGTACGAGCGCAGCTCGCGCGGCTACGGGATCGCGGACCTGGCGGCGACCCCCGCCGGAGAGGAGCCGCGCGCCGGTGGCGCCCTCGCGTTCCACGTGCTGGACGTCATGGAATCGCTCCTGGAGTCGGCCCGGACCGGTCGCCGGGTCGACGTCGCGAGCCGCTGCCCGCGGCCGGCGCCGGTGCCGCTCCAGTCGCTGCCGAGCTCGGACGCGGAGATCTCGACCTACCGCTAGCCGGACCGCGTTCGCGGCGATGACCGCGGCTCTGGCCGTGCTGAGCGACTACGTCGCCATGTCTTGACGATGTCCCGATGGGGGCTGGCGTGCCCGGCTCGTGGGAGTAGTGGGAACAGCGGGAACCGCTCCCCTTTCCAACCGTCGTCGGCGCGATACGGTCGATCCCGGAGTCACTTGAACGAATGACGTTCGCCTGACTCCGTCCGGAATGTTCAACCTGATTGCCCGCCGGACACACCGAAATCGAGTCCTCGCCACGCTCAAATCGCATCGACCACTGGCCAAAACGTCGGGAGTCCTCTGGATCAGGAGATCGAAGGTTCGAATCCTTCCTCGCCAGCCAGCTACCTCACCGTAGCGAGCCGATCAGTCGCGTGGAGTACGACCAGTTTCAAACCCGCTCATTCCCGGGTAGCAGCATGCTAGCGATCTGGCGCGGCCTGTTCGCGCTAGCGGGTTTGATCGTCGTTATGGGCTCGTCGGCTGCACCATGGTGAGCACCGCGACGCCGAGTGTGGAAGGCCCGGTGATAGGCGACAGCGCTGAGGCCGGCCGCCTGGAGTGTCTGTGGCAGCGCGCTCGACTCCCCCTCGAGATCCGGGAGCTGGTGCTCGACGACCAGCGGCTGCGCAACGAGCTGTGCTGGTTCGCGTTCGATTGCTGACACATCCGGCAACGGCGCGAATGAGCACGATGTGGGCATTTCCTCCCGCTTCGGCTCGTGCGGAAGTGGGAACCTGCCCATCGTCGCCAAACGTACGCGGTGGCGGCGCCGGGGGGAATCGGGTTCGGTCTCCAAGATCTATTCCAGACCCCGCTCGGCCATGACCTGTTCGCTTGCGAGCTCGTCGATCGCCGAGCGAGGAAGGAACTCCACGAGGTCTTCGAGCCGGTCGACCAGCGTCTCGAGCGCGGCTTGCGTCGCGCGCTCGATCGAGTCCTCCAGCATCCCCTGCGACGCGGATCGTCCGATCCCCAGGTGTCGGGCCGGATGCATCGCCGCGAGCGCGACCTCGGCCAATGCCACGGCCACGATCCTGTGTAATTCGTCGTCATGGACCCTATGGCTCACCTTGTTTCCAAGGTGCACACACGGATCTGCCGCCAGCATCATCACGATCTCCTCCGGTGCTTCGGTGTCAGCCCAGTCAAGCGCCAGAGAGGCAGCATGGACAGGGCCGCAGTACCCGTATCGAGTGGCCGAATGGCCCGAACCCTTTCCGGCGGAACGCCTGCCTGACGGCCGGTCGCCTGTCCCCTAGGGCAGCTCCTGGATCCGGATCAGGTTGCCCGCCGGGTCACGGATGGCGCAGTCCCGAACCCCCCATGGCTGGTCGGTCGGCTCCTGGACGATGTCGACATCGCCGGCCTGGAGCCGCTCGAACGTGCCATCGAGATCCCTGGTGGCCAGGTTGATCCCGGCGTAGGTGCCCTTGGCCATCATCTCGGCGATCGTGCGGCGCTCGTCGTCGGTCACGCCGGGGTCGGCCCCTGGCGGATGCAGGACGATGGACGTCCCGGGCTGCCCGACAGGGCCGACCGTGAGCCAGCGCATCCCGTGGTACCCGACGTCGTTCCGAACCTCGAATCCGAGGGTGTCGCGATAGAACGCCAGGGCCGCGTCCGGGTCGTCATGCGGGAGATAGGCCTGGTGGATGGTGAGGTCAATGGCGGTCATGCTACGTGCGGCTCCGCGACCGGGGCTTCTCAATTCCGGACCGGCCTGGTCACCTGTTTCGCGATGCACGGCGGGATCCCCTCCATCGCGCCCCCCTCGGTACTTCGGTAGGTGCTGGGTGGCACGCCGACCAGCTCGGTGAAGCGGGTGCTGAAGGTGCCCAGCGACGAGCAGCCGACCTCGAAGCACACCTCCGTGACGCTCAGGTCGCCACGCCGCAGCAGCGCCATCGCGCGCTCGATCCGTCGCGTCATCACGTAGCTGTACGGCGACTCGCCGTAGGCAAGCCGGAACTGGCGACTGAGGTGTCCGGCGGACATGTGCGCGCCACGGGCGAGTTCCTCGACGTCCAGCGGCCGGGCGTACTCGCGGTCGATCCGGTCGCGGACGCGGCGCAGCCAGACGAGGTCGCTCACGTGGCGCTCGGTGGTGGATCGGTTGGTCACGAATGAAATCGTGCCATAGACGCGCCGACGTCGAACGGCCACGAACCGGACCTGGCCAGGCGCACACACGATGCTGATCGGCGCTCAGGCGCCCACGTAGGCCGCGAGGTGCTCCCCGGTGAGGGTGGAGCGGGCCGCGACGAGGTCGGCGGGCGTGCCCTCGAAGACGATCCGGCCGCCGTCGTGGCCGGCGCCGGGGCCGAGGTCGATGATCCAGTCGGCGTGGGCCATGACCGCCTGGTGGTGGGCGATGACGATGACCGACTTGCCGGAGTCGACGAGCCGGTCGAGCAGGCCGAGCAGGTGCTCGACGTCGGCGAGGTGGAGGCCCGTGGTCGGCTCGTCGAGAACGTAGACGCCGCCCTTCTCGGCCATGTGGGTCGCCAGCTTGAGGCGCTGTCGCTCGCCACCGGACAGCGTCGGGAGCGGCTGGCCGAGCTGGAGGTAGCCGAGCCCGACGTCCACGAGGCGCGCCAGGATCGTGGCTGCGGCCGGGGTCTTGGCGGCGCCGGCCTCGAAGAAGGCGTGAGCCTCGGCGACGGAAAGAGCCAGCACCTCGGCGATGTTGAGCCCGCCGAGGCGCAGCTCAAGCACCGCGGCCTGGAACCGCTTGCCGCCGCAGTCCTCGCACGGCGTCGCCACGGTGTCCATGAACCCGAACTCCGTGTAGATCATCCCGTTGCCGTTGCAGGTCGGGCAGGCACCCTCCGAGTTGGCGCTGAACAGCGCCGGCTTCACCCCGTTCGCCTTCGCGAAGGCGGTGCGGATGGGGTCGAGCAGCCCCGTGTACGTCGCCGGGTTGCTGCGGCGGGAGCCCTTGATCGCGGCCTGGTCGACCGACACCACGCCGGCCGAGTCCGGCCCGGAGCTCGGGATCAGCGAGCCGTGGATGAGCGACGACTTGCCGGACCCGGCCACGCCGGTCACGACGCACAGGACGCCGAGCGGGATGTCGACATCGACGTCCTGCAGGTTGTGCGAGTCCGCGCCGCGGATCTCGATCGCGCCCGTCGGCCTTCGGACCGTGTCCTTGAGCGCCGTTCGGTACTCGAGGTGGCGGCCGGTGAGGGTGTCGGACGCCTTCAGCCCTTCGACGGTCCCCTCGAAGCAGATCGTGCCGCCGCCGGTGCCCGCGCCGGGGCCGAGGTCGACCACGTGGTCGGCGATCACGATCGTCTCCGGCTTGTGCTCGACGACGAGCACGGTGTTGCCCTTGTCCCGCAGCTCGAGGAGCAGGCCGTTCATCCGCTGGATGTCGTGCGGGTGCAGGCCGACGGTCGGCTCGTCGAAGACGTAGGTCACGTCGGTCAGCGCGGACCCGATGTGGCGGACCATCTTGGTGCGCTGCGCCTCTCCACCGGACAGCGTGCCCGAGGGGCGATCGAGCGAGAGGTAGCCCAGGCCGATCTCGATGAACGAGTCGAAGAGGTGCAGCAGGTTGGCGATCAGGGGCGCCACGCCCTTGTCGTCGATGCCGCGCAGCCACTCGGCCGCATCGGTGACCTGCATCGCGCAGATGTCGGCGATGCTGCGGCCATCGATCTTCGACGAGCGCGCCGCCTCGTTGAGCCGGCTGCCGTCACAGACCGGACAGGTCTTGAAGACGGCCGCCCGCTCGACGAACGCCTTGATGTGGGGCTGCAGCGAGTCGACGTCCTTGCTGAACATCGACTTGCGGATCTTCGGGATCAGCCCGTCGTAGGTGACGTTGATGCCCCTCGCCTTGACCTTCGTCGTCTGGCGGTACAGGAGGTCGTTGCGCTCCTTCTCGGTGAAGTCCTTGATCGGCTTCTTCGGGTCGAAGAAGCCGGACGCGGCGTATTGCTCCACCATCCAGCCGTCGGCGGTGTAGCCCGGGACCAGGATGGCCCCCTCGGCGAGCGACTTGGACTCGTCGATGATCACCGACAGGTCGAGGTCTGAGATGGTGCCGCGCCCTTCACACTCGGCACACATCCCGCCGAGGTAGATGGCGTCCTGGACGATCTTCTTCTCGCCCTTGGGGCCGGTCATGACCCCACTCGCCCGCGTGGTCGGGATGTTGAAGGAGAACGCCGTGGGCCCGCCGATGTAGGGCTTGCCGAGGCGGCTGAACAGGCTGCGCAGCATGGCGTTGGCGTCGGTGACCGTGCCGAGCGTCGAGCGCGGGTTCGCCCCGAGGCGCTCCTGGTCGACCAGGATGGCCGTGGTCAACCCCTCCAGAACGTCGACCTCGGGCCGGGACATGTTCGGCATGAAGACCTGGACGAACGTCGAGTAGGTCTCGTCGATCAGCCGGCGCGACTCCGCGGCGATCGTGTCGAAGACGAGCGAGCTCTTGCCCGAGCCCGAGACGCCGGTGAACACGGTCAGCCGGCGCTTCGGGATCTCGATGCTGACGTCCTTGAGGTTGTTCACGCGCGCACCCTGCACGCGGATCAGGTCGTGTCGGTCGGCGACATGCAGCTCAGGCGAGCGCGTGTCGGTCCTCGTGGCCAAGCTCATGGTCGTCAGTTTAGGCGGCGTTGGGGCTCAACGGTCCTGGATCAGGCCGAGGACGTTGCCGTCGGGGTCGGTGATCGTGGCCACCAGGCGGCCGCCGCCGACGTCGTGCGCGGCCTCGTGCAGCGTGGCGCCCGCGGCGGTCACCTCGGCCAGCTTCGCCTCGATGTCCGGAACGTGCCAGTAGGCCACCGGCGAGGTCATGCCCTGCGGGCCGCCGCCCGGCACCAGCCCGATCTGCTGGCCTTCGGCCTCGAAGCCGACGTAGTAGGGCCCGTCGGCCTGCGGCTCGATGCCGAGCAAGGCGGTGTACATCGCCTTGGCCGCCGCGAGGTCGGACACGGGGTGCAGGACGGTCTTGATCCCCTGGGTCGTGGACGTGCTCATGATCGCTCCTTCGTCGTGGTGGTGATGTCGATGGCGGTCACCGTAGGAGCCCACCGCGACCCCCCGCTTCTCAATTCCTGACCGGTCTGGTCCCGGCGGCTCGTTTTCGCCTGGCCGATGGTGGTCATACTGCTGACGCGAGGGACGTCGTCCTGGCCGGTGCACTGCTGCTTCAGGGTCGGGAAAACGTCATCGCAGGAGAGGGAACGCGACCGGGCATGTCGCCCGGATGTCCATTGGAGGGTGTTCGTCCATGCGCAATCCGCCAGTCCTGATCTCGGTCATCGGGTTCTTTGCAACGCTCGCCGGGTTCGGCTTCCTGTTCTACGGCCTTCGGGTCCTCGGGTTCGATTGGTTCGGACTCCTCGGCGATCTCCCGAGGTTCGAAGGCGTCGGCCTGTGGGGCTGGCTCGCAGTCCTGGCCGGGATCACCTGGTTGGCCGTCGCCCTCGGTCTCTGGGCGCTCCAGCCGTGGGCACGCGTCACCGCGATGTTCATCGCCGGGTTCAGCCTGTTCGAGGCCGTCCTCGCGTTCATCCAGTTCCCGGGCTCCGGCGTCGGCTTCGCGATGGGGCTGATGCCGCTGATCATCCTGTGGTACCTCAACAGCAACGAGGTGAAGGCGGCGTTCGGGGAGACCCGGCCGGCCGAGGGCGCCTGACCGTCAGCGTGTCGTGACGTCGTTGGGACGCGGGCGCCGGCTTCGTCGCCGATCGGCACCTGCGTCCCATGGACGACCGAGCAACGCGGGCCAAGCCTCAGGCCGCGCTCGAGATCGCGTCGCTCACCCGAATGTGAAGCAGTAGGCCTCCGCGCCTGCGTCGAGGAACTCGATCTCGAACAGGCGATCGACGATGGGACCAGGCTGGCGAATCAACTGGTAGGTGTTCTGGTCGCTCACGATCCCGCTGCCACCGGCATCAACGTCCGCGCCGTGAGCGTCCCCCGCGGGCTGCCCGTCGAGGAAGACGCGGAAGGGGATGGATGCTCCTCCCCGTGACGCCGGACCCATCACGAGATTGAGGTCGCGGGCGTGGAACCGGAACGAGATGCGCCCGCCTGGCGCGGTCGACTCGGCCGCGTGCCCGGCAACCGTCCAGTCCCCGGAGAGTGCCCAGTAGTTGAGCGGCAACCGCGCGGGCGCGGTGTATCGATGGGACTGGTCGAACCGAGCGACATCCCCCTGGGCGAAGCCTGAGCTCTGGCGAGAGCCGAGGTACGTCTCAGGGGTCTGGAGCGTCCGCCAGTCGGCGGCAACCTCGAGTCCGACCGGGTCGACGGCCACCAGGTCCTGATCGACGTCGGGCACGCCGGCGTCCATCAGCAGCTGCTGGATGACCATCTCGGTCATCGCGTACTCCCCTTCCCCGAAATGGTGGAAGCGGATCCGCCCCTCTGTGTCAGCGACGTACACCGCCGGCCAGAAGTGGTTGTCGAAGGCCCGCCAGACCCCGTACTCGCTGTCGATCGCGATCGCGTATTCGACGCCGAGGTCGCGCGACTGCGCGACGATGTTCTCGACGTCCCGCTCGAAGCCGAACTCGGGCGTGTGGACGCCCACGACCGTGAGCCCGGCGTCTGCGTATTTCGCGGCCCAGGCCCGGACATAGGGCAGCGTCCGCAGCCAGTTGACGCACGTGTAGGTCCAGATGTCGACGAGGACGACGCGTCCGCGAAGTCCCTCGGGCGTCAGTGGCTCGGAGTTGAGCCACCCGGTCGCGCCGGCGAACGATGCCAGCTGGCCCTCGACCGGCAGGGCGAGCGGCTCGCCCGCGAGGCGATGGGCGATGGACCGGATCAGGCCGGGCCTGCCGGGCGGGTCGGAACGGCTCGCCGCGCCGGACGCGTCGCCGGTGCTGCTCGTGTCGTCGGACATGAGACGTCCTCCAGACTGCGGACCAACGGCCATCATCGGTCCTTCCGGTCCCCTGCGATAGGCTTGGGACCAGGAGGGCCCATGGACGATCGACTGCTCGCCTTCGTCGCCGTTTCGGTGGCGGTCGTCGTGATCCCCGGCCCGGACATGGCCCTGATCGCACGAAACGTGCTTCGGCACGGCCGCGCGGCGGGCTTCGCCACGTCGGTCGGTGTCTGCACGGGGATCCTCGGTTGGGCGGTAGCGGCCGCGCTCGGGGTCTCGACCCTGCTGGCCACGTCGGCGACCGCGTTTACGGCGCTGAAGCTGGCCGGCGCGGCCTACCTCATCTACCTCGGGATCACGACGCTGCGGGCCCATGAGTCACCCGGCTCCATCGAGGCGGACGGGCAGGCACGGATGCCGTGGTACCGCGCCTGGCTCCAGGGCCTCCTCTCGGCCCTCCTCAACCCCAAACTCGGCGTGTTCTTCCTCACGCTGCTGCCCCAGTTCATCTCGCCGGGAGACTCCCCTGCCGCACGATCGCTGCAGTTGGCCGTCGTCTTCGACCTGATCGGGCTCGCCTGGCTGCTCCTGTACTCGGCGATGCTCAGCGCGATCGGGACCGGGCTCAGGCGGCCGGGTCCGCAACGGTTCATGCGCTGGTTCACTGGCACGATCCTGGTCGGTCTCGGCGTCCGCGTGGCGGTCGAGCGCACCTGAGGGGGCGTCTCAAGCGCTTGCCTGCGCTCGCTCGAGGCCGTCGAGGATCACGTCGAGGCCGTACTCGAACTCGTCGCCGAAGTCGTAGCCCGGCAGCATGATGTGCTCGGCGATGAACGCGGCGAGGTTCGGGTACTCGTTGGCCGGGAACGGCTCGAGCATGCTCCGCGCCGTCACCTCGACCTCTTCCGGGCTCTCGAACGGCAGGTTCATCTTGGTGAGCGCGAAGCCGTAGATGTAGCCGTCCAGGGCCGAGTACGCATGGGCGACCATCGCCATGTCGAAGCCGGCCGCGCGCAGGTTGCCGATGACCGCGTCGTGATGGCGCAGGTTCGCCGGGCCGGGGTTCCGGCGCGCCTCCATCATGCCGATCGCCCATCGGTGACGTCCCAACGCATCGCGGACCGAGATCGCCCGATCACGCATCGCGGTCTTCCAGTCGGCCCCGGCGACCGGTAGCTCGATCTCGGCGAAGACGAGATCGACGATGCCGTCGAGGACCTGGTCCTTGTTCTCGAAGTGGTAGTACAGGGCCATCGCCTCCACCCCGAGTTCCTGGCCGAGCTTGCGCATGCTCAGCGACTCGAGTCCGCCCTGATCGGCGAGCTTGAGGGCAGCCTGCAGGACCCGCTCGCGCGTGAGCGGTTCGCGGGGTTGCGCTCGCTTCGTCGTCTCCGTCGTCATCGGTCTCCTCCGTCCCCGACGATTCTCGCCAGGGGCTTGACGTCTCGTACTTTACACCGTACAGTCACGGTGTTGTCCACTTTACACCGTATAGTCGAAGGAGGCCATCGATGCAGGCAATGGTGCAGGACCGATACGGCTCAGCCGCGGTCCTCGAGACACGAGAGATCGACAAGCCCGCGATCGGCGAGCACGAAGTGCTCGTTCGCGTCCGGGCGGCCGGGGTCAACCCGGCCGACTGGGCGATCATGAGCGGCCTGCCGTACATCGCCCGCCCGGTCTACGGCCTCCGCAGGCCGAAGCACAGCGTCCGTGGGACGGACGTGGCGGGGACGGTCGAGGCCGTCGGCCCCGGCGTCTCGCGATTCCAGGTGGGCGACGAGGTCTTCGGCTGGTGCACCGGCTCCTATGCCGAGTACGCGGCCGCGTCCGAGGATGCCCTGGCGCTCAAGCCCGCCAACCTCACGTTCGAACAGGCGGCGGCCGTGCCGATGGCCGGCTTCGTCGCGCTCCAGGCGCTTCGCGACCATGGCCACGTCACGGCCGGCCAGAAGGTCCTGATCAACGGTGCCTCGGGCGGCATCGGCACCTTCGCGGTCCAGATCGCGAAGTCCCTCGGCGCCGAGGTGACCGGCGTGTGCAGCACGCGCAACGTGGAGATGGTCCGATCGATCGGCGCGGACCACGTCATCGACTACACCAAGGACGACTTCACCCAGAACGGCGTGCGGTACGACTTCATCCTCGACAACGTCGCCAACCGCTCGTTGACCGAGCTGCGACGCGCCCTCACCCCGACCGGGACGCTCATCCCCAACGGCGGCGGATTTCGACCATCGCTGGATGGCCAGCGGCGGCCGCCTGATCCGTGCCGTGGTCCTGTTCAAGTTCGGTGGTCAGACCCTGGGGAACTTCCTCATGTCGGCGAACCAGGCCGATCTGCTCACGCTCAAGGCGATGCTCGAAGCCGGCACGGTCGTCCCGGTCGTCGGCCGAACGTTCCCGCTGAGCGAGACCGCCAAGGCGCTCGACCTGGTCGGCCAGGGACACGCACGAGGCAAGGTCGCCATCACGGTCTGACCGGGCCGTCGAGCGTCGCTAGAGGTCCGCGGCGATCCGCCGAGCGGTGTAGATCGGCCACGGCTCCCTGGCCGCGGGCTCGATCAGCTCGAGATCCGCATTGGCGCTCGCGAGGAACCGGGCCAACTCGTCGGCCGTCACGTCGCGGCCGACCAGGGCGCCGATCCCGTGGTCGACGGCATACGCGGCGTACCAGCGCGGCCACTCCTGGTCGTAGACGCCATCCAGTTCGGCCTCCTCGTAGACGCCGTGGGCCTCCCCCGTCCGGGCGAGCAGCGCAGCGAGGGCTTCGATATCGGCTGCCATTCGCTTCTCCTTTCGTCCGTATGGTGACGCGCGCTGAGCGCCCCCATCCGGGTGCGGCTAGAGTTCCGCGATGGTCGATGAGGAGCCGATCCGTGACGCCCCATGCGCGCGACGCCGGATGACGCCGTGACCGGCCGCACGCTCACGTTCGGCGGCACCAGCTACCCGCTGATCCTGCCGAACATCCGCGACCCGCGCCTGCACGTCGCGGCGGTGATCATCACCATCCACGTCCTCGGCCAGGTCGGGCTGCATTTCCAGGTCAGCGTGCCGCAGATCCTCGCGGCGATCCTGACCTGCGCGATCATCGAGGTCGCCCTGACCTTCCGGCAGAGCCGGGCGTTCGTGTGGCCGGCGAGCGCGATGCTGACCGGCAGCGGCGTGGCGCTCATCCTGCGCGTCGTCGGGACGCCGCCCGACGAGCCGTGGAACACGGACGCCTGGTACATCTTCGCGGCCGTCGCCGGCCTCTCGCTCCTGACCAAGTACGTCATCCGGTACCGCGGCTCGCACGTGTTCAACCCGTCGAACATCGGGCTGGTCGTCGCGTTCGTCGTGCTCGGGAGCACGCGCGTCGAGCCGCTCGACTTCTGGTGGGCGCCGCTCAACGTCTGGATGATCGCCGCCTACGCCGTGATCATCGGCGGCGGGCTGCTGATCACCCGTCGCCTGCACCTGCTCGCGCTGGCGGCGACGTTCTGGGTCGCGCTGACGATCGGCGTCGGGCTCCTCGCCGGCTCGGGCCACTGCATGACCGCGAACTGGGCGTTCGCGCCGGTCTGCGGCGTTCGACTTCTGGCGGGTGATCGTCACCTCGCCCGAGGTCCTGATCTTCCTGTTCTTCATGATCACCGACCCGAAGACCGTGCCGGCCGGGCGCGTCGGGCGGGTCGTGTTCGGCTTCCTCGTCGGCCGTGGCGAGCACGCTGCTGATGGCGCCACAGACCAACGAGTTCGGGACGAAGGTCGGCCTGCTCGCCGGGCTGGTCGTCGTGTGCGCGGCTCGCCCGATCCTGGACCGGCTGCTGCCGGAGCCGCGATCCGCCGCCGACGAGATCGGCCGGTTCGCGACGGCGGCTCGCCACGGGCGGCCACGCCGGGGCCGGGGCGCTCCGTGGCGCCGTCCGGGTCGGGCTCGTCGCGGTCGCCGTGCTCGTCGTCGGGGTCGGCATCGTCGCCGCCGGGACGCCGGCCCGCGGGCACCATCGTCCCGGACTCGGCCGAGGTCCTCGACCGCGTGCCGCACGACGTCGACCCGGCCACGTTCCCGGCGATCACCGTGGACCAGGACGTCGCCGACTTCGACCACGAGATGGCTCGGCCCCGGGGCCCAGGCGCTCGTCCTGACGCTGGCCGAGAACCTCGAGCTCGAGAACCAGGCGCTCCTGCGCGCGGACGAGTCCATCCTCGCCGCGGTCGACCACGGCGACCGGCTCGACGAGATGCGGGCCCGGCTGCAGGACGCCGTGGCGACGCGGCACGACCACGATCGCGCGCTACCAGATCGACGACGGTGCGACATGTCGCTCATCGTGCCGTTCGGCGAGCAGACCGGCCTGAGCATGGGGCTCGACTCGCAGGGCACGGTGACCGAGGAGACCTACGACGCGGCCGGGACCCTGCAGTCGCGCACGACGTCGCCGTTCGCGCAGACGTTCGTCATGCGCCGGGCGACCGGGGCGCGCTGGCTCAACGTGGCCGTCGCTGCCGCCGGGCGCCGGCGGCTGACCGGACGTCGGCGCTTGCCGGCATACTTCGAGCGACCGCAACGGAACGACAGGAGAGTACGCACGATGGCACGCGACGAGGAGCGCCTCGAGCGCGCGCAGGAAGAGCCGATCGTCGGCGGCCTGCCCGACGCCCCGGGCATCCTCACGGCGCTGCGGCTGACGCCCGAGCCTCGGCATCCACCTGCGCGGCCTCGCCGACGAGCTGCTCGTCAACGACTTCCCGGGCGCCACGATCGTCCGGGCCGAGCGGGAGATGCTCGCGACCGCCGTCTCGGCGGCGAACGACTGCTTCTTCTGCATGGACTCGCACGGCGCGTTCGCGACGGCCCTGCTCGAAGCGACCGGGCGACACGGACCGCGTGCCGCTCATCGACGGCATCAAGATCGGGTCGTCCGACGGGTTCGACGACAAGATGCGGGCCCTGCTCCACATCGCCCGAACCGTCCGCGGCGAGCCGCGCGAGCTGACGGCCGCCGACGTCGCGGCCGCCCACGCCGCCGGTGCCACCGACGCCGACGTCCAGCTCGCGGTCCTCATCGCCGCCGCGTTCTCGATGTACAACCGGATGGTCGAGGGGTTCCGGGCCAGGACGCCACCGGTGCGCCGAGGCCTATCGCGAGCGCGCACGGAGATCGCGGCGCACGGCTACAGCGCCCGCCGGGTCACCTCAGTTCCGAGCTAGGGGTCCGCACGGGCCCCGCCGAGCACCGGTGCCTGCCCGGTGCGCCTCGATTTGCGCACCTGTGCGACCCTAGAGACCCCGTCACCCCTGCTCACCGGTGATGCCCATGCCCCGTCGCACCTCCGCGCCCCTCGCCGGCCGTCGCCTTCGCATCGGTCCTGCTCGGCGCTCGTCGCCACCTTCGGGACCTCCTTCGCCGTGCCCGCCGCCGCGAGCGCCGCCGAGCCCACCGAGGGCATCGACATCAGCCACTGGCAGGGCGACATCGACTGGACCCAGGTCCGAGCCGCCGGCAAGGAATTCGCGTTCATGAAGGCGTCCGAGGACATCGACTACGTCGACACGACGTACGGCCTGAACCGGGCGCGGGCCAAGGCGGCCGGCTTCGTCATCGGCGCGTACCACTTCGCACAGCCCGATCCATCGCCGGGTGACGCCGTCGCCGAGGCCGACCACTTCCTGGCGACCGCGGCGATCGCGGACGGCGACCTGCCACCCGTCCTCGACCTCGAGCGGACGGGCGGGCTGAGCGTCGGCGCGTTGCGGAACTGGGTGACGGCGTACCTGGAGCGGATCCGGGAACGGACCGGGGTCAGGGGCGTCATCTACACGTCGCCCAACTTCTGGAACACGAAGATGGGCGGCACCGACTGGTACGCCACGAACGGCTACCGCGTGGTCTGGGTCGCGCACTGGACCACCGCGCCCGCCCCGTTGGTGCCGGCCTCCGACTGGGCCGGCTTCGGCTGGACGTTCTGGCAGTACACCTCGAGCGGCACCGTCGCCGGCATCACCGGCCGCGTCGACCTGGACCGCTTCGATGGCACCGACTTCTCATCGGTCCTGATCGATGTCGTCGCTGAGGGCAGCGACAGCGCGCCGCCGAAGCCGCCGTTCACGGACATCAAGACGTCGAAGTTCGCCAAGGACATCGCGTGGCTCTACGCATCGGGCATCACGGCCGGCTGCTCGAAGACGAAGTTCTGCCCGAACGACCACGTCACCCGCGGCCAGATGGCCTCGTTCCTGGCCCGGGCGTTGAACCTGCCCAAGACCACGAAGGACTACTTCCGCGACGACAAGGGCTCCAAGCACGAGGCGAACATCAACCGGCTCGCCAAGGCCGGGCTCGCGCTCAGCTGCGGCACGAAGCGGTTCTGCCCGAACCAGGTCCTTAGCCGTGGCCAGCTCGCCGCGTTCGTCAGCCGGGTCCTCGACCTGTCCAAGTCGCCGAAGGACTACTTCCGCGACGACGAGACTTCGGCCTACGAGAGCAGCATCAACCGGATCGCCCGGGCAGGCCTGACCAACGGCTGCGCGCCCCGCCGGTACTGCCCGACGGGGGTCGTGACGCGCGGCCAGATGGCGGCCTTCCTGCACCGCACCTTCGGGTACTGACCCGGGCCGGACACGCGACACCGAGGGTGTTGCCCGCGGACCACAGCAATCTCGCCGGAATCGACCGTACCTTCGGGTCCCCGGTCATCATAGGAACGATGTACCCCCCGGACATCTTCATCGGCCGACACCCCCGATCGACCACGTCGTCGTGGCGCGGGCGGCTGGCACGCGCCCTCACCCGCGCCTTCGCGGCGAGCCTGCTGCTGCTCGTCCTCGCCGGCGCGGGCGTCGCCGCGGCCGCCGATATCGGCCACGAGGACTTTCCCGCGACCGGCGATGCCATCACGGGGTCGAAGCCCGAGAGCAAGCTCTGGTTCAACGACGGCAAGTGGTGGGCCAGCATGTGGAGCAACTCCCCGGCCGGCTTCTACATCTACCGGCTCGACACGGGCAGCGAGACGTGGATCCGGACAGCGACGGCCTTGGACGATCGAGTGGGGACCCGCGCTGACACGCTCTGGGACGGGAACAAGCTGTACGTCGCCTCGCAGCGGTCACTCGATGACGGTGGGGGCGCGGGCTCCGGAGAGACCGGTCAGACACGGCTGTACCGATTCAGCTACAACGCCGGCGCTGACACCTACACGCCCGATGGCGGGTTCCCGGCATCCATGCGCACGAACATCCGGAGCGAGACGCTGGTCATCGCCAAGGACTCCACGGGGACGCTCTGGGCCACGTGGACACGCGAGACCGACGACAACAACCAGGTGTTCACGAATCACACCGTCGGCGGGAACGACGCGGTGTGGTCCGCGCCGCAGGCCATGCCGTTCCCACAGGCGGATGTCGCGGACGACGACATCTCCTCGATCATCGCGTTCACGGCCGAGGACCAGCCACGGATCGGTGTCTTCTGGAGCAACCAGGAGGACGACAAGGACTACTTCGCCTGGCAGCCCGACGGCGGTGCGGACGCCGACTGGACGATCGAGACCGCGCTGTCGGCCGCGCCAGGAAGCCCGGCCCCCGCCGACGACCATATGAATCTCAAGACGGATTCGAGCGGCAGGGTCTATGCGGTCGTCAAGACGAGCAACAGCGGGAGCCAACCGCTGATCTTCCTCCTCGCCCGCGCGGCCGCTGGTGGCTGGACGTCACACGTCGTCGGAACCAACAGCAACAGCAACACGCGGCCGATCCTCGAGCTCGACACCAGCACATCGACCCTCCACGTGTTCATGACCGGGCCGGCCGGCGGCAATGGCAGCGGCCAGGAAGGTGGCGAGATCGTCGAGAAGACCTCGCCGACGGCCCCCATCTCGTTCGCCGCCGGCGACGGCACGGTCGTGATGCGCGACGAGAGCGCCGCGGACCTGAACAACGCCACCTCGACCAAGCAGAACGTCACCAGCGCGAGCGGGATCGTCGTCGTCGCCTTCAACGACGTCACGGAGGTCTACTGGCACCACCATGAGAGCGGCGCGGGTGCGCCGGACCCCGTCGCGAACTTCACCGGGGCGCCAACCTCGGGGACCTGGCCGCTGGCGGTGACCTTCGCGAACACCTCGACCGGGACCGGGACACTCACGTACGCCTGGAATTTCGGCGATCCCACGTCCGGTAGCAGCAACACGTCAACGCTCAAGGACCCGGTCCACACGTACGCCACCGCAGGCCAGTTCGACGTGACCTTGACCGTCACCGACGACGTCGGGAACGGCACCCGGGTCAGGTCGAACTACATCAACGTGACGGCCCCGACGATGCCGGATGCGAACTTCACCGGTTCGCCGAGGTCGGGCACGTCGCCGCTCACGGTCACCTTCGACAACACCTCGACCGGGACCGCGCCCCTCACGTATGCGTGGGACTTCGGCGACGGCGGCACGTCCACAGCATTCGAGCCGAACCACACCTACAACCCGGGCACCTACACCGTGAAGCTGACGGCCACCAACGCGGCCGGCAGCAACGTGATGACGAGGACCGACTACATCGAGGTCTCGGCGCCACCCGGTTCGCGGTTCTTCCCGCTGACCCCGACCCGGGTCCTCGACAGCCGCAGCAACATCGGGCTCAACGGCGTGTTCCGCGCCAACACGCCCCGCAACTTCGTCGTCGCCGACGGCACGCCGGTCCCGACCGACGCCGTCGCGGTCACCGGCAACCTGACCGTCACCGGCCAGACGAAGGGCGGCTATGTGGTCCTGGCCCCGGCCGCCGGAGCGACGACCTCGTCGATCAACTTCCCGAAGGGCGACACGCGCGCCAACGGGGTGACCGTCGCGCTCGGGACGGGCGGTCGGCTCAACGCCACCTACGTGGCCACGACCGGTGCCACGACCCAGCTCATCTTCGACGTGACCGGCTACTACACCGTCAGCAGCAGTGGCTCGCGCTTCCACGCCCTGACCCCGACCCGGGTCCTCGACAGCCGCAGCAACGTCGGGCTCGACGGGGTGTTCCATGCCAATACGGCCCGCACATTCACGGTCGCGGACGGTACGCCGATCCCGGCTGATGCGGTCGCGGTCACCGGCAATCTGACGGTCACTGGCCAGACCAAGGGCGGCTACGTCGTGCTGGCCCCGGCGGCCGGAGCGACGACCTCGTCGCTCAACTTCCCGGTCGGCGACACGCGCGCCAACGGGGTCACGGTCGCGCTCGGGGCCGGTGGCACCCTGAGTGCTACGTACACGGCCACGGCCGGGGCCACCACCCACCTCATCTTCGACGTGACCGGCTACTACCTGGCGGGTCCAGGCGGAGCGTCCTTCTTCCCGCTGACCCCGACCCGGGTCCTCGACAGCCGCAGCAACATCGGGCTCAACGGCGTGTTCCGCGCCAACACGCCCCGCAACTTCGTCGTCGCCGACGGCACGCCGGTCCCGACCGACGCCGTCGCGGTCACCGGCAACCTGACCGTCACCGGCCAGACGAAGGGCGGCTATGTGGTCCTGGCCCCGGCCGCCGGGGCGACGACCTCGTCGATCAACTTCCCGAAGGGCGACACGCGCGCCAACGGGGTGACCGTCGCGCTCGGGACGGGCGGTCGGCTCAACGCCACCTACGTGGCCACGACCGGTGCCACGACCCAGCTCATCTTCGACGTGACCGGCTACTTCCGGTGACCCCCTAGCCGGCGACTCTCGGCGCCGGATCGCGGCCCGGCTCTGGCTTTGCGGGCCCGCGGCGCGCTGACGCCCGCCGGAGAGCCGGCATCGGGGCGGCGACGCTCCGATCGCGGCCGGCCCGCTTGGCGACGTACATCGCCGCATCCGCGCGCTCCAGGAGCGCATCCGATGCCTCGCCCGGCGTCCGCGTCGCGATGCCGGCCGAGCATGTCTGGCCGGCGGGCACGACCCCGCGCAACCGCTCGATCGCGTGGATCGCGGCGTCGGCCGTGCAGTTCGGCAGGACCACCACGAACTCCTCGCCCCCGTAACGAGCGAGCGTGTCGGACGGTCGAAGCTCCCGCGTCCACGCGCGGGCGGTCTCGGCCAGGAGCCAGTCGCCAGCCTGGTGGCCGCGCTGGTCGTTGAACCGTTTGAAGTGATCCATGTCGATCATGGCCACGGCCAATGGCTGGTCCGTCCGGTCGGCTCGGTCGAGCTCCCGCGCCAGCGACTCGTCAAGCGCCCGACGGTTCGCCAGCCCGGTCAACGAGTCGGTTCGGGCGAGATCCGCCAGCCGGGCGATGAGGTCCGCCCGTTCGAGGACGGCCGCCACCTGGGTCGCGAACAGCCCCAGGAGGGAGGCGATGCGCGGAGAGAGAGCGTCGATCGGTTGGCGCCATCCGACCACGAGGACACCGATCGTCCGGCCGTCGCCGACGATCGGCTGGAAGCAACCCGCCCGGATCCCGACGCGGGCGGCGGCTTCGCGGTCCGCGCGAGGGTCGACGAGCATGTCACCCGAGAACGTCGCCTCGCCGGACCTAAAGGCATCGGACAGCAGCGACGGCCGGCCGGTCAAGGGCAGTTCCAGGAAGTCGATCCCGCTGCCGTCGGATGCCGTGAGTCGCAGCACGTTCCGCTCCGCGTCGAGCTCGAAGACGTGGGCGAACTCACCAGCGGACAGTTGTCGTGCGGCCCGGCAGATCGCGCGACGGCTTTCCTGGGCGGCCTCCGAGCCTGAGAGCTCGCGGGCCACCTGGAGCAGCGCCGCGAGGTCCTCGACGTGCTCGCTCACGGCCCGCTCGGCGGCAAGCTGGTGCGAGGCGTCGTGCGCGAACAGGTGGATCCGACGCCCGGCGCCCCGGCCGGTCGCGGTGATGAGGCACTCCGCGGAGAAGGCCGTGCCGTCCGCGCGGAGGAGCTCGGCGGGTGCTCGAGGACTGACGGACGCCGCGACCGTGAGGCTGCACAGGCGCTCGATCTGCTCCATCACATGGTCACGGTCGGGAACCGCGACGATCGTCGAGATCGCATCTCGGCCGACCATCTCGGAGGCTTCGGTCCCGAACATGCGCTCCGCGGCGAGGTTCGCTTCGACCACGGAGCCGGCGGCGTCGATGGTGACCACGGCGTCACTCGCCGTATCGAGGACGAACCGCGTCAGAGCCGTCTGCTCGACGAGCTCGTCCGTCCGCTCGCGCACGGTGGTGGCATGACGGCGCGCCATCAGGACCATCCCGGCCACGCCGATCCCGGCGACCGTCACCAGTCCGACGACCTGCGGCGCGGAGCCCCCGATCCTCCACGCTCCGCCACCGACGACCGTGACCGCGATCCACGCGATACCGACGGCGGCGCCGATGAGCAGGACCAGGCCCACGCCGAACCGTGCACGCGTCGGGTCACGCAGGGGATCGTCGGTCGACATCGGGTTCCAACGCGCGGACATGGCGACAGGGTCTGCCGATGCCAGGCCGCCGCCTACCACCTGTTCGGCGTGGCTGGCGACTCCGCGGGGGTACATATGCCGCCGCGCAACCCGGCGAATCAGGTTGCCTTGACAACGACACCTACTCTGACGGTGGAGCGTTGCCGCTGAGCGAACAAGTGCACGCCAAGCGACCAGGAGGAGGGCCTTGCATGTATCCGGACCTCGGGCTGATGATCCTGCGCTTCTTCGTCGCGATGGTGGTGATGGCGCACGGGCTCCAGAAGTTCGGCTTCCTCGGCGGCTACGGGATCGGCGGAACCGCCGGCTGGCTCGAGAGCATCGGGTTCGCGCCCGGCAGGGCCTGGGTCTGGGTCGTCGCCATCGCCGAAGTCGGCGGCGGCGCGTTGATCCTCCTCGGGCTCGGCGGGCCGATCGGGCCAGGGATCGTCGCCGCTGACCTCGCGGTCGCCTCGATCGGATTCCACGGGCCGAACGGGTTCTGGAACGCCAACAACGGCTGGTCGTGGGTGTCGGTGATCATGGCCGCCGCACTCTCGATCGCCTTGATCGGATTCGGGGCCTGGTCGCTCGACGCCGTCCTCAAGCTCACCTACCCGGACTGGCTTCTCCCGGCCTGGCTGGTCGCCGTCGCGCTCGTCGCGGTCCTCGCGCTGGTCGTCCAGCGGCGGCAGCCGAAGGCACCTCCCGCACCGGGGTGAGTCGCCGGCCTGGACGCACGCGCTCGACCGGCAGCGGCTAGGGCAGCGGGCGCCAGGCCTGACCGAGCAGGATCGCCAGGGCGACCAGCAACGCCCCCAGCGCCACGAAGGCGACGCTGATCTCCGTCACCTCGTGACGCATGATGAGGTTGGTCGGCAGGTTGGCAAAGACCGTGTGCAGTTCGTCCGCGCTCTCCGCCGGGTAATAGGTCCCCCCGGTCGCCTCGGCCACCGCGGTCAGCGTCTCCTCATCGATCGCACGACGGAAGCCCCCTCCACCGCCGCCGCCGCCGAAGTTCGGATTGTCGATCGGCTCGCGACCGATGAACTGCTGCCCGCACTGGGAGCTCCCCGCGCCGGGGTCCGCGGTCCCGAACCCGATCGTGTACACGCGAACACCCCGGGCCGCGGCTTGTGCGGCGGCCTCGACCGGCTCCGGCCCGGCGTTGCTCGCCCCGTCGGTCAAGAGGACCACGATGGCCGGGGCGAACGCGCCACTCGGGACCGGGACCGGCGCTTCACCGGGCGGGTCGCCCTCGGACTGGCTGGGCGCGACGCTGTCGTCGATCTCGGCGATCGCGTCGAGTGACGTCAGGATGGCGCTGCCGACCGCCGTCCGTCGCCCCGTGGTCAGACTCTCGATGACGTCGAGCAGGACCTCCTGGTCCGTCGTCGGCGATTGGACGATCTCGGCGAAACCGGCAAACGCCACCACCCCGATCTGGGTGGTCGACCCCTGGCGCTGGACGAACGACGAGGCCGCGGCTTCCGCGGCCAGCAGCCGGTTGGGCGGGATGTCGGTCGCGCACATGCTGCGCGACACGTCCATGGCGAGGATGACCGTCGTCCGGCCGGCCGGGAGGCTGACGATGCTGACCGGCCTGGCCATCGCGAGCACGAGACTGCCGATCGCCAGCACGAACAGGGCGAAGGGCAGGTGGCGTCGGATGCGCGACGACCGTGGCCCCGCTTCCCGGATGAGCGACAGGCTGGAGTAACGCAGCCCGGAATGCCGACGTCGGAGTGCCCAGATGCGGACCGCGACGAGCACCGGCAAGACGCCGAGGAGCAGGAGGAGGCCGGGCGACAGCCACTCCATCAGGCGACCCCTCCGGCCCGGGCGCGCGACATCGCAGGACGCCTCATGGCAGGCGACCCAGCCAGGTCAGGGACGCGACGGCGCCGACGAGCAGGACCAGGACGCCGACGCCCGCGAAGAGCGAGGTGACCTCCATCGCCTCCGGCTTGACCACGAGCCGGGTGTCGATGCGGTCGTAGACGGCGGTGAGCTCGTCGGGGTCGGTGGCCCCGTAGTAGGCCCCGTCGGTGATCGCTGCGATCTGGCGGAGCATCGGCTCGTCGAGGCGGCTGTGGACCATGAAGCCCTCGACTTCGAGCGTCGATCCCGCTGCGCTCCCGATCCCGACCGTGAAGATCCGCACGCCACGATCCGCCGCGACCCCGGCGGCCTCGAGGGGATCCGGCGACTGGTTGTTCTCGCCGTCGGTCAGCAGGACGATCGCGGCGGGCGCGTATGTCCCGGCCGGGACAGGCGTCGGGTCGGGCGTGGGTCCGGGCGATCGGTTCGTGTAGTAGCCCTCCGCGGGATCGGCCTCTGCGGCGGCGATCGTCGTGAGCGAGGTGAGGATGCCGCGGCCGAGGGAGGTACCGCGTTCCGGGGCGAGCCGGTCGATCGCGGCGAGGACCTGCGGCTGGTCGCGGGTCGGGACCTGGATCGAGAAGCCACTGTCACTGAACGCCACGACTCCGATCAGGATCGAGGTCGGTTGGCGTTCGACGAACGTTCGCGCCGCTTCCTTGGCCGCCTCCATGCGTGTCGGCTTGAGGTCGTCGGCCGCCATGCTCCCGGACACGTCGAATGCGAGGATCACCGTGCCCTCGACCCGCGGCACGCTGATGACGCTCTGCGGCCGCGCCATCGCGATCACCAGCATGGCCAGGCCCACCAGGATGAAGGCCGACGCGATCCGACGCCGCAGGCCGACCAACCGCGCCGGAACGCCGGCCGACGCGGAGCCTGTCGAGATGCCGTAGGCGGCGACCTTGCGGCGTCGGCGGCGCTCGAGCGCGAGGTAGCCGGCCGCCCCGAGCGGGATCAGCAGGATGAGCAGCAGCATCGTCGGCCAGATGAACGTCACGCGTCAGTTCCGGCGCTTCTGGCGGAGCTTCGCCATGCGGACGATGGCCGTGACGAGGTCGTCGTCGGTGGAGAGCGACACGGCATCGACCCCGGATCGGCGGAAGGCCTCGGTCAGCACCGCCTCACGTCGGTCCGCCGCCTCGCGGAAGCGGCGGCGGAAACCCTTGTCGTGCGTGTCCACGTAGAGCTGCTCGCCGGTCTCCGCGTCGTCCATGATCAGCGGACCGACATCGGGGAGCTCCATCTCCCGGCGGTCGAACAGGCGGACCGCCATGACCTCATGCCGCTGCGTGAGCAGGTTCATCGACCGCTCCCAGCCCGGGGCGCTGATGAAGTCCGAGATGACGAACACGAGCGAGCGGCCCTTCATCGAGTGCTGGGCCGCCTCGAGCAGTGGCGTCAGGTCGGTGAACGGCGCGGTCGCCAGACGCGGTTGTCGCAGGAGGTCGTTGATGAGGCGCAGGACCTGGATCCGCCCACCGCGCGCCGGGATCGTCTGTTCGACCCGGCCGCCGTAGAAGACGGCGCCGACCCGGTTGCCGTGCCGCGTCAACAGACGCGCCAGGGTCGTGACGAAATCGACGAGGACGCTCCGCTTCAGCCGCTCCGACTCGGCCGTGCCGAAGTCGACCGACGGGCTCAGGTCGAGCAGGAACCACGCGGTGATCTCGCGATCCTCGACGTACTCGCGGATGTACGGCGTGTCCATCCGGGCGGTGACGCTCCAGTCGATGTAGCGGACGTCATCGCCGTACTGGTACTCGCGCAGGTCGGCGAAGTCCACGCCGTGGCCGTGGAACAGGCTCCGGTAGTCGCCCTGAAGCAGGCCGTCCAGCCGGCGGATGACCTGCCAGTCGAGTCGCTGGAGGATGCGCTCAGGCGCTGACGTGGACGTTGCCATGATCCCGAAGTGGGACGACCGGGACCGGGATCCGGTCGAGGATGGTCTTGAGGATGGCGTCGCTGGTCACATCGTCCGAGAGCGCCTCGAACGACAGCACGATGCGGTGGCGCATCACGTCGAGCGCCATGTCGAGCACGTCCTGGGGGAGGACGTAGTCGCGGCCCCGGACGAACGCGAGCGCCCGCGCGGTGAGGATCAGGTTGATCGATGCCCGCGGGCTCGCGCCGTAGGTGATGTACCGCTTCAACTCGCCGAGGCCGTGGCCTTCGGGAGCCCGGGTGGCCGTCGCCAATCGCACGGCGTACTCGAACAACGCCGGATCGGCGTAGACCCGGTCGGCACCCTGCTGCATGGCGAGGAGCCCGTCGGTCGAGAGCACCTGGCCGACGACCGGCAACAGGCCTGTCATCCGCTCCACGATCACGAACTCCTCGGACTGACTCGGGTAGTCCACGAGGACCTTCATCATGAAACGGTCGATCTGGGCCTCTGGCAGGGCGTACGTCCCCTCGGTCTCGATGGGGTTCTGGGTGGCGAGCACGAGGAATGGGCTCGGCACCTTGTACGTCTCGCGCGCGATCGTCACCTGCCGCTCCTGCATGACCTCGAGCAACGCGCTCTGGACCTTGGCCGGCGCGCGGTTGATCTCGTCTGCGAGCAGGAGGTTGGCGAAGACCGGGCCGAGCGACGTCCCGAACTCACCGGTCTTCTGGTTGTAGATCCGGGTGCCGATCAGGTCTGCAGGCACCAGATCGGGCGTGAACTGGATGCGTTTGAATTCACCGCCGATCGCCTCGGCGAGGGTCTTGATCGCCATGGTCTTGGCCAGGCCCGGCACCCCTTCGACGAGGATGTGGCCACGGGCGAGCAGCGCGACGATGAGTCGCTCCAGGAGATGATCCTGCCCGACGATGACCTTCTTCACCTCGTACAGGAGTCGCTCCATCGGAGCGGCGCGGTCGGCGATCTCTGGCTGTTCCACTCGCGTCTCTCCTCAGTACGGGGGCAGGCCGGCGGCGCCGCCGGCGACATCGATCGGGACCGCGAGCCCGATGCCGATGAAGACATCGTCATCGGTCGGATTGATGAGGGCCGTGACGATCCCGATCACGTGACCCTCTCGGTCTGTCAACGCCCCACCGGAGTTCCCCGGATTGACGGCAGCGTCGATCTGGATGAGTCCCGTGAGGACCTGGTCGCTGCCGGGCATCTGGAACGAGCGGTCCAAACCGGAGATGACGCCGACGCTCATCGAACCGTAGAGCCCGAACGGACTGCCCATGGCATAGGCCTCGCTCCCTTGACGCACGGCGGCGGGATTGCCCAGGACGGCAGGCACGAGATCCGCCGGGGGGCGGGTCGCCCGAAGCACCGCGATGTCGTTCTCGGGCTGGCGGGCGACGACATCGGCACCCGACGTCGTCCCGTCGGCGAACGTCAGCTTGATCTCGGTGGCACCGTCGATCACGTGCAGGCTCGTCAGGATGTCGCCTTCCTGGCTCACGACCACGCCACTGCCGAGGCCGCCGTCCTCGTCAGGTGTCGCGTCGGGCGCCGCCCCTCCGCGGGGCGTGTTCGTCTGGATCAGGACGAGCGACGGCTGGACGGCCTGGTACACGAACTCCGAGAAGGCCGGCGGAGGCGTGACCGACGCCAGGGCGCTGGCGATGGTGTCGTCGATGTCACGCTGGGTCAGCGGCGGCTTCCCCGGGACCAGGATGCCGTAGAGGAAGACGACCAGCAGGGTGACCACCCCACCCAGGACGAACGGCACCGATCGGCCGAGACGCGTCTGCAGACGGCCTGGCGGCGGCGAGCCTGGTCCTCGAGCCGGGAACTCCTCAGCCATGTCTCCAGCCACGGGTGGTGCTGATGGGTGGCCAGCGGTGGGAAGGCAGTCTACCGCCACTCCGCCAAGGACCCATTCGACTCCCCTGCCCGACCGGATCCGCCTCGTTCGGATCGGGCCCCTTCAGACCGACGCCGATCCAGCCGATACCTCCATCGAGCCACCCGACGGCGGCTGTGTGATCCGCTCCGAGGCCTTCGTGACCATCAACCTCCGCGACCCCCTTGACGACCCAGCCCTGCTGGAGGCCTTCGCCGACGGACTCGACGGCGCGGTCGCCAGCTGCGAGCAGATGTGTGGCGGTCGCCTCCGCGTCTCGTCGTCGGAGGTTCGCCGCCTCAGCCCGACCGACGTCCTGATCAGTGCAGGAGGGCCCGAGACCGCCGTCGTCGCGGTCTACGTCGGGTTCTCCGGCCGCCTGAACGGCCACGCGGTCCTCATGCTGCCGGCGGATGAGGCACGGAGCCTGGCAAGGATCGTCCTTGACGGGCTCGCCGACGAGGGACCGGAAGATCCCGCAACGGCCGGCATGACCACGCTCGAGCGCTCGGCACTGGAGGAGGTCGCGAACGTCGCCGTCTCGGCCGTCCTCAGTCGGCTGGGCGATCACCTCGGGGAGGTCCTCCATCCCACGGTCCCGGTCTTCGCCCACGATATGGCGGGCGCCATCCTGGACGCGATCGTCAGCGTCGCCGATGGCGATGAGCTGATCCTCGCGGCCCGCACGAGGTTCTCCCAGGACGCTCGGGACGCTACCGGCGTCCTCCTCGTGGTGCCTTCGTCGCGATGATGGTCAGGCCGGCGCCCGTGGTGACCGAGGCTCGCTTACGGCGGACCGTCGGCATCGGCGAGGCCGTGGTCGACGCGTCAGGGGCCTCCCTCGCCGCCCTCGGGCTCGGGTCGTGCGTCGGGCTCAGCGCCTGGGACCCTGTGACTCGGATCGGCGGTCTCGCCCACTTCATGTTGCCCACCGGCGTGCTCACCGGGAATCCGGCGAAGTATGTGAACACCGGGCTGCCGTGGTTCCTCAAGACCCTGACCGACGCAGGCGCCTCGCTCCGTCGATCCCAATTCAAGGCCGCCGGTGGCGCGGCGATGTTCATCGGCGTGAGCGCAAGCCTCGAAGTCGGGCGGCGCAACGTCGTCGCGCTCGACCAGGCGTTGGCGGCCGTCGGCCTCCGGCTGACCGCCCGCGACCTTGGCGGCGCCACCGGGCGTTCGATCGAGCTCGACCTCCGGACAGGCCGACTGTCAGTCAGGACGATCCATGAAGTATCGATCCTCTAGCGACCGCACACCAGAGATCGGAGAACGTTGATGGCCAAGATCCTGATCGTGGACGATTCCGCCTTCGTTCGACGGCGAAGCGCGCGGCTCCTGGCAGAGGCCGGTCACGACGTCATCGAGGCGGCGACCGGGCAGGCCGCCGTCGACGCCTACGTCCGGGAACGGCCCGATGCGGTCCTGATGGATATCACGATGCCCGAGATGGACGGTCTCGAGGCCCTCGACCAGATCCGGATCCTCGATCCATCGGCCAAGGTCGCCATGCTCTCCGCGATCGGCCAGCAGTCGGTGGTCATGGACGCGATCCGCCGCGGGGCGCGCGAGTTCCTCGTCAAGCCGCTCGCCGCGGGCCCGTTCGTCAGCGCTGTCAGCCGTCTCCTGCGGTAGGCCATGGGCTGCGATCACCTCCTGCAAGCTGTCGGCACCCGATGACGCCATCGATCCGCATCCTCGTCGTCGATGATTCGGCCGTCATGCGGATGGTCCTCAGCCGCGTCATCGGCAGGACGCCGGGGATGGAGGTCGCCGGCATGGCGGCCGACGGACTCGAGGCGCTCGAGGCGGCGCGCCGGCTCGATCCAGACCTGGTCACCCTCGATGTCGAGATGCCCGGACTGGACGGCCTGGCGACGCTCCGTCGCCTGCTCGCCGAGCGGCCGACCCGGGTCCTGATGCTGAGTCGCGCGACGAAGGCAGGCGCGGAGGTGACGATGGATGCCTTCAAGGCCGGAGCGATCGACGCCATCGCGAAGCCCGACACGCCCTGGGGCAACGGGCCGAATCAGTTCGTGGACGACCTCCTGGCCAAGATCCGGGCGGCCGCGCTCGTCCCACTGTCGCGGATCGTCGCGACGCCGACAGGCTCGTCCGCCTCGTCGGACTCCTTGGGATCGCGCCCGCCGGTTCGCCCTGTGGTCGATCATCTCGACCGGACGAGCCGACGCGCTCGACGGCTTGTCGTCGTCGCGACCTCGACAGGAGGCCCGCGCGCCCTGGACATCCTGCTGAGCGGATTGCCGACCAACCTTGGCGCGGGCGTCGTCGTCGTCCAGCACATGCTCAACGGCTTCACCACGACCCTGGCCGAACGTCTCGATCGACTCAGCCCGCTGCCCGTTCGCGAGGTGGCGGCGGGGACCAAGCTGGTGAACGGTCTCGTCCTCGTCGCCCCCGGCGATCGACACGTCCTCGTGAACGCCACCGGTCGTGTCACGCTCGACGGATCGCCGCGGGTCAGCGGCCTCCGGCCGGCGGCCGACGTCACGCTCGTCGCCGCGGCGCCGGTCTGGGGTCGCCACCTCCTGACGGTCGTGCTCACGGGCATGGGCCGGGACGGCACCGTCGGTGCTCAGGCGACACGCGATCACGGTGGGTTCGTGCTCGCCCAGGACGAGGCCACATCCGTCCTGTACGGCATGCCGCGCGCCGTCGCTGAGGCAGGGCTGGCCGATCGCATCCTGCCTCTCGACGAGTTGGCCGGCGCGATCATCGAGTGGGCGGCGACGGTCGATGCGGTCGCGGGATCGGCGAATGACCGACGGGCGCTACGGAGAACGACCGCCGTGGCCGATACCTGAGCATGCGCGCCGAACAGGATCCCGAGCCGACCACCGACCCCGACATCCAGTTCGTCGTGTGCGTCCTCGCCGATGAGCGCTATGGCATGGAGGTCGGGCGGGTTCACGAGATCCTTCGGCTGCCCGCGATCACGGCGTTGCCCGGTGCCGATCGATCCTTCAGTGGCGTGATCAACCTCCGCGGCCGGGTGATCCCGATCATGGACCTCCGCCAGCGCTTCGGCCTGCCGGACGCCCCGGCGACCCGCCTGAGCCGGATCGTGGTCGCCGACGCCGGTGACGGCCAGATCGGTCTGCTGGTCGACGCCGTCGATGAGGTCGCCCACATCGCTGCGTCGGCGATCGAACCCGCGCCGGCGATCGCCTCGAACGGGGCGACGCAGTATCTCGCGGGCATCGCCCGGACGCCCGACGGGCTCATCGTGGTCCTCGACGTCGAGCGCCTGCTGGACGCGCCCGACGCCACGGTCGCCGATCTCAGCGGTGCGGGAACCTCGGGCTAGGCCGGATGGACCTCACGTTCGATCTCGAGCCGGGCGACGATGTCGTCTATGTCGCCGAGGCCGTCGAGCAGATCGAACGGATCGAGCGGGGCCTCCTCGAACTCGAGGCCAACGCCGCGGACGAAGCGACGCTCGCCGAGATCTTCCGGGCGGCGCACACGCTCAAAGGCTCCGCCGCGACGATCGGCCACGCCCGGATGGCGGAGCTCACCCACTCGCTCGAAGAGGTCTTCGGGGCCCTCCGAAGCGGGCTCCTCCATGACCTGGCGGCGTTCGACGACCTGTTGCTGCCGACGGTGGATGTGCTGCGCGTCCTGGTCGACGAGGTCGGCGCCGGGCGCACCCTCACCGACGACGCCACCCCGCTCGCCCGCGGGATCATCGACCGGTTGGCCGTCGCCCTGGCCGCCGATCCGGCGCCTGTGGCCCCGGCGAGCGGCGTCGACGTCGTGGCGTCCAGCACCGTCGATGCCGAGCTGTTGGCTCGACTGTCGGCCGGATCTCGGCCGACGGA
Organism: uncultured Chloroflexia bacterium; assembly: GCA_963745295.1. Taxonomy (GTDB): domain Bacteria; phylum Chloroflexota; class Limnocylindria; order Limnocylindrales; family CSP1-4; genus SPCO01. The sequence goes on from CAVUWG010000007.1 coordinate 30,954, forward strand.
CGGAGCGCGATCCATCCTGACATTCGCTGTCGAAGAGGGCTCCGATTGGTCGGATGTCCGGTTGATGCAAGGGCTCATGGCAGCGATCGAGACCGGGAGCGTGCTGGCCAGCGTTCCGTCGCTCGACGAGATCGAGGCCGGTACCGGCGGCCCGGTCCTGACGGCGTTGCTGCGCGGCGACCCGGCCGAGTTCGAGGATCTGATCGGGCGGCTCCTGGCGATCGACGAGACCGTCCGGGCCGAGGTCCAGGAGCTTGACGAGGCGGCCCTCCCGGTGCCTGTCGAGCCGAACGACACGGCGGACCCGGAGGTCGCGGCCAGCCGGCGGCCGGCTGCGCACACGATCCGGATCGAGGTCGGCCAGCTCGACGACCTGATGAATCTCGTCGGCGAGCTGATCGTGCAGAAGACGCGCCTGCGACGTCAGGCCCGACAGCTGGCGGCCCGGCTCGGTGAGGACGTGCTCGCGACGGAAGCGGAGGACGGCGCCCGCCACTTCGCCCAGGTCGTCGATCGACTCCAGACGGGAGTCACGGACCTGCGGATGATGCCGTTCGAGACGGTCTTCAGCCGCTTTCCACGGTTGGTGCGCGATCTCTCCGCCCAGCTCGGCAAGGATGTCAGCCTCACCTTCGACGGCCGGGAGACCGAACTCGATCGCTCACTCCTCGAGGAGGTCGGCGATCCGATCGCGCATCTCATCCGGAATGCGCTCGATCACGGGATCGAATCGGGTCCCGACCGGCTCGCCGCGGGCAAGCCGGAGCGGGGCTCGATCCGGGTGACGGCCCGCCATGCGGACGGGCGGGTCATCGTCGAGGTGGCCGACGACGGGCGTGGCATGGATCCGGGGGCCATCTCCCGAGCCGCGGTGGAGCGCGGCATCGTCGATCAGGCGGCCGCGACCGGGATGACCGACGCGGAGACGCTCCGGCTGGTCTTCCTGCCAGGCTTCTCCACGGCCCGGGAGATCACCAACATCTCCGGGCGCGGCGTCGGCATGGACGTCGTCCGGACGAACGTCGAGCGGCTCGGCGGCCACGTGTCGATCAGCTCGACCGTCGGTGCCGGGACCACCTTCGCCATGTCCCTCCCGCTGACCCTGGCGATCATCGACGCCCTGCTGGTCCGATCCGGTCGACGGATCTGTGCGATCCCCCTGCGTTCCGTCCTCGAGACGCAACGCGTGCCGCGCAGCGAGGTCCGCACGGTCGCCTCGCGGCCGGTCCTCAGCCTGCCCAGGGGCGTGGTCCCCCTGGAGCCACTCGACGTCGCGATGGGCGATCCGCATCACGAGACCGAGGCCGACGGGTATGTCAAGGCCGTCCTCGTCCGGCGCCGCGACACGGACCTTGCCCTTGGCGTCGACGAGTTCCTCGGGACCGAGGAGATCGTGCTGAAGTCGCTCGGCCTGCCGGGCCAGCAGCCGATCGGGGTGGTCGGCGCGACCATCCTCGCCGACGGCGGGGTGGCCCTCGTCCTCGACGTCGATCGCCTCGGCGATCCCGGCCGCGCTCAGCTTCTGTCTGCGTGAGGACGCCGCGGGTGAACGCGCTCCCCGCGCCGGCCCAGGTCGATCTCGCCGGGTACAGCCGCCTTGCCCGTGGGCTCCGCGAGCTCCTGGGGATCGACCTCGACCAGTACCGTGCGGCCCAGATGTGGCGTCGTGTCAATGCTTTCGCCGCGAGCCGCGGTCTGGCCGATGCGGATGCCCTGCTCGTCGCCTGTCGTCGCCGGCCCGAGCTCCTGGCCGAACTCCAGGGCATGCTCACGATCAACGTCAGCGAGTTCTTCCGGGATCCGGAGGCCTGGCAGCGGCTCGAGGGGCGGGTCCACGATCGGCTGGTCAGCGGCCGGGGGTTCCGTGCCTGGAGTGCCGGTTGCTCGCTCGGGTTCGAGCCGTATTCGCTGGCGATGCTCGCGAACGAACTCGCCCCCGGCAAGCCGATCAGGATCGTCGCGAGCGACATCGACCGGCTCGCCCTCGAGGTCGGCCGCGCCGGCCGCTACGACATGTCGGTGGTGGCCGGGCTGTCGCCCAGCCGGCGCGATCGCTTCCTCATCGCCGACGGGCGCGAGTGGACCTTCCGGCCCGAGGTGAGGGCCATGATCAGTTTTCGTCAGCACGACCTGCTCGACGAACCGATCGGAATCCGGGCCTTCGATCTCGTGCTGTGCCGGAACGTCGTCATCTACTTCACCGACGCCGCCAAGACGGCGGTCCACCAGCGCCTCGCGAAGGCCCTCCGACCTGGCGGATCCCTCTTCGTCGGGTCGAGCGAGGCGATCCTTCAGCCGGGGCGGTACGGCCTGGTCTCCGATGGCCCGGGGCTGTACGTCCGGGTCGACTGATCAGCTGGCGGCGGAGCTCACCTGGACGGGCGGCGGACTGGCCGACAATCGCTCGCGCAGGCCCTGCAGGGCGCTGCGATGGATCTGGCAGGCTCTCGATTCGGAGACCCCGAGCACACGGGCGATCTCGCGAAAGGTGAGCTCGTCGCGGTAGTACAGCGCGATCACCCTCCGGTTTCGCACGCCCAGCATCCCCACCTCCCGGACCAGCGTCGCAAGCTCCTCGTTCCGCGCCGCTCGGTCCATCGGGTCGATCGCCTGGGGATCAGCGATCGTGTCCCCCAGCCCGGCCGGCCGTTCGCGGCCGTCCTCGCGGCTGTCCCCTTCGAGCGACACGACGGTGATCGCCCCGACGCGTCTCAGCTCGACGCACCGTGCAACGGTCATGCCGAGACGCTCGGCGACCTCGGTGTCGGTCGCGTCGCGGCCGAGGGTCGCGGACAGGGTGAGGCTGGCGTCCGCGATCGTACGGGCGGCGTCACGGCTCGATCTCCTCACGGGGTCGAGAGCCCTGACCGCATCGAGGATGGCGCCCCTGATGCGCAGGATGGCATAGGTCTCGAACGAGGCACCGCGGTCCGGTCGGTAGGCGTCGTGCGCCGCCAGCAGGCCGACCATCCCGGCTTGCATCGCGTCGTCCTCATCGAAGACGCCGACGACAGTGGCACCGAGCCTGCCGACGACGTAGCGCACGAGGTGGCGATATCGCTCGGCGACGAGCGTGCGCTCCTCATTCGACGCGTGCCGCGCGACCGACATCGTCAGGCGACCGCCGGCCCGGCCGACACGCCGCGCTCGACCCGGTTGCGGCCGGCCGCCTTGGCCGCGTAGAGGGCCTCGTCGGCCCGGTAGATCCAGTCCTGGATCGATTCGCCGCCACCCGGCTCGGTATAGGCGACGCCACAGCTCACGGTGACGACCGGCCCGACCTCGCTGTCGGGGTGGACGATCGCTCGCTTGATGAGAGCCAGACGGATCCGATCCGCCGCGCCGACGCCCGGATCGATGGGGGCGTTCGGGAGGAGGACGAGGAATTCCTCGCCGCCGTAGCGGTAGACGCTGTCGCCGCCGCGGACGGCATCGCGGATCGTGGCTGCGACGGCTGCGAGGACCTCGTCACCGGCGACGTGACCGTCGTGGTCGTTGAGGCGCTTGAAGAAGTCGATGTCGAACAGGGCGATACAGGCACCAGCCTCTCCGGGCTGTTCGGTCCTGGCGGCCAGGTCCTCGCGCAGGCGAAGCCGGTTGCCGAGGCCCGTCAAGGGATCGCGCCGTGCGTCGCCGTGGAACCGCAAGTTGAGGCGACGGAGGTCATCCCGTTGCTCGCGTAGACGGGCGTGGAGGTCGGTCACGCGCGACGCCGCGACCATCGCGGCGTCCAGGGCGAACTGATCGAGCGGCTTCTCGAGATAGTCGTCCGCACCGGCGGCCATCGCGGTGAGGATGTGCTCGCGCTGGCCGAGCGCCGTCAGGAAGATGAAATACGGATACGTGTCCGACGTCCGCTCGCGAACACGCCGGCAGAGCTCCGGACCGTCCATCCGGGGCATCTCCCAGTCGCTGATCACGACATCGGGACGGAAGGTATCGAAGACCTCGAGCGCCTCGACGCCGTCGCTGGCCCCCTGGCAGATGTGACCGCCGCGCTCGACGCCGCGCGTGAGCACGCGAAGGAGCATGGGACTGTCGTCGACGACGAGCACCCGCAGCGGGTGCGGCGGCGCCGGCAGTTCGGGCGCCGCAGGGCCGGGTCCGTCCGCGGGGACCACCGGGGCCACCTCGGCGATCACGTCCCTGGCGTCCAGCTTCGCCATCAGGCGGAGCGCTGCTGCCAGTCGTCAGCCCGACGACGTTCGACGATGGACCCGCCCGGCGCCTCGGCCTGCACCTCGTCGTCGGACGTCAGCCGGAAGCGGCCGACGATCGCATCGAGCTGATCGGCCATCTCCGACAAGGCTTGCGCCGAGGCGGCGACCTCCTCGGCCTGCGCCGACATCTCCTCGGTCGCGGCGGAGACTTCCTGGGCGGCGGCGGAGTTCTGCTCGGACACTGCGGCGATCGACTCGACGGACCGGGCCACGAGGTCGGCGCCTGCGGCCATCATCGTGGCAGCGTCGTGATTGGCCTGGGCGATCGCGGTGACCTCGCTGATCTCGCCCGACACGCCAGTGGATGCGGTGGAGATCTCGCCGATCGCGATCGCGATCCGCTCGACCGCTTCCCGCGTGTGCGGCGGACGACGTGACGATCTCCTCGAGCGCGCCGATCAAGCTGGGGACCAGCACGCTAACGGACTCGACTTCGTTCGCACCCGCGCTCATCGCCACGGCCGCGTCCTTCGTGCTGGCCTGGACCTCGTCGATGAGTGCGGCGATCTCCTTGGTCGCCCGGCCCGAACGTTCGGCGAGCCGGCGGACCTCATCGGCGACGACGGCGAAGCCCCTGCCCTGCTCGCCGGCCCGGGCCGCCTCGATCGCCGCGTTGAGCGCAAGCAGGTTGGTCTGGTCGGCGATGTCGTCGATGGTCTCGACGATCACGCCGATCCGCTCCCCCTTCGCCCCGAGCTCCGCGACCGACACGACAGAGGCGTCAACGGCCTCCTTGATGCGCATCAGGCCGGTCATCCCTTCGGTCATGGCGGTCGCGCCGTGGGTCGCGGTGGTCGCGGCGGACGCCGACACCTCGCTGACCTCCATGGAAGCTTCCTTCAATCGATTCGATCGCGGCTGCCATCGAGCCGATCGTGTTCACGGCCAGGCCTAGCCTCGTGGACGTCACCGTGGAGCCCGAGCCGACCGACGTCGATGACCTTCGCCAGGTCGCCGACGGCGCGGTTCATGTCGGACGCGCCGTGAGCCTGCTCGGCCGCCCCGGCCGCGACCTGGTGGACCGTGCCGGCGACCTGGCCGATGGCAGCGCCGGTCTCCCGGGCTGCGGCGTTGAGGAGGCCGCCGGTCTGCGCGACCGCTTCGGATGCCACCTGGACCTCGCCGACGATGCCGGCAAGGCCGTCGCAGGCCGCGTTATACGCCTCGACCGTCGAGATGAGCCGCTCGCGCATCAAGTTCGTCACGCGGGCCGTCTCGCCGATCTCGTCGCTGCCGTGGTGGACCATGGCCGGCGTGGTCAGCACGATCCGATAGCTCAGATCGTTGTCACGCAGCCGGGCAAGCCCTTCAGCGAGCCGAGTCGCACAGCCTTCGGTCAACGCGGTCAAGGTGAGCTGGACCTCCCGGATGCCGCGAGTGATCGATCGGCTGGTCCACAAGAGGAGGGCCATACCGATCATCAGGGCCATGCTCAGACACAACAGGATGACCAGCGGGCTCGACGCCTTGGTGGCGTCAAGCGCCAGGTCCTGCGCCGATGCGTCCGCCTCAGCCAGCGCGATCAGTGCCGAGATGTCCGCATCGACGGCCTCGTAGGCCGGCGCCTGGTCCCTGGTGTACGCGGACGACGCAGCGCTGAACTCAACGGACGACGCCCGTCCGAGCACGGACACCAAGGCCCTCATGTAGGCATCGTGGTGGACCTGATAGGCCGCCTTGACGGCAGCCTCCTCATCCGAGAGCGTGCCTTCATCGCCCTCATTGCCCAGGACCATGGCGCTGACATCGGCGGCTTGCTGCTCGATCGCCGCCACCTCATCGGCAGACACGTCTGATCGGGCGACCAGCACGGAAGTGACGGTCCTGTTGAGCTGCGCGAAGGCGCTGTGCGCGGTTCCGAGATTGCGAAGGGGCACGACGCCGTCGTCGTAGATGGTGGTACCCCGGTCCACCGCTCCGGAGATCGTCGCGATCGACAGCGCGGAGATGGCGGCCGTGAAGGCGAGCAGCACCAGGCCGGTGCCGAGTAGCTTCGTTCGGAGGCTGAGTCGGGGCATACGTTCCTCATCGAGCACGATCCTGCCGGCAATGTGCGCGGACGCACCGGCCTATTCCAGTACCCGATAGTCAGAACATGCGCCGGGTCGCGTCGCGCTCGATGCAGGGTTTTCATCGATTGCGGACCGGCCGGACCGAGCGGTAGGTTGGTATCGGTGCGCGCGCGGGATCCGCACACAGCCGGGCTTGCGCGGCGCCGGCCCGAGGGGGACACATGCACAACCCCGATATCAACATCGAAGATCACACGTCGGTCGGCGACCCGGTCTTCGAGGCCCGTCAGACGGTCCTCGATGCGCGCCGAGCGATCGAACGCGACCAGGCAGCGGCCGACGCGGACCAGTCCGGGTCCGACGCCGATCAGGCGTCCTCCGATGCCGATCAGGCGTCGTCTGGAACGGACCAGACGACCGCCGAGCGCGACCAACGCGCATCGGACAAGGACCAGGCGACCGCCGACCTCGATCGGGCCAGCCGAACGAACCTGACGCCGGCCGAGGAGCGAGCGTACGAGAACTCACGCGAGCAGCGGGCCAGCGGATCGTTCGAACGGCTCGTGGACCGTCTCAAGCGTGCAGGCACCGCACACGATCGCGACGTGACGTCCGCCGGGCGCGACCTGACCGCAACGTCGCGCGAGCGCGAGAGCGACGACCGCGATCGGCGGGCCGGCTACCTGACGGAGTCGATGAACGGCGCCGAGGCCGACCTGTTGCAGCAACTGGAGGATCTCGCCGCCAGGGCGGCCGTCGACCGGACCCGAGCCGCTGCCGATCGCGAGCGCGCCAGGCTGGAGCGCGCCGACGCGGCTCGCGAGCGCGCTCGTCTCGAATCCGAGCTGCGTTCAGCACATCTCGATCAGCTCACCGGCGCCTATCGGCGCGAGATGGGCCGCATGGCCCTCTCGCACGAGATCGACCGGGCGCGCCGGTCCGACGGTCGGTTCGTCCTGGCCTTCGTCGACGTGGACCGGCTCAAGCTCGTCAACGACCGCGATGGCCACGCGGCGGGCGATCGCGTCCTGCAGGCCGTCGTTCGCGCGATCCGTGCGAGGCTGCGCTCGTTCGACCCGATCGTGCGCTACGGCGGCGACGAGTTCGTCTGCGGGCTGACCGGGACCGACCTGCCAGAGGCGGAACGCCGGTTCGAGGCGATCGCGGCCGCGGTCGAGGCCGAGGCCGATGTCGGCATCAGCGTCGGACTCGCCGCGCTCGGGGTGGGCGATACGGCCGATCAGCTGACCGAACGAGCCGACGCGGCGATGCTCGAGATCAAGCTCCGACACCACTCCGCGGACCAGGGCGGCGTCAGCCCCCGCTGAGCGAGGCGACCAGCGCGTCGAGCTGGTCGGGAGTCAGTTCCCCGGTCAGGCGCTCGACCACGTTCCCATCGGCGCCGACCGCGACCCAGTACGGGAATGCCGTCAGCCCGTAGTCCGTCCCGATCCGGCGATCGGCATCGACGATGACCGGTGCTGACCAGCGTTCGCGGGCCAGCCACGCGTCCGGCGGATAGTTCGGGAGCGTCGGGTCGATCGCGGTGGCGACCGAGATGAGATCGACCCCGGCGGGCAGGCGGTTCGCGTCGAGCCAGCTCTGCACCACCGGCACCTCGCGCTGGCAATGCGGGCACCAATGGGCGATGAACAGGAGGAGCTTGGGCCGGCCATCGGCCTCGATGCTCACCGGCGTGCCGTCGAAGGACGAGCCATCGACCTGGGGCGCCGGCTGGCCGACGGCCGGATCGGCGACACCCGGGGCGAAGGCCGGCAGCGCCGCCCCGGTCACCACCGCCGATGTGGCACCCGGCGCGGATCGACTCGCCGCGACGCTCGGGGCAGGTGTCGAACCTGACTGCGTCAGGACGATCGCCACGACGGCCGCTCCGGCGATGACGAGACCCGCCAGGCCGAGGATGAGCGTCGACGGCATCGAACCTCCGCGCGGCGGCGGTGTGGCTCGCCGGGATGATCGTTTCTTGGTCATCGGGGTCCTCGTTCGGTTTCCGGTGCCCTGGTGAGCCAGAGCAGCGACAGGATCAGCAGGAAGGCGGACAGCGCGAGGTACGGCAGGCTGACGAACCCGAGCTGACGGAACCACACGACCGAGCACGGCGTGGTCGCGGAGCAGACGCCCGAATCGAGTGTCGGGAACCACTCCAGCAGGTAGTGGTACGTCGCGATGACCGCCCCGATGGCCGCCAGGGGCGCGGCGTAGCGTCGGACGCCGGGATCGCCGCGCCAGGCGGCGATGCCCAGGATCACGACCAGCGGATACATCGCGATGCGCTGGTACCAGCACAGCCGGCACGGCTCGAACCCCGCGACCTCGGAGAAGTAGAGACTCCCCGCGGTCGCCAGCACGGCCACGACGAACGCACCAGCGAGGGCGCTGGGACCCAGCCCGGACCGGACGCCCGCAAGCCAGGCCCCGGCGGCGGACGAGCCGCGGGCGGCCAGGAACAACCCCAGCAGCCCGATCACGAAGGCGTTCGCGGCGATGGCGAGCAGGGCGTAGAACAGTTCGACGGTGCCGACGACGTTCATCGGGCGCAACTCTAGGGTGCGAGGCGATATCGGACCCGTGCCGAACGGACCCATCGGCACGGGACCGGTCGCCGCCCTCATCGGGCCGCCATACTCGATCGATGTCCGAACCCGCCGTCGGCACGCTCCTGCGTCTGGCCGCGTTCACGACCGACCCGAACGGCGGCAATCCGGCCGGCGTCTGGGTCGGCGCGGCCCTCCCGACCGAGACGGAGATGCAGCGGATCGCCGCCGAGGTGGGCTACTCGGAGACGGCCTTCCTCGCGCCCGACGGTTCGGGCGGCATGGGCCGCTTCCGGGTCCGGTACTACAGCCCGCTCGCAGAGGTCCAGTTCTGCGGCCACGCCACGATCGCCGCCGGCGTCGCACTCGCCGAGCTCGGCCTGGCGGCCCCGTCCGACGCCGATGGCGGAGCCGGCGAGATCGTCATGGAGACGAACGGCGGGCCGGTCGAGGTCGGCGTCGCACGGGACGCGGACGGGCTGATCCGGGCCACGTTGACCTCGGTCGCGCCGTGGGTCCGCGAGCCGGACCCCGCGCTCCTCTCGAGCGCGCTCGAGCTGCTCGGCTGGCGGAGCGACGAGCTCGACCCCGACCTCCCGCCGGCCGTCGGATTCGCCGGCGTGCAGCACCTCATCGTTGCCGCCCGCGACCGCGAGCGGCTGGCGAGCCTCGACTACCCGTTCGAGGCCCTCAAGACACTCATGCTCGACCACGACCTCACGACCATCCAGCTGATCTGGCGGGAGGCACCCGATCGATTCCGGGCGCGCGATCCGTTCCCGGTGGGTGGCGTCGTGGAGGACCCAGCGACGGGCGCCGCGGCCGCGGCCCTCGGGGCGTACCTGCGGGCGCGCGGTGACGCCGTGTCGCCGGGTTCCTTCGAGATCGCCCAGGGCGTGGAGATGGGCCGGCCGAGCCGACTGACGGTCTCGATCGTCGCCGATGAAGCTGGCATCCGCGTCTCGGGCAACGCGGTCTCGATCCCCTGACCTGCTAGCCTCGCTGGCGATGGGCACCACGCCGGTCCGGACCGCCGCCTCCCTGCTCGTCGAGTCGCTCGCCGCCGAGGGCTGCGAGTTCGTCTTCTCCGTCCCGGGCGAGGAGACGCTCGACATCCTCGACGCCCTGAGCCGCCAGGAGGTCGTCCGCCACATCACGACACGCCACGAGCAGGGCGCGGCCTTCATGGCCGATGTCTACGGTCGCCTGACCGGACGAGCCGCGGCAGCGATGGCCACCCTCGGGCCGGGCGCGACCAACCTCGTGACCGGCATCGCCGATGCCTTCCTCGACCACGCCCCGATGGTCGCGATCACCGGACAGACCGGCCTCGACAAGGTCCACCGCGAAGCCCACCAGTTCGTCGACATCGTCCGGATGCTCGAGCCGGTCACGAAGTGGAACCAGCGCGTCGAGCAGGTCGAGGCGCTGCCGGAGATCGCCCGCAAGGCGTTCCGGGTCGCCCAGCTCGAGAAACCAGGGCCCACGCACATCGAGCTGCCCGAGAACCTCGCGGCGACGCCGATCCCCGAGGCGCTCCGACCCATCCAGCCGACGCGGGCCTACCTGCCCGAACCCACCGACGAGGCGATCGCCCATGCCGCCCGGCTCATCGCGGGCTCGGCGAGACCGCTCGTCCTCGCCGGTAACGGCGTGCTTCGCCGGAACGCCTCGGACGCCCTTCGCGTCTTTGCCAAGGGTCTCCACGTGCCGGTCGCGGTCACGTTCATGGGCAAGGGTGCGATCGACGACCGGAGCCACCTCTCGCTCATGGCCGTCGGCCTGCAGGCACGCGACCACGTGCTGTCCGGGTTCGATCGGGCGGACCTCGTCGTGTGCGTCGGGTACGACATCGTCGAATACGCGCCGTCGCGCTGGAACCCCGATGGCCGCAAGCGGATCGTCCATATCGACACGCAGCCGGCCGACGTCGACGTGGCCTACCAGCCCGAGATCGAACTGGTCGGCGACATCGGCGGGACGCTGGAACGTCTCCTGACAGCGATCCTGCCGCAGGGCATCAGCGGCCGGGACGCGAGCGAGCGCCACGCGACTCGTGAGACCCTCGTGCACCAGGACCTGCGAACGGCGCTGCTGGCCGACCTCGGCGCGTACGAGCACGACGACGGCTGGCCGATCAAGCCCCAGAAGGCGATCGCGGACCTCCGCCGGGCGCTCGATCCGACGGACATCGTGGTCAGCGACGTGGGCGCCCACAAGATCTGGATCGCCCGGCTCTACCAGGCCTACGAGCCCAACACGGTCATCATCTCGAACGGATTCGCGGCGATGGGCATCTCGCTGCCCGGCGCGATCGCGGCCAAGCTCGTCCATCCGGAGCGACGGGCGATCGCGCTTTGCGGGGACGGTGGGTTCCTGATGAACAGCCAGGAACTGGAGACGGCCCGGCGGATCGGCGCCGACATCACGGTGGTCATCTGGCGCGACGACGGGTACGGGCTGATCGATTGGAAGCAACAGAGCGAGTTCGAGCGCCCGTTCGGCGTGACGTTCACGAACCCGGACTTCATCGCCTACGCCGAGTCGTTCGGGCTGGCGGCATTCCGGCCGTCATCCGCCGATGATCTCTACCCGACGCTGATGCGGGCCATCGAGCATCCGGGGCCGGCGCTGGTCGAAGTCCCGATCGACTACCGGGAGAACCTGCGGCTGACGGAGCGGCTGGGGGCCTTGTCCGGCCGCGCCTGATCCGGAGTCGCATCCAGGGTCTGCGCGCACGGATCGGGGGGTTGGGCGAAGCCTGCGGCGCGTGACGCTAACTCAGGACGACGAGTGTCTGAAGTCGTGGATCGGTTACCTGGGAAACCAACCTCCGGTGCTATCGGCGAAGACGGTGGATGCCATCGACGCCAGGGCGAACAGTGCAGTCGCGCTGGCGAGGACGACGATGCGAAGTCGAGCAGCTGGTGAACGGGACATCGGGAACTCCTTCCCGTCTCACGCCGCGTGCTGGCTTCACCCACAGACATGCTAGGCTCCCTGTCATGCGGTCGTCAACTATTGCTAAACATCAGGCGTTCGGCCCGGACTCGGAGTTCGCGCGAGGGCTCGGGGCCGAGATCCGCCGCAGGCGGGTCGCCCTGGGGATGAGCCAGGTGCAACTGGCCGACCCCCTCAGCAAGGCGTTCGTCTCGCTCATCGAACATGGGCGCGTCGTCCCGTCGTTGCCGAGCCTCGGGTTGATCGCCCACCGGCTCCAGACGTCGCCGGCGGCCCTCTTGCAAAGTGTCAACCGGGGTTGGACCGGGGAGTACACTGTCGCCCATGCCGAGAGTCACACGCTCCCACGCCGCCGCGGATCGTCCACTCGCCCGTCGGATCGGGACGGTGATCCGGGCTGAACGCCTCCGGGCGAACATGACCCAATCGCAGCTGGCCGAGGGCCGCTACACGAAGGCCTACGTGAGCGCGCTCGAAAACGGACTCGCGAAGCCGTCGCTCGCCGCCCTGAACTTCCTGGCCGGTCGGCTCGGCGTCCCGGTCACGAGGCTGCTCGCGGCCGGCGAGCCGGCGTGGACACGGCTCGAGGCCGACCTGCACCTCGCCGCCGGCGAGTGGCAGCAGGCCGTCGACGCTTACAGGGAACTCCTCGACGACGGCCCGTCGGAGGCTGTCAGGCCGGAGCTGTTGCGCTCCCTCGCCGAGGGCTACTGCCGCCTCGAGCAGGGCCCCGAAGGGGTCCGGGCCGCGTCCGAAGCGGCGGAACTGTTCCGCCGCCATGGCCGCAACGCCGATGCGGCGTGGGCGACCTACTGGGAAGCGAGCGCGCTCCACGAGCTCGAACAGGGCGATGGTGCCCGTGAGCTGCTCCTTCGCGTGCTCGACGAGATCGCCCAGGGTCTGGCCGTCGATTCCGAGCTCCGCCTGCGGATCCTCATCGCGCTCGCGACCATCGATTCGCGCGACGACCAGCCGGAACGTGCCCTCGGCTACCTCGAACAGGCCCGTGCGATGGTCGGCATGCTCGACGATCGGCGGCGCGCGACATTCCTGTTCTCACTGGCCGTGAGCTACCACGAGCTCGGCGACCTGGAGGCGGCGCTGACGACCGGCTCGCAGAGCCTGACCCACTTCCGGGCGGCCGATGCCCAACGCGAGGTCGCCTCGATCGAGAACGAGCTGGCCCTCGTGTTCCTCGCCCTCGGCCAGGTCGATCGCGCGGTCGAGCACGTCGCCGCCGCCCGCACCGGCTTCGAACGGCTCGGGAGCGACCGCTCGCTCGCTCACGTCATCGACACGGAGGCACGCATCGACCTGGCGCGTGGCGCGGGCGACGCCGCGGCCACCCGGGCGCTCGAGGCTCGCCGGCTGGCCGAGGAGACCGGCAACCGCAAGGCCGCGATCAGCGCCTCACTCACGCTCGCCCAGGCGCGCCGGGCCCAGGGCGACCTCGATGCAGCGTCCGCGATCCTCGACGACGCCGCCCGGGTCGCTCGAGGGCAGGGTCGTCGGGGTCAGCTCCAGGCGGTCCTCGGCGAATGGGCCGAGATCAAGGCGGAACAGGGCGACCTCCGGGGCGCCTTCGATCTGTCCCAGGAGGCGCTCCGCGCCGGTCGGCATCCCGCCCCGATGGGCGCCGCCGAGCGCGGCCAGGAAGCGGCGGTCGAGAACCTGGTCTGACGCGCCCGGCCGGTCCGGTCGGTCAGCGGCTCCGGTCGGTCAGCGGCTCGTCCGGAACGACCAGCTCGTCGGCGCCAGCCGGTTGCCCGACGGATCCTTGATGCCGCTGAGCACCACGACCGCATACCGATGGCCGCGGAACATCAGCTTGTTCGGGTCGATGGTCGCGGTCCGTGTCGACGCCTTGTACGTGACCTTCGCCCGCACCCAGAGGCCGGTGCTCAGGTTCTTCAGTCGAAGCGTCGATCCCGAGACGCCGCGGACCGGCTCGGAGAAGACGATCTTGGCCGAGGCGCGTGTCGAGACGCCCGTCGCACCCGACCTCGGGCTCCGGGACTTGATGCTCGGCGCCGTCCGGTCGACGATCGAGACTCGCTCGCTGATGGTCTCGGCGAGCTGGGCCTCCTCGTCGATCGCGATGGCATCCCAGCGGTAGCAGGATCCGGGCGCGAGGCCCGTCTCGTGGATGGGGCTCGCGAAGTCGAGGAACCACACGTCGTCGTAGGAGGTGGACTCGGGATCCGGGCACTGGCCGTTGACGAGTCGCCACGACAGCCGCAGGACGATGCCGTCGATCACCGGGTGGCTCGTGGTCCAGGCGACGTTGACGCTCCTCGAGGTCTGGGTCCTCGGGACGGCCGGCGAGCTGAACGTGATCGTCAGGGGATCGGTGAAGCCGGGGGCCGGCTCCATGTCGGGGAGCGGGCTCGGGACCGCCTCCGCCAGTGCCGCCTCGGCATCGAGGCGGCCGGAGCCGTAGACGTTGTCGCGGCCGGGATCGCCAAGGTCCACCGCGCTCACGCGAAGGACGGCTTCGAGCTCCGCCGCACCCAGGCTCGGTCGCGCCGACCAGATCAGCGCGGCGACGCCCGCGACGTGCGGTGACGCCATGCTGGTGCCGCTGAACTCCTCGTAGTCGCCCGCGGTCGTCGAGAGGATGTCCACGCCCGGCGCCGCAATGTCGACGCCGCGGTTGAAGGTCGAGAACTCGGCCTGGAGGTCGGTCGCGTCGACGGCGGCCACGGAGACGACGCCGTGCAGGCCGGCCGGATATTCCATGATCGGTGACCCGCTGTTGCCCGAAGCGGCGACGACGAGGATCCCGGCCGCCCGCGCGGCGGTGAAGGTCGGCTGGATCAGGGCGACCTGGGCCGGCTCGAGGATCCCGCCGAGCGAGAGGTTGATGACGTCGGCGCCGTGCGTGCGGGCCCAGTCCACGCCATCGAGGATGTCCGAGAAGAAGCCCATCCCGTCCGCATCGAGGACCTTGACGGGCATCAGCGAGGCGCCCGGTGCGATGCCGGCGATGCCCGTGCCGTTGTCGGTCTGGGCGACGATGGTGCCGGCCACGTGCGTCCCGTGGCCGTTGTCGTCGGTGACGTCGGTGTTGTTCCACACCTCGTTCCGGGGCGCGACGACGTTGACGCCGACGAGATCCGGATGGGTCAGGTCCACGCCCGTGTCGATGACCGCGACGACCACGCTCGGGTCGCCGATCGTGGTCGGCCAGACCTGCGGGACCCGGACCTGCTCGAGGTCCTCCTGCTCCGCGTAGAACGAATCGCTCGGGGTGCCGTCGGCGGGCCAGGCGGAGGCCTTGACGATCGCGTCGGGGACGACGAAGAGCACGCGCGGGATCGGCGCGCAGCGCGGCGCCGACCTTGCCGGCCTCGCCGGACTTGGCGACGATGATGCTGCGCTGTCCGACGCGGGACGCTTCGGTCCGGCGGACGCCCGAGATCGAGACCCGGTCGGGGGCATCACCGCGCCACGCGACGATGAAGCGACCGCCCGGAGCCGCGGCGTCGGCCTTGCGGACCGGGGACGTGGCGGCCGCGACCGGGATCGCCGTGACGAGGCCCAACGCGAGGGCAAGAAGCAAGGCGGTGAGCCTGCGCGGGTGGATGGTCACGGACGGGGACTCCTCGGGTGATCGCGAAGGATGGGAGACGATGAGATCAGGTTCGACGCCGGCAAGACACCGGCCGCTCGACGGTACGCGCCCCCGAAGGGACGCGCAATGACCCGCACCTGACCCCGCTGCGTCGGCGCACCGGATTCGGCGAGATCGTCCGCGGCCGTTCATGTGCCGAGGGGTCGTACTGGCCCGAATGCCGACCTTCGGCCCATTGACCACCGGGACTCCACGGGCGACGGTTCCGACCAGATCCTCGGTGCGAAGGCCGCAACGCCCTTTCGTGCCGGGGATCGTTGCCGTCCCCGAGCGAAGCGCGCCTCATGCGGCCCGCCGGACCGACCGACGCGCGAACGCGATGGCCAGGCCAAGACCGAGCCCGATGGCGAGCCCGATCAGGTTCTCCAATGCGTCCCATGTCTGGCAGATCCGATCCAGCCGCGGAACGCTGTACTGGATCCCCTCGATGACGACCGGCATCGCCACGGCCCCCAGCGCGACGATCGCGAAGGGGCGCATCCGCGGGATGAGCCCGATCAGGACACCGAGCGGCACGAACAGGACCACGTTGAGGCCGTGCTCGCTCGAGAGCGATGCCAGCTGCCACAGGCGGGGCACCGGAAACAGGTCGCCGCACACCGAACGGCCGAAGGACCCTGGGCCTCTGCCGGGTGTCAGCGTGATGGCGACGATCGCCACGACCATGAAGACGAGCATGCCGGCGAGCAGCGGCGACAGGCCGGTCCGGGTCGCCACGGACGGGGCCAGCCAGACACCGACGATGACCGCGATGGCCACGCCCGGGACCAGGAGCGGCGCGTTGCCGATCAGCTCCAGGATCGGGCCGACGGCGGCGACCGGGGCGAACGCGAGCACGGGTTGTGCGAGCAAGGGGACGTGGATCTCCTAGGGTCCGTGGGGCGGTCGGTCGACGCGGACGATGATGCCGCAGATCAGCGCGCCGTCGGTGGGACGGCCGTCCCGGTCATCGTGCGACGGCGACCTCAGGCCGGGTCCGTCGGGCCGGCGCGTCGGCGATGCAGCTCGGCGACCCAGTCGCCCAGCCGGGGAAGATGCTCGGCGTAGTGCTCCGGCCCGGCCTTGCGGATCCACCAGGCGGCTTCGTCGGTCCGTTCGGTCAGTCGGTACCACTCGTTCAGCAGCTGGGTCCGGCCGGCGTTGGCCTGCGTCCATGCGACGGACCAGGGCTGACCGGTCATCGCCTCGAGGAACTCGGCGTTCATGGCCTCGATGTCGACGTCGTGGCCTTCGTACGTCCCGGCGCCGATGCGCTGGAACTGCGTCGCGGCCTCGGCCAGCCAGGTCCCGAGGTGCGCCACGACGTCGCGGATGGTCCAGTCGGGATCGTGGTAGTAGCCGGGCATCAGGCACTCGGCCGGCGTCACGGACCGGACCAGCTCGACGATCTCGTACCAGCCGACGCGCTCGGCTTCGACGGCATCGGCGAACGGGATGCCGGCCGGGACGGGTGGTTCGCCAGGGTGCGCCGCGCGGGGCTGCGACAGGTCGGTCATACGGCCTCGAGGACCACTTCGTCGACATAGCACCAGGCCCAGTCCTCACCCGGCTCCTGCGATCGGACGAGCGGGTGGCCGACCGCCCGTGCGTGGGCCGAGGCGTGCCGGTTCGGCGAGGAGTCGCAACACCCGACAAAGCCACAGGTCAGGCACATCCGCAGGTGGACCCACGAGCCGCCGATGCGCAGACAGTCGGTGCAGCCGACCGTCGAGGACGGTTCGACGTCCTGGATCATGCCCAGGTGGCGACAGCCGATCACTTGGTCTTCCATTGCAGCATCCATGATGCATCGCGCGGGTCCGTTGCGCCTCCGTGACGCGGCTGTTACCGTAGCCATCCTGTTACCGAGTTGGGACTCGGGACCGACGACGAGGAGGAGCGAGCGATGGCGGCGACCGGCACGGGCACCAAGGACGATCCGTGGGTCCTCAAGACCCCACCGGGCACCTCGGACTACCAGATGTGGCGTGACGAGACAGCCGACCCGCCGACCCTGTTCTGCCAGGTCGGTTCGACACAGCTCAAGTACCAGTGGCGGGCGGTCGATGACCTGCACGCGATGCTCAAGGCCCACGGCGACTGGATGCCGCTAGGCGGCGCCGACGAGCAGAAGCCGGCGCCCGAGGGGACCGTCGAAGCCTGGGGCCGGTCGGAGGACAATCCGGTCGGCGGCTGGTACGGCATGAAGAAGGGCCTCCGTGGGCGGTTCGGGGTGTACATGCCACCGCTGCTCGAGGCGCTCGGGCTGGCGGAACTGACCCACGACGCCAAGAACAACCGGATGCGCGCCCGCTGATGTCGCCCGGGGCGACGCGACCTGCCCATCCCGGGGACGCCTTCGAGGCCCTCGGCGATCCCAATCGCCGGGCGATCGTGGAGCTGCTCGGCTCCGGCGGGCGATCCGTCCAGGAGCTGGCCGACGCGCTCCCGATCAGCCGCCCTGCCGTCTCGCGGCACCTGCGCCTGCTGAAGGACGCCGGCCTGGTCGTCGAGGAGCCACGCGGGACGCGGCGCATCTATCGCCTGCACGACGAGGGCGTCGAGGCCGTCCGCGGCTACCTCGAACGGGTCTGGGGCGAGGCCGCGGCCCGGTTCCGTCTCGTGGCCGAGAACACACCGGCCGGCGACCGGCTGGAACCCACCGACCGTTGATCGAGCCGATCCGGCTCTCGTTCGAGGTCGACTGCCCAGCCGATCACGCCTTCGAGACGTGGACCGGTCGCATCGATCGGTGGTGGCCGGCCGACCATACGGTCAGCGCGGAGGACGGCCTGATGGTCGTGCTGGAAGGACGGCCGGGTGGCCGGATCTTCGAGCGGACCGCGACGGGCGTCGAGCACGACTGGGGCGAGGTGACCGTCTGGGAGCCACCGACCCGGTTCGGGTACCTGTGGCACCTGCACCGCGACCGCTCGGACGCGACCGACGTCGAGGTCCGGTTCGTCCCCCTCGATGACGGCACGACGCGGATCGAGATCGAACATGCGGGCTGGGAACGGCTCGGGGCCGATGGCGAGACGTGGCGTGACCGCAATCACGGCGGCTGGGCGACCCTCCTCCCCCACTTCGTCTCGCTCGCCGAACGGCGCGCCGACCCGGAGGCGGGCTAGCCGAGCGTCGACAGGACTGCGTCGGAGAAGGCGGGCCATGCCGCCAGGGCCCACGCCCCGAAGCCCCGGTCCGTGAGCACGACCAGGGCCCGCTCGACCGCCGGGTCCACCCACAGGAACGTGCCGGCGCCACCGAAGTGGCCGACCGTCGCCGGGCTGTTGTTCGTGCCCATCCAGTGCAACCGCTTGCCGTCGTGGATCTCGACACCGAGGCCCCAGTCGCACGGGTCGAACCGGCCGATCCCCGGCACCACGCCCGAGATCCCGGGGAACGCCACCTCGCGCATCGCCTCCGCGCCGGCCGGCGCAAGCAGCGTCGGACGGAGGAGCTCACGGGCGAAGGTCGCGAGATCGAGGATCGGGCCGGCCAGGCCCTCCGACGGGCGTCCCTCGAGGAACGTCCGATCCATCTCGAGCGGCCGTAGGACCCAGGTGACGAGCGCCGACTCGAACGTCTTGCCCGCCCGGGAGCCGACCAGGTCGCCGAGGAGGTCGAAGCCCGGGTTCGAGTAGATGCGCTTGCGACCGGGTGCCGCCAGGACCGCGTCGCCCTCGAACGGCAGGCCCGACGCGTGCGACAGGAGGTGCCGGACGGTCGAGCCGGGCGGGCCGGCCGGCTCGTCGAGGTCGAGCAGGCCGCGCTCGGCGGCGATCAGGACGGTCAGCGCCGTGAACGGCTTCGTGACCGAAGCCCAGTCGTAGCGGTGGTCGGGCTCGCCATGGGTCGCGATGACACCGTCGGGACCGACGAGCGCGGCCGCGGCGTGTTCGGCCCCGAAGGCATCGATGACGGCGAGGACGGACTCGATATCGGCGGGCATGGTCACGGATGCTACCGGGACGACCGGCTCGCGTGCATGGGCCGATGGGTGGGATGGCGCTCCAGGACCTCAGCGGTCACCATGGACCCATGGCATCCGGCCGTCTGACCAAGGTCGCACCCCGATCACTCGCCCTTGCGCTGCTCGCCGTTGCGCTGATCGCGCCCGGCACGGCGCTGGCCGCGGCCGAATTCCCTGCCGGCTACGAGGCCTATCACACGTACGCCGAGGTCGGGGCCGACGTGGCCGCGGTCCAGGCCGCCCATCCCGGGATCGTCGAGCGCTTCTCGATCGGCGAGAGCTATCTCGGACGACAGCTGTGGGCCGCCAAGATCTCCGACAACGTCGGCATCGACGAGGACGAGCCGGAGGTGCTGTTCGACGGCGGCATCCACGCCGACGAGCACATGGGCACCGAGATGACCCTCAAGATCCTCCACTGGCTCGCCGATGGCTACGGGGTGGACTCGCGGATCACCAGCATCGTCGACACGCGCGAGGTCTGGATCATCTTCATGGTCAACCCCGACGGCGTGGCGCACGACATCGCCGGCGGGAAGTTCCACAACTGGCGCAAGAACCGCCAGCCGAACCCGGGCACGACGGCCAAGGGCACGGACCTCAACCGGAACTTCGGCTACCGGTGGGGCGGCGGAGGACGGACGAGCTCGAACCCGCGGGCCATCACCTATCGCGGCACGAAGGCGTTCTCGACGCCCGAGGCCCGAGCGTTCCGGGACTTCCTCGCGAGCCGGGTGATCGGTGGTCGCCAGCAGATCCGGATGGGGATCAGCTTCCACGAATCCGGGCGCCTCGTGATGTGGCCATACGGCTACACGAAGACGAACGTGCCGAGCGACATGACCACCGACGACCGCGCGGCACTCGCCCGGATCGGCCGCAAGATGGCCTCGTTCAGCGGCTACAAGCCCGAACAGGCGAGCGACCTCTACATCACCTCGGGCACGTCGCGCGACTTCGAATACGGGACGTACCGGATCTTCGCGTACACGATCGAGATGTCGGTCACGGCCTACCCGAAGCCATCGAAGATCGCGTCGGAGACGGGTCGGAACAAGGGAACGGTGCTGTACCTGCTGGAGCGGGCGTGGTGTCCGCTCGGGGCCCTGGGCGCTGCGGTTCGCGCCGCGCGCTGCGGGGCGTTCGACGACGACCTCGAGGTCGGGCGTGGCTGGGCGCGCAACCCGGACGGGACAGACACCGCGCCCGCCGCCGCGCGCTTCACCCGGGCCAACCCGGAGCCGACGTCCCGGTCCGGACCGAAACAGCGCGGCACGACGACGTCGGGCTCCAAGGCGTTCGTGACCGGCGCGAAGGCCGGCGCGAAGGCGACCAGCGGCGACCTCGACGGGGTCACGACGCTGCGTTCGCCCGCGATCGCCCTGCCGGCGACGACCGGTCAGCGGCTGACGTTCCGATACGTCTTCGCCCACGATGCGAAGTCGTCGTCGGCCGATTCGCTCCGGGCGATCGTCGAGGTCGGCGGCGTGCAGACGGTCGTGTGGTCGCGGCTCGGGACCGCGGTCGATGTCGACGGCGTCTGGCGGACCGCCTCGATCCCGATGGACGCCTACGCCGGCCAGACGGTGCGTGTCCGGTTCGTCGCCGCAGACGGCGGTGTCGCGAACCTGGTCGAGGTCGAGATCGACGACGTGCGGGTGACGCGCGGGTCGTAGTCCGGGCGGCGCCGGCGCGGTGCATCGCGGTGGCTGTCCGCCAACGATTCCAAGCCCTGGACCCGATGATCCCACCCTACCGGCTCGGTCGGTGGCCCGGAGCCACCGCCACGACGGCTGCGCTCCCTCTCGACGGGCTTCGACCACGAATCGTTGGCTGTCCGCCACCGCCTGCCCTTGTCGTCACCACCCTGTCACGGTCCCGGACTAGACTCCCGGCATGAGGTTCTTCAACTCCAACCACTCCATCCCCTCCCCGGCCGAGGCTCTCCCCGGTCGTTCCCAACCGATCATGAAGCCGGGCATCCACCGTGTCCTGGGCACGCCGCTCGCCGGCCCGTGGCCCGAGGGCACCAAGACCGCGATCTTCGGCCTCGGCTGCTTCTGGGGCGACGAGAAGGACTTCTGGCAGGTCCCCGGCGTCGTGACGACGGCGGTCGGCTACGCCGGTGGCCACACCCCCAACCCGACATACGAGGAGGTCTGCTCGGAGCGGACCGGTCACGCCGAGTCGGTGCTGGTCGCGTACGACCCGTCGAAGGTCTCCTACGAGCAGCTGCTCAAGACCTTCTGGGAGGCCCACGACCCGACCCAGGGCATGCGTCAGGGCAACGACCGCGGCACCAGCTACCGCTCGATCATCATCGTCGCTGACGACGAGCAGCGGGCCACCGCGGAGGCCTCCAAGGCGATGTACCAGGAGCAGCTGTCGAAGGCGGGCTACGGCACGATCACGACCGAGATCGTCGACGCGCGGCGTACCCGTTCTACTACGCCGAGGACTACCACCAGCAGTACCTCGACAAGAATCCCCGGGGCTATTGCCCGAACCACTCGACCGGCGTGCAGGCTGCCCGACGACTTCGTGGTGACGCCGCTCCAGTACGTGGAGTAGCCCGTCGGCCAAGTCCGCTTCTGCCGTGCCACGAGGACGCCTTAGTCACGCGTCCTCGCCGGCATCAGGCTTGTCGCTTGGCGGCTGCACGCGGTGTGCTCCCACGGGCTGAAGGTCTTGTAGGCGTCCGCCGTTGGCCCTGCTCCCGCAGAACGGTTGGCGGGCACTGAGCCCTGTTGTGTGCGAACGCATATATTGACAAGTCACATACTTCCTGCCATCGTGTCCTCGACGGGGACGGCACTCGCACGGAGGCACGGACATGCAGGACATCCTCATCCGGATCGAGACCGACGACTTCGCCGCCTGGGAGGAGCAGCACTATCTCCACGCGGGCAACCGGGCGACCTACGGAATCGAGGACGGGCCGGCCTATCGGGACCTGGAGAACCCCAACGCGGCCCTGTTCCACATCAGGACCGAGGACGTCGACCGGGCGATGGGATGGTTCCAGTCCGATACGTTCAGGGCCGCGACCAAGCTGGCGAAGGTCACGGGAAGGTCCTTCTACGACGCCCAGCCTCGCAGCCGAGGCTGACGCAACCCGATCGCGGAGAGGAGGCGACCCTGGCGACACGCCGCGTCGGAGACGACGACCGCCTCTCGGCCTGGCGGGATCTGCAGTGGGCGACGAGTCTCATCATGGGCCGCTTCGCCCACGACCTGGCCGAAGAGGACCTGACGCTCGAGGAGTTCGACGTCCTGGTGCACCTGGCCTGGGCTCGGGATGGCGTGCTGCCGTTGCGTGCACTGGTCGCCTCCATGGTCACGGGCTACCAGTTGAGTCGAAGTGGGCTCACGCGACTGCTGGACAGGATGGAACGAGACGGCCTCGTCGAACGAAGCTTGAGTCGTGAGGATCGGCGGCAGTTCGACGTCGCCATCACCGACCGGGCCGAGAGGTCTTCGACCGGGTTTGGCCCGGCCATCTGCAAGGGATCCAGCGCTACTTCTCTGAGCCACTGACCGACCATGACGTGACGGTCTTGAAGCGGGTCCTTGCCAAGTTGATCCGCGCCAACGAGGGGCCGAACGGCCGGCGATAGGCTGACCTGTTGAGAACGAAGGCCCGCGAGGCTATTGCCCGCAACCACCGACCGGCGTGAAGCTGCCCGACGACTTCGTGGTCACGCCGCTCCAGTACGTCGAGTAGCTCGACCGTCCATCATCACGGCTCATGAAGGCGACGCCGTTCGTACGTGTAGCCGATATCGAGGTTGACCCCGAACAACGCGAGGCGTTCATATCGGCGGTCAAGGAAGAGATGGACGAAGCCGTGCGGCTGGAGCCCGGCGTGTTGGCTATCTATGCCGTCGCCGAGAAGGACGTTCCTTGCCGCCTGCGCTTCTTCGAGGTATACGCCGACGAAGCGGCGTTCAACGCGCACTTGGAGTCACCCCACTTCAGGAAGTACCGGATGACCACCGAGCCGATGGTGCGGTCGCGCACGTTGATCGAAACGGTCCCGATCCAACTCAGCTCGAAGGTGGATTGGCAGCAACGGGTCGGCCCTGAATGAGACCCGGCATCACGCCGATGAAGCACGTCGATTGACGCTCAACCCGCGGGCTCGCCGACTATGAGGGCGACCTTCCCGGCGACGTCCCGATTCTGCAGCCGATCCATCGCCTCGGTGATCTTCTCCCAGGGCAGCTCGGCACCGAGCTGAGGATCGAGCTTGCCGTCGGCCACCAGCGAGGCGAGGTACCCGAGGTCGCGACCGAACGGATCGCCACCGAAGAACAACTCGAACCCCTGCAGACGGACGAGGGCATCGTTGTAGACGTCGCGGACGTTGAACGTCGTCGGTTCGTCGGAACTGTTGCCGAACATGATCAGCGTCCCTTGGGCGTCGACCTTGGTGACGAGTCGGCCGAGCGTTTCGCCTCCCACCGACTCGAGGATGAGGTCGAAACGACCCCGGAGCTGGTCGACGTCCGAGACGACGTCATCGGCACCGAGCTGGCGAAGTCCCCCCGCCCGCGCCGATCGGCTGCTGACCATCGCCGTCACCTCCGCGCCACCGAGGTGGGCCAGCTGGATCGCAAACCGGCCACGCCGCCCGAGGCCCCCGTCACCAGGACTCGGCGACCGAGGATCGATGGTCCCATCCGGAGCATGCGCAGGGCTGCCAGGCCGGCCGTCGGTAGCGCCGCCCCTTGGGCGAAGGACACTCCATCAGGCAACTCGGCGATCCATCCTTCGTGCACCGCCACCCGCTCGGCCCAGCTCCCGCCTCGCCGGATGCCGACCACCCGGGCGCCGGCCCTCAGGCCGTTTTCGACGTCGGACCGCAGGATGCCGGCGAAGTCCCATCCGGGACGCCAGCCGTCGGTAGCCGTTCCGAGCATCCGCATCTCGCCCCGGTTGATCGAGAACGCACGCACGTCCACGAGCACCTCGCCGGGTGCCGCACCGGCTCGGGAACGTCCTGCAAGGCGATCCTGCCGGGAGCCGAGCTGTCTGCCACCAATGCGCGCATGGGTCGGGCCTCCGGTCGAGTCTCCCCTCGTCCAGACGATCGTACGTCCGCGCCGTCGACAACCTAGGGCTGGGCTACGGTCTTCTCCCACTCCACGCGGAGTCGCGGGACAAGCTCGGCAAGGAAGAGCTGGGCCTCGGCTTTCGAGGTCGGTGCGTGTTCGGTTCCAACACCGAACACGCCCCATCGACTCGGTTCGGCGGCACTCAGCGTGCTGAAGTAGCGCTCTCCAGACTCCCAAACGAGGCCGGCTCGCCTTCCGTCGGGGGCAATGACGAAAGCGTCCCCCCAATCCGCGGGACCTGAGAACGAGTCGGAAATCAGTCCGAGAGTGAACCCATCCACTACGACGTCTTCCAACACGGGGAACCCGTAGTAGACAGGCGAGCCTTCGGGTCGAGCGAGGAACGCGGGCAGCGACGGGTCCGACGACTCGGCATCTGCATCGTGCGCAAGCGGCAGCCCCTCGGGCTTCTCGTCGGACACGTGAGGCAGCGTAACGTCTCCGCGTGTGTCTGGGCGCCGGCCCGACCTATAGTCGGGCGATGACCGTCTGCGGATGGACAACGTCCTCCTCGTTGTCGACGACCTCGAAGCTGCCAAAGCGTTCTTCGCCGAGCTGGGCCTGGAGCTCGAGGGCGAGACGGTCGTCGAGGGCGAGTCGGTCGACCGCCTCATCGGGCTCGACGGCGTCCGGGCCACCATCGCCTCGATGCGGACCCCGGACGGCCACGGGCGGATCGAGCTGGACAAGTTCCATACGCCGGCGGCGGTCAGGCGCCGAGCCAGAAGACGCGCCGGTGAACACGCTGGGCATGCGCCGCATCATGTTCGCGGTCGACGACATCGACGAGCGTCCTCGGCCGCCTGCGCCGCCACGGCGCCGAGCTCGTTGGCGAGGTGGTGGCAGTACGAGGACACCTATCGGCTCTGCTACGTCCGCGGGCCCGAGGGCATCGTCATCGGACTGGCCGAACAGCTCAGCTGACGTCTCGGAGTCTGGCGGGCCCTATTCGTCCTTGTCTCGGATAGCTGCCCGGGCGGCCGCCAGGCGATCGTCATAGTCCGGCAACAGCGGCGCCACGAGCCAGGATTTAAGGATGCCCCCGATCCCCCACAGCACCTTCAGCTCGGCCTGATCCTCGATTCGCGAGTAGTCGTCGTCCGCCTTCATGCCGCGAGCAAGGAATGCATCCAGGACGAGAGCCTCGTCGTGCGATAGGTATATCGCGACCGGGCGCGACTCGGTTCGAAGCTCGATGGGGTCTGTATCCATACGGGAAGCCTACCCGGACCGCTCAGCCGACCGGCCGCCCGGCTTCCTCGAGCCGGTGCTTGAGCCTTGCGAGGTTCCCGCGGACGAGCCGCCGACCCACCGACGGGATGATCGGCGAGAGCCAGACGAGGAGCGGCCGCAGCTCCCCGCTCCCTGAATACGTGACGCGGCACGCGTCGTCGCCGACCGGCTCCACGGCGTAGCGGGCCGTCGCGCGACGGGTCGGACCGCCCAGGATCTCCATCGTCACGGAGCGATCGTCCTGCCAGTCGGTAATGCGACAATCGACATTGGTCTTCCAGGGACCGTAGGCGCGACGCGCGACCAGCGTCGTCCCGACCGTCGGCGAGCCGGGCGATGTCTGACGGACCTCGAGGACGCCGTCCTCCCAGGCCGGGACGTTCGGGAAGTCGATGAGCATCGCCCAGGCCTCGGCGGCCGGGCATCCGACGCTGATCGCTTCCTCGATCTCGAACATCCGAGGCATCGTACGGCGTCGCGCCGCTTGGATCCTGCTCGGGAGTCAGCCCTCGAGGTCGCTCGGCGACGATCGTCCAGGCGTGGCGGTTGTAGGAGTGCGTGTAGCCGTACCGCTCCGCGATCCACGTCTTGATCGGGGTGGCCGTCACTGACGAGAAGCGGCGGCGCAGCTGCGCCTCCACCCGCGTCCGACTCAGCCGGTTCCTGTGGTAGCCGCCTTTCGGCCGGACACGGTGATCCTCGATCTCCGCCATGTTGAAGTACGTGAGGACGGCTGCGCGACGCGCCAGGCGCCCGGCTTCATCGAGCGCCTTCTCCATGTCCCCGGGGGCGAGATGCTCGAAGAGGTCCGAGGCGATCACGACGTCGAACGCTCCATCGGGATATGGGAGGGCCAGGACGTCCCCGACATCGAACCGCGACACCCGGGAACCGCCGTCTCGCGTTGGCCACGTTCTTCGGGGTGAGGTCGATGCCGCTGGTAGTCGAGGAAGCGCGCGAGCCCATAGTCGACGAACGCCCGGTAGTCGTTGGCCGAGCCGCACGCGAATTCCAGAACGGAGACGGTCTCGGCCTGGCGCTCGGCCAGCGCTGCGACCCAGCGATCGGCGAACTCGGTGTCGCGGCCGCTGACGACCTGCTCCACGCGCCTGACGTCCGCTTGCCTCGCCGGGTCGATGAACGAGCCCATCACGACACCGAGTTCGCGGGCACGCAGGCGAAGTGCCTCGTTGAGCTCGAGCGCGTGCCGGATCTCCTCGTCCATGAGTCCGTCGAACTCGTCACCGAACAGCCGGCGGATGAGGAAGTGGCGGACGAGGATGCTCTGGACGTTGATCCTGGGGTTCTGATAGCCCGACACGAGGTACGAATCGAGCATCTCGGATGGCAGATAGGTCCACGTTCGCTGGAAGACGAAACGCCGTGCCCGATCGCCCATCGGGATCGCGCGGAGGACCCGGGACGTGGCCGGCCCGAGCACCCACAATGCCCGGTTCCGGGCGCGTCGCCAACGCGACATCGATGCCGACAGCAGGCCCCAGTCGGGGACATTCGCGAGGTCGATGAGCGACGCCCAGGCCTCGGCGGCCGGTCGTCCGATGGTGAGCGCTTCCGTGATCTCGAACATCCCGAGGCATCGTACGGCGTCGCGACGGTCGCGAACGTGCGGAGGCGCCGACCGCCCCTCGATGAGGGAACGGCCGGCGCCGGAAATGTCCTAGCGTTCGGCGAGCAGGGCCTCGAGGCGGTCCCAGGTCTCGATCGCGCCACCGACCATGCCGGTCGCCAGGGCGCCATCGATGACCTCCGGCGAGCCCATGTGCCCGACCGACCTGACCTTCGTCCGCCCACCGAGGTCCTCGAGGGTGAGCGTCTCGGGGCCGCCCTGCGGGCCGAGCCCGTCGACGTCGAACATGAAGGTCCACTTGTAACCCTTCGGCGGGTCGACCTCCAGGTACTCCCCGAAGAACTCCACGTCCTCCCGGTCCGGTGCGGAGCTGACGTAGCGCCACTTGCCACCCGGCCGGACGTCCATCTCGACGATCCTGGTCGTCGTGCCGTGCGGGCCCCACCAGCGCGGGACGAGCGTCGGGTCGGTCATGGCCTTCCAGACCTGCTCGCGCGGTGCGTCGAAGGTGCGTTCGAAGACGAGGTCCCCGGCCTCCGAGTAGATCGTGGTCGTATCGGTGCTACCCCGGTCGATTCGCGTCGCGGTCATCATCGTTTCCCCTTTCCTGTGCTTCCGTTTCCTGTAGGTCGCGGAGATACGCGTCCAGCCGTTCGAAGCTCTCCTCCCAATGGCGTCGGTATTGATCGACCCAGTCCGCGATGTCGCGCAGCGGACCTGCCTTCAGGCGACGCGGTCGCCACTGCGCCTGACGACCCTGCTCGATGAGCCCTGCCCGTTCCAGCACCCGGAGATGCTTGGAGATGGCGGGCTGGCTCATGTCGAACGGTGCGGCGAGCTCCGTGACCGAGGCCTCGCCCTTGGCGAGACGGGCCAGGATCGCCCGCCGAGTCGGATCGGCCAGGGCGGCGAACGTCGTGCTGAGGGGATCGGTCTGCTGCATGTCCATCACTTCTTGGTTATATAACCTGTCGGTACTATACACCGCGGCGTGGTGTTGTCAACCCCTGTTCTTGCGTTCATCCGGACGCGGCTCCAGGTTCGATGGCGTAGGCTCGACCGATGGCACGACGCAAGAACGTCCGCGCCCGGACCGAGGCCGCGACGACGACCGCGGATGAGGCCCCGATCGACGTGGCCGCGATCGGTCAGGGCGTCGGCACCTACGAGAGCATCAACGGGATGCCGCACGGCCTCGTCGGGGTGGTCGTCGCGGTCGTGGCGGTGATCCTCATCCGTCCGGTCAGCCGCGCGCTCAGGGCGTTCCTGCGCGGCTGAGCCGCCAGGCCCGACGCGCCGCGCCACCTGCGAAGCGCGGGGCGCTACGCTGTCCGCTGACCCCACACCAATCGAGGGAGGATCGGCCGGCGTGACCGTCTCGACAACGCGACCGGCGATCCCGGCCGGCCTGGTCGCGGGCGGGGTGGTCGCGATCGCCCGGCGCCTGGACCCGGACAACGCGCTGGACGTCGCTGGTGCGCTGGCCGACGGCGGCGTCCGGGCGTTCGAGATCACCCTCAACGAGCCGGTCGCGCACGCCTACCGCGCGATCTCGGCGGTCGCCGGCGGGTCGCGCCGCAACGGCCTCGCGATCGGTGCGGGGACGGTGCTCTCGATCGCGGCCGCGCGGAACGCGGTTGATGCCGGGGCGACGTTCCTGGTCATGCCACACACCGACGCCGACCTGATCGCCTGGGCAGCCGAGCGCGGGATCCCGGCACTCCCCGGCGCCGCGACCCCGACCGAGGTCCTGGCCGCCTGGCGAGCGGGCGCGGCGGCCGTGAAGCTCTTCCCCGCCTCGGCCCTCGGCCCGAGCTTCATCCGCGAACTCGCGGGCCCGTTCCCCGACATCCCGGTCGTGCCGACCGGCGGTGTCACGGCCGAATCGGCCGGCTCGTTCATCGCGGCCGGCGCGATCGCCGTCGGGCTGGGCAGCTGGCTCGTCGGCGACGCCGATCCGGCCGGCGTGACGGTCCGTGCCCGCCAGGTCGTGGCCGCCGTCGCAGCCGCACGCGAGGGTCGGCCGACGTGACCACGACCGAGGTCGTGACCCTGGGCGAGTGCCTCATCTCGCTGATCGCGGCACGACCAGGGTCTCTCGCCGAGGCCGCCGTGTTCGAGCGCCAGATCGCGGGCGCCGAGGCGAACGTCGCGGTCGGGCTCGCGCGACTCGGTCACACGGCGATCTACATCGGGCGGGTCGGCGGCGACGGCTTCGGGACAGCCATCGTCCGGCGCCTTCGGGGCGAAGGCGTTGACGTCAGCCAGCTCGAGGTCGATCCGGAGGCCACGACCGGCCTGATGGTCCGGGAGCGGCGCGTGCTGGGCGCCGCCGAAGTGGTCTACGCGAGGACCGGCTCGGCCGGCTCGCGCGTGTCGCCCGACGACGTGCGACGCGCCCAGACGCACGGCGTGTTCGGCGAGGGGCGCTGGCTCCACCTGACCGGCATCACACCGGCGCTCTCCGACACGGCCATGGCGGCGGTGGAATGTGCGATCGACGTGGCGAAGGAATCGAAGATGACGGTCAGCTTCGACGTCAACCTCCGGCGCCGCCTCTGGTCCGATGACGTGGCCGGGCCGGTCCTGCGCCCACTCGCCGCGCGTTCGGACGTCGTCCTCGGGAGCCCCGACGAGCTGGCGGTGGTCACCGGGCACGTCCGACCTCGATCCGGCCGCCCTCGCGAAATCCGTGCTGGACCTGGGTCCCTCGCTGGCGGTCGTGAAGTGCGGTGCCGATGGCGCCGTCGCCCTGGAGCGAGGCGGTGAGCCGGTGTCGAGCCCGGCCCGCGCGGTCCCGAGCGTGGTGGATCCGGTCGGGGCCGGCGACGCGTTCTGTGCCGGGTTCATCGCCTCGCGGATCGAGGGCGACGACCTCGCGACGGCCCTCGAGAAGGCGAACGCGTGCGGGGCCTCGGCCGTGTCGGCGGTCGGCGACCTGGCGGGCCTGCCCACGCGGATCGAGCTCGCCCGGCTGATCGCGGGCGACGGCCAGGACACCATCCGCTGACCGTGTCGACCGAGGCGGAGGCGCTCGCGCTCGACGCCGCCGACCCGCTCAGCGCCTACCGCGACCGGTTCCTGCTCCCCGATGGCCCCGAGGGACCCGATGGGCCGCCCGCGATCTACCTGGCCGGCAACTCGCTCGGACTCCAGGCGAAGGACGTCCGACCGGCGATGGAGGCGCTGCTCGACCGATGGGCCCACCTCGGCGTCGAGGGCTGGTTCCGCCCCGACGGCCCGTGGTTCACGTACGACGAGACATTCCGGGAGCCGATGGCCCGGATCGTCGGCGCGCGACCGTCCGAGGTGGCGATCCTCAACACGCTGACCGTGAACCTGCATCTGATGCTGGCCTCGTTCTTCCGGCCGGAGGGCGCGCGGCGGAAGATCCTGACC
This sequence comes from uncultured Chloroflexia bacterium, assembly GCA_963745295.1. Classification (GTDB taxonomy): domain Bacteria; phylum Chloroflexota; class Limnocylindria; order Limnocylindrales; family CSP1-4; genus SPCO01. The sequence goes on from CAVUWG010000007.1 coordinate 61,625, forward strand.
GACGCTCCCCTCTTCCCGTCCGACCGGCACGCGCTCACGAGCCACCTCGCGTGGCGCGGGCTGGACCCGGAGACGGATCTCGTGGTCGTGGGTCCGCGGTCGGGCGAGGACACCGTCCGCATCGAGGACCTCGAGGGCGCGATCGCCGAGCACGGCCCGAGCCTGGCGCTCGCCCTGTTCGATGGCGTGAACTTCGCGACCGGTCAGGCGTTGCCGGTCGGGCGGCTGACGGCGGCGGCCCACGAGGTCGGGGCGGTCGTCGGCTGGCAGCTCGCGCATGCCGCCGGCAACATCCCGCTCGCCCTCCACGACGACGGCGTCGATTTCGCCGTGTGGTGCACGTACAAGTACCTCAACGGCGGCCCGGGCTCGGTCGGGTCGATCTTCGTCCACGAGCGACATCTCGCGGCCCGGCGCCGACGTGCCGCGCCTCACGGGCTGGTGGGGTGCCGTGCCCGGCCATCGGTTCGATCCCGACGGACCGTTCGTCGCCGACACCGGCGCCGCCGCCTGGAAGATGTCGACGTCGCCGCTGTTCAACATGGTGCCGCTGGCGGCGTCGCTCGCGATCTTCGACGAGGTCGGCATGCCGGCCCTGCGCGAGCGATCGGTCCGCCTGACCGGCTACCTCGAACGACTGCTGCGCGAACGCGGCGTCGAGATCCTGACGCCCGCCGATCCAGAGGAACGTGGCGCCCAGCTCTCACTCCGATTCGCGAATGCCCCGGCCGTCCTCGAGGACCTGAACCGCCGCGGCGTCATCGCCGACTTCCGGGCACCCGACATCATCCGCGTCGCCCCGACGCCGCTCTACAGCTCGTTCGACGAGCTGTGGCAGGTGGCGGGAATCCTCGCGCGATAAATACGGCGTGGCTACGGCGAGAACGGCTATACCCGAATCGGCGGCCTCTTGTGTACGAGCTGATGACGCGGGGCCCTGGTTGGCGCCATGCGCGTCCGCCATCCGTCAAGCACGGCGCTCGAGCAGGTCGTCAAACACCGAGCGTGCTAGTGGGCCAATTGCGTCGCGTGCGGCTGCGAGCCGATCCGGCGATGTCCAGCCAATGAGTTGCTCGAGTACTCCGGTCTCCGCGATGTCCTGCACGCTTGAGTCATCACTTCCCAACATGCGTTGAGTCCATGGGGCCATCACTCGACGCGGGACCGCCGAGTGCTTCCTGGAGAGAGGTGATCGACGGCCCTAGCTCCGGTAGCTCGCGTTGGACCTCGACCAATAGTTGATTGGCCCGAAGTGGTTCGCTCATGGGAGGGGCCTAGCCCGCGAACTCGGCCGGCGGGTAGCCCCGGAACCCCGGCTGCACCCGGAACAGGCTGCCGGCATGGGGCTGCTCGGCCCGCTCGTCGTCGGTCAGCTCGGACCAGGCGCACGTGATGTAGAGGTCCGTGAGGTCCGGGCCGCCGAAGATCGCGCTCGTGACGTGCGACGCGGGCACGTCCACGACCAGATCGAGCGTGCCGTCGGGTGCGTAGCGGTGGACGCCCCAGCCGTCCCACATCGCGACCCACAGGCCGCCGTCGGTGTCGATCGTCATGCCGTCCGGGCTGCCCGCCTGCCCCTCGGGGAACGACGATGTGCGGCCGGCGGTTCGAGAGCCGGCCGGTCGCCGAGGTCGTAGTCGAAGGCGTCGACGCGCTGGAGCGGCGTGTCGATGTAGTAGAGCGTGCCGCCGTCCGGCGACCAGGCGAGGCCGTTGGAGATCGTCACGCCGTCGAGGAGCTGCTCCACGGTCCCGTCGGGATCCAGCCGATACAGCCCGCCCGCGCCGGTGTGCTTGTCGTAGGCCATCGAGCCCGCCAGGAAGCGGCCGGCCGGATCGCACTTGCCGTCGTTGAACCGGAGGTCCGGCTGGTCCGCCTCGACCGGGCGGTGGCGGACCCAGTCCTCGGAATCGGGCTCGGTGATCCAGAACCCGTCGGCGAGCGCCGCGACCAGGCCACCGCCCCGCCGCACGGCCACCGATCCGACGTCCAGCGGCGTCGGCAGCGCGAGCGCCCGGTCGTCGCCAGGCCGGTAGCGCAGGACCTGCTGGCCCATGATGTCGACCCAGACCAGCGAGCCGGTCTGGGTGTCCCAGATCGGCCCCTCGCCGAGCTCCCAGCGCCCGTCGACGACCAACTCCGCCGTCAGCCGCGTGGTCGACATCCGCCACCTCCGTCGAGCTCGGCCCACCACCGATGGACCATGCCGCCATCCTGCCACGGCGCTACGCTCCGCGAATGCGAATCACGAACGTCGAGACGCGCATCGCGGGCAACGCCTGGAAGAACTGGCTCTTCGTCCGGGTCTCGACCGACGAGGGCGTGACCGGCTTCGGCGAGGGGACCGTCAACGGGTTCGCGGCGACCGTGGCCACGGCCATCGAGGAGCTCCAGGAGGCGTACCTGGGCCTCGACCCGCACGACGTCGAGCTGCTCCTCCAGCGGATGGTCCGCGACGTCTACACCGACGGCGGCCAGATCCACATGGCGGCCGTCGCCGCGATCGAGGTCGCGTGCTGGGACATCGTCGGCAAGGCGGCCGGGCAGCCGATCCACGCGCTGCTTGGCGGCAAGGTCCGCGACCGCGTCCGCGTCTACGCCAACGGCTGGTACCGGACCGATCGAACGCCCGAGGCCGTCGCCGGCGCGGCCCGCGATGTCGCCGCCCGCGGCTACACGGCGATGAAGTTCGACCCGTTCGGGGCCGCGTGGCGGGTCCAGGACCGTCGCGACGAGGACCTCTCGATCGACATCGTGCGGGCGGTCCGCGACGCCGTCGGCCCCGACGTCGACCTGATGATCGAGGCGCACAACCGCTTCACCGCCTCGACCGCGCTCCGGCTGGCCGATCGGCTCGCCGAGTTCCGCCCGGCGTGGCTGGAAGAGCCGGTCCACCACTCGCAGATGGGCTCGATGGTCGAGGTGGCCCGCCGGTCGCCCGTCCCGATCGCCACCGGCGAGAGCTTCACCTCGCTCGGCCAGTTCGCCGACCTGCTGTCGCACGACGTCGTCCACATCCTCCAGCCCGAGCCGCTCCACCTCGGCGGCCTGTGGCGGACCCGCCAGGTCGCGTCGCTGGCGGAGGCCCATCTCGCGGTCGTGGCGCCGCACAACGCCCAGGGTCCGGTCTGCGGCGCGATGGCCGTCCAGCTGGGCGCCTGCATCCCGAACTTCTACGTCCAGGAGACGTTCGACGAGTTCAACGCGGACTGGACGCAGTCGATCGTGGACCGGCCGGTCCATCCGGTAGACGGGTACGTGACGGTGTCCGACGCGCCCGGCCTCGGCATCGAGCTCGACTGGGACGCCCTCGAGGGCCACCCGTATCAGCGCCAGCACCTCATCCGCCTGTTCAGCCCGGGCTGGGAGCGGCGCGACGACGCTCCGTCCGATCCGGCGTGAGCACCCCGACCGGCGGCGCCGGCGACCCTGCGCTCGAGCCCGAGCGGCTCGTCGAGGCGCTCATCGCCGCCGAACCCTCGGCCGCGGGACGGCGCGGCGAGATCCGGGTGGTGCGGGCGCCCGGTCGGGTCAATCTCATCGGCGAGCACACCGACTACAACGATGGGTACGTGCTGCCGGCGGCGATCGACCTCGAGATCCGGATCGCCTACCTGCCGAGCGGCGACGACCGCGTGGAGCTCACCCGTCTCGACGACGGCTCGCGCGACGGCTTCGGGCTGCGTGACGGCCGGCGCCCGCCAGGGGACGTGGCTGGACTACGTCGCGGGCACCGCCTGGTCGCTCGCGGAGACGGGCGCCCCGCTCAAGGGCCTGCGCGGGGTCATCGCCTCGTCGCTGCCGCCCAACGCCGGACTCTCGTCGTCGGCCGCGATCGAGCTGGCCTCGGCCTGGGCGATGCTCGACGAGGTGGCCGCCGACGTCGACCCGCTGACCCTCGCCCGGCTCTGCCAGCGCGCGGAGAACGGCTATGTCGGCGTCCAGAGCGGCCTGATGGACCAGTTCGCGGAGGCGTGCGGCGTCGCCGGCGCCGCGGTCCTGCTGGACTGCCGATCACTCGAGTGGCGGGCGGTCCCGCTCCCCGACGACGTCCGCATCGTCGTCCTGCCACACGGGCTCGAAACGCCACCTCGACGGCTCCGAGTACAACCTGCGGCGGAGCCAGTGCGAGGCGGCCGTCGCGGCGATCGCCAAGGACGACCCTGCCGTGACGTCGCTCCGGGACGTGACCCGGTTCCACCTGTCCGCCGCCCGGTCGCGGATGGACGCGGTCGCCTACCGGCGAGCCGAGCACGTCGTCACCGAGAACCAGCGCGTCGCCGAGACGGTCGCCGCCCTCGAATCCGGCGACCTCGCCGAGGTGGGCGTCGCGTTCGCGGCCAGCCACGCGTCGCTGCGCGAACGGTTCGAGGTCGTCTCGCCCGAGCTCGACGCCATGGTCGAGATCGCGATCGGGGTCCCGGGGGTGGTGGCCGCGCGGATGACGGGCGCCGGCTTCGGGGGATGCACGGTCAACCTCGTCCGGCCCGAGGCCATCGAGGCGCTGCGGACCGTCGTGGAGCGCGACTACGCGGCCCGGACCGGGCTGCAACCGATGGTCCTGCCGGTGCAGGCGGTGGCCGGCGCCAGCCGGTTGCGCTGATCGCGACCCGCCACATCCACGCTCGCTGGGCCGTCCTGAAACGTGGTGCCCGGCGATGAACGCCGACTTGCGGCATCCTTGACCCGCTCGCGCGTGTCCCGCGATCCGAAGATCGCCAGCGCGGGACCCCATCCCTCCACTGGAGTCCGTTCGCCTTGACCTCCGCCCGCACCTCGCCAGTCCGTCGCGTCCAGTCCCCGAGACCCAGCCCCTCAACCGGCGGCTACCTCGGCGTGATCATCCTGCTGTTCATGGCGGGGATCGGGCTCATCGGGGCCATCGCGGTGGTCGGCGTGTACAGCAGCCTGGCCTCCGGGCTGCCGGATGTCGGTGCGCTGACCACGATCACGCCGGTCGAGGAATCGATCATCTACGACCGCACCGGCGAGACGGAGCTGGCCCGCTTCGGGGACGAGCGTCGCGAGGTCGTGACGTACGAGGAGATCCCGCCGATCCTCCTCGATGCGACGACCGCCATCGAGGACAAGACGTTCTGGGACAACGCCGGCTTCGATCCGATGGCGATCATCTCGGCCGGCCTCGACTCCATCCGTGGCAACAGCCGGGGCGCCTCGACCATCACCCAGCAGCTGGTCCGGGCGCGGCTGCTTCCGGACGACCTCGTCCAGGACCCGAACCGGACGATCGAGCGCAAGCTCAAGGAGATCATCCAGTCGATCCGCGTGACCCAGGCGTTCGCGGGCGAACCCGGCAAGCGCCAGATCATCACGGCGTATCTCAACCAGAACTATTACGGCAACCAGAGCTACGGCGTGAAGGCGGCGGTCCAGGGCTACTTCGGCAAGCCGCTCGCCGAGATCACGCCGGCCGAGGCCGCGATCATCGCCAGCCTCCCGAAGTCACCGTCGAACTACGACCTCGTCCGCAACGCCATCGAGGAGTGCACGACCACCGTGGGCGAGGACGAGGAGTGCCCGAAGGCCGAGCTCATCGTTCCCGACACGACGACGATCGTCGCGCGGCGCGACTCGGTGCTGGACCTGCTCGCCGAAGGCCGGACCCCGAAATCCGGCACCGCGTTCACGCCGGCCGAGTTCCGGTCCGCCAAGGACGACAGGGTCCTCCTGGCCAGCCAGGTCGCGCCGCATTGGCTCGCACCGCATTTCGTCTGGGCCGTCCGCGACGAGCTGACCGCGCGCCTGTGCGGGGCGGACGCGACGACGTGCCCCGAACTCGAGCGCGGCGGGCTGCGGATCACGACGACCCTCGACCTGCGGCTCCAGAAGATCGCCGAGAAGTGGGTCGAGGCATCCGCCCTCGTGCCACATCGCGCGAACAAGGCCGCCGCCGCGAAGGCGCTCGGCTTCGACGAGTACCCGGACTGGCTCAGGAACCTCCAGGGCAAGAACCTCCGCAACGGCGCGCTCGTCGCGCTCGACTACCAGACCGGTGAGCTGGTGGCGTACGTCGGGTCGGCCAAGTACTACGCGACGAGGAGCCGGCCGCAGTTCCAGCCGCAGTACGACGTCGTGGGTCAGGGCTACCGCCAGCCGGGCTCGGCCTTCAAGCCGTTCAACTACGCGGTCGGCATCGACGACGGCACGCTCACGGCCGGGATCGATGTTCATGGACACCACCGCGGACTTCGGCGGCGGCTATTCCCCGGCCGATGCCGACAACACTCGAGCGTGGCCCGGTCCGCGTCCGCAACGCCCTCCAGTTCTCGCTGAACATCCCGTCGGTCAAGGCGATGGCGATCAATGAGCCGCAGCACGTCTTCGATCGCGCCAAGGACTTCGGGATGAACTTCCAGCAGGACAAGACCGACGCGGGACTCGCCCTGGCGCTTGGCGTCGCGGAGGTCCGTCCGGTCGACCTCGTGACGGCCTACGCCACGCTCGCCAACGGCGGCAAGAACGTCGGCCACACGACGATCCTCGCGATCCGCGATCGAAGCGGCAAGGACGTCAAGGAGCCGTACGTGACGCCCGAAGGCGTCCAGGTCATCAAGCCCCAGTCCGCCTACATCGTGACCGACATCCTGGCGGGCAATACGAACCCGAACGTCAACCCGTTCTGGGGTCGGTTCGCCATCCGCGGCGAGAACGCCCGCCGGCCGGCGACGCTCAAGACCGGCACGAACAACGACGCCAAGGACCTCAATGCCTACGGCTACATCGCGCCGCCCACCGAGAAGGGCCGGGCGGCCGGCGCCTACGCGCTCGCGGTCGGCGTGTGGAACGGCAACAGCGACAACACGCCCGGTCTCGACGGCCGCGCGGCCGGTCTTCTCGATCGACGTCTCGACCTACGTCTGGCAGGGCTTCCTCCAGGAGGCCAGCCGCAAGTGGCCGGTCACCCGGTTCGCGCGCCCGCGACGGCTTGATCCGCGTCGCCATCGATCCGTGGACCGGGATGCGGGCGCGGGCGGGTGGCGAGTCGGTCAACGAGTGGTTCATCGCGGGCTCCGAGCCCAAGGACGCCCTAGCCGAGGACACCTGCGGCATCGACGTCCTGAGCGCGGTGCCGGGCGCCTTCGAGACCCGGTTCGGCAACTGGATGGAGGCGGATCGGAACTGGATCCGTCGTGCGGAACGTGGTCCCGGCACCGTCGGCGGCCCGAACGGGACCCGACCGCGTACTTCTACAGCCGGGCGTTCCGGCCGTACGGCGCCTCGTGGGGTCCGATCGTCGGTGGGGAGGGCTGCGGAGCGCCGAGCCCATCGCCGTCGTGCATCCCGCTCCCGACGCCCGACGAGAGCGGGGTCATCCCCTCGTTCGTCGTGCCGTCACCGTCCGGGTCGGAGGTCGCGGCGTTGCCGTGCCCGCCGGCGTCCCCGACGGCCTCGCCATCGGAGATCGCCTCGCCCACACCGGAAGACACGCCACCGCCCACGGCCGAGCCGACACCGGAACCGACCCCGGAGCCGACGCCTGAGCCGACCCCAGAGCCGACGCCGGAGCCGACGCCGGAACCCGAACCGACCCCGGAGCCGTAGTCGGTCGCGGACGGGCCCGGCCGACCAGGGGTCCGCTACGATCGCGTGCGTGATCGTCGACGTTCGGGGCCTGGTCGTGCGACGGGCCGGCCGCACCATCCTCGGCCCCATCGACTGGCAGGTCGGTGCCGGCGAGCGCTGGGTCGTCCTCGGCCCCAACGGCTCGGGCAAGACGACGCTGCTCTCGGTGGTCGGGCTGACGCTCTGGCCGACCGCCGGCACCGTCGAGGTCCTGGGCTCGCGGTACGGCAAGGTCGACGTCCGCGAGCTTCGCAAGCGGGTCGGGTCGGCGGGCAGTGCCGTCGAGGCCGTCCTCCGCCCGGACCTGCCGGCCGTCGATCTCGTCATGACGGCTCGGAACGCCGCGACCGAGCCGTGGTGGCACGAGTACACCGAGGCGCGATCGGGCCCGGGCCCGGACCGCGCTGGCGCGGCGTCGGGATGACCGCGGGCGCCGACCAGCCGTTCGGGACGTTGTCCGCCGGCGAGCGGCGGCGCGTCTCGATCGCCCGAGCGCTGATGCCCGACCCCGACCTGCTCCTGCTCGATGAGCCGGCCGCGAGCCTCGATCTCGCGGCTCGCGAGACGCTGCTCGTGGATCTGACCGCGCTCGCCGCCGAGCCGACGGCCGGCGGGGATCGTGCTCGTCTCCCACCACCTCGAGGAGATCCCGCCGGGCTTCGACCACGCGCTCGTGCTCGCGGCGGGCCGGGTCGTCGCCGCCGGGCCGTGCGACCGCGTGCTGACGGGCCCGGTCCTCTCGGAGGCGTACGGGATGCCGCTCGTCGTGGAGCGGCAGGACGGCCGGGCCTGGGCGACGGTCCGACGGTGCCGCGCGGCCCGCCGACACGCCAGCGTCACACGGAACCGGCACGCTGCGCCCGTGACGACATCGAACGCCCGCGCCGCCATCGGCGGCGCCATGGCCGTGGCGGCCGCCCTCGCGACCTCCGAGCTCCTGGCCGGCCTGCTCCCGGGTGCCACCTCCCTGGTGGCGGCGGTCGGGCAGGTCATCATCGACAACCAGCCGGCCGGCGCCAAGGACGTCGCGGTCGCCCTCTTCGGCACCAACGACAAGCTGGCCTTCGAGATCGTCATCGTCCTGGTCGCGCTCGTCATCGGGGCCGGGCTCGGGATCCTGGCGGCTCGCCGCTCCGACATCGCCGACGATCGCGTTCGGGGCGTTCGGCGTGCTCGGCTTCCTCGCGGCGCTGCGCGATCCTGGGGCGTCGCCCGCGATCGTGGCGGTCGCGACCGCGGTGTCGGTCGGTGTCGGGCTCTGGGTCCTGGGCTGGCTGGTGCGGCCGGCACCTACCGCGGCGACGGCCGCCAGCGGCACGATGCCCGACTGGTCGCGCCGGTCGTTCATCATCCGGGCCGGCTCCATCGGCGTCGCTTCAGTCGTCGCGGGCATCGGCGGTCGGGCGCTCCTCGAGCGTGCGGAACGCCCCGGACGTGGGCGCCGTCCCCTTGCCGCCGGCGACCGAGCTCGCTCCGCTCATCGATCCCGCGCAGGACCTCTCGACCACGATCGCGGGCCTCACGCCGCTCGTGGTCCCGAACGACGACTTCTATCGGATCGACACCGCGCTCCTCTACCCGCGACCCGGCACGGCCGACTGGACGCTCCGGATCCACGGGCTGGTCGATCGCGAGACGACGCTCACCTGGAACGAGCTCCTCGGGCTGCCGATGTTCGAGCAGTACGTGACGATCGCCTGCGTCAGCAACGAGGTCGGCGGCCGGCTCGTCGGCAACGCGAAGTGGACCGGCGTCAGACTGCGCGAGGTCCTCGAGATGGCCGGCGTCCAGTCATCGGCGACGCAGCTGGTCGGGCGGTCCGTGGACGGCTGGACGGCCGGCATGCCGACGGCCTGGGTGATGGACCCGGCGCGCGAGCCGATGATCGCGGTGCAGATGAACGACGAGCCGCTGCCGCCGGAGCACGGTTTCCCGGCCCGGCTCATCATCCCGGGCCTCTACGGGTATGTGTCGGCGACCAAGTGGCTCGCCGAGCTCGAGCTGACGACGCTCGAGTCGTTCGACGGCTACTGGATCCCCCGCGGCTGGTCGAAGGAGGCCCCGATCCTGACGCAGGCGCGGATCGACACCCCGCCGGGCGGCGCCGGCCTGACGGCCGGTCGAGTGCCGGTCGCCGGGATCGCCTGGGCGCCGGACCGCGGGCATCTCCCGGGTCGAGGTCGCCGTCGATGGCGCGTGGCGCGACGCCCGCCTGGCCCGACCGATCTCCGACACGACCTGGGTCCAGTGGGTCGTCGACTGGGACGCGACCCCCGGCGATCACACGCTCACGGTCCGTGCCACGGACGGCGATGGCGTCGTCCAGGAGGAGCGCCACGACACCGCCCGCTCCCGACGGCGCCCGCGGCTGGGATACCGCGACCGTGCACGTTTCGTAGACCGCCCGGTCCCCGCGCGAATCGGTATAGAGTCAGGTCATGCCTCGACGGCGCTTCATCTTCGACCCCCCGGAACGCTTCGTCGCCGGCACCATCGGTGAGCCGGGCGACCGGACGTTCTTCCTGCAGGCGCGCGATGGCGTCCGCGTCGTGAGCGTGGCGCTCGAGAAGGTCCAGGTGAGCGTCCTCGCCGAGCGGCTCGGCGAGCTCCTCAACGAGCTGGACCGACGCGGCGTCGAGGTCGCCCCCGGACTCGGCGCGACCGACCAGCCGCCCGATCTCGCGTCTGACACGGAACCGCTGGACGAGCCGCTCAACGAGGCGTTCCGGGCCGGCTCGCTGACCCTCGGCTGGGACGTCGTCGCCGAGCGCGTGCTGGTCGAGGCACGCGCGCAGGACGAGGATGGCGAGGCGATCGATCCCGACGAGGATGACGATGAGGACGAGGACGGACCGGACCTGCTGCGGGTGCGCCTGACGGCCGACGCCGCGCGATCGTTCGTGGCCCGTGCGGTCCGGGTCGTGGCCTCGGGCCGGCCGCCCTGCCCGCTGTGCGGGGCCCCGCTGGACCCGACCGGCCACATCTGTCCACGCCGCAACGGGCACTACGTCAACTAGGCGCCGGCATGCTCGACCCGGCGACGACGCTGGCCGTCCTGCGCGATGGCGACCTGGAGGTGGTCGGGCGGATCATCGAATCGAGCAACAACGCCCTGCTGGTCCGCGTGTCGGCGCCGTGTCCGGACCCCGAGCCGCCGACCGTGATCGAGGCGATCTACAAGCCGACGATCGGCGAACGCCCCCTCGACGACTTCCCGCACGGCACGCTGACCCGGCGCGAGGTCGCGGCCTGGCACGTGTCCGAGGCGTCCGGCTGGGGGATCGTCCCCCCGACGATCCTGCGCGACGGACCGTTCGGCGAGGGGATGGTCCAGGCCTTCATCGAGGCCGACCCGGACGTGGACGTCGTGGCGATGGTCCTGGGCGACGACGATCGCCTGCGACGGATGGCGACGCTCGATGCCGCGATGAACAACACGGACCGCAAGGGCGGCCACATCCTGCCGGTCGATGGTGGGCGGCACGTCCACGGCGTGGACCACGGGGTGTGCTTCTCGACGGTCCCGAAGCTCCGCACGGTCCTATGGGGCTGGCGCGGGACGCCGTTCGAGCCCGACGAGGTCGCCGGCCTGGACCGGATCCGGACGGCGCTCACCGGCGAGCTGGGCGATCAGCTTCGGCCGCTGCTCACGGCCGCGGAACTGCGGGCGACGCGACGCCGGGTCGAGGCGCTCCTCGTCGAGGGCTGCTTCCCGCTCCCCTCGCCGAACTGGCCAGCGATCCCCTGGCCACCGTTCTAGCGGGCGCGGGTGCCGGCACGGCGAGGACCGCCCGGGTCTGAACGTCAGACCCGGCGGCCGTGGTCTCCAGAGAGGGGTGTGGCTCGAACGGTCAGCCGGCGGCGCGGCTCGCCTTCACGACCATCGTGTTGGCGAAGACATCGTGGTAGCCCTGCTTGGTCGGGCTCTTCCAGGTCGTGTAGAGCAGGAAGATGAACCACGCGAACGCGGCCACGCTGAGCGCGAAGCCGATGGCCGGCAGCGGCTGCAGGGCCTGCGCGATGATGGATGGGGCCACCATGATCCCCCAGCGCCGGATGCCCTGGTTCATGGTCATCGTCTTGCCATCGCCGGCGTTGCCGATCTGCATGCCGAGGACCTTCATCCCGAGCGTGCCGCGCATCGCGGTCCAGGTGTAGACGAAGTACGCCGCGCTGATCAGGAGACCGACGACTCCGAGGATGAGCGAAGCGACATAGTTGTACTCGAACCCGGTATTGATATCGCCGGACACGATGCTCAGGCCGACGCCGGCCAGGATCGCGAACGCGATGATGTTGACGACGCCGATCAGGATCGCGTCGAGGATGTAGGCGATCGCCCGGTTCGGGACGTCGGCATACACGAAGCCGGCCGGTCCGGCTTGCGCCACAGGCGGCGGCGGGGCCCACTGCGTCGTGGGGGCTGACTCCGCGGGCGGCGGTGTCTGGGGCGCCTCGGAGCCGGTACTTCCGCTTTGATCCATCGTCCTCCCTCTCGTGCCGTGTGAGGTCGACGGGACGTTCGCCCGTTCCTGCGCACGGAGCATACGAGGCGCGAGGCTCGACGACCAGCCCATTTCGCGCTTCTCGGCGATCCGGGCGGCGACGATCATGCGCGCGAGGTCAGGCGCGGACCTCCTGGCGCATGAAGAGGACGTACGCGGCGGCGAAGCACGCCACGGTCAACGCCACGAGCACCACGAGCTGCGGCCAGACGAGGAGCAGGCTCTGGTCGAGCGAGAAGATGCCCGGGTTGATCTCCGGGGGGATCTGGGATTGCCCCTGGATGAACTGGCCGATGGTCGCGGGCGTCGAGATCTGCGACAGGTTGGGATGGAGGATCACCCGCGTGACCTCCTCGTACAGCGTCCCGGGCAGGATCCGGGCGACCCATTCCTGGGTCTGGATGCTGCCGAGCTGCTGGTCCACCGTTGCGTTCGCGGCCGGCGAGAAGAACCCCGACACGAGCGCGACGATGAGCGGGCCGAAGATCGTCAGCAGCAGCCAGACGCCGAAGCCGACGAGCGCGGCTGTCGCCGCCCGCTGGATGGCGACCGACAGCAGCAGCCCGAACGACAGCCACAGCGCCACGTACAGGAAGGTCACCGCCACCCAGGCGATCAGCCGCGGGACCTCCGGGCCGTGCGGGACGATCCCGAGGCGGAACATCCCGAAGCCCGCGATCAGGAGGACCACCGAGACCAGCACGATGCCGATGACGCCCAGGCCGGCGACGAACTTGCCGTTGATGACGTCGTCGCGATAGATCGGCTGCGACAGGAGACGCGGCAGCGTCCCCTCGGCTCGTTCGCTGTTGACGGCATCGAAGGCGAACGCGAGGCCGAGCAACGGCGCCACGATCCCCACGAACCGGTCGACCCGCAGGATGTCGAGGTTCTCGGGCGGGATCGTGAACAGGTACAGGAAGACGGCGGGCACGGTCGTCGCGGACTGGGCCGCGTTCCGGATCTGATCCGACGCGAAGTACAGCGGGATGGCTGCCGCGAGACCCAGGACCAGCAAGACGATCACGAACCGGACGCTCACGACGTGGTCCGCGAACTCCTTGCCGGCGATGATCCGCCAGCCCGCGGGGAGCTTGCGGAGCTCCGTTTGTTCGCTCGCCTTGGCCGGGGTCGTCTTGGCCGGCGCCTTCGGCGCGGGGGCGACATTCGCACTCATGCCGCGGTCCTCCCGCCCGAGCTCGCCGCGCCTCGCCCCACCGCCTTGTCGGCGAGGCCACGTCGCTGCAGGGCCGTTCGATAGATGTCGTCGAGCGACGGAAGGACGGGCCGGAGGGCATTGAGGTGCAGGCCGTGCTCGACGGCGGCCACGAGGACCGCCTGGCGGACTGCGGGTTCCTCGTTCGCCGGCTTCACGGTCAACCGCCAGGCGTCGGACCGTGGGGCCGGCGGGTGCACGGCGGCCACGCCGGGCAGGCCGGCGAGCGACCTTCTCGGCTCGGGTCCGGTCGGCGGGTGTCGGCAGCTCGAGGCCGACTTCGAGCGTCGCGCCGCCGTCGCCGAACAGGCTCGCGAGCCGGGCGACGGTCCCCTCCCCGACGAGCCGGCCGGAGGCGAAGATCCCGATCCGGTCGCACACGGACTGGACCTGGGTCAGCAGGTGGCTCGAGAGCAGGATGGCCAGGCCGCGATCGTGGACGAGCGAACGGAGGAGATCGAGGATCTCGACCACGCCGAGCGGGTCGATGGAGGTCGTCGGCTCGTCGAGGATGAGGATGTCGGGCGACTTCACGAGAGCGTCGGCGATGCCGAGGCGCTGCTTCATGCCGCGTGAATACGTCTCGACCCGGTCATCGGCGCGATCGGTCAGGCCGACCTGGTCGAGGACCTCGCTCATGGCGGCCTCGGCCTCCTGGCCCTTGAGCCCGTTGAGCCGGGCCGTGTAGCGCAGGTTCTGGCGGCCGGTCAGCCCGCCGTAGAAGCCGACCGCATCGGGCAGGTAGCCGACGCGGCGCTTGACCTCGCGCGGATGGCGAGCGGGATCGAGGCCGGCCACGCGCGCCTCACCGCTCGTCGGCTCGGTGAGGCCGAGCAGCATCAGGATCGTGGTGGTCTTGCCGGCGCCGTTCTGCCCGAGCAGGCCGAAGATCTCGCCGGCCCGGACCTCGAGATCGAGCTTGTCGACCGCGACCAGGGTGTCGTAGCGCTTCGTCAGCGCCCGGGTCCGGATGAGCGGACCCGAACGGTCCTCCCGGGTCATCGCCGGCCGTATCGGAAGAAGACCCAGCCCAGCCCGACCAGGACCAGCACGATGAGGCCGAGGCCGATCGCGCCCCCGAGGAGGCCCGTCTGGATCGTCACGCGGATGTCGGCCGCACTGCTGGCCAGGTCCGAGGTCGCCTTGAACGACACGAGGTAATCACCCGCGATGGCTTCGCTCGAGGGCGTCATGTTGGCGACGACCGTCGCCTCCCCCTGCGGCGCGACATCGACGGTCTCCGGGTCGAACTTGATCGTCCAGCCTTGCGGAGCGGTCGCCGACGGCACCACGCCGGTGACGGGCGCGGTGCCCGTGTTCTGGATGACGAGCGTCAGGTCCGAGGCCGTGCCCGCGTTCGCCGAGGCGCTCAGGCGCGCGTCGGGGGTCGTGAGCTTGATCGTGTAGTCTGCCGGTCACCTCGACGCTGAGGTCGGCACGGGCCGTCCGGCTGCCGCTCGTGACGTCGACGGTGATCGGGTACGCGCCCGCGGTCACGTCCGCGGGTGGTGTGGCCTTGACGGTCACGGGCGTCGTGCTGCCGGCCTTGACGATCGCGCTCGCGGCCTGGGTCTCCGAGCTCACCTGCGCGGTCATCGTCCAGCCGACGGGGCCCGTCGCGGTGCCGCCGAAGGTCAGGTCCTCGGCGGTGTCGTTGTGGAGGGTCAGGTTGAACGTGAAGGCCGTGGTCGATGGACCCTTGAGCGTCGGGAAGTCGGTCGTGAGGCTGACCTCGCCGGCGGCGGCAGGCGTGACCCGGATGTCGAGCGGCAGGCGGTCGGTGGCGGCGCCGGCGACCGCGATGACATCGATCCGCTGGGTCGCGGCAGTCGCGTCGGCGGGCAAGGTCACGTCGAGTCGGACGGTGGTCGCCTTGGACCCGTCGGATTCGACGCCATCGACGACGAATCCGCCGCCGAAGAGGGCTGCCGTCCAGCTGTCCGGGACGCGCTCGAGCCGCAGGTCGACCCGGTCCGCGACGTCGGTCTCGATGGAGAGATCGAAGCTCACCTTCGTGCCGGGCGCGACCGCGACCGCCGGATACGGGGTCGTGATGGTGACCTCGCCGGCCGCGGTGGCGACCGATGCGCCGATCGTGAGTGTCATCAGCAGGCCGACGAGGCCCGCGGCGCCGATCCGATGCGACATGTGGGAGCGCGAGGCGTGGCCCGCGCTGCGTCCGGGGCGTCCCATCCCGATTGGTACCTCCTCCAAGGTTGCCGTGCGCAGTGGGTGACGGGGCGAATCTGCGACGAACCGGCGTGACGATTCAACCAAGCGAATGTGAAGAGTCCTGAATCATCGTCGCACGGACGGCTCAGTCGCGTCTCGCGACCTCGACCTGGACCGGGCCGGCAGCCTCGATGTCGGCCGCCTCGGGGGTGACGCCCTCCAGCGCGACGATCAGCGTGGCGCCCTGGGCATCGGCGTACTCCGCGAGCGAGGCCCCGTCGCCCCGGTCCGGCAGCCAGCCGTACGCCTCGATCCCGGCATCGGAGAGCGCTCGGACCTTCCGGCCGAGCCCAGACTGGCCTGCAGTGTCGAGCTGATCGGGCGTGAGCATCGGCGGGATCTCACGGTCGAGGTCCTGCGATGACCATTCCGTGGGCAGCGGGTTCTCGAAGATGTTTCCCGTGGCGCTGACGTCGTACAGCACGACGCGCGCGTGCCGGTCGAGGCCGAGCTCCGTGGCCCTGGCGATCGATGGCTCGGCGCGATCGTCGTCGGTGACGACGGCGATGATGAGCGGCCGCGGTTCGGACATGACTCGACCTCCTGTTCGGGACAGACGCTACCGTGCGACCGACGGCCTTGCAGACGCATCATCGGGATCCGATCCGAGAAGCCATCGGTCGCACCCGGCCCGCCGTGGGCCACCCCATTGACGATTGAACATCTGTGCGATATAGTTGACCGCGTTACAGGTCCGTCGTGACGGCCCGGTCGAGCACTCAGCAGAGGCTCCCGGTTCCCCGCCCGGACCGATCACCAGAACCGCTCCGGTCCGTATGAAACCGTAGAGCGAAAACCGGACGCGCAGCCGATGGCCCATCACGCCATTCCCGGCGCGCCAGAAAGCACACGAGCCATAGCAACCATGATGAATCGTTCCACCACATCGTCCGTCACCGGACGAGCGACGGCGATGCGACGCCTTCGTCGCCGCGCCTCGGCCGCATCGTCGGCCACCCGCCTGTACTGCCGCACCAACGGCTGTGCGAGCTTCCTCGACGTCGATCCGACGACCGGGGTCGCCCAGTGCCTGGTCTGCGGATACGTCCGCCGACCGAACTAGGCTCACACGTCGTCGCGTCCCCCGGGATGCGCGCGACGGCCTGCCAGAGGGGCGCCATCCTCCTGGGATGACGCCCACCCGATCCGTCGATCGCGACCGCCTCTCGGCCCTGATGGCCGACGAGAGTCGCCGGTTCGCGGAGGAACATCCGCGCTCCGCCGATCTCCATGACCGCGCCCTCGAGTCACTCCTCGAGGGCGTTCCCATGCCCTGGATGGTGAAGTGGGCCGGCCCGTTCCCGCCCTACGTCGAGTCCGCTTCGGGCGCGTCCTTCCGATGCGTCGACGGTCACGACTACGTGGACTTCTGCCTCGGCGACACGGGGGCGATGGCCGGCCACGGGCCTGCCCCGACGATCGCGGCGGTCGAGCGCCAGATGCGCCTCGGGATCACCCACATGCTCCCGACCGAGGACGCGGCCTGGGTCGGCGAGGAGCTCACGAGACGGTTCGGGCTGCCGTCCTGGCAGTTCGCGCTGTCCGCCACGGACGCGAACCGCTTCTCGCTCCGCCTGGCTCGCCACATCACTGGCCGTTCCAAGGTCGTCGTCCACGACCACTGCTACCACGGGTCGGTCGACGAGGCGATCGCGGTCCTCGGCGAGGACGGGGCGGTCGTGCCGGTGCACGGTTCGGTCGGGCCCCAGGTGGACGTCGCACGGACCACGCGCGTGGTCGAGTTCAACGACGTCGCCGGACTCGAGGCCGCCCTCGCCGATCGCGACGTGGCGGCCGTGCTCATCGAGCCAGCCCTCACGAACGTCGGGATCGTGTTGCCCGAACCGGGCTACCTCGACGCGGTGCGCGAGATCACCCGCCGGACCGGCACGCTCCTGATCATCGACGAGACCCACACGATCTGTGCCGGCCCCGCCGGCGCCACGGGTCTCTGGGGCCTGGATCCCGACATGCTCGTCATCGGCAAGACGATCGGCGGCGGCATCCCGGTCGCGGCCTACGGGTTCACGAACGAGGTCGGCGCGCGGATCCACGCGTCGCTCGAGGTCGTCGACTCGGACGTCGGCGGGATCGGCGGCACGCTCGCTGGGTACGCACTGTCGCTGGCCGCGACCCGGGCGACGCTCGGCGAGGTCCTCACGGAGGCCGCCTTCGAGCGGATGATCCCGCTCGCCGAGCGATGGGAGGGCGGGGTCAACGACGTCCTGCGCGCGGCCGACGTCCCGTGGCACGTGACCCGGCTCGGGGCCCGCGCCGAGTACCACTTCATGCCGGATCCGCCGCGCACCGGCGCCGAGCAGTGGGCCAACAGCGACCCGGATCTCGAGCGGTTCCTCCACCTGTGGGCGATGAACCGGCGCGTCCTGATGACGCCGTTCCACAACATGGCCCTGATGTCGCCGGCCACGACCGAGGCCGATGTGGATCGGCACACCGTCGCGTTCCGCGAGGCGGTCGAGGCCCTGTTCGGCTAGCGAGGCGAGCGCGGCGCCGGCGGTGGTTGTGCGCCAACGATTCGCGCAGCAGGGTCGCCGGGCGCCCCTCCACGTCGACGAATGGTGACTCTGAGCCACCACCGGGCAGCCTGGCGAGCCTGCCATCGACCCTCATGCTCGATTCGCTGGCTCTGAGCCACCACACGCCCGTCGGGCGCGTGGTCCCCGTGACAGGCGACCTGACACGGCCAGCCGCTAAGGTGCAGCCGTGCAGACCATCGACGGCCGACCGGTCTACGCCGCCACCGATCTCGTCGCCTATCTCGCCTGTGAACATCTGACCCAGCTCGAACGGGCCGCTCTGGCGGGTCTGGTCCCGCGACCGATGCGCGACGACCCGGAGCTCGACATCATCCGCAAGCGCGGCTTCGAGCACGAGACGCCGCTTCCTGGCGGACCTGCTGGCGGACGGTCGGACATCGACGACCATCAAGCTCGATGGGTCGATCGCGGACCAGGGCGACCAGCTGCGAGCGGCCGCGGCGGAGACCATCGCGGCGATGGCCGCGGGCGACGACGTCATCTTCCAGGCGACGTTCTTCGACGGCACCTGGCGTGGGCACGCGGACTTCCTGCTCCGTGTCGACGATCCGGAGCGTCCGTCGGTCTGGGGGTCCTGGCACTACGAGGTCGCGGACACGAAGCTCGCCCGGCACGTCAAGGCGAGCGCGGTCCTCCAGATCTGCAGCTATGTCGACCAGCTGGAGCGCGTCCAGGGCGTGCGGCCCGAGTGGATGCACGTCGCGCTCGGGGGCAGTGCCCGCGCGGTCGAGCGACTTCGCGTCGACGACTTCATGGCGTACTACCGCAGCGCGAAGGCCCGTTTCCTCGCCACCATGACCGACGAGGTGGCCGCGACCTATCCGCCGGCGACCACGTATCCAGAACCGGTCGAACACTGCGACGTCTGTCGCTGGGCGGTCGAATGCGTCGCTCGACGCCGGGCCGACGACCACCTCAGCCTCGTCGCCGGGATCTCGGCACGCCAGCGTCGCGCGCTGATCGACCGGGGCGATCCGACACTCGAGGCGCTCGGCGACCTGCCGCTGCCGATGGATCCCGAAGCTCGAGGGCACGAGCAAGGAAGCCCTGCTCCGCGTCCGGGAACAGGCGCGGATCCAGCTCGAAGGGCGCCGCGACGGGACCCGGCACTACGAGCTCCTGCTGCCCGCAGGGCGATGACCCGATCGGCCAGGAACGCGGTCTCGCCTCGCTGCCGCCGCCGTCGCCCGGCGACCTGTTCCTCGATCTCGAGGGCGACCCGTACGCCTTCGACGACGGGCTCGACTACCTGTTCGGCATCCTCGAGGTCGACGGCACGTTCCACGCGTTCTGGTCTCGCGACGAGGAAGGCGAGTTCAGCCTCGATGGCGAACGGCGCGCGTTCGAGGCCGTGATGGACTTCATCGGCGAACGGCTCCGCGCCGACCCGAACCTGCACATCTACCACTACGCGCCGTACGAGCCGACCGCGCTCAAGCGCCTCATGGGCCGCTACGGCACACGCGAGAACGAGGTCGATGCCCTCCTGCGGGCTGGCACGCTCGTCGACCTGTTGCGAGCCGTCCGCCAGTCGTTGCGCGCGTCGGTCGAGAGCTACTCGATCAAGAGGATGGAGGCGTTCTACGGGTTCACCCGCGAGGTCGACCTTCGGGATGCCGGATCGAGCATCGTCGCGTTCGAGGAATGGCTGGAGCTCGGGGAGGGCGAGCGTCCGGACGTCGACGATCCTCGACCGCATCGAGCGCTACAACCGCGACGACGTCATCAGCAACCTGCAGCTCCGCGACTGGCTCGAGGCACTGCGGGACGAACTGGCCGAGGCGACCGGGCGACCGGTCCCCCGCCCCGGCGAGCGCCAGGCGTTGCCGGAGGATGTCACCGAGGCTCAGGCGCGGATCCAGGCCCTGGCCGAGCGCCTCGCCGACCCCGCGATCGTCCCGACCGACGCCGCGGACCGAGACCCGGAACAGCATGGGCGCTGGCTGCTGGCCCAGCTCCTCGGCTGGCATCGTCGCGAGGACAAGGCCATGTGGTGGGACTTCTTCCGCCATATGGGACTCGACGAAGACCAGGCCATCGAGGAGAACGTCCCGCTTGGCGGGCTCGAGCCGATCGGTGCGCTCGACGAGCCGCTGCGGGGCAAGCAGACGTGGCGGTACGCCTTCCCGGACCAGGACTTCGACCTCGGCCGGGGGGACCTGCACGACCCTGCGCTGAGTCAGGGCTCACCGGGCGCGAGCCCGTTCGACTGGAGTACGGGCAAGATGGTCGCCGTCGATCTCGCTGGCCTGACGATCGACATCCGCCGCGAGATCGAGAAACCGCACCCGCACTCGGTCGTGGCCCTCGACTGGGTCAGGACCCCCGATCACCAGGCCTCGCTGTTCGAGCTCGGCGAATGGGTCGCAGACCATGACATCGATGCCGACGGCCCACATCGGCTGGCGCGGGATCTGCTCCTGGGGCGACCGCCACGAGTCGGGCAGGCACCCGGGAGCCCGTTGGTCGAGCCGGGAGACGCGGACCTCGAGGCGGCCGCGACGCGCCTGGCGAGCCGCCTGGACTCGACCACGCTCGCCGTCCAGGGCCCGCCCGGGGCCGGCAAGACGTACACCGGAGCCCGGATGATCGTCTCGCTCCTGCGAGCGGGCAAACGCGTCGGGATCACCGCCACGAGCCACAAGGTGATCGGCAATCTCCTCCGGGAGGTGATGGTCGCCAGCGATCCCGGCGACGTCCGTGCGGTCCAGCACGGACCGAAGGACCAGGTGGTCGATCACCCGGCGGTGACCCACGCGAAGGACGCCTCGGACGTTCGGTCGCGCCTGGATGACGGCCGGGCCAACCTCGCTGCCGGCACGTCGTGGCTGTGGGTCTCGGCGAAGATGTCGGACGCGGTCCATGCCCTGTTCGTCGACGAGGCCGGGCAGATCTCGCTCGCGAACGTCGTCGCGATGGCTCGGGCGACGTCCAACTTCGTCCTGCTCGGCGATCCGCAACAGCTCGACCAGCCGCTCAAGGGCAGCCACCCCGAGGGTGCCGATCGATCGGCACTGGCCCACGTCCTCGACGGTCAGGCGACGATGCCGCCCGAACGAGGCCTCTTCCTCGAGCATACGTGGCGGATGCATCCGGCCCTGTGCGCGTTCACGTCCGAGGTCTTCTACGACGACCGGCTCGAGTCCGAGCCGCATCTCGTGATCCAGCGGCTCGACTCGACCGTCGTCGAGCTCGACGGCGTCGGACCGCGCCTGATCGAGGTCGTCACCGAAGGCGCCGACAGCGAGTCGACGGTCGAGGCGGAACGGGTCGCGGCGATCGCCCGGTCCCTGACCGGAGGCGGATCGCGCTGGATGGACCGCCATGGCGTCACGCGACCACTCGGTTGGGACGACGTGTTGATCGTCGCGCCGTACAACGCTCAGGTCGGGGCGCTCAAGCGGTTGCTGCCCGCGGAGGCCCGGGTCGGCACGGTCGACAAGTTCCAGGGGCAGGAAGCCCCGATCAGCATCTATTCGCTGACGACGTCGAGCCCGGAGCTCGCTCCACGCGGCCTTGACTTCCTGTACAGCCGCAATCGGCTCAACGTCGCGACCTCGCGGGCCCGATGCGTGGCGTTGGTGGTGGGATCGCCCGATCTCTGGCGGGTGCGCGCCCGGAACCCGGCCCAGATGCGGTTGGCGAACGCCTTCTGCCGTTTCCTCGAGATGGCCGCGGCACCGCGGACTGCCTCGGACCCGATCCCGCCCCGCATCGAGGTGCTGACGCTCGGTCTGGACTGAGCGGCGCACCTATCATCGGCGGCCATGGACGTCGTCTCGACGCTCTCGCCCGCCCGGCTCGATGCCGCACGCCGACGCTCTACGTGGACGCTCGTCGGGGGTGTCGCGCTGGGCAGCACCGGGCATATCGCCGCCGTCACGGTCGCCGCCATCGTGGCCCAGCACCTCGGGGGGTCGGCGTTGTGGAGTGGCGTCACCGGCGCCGCGGTCATCCTCGGGGCAGCCGGTGGCTCCGTCCTGATCTCCGCGATCATGGTCCGCCGCGGACGTCGGCCTGGCCTGGCGGCCGGGTATGCCACGGGAGTCGGTGGGGCGATCCTGGCGACGGCCGCCATCCTGACGTCGTCGTTGCCGTTGCTCCTCGTCGGGATGTTCTTCATCGGGTTCGGCAATTCGTCCAACCAGCTGTCGCGATACGCGGCCGCGGACCTCTATCCGGATGCGCGGCGCGCCTCGGCCATCGGCCTCGTGGTCTGGGGCGCGACGGTCGGCGCCATCATCGGCCCGAACCTCGTCGCACCGGCCGGGATCCTGGCGACGAACCTGGGCCTCCCCGAGCTCGCCGGGCCGTACTTCGTCCCGATGGTCTTCGTCGGGGCGGCGGCGATCCTGTCCTGGGCGCTGCTCCGACCGGATCCATACGAGCTCGCCGACGAGACCTCTCGACCGGATCCGGCGGCCGACGCGTCCATCGCGGTGTCGTTCCGGTCGGTGCTCCGGCGGCCGCACGTCCCCGTCGCCATCGTGGCGCTCGTGACCGGCCAGGTCGTGATGGTCCTGATCATGACGATGACGCCGCTCCACATGACCGAGCACGGCCACACCCTTGGCGCGGTGGGCCTGGTCATCAGCGGCCACACGTTCGGGATGTTCGGGCTGTCGCCGCTGTCCGGGCGCCTGACGGACCGGGTCGGGAGCGTGCCGGTCATCCTGGCCGGGCTGGTCGTCATCGCCGCGTCGTCGGTCCTTGCCGCGGCGGCGCCACCGGACGGCGGCGTCCTGCTGTTCCTGGCCCTGTTCCTGCTCGGGTACGGGTGGAACCTTGGGTACGTGGCCGGATCCGCGCTCCTGACCACGGGGCTGTCGCTCGGCGAGCGCACGCGCCTCCAGGGCGTCACCGACGCGCTCATCTGGAGCTCGGCCGCGGCGGCCAGCCTGGGCTCGGGATTGATCATGGCCGCGGCGAACTTCGCGGTCCTCGGCCTCATCGGCGCGGCGATGATCGTCGTCCCGGTCACGCTCACGCTGGCGCGGCGGAGCGTGGCTCAGTCGTCGCGGGCATAGCGGCGATCAGCCGCCGATCAGCTCCGCTCGAACCCACGCCGCCAGCACGCGGGCGCACGCCTCGACCTCGTCGAGTGGCACGTGCTCGTCGGCGCTGTGGGCGACCTTCACGTCGCCCGGGCCGAAGATCACGCACGGCGTCGCACCGACGTTGACGAACATCTGCATGTCGGCGCCGTACGGCTCGCCGAGGAGCGTCGGCCGCCGACCGGTGACGCGCTCGGCGACGTCCGCGAGGCCGACCGGGAGCGGGTGCTCGGATGGCACCCGCGCCGACCCGAACCGACCCCCGGTGATCTCGACGGTCGCCGGGTGCTCGCGAAGGAAGTCGTCGCCGGCGCAGGCCGCCGCGATCGCCGCGCGCAGCTCGGCCTCCGCCTCGGCGGCCGACTGCCCCAGGCGGACGCCGTACCGACCATCGGCCGTGACCCGGTCCAGGACCGTCGACGCCCACTCCCCGCCCGACACGATCCCGATGATCGTCGGGTAGGGAAGGCCGAGCGCCGTCATGAGCGGGTCGGTCTCGTCGGCGTTGCGACGCGCCTCGTCGGCCTCGAGCGCCTTCGAGAGGACCCACAGCTTGTCGAGGGCCGAGATGCCCTCGCGCCGCTGCGACGCGTGGGCCGCGCGCCCCGGAACGGTCAACCGGAACGTGATGGCGCCGGCGTGGGCGACGACGATGTCGAGGTTCGACGGCTCCGGGATGACCGCGACGTCGCCGGTGACGCCGGCCCGGATCGCGGCGAGCGTCCCCTGGCCGCCGTCCTCCTCGGACGGGACGAGCGCGACGATCAGCTCGCCGTCGAGGCGGTCGAGCTCGCCCGAGGCGCCGAGGGCCCGGACCGCTCCGATGATCGCCGCGACCCCGCCCTTCATGTCACAGGCGCCACGGCCGTAGAGCGCGCCGTCACGGACCTCGCCGCTCCACGGATCGGCGCGCCACGTCGCGGGGTCGCCGGGCGGCACGACATCGAGATGGCCCGACAAGATGATCCGGCGGCCGCCGGCGCGTCCGGCACGGCCGATCACGACCGGCAGCGAGGTCCGGGGCATCTCCTCTCCGGGCCAATCGGGGTCCGCACGGATGGCTTCCGGATCCGGCGTGACGACCTCGACCGACAGGCCCACCCCCCGCAGCAGCCCGGCAGCCGTGGCGGCGACGGCCTCCTCGGACCCGGTGATGCTCGGGACCGAAACGAGCGCCCGTAGGTCCTCGACCAGGCGCGACCGGTCGATCACGGGCACCGCGACCCGCGATTCAGCCACGAAAGATCGGTCGCGCCATGCAGGTGGGCCCGCCCGAACCGTTGATGCCGATCTCGGTGGCCGGATAGGTGTGGACCTCGCAACCCGCGGCGGCGAGCGCGGCGGCGACCACCGGATTCCCCTCCGCGAGGATCACCACGCCCGGGCGCACGGCAAGCACGTTGCAACCGAGCGTCCAGTACTCCTCGTCCGTCACCTCGATGAGCCGGATGCCCAGCTCGCCGAGCAGCGCCCAGAGCCCGACCGGCAGGAGCGGCAGATAGACGACCGCGAGATCGTCGGCGATCGGCGAGATGACCGACATGAGATGGACGAGCTTTGACGGCCCGCGCCAGTACGGGACATCGAAGATCCGGACGTCGCCGCCGACGAGGCCGGCCAGCTGCCGCGCGCCCGCGTCGTTGGTCCGCAACGATCGTCCGATGCAGAAGATGTCGGGTCGGAGCCAGAGCGTGTCGCCGCCCTCGGCGGTGCCCGGCGCCTCGATCCGGCCGACCGTCGGGATCCCCGCTGCCGTCGTCCACGCCTCGATCGCGGCCGGCTCGCCGAGCCGATTCGCCTTCCCAGGCCGGAGCGGGATGGCGCCGCGGTCGGTCACGAGCAGCGGATCGAACGTGTAGACGAGGTCGGGGCTCTCCGTCTCGGCGTCGAGGACGTGGACCGTGGAGCCCAGGCGCGCGAGCGTGTCGGCGAAGACGTCGTGCTCGCGCCGGGCGACCGCCAGATCCGGCGCATGGAAGAAGCCGTGGTCGGGGTTCTCGAAGGCGGCTTCGAAGGCCGGCCCTGGTCGCTTGACAAGCACATCGAGGAGCGGCGCGGTCATGCTCTGGCCGCCGAAGGCCTGGGTCGTCGTCTTCATGGTGGGGAGGATACCGGCCGCACGGGGGCCCATGCCGCCGCCCCGACGGCATGGTGCCGACGGGCCACGCCAAGGAGGGCTGACGGGGGCCGTACCCATGACCCATGGCACGCGTTTGCCAGAAACCGTTACCCTGTGCGCGTGTCAGGCTACGCAGCGATGGCCCAGATCCGCGAAGCCCACCCCCGCCGAGCGGGCGCGATGACGGCCTTCGGCGGTTGGTCCACCTCGATCTCCGAGCCGGGCGACCGCCCGGTCGCAGAAGAGCTCGTGGGCCGTTCCTTCGACGATCGACTCGTCGAATGGTGGGACTCGTTCACCGAGAGCCTGAGCCAGACCACATTCTTCCTGCTCGACCCGGAGAGTTGGCGCTGAGCGCGCGCCGGCGGACGCACGGCGCCGCATTCGCCCTCCTGGCCGCGCTGGCCCTGATCGCGCCGCCCGCGCCCGCGAGCGCGCTCAGCCTGCCGGACGTCATCACGGGCCTGTCGAGCCCGGTCTACGTCACGGGCGCGAGAGACGGCACGAACCGGCTCTTCGTCGTCGAACAGGGTGGGCGGATCAAGGCCTATACCCAGGCCGGCGCCTCCCTCGGGACGTTCCTCAACATCAGCGGCTCGATCGCCACCGGCGGCGAGCGCGGCCTGCTGGGCCTGGCGTTCCACCCGGACTACGAGACGAATGGCAAGTACTACGTCTACTTCACCCGCAAGGGCGGCGACATCGCGATCAACGAATACCGGGCCTCGGGCACGAATCCCAACCGAACCAACATGAACTCCCGCCGGCGGATCCTGACGATCGAGCACAGCGCGAACAGCAACCACAACGGCGGCATGCTCGCCTTCGGCCCCGACAACTACCTGTACATCGGCGTGGGCGATGGCGGCGGCAGCGGCGATGCGGGCAACAACGCGCAGAACAAGAACCGGCTGCTCGGCAAGATCCTGCGGATCAACATCAACGGCACCAAGGGGGCCCGCCAGTACCGGATCCCGACCTCGAATCCCTTCGTCGGCAGGGCCGGCCGGAACGAGATCTGGTCGTACGGCCTGCGCAACCCATGGAAGTTCTCCTTCGATCGCACCCGTGGCGACCTCTGGGTGGGCGATGTCGGCCAGAACCGGTACGAGGAGATCAACCGCAAGCAGGTCACCTCGACCGGCGCCCCCGCCGCTCGTGGCTCCAACTTCGGCTGGCGCGTCCTGGAGGGCTGGCACTGCTTCCGGCCCGCGACCGGCTGCAGCAAGGGCGGCAAGGTCCGTCCGGTCGTGGAATACAGCCACTCAGGCGGACGCTGCTCGGTGACCGGCGGCTACGTCTACCGCGGATCCTCGGCGCCGCTTGTCGGCAAGTACATCTTCGCCGACTTCTGCACGGGCGAGATCTGGTCGATCCCGCGCGGCGCCAAGACCCCGGCGACGAAGACGCGGCTCCGGGACTCGGCACAGAACATCAGCTCGTTCGGCGAGGGCGACAACGGCGAGCTGTACATGGTCTCGCTGAGCAGCGGCACGGTCTACCGCGTCCTGGCCTGACCGGCCGTCCGGCACGAGCCGGGACCCACGACCTGCACCGAACGACAGGTGCGGTAGCATCACCAACGACGATGGTTGTTTCCCGGACACCCACACGGCCGTTGACGGCCCACGACCCGCGCCTCGCCCCATGGCGGGCGTTCCTCGTGGCGCACGCTCGCGTCTCCCGCCGACTCGACGACGAGCTGCGCGCGGAGCACGACCTCTCGTTCGCCGAGTACGACGCCCTGCTGACCATCGCGACATCGCCCGGACGCCGGATCCGCATGCGCCAACTCGCCGACCAGGTGCTGCTCAGCAAGAGCGGCGTGACGCGGCTCATCGATCGGCTGGTCGCTGACGGCCTCGTCGAGCGCGACGCCTGCGTCACCGATGCGCGTGGTGCCGAGGCGGTCCTGACCGAGGCCGGCCTGTCCCGGCTGCGCTCGGCGTCGTCGACCCATCTGCGGGGCATCGCCGATCACTTCCTCGAGGTCCTCGACGACGAGCAGCTGGCCGAGGTGGGCCGGGCGATGCAGATCGTCGCCGATCGGGCCGGAAGCGGGCCCGGCGACCTGCGGCAGATCCCGCCCGACGATGGCGGGACGGAGCCAGGGGCCTGACCGGCCGACTCTTCGCCGGCACGAGCGGGTTCGCGTATCCGGGCTGGGCGCCACGCTTCTACCCCACGGGACTCGCCGCCGACGGCTTGCTGGCGCACTACGCGGGCCGCCTCGATGCCGTCGAGCTCAACAACACCTACTACCAGCAACCGTCCGCGACCAAGGTGGCGGCGTGGCTCGCGGCCACGCCGGACGACTTCCGGTTCACGGTCAAGGCCCAGCGGGGCGGTTCGGCCCGATCGCTGGCCGACCCGGCGACCAGCGTGCCGTGGCTGACCGGGCCGTACCGGGCGTTCGGGGAGCGTCTCGGCTGTGTCCTGTTCCGCTTCCCCACCGGGGTCAAGCGGAACGACGATCGGCTGGCGGCCTTCCTGGCCACGTGGCCGCGCGACCTGCCGCTGGCCGTCGAGTGCCAGGACCCGGCCTGGCTGGTCGACGAGACGTTCGAGGCCCTCGCCGCCGCCGGGGCTGCGCTCGTCGCGACGGACCTACCCGACGAGCCTGAGCCGCCGATCGTCCGACGGACCGGCCCGTTCCTGTACCTGCGCCTTCGCCGGCACGACTACGCGCCCGACGAGGTTGCCGCCTGGGCGGCTCGCCTGGAGCCGTTCCTCGAATCGGGGATGGATGCGTATGTCTTCTTCCGGCACGACCCGGTCGGACGCGGACCGGAGCTCGCCCTCGAGCTGGCCGCCGCGGTCGCCCCGGGCGGTCGCGTCGGGAGCTGAGCCCGGATCAGCCGCGGTCGCCCTCGGCGGGACCGAAGACGACCAGGATCTCCAGGCGCTCCACGATGTCGTGGAAGCGGTGCGGGACGGTCGCCGCGACGAAGACCAGCGATCCGGAACGCACGTCACGGGTCTCGTCGCCGACCGTCACCCGGCCCCGGCCGCTCACCACGTAGTAGAGCTCGTCCTCGGTATGTGGCGATTGCGGGTCGCTGGCGCCCGCGTCGAGGACGTACAGCCCGGCGGACAGGTCCGGGACACGGAGGAACTCCTCGTACAGCCGACTGCCGGCGATCCGTGCCGTCTCGACGTCGGCCAGCTCCCAGGCGTCCATGGATCAGCCCTCCGTCGGCTCGTTCGGGACCACGTCGGATCCAAGACCGGTCTCGTCGAGCAGTTCTGCGACGGCCCGATCCCGGTCTCCTTCGCCCTCGAACGAGAGCAGGAGCGCACCGGTCCCCGCCACGGCACGGAGCGCCGGACGCGCTCCCCGGAACGGGAGGGCGACCCCGGAGGTAAGCCGCACCAGTTGGCCGATACCCAGCGCGACGCCTTCCGGCCGACCGTGGCGCTCGATGATCAGCGTCGATGATGGTTCGACGGCGGCGCTCGGGACGTCGGCGCCCGGGATGTCTGCGCCCGGGACCTCCGGGGCCACAGGATCGGTCTCGGGCGGCACTGCGGGCGCCTGGGCCGGTGACGCCACCGGGAACCGCACAAGATCGGCCGGTGCCTCCCGGACGTGGATGAGCCCTTCGGCGGTCCGCAACAGCCCGGTGACCTTGAGCGGGACGCGCTCGCCGACGGCCAGGCTCGTCGCCGGTTCGGGCAGCCGACCGCTCGACCGCCGGTAGATGAGGTAGCCGCCGGCGAGACCGACCAGGATGGCCCCGGCCAGCAGGCCGGCCGCCCCGGCCAAGCCGTACGCGAGGTAGGGGTTGGCCGGCGTCGAACCATCGTCGAGGAGATGACGATCGCTCACGATCAGGTCCCGATCATCGAAGAAGAGGCCCGATGACGACTTCGCGTCGCTCACGGCTCGCTCGTCACGCCGAAGCATCCCGGTGAACGTGGCGGGCACCGGCTCGAAGTCGTCGTCATCGCCCAGGACCTCGTCGGGTGGTCGCACCGAACGCACGGTCACGCCCGTCATGGTCTCGGGATCGACGACGAAGTAGTACCACTCGATGGTGACCTCGTCCCCGTCCATCTCCCCGTTGCCGTTGAGGTCGAAGAACGTCTCGACGTAATCGGGCGACACGTTGCCCGAGACCGTCGCGTACAGGCGATCCGGGAGGCCGGCGTCGGTGGTGATCGCGGCCGCGGCGAGGACGCGCGGCGAAGCATCGTCGGTGACCTCGAGTCCGGCCAGGACGAGGAGCGTGGCGAGGAGCACGAGAACGCCCGCGACGATGACCGAGCCCGGGCGCGTCGCCAGCGGGTTGGTGCCCCGCCGCTGACCCAGGGGACGGACGGCCCGGTCGGCCAGGTCGGTCAGGGCACCGGCTCCGGAGATGGTTCGATCGAGCAAGGATCCTCCCGGCGCGCAGGGTAGCAGGGCCGACGGGCCGGTCGCGGCCGGTCGGCGGGCCGCGAGCCGGTTCGCCGCCCTCGGGACTGATGCTTGGTAGCATCCGGGGCATGGCGACACGCGATCCGGGGCCATCGCGCCGGCTGCATCGGGCGTTCCTGTCGGCGTCAGTGGCCCTGGTCGTGGCGTGTGGCCAGGCGACGACATCGCCGTCCACCGGCCCGAGCGCGGCCCCGGCGACCGGCCTCCCCTCCCCGACGAGTGCCGCGGCATCGACGCCCGCCACGTCGGAGCCGACGGAGGCGCCCGCCGGCGTGCGACTGGAGACGGTGGCGTCCGGGCTCGACAGCCCGGTCGATGTGGCGGCGGCCGATGACGGGACGGGCCGGATCTTCGTGGTCGAGCAGGATGGCCGGATCCGCGTCGTGCGCGACGGGGCCGTCGTGGACCAGCCGTTCCTCGATATCACCGAGCGCATCTCGGCCGGCGGCGAGCGCGGCCTCCTCGGCCTGGCGCTCCACCCGGACTTCCCGGGCGATCCCCGCCTGTTCGTCGACTACACCGACCTCGACGGGAACACCGTCATCTCGTCGTTCGACCTGTCGCTCGACGCCGATTCGGCCGATCCCGAGAGCGAGCGCATCCTGATGCAGATCGAGCAGCCCTACCCGAACCACAACGGCGGCGCGGTCGTCTTCGGGCCGGACGGCATGCTCTACATCGCGATGGGCGACGGTGGGTCCGGGGGCGACCCGCAGGGCTACGGCCAGCGCCTCGACACCCACCTTGGGAAGATCCTGCGCATCGACGTCGACGTCCCGGCTGGCGAGAACCCGGCCTACCGGGTCCCGCCCGACAACCCGTTCACCACGACGGCCAGCGCCAAGCCCGAGATCTGGCACACCGGCATGCGCAACCCGTGGCGGATCCGATTCGATCCGGCGACCGGCGACCTGTGGATCGGCGACGTCGGCCAGGGCGCGTGGGAGGAGATCGACGTCGCCCGGCAGGGACAGAGCGGACTGAATTTCGGCTGGAACACGATGGAAGGCTTCGACTGCTTCAGGCCTTCGGACGGCTGCGATCAGAACGGCCTGGCGCTTCCGCTCGCGGCGTACGGCCGAGACTTCGGATGCGCGGTGGTTGGTGGCGTCGTGGTCCACGATGCGGCGCAGGCCACGCTCGATGGCCGCTACCTGTTCGCCGACGAGTGCTCGGGCAACATCTGGACGATGGACCCGACCGGCGACGAGCGGCGTGAGCCGACCCTGGTCCTCGAGAGCGGCCGCAACATCAGCGCCATCGGCCAGGCCGAGGATGGCGCGGTCTACATGGTCGACCTGGGATCCGGGGAGCTCCTGCGCGCCCTCGGCTGACGGCGCGGTCGCGGGCCCGCCGGTCGGTTCAGGCGATCCGGTAGGTGACGGTCACGGTGACCGTGATATCGGTCGTGCCGGCCGACACCGGCGTGGACGCATCGGCGGCGAGCATCATGCGTTCGGCCTTCGCGAGCGGGAAGGCCGGCGGCGGGCCGCCCTCGACGATGTCGGCGACCCCGGCGATGGTCACCCCGGCCGCCTCGGCGAGGACGTCGGCGCGTGCCCGCGCGGCCGCGACGGCGGCGATCCGCGCGGCCCGCTCCGGCTCGGTCGGGTCGTCGACGCGGAAGGCGAGGCCGTCGAGGCTGGTGGCACCCGCCCGCAACGCGTCATCGACGACCGCCGGCGACCGTGGCCAGGTCACGGACCGTGACCTCGACGACGTTGGCGAGGTCGTAGCCGACGAGCGTCGGCGCCCTGCCGTCACGGTAGTCGTAGCGAGGCTGGACGGAGAGCTGCGACGTCCGGATGTCGCGAGACGCCACGCCGGCCGCCGCCACGGCCTCCAGGATGGCCGACATCGTGCGGGCCGCCTCAGAGCGGGCCTCGGCGACCGAGTCCCGCGAGACCGCGACGCCCAGGCGAAGCTCGGCGATGTCCGGCTCGACGGCCACCCGGCCGGTCCCGCTCACCACGATCGTCCCGGCCTCGTTGGGTGCGCTCATGCTGCCTCCTCGGTGCTGCGGGCCCGTCATGGTAGCCGCGGCAGTTGCGATGCGGATGCGATGCCCTGCGCCGCCACGTGAGCGTCCTGATACCGAGCGACGTGGACCGTGCCGAGGATGCCCCCAGTCGCGTCTCCGGCGGATCTTCGCGCCGACCTCGCCCCGTGGATGATCCGCGGCGTCGGCTTGGCCATCGGCGTGGTCATCGTCGTGGCGGTGGGGACGCTGCTCATCGCGGCCGGCAAGGTCCTGTTGCTGCTCTTCCTCTCGATCCTCCTCGCAGCGGCCCTCGAGCCGATCGTCGGGAGCATTCGAAGCCGGGTCGGACTCGGTCGGGGCTTGACCATCCTGCTCGTGTACCTGACGTTCTTCATCGTCGTGCTCGGCTTTGCGCTCATCGTCGTGCCCGGGGCCATCGGCCAGGCGGAACGGATCGCGGCATCGCTGCCGCCGCTCCTCACGGAGGCTCGGACCTGGGCCTCGGACCTTCGGCCGGCGGCGCTCGGGACGTCCCTCACGGCCTTGATCGATGCGGCCGCGGAGATCGTGGCGCCGGCGCCCCCGAACGCGGACGATGTCGTCGAGGCCGGCCTGACCGTCGCCGAAGTCGCCGTGTCGATCGCGACCGTGCTGGCGATCGTGTACTTCTGGCTGGTCGAGCACGCCCGCCTCCAGCGCTACCTGCTCGCGTTCGCCCCGATCGAGCGGCGAGCGGGCACGCGCGACGCGTGGAACGAGATCGAGACACGGCTGGGGCTCTGGGTCCGAGGACAGCTCATCCTGATGGGCTCGATGGGCGCCGCGACCGGCATCGCATACACGGTCCTGGGCGTCCCATCGGCCCTGCTCCTGGCCCTCATCGCGGCCCTGACGGAAGCCATCCCGATCGTCGGTCCGCTGCTCGGCGCCATCCCGGCGATCCTGGTCGCCGCCACAGTCTCGCCGCAGCTGGCGCTCGTGGTGGCCGGCGTCTACATCGTCCTCCAGATCGTCGAGGGGAACGTCCTGGTCCCGATGGTCATGCGAAACACGGTCGGCATCTCCCCGCTGCTCGTCCTGCTCAGCCTGCTGGTCGGCGCGGCGGTCGGCGGGTTCGTCGGGGCGTTCCTGGCCGTGCCCGTCGTGGCCTCGATCGAGCTCGTCCTCGCGCGGATGCAGGCGCGCGACGTGCCCGTGGCGCAGGACCCGGCGGCGATCGAGAGCCAGGACGACGACACCGCGGACGACGACGCCCAGCGGCTGCCGGACGGGATCTCGCGC
Organism: uncultured Chloroflexia bacterium; assembly: GCA_963745295.1. Classification (GTDB taxonomy): domain Bacteria; phylum Chloroflexota; class Limnocylindria; order Limnocylindrales; family CSP1-4; genus SPCO01. The sequence goes on from CAVUWG010000007.1 coordinate 94,575, forward strand.
GCGCCGGCGGAACGTCCCGTCAGATGAGCGCGGCCACCGCGACGGGACCGGCCGCGCCGCCGGGCGGTCGCGCCAGGTCGAGCATGGGACGGCGCCATTCGGCCAGGCGAGTCGTGCTCTCGAGCGACGTCATCGGGGTCAGGTCGACGAGCGTGGCCGGATCGGCCGCCGTGATCCGATGGCCGGGTGGGCCGGGCGGGCAGTAGTAGATGTCGCCGGTGCCGAGGACCTCGATGTCGTCCTCCCATTCGATGGCGACACGACCCGCCGCGACCATCCCCCAATGTTCCCCGTCGCACCACGGCGAGGTGAATCCACTGGTCGTCCCCATCCGCACGCGACTCAGGACCAGGTTCGACATCAGGTGGGCATCGGCATCGACGTCCCCAGGCTCGATCGGCACGGCGGTCGTGCTCGGTACGATCCTCGTCCCGGGCTCGCCGGTCTCGACGATCTCGTACCCCTGGGCGACGAGGCCGGCCTCGCTCGCGTCCATGTCCGGTCGGACCGCCTCGAACCCCGACACGACGGCCCCCGGTGATGCCTCGAAGTGGTGATCCGGCCCACCCGCCCTGACATGGAAGGCGTGGCCGACCGGCAAGGCGATCGCCTTGTCGCCCTGGTGGAGCGTGACGTCGCCCGCGAGGATGAAGCCCCAGTGTGGCCGGACGCATGGACGCTCGAGCGCGGTGCCTTCGGACCCCCGGTCCAGGACCTCCGCGAGCGCGTAGGCGATCGGCCCGAGGATCCCGAATCGGATCGCGAGCCCATCCTGGCGCACCGACCGCAGGTCGGCAGGGGCGAGGTGCATCGGGACCCGATCTCCCCTTCGGGCCACCCACGTCCGGGGCAGCAGAGTCGGCCTGGGGGGAAAGTATACCGACGCCCTACGACGATCACGCCGCGCGTGCGAGAAGTCTGCAAGGTCCGTCGTCGTCGGCCGTGGGCGCGAGCAACGACACACGTGCCACCCTGCGAGCGTGCGGGCCTGCGCCTGTCAGATGGCAACGCCCGACGATCTCGATCTTCGTTCGCGAGGACCCGTTGGAATCTCAGTCGGCGCCCGATCAGCGACCCAGCCCGATCGGCGCGCCCTTCGCCCGGACCGCGAAGCGGCACGATCGCTTCCGCCGCATCGTCGATGCCGTCCACGAGGCGATCGTGGTCTTCGATCCGACCGATCTCCACATCATCGACGCAAATCGTGGTGCGTTGACCGTCTTCGGCACGACGATGGCCGACACCATCGGACGGCCGGTCACCGACTGGATGGTGGGCGTCGAAGCGGCCCGGCTCGCCGCCATGGTGGCGCCGATCATCCGGGGCGAGGTCGAGGCGAGGACGCTGGTCCTGGCCTACCGCCGTCCGGACGGCGGGACCGTGCCGATGGAGATCCTCCTGCAGGTCGCCGAGCTGGAGAACGGCACGACCGGCGTGGTCGCCGTCGCCCGCGACATCCGTGATCGCATCGAGTCGCAGGCCCGCTTCCAACGGCTGGCCGAGGCGGAGCACGCGCGCGCCGCGGAGCTGAACGCGGTGATCGGCGCGATGGGCGAGGGCATCGTCGTCTGTGCCGCGGACGGCCAGGTGACCTTGGCGAACCCAGCCGCGAGCGACCTCTTCCCGAACGTGGAGACCCGGACGTACGCGGCGATCCTCGACCAGTTCATCGCGGGAGCCGAACGCGCGCCCGCACTCGGGACGCGCGGCGGGCCGGTCGAGCTCTCGACCAGGGCCGATCCGGATCGCTGGCTCGAGCTCGCCACGTATCCGGTACTAGGGCCCGGCGCCCAGGACGATCGCGACGAGACGATCCTCGTGATGCGCGACGTGACCGACGCGCGCCGACGCGAGGCGATCCGGGAGACGTTCGTCGGCGTGCTGTCGCACGAGCTGCGAACGCCGGTCACCACCATCTACGGCGGCGCGAAGCTGCTGGCACGTCGAGGACTCGACCCTCGACGAGGAGACGCGTCGGAGCGTGTTCGCCGACATCACCGAGGAGTCCGAGCGCCTGCATCGACTGGTCGAGGACGTCGTCGCCCTGAACCGGTTCGGCGAGCACGCCGGCGACATCGGCGCGGAACCGGTGCTGCTCCAGCGCCTCCTGCCGCGCGTCGTCATGTCCGAGCAGAGCCGCTGGCCGGGGGTGGGGTTCGAGGCCGAGATCGAGTCGAACCTGCCCACGGTCGTCGCCGATCCGACGTACGTCGAGCAGGTCTTCCGCAACCTGCTCTCGAACGCGGCCAAGTACGGCGGCGCCGGCACCGCGATCGACATCGATCGCGGAGAGCGCCGCCGACGAGGTCACCGTCCGGATCCTCGACGACGGTCCCGGGTTCCCGGCCGAGGAGTCCGAGCGCCTGTTCGAGCGGTTCTACCGCTCCCCGGGGACCTCACGGACCGCCAGCGGGGCCGGGATCGGGCTGTTCGTCGTGCGCCCGGCTGATCGCGGCGATGGGCGGCCGGATCTGGGCCCGGCCGCGGGCCGGGGGTGGCGCCGAGTTCGGGTTCGCGCTTGCAGGTGCTGTCGGACTGATCGGCAGGCGACCTGGGATCGGTCAGAGCCAGCCCCGCCAGCGCGCGACCCCCAGGATCGCGATGGCCATCGCGCCCATGGCGGCGATGACGACGAAGAAGTAGGACGAGTCGTCGAAGAACCCGACCTTGAAGTTCATGCCCATCACGCCGGCGAGGACCACGGACGGCAGGAGGATCGCCGAGAGGACCGTCAGGACCTTCATGACGTCGTTCGATCGCTGCGCGAGGCGACCCATGTAGATGTCGTACGTGCCGAGCAGCGATTCCCGCAGGTGCTCGACCGCGTCGAGCGCTCGTTCGAGACGACCGAGCAACTCCGGCCACGGCCGCCCGAGCTCCTCGTGGACCGCCAGGTCCGGTCGGCGAGCGGCGCGAACGCCTCGCGTTGCGGGGCGAGCGTCTGGCGGACCATCCCGATCCGGCGGCGCAGGTCGACGAGCCGGCCGAGGACGTCGTCGCTGCTGTCGCCCATGCAGCGCGATCTCATCGAGACGGTCGATCTCGCGCTCGAAGGCCTCGACGGTCCGGTGGTAGCCGACGATGACCGAGTCGACGATCGACGCCAGGAAGTCGGACGACTCGAGGGCCCCGAGTCGGGTCTCGCCGCTCATGCTCGTCCATGAGCCGGTCGGTGGCAGCGAGCGGGCCGTCATGGACGGTGACGACCCACTCGGCGCCCGCGACGAGGTCGAGCGACTGCCGTTCGGGCCGAACGACGGCGTCCTCGCCGCCCTGGTCGGCGTCCGGGGGTTCCATCGCCGCGAGCGACAGGTGGACGTGCTCCGGGTACTGGGTCAGGCTCGCGCGGTCGACGTCGTCCCCAAGCTGGGCGACCAATGACTCGCTCGAAGCCGAGCAGCTCGGCGACGCGAGCCAGGTCCGCTGACGTGCGCGCGTCGACGTCGACCCACAGCAGGCGGTCCGCCCCGCGTGCCGGCACGGCATCCGACGTGAGCTCGACCTCCTGATCCTCGGCCTCGGCGTCGAAGAGCCAGGCGCGGATCGTCACCTGGCCAGCGCCAGCAGCACGGCCGCCAACACCGCGACCATGGCCGTGACGAGCTCGAACACGTGCATCCCGCGGTCGCGTTCCGCCGGGAGGAAGTCGGTCGTCACGGCCGGGTCCGGCCGATCAGGTGTCATCGATGTCGCACGTCCAATGCCGCACCGGATCCGCACCGGGCCCAGGCGAGTGTCGGCGCGTGTGCATCGCCACCGCCTTCGCGCGCCTGCCCCGGACATTCCAGCCGCATCGCAGGTCGCGAGAGACGCCCCCAGAATGTTCTGTCGGGCAGGTGCAAGCCACCTACGGATGCCGGCAAGGCGGTTGCGGGCCGGCGCTCCCTACCGTTGTCGCCAAGGGACGCCCCCCAGCGCGGCCCCCGCATCGGCCATCGTCGATGCGATTCCCGACAGGAGGTGACGCATGAAGCGTCTGCTGATCATGCTGGTCCTGAGTGTCGCCGCGGTCGTCGCGTGCGGACCATCAGGTACGAGTTCCAGTCCCGGCGCCACGACGGCTCCCGACGCGACCACTCCGGCCGTCGAGACGCCATCGCTCCCCGCCGAGTCCGGGTCCCCCGCGCCGTAGCGGTCAGCTCATCTGGTTCGACGCCGGGTCGCCTTCGCGGCGGCCCGGCGTCGTGCTGTCCGGCGACCGTCGTGTCGGTCGTCGCCGGGGTCCGCGGTGTGCGGTGCGAGGTGGTTGATATGCGCGGGCCTCCAGCCGTTGTCCGCCGAGATAGGCCATCTCACGAAGATGCCCAACAAGTCCCGGCTCCCCGGGTCATGGACGACCCAGCAGGCGGGTGAGAGGCCCGCACTGGGATGGAGGTTCTGGATGAGCATCATCGCGTGGATCGTGCTTGGCGCGATCGCCGGCTACCTGGCCGGATTCCTCGTCAAGGGCGACGAGGGCCTTGGGATCATCGGGCACATCGTGCTCGGCATCGTCGGCGCCGTGGTCGGCGGGTTCCTGGCCAGCGCGCTCTTCAACTCGAAGCCGATCGACGGCCCCTTCGACATCAGCTCGATCGTCGTGTCGGTCATCGGCGCGGTCATCGTGGTCCTCGTCGTCGGTGCGGTCACAGGCCGAAGTCGGACGGGCCGCGGGTCCGTCTGATCTCGAACGGCGGCCGGCACGGCCGGACCGCCGTCCCACCAGACTCCGCAAACGCCCGCCCGGTCAGTGGCGGGCGTTTGCGATTCCTAACGCGACTCGGGGGCAGACGACACACCCCTGCAAGGCCCTCAGCCCGACGGGCAGCCCATCCGTGACCCCGCGGCAGCCATGGTGGGACCGTCGGCCCCCGTGCCACTGGGGGTTCCGGGGGTCGACAAACTCTCGCGATCCCCACTCGTTCCGCCGTTGTGATGCCGATGCAACGCGCCGGCGGCCGCTGATGTCCGGACGAATGGCCCGGTTCCCTAGTGTGTGGACCAGATCACGATTACACGTCGGGTGGGCGCTTGTGACGGGGCGTCCCCTTTCTGGCGCGGACGGCCCGAGCCCCCTCCTCGGGTCGTCCGTTGCTTTCCTGCCGGATCGACCGGCCCGACACGAACGAACGAAAAGGAGCACCGAGATGGCGACCGCGACGACCACCACACGCGCGACCAAGGAACTCGAGGACCAGGGCAACGGCATCAAGCAGACCGCCCGCGATGTCGCGGACACCGTCGCCGGCGTTGCCGGTGAGGTCGGCGCCCGCCTTCCCGACGCGGCTGCCGGCACCAGCAAGGCGTTCGGTGACGCCTCGCGAATGATCCAGACCGGTTCCGACGACACCCTCAAGCTCGCCGGCGCGATGTCGGTCGGCCTGGCGCTCGGCTTGCTCGTCGGCGGCGCGAACCGCCTCCTGGTGATCGCGGCGCTGGTCCCGACCGGCTTGATCGCGACCACGCTGATGGAGCGGATGCAGACCACCACGACCCGTCGAGGGACGAACGCCTGAGTCGGGTGCAAGCGGCCTGAAACGAACCGCCTCGGACGTGGCGACGAGCCGCAAGGCCGCCGGCCGTACATTCTCGGCAGCCCCCACAGCGCATGCCATCGGAGGCCACGATCGTGGATGACCTGAAGTCCGGATACCGCGAAGTCAAGGACGATGCCAAGAAGGCCTGGCGGGAGGCCGACGGCGAGGAAGACCTTGGCGACAAGGTCGGGAACCTCGGCGACGACATCCGCACCAACGTCGGCAACGCCGGCGACAAGGTCGATCACGAGATCGACAAGCAGCGCGAGGACGAGCCGACCGGCGCCTGAACTCGAACCTCTCGTTTCATCGCGAAGCCCCCGACCTCGCCGTCGGGGGCTTCGCCGCGTCTCGGGCTCGACCGGGCGCTTCGGTCCTAGCCCTTCGCCTTCCTCCGAGCCCGACGACCACCGCTCCTTGCCGAGTCCGCCTCGAGCCGTTGACCGAGCAGGGCCACCACCTCGGCTTCCTCCTCGGGTGTCGTCTCGGCCGGCGGGACCGACTGCTCCTCGGCCGCCTCGACAAGGGCACCGCCGATGGCGCCATCGAGGTACGCCTCCAGGACTGCGGGATGGACATAGCTGCGCCGAGCCACTGCAGGCGTGTTGCCGAGCGCACCCGCTGTCTGGCGGATCGCCTCGACGACGTTCCGGCGGGCCGTTCGCTCGTCCCCGGGCTGGAGGGCACGGAGCGCCCGATAGGCCAGGACCGTCCCGGCCCACGTCCGGAAGTCCTTGGCGGTGAAGTCGCCACCCGAGGCCTCACGGAGGTACGTGTTGACGTCGTCGGACGCGACATCCTGCACGTCGCCGTCCTCGTCGACGTACTGGAACAGCTCCTGACCGGGCAACTCCTGGCAGCGCCGCACCACCGACGCGAGCCGGCGGTCGCGAAGTCCGACCTCGTGTGTCTGGCCGGACTTGCCACGGAAGCGGAACTGGATGGTCGTGCCATCGACGCTGGCATGGCGATCGCGCAGGGTCGTCAGCCCGAAGGACCGGTTGAGGCGGGCGTATTCGTCGTTGCCCACCCGGATGAGGGTGAGCTCGAGCAGGCGGACGACCGCCGCCAGGACCTTCTCGCGCGGTAGTCCGCGGCGGGCGAGGTCCTCGTCGCATCGCGCCCTGATCCCCGGCAGGGCCTCGGCGAAGGCCAGCATGCGGTCGAACTTGTCCGTCCCTCGCCGTTCGTGCCATCGGTCGTGGTATCGGTATTGCTTGCGTCCGCGGGCATCGCGCCCGCTCGCCTGCAGATGGCCGTTGGGCCACCGGCAGATCCAGACGTCGGTCCAGGCTGGCGGGATCGCCAGGGCCTTGATGCGGGCCAGGGTCTCGGGATCGCGGACCGCGACGCCATCGGGATCGCGATAGGAGAAGCCGCGGCCCGAGCGTCGGCGGGTCAGACCGGGGCTGGCGTCACTGGCGTAGCGAAGGCCGGCGTCGCGAGCCGCGGCGCGCGGTTCCGCGGGATCTGCCGGAGAGGGGTTCGGGGGCTTCACGGCCCGGATGGTGCTGGCGACGAGTGGCCACCGGTGCAGGTCGCGCGGGGCTCTTGCGTCGCAGCGACGTTACAAGCACGTCCGAGCGACAAGGCTCGTTCGCGATGCCGATGCAACCCGCGTGGCACGGCCTCGCGCTTCACCGTGACCGTGGGCTCTCGATACTCGGGTGGCCCCCGCCATGGTGCCGAGCGATCGACGCCAGACCGGATCAGAGGAACCCCTGCCCATGCCATCCCGGCCGGGACACACGTCCGAGCCCGCCGTCCGCGTCGCCGACGCCGGACGCCGCTTCGGCGACGTCCAGGCCGTCGACGCCGTCAGCCTCGAGATCCCGGCCGGATCGCTCCTCGGCCTGATCGGCCCGTCGGGTTCCGGCAAGACCACCACGGTCCGGCTGCTGACCGGGGCGCTCTCGCCGACGACGGGGACGGTCCGCGTCCTCGGCGAGGATCCCCTCCACTTCTCTCGTCAGACGCGGAAGCGCATCGGCTACATGCCCCAGTCCTTCGCGCTGTATCCCGACCTCACCGCCCGGGAGAACGTCGACTTCGTCGCGTCGCTGTTCGGCATGCTCTGGCGTGCCCGCCACCGCCGCACACGGGAGGTCCTCCAGCTCGTGGACCTCTGGGAGGTACGGGGACGGAGGGCCGGCGGGCTCTCGGGCGGGATGCAGCGACGACTGGAGCTCGCGAGCGCCCTCGTCCACGACCCGACCCTCCTCTTCCTCGATGAGCCGACCGCGGGCATCGACCCGCTCCTGCGGGCGACGATCTGGGACGAGTTGCACCGCCTCCGGGACGCGGGCCGGACGCTCCTCGTCACAACGCAGTACGTCAACGAGGCCGAGTCCTGCGACCGCGTGGCATTGATCTCCGATGGCCACATGATCGCGCTCGCCGAGCCCGACGCGCTGCGGCGTCAGGCGATCGGCGGCGACGTGGTCGAGATCGAGACGGCGAGTGCCGTGGACCCGTCGACCATCGCGACCATGCCGGTGGTCCGGCGCCTCGAGCTCTCCGGCACAAACCAGGTCCGCGTCACGGTCGACGACGCCGCTACGGCCATGCCCGACGTGGTCGCCGCCATCGGCGAGCACGGCGGCGAGGTGACGTCCGCTCGCGAGCACCGCCCGTCATTCGACGAGGTCTTCGCGATCCTCGTCGAGCGGGATCGCGGTCGGCGCGCATCGGCCAAGGCCGCCGACGGCGTCGAGGCCGGGGCGGCCGCATGATGAGCGCGCCGATCGCCGTCGTCATCCGGCTCCTCGCCTTCATCGGCAAGGAACTGGCCGAGAGCCTCCGCCGGCCGGGCGCGCTCGTGAGCCTGGTCTTCGGCCCGTTCCTGATCATGGCGGTGTTCGGGCTTGGCTACAACGGCGAACGGCGGGCACTTGAGACGATCGTCGTCATCCCGCCCGGGTCCGGCCTGCCGACCGACGTCGCGACCTACCAGGACCTCGCGAGCGGCCTCCACATCCAGGCCGTGACGCCCGATCGGGCGGCGGCCGAGTCGAGCCTCGCGGACCGGGCCGTGGACGTGGTCATCGTCGCTCCGGTCGACCCGGAGGCCGCGTTTCGAGCCGGCCAGCAGTCCGTCATCGCCGTGATGATCAACGTCGTCGACCCGATCCAGGCCAACTACGCGGGTTTCCTGGCCGCCGGCCTGGCCAACGGCGTGAACCGCTGGGTGATCGAGCAGGCGGTCACCGAGGGTGCCGGCTACGCGACGGACGCCGGCGAGTCGGCGGCCGCGATGGTCCCGGCCGCGGTGGTGGCGGCACCGACGAAGGCCGAACTGGTGAACGTCGCGCCGTCCAACCCGGGCGTCGCGGCGGCGTTCGCGCCGGCCGTCCTGGCCCTGATCCTCCAGCACCTGGCGGTGACGCTCGTCGCGCTGTCGCTCGTGCGCGAGCGGCTGAGTGGCGTGATGGAGCTGTTCCGGATCGCGCCGGTGAGCTCGCTCGAGATCCTGGTCGGCAAGATCCTCGCGTTCGGGATCCTCGGGAGCGGCATCGCGGCGATCTCGGTCGCGCTGCTGGTCGTCGGCTTCGGCGTTCCCCAGCTGGCGGATCCGCTGGCGCTCGCCGGGACGATCGCACTCCTCCTGGTCGCTTCGCTCGGGCTCGGCCTGGCGATCGCCATGCTCTCCGATTCGGAGCGCCAGGCCGTCCAGCTGTCGCTGCTGATCCTGATCGCGTCCGTGTTCTTCAGCGGCTTCGTCCTCTCGATCGAGGAGTTCAACGCCCCGGTCCGCGCGCTCGCTTACCTGTTGCCCGTCACCCACGGGATCCAGCTGATCGGCGACCTGATGCTTCGCGGCGGGACGACCCAGGGCTGGGAATACCTCGCGCTCGCGGCGATCACGGTCCTCACCCTTGCAGCGGCCTGGTTCCTGTTGCGGCGGTCGATGCTCCGCGCCTGACCTGGCCCGCTGCAACTTCGGTGCGATCCCCGACGGGCAGCCGCGCCGCGGGCGGCGCTTGCAGTTTCGTCGCGACCGGGTCGGCCGTGCTGCTGGGGCTCAGGCGCCGGAGATGCGGGTTTGCTCGCGTTCCTGCTCGCGCGACGCGACCCGCGGCCCGAGCGGTGTCGGCTCGTCGGCGACGCGGCGGGCCTCCGGGAGGGTGTCCCGGTCCGCCGGCTCCTCGAGCATCCGCCGGTACAGCACCTCGTAGCCATCGGTCATCCGCGGAGCCGAGAAGCGCTCCAGGACCGACGCGCGGATCTCGGCGCGGTCCAGGTCGGCCGCCCCTTCCACCTTGAACGCGAGCTGCGTCACGTCGTCACCGAAGAAGCCATCCACCCCGTCCCGGATGATCTCGGGCAGGGCCCCGATCCGGCGAGCGATGACCGGCGTCCCGCACGCGAGCGACTCGATGGCGACCAGCCCGAACGGTTCCGGCCAGGCACCCGGCATCAGCGAGACGAAGCTCTCGGCGAAGAGGTCGTCGCGGTCGCTCTGGGTGAGCTCACCGAGGAACTCGACGTCGGAGCCGGCGGCCTTGAGGGCCGGTTCGAACACGGCCTCGAAGTAGTTCCGCTCGGGACCGATCGGGGCCACCTTCGCGGCGATCCGCAGCGGCCGCCCGACGAGGGCGGCGATCTCGAGCGCCTCGACGATCCCCTTCTCGGGCGCCACGCGTCCGACGAAGCACATCGCGTCACCGCGCCGGCGCTCGAACGGCGCGTCGGTCAGGGTCAGGCCGTTGTGGATGACCGTCCAGGGCACGTCCGGGTGGGTGGAGGCCTGGTTGTCGCTGATCGCCACCAGTCCGGCGGGCGGGTCCGTGAGGGCCTCGGTCGCCCATGGCAGGTCCAGCCGGCCGTGGAAGGTCGAGACCACCGGGACCGGTGACACGCGGGCCAGCATCAGGTTGGCCCATTCGAGGTGCGAGTGGATCAGGTCGAACTCGGTCGCGTGGTCGAGGACCGATCGCATCGTGGCGAGCATGTACGGCAGCGTCTCGCCCATGTAGCCCTCCGGCCGAAGGGCTTTCTCGACGGTCGGGACGAGTCGGCCGGGAACGTCCGAGTCGCCGCTGGCGAACGTCGTGATCTCGTGGCCACGCCGACCGAGCTCCCTGACCAGCTCGTAGACGACTCGTTCGGTGCCGCCGTAGGCGAGCGGCGGCACGCGTTCCAGTGGTGGAGCGACGTGGGCGATGCGAAGGGCGCGGTTCATCGGATCGGGTACCTATCGTGAACGGGAGCCGCGTTCCCCCACGGCTTCCTCCGGGCACACGGTACGCTAGGAACCGAGGAAGTGGTGTCAACGGCGAGGATGTCGCCTTGCAGCGCCATCGCAGCGACCCGTGGGAGTCGAGCTTGACCGAGCCCGCCAGCGTCCAGGGACGATCGACGAGGAGCGTTCGCGTCGCGCTCGGCCGAGCGCGGCTCGAGGTCCCGGAGTGGGGTCGCCTGCACGCGGGACGCGATCGCCGCGCCGCGGTCGGTTCGGGCATCGGCATCGCGGCCCTCCTGCTCAAGGCCGTGGCGAACGCGATGGTCGGCGGCGACACCGGCTTCGTCATCGTGTTCGCCGCCGTGGTGATCGCGGCCTGGGTCGGCGGGTTCGCGGGCGGGCTGTCGGCCACCATCGTCAGCGGCCTCGGCAACCTGCTCGTCTTCGTCGGGCCGAACGCAACGTCGTTCGAGCTCACGCCGCTCGACCTCGCGAGGTTCGGGCTCTACGCCCTCGCGGGATCCGGTGTCACCGCCCTCATCGCGTCGGTCGGCACGTCGCGTGACCGGATGGTCGAGTCGCTCGCGGCCGTCGCCGCGATGGCCGACGACATCGAGCGCCGGGACGAACGCCTCGAGATCGTCCTCGCCGCGTCGGGGACCGGCTTCTGGGATTGGGACGTCCGCACCGGTGACCTGCTGTGGTCGGAGGCCATCTTCACGCAGCATGGCCTGGCTCCCGAGGACGGAGCGCCCACCTTCGAGCGCTACATGCAGACCGTCCATCCCGACGACCGGGCGGCACTCCAGGCCTCCCTCGACGAGGCGCTCGCGCGCGGTACGTCGTTCAGTCATCAGTTTCGCGTCATCTGGCCCGATGGATCCGTCCACTCCACCCATGGCGTCGGTCGGGTCTTCCGCAACGCGGCCGGCGAGCCGATCCGGATGGTCGGCACCGGGCACGACATCACCGAGCGACGGCGGGTCGAGGAGGAACGCGACCAGCTGCTCGAGGAGGAGCGTCGCGCCGGGACCTTCCGCGAGGCGTTCGTCGACGTCATCTCGCACGAGTTGCGGACGCCGATCACGACGATCTTCGGCCTGACCCGGATCCTCGGGCGACCCAACCGCCAGACCACGGCCGAGGAACAAGCCGAGCTGATCGGCGACATCTCCGCCGAGGCCGAACGCCTTCACCGGCTCGTCGAGGACCTGCTCGTGCTGACGCGCGCCGAACGCCGTGCGCTCGCGGTCGAATCCGAACCGCTCGAGCCGCGGCGCCTGCTCAGCCGGATCGTCGCCCAGGAGGCGGCGCGGCTCCCGAGCCTCACCATCGAGGTCGAGCTGGCCGGCGAGCTGCCGATCGTCGCCGGCGAGGACACCTACGTCGAGCAGATCGTCCGGAACATGCTGAGCAATGCGGCGAAGTACACACCGATCGGGACGCGCGTCGTGGTGCGAGCCGAGGAGGAAGGCGAGCACGTGGCGATCCGGATCCTCGATTCGGGACCGGGCATCGACGAAGCCTCGGTGGCCCGGGCGTTCGAGCTCTTCTACCGCGACCCGACCGTGTCGCGCTCGATCGCGGGCTCCGGGATCGGGCTCTTCGTGTGCGCCAGCCTCGTCAAGGCGATGGGCGGGACCATCTGGGCCCGGCGCCGTCCGGAGGGCGGCTCGGAATTCGGCTTCACCCTGCGCGTCATCCCCGATGACGAAGCCGCCTTGACGACCGCAAGTCACGCGACCGCCTGACACCGCCGGCGCCCGCGCCGGCGCCTCGACCTACAGGGCCAGGGGGCTGGCCTTCTCGGGATCGATCCCGAGGTCGCTGATCGCCTTGGCCGCCTTCGATCCGGTGAGCGCCCCACAGCGCGCCAGTTCGGACAGGGTGGCGGCGGCGATGTGGGCCGGGTCGATCTCGAACAGCGAGCGCAGGGCCTCACGGGTGTCGCTCCGCCCGAAGCCGTCCGTGCCCAGCGCGACGTAGTAGTCGGGCAACCAGCGGCTGACCATGTCGGGCAGTGCCTTCATCCAGTCCGTGGCGGCCACGATCGGACCGCCATCGGGTCCGAGGACCTGGCTGACGTATGGAACGCGCGGCTTCTTGGCGTCCGGGTGGAGGCGGTTCCAGCGCTCGGCCTCGAGCGCGTCCCGGCGGAGCAGCGGGAACGAGGGGGCGCTGTAGACCTCGGCGGCGACACCGAATCGCTCGGCGAGGATGTCCCGCGCGGCAAGGACCTGGTTGAGGATCGAACCGGACCCGACGAGTCGGGCCGGGTGGGCGTCCCGCCCGACGGCCGGGGCAGCCGCCAGCCGATAGATCCCGCGCAGCAGCGCCTCGTCGGTCAGGCCGTCCGGGCGGACCGGCTGCGGGTAGTTCTCGTTGTAGAGCGTGATGTAGTAGAAGACGTCCTCGGGCTTCGAGCCGTACATCCGCTCGATGCCGTCGCGGATGATCGCGGCCAGCTCGTAGGCGAACGCCGGGTCGTAGGCGCGCAGATTCGGGATCGTGGACGCCTGGATGTGGGTGTGGCCGTCGTCGTGCTGGAGGCCTTCGCCGGTGAGCGTCGTGCGCCCGGCCGTCGCGCCCATCAGGAAGCCCCGGCCCCGGGCGTCCCCGAACGCCCACATCTGGTCGCCGGTGCGCTGGAACCCGAACATCGAGTAGAAGATGTAGAACGGGATGGTCGCGATGCCGTGGCTCGCGTAGGCGGTGCCCGCCGCCTGGAACGAGGCCATGGAGCCCGCCTCGGTGATCCCTTCCTCCAGGACCTGCCCGTCGGTCGCCTCGCGATACGAGAGCAGCAGGTCGGAGTCGACCGGTTCGTAGCGCTGGCCGAGCGCCGAGTAGATGCCGACCTCCTTGAAGAGCGGGTCCATCCCGAACGTCCGTGCCTCGTCCGGGATGATCGGCACGATGCGTGGCCCGAGTTTCTTGTCGCGGATCAGGTTGCGCAGGATCCGGCTGAAGACCATCGTCGTGGAGACGGGGGTGTCGCTCCCCGCCGCGAATTCGTCGTCGACCGCCGCCGACGGGGCCGGCAGCGGGTCGGCCCGCACGATCCGTCGTGGGATCGGCCCACCGAGGGAGCGCCGACGCTCCATCAGGTACTCGACTTCCTCGGACTTCGGTCCGGGGTGGTAGTACGGCGCCTCCTTGAGCTTCGCGTCCGGGATCGGCAGTTCGATCCGGTCCCGGAAGACGCGGAGTTCCTGTTCGGAGAGCTTCTTGGCCTGGTGGGTCATGTTCCTGGCCTCGACGCCCGGCCCGAGCGTCCAGCCCTTGACGGTCTTGGCGAGGATGACCGTCGGCGCGCCCTTGTACTCGGTCGCTGCCTTGTAGGCGGCATAGACCTTGCGGTAGTCGTGCCCGCCGCGTCGCAGCTTGGCCAGGTCGTCGTCGGACAGGTGATCGACGAGCTTCTTGAGGCGCGGGTCGGGCCCGAAGAAGTGCTCGCGGATGTACGCGCCGCCGGCCACGGAGAACTTCTGGAACTCGCCATCGAGCGTCTCGTTCATCTGCTGGACCAGGACGCCGTCGACGTCGCGAGCCAGCAGTTGGTCCCACTCCCGCGCCCAGATGACCTTGATGACGTTCCACCCGGCACCCCGGAAGGCCGACTCGAGCTCCTGGATGATCTTGCCGTTGCCGCGGACGGGGCCGTCGAGACGCTGCAGGTTGCAGTTCACGACGAAGGTCAGGTTGTCGAGGCCCTCGCGTGCCGCGACATGGAGCGCGCCTAGCGACTCGGGCTCGTCGGTCTCGCCATCGCCGAGGAAGGCCCAGACCCGCGAGCCGGACGTGTCGAGCAGGCCGCGGTTCAGCAGGTACCGGTTGAACCGCGCCTGGTAGATGGCGCTGATCGGCCCGAGGCCCATCGAGACCGTCGGGTACTCCCAGAACTCGGGCATCAGGCGCGGGTGCGGATAGGACGAGAGCCCCTTGCCAGGCTCGGTCTCGCGCCGGAAATGGTCCAGCTGGTCCTCGGTCAGGCGACCCTCGAGGAACGCTCGTGCGTAGATCCCGGGCGCGGCGTGGCCCTGGTAGAAGATCTGGTCGCCCGGGCCGTCGGCATTGCCCCGGAAGAAGTGGTTGAAGCCGACCTCGTACAGGCTCGCCGACGACGCGTACGTCGACAGGTGACCGCCGATCCCGGAGAAGCGGGTGTTCGCGCGGAGCACCATCGCCACCGCGTTCCAACGGACGATCCGCCGGATGCGCAGCTCCATCGCCTCATCGCCCGGGAAGTCGGGCTCCTGCTCGGGGCTGATCGTGTTGATGTAGCGGGTCTGGGTAAGCGGCGGCAGTCCGATGTCGAGCTGGCGAGCTCGCTTGAGGAGCTTGTAGACGAGGAACCGGGCCCGGGTCTCGCCCTCCTGCTCGACGACCTGGTCGAGCGACGCCAGCCACTCGTCGGTCTCCGACTCGTCGATGTCGGGCAGTTGGTGCTTGAACTGGTCGAAGTACATCGGGGCTCCCGGGATGGTCAGATGGGTTCGAGCCGGAGTGTCGTCGGCAATGTGTCCGGCTGCAGCATCGATGCCAGTGAGGCGCCCTGTCGAGCGTACTTCGACTGGAACGCGGCAGAGACGCGATCGATCGACGCCGGATCGGTCGCCGGGATCGCCGTCGCGGCGAGGCGACGACCGTCGACATGGACGCCGACGGCCGGGTTGGCGACGGCGGCTCGATACCAGGAGCCACGCTCACCACGCACCGAGCGCACGTACGCCTCCCCGTCGGCCACCACGACCCAGATGGTCGTCCGGCGGGCGGGCCGGTCGGGTGCCTGCGTCTCGATGTCGATCTCCTCGGCATCACGGATACGGTCGAGGTCGTCCTCGGCGAAGCTCATACCCGGAGCGTAGCCCAACCGGGCAAGGTTGTCGGTGGCGCGAGGGTTGCGACCGGACCCGGGACGGAACCGCCACTGCCGAGCGGCTGTAACACCGCTGCAACGTGACGACGCAGAGCCCGGACCGCGCGCGGCACGACGGCTCGACCATGCTGATGCCCACACTGGATCTGACTATCCGTCACCATGTCATCCACCCAGGAGGTGGCGTGTGAGCACCCAGCCCCTCGTCCTCGTCGCCGACGACGAGCCGCGGATCACCAAACTCGTCTCGATCGCCCTCGGCGAAGAGGGCTTTCGTGTCGTCACCGCCAACAGCGGCGAAGAGGCGCTCCAGAAGGCCGAGGAGGTCCGGCCGGACATCATCCTGCTGGACATCGTCATGCCCGACCTCGACGGCATCGAGGTGATGCGCCAGCTCCGCGAGCGTCGGCCGGTGGCGGTCATCCTGCTGACGGCGAAGGGTTCGACCGCCGACAAGGCCAAGGGCCTTGACCTCGGAGCTGACGACTACATCGCCAAGCCCTTCCATCCCGACGAACTCGCAGCCCGCGTCCGGGCCGTCCTCCGTCGATCATCGGGCGCCCAGCCCGGCGCCGGGATCCTCAAGTTCGACGACGTCGAGATCGACCTCGAGCGCCGGTTGGTCACCCGCGACGGGGAGATGGTCCAGCTGTCCCGCACGGAATGGCTCCTGCTCCAGCATCTCGCGAGCAACGCCGGCAAGGTCGTCCTCCATACCGAGCTGTTGACCAAGGTGTGGGGCCCCGAATACCGCGACGACCTCCAGTACCTGCGGGTCTGGGTCTCGCGCGTCCGCCGCAAGCTCGGCGCGGAACCGGGTGAACCGGGCCGGATCAAGACGTTCCAGGGCATCGGCTACCTGCTGGACGTCGAACCGCCGCAGGCTGCGGAGTCGAACGCGGACGTCGAGTCCGAACGGACCGAGGACCCGTCCCTCATCGGGTAGCCCTGCGCTACCCTCGCGGTATGCAGCGATACGGGCCAGGCACGGCCCTCGTCGTGGTCGATGTCCAGAATGACTTCGCGGACCCGGCCGGTGGGCTCAGCGTCGCCGGCGGCGATGCCATCGTCCCGACCGTGAACCGCGAGATCGAGATGGCCGTGAACAACGCTGCGACCGTCGTGTTCACCCAGGACTGGCATCCGGCATCCACACCGCACTTCGCGAAGGACGGCGGGATCTGGCCTGTCCATTGCGTCGCCGACACGTGGGGCGCCGCCCTCCACCCGGACCTCGACCGGCCCGAGGGGGCACCCGTCGTCCGCAAGGGAGCCAACGGCGAAGACGGCTACTCCGGATTCACGATGCGCGACCCCATCACCGGTGACACGATCCCGACCGAACTCGAGGCCATCCTCCGCGGCCGATCCATCGGGCGCGTGGTGGTGGTCGGCCTCGCGACCGACTACTGCGTCAAGGCGACCGCGCTCGACGCGACCCGCCTCGGCTTCGAGACGTCGCTCCTGACCGATGCGATCGCCGCGGTCGACCTGGAACCGGGCGATGGCGATCGGGCCATCGAGACCATGCGCGAGGCCGGCGTGACGCTGTGGCGGACGGTGATGCGTTGAGGGACCGGGCCGACGCGTGATCCGACCGCTCGTCCGCCTGGGCCTCGCTGGCGTCGGTGCCGGCTTTGCGGTCGATCGCGCGCTCCGGGCACGGACGGACGGCGCGCCGCCACCGCCCATCGAGTCGCTCGTCGTCATCGATGCGCCGATCGAGCGCGTGTGGTCGGTGCTCGCCGACATCGAAGGCCAGCCCCGCTGGATGCATGACATGAAGTCGGTGCGCCTGACGACGCCGCCGCCGATCGGCGTCGGGACGGCCGGGCGTGTCGACGGTCCGTGTCTTCGGGATCTCCGTGACCGATCCAGTGACGATCACCGAGTTCCAGCCGCCGACCCGGTTCGCCCTGCGCCACGAGGGTACGGTCAGCGGTTCGGGGGTCATCACCCTCGAGCCCGGCGCGGACGGCACGACCACGATCGTCCGCTGGGACGAGCGACTGATCGTCCCGGTCCTCCCCCACCTCGGCGCCGAGGTCCTGGCGCGGGTCTTCGGCCCGATCTTCCAGGCCGACCTGTTCCGGCTGCGGGACCTGGTCGAGTCGGGCGCGGCCTGAGCCCATGCGACTCCACCTGGTCGATGCGACGTACGAGCTCTTCCGGGCGCACTTCGCCCCGCGGCCGCCGGTCCTCGGACGCGACGGGATCAACCTCTCGGGCGTTTCGGGGCTGTGCGACCAGCTGCTCTACCTCCTTCGCGAGGAGGGGGCGACGCACGTCGGATGCGCCACCGACCGGGTCATCGAGTCATTCCGGAACGACCTCTTTCCGGGCTACAAGTCCTCGGCCGGGATGCCGCCCGAGCTGCTTGCCCAGTTCCCGATCGCCGAGGCCGCCGTCGACGCGCTCGGCATCGTGCTCTGGCCCATGGTCGAATTCGAGGCCGACGACGCGATCGCCGCCGCGACCGTCCGGTTCGCCGAGGACCCACGCGTGGACAAGATCCTCGTCTGCACGCCGGACAAGGACATGGCGCAACTCGTCCGGGACGACCGGATCGTGCTGTGGGATCGGCGCAGGGACCTCACCTATGACGACGCCGGTGTCCGTGCCAAGTGGGGCGTCCCGCCCACCTCGATCCCGGACTACCTCGCGCTCGTCGGCGACGCCTCGGACGGGTACCCGGGCCTGCCCGGCTGGGGCGCGAAGTCGGCCGCCGCCGTGCTGAGTCGGTACGGCCACTTCGAGGACATCCCGCCCAAGGCGTCCGGATGGGAGGTGCCGGGCCTGGGCGGCACCCGTGCGATCGGGCTCGCCGCCACGCTCCGGGAGCGCCAGGACGAGGCGCTGCTCTATCGCGACCTCGCTCGCCTTCGAACAGCCGAGGACGGCGTGCCGATCCGCCAACGCGACGCGGACGAGCTGCGATGGGACGGGGCACCGGCCGAGGTCTGGGAGGCGTTCTGCGAGGAATGGGGGCTCGAGCGCCTGCGGCGTCGCCCGCATCGATGGCTGGCCGCGATGTGACGGCCCACGCGGCATCTGCGGTGCGTCCTGCCACCACGACGCGTGGCCCCGCAACGTGCGCACGCTCGGGTCACGTTACTTCTGGACGGGGGCGGATGGCCGACGACGCATGGGACGCTGGGACCCTGATGGATACCAAGCGGGTCGTGGGTCGCACCAGGTCCTCCGGTCGGAGGCTCCCATCCGGCAGGGTCCTCTCGGCGCTCCTGACGCTCCTCATCTCGACCAGCGTCGCGACGCCCGGCGCGATCTTTGCCGCATCGCCCGATCCGGACCCGACGGACGCCCCGGCGATCGAGGTGTCGCCTGCCCCGACGTACGAGATCACGCCCGAGCCGACGCCCGAGCCGACGCCCGAGCCGACGATCGAGGCGACCCCCGAGCCGACGCCCGAGCCGAGCGTGGAGCCATCCCCGACCGCGGAGCCGTCGCCGACGCCGGTGGGGACGCCCACGGTTCCCTCGCCGAGCAGGCTCAACCTGTATCGGTCCGCCGGTTTTCGCTATCAGAACCCGAACTACTCGGCCTGCACCGCCACCGCGGTGATGAACACGTTGAACTTCATCAGCCTCGCGGGTCGCGGTGGCTCGGGATTCCGATGGAACCGCAGCCTGTCGGCGCGGAAGCGCGATGCGATCCTGCGCTGGGAACGGGCCCACCACACGATGCGTGGTGGCAGCGGCACCGATATGCACGGCTGGCGCAACGCCCTCAACTACTACGGCTGGGGGAGCGGCGCCCTGAAGTCCGGGTCACGCGTCTACGACGACTTCGCCTTCACGTCCTACAGCTCGGCGATGAAGGCCGCGGTCCGGGCGATGATCTCGACGCGCAAGCCGGTCGCGATGGCGGCCTGGGCCGGCCGGCACGCGGTGCTGGTCACCGGCTACTACGGCCTGTCGGGTGATCCGTTCGCGAGGAACAGCGCCGGGAAGTACACGAACACCTTCACGGTGGGCGGCTTCTACCTCAGCGATCCGCTCGCGCAGGCCGGTCGCCGGATCGCCCGGATCAGCTACGCCAGGCTGCACGCAAGCGGGAATGCGAATTTTCGATTCCGGCCCTATCGCGAGAGGGACAGCCCGTACGACGACCGGTACACGCCCGGGTGGCGGGTGTCGCGGAGCGAGTGGTACGGCAAGTGGGTCCTGATCCTGCCACTGCGCTGACGGGCGCATCCTTGCGGCGGCATGTAGCCTCTCCCCAGCCGTAGGCCACAGCAAGGTCAAGCATGCGAGAGGGGCAGCCCAACCCCGTGTCCGAACGCCTCGTTCTCCGGCTGTTCCGATTCCGACCGGTCCGCAAGGGGTTCGACGCCATCCTGCGGGACGAGTTGATCCCGGACCTGGTCGCGTTCCCGGACCTCGTGGACGTCTACGTCGGCCGGCAGGGGCCCGACGAGATGGGTGAGCGGCTGGTCGCCTCGGTCTGGGAGTCGCGCCCGGCGATGGCCGCCGCCGTCGGCGAGGGATTCGAACTGGCGATGTTCCACCCGGAGCACCTGGGCGAGACCGCCGACCGGGTGCTCGAGATGGAGGATCTGGCGGTCGTCATGCGATTCGACGACCCGCCGTCGATGCCCGAGCCGACCGCCGGCGTCCTGCGCGTGGCTCGCGGCCACATCCAGCCGGGCGAGCTCGACGCGTACCGCGAGGACGTCCGGCTCGGGACGCTAGCCGACGCGGAGGCGGGCCACGGGCCGCTCGCCCTGTACCTCGCGGTCGAGCCACCGGACCGGTTCCTGACGTTTTCGGTCTGGTCGTCCTGGTCGCTCCTCGAGGCGGCCACCGGGGGCGACGTGCGACGGCCCCTCGCGACGCGCCACGCAGAACGGATCAAGGAGTGGGGCGCCGCCCACTACGAGACCCTGCCGAAGATGGCTCACCCGGGGTCCCCGGTCCGGCCCTGACCCTCGTGGCGCGGGCGGTCGGATCCGGACTCTGCCCGATCGCGACTACTTGACCAGCGCGAGCAGCGTGTCGTGATGGGCGATGGGCGCCGCGAGCGTGCCGATCGTCTGCGTGGGCTTGGCGACGTCGAACCACGGGCCGCCGTCCATCGCGGTCACGCAGGCGCCGCCTCGCTCGGCGATCAGCCCCGCCGCGGCGATGTCCCAGGTCGAGAGTCCACCCTGCTGGACGAAGGCATCGAACCGCCCGTTGCCAACGTACGCCAGCGCGAGGGCCGCCGACCCCATCGACCGCGAGATGCGGATGGCCTTGCGGACGTTGCGGGCGCGAGATGTCGCCGCGCGCCCGTTGAGCGCCATCGAGATCACGAAGTCGGAGAGCTTCTCCTTGTCGGACACGTGGATCGGGCGGCCGGCCAGGGTCGCCTGGCTATCGGCGGTGGCCGCGAAGGATTCGTCACGGGTCGGGTCGCGCACGACGCCGACCACAGGCCGGCCGTCGGACACGAGCCCGATCGAGACGCAGAAGAACGGGATCCCGTTGGCGTAGTTCACGGTTCCGTCGAGCGGGTCGACGATCCAGACGCGGCCACGACCCGATGTGGGCGCCTCGCCCGCGACCGCGCGATGCTCCCCGGTCTCTTCGGCGAGGATCGCGTCGCCCGGGTAGGCCGCCCGGATGGCGTCGAGGATCAGCGCCTCCGACAGGTGGTCCGCCTCGGTCACGACGTCCCGGGCGCTCTTGTGGTCGATCTGCTCGAGCCGCTCGTAGTGGGCCATCAGGACCTCTCCGGCCCGAACGGCGAGCGAGAGCGCGAAGCGCGAGATCGGATTCGTGCGGCCCGGCGATCGATCCAGCGGCCGTGGTCATGGGGAGCTGCACTCCACGGTCAGGTCCCGCACGGTGTTGCCGAGCTCCGAGACGGTCTTCGTGAACGTGACCGACGCTCCCGGCTCGATGCGTGGGCTCAACAGGAACGCCGAACCCCCGCCGCTGCGGTCCTGCGGGTCGGTCAGCCGGCACGTCGTCTGGCCGACGGCCGTGCCATGGTTCACCACGGCGAGCGTGATCGCGAGACCGGCCCCGTCCGGAGCCGTGTCGACCACGGTGCCCGCGAACGGCCCGACACCCGCAAGCGTCAGCCGTCCGATGAGCGCGAGCCCGATGACCGCGGCCAGCACGGCGATGAAGACCGTCCCGTGGACCTGTGACGCCGAGGAATCCTTGAGGCCCAGGGGGTTGCAGCGCTCACAGAGGCCGACGTCGAGCGGCACGGGCGCGCCGCACCGGAGGCAGCCGTGCGTCAACGACCGCGGGCCGGGCGCCGGATCGGGCGCCGGTGTCATGTCGGGCGCTGGGGTCGTCGTCGGTGACGTCACCCGCCGATGGTGCCACGAACCGCGTGCCACGGCGGCCGACCCGGGCCGTGCGGCCCGGCCCTACCAGCGTCCCGTCGCCTCCACGAGGCGATCGACGTCGGCCGTCGTCCGGGCCAACACGATCGCGCCGTCCGCGCCGGCCTCGCGCCAGCGCTCCCACGTCTCGCGCGGGGCGGTCACCCAGGGCGACGCCTCGAGCGTCTCGTCCGAGAGCCAGTCGCCCTGGAACCCCACGTAGACGCGCTGGTCCTCGCGTCGCCGACCGTTGGCCTCGAGCGCCTCCAGGTAGATCGGCAGGTTGGCCTCGAAGTTCTCGAACGTGCTCCAGCCGTCCCCGATCCGGGCCGCCAGTCGGGCGCCGGCGACCGTCTCGCCGCCGATGACGATCGGCGGCGGCGGCACCGGCACCGGATGGGCGTATGCCTCCACCAGCGGGTAGAACGGTGATGGCCGCGTCACCGGCCCGCCGGTCCACAGGGCGCGGATGACCGCGACGGCCTCCTCCAGCCGGGCGACCCGCTCTGGGGCCGCCGGGAAGTCGATGCCGTAGGCGGCGTGCTCCTTCGGGTGCCCGCCGATCCCGATCCCGAGGATGAGCCGGCCGCCGCTGGCGATCTGCAGGGTCGAGGCCATCCGGGCGACCACCGCCGGGTGTCGGTTCATGACGTTGAGCACGAACGAGCCGACGTGGATCCGGGACGTCGCGCCGGCCGCCATCGCGAGCGCGGTCCAGTTCTCGACGACCGGGACCGTCAGGTCGCCGCGGCCCATGAAGTGGTCCCACGCCCAGACACCGGCATAGCCGGCCGCGTCCAGTCGCCTGGCGCTCTCGAGCCACCAGACCGGCTCGGCCCGGATCGTCCGGAGCGTGACGCCGATCGGCAGGCCGGACCCTGGGCCGGCGCCCGAGGCGCCGGCACGGCCGTCGGTCAAAGCTCCGTCTCGAAGAGCCGGATGTCCTCACGGGCGATCGTGTGACCATCGCCGCGGGTCGGGTCGAGGGCGGCCCGGGCTCCGAGCGCGTCGAGGCCGATCGGGAACCGCCCGATGAGGTCGAGCACGACCTTCTGGATCCGCTCGGCGTTGGCCGTGAAGACCTCGAGGACGTCGGTCGCGTTCACGGCCTCGGTGCCCTCATGGACGCCGGCGTCATAGTCGGTGATGAGGCTGATGTTGACGACGGCCATCCCGAGCTCGCGGCACAGCCACGCCTCGGGGTACTGGGTCATGTTGATGACCTCCCAACCGGCGTCGCTGAACCACTTGGACTCGGCCTTGGTCGAGAACCGCGGTCCCTGGATCACGACCACGGTGCCACGCTCGTGGACCTCGATGCCGTGATCGCGGATCGTGTCGATCGCCAGGCGCCGCAGGACCGGGTCGTAGATGTCCGCCGACGAGAGGTGCGTGACGATCGGCCCGTCGTAGAACGTGTCGGCGCGCCCCGATGTCCGGTCGACGAACTGGTCGCAGACGACGAAGTCGCCCGGCTTGACCGCGAGCTGGAGTGAGCCCGCGGCGCACGGCGAGATGGCCGCCTTGACCCCGAGCGAACGCATCGCCCAGACGTTGGCGCGGTAGTTGATCCGGTGCGGCGGGATCGTATGGCGTCGGCCGTGGCGCGGCAGGAATGCGACCTTCCGGCCAGCGACGTCGGCCAGGAAGAACGAGTCCGACGGCGCGCCGTAGGGCGTGTCGACCTTGATCTCGCGGACATCCTCGAGGAGGGAGTAGAACCCCGAGCCTCCGAAGACGCCGATCTCCGCCGTGTCCACCACTGCGCATGCCTCCGTCCGGGTGATGCCGACGCGTCCTGCCGGCGACGTCGCCGACACCCGACGACCACGGCCGGTCGGTCGATTCTAGGCGGACGGGGCTACGATGGGGTGGACCGCTCGCATCAGCGCCGCCCATCAGCTCGAGGCACGGCCATGGACGACTCGAATCCGGACCCGACGACACGCATGCCGACCCCCGACGACACGCCCGTCGTCGCAGGGACGCCACCGCCGGAACCCACCTTCGGTGGCCCGCCGGCGACGCCGCCGCCCGTCGCGCCCTCTCCGGCCTGGTCGGCGCCGCAGGCCCGCGATCGTGGTGATGGCGGGCGGATCTGGACCCTCGTGATCGGGCTCGTCGTCCTCGGCCTCGGTATCTGGTTCTTCCTGGAGCGGACGCTCGAGCTCGACCTTCCGACGATCCGGTGGAGCCAGTTCTGGCCGGTCATCCTGATCGTCATCGGGGCCGCGGTCCTGCTTGGCGCGTTGCGCCGCGAGCGCCGCTGAGCGGAGTGGGCGACCCGCTCGACTGGTCGCAGGGCGACGGCTCGACGACCGACCGGCTCTGGCTGGCCGACTGGCGCCGACGCGTCGCGACGCTGTACAGCGAGGTCCGGGCGATGGCCGCGACCGACCCGGGTGCCGCCCTCGCCCATTGGCGTGCCGTGCGGGAGTGGCTCTTTCGGGAGCATCCCCAGTCGCCGGTCCCGTCCGCGGCTCGCGCGACGTTCCGTGCCCGCCACTTCGACCACGATCCGCGGCTCCGGTTCGAGGTGACCATGGAGCCGGCCCCGCCGCCGGCACCCGGCGCCTTCGCCCTCGAGCTGCCGAACAGCGGCGCGGACACGCTCTCGTTCAGCCGGATCGGGACGGTTTCCCTGCCACTCCCCGATGGCCCGCGCCGGCTGTCGGTCTTCTGGATGGCAGGCTATTCGGGGGGCCTGTTCATCCCGTTCCGAGACGCGACCAACGGCGCCGAGACCTATGGCGCCGGGCGATATCTCGTGGACGCGGCGAAGAGCGCCGACCTCGGAGGGGATCCGGCGAGCGGCACGCTCACCCTCGACTGCAACTTCGCGTTCCAGCCATCGTGCGCCTTCGACCCACGCTGGGCGTGTCCCCTGGCGCCGCCCGAGAACCGGCTCGATGTCGAGATCCGCGCGGGTGAGCGCCTGGCATGACCGCGGCATACCGGCTGGACAGCTAGTCGTACCATCTGCGGAGGCGTGACCCACGCCGAACCTCCTCGTCGGTCCCCACGCGACCGGCCCAGCGGAGGCAAAGGGGATGATGTCCTCGGGTCGGATGACTCGCGCCATCTCGTCCGTTCCAGCACGGCCGTGGCGCCCGATGTGCGTGGGGCATGGGCCGCCGGGCCGGGAACGAGGCTTGAGATGACCGACCGAAAGCACCTGAAGTCCCGCGTCCGGGCGCGCATGGAGCGCACCGGCGAACGCTATGCGGCGGCGCGCGCGCACGTGGTCGCGAACGCGACGGCGACCGCCGGGATCGCAGCGACCGTCGCCGAACCGGGCGCCAACGCCGGAGCCACCGCGCTCCGCATCCTCCTCGCCGACATCGGGCTGCCCATGACCGAGGCTCGTGCCCTGGTCATCGGCGGCGGCATCGGCATGGGGGTCTTCCAGTTCCACTATGCGGCCGAGGGCGTCGCCACGTTCTTCCTCGCGGGCCGCCACCGCTGGGACGACGACCTCGCGTTCCTCGACGGCGCCCTGCGCCGGCTCGGCCTGACACCGAGCGTCACGGAGACCTCCTCGGCCAGGCTCGCCGATCGCCAGCTCCGGGACGCCCTGTCCACCGGACGGCCCGTCGTGGCCTGGGTCGACGTCGCGGTGCTCGGCACCCGCGGCTACCCGGCCGAATGGGAGGGCGGCGGCTACCACGTCGTCGTCGTCCGGTCCATCGATGACGCCCGTGGCGTCGTCCGCATCGACGATCTCGCCCAGGACCCGGTCGAGATCCCGCTCGAGGTGTTCGGACGGGCCCGGGCACGCATCGCGAAGCAGAAGCACCGGTTGCTGTGGCTCGGTGGCGACGCGGCCGCTGTCCCGGACCCGGAACAACTTCGGGCCGCCGAACGAGCGGGCCTCGCGGCCACGGTCGAGGGGTTCGACCACCCCCGCACCCGTCAGTTCTCGCTCGCCGCCCTGACCGACTGGGCGACGCGTCTGCGCGGCAGCGGCCGGGACGGGTGGGCGACGGTCTTCCCGCCGGGAGAGTGGCTGTGGTTCGGCCTGGCGTCGGTGCACGAGTACATCCGCCAGGAGACGACCGGTGGCGGTGGCCTCCTGCGCCCGATGTTCGGGGCCGGCCTTGCGGAGATCGCCGACACGACCGGCGACGATCGACTCGCCAGCCTGGCGGGGCGCTATGGCACCGCGCTCGATGGGGACGCCCTTGCGAACGCGTGGGACGCCGTGGCCGAGACGGCGCTCCCCGATGTCGTCCCGGCGTTCCGCAGGACGCGTGAGCTCCAGCGTCTTCGAGCGAGCGCCTACCGGACACGGGGCGCGGCGGCCCTGCCGGAGCTGCGGGCCGCCTGGGACGAGCTAGCGGCGATCCGGGAGACGATGCGGGACGACTTCCCGCTGGCCCCGACGCAGACCGAGGCGCTCCTGCACGACCTGGCCGACCGCGTCGACGTGGTGGCGACGGCAGAGCGGGACGCCCTCGACGCGCTGCGCGCCGTGACCGGATAGGCGGCCGGCGTCACCCGTGGATGCGCGGCCGACCGCCTCGAGCCACCGGCCGCGCACCACCAAACACCACCGGTACGCTCCGGACTGGTACTAACGGCCCTGGGTCCATGGGACCCTCGGGTCCGGCCGGGCGCCAGTCGCCGGGCGGATGATGGCGTCGTCGTCGAGTCGCCGCCCCAGTGCATCGGCTCGCCCTGCAGCAACGGTTGTGCATGCGCCTGTTCTATTCACGTCGGCCCGAGGCCGAGCGGCTCCTCTGGTCACGCGACATCCGGTACGCCAAGCGGCTGGCCGCGATGGTCGCCGGCTCGCGCGTCGTCGAGCTCGAATCCGGCACGGTCCTGATCGCGCCGGCCCACCTGCTGACCGAGAACCTGGCCCAGGAGATCGCCGACAGCTCCAAGGAGCCGCCGGAGTACGGCCTGGTCATGGTCGACTGGACGCTGCCCGAAGCCGACCGCTACCTGATCGCGACGTCGGCCGCCGTCCAGCTCAGCGGCCTGGCCGACCGGATCGGGATGGCCCGGTCGAGCATGGTCGTCCAGACGAAGATGCTCGATTACTTCTTCAGCCTTCGGACCATGCACCGCGTCGCGTTCCAGCCGATCGTCGAGCTGGGCACCGGCGTGCTGCACGAATACGAGTGCCTGTTCCGCCCCCAGATGCCGATGCTCCCGCAGTCGATCTCGTCGATCGTCGCCGCGGCCATCTACACGGAACGGTCGATCGAGCTCGACCTGTTCATCATCGGCAGCATCCTCGAGCGGGCCGGTCGCCTCGAAGCGATCCACCGCGAGGCCGGCAAGGAGCCGCGCCGCTTCGGTATCAACTTCACGCCGGCCAGCCTCCTGGACCCGGCCTTCGAGGCGAAGGCGTTCGCCGCCATGGTCCGGGCCGCCGGCCTCTCACCGTCGCGCATCACGGTCGAGTGCACGGAGCAGCAGTCGGTGTCCGATCTCGGACCCCTCAAGCGGCAGGTCAAGGCCCTGCGCCGGCTGGGCTTCGGGTTCGCGGTCGATGACGCGGGCGCCGGCTACGCGAGCTTCGCGCTCGTGGCTGCCCTGCGTCCGACGATCATCAAGATCGACCGGGAGATCACCTACGGCATCTCGCACGACGATGCGAAGCAGGCGCTCGTCGAGGCCTTCGTGTCGTTCGGCCGACGCATCAACGCCAAGCTCGTCGCCGAGGGGATCGAGAACCGCAAGGACCTCGCCAAGCTGCGCGAGTTCGGGGTCGACTACGGTCAGGGCTATCTGTTCGGCAAGCCGGCGCTGGAGCCGGCCAAGCCGCGCAAGGTCGAGATGGTCAGGCGACACGCGGCTCGCGTACCATCGAGGGCGTGACCGAGACCACGACCATCGCCTTCCCGGACGCCATCCGAGCGTTCCTCGCGGACGGCCTCCGCTTCGCCACCATCGCCACGATCGATCCCGACGGCGGGCCGCGCCAGGCCCTCATCTGGTACACGCTCGACGGCGACGACCTCATCATCAACAGCGCTGTCGGGCGACGCTGGCCGGCCAACCTCGTCCGCGACGGACGGATCTCGGTGGCCGTCGCCGACCCCGGGGACAGCTACAGCTGGGTCGGGCTGACCGGCGTCGCCGAGCCGGTCACGGACCAGCCGACCGCCCAGGCCGACATCGCGGCGATGGCCCGCCGCTACCACGCCGATGAGCCCGACGAGGCCGAGCGCCTGATCCGCGACCGCTTCGAGCGACAGGAGCGAATCAGCTTCCGGGTTCGCGCGTTCGCGATCCACGACCACCGCGAATGACCGCTCCCCCGCGAGCCGCCTGATGCGGTTCGGGCTGCAGCTCTGGTCCCAGCACACCGACTGGCCGAGCTTCCGCGATGCCGCCCGTTCGGCGGACGACGCCGGCTGGGACTCGATCTGGACGTGGGACCACCTCATGGCGATCTTCGGTCCGTGGGAGCAGCCCACCTTCGAAGGCTGGAGCCTGCTCTCCGCGCTCGGTCCCGTCACGACGAGGGTCCGGCTCGGGTTGATGGTCGGGGCCAACACGATGCGCAACCCGGGACTGACCGCCAAGATCGCGACGACCCTCGACCACGTGTCGGGCGGCCGGGCGGTCCTTGGCATCGGCGGCGCCTGGTTCGAACGGGAGCACGACGCATACGGCATCGAGTTCGGCGCCGGGTTCGGTGAGCGCCTCGACCGGCTCGACGAGTCCGTGATGCTGATCCGGCGCCTGCTCGACGGGGAGCGGTTCAGCCACGAAGGACGCTACTACTCCTTCCACGACGCGCTCTGCGAGCCGAGGCCGGTCCAGCCGCACCTGCCGATCCTGGTCGGCGGCTCCGGCCCGAAGAAGACGCTCCGGACCGTGGCCGAACGGGCCGACGCCTGGAATACGTCGGGCACGGTCGACGAGATCCGGGCCAAGCTCGAGATCCTCGACGCCCACTGCGCGGACGTCGGCCGCGACATCGGGACGATCGAGAAGACCGTCAGCTTCCCGATCGTCCTCCGCGACGACCCGGCAGCGGCCGGGACCGCGTTCCGTGCCCTGCTCGACCACAACGGGGCGCCGGACATGGGCCCCGGACCGGTCCTTCTCGGGTCGCCGTCCAGCGTGGCAGAGGCCCTGCGTCCGTATCGGGACCTCGGGTTCGAGACGGTCATCGTGCGGATGCCCGCGCCGTACGACCCCGAGACCATCCGGCGCATGCCGGAGATCCAGGAGCGACTGGGGGCATGAGGGTCGTCGCCCTCGCCGGTGGGACGGGCGGAGCGAAACTCGCGCACGGCCTCCAGCTGGCCCTCGGGCCGGGCGACCTGACTGTGATCGTCAACACCGGGGACGACGTCGAACGTCACGGCCTCCTCGTGATGCCCGACCACGACTCGGTCATGTACATGCTGGCGGGCCTGTTCGACGACGAGCGCGGCTGGGGCGTCGTCGACGAGACATGGGCGACGATGGGCATGCTCGAGCGCTACGGCGAGGAAGCCTGGTTCCGCCTCGGCGACCGCGACTTCGCCACCCACATCGCCCGGACCAACCAGCTCCGAAGCGGTCGCTCGCTGACCGACGCCGTGATCGCGTTGCAGCGCGCCCTTGGGATCCCCAGCACGATCCTGCCGATGGCCGACGAGCCCGTCCGGACGCAGCTCCGGACCAACGAGGGCTGGCTCGAGTTCCAGGAGTACTTCGTGCGTCGCCACCAGGTGCCCGAGGTGATCGAGGTCCGGCACGCCGGCATCGAGACCGCGCGCCCGACCGACCAGGTCCGCGCGGCGTTGAGCGAGGCCGACGTGATCGTCGTCGGGCCGTCGAACCCGATCGTCTCGCTCGCCCCGATCCTGGCGGTCCCGGCCCTGAACGAGCTGCTCGGACGGGCGCGTGTGCGCGGCGTCCCGGTCGTCGCGGTGAGTGGGATCGTGGGCGGCAAGGCCCTGAAGGGCCCGGCCGACCGGATGCTGACGTCGCTGGGCCACGAGTCGAGCGCCACGGGCGTGGCCGCGATCCTGGCGCCGTCGGTCGATGCCTTCGTCCTCGACCGGATCGATGCGGCGTTGGAGCCGGCGATCGCCGAGCTTGGGCTGCGGACGTTCGTGACCGACACGATCATGGCCGACCCCGAGGGTCGCGAGCGACTGGCCAGGGCCGTGCTGGGCTTCGCGGTCCCGCCGCCCGACGAGGACGAGTCGGTACCATCGGAGGCGTGACCAGTCAGGATCCGCCCGTCGGGGCACCACGCATCGCGGCGATCATCCCGGTCGGGACGCTCGAGGGCGCCAAGACGCGGCTTGCCGGCTCGCTCGACGCGGAGGAGCGCCACGACCTCGTGACCGGGCTGCTGCGGCGGACCGTCGCGGCCGCGCTCGCCGTCGAGCGCGTCTCCGACGTGGTCGTCGTCAGCCCGGATCGCGGGGTCCTGCGGCTCGCGTCCGAATCCGGGGCACGCACCCTTCGCCAGCGGACCAGCGGCCTCAACGCCGGCCTGCGCGAGGCGCGCGCCGACGTCGTGGCCGGCGATGCCGACGCGGTCCTGATCGTGCCGGTCGACCTGCCGTTCGTGACGGCCGCGGCCATCGACGTCCTCGTCGATCGGCTCCTCGAGGGCGCGCCAGCCGTCGTGCTCGTGACCGACCGCCACGCGACCGGCACCAACGCCCTCGGCCTGCGACCGCCCGAGGTCATCGACGTCGCGTTCGGGCCGGGCAGTCGGGCCGCCCATCGCTCGCGGGCCGAGGCCGCCGGCGCGCGGTACTCGGAGGTCGACGGCCCGCTCGCGATCGACCTGGACACGCCCGAGGACCTGGTCCTCATCGAGACGACATCGCCGGAGCGGTCGGGTGTCGGCTGAGACCTCGCCGGGCGGGTCCGTCGGGTCCCCGACCTCGATCTCTGTCCTGGCCCTCGAGGGGATCCCCGAGATCCGCCTGGGCGACGACCTGCCGACCATCATCGGCGACGCGATCGAACGAACCGCCGACGTCCTCCCCCTCCGGGCGGACGACGTCCTGGTCGTGACCCAGAAGATCGTGTCCAAGGCCGAGGGTGCGATCGTCGAGCTCGACACGGTGGAGCCGCGTCCGGAGGCGATCGCCTTCGCCGAGCGATACGACCGTGACCCGCGCCAGATCGAGGTCGTCCTGCGCGAGGCGCGACGGGTCGTGCGGATGACCAACGGGGTGCTCATCACCGAGACGCCCCACGGGTTCATCTGCGCGAACGGGGGTGTGGACGCGTCCAACGTCGGGCCGCACTCGGGCGCCCTGGTCACGCTCCTGCCGCGCGACCCGGACGCGTCGGCGGCGCGGATCCGGACGGCGGTGGCGGCGCGGTTCGATCGCGACGTGCCGGTCATCGTCTCGGATTCGTTCGGGCGGCCGTGGCGCTGGGGCATCACGGACGTCGCGATCGGCGTCTCGGGGCTGCTCCCGCTCGACGATCTGCGCGGCGTCGCCGACGCCGACGGCCGCACCATGCGCTCGACCGTCCGGGCGGTCGCGGACGAGCTGGCCTCGGCCGCCGAGCTGGTCCTCGGCAAGACCGCGGCGCGCCCCGTGGCGATCGTCCGGGGAGCGGCCTTCACGCGTGGCGAGGGCTCGATCGGCGACCTCGTGATGCCACCGGAGAACGACCTCTTCCGCTGAGGTCGCGCCGAGCGACACCGCCGTTGCCGCTCGCGCTATGCGGCAGATGGGCTATACCCCTATGGGGCGAACCGGTGGTGGAGCGAAGCACCGCCGTCCCGTAGTGTCCCGGAGTGGACAGCACCGCTCCCGAGGCGAACCTGGGATCGGAGGCCACGGGTGCGGCCGTGCCGCCCGAGGCCGATGAGCGCGGCCGCCATCAGCGCTCCCGCCCATGGCCCCACGACGCGGCGCCCGAGACCATCGTCCTGCGGGTCGGACTCGCGCTCGTCGGCACGTTCATGGCGCTCGCCGCCCTCAACGTCGGCGGCCACGTCATCCTCTGGGAGAACGCCCACTGGAGCGCTGCGGGCGCCCTCGCCGCCGTCTACGCCGCGCTCGTCGCCCGCAAGGCGACGGGCACGGATCGCAGGATCGCCCTGCTGGTCGCGGTCGGGACGATGGCGTGGAGCATCGGCCAGTGCTTCTGGGTGATCCAGACGGCGTTCGGCTTCTTCCAGGTGCCGGCCCCGTCGGACCTCGGATTCCTGCTGGTCGCGCCCCCGATCGTCGTCGCCTTCATCGTCGCCGTCTACGGCCGGCTGTCCAAGGCCGAGGAGGTCGCGGTCTACTTCGATGCCGTCGCGATCTTCCTCGCCCTGACCGCGATCCTCCTCGCGATCTACGGCGACCAGATGGGCGCCGGCCTGTCCATGGCGGGCACGGTGGCGATCGCTTTCCCGATCCTGCACCTGACGGCGGCTGCGGCCGGCCTGGTGGCGCTGCTCGCCGCCCGGGCCTCGCCACGCGGCGGCGGGTATGTGCTGCTCCTCGGTCTTGCCATCCTTGGCTTCGCGTGGGTCGATTGGCTTCGCCAGGCCGTGGTCGCCCTGCCGCCCGCCGGCGGGCTTGGCGGCTATGCATTCTCGGTCGGCATCGTCGCGGTCGGCGTCGGGGCTCGCAGCTGGCGCCTCGGCCAGGGGCAGGGTCTGCGGTTCCGCCAGATCTCGACCGCGGTGCTCGGCGGACTGCCACTGGTGGTGCTCCTCTCGAGCGCCCTGACGCTGGCCATCCGGCACGTCGTCTCGACCGAGCTGGGTCCTGTCGAGGTGTGTTCGTTCGCGGTGATCCTGTTGGCGGGCGTCCGCCAATCGTTCCTCGTTCACGAGCGGGGTCGCCTGCTCGACGACTCGCGGCGGTCGCGCAACGACCTCGAAGTCGCCCTCATCCAGCGCGCCGAGGCGGACTCCCGGTACCAAACGCTCGTCGAGCGGGTCCCGGCTGCCGTCTACATCGACGTCGCGGACCCGGGCGTCACCGACGGCGGGCGTCTCGCCTACATGAGCCCGCAGATCGAGGCCATCCTCGGCTATCCGCCCGAGGCGTTCCTCGCGGACCCCGAGCTGTGGCCGCGGCTGATCCACCCCGACGATCGGGCGACGACCCTCGCCGCGCTCGCCGACCACTGGAACACCGAACAGCCGCTTCGCCTCGACTACCGGATGATCGCAGCCGACGGCTCGATCGTGTGGGTCCACGACGAGGCGTACGCGATGCGCGACGAGACCACCGGTGGCCGTCGCGTCTCGCAGGGCCTGCTCGTCGACACGACCGAGCAGAAGCGGCTGGAAGCCCAGCTCCTCCACGATGCCTTCCACGATCCGCTGACCGGGCTCGCCAACCGGGTCCTCTTCCGCGAGCACCTCGACCGGGCCCTCGATCGGTCACGTCGACGGCGTGCCGGGGTCGCGGTCCTGTTCCTCGACGTCGACGACTTCAAGGTCGTCAACGACTCGCTCGGACATCGCGGCCGGCGATCGCCTCCTCGTCGAGGTCGCCGAGCGACTGACCGCCACGATCCGGGCCGACGACATCGCGGCCCGCCAGGGCGGCGACGAATTCACGATCCTGCTCGAGCGGGTCAACGGTGAGGAGGAGGCGGTCGCCCTGGCCGAACGCATCGCGGCCGAGATCCGCCGGCCGATCGTGCTCGAGGGCGGCCCGCTCGTCGTCGGTGTCAGCATCGGGATCGCCCTCGGACGTGGCAAGACGTCGGAGGCCGGGGACCTGCTGGCGCATGCCGACGCCGCGATGTACGCGGCCAAGGAACAGGGCAAGGGCCGGCACGTCGTCTTCGACCCGTCGATGCAACGGCGCGCCAAGAGCCGCCTGGAGATGGAGGCCGAGCTGCGCGCCGCGATCGAGGCCGAGGACTTCGAGGTCCACTACCAGCCGATCGTCGAGCTGCCGTCCCACGACGATCGTCGGGTTCGAGGCGCTCGTGCGCTGGCGACATCCCGACCCGCGGGCTCGTCCCGCCCAGGGAGTTCATCCCGCTCGCCGAGGCGACCGGCCTGATCGTGCCGCTGGGCAAGCTCGTGACCGACGACAGCGTGCCGGCAGCTCCGGGCGTGGCTTGACGCCGGGATCGGTCGGCCGGACCTCACGATGAGCGTCAACGTCTCGGCCCGGCAGGTCATCGAGCCCGGCTTCGCCGCGGAGGTCCGCGACATCCTCCGCGAGACCGGGCTCGAACCATCGGCGCTCGTGCTGGAGATCACCGAGTCGCTGACGCTCGCGCGAGATCGGCCACCGGCGACGGCGCCCTCCGCGCAGCTGCGCGACCTGGGCGTGCCGGCTCGTCATCGACGACTTCGGGACCGGCTTCAGCGCCCTCGAGTACTTCAAGCGGTTCGCGGTCCAGGGCCTGAAGATCGATCGCTCGTTCGTCGGCGGCCTCGGGCGCGTCGCGCGAGGACACCGCGATCGTCACCGCGACGCTGGCGTTCGCGTCGGCGCTTGGGCTGGTCGTGACCGCGGAAGGGCGTCGAGATGGCGCACCAGCTCGAGCGACTCGAGGCGCTCGGCTGCCACCGCGCCCAGGGCTACCTCTTCTCGCCGGCCGTACCCGCGGATGAAGTCCCGGCGCTGTTCGGCCGGTTCGCGCCGAGCCCAGCGTCGACCGAGGACCAGGTCGCCTAGGTCGCCTCGGCGACCGCCTGCAGCCTCAGTAGGCCGGACCGCCGCCCCCGGTCCCGTTGTTGCATGCGGCCACGACGAGCGACGCCAGGGCGATGAGCAGGCAGACCATGGCGGGTCGTCCGGTGACGATGTGTCCGATCCGGGTCAATGGGCACCTCGCAGGGCTGTTTCCTGACTGTACGGCGCCCGCGGCGGCCCGGATGCCTCGTCCATGCCGTGCGCGCCCACGTTCGTGCAAACCCGCTACGCTCGCCGCGATATGAAGCTCGGCCTGCAGCTCTCGTCGTTCACGTGGCCTGGCGGCACGGAACAGATCGGTCCGACACTCGCCCGTGTCGTTCGCCAGGCGGACGATGTCGGGTTCGACTCCATCTGGGTCATGGACCACTACTTCCAGATCCGTGGGGTCGGCCGGCCCGAGGAGCCCATGCTCGAAGGGATGACGACCCTGGGGTTCATGGCGGCCCACTCGGAACGCGCCCGGCTCGGCCTGATGGTCGGCGGCGTCCACTACCGGCTCCCGGCCATGTGGGTCAAGGCGACGACGACGCTCGACGTCCTGTCCGGCGGTCGGGCCTGGCTCGGCATCGGGGCGGCCTGGAATCAGGAGGAGTCGACCAGCCTCGGCTTCCCGTTCCCGCCGCTGGGTGAGCGGTTCGCGATGCTCGAGGAGACGCTCCAGATCGCCCATGCGATGTGGACGGGCGAGCGCGGCACGGAAGGGGCGTTCGAGGGCCGCCAGTTCCACGCGACGCGGCTGATGAACTCGCCCCAATCGCTGTCGCGCCCGAGGGTCCCGATCATGATCGGCGGTGGCGGCGAGAAGAAGACCCTCCGCCTCGTCGCCCAGTACGCCGACGCCTGCAACGTCTTCGGGTCACCAGAGGCGATCGCCCGCAAGTACGCGATCCTCGCCGAGCACTGCGCGGCGGTCGGCCGCGATCCCGACGAGATCGAGCGCTCGACGCTCCAGAACTTCCGGATCTCGGCCGATGGCGCCGGCGGGACGGAGACGCCGGCACGGATCGTCGACCGATTCGGCGAGCTCTCCGACGCGGGCGCCCAGCACGTCATCGTGAGCGTGGGCAACGCCATCGACCCCTACGCGCTCGACCTCGTCGGCCGCGACGTCATCCCGGCCCTGCACCGCCTTTGATGACGGACCGCCGGCCGCGCCGCGATACCCCCAGGGAGTATGCTCGCCATGCTACGATGAGCGCATGACGGACAAGTCCCCGAACAACGGCAGCGAGTCGCCCGACCCGTTCGGCGGGCTGACGATCTCGATGATCGATGCGCCAGAGGCGCCGTCGGACGCGGCGTCGATGCCGATGCCGGGTGGCCCGACGACCTTCGCTTCCGGCGAGGGACGGGTCGATGCCAAGCTGGTCATCGTGGGCTCGGGTCCGGCCGGTCTGACCGCCGCGATCTATGCCGCACGGGCCAACCTCGAGCCGGTCGTCCTCGCGGGCTCCGCGCCGGGTGGCCAGCTCATGCTCACCTCGGACGTCGAGAACTACCCGGGCTTCCCGGACGGCATCCAGGGCCCGGACCTGATGGCGGCCTTTCGCGCCCAGGCCGCCCGATTCGGGAGCCAGATCGTCGACGTGGACATCGACCGGGTCGACTTCTCCGAGCGCCCGTTCCGGTTGTGGGCTCGCGGCACCGAGTATCGCGCGCAGTCGGTCGTCGTCGCGACCGGCGCGTCGGCCCTGTGGCTCGGCCTCGATTCGGAGACACGCCTGCGGGGCCGCGGGGTGTCGGCCTGTGCGACCTGCGACGGGTTCTTCTTCCGCGACCGCGAGATCGCGGTCGTCGGTGGCGGCGACACGGCGCTCGAGGAGGCGACCTTCCTCACCCGCTTCGCGACCAAGGTCCACCTGTTCCACCGGCGCGACACGTTCCGGGCCTCGAAGATCATGATCGACCGGGCCAGGGCCCATCCGAAGATCGAGATCCATACCAATACCGCGGTCGAGGAGGTCCTCGGCACGGCCAAGGTGGACGGCGTGCGGCTGCGCGACACGGTGACCGGCGACGAGACCCGCATGGCGCTCGACGGCCTGTTCATCGCGATCGGCTATCGCCCCAACACCGAGGCCTTCCGCGACTGGCTCGAGGTCGACGAGGCGGGCTATCTCGTGGTCCACGACGAGACGGGCTCGAAGGTCGACGGGGTCTTCATCGCCGGTGACGTGCACGACCATCGGTACCGGCAGGCGGTCACGGCCGCTGCGGACGGATGCAAGGCGGCCATCGACGCCGAGCGCTGGCTGGAGTCCCAGGGCATCACCGAATCCGCGACCGCTGCGGCCTGGTAGCCACTCGTGCCCGATGACGGCCGGTTCGCGGTCCTGCCGCGACTCGGGATCGCGCCGACCGTGTACGAGGTCGTCCGTGAGGCGCTGACCGCCGCGGTCGCCCGGGCAGAGGCCGCGTCACCGGGAGCCGTGGCAGCGCTCGATGCGGGTTGCGGCCGAACGTCGTCGCTTCGGCGCTTCCGGCGACGGATCGTGCGACTGGTCGGGGCAGACATCCACGCCCCCGACGTGCCGGTCCCCTACCTCGATGAGTTCGCCGTCGTGGACCTGTGCGGGCCGTCCGGGGCCTTCGACGCGGGCACGTTCGACATCGTGCTCTCGTCGTTCACGCTCGAGCACTTCGCCGACCCCGAGGCGGCGCTGACGAACCTGCGGGCCTGGCTCCGGCCTGGCGGCACCCTCGTTGCGACCACCGTCAACCGCCGACACCCGTTCGTCCGTGCATACCTGGGCCTGCCGACCGGACTTCGGACGCGCGTCCAGCCGTGGGTCAAGGCCACGGCCGCGGATGCCCACCCGCTCGTCGGGGCGTGCAACGACCCGGCGGTCATCCGGGCGGCCGTCGAGGCGGCCGGCTTCAGTGAGGTCTCGCTCCAGACGGTCGGCCACCTGGCGCGGGCGTGGGGCCGTCATTGGCCGACGTTCCTGCTCGGGTTGGCGGGCGACCTGCTGACCCGCGGGCTGCCCTCTCGACGCTCGACGATCGTGGTCGTCGCCAGGGCCTGAGGCCCCTCCATGGTGTTCGTGGTAGCGTCGGCTGGATGAACAGGGTTCGCGGGGCGCGCCTCGCGCGCGGGGTCGCATGAGCTTCCCACGAGGACGGACACGCCAGGCGACGGGTGGCGCGGCGGGCGGTCGCGGTGGTGGCGGCGGGCGGATGATGGGCGGCGGCGGGATGTGGGGTGGCCCTGGCCAGGAATTCACACCGGTGCCCAAGGAACGCCGGGGCCGGACGATCCGGCGGATCGTCGCGTTCTTCCGACCCTACCGGCTCCAGGTCGCGGTCGTCCTCGTCGCGATCGTCGCGACCAGCCTGATCGGCCTCGCCAACCCCATCCTGCTCAAGCTCCTCATCGACGAGGCGATCCCCGAGCAGGACTTCTTCAAGCTCAACCTGTACGTCGCCCTGATGATCATCCTGCCGATCTTCACGGGCCTCATCGGCGTCGGCCAGGCCTACCTCAACAACCTCATCGGCCAGAACGTCATGCAGGACCTGCGTGGCGCCCTCTACACGCATCTCCAGAACATGCCGCTGCGGTTCTTCACCGAGACCCGGACCGGCGAGATCCAGAGCCGGATCGCCAACGACATCGGCGGCGTGCAGTCGGTCGTGACCGATACCGCGAGCTCGGTGACGAGCAACATCGCCATCGCGGTGAGCACGATCGTGGCGATGTTCCTCATCGACTGGCGCCTGACGCTCCTGTCGCTCGGGATCCTCCCGTTCTTCATGTACCTGACATATCGAGTCGGGAAGGTCCGCCGCGAGGTCAGCGGCGAGACCCAGAAGTCGCTGGCTGAATTGACCGCCCTGACCGAAGAGACGCTCAGCGTCAGCGGCATCCTTCTCGCGAAGACATTCGGCCAGCAGGATTCGGCGATCACGCGGTTCCGCGACCTGAACGCTCGACTGGCCGCCCTGCAGATCCGCCAGGCGATGGTCGGCCGGTGGTTCTTCATGATCATCGGCACGGTCTTCAGCATCACGCCGGCGTTCGTCTACTGGCTCGCCGGCTACCTCACGATCCAGGGCGATCCATCGGCTCCGACGATCGGCGACATCGTCGCGTTCACCACCCTCCAGTCACGCCTGTTCTTCCCGCTCGGCCAGCTGTTGAACGTCCAGGTCGAGATCCAGGGCGCGCTGGCGCTCTTCGACCGGATCTTCGAGTACCTCGAGATGGACCCCGAGATCGTCGATGCGCCCGATGCGGTCGCTCTCGACCCTGCAAGGGTCAAGGGCGGGGTCCGGTTCCACGACGTGTCGTTCCACTACCCGACCGAGGCGGTTCCCTCGTCGCGCGCCCACGACGCGGTCGCCCGCGGGCACGATCACGCCGACGCGCCCGACGCGCCCGAACTACCCGAAGCGCCCGAACTGCCCGACGTGCCCGGGGGGTTCGCGCTCGAGCACATCGACTTCGAGGCCGAACCCGGCGAGCTCGTCGCCCTCGTCGGTCCGTCTGGCAGCGGCAAGACGACGACCACGTACCTGATCCCGCGGCTCTACGACGTCGACGCCGGGGCGGTCGAGATCGACGGCCTCGACATCCGGCGGATCAAGCTCAAGTCGATCGGCGAGACCGTCGGCGTCGTGACCCAGGAGACGTACCTGTTCCACGATTCGGTGCGCGTGAACCTCCTGTACGCGAAGCCCGCGGCCACCGAGGACGAGCTGCGGACGGCGGCCAGGGCCGCGGCGATCCACGACCGGATCATGGAGCTGCCCGAGGGCTATGACACGGTCGTCGGCGAGCGCGGCTACAAGCTTTCGGGCGGGGAGAAGCAGCGGATCGCGATCGCCCGGGTCCTGCTCAAGGATCCCCGTATCCTGATCCTCGATGAGGCGACATCGGCCCTCGACACCGTGTCCGAGCGACTCATCCAGGCCGCGTTCGAGCGGCTGATGGAAGGTCGGACGACGATCGCGATCGCGCATCGCCTCTCGACGATCCTGCGAGCCGACCGGATCCTCGTCTACGAACGTGGGCGGATCGTCGAACGCGGCACCCATCGGGAGCTGCTCGAGCAGAACGGCCTGTACGCCCGGCTCTACCGCGAGCAGTTCCTTGGCGATCGCCCGGTCGGGGCCGACGACGAGGAAACCGGCGTGACCGAGGACGTCCCGGCGTGACCCGCGAGCGCATCGCCGAGATCGTCGTCCAGGGTGGGTCGCGCTTCGAGACCAGGACCGGCACGGGCCGATCGCTCGTGTTCGGCGACCAGACCGGGGAGAACGAGCACTCGCCGGTCGAGATGATCGTCGCGGCCCTCGCGGCCTGCTCGGCGATGGACGTCGCCTCGATCGCGACCAAGAAGCGTCAGGCGATCGAGCGCTACGAAGTCCGCGCCGTCGGCATCCAACGCGAGGCGTACCCGCAGGTGCTGACCGAGGTGACCGTCACGCACGAGTTCTGGGGCTCGGGCCTGTCCGAGGCCGCGATCCGGCGCAGCATCGAACTGTCCGCGACCAAGTACTGCCCCGTCAGCGCGATGGTCTCCGCCGGCGCGACCGTGGTGCACCACCGCTACCGGATCCACGGCTCGGGCGCATCGCCCCTCGAGGCGGAGGGCCTCGTCCTCTCGACCGGCCCGTACCGCCGACCGGAGATCGTCGGGAAGTAGCGCGCGGCGGGGCGCGAGGGACGGATCCAGAACTCCTACTAGATTTGTCGGAGTTCTTTGATATGCTTCGCGGGACGCTCCGACCCCAGAGGAGACCTCCCGATGCCGTCCGCCATCCCCGCCGAGGCCGCCGGTCGCCTGCCGAAGGCACGCATGATCGACCCCCGTGGGCACCGATTCGGTGCGGGCGTCTCAGCGCTCCTGCTGATCGGCGCGTTCGTCACGAACTCGCCGTGGCTGGTCGCCGTGGCCCTGCTCTCGATCGGGACCAGCGCCGCATTCGGCCTGCGGTATTCGATCTACGGCGCGATCTGGCGACGCATCGTCAAGGTGGCCCACCTCGGTCCGGTCGAGCCGGAACACGAGTATCCGCCGCGCTTCGCGCAGGTCCTTGGCTCGGTCGCGCTCACCCTGTCGCTCATCGCGTTCATCCTCGGCCAGCCGACGCTGGGCTGGCTGTTCGCGCTCGCGGTCGCGGGGCTCCAGTCGCTGCTCGCGGTCACCGGCTACTGCCTGGGCTGCCGCCTGTACTTCCTGCGCTGGATGGTGCCGGATCTCGTCACCCGGATCTGGACCCGCGGCGCCAGCTCGGCCAACACGCTGGCCGTGGAGCCGATCTCCTACAAGTAGGTCAGGCTCCGGGGGGTGGTCGGGCTCCCGGCTCTTGCATGACTATGCATGAACACTGTATAGTCATACGACCATGACGGCGGTCCATCCGGTCCCGGTCGGCAACCAGCGCCAGCCTCGATCCCTGCGCGGGGTCACCGCCGGCGGGCCGCGTCGCATCCGCGTCGGCATCATCGGGGCCACCGGATACGTGGGCGCCGAACTCGTGCGGATCCTCGCGCGCCACCCCGACGTCGACCTCGTCGGCCTCCAGGGCCGTGACCGCGACCACGACCCGCTGGGCGGCATCCACCCGCACCTCACGACGACCGAGCTCACCGTCCATGCCACCCTCCCGCCGGTCGACGCGGTCTTCCTCGCGCTGCCCCACGGCACGGCGGCGGGGCTCGTCCCTGACCTGGTCGCTGCCGGCACCGCTGTTATCGACCTCGGGCCGGACTTCCGCCTGCGCGATCCGGGCGACTACCCGCGCTGGTACGGCTTCGAGCACCCACGGCCCGACCTCCTCGAGCGCGCCGTCTATGGCCTGCCCGAGCTCCACCGCGCGGAGCTCGAGGGGCTCGCCGACGCCGACATCGCCATCGTGGGCTCGCCCGGTTGCTACCCCACCGCGACCATCCTGTCGCTCGCGCCGCTGGCCCGGGCCGGCCTGATCGGCGATCTCGTGGTCGACGCGAAGAGCGGCGTCTCCGGTGCCGGCCGCGAGGCGAAGGCCGAGCTGATGTTCGGCGAGGTCAACGAGAGCGTGAAGGCCTATGGCCTGGGCGGTCACCGCCACGTGGCCGAGATCGAGCAGGAACTGGCCGCGGTGGCTGCCCGCGCCGGCCTCGACCAAGCCGCGAACCCCGGGTCGGTCGCCGTCGACTTCCTGCCGCATCTCATCCCGATGACCCGCGGGATCCTCTCGACCAACCACGTCCGCCCGACCCGACCGGTCACCCAGGCCGAACTCGACGAGCTGTTCACCGCGGCCTACGCCGACGAGCCCTTCGTCACGGTCGTGCCGACACCGCCAGCGACCAAGCACGTGACCGGCAGCAACGAA
The DNA here is from genome assembly GCA_963745295.1 of uncultured Chloroflexia bacterium. Lineage (GTDB taxonomy): Bacteria > Chloroflexota > Limnocylindria > Limnocylindrales > CSP1-4 > SPCO01. The sequence goes on from CAVUWG010000007.1 coordinate 136,411, forward strand.
GTCCGGATCCACGTCCGGCTCGACGAGAGGATCGGGCGCATCCTGGTCATCGGCGTCGAGGACAACCTCGTGAAGGGCGCCGCCGGACAGGCCGTCCAGTCGTTCAACCTCGTGCACGGCCTGCCCGAGACGGCCGGCCTGCAGCAGCTGCCCCTCGCCCCATGACGACGCTCCGACCGGGCCTGGCCCCGACGCTGACCAACCTGTTCCCGACGGTCGAACGGCGTGCCGCCATGCCGGCCGGCTTCCGCGCCAATGGGCTGGTCGCCGGGATCAAGGCCTCCGGCCGGCCCGACCTCGGCGTCGTCGTCGCGACGGACGGGCCTGCCGCCGCGGCCGCTGTCTTCACCCCGAACGCATTCGCGGCCGCGCCCGTGCGGCTGTCACGGGAGAACCTTTCGCGGACGTCCGGCGACCGACGGGGCGGGTTCGGCTGGGCCAGGGCGATCATCTCGACCAGCGGATCGGCCAATGCGGCGACCGGGGCGGCCGGCGACGCGGATCAGGCCGAGATCGGATCCCTGGTCGCGGGGGCCCTGGGGATCGCCGAGGACCTGACACTCCACCTCTCGACCGGGGTCATCGGCACGCGCCTGCCGCTCGACCGGGTCGCAGCAGGGATCGCCGCGGTCGTCCCGACGCTCGAGTCGAGCGACGCCGGGCTCGAGGCACTGGCCACAGCCTTGCGCACGACCGATTCGGTCACCAAGGTGGCCACGACCGTCATCGACCTCCCCGACGTCGACGGCCGTCCGGTGACGGTGACCGTCAGCGGGATCGCGAAGGGTGTCGGGATGATCCACCCGCGGATGGCCACGATGCTCGCGGTCGTGCTGACCGACGCGGCCGCCGCGCCCGAGACGTTGTGGGGACTGCTGCGGCCTGCCGCGGCCCGCACCTGGGACCAGTTGAGCGTGGACGGCGACACGAGCACCAACGACACGGTGTTCGTCCTCGCGTCGGGGGCGTCCGGGGCGGCACCGGTCCGCGACGGCAGTCCCGAGGCCACGATCCTGGGGCGGGCGATCGAGGCCGTCGCCCGCGACCTCGCGCGGCAGCAGGCCGCCGACGGGGAGGGCGCAGCGACCCTGATCACGGCCGTGGTGACCGGTGCGGCCGATGACGCCGAGGCGCGGGCCGTGGCCCGAGCGGTCGTCTCGTCCAGCCTGGTCAAGGCGGCCGCCCACGGCCGCGATCCCAACTGGGGCCGGGTCGCGGGTGCCGCCGGCAACGCGCGACTGGCCGATTCCGCGGTCCTCGAGGCGGCCGGTCTCGCATCAGACGATGCCGCCCGGCGGGCGGGTACGGCAGCCCAGCTCGATCCGGCGCGACTGCGCATCGAGATCGCCGGTCATGCCGTGTTCGACGGCACGGCCGGTGGGCCACAGTCGTTCGATCGGTCGGCGGCCCGGGAGGCCATGACGTCGCCCGAGGTGGTCATCGCGCTCGACCTCGGTCTGGGTACCGGCACGGGCGAGGCCTTCGGCTGCGACCTCACCGAGGCCTACGTCATCGAAAACAGCGAGTACACGACGTGAGCGAACGGCGACGCGCCGCCTGGGCGAGCTCAGGCCAAGGCGGAGACGAGCACGTGAGCGAGCGCACCCCAAGGTGCGTGAGCGAGCGCGCGCAGGTGACAACGCCGGCATGGGCCGCGCAGGTGGCGACCGATGTCTGAGATCCTGGTCATCAAGCTTGGGGGCACCACGATCGCGGAGCAGAGCCAGGTGCTCGAGGAAGTGGCCGCGGTCGCGCGGCGACGTCCCGTGGTGCTGGTCCACGGCGGCGGCAAGCGGATCACCGAGTGGCTCGAGCGTCTGGGCGTGCCCTCGCGGTTCGAGGGCGGCCTGCGGGTCACCGATGCCGCCTCGCTCGAGGTGGCCGCCGCGGTCCTACGGGGCGTCGTCAACAGCGAGCTCGTGGCCGGCCTGCGCGACCTCGGCGTCGATGCCGTCGGGCTCTCCGGGGTCGATGGCGGCCTGCTCGTCGCGGAACGCATCCCGGAGCTCGGCCTGGTCGCGAGCGTCGTCGGATTGCGGCGCGACCTGCTCGATGCGATCCTCGTCGGTGGCCAGGTCCCGGTCGTGGCGCCGCTCGCGCGCGACGCGGACGGCATCGTCTGCAACGTCAATGCGGACGACGTGGCGGCCGGCATCGCGGCAGGCCTCGGTGCCCGCCAGCTGGTCCTGCTGACCGATGTCGATGGCGTCCGCGACGAGGACGGCCGGCGGCTCGACACGTTGACCGTCGCCGAGGCCGAGCACCTCATCGGCTCGGGCGTCATCGCGGGCGGCATGGTCCCCAAGGTCCGGGCCGCGCTCGGGGCGCTGGGCTGGGACGGCGCCGAGGCGATCATCGCCGACGCTTCTGCCCCGAACGCCCTGACCCGGGCGCTGTCCGACGAGTCGTTCGGGACGCGCATCACGTCGACCCGGGCAGCCGGCGTCGGCGCGGCCTAGGACGAGAGGCACGGAACGAGGTGACCGCCACGCAGGACCTCAAGCGACTCCGCCAGCGGGCGATCCGCGAGCTCGTCCTGACGCGTCCTGTGGGCAGCCAGCGCGAACTCGTCGACGCCCTGACGGAACAGGGCTTCGCGGTGACCCAGGCCACGGTCTCGCGCGACATCACCGAGCTCGGCCTGTTCAAGGCGCCGCGCGCCGACGGCCACGTCTATGTCGCCCCGGATGCGGTCGCGTCCACGAACGGCACCTCGGCCTCGGCCACCGACGAGCGCCTCGCTCGCATCCTCACCGACATCCCGGTGACGATCGGACGAAGCGGTCTGATCCTCGTGCTGACCGGCACCCCCGGGACGGCGAGCGTCATCGCCCAGGCCATCGACGAGTCGACCCTGCGCGAGCAGGAGGGCACGCTCGCGGGCGACAATACGCTCCTCGTCCTCTTCGCCGACGAGCGGCGTCTCGAGCGCTGGCTCGATCGCTTCAGGGCCATCGGCGCCGGGTCGGCCCCGGTCACGCCGGCCGTCGGCAGCGCGCGCAGCCATTGATCCGGAGGTCCGCAGCACCGTGAAGAAGGTCGTCCTCGCCTATTCGGGTGGACTCGACACGTCGGTCGCCGTCGCCTGGCTCCGGGAGCAGTACGACGCCGAAGTCGTCACGCTCACCGTCGATCTCGGCGGTGGCTCGCTCCGCCCGGGCGTCGAGCGTCGAGCGATGTCCGCCGGGGCGTCGCGTGCCTACGTCGTGGACGCGCGCGAGCGCTTCGTCACGGACTTCGTGTGGCCACACCTCCAGGCGAACGCCCTCTACCAGGGCGCCTACCCGCTCGCGACCGCGCTCGCCCGCCCGCTGATCGCCCAGCTCCTCGTCGAGGTGGCCGCGCGCGAGAAGGCCGACGCGGTCGCCCACGGCTGCACCGGCAAGGGCAACGACCAGGTCCGCTTCGACGTCGCGACCCACGCGCTCGATCCGGGGCTCGAGGTGATCGCCCCGATGCGGGTCGGGATGGGGCTCACGCGCGACCAGGAGATCGACTACGCGAACGAACGCGGCATCGAGATCCCGATCACGAAGGCCTCGCCCTATTCGATCGACGTCAACATGTGGGGCCGCTCGTGCGAGACAGGCGTCCTCGAGGACCCGTGGGTCACGCCGCCCGCCGACGCGTACGAGTGGACGGTCGCGCCGTCGGACGCGCCCGACCCGGTCGAGATCATCATCGAGTTCGAGGGCGGCATCCCGGTCGCGCTCGACGGTGAGCGGCTGTCCGCGGTCGAGCTGGTCGAATCGGTCCACGCGATCGGCGGTGCGCACGGGGTCGGGCGCATCGACCACGTCGAGGACCGGCTCGTCGGCATCAAGAGCCGCGAGATCTACGAGACGCCGGCGGCGACGATCCTGCACGCCGCCCATCACGCCCTCGAGGGCCTGACGCTGTCGCGCGACACGCTCCGGTTCGACCGGTTCGTGGCCGATGAGCTGGCCCGCCTCATCTACGACGGCCTGTGGTTCAGTGCCTTGTCGCGGGACCTGCGCGGCTACGTCGCCTCGTCGCAGCGCGTCGTGTCGGGCGAGGTGCGGGTGCGCCTGGATCACGGCCAGGCCGTGGTAGTCGGGCGTCGCTCCCCGTTGTCGCTCTACGACAAGAGCCTTGCGACCTACGACGAGGGCGACGCGTTCGACCACGCCTCGGCCGTCGGGTTCATCGAGATCTTCGGGCTGCCGCTTCGGGTGGAGGCCGCCCGCCATGGAGCGGTCGGGGCTCGCCACGGCGCGGCGTGGTCGTGGACCGATCCGCTGCTGGCGGACCTGCCGACGACGGTCACCGACCCGGAGCCCGCCGCCGTCTGACATCGCGCATGATTCAGGCGATGGCCAGCGACACGCATCGTCCGCGCGACGCGGAACGAGCGCCGGGAACGTCCCGGCCGCCTGAGCTTCTGCCGGTCCAGGAGCTCGCGTTCCTGCACGAGATCGCGAGCCTGGCGACCCAGGCGCGCGACTGGGACGAACTCATGCGCTCGATCGTCGACGGGACGACCGCCGCCATGAGCGTCGAGGTCTGCTCGTTCTATCTCGCCGACCACGAGCGGGTCCGCCTGACGCTGGCCGCGACGAACGGCCTCGACCGGTCCCAGGTCGGCAAGGTCAGCCTCGAATGGGGCCAGGGCATCACCGGCCGGGTGGCCGCCACCCGTCAGCCGATCGCGGTGCCGGACGTGACGAAGGACCCCCGCTTCGCGTGGGTCCGCGGCTTCGACATCGAGGGCCTGGCCGGCATGCTGTCGGTGCCGCTCGAATGGCACGACCAGGTCGTCGGCGTGCTCAACGTCCAGACCCGCGAGGTCCGCGACTTCGACGAAAGCGAGATCGAGTTCCTGCGTACGATCGCGGCCCTGCTCGCGGGCATCGTCGAGAAGGGCCGGTTGACGGCCGAGGTCGAGGCACGCCTCGTCCAGTTGACCGCACTCGACGCCGCGCGGGCCGAGCTGCTGTCGGTCGTCACGCACGAGCTCCGGACCCCCCTGTCCGTCGTCCGCGTCTACGTCGACCTGCTCGCCGAGGCGGCCACAGGCCCCGCGACCGGGGACCCGCCACCGGCCGAGCCCGCGGATCCGGTCGCCTGGCGCACCGCTGCGCTCGACCAGCTCGGACGGCTCGATCGGCTCGTGGACTCGATCCTCGCGTCGGTTCGCGGGGAGGGCCTCACGGGCCTCTCGCGGGCACCGTTCGACGCCGTCGCGGCGGTCGAGGAGACCGTCGAGACGCTCCGTCTGCTCCTCCGGCCGCACCCGATCCGGTGGCACCGGCCGGAGGGCTCGGTCATCGCCATCGGCGACGAGACGCGGTTCCGCCAGGTGCTCGAGCAGCTCCTCGAGAACGAGTCGAAGTACGCGCCATCCGCGGACGGGGTGAGCATCGGCGTCTGGCACCTCGGCGACGAGATCCAGGTCTACATCACCGACGACGGGCCGGGCGTCCCCCGCGAGGACTGGGAGAGCGTCTTCGAGCCGTTCGTCCGGATCGGCGGCGGGGGCGCCAGCCGCGGTTCCGGGATCGGGCTGTTCGCGGCGCGCCGACTGATGACCGCCATGGGCGGTCGCATCTACCTCGAGCCGAACGGCTACGCCAGCAGCCGGTTCGTGGTGGTCCTGCCCGCTGGCTAGGGGTTCCGCACGGCGGTCTCCGACCCCGCCTGGTCGTCCGGCCCGTCGAAGTCGAGGGCGTCGAGATCGCCGATGTTCAGGCGGGCCATCGTCCCGCCGTCGACCCAGAGGACCGTCCCGGTGACGAAGCTCGCAGCGTCCGACGCCATGAAGACCGCGACGTCGGCCACGTCCTCGGGCCGCCCGACCCGCCCGAGCGGGACGGCGCGACCGCCACGCTCGGTGGTGTAGCCCGGATCGTCGAAATAGCGTGGGACCTCGATGACGCCGGGGCCGAGCGCGTTGACGCGGATCCGCTGCGGCGCCAGCTCGAGGGCCTGCGACCGGGTCATCGCGATGACCGCGCCGCGTGTCGCGGCATAGAGCGCGTGCGACGTGCCGCTGGCCCCTCCATGCACCGAGGCCATGTTGACGATCGAGCCGTGCCCGCTCGCCGCGAGTGCCGGGACCGCGGCCGCGGTGCAGAAGTACGCGGCCCCGATGTTCAGCCGAACAAGGGCGTCGTAGTCGGCGGCGCTGAACGAGGCCATCGGGCCCGTGACCGTTCGGCCGGCGTTGTTCACGAGGATGTCGAGGCCGCCGAGCCATTCGACGGCGCGACGGACGAGGTCCGGGCCGGCCTCGAGCTCGGAGAGGTCCGCCCGGATGGCAAGCGCGCGCCCGCCGGCCGCCGTGATCGCGTCGACCTCGGCCTGGGCGTCCTCGCCGTGGTCGTGGTGGTGCAGGACCACGGCCGCGCCGGCATCGGCCAGCCCGCGCGCGATCGCCCGGCCGATGCCGACACCGGCGCCGGTCACGAGCGCGCGGCGGCCCTCGAGTCGGGTGTGGTCGGCACCGGGCACGGCGGATCGCTCCTTCGCTCGGGGGATCGAGTCGTCGGCAAGTATGACGAACCCACCCCGCCAGCCGCGCCCGTCGACGACAGGTACGGCCAGCCCCAGGCGAGATAGCCGAGCGCGGTCCAGAAGGCCGCCATCGGGATGCGCCGCTTCATGCCGCCACCGTCCGGCCACGCTCGACGGACGCATCGGCCGAGGTCCCGCGACCGAGGGTGACGGCGACCGCCGTGGCCAGCGCCTCGCCGCGATCGACCGGCGGTCGCCGGCACCGCCAGGCCACCGTCCCGTCCGGTCGAACGAGCACGGCGCCACCGGGTTCGAGCGCGTACGTCGCAGCGAACGCGCCGTCGACGTCGCGCAGCCCGCGACCGATCCCGTGGACCGCCAGCGGCGGGCCCGGCGCTGCGCCCATGACCCGCCTCGCGGCGGACCGCCAGTCCCCCGACGACCCCCGCACCAGCAGCGCCAGGCCCCGCCCGAACAGGTCGAGCGTCGAGCAGCGCACACCGTCGGCCTCGAGCCAGGCATGCGGCGCACGCGCGCCGGGTCGCGCGTCTGGCACGTAGGCATCGCCGGGTTCCACGGTTGCGGTGGTGCCGTCATTCACGATCGCGAACGAGCGGACGATCGAACCCAGGTCCTCGGCCAGCCCATCCGCCGATCCCCCACCACCGGGCGTCATCGACAGCTCGACGTTGCGTCGGCCGATCGGGCCGCGCTCCATCTCCCAGGCGTCGAGGAGGGAAGGATCGGCGATGCCGCGGCAGATCCACGCGAGTCGCCATCCGAGGTCGTTGGCGTCCGCGATGCCCGTGTTCATCCCACGGCCCCCGCGGGGCGTCATCCGGTGGGCCGCGTCGCCCACCAGCACGACCCGGTCGACGACGCTCCGGGCCGCCACCTGGGCACTGAACGGGAAGGCGTTCGTGGCGAGGATCTCGACCTCGAGATCCGCGACGCCCGCCGCCTCGCGCACGAGCTCGATGCAGCGCGCGGGCGGGAAGGCCGCCTCGATCGTCGCCTCGCTCATGTCGGGTGGCAACGGGATGGCCAGCACGAACCGGCCATCGACGCCGCTCGGGACCACGACCCGCGGCGGGCCCTGTCCCTCGAGCATGTACAGGCCGTAGACGGTCTCGCCGAGGACCGGCCGCAGGTCGGCGCGGAACAGGATGCTCATGTACCGACCGAGGTCGTCCGGCCCCATCATCGGGACCCCGAGCGCCTCGCGGACGGTGCTGCGATGACCGTCCGCCCCGACCAGATAGCGGCAGCGGACCTCGCTGGTCGCACCTGTCGCCCGGTCACGCAGCGTCGCGGTGACGCCAGACCCGTCCTGCTCGAATCGGACCAGCTCGGTCGAGAACCGGACCTCGCCAAGGCCAAGGCTCCGGTAGTGCGCGAGCAGGACCGGCTCCAGGTGGTCCTGTGGGCTCACCGCGGCACGGGCCGGGCTCACCCGGGCGCTGTCCTCCTCGGTCGGGAACCCGAGGGGCGCCTCGACGATGTCGCGCGACATGAGCGACGAGACCGTCGCCTGCCGGGCGACGACGTTCCAGCCGCCCTGCCGGACGGCGTCGTCGATGCCCCAGGAGCGAAAGAGCTCCATCGAGCGAAGGCTGACGCCGGTCGCCCTCGGGAAGATCGAGGTCGACGGATGGCGTTCGATGACCATCGAGCGCACGCCCTGGCGGGCGAGCGAGATCGCGGTGACCAGCCCAGACGGGCCGGCTCCCACGATCAGCACGGGAAGATCGTCCTGTGGCACCGGAGTTCTCCTTTCATCGGACAATGTGTCTGATACCGGACACAGTGTCTGATGAAGTGCTATCTTGTCAATATGGACAAACGTTCATATGTGCAACGGAACCGGGCCGCATCGTCCGACGCGACCCGCCGGCGGATCCTCGATGCGGCTCGCGAATCGCTCGAGCGGGGTCCGGTCGGGGCGCTCCGGGTCGACGAGGTCGCCCGATCGGCGGACGTCTCGCGCTCGACGGTCTACGTCCTCTACGGCTCGCGCGCCGGGCTGTTCGACGCCCTGGGACGCTTCCTCCGCGACGAGGCCGGCTTCGATGAGCTGATCGCCGCGTCGCGCCTGCCCGACGCGTTGGAGAACCTGCGGACGTCGCAGCGGGTCGCGGTCCACATGTACGCGAAGATGCCGCACCTCGCCCGGGCCCTCTTCACGCTGGCCGCCATCGACCCCGACGCCGTGGCAGCGGTCGCGGCGATCGAGGACGGGCGACGGCCGGGGATGGCGCGGCTCGCGGGCGCGCTCGCGGCCCAGGGCTACCTGCGCGACGGCATCACCGTCGCCGAGGCGACCGAGATCCTCGCGGTCATCACCAGCTTCCAGTCGTTCGACGAGCTGTTCGCCGGGAGCGGCCTGCCCGCCGACACGGTCGCGGATCGTCTCATCGCCATGGCTGAGCGGTCCGTCTGCCGGCCCGACCTCGAGGGTCCCGTCAGCCCCCGGCGACGACCCTCGTCTCGCCGGCCCGCAGGTGCGCGTAGCCCGGCTTCACGACCTCGTTGATGATGCGCAGCCGCTCGTCGAACGGGGCGAACGCACTCTTCATCGCGTTGATCGTCAGCCACTCCATCTCGCCCAGCCCGATGCCGAAGGCCGCGTCGAGCGCCGCGAACTCGCTCGAGAGCGAGACGCCGCTCATCAGCCGGTTGTCGGTGTTCAGCGTCACCCGGTAGCGCAGGCGGCGCAACAGGTCGATCGGGTGCTCGCCGATCGACGGCGCGGCACCGGTGTGCACGTTCGAGGTCGGGCACATCTCGAGCGGCACGCGTCGGTCGCGCACGAACGTGGCCAGCCGCCCGAGGGCCACGGAGCCGTCGTCGCGGACCGTGATGTCGTCGACGATCCGGACGCCGTGACCCAGGCGTTCGGCGCCGCACCACTGGAGCGCTTCCCAGATCGACGGCAGCCCGAACGATTCGCCCGCGTGGATCGTGATGTGGAAGTTCTCGCGTCGGACGTACTCGAACGCGTCGAGGTGGCGGGTCGGGCGGTAGCCCGCCTCCGGCCCCGCGATGTCGAAGCCGACCACGCCGGCGTCGCGCCAGCGGACCGCGCACTCCGCGACCTCGACCGAGCGGGCAGCCTGGCGCATCGCGGTGACGAGCATCTTCATGACGATCGGGCGACCGGCCGAGGCGGCGCGCTCGGAGCCGAGCCGGAACCCCTCGAGGTTGGCCGCCACCACCTCGTCGAGCGTCAGGCCGTGCTCCGTCGAGAGCTCGGGCGCGTAGCGGACCTCGGCATACACGACGCCGTCGGCCGCGAGGTCCTCGGCGCACTCGGCGGCGACCCGGATGATCGCGTCGCGCTCCTGCATGACACCGGTGGTGTGGGTGAAGGTCTCGAGGTAGAGCTCGAGGGACTTGCGATCGGCGCCGCTCCGGAACCAGGCGCTGAGCGCCTCGACGTCCGTGGTCGGCAGCCCGTCGTACCCGAACTCCGCCGCCAGGTCGATGACCGTCGCGGGCCGCAATCCGCCGTCGAGATGGTCGTGGAGCAACGCCTTCGGAGCGTCGCGGATCGTGTCCGGGGTCAGCATGGCGGTCCTCCGCAGCCGGGCTTCGGGCGATGGTACCGGACGGGGCGGTGCAGGCCCGCACCATGTCCCGGGTCGCTTGTGCGCTTGTTAACGAGACACGGACCCAGCGGGCATTGACGGGTCCTATGCGTGGGCATGACTATCGGCGTCATCCATAGGCACTCGTCGATCCGTCTGGAGGGTTCATCACGTGTCGTCCGGTCCCCGTTCCCGCACGCCCATCCGCCGTCGCGCGGCCGCGTCCATCGTCCTCGGCGCCATGCTGCTCGCGATGCTCGCGATCCCGAGCGGCGCAGCCGCCGCCAGCTACCGCGATTGCTCGAGCCTGACCCCGGCCGCGGGCGCCGATCTCCATCGCTGCGACCTCGCCGGTGCGGTCGTCATCGGCCAGGACCTCCACGGCATCAACCTCGCGAAGGCGAAGCTCGTCGGCCTGAACGCCGGGTGCGACCCGGACGAGCCGCGGACCAACCTCGCCGGTGCGTGGCTGTACCGCGCGGACGCGACGGGTGCCCTGTTCTGTGACGCCATCCTCGACGGCGCCGACCTGCACCGCGCGAACCTGACGAATGCCTCGTTCGAGGACGCGACCCTGCCGGGAGCCAACCTGGACTGGGCGGATATGGACGGCGTGACCGCCGGCTTCGCCGGCTTCCGCGACGCCTCGATCGCCAACGTGACCTGGCGGCATGGCGGGGCCACCGGAGCCATCTTCGAGGGTGCCGACCTCCACAGGTCCGACCTGCGCTGGAGCATCTTCAATGCCGCGCGGTTCGCCGGCGCGGACCTCCGGTACGTGCGGTTGAACGGGGCCGACCTCTCGCGGGCCGACCTGACCGGCGCGAACCTGCGACATGCGACCGGGCTCTCGAGCGTCATCTGGAGCGACACGACCTGCCCCGACGGCACGAACAGCGACACGAACGGCGGGACCTGCGTCGGACACTGAGTCTCGCTGACCCACGCCCGGCCGGGTGACCCCGGCCGGGATCAGCGGTCCGCGTCGAGTCGCGCCCGGACGGCCGAGAGGGCGGCCCTGACGCGGGCCGGCGCCGTGCCGCCGATGACGTCGCACGAGGCCAGCGCGCCGTCGATGGACGCGGCCGATCGCAGCGCGTCGCCGATCTCCGGGTCCGCGGCGAGGGCCGCGACGTCGGCGTCGCCGCTCGCACCGAGGGCCATCCCGATCATCCCGTCCTCGACGGCATCGAGCGGCACGCCGGCCGCCTCGGCCTGCGCGACGAGCGAGCCCACGACGTGGTGGGCGGAACGGAACGGGATACCGCGCCGGACCAGGGCGTCGGCCACGGCGGTCGCGGTCGTATAGCCCTCGTCGGCTGCGGCCCGCATCCGCACGGCATCGACGGTCAGCGTGTCGAGCATCCCCGCGAGCACGCCGAGCGACGCCTCGTAGACGGCGACCGCATCGAAGAGCGGCGCCTTGTCCTCCTGGAGGTCGCGCTGATACGCGAGCGGCAGGCCCTTGAGCAGGGCCAGGACCGTCGTGAGGGCGCCGATGACGCGTGCCGCCCGGCCGCGGACGAGTTCGGCCGGGTCCGGGTTCTTCTTGTTGGGCATGATCGAGCTGCCGGTCGAGAACGCGTCGGACGCGCGGACGAACCCGAAGGCCGGGTTCGACCACCACGTGATCTCCTCCGCGAGGCGACTCAGGTGGACCATCCCGAGGGCGATCGCGGCGAGCACCTCCACGACGAAATCGCGGTCGCTGACGGCGTCGAGCGAGTTCGCGGTGACGCCCTCGAAGTCGAGCTCCTGTGCCGTCGCCTCGCGATCGAGCGGATAGCCGGCACCGGCCAGGGCGCCGGCGCCGAGGGGGCTGATGTTGAGACGTCGTCGCGCGTCGCCGAGCCGTCCCCGGTCGCGCTCGACCATCTCGACATAGGCCAGCAGGTGATGGGCGAAGAGCACGGGCTGGGCGGGCTGGATGTGGGTCGTGCCGGGCAGGATGGCTTCGCCCTCGCGCTCCGCGAGGCCGACCAGGGCGTGCTCGAAGGTGAGATTCGCCAGATCGAGGCGATCGATCGCCCGACGGGTCCAGAGCCGCAGGTCGGTGGCGACCTGGTCGTTGCGCGAACGGCCGGTGTGGAGCCGGCCGGCCACCGGCCCGATCCGCTCGACGAGCGCGGCCTCGAGGTTCAGGTGGACGTCCTCGAGCGCCGGGTCCCACTCGAACCGACCGGCCTCGACGTCCTCGGCGAGTGTGGCCAGCCCGGTCACGAGCTCCTCGACCTGGGCGTCGGTCAGGAGACCCGCGCGGCCCAGCCCGTGGACATGGGCGATCGAGCCGGCGAGGTCGTCGGCCGCCAGCTCGCGATCGACGTCGATCGACGACGTGAACGCCTCGACCCGCGCGTCGTTGGCCTCGCTGAATCGCCCGCCCCAGAGCCGCATGGTCCCTCCGTCCGGTGTGCCGCCATGCTAGCGGGCCGGCGAGACGGCAGGGTCGCGTGGTCGGCGTCGGGAAGGGTCAGGCCGGGGCAGCCCGTGCGGGGGTCACGGGCGCCCCGGCGGAGGAGGGCGAAGGGGTCTCGGTCGGCGTCCGGGTCGGGACGACCGCGCGCAGGCGCTCGGCGGCGTCCTCGGGGGTGAGGTCGCGCTGAGTCTCGGCGAGCAGCTCGTAGCCGACCATGAACTTGCGGACATTCGCGCGCAACAGGGGCGGGTAGAAGTGTCCGTGGACCTGCCACCCGTCGGTCGCGCCAGGATCGCCGAATGGCGCCTGGTGCCAGCCCATCGAATACGGGAAAGGCCGTCGGAACAATCCGTCATATCGACCGAGCAGCTCCACGAGCGAGGCGGCCAGATCGTCCCGTGCGGCATCGTCGAGGTCGGGCAGTCGCGCGGCCGGACGCTTCGGGATCACGAGCGTCTCGAACGGCCAGGACGCCCAGAACGGCACGACGATCAGCCACTCGTCGCTCTCGACGACCGTCCGCGGACCGCCGGACTCCTGGCCGACGTAGTCGAGCAGGAGGCGGCGTCCCGTCGCGGCCGCGTGGCGCGCCTGGCTGGTGCCCTCACGCTGCGCGGCGCCCGGCAGCGCCGTCCCGGCCCAGACCTGGCCGTGCGGGTGCGGATTGGAGGCCCCCATGGCGGCGCCGCGGTTCTCGAAGACCTGGACCCATCGGAAGTCGGCGCCGAGCTCGCTCGTCTGATCGGCCCACACATCGATGACACGACGGATGTCGGCCGGCGGCATCCCGCCGAGCGTCAGATCGTGGCGGGGCGAGAAACAGACGACCCGACAGACCCCGCGCTCGCCCTCGGCGAGGAGCAGGCCATCCTCGACCGCGATCTCCGAGGTGTCGGTGCGCAGGGCCGCGAAGTCGTTGTCGAAGACGAACGTCGACGTGTAGACCGGATTGCGTCCGCCGTTGGCACGCACGTTGCCTGGGCACAGGTAGCAGTCGGGTACGTACGTGGGTCGATCGTGGGCGATCTCGGGCTCCTCGGCGCCGAGCCACGGTCGAAGCGTCCGGCCCGCGGAGACGAGCACCCACTCGTCGGTGAGCGGGTCGTAGCGGCGGTGTGGGTCGCGCGCGAGCTCGTTCGGCAGCACCCCGGCGTTCATGGCGCGACGCGGCCGGTCGCCGAAGGAGCCGTCGTGCTCGTCATCCGCCGGCGCGGGCGAGGCACGGTCAGATGGCACGGTCGATGTGCTCCTCCAGCGCCGCCATCGGGTCGACCACGATGAGCTGCCGGACCTCGGCCGCGAGCGCGCGTCGCGCGTCCATGTCGAGGCCGGCATCGGTGATGAGGACGTCGACCTGGTCCAGCCGGGCGATGGAGCTGATGCCGATGACGCCCCACTTCGAATGGTCGGCGACGACCACGAGCCGGCGACCGGCCTCGATCAGCGCCCGGTCCGTGTCCGCCTCGAGCAGGTTCGGGCAGGTGAACCCGGAGTGGGGGTCCATGCCGTGGACGCCCACGAAGACGAGGTCCATGTGGACGGTGCGCAGGGCCGCCACGGCGAACGGTCCCACGAGTGCCTCCGACGGCGTCCGGACGCCGCCGGTGAGGACGATCGTCTGGTCGGTCCGGCCGACCTGGTGGAGCACATCCGCGACCCGGATCGAGTTGGTGACCACGGTGAGTCCGGGCACGTCCGCAAGGCGCTGCGCGAGGGCATACGTCGTCGTCCCGGCTGACACGCCGATCGCCATGCCCGGCTCGACGAGGGCAGCGGCGGCATCGGCGATGGCGTCCTTTTCGGCCTGCTGGAGCGACGACTTCGCGGCGAAGCCGGGCTCGAAGAGGGCGTGCCCGACGATGGAGGTCGCCCCGCCGTGGACCTTCTCGAGGAGGCCCCGGTCGTCGAGGATCTCGAGGTCGCGCCGCACGGTCATGTCCGAGACGCCCAGCTCGCGCACGAGCTCCGCCACCCGGACCGCGCCGACCTCGCGCACGCGTTCGAGGATGAAGGCCTGGCGCTGCCGGGCGAGCATCACCGCACCACCTTTGGATCCGTCGGAACCATCCGTCACGCTCACCTCGCCACGCTTCGCTTGGTCGAACAGAGATTGCCGTGACTCCGCACGAAAGTCAACGGAACCCGACAAGGTATTCGTTAGGTAGTCACCCAGAATCCTTGACACCGCCAGCCGCGGTGCACACAATCCGGGTGAACCTGTTGGATTTTGTCGGACAGGTCCCGAGGAGGAGCAGCTATGGCCGAACCCATCGAGACGCGTTCCGTCTCCCGCAGGACGGTCCTCAAGGGCGTCGCCGGCGTCGCCGGCCTCGCGACCGTCCCCGCGATCATCGCGGCGTGCGGTCCGTCCGGCGGATCCGCCGCCCCGAGCGCGGCCGCCCCGAGTGCCGCAGCGAGTGGCGCCGCCCCCAGCGCGGCCGCACCGAGCGCCGGCGCGACCGGCGAGACCACGCTCGGCTCGAACTACTCGGACGAGCTCCCGAAGGGCGTCCTGCAGGGCATCGTCGACTCGTTCCAGACCGAGACCGGCATCTCGGTCAAGATCAACACCGTCGACCACAGCACGTTCCAGAACCAGATCAGCTCGTACCTCCAGGGCACGCCGGACGACATCTGGACGTGGTTCTCCGGGTTCCGCATGCGCTTCTTCGCGGCGCAGGGCCTGGCGACCGATATCAGCGATGTCTGGGCGAAGGTCGGTGACAAGTACGGCGAGGCGTTCAAGGTCGGCTCGACCGGGGACGACGGCAAGCAGTACTTCATCCCGATCTACCTGTATCCGTGGGCCGTCTTCTACCGGAAGAGCCTCTTCACCGAGAAGGGCTACACGATCCCGAAGACGTTCGACGAGCTGAAGACCCTGGCCACCAAGATCCAGAGCGACGGGCTCGTCCCGTTCGCCTTCGCCGACAAGGAGGGTTGGCCGGCGCAGGGCACCTTCGACATCATCAACCTGCGCCAGAACGGCTACGACTTCCATGTCAACCTGATGGCCGGCAAGGAGAAGTGGACCGATACCCGCGTCACGACCGTCTTCAACAAGTGGAAGGAGATCCTGCCGTTCCACCAGGAAGGCGCGGCCGGTCGCAACTGGGCGGACGCCTCGACGGCGCTCCTCCAGAAGAAGGCCGCGATGTACTTCCATGGGATGTTCACGTCTCAGCAGTTCCAGACCGCCGGTCAGGCTGACCTGGACGATCTCGACTTCTTCCCGTACCCGGACTTCGGGACGCAATTCGACGCCGAGAAGGCGCTCGATGCGCCGATCGACGGGTTCATGCTCAGCAAGGCCCCGAAGAATCTCGATGCCGCGAAGGCGTTCCTCGAGTACCTCGCCCAGCCCGCGACGCAGGTCACCTGGGTGACGGCAGGACAAGAGCAACATCGCCGCGTCGAAGGACGCGGACGTGAGCGGTTACAGCCCGCTTCAGCAGAAGGCGGCCGAGGTCATCGGCGCAGCCCAGCGGATCACCCAGTTCCTCGATCGCGACACGAACCCGGAATTCGCCGGACCCAACGGCATGCAGGCCTTCCTGCTCGACTTCATCCAGAACCCGGACCAGGATCCGGCCGGTCTCCAGACGAAGATCCAGAGCTTCTGGGACACGCTCTAGCCACCTGACCGCCGGGCCCGTAGACTCGTTCGAGCCATGGCGGATCGCGCACCGGAAGGCGTTGCCCCCGCTTTGCCTGACCAGTCGGCCGGGAGGGCGGGGGTCGCCGTGTCCGAGCCGAGGCGGCGCCGGCGCTACAGCCTGCTGACCCGGCAGGACAAACTCGTCCTGGGCCTCATGGTCGGCATCCCGCTCTTCTTCGACCTGGCGCTCATCTGGGGGCCGACGTTCGCGTCGTTCCTGTTCTCGTTCACGAACTGGAACGGGATCGGCGGGATCACCGAGCGAGAACTTCATCGGCACAAAGAACTACGAGATCGCTGTTCTTCTCGTACCAGTTCTTCTGGCCGGCCCTCACGCACAATCTGATCTGGCTGGCGTTCCTGATGTTCATCGCCACGCCAGTCGGCATGTTCCTGGCGGTCCTGCTGGATCGCGAGCTGCGCGGCACCCGCTTCTACCAGACGGTCTTCTACCTGCCGGTCGTCCTGTCGCTCGCGGTCATCGGCATCATCTGGAGCCTCCAGTACGCTCCCGAGCAGGGTTTCATCAACAACGCCCTGGATCGGACCGCCAACGACAACCTGATCGACTGGCTGGGCAACCCCAATCTGAACCTGTGGGCGGCACTCGTCGCGACCAGCTGGCGGCACGTCGGCTACATCATGGTCCTGTACCTGGCCGGCCTGAAGAGCGTGGACCCGGCGCTCCGCGAGGCGGCGACGGTCGACGGCGCCAACGAGCGCCAGGCATTCTGGCGAGTGGTCTTCCCGGTCATGGCGCCGATCAACGTCGTGATCGTCGTCGTTACGACGATCGAGGCCCTGCGCGCCTTCGATATCGCCTACATCATCAACGGTGGCAAGAACGGCCTGGAGCTGCTGTCCACCCTGATCACCAACAACAGCATCAGCGAGTCGAGCCGGGTGGGCTTCGGTTCGGCGATCGCGGTGATCCTGCTCGTGATCTCACTGGGCCCGATCATCTTCTTCCTGAACCGCACGATGCGCGAGGACACGCGATGACGCGCGGCGACACCGACGGCGGGTCGACCTCCGGTGAACCGGCGCCCTATCCGGCCGGCTCGGGTCGCGCTCTACGTCTTCCTCACGTTCATGGCCGTGACCTGGCTCTTCCCGCTCCTGTGGGCGGTCTTCACCTCGCTCCGTCCCTACGGGGAGACGCTGCGGGATGGCTTCATCTCGATGCCGACTGTGCTCAACTTCGACAACTACTTCAGCGCCTGCGAACGTGGCGAGTTCCCGCAGTTCTATCTGAACTCGCTCCTGGTCACGATCCCTGCCGTGATCGCGGTGCTCCTCGTCTCGTCGATGCTGGCCTTCGCCGTGACACGCTTCAGCTGGCGGTTCAACCTCTTCTTCCTGATGCTGTTCACGGCCGGGAACCTGCTACCGCCCCAGGTGATCATCGTCCCGCTCTACCGCCTGTACCTGCTCCTGCCGATCCCGCCGCCGTTGAGCGACAACGGCCTGCTCTACGACCAGTACTTCGGGATCATCCTCATCCACGTGGTCTTCCAGCTCGGTTTCTGCACGTTCGTGCTCAGCAACTACATGAAAACGATCTCGCGTGAGCTGAACGAAGCCGCCCTGGTGGATGGAGCCGGGGTGTTCAGGATCTACTGGAGCGTCATCCTGCCGCTCTGTCGGCCGGCCCTGGCCGCCCTGGCGACCCTTGAGTTCACGTTCATCTACAACGATTTCTTCTGGGCGTTGTTGCTCATGAAGAGCGGCGACCGACGGCCGATCACCTCGGCGCTCAACAACCTCCAGGGGCAGTTCGTGACCGACACGAACGTGTTGGCCGCGGGCGCGCTCCTCGCGGCGATCCCGACCATCCTCGTTTACATCGCCCTCCAGCGGCACTTCGAGCGCGGCCTGGCCCTGGGGGCGACGAAGGGCTAGTCCGGCGACCTACCCGGCCGCCTCGAGGACGTACAGGCGCGCCCAGAAGTCGCCGCGGGTCATCGTCTCGTCGCGTCCGAGATCGAGGGCCATTCCGGCGGCCATCAGCTCGGAGCCGCTGCGCTCACCGAGGGGTTCGCGGACGAGGTCGACCCCGGCGGCAGGCCACGGCGTGACCTCGTACGTCGCCCCGGCCTCGAGGCCCCGGAGACGCAATCGGACCGGACCGGGGTCGGGCTGACCAAGGATCCGGTAGTAGCCGACGACCGCCCGGCCTCCATCCTCGCTGACGACCATCCAGGCCGACCTCGTCCTGGTCGGACTCGAACGGGCTCTCCAGCCGAACGAAGCGGCCGTACTGGAAGACTTCGCGGTAACGGACGTAGAGGGCGATCTGGTCGGCGATCTCGGCCCGCTCGTCGGCGGTCAACGCCGTGGGGTCGAGCTCGTAGCCGAAGACCCCGAAGAAGGCCACCGCCGCACGCGTCGAGAGCGGCGTGACCCGCCCGACCTGGTGATTCGGGACGGCCGACACATGTGCCGCCATCGAGCTCAGCGGATACGCCAGCGATGTCCCCCACTGGATCTTGAGGCGCTCGACCGCGTCCGTCCCGTCGCTCGTCCAGGCCTGCGGCGCGAACGCCAGGAGGCCGGGGTCGAACCGGCCGCCGCCGCCGGCGCACGACTCGAACAGGATCTCGGGGAAGCGCGTGGTCAGCCGCCGGTACAGCTCGTAGACGCCGAGGATGTAGCGGTGGAAGAACTCCCCCTGCCGGTCGGCCGGCAGCGACGCCGACCACGGCTCGGTGATGTTGCGGTTCATGTCCCACTTGACGTACGTGATCGGCGCGCTCGCGAGGACCGCCGCCCAGCACCTCGGTCAGGTGGTCGACGACCTCGGGACGGGCCATGTCCAGCACGAGCTGCTGGCGGCTCTCGGTGCGTGGTCGGCCGGGGATGCCGATGGCCCAGTCCGGGTGCGCCCGGAAGAGGTCGCTCTCGGCGCTGACCATCTCGGGCTCGATCCAGAGGCCGAAGCCCATGCCCAGCCCGGTGATCCGCTCGGCGACGCCGTCGATCCCGTCGGGCAGCTTGCGACGGTCGACGACCCAGTCGCCGAGCGAGGTCGTGTCGTCGTCGCGCTTGCCGAACCAGCCGTCGTCGAGGACGAAGAGCTCCACCCCGAGCTCGCGGGCCGATGCCGCGATCCGCACGAGCTTGTCGGCATCGAAGTCGAAATAGGTCGCCTCCCAGTTGTTGATGAGCACCGGACGCGGGCGATCGCGCCAATGGCCACGCGGCCAGCCGCTCCCGGAAGAGGCCGTGGAACGCGTCGCGACAGCGCCCCGAGGCCGGCGTCCGAGTAGGCGACGATGGCCTCCGGGGTCGCCGAACGACGCGCCCGGCTCGAGGCGCCAGCCGAAGGTGTCGGGCTCGATGCCGAGCCGGACGCGGGTCGTCCCGAATGGATCGACCTCGGCCTCGGCCAGGAAGTTGCCGGAATAGACGAGGCTGAACCCGTAGGCCTCGCCGTGCGCCTCGTCGGTCGTCGATCGACGCAACGCGAAGAACGGGTTCTGGTGGTGGCTCGATGCGCCGCGCGTGCTCGAGGCGGACTGTCGGCCGGGAACGAGCCGGCGTTCGACGACGTGCCGCTCCCTCGCCCATGCCCCGGCCAGGCCGAGCAGGATCCAGTCCGCGTCGGGCAGGTCCACTGCGAGGCTCATCGCACAACGCAGGTCCACGGGCGCGCTCGCGACGTTCCGGATGGTGACGCTCCGCGCGATCACCGGCCGGTCGCGGAAGATCGAGAAGCGCAGGTCCACCTCGATGCCCGCCGGTTCGTCGGCCAGCGTGATCTCCAGGGTGTCGGCCTCGGCCTCGTCCTCGACGTATGTCGCGGGCAGCGGCTCGATGGACGGCTTGCCGGCGAGGATGCCATGGTCGCGATAGCGCAGGGTCAGCGCCGTCGAGCCATCCGGCCGCGACCGCGACGAGCGCGGGCACCCGGAAGTCGCCCGTCCCGGCGGTCGGATAGGCCAGCGGGACCGGCTGCCCCTACCCGGTTCGAGAAGCCATCGAACGGGTCCGGACCGAGGTGGCGGTACGACCGACCGGCGGGCAGCGGCCCGCCCAGGTGCAGGTGGCCGAGCGTCCCGTCCTCGTAGACACGCAGGACGAGGCTGATCCGATCGTTCCGGAGATGGAACTGCCGGTCCTCAGCGCGCCACTCGACCGTCATGCGTCAGCGGGGCTGGAGCGGATGGAGTGACCACGACCAGTGGTAGGTGCCGGGACCGACGAGATAGGCCGGCAGCGTGTCCGGGCCGCAGCTCGCGGTCCCGAGGCCCCGGTGGGCGGCATCGAGATGCACGACCGTCTCGGGCCTGGCCACGACCTCGACGTCGTGCATGGCGCTCGCGAGGTCGATGGCGCGCAAGTGGGTCGCCGAGACCTGGCGCGGCTCGTCGAGGACGAGGCGCAGGCCACGGCCCCCGCCGTCGGCCAGCGTCAGCCAGCGCACGTCGGCGTGGCCACCGTTCTCCTGCGGCCGGATGTACGGCACGTACTGGTCGGTGACGGTCGAACGCCAGCGACCGACGAGCCCGCCACGCTTGCGATCGGGATAGGTCTCCACGGGTCCCGTCCCGAACCACTCGAGCGTCTCGAGTCCGGGCACCGTCTCGAGCACGGTCCCGATCCGGGCAAGGTCGTCGAGCGACTCCGGGATGACGACCGTCTCATCGACGTCGATCCCGCCCCCGGTCAGGGCGGTGAACCGTTGCTCGTGCGGGAGGACGAACCCCGTGCCCGTCCGGATCTCGGCGCGCACGATCGTCGTGTCGCCTTCACGCCGGACGTCGAGCAGGTGTCGCTCCGGTCGATCGAGGCCCCACGCCGACCACCGGGCGGCCATCCCGCCGATCCGATCGTTGTCGGTCGGGGCCCGCCACAGGGAGAGCGACGGCCCCGACGCCAGCAACGGGTGGATGAGGCGACCGGCATCATCGAGCGAGACCGGCACGCCGTCACCGGAGGGCGAGAGCCGCGTCGTGCCCGGCGCGCCCGTCGGGGCGATCGGCACCGGCAGCTGGACCTCGCAGACCTCGAAGCCGGCCGGCGCCCAGGCGCTCGCCGCGGCCGTCCGGAACCCGACGGTCAGCCAGGCCTCCCGACCGGCCGGCAGCCCGCCGGCCGGCCAGTCCGGCAGGGTGATCGAGAATCGCTCGCCCGGCGGGACCGGCGGCAGCTCAAGGTCGGCCTCGTTGACGATATCGCCATCGACCGTCAGGGCGTAGTGGGCGGTCAGCCAGCCGAGGTCGCGGACGTCGCCGCGGTTGTGGACCTCGATCCGTCCGCGGGCGACGTCCTTCGGATCGCCGGCGATGGCGACGGGCGCGGCGAGCGCCCGATGCTCCCAGAGCGCGGGCTTGGGCCGGCGGTCCGGCCAGGTCAGGCCGTCGGTGCAGAAGTTGCCATCGTTGGGCACGTCGCCGAAGTCGCCGCCATACGCCCAGCGCTGGGTGCCGTCCGGGAGTGTCTGGACCAAACCGTGATCCCACCACTCCCAGATGAAGCCGCCCTGGAGCCCGGGCGTCGATTCGATGGCATCCCAGTACTCGGCGAGGGTCCCGTTGCTGTTGCCCATGGCGTGCGAGTACTCGCACATGATCAACGGGCGGCGCTGGGCACCGCTGCGGGCGTGATCGACGATGGCGCCGATCTCGGGGTACATCGGGCAGACGATGTCGGTGACTGCCTGGTCGCTCACCCAGTCGAACCGGATCGCACCCTCGTAGTGGAGCGGGCGCGACGGGTCGTAGCGCCGGGCCCAGGCCGCGGCCGCATCGTGGTTCGCGCCGTAGCCGGACTCGTTGCCGAGCGACCACGCGAAGACCGAGGCGTGGTTCTTGTCACGCTGGATCATCCGGGCGACACGCTCGACCCAGGCCGACAGGTAGCGCGGGTCGTCGCAGATCGTGCTCTGGAACGCGTGCGATTCGAGGTCGGCCTCGCCGATGACCCACAGGCCGATCTCGTCGGTCAGGTCGAGGAAGGCGGGGTCGTTGGGATAGTGCGACGTCCGGACGGCGTTGAACCCGAACTGCTTCATCTGGACGAGGTCCGCCCGCATCGAATCGACCGAGATGACCCGTCCGGTGTGTTGGTCGAAGTCGTGCCGGTTGACGCCGCGCATGTAGGTCCGCTTGCCGTTGAGCAGGAGGTCCAGGCCGCGGACCTCCACCCGCCGGAAGCCGATCCGGACCTCGGCCTGCTCGACGACGGCGCCACCGGGCGACCGGAGCGTGACGACCACCGGGGAGAGCGTCGGGACCTCGGCCGACCAGGGGGTCACCCGCGGGATCTCGACGTGCCAGGTGAGCGTGCCCTCCCGTGGCGGCTCGAGGAGTCGGTCGAGGGCGGCCCAGGCGGTCGGATCGTCCTGTTCCCGGTCGGGGCCACCGCCGGTATGTCGGCGCATCAGGGCCTTCTCGGCGTCATCCAGTGGCCAGTACGGGCCGGCCTGTGCCGGTGCCTCGCCCCTGAGGGTCTCGTCGGATCCGGCGACGCTGGCCTCGACCGTCCAGCCGGCCTCCCACGGGACGCCCGCGAAGCCGACCTCCACGGTCAGCTCGAGCGTGCCGGTCGTGAGGTCATCGGCGAGGCCGCCGATCGCCTTGATGTCGGCCAGGTAGACCGGCTCGGTGGCATACAGGAAGACCGAGCGCGTGAGGCCACCGTGCCACCACTGGTCCTGGTCCTCGATGTAGGTCGCATCCGACCACTTGACGACGCGGAGGGTCAGGGTGTTGGTCCCGTCCTTGAGCCGGTCCGTGACGTCGAACTCCGACGCGAGGTGGGAGTCCTTGCCGACCCCGATCTCGACCCCGTTGAGGGTCGCGATGAGGACGCTCTCGGCCGCCCCGACATGGAGGACGACCCGTCGGCCCACCCACTCCGCCGGGACCTTGAACGTCCGCTCGTAGACGCCCGTCGGGTTCGCCTCGGGGATCTCCGGCGGCCGTCCCGGGAAGGGCATCTGGACGTTGGTGTAGTGCGGCTTGTCGAACGTGTCCTGCATCGTCCAGCAGCCCGGCACCTCGATGTCGCGCCACTTCCGGCCCGGTTCGTCGTCCGGCTGCGCGAGGAGCTGGAACCGCCACGTGCCATCGAGATCGACACGGTCCGTGTGCGGGACGCTGTGCATCGACAGGCGCCCGATGCCGGTCAGCTCGGGGGTCGTCCACGGGTGGGTCACGAGCGTGATTGTCGCATCTCGGGCAGGTCCGGACAGGCTCGGACCGGTGGCCGGCAACGGTTCCGCCCGACCGGCGGTTCTGGACGACAGCGAGCCGATCCTCAGCCTGGAGACCGTGCCGTGACGCCACGAATCGCACGCCATTGGCCTAACGCCATAGGCCAACCAGCCGGTATCATGTCCCGATGACGCGAGTGAACCGGATCGACTGGCTGATCTTCTTCGTCCTTGGCTTCATCTGGGGCTCCAGCTACCTGTTCATCAAGCTCGCCGTGGACGACTTCGGGACGTTCACGCTCGTCGCGCTGCGACTCGTCGTCGGCGCGATCCTGCTGTGGATCGTCGTCCGCATCGCGAAGCAGCCGCTGCCACGCGAACGCCGGATCTACGGCCACCTGCTCGTCATGGCGGTCATCAACATCACGATCCCGTTCCTGCTCATCACCTGGGCCGAGCAGACCGTCGAGTCGTCGCTCGCGGCGATCCTGACGTCGCCCGTGCCGTTGTTCGCCATCGTGCTGTCGGCGCTGTTCCTGCACGACGAGCCGTTGCGGCTCAACGGCCTCGTCGGCCTCGTGGTCGGGTTCGTCGGCGTGATCATCATCACGAGCCGCGGCTTGACCGGCGCCGGGTCGTCGTTGGCCGGCGAACTTGCGCTGATCGGCGCGACCATCAGCTACGCGGCGGGCGCGGTCTACTCCCGCCGCAACGTCCGCGGCCTGCCGGCGATGATCCCCGCGGTCTTCCAGGTGTCGTTCGCCGCGGTGATCACCGGCGTCGTCGCGCTCCTGTTCGAGCAGCCTTGGACCGCCACGCCCGACAGCGAGGCGATCTTCTCGATCCTGTGGCTCGGGATCCTCGGGTCCGGCCTCGCGTACCTGTTCGTGTTCCGCCTCTTCGCCCACTGGGGCGCCACCCGCACGACGCTCGTCGCGTACGTGATCCCGGTGGTCGGCATCGCCCTCGGGTACCTGGTGCTCGCGGAGCCCATCGACGCCCGGATCATCATCGGGACGGCGCTCGTCATCGCGGGCATCGGCCTCGTGAACAGCCGGTTCGGCCGGCGGCGCCTGTACGGGCGCCTGCCACCGGTCGAGGCGACATAGCGAGACCCGTCAGCGGCCGCTGATCGCCAGCAGCAACGCGCCGGCGACGATCAGCACGGACGCCCCGATGCGGCGGCTGACCTCACCGCGATCGGCAGCCTCCTTGAGCCGCACGCTCCCCCACGCGGCCGCAAAGACCGTCGCCAATTCGCGCAGCGGGGCGACACCGCTCAACGGCGCCACGCTCAGGGCGATCAGGATCGCGAGGTAGGCGAGCATCGACATCCAGCCGACGGCGATCGAGCTGCGGAGCTGCTCGCGACCGCCGGCCAGGATGTCCCCACCGGCGACGAACCGGACCCAGATGACCAGTGTCACCGCTTGCACCGTCCAGATGACCCCGAGGTAGACGAACGGGTCGATCAGGCGCGTCCCTGCACGGTCGAGCGTGCTATAGATCGCGATCGTCACGCCCGTCGCCAGCGCGAACAGGACCGCCGTGTCGACCGAACCACGGGACGCGCGGGCCGTGAGGACGCGCCATGGCCGCTGGAGGACGAAGAACCCCGCGATGAGGGCCGCGACGCCGAGCCAACCGGGTAGGCCCAACCGCTCGCCGAAGACCGTGATCCCGATCACGACGGCAAGGAGCGGTGCGGTCCCGCGGGCGATCGGATAGACGACCGACAGGTCACCGCGCCGGTACGCGGCGGAGAGCAGCACGAAGTAGGTGGCCTCGACCGTGCCCGACACGACCCCCAGGACCACGCCTTCGATCGGAAGGGCTGGTCGCCCCAGCAGCAGCCACGCGCCGAGGGCCACGGGGATGACACCGACCAGACCCGCCACGGTCCCGACCGTGCCGGCCCGCAACGGATCGCCCGCGGTCTTGAGCCGGACGTTCCACGAGACGTGCAGGACCGCCGAGACGGCGACGAGCGCGATGATCCAGGGGTCCACCCCCGGACGTTACCTGTCCAGGTCGCGCCGCTGCAGGCCCCACGCGCCGATGAGCAGACCGCCGACGATGAGGACGGCGGCGGCGACCACGCCGACCGGGTCGTACGTGCCCGCCATCGGTTGGCCGAGATGCTTGAACAGGCTCAGCTCGAGGACCACGTCGGGCAGGTTCAGCAACGCCCCCAGCGTGTCGATCAGGAAGGTCACGACGACGAGCAGCGCGGCCACGGGCACGGCGAGCGAGGCCCGCACGACGCCGCCGACCGCGAGCCCGACGGCGGCGAACGCCGCGGCCGCCAGGCCGAGCAGGAACGCCCCGAACACGACATCCCGGGTCTCCCCGCCGACCGTCGCCACGGAGAACGCCAGAAGGGCGGCGATGACGACCGTGGTGACCGCGATGGCGGCCATCACGCCGAGTCCGCTGTGGATGAACCAGCGGGCACGCGACAGGGGCGTCGAGAGCACGAGGTCGAGGCGGTCCTCGCCTTCGTCGGAGGCCCATCCCGCGACCATGCCGGCCCCGGCCAACCCGATGATGAGCGTGCCGAAGCTGAAGAAGGCGAGCTGGAGCAGCCCGGACGGCTGGAGGAGATCGATCCCCGGGTACAGGATGTTGAGGTAGTCCTGGATCTGCGGCAGCGCGAGGATGGCCTCGCTGAACTGCTTCGCCGATCCGGCGATGAGGGCGCCGTAGATGCCGACGCCGACGCCCCAGGCGATCGCGACGCCGAGCCGGTCGGCCAGTTGGCGGACGAACGGGCCGTGCACGCCCGCCGGCAGGGACGGCAGTCGCAGCCAGGCAAGGGCCGCGCTGCCACCGATGTCGCGACGCTCGAAGCCGACGACACCGATCGCGAACAGGCCGACGATCACGACGGCCAACAGCCCGACCGACGGCCAGTCCGTGACCCCAGCGAGCGGCCGGTGGCCGGCGGTCCAGTCGAACCAGGACAGGGGCCCGAGCGCATCGACGAGGCTGGAGAGCGACCCGTACGACGCGATGACGTAGCCACCGAACAGGGTCAACAGCCCGATGGCGAGCGCCCGGGTGCGCCCGACGAACGGCGCGGCGGCGAACGCCGCGCCGCCGCAGGCAAGCATCAGCATGCCTACGAGCAGCGCGAACCCGAACGCCTCGGCCAGGCCGAACCGGTCGCCAGGCAATACGGCGAAGGCCGGACTCGCGACCCACGTGAAGAGCGCGATGATCGTGATCGCGAAGGCGACCGCGGTGACGTGCCCGGCCAGCTTCTGGATGGCGATCGAACGCCGGCTGACCGGCGTCGCCGCGAGCAGGTCGAGGCTGCCCCGTGCGGCCTCGCCGGCCAGCGTCCCGGAGAGCGCCAGCACGGACCACAGCCCGAGCATGACCGGCGCGATGTTCCCGACACGGAACGAGATCCAGCCACCGAGCGTGTCGATGTTGATCGGTTGCCCCAGCAGGCCCCGGAACACGGGCGGCAGGGAACCCATCTGGCCCACGAGCAGCGCGCGTGATTCCGGCGTCGTGAACTCCGTCCCGTACGGGGCGGCCGTCGCGAGCATCAACGCGCCCCCGACCAGCCCGACGATGAGCGCCGCGCGGCGGCTGTCACGGACGGTCTTGGCGTAGACCGAGGCGAGACCCATGACCCGCGACCACGGCCGGCCGCGGGTGAGGGTCGCGGCACTAGCGGACATCGGAGCCCACCACGGCCGGCGTGTGGTCGCCGTACTGGGCGAGGAAGACGTCCTCGAGGTTCGGCTCGCGGCTGACGACATCGATCAGCCCGTGTGTCGCCGCGGCCGCGATGACCGACCCGATCGGTCCGTTGACCCGCATCGTGATGACGCTGCCCGAGGCGGTGACCTCGCTGACGTCCGGGATCGGCTCGAAGACCGCGGTCGCGACCGGGCCGCTGAAGGTCAGCTCGACATGGTGGAAGGCCAGCCGTCGGATCGCCTCGATCCGGTCGACCTGGACCAGGCGGCCCTCGCGGATGATCGCGACGCGGTCGCAGGTGCGATCGACCTCGTCGATGATGTGCGACGAGAGGAAGATCGTCCGTCCCTCGGTCCGGGCTTCGCGCACGAGCTCGAAGAAGGTCTGCTGGACCAGCGGGTCGAGGCCGGAGGTGGGCTCGTCGAGGATCAGCAGGTCCGGCCGGTGCTGGAGCGCCACGACCAGGCCGACCTTCTGCTTGTTGCCTTTCGAGTACTCCTTGAATCGGCGGCTCGGATCGAGGTCCAGCCGCTCGACGAGCTCAGCCACGTATCCGGCATCGACCCCGCCGCGCAGGTTCGCGAAGTACGTGATGGTGTCGGCGCCGGTCAGCCGGTCGTAGAGGTCGAACTCGCCGGGCAGGTAGCCCACCCGGCGGTGGATCGCGACCGGGTCAACGGTGGTCTCGATCCCGAAGACCTCGGCGCGCCCGGATGTCGGGCGGATGAGGTCGAGCAGGACCCGCATCGTCGTCGTCTTGCCCGCTCCGTTCGGCCCAAGGAAGCCGAAGATCTCGCCCTGGGCGACGTCGAGGTCCAGCTCGGTGATGCCCCGGTGGACGCCGTAGGTCTTGGTCAGCTTTTCCGTGCGGATGATCGTGGTCACGAGGGGTCCTTCCTGCCGGCGGCGCCGGCCCGCTCCTGGAGGAAGCGGTCGATCACGACCGGGACCTCACGTTCGATGAAGGCGAAGACGTCGCGCATCTCCTGGAGCCGCGCGCGCGACTCGGGGGGACGATCGGCGATCGACGCGAGGCCGCGGTCGGCGATCCCCCGGAAGTGGCGGTAGATCTGTCCGGCGTTGGCGAGGAACGTGTCCATGGCGTCCGGTGGCGCGCTGAAGTACTCGCGCCGATCGCCCCGCCTCGTCCCGCGACGGATCATCCCGGCGCTCGCGAGCATGCGGGCCGTGCCGCTGATCGCTCCCCGGCTCGCCTGGAGCGCCGCCGCGAGGTCGGCCGCGGTCTGCTCGGGTGGCTCGCAGATCAGCAGCCAGCCCCACATGCGGCCGGCCATCGGCGTCATCCCGTAGGACGCCAGTGCCTGGCCCATCTCCTCGACGAACGCGCTCTCACCGTCAGTCATCACGGTCCATGTTGAACCGTTCAGAAGATTCAGTCAAGACTGAACGCGGTGAACGAAGCAGTGGGCCGGCGCGTCGGCCAGTCGGTCAGGCCGCCGGGTTGGCGGAGCGCTCGGTCGCCTCCGCGCGTTCCTTGAGCACGCGCAGGTGGGCCTCGACGCGACTGGCGAGCGACTCCCGGCCGAGCCGCACCAGGAGCCCCGTCCAGCGATCGTACGGCTCGAAGGTCGCGGCGTGGACCACCCGCGTGCCGCCGGCGACCGGCTCGAGCATCCAGCTCCATTCGCTGTCGAACCCGGAGCCAGTGATCCGGAGCCGGAATCGCGAGTCCGGTCGCGCCTCGAGGCTCTCGACGCGGGCCGCCTCGCGGAGCAGGCCCAGGCGCGCGTGCGCCGGACGGGTCGTGGCCGCCGCCGGCCACGACGGGGCGGCTGGGCCGAACCGCAACTCGGGGAACAGCGAGACACCGGCCGACGGGTCGTGGAGCGTCGCCCAGACGATGCGTGGGGATGCCTGCACGAAGACGCGGCGCTCGACCAGGCCGTCCGCCCGGCGGTGGTCTCCGGGACGACGGTAGCCGACTTCCGGATCGGGACGGACCGCCATCTCTACACCCCGATCGGGTGCCAGACCGTCTTCATCTCGAGGAAGGCGGCGATCCATTCGGGACGTTCGGCGGCCCGGTCGTCGAGCCAATCGAACCGGGCCTCGGACACGGTGGTCGGCCGGCGCGAGAGGCGCTTGATGTCGTCGGCGACGAGGAGCTCGGTCTCGGTCCGCATGTCGTCGGGCACGCCCCAGGTGTCGAGGGCGTCGACGTCGCCGTGCGCGGCGAGGACCGGGATGAGTTCCTTCTTGAGGCCGGTTAGGACGTTGACGACGCCACCGGGCACGTCGGAGGTCGCGAGCACCTCGGTGAGCGTGACCGCGGGCAGCGGGCGCGTCTCCGACGTCAGCAGGACGACCGCATTGCCGGCGACGAGCGGCGGGGCGAGCCGGCTCACGAGGCCGAGCAGCGACGACGTCTCGGGTGCGACCACGCCGACCACGCCGGTGGCCTCGGGGACCGTGAAGTTGAAGTATGGCGCCGCGACCGGGTTGGACGAGCCAAGGACCTGGGTGATCTTGTCCGCCCAGCCGGCGTACCAGACCCAGCGGTCGATCGCGCGGTCCACGACGTCGCGGGCACGGGCATCGCGAATGCCCTCCGCGGCCGCGACCTCCGCCACGAACTGATCGTGCCGGCCCTCCATCAGCTCCGCGACGCGATAGAGGACCTGGCCACGGTTCATCGCCGTCTTGCCGGCCCAGCCGGGGAAGGCCTTCCGAGCGGCGCGGACCGAATCGCGCAGGTCCTTGCGCGACGCCCGGCACGCGTTCGCGAGCGGTGTCCCATCCGCCGACTTCACCAGGTAGGAGCGGCCGCTCTCGGTCCGCGGGAACGCCCCACCGATGTACAGCTTGTAGGTCTTGCGCACCTCGATGCGGGCGACCGGCGCGGGCGTCACCGCGACCGCGCGGGAACGACTCGGCCGCGGGGAACGGGGCGTCCGGGAGGCCACGGTCAACGGTCCTCGAGGCGGACGTACGCGTGGAGCCCGTGCATGCCGCCCTCGCGGCCGAAACCGGACTCCTTGTAGCCACCGAAGGGCGACGTCGGGTCGAAGCGGTTGAACGTGTTGGCCCAGACGACGCCCGCCTTGAGCTCGGACACCATCTTGAGGATCCGGCTGCCCTTGTCCGTCCAGACGCCCGCGGACAGGCCGTACGCCGTGTTGTTCGCCTTCTCGACCGCCTCGTCGGGCGTCCGGAAGGTCAGGACCGACAACACCGGCCCGAAGATCTCCTCGCGCGCGATGCGATGGCTCTGGGCGACGTTCGTGAAGAGCGTGGGCCGGAAGAAGTAGCCGCGCTCCGGCAGGTCGCAGGCCGGCTGGTAGAGGTCGGCCCCCTCCGCGACGCCGGACGCCACGAGCTCGGTGATCCGTTCGAGCTGGTCCTTCGAGTTGATCGCCCCGACGTCGGTGTTCTTGTCGAGGGGGTCGCCGACGCGGATCGTCGCCAGGCGGTCCTTGAGCTTGTCGATGACGGTCTCGGCGATCGACTCCTGGACGAGCAGCCGCGATCCGGCGCAGCAGACCTCGCCCTGGTTGAAGTAGATGCCGTTGACGATGCCCTCGATGGCCTGGTCGAGCGGGGCGTCGTCGAACACGATGTTGGCGGCCTTGCCGCCGAGCTCCAGGGTCAGCGCCTTGTCCGTGCCGGCGACGCCGCGGAAGATCTGGCGGCCGATCTCCGTCGACCCGGTGAACGCAACCTTGTCGATGTCGGGGTGCGTGACCAGCGACATC
Organism: uncultured Chloroflexia bacterium; assembly: GCA_963745295.1. Classification (GTDB taxonomy): domain Bacteria; phylum Chloroflexota; class Limnocylindria; order Limnocylindrales; family CSP1-4; genus SPCO01. The sequence goes on from CAVUWG010000007.1 coordinate 167,132, forward strand.
CCGACCGCGCCGGGTCCCGGGACGATGTTCACGACGCCGGGCGGCAGGTCGGCCTGCTGGCAGACCTCGGCGAAGAGCAACGCCGAGAGCGGCGTGGTCGAGGCCGGCTTTAGGACCACGGTGTTGCCGGCGGCGAGGGCCGGCGCGATCTTCCAGGCCAGCATCAGGAGCGGGAAGTTCCACGGGATGATCTGGCCGGCCACGCCGAGCGGTCGCGCCACTCGCCCCGGGAACGCGTACTCGAGCTTGTCCGCCCAACCCGCGTAGTACCAGAAGTGGGCGGCGGCCAACGGGACGTCGACGTCTCGACTCTCCTTGATGGGCTTGCCCGAATCCATCGATTCGAGGACCGCGAACTCGCGACTGCGCTCCTGGAGGATGCGCGAGATCCGGAACAGGTACTTGGCACGCTCCCGGCCGGGCAGCGTTCCCCAGCTCCGGCGCTGGGCCCGCCGCGCGGCACGGACCGCCTTGTCGATGTCGACCGGTGTCGCGCGGGCGACGGCGGCCAACGGCTGCTCGGTCGCCGGATCGATCGTGACGAAGGTCGAGCCGTCGCTCGAGGGCACCTCGCGCCCGCCGATGAACAGGCCGTATCGCTCCTTGAGCGTGACGATGTCGCGCGCCTCAGGCGCGGGCGCGTACTCCCATGGGATCGCCTGCCCGTCGCCCAGCCCCCAGCTGGATGGCGCGCTCGACGAGCCGGTCGCGATGGGGAGTCGCGTGTCTGTGGCCATCGGGGGGCATCATAGCGCTGGAACACCCGGCGGCCCCGGGCGGCGCACCCGCGTCGACCGCCGGAAGGAGGACGTCATGGTGGGACGGATCATCGGCAGGATCGTGATCGCGTTCATCGCGATCACGGGCATCTCGGCGCTGGCCGCCTTCGTGGCGAAGCGCTCGGTCGTGTCGGTGGGCGGACCCGACTCGGACGAGCTCGGGCTGGCGGCGATCTTCGACTCGGTCGATCTCAGGAGCCGGGCGACCTCGTTCCGCGGCGGATCGCTGCTGTGCTGGTTCGGCGGCGGCACGCTCGACCTGCGGGGCGCGACGCTCGACCCGGCCGGCGCTCGCCTCACGATCCGGGCGATCTTCGGCGGCGGCCTGCTCGTCGTCCCCGATGACTGGCAGGTGGACCTGCGGGTCATCGGGATCATGGGCGGCGTCGGCGACAGCCGGGATGTGCGTGGCCGACCTGCCGACGCGCCGCGTCTCATCGTCGATGGCTTCGCGATCTTCGGCGGCTTCGGTATCTCGTCCCGGCCGCCCGACACCGTCGACTGAGCCGGTGCGCCACACGGCGATGCCCATGACGAGGGGGAGCCCCGCCCGAACGCCGTGGCCGGCGCTCCTCGTCGCGCTCGCCCTGGTCGCGTGCAACGGACTGACGCCGAGCGCGACGGTCCCGACGACGCGTCCCACGGCCGGGCCCCTGTCGCCGACGCCCTCGGTCTCGACGGCCCCGTCCGACGCACCGACCGGGTCGCCGACGGACCCCACGCCCGCGCCGACGATCGCGCTCGCGTGGTCCGAGCGGGCGCCGGCCCCTGACGCCTTGACGGAGGTCGCGGTCGCGACGCTCGGCGGCCGGATCTGGGTGGCGGGCGGTCTCCGCGACGACGGTTCCGCCAGCGACCATGTCAACGTGTACGACCCGGCGACCGATGCCTGGAGTCGCGGGCCGACGCTACCCGAAGCGGTCCATCATGCGGCGCTCGTCGGGGACGGCGAGCGCCTGTGGCTCGTGGGTGGCTACGCCGGTGCCAGCTTCTCGGAGCCGACGGCGGCGGTCCGCCGACTCGATCCCGGGGCGGACTCGTGGGTCGACGACCGGCCGCTGCCGGAGCCGCGGGCGGCCGGCGCCGCGGCGTACGACGGCGACCGGATCGTGTTCGCCGGCGGCGTCGAACCCGACAGCGTCGCCGTCGAGGTGTTCGCCCTCGAGACCGACGGATGGCGGATCCTTGGCCGGCTCTCCCGTCCGCGCGAGCACCTCGCGGCGACCTCGGATGGCGCGGGGCGGACGTTCGTCCTCGGCGGGCGCGTCGGCGGGCTCAGCGGCAACCTCGCCACCGTGGATCTCGTCGAGGGCGGATCGGTCCGGTTCGTCGGCGATCTGCCGACCCCGCGCGGCGGCGTCGGCGCGTTCTGGTGGCCGACCCTCGGGGCGTGTCTCGCGGGCGGCGAGTCGCCGGGTGGGACGAACGCGCAGGTCGAGTGCATGGACCCGGATGGGGCCGTCGAGACCCTGCCCGACCTCGGCGTCGCTCGGCACGGTCTGGGCGCGGCGGTCGTGGGCGAGACGGCCTACGTCGTGCAGGGTGGCCGGCAGCCCGGCCTGTTCGTCAGCGAGGTCATCGAGGCCCTGCCGCTCACCGGCCGCTGATCAGCAGTCGTACCGCTTGAGGGCGTGGCTCTTCTCGCAGTAGCGCACGTGCAGGTGGTCGTCGTGGCCCGCGAGTCGGCGTGTCAGACCCTCCCTGATCAGGACCGGGTCGTTGAAGTAGATGAGCTTCACGTGGCCAGGAGCGGTGGCGCGGATGGCCACGACGAGCGCCCGCGTCGCCGCTCGGTCGTACGTCGCCGCGCGATAGCTGCCGCCAAAACGGCATTGGTCCTTGCCCTTGCGCATCGGCCGCAGGTCGATATCCAGGCCGCGCTCGTGGGTCTCGTGGCCGGCGATGTCGCCACCATGCTGCAGCGACGTGTCCCCGACCGCGACGCGGCCGTGCCCCTGCTTCGCGACGGCCCGGGCGGCCGCCTCCAGCTGGTTGGTCGCCGCGCTCGTCGACCAGTTCGCCGTCCCGTTGCCGACGCTGTAGTCGCATAGCGACGTCTTGTTGAACGTCGGCAGCTCGAAGTGCGAGATCAGCCGGCGCCAGGTCGTGCCGTTGACGATCCCGGTGACCGCCAGGCCCTCGTGCTTCTGGAACGCCCGGACGGCCGTCCGCGTCGACGCCCCGAAGACGCCGTTGACCGGTGGGTCCAGGTGGCGTTTGGCATGCAGTTGACGCTGCACGGCGAACACGGCCGGCCCCGTGCTGCCGACGCTCACCCGTACCACGAGCTTCGTCCACGTGGCGTCATCGACGATCCCGTTCGCCGGCAGCCCGATCGCCGCCTGATGGGCCTTGACGGCATCGACGGTGGTCGCGCCGAAGACGCCGTTGACGGCGACCGGATAGCCGCGCTGGTTGAGGAGCCACTGGATGGCCTTCACGTCGGCCCCGCGGTTGCCCAGGCTCTGGGTCGGGTACCTCGGTGAGGCCGCCGCGACGGTGGCCGGGGCGGCCAGGACGATGAGCAGTGCCGCGATGGACAGCGGCAGGAGGCAGCGGCGTAGCGCGGTCATGGCGACGTAGGGTACCCGGGTCGAGCGCGAGGCGCGCCACGACTCGCGGATCGGGGGCCGGGGACGGGTCTCGCGTCGTGTAGCCTGCGGGCTACCTGATGGACCGCCTGACCGATGCCGTCGAACTGTTGGACGGCCCGCTGGACGACCCCGTCGCGCTGGCTGACAACCTGCGCGACCTTCGACGCTTCAACCGATGGCTTGGCGGTGTCGCACTGTCGTCGGCGGCGATCACGGCCCTCGCGGCCCACCGCAGCGACCTGGCCGTGCTCGACGTCGGGACCGGTGGCGCCGACATCCCGCTGGCGCTCCTCGCCGATGCCGGCCGGCGTGGGCGGACCCTCCACGTCGTCGGGCTCGACAGCCGGCCCGAGGTCCTCGCGGCGGCGCCCCTGGCCACGCCCGGCGTGGCCGGCACGCCCGGGCTGACGCTCAGGGTCGGTGACGGCCGGTCGCTCCCCTACCCCGACCGGGCGTTCGACGTCGTCCACGCGTCGCTCGTGATGCATCACCTGGACGAGACGGACGCCGCGGCGCTGCTCGGCGAGATGGGCCGCGTGGCCCGACTCGGGATCGTGCTCAACGACCTCGACCGCAGCCGTCTGGCATGGCTGGGCGCCTGGCTGATCGGCCACCTGCTGACCGGCAACCGCTACACCCGCCATGACGCGCCGCTCTCGGTCCGGCGCGCGTACCGCCTGGACGAGGCCGTCGTCCTGGTCCGGGCCGCCGGGCTGGCGCCTGTCCGGACGATCCGCGGGCCGTTCCGGCACCGGTACGCGATCGCCGCGGTCCGCCCGACCGAACCGGACAAGCCGGGCGCCGGGGGCACGGATGGCAGCGATTGAACGGACCGAGGTCGCGGTCGTCGGGGGCGGCCCCGCTGGCGCACTCCTGGCCACCGGGCTGGCCCGCGCGGGGCACGACGTCGTCGTCCTGGAGCGGGCACCGGCGTGGCACTGGCGGGCGGGCGGGGTCTTCGCGTCGCCGGCTTCGGTGGCGGCCCTGCGTCGCGCCGGGCTGGCCGCGCCCATCCTGGCCGCGGTGACCCGGCCGATCCCGGCGATGCGCGTCGAGACGCAGGCCGGCACGACGTTCCGCTTGACGTACGGCGCCGATGCCGGCGGCGAGCCGGCCGTCGGGTTCGACCGATCGAGCCTCGACCCGGCCCTCCTCGAGCTCGCCCGCGCCGCCGGCGCGCAGGTGCGGACCGGCTGGGCGGTCGCCGCTGTCGATCCAGAGCTCGGCCGGCTCGATGTCCGGGGTCCGGATGGGCCGGTCGAGATCGTCGCGGACGTCGTCGTCGGCGCCGACGGCCTGCGGTCCGTGGTCGCGCGGGCGGCCCGTGTCGACCGCCAGGCCCGTCTGGCGCCGCGCCTCGGGCTCACCTACCACCTCGCCGATCCCGAACGGCCGGCCACTCGCGATGCCCGGATGCGCATCGTCCGCGACGGCTACGTCGGGATCGCGCCCGTGCCGGGCGACCGGGTGAACGTCGGGATCGTGCTCGGTCGGTCATGGCAGGACGAGGTCGCGCGCGATGGGGCCCGGGCCGTCGCCGACCGGCTGGTCGCCGCGATCCCAGCCGCCGCCGACGACCCCGCCGCATGGCGGGACGGCCCGCCGCTCGACACGGTCGCCGGGGCGTGGCCGGTCGGACATCGAGTGGCGCGCCGCGCCGGCCGACGCTGGCTCCTGGTCGGCGACGCTGCCGGATTCCTGGATCCGTTCACCGGGGAGGGACTCCACCGGGCGCTGGTCTCGGCCGAGCTGGCCGGCGCGGCCATCGGCGCGCGGTCGCGCGGTCGTCGCGACGCCTTCGGCGCCTACGAGCGGGCGATGACCCGCCGCTTCCTGGCGAAGGACGCCGTCTCGTGGCTGGTCCAGGGCTTCCTGTCCCGGCCCGCGCTCTTCGAATACGCCGCCCGCCGGATCGCGTCGCGGGCGACGGTCCGTGCGACGATGGGCCTCGTGATGGGCGACCTGGTCCCGGCCGGACGAGCCCTCGATCCGCGCTACCTCGCCGCGCTGCTTGCGCCGTGAGCGAGGCCGAGCGTCAACGGACGAGGGTCGGGGCGTATGCGCTCGCGACCGACGACGCGGGGCGGATCCTGCTCTGCCGCACGGCGCCATCGGTGCTGCCGAAGCAGCTCTGGATGCTGCCCGGCGGCGGGCTCGACTTCGGCGAGGCGCCCGAGGTCGCGGTCGTTCGCGAACTCGAGGAGGAGGCCGGGCTCGGGGGCGAGGTCGTCCGACTGCTCGACGTCTCCGACCGGACCTGGCCGACGAGTGACGAGGGCGTCCGGACCCATGCGATCCGGGTCATCTACGAGGTCCGGATCACCGGCGGTGAGCTCCGTGACGAGCAGCACGGCTCCACCGACACCTGTCGCTGGTTCACCACGGACGAAGCCAGGACCCTCGATCTCGCGGAGCTGGCCGCCCATGCCCTCGCGCTGAGGCCGGCCGCCGATGGGGTCGAACGGCGCCATGCATAGCGTGATCGGGATCGATGTCGCCGCGCCGCCCGAGCTCGTCTTCGACCTAGCCCGCGACGTCGAGCGGTGGGAACGGCTGCTCCCGCACTACGTCCGCTCACGGGCACGTGAACGGCGGCCGGACGGCTCGCTCGTCGCGGATTTCGTCGCCCGTCGTCCGCTGATCGCGGTCCTGGGGCTCGCCCTGCCGGTCGCCTGGCGCTCGCGGACGTGGTCGGAACCCGCGACGCGGCGCCTGCGCTTCGTGCACGTCGCGGGCGCGACCCGCGGGATGGACGTCACCTGGCGCATCGAACCGACGGCCGGCGGCTGCCGCGTGGACATCGAGCATGACTTCGCGCCTCGTCTGCCCGTCGTTGCGGCGATCGTCGATCGCTGGTTCACGCGGCCGATCGCCGGCCGCACCCTGGCGACGTTCAAGGCCCTCGCCGAAGCGCTGACCGAGACGGAACGGTCCGGGGCGCCGTCGGCGGCGAATCCACGGGCATGACCGACCGACGACGCGTCTGGATCACTGGCATCGGGATCATCACCCCGATCGGGACGGGGCTCGATGCCTTCCGGGCCGGGCTGCGGGCCGGGCGCTCGCCCGTGAAGCGGATCGACCGCTTCGACGCGAGCCCGTTTCGTTCCCAGGTCGCCGCACAGGTCGACGACTTCGACCCGCTGGCCTGGATGCCGGCGAAGACCGCCCGCCAGCTCGACCGGTTCAGCCAGTTCGGGCTGGTCGCCGGCCAGCTCGCGCTCGAGGACGCCGCCCTCGTGCCCGGAACGGACGGGGCCGCCGCCCCGGAGCGGATCGGGATCTACCTCGGGTCGGCGCTCGGCGGGATCGCCTACGCCGAGGACCAGCACGAGCGATACCTCGCCAAGGGGATCCGCCAGGTCGCGCCCAACCTCGCGCTGGCCGTGTTCGGTGGCGCCGCGCCCGCCAACCTCGGGATCGCGCTCGACGTGCGCGGACCGATCCTCTCGACCGCCAATTCGTGCGCCTCGGGTTCGGTGGCGCTCGGCGAGGCGCTCGGCGACCTGCGCGAGGGCCGGGTCGACGCCGCGATCGCCGGCGGCTGCGAGATCCCGCTCAGCCCGCTCGCCTTCGGCGCCTTCGACATCATCCGTGCGCTCTCGGCCGGTCACAACGACACGCCCGCCACCGCGGCCCGACCGTTCGACGTCGGTCGCGACGGGTTCGTCATGGGCGAGGGCGCGGCGCTCCTGGTCCTCGAGGACGCCGGGGCAGCGGCCGCGCGCGGCGCGACGCCGTACGCGGAGCTCCTGGGCTACGGGGCGACCTCGGATGCCTATCACATGGTCCAGCCGCGGGCCGATGGCCGGGAAGCGGCACGGGCGGCGACGATCGCGCTCGACGACGGCGGGGTCGAGCCCGGCGAGATCGACTACGTCAACGCGCATGCCTCCTCGACCCCGATCGGCGATGTCGCCGAGGCCCGGGCGATCTCGACGGCGCTCGGCGAGCGCGCGGCGACCGTCCCGGTGAGTGGCACGAAGGCGCTCTACGGGCACCCCCTCGGGGCGTCCGGCGCGATCGAGGCGGCCATCTGCTCGCTCGCCATCCGCGATGGTTGGGCGCCGGCATCGGTGAATCTCATCGAGCCCGACCCCGACTCGGCGGCCCTGCTGCCGGGCCTCCTGCGGGCGGGTCGCGAGGGCGCCTACCGACGCGTGCTGTCGACCTCGTTCGGGTTCGGCGGCCTCAATGCGGCGCTGGTCTTCGGCGCGCCCGAGTCGTAGGTCCGGCGGTCCCTAGCGGGGACGGGCGGCCTCGGGGAACGAGCCCGAGACGTTCGCGCTGAGGGTGGCGGGCGTGGCCGGGCGGAGCGGTCGATCGAGCGACCGCCGGCGGATCCAGACGAGCGCCCCGATCCCGACCGCGAGCGAGAGCGCCCCGCCGACCGCCATCGCGACCACGATGCCCAGGCCTGAGGCGATGCCGCCCATCAACAGGCCGCCGATCGGGGTCGAGCCCGCGAAGATCGTCGTGTAGAAGCTCATGACCCGGCCGCGAAGCCGGTCGGGCGATGCGAGCTGGAGCGTCGTGTTGGCCGTGGCCGCCATGGCGATCGCCCCGAATCCGACCCCGACCATGAGCAGCATCGAGAGCGGATAGGACCGTGAGACGGCGAGCAGGACCTCGCCCACGCCCAGCACCACGGCCCCGGCGGCCATCCAGGTCGGCCTCGGGTTGCCGCCGAACGCGAGCCAGAGCGCGGCGAGCAGCGACCCGACGCCCGAGGCCGCCATCAGGAAGCCGTAGCCCGCCGCGTCGCTGTGCAACGTCTCCTGAGTGAGCGTCGGGATGACGACGCCGAAGTTCATGCCGAACGTGCTGACGAGACCGACGACCAGCACCGCGAGCAGGACGAGCGGCGTGCTCCTGACGTAGTCGAAGCCTTCGCGCAGGTGCACGAACACCGCGCCCATCGACTGCGGCCGGTCGATGCGGGGCGCGCTCCGCAGCTCGGAATCGCGCATCGCGAGCAGGCCGATGATCACGGCCAGGAAGCTCAGGGCGTTGATCGCGAACGCCGCCGCCACGCCGACCAGCCCGATCGTGAGCCCAGCGATCGCGGGCCCGACGATCCGGGCGCCGTTGAACATCGCGGAATTGAGCGCGACGACGTTGCTGATGTCCTCGCGCCCGACCATGTCCACCGCGAACGACTGGCGGACCGGCATGTCAACGGCGTTGGCGCAGCCCAGCAGGAGCGCGAGGGCGATGATCATCGGCACCGTGATCAGGTCGGTCGCGGTCAGGACCGCGAGCACGATGGCGAGGCTCATCATCACGGTCTGGACCACGATCAGCGTGGGGCGCTTGGGCAGGGTGTCGGCGAGCACGCCCGCGAACAGCCCGAAGATCATGACCGGGATGAACTGCGCGGCGGCCACCACGCCGAGCCACAGCGGATCGTGGGTCAGCTGGAGGACGAGCCAGGCCTGCGCCACCTGCTGCATCCAGGTCCCGACCAGCGAGATCGCCTGGCCGCCGAAGAACAGCCGGTAGTTGCGATGACGGAACGCGGCGACGCCGCGGGCGCCCATCATCGGGGTCCCCGCGTACGCGACGGCGTGGCGGGGCGCCCGAGCTCGGCCAAGGCCGTGCGGATCCGTCGTTCGCGGGCACGGGCGTCCTCGATCATCGAGGCGATCCGATCCGACTTGGCGTCGAGGAGCGCGATCTGGCGCTCGACCCGGGCGAGGGCCTCATCGAGGTAGAGCCTTCGCTCGGCGGGGTCGGTGGTGTGCGCCAGCCGCTCGCGGTTGCGCGCGCGAGCCACCTCGTCCTCGAGCATCTGGCCCACCTGGGCGAGCGAGAATCCCGCATCGTCGCGGAGGCTCTTGATGAAGCGCAGGCGCTCGAGGTCCGACGCGTCGAACAGACGGTAGTCCCCATCCGAACGGGCGGCCGGCTCCAGTAGCCCGATCTCCTCGTAGTAGCGGATCGAGCGGGCGGTCAGGCCGACCTCGGCCGCGACCTCCTGGATGCGGAGGAGCCTGGGTTCGTCGGACCGTGTGGGCGCGCGTGTGGACATTCGAAGGTCATCGTACCACAACCTTCACGTTCACGTTAATGTGAGAGTGGAGGTCAGCAAGGCCGTTCGCGTGAGGGTCAGCGCGAACGCCGCCCCTCGCGGTCCATCTCCTCGCGGATCTTGCGCTCCTGCCAGGCTTCGCCGAGGAACCGGCCCGAGCCAAGGGCGTAGGCCCCGTGGGCGATGAGGCCGATGCCCCAGCCGCCAAGCACGTAGATGAACCAGATGCGGTCCGGGGTCGTGGCAAGGTTGTAGACGGCCAGGCCCAGGTTGACGATCACGAAGACGATCGCATGGACGTAGAAGCCACGGATGACTTCGACCCTCTGCTTCGCTCGCTCGTATCGTGCCTGGTCGGTCGTTTCGTTGTGGTTCATCTGTTCTGCCTCCGAATGACGTGCTTCGATCGATCGAGATTCAGGCGCCATGTGCCTTGCCGGAACTGGACCCGGTCGCCCGATACCAGGCGAGCGTGCGATCGATCGCCTCGGGGTGCGGCGTGACGTCGGCCCCGAACGCCCGGGCGAACTTCGAGTGGTCGACGACCCACGGGTGCTCCCGCTGGTATTGCTGCTCCTTGACCGCTCGGATGGCCGGGCTGAACAACGCCGCGACGCTGAGGAGCGGCGATGGCATGACCCCCAGCTGCACCGGGTTCCCGGTCGCCTCGGCCACGAGTCGGACGAACGTACGAGACGTCAGGGTCTCGGCGCTGGGCAGGTGCCACACCTGGCCCAACGCGGCATCGTTGGTGCCGAGGGTCACCAGGCCACGGGCGAAGTCGCCGATGTAGGTGACGGTGTGCGGCAGGTCCGGATCGGCCAGCAGCTGGACGCGCTTGCCGGCGAGCGCTGGCTCGAAGAGCCGTTCGCCGAAGGTCGACTGCCGACCCCACGGACCGTAGTAGTCGGACGCGCGGCCGATCGTCGCTCGGACGGTGCCCGCCGCATCGGCCGCCATCAGCTCATCGGCGAGTGCCGCCCGGACCCGGCCGTTCGGACCCGTGGCGCGGGACGGCAGGTCCTCGGTCAGCGGGCCATCGACGGGGCCGTAGGCGTACAGGTTGTCGGCGTACACGATCCTGGCCCCGGTCGCGACGGCGCCCGCGAGCACGCCGCGCATGAGTGGCGGCAGCAGTTCGGGCCAACGGTGATAGGCGGCCGACGCCGCGTGATAGATGACGCCTCCGCCCGCCATCGCGCGCCGTGCCTCGACGAGGTCGGTGACGTCGGCCTCGACGATCTCGACCCCGCTGGGCAGATCAGCCGGGCGATGGCGAGCGACCGACCGAACGCGAAACCCACGGTCGGCCAGCTGGCCGGCAACGGCGCGCCCGACGGGCCCTGAACCAACGACGACGTGGAGTTCCGGCTCGGTCATGTCTGGCTCCCTCATGTTTGGCTTCGCTTCAGAGATGTCAACGCTGTTCACATCTGGTAGCATGCACGATGAAGTGAACAATGTCAACATAGGACTGCGATGAAACCCACCGAACGCCAGACCTATCACCACGGGGACCTCCCCCGGGCGCTCGTGGCCGCCGCCGTCGAGCTCGCCCGATCCGGTGGACCGGACGCGGTGGTCCTCCGCGAGGTCGCTCGCCGGCTCCAGGTGTCACCAGCCGCGATGTACCGCCATTTCCCGGATCGCGACGCGCTCCTTGGCGAGGTCGCCAGGATCGCCCGTGGCGATCTCGCGCGCCGGATGCAGGACGAAGTGGAAGGGGTGCGCGAGACCGACCCGCGCACCCGGTCGATCCTGGCGTTCCAGGCAGTCGGGCGCGGGTACATCCTGTTTGCGCAGGACGAGCCGAACCTGCTCGCCACGGCGTTTCTGCCGATCATGCCGTCCGCCGAGGCGATCGAGGACCCCAGTCCGTGGCACATCCTCGCCGGCGCCCTCGACGACCTGGTGGCGACCGGCGCGATGCCCCCCGGGCGCCGCGCCGGAGCGGAGACGATCGCCTGGTCAGCCGTCCATGGGTTCGCGGTCCTGCAGGCAGGCCACGCGTTCGAGGCCTCCGGCGAGTCAGCGCCCGACGCGGAAGCCGTCCTCGACGCGATCGCTCGATCGCTCGAACTGGTTCAACCTCCTGGCCGTCCGCATCGGATCGGCTGAACCGTCCGAGCCCGGTCCGGCGAAGACGGAACGATTCATCGCGCGCAGCCGCCAATAGACTCTAGACGCGACCAGACCGGCCGCGCGGAGACGAGGGCGACGTGCAACGAGACCTCGTGGAGCGAGCGCGGAAGGGCGATCATGACGCCTTCGCCGTGCTGGCAGGCGCCACGATCGGTCGATTGGACGCCGCGGCTCGGCTCATCCTCAAGGACCCGTACCGCGCCCAGGACGCCGTCCAGGAGACGCTCGTCCGGTGCTGGCGGGACCTGCCCACCTTGCGCGACCCCGATCGCTTCGACGCCTGGCTCCACCGGCTCTTCCTCAACGCCTGCCGCGATGAGCTCCGGTCGGTCAAGCGCCGCAGCATCGAGGTCGAGCTACCCGAGATCCATCCCCTCTCGGTGTCGGACTCCCAGTCGGCCTCGGCCGACCGGGACCTGATCGAGCGTGGCGTGCGCCACCTCGAGCCGGAGCACCGCACCGTGATCGTCCTGCACTACTACCTTGGCCTGCCGCTCCCGGACGCCGCGGCGGCGATGGGGATCCCGCTGGGGACCGCGAAGTCGCGCCTCCATCGGGCCACCCAGGCGCTGCGCGCGGCGCTCGACTCGGATGCGCGATCCCACCCCGAGCTGACGGAGGGTCGATCCCGATGACGCATCGCGACGACCTCGACCTGATGCTCTCGGCGTGGCTCGACGACCCGTACACGCCGCCCGCTCCCGAGTACCTCGGTCAGGTGCTCGAGCGGACGCGGCGCACCCGGCAGCGGCCGGCCTGGGCCAGCCTCGAAAGGTGGCTTCCCATGGCTGACAAGATCATCGCGCAGCCGGCATCACCGCCGGCGCGAATCGCCCGACTGTTGCTCATCGCACTCCTCGTGCTGGTCCTGGCGGCCGTCGTGGCGGTCGTGGGCGCACAACTCCTCGAGACCCACGGTCGCGATCCCCCAGGGCGGCGCGGCCGTGCTGGCATTCGCCTCGATCGCGAGTGCCCCGAGCGGACAGACTGGCGGCGACATCTTCACCATCCGCGCGGACGGCACGGACGCACGCCAGCTGACAAGCGGGCCCGGTATCAGGGCCGCTCCCGCGTTCTCGCCCGACGGTCGACACATCGCCTATCGACAATGGTTGGACGGGAAGGAGGAGATCGTCGTCATCGATGCTGGGCGGCGGGAGCCGGAAGATCCTGGCCACCAACGCCTCGAACGCGTCCTACTGCACGCGGGGCGGCCTGGCGTGGTCCCCGGACGGGTCGAGTCTCATCTTCCGGGTCAGTTCGGAATGCGACCTTCGATATGACCTCTTCGTCGTCCCAGCCGACGGCTCGGCAGCGCCGTCGAAGCTGCTGGCTCCGGGCATCGACAGCGCCCAGGCGGCGTGGTCGCCGGACGGGACGAGGATCGCCGTCGTGGGAGGCGACCCGGGTGGTGACCTCGGCGTGTACGTGGTCGACGTTGGACCGGGTGGCGCCCTTTCGGGCGGACTCACGCCTCGTCGGATCGCAGCGGCAGGCGGCGACCTGCCGAATTCCGGACCGGCCACCTGGTCACCGGACGGGACCAAGCTGCTGTTCGTCTCCGAGGCGGGCGATGTCGTGGTCGTCGCGGCCGATGGTTCGGGGTCACGCGTGCTCGCTACGGAGGCTTACAACCCGAGATGGTCACCGGATGGGCGGCACGTCGCGTTCCACCGCACGGTCGACCCGTCGGAGTACATCGACGATCGACCCTGCACTGCCCGCATCTGGATCGTCGATTCGGATGGCACGAATGAGCGCCGCCTCGAAGATCTGGGCGACGGTTGCGACGCCGCGCCGGTGTGGTCCCCTGACGGGACACGGATCACGGCCTCGTTGGTCGCCTCGACGGATGCCGAGCCCAGCCTCGCGCCCCACCTCGGCATCATCACGGTCGATGGCAGCAGTCCCACGGTCATCCTCCGGGATGCGCCGGGGGTGTCGTGGCAGCCCGTCGTCGCGCCGCTGCCGCCGGCGCCCTCGTCAAGCGCGGCGCCCTGACTGTCCGTTGCATCGACGACCCCGCGGGCTCGAAACCACGGGGTCGTCGCCTCACCCTGGCCCAGGGTCAGTCGAGCGTGAAGTGGTCCGGGTCCTGGTAGCGGCCGGTGCGCTGGAACTCGATCTGCATCAGGACGTCGTTGAGGAGCGACGACGCGCCGAAGCGGAACCAGTCCGGCGACATCCAGCGCGGGCCGAGCGTCTCGTACAGGACCACGAGGTACTGGATCGCCTCCTTGGCGGTCCGGATGCCGCCGGCCGGCTTCATCCCGACCTGGCGTCCGGTGGAGCGCTCGAAGTCGCGGATCGCCTCCAGCATCACGAGCGTGACCGGCAGCGTCGCGGCGGGCGTCACCTTCCCGGTCGAGGTCTTGATGAAGTCCGCGCCGGCCGCCATCGCGAGCACGCTCGCCCGCCGGACGTTGTCGTAGGTCTCGAGCTCGCCGGTCTCGAGGATGACCTTGAGATGCGCCTCGCCCGCCGCCTCCTTGACCTCGACGATCTCCTCGAAGACCGTCAGGTAGTCGCCCGCCAGGAACGCCCCGCGATCGATGACCATGTCGACCTCGTCGGCGCCGGCCGCGACCGCCGCCCGCGTCTCGCTGATCTTGATGTCGCGGAACGTCTGGCCGGACGGGAAGCCCGTCGCGACCGAGGCGACCTTGACGCTCGAGCCCTTGAGCGCGTCCTTGGCCTCGGCGACGAGTGCGGGATAGACGCACACCGCCGCGACGGACGGGATCGTCGGGTCGCCCGGCTGCGGCCGCATGGCCTTGACGCACATGGCGCGGACCTTGCCGAGCGTGTCCTTCCCCTCGAGCGTGGTCAGATCCATCATCGTGATCGCGAGTTCGAGCGCCCACATCTTCGAGGCCTTCTTGATCGACCGGCGCTTCAGCGCGTCGACCCGGCCTTCGACGCCGACCTGATCGACCGGCGTGACGCGCCCCAGCAGGCTGCCGAGCGGTCCCGGGCGACCGTCCCAGGCCGCGATCAGCTCGTTGGCGCGCTCGCGGGCGGGGCTGTCAGGACGTCGCATGGTCGTCATGGGAGCGAGAGGATACACCGACCCCGGCAGAGAACCGCCCGGGCGCATGAGAGCGTATCGTCGGGTGGGAGCGCGCCTTGCGGCGCGTGCAGGATGCGATGGAGCGGAGGCTCGGCCATGCGCGGTGCCATGCGGCGGTCGGTCGGACTCACGATGGCGGCGGGGATCCTGGCCCTGATGGCGGTCCCGGCGGTGTTGGCGGCGGACGCGACGATCCCGATCGCCGATTTCGCCTACCCGCCGACGACGACCGTCAACGTCGGGGACTCGGTCACCTGGGATAACACGAGCGGAGTCGCGCACACGGCGACCGCGGACGGCGGCTCGTTCGATACCGGGAGCATCGCGGACGGGGCGTCGGCGTCGGTCACGTTCGACACCGCGGGCACCTTCCCCTATCACTGCGCGATCCACCCGCAGATGATCGGCTCCATCGTCGTGCAGGCTGCGGGTGGCGTGACCCCGGCCCCCACCGACACCGCCCCGCCGCCGGAGCCGCCGCACGGCGACACGACGGCGTTCGTGCTCGCGCTGCTCGGGGTGGTGATGCTGGTGGGGACGTTCGTCGACGAACCGGCGCTTCGAACCGGTGCGCGAGATCGCGGACGACGAGGGGCCCTAGCGACCGCCGCGGACCCTCGGGAGCGGCGGCAGGCCGCGCTTGCCCTCGACGAGGTAGTGGCCGAACCAGCCGAGCACGACCTCGAGGTTCTCGATCCGGCGGAACGGCGTGCCGGAACGGGTGAGCTCGTGGTTGTCCTCGGGGACCCGCAGCAACCGCACCGGCCGGTGCAGTGAGCGCAGCACCGTGAAGAGCGCCTCGGCCTGGCCGATCGTCGTGCGGAGGTCGCGCTCGCTGTGCTGGATGAGCAGCGGCGTGTGGATGTCCCGGGCGTACGTGAGCGGCGAGATCTCTCGGTAGTACTCGGGATCGTCCCAGGGCGTGACCTCGAATTCGAGGCGCGCCCAGTCGTCACCGCTGATATCGCCCGTCAGGAACAGCTGCCCCATCTCGTTCACGGACCGACACGTCATCGCGGCGCGGAATCGCTGGTCGTGCCCGACGATCCAGCTGGTCAGGTACCCGCCGTACGAACCACCCGCGACGCCGAGCCGATCGGGGTCCGCGAGGCCGTCGGCCACGAGGGCGTCAACGCCGGCGAGCACGTCGCGCGTGGGTCCCGGGCCCCAGTCGCGGTGATTGGCGTCGTTGAAGTCCTGGCCATACCCCTCGGAACCACGCGGGTTCGAGTAGAAGACGCCGATGCCATTCGTCGCGAGCACCTGGAACTCCCACACGGGCGACCAGCCGTAGAGCGCGTGCGGGCCGCCATGGATCTGGGTGACGAGCGGTCGCGAGCCCGTGCCGGCCGGCAGGAACCAGCCCTGGATGTCGAGCCCGTCGACCGTGACGTGGCGCTCGCGCGGCGTCACGAGCTCGAGGTCGGCGAGCACATCGGCGTTGAAGGTCGAGAGACGGCGCGGATCCTTCGAGCCGTCGATGAACCACACGTCCGAGGGCTCGGTGGCGGTCGAGCGGAGATAGGCGATCCGGCTCGCGCCGCGCGGTCCTGGGCCGGCGTCCCAGCCTGAGATGTAGTGACGGTCTTCGGTCAGGCGGTCGAGCCGGCCGTCCGCGAGCCCGATCCGCCAGAGCTCGTATGACCCGTCGATCGGGGCACTGAACAGCAGCGCACGGCCATCCGCGGTCGGGACGAGACGCGGCGACTCGCCGGGGGTCACGTCGCTGACCATCCCGGAGCCGGGCATCAGGTCGTGCCGGGCGGATACGTTCCGGCCGCCGGTCGGCGTCGCGTCGGACCCGTCGGCCGCGAAGAGCCACACGTCGTTGCGGATGCCGGCGGTGCTCGCGTACCGGTTGCCGAGCGCCGCGATCGTCCGGCCGTCGGGCAGCCACGTCGGTGTGCCGAAGTTCGAGTCCGGGCCGGCGGTGATCGGCCCGACGGCACGCGTCGCGACATCCACGACGTGGATGTCCGGACGCCAGCGGAGGTCGTGGTCGCGGCGGCGGTTCGAGGTGAACGCGATCCTGCTGCCGTCGGGCGACCAGGCCGGTTCCCCATCCGAGATCGGGCCGTCGGTCAGACGCGTCGCATCGCCGCTCACGGTGTCGACGAGCCACAGGTGCTCGACCCGGTCGTACGTGAAGCCGGCGCCGTTGAGCATGTACGAGAGGCGGTCGACGAACCGGTAGTCGGATGGTGGCGGCGTGCCGGGCTCGCGCTTGGCCGCGAGTCCGCGACGGCGGCGGTCCTCGTCGCGCGTCGCACCGCGCGACGAGGACAGCGCCACCAGGCGCGAGCCGTCGGGCGACCATTCGAAGCCGGTCACGCCGCGCGGCAGGTCCGTGAGCCGACGCGCCTCGCCGCCGTCGAGCGGCAACAGGTGGATCTGCGCGAGGTCCTCGCGCTCGCTCGCTTCCTTGGGGCGGTCCGGTTCCTCCTCGACGAACGAACGACGATCCGAGAGGAACGCGAGCGTCCGGCCGTCCGGCGAGAACCGGGCGTGGCCGTCGTGGCGAGCGCCGATGGTCAGTCGTCGGGGTTCGCCGCCGTCGTCGGTCGTGGGCACCAGCCACAGGGCCGTGCGGTACCCGTCGTAGCCGGGCGCCACGGTCTGGAGCGTCACGACCACGGACCGGCCGTCCGGCGAGAGCCGCGGCTCGGTGGCGATACGCAGGCGATACAGGTCGTCGGGGCGTGGCGAACGCGGCACGGGCCATCCTCGGGTGCTCTCGTTCTGGGGACGCGTGCAGTCTAGCGGGCTACCATCGAGACACGATGTCCGACCAGCTCTCGCTGCGGCTCGAGACCGACCGCCTACCGGACCTGCCGGATCTGCGGCCGATGCAGCCACGGCCGCTGCCGGAACCGTTCGATTCCGACGAGCACCTCTTCGAGCCGTGGTGGGGCGGCGTCCGGGCACTCGCCCTGATCGGGCCGGCGGACGCGCCTGGTGACGGCGTCGTGCGGATCGTGGATGCCGACGGGTTGGACCTCTCCGCGGCACTCCCCGAGCTGGCCGGCATGGCCGTGCGCGTGGCCGCCCGGTCCGCGATCCTCGACGGCGAACTCGTCGTGGTCGATGCGGCGGGGCGAGCGGATCCGGCGACCCTCGCGGCTCGGCTCGCCGGTGGCGAGGGGCGACCGGCCGCGTTCCTGGCGTTCGACCTGCTGCATCTCGACGGTCGCTCGCTGCTCAACACGCCGCTCGTCCGTCGGCGCGAGGGACTGCGCAAGGTGTTGCGGCCGGGCGACGAGGTCGTCGCCGTGCCGGCTATCGCGTCCGAGGGTCGGGCGCTCTACGACGCGGCCGTCGCGCAGGGGATCGCGGGCATCCTGGCCCGCCAGCGGATGAGCCCGTACCTGCCCGGGATCAGGAGCCGCCTCTGGCGGTTCGTGGCGGCGACGCCGGGGAGTGCCGCGCCCGGACCGGAGAGCCCGACGGGCGCCGAAGGGGAGGTCCCGCCGCCGACCGCCGCGGCCCCGGTCCTCGCGCTGATCAGTCGCCTGCCACTCGACGACGAGCTGTAGGGCGGCTGACGAACCGCGGCGGTCAGCCGGCGCGGCGCGCCGCCGCGACGAACGCACGGAAGCTGGGGCGCTGGCCGTACAGCAGGACGCCGGCCTCGTACATGCGCGCCGCGGCGAAGGCGACGACGAGGATCGCGACCACGAGCAGGGCCACGGACGCGCCGATCTCCCACGGCTGGACCTCGCCGACCATGAGCCGGGCAAGCATCACGAACGGGCTGAACGGCGGCACGAACGACGCGATCGTCGTCCACGTCCCGGCGCCCCCGCTCAGGGCCAGGACGGCCGTCAGGTACCCGACCATCGCGAGCAGGCTCAACGGCAGCGACAGGGTCTGGAGGTCATCCGGCCGGCTGACGAACGAGCCCATGGCTGCGTAGATGAGCGCGAACAGCGTGAACCCCAGCAGGAAGAAGACGCCATATCCGAGCAGCAGGCCCGGGGTCATCCCGACGATCGGTGCGCCGGCGGCCGCAGCCGGCCCGAGGAGCGCCACGGCGATGCGGTCCTGCAGGGCGACGACGACGAGTGCCGGGACCGCGATCGCCAGGTACTGCGTCAGCCCGGCCGCGCCGATGCCGAGGACCTTGCCGGTCAGGAGTTGGCGAGGCGATGCGGCACTGATCATCAGCTCCATGACCCGGCTGCTCTTCTCTGCGGCGACGCCGGTCGCGACCCACATCCCGTAGATGATCACGCTCAGGAAGAGCAGGACGACGAACACGACACCGAGGAATCCGCGGCTGGCCGCCTCCTGGGGATCGATGCGTCGACCGCCCTCGGTCGGCGCCGTCGTCGAATTCGGTCCGGAAGAGCGGGGTCTGGAAGCGTTCGAGCTGGGCGTTCGGCGGCAGGGTCGCGGTCCAGTCGAGGATCCCGACCGCGATCGCCGCGAACCCGACGAGCTGGCTGCGGACGCCGTCGGCTGGGCCCTTGGTCCGGAACGTGACGTCGAGCTGACCGTTCGGCTGCCGCGCGACGATCATGATCCCGCCCAGGTCGCCCCTGGCGAGGGCCGCATCCGCCGCCGGGAGATCGGTCGCGAGCTCCACGAGGAACGGCTTCTCCCACGCCGCGGCGTCCACGGCGCCCGGCGGGACGTTGAGCAGGCTGTCGGTGACGGCGATCGCCCTGATCCCCAACTCCTGATCGGCCGCCACGACCGCGATCCGGGTCACGGTCTGGCGGTCGAGGTACCGGATCGCGATCGGGGCCAGCCCGACGCCCAGGGCCAGTGCCATCAACAGGACCGTCGAGGCCACGAAGAACGGGCTGCGGACGCGGTCGCGGTATTCGCGGCGCGCGACGATCGCCGCGTTCGGCAGCAGCGGGTCGCTCCGGAATGCCGGTTCGTCGCGCATCAGGCGAGCCCCGCGGTGGGCTGCGGCCCGCTCGGTTCGACGAGCGCACCGACCGGTGGGCTCGGTTCCTCCGGCGAACGGCCGACATGCTCGACGAAGATGGCCTCGAGCGATGGCTCCGCGATCTCGAACCGGGTCACGGCGGCCCCTCGCGCGACGACCGCGGCGAGGATCGCGGACGGCTCGGCGGCCGCGTCCACCTCGAGTTCCACGTGGCCCGGCCCGGGCCGAACGCCCACCACCCCCGGGAGTCCCGCCAGCCAGGCCGGAACGACCTCACCGTCGAGGGCGATACGGAGCGAGCGGCGCCCGCTGGCGCGCTTGAGCGCGGCGACCGTGCCGCCGGCGACGACGCGGCCATGGTCGACGATCGCGACCGACTCGCACAGGGCCTCCGCGGCCTCCATCTGATGCGTCGAGAAGACGAGCGTGCGGCCCTGGTCGCGCAGCTCCAGGAACGCCTCGCGCAGGATCCCGAGGTTGAGCGGGTCCAGGCCCGTGAATGGCTCATCCATGAGCAGGACCTGCGGGCCGTGCAGGACGGCCGCGATGAACTGGACCTTCTGCTGGTTGCCCTTGGACAGTTCCTCTGCCCGGCGGCCGGCCATCTCCGCGATCAGGAACCGTTCCAGCCAGCCGATCGCCGCCCGCCGCGCGACATCGGGCGGCTCCCCGTACAGCGAGGCGAAGTAGACGAGCTGGTCCAGCACGCCCATCCGGGGGTAGAGCCCGCGTTCCTCGGGCAGGTAGCCCCAGGTGCGACGCGGCACCGTGGCGACCGGGACCCCGTTCCAGCGCACCTCGCCCGTGTCCGCACGCAGGATCCCGAGGCAGATCCGCATGGTCGTGGTCTTGCCGGCGCCGTTCGCACCGAGGAAGCCGAAGATCTCGCCGCGCGGGACGTCGAACGTCAGCGCGTCGAGGGCCAGCGTCGCCGCGAAGCGCTTCGTGACGCGATCGATCTCGAGGCTCACCGGCGGAGGATAGCCGGGGCTCGCGTCGGGCGCCCCTGGGTCCAGGTGTCCATGTGCTCACGATGCATCGACCCGACGCGCCCGACCATGGCCCATCGGTCCGGGCCGGCCT
Source organism: uncultured Chloroflexia bacterium (assembly GCA_963745295.1). Taxonomy (GTDB): domain Bacteria; phylum Chloroflexota; class Limnocylindria; order Limnocylindrales; family CSP1-4; genus SPCO01. The sequence continues at coordinate 187,728 of CAVUWG010000007.1, forward strand.
GGGGCGGGACCGATCGCGCCGCGTGCCACAATGAGGCGGTGACCGCCCCCGCCAGCATCCACGCCGACCGCGGCGCCGGCACGCTTCAGCTCGAGTGGCCCGACGGTCACCAGACCACGTACGGGACCGTCGCGCTGCGCTGGCTGTGCCCGTGCGCGTTCTGCCGGGGCGAGGCCGGACTGCCCGGCTGGCTTGACTCGGCGCCCACGCTCACCGCGGAGCAGACCCGCCTGGTCGACGTCCAGCTCGTCGGCAACTACGCCCTGTGCCCGTCCTGGGGCGACGGGCACCACACCGGCTACTACACCTTCGACCTGCTTCGTCACCATTGCCCGTGCCCTGAGTGCCGGGCCGATCGCCAGAAGGAGTCCGCATGATCGTCGTGACCACGCCGTACCTGTCCGGGCACCGTGTCGTCGAATCGAAGGGCATGGTCTTCGGGCTGGTGGTCCGCAGCCGTGGCCTGACCGGCAACCTCATGGCCGGCCTCCGGTCGCTCGGTGGCGGCGAGATCCATGAATACACGAGCCTCCTCGAGGACACCCGTCGCCACGCGCTGGATCGGCTGGTCAGCAACGCGACGCTGGTCGGCGGGAACGCCGTCATCTCGATGCGCTTCGACAGCTCCGAGATCGCCGGATCGATGAGCGAGATCGTCGCCTACGGCACCGCGGTCATCGTCGAGCCCGACGCGTCGGCGCCGACCGCCGCCGAGTAGCCACCGATGGGCCTGAACATCATCCGCGGCCTGGTCATCGGCCTCGGGACATTGATGGCGGTCGGCGGACTCGTGGCCATCGCGATCGGCGGCGCGGCGGCGCCCGCGGGTGCCTGGGGCGTGGTGGCCGGCCTCGTGCTCATCGCGGCCGCGCTGCTCGAGCGCACCCGCTATCGATCGACCCACGCTGAACTGTCCCAGGAGGCGCCAGGGCCGGGTGGTGGCGAGCCGATCGATCGACCGATGGACACGCGCTTCCAGCGGACGGACGAGCGATTCATCGACCCCACGACCCACACGCCGATGGTCGTCTGGCTCGACCCTGAGACCGGCGAGCGGCGGTACCGCGCCGAGGGCTGACCGTTCTGGTCCTTTCGAGCGGGGCCGGAGGTTCACCGGGCCGTGCTATCCTCGCCCGCCGGAGCCCTTCGGGGCCCTGATCAGTCGAGCCAGGAGCCCATCCGCCGCATGGCCGCCGTCGATCCCGGCGCACGCGCCCGCACAGCGTCACCACCGCGTCAGCGCCGCGCGCCACGGGCCGAACGCCCGCACCCGTACCTCAATCGCGACCTGTCATGGCTCGAGTTCAATGCCCGGGTCCTCCACGAGGCACGCGACCCGCGGAATCCGCTCCTGGAGCGGGTCAAGTTCCTGACGATCTTCGCGAGCAACCTCGACGAGTTCTTCCAGGTCCGGATCGCGGGCCTGCGCCAGCAATTCGAGGCCGGCAGCGTCTCACGGTCGCCCGATGACCGGACCGCCGAGGAACAGCTCGCCGCCGCACGCGCCCGGATCCTCGAGCTCGTCGCCGATCACTCCTCGATCTACATCGATGTCCGGCGCGAGCTGGCGGCCGAAGGGGTCGAGCTCGTCGAGTACTCGGCCATCCCGGAGCACCACGAGGCACTGCGCCAGCGATTCTTCGACGAGATCTTCCCGGTCCTGACACCGCTGGCCGTGGATCCCGGCCATCCGTTCCCGTACATCTCGACGTTGAGCCTCTCGATCGCGGTCGGCCTGCGCGACCCGGAGACGGGCGAACGGGGCTTCGCCCGCGTGAAGGTGCCGCAGATCCTGCCGCGCCTCATCGAGGTGGAGCCGTCGCGCTTCGTGCTCATCGACCAGGTCATCGAGGCCAACCTCGACGCGCTGTTCTCGGGCATGGAGATCGTCGAGCACCACCTGTTCCGGGTGACGCGCAACGCCGACCTGGCGCTCGAGGAGGACGAGGCGGACGACCTCCTGATGGCGATCGAGGAGGAGCTCCGCCGGCGACGCTTCGGCGAGGCGGTCCGCGTCGAGGTCGAGCGCTCGATGCCGAGCGGAACGCGTCTCCTGCTGTTGCGCGGCCTGGGCCTGAGCGAGGCCGATTCGTACGAGGTCAGCGGCATGCTGGACCTCACCGGCCTGCGCCAGCTCATGGATCTGGCCCGCCCCGATCTCCAGGTCCCGGCCTGGACACCCGTCACCCCGCCCCGCCTGCTGCCGCCCGACGAGGACGTGCCGGCGGACACGTTCGCCGCGATCCGCGCAGGCGACATCCTCGTCCACCACCCGTACGAGTCGTTCGGGGCGTCCGTCGAGCGGTTCATCACCCAGGCCGCCGACGATCCGGACGTCCTCTCGATCAAGCAGACGCTCTATCGGACCTCGGGCGATTCACCGCTCGTCCAGTCGCTCATCCGGGCGGCCGAACGCGGCAAGCAGGTCGTCGTGCTGGTGGAGATCAAGGCCCGCTTCGACGAGGAGGCGAACATCGTCTGGGCCAGGAAGCTCGAGCACGCCGGGGCCCACGTCGTCTACGGCCTGGTCGGCCTCAAGACGCACTCGAAGACGGCGCTCGTGGTGCGCCGCGAGGGGTCCGGCCTGCGCCGCTACGTCCACATCGGGACCGGCAACTACAACCCCAAGACCGCTCGCCTGTACGTGGACCTTGGATTGCTGACCGCGAGGCCCGAGATCGGGGCGGACGTCACGGACCTGTTCAACGTCCTGACCGGGCTGTCCCGCCAGCGCACGTTCCGGCGGCTGCTGGTCGCGCCCCACAGCCTCCGGTCGCGGTTCCTGCAGCTCGTCGACCGCGAGGTCGCCCACGCCCAGGCCGGTCGTCCGGCCCACATCGTCCTCAAGCTCAACGCGATCGTCGATGTGGCCTCGATCGACGCGCTCTACGACGCGTCGCAGGCCGGCGTCGAGATCGACCTCATCATCCGGGCCGGCTGCTCGCTCCAGCCGGGCATCCCGGGCGTGTCGGACAACATCCGCGTGCGCTCGATCATCGGCGAGTTCCTCGAGCACTCCCGGATCTGGTCGTTCGAGAACGGCGGCGACCGCGAGTGGTACATCGGCTCGGCCGACCTCATGGATCGCAACCTGGATCGACGCGTGGAGGCCATCGTGCCCGTGGAGGACGCCGAGGCCCGGACGCGGCTGGCCCACATCGTCGAGCTGATGCTGGCCGACGACCGCCGCTCGTGGCAGCTCCTGCCCGACGCGACCTGGGTCCGGACCGAGGTGCTGAACGGCGTCCCGGGCACGATCGACACGTTCGAGACGCTCAAGGTCCAGGCGCTGGCCCACGGTCACATCGCCGACATCCCTCGTCGGCCGGGCGTCGGCGCCGGCTCGCTGGACCCGCGCGCGTGACGGAGACCGCGGAACCCGCCGGTCGCACCAAACCCGCGCCCCGGCCGATCGAGGTCGAGCTCAAGTACCGCGTCCTCGACCTGCCCGCCGCCGAGCGCTACCTCTCGGCCGCGACGATCGGCCCCTTCACGGGTGCGTCCCAGGCCCGCTCGACGCAGCTGGAGGACCGCTACGTCGACACCGCCGATCGCGCCATGGAACGGGCGGGCTTCGCCGTCCGCCTGCGCAGCTCCGGGAGCGGGGTCGTCGTGTCGGTGAAGTCACGGTCCCAGCGCACGGGGCCGGGCGGCGCCGTCGGACGCGAGGAGATGGAGGGACCGGCCGACCGGACCGCCGGACCGCCGGACTGGCCGGCATCGGACGCGCGATCGCTCGTGATGGAGCTCGCCGGCGACGCTCCGCTCGTCGAGGTCGTCACGATCCGGCAGCTCCGGCGCAAGCGGCAGCTGCGGGACGGGTCGACGCGCGTCGAGCTGAGCCTCGACGAGGTGGACGTCGTGGCGAGCAAGCGGGTCGTCGGCCGGTTCATCGAGCTCGAGGCCGAGCTGACCAAGGGCGACGAGGCGCGACTGGTGGGTCTCGCGTCGGCCTTCGGCGGCGATCCGGCGCTCAAGGTGGCGAACGGCAGCAAGCTCGATGCCGCCCTGGCCGCCGTGCAGGGCGCCAAGACGAAGCATGGCGGGGGTTCGTCGTCGAAGAGCCGCTCGGACGACGCCGACGAGGACGCCGAGCTTGCGATCGAAGGCGAGGCGGCGCTGCTCGACGATCGAGAGTCAGGCGCGAACGGGGGATCCGCGACCGCGAGTGCTGTGTCAGTGCCGGCCGACCACCTCCCGTCGACTTCCGACGACGTCGACGAGGCGATCGCCGGCGCCCCGTCGGCCGACGCCCCTCGCCTGTCGGTCAGCAAGACCGCGGGCGTCACCGGCGACGACCACGTCGCCGAGGCCGGGCGCAAGGTCATGCGCTTCCACCTCGCCCGGATGCTGGCCCGTGAGGCCGGGACGCGGGCCGGCAAGGATCACACCGAGCTCCACGCGATGCGCGTCGCCACGCGCCGTCAGCGGGCCGCGTGGCGGGTCTTCGGGTCGTCGTTCCGCGTCGCCCGCACGAAGCGGTTCCGCAACGGCCTGCGCGAGATCGCGAGCCGCCTGGGGGCCGTCCGCGACCTCGACGTCCTGCTCGAGGCCGCCGACGAGTACCGGGCCGACCTCCCGGTCAGCGAACAGCGAGCACTGGAGCCGCTCCTCGCCGACTGGCGGGCCCACCGCGAGGACGCCCTGGTGCTGCTGAATCGCGAGCTCGACTCGGACGGCTACCACCGCTGGGTCGACGACTACCGCGACTTCGTGCGCACCGAGGGTGCCGCCGTCCTGCCGGTCGGGCCGGTCCAGCCACACCGGGTCCGCGACACGGCGCCGTCGCACATCTGGGCCGCCTATGAACAGGTCCGCGCGTACGAGCCGGTCCTGCGCTGGGCCGACGTCGAGACCCTCCACGACCTGCGGATCGCGGGCAAGTGGCTGCGCTACACGCTCGAGTTCGTGCGGGAGGCGCTGGGGCCGGATTCGGCGCCGCTGATCGCGCGCGTCACCGCGCTCCAGGACCATCTCGGCCTGATGCACGACGCCGACGTGGCCGCCTCGATGTCGCGCGCCTTCCTGGTCGAACATGCCGGCGACCTGTCGCCGCTCGAGGGCGCCGCGATCGGCCGCTACCTCGTCACCCGCGAGCGCGAGGTCACTCGCCTGAAGCGGACGATCGGCGGCCCGTGGCGCGGCGTCGCGGGCGTCGGCTTCCGGCGGGCGCTCGGACGGGTCGTCGCGGGCCTCTAGCCGCTCAACCTCGCCAGCCGTGCGCGAGGACCGGTAGCCCATCGCGCCACGCGTGCGCGGTGTGGGCCGCCGCGAGGATCGCCCCGTCCCGGATGCCGGCATCCGACACCTGGATCTCGTCCGCCCGGTACCGATCGAGGATGGCCTCGACGATGACCGCGCCGGCCGGCAACAGGCGTGCCCGGATCGGCCGGACGGCGTGGCGTTGGGCGGACAGTTCGGAGGGCTCGGCCCCGAGCAGGGCCAGTGCCCGCTCGTTCTCGCTCCTGGTCAGGGTTCCTTCGGTCGCCCCGAACCGGACGACCTTGAGCAGATTCGAGACGGTGCCTCCGACGGCGACGATCCCGCGCGGGGCACCGTCCGGCGCTCCGGCCAGGACACGGCGTGCCTCCGCACGCATGGCCTCGATCTCCTCGGCCGTGGGCGGATCGCCGGTGACGAAACGCTGGGTCAATCGGCCGGCCCCGAGGCGGAGGCCAAGGGCCCGTGGCGGGATGTCCGGCCCGACGAGGCAGAACTCCGAGCTGCCACCGCCGACGTCGACGACGAGCGCCTCGTGCGCGAGGAGCCGGCCCTCGGTGACGCCGATGACCGTCAGGTAGGCCTCTTCCTCGTGGGTGAGGACGTGGAGCGGGACGCCGGCCGCGCGCCCGACCTCCGCGACGATGGCCGGCCCGTCCGCCGCGCGCCGGATGGGCTCCGTGCCGACCACCGTGACAGTGGTCGCGCCGAGGCTACGCGCGGTCGCCACGTAGCCGGCCACGGCCTCCGCGAGCTCGGCTCGAGCCGTCGCGCCCAGCAGGCCATCCTCGGCGACCCGGGCGCCCAGACCCAGGAAGGCCGATTCGTCCGCAAGCGACGTCAGCTGGTGATCGTCGACGCGCGCGACGAGAAGGTGGACCGAATTCGAGCCGACGTCGACGCTTGCGCCGACGACCTGGCTCATGCGCGCCCCGACGGCGACGCGTCGTCGGTCAGGCGGGTGGGTTCGTGCCGGTCGATCGTGGCCGCCGGGTGCTGGTCGGCTTGGCGGTCGATGCGGGCTTGCGTGTCGTGGTTGCGCGCTTGCGGTTCGTCGCGGCGGGCTTGGCCGCTGCGGCCGGCTTGGCCGCTGCGGCCGGCTTGGCGGTTGCCGCCGGTTTGGCGGCGGTCGAGGCCTTCCGCGCCGTGCGTCTTCCGCGCCGTGGTCTTCCGCGCCGTCGTCTTCCGCGCCGTCGTCGGCTTGGCGGCCGTGGCGGTTGCGGCGGCCGTGGCGCTCGTCGCGGCCCGGCGCGTCGCGCTGGCCTTCGGCTTCGCGGCCGCCTTCTTCGGCTTGGTCGCCGCGGCCCTGCGGGTCGTGGCCTTCGGCTTCGCCGCGGCCTTCGTCGTGGTCCGCTTCCGGGTGGTCGCCGACCTCGCGCTGGTGGCGGCCTTCCGCGTCGCGGACGTGGTGGCGACCCGTGCGGCCTTGGCGGTCGATCCGACTCGGCGGGTCGTCGCCGTCGTCGCGGCACGTGCGGCCTTCGCCGTCGAGCTCGCGCGTCGCGAGGTCGTCGCCGTCGCGGACTTGGCTGCCTTGGCGACCTTCGTCGCCGTCGCGGTCACGCTGGTCTTCGCGGCCGCGGCCCTGGCCGTCGCCGCGCGGCGGCGACCGGATGACTTTCGTGCGGTCGGCTTCGCGCCGGACGCAGCCGCAGCTCGTCTCGACGTCGCCTTCCTCGGCGAGACTGCCCCGGCGGCACGTCCCGCGGCAGAACCGACGCCCCGGGCGGCGCCACCGACCACCGTCGCGGCACCACCGGCGGCCGAGCCGGCCAGCTGCGCGATCCTGGCGCCGATCGCAGCGACCTCGGCCGCGGCGTCTCCGGCCTGCTTGCGTCGCTTGGCGACTTGCTTCTTGCCCTTCGATGCCTGGGCCTTGGCGAGCTGGCGAAGGCGCTTGGACTCCGTCGCGCGCGCCGCGGCGAGCTGACGCTCCAACGTTCGCAACTCCTTGGCGGCTCCCTTGGACAACGGCGTCACGGCGGCCCGGGTGTCACCGACCAACCCGCTGGCGGCCCGCCGCACGACATCGGTCGGGGCCCCTCGCTTGCCTGACCCCCCGGTCGTTTTCGCCATCGTGTGTCGCCTCCATCGTCGTCGCGGCTCCCCGTGCCGGCACGCTCGTGTGCCTGCCGCATATCTTCACCGTAGCACGTCGATATGAACGACCGTGCCCTGTCTGGCTCAGCGGCGCCCGTCGCTAACCGCTCGTTAACGTGCCGCCCAACATCCGGTTATCGGGGAAACCGGACGCTGGCCGGTATGAGCGAGCCGTCCGCGTCCGACTTCGGCGCCCGACCGACCTGCATCGCGCTTGCGACCGACGGCCCGGTCCTGTCGCTGCAGAACACGGTCCGGGTGGTCGCCGATCCGGGGGCATTCCTGGCCCTCCTGGACCGAGCCCGCCCGCACGTCGCGGTCGTCAGCCAGCCACCGGCGAGCCCAGCCTTGCTGGACCATCTGGCGCTCGAGCGTCGCCGGCGGCCGAGTCTCCGGATCGTCCACCTCGCCGCCATCGATGCGTTCGAGACGCGTCTGCACGCCCTTCGGCTCGGCTTCGACGAGTCGCTTCCCGACTCGATCGACCCCGACGAGCTGCGCGGGCGGCTGACGCTCCTGGACGAGCGCTCGCGCCCACGCGCGAACGGTCCCATCCCGGTGGGTGACGACCTCGTCCTGGACCTGGTGGCACATGAGCTTCGCCGCGACGGGCGCACCGTCCACCTGCGACCCAAGGAGTTCGGGCTGCTCGCGATGCTGGCGGCCCATCCGGGCCGGGCCTACACCCGCCGACAGCTGCTCGATCGGGTCTGGGGCTCGGAGCACGACGGCGACCCGCGGACCGTGGACGTCCACGTTCGCTGGCTGCGAGCCAAGATCGAGCCGGAGCCTGCCCGCCCGGTCCACCTCATCACCCTGCGCGGGATCGGCTACCGGCTGGATCCGCCCGATGGCCTGGACTTCCGGACCGCTGACGGCCCCGAACGCGTCGGCGGGCTCGGGCTGCCGTTAACCGAACGCTAACGAACCAGCAAACACCTGTTGATGGCACCGCCCGACGGTGAGAACGGTCAGACAGGGAGTCGACCGCCTACCACGCGACCCACCAAGGACCGCGCGCCGACGACGCGCGGCATGACAACGGAGGAATCACCGACGTGACGATCACGAGCTCCACGCGCCTCGGCGCACTGGCCCTGGGGGCGGTGCTCGTCCTGAGCGCCTGCTCCAGCGGCGGCGCCAGCAGCGCCCCGTCCGCCGCCGCCCCGACGACGGCCGCATCCGCCGCATCCGGTTCCGAGGCGCCCGCGGGCGTCAGCGGCGCGATCATCGTGTCGGGCTCGTCCACGGTCGAGCCGATCTCGACGCGCGATCGCGGAGGCCTTCAAGGCCGCCAACCCGGACTTCAACTACACGGTCGACGGACCCGGCACCGGCGACGGCTTCAAGACGTTCTGCGCCGGCGAGACCGACATCAGCGACGCCTCTCGCAAGATCAAGGCCGAAGGCGAGGCCGACGTGTGCGCCACGAACGGCATCGAGTACGTCGAGCTGGCCAGTCGCCTACGACGGCATCACGATCATGACCGTCGCCGACAACACCGCCGTCGACTGCCTGTCCTTCGCCGACCTGTACGCGCTCATCGGCCCGGAGTCGACCGGCTTCGCGAAGTGGACCGACGCCTCGGCGCATCGCCAAGGAGCTCGGCTCGAACACGGCCTTCCCGGACGCCGACCTGGCGATCACCGGCCCGGGCGAGGAGTCCGGCACCTTCGACAGCTTCGTCGAACTGGTGCTCGACGGCATCGGTGCGACGCGCAAGACCACCGATCCGACCGCCAAGCACACGCGACCCGACCCGACTACGTCGCCAGCGCCAACGACAACGCGATCATCGAAGGCATCGCCGGCCCCGGGACTCGCTCGGCTGGGTCGGCTTCGCCTTCGCCGAGGAGAACGCCGGACACCGTCAAGGAACTCGGCGTCACCAAGGAGCCGAACGGGACGTGCGTCGCGCCGATCGGCCGAGACGATCGCGGACGCCAGCTATCCGATCTCGCGGACCCTCTACATCTACGTCAACAAGGCCAAGGCCGTCGTAGAACCCGGCCGTGGCCGGCTACGTCGACTACTACCTGGCCGAGGGCACGATCAGCACGGTCCTCGAGACCGTCCCATACGTCAACCTGCCGGCCGACAAGCTGGCCGGCCACCAGGCCGCCTGGGAAGCAGCCGAGTAACCCCCTCCTCCTCGAACCGGCCGGACCAGCTCGGAGGTCCGGCCGGTTCCTCCATTCCTCCTAGACGGAGTCGACGACATGACCGACGCCACGCTCGAGCCACGGCGCCGGTGGCACCGCTCACTCGGCGGGACGGCCGCCCGGCGTCGCAACGAGGGCGCGATCCGGGCCATCCTGATGGCCGCGGCGATCGTCTCCATCCTGATCAGCGCCGGGATCGTCCTGACGCTGATCTTCGAGGCGATCGCGTTCCTCGGCGCAGATCGAGCTCCAGCAGCTGTTCGCGCAGGGCTGGTTCCCGCGACGCGGCATGTTCTCGCATCGCCGACCGTGCTGGCCGGGACGCTCATCATCACGGTCGTCGCGATGGTCATCGCCGCGCCGATCGGTCTCGCCAGCGCGATCTACCTGTCCGAATACGCCAGCCACCGCGTCCGCGGGATCATCAAGCCGATCCTCGAGATCCTGGCCGGCATCCCGAGCGTCGTCCTCGGGTTCTTCGCCCTGACCTGGATCAGCCCGAATGTCGTCCAGTCGATCTTCACCGACGCCAAGGGCTTCAACCTCCTGGCCGCCGGCATCGGCGTCGGGATCCTGACGATCCCGCTGGTCGCCTCGATCTCGGAGGACGCGATGCGGGCCGTCCCGGTCGCGCTCCGGGAAGCCTCGTACGGCCTCGGGGCGCGGCGGCTCACGACGAGCATCCGCGTGGTCGTCCCGGCCGCGATCTCGGGCATCGTCGCCGCCCTCATCCTCGCGGTCTCCCGAGCCATCGGCGAGACGATGGTCGTGGCGGTCGCAGCCGGGCGCCAGCGGCGGCGCGCTGTTCACCGTGGACCCGACCGGTCCCGGCCAGACGCTCACGGGTGCGATGGCCGCGCTCGCGAGCGGCAGCGACCAGGTCACCGGCAACACGGCGGCGTTCCAGAGCCTCTTCTTCCTGGGCCTGCTGCTGTTCCTCATGACCCTCGGCTTGAACCTCATCGGCGACGCCAGTTCGTGCGCCGCACGCGCCAGACCTACTAGGAGGCCGACATGACCGCCTCGACCGCGACCGCCGGCGCCGCCCGCGGCACCCTCCGACAGTCCAGTCCCGATGTCGCCGGGACGGTCTTCGCCATCGTGATGCTCTTCAGCCTGTTGTTCAGTCTGGCGATCCTCGCGGTCCTGATCGGTGACCAGCTGACGCGAGGCCTGCCGGTCCTGGCCGAGCGCGGCAGCGATTTCCTGACGTCGAACCTGGCGAGCAACCCGATCCCGGGCCGGCATCGCCCAGGGCCTCATCGGGACGGCGCTCCTGTGCGCGATCGTGGCCCTCGTCGCGTTTCCGATCGGCATCCTGACCGCCATCTATCTCGAGGAGTACGCGCCGGACAACCTGTTGCCGGGGTTCATCGCCGTCAACATCCGGAACCTCGCCGGGGTCCCGTCGGTCGTCTACGGCCTCCTTGGCCTGGCCTTCTTCGTGGCCCTCTTCGCGGGGCTTGGCGTCGGCAACGGACGCAACGTGCTCTCGGGCGGTCTGACCCTCGCGGTCCTGATCCTCCCGCTCGTCATCATCACCTCCGCCGAGGCGATCAGGGCGGTCCCGAGGGGGCTGCGTGAGTCGGGATTCGGACTCGGGCGCCTCACGCTGGCAGGTGGTCCGCCAACTCGTCCTGCCATCGGCCGCGCCGGGCATCCTGACCGGGACGGTGCTGGCGCTCTCCCGTGCCCTGGGCGAGACGGCACCGCTCATCCTCGTCGGGGCGGTCCTTGGCTCGTTCTCGAGCGGCGGCAGTCTGGCCGACCTTTTCGGCGGTCCGTACGCCGCCCTGCCGACGATCGTCTTCGACTGGGCGCGCAAGCCCCAGGAGGAGTTCCGGGCCCTGACGTCCGCGGCCATCCTCATCCTGCTCGCGGTCACGATCCTGGCCAATACCGCGGCCATCCTGCTGCGCAACCGGTACGACCGGCGATGGTGACCGAAGAACGACCGGACTCGGTCGACCAGCGGTCGAACGCCTCCACCCCCGACGACCCAGCACGCGACGGAGACCCGATGACGACGATCTCACTCGAACCCGAAACCGACGTGGCCCCGCATGCGCCACCGGCCCTGCCGACGCTCGGGACCGTGACCGCGCCCGCGACGCCAGCCAACGGCGCCACCCGTCCTGCGACTCGACGACGTCCACTTCTACTACACCAAGTTCCGGGCGGTGAAGGACGTCACGATCGACATCCCGACCCACCAGATCACCGCGCTCATCGGCCCGTCGGGCTGTGGCAAGTCGACGCTCCTGCGCACGATGAACCGGATGAACGACCTGATCCCGGGCACGCGTCTGACCGGCCGCCTCGAGTACCACGGCGAGGACCTCTACGCCTCCGGTGTGGACCCGGTCGAGGTCCGCCGGCGGATCGGGATGGTCTTCCAGAAGCCGAATCCGTTCCCGAAGTCCATCTACGACAACGTCGCATTCGGGCCGCGCCAGACCGGCTTCAAGGGCAACCTCGACGAACTCGTCGAGAAGAGCCTGCGGCGGGCGGCGATCTGGGACGAGGTCAAGGACAAGCTCAAGCAGTCCGGACTCTCACTGTCGGGTGGCCAGCAGCAGCGCCTGTGCATCGCGCGGGCGATCGCGACGCAGCCCGAGGTCATCCTCATGGACGAGCCGTGCTCGGCGCTCGACCCGCGCTCCACGCTCCAGATCGAGGAGCTGATGGCCGAGATCAAGCAGAACTACACGATCGTCATCGTCACCCACAATATGCAGCAGGCGGCTCGCGCCTCCGACAAGACCGTGTTCCTGACCATGGCCGAGGACCGCGCGGGGTATGTGGTGGAGCAGGGCGACACGATCGACATCTTCACGAATCCGAAGGACCAGCTGACCGAGGACTACGTGTCGGGTCGGTTCGGATGAGCCCCAAGGAGCCAGCGATGACGGACTCCAAGCCAGAGGCGGGCGATGCCCTGACCGAACAGCTGAGCGAGATCATGGAACGCGCAGACAGCGCCGCGACGACAGCAGGACCGCATCCGCCGCGCGAGGCGCTCGACCGTGAGCAGCGCGAGATCAAGGACAACGTCCTGCGCATGGGGATGCTCGTCGAGGACCAGATCCGGGCGGCGCTGGCCGCCCTCGTCGCCCACGACGCGGATGCCGCGCTCGAGGTCATCGCGGGCGACGGGCGGATCAACGAGGCGCAGCGCCACACGTCGAGCCAGATCGCCCGCACGATCGCGACGCAGGGCCCCGTCGCGCGCGACCTGCGCTTCCTGCTCTCGCTCGACCACGTCACCTACGAACTGGAGCGGATCGGCGATCACGCGGCATCGGTCGCCAAACAGGTTCGCAAGCTCGCGCCGGAGCCGCCGCTCAAGGAGTACGTGGACCTGCCGGAGATGGGCGAGCTGGCCGCCCAGCTGGTCCACGGGATCCTGCGGGCGCTGGTCGATGTCGACCAGATCGAGGCCCGCGCGGTGGCCGCCCGGGACGACGAGATCGACGACCTGTATCACAAGACCTTCGCCGACATCGTCGAGCTCATGCGGGCCGATCCGGACAACGTCGAACGGGGCACCCGGATCCTCTTCGCGGCGCACTACATCGAGCGCATCGGCGACCGGGTCACGAACATCGCCGAAGATGTGGTCTTCCTGGCCAGCGGCGAAGTCGAGGACCTGAACCCGTGACCGAGGCGTGGCCCATCCGGGTCCTGTTCGTGTGCACCGGCAACTCGTGCCGGAGCATCATGGCCGAGGCCCTGCTGCGCCGGCACGGCGGCGCGGACTTCGAGGTCCACAGCGCGGGCACCCACCCGAACGGGCTCAACCCACGGACGATGCGGCTCCTCGGGGACGCCGGGATCGATGCCTCGTGGGCACGGTCGAAGTCGGTCGACGAGTACCTCGGCCAGCCGTTCGACTACGTCATCACGGTGTGCGACCAGGCACGCCAGGTGTGCCCGGTCTTCCCCGGTTCGCACGAATCGCTGCACTGGGGCTACGAGGACCCCGCGGAGGCGACCGGCACCGATGACGAGATCATGGCGGTGTACCGCCACACGTTCACGTTGATCGGCGAGCGCATCCACCAGTTCATCCCGCTCGCTCTTCGACGCCGGATGGAGTCCTCGGCCGCGACGACGACCGCCTGACCGGGTACGCTCCCTACGACACCATGGAGCTCTACCTCCTGCGCCACGCGCACGCCGGTGACCCCGCGGCTTGGGACGGCCCGGACGATGTGCGTCCGCTTTCCGAAAAGGGCGAGCGACAGGCCGACCGCCTCGGTCGGTACCTGTCGAGGCTGGGCTTCGCGCCGGACGCCATCATCAGCTCGCCCAAGGTGCGAGCGGCCCGGACGGCGGAGCTCATCGCGCTCCACCTGGCGGTCCCGGTCGGTGTCGACGACCGCCTCGCGGGCGCCCTGTCCCTCGAGAGTCTCGGGGAGCTCCTGCACGATGCCGGTGAGCCCGAGCAGGTCGTCCTCGTCGGCCACGATCCGGACTTCAGCGAACTGGTCGCGGTCCTGGCGGGCGCGCTTCGCATCCCGATGCGCAAAGGCACGCTGGCCAAGTTCGAGCTCGACCTGCCCCTGCGACCCGCCGGCGGCATCCTGCGCTGGCTGGTCCCGCCGGACCTGCTCTGAGGCCCGGCGGGCGCCGTTCAGACCCTTTCGAGGCTAGCCGCGGGCCGCGGCCGAGACATTCTCGGTCTCGCCACCCACCTCATCCCAGATACGCACGTGGCGGGACTCGCGGATGAAGAGGCCGCCGATCACCACGGTCAACAGGGCCACCGCAATCGGGTAGATGAGCCCGGCGTAGAGGTTCCCGGTCGAGGCGAGGAGCGCGGCCGCGATCAGTGGCAGGAAGCCGCCGAACCAGCCATTGCCGATGTGATACGGGATCGACAGCGACGTGTACCGGATCTTCGCGGGGAAGAACTCGACGAGGAAGGCCGCGATCGGCCCGTACACCATCGTGACGAAGATGATCTGGATCCACACCAGGGCGATAAGGGGCAGGAACTCCGGTTGGGCGACGGTGGGGGTACCGTCCGCGCCCACGAACTTACCCAGCGCGTGATCGAACGTGCCCTGTGGGTGCGCGAAGGTCGTCATGAGGTTGTAGATCGGGAAGTAGCTGATCGCCGCGATCAGGCACCCGGCGAGGATGATCGGCTTCCGGCCGATCCGGTCGGACAGCCGGCCGAAGACGACGAAGAACGGCGTGGCAAGCACGATCGCCGTGCCGACGATGAGGTAAGCGTCCTGATACCGGACCCCGAGGTTGGTCCCGAGGAAGAACAGGGCCTGGAACTGACCCTGGTACCAGACCACGGCCTGGCCGGCGGTCGCACCCAGCAGGGCGAGGACGATCAGCCGACGATTGGTCGGGTTGCCGAGCGAGTCGCGCCAGGGCGAGCTCGACGACTTGCCGGACGACTTCAGCTGCGTGAAGAGCGGTGTCTCCTTGAGGCGCAGCCGGATCAGCAGTGCGAAGGCGACCAGGATCACCGACAGCAGGAACGGGATCCGCCAGCCGTAGCTGGTGAATTCCTCGGCGGACATCGAGGCACGAGTGATCCCCACGACGACGAGCGCGAGCAGCAGGCCTAGGGTGGCGGTCGTCTGGATCCAGCTCGTGTTCTGGCCGCGCTTGGCGTCGGAGCTGTGCTCGGCGACGTAGATCGCGGCGCCGCCGTACTCGCCACCAAGGGCCAGGCCCTGGGCGAGCCGAAGGACGACCAGGATGATCGGGGCCAGGATGCCGATCTGGGCGTACGTCGGGAGGATGCCGACCAGCGCGGTCGAGAGGCCCATGACCGTGATCGTCACCAGGAACGTGAACTTGCGCCCGATGAGGTCGCCGATCCGACCGAAGAATGCGGCCCCGAACGGCCGCACGGCGAACCCGGCCCCGAACGTCGCGAGCGACGCCAGCAGGGCGGCCGTGTCGTTTCCCGGGGGAAAGAACTGTGTGGAGAAGAACGCCGCGAGGACGCCATAGAGGTAGAAGTCGTACCACTCGATGATCGTGCCGGCCGCCGAGGCCGTGATCACGAACGGCAGCTTGAATCGGTACTCGGCGACGTCAGCCGTCGCCGACAACGATGTGGTTGCCACGTTTGGGCTCCTTGCAGTGGGTGAGCGCGCGATCAGCGCGCCCGTGGTCCCTGGTGCAACGAATCGGGCAGAACATCGTGCTGGTCGAGGGGCGTCCTCCCTCCCCCGTCAGTCAGGGCCTCGGCGCAGTGGCGGCGCGACCCTCGTCCACGAGATAGGTGGCGCCACCGTAGTCATCCAGGATGGGGAGGGTCAATCGCTTCTGGCCATCTGCAAGCCAGTCGCAAGGCCCACGGACCACCTCGATTCGGGCCTGTAGCGAAGGGGCCCGGAGGCTCCGAGCGGCGACCGGCGTCGGCGCCCGGACTGGATCATCCTGCCCATGCCTTGACCTTCGAGCGGCTTGAAGGTGTACGTTCCGGCCATGAAGGTCTCGGAACTGGCGGCGCGCGCGGGCATCGCGCCATCGGCGGTGCGCTGGTACGAGTCGGCCGGGGTGATCCCACCAGCCGACTAGGCAGCCCAACGGATATCGCGAGTACGCCGAGGAGGACCTCGCCCGACTCCGACTGGTCGTCAGCCTGCGGCGTCTCGGGCTCGGTCCCGAGGACGCTGGTCGGATGGCTCGACTGTGCCTGGAGCGCGGCGAGGCCGACCGTGACCTGGCGCCTCTGATCGCCGACCAGAGAGCAGCGATCGCCCGCCAGCGCGACGACCTCGACCGTCTCGACGGCGAACTCATCGATCTCGAAGCCACCATCGCAGCCGCGGGCCGTGCCCGTGGCAGAAGGAAGGGACGTCCCATGTCCGAGGCTCCGATCAGGGTGCTCTTCGTGTGCACCGGCAACAGCGCCCGCAGCCAGATCGCCGAGGCCGTTCTCGGCCGGATCGGCGGTGCCGGACTTCGAGGTCTTCTCGGCGGGCGTCGAGCCCAAGGGCGTCAACCCGTACACGATCCGCGTCCTCGACGACGCCGGCATCGACTGGTCAGAGGCTCGCAGCAAGTCAGTGGACGAGTTCCTCGGCCAGCCCTTCGACTACGTCATCACGGTCTGCGACCGCGCGCGCCAGACCTGCCCGGTCTTCCCCGGCGTCCACAACACCTTGCACTGGGGCCTCGAGGACCCGGCCGAGGTCGAGGGCAGCGACGCCCAGAAGCTCGCCGCCTTCCAGCGCACCTACATGGAAGTCAACCAGCGGATCCGCCCGTTCGTCGAGGTCGCCCTCCGGGCCGCCGGTCGCACACGCCGCTCCGTCATCGCGGGTTGAGGTCGCTGCCGCTGGGGCCGGCGCTGATCGCCGAGGCGATCGGCACCTTCGTCTTGGTCTTTGCCGGCTGTGGCGCGATCGCGGTCGGCACTCTTGGCCCGGCCGGCATCGCGGCCGCGTTCGGCCTCGCGATCATGGCCATGGTCTACGCCTTCGGCCACGTGTCGGGCGCCCACTTCAACCCGGCGGTGACCGCGGCCTTCGCGGTCGGCCGGCACTTCTCGATGGCTCGCGTCCTGCCCTACTGGGCCGCACAGGTCGCTGGAGCCGTCGCCGGTGCCGCGTTGCTTCGGGCGACGCTCGGCGACGTGCCGCTCGGCGTGACCCATCCAGCCGACAGCGACCTCCAAGCGCTGGCCTGGGAGGTCGTGCTGACGTTCTTCCTGATGCTCGTCATCGTCGCCGTGGCAACGGACACTCGCGCCGTCGGACAGGGCGCAGCCATCGCCATCGGCGGGACGGTCGCGCTCGGCGCCATGGTCGGCGGACCGATCAGTGGGGCCTCGATGAACCCGGCCCGATCCATCGGTCCGGCACTCGTCAGCGGCGACCTGTCCGACCTGTGGATCTACTTGGTGGCTCCGCCGATCGGCGCGATCGGCGCAGTCCTCGTCTACCGTTACCTGCAGCGACAACCCTAGGCACGCGCCTCGACGACCGGGAGGCGACGCGAGGTAGCCGGCAAGACGATGCTCGGCCCAAAAGCCCCGGCGAGTTCGCGGAAGCGCGCGACCGCCTCGGGTCGGAGCGAGTACCAGACCCACGTGCCGCGACGCTCGCCCTCGATCCAGCCGGCGTCGCGGAGGACCTTGAGGTGGTGCGAGACCGTCGGCTGGCTAACGTCGCAGCAGGCAGTGAAGTCGCAGGCGCAGACCTCGGCAAGATCGCTCAACTGGCGGAGGATCGCAAGTCGAGTGGGGTCGGCAGCAGCCTGGAGGAGGAGCACGTCGGGATCGGTCTGGCGCTTCATCTGCCCAATGTATTGACAGATGTCTATATCGTCAAGTATCAATACAGCAATCACGGCCCGTCAGCACCGAGGAGCAAGCCAGCGATGACCACCGAGACCATCCACGAGACCGTTCGGCAGCACTACGCCGATGCCGCGGTCCGCGCCTCCCAGGGCTCCTCGTGTTGCAGCGATCCCGAGACCATCGGCGCGAACCTGTACTCGGCGCTCGAGCGCGACGAACTGCCCGACGCCGCGGTCCTGGCATCACTTGGCTGCGGCAACCCGACAGCGGTGGCCGACCTCCATCCTGGCGAGCGCGTCCTCGACCTGGGCTCGGGTGGCGGCATCGACGTCCTCCTCTCGGCCAAGCGGGTCGGCCCGACCGGGCGCGCGTTCGGGGTCGACATGACCGACGAGATGCTCGCGCTGGCCCAGGCCAACGCCGCCCAGGCGGGCGCGACCAACGTCGAGTTCCTGAAGGGCCACATCGAGGCGCTGCCGCTGCCGGCCGAATCCATCGACGTCGTCATCAGCAACTGCGTCGTCAACCTCGCCGCCGACAAGCACGCCGTCTTCGCGGAGATCGCCCGCGTCCTGCGGCCCGGGCGGCCGGATCGGGATCAGCGACATCGTGGCGGAGGACTCGCTGAGCCCGGAGCAGCGCGCCGAGCGCGGCTCCTTCGCCGGCTGCATCGCGGGTGCCCTATCCGTCTCTGAGTTCCGCGAGGGCTTGCAGGCGGTCGGCCTGACGGACGTCTCGATCACGCCGTCGCACACGGTCATCGACGGGATGATCAGCGCGATCATCAAGGCGACCAAGCCGGCCGATGCCCGGCCGCTCGTCGACCTCTCGGCGCCACGCGAGATGCTCCCGGTCACCGAGGCCGGTTGCTGCGGTGGTTCCGGCTGCTGCTGATGCAGACGAAGCGCGCGGCGGCCAGCGACTGGCCGGCCGTCCGCGACCTGCTGACTGAGGCCGGACTGCCCGTAGACGGGGCGGCCGAGGCCTTCGCGACCGGCGTGGTCGTCAGCGACGGCGGTCGCCTGGTCGGCTGCGCAGCCATCGAGCCGTACGATGGCGCCGCACTGCTGCGCTCGGTCGCCGTCGTGCCCGACCATCGAGGGACCGGTGTCGGGACCAGCTTGGTCCACGCCCTCGAGGACCTGGCCCGCGACGGCGGAGCCATGAGTCTCATCCTGTTGACCGAGACGGCCGAGCCGTGGTTCAACCGCCTCGGCTACGAGACCATCGATCGCACCTCCGTGCCGGTCGATGTGGCCACGTCAATCGAGTTCGAGACCGCCTGTTCGACGACCGCGGTCGCGATGCGACGGACGCTGGCGTGACCAGGGTGCAACGAGCACGGACGAGTCGCCGGCGAGTGCCGGGCTACTCGTGCTGCGACGACGAGGGGCCAGCGGGCCCAGTGCCCGTCCATCCGTCGTCTGTCTGCTCGGAGCATCGACATGTCTCGTTCGTCTATCGCCCGGCGTGACCTCGCCGCGCTGATCCTCGCCGCCACCTGCTGGGGTGTCGGCACCGTCATCAGCAAGGCCGCGCTCGCCGAAGTCTCGCCGTTCACGCTGCTTCCCATCCAGCTCGCCGCCAGCCTCGCGATCCTGGCGATCCTCATGCGACGTCAGGGGATCTCGTTTCGGACCGAGGGCTCGCCGCTGCTGGGCCGGCTTGGTCTCCTCAACCCGGGTCTCGCGTACGCGCTCGGCCTGATCGGGCTGACCACGATCACCGCCAGCCTGTACGTGCTGCTGTGGGCCCTCGAGCCGCTGATGATCCTGTTCCTGGCGGCCTGGTTCCTGCACGAGCGGATCACACCAGCCTTCATCGTCTTGTCGCTCATCGCGGTCATCGGCATGGTCGTGATCGTCTACGACCCGTCGTCGAGCAGCGGCCAGTTGATCGGGGTCGCCTTGACCGTCGCCGGGATCGTCGTGCTGTGCGGTCTACTCCGTCGTGGCACGACGATGGATCCCAGACGCCAAGGAGACGAGCCAGGTGATCCTGTCGCAGCAGGCACACGCGCTCGTGCTGGCCATCGGGCTCGTTCTCGTGGTCGGCATCGCCGGCGGCCAGGTCGTACCGACCGCCCTGACACCGCTCGGGCTCGCCAGCGCGATCGGCTCGGGCGCCCTCTACTACGCCGGCGCCTACTGGTTCTACCTGGGCGCCCTGCGACACGTCCCGGCCTCGTACGCGGCGTTGTCGTTCTACCTCATCCCGGTCGTCGGAGTCGCCGCCGGCGCGCTCCTGCTGGGCGAGCGCCTTGATCCGCGTCAGTGGATCGGGGCCGTCATCGTCCTGGTGGCGATCCTCGCCATCCTTCGCCAGCCGTCAGTGAAGGCCCACGACCCCGGGGTGACGATCGCAGCATGAATGACGAGGCCCGGTCGTTGACCGGGCCTCTGGCTTCCGGAGCGGGCGGCGTCTAGTCGACGTTCAGGGCTCGCGCCATGATGTCGAAGAGGTCGGTCTGATCGATCAGGCCGACCACGTTCGCCGCCTGCGGTCCCTTCGCCGCGACCCGGATCTGGGAACCCGTGTGGCCGTGACCCGTGGGTGTGTTGCCCGTCCCGTAGGTGACGTGCAGGAGGCCACCCTCGTCGGTCTCGAGGATGATCCCGAAGCCGGCCGGGGTCGCGTTGACCTCGACGATCTGGCTCGTATGCGAGTGGTCGCCGGTGATGATCACGAGCGTGTCCGGGTGCTTCTTCGCGTAGTCGAGCGCGACTCGCACGGCGCGATCGAAGTTCACGGTCTCGCCGATCTGCTCGCAGGCCTGGGCGATGTGGTCCTGCTTGTCGATGGATGCGGACTCGACCTGGAGGAAGAATCCGCGTCGGTGACCGGGGCGTTTCTTGCCCAGGACTTCGAGCGCCTTTCGCGTCATCTCGTCCAGGCTCGGCTCGTTGGCCGGCCGCAGGTCCTCCGTGCAGCGCACAGGACCGACGGGCGGGTTGGCCCCCACCGGGCCCTTCCATTCGAGGCTCATGTTGCCGGGCGTGAAGAGGCCGAGCAGCTTCTTGCCTGAATGGGTGGCGAGGAGGCTCGCCCGATCCCCGACGAACGCGTAGCCCTGATCCAGGGCGGTCTGGAGGACGGTCTTGCCGGCGTTGGGCTGGCCGGCCGGAATGACCTGGTCGAAGCGGGCCTTGCCACCGCCGAGGAGCACGTCGACACCGAGGTCGACACCCTGCTCGGCGATCGAGCCCTTCCCACCGACCGACTTGAGGTCGTTCGGGCACGACGCCATATTCAGCGGTCCCTGGCAGCCCCGGTTGTTCACGTGCGCCATGGGCGCCGCCGGCGTCGCGTCGGTGAGCTCGGCGGTCGTCACGTTGCCGGTCCGGTAGCCGTGCCGCTTGGCCAGCTCGAGGATGGTCTTCAGGTCGAGGTCGGTGCCGGCCGACGTCGAGATCCTGCCGTCCGCGGTCTTGTGGCCCGTCGACCAGGCGGTCGCGGTCGATGCTGACTCCGACGTGTAATCGGGGGTGGATGGATCGGTCTCGAGGACGGAGTAGGTGGTCATCTGGCCGGTGAGCGGGAACTTGTCGATGTTGAGCTTGCCCCCCGCTCCGACTGTGTAGTCGCGCGCGATGGTGATCTCCGAGTCCCCCATCCCGTCGCCGATGAGCAGGATGACGTTCTTCGCGCGGCCGCCTTCGATCGCGTCCCGCACCGCCCGGGTCCTGTCGACCGAGCTCGTTGCGCTGGCGAGCCCGGTACTCAGCAGGCTGACCCCGACGATCGAGGCAAGGATGGTCGTCCGACGACGCATATGGATCCCTCCGCTGCTTCCTGTAGATGAACGGAGGGTGGCCGTCGGATGTCGTCAGGAGGTCATCGCCTCGTTAGCGTTCGACTGGCGTCTGTTTCGCCTCAGTCGGCGGCGACCGGGAACGGGAGTGCGATCGGATCGCTCGCCAGGCGGCTGCGACCGTCGGCGTCGAACCGGTCCAGGCCAAGGTCGCCGACATCGATGACCTCGGTCCTGCCGTGCGTGACGAGGTCAGCGGCGACCCGCGCGACGCCCGGGCCCCACATCATCCCGTGGCCGCCGGCCGAGGCGACGGTCACGCCCTCGATCCGAGCGCCATCGGGCGTCAGCGCGGGTCCGAGGATCGGCAGGTGATCCGGGGTGTAGTCGATGGTCGCCGCCCAGATCCGACGAAGGGCCAGGCCGCGCGTGGCCGGCACGAACGCCTCCAGTCGCGAACGCATCCGCTCGTGGAACGGCCAGTCCACCGCCAGGTTCTCGCCCGGCGGCTCGTCGGGGTTGCTCCAGCCGAACAGGAGGCCGCCCTCCTCGAGCCGCCAGTACAGCCCGGCCCCGATGTCGAAGACCATCGGCATGCGCGGGACGTCGAAGACCGGGCTCGGTTCGAGGACCGCGACCGTGTGGCGAGCCGCACCAGCCGGGATCCGCAGCCCCGCGAGGCGACCCACCGCCCGGAGCGATGGACCGCCGGTCAGCAGGACCCGCCCGGTCTCGATGACCCCGGTGTCGGTCTCGACCGCGGTGACGCGGCTGCCGTCGGCGGTGGGGGTCGTGCGGAGCCCGGTGAACGTCGTGCGTTCACGCAGCTCGACCCCGGCCGCCTGCATCGCCAGGCCGTACGCGCGGACGTTGCGTGGCGGGTCGATGGCGCCGTCGGTCTCGATGAAGCTCCCGCCGCGATGACCGTCCGGTGCGAGCGTGACGGCGACCGCGGCGGCCTCGGCCGCGTCGAGCCAGCGGACCGCGAGACCCTCGGCCTGCTGCATCGCCACCCGCTCACGGCCGGCCCGCTCGTCCTCCTCGGTGACCGCGAGGATCAGGTAGCCGAGCTCTCGGAAGCCCGAATCGGTCCCGTAGGCGGCCTGCTGGCCCCGGTAGAAGTCGATGCTCCAGCGGCCGAGGGCGACCGTCGCCGGCGTGCCGCCCTGCGCGCGAACGATGCCGGCCGCTCGGGACGAGGCACCCATCCCGGCCAGTCCGCGCTCGACGACGACGACCCGACCGAGCCCTTCGGCCTTCGCGAAGACGGACGCCCAGCCCCCGATCGTCCCGGCCCCCACGACGACGAGATCGGCGCGTTCCGTCACGAGCCATCCTCCGATGCGGTGTCGCCCGAGGATAGGCGGCACGACCCACGGGCGTCGGTCATCGGCCGATCAGCTGATCGACCGGCGCGAAGTCGTCGGTCAGGACCGCCGCCGAACCGACGAACGCACCGACCGCGTCCGGTCCGTGAGCACGACCGTCTCGTCGGGCTCGCCCCATGACTCGATCGCCGCCTCGACGGCCGACCTGGTCGAGCGGGCTGTCGCTCGCGACGAGCACGAGATTGCCGCCGTCGTCGCCATCGAGGATCCGCCTCGGCGGCGACCACCGCGACGTGCTTGAAGCGGGTCGCGGCCGTGGCGACCTCCGCGCGGACGAACGCGAGCGGCGGGTAATCGATGAGGTTCGCCACGTAGGTCCCGTTCGGACGAAGGACGCGCACGACCTCGTCGAGGAATTCGGCCGTCGTCAGGTGCCACGGCACGGCCAGCCCGCCGAACGCGTCGCCGATCACGAGGTCGTACGAATCGGTCGCGAGGGCACGGATCGAGCGCCTCGCGTCGCCGATGCGGACGTCGATCCGATCGGTCGGAACGAAGCCAAGCTCCGACCGGGCGATCTCGAGCACACGTGGATCGAGTTCGAGCACGGTCTGCCGCGCGTCCGGGTGCATGGCCTCGAGGTAGCGCGGGAAGGTGAACCCGCCCCCACCGACATGGAGGACATCGGGCGGCCGACCAAGGGCGTCGCGCGCGCGGCCGGGTCACGTCGGCGAATCGGCGGATGTACCCGAAGCGCAGGTTCGTCGGGTCCCGCAGGTCGACTGCGGCGTGCGTGAGGTTGTCGAGCACGAGGATCCGGACGTCCGGGTCGGATCGGTCGGGTCGGATCGCGATGCAGTAGTACGCACTCTCGGTGTCACACCGTGAGGGCGCCACCAGCGTGATCCCGCTCAGTGCAACGGTCGCGACGATCAGGATCGCGGCCGGACCCCGGCGCCCGAGCCACACCGTCAACGCCACGCCGATGGCGGCGAGGCCGAGCCCGAGCCCGACGATCAGGACGCGAGTCGGGACAAGGCCCAGCAGGACGAAGCCCGTGAGGAACGTGCCCGTGATCGCGCCGACCGTCGCGATCGCCGACAGGCGGCCGACGATCGTGCCGCTGGTGGCGAGATCGGTGAGCGTGCCCCGCACGAGCATCGGGCCGATCGCCGACAGGGCGGCGGCCGGGACCACGAAGCCGGTCGTCGCGAGCACCACGATCGGCACCAGGCCTTCGCCGGAGCCGATCTCGCCGATGGCGCCGACGATCGGGACCGACGCGATGGCGCTGAGGCCGCCGAAGACGAAGGCCGGCCCGATCAGCGGCAGTGGCCCGACGGCATCGGCCGCCCGGCCACCGAGCCACGCGCCCAACGCGATCCCGGCGAGGATCGCGCCGATGATCCCGGTGTAGGTCGTCAGCGAGACGCCGACGTACGGCGCCAGGAGTCGTCCGGCAGCGATCTCCAGCACCAGGACGCTCGCCGCGGCGACGAAGGTGAGGACCGCGGCCAGGGCCGGCGACAGGCGACGGGCCGTGGGCGCGCCATCGAGCGGCAGGGGCACATCGGGCGGCGCCGGATCCGAGGGTCCCGTGGACACCCGGCGAGCATAGCCACTCGCCCGGTCGAGCGGCGCGATCAGCGTCGAACGCTACCCGTCCAGGGCAGCCGCCTCGACACAGGCGGCCGCGACCCCCAGCCGGGTCAGGCGGTCGAACGTCGCCCGGCGGCGGACCGTCCAGGCCACGACCTCCAGTCCGGCGGTCCGGGCCAGCCCCATCGAGCCCTCGTCGATGGACTGCCACTCGACGGCGACGCCGCGACAGCCGAGCTCGAGCGCTTCGGCGATGACCTCCGCGTCGAGGGTCGCGGCGTTCAGCCAACGCGGCCACAAGGGCGCGAGACCCCCGATCCGTTCGAGGGTGTCCGGTTCGAACGACGAGACCACCGCGTTCCGCAGGTCCGCTCCCCGACCGGACGCCAGCACCTCGACGACCGTCCGGTCGTGCTCGCCCTTCAGCTCGACATCGAGGAAGGCGCGCCGCGGGACGGCGGCCAGCGCGTCCGCGAGCATCGGGATCCCGACGGCTTCGAGCGCCTCGACCGTCAGCGCGTCCACCCGGTCGGGCCGGCCGTGGACGCGCTCGAGGGTCTCGTCGTGAGCCAGGACCGGCGTGCCGTCACTCGCGCGCCGCACGTCGAATTCCAGACCGTCGCAGCCGGGTACAGCCACCGCGGCCAGCAACGCCGCCAGGCTGTTCTCCGGGGCGTGCCGCCAGTCGCCGCGGTGGGCCAGCCGGAGCGTGCGCGCGGGCATGGACATCGCCGCCACGCGTCAGCCGATCTCCAGGTGCGCACTGATCCCGAGGTGGTCGCTCGGGTAGAGCGTCGGGTCCTCGGGATCCGGCCGATCGAACACGAGTCGCGCATCGACGACCTTGACGCTGCCCCGGACCCAGATGTAGTCGAGGCAGTCCGGGTCGCCATCCGTATCCATCGCGGGCGCCTGCAGGCCCGATGGCCAGGTGACCGCCGGCTCGGCGCCATCGCCCTCGGCATAGGCGGACCGGAAGCCGGCGCGGCGCATCCGGGCATAGGTCGGCTCGGCGGGGTCGGCATTGAAGTCGCCCATCGCGATGGTCGCGTCGGTGGCGGGAGCCTTCTCCAGCCAGTCGAGGAGCGCGCTGGCCTGCGCGTCGCGTTCGGCCGCCGCGTCGACGGCGTGATGGAGGTGCGTCGCGACGACGAGGACCGTCGCGCGGCTCGGCAGCACGATGAGCACCCGGTGGGCGGAGCGACCCATGGACAGCTCGAGCCGCTCGAAGGCGGTCGCGTGGAGCGGCTCCTTCACGAGCAGGCTGTTGCCGTACTCCGGCCGGCCCGCCCAGCCCCGGATGGCCGCATATCGACCCTCGCCCGCCGCGCCGATGAGTCGGTCCTGCTGCATCGGGTAGACGACCTCCTGCAGGGCCATGACGTCGGGCTGGAGCGCCGCCATGTCCGTCAGGATCAGCGGCAGCCGCTCCGCCCAGCGGTCGGCGAGGTTGAGGATGTTGAACGTGGCGACGTGCAGGCGGTCCATCGGCTCCTTCCGGGTTCCCCTCAGTCCGGGTCGGACGGGATCGGCAGGGCGAAGGAGAACGTCGAACCGGCCCCCTCCTCGGACTCGACCCAGATCCGCCCGCCATGCTGCTCGATGACGTGCCGCGCGATCGCCAGGCCCAGGCCGGTGCCCCCGGCCTCGCCCCGGACGCGCGCCCGATCGACCTTGTAGAACCGCTCGAAGATCCGGGCCTGGGCCGCCTGCGGGATCCCGACGCCCTGGTCGGCGACGGACGTGAGCACGTCGCTGCCGTAGGCCCGGACGGTCACGGTCACGGTCCCGCCGTCAGGGCTGAATTTGACCGCATTGTGGAGCAGGTTGACGAGGACCTGCCCGAGGCGAGCCTCGTCGCCACGGACCATCGGGACCGGCTCGGGCACGTCCACGATAAGCGTCACGCCCTGGCGTTCGGCGAAGAGGTGCAGGCGCTCGAGCGTGGCTGTCGCGATCCGCGCGAGGTCGACATCGTCGAGCAGGATCGGCCCGACGCCGGTCTCGATGCGGGACAGGTCCAGCAGTTCGTTGACCATCTGGACGAGGTGCCCGGTCTCCACCTCGATCTTGGCGATCCGGTCGCGCATCTTGGCCGGGATGGCGTCACCGGCCGCATCCGCCTCACGGGTCAGCGTCTCGGCGAGCAGGCTCACGGTCGTGAGCGGCGTCCGCAGCTCGTGGGACAGGTTCTCGATGAACTCGGCGCGGATCTGTTGCAGGCGACGCAGCTCGGAGACGTCCTCGAGCACCAGCCACACGCCGCTGACCGGCGACCGCCGCGCACGCACGACGAGCACCGCGCCGTCGGGCCGCAGCCGGACCTCACCGGAAGCGGAACCGGTCGCATGGGCGCTCTCGACGATGGCCTCGATCCGCGCGTCGAGGAAGGCACCGGTCAGGCTCAGGCCGCGGAGCGAGCCCGCCGGGCGGTCCAGGTAGGCGTGTGCCGCCGCGTTGGCCAGCTCGATGCGACGGTCGTCGGCGAGCCGCACGATGCCGATCCCGATGAGCTCGATGAGGTAACTGAGGTCGCGTCGGACGCCATCGAGCTCGAAGGTCGCGGCATCGGCCTCCTCGATGAGCCTGCGCACGTGGCCACCGAGATCGTCGCCGGTCGAGCGAGGCTCGGTCGCCTCACGGATGTCCCCGAGTTCGCGGCCACGCCCGATGGCGACGCCGATCGCGAACGCCAGCAGGATCGCCTGCACGACGATGAACAGGATGACGAGGCCGTCCACGTCCCGAGCATCGCATACCGGCGACCCTCCCGACCGGTCACCGGCCAGGCCGACCGGCTACCCTATCGGCGTGCGACTGCGACTGATCCCGCGCGAAGAGCGCTTCTTCGACCTGTACGTCGAGGACGCGGTCAATGTCCTCGGTGCGGCCCGCCTGCTCGAGGCGATGCTCCGCTCGTGGGACGAGATCGAGCGCCGGGCGGGCGAGATCCGCGATGCGGAACACCGCGGCGACGAGATCACCCACTCGATCGGCCAGAAGCTCGAGTCGACGTTCGTCACGCCGTTCGATCGCGAGGACATGCACGCGCTGATCAGCGCGCTCGACGACGTCCTCGACGGGATCGAGGAGACCGCGGACACGTTCCTCCTCTACAAGATCGACGCGCCGAGCGCGGCCGCCGTCGAGCTGGCCACGCTCATCGTCAAGCAATGCGAACAGATCCACGAGGCGCTGGTCCACTTGCGCGGCTTCCAGGGCCTCGACCAGTACCGGATCGAGATCCATCGCCTCGAGAACGAGGGTGACCGGATCGGGCGCCAGGCGATCGCCGATCTCTTCGAGGGCGGCGACCCGATCAGCATCATCAAGTGGCGAAAGGTCTACAACGTCCTCGAGGAGACCATCGACCTGTGCGAGGACGTCGCCGACGTCATCGAGCGGATCACGCTCAAGAACTCCTGACCGGACGGCGGACCGGCGGGGGCGGCGCCTCCGTCGGGAGGAGCCATGGACGCCAGGGGGCGGTGAGGTCTCCGAAGGTCGCCGGCGCGAAGGCGTGACGCAGGACCAGCAGGTGGGCGAGGCGCGCGGCCGCACGGCGAGCCCGCGGCGGTGCCGGGCCGTCCGGACCGACCGGGATCGCGGCCACGGCGTCGCGGCCCGCCAGCGCGGATGACACGCGGAGACCGTCGTCGTCCTCGGGCGTCAGCCCACCCGGCCATGGATCCTCGGCGGCAAGCCCGACGCCCGTCGCGGCCAGCCGCCCGAGGCCGGCCGCGTCCAGCCCGCTGAGACGGCCCAGGTAGGCCTCGACGCCCGCGCCGTTCGGCCCGTAGCGTGGTCGATCCACGGCCGCATCCCAGCCGCGGGTCAGGCGCTCGTGCGCGCGACTCCGGAATGGCTCGGTGAGCAGCTCGTCGAGGAACGAGCCGAGGACGAGCTCGGTCGCGTAACCGTCGATCGCGTCGCGGATGGTCGCCCGCTCGGCGGCCGCCGGGAGGACCGCGGCGACCCGTGCCTCGACGTCGTCGAGGCGACGCGCGTTGGGCGGGTGGCAGGAATCGGCGGATCGTCGCCCCGAAGGCGATCGGTGGCGGCTCCGCGAGCGAGAGCCGATCGATGTCCGTGGCGGTGAGCGACTCGATCCGCTCGAGGAACCGACGGATCGCCACTTCCGGATCGGCGGCGCGGCGGCGGCCGGCCGGGCGAGTCGGCTCCGGCTCGAGCGGACCCCGGGCTGGGCCGCGAGCGTGCCACGGCCCGCGTCCATCGCCTCGTGGCCCGACCGCGTGGCGCAGGCCGCGCTCGCGATCGTAGCGCGCGCGCAGGACCGGATCGCTCAGCCAGTCGTGCGCGACGTTGATCCGCTTGGCCAGCTCGAGGCCCTCGTCACCGGCGACGTCGGGATGGTGGCGTCGGAGCAGGCCGCGCCAGGCGATCTCGATCGCTTCGACGCTGGCATCGAGCGGGACGCCGAGGCG
This sequence comes from uncultured Chloroflexia bacterium, assembly GCA_963745295.1. Lineage (GTDB taxonomy): Bacteria > Chloroflexota > Limnocylindria > Limnocylindrales > CSP1-4 > SPCO01. The sequence goes on from CAVUWG010000007.1 coordinate 216,615, forward strand.
GGCATACAGGTCGTCGCTGGGCAAGGGCGGTCGTGGCATCGCCACCATCCTAGGCATTCCCACGGCGTGGGCGGGCCGCTATGCTCCGAGAGCCGGCCGGAGTGGGGTCCGGAGCGCTGGAGGGTGGTCTTGTGAGCTTCATCAAGCGCGCGGCGGAGCAGGCCCAACAGGCTGCCGAAGCCGCCCGGGTCATGGCCGGTGACGCGACCCGGAACGCGAATGATCCGGCCACCCAGGAACGCCTCGGCAAGCAGGCCCGCGAGGCGATGGGGATGGCCCGGCGCGGCATCTCGACCGTCGTCGAGCGGATCGACCCGGGCACGCTCGCCGAGCTCATCATCAAGGCGACCGCGCTCCAGGAGATGACGAACAACGCGCTGCGCAAGAAGAACTCGCCCTACCGCGTCTCGGAGGTCTCGATCGCCGCGTCGATCCCGCCGGGGATCACCTTCGCCATCACCCGGATCGACGATGTCAGCGAGATCGATCACCGGCGAGGGCGTCTCGTCCGCCGCGCTCGTGGACGCCCTGCCCGAAGGCGGCGAATCGGTCATCGCGCTCGACGGGACCACCCTTGACGACGCCCAGATCGACGCCGCCCGCGCCGCGCTCGCCAGGGAACTCCCCGAGGAGCTCACCCGCCCCTAGCGCGGACCGGTCAGCCACGCCTCCACGTCCTCGATCGGTCGCGTCGAGCGCTCCCCGGTCGCCCGCTCCGTGACCTCGATGCCGCCCGCGGCCAGCGATCGCGGGCTGATCGTCACGATCCAGGGCATGCCCAGCAGCTCGGCGTCGGTGAACTTGACGCCCGGCGACTCGTCGCGGTCGTCCCAGAGCAGTTCGTGGCGCGTGCCGGCGGCCGCCGCGAGGTCGTGCAGCCGTTGGGCGACCTCGGTGACCCGCGGCTCCTTTGCGGCCCCGATCGTCACGAGGTGGGCGGCGTAGGGCGCGACCTCGGCCGGCCAGACGATGCCCTTCTCGTCGTGATGGGCCTCGACGACGCAGGCGACGTTGCGACCCGACGCCGATCCCGTACGAGCCCATGACGATGGGATGGGCCACGCCATCCTCGCCGAGGTAGGTGGCCCCGAACGCGTCGGTGAACTTCGTCCCGAGCTTGAAGATGTTGCCGACCTCGATGCCGTTGCGGAGGATGACGCCGGTGCCGCAGTCCGGACAGGGATCGCCCTCCTGCGCATTCGTGATGTCGGCGGTCACGTCGGGGCTGAAGTCGCGCCCGACGTTGACGTTGCGGACGTGGAACCCCTCGCGGTTCGCCCCGGCGACGAGGTTCGGTGAGCGCGCGACCAGGTCGTCGATGACCACGGTCGTGTCGTGGGCACCGATCGGCGAGCCGTAGCCGGGCTCCATCCCCGCCGCCCGGATCTCCTCGACCGTCGCCGGCCGGATGCCACCGACCGCGCTCGCGGCGTTGCCGAGCTTCGTCTCGTTGACCTCGAAGTCGCCGCGCACGATGGCCGTCACCAGGCGACCGTCGCCGGTCATGAAGAAGGCCGCCTTGGCGGTCCTGCTCGCGTCGATCCCGAGGAACGCCGCCAACGTGGCGATCGTCGTCGTCCCGGGTGTCGCGACGTCCTCGCGTGGCAGTGGGGCCTCCCCGCTGCCCTCGGGCTTCGGCACGACCGCGACCTGGCGGTTGGCGGCGTAGCCGCACGACTCGCACAGGACCAGGACGTCCTCGCCAGCTGGGTTGAGGACCATGAACTCGTGGGCACCGGTCCCGCCCATGATGCCCACGTCGGACGACACCGCGACGACCTCGAGCCCGAGCCGCTCGAAGGTCCGCTCATAGGCGCCGTACTGGGCCTGGTAGCTCGCGTCGAGCCCGGCATCGTCGAGGTCGCAGCTGTACGCGTCCTTCATGACGAACTCGCGCACGCGGATGAGGCCGCCGCGAGAGCGGGGCTCGTCGCGCCATTTCGTCTGGAAGTGATAGACCATCATCGGCAGCTGGCGATACGAGCGGACGATGTCGGCGAGCAGGATCCCGACGACCTCCTCGTGGGTCATCGCGAGGACCATGTCCCGCCCGCCTCGATCCTTGAACCGGGTCAGTTCCGGACCGATCGCGTCGTAGCGGCCGCTGGCCCGCCAGATGTCGGCCGGGTGCACGACCGGCATCTCCATCTCCTGGCCGCCGATCGCGTTCTGCTCCTCGCGGATGACCTGCTCGACGCGGTCGCTGACGCGCTTGCCCAGGGGCAGCAGCGAATAGATCCCCGACCCGAGCTGGCGCAGGTAGCCCGCGCGCAGCAGCAGGCGGTGGGACGGCATCTCCGCATCGACGGGGTCGTCGCGGAGCGTGGCGAAGAACAGGTGGGACAGGCGCATGGGCGACAAGGATAGCCGCGCGCCACGGTGCGCTGCGCCCGGCCGGACCAGCGGCCGCGCCGAGGTCGCTCTCTCTACCCGCGCACCTGCTAGGCTTCCGCTTCGTGCTCGAAGGCGTGACGCTCCTGCTCCTCGTGGTGCTCGCGCTGTCCGTGGCCTTCGACTACATCAACGGCTTCCACGACACGGCGAACTCGATCGCGACGTCGGTGTCGACGCGGGCCCTGAAGCCCGAGCACGCGATCCTCCTGTCGGCCACGGCAAACTTCGCCGGCGCGCTCACCGGCACCGCGGTCGCCAAGACGATCGGCGCCGGGCTCGTCGAATCCACCGACACGGACCTGGTCGTGATCTCCGCGGCCCTGATCGGGGCGATCACGTGGAACCTGATCACCTGGCGCCTCGGGATCCCGAGCTCGAGCAGCCATGCCCTCATCGGCGGGCTGCTTGGAGCGACGATCATCGCGGCCGGCACGGACGCCGTCATCTGGGAAGGCGTGTTCTGGAAGGTCCTCGTGCCGCTCGTCGCGTCGCCGATCCTGGGCATCACGATGGGCTTTCTGTTCATGGTCGTCCTGCTCAACTTCTTTCGGGGGGCGAACCCGCAACGGCTGAACTTCCGGTTCCGCCGGCTCCAGGTCGTCTCGGCGGGTTTCATGGCCTTCAGCCACGGCTCGAACGACGCCCAGAAGACCATGGGCATCATGACCCTGGCCCTGTTGTCGGCCGGGGTGATCGACGAGTTCGTGGTCCCGCTCCCGGTCATCCTGATCGCGGCGACGGCGATCTCGCTCGGCACGGCCGCCGGTGGCTGGCGGATCATCAAGACGATGGGCCAGCGTGTGGTCAAGCTCGACCCTGTCCATGGTTTCGCGGCGGAGACGACGGCGGCGACGATCATCCTCGGCGCGTCGCAGGTCGGCGTGCCGGTGTCGACGACCCACGTCATCTCGACCGCGATCATGGGCGTCGGCTCGAGCACGCGCGTGTCAGCCGTCCGCTGGGGCATCGCCGGGGACATCGTGACCGCTTGGGTGCTCACGATCCCGGCCGCCGGCCTCGTCGCCGCGGGTGCCTACCTCGTGCTCGACATCTTCCTGTAGGCCAGATCCGGCCACGCCGGTCGCGGGCGGCCGTCCCCGAGCTCGAGCCAGCGGAGCGCGTAGGCGAGACGAACAGGACCGGGTGGTGTGGCTGCCGGCATGCCCTCGACATCCGGGCTGAGGCCCACCTGCCGGCGGACGTGGAAGGCCTCGCGGTCGAACGAGGCAGCCAGCCCGGAGCGCGACCGGATCGGCGCGAGCTGACGGCGGACCGCCTCGACCTTCCGGCCGAACGAGACGTCTTCCCAGGCCGCCTCCGCGGCTGCGGATCCTCGGATGTGACGCATCACGCGGAGGGCGTCCAGCGCCAACGCCCGCTGGGGCGTCAGCGCTGGGGCGGGAGAGGGAGCACCGCCCGAGGGGAGGAGCTCCCCGGACGGTCGCAGGCCGTCGACCGGCGCCGACGTGCCGGCCCGCGACCCTCGCGTCGGGTGGGACTCGGGCGTTCGAACGTCGATCGACATGGCCGCATCGTGCGGGCGGGACATCAACGCCGGCTTATCGGCCGGTCAACGCTGAGCCGTCGGTCAGGCCGGGCGGCGGAACACGTAGCCCACGCCGCGGACCGTGTGGATGAAGGCCGGATGCCCGGCGTCCTCCTCGATCTGGCTCCGCAGCCAGTGGACGTGGACGTCGACCGTCCGGGTCTCGCCGGCGTAGTCGTAGCCCCAGACGTGCTCGAGGAGCTGGTCCCGCGTGAACACCTGGCCGGGATGGCGGATGAGGAACGCCAGGAGCTCGAACGCCTTGGGCTTGATCGGAAGGACCTCGCCGTCACGGAGGAGCCGGTGCCCGCCAAGGTCGGCCTGCACGCGTCCGAGGTCGATGACCGCGGGCGGCCCGTCGACGGCGACATTCGCCTCCGCACGACGGAAGATCGCCCGGACCCGCGCCGAGAGCTCGCGCAGGCTGAAGGGCTTCGTGACGTAGTCGTCGGCGCCGAGCTCGAGCCCGACCACCTTGTCCAGCTCCGAGTCCTTCGCCGTCAGCATGACGATCGGCACGCCCGACTCGGCGCGGATGATCCGGCAGACCTCGATGCCCGACAGCTCGGGCAGCATCAGGTCCAGGAGCACGAGGTCCGGTCGCTCGGCCCGGAACATCGCGAGCGCCTCGCGCCCATCGGCGGCGGCGACGACACGAAACCCGTCCGCCTCGAGGGCCTCGACCAGCGTCTCGCGCAATGTGGGCTCGTCGTCCACGACGAGGATCGTGCGTGCCATCCACCCTGAGCATAGCGGCGTGTGTTAACGACGCATTAGCGAGCGGTCAAGGGTGGCGCGGACGCACCACCCATCTGGCGCGGCTCATGACGGCGCGGGTGTCAGTGGCACGTCGGGCGGCGCGACTGGCGGGGCGCTCGACACGACCAGCATCATCACGATCACGAGCACGGCCAGGAGCATGCCGATCGCGAGGAACGCGTAGAGCACCTTCATGACCCCGAGCGTAGCAGCACCGGCGAGGCCGATGACGGACGCGCCCGCAGCCGTCCTCAGCGATCCGGGCGCATGTCCTCCGGCAGCTCGTTGAAGTACTCGACGAAGTCCACGCAGCGGCCGTCGTCGTCGAAGCGGAGCGTCCACAGGTTGTAGTACAGGGTCCGGAACGAGCCGTCCGGGTTCAGATACCGGCTCTCGCCGATCGCGACGGCCCGGTCCCCATCGACGGCGTACGGCTCGTACCTGGCGTCCCATGTCCCGGGGGCGTCGGGCGATTCCAGCCAGTCCGCCACGATCGCGTCGCGGCCGGTCACCGGCTCGTCGTACGCGTGGTATCGGTAGGTCGCATCCGGACTGAACAGCTCGCCGATCGCCACGGGGTCGGACGTCCGCCAGGCCGAGACGTAGCCGTCAAGCCATCGCTGCACATCGTCGCGAGTCACGTCGCCTCCTTCACGATCCGGTCCTCCATGCTGGAGGCTGAAGGTCGAACCTGACACCGTCGGTCATGATCGGGTCAGACCGCGGTCGGCAGGGCTTCGACGGCTCGATCGATCCGCTGGAGCGTTCGCTCCCGGCCGAGCGCCACGAGCGTATCGAAGAGCGGCGGCGTCGCGGTCCTGCCGGTCACGGCGACCCGGATCGCCATGAACAGGTCGCCGGCCTTCCAGCCATTCGTCTCGGCGAGGGCGCGCAACGGCGGCTCCAGCTCGTCGGCCTCGAAGGTGACCTCGCCGGTCTCGGCGATGACGCCCCGTGCGACCGTCAGCGCCTGCCGCGTGGTGTCAGCGTCCCAGCGCTTGGGCACGAGGATCGCCGGATCCACCGTCAGGTCCTCGACCCACAGGAACCCGACGAGATCGCCGATCGCGCCGAGCGTCGGCAGCCGTTCCTGGACCACGGGGAGCAGTGAACGGATCTCGTCGTCGTTCGGCATCCGGTCGATGCGGCCGGCCGCTCGCTCCGCCTCGACGAACGGGCGCAGGCGCTCGATCAGCTCGTCGGCATCGAGCCGGCGGATCCACTGGCCGTTGATCCATTCGAGCCGCTCGCGATCGAAGACGGCGCCACCCTTGTGGACCGCGTGGATGTCGAACCGCTCGATGAGTTCGTCGAGCGAGAGGATCTCGTCCTCGCTGCCGGTCGCCCACCCGAGCAGCGCGAGGTAGTTGACGAGCGCCTCGCGGATGAACCCCTGCGCGATGTAGTCCGAGAGCGCGGTCTGGCTCTTGCGCTTGCTCATCTTCGAGCGGTCGGCGTTGAGGATCAGCGGCAGGTGGGCGAAGCGCGGCACCGGGTAGCCGAGCGCCCGGAACAGCAGGATGTGCTTGGGCGTGTTCGACAGGTGGTCCTCGCCGCGGATCACGTCGCTGATCTCCATGGCGGCGTCGTCGACGACGACCGTGAAGTGGTACAGCGGGCTGCCGTCGGCGCGGACGATGACGAAGTCGCCGCCGAGATTCGCCACGTCGATCTCGACCCGTTCGCGAACGATGTCGTCGAAGGCGACGACCCCCTCCCCCACCCGGAAGCGGATGACCGGCCGGCGGCCCTCCGCTTCGCGTGCCGACCGCTCGGCCGGTGTCAGGTTGGCGCAGCGACCCACGTACCGTGGCGGCAGCTTGGCCGCCTCCTGGGCGGCCCGATCCGCCGCCAGCTCCTCGGGGGTGCAGTAGCACGGGTACGCCTGGTCCCGTTCGAGGAGCAACGTGGCCGCGGCCGCGTAGGTGGGAAGTCGCTCCATCTGGCGATACGGGGCGTGGGGCCCGCGCGCCGCCTCACCCGCCACCTCGGGACCCTCGTCCCAGCCCAGCCCGAGCCAGTGCAGGCCGTCGAGGATGTCCTTCTCGTAGGCGATGGAACTGCGCGCCTGGTCCGTGTCCTCGAGACGGAGGATGAACGTCCCCCCGACGTGCCGGGCATGCAGGAAGTTGAAGAGCGCGGTGCGTGCGGTCCCGATGTGGAGCGGCCCGGTGGGGCTAGGCGCGATCCGGACGCGGACCTGTTCGAGAGCGGTCATCCGGGGACGCGGACGACCTGCTCGGGCACCTGGTGGAACAGAGCCGGGTCGGCCTCACCCGGCAGCACCCGGACGAGCGCCGCGGGCCGGAGGCCGAGGGTGGCCCGCCCGCGCGGTCCGTCGAGGGTGAGCGAGTCCAGCGACTCCGAGCGCGCGAGGATCGTGATGTGGGCGCCCGGCATCAACGCCCTCGCCTCCAGGTAGGAGAGCAGGCCGGCGTCCTCTTCGGCCTCCTCGGTGATTCGGTAGACGGTGGCCCGTTCGCCGGCCCCGACGTCGCTCAGGCGGATGCCAGCCGGGCGCCGCTTGGCCGTCTCGGCATCGATCGGGTTGCCGTGGGGGCACGTGTCGGGGTGGCCGAGCATCTCATCGAGTCGTGCCTCGACCCGCGGCGAGATCGCGCTCTGCAGGCGCATCGCCTCGTCGTCCGACTCGGCCCAGCCGAGGCCGATCACCTTGGTCAGGAGCCACTCGAGGAGCGCGTGCCGTCGAAAGATGCCGTCCGCCGCCGTCCGCCCGGCAGAGGTCAGGTGCAGCTCGCGCCCCCCGGCCTGGGCGACGAGGCCGTCGGCGACGAGGCGGCGGAACATCTCGCTCGCGGCCTGCGTGGTCACGCCGAGATTGCGCGCGATCTGGGCCGCGGTGACCCGACCGCCTTCGGCCGACCCGGCCATCACCCTCAGGGCCAGGAGGTATTGCTGGGCGGCCGTGGACAGGTCGTGGGGATCGTGGCGGGGAGGCATGCGCTCAGGATACGGGACCGACGCGTCCCGACGGCACGTGGAGCGTCCGGAGCCTCCGAGCGATGCCGACACCGAGCCCGACGAACCACGCGACCACGAGCACGACGCCGAGCGCCGCGGTGCGTGCCTCACTCGTTGCCGCCTCGCCCGTCGCGGAGAGCAACAGGGTCGTCGGCACCGCGGCCACGACGAGCGCGACCGCACCGGCGGCGGCCAGGGCGGCAAGCCGTGGCACGAGGAGTAGCAGGCCGAGGGCCGCGATGGCGAGGACCGGCGTGAGCGCCGAGGTCCCGCTGTCGCAGGTCGCCGAGAACCGGCCGCAGCCGGACATCTCCCCGATGAGCCAGCTCAGCCCGAAGGCGATCGGCAGCCAGCCGACGATGGCCTGGACGAAGCGCCAGCGGCCGCGGGCGGTGCGCTCGTCGGTCAGGGCCCGGCCGAGATCGGTCGCGGCTGCGGCGAGGTCCGGCGGCGGTGGCGGTGGCACGGTGCTCGCCCGTGCCCCTGCTGGTGGACGGTCCCCGCCGGTCGGGCTCGTGGGCGGACGGTCTTGGATGGGCTCGGACTCGGGCGGCACGCCGGCCGGTCCAGCGGTCGAGCGCCACCACGACGACGTGGTGTGGGTCGGCGCCGGTCCGCCGGCCGCGGCCTGCCCGGTCGCGCTGGCCTCGCCATCCGAGGACGGGCCTGGCGCGGCCGCCTCGGGCCCGGACGACCCGTCACCCGCTGCCGAACCCCGTCCGGCGGCCGCCCGGCGGGCCCGTGCCTGGTACTCCGGTCCGTGCTTGCGGGGATCCGCGTACTCCTTCGGGTTGAGGGTCCAGTAAGTGCCGCTCGTCGTGCCGTACCAACTGGCACCGCCCCAGTCCGGTTCGAACGGGCCGGCATCGGCGCCGTCGTACGACGTCGAGCCGAGGGTCGCCTTGTTCCGGCCGCGCCCGCCGCGCCCGGACTCCCCGGCCGCGGTCGCGGCGCCAGCATCCGTCCGGCCCGAGCCCCGCGATCCGGCGCCACCGCTCGGAGCCGCGGGTCGCGAGGGGCCGCCTGGTCCGGTCCGCGACCCAGGACCCGTCGCGCCCGGGGCCGCGCGCCCGCCGGTGCCGGTCCCACCGCTACCCGGAGCGGTCCGTGCCCGCTTTGCCCGGCCGCCATAGGCGCGGTGCGTCGCATCCGTGCGGGCGGGGTCCGCGGCGGCCGGCCGCGTCGGGGTCGTCCGGTTCCGGGCCGGGTTCTTGCCGTGGACGAGCTGCTCGTACGCCGCCTGGATCGCGAGCCAGCGCGGCAGGGCCGCCGGCCCGGCCGCATCGGGATGGTTCTTCTTCGCGAGCGCGCGATAGGCGCGCTTGACGTCATCGAGCGACGCGCCACGAGGCAGCCCGAGCGTGCGATACGGATCAGAGGCTGGGGTCATCGGGTGTCGGGTCGCTCCAGGGTCGGGTCTGGCGTGGGCGCCGGAGCCGGGCGGTCAGCCGATCAGCTCGCCCACCGGCGCCAGTTCGAACTCTGCCACGGCCTCGGCCCCGATGCGTCCGTGCGGGTCGAGGATCGTCGGCCGGTGGTACCGGGCCAGCACGCGGAGCGCCTGTCCGTCGAGGACGCCAGTCTGGCGCAGGGCTTCGATCGAGGCGGCCCACGTCCCGCGGTCGTACCCGTCGCCGTCCTCGATCTTGACGGCCAGGCCGGATGGGCCCGAATCGGTGGACTCGGCCCGCGGCCCGGCGAGGATCGCGATCCCGCGCAGCGCCTCCATGCCGGCCTTGCTGATGACCCGGCCGGGCGCCGCCTTCATGAGCGAGGTGTCGAGGCGATCGTGACGGCCGGCGACCATCTCGGGCTCGGCGAGCATCGAATCGCGCACGATGGTCAAGCTCGCCGCGAGGGTGCGCCTCGGGTCCTTCGCCGGTAGCCCCGACGGGTCGGCGAGCATCGCGTACGCCCGCGCGACCTCGCGCAACGGGAATCCGTACGTCTCGACGCCGCAGCCATCGATGGCGGTCTGCAGGTCCTGCGGCTTGACCGCGAACGCCCGAGCGACCGCGGCGCGATAGGCGGCCTGTGACGGATGGCTCGGCTGCCAGTAGTCCTCCGGCTCCCAGCCCTTGAGCTTCGAGAGCAGCAGCGAGACCGCGTGCTGCCCCGAGCACATGTGACGGATCGGGCCGGGCTTCTCGCCATCGCGGGCCAGTCGCGCGGCGGTCAGCAGGTCGAGCGGCATGCCCTCGGCGCCACAGGCCAGCAGTGCCTGGCTGACGCCCACACGCCGGAAGATGCCCTGGATCGTCCGAACGTGGAGGTCCTCGCCCGAATGGGAGCTCGCCAGGATCGCGATCTCGGCCGGTCCGAGATCGAACGCCTCGATCCCGCCCTCCTCGATGAGCGCCAGCGCGCCGAAAGGCTTGACCGTCGATCGAAGGGTGACCATCCGATCCGGATCACCGAGGACGCGGATGAGGCCGCCCGCGGCATCGGCTTCGACGATGTCGCCGCGATGGACGCTCTCCTCGATCCCGTTGCGGAGCTGGCGGACCAGGATCGGGGTCGAGGGACTCCGGCGGACCGCGGCGCGGGCCGTGGTTCGACGTGGACGCTGGGCCGCGGGCGCGCTCACGAGTGGGAGACTCTCCGGTGGCGATGGTCGGGCACTTGGACAGCGAGGATACCCCGGCGAACGGACGGGCGCGTCGGTACGATGAGGCCCGACGCCCAGCCCGTTTCGAGCCACCACGCCGGAGAGGAGGCCCTCGTGCCCGCCCCGAACCTCCACGTCTCGCAGCATCCGGCGGTCCTCCACAAGCTGGCCATCCTGCGCGACGTGGAGACGGAGCCGAAGAAGTTCCGCGAGGTCGTGCGTGAGCTCTCCTGGCTCCTCGGGTACGAGGCTCTGGCAGACGCGACCGTCAAGCCCCTCGAGATCCAAACGCCGCTCGAGCCGATGGTCGCGCACGAGCTGGGCGAGCGGATCGGGCTCATCCCGATCCTGCGGGCGGGTCTCGGCATGGTCGACGCGATGCTCGAGCTGATGCCCACCGCGGAGGTCTGGCACCTGGGCCTCTTCCGCGACGAGCGGACCCTCCGCCCGGTCGAGTACTACAACAAGCTGCCCGACTCGGCGACCGTCGACCTGTGCCTGATCCTCGACCCGATGCTCGCCACGGGCGGATCGGCGAGTGCCGCGATCGAGGTGCTCAAGCGCTGGGGCGCGGTCAAGATCAAGCTGGTCAACCTGATCGCAGCGCCCGAAGGCGTCGAGGCCGTGTCGGCCGCACATCCTGACGTGGCGATCTACTGCGCCGCGCTCGACCGCGGGCTCAACGAGAAGGGCTACATCCAGCCCGGGCTCGGCGACGCCGGCGATCGCCAGTTCGGGACCGGCCACACCGGATAGCGCCACGTCTGGTCGTGACAGCCACTCGTTTCGCGCCTCGGCTGAAACGAGGCTTCGCGACCGCGTCGACGGGAGCCTTCTCCTCGTGGCTTAGACTCGCCGCATGGGACTCTTGACCTTCAGCATCAACGTCACCCTGGACGGCTGCGTCGACCACCAGGAGGGGGTCGCCGACGACGAGACCCACGCCTATTTCACGCGCCTGATGGACGAGGGCGGGGCGATGCTGTGGGGCCGCGTCACCTACGAGATGATGGAGAGCTACTGGCCGGCGGTCGCCCGCGGCGACGAGGAGGCGCCGCCGGCGCTGCGCGAGTGGGCGGTCAAGCTGGAGGCCAAGCCGAAGTACGTGGTGTCGTCGACGCGAACGGACTTCCCGTGGACCAACAGCCACCACATCGCCGGCGACCTGCGCACGGGCGTGCAGACGCTCAAGGACGCGACCCCGGCCGGCGTGCTCCTCGGTAGCGGCAAGCTCGCGACCGAGCTGGACCGGCTGGATCTGATCGACGAGTACAAGTTCCTCGTCCACCCCAGGATCGCTGGCCACGGCCCGACCCTGTACCAGAACGGGCTGCCCAGCACGCGACGGCTCGAGCTGGTCTCGGCGAAGCCGCTCCGCTGCGGCGCGGTCGCCATGCACTACCGGCGCGCGCCCTGACTGGAGCCACGCCGGGCGGCCGGACCGGGACCGACGCGGCCGGCGGCTACGCCGGGAGCGGGATCCCGAGCTCGCGCGCCGCGGTCTCCTTGCGGGCCGCCATCCGCTCGCCCAGTGCGTCGAGCTCCGCCGCGTCGAAGACAGACCGGGCGGTCTTGAACATCTCGCCCTCCTCTTCCTCGATGTGGTGCTCGATGTTCTCCTTCATGACGATCGCCTTGGCGCCCCAGGTCTCGTCCGTGACGTCGAGCTCCTCGAGCTCGCGCATCAGCAGGTCGACGACGTGGTGCTCCTGGTAGCCCTCGAGGACGATGTCCTTGGCCTTGGGGTGGGCCTTCAGTTCTGGGTAGAAGATCTCCTCCTCGATGATCTCGTGCACGGTCAGTTCGCCCTTGATCGTCGAGAACAGCTCGGCGCGGGTCTTGATCCCTCGCTCCGTCGTGGTCTCGAGCTCCGCGAGGAGCTTCTTCACCTTGTCGTGGTCGGTCTTGAGCATCGCGATCGCATCCATCGGGGTCTCCTCGTGTCGTGGTGGGTGAGGGGTCGATCGGCGGGTCGCCGGACGACCGGCGCACGACCCATCCGGAGTCTGTCCACGGAACGTTGCGCCAGCCTCGCGAAGCGCGATGCCGGATTGCAGACCACCGACAGCTCCCGTCTCGTCCGACCGACCGACCCGCCGGGAAGGAGCCGTCGCCCGGTACCATCGCCGCGTGACACGGACGTCGCCATCGACCGATCCAGCCCGCGACGTCGAGCGGACCTATCTCGTCCTGACGGTGCTGACGACGCTCGCGTCGTCGTTCATCTGGGGCATCAACACGATCTTCCTGCTCGACGCGGGCCTGTCCAATACCGAGGCCTTTGCGGCCAACGCCTTCTTCACCGTGGGCCAGGTGCTCTTCGAGGTCCCGACCGGGGTCGTCGCCGACACGCGCGGTCGACGCTTCTCGTACCTGCTCGGCACCGCCACGCTCCTGGGCTCGACCCTGCTGTACCTCTGGATGTGGCAGGCCCATGCGCCGCTCTGGGGCTGGGCGATCGCCTCGATCCTGCTCGGTCTGGGGTTCACGTTCTTCTCCGGCGCGACGGAGGCGTGGCTCGTGGACGCCCTCAAGGCCACGGCCTACACCGGCCACCTCGAACGCATCTTCGGCCGGGCGCAGGTCGCGGGCGGCATCGCGATGCTGGTGGGGACGGTGTCTGGCGGGGTCATCGCGCAGGCGACGAACCTCGGCGTGCCGTACATCGTGCGGGCCGCGATGCTCGGCGTGACGCTCCTCGTGGCGTTCCGGTTCATGCACGACCTCGGCTTCAAGCCGGACCGTGACGTCAGTGCAGCCAAGGCGGTCCGGAACGTCATCAGCGGCGCCATCGACGGCGGCTTCCGCAATCGACCGGTCCGCTGGCTGATGCTCGCGGCGCCGTTTACCTTCGGCGCCGGGATCTACGTCTTCTATGCGTCGCAGCCCTACCTGCTCGAGCTCTATGGCGACCCGACCGCGTACGGCGTCGCCGGCCTGGCGGCCGCGATCGTCGCCGGCGCCCAGATCCTCGGTGGGCTCCTCGTCTCGCGGATCCGGCGGCTCTTCAGCCGGCGGACCACCGCCCTCCTGCTCGCCGCGGTCCTCAACGTGGTCCTGCTGGCGCTCCTGGGACTGACGGGGAGCTTCGTCGTCGCGCTCGTCCTGCTCGCCGTGTGGGCGTTCGTCTTCGCGGCCGCGTCGCCGCTGCGGCAGGCCTTCGTGAACGGGCTGATCCCCTCGCAGCAGCGCGCCACCGTGCTCTCGTTCGACAACCTCATGGGCTCGGCCGGTGGGGTCGTGGCCCAGCCGGCCCTCGGTCGCGTGGCCGACGTCAACGGCTACGCCGCGTCGTACCTCGTGTCGGCCGGCATCTTCGCGATCGCGATCCCGTTCGTGGCCCTGGCCCGGCGCGAGCACGCGAGCTCGGACCCGATCACGAACGACCCCGACCTACCCAGCCAGGTCGCCCCCGGCTGAGGTCGTCGCCTCCGCCGCGAACGAGGCCATGTCGGGGAACGTCAGGTCGGGCTGCGCGTCGGCGGGTGGGGTGGCCCCCGCCCCTGCCCGATCATGGCGACGATCGATCCAGACGCTGCTGAGCCCGAGCGCCTTCGCCGGGACGTGGTCGTGGTACAGGCTCTGGGCGACATGGAGGATCCGATCGCGCGGCGGGCCGACGCGCTCGAAGAGCAGCTCGAAGTTGGCGATCGCCGGTTTGTAGCCACGGGCCTGCTGGGCGGTGACCACCCAATCGAACTCCACCCCGAGCCGTCGGTTCGAGGCGGCGAACAGGTCGTCGTCGCAGTTGGTCAGCACGCCCAGCTGGAAGCGGGTCTTGAGCAGGGCGAGCGCGGCGGTCGAATCCGCGAAGGCCGGCCAGTCCGCCACCGACCCGGCGAAGGCCGCGATCTCGGTCGCGCTCGGTTCGACGCCGTACGTGGCGGCGACGCCGCGACCGGCGAACGCGAGGACCTCGCGATAGGTGCGATACGGCGGTCGCTCCGCCTCGGCCTCGAACCGCGCGTACGTCTCCAGCAGCGCATCGTGCTCGGGCGTCACGCCACGAGGATCGAGGAAGGCGCGCAGGCCGCTCGCCAGCCCGGTCTCCCAGTCGATGAGCGTGCCGTAGCAGTCGAAGGTGAGGGCGTCGAAGCGCCCGAAGTCGAAGTCGTCGGCCATCGCCGAATCGTGCCGCATCGGCCGGACGGACGTGCGACCGGGCCGCCCGGGACGTGGCCGTGTGGAATCCGAAGGGCCGGCCCGCGAGGCCGGCCCAACGTCGGTGATCCGGTGACGATCGGCGGCTACTTGCCGCCCTCGGTCGGGACGACCGTGGCCTTCGTCCACGAGGCACCCTTCGTATCGGCATCCGCGAGCTGGTCCAGGGCCTTCTGGGCGAGATCGTTGCGCCATGGCGTGCCCTCGACCGGCTTGGTCAGGATCTTGCCGTCGAGCGCGACCTGGACCGTTCGATCGAACGCGGCCTGGTCGGTGATCCCGATGCCGTTCGGCGCCGGCCAGATGATCCCGTTGACCTCATTGAGCTGCCAGGTCTGGTGACCCTTCGGCAGCTTCGCGTCGGACTTGAGCACGATGTCGACACATGGAGCCGGGTTGTCGCGGCAGTAGATCCAGCCCTTGAACGACGCCTTGAGGAACTTGACGGCGACGTCCTCGTTGCCGGACTGCTTCAGCCACGCGTCGGACGCGAAGATCGCGTCCTGGAGCATGGCCGTGCCGTACTCCTCCCATGAGATGACGTTGAGGTCCTCGGGCTGGTACAGCTCGCCGGTCGCGGGGTTCTTCGTCTCGAGCACCTGCGCGTACTCGTTGTAGATCATCGCCTGGGCGGCATCGATCTCGCCGGCCCCGAAGGCCACCATGTCGAACTGCTGGGCGATGATGTTGACGTCGGCCGGGTCGGCTGGATCGAGGCCCGCCTTGCGCAGACCTGCGTACAGCTCGGCCTCATTGCCGAAGCCCCAGGCACCGACCTTCTTGCCCTTGAGGTCCTCGGGCTTGGTGATGTTCTTGTCCTTGAACGAGACTTGCAGCGTCGGCGAGCGCTGGAAGATCTGGGCGATGACGACGCCGTCGGCGCCGGACTCGCGCGGAGCGAGCATCCGCGGGACCCAGCTGATCCCGAACTCGGCCTGGCCTCCGGCAACGACCGTCGCCGGGACGATCTCGACCGCGCCCGGCAGGATCGTGACGTCGAAGCCCTCCTCGCGGTAGTAGCCCTGGTCGAGCGCGGCGAAGTAGCCGGCGAACTGGGCCTGCGGGAACCACTGGAGCTGGAGCCGGATCGGCTTCAGCGCGGCCGAGCTCGGGCTCGCGCCGCCGCCGCTGGAGCAGGCCGCGATGACCAGCATCGCCCCAAGCAGCGTGACGAGATGACGGACACGCATGGTTCCACCTCATGATCGTCGGACCGCGACCGGGAGCCGGTCCTCCTCCTCCGACCTCGCAGTCTAGCGAACGCCGGTGCGCCGCGGAACCATCCGACCCGGCCACCGGGCCTCTCCGGGACCGGTCAGGCCTGGGCGTTCCGGCGGGCCTGCCAGGGCATCACCAGCCGCTCGACGATGACCACGACGGCATAGAGCCCGAGGCCGATCGCGCACGCGAAGACGATCGCCGCCCATGACCGTTCGAAGTTGAGGAACGCCGAATACGTCGCGATGTACTGGCCGAGGCTGGCTCGCGGAGCGGCGAAGTACTCTCCGACGACCGCGCCGATCGTCGCGAGCGTGACGGCCAGCCGGAGCGCCGTGAACACGAATGGCAGGGCGTTTGGGACGCGCAGCTTGCGGAACACGACGGCCTCGGAGGCCGCATAGGAACGGAGCAGCTCGAGGGCCTGCGGATCGACCGTCGTCAGGCCGCGCACGGTGTTGATCATGACCGGGAAGAAGCACAGGGCCGCCGCGATCATCGCCTTGGACAGCTGCGAGTCCAGGCCGAACCAGTTGTTGAACAGCGGCGCGAAGGCGAGGATCGGCACGGAACTCGCGGCGACCGCGAACGGCATGAGCGAGTCCTGCATCGAGCGATAGCGGGCCGTGACGACCCCGACCAGGATGCCGGCGGTCGCTCCGATCACGAGGCCGCCGAGGATCTCGAGGAACGTGTAGCTGGCCGCATCGACGAGCTCCGGCAGGTAGGTCTGCCAGGCGATGGCGATCTCGATCGGGCCCGGCAGGATGAACTGCTTGATCTGGAAGACCCGCACCGCGAGCTCCCAGACGACCAGGATGGCGACGAGGAGGACGATCGGCGGACCCCAGTCGCGCGCCCGCCTGATGGCGCCCTCGACGAACCGGGAACCGCCGGCGCCCGGGTCGATCGAGGTCGCTGGACTCGTCACCCGGACAGGCCCTCGGCGGCCACCCGCCGGCTGTCGCTCGGGCCGGCGCGGCCCGGCTCGTCGTGGCGGAGGGCCTCGCGAACGGCCGTGACGAGCCGGAAATAGGCGTCGGTCTCGCGCGTGTCGTTGGTCCGCTCGCGCGGCAGGTCGATGTCGATGACCGCGGCGATCCGACCCGGGCGGGCGGACATCACGACCACCCGGGTCGAGAGGAACACGGCCTCGGCGATCGAATGGGTCACGAACAGGACCGTGGTCTGCGTCCGGTCCCAGATCTTGAGCAGCTCCATGTTCATGCGCTCGCGGGTCATCTCGTCGAGCGCCCCGAACGGCTCGTCCATCAGCAAGATCGCCGGGTCCACCGCCAGGGCGCGGGCGATGGCGACGCGTTGCTGCATCCCGCCCGAGAGCTGCCAGGGATAGTGGCCCGCGAAATCCTTTAGTTCCACGAGATCGAGATGCTCAGCGGCCCGCCGGGCGCGCTCAGGGCCCGGCGTGCCGTTCACCTCGAGGGGCAGCTCGACGTTGGCCTGGACGGTTCGCCAGTCGAAGAGGATCGGGGCCTGGAAGACCATGCCGTAGTCGCGATCGAGGCGTGCCTGATGGGCCGACTTCCCGTTGACCATGACGCGGCCGTCGGTCGGCGAGATCAGGTCCCCGACGATGCGCAGGAGCGTCGACTTGCCGCAACCGGACGGGCCGATGAGCGAGATGAACTCGCCTGCCGCGACCGCGAGGTCGATCCCGACCAGCGCCTCCACGCCTCGGGCGCCCTGGCCGGTGGCGGCGAAGACCTTGGAGACCCCCGAGATCTCCACGACCGGGCGGGTCCCATCCGAACCAGCCTGCACGTTCACCCTCCTGCGCCCAGCGATCCGGGGCGCCGCTCGTGACGGAGGACGAACGCCTCGACGCCCACCACGAGGAGGTACACCCCGATCCCGAGGACCGACGACACGACGATGGCGGCCCACAGGTACTCGGCGTTCAGCGAGTAGTACTGCATGCCGGTGATGATCTGGCGAGCGAGTCCGTCCTGGATGAGCGACGGCAGCTCGCCGACGATGGCCCCGACGACCGCCGCCGGTGCGGCGATCCGGAACCCGGTGAACAGGTACGGCCTCGAGGCCGGCAGGCGGAGCTTGCGCAGGATGGCGGAGCGCGAGGCCGCATACGAGCGCATCAGCTCCATCGCCCGCGGGTCGTAGGCGCGCAGGCCGCGCAGGGCGGCGATCGTGACCGGGAAGAACGTGAGGTAGGTCGCGACGATCGCGACGCCGAACCAGTCCGCCTTGAGGCCGATCACGATGAGCGGCGCGATGGCGATGATCGGGATCGTCTGGCTCGCCACGATGATCGGCACGAGCGATCGCTCGAGCATGCGCACGTGGACCAGGACGATCGCCAGGCCGAGCCCGAGCGTGGTCCCGAGGGCAAACCCGATGGCGGCGTTGCGGAGCGTGAAGAGCGCCGCCCCGACGAGCCGTTCGAGCGTCGATGTCCCGCTGTTGTCGAGGGCGACGAATTCCGCCGCGATGTCCCAGGTGTGGGGCAACTTCACGTCGGTGGCGAAGGGAAAACGGAACGGCGGCGTGAAGTCGATGACGAGGCCCGTGCCGAGGAACGATTCGATGTGCCAGCGGTCGCCGCCGATGGCCTTGACGACCTCCCAGACGACGAGGAGCAGGACGAGGACCGTGAAGAACCCGATGACCGGACGCAGTCGCCGGCGACGGCCCGCGCCGCGCGACGGCGTCGGCGCCGCGATGGCCAGCGCCGGCGAGGTCACGGTGGGTTCGGTCATTCGCCGACGGTCGCTTTCCGGGTCCGGGAGGCTACCCGGTCACGGCCTGGTCGGCGATGGCGAGGGCCCGCCCGATGACCTCGAAGCCCTCCGCGAGCTGCTCCTCGGTGATGCACAGCGGCGGGTTGGTGTGGATCGAGTTGTTGGCGATCATCGTGTACAGGCGGTTGTCGCGGAAGAACTTGCCGATCGCCTTCATCTCGTCCGATGAGCCGTTGAAGGGCGTCAGCGGCGTCCACGGGATCGCGGCTCCGCACGAGGTCGATGATCCCGAAGAGGCCGAGGTTGCGGGTCGCTCCGACGCTCGGGTGCTCGGCGGCGAGGCGCTCGTGGTGGGCGCGCATGACCGGGCCGAGGCGAGCCGCGTTGCCGATGAGGTCGTCCTCCTCGTAGACCGAGATGGTCGCGAGGGCCGCCGCCAGGCTGACCGGGTGGCTGCTGTACGTCAGGCCGCCGTAGAACATCCGGTCATCGAACTTGGCCGCCAGGTCGTGGCGCATGGCCACCGCTCCCAACGGCAGGTAACTCGAGGTCAGGCCCTTGGCCATCGTCATGAGGTCCGGCGTCACGTCCCAGTGGTCGACCGCGAACCAGCGCCCGGTTCGCCCGAAGCCGGCCATCACCTCGTCGGCCACCATCAGGATCCCGTGGCGATCGCAGATCTCGCGGACACCGGCGATGTAGCCGTCGGGCGGGATGAGGATGCCGTTGGTCCCGACGATCGTCTCGAGGAAGACCGCGGCGATCGTGTGCGGCCCCTCGTAGCGGATGACGTCCTCGAGACCCTGCAGGCTCTCGGCGACCGGCCGTGGCTCCTGCTCGCCCCAGCGGTGCGTGTCCGGGTAGCGCACGACCCCCACGAGGCCGGGCTCGTTGGCCCAGCGGCGCGGATCGCCGGTCAGGGTCATCGCACCCATGCGTCGCGCCGTGGTAGGCGCGATAGCGGGCGAGCACCTTGTACCGACCGGTCGCGTGGCGGGCGAACTTGATCGCGTTCTCGATCGCCTCCGCGCCGCCGAGCGTGAAGAAGACCTTGTCCATGTCGCCGGGCAGGATCTCGGCGAGCTTGGCCCCGAGCCGGGCCCGGATCTCGGTCGCGAACGCCGGCTGGACGTACTGGAGCTTGAGCGCCTGGGCCGTGATCGCGTCGATGACCCGACGGTCGCCGTGGCCGATGTTGACCGACATCAGCTGGCTGTTGAAGTCGAGGATCCGGTCGCCTTCGGGCGTGTACAGGTAGACGCCCTCGGCGTGGTCGATCGCGATCGGGTCGACGGCGCCCTGGACGGACCACGAGAAGATCGTGTGCTGCTTCGAGAGGGCGGCGATCTCCGCGCTCGTCATCGAGCCGGAAGCGGTGCTGGTTCCCATGGGTCACCTCGGGAACGGACGCGGTCTCGGTCGGATCCGGGTCCGTTTGGACTTCGTGTCTGCCGACGTGCGAGCGCCTGGCGTCGGTGCGCCATTACAGCACATCCGAGGCGCCGGAAACGCCCCGCCTAGGTCGATCGGCGCCGCAGCTCCCCGAGGTTGTCGGCGATGAGCAGGAGCCCGAGCCCGAACAGTCCCACGAGCACGAGTTCGCGCAGGAAGGTGACCCCGAGGATGACGAACGTGATCATCGCGAGGGCCATCGAGAACCGCAGGACGAGCGTTCGGATGTCACGGCGGAAGAACGCCTCGATCGCGAGATACGAGCCGAACAGCACGACGATCGCGAGGACCGGCGGCATGATCCGGAACCAGACGATGACCGCGAGCGCGACGACCAGGAGCCCGACGCTCAAGGCGGCCCAGGCCTCGGCGAGGCGGCGACGGTGCGCCTCGACCGGCGGCTCGGGCTCGGACGCGTGGCGGAGGTGCGACCGCGGATCGTCCAGGTGGCCCGCGCGCAGGGCGTCGAGCCGGCGACTGCCGGCGTCGATCGCCGTCCCGAGCTGGACGGCCTGGCTCCGAAGCGCGGCCAGGCGCGCCTCGCCCGTCGTGCAGTTGGAGCACGCGCGCAGCCCGGTAGGCATCGGCGCCGGGTGTCTCCCGGACCGCGCCGACCTCCGCGTCCAGCATCGGCAGGCTGGCCTCCAGGGCTGCCGCCTCGTCCATGATCGCGTCGCGCTGGGCCGTCAGCTCCGCGATCCGCGCCTCCAGGACCGGGATCGCCTGCGATGGCGGGGCGACCTTGTCGAGCCCGGCGAATCCGAGCGGGTCGTGCCACGACTGGCGGACGGTGCCGGTCCGGGTGTACTTCGGGCCGGCCGGGGCCCGCTCGCCGGCGAACCGGTCGCCGGTGTCGAGGCCCCACAGGCCGCGATAGCGGTCGACCCAGCCGTCGTCGTCGCTGATGATGATCGGCGTCCAGCCGATGTCGCCGCCCGGGCCCGACCGCGATGCCGTCACCGCGGGCGTAGTCGACGAACGGGACGCTCAGGGCCCGGCGGGCCTTGCCGGCGAGATCGCCCGGGTCGGGCTGGTCGAGGGTGTCGCGCCACAGCCGCCGCAGGAGGTCGAGCGGGCCCGCGGATGTTCCGCTCGCCCGGGAACGGGCAGCCGCATGATGTACTCGCCGCGCTCGAGGTAGGTCGCGTGCGAGCCGGCGCCGGGGTAGACGACCGGATGTCCCTCGCTGACCTCGAGGCGCGGGTCGTCCCAGCGTCGTCGCAGGTCGTCGCCCTTCTCGTCGTGGGCCGCCGCGCAGAACCAGGCCGGCTGCAGCGTCGCCCGTTGTCGAGCGCCTCGAGGACGACGAAGCACTGCTCCCAGTCCGCCTCGTGGTCGTTCGCGCCCTCGAACGTCGAGCGCCAGTCGTTCATCGCGTAGAAGAACAGGTAGTGGAGGACGACCCAGCGGCCCTCGCGGATCGACGCGGCCGTGGTAGACGACCCGCGGATCGCGTCGCCCGGATCGCGTCGTAGCGCACGGCCGCCGCGGCCGCGGTGCCGCCCGGGACGCGGCCGCGGAGCAGCAGCGACGTGACCAGGCCGGCATCGACCAGCCGCGCCGCAAGGCCGACACGGGCCAGCCGGCCCGGCGCCGAGAACCGCTGACGATCCGGACGGTTTCGCCACCGCGCGAGCTCGAGGGCGTCGAACGGCGTGCGGCACGAACCGCAGGAACTGCGCCTGGCCCGGCGGCGGATCGCCCGACCGCGGCGAGGGCCTCGAGGTCCAGCTCGATCCGTCGGGGACGGCCACGCGCGCCTCGCGCAGGGTCGGACCCTCGAGCAGGTCGCAGTGCTCGACGTAGGCGGCCGCCGCCATCGGGAAGAACAGCTCGCCGTAGGTGAACCGCAGCAGCGGCTCGTGGCGCTGGAGCAACTCGAGGTCGGTGGGGCCGCGCATCAGGTGGGATCGCCGAAGTACGCGCGCAGGTCGCGCTGGTTCAGGTAGAACAGCACGACGGCATTGAGGGCCATGGAGACGTAACGCGGCTCCCCGCTCGCCCACCAGCCGAGGTCGAGCGCGAGGATGGCTCCCGAGGTGATGACCGCGAGCACCCAGCCGTTCGCGCTTCGCCGCAGCAGGCCGACGACGGCCAGCGCGCTCGCGATCACGAGTCCGAAGGCCAGGATCCGAAGCACGATCCCGACGGCGGTCTCGATCGGACGGTCTGGCAGCGGCGCGTTCCCGGCGATCCAGCCCAGCAGGCCGGCGTCCGCCGATACCAGCAGGAGCGCCACGAGCGAGACGATCCTGAGCACGATCCCGACGACGATGACGAGGATCCCGAATGGGTGTCTCGACGCCGGGGCTTCGGCCACGGTCTCCATCACCCTAGGCTAGCAGGCGGCCGGCACGCCATCGCGCCGGATTCTCGCGCGCTCGGCCGGTCGTCAGCGGGCGGAGCCGAGCACCGTGAGCGCGCCGGGCAGCACGCGAGCCTCCAGCCAGCCGGGTGGCTCATCGTCGCCGTCGACCTGGATCGGCTGCACAGGGTCGGCCTCGACCCGGACCTCGCTGACGGAACGGCGGATGACGCGGCCGTCCAGCTCCTCCTGGCTCAGGAGGAGGGCCGCCGCGGAACGCAGCCCGTCGAGCGGATGCTCCGCGCCAAGGACCATCAGCTGCAGGTGGCCGTCCGCCGGATCGAGCGGCCGGCGCGGCCCGACCTTGCCCGGGATGATGTCCCCGGCGTTCGCGACGAGGACGAGGTAGCCGCGGATCTCCAGTTCCTTCCCGTCGGCCACGATCCGGAACACCGATGTCGTGAGGCGAGTCAGTTCGCCGATCGCGGCCCCGACGTACGCGCCGAACCGCATGCGGCGTTTCCATTCGTGGTGCGCCGCCGCCATGATCCTCGCGTCGAGACCCATCCCGCAGCCGACCACGAAGACGCCCTCGCCGCCCGCGGAGGCGGGACCGGGCGCCGTCCGCCCCCACCGAGCGAAGCCCACATCGATCGCGCGTTCCTGCCCGTGGCGGATGGCGTCGACCGCGGCCCGCACACTCCCGAGTCGAAGCGCCGACGCCAGCACGTTGCCGGTGCCGCCCGGGACGATCGCCAACGGGATTCGCCGCCCGGCGAGGGCCGATGCGGCATCGCGGATCGTGCCGTCGCCGCCGGCGACCACGACGAGCGGCGGTTCGGGCAGCGTCGTGACGTGGGCGAGCGCGGCCCGGGCCGCAGCCAGGTCCCCGTCCAGGACGCGGGCCGGGCGTCCGGTCCGGGCGGTGACGGCCCGCGCGATCGCCTCGATGAGTTCCTCGCGTCGTCGCGGGTCGGATGTCCGCGAGGCGCGCGGATTCACGATGATCAGCGGGGCCGATCCATCGTCCGGATCGGCACGGCGTGTCTCGCGCTTGGTGGTGGTCACGCAGGGTTCAGCCGTCGACCGACGCGACGCTCCGCAGGATGGCGTCGGCCGAGCGATCGATGTCCGCCTCGGTCGTCTGCCAGTTCGTGACAGAGAAGCGCATGGCGGCACGTCCCTGCCAGGTGGTGCCGCCGAGCCAGCACGTCCCGTCGCGCTGGACCTCGGCGATGATCGCCCGCGTCCGGACATCGCCCGCGGCATCGTCGGACGGATCCGGGCCGTCGAACCGGACCAGCACCTGGTTGAGGACGACGTCGTTGAGCACCCGTGTCCGCTGGGCCGAACGAAGATGATCGGCCATGCGCCGCGCCAGGGCACGATCCCGCTCGATCAGGTCGACGAGACCGGACCGCCCGAGCGATCCGAGCGCGGCCAGGACGGCGAACCCGCGCGCCCGGCGGGACGACTCAGGGACCCAGTTGTAGTTGTCCCGTTCCGAGCCGCCGGTCTCGACGTAGTACGCGGCACCGAGGGTCATCGCCGCGTGCTGGGCCGCGGCGTCGCGCACGAACACGAGCCCCGAGTCGTAGGGAACATTGAGCCACTTGTGGGCATCGGTCGACCACGAATCGGCGGCCTCGTAGCCGCGCATCAGGTCGCGCATCGACGGGACCGCGGCGGCCCAGATCCCGAAGGCCCCATCGACATGGACCCAGGCGCCTCGCTCGTGCGCGATCGGGATCAACTCGTCCAGCGGGTCGAACGCGCCGGTGTTCACGTTGCCCGCCTGGGCGCAGACGATGGTCGGACCGTCGATCGTCGCGAAGGTCTCGCGAAGGGCATCGGGTCGCATGCGGCCCTGCTCGTCCGACGCGACGGCCCGGACGTGCTCCCCTTCCCGCCCCAGACCGAGCATCTGGAGCGAGGCATAGACCGTGACGTGCGACCCCTCGTGGGTCACCACGGTCACCTCGGGCGCACCCTGTAGCCCGTGTCGCTCGACGTCCCAGCCGACCTTCGCGAGGACCCCGTGACGCGCCGCGGCGAGGGCCGTGAAGTTGGCCATGGTCGCCCCGGTCACGAACCCGACGCCGGTGCCACTCGGCAGCCCGAGGAGCTCGATAAGCCAGTCGCCGGCGACCTCCTCGGCGACGGCCGCGGCCGGCGAGAGGGCGTACAGGCCCGCGTTCTGGTCCCAGGCGCTCGTCAGCCAGTCGGCGGCGAGCGCGGCCGGCAGGCTGCCGCCGACGACGAAACCGAAGTAGCGCGGTCCGGCCGACGCCACGAGCCCCGGCTCGGCCGCCGCCGCCAGCGCCTCGACGACCCGTGCCGGGTCGGACGGACCCTCCGGCAGGGACCCGCCCATGGCCTGCCGCAGGGCCGCGAGATCGACCGCGCGAGCGACCGGCCGATCCGCGAGCGAGGCGAGGTAGTCGGTGGCGAGATCGGCCGTGCGATGGAACAAGCCGGAGCGAACGGGGGCGTCGACCATGGGGCTGTACCTGCCTGCTGCGTTGGGCCACCAGCGTAGCGCCTCGTGCTACCGTGAGCGTTCGAACCGCTCGGGAGATCCCCATGGATCGCACCGCCTTCGCGACCTGGCTTGACCGCTACGTCGATGCCTGGCGCCTCAACGATCCGGTCGCCATCGGCGACCTGTTCAGCGCCGACGTCCGCTACGCGTTCGATCCCTTCGACGAGGCGGTCGTCGGTCGCCCGGCGGTCGTCGCGGCCTGGGTCGCGAACCCCGACGAGCCCGGCTCGTGGGAGGCCGACTACGAGGTCCTCGCGATCGACGGCGACGTCCACGTGGCCCACGGCCGGACGCGCTACCTCACCGACGACCGGAGCGGCGTCGACCGGGAGTTCGCCAACGTGTTCGTGTGCCGGTTCGACGACGAGGGGCGGTGTCACGAGTTCACCGAGTGGTACATGCGACGCCGGCCGGAGGCGATCCCGGACTGACGCGCCGGCGCTACCGGGGCATTCGCACCCGGTGTACCCTCACTCCTCCGAGGATCGGAATCCCTCGACAGAGCAGCCCAGCGAGGTGAGCGTCCATGCCGCGAACCGTCCGAGGCGCGCTCGTCCAGGCCAGCTGGACCGGCGACAAGGAATCGATGATCCAGAAGCACGAGGCGTACGCGCACGACGCCGCGAAGGCCGGCGCCCAGTTCATCCTGTTCCAGGAGCTCTTCTACGGCCCGTACTTCTGCCAGGTCCAGGACGCGCAGTACTACAGCTACACCGAGCTGATCCCCGACGGACCCACGACGAAACGGATGCAGGACCTCGCGAAGCAGACCGGGATGGTCGTGGTCGCGCCGATGTACGAGGAGGACGAGACGGCGTCGGGGATCTACTACAACACCGCCGCGGTCATCGACGCCGACGGGACGTACCTCGGCAAGTACCGCAAGACCCACATCCCGCACGTGAAGGGCTTCTGGGAGAAGTTCTACTTCCGCCCTGGCAACCTCGGGTACCCGGTGTTCGACACGGCCGTGGGCAAGGTCGGCGTCTACATCTGCTACGACCGGCACTTCCCCGAGGGGGCGCGTGCGCTGGGCCTCAACGGGGCCGAGATCGTGCTGATCCCTTCGGCCACCTCACGCGGCCTGTCCGAGTACCTCTGGAAGATCGAGCAACCGAGTCATGCGGTGGCCAACGGCTACTTCGTCGGGACCATCAATCGCGTCGGCATCGAGTCCGAGTACGGCGATGACGACTTCTACGGCCAGAGCTACTTCGTCGACCCGCGCGGCCAGTACGTCGGCGACGTGGGCTCCGCCCACGACGAGGAGCTGATCGTGCGCGATCTCGACCTCGACAAGATCGCCGAGGTCCGCAACACGTGGCAGTTCTACCGCGACCGACGCCCCGACGCGTACGTGGACCTCACGCGACCCTAGAACGCGCTATCATCCGCGCCGGCTCGGCCGTCTGGAGGAGGACGGCCGAGCCGGTTCATGCATCGGGGTCGTCGTCGGCGTCGAAGCCGTCCTCCGGCTCGTCGTCCAGGTCCGCCAGGACCACGAGCAGCGCGATGATCAGGCTGCCGAGCGCGGCCGAACCGGCCAGGAACCCGGCCAGTCTCCCGCCGCCGAAAACGATCGGCCGAGTGGCCGGGAGCGAAGCGTCCATCGATCGCATCGTGACCTCGTGATGACTTCCGACGGCTTGATCGTCCGGGGAGCGTGTTGCGCGGACGTCAACCCGTGGTCAACGTTCGGACCGCGACCGGCCGGGCCGTCGTTGTAACCTCTGGCGGTCCGCGCTCGTCCACGACGGAGGCCCCGCCCGCATGCAGTTCGGCTTCACCCTCAAGCCCGACCACACGATCGAGCGAACGCTTGCGCTCACCCGCCAGGCCGAGGAAGCCGGTTTCACCTATGGCTGGCTCTTCGACTCCCACGTCCTGTGGCGTGATCCATACCCGCTCCTGACCCTGATGGCCGGCGCGACCGAGCGGATGCGCCTGGGGACCTGCGTCACGAATCCGGGCACACGCGAGCCGACCGTCACCGCATCGGCCCTGGCCACGCTCGACGAGATCAGCGGCGGGCGCATGGACCTCGGGATCGGCCGCGGCGATTCGGCCCGCCGCGTGCTCGGCAAGCCGCCCATCACGCTCGCCCACACGGAGGAGGCGATCCGGGTCATCCGCGCCCTCGTCGCGGGCGAGCGGATCGACTACGAAGGGACCGAGCTCCACTTCCCGTGGACGGGTGGCTGGACGCTCCCGGTGTGGGTCGCGGGCTACGGCCCGATGGCCCTTGCGATGACCGGGCGGGTCGCCGACGGGATCATCCTCCAGCTCGCCGATCCCGACCTCATCCGCTGGTTCGCGGGCCAGGTCCGGGAGGCCGCCGTCGCTGCCGGACGCGATCCGGCCGCCATCTCGATCCAGGCGGCGGCGCCGGCCCACATCGGGCCACGCGACCTGGGGCGCGAACGGACGCGCTGGTTCCCGGCGCTCGTGTCGAACCACGTGGTCGACCTGATCGCCAAGTATCCGCGCGACCAGCTGCCCGAGGCGCTGACCGGGTACATCGCCGACCGCGAGGGCTACGACTACCAGCACCACGCCGAGGTCGGGTCGACGAACGCGGGGTTCGTCGGGGACGAAGTGACGGATCGCTTCTGCATCCTCGGTACCGCCGACGAGCACCTCGCGAAGCTGCGCGAGCTCGCCGAGGCGGGCGTGGACCAGTTCAACCTGTACTTGATGAACGGCGACGAGGAGGACCAGGTCGCGGCGTACGGCCGGGACGTCATCCCGGCCTTGCGGGACGTCGCCGCGAGCCGATGACGTCGGGGGGCGATCCTGTCACAGCTGCCCCTGTCGCCATGTCGACGGGCGCGACGCCATGAGGCGACGCAAGGCGGCCCGCGGCGCATCCGAACCCGCGGCAGCCGAGCCCGCGGTCGGACCGGATCCAGCCGGTGTGGACGCGCCGGCCGGCGCGGCGCCCGCCGCAGGCGAGGTGACACCGGCGCCCGCGGAGAGCGTGGTGGCGGCGGCGCTCGTACCCGACGACGGCACGGCGGCACCACCGATCGCGCCCGACATCGAGACCGCCGAACCGGCGCCCGCCGGCGCGCGCGCCGCCGCTGGAACGCTCGCCAACGACCTCGTCGGCGGCTGGCGCGACCTGCTCGAGCTCAGCGACCCCCGATCGTGGCCGGCCACCGCCTTGCCGTTCGCCGTCGCGGCGTATGACGTCCAGCGCGGGCTCAGCCCGGCCCTCGTCCTGGGCACCCTGTACTTCCTCGCCCCGTTCCACCTCCTGCTGCGGGGGGCAGACCCGAGTGCGGTGCCGGTCGAACGAGCGCCGTTGACGCGGGTCGCGATCGCGCTGACCAACCTGCCGTTGCTGGCCCTGCTCGTCCTGCTTGGCGGGGCGGCGGCCGGGTTCGCCTTCCTGGTCACGGTCGGCGTGGCGCTCGCCTATTCGGTACCGCCGATCCGGACCCGGGACCGGCCGATCCTGGATGCCGTCACGCGCGCCCTGCTCGTCGTGCTGCCGGCCGTCTGCGGGTCCCTCATCGGCGGCCTCGCCGTCGCGGGACTGCCCTGGCTCCCGCTGCTCGCCCTCGCGAACTGGGCCGTGGCCACGTCAGCGCTCGCCGCCATCGCGGACCGCACGGCGGTCGTTGCGGCCGGGCGCACGTCGATCGCGACCGCGCTCGGCCGGCGACCGACCGCGGCCGTGTCGTTCGTCGGTTACGCGTTGACCGTGGTCGCCGTGGCCGCGCTCGGACCGCTGGGTGTGCTCGCCGGGCTCGGGCTGGCCCTGTACCTCCTCCTGCCGACGATGGTCATCGTGGCGCCCCGCAACGACCCGGCGGCCATGGATGGGGCGGCCGGTCGGGCCTGGTCCGGTCACCTCGGGCTGCGCTTCCTGGTCGGTGCCTGGCTGGCGATCCTGCTCGTGCGACATTGGGGCCTCGTCGCCGGCGTCAGCAGCCTCGAGCTCGCGATCGCCATGTCTGCGGCAGCGATCGGATTCGTGGGCTGGAACATCGTGATGACCCGGGTGGCCACCCGGCGTCGGCGCACCCGCCCGGATCCCGAGCGCGAGATCCTCTCGATGACCATCGTCGTGGCGAGCCACGACGATGGGGAGCGGCTCGCCGACTGCGTCGAGGCCATGCTGGAGCAGACCTACGCCGACACGGCGATCCTCGTCGTCGACACCGGCTCCGCGGACGGCTCGCCGGAGCTCGCGGCCGAGATCCTCGGCGGCGCCGGGTACGTGATCGCGGCGCCCCCCACGCCCGATGGCTGGATCCCCCGGAACTGGGCACGCTGGACGGGGGTCCAGGAGTCACAGGGCGACCTGGTCCTGTTCCTCGATGTCGACACGCTCCTCGTCCCGGTCGCCACACGGATCATCGTGGAGCAGCTCGAAGAGCGTCGCTGGGACCTGTTGGCCGGCCTGACGCGCGACGCGATGCCGACGGCGGGCGAACGGGCCGCCGTCCCGGGCTTCGCGCTGCTTCGCCTCGGCTTCCGTCCCATCTGGATCGCGGCCTGGACGCGTGGGCGCCTGAGAGCCGCCGCGTTCGCCACTGGATCGTTGTCGCTGGTGCGACGTGAGGCGTACCTCGCGGTCGGCGGGCATGCCGCGTACCCGGACAGCCGCGACGCCGACATGAAGCTCGCGCGGGCGCTCGCGCGAGACGGTCGCCGGGTGGGCACCACGGCTGTCGCCGACCTTGCCGCCAGCCGCACCCACCCGGGCGTGGACGCGGTGATCCGCGCCTGGCGCCGAGACTTCCTGCCGAACGTGGGTCGGTCGCTGGCGCTCGGGCTCCTGGCGATCGCGGCCCAGGCACTCGCCTATCTGGTGCCGATGGCCCTCCCGGTGGTCGCGTTCGTCTCCGGGGCGGAGGCCAGGACGCTCGTCGCCTCGTGCATCCCCTTGTTCCTGCTCGGGTTCGCGCGATTCGCGCTGGTCCTCACGCAGCGCCACCCGTTGACGACGGTGTTCTGGCACCCGGTGACCGTCGGCGTGACGCTGTTCGGCCAGGCCCTGGGTCTGGTCGACCACGTGATCGGCCGCGCCCCGGCCACTGCCCGTGGTGAACCGGCGATGGCGGCCGTGGTGTCGACCCGACCAGCCGGGCTGACCGAGCCTCGCGCCACGCGCATCCCCTACCATCACGGCTGACCGATCGACGCGCCCCGAGTCGAGGAGGACCGATGCGCACGCTCATCTCGAACGGCACCATCGTCACCGCGGACGGGTCGTCCGCCGCCGACCTGCTCATCGACGGCGAGACCATCGCTGCGATCGGCTCCGATCTCGCCGGCTCCGGCACGACCGCCGACGAGACGATCGACGCGACCGGGAAGTACGTCATCCCGGGCGGCATCGACGTCCACACGCACATGGAGCTGCCGTTCGGCGGGACGTTCGCCAAGGACACCTTCGAGACGGGGACGCGCGCCGCCGCCTTCGGCGGCACGACCTCGATCGTCGACTTCGCCGTCCAGTCGCGCGGCAAGTCCCTGCGCGAGGGCCTCGATGCCTGGCACGCGAAGGCCGAGGGCAATGCCGTCGCGGACTACGGCTTCCACATGATCATGAGCGACGTCAACGACGGGACGCTGGCCGAGATGGACCAGCTGGTCGCCGAAGGCGTGCCCGACTTCAAGCTCTTCACGGCGTACCCGGGGGTCTTCTACAGCGACGACGGCGCCATCTTCCGGGCCATGCAGCAGACCGCGAAGAACGGTGGCCTGATCATGATGCACGCCGAGAACGGGATGGCCATCGACGTGGTCGCCGAGCAGACCGTGGCGGCCGGCACGACCGATCCCATCGGTCACGGGCTCGCCCGCAAGGCGATCTTCGAGGGCGAGGCGACCAACCGGGTCATCCGGCTCGCGGAGGCGGCCGGCGTGCCGGTCTACATCGTCCACCTCTCGGCCCGCGAGGCCCTCGCCGAGGTCCGGGCTGCACGCGACCGCGGTTCGAAGGCATTCGCCGAGACGTGCCCCCAGTACCTGTTCCTCTCGCTCGACGACCTGGGGCACGGGTTCGAGGGCGCCAAGTTCGTCTGTTCCCCGCCGCTCCGCTCGAAGGACCACTGGGACGACCTCTGGACCGGGCTCATCAAGGACGACCTGCAGGTCGTCTCGACCGACCACTGCCCGTTCGATTTCCACGGCCAGAAGGACCTCGGCGTCGGGGACTTCCGCAAGATCCCCAACGGCCTGCCGGGCGTCGAGGACCGTGTCGACCTGCTCCACGATGGTGGCGTCGTGGCCGGCAGGATCACCCGCGAGCGCTGGGTCGAGATCATCTCGACGGCGCCAGCGAAGCTGTTCGGGATGTATCCGCAGAAGGGCGCGATCGCGGTCGGCTCCGATGCCGACCTGGTCGTCTACGACCCGATCCGGCAACACACGATCTCGTCGTCCACCCACCACATGGACGTCGACTACTCGTGCTACGAGGGTCGGAGCGTCCAGGGCGGCAGCGACGTCGTCCTGAGCCGCGGCCGGGTCATCGTCCGAGACGGTGCGTTCACCGGCTCGAAGGGCCACGGCCGCTTCATCAAGCGCTCGCCCGCGTCGTTCGCGCGCGCCAACTGAGGCGCGCGCCGCGACGGACGCGCGCCCGCTCGGAGATCAGGCCTCGGCGGGTCGCCGCGTGAAGATGCGCAGGGCCGCGATGATCAGCATCTCGATCAGCGTCCAGGCGACGAGCGCGACGAGGGCCGCGACGTCGAAGACGCTATCGCCGGCCGACACCTTGTCGAGCGAGAACATGCCGCGGAACGGCTCCACGAACGGGTCGGTCAGGGTCATGACCAGGTCGACGACGGCGTTGCCCTGGTTGGCGACCAGGAGCAGCAGGATGATCCGCAGGATCAGCAGGGCCTGCAGGATGCCGAAGGCGAGGGTGACGACCCGGATGGACGTCGCCGCCCCGCTCGGGCCGGCCGGCGCGTAGGCGCGCTCCGTCGTTCGGACGGTCGATGCGGTCGGCGGCACGCCGGCGGCCGCGGCCTCGGGCGTGACCGGGTCCACGGCGGTGGTCTCCCGGGTGGTCTGTCGCTCGTAATCGGTCATGTCGGCGTCCTCTAGCGGGGGAACGTCGGCATCCTCGATGGTGGCTCGTGACCGGGACTCACCCGGCGGCGGTTCCCGGGTTGCAGCTGCGCGACAGTTTCGCGGTCAGGCCGAGCGGGTCTGACGCCGGTCCCGCCACTTGTCGCCCTTGCGCACGAGCGCGTCGCCGAGGGACCGGACGATCCGCGCGACGCCGTCCTCCTCGAAGATCCGGTACGTCAGGTGCGGCTGCTGCCGGTCGTCCGCGAGGTCGCTGGCGGCGAACATCGCGCGGGCCCCGCAGGTCCGCTCCAGGAGCCAGTGCTTCGCCCGGCCGATCGCCAGGCCATCCGCGAGGGCCGGCGGCACCGGGGCGTCCAGGAGCCGATCGGAGAGTTCGAGCGTCATCGAGAGCGTCGTCCGTGCGCCGATCGCCCGGGCCTGCGTGAGCAGGAACCCGATGTCGAGATCGTGGCCGGACCGGCGCATGAGCTCCGCGATGTCGACGAGCCAGCGCAGCCGGAGGGGGGCCCGCGCCCGATGGACGGCCAGGTGGAGCAGCGTGTCCTCCGATCCGAGGACGCGCAGCCGGCGACCGAACAGCTCGGTCGTCACGCTCCGCTCCCAGAGCGAGCCCGCGTCCATCCGGAACTGGCGGGGAGCGGCGAGGCCGTGGTGCAGCTCGAGCGCGGTCTGCCGGAACTGGCCCGCCTTGTAGTAGGGCGGGTCGTGGAACGGATGGTGCCGTTCCTCGTAGGCGGGCATCGCCTCCTGGGCGAACCCGAGCGTCCCGAGCGCCTCCCGCGCGGCGGGCAGGTCCTCCGCCCGCACCAGGACATCGATGTCGCCGGCGGGCCGCAGGGCGAGGTTGCCGTACAGCATCTCGGTCAGGACGAGACCCTTGACCGGGATCGCCTCGACGCCGACCGCCCCCATCGCGTCGAGCGTCGCGAGCAGTTCGGCCAGGAGCGATCGGTTCTGGAGCAGCGTCGCCGAACGACGACGCTGGGCGTCAGCCGACCAGGCCTCCGGCATGCGGACCGCTCCGCCCAGCCCCGAGATGGACGTCACCAGCAGCGGCAGCACCTCGTGGACATGCCCGAGGCGCCACAGGTGGTCCCAATCGACCCCGCCGTCGAGAAGGGCCGCAAGCCGCGACTCGCGCCGCCTCGTCGGGCGCGACCCGTGCGGCAAGGCAGAGGACCTCCTCCTCGCGGCCGAGCCGGAGCGCCCCGGCGGGGGATGCGACCCGCCCGGGCATCGCGATGGGCTCAGAACTCGGCGAGGCTGCCATCTTCGCGGGCTCGGTCGACGGCGACATGGCACGCCCACAGCCCGAGCGGCAGGTAGATCGCCACCAGGACCGTCAGGGCGAGGAGCCTGGGCCAGAGCGTGTCGAGTCCCTCGCCGAGCAACAACGACCGCCGCAGGATCTCGAGCGCGTGCGTGATCGGGAGGAGCTGGCTGACCGCCTGGAGGCCATCGGGCAGGGCGCTGGTGGGATAGAACACGCCGCCGAGGACCAGGGACGCCCCGCTCACGATCCAGTTGACCGGGTTGCCCTGCTTGAGGACCAGCACGGCGGCGGCGCCGATCAGGCCGAGGGCATTGCACGAGACCACGAGCAGGAGGAACGCCACGAGCGCGATCGGCAGGTTCGCCTGACCGAAGCGCAGGCCGAGCAGCACGCCGACCACGAGGTAGATGACGATCGTCCCAGCGGCCGAGATGTGGCTGTAGAGGCCGGACGACACGAGTGCCGTGGACGCCCGGGTCGGGCTGATGAGCATGAGCTCGAGGGTGCCGGTGACCTGGCCCTGTCGAACGCTCCCTCCGATCGCCCCGAGACCGACGGTGACGACCTGCGTGAAGGCGACGCCGATGACGACGAAGCCGAAATAGTCCGATCCGTAGTCGGTCACGCTCGAGCCGACCGACGCCCCGATGGCCCGGCTGAGGAAGTAGAAGATCAGGACGCTCCCGACCGTCCCGCCGAGGGTCATGATGAATCCGATGCGGTAGCTGCGGGCGACCAGGAAGTCGCGCATCACGAACGCCCACGGCAGCGACAGGGCGGTCATGACGCCATCGACGCCGGCGCGGGCTCGGCATCCGCTCCGAGGGTCCGCACGAAGATCTCCTCGAGCGACGCCTCGGACGTGCGGCAGTCCAGGATCTCGGCCCCCGCGACCATCAGGGTCCGCAGGACCTGGTTGAGTGCCCCCGACGCTTCGTCGAGGATGATCCGGATGTGCTGATCGGCCTCGCGGTCGTCGACCGCGAGGTCGACGAGCGGCACGGCGGCCCGCAGGGCGGTCGCGGCCGCCGCCGGATGGCCGCGTACGACGATGTCGCAGCGGATGCCCGGATGGAGCGTCCGGCGCAGTTCCGCGAGCGGCCCCGCCGCGACGATCTGGCCGTGGCGGACGAACGCCACCCGATCGCACAGCGCTTCCGCCTCCGCCATGGAATGCGTGGCGAGGATGACCGCGCGCTTCGGGTCGTTCATGACGTGCTCGCGGACGAGGACCCGGACTTCCTTGGCGCTGATCGGATCGAGCGACCGAGTCGGCTCGTCCATGAACAGGACCTCGGGCTCGTTCAACAGGCCGCGGGCGATCCCCAGCCGTTGGCGCATCCCGGTGGAGTAGGTCCGGACCGGTCGATCGGCATCTGCCGTCAGGTGGACACGCTCGAGCAGCTCCTCGATCCGCGCGGTCCGTTGTCCCAGCGGGATGTGGGCGATCGCCGCGAAGAAGACCAGGTTCTGCCGACCGGTCATGCGCCAGTAGAACGAGCGTTCCTCACCGGAGATCAGGCCGATGGAGCGCCGCACGCCCATCGTGTCGTGCTCGACGTCGTGACCCGCCACGCGGGCCGTCCCGCTCGTCGGCCGCAGGGCCGTGGTGAGGATCCTGATCAGGGTGGTCTTGCCGGCCCCGTTCTGGCCAAGCAGTCCGAAGAGTTCGCCCGGCGCGATCTCGAGGCTGATGCCGCCGAGCGCCGGGCGCGGCTCCACGCCAGCAGGCGCGGATCGCGATCGACGGATGCTGTCCCGATATCCGGTGGCTTGGGGATAGCGCTTGACGAGGTCGATGACCTCGACGGCGGGAGTCATGGTGGGTTGTTGGTTCCCCGATGTGCGTGGCGGATGGAGCGAGGAGAAGGACCGGATGACCAGTCGCCTCTCCCCGACCCTGATGGGCTAGGTCGGCCGTTCCGGGTTCTGGCCGTAGAAGGTGCAGACCGCTGCATCCTGCATGAGCTCCTCGACCTCGTAGGTCGCGAGCACGGCGGGCTTCTCGTACGTCATGGAATCACCTCCTCGCATGTAGATTCTGGGTCCGCCCGACCTGTGGTCGGGCGATCGGATGATGGCACCTTGATGACAACGTGGTCGGGGAGGGGCGGACGTGCCGGTCCCCTCCCCGATCAACCGGCTCAGACCGGGGTTTCCTTCACGCAATAGAAGGTGCAGACCGCTGCATCCTGCATGAGCTCCTCGACCTCGTAGGTCGCGAGCACGGCGGGCTTCTCGTACGTCATGGAATCACCTCCCCTCCAGTGGGATCGGTCGACCAGCCAAACCGGTGCGTGGCGGTCGGATGAGGACTCCGGAACCCTCGGCAAGGACGGACCGGGGACGGGGACCAGATGATCCCGGCCACCCTTCCCCGATCCTTGGTGCCTAGTTCTCGGTGTTGTCCGGGAAGTAGAGGGTGCAGACCGCTGCATCCTGCATGAGCTCCTCGACCTCGTAGGTCGCGAGCACGGCGGGCTTCTCGTACGTCATCGAATCACCTCCTTTGCTCTGGATTTTCGACCATCCCGCCAGGCGGGCGAGGGTCCGATGAGAAATGATCGACCAGTCATCGCTGGACCGGTCGACATCAGTGGGATGCCAGTGATGGGGAGGCGACCACGACAGGGTCGTGATCGCTTCCTCCGCTAATGAAGACCCCCCTCAGGCGGAGATCAGTTCACGTCGGGGCGAGGGCAATAAACGGTACAGACCGCTGCGTCCGTCATGAGCTCCTCGACCTTGTAGGTCGCGAGCACGGCGGGTCGCTCGTACGTCATCCGGGTTCACCTCCTCTCACATCGGATTTGACCTCCCTCGACGATTCGAGGGGGATGGTCCCAAGGAAGGATCGATCGGATCAGTCCGTGGTCCGGACTCGGCTAGTTGCCGAAGAACCGACGCCGGAACGGAAAGTGATTCTCCTGGCCGTAGCGGGTGCACACGGCCGCGTCCTTCATGAGCTCTTCGACCTTGTAGGTCGCGAGCACGGCGGGTCGCTCGTACTTCATGGTTGTTCACCTCCTTTCGCGGGAGATTCGACCACCCTCGACAGAGCAAGGGAAGAGGTCCAGAGGGAGAGCGCGGCGCGGGCCACGAGTGCGGCCGCCGCGAACGGGATGGCGTAGATGGATGTGCGACGGGCCCGTGCCCGCGTCAGCGAGCCGACGAGCCGCGAGAGCCTCGCGGTCAGCCGTCCGGAGGTCCCGCCGAGCGCGCGGGTCGAGAGGCCGTGAGGGCCGCGATCGAGGGCCCGCACCACGCCCATGAGATCGGACGGGGCGACGTCCTCGGTCGCGAACGGCTCGTTGTCGCCCTTGGCGATCAATCGGCGCACGCCCTCGCGCGATCGGAGGGCGACGACGCGATGGGCGACGACGAGGCCGCCCTGCCGGAAGAGGATGACGTCCCCACGCCCGACTTCCTGCGCGCCGAAGCCGACCAGCAACCGGTCGCCCGGGTGGATGAGCGGCAGCATGCTGCCGCCGGTCGCCTCGATCCAGGCCTCGGCGCCGTCCCGGCGCCAGGTCTCGAGCATCGCGAGGCGGGCGAGATCGCGTGGATCCATGGTCGATGCGGCCTCGATCATCGGTCGATCGCCGGTGCGAGGTCGGCCCGGGCCAGCCAGCCGGTGACGATATCGAGGGTCGTTTCCAGCGGACCGCTGCGCAGTCGGGCGCACGGGACGCTCGAGGCGGCCTGTGCAAGCCGCGCGAGCGTGGAGCCGAAGGCGATCGACGCGGCCCAGCTGCTGCGGGCCAGTTCGAGCGCGGCGATCGCCGGCGAGATCGGCGTGACCGATGGGTCCGCGGACCCTGGGACACCCTCGAGCAGGAGGATCGCCGCCAGGGGCCCGGCTTCCGGGGCCGTGCCGCCCCACCGATCGCGGAGCTCGGCCGGTGTCAGGGCCCACTCGCTGCCGCCACCGAGCGTCAGGCGCGGTCGGTCGGCGAGGAACCCGAGGGCCGGGATCAGATCGATGGTGTCGGGGCGGACGTGGACGCTGCGCGGGTACGGCAGGACCGTCCCGTCCGACTCGATGATCGGCCAGTTCGTCGGACAGGAGGCCGTAACCCCGGTGGGCGAGCCCCAGTGCGAGCGTCGACTTGCCCTGGCCGGATGCGCCGGCCACGACCAGGATCCCGCGCGGGGTCGCGAGGGCGGCCGAGTGGATCGAGATGCGCCCGGCGGCGTGGAGACCGCGCTGGACGGTATCGACGAGGCGATCGAGCGTCTCGATGGCGGCCATGTCGGCCGAGTCACAGGTGCGCGGTGCGGGGGTCCCGCCGCTGACCAGCCACTCGGAGGCGGTCCGCTGGACCTGGAGGCGGGCTGCGGCCGCGGATCGATCCGCGAGGTCCCCATCGGGCCGGAAGATGCCGTAGGAGGCCTCGACGACCTCGACGACGGTCGGGTCGTCGGAGAGCAGCTCGATGCCGACGCCGAGCACGTCGTATCGGGCGACCGCCCCCTCGCCTGGGTCGTCGCGCCCGTCGGTGGTGGAAGGCCCCTGGACCGCCGCTCCGGGGTCCACGATCGCTGTCATCGGCACCACACGTCGTTCCGCGTCACGCCGTCGCCGGGGCGGGCGACTCGACGAGCTTGAGCTTGACGAGCTCATCGATGACTTCGCGCACGTCGTCGACGACGTCGGCGGCCTGCAGGTCATAGATGGCGCCGAACTCGGCCGCGAGTTCATCGATGGTCCGCTCGCCGTCGCACAGCTGCCAGAGCCGCGCGGCTGACCCATTCAGCACGTGGGCCTCGTCGGTCAGCGGATCGATGAGGATGGCCTCCCCGCCGACGTCCTGCAAGGCGATGTCGGCGCGGCGGCGCGGTCGGGTTTGGGAGCTGGGAGCCAGACCGATGAAGGTGGCCTGACCCTCGGATGGATCGGACAATGAAAACCCCCTATTCCCAATGAGGCCCGGCGGGTTCCAGGCCACGGCAGCATAGTACCCATGGGTACCTTGCAAACCACCGAACGTCCTGCTTCAGGGGGTCACGGAGAGGGATTCTGGTGCCATGTCGCACCAGCCTGTTGAGGTCTGGTGCGGTTCGGTGCGAGCAGGCCAATTCAGCCCAGCAGCGGCCGACCCATCTCCCGACGGTACTGCTCGTTGAACGCGAACAGGAACCGGTCCTGGCGCGGGAAGATGCCGGTCTTGAAGGCACGCGACCGGACGCCCGTCTGGGCGCGCTCGCAGACCGCCCAGTCCTGCTGCGAGATGAGGTCCCAGAGCTCGACGACCGGCTCCGGCTCGAAGCCCGGGTCCGCGATCGTCTCGGGTCGGAAGAGGTACTCGGAGACGACCGTCGTGTGGTTCGCGCCGCGCGGGTAGGCGATGTAGTACATCGCGCAGTCGGGGTGCAGGTTGAGCATCAGGTTCGGGAACTGGAAGGTCCCGTAGTACATGCGGTAGTCGTCGGGCAGCAGGTCGGGCAACGGCGGCAGCGGTGAGGCGCCCGTCTTCGTGAAGCACGTCGCGCCGTCGAGCATCCAGTTCCCGTCGTCGCGGGTCTCCTCGTCCCAGACCTCGCCGAAGCGGTAGAGCGGGACGACCTGGACGAGCTCGGGATGGATGGTCGGGCAGTGCAGGCACTCGTTGTAGTTCTCGACGACGATCTTCCAGTTCGCCTCGACCTCGTAGACCAGCCGGACGCCGATCCGCAGCTCGTCCATCTTGTAGCGCTCGAAGTTCGTGATGCTCTCCACCCCGGTCCGGAGCGACTCGTACAGTGGCTCCGGGGTCTCGGCCATGTTGACGAACAGGAAACCGCCGTAGGAATCGACCGCGATCGCGTGGAGCGGGTAGGCCGACCGCTCGAAGCCCTTCGTCCTCGGCGACGTTCGGCGTCCCGACGAGGCGGCCCGTCGAGGTCGTAGGACCAGGCGTGGTACGGGCACTTGAAGACCTTGCTGACGTGGCCGCAGGCGGGCTCGTCATCGAGCAGCTTCGTGCCGCGGTGCGCGCAGACGTTGTAGAAGGCGTGGAGCGTCCCGGCGCCGTCGCGTGTGAGGAAGATCGATTCGCCTGCGACGTCGCGGACGAGGTAGTCGCCCGGTGTCGGGATCTCCTCGGCCCGCCCGACGCAGACCCAGCCGCCATACCAGATCCGCTCTTTCTCCTCGGCGTAGGTCGCGTCGCCCGTGTAGTCCGTGCCGGGCAGGGTCGGGCGCGGCTGCCACGTCCCGATGGACGTGCGAGGCGCGTGCCGCTCGACCGGTCGTTGCTTCGTCTGCATGGTCGTCCTGCCTAGCGCGTGCGCGGGAAGCCGAGATCGACCTTGCTCGAGCCGGGGTCCGGCCAGCGGCTCGTGACGATCTTGGCCCGCGTGTAGAACTGGACGCCCTCGGGACCGTACATGTGCAGGTCGCCGAACAGCGAGGACTTCCAGCCGCCGAAGCTGTAATAGGCGACCGGCACCGGGATCGGCACGTTGATGCCGACCATCCCCGCCTGGACCTCGAACTGGAACTGGCGCGCCGCCCCGCCGTCGCGGGTGAAGATCGCCGTGCCGTTGCCGTACGGGTTGTCGTTGACGAGCCGGACGGCCTCGTCGTAGGTGTCGACGCGGACGACCGTCAGGACCGGTCCGAAGATCTCGTCGCGGTAGGCGTCCATCGCCGGGGTGACGTGGTCGATGAGGGACACGCCGAGGAAGAATCCCTCGCTCTCCGTGTAGAGCGGGTGCTCGCGGCCATCGGCGACGAGCGTCGCGCCCTGCGCGGGACCGGAGTCGAGGTAGGACGCGACCTTGTCCCGGTGCTGACGGGTCACGAGCGGGCCCATCTCCGACTCAGGGTCGCTCCCGGGACCGACCTTGACCTTCGGCAGGCGGGCCTTGATGGCCTCCACGAGTGGATCCGCGGCGCCCCCGACGGCCACGACCGTCGCGATCGCCATGCAGCGCTCCCCGGCCGAGCCGTAGCCGGCCGACACGGCCGCGTCGGCGGCCATCTCGATGTCGGCATCGGGCAGCACGACCATGTGGTTCTTCGCGCCGCCGAGGGCCTGGACGCGCTTGCCGTTCCGCGTGCCCGTCTCGTAGATGTACCGGGCGATGGGGGTCGAGCCGACGAAGCTCACGGCGGCGATGTCCGGATGCTCGAGGATCGCGTCGACCGCCACCTTGTCGCCATGGACGACGTTGAAGACGCCATCCGGGACACCGGCCTCGGCGAGCAGCTCGGCGAGGAAGATCGAGGCCGACGGATCCTTCTCCGACGGCTTGAGGACGAACGTGTTCCCGCACGCGATCGCGGTCGCGAACATCCACATCGGGACCATCGCCGGGAAGTTGAACGGCGTGATCCCGGCGACCACGCCGAGCGGCTGGCGGATCTGGTAGACGTCGACCCCGGTCGAGACCTGCTCCGAGTAGCCGCCCTTGAGCAGGCTCGGGATCCCCGTCGCGAATTCGAGGTTCTCGATGCCGCGGGCGATCTCGCCGAGCGCATCCGATGGGACCTTGCCGTGCTCGGCCGTCAGGTGCGCAGCCAGCTCATGGCGACGCGCCTCGACGAGGTTGCGGATCTTGAACAGGATGTCGGACTTCTTCGAGAGCGAGGTCGCGCGCCACGCCGGGTAGGCGGCCTTGGCCGCGGCGACGGCCGCGCCCAGCTCGTCGGCCGAAGCGAAATCGACGTGCCGCATGAGGCGACCGGTCGCCGGGTCGTAGACCGCTCCCTCGCGACCGGACGTGCCGGCGACGCTGCGTCCGTTGATCCAGTGGCTGACCCGACCCGGTGCCGGGCTGTCCGTGTGGACGGCTCCCGGCTCTGCGACCTGCGTCATGGGAGAGACCTCTCGTGCGCGTCACCGCGAACGGCGACGCCGATGGATGGCGATCATCGCCACGATACTCCGTCGCCGGCGAACGGCCGCGCCGCGTCCCGTGCTCAGGACCGCGGGCGCTGCCAGAGTTCCGGAGAATCCGCGCCCGGGACGACCGGGACCGGGCCGACCGGGACCGGGTCGAGCGTCATGGGGGTCGCGGTCTCGTTCCGCGGGCGGACGGTGAGGACCACCGCCGCGGCGATGCAGCCCGCGGCGAGCGCGAGCGCGATCAGCGAGCCGGCGTTGAACGGCCCGACCACGGCCGGATCGCGCCAGGTCAGGCTGGCGCCGACGCGAACGAGCGCCCAGGCGCCGAGACCGATCGCGAGACCCCGGCCGTCGGCGAGGCGCGATCCGAGACCGGCGCCGGCGAGCACGAGGACGAAGACGAGCAGGACCACGAGCGTCCCGATGCCCTCGTACGCCTGCGACGGATGCGATGGGAGCGCCGGCGCAAGCGAGCTCCAGGGGCCGGGCCCGAGGTAGGCCGTAGCCCAGGCGAGGCCGCTCGGCAGGCCCTGGCCGGCCCCGCCCAGGACCATCGTGAGCTTGCCAGCTCCGAGCGCGAAGAGGAGCGGCAGGACCGCGACCTGCGACCACGGGCCGAGCGGGGCGCCGAGCAACCGGGCGACGTACAGGGCAGACAGCAGGCCGCCGGCCACCGCCAGCCCGAGCTCCAGGCCGCCACTGGCGGGGTCGAGGATGGCGCTCGGGTCGGCCGCGTAGTAGTCGAGGTGGAGGAGCGCGTAGCCGATGCGGCCGCCGATCACCGCGCCCGGCACGATCCCGACCGCGATGAACAGGAGATCGTCGGACCGCAGGGACCCGCGCCGCGCGATGACGCCCGCAACGATCAGCGCGGCGGCGATGACGATCGCCAACGCGACCGTCTGCCAGCGGACGACGAGAGCCTCGCCCAGCCGGAGCAGTGGGTCGAAATCGAACGCGATGACGGCGATCGGCACGGTGTCGGCCAGTGTATCGAACCCTCGATCGAGCGAACCGATGGGTGTCGGCCCGATGGGTGTCGGCCCGCCGACACCTGCCCTGTCACGTATCGGGTCGCCCGCGTCCTCGGGCGCCGGACATCATGCCGCCAGAGCCGGAGGTCGCGCGGGGGCGCGGCCACCTGGTTGGGGGCGGCGCGGAATGGCGGGTCTGGGGCCCGCCATTCTCGCTCCGGCGTCCGGCCCAAGGGGGGACGGGCCGGGCGTCGCGGGCTTCACGACCGTGGGATGTCATGCCGCGAGACGAATCGATCCAACGCACGATCCTCCGCGTCAACCTGCTCGGGCGCCTCGACGTCCGGACGGTCGATGGCACGGCGGTGCGACTCGGGGGCCGCCACGCACCCGCGTTGTTCGCGCTGCTGGTGCTGGCGCGGCGTCCGCGAACGCGGGAGGCGATCGCCGCGGACCTGTGGCCGGACGCCGACAACACATCGGTCGGGTCGCTCCGCCAGGCGCTGTGGCTGGTGCGCCACGGGCTCATCGATGCCGGCGTCGACCCCGATGCCGTGCTGGACATCCGCTCCGAATCCGTCGCGATCCGGCCCGAGGCCCGGCTCGAGGTCGATGCCATCGCCTTCGAACACAGCCTTGACGACGGAGAGCGCGGCGCGGAGCTCGCGGTCGAGCTGTATCGCGGCGATCTGGTCGAGGCCCTCGCCCACGACTGCTTCGCCGCCGAGCGCGAGCGTCTGGCGGACCGCTACGAGGACGCGCTCGTCGACATGGCACGCGCCCGGTTGCGTGCCGGAGACGCACGCGGCGCGCGGCGGGCGGCCGAGGCGGTCCTGGCGCGCGACCCGTTGCGCGAGGAGGCGCACGCCATCCTCATGTCGGTCCTGGGCATGACCGGATCGCGGTCGCAGGTCGTTCGGCAGTACCGACGCCTGCAGGACGTCCTCGCCCGGGAGCTCGGCGAGCCACCCCTGCCCGAGACCGACGCGGCCTACCGCCGCGCGATGTCCCAGATCGTCCGTCGATCGGTCGAGCGAGCCTCGCTCATCGAGCCCGACCGGATGCCCAAGCTCGTCGCGGTCGGCCGCTGACCCGACCCACGCGGAGGCTCGTTTCAGGGCAGCTTGGCGACCAGTTCCTCGACCGCCGCGGCCGATGCCGTGAAGGCCGTCCGCTCGGCGTCGGTCAGCTCGATCTCGAAGATGCGCTCGAGCCCGGACCGGCCGAGCACGACCGGCACCCCGACGAAGAGGCCATCGACGCCGAACTCGCCCGTGAGCAGGACCGCGCACGGCAGCACCCGCCGTCGATCGAGCAGGATCGATTCGACCATCTCGAACGTGCTCGCGGCCGGCGCGTAGAAAGCCGACCCGGTCTTCAGCAGGGCCACGACCTCGGCACCGCCGTTCGCCGTGCGGTCCTCGAGCGCCTTGACCCGGTCGGGCGGCAGGAGCTCCGTGATCGGCACGCCGGCCACGGTCGAGTAGCGCGACAACGGGACCATCGTGTCGCCGTGACCGCCCAGGACGAACGCGTGCGTGTCCTCGACGCTCACGCCCAGCTCCTCGGCGATGAACGTCCGGAAGCGGGCCGAGTCGAGGACGCCGGCCATCCCCAGGACGCGCTCGCGCGGGAACCCCGACGCCTTCAGCGCGACGTGGCACATCGCGTCGAGCGGGTTCGTGACGACGATCAGGATGGCGTCGGGCGAGTGCGCGACGGCCTGTTCCACCACCGCCTTGACGATCCCGGCGTTCTTGGCCAGCAGGTCATCGCGGCT
This sequence comes from uncultured Chloroflexia bacterium, assembly GCA_963745295.1. GTDB lineage: Bacteria > Chloroflexota > Limnocylindria > Limnocylindrales > CSP1-4 > SPCO01. The sequence goes on from CAVUWG010000007.1 coordinate 260,214, forward strand.
CATGCCCGGCTGGCGAGCGAGACCCGAGGTCACCACGACGATGTCGCTGCCCGCGGTGTCGGCGTAGTCGTTCGTGCCGGTGACCCGGGCGTCGTGGCCGACGACCGGCGCCGCCTCGGCGAGATCGAGGGCCTTGCCCTGCGGCAGCCCTTCGACGATGTCGACGAGCACGACGTCGGCGAGGCCGGCCTCGGCGATGCGCTGGGCCGTCGTCGCGCCGACGTTGCCGGCGCCGATGACCGTGACCTTGTTGCGGGCCATTGCGGTGGGATCTCCTTTCAGGGACCGGGGCTGGGTGCTGATCGTACCGGACGATGGGACCGGCGCTCGGGCGGCTGCCCGGACCCGGCGGCATCGTCGTCCGACGAGGTCGGCCATGGACGCCGGCTGATGGCGATGACGCGGTCGTCGCGGCGAGTCTTGGGGCCGGTCATCCGCCACCCCTGCCAAACAGGAGTCTCTCGATGTCGACCCCAGCGCTCATCCTCGTCGGCCTGGTCATCGTCCTGCTCGCGATCCCGCTGGCCTTCAGCCTGGGACCGCTCGTGATCGGCGCGTTCCTCCTGGTCCTCGGCTACCGGCGCGCGAATGACGCGCTGGCCGCCGGGCCCGCCGTGAACGCCGGGCTCGTCTAGCCGGCGACCGCGCCGCCCGCGTCAAGGGTGGACGCCGCCGCGACCTCAGCGGCCGTCGTGAGCGGCCCGGCGTCGCGGATCTCCTCGCTGACCCCGTCCGCGTACGCGCGGAAGTTCGCCGCGAACATCGCCGCGAGCCCGCGCGCCGCACGGTCGTAGGCCGCCGGATCCGCCCACGTCGAACGCGGGTCCAGGAACCCCGCCGGCACGTCCGGGACCTCGAGCGGAACCTCCACCCGGAAGATCGGATCGACGCGCGTCGGCACGCCGCGGAGGCGGCCGCCGAGCGCCGCGCGGACCATGGCCCGGGTGTGATCGATGTTCATCCGCTCGCCGACCCCGTACGGCCCGCCGGTCCAGCCGGTGTTGACCAGCCAGACCGTGACGTCGTGGGTCGCCAGCCGCTCGGTCAGCATCGCTGCGTACTCGCCCGGGTGGCGGGGCATGAACGGCGCCCCGAAACAGGCCGAGAACGTCGCGCTGGGCTCCTTCACGCCGACCTCGGTGCCGGCCAGCTTGGCGGTGTAGCCGCTGATGAAGTGGTAGGCGGCCTGGGCATGGGTCAGCCGGGCGATCGGCGGCAGGACCCCGAACGCATCGGCGGTCAGCAGGACGACCGTGCGCGGCTGGCCGGTCATGCCGTCCGGGTCGGTGTTGCCGATGAACTCGAGCGGGTAGGCGCCTCGGGTGTTCTCGGTGAACCGTTCCGAGTCGAGGTCGAGCTGGCGGGTGCGAGGGTCCAGGTCGACATTCTCGAGGACGGTCCCGAACCGGCGGGTCGTCTGGAAGATGTCGGGCTCGTACATCGGTGAGAGACGGATCGTCTTCGCGTAGCAGCCGCCCTCGAAGTTGAAAAGCCCGCGACGGCCCCAGCCGTGCTCGTCGTCGCCGATGAGGCTCCGCTCGGGATCGGCTGACAGGGTCGTCTTGCCGGTGCCCGACAGGCCGAAGAACACGACGCTGTCGCCGTCCGGACCCACGTTGACCGAGCTGTGCATCGGGAGCACGCCCTCATCGGGCATCAGGTAGTTCATGACCGTGAAGGCCGACTTCTTGATCTCGCCCGCGTACTCGGTGCCGACGATGATGATCTCCATCCGCTCGAGGTGGAGCAGGATCGCCGTCTCGGAGCGGGTGCCCTCGGTGGCCGGATCGGCCTTGAACGACGGCACGCAGATGATCGTGAAGTTCGGCTCGAAGGCGCGTCGCTCCACGGCCGTCGGCCGGCGGAACAGGTTGCGCGCGAAGATGCTGGCCCAGGCCGTCTCGGTGATGACGCGCAGGCGTCGCTGGTGGGCGGGATCCGCGCCGATGAGCAGGTCCTGGGCGTACAGGTCGCGATCCGCACAGAACGCCACGAGCCGAGCCCGCAGGCGGTCGTAGTCGGCCTCGGCGATCGGCCGGTTGACGGGCCCCCACCAGATCTTGTCGCGGCTCGTTGGCTCCTCGACGATGAACTTGTCCTGTGGGGAGCGCCCCGTGTGCCTGCCGGTCCGGACGACCAGGGGGCCGTCGGCGGCGACGAGGCCCTCGCCGTGGCGGATGGCGTCCTCGTACAGCTCGGCGACCGGCAGGTTGGCACGCAGGCGGCGGCCGAGGAGGGGTCGGGTGGTGGGCGGGATCGTGGTGGCCATCGGGTGGCGACTCCTTTTGCGCGCGGGCGATCACTCGGATCGACCGGCCGCGCGTGACGCTGCCCCGAGAGGCGAGCGGGAGTCGGCTTCCACAGTCGCGTTGCCGGGTACGGTACCACGTTGCGAATGGGTGTCACCAAGGTTGCGGGCCGGTCACGACCAGAACCGGTGCGTCCGGGCGCCAAGGTTCCCGAGGACGCGGGCTCGTTGACAGCTCGCGCCACGCACCCGTAGCATCCGCCCACAACCGAAGAGCTCTTATCAAGAGTGGCAGAGGGACCGGCCCGTTGAAGCCACGACAACCTACCGGCGTCGAGTCGGCAAGGTGCCAAATCCGGGCAGGACCTCCTGCGAGATAAGGGAACTCCCTTCGGAGCCCCCCGACTCACCCGAGCGGTCTTCCCGTTCCCGGTCCCGAGGCCAAGTCGTCCGCCTCCCGGGAGCCCGCCATGTCGATCGAGACCCTCGCCCCAACGACCAGACCGGGTCCGACGCCGTCCGACGGCTCGTCGCGACCCCGCATCACCGGCCTGCGGTGTCGCAACTGCGGCCGCACCGAGGCGATCGGGCTGTCCTACGTCTGTGCGGCCTGCTTCGGGCCACTCGAGGTGGCGTACGACTACGGCGTCGTCGCGGAGACGCTGACGCGCGAATCGATCGCGAGCCGGGCGCCCGGCATCTGGCGGTACGCCGAGCTGTTGCCGGTCGATGCCCCGCCGGCCCGGTCCCTGCCGGTCGGCTCAACGCCGCTCCTGCAGGCCGATCGGCTGGCGCCCGTGCTGGGCGTCGAGCGGCTCTGGCTCAAGGACGATACGCGCAACCCATCGCTCAGCTTCAAGGACCGGGCGGTCGCGGTCGCCGCGGCGCGAGCGGTCGAGTTCGGGGTCGAGGCACTCGCCTGCGCCTCGACGGGCAACCTGGCCGGGGCCACGGCCGCCGCCGCGGCTGCCGTCGGCTTGCCCGCCTACGTCTTCATCCCCGCGGATCTCGAGCCGGCCAAGGTCGATCACGCCCTCGCGTATGGCGCGACCGTGGTCCCGATCTCGGGAACCTACGACGACGTGAACCGGCTCTGCCTCGAAGTCGCCGACGAGACCGGATGGGGCTTCGTCAACATCAACCTGCGCCCGTTCTATGCGGAAGGCTCCAAGACCCTCGCCTACGAGATCGCCGAATCGCTCGGCTGGCGCTCTCCGGACATCCTCGTCGGGCCGGTCGCCTCGGGGGCGATGTTCACGCGGGTCGCGCGCGGCTTCGAGGAGCTCGCCGAGCTCGGGCTGATCGAACGGCGGCCGATCCGGTTCGTCGGCGGCCAGGCGGCCGGCTGCGCACCGGTGGCGACCGCGTTCGCCGCCGGCACGGACGTCATCGAGCCGATCCGGGAGCCCGACACCTTCGTCCGGTCGCTGGCGATCGGCAATCCCGCGGACGGCCTGTATGCCGTCGAGGTCGCGCGCGACTCCGGCGGCTCGATCGAGGCCATCGAGGATCTCATCACGGCCGAGGCGATCCGCGACGTCGCCCGTCTCGAGGGCATCTACCCGGAGACCGCCGGCGGCGTCACGCTCGCCGCAGTCGCCGCCGCTCGTCGATCAGGCGTCATCCGACCCGGCGACGAGGTCGTGGCCCTGCTGACCGGCAACGGCCTCAAGACGCCCGACGCGCGGACCCTCGGCCACGGCGATGGCATCGCCCGTCCCGGCGAGCCCGGCCTCGCGCCGGTCATCCGGCCGAGCCTGAGCGCCTTCGAATCGTGGCTGGCAGGGACCGAGGCATGAGCACGGTCCGGATCCCGCCGACGCTTCGGACCGCCACCGGCGGGGCCAAGCAGGTCGAGGTCGCGGGCGGAACCGTCCGCGAGGTCGTCACCGCGCTCGTCGCCGCCCACCCGGGCCTCGAAGCCCAGCTGCTCGCGCCCGACGGCGAGCTCAACCGCTTCGTCAACGCGTTCCTCAACGACACGGACGTCCGCCACCTGCAGTCGCTCGACACGCCCGTCGGCGAGCGCGACACGCTCGTCCTGCTGCCCGCGATGGCCGGCGGCTGAGCGCTCGTCGCCCGGTCAGTCCGTGTGGAAGACCTCGGGCACGGTCAGCCACCAGGAGCCCGGCTCGCGTTCCGGGTAGGGCTCCTGCATCGCGTCGGTGAGCTTCCACCATGCCTGGACGATCGGGTCGGCGGCCATCGCCGCCATGTCCGCCTCGAAGGCATCGCCCGTGTACTCGAAATAGGCGAACAGCGTCTCGCCGTGCCGGAAGATCGAGTAGTTGCGGATGTTCGCGGCCGCGATGGCCGCCAGGACACCCGGCCACGCCTCGGCGTGCAGGCGCTCGTACGCCTCGATCGACGCCGGGCGCACGCGGATGACCTGGCCGAACCGCCTTACGCCCACTCCGACCCGTCCGGATAGCGGTAGCGCGCCAGCGACGTGGCGAACATCTCCGCGCTGTAGCCCGGGGCCGACGGCAGCCGGTAGCGCCCGTCTCCGACGATCACCGGATCGAGGAAGTGCTCGTGCAGGTGGTCGACGTACTCGATCATCCGGCCGTCGAGGCTGGCGCTCACCGCGATGTAGTCGAACGGGGCGAGGTGCTGGACGAGCTCGCACAGCCCGACGCCGCCGGCATGCGGGCAGACCGGGACCCCGAACCTCGCCGCCAGGAGCAGCACGGCCACGACCTCGTTGACGCCGCCGAGCCGGCACGCGTCGATCTGGCAGACGCCCATCGCCCCGGCCTGGAGGAACTGCTTGAACATGATCCGGTTGTGGACATGCTCGCCGGTGGCGACCCGGATGGGCGCCACGGCCCGGGCGATCGCCGCGTGCCCGAGGACGTCGTCGGGGCTGGTCGGCTCCTCGATCCAGTACGGATCGAACGGCGCCAGATGCGCCATCCAGTCGATGGCCGTGCCGACGTCCCAGCGCTGGTTGGCGTCGACCGCGAGCATCCGGTCCGGACCGATCTCCTCGCGCACGATCCGCGCCCGCCGGATGTCGTCCTCGACATCCGCGCCGACCTTGAGCTTGAAGCGCTCCCAGCCGTCGGCGAGGGCCTCCCGGCACAGCCGCCGGATCTTGTCGTCGTCGTAGCCGAGCCAGCCGACCGAGGTCGTGTAGGCCGGGTAGCCATCCCGAACCAGCTCGGCCTCCCGCTCGGCCCGGCCTGGGGCGGCCGACTCCAGCAGCGCGAGGGCGTCCGCCGGCGTCAGGGCGTCGGTCAGGTAGCGGAAGTCGACGAGCGCGACGATCTCGGCGGGTGTCATGTCGATGAGCAGTTTCCAGAGCGGTTTCCCGGCCCGCTTCGCGACGAGATCCCAGGCGGCGTTCACGACGGCCGCGGTCGCCAGGTGGATGACGCCCTTCTCCGGCCCGATCCAGCGCAGCTGGCTGTCACCGACCAGGTCGCGCCAGAACCCGCCGAGATCGGCCTCGGTCGCCTCGACCGATCGGCCGACGACCAGTGGCGCGATCGCGCGCACGCCGGCGACGACGACCTCGGTCCCGCGGCCGGTCGTGAACGTGAAGCCGTGACCCTCCAGCCCATCGTCGGCGTCGGTGCGGAGCACGACGTAGGCGGCCGAGTAGTCGGGATCGGTGTTCATCGCGTCGGAGCCGTCGAGGGCCCGGGACGTCGGGAAGCGGACGTCGATGACGTCCAGGCTCGTGATCGTGGTCACAGGCTCAACCCTTCAGGGCACCGACGAGGATGCCCCGCGTGATATAGCGCTCGAGGGCGATGGCCATCACGACGACGGGCGCGATCATGATCAGGATGAGGACCGACATCGCCCACCATTGTGGGCCGCGGGTCGCGTTCTGGGCGGCCACCTGTAGCGGCATCGTCTGGGCCTCGGCGCTGGTCAGCACCAGCGCGATCAGGAACTCGTTCCAGGCGAAGATCAGGACGATCAGGAACGTCGCGACCAACCCCGGGACGGAGATCGGCAGGACGATCGAGCGCACCACCCGATAGACCGACGCGCCGTCGACCGAGGCCGACTCCTCGAGCTCGCGGGGCAGCGACGCGAAGTAGTCGCGCATCAGCCACACGACGATCGGCAGGTTGGTCGCCACGTACGTGATGATGAGCGCGACGATGCTGTCGAGCAGGCCGGTCTGCTGGAACAGGACATAGAGCGGGATGGCGACCGCGATCGGCGGGAGGATCCGCTGGGAGATCAGCCAGAACGCGATGTCCCGGTTGGCCAGCGACCGGCGGAACCGCCGCCCGACGGTCTGGGCGAGGATGATGAAGATCGCGATCGCCGAGGCGATGGCGATCGCCGGCGGCGCGCCGAGCGCGACGGTCACGAACACGAACGCGATGCAGCCGATGGCGACGCCGATGAGCCCGATGCGCGGCCGATAGGCGAACCGGACCAGGGCATACGCGGCGAACGAGCCCAGGACCAGGGCGATGAGCGAGCTCGTCAGCCCGACGATCACCGTGTTGACGTAGGGGCGGAGCGTGTCGTTGCCGAGCTCGATGAGGATGTAGTGCCACGCGTCGAGGGTGGGCTGGAAGTCGACGAACGGCACGTAGAACGGTCCCTTGTCCACGTCCTGCGCGGTCTTGAACGAGGTCACGATGAGCCAGTAGATCGGGAACAGCACGACCAGCGCCCAACCGAGCAGGAGCGCCCACGCGCCGAACTTGGCGAGCGGCGAGAGGTCGAGCGGCGAGCGGCGCCGGAACGGGTTCCGCACGTCACACCACCTCGGTGACGCGCCGGCGAACGAAGCTCACGTACACGGTCGCGATCACCGTGACGAGCACTAGCAACAGGTAGGCCACTGCGGCCGAACGGCCGGGGTTGAGCGTGTTCCAGTCGATGTATGCCTGAAGGGTCATCGACTGGGTGGCCGTGCCGGGTCCGCCACCGAGCAGGATCTGCGGCATGTCGATGATCTTGAAACCCTCGATCAGCCGGATGAGCACGATCGTGGTGCTGACCGGGAGGATCGCGGGCATGATGATGTGCTTGAAGCTCTGCCAGCGGCTCGCGCCATCGACCAGGGCGGCCTCGCGGACCTCCTGATCGAGGCTCTCGAGGGCGGCGAGCAGCACGATGAACACGAACGGCGTCCATTGCCACGTGTCGCCGAGGATGACCGCCCCACGGGCCAGCCACGGGTCGGTGACCCAGGTGAAGTCACGCAGCCCGAGGGCCACCCAGAGCGGCTCGATCGGGCCCTTCGAGGTGTCGGTCATCATCAGGAACATGTAGCCGACCCCGACCGGCGTGATCGTCAGCGGGATGAGGAACACGACCCGGAAGAAGCGGCGCCATGGGACCTGCTGCACCGCGAGCATCGCCAGCCCGAGACCCAGGCCGAACTGGAGCGCGATGCCGACGAAGACGAAGATCAGGGTGACGAACAGCGCACCGGGGCGGCCGCCCTCGCTGAACATGGTCTGGACCAGCAGCCACGTGAAGCCCACCAGCACGATTCCGCCCATGAGCCGCAATGCGAGCCCGAACGGACCGAGCTGACCGCCGCGGACCGCCCGCGTCCAGGCCACACCGGCCAGGACCGCCGTGGTGATGACCACGGCCCAGCCCAGCAGCGTTGGCGGCTTCGCGACGCCGATGAAATGGTTCCGCTCGCCGCCGAACAGCAGCTGCCCGTAGTTGTTGAACCCCACGAAGTCGAGCTCGACGCCACCCTGATGGAAGGCGAGCTTGGAGACCGACAGCGCCAGCGAGGCAACGAGCGGGAAGATCGACAGGAAGAGGACGAATAGGACGGTCGGCCAGATGAACAGCCACCTGGCGGCACCTTCGGAGCGGTCGCGAAGAGCGGACCCGCCGAGGGTCCGCTCTTCGGTCACGCGATCGAGTGAGCTATCGCTGGACGCCAAGGCTGGCGACGTAGGCAGCGAGCTGGGCGTCCTTTCCGGCCTCGTTGGTGATGTCATTCCATCCGTCCGAGATCTGTTGTTCGGTCGTCTGGGCGTCATTCTCACCCGCGAGGTACTGCGCGAGCGCGACATCGAGCACGTTCTGCTCGTAGCGCACCGTCAATGGGATCCGCAGGTCGAGGACCATGTTCTTGTTCTCGAGGCTGGCCTTGATGGCGCCGAGATAGTTGGTCGCGGCGTCGGCGCTGAGGCCGGCCTTGAGCCACAGATCCTGGCTCTCGAAGTGCGAGGTCCGGTACGGGTTGTAGCCGGTCTTGCCGAGGGTCACGTCCTCACCCGAGATCGCGGGCGAGCTCATGTAGGACAGGAAGTCATAAACGGCGTCCTGATTCGCCGCCGGGGACGCCGCATTGATGGCGCCGGACCACCCGCCGAAGGACGCGAACGGGGCGTAGTTCACGCCGTCGACCGCGTTGGGGCAAGTCGTGGCGTCGCACGGCACGAGCTTGCCGGTCGCGCGATCGAGGGTCTCCTTCCAACCGGGCGTGATGGTGGCGCCGGTCTTGTCCTCCGCATAGGTCCCGATGGCGAGGGTGCCGATGTCGCCCCAGTCCATCGAGAGTGCGCAGCGACCGGTCGTGAACAGACCACGGGTCCCGCCGACGTCGAGGTTGAGCTCATCGGGTGGGCCGAAGTCGGTCGTCTTCTTGAAGGTCTCGAGGGCCTTGGTCATGGCCTCGTTCTGACCGAAGAGCGGGTTCATGTCGCTGGTGTTGAAGAACGCCCCCTCACTCGTGCCCTTGGCCTGGAGCAGGCCACCAGCGACGGAGATGATCCACCAGAAGCTCTGGGCGCCCTTCTTCTTCGCGATGCACGAGCCGTAGTCGGCCTCACCGTCACCGTTGAGGTCCTGGCCCTGATACTTCGCCGCGACCGTGAGGTAATCGTCCCACGTGGCCGGCGGCGCGACGCCGTCCTTCTCGAGGATGTCCTTGCGGTAGTAGACCATGTGGAAGTCGCCGTCGAGCGGGATCGTGTAGACCTTGCCGTTGTAGGTCGAGTTGAAGTCGCGGAAGAACGGCCCGATGTCCTGCCAGTCCAGCTGGGCATCGCCGTTCACGCGATCGGTCAGGTCGAGCAAGTAGCCGGGTCCGGCGAAGTCGCCCAGCCATTGCGGGTTGAAGACATACGCATCGAAGGCGTTCGTCCCCGTCGAGGCATCCAGGAGCGCCTTGTCGTAGATCGTCTGGAAACCGACGGCCACGACGTTGACGTGACCACCGGTCAGCTGCGCCCAGTCGGGCGCGCGCCGCTGGAGCGGCTCGGCGACCTGCGGGCCGTTGAAGGTCAGGATGTTGACGTTGACCCCCGCGAACTTCGTCCCCGGGGCGGCCGCGGAGGCGCTGGCGGCGGGCTCCGACGCAGCCGGCTCGGAGGCGGGCGGCGCGGAGGTTGGAGCGCTCGACGCCGGCGGCGTCGGGCTCGCGGCGGGACTGCAAGCTGACAGGATGAGAACCAAGCCGACCGCTGGCGCGATCGATCTGAACCGCGACACGGGCCTTCCTCCTCTTGACCTCCGCCCGAAGCGTCCAGCATACTGAACGACCGGCGGCAGGTTGAACAAGTATGCGGACCGCAAGCTGCCGAAGTCAATATGCTGGACGCAGTCCATCCTGTTGGCCCGAATCGTTCGGGCGCAGGACCGATCTGGAGAGGTGATGGCCGTTCGCGACACGGTGACCGACGAGGCGTCCGCAAGCGAGGCCGACTCGCTCGCGCCGGCGGTGACCCGCGCCGCGCTCATCCTCGATGTCCTCGCGGAAGCGGGCGGCGAGCCGGTCGGCCCGAGCGAGCTGGCCCGCCGATTGGCACTGCCCAAGTCATCGATCGCCAACATCTGTGGCGCCCTGGCCGACGCCGGGCTGGTCCGTCGGATCGGTACGGGGTTCGCGCTCGGTCGCCGGCTCGCCGAGCTCGGCGGCGCCTACCTGGTGACCGTGGACCAGGTCCAGGAGTTCTACGAGGCATCGCGCCTGCTGCCGACCGGCTCCGAGGAGACCGTCCAGTTCGCCGTGCTCGACGGTCTCGAGGTGACGTACCTCGCGCGCCACGACGGGCGCCAGCCCGTCCGACTGACGTCCGGCATCGGTCGGCGCCTTCCGGCGTTTTCGACGGCGACCGGCAAGGCCGCCCTCGCCTCGCTCGACGACGCCGAATTGGGACGGCGGCTCGCCGGCCTGTCCGCCCTCCCCCAGGCCACGCCGCCGGGCGCACGCATCGGTCGAGGCGTTGCTCGCCGACCTGCACGACATCCGCCGTCGCGGGTACGCGATCGACGACGAGGAGACCATGGAGGGGGTCGTCTGCTACGGCATCATGGTCCCGAGCCGCCAACCCGGCGAGGGACCGAACGCGGCGAGCATCACGCTCCTCAAGGTCCGCGCCACGCCCGAACGCGTGCCCGGACTGATCGAGGACCTCCACTGGCTGGCCGCCGAACTCTCCGACCCGCTGCAGCGCAGCTAGCGACCAGATCGGGTCAGCCGGGTCCGGGAGGCGGTACACGGAGCGGGCGGTCCCACCGAAGAGGGCGGCGCGTTCGTTCGCGCCAAGGCCGACGGTCAGCTCCCGTGCGGACTCGATCGTCTCCTGATACGAGGCCGCGAGCAGGCAGACCGGCCAGTCGGAGCCGAACAGCAGCCGGTCCGGACCGAAGGTCTCGAGCCCCACCTCCACGAACGGGGCAAGGTCCCCGACCGTCCACGATGCCCATTCCGCCTCGGTCACGAGGCCGGAGAGCTTGCACCAGACGTTGGGCCGGGCGCCCAGCGCGCGGAGTCCCGCCGCCCATGCTTCGCGACCGCCGCCCAGGATCGGCGGCTTGGCGAGGTGATCGACCACGAACCGCAGGTTCGGCAACGCCTCGACGACGGCCAGCGCGGCCGGGAACTCGCGTGGCCGGATCAACAGGTCGTAGGCCAGGCCCGTCCGTTCGACCGCCTCGAGTCCGCGCCGAACGTCGCGTCGTCCCAGCCACTCCGCGTTCGGCTCGTCATGGACCTGGTGGCGGATCCCGACCAGCCGGTCGCCGCCGGGACCCGCCCGCAACGCGGCGATCGTCGCGTCGACGCCGTCGGCGGTCAGGTCGACCCAGCCGACGACCCCGACGATGAACGGCGTGACGGCGGCGGTCGCGAGCAGGGTTCGGGATTCGGCGAGTTCGTGCCGAGCCTGGACGACGATCGTGCCGTCCACGCCGGCGGTCGGCAGCAGCGGGGCAAGGTCCTCGGCCCCGAACCTGCGGACGATCGGGGCCACCGCCTCGGTCATCCATGGGTACTCCGCCTTGGCCGGGTCCCAGAGGTGATGGTGGGCGTCGATGACCGGCGCGGTCATGACGGCGTGGGCGCGTCGGCGGCGATGAGCCGGGCGGACCGCAACTCGTCCCACAGGGCGACCGGGATCGGCAGCTGCATCAGCGCCGGATACTCGTCGAGATGCTCGACGGTCCGGACCCCGGCGATCAGTCCGGTCACCGCGGGATGGGCCAGCGGGAGCTGCATCGCGGCCGCTCGGAGCGGGACGCCGTGGCGTTCACACGCGGCGCCGAGCCCGCGTGCGCGCTCGAGGATCTCGGGCGAGGCCGGCCCATAGTCGAACGGCGCGCCCGGTCTTGGATCGGCCAGGACGCCGCTGTTCATCACCCCGCCGACAAGGACCGCGATGCCCCGCTCGAGACAGAGCGGCAACAGGTCGGGCAGGGCGTCCTGGTCGAGGAGCGTGTAGCGGCCCGCGAGCAGGAATACATCGACGTCGGCCTCGCGCGCGAAACGGGCCAGCATCGCCGACTGCTTCAGGCCGACGCCGATCGCGCCGACGACGCCCTCGTCCCGAAGTCGCTCGAGCGCGGGATACGCCTCCCCGATGGCCGCATCCCAATGGTCGTCGGGATCGTGGATGAAGACGATGTCGACCCGCGAGAGCCCGAGCCGTTCGAGGCTCTCGTCGATCGAGCGACGGACCCCGTCGGCGCTGTAGTCGAAGACGATGCGGCGGCCCGCCGTGTCGGCGTAGTAGGCATCGTCGCGACCATCGAGGGCCTGGTGATCGACGTCGGCATCCGGCCCGACATCTGCGCCGGCGCGAACCAGCCGACCGACCTTCGTGGAGACGACGAACTCGTCCCGCGGGCGACCGGCGAGACCCGCGCCGAGTCGTCGCTCCCCGGCGCCGTAGCCGTAGAGCGGGGCGACATCGAAGTAGCGGATGCCGAGGTCCCAGGCGTGCTGCACGACGGTCGTCGCGGCGACGTCATCGACCGGGGTGAACAGCCCGCCGATCGAGGCAGCGCCGAACCCGAGCCGAGTGACCGACAGGCCGGTCCGGCCCAGCGGGACGCGCGCGAACGGATCGTCGGTCAACGCCACCTCCGGTCCACGGCGCGTCGTACGCCAAGCACGGTTGACGCCGTCACCTACGCTATCGTATCGTTCACTCCATCGTCCACGGGACAGTATACTGAACGTCAAGGAGCGGGCGTGGCCGTCCAGTCGATCCCCGGTTGCCTCGCGTCGGACTCGACAGGGCCACGACGATGCGCCTGATCTCCTATCACCGGGCGGATGGCGGCGAGGGCCTCGGCGTGGTCTCGGATACGCGATGGATGCCGGCCTCGGAGCTCCTCCCCGACGGTCCGGCATCCATGGCGGCCCTCCTGGGTTCGGGACCGGCGACCGTCGGGGCCCTGGCCGCCGCCGCCCGACCTGAGCGCATCGCCGCCGACGGTCGCACCCTCGATGGGATCGACTGGCTCGCGCCCGTGCCGCGCCCCGGCAAGATCATCGGGATCGGGCGGAATTATCGGGACCACGCCCTGGAGGGGGGTTCGGAGCCGCCGCCCGCACCCCTGATCTTCGCCAAGTGGCCGACGTCGGTCATCGGGCCGGGGGCCGACATCCGCTGGGATCCGGCCCTCACGGCCCAGGTGGATTACGAGGCCGAGCTCGGCGTCGTCATCGGGAGCTACGCACGCCGCGTCGATGCGGCCGACGCGCTCGACTACGTCCTCGGCTATACGTGCATCAACGACGTCTCGGCGCGCGACCTCCAGTTCGGCGACGGGCAATGGACGCGCGGCAAGTCCCTCGACACGTTCTGCCCGATGGGGCCGTGGATCGTCACCGCCGACGAGATCCCCGACCCGCAGGCCCTCGACATCGCGTGTCGCGTCGGGGAGCGGGTGATGCAGCAGGCCAACACCGCCGACATGTACTTCGGGGTCGCGGCGATCATCAGTCATTGCTCGCAGGCGTTCACCCTGGAGCCCGGCGACGTCATCGCCACCGGAACGCCCGGCGGCGTCGGGATCTTCCGCGATCCCCCGGTCCTGCTCGCTGATGGCGACGAGGTGACGATCGAGATCGAGCGGATCGGCCGGCTGACCAACACCTGTCGCTTCGAGCCCGCGAGGGTCCCGGTCTCGTGACCGGAGGCAACGAACGCTTCCTCGTCACCGGGGCACTCGGCTGCATCGGCGCGTGGACGGTCCGGACCCTCGCCCGTGAAGGCGCCGACGTCATCGGCTTCGACGTCGGCAGCGACCCGCGCCGGCTGCGCCTGATCATGTCGCCCGAAGAGCTCGACGCCGTCACGCTCGAGACCGGCGACATCACGGACCTCGCGGCGCTGGAGTCGGTCATCGACCGCCACGGGATCACGAACGTCATCCACCTCGCCGCGCTGCAGGTGCCCTTCTGCCGGGCGGATCCGCCGCTCGGTGCCAAGGTCAACGTCCTCGGCACGGTGAACGTGTTCGAGGCCGTCAAGCGCCGGGGCGTCGGCATGGCGCCGGTCGTCTACACGAGCTCGATCGCCGCGTTCGCCGACGACGATGCAGACCCGGCGACGGGCCGTCTCACCGTCGAGGCGACCGGCCATCCGCGCACCCACTACGGCGTCTACAAGGTGGCCAACGAGGGCAACGCCCGGGTCTACTGGCTCGACGACGGCGTGCCCAGCATCGGGTTGCGGCCGATGACGGTCTACGGCGTCGGGCGCGACCAGGGCATGACGAGCGGCCCGACGAAGGCCGTCGTGGCCGCGGTGCTCGGCCTGCCGTACACGGTCGCGTTCGGCGGGCCGACCCTGTTCCAGTACGCCGAGGACGTCGCCCGGACGCTCATCGCGGCGAGCCGGAGTCGCGTCGCCGCCGCCCACGTCTTCAACCTGCCCGGCGAGGTGGCCGATGGTCCGGCCCTCGTCGAGGTCATCGAGGCGGCCGTGCCCGGATCGACGGGCCGCGTCACGTTCGAACCGGTCAGCCTGCCCTTCCCGTTCGAGATCGATCACGACGGCATCGAGGCCCTGGGGCCGCTCCCGGTCACGCCCTTCGCCGCCGGCATCGAGGCCAGTGTCGCGATCTACCGGGAGCTGGCGGCACGGGGCCGGCTCGATCCGGCCGAGCACGGCCTCGACGTCGCATCGAGGGCCACCTCCTAGCGGCGTCAGCCCGCGTCGAGCGCCTGGGCCAGGTCTGCGATCAGGTCGTCGATCCCCTCGATCCCGACCGACAGCCGGATCAGTGCGGGATCGACTTCCAGCGGCGACCCGGCCACCGACAAGTGGGTCATCGCCGCCGGGACCTCGATGAGCGATTCGACGCTGCCGAGCGATTCGGCGAGCGTGAAGAGCCGGGTGCCCTCGGCGACGGCGATCGCCCGGGCCGCCGCGGAGCGCTCCGTCCCCGCGCCCGGCGCCGGCACGAACGAGACCATCCCGCCCCAGCCCGGGTAGTGCACGGTGGCGACGTCGGGGCGGGCGCGCAGGAACGCCGCGATCGCCGCGGCATTGGTGCCATGCCGTTCCACGCGCAGGTGCAGCGTCCGCAGGCCGCGCAGCACCAGGAAGCAGTCCAGGGGCCCGGGCACGGCGCCCATCGCGTTCTGGAGGAACCGGAGGCGCTCCGCCACGGCCTCGTCGGAGGTGACCGCCACGCCGAGGATCGTGTCGGAGTGGCCGGCGAGGTACTTCGTGGCCGAGTGGAAGACGATATCGGCGCCCAGCTCGAGCGGCCGTTGCAGGGCCGGCGACGCGAACGTGTTGTCGATGACGACGAGCGGTCGTCGACCGCCTTCGGCCGCACGGCGGGCCACGACGGCCACCGCCGCGGCGATATCGACGACCTTCAGATACGGGTTCGAGGGTGACTCGAACCAGACGAGGCGGGTCCGCTCGGTCAGGGCCTCCCACAGGACGTCCGGCCCGGCCGAGAGGTCCACGTAGCGCGAATCCACGCCGGCCGCTCGGCGGACGTGCTCGAGGTATCGGAACGTGCCGCCGTAGACGTCATCGCCGACGACGATCTCGTCGCCGGGCTGGGCCAGTTCGGCGAGCGCGGCCGTGACCGCCGAACCCGAGGCGAACGCGATGCCGTGGGTCCCGTGCTCGAGTTCCGCGACCGCGCGTTCCAGCCGTTCCCGCGTGGGGTTCTGCGAGCGGGCGTACTCGTAGCCGCCGCGCGGATCCCCGACCCCGTCCTGGGCGAACGTGCTCGTCTGGTAGATGGGCGGGCTGACGGCACCGGTCAGCTCGTCGGGCTCGGCTCCGGCGTGGACGGCCAGCGTGTCGAACGAGGGTCGCGCCCGGCCGGCATCGGTCCTGTGGGTCGGCATGGCGGCCATGATGGCATCCGCGCGGTCAGGCCGTGGGTGGCCAGTCGTCGAGCTCGAAGACGAGTTCGGTCCCGTCGATGTCGTCGAGCTGGACGCCGGCCGCATGGAAGCCGAACCTGGCCACGACGGCGAGCGAGGCGACGTTGTCGGGCGCGATGGCGGCCCGGAACCGTCGCACGCCGTGCTCGCGGGCGGCCCAGTCGAACAACGACCGGACGGCCTCGGTGGCCACGCCCTGGCGGCGGTACTCGGGCTCGACGTGGTACCCGACCTCCACTCGCCCTGTCGGGTCCGGTGGGCCGTGGAAGCCGACCGAGCCGATGACCCGCGGACCGTCCGCCTCGATCGCCACGATGGCTCGTCCGAGCCACGGCTGCACGGCCGGGTCCTCGGTGAGGTCGGCGATCCGGAACTGGAGGAACCCGTCGAGGCGGTCCGGCAGGTCGGCCGGGACCGCGGCGCCGATCGCGGTCGCGGCACCCGCCAGGTCCCGGGCGAGCAACGAGCGCATGAACGGCACCGACATCGAGACCAGCGAGTACCTGGGGGTCGGGATCGGGGGGACGTTCGGGTCGGTCACGCCGGCATCATCGCAGCCGATGCATCGGGCGAACGTGCCGGGGGCCGTCCGGCTCGACGAAAAATGAGGGCGAACGTCCGTCCGGGATAAGGCATCAGACGATGGCGGGGCCGTCCTGGGTGTCTAGCGTGAGGGTCACCAGATCGACATCCGATCTCGATGAGGAGACCCAGATGCATCCCTTCGCCAGCCTCCTTGCAGCCAACGACATCGAGGCCGGGGCTCGGCAGCGGATCGACGCCGCGGCTCGTGCCATGTACGCGCGACCCGACGCCTTGCCGTTGCCACCGGAACCGGAGCGCCCCGGACTGATCGCGCGGATCGCGGGCCGGCTGCCCGTCATCCGGCGGGTCGTGTCCGGACGCGCCTAGTCACCGAGGCGTCTCAGCTGCCGCCGGTCGCGCCGTGATGCGTGAGGTACTCCAGCAAGTCGAGCTTTGTGACGACGCCGGCCGGCCGGCCCTCGCGAATCGCCACGAGCGCATTGGCCCCGCCTGACAACAGGGCGAACGCCTCGTCGAGGGTGGCGTGCGCATCGACGAGCGGCAGCGGCGGGTCCATGACCTCGCCGACGGTTCGGTCCACGACGCTGGGATCGCGGAAGGCACGGTCGAGGAGACCCTTCTCGCTGATCGAGCCGACCAGGCCCTTGACCGCCTCGCCGTCGGCGTCCTCGGAGACCGGCAGCTGGCTGATGCCGTACGTCTGGAGCGTGGCGATCGCGTTCCCGACGCGCTCGGTCGTCCGGGCGACCACGACGGTCGGGATGTCGGGTGCGTGGTGGCGGTCGGCCAGGAGCTCCGCGACGCGGGTGGCGGAGCCGGTCGTCGCGATCAGGGCGTTCGCGCGCATCCACTCGTCGTTGTAGATCTTGGAGAGGTAGCTGCGGCCGCTGTCGGGCAGCAGGACGACGACGACGGCCTCGCTGCCCTCCTTGTCTTGGCTCAGCTCCCGCACGACCTCGCGCGCAGCGACCATCGCGGTCCCGCACGAACCGCCCGACAGGATGCCCTCCTCACGCGTGAGCCGGCGGGCCATGGCGAAGGCGTCACGGTCGCTGACCCGGACCCATCGGTCGATGACGGCCGGGTCGTAGGTGCCGGGGAAGAAGTCCTCCCCCACCCCCTCGGTCAGGTACGGACGGGCGAGATCCCCGGACAGGACGCTGCCCTCGGGGTCCGCGCCGATGACCCGGACGGCCGGGTCCTGGGCCTTCAGGAAATGGGCTGCGCCCGAGATCGTCCCGCCGGTCCCGACGCTCGCCACGAAATGCGTGATCCGGCCGTCGGTCTGCTCCCAGAGCTCGGGGCCGGTGGTCTGCTCGTGGGCGGTCGGGTTCTCCTGGTTCCAGTACTGGTCGGGCTTGAAGGCGCCAGGGATGTCGCGGGCCAGCCGTGCCGCCACGCTGTAGTAGGACTCGGGCGACTCGGGCGCGACGTTGGTCGGGCACAGGACGACCTCGGCGCCATACGCCCGCAGCAGCTGTTGCTTCTCGGCGGACTGCTTGTCGGCCATGACGAAGATGCAGCGGTAGCCCTTGAGCGCCGCGGCGATCGCGAGGCCGTGGCCGGTGTTCCCCGACGTCGGCTCGATGATCGTGCCGCCCGGCTTGAGGAGGCCCGCCCGCTCGGCGGCCTCGATCATCGGGAGGCCGATCCGGTCCTTGACCGAGCCGCCGGGATTGAGCATCTCGAGCTTGGCCAGCAGCAGCGGCTGGCGTTCGAGCGGGCCGAGGTCGCGGACGACCCTGGTGATCCGGACCAGCGGGGTGTGGCCCACCAGGTCAAGGATGGACTCGGCGTACTGCATCGCGGGCGAGTATAGGGGCCGGTCGCGCGGTGTCGGGGCAGGTTCGTCGGTCTAGCCGTCGCGATCGATGCGGCCGGGTCGCAGCAGCAGCCAGGTCAGCCGCCGCCGGAGGCGTCGCGGATGTCCGGGCGGGTCAAGGGTCAGCGGATGCAGCTCCTCGACGACCGGGCCGAGGATCGCGGCCAGCGAATCGCTCATCCGATGCGCGGTCTCGAGCTCCTCGCGGGAGCCGACCTCGGGCAGGGCGGCATCCGGCGCGAGTCCGGCGAGCGCGCGTGCTGTCGTCGTCGGCAGGATGCGCGACACCATCCGCTTGCCGAGGTACAGGTCCTCGGTCCCGACCATCGCGAACGGCACGATCGGGGCGTCCGTCCGCAGGGCGATGATCGCCCAGCCGGTGCGGAACGGTCCCAGGCGGCCGGGCGGACCGCTCACGGTGCCTTCCGGCATCTGGACGAAGACCGCGCCGTTCGCGACGACCGCCCGCGCCGAGGCGACGTGCTGTTCCACGCCGATCCCGCCACGCCAGACCGGCAGCAGTCCGCCGAGGCGATGGACGAGCAATTCGCGCCAACGCGACGTGAAGGTCGATGGGGCGCTGCCGAGGAACCAGCACCGTGGGGCCGTCGGCAGCGCGTGCATGACCACGAACGGGTCCATCCATCCGCGATGGGCCGCGCCGACCAGCAGGTAGCCGCCATGCGGCAGGTGCTCGCGGCCCGACGTCCGGATCCGGAACCGGAAGCCCACGAAGATCACGAACCGCGCGACGAGCCGGAGGGCCCGGTACAGGATCGAGGCCTTCGCCTCGGGCGGGCGTCCCAGCCAGGCGAGGCCCTCCAACGCGCCGCCCCGCGCGGCCGCCAGCGCCTCGGGCGAGACCCGGGCCGGCGGCGGGCGCCGTCGTCGGTCGTCCGGCGACGGCTCCGGGGCGGTCACGTCAGGCCGTCGCCGGGACCGCCTCGGGGTCGGCGTCCTCGGCGTCCACCTCGGGTTCCACCGGCCGGCCGAGGGCGCCCCACGTCGCGACCGCGGGATTCGTCGGCGGATCGTCGAGCGGATGGCCCGGGCGGTGCCGCCACACGAGGATCGCCAGGGACGGGACGATGAAACCGAGCGAGACGACCTGGGCGGTCGGGATCCCGAAGAACATCCAGTTGTCGTTCCGGAACGTCTCCAGCACGAAGCGCACGACGCCGTACCAGACGAAGAAGGCCAGCAGGATGTCGCCCGGTCGCAGCCGGTCGCGAAGGTGGTAGCCGATCCAGATCAGCACGATCGCCCCGAGGACGCCGGAGATCGACTCGTACAGGAAGAGCGGGTGGAAGCGCGTCGTCGCCTCCGGGAATGCCGCGCACGAGTAGACGTCCTGCAATCGGTGCGCGCAGTCGATCGGGATGCCCCAGGGCAACGTCGTCGGCGTGCCGTACAGCTCCTGGTTGAACCAGTTCCCCCAACGCGCGATGGCCTGCATCACGAACAGGCCCGGCGCGATGATGTCGGCCCAGCGCAGGAACGGGACGCCCTTGTAGCGCGCGTACAGCCAAGCCGCGATCGTGCCCGTGACGATCCCGCCGTACACGCCCAGACCCGCGTAGGGCGGCAGGAAGATCTTGGTGGGGTCCGCCTTGTACAGCGCGTCCCACTGGTCGATGACGTGGTAGGCCCGGCCACCGACGAGCGCGGCCAGCGCCACGACGATCATCCCGTTGCCGAGGATGTCGGGGTCCTCGCCCGCCCGGCGCGCCAGCCGGACCATCACGAGGTACGCCACGGCCAGCCCGACGGCATACCCGATGCCATACCAGCCGATGGTCAGCGGGCCGAGCTGGAGCGCGGTCGCGTTCGGGATGAAGTCGAGCATCGGCGGCAGTGTAGCGGGCGGCTGCCCGTAGCCCGCGCGTCAGGCCGCGAAGGGCTCGATGACGAGTCGCCCGAAGGCGACGAATGCGGCGAGCAGACCCAGCACGAGGTTGATGGCGATCGCGGCGCGCTCACCGCGACGGGCGTGGAAGATGATCGCGAAGACCATGATGAGCGCGAGGAGCGCCGCGGCCAGCGGAGCGAGCCATGGCAGGGCGCCGGTCAGCAGCGGGACGAGGACTCCGATCCCACCGAGGATCTCGAGCGTGCCGATGACGCGCAGCCGCTCAGGGCCCACGGCAGCCATCCAGGCCATCTGCCGCGAGGCCCTGGCGTAGTTCAACGCATGGTTCACACCGGCGAGCACGAAGGCGATCCCGAGCAGGACCTGGGCGATCCAGATGACCGTGTCCACGAAATCGCCTCCTCGACGATGGCTATGCTTGGCTGGAACCGGTAGGATGTACCGGAACACCGTAACATCGGACATCGTGTATGTCTACAGCATCACCGAAGACAGTAACGGATCCGGTCGAACTCGCCGAGGCGGTCGAGTCATTCCTCGCCGCGTTCATGCACTGGGCGCGCGCCCAGGTGTCGTTGAGCGGCACGAGCTATTCGCGGATGCGCCTGCTCTACGAGCTCCACTGCGACGGGCCGCAGAAGATGGCCGACCTCGCGGGCGGGCTGGGCGTCACGCCCCGCAACGTCACGGCGCTCGTCGATGGGCTGGAGGCGGAGGGTCTCGTCCGGCGCCGCGACCACCCGACCGACCGTCGCGTGACGATCATCGAGCTGACCGGCGACGCCCCCGATGCGGGCGAGCTGTTCGAGACGTATCGCGCGTCCGTCGCGCGGCTCTTCGAAACGCTCAGCCCGGAGGACCGTGGCGAATACCTTCGCCTGACCCGCCTCCTTGACGAGCGCTTGCGCGAGGGTGTCGAGCCGGCGGCTCCTGGCGCCTGAGGGCGCCCGGCGGCCCCGTCCGCGCCGCGTCCCTATACTCGGACGCGGTGAACGCCGAGTTCAATTGGTGGCTGCTCATCGTCGGGCTCGTCGTCGGGGCCGGGCTGGTCTGGTTCGTGGTCGCCGACTCGCGCCGACGCGACGCCGACATCGACGCCGATGAGCGACCGCGCGAGGCCCTCTGGTTGAGCGCGGTCCTTGGCCGTGAAGGCCGGCCGGTCAACCCGGAGACCGTCGACCGCCTGCTCGAGCTCCACAAGGTCTACCTGGAAAGCCCGCCCCCGGACGAACCGACCCCTCAGGAACCGCCGCTCAGGACCGGATCCGGGGCGACCGTGCCGCCCTCCAACGAGACGAGGGAGACGCCGAACGTCGCCTCGCCGTCGAGCCCGGCCACCGCGGGCGACGGTCCGACCCAGTAGGCAAGGCCGCCCCCGAAGAACATCTTGCCGATCCCCTCTCGATCGCCGTCGACCGCGACCCAGCACCGATACTCCATCCCGGACTCGGGCTCGGTCAGCCCGTCGGCAACGACGACCAGGTCCGTCGTCGAGGGCGAGAACACGAGGGTGCCACTGACCCCCGCCCCGGACGGACTCGCGAGACCGACCCGGGTGACATCGGGCTCGGCGGTGACCTGCAGGGTGGCCGTCGTGACCTCGGCGAGCCCCTCGATGGCGGCATCCTGGGCGGCCAACCGGTCGTCCAGGCGCCAGCCGATGATCGCGGTGGTCGCGATCACGGACAGGACGACCGCAGCGGCGAGCGATGCCACCCATGTGACGACCGGACGCGCGCGACCGGCGGACTGACTCCCCGCGACCGACCCCGCCGCGACCGCGACGGGCAGCGCGACGGGCGCCTGGCCGGGCGCGACCGCCTCGCCGCGCGGGCGGCCGTGCTGGCGGACGTAGGCGAGCGTCCGGTCGCGCAGGTCGGGCGACGGCGTGGTCACGACGGTCTCGCGGACCAGCGCCCCAAGGCGCCGGAGCCGGTCGAGCTCGAGCGTGCATTCGGGGCAGCCCGCGAGGTGGCCGGCCACGGCCTGGGCCGCCGGCGTGTCACCGGCCATCAGCCGATCCAGGCCGTCCGGCTCCACCGTCGCCAGCTCCAGCGCTTCGAGTACCGCGTCGTGATCCATCGTGTCCTTTAGCCGTCTTCGCCGGATCCGGCCGGCACCGCGTGATAGTCGTCGAGGGCCTCGCGCAGGCGTCGCAGGGCCCGCCGGGTCCGTGTCTTGACCGTCCCGAGCGGCCATCCCAGCCGCTCGGCGATCTCCGTCTGGCTCAGGCCCTCGCGATAGGCGAGGACGATCACCGTGCGTTCCTCGGTCGCCATGCCACCGAGGGCCCGGGCGATCGAGTCCCTCGTCTCCTTCGAGGCGAGGGCGACCTCCGGGCTGTCCGGAGCGACCGATCCGGCGACGATCGTCCCCGATGACGCAGCCCGTTCGAGGAGCTGTGTCTCCGAGTCATCGCCGTTCGAGCTCGATGGCGGCGCGACGAACTGCGGCCGGCGGCCGGCCGCCCGAAGGCGATCGACCGTCCGGTTCCTGGCGATCGTGTGCAGCCATGCCGACAGCGATCCCGCCGCCGGGTTGAAGGTCTCTGCCCGGTCCCAGAGCGCGAGGAAGGTGTCCTGGACCACCTCTTCCGCTACCCCACGATCCGATGTCAACCGGGAGGCCGCCGCGAACACCGCATCGCCATGCCGGTCATAGAGGCTCGCCAAGGCATCGAACGACCCGCTCGCGACCATGCGGACGAGAGCGATGTCGTCTGGGCGGCCGTGACGGTCCTCGTGCATCCCTACGGCTCCCGCGCCTCTCCGGTTTCAGCCGCCGTCGGGACGAGCCGAAGTGGCCGGTGCTCGAACGCACTCGAGAGGACGATCTCGGTCTGGGTCGTGAACACGTGCGGGGTCGCCTGGAGGCGGACGAGGACCTCCTCGAGATGGCGCGTGTCGCGTGTCCGGATCTTGAGCAGGTAGTCGGCCTCTCCCGCGATGTGGTGGCATTCCTCGATCTCGTCGATGGCCTCGAACGAGTCCGTGAGGTCCGCTCCGGCCGAGCCGGGTGCCTGGGTCAGCCAGCAGAACGCGACGATGGGATAGCCCGCGGCCGTCGGATCCACGGCGGCGGCGTAGCCCGTGATGACCCGTTTCGCCTCGAGCTTCTTGACCCGCTCATGGGCCGACGGGCCGCTGATGCCGACATCGGACCCGAGGTCGGCATACGCCCGCCGGCCGTCCACCTGGAGTCGCTCCAGGAGTCGGGCGTCGATCGCGTCAATCTTGGGTCGATCGGCCACTGAACCTCTATCCATTAGTCATATGCCGTTGCAGACACACATCTGTTAGGCTAGAATAGTCATATCGGCCACCTAACGGCCGTCACCAACCTGCAGCGAAGGAGAACACGAGATGATCGTCGCGATCGTCATCGGCCTCCTGGCGCTGTTCTCGCTGATCAGCTTCCTGCTGGACACCGACGAACCACGCCAGGCCAGCGTCGACCCAGCCAACGAGTACGCCGCGTACCTGATGCGGTTCAGCGCCCACTGAGCGTCGCGCACCGCCGATAGCCTAACGCCTAACGAGGTCCCGACCGTCGGGGCCTCGTTTCGCGTCCGTCGCCTACCACTCGCCCGCGGCGCGTCGGGCGACTTCGTGCAGTGTGCCCGCCGGGGCGTGCGCCTCCAAACAGGTCACGCCGTCCGGGCCGACCAGGGCGTCGTGCGTCGTCCCCGCCGGGAGGTCCAGGCGGTCACCGAGGGCGAGGTCCACGGTCGTCCCCGTGCTGGGCAACCCGAACCGGATCGAGCCCCGGGCCACGACGAGGACCTTGTCGTAGTCGTGGGTGTGGGCTCGGTAGTCGTCGCCGGGGCCGTTCGACCACGGCGCCGGCTGCCAGCCCTCGCCCCGCAGGCGCGCCGTGAGGTCATCGCCGCCAACGCTCATCGCCGCCCTACCCCGCCGTCGCCACGCCGATGACGCTGCCGATGCCGTAGGTCACGAGCGCCGCGACGAGCCCGATGACGAGCTGTCGCGTGCCGGAGAAGAGCATGCTCCGGCCGGTCAGCAGGCTCACGGCGGCGCCGACGGCGAACAGGGCACCGAGGCTGATCCCGAGACTGATGAGCGTCACCGCGGTGCCGCCACCGAACAGGTACGGGATGACGGGCACGGCCGCACCGACCGCGAAGGCGAGGAACGACCCGAACGCCGCCCGGATCGGCGATCCGAGCTGATCGGGATCCAGGCCGAGCTCCTCGCGGACGAGCATGTCGAGCGCCGCGACGGGGTCGCGGAAGATGCGATGGGCGACGCGCGTCGCCTCCGCCTCGCTGAAGCCCTTGGCCCGGTATGCGGCGGCGAGCTCGGCCTCTTCCTCCTCGGGCATCGCCGCCATCTCGGCGCGTTCGAGCGCGATCTGGCGTTCGAACAGCTCGCGCTGGCTCTGCATCGAGACGTACTCGCCGGCGGCCATGCTGCACGAGCCCGCGACGAGGCCGGCGATGCCCGCGAGGAAGATGAAGCTCGGGTTCTGCGTGGCCGCGCCGGCGACGCCCATGACCAGGGCAAGGTTGCTGACCAGGCCGTCGCTGACACCGAAGACGACGGCCCGGAACGTGCCGGAGCGCCCGCTGGTCCGATGCCATGTCTCCACGGCACCGATCTCGGCCGGCGTGGTCGCCCGTCGCGCGATGGCCATCCCGTCGCGACTGTCGGCCGACACCGCGATCGCCGCGGCCGATCCGTCGTCCACGCGGAGCTGGTCCCAGATGCGGGCGTGCTCGCGCTCGTCGGCGGCGATGGCCACGACCTCGGGCGACGATCCCTGGGCGTCGTAGGCCTCTTCCTCGTCGCCCTCGAGCGCCTTGACCAGGTCGCTGACGGCCTTCGTCCCGAACACCCGCGCGACGAGGACGATGAACCGCACCCGGGCCCGCGGTCGCCCGGCCGGGGGCACATCGACCCCGAGCTCGGTGAGCTTCGAGGCCCAGACGTCCGCGTGCCGTCGCTCGTTCGCGGCGATCCGCTCGAACGCCCCGGCGCGCCGGGGGTCGCTCTCGATCGATGCCAGGGCGTCGTACAGGACGATCGCGTCGCGCTCGAGCTTGAGGTTCTCCAGGCTGGTCTGGACGTCGATCGGGGCCATGTCGCGATGGTAGCGCGGCGCGTCGGCCCGGGGCCCCGTCGGTCGTCTGCCCCGCGTAGACTCGGGCGGCCATGGCGCCCGTCGACGTCCCACCGCTGCGCTACCTCTCGTCCGGCGACGTGCTCGCGGCGATGCCGTCGCTCGAGGAGCGCCTGACGCTCGCGGAGCGGACGATGACGGCGCTCGTGTCTGATGCCGAGCTGCCACCGAAGATCGGCGTCCACCCGCGGTCGGAGGGCTCCTTCGCCCACGCGATGCCGGCGCACCTGCGCGGCGCCGACGGTGGCGGGGCGGACGACCTGCTCGGGATCAAGTGGGTGGCTGGGTTCGGCTCCAACGCCGCGCTCGGCCGGCCGGCGATCAGCGCCCTGGTGGTCCTGAGTGACCCGACGACCGGCGAGCCCGTGGCGATCCTCGATGGCGGACCGATCACCGCGATGCGCACGGCCGCGGTCTCGGGCGTCGCGATCCGCCGGTTCGCGCCAGCAGTCCACGGCCGTCCGACCCGGGTGGCCCTGATCGGAGCCGGTGTCCAGGGTCAGAGCCACTTGCCGGTCCTCGGCGCGACCCTGCCGAATCTGGAGCTCGCGATCAACGACCGGGACCCGGTCCGGGCCGAGGGGCTGGCCGCGCTCGCCCGCGACACCGACGGGATCGCCTCGGTCCGCGTCGCGCCGTCTGCCCGGGATGCGGTGGGCGATGCGGACGTCGTGGTGACCGCCGCGTCGTTCACCTCCCCATCCGAGCGCCAGCCGATGACGGGGGACTGGCTCACCGCGGACGCCCTCATCGTGGCCGTCGACTACGCCACGTTCGTCGCCGCCGA
Source organism: uncultured Chloroflexia bacterium (assembly GCA_963745295.1). GTDB lineage: Bacteria > Chloroflexota > Limnocylindria > Limnocylindrales > CSP1-4 > SPCO01. The sequence goes on from CAVUWG010000007.1 coordinate 286,220, forward strand.
GGTCGCCCGCGACGCCGCGCTCTTCCTCGTCGACGAGCGCGTCCAGTTCCTCGCGAACCGCGACGTCGGCCAGTTCGACGACTATCCGGACCCGACGGCCACCCTCGGTGAGGCGATCCTCGCCGGCACGCCGCGCCCGCCGACCGGTCGCGTGCTCGTCACACACCTGGGCGTCGGCCTCGCCGACGTCATCTTCGGGGCCGCGATCCTGCGCCGGGCGGCCGAGGCCGGCCGTGGCGTGGTCCTGCCGCGATGACGGAGCGCGGCGAGGCCCCGTCGCCCGAGGTCGTCGTGATCGGGGCCGGGACCATGGGCGCCTGGACCGCGCTCCACGCCCGGCGGGCGGGCATGGCCACGACCCTGATCGACGCGTTCGGGGCCGGCAACGCCCGGGCCACCTCGGGCGACGAGACGCGGATCATCCGGGCGTCGCACGGCGACGACCGGCTCTACTCGACGTGGTCGCGGGCGGCCCAGGCGGCCTGGATCGCGTTCGGGGAGCAGGTCGGCGAGACGATCTTCGTGCCGGCGGGCGTGCTCTGGCTCGCGCACGGCGAGAACGGCTTCGAGCGCGCATCCGAGACGCTCCTCCGCGACATGGGCGTCCCGGTCGAGCACCTGGGCCCGGCCGACGTCGCCGCGCGCTGGCCGCACATCGCGGCCGACGACCTGGCCTTCGCCACCTTCGAACCCGAGGCGGGCCTCCTGCTGGCGCGCAAGGGCATCGCGGCGGTCGCCCGCCGGTTCACCGAGGAGGGTGGCCGGTTCGAGTTCGGCTGGGCGCGGCCGGGCCGCACGAGCGGTCGACGGCTCCTCGAGGTGGTCACGGAGGACGGCCGGGCCTTCACGGCGGACCAGTTCGTGTTCGCGGCCGGGCCCTGGCTGCCGCGGCTCTTCCCCGGCATCCTCGGCGACGTCATCCGGGTGACCAAGCAGGACGTCGTCTTCGTCGGGCCGGCGCCAGGCGACGACCGGTTCGATTCCGACCATCTGCCGTGCTGGGTCGACTACGACGCCGCCTTCTACGGGATCCCATCGATCGACGGCAAGGGCATGAAGCTGGCGCCGGACCGCTACGGGCCGGTGTTCGACCCGACCCACGGCGAACGGATCGTCGACGCCGAGTCGGTCCGCCTGGCCCGCCGGTACGTGGCCCGGCGGTTCCCGGGGCTCGCCGACGCGCCGGTCGTGGAGTCGCGGGTCTGCCAGTACGAGACGACGCCGGACACGCACTTCGTCATCGACCGCCACCCGGACTTCGACAACTGCTGGCTGGTCGGTGGCGGCTCCGGCCATGGCTTCAAGCACGGCCCCTCGATCGGCGAGCACGTCGTCGGGCGGCTGACCGGCCGGCCGGCGAGCCCGGACGAGGCGCGGTTCGCCCTCGGGCACGAGCGGGTCTCGCGACGCAACCTGCGGACCGGGGCGGACACGATGGTCCAGGGCTGGTCGGACTGGTAGGGATGCCGCGGGGTGTGCCGGCGGCTGGGTCAGCCCTCGCGCAGCTCCCAGTGGAACCGTTCGGCCTGCTCGGCGGGCGACTCGAGCTGGCTGTAGAGACCGCCGTGGTACAGGAGCGGCGGGGCGTCCTGCGGGTTGAGCCAGACCGACCGGATGAGCGCCACGAAGACCGTGTGCGAGTACGCCTCGTATGAGGTGTCGACCTCGCACTCGAGATGGGCGAGCGACCCGCGCAACCGGGGCGTCGCGTCGGCGGTCGGGTCGGGCATGAGCCAGTCGCCGCGCAACCGCTTGTCGCCGCCCTGGCGGCTGCAGTGCAGCGCGATGGGGCGCTGCCCGATGGACAACAGGTTGACGCCCAGCCAGCGCGCCTCGGCGATCTCGCCGTGGGCACGCGCCTCCTTGTTGATGCACAGCAGCAGCGATGGCGGCGTGTCGGACAACGAGCACATCGAGGTCGCGGTCATCCCGCACGGCGCACCGGTGCCGTCGACGTAGGTCACGACGACGACGGTCGCCGCATGGCGTCGAAACGCCTGGCGGAACAGTTCGGCGCCGGTCAGCGGATCGTCGTCGAGGCCGCGCGTCAGATCGTCGGGCATGGCGCTCATGATTCCCCGATGCCTTCCAGGCTTCGCCGGACATGCGCCCGGCCGGTCTCCCAGTCGTAGGCACGGAACACGCGCAGGTCGGCGATGTGTTGTGCGGTCGAGTAGAACATCTCGTACTGCAACTGTCGACCACCGAACTCCGTGCCGACCAGGTCCCACAGCAGCCGCAGGAGGCCGGACGCGGTCGCGGGCCGGCAGCGTCGCGGACCGGAAGTAGCGCTGGACGTCCTCGGCCGTCTCGGGCGATTCGAAGCTCTCGGCCGACGGGAGGGCGATGAACCCGCCGCCCCCGAGCTCACGGAGCGCGCGCATCAGGTCGACGATCCAGCGGCGCTGCAGGCTCATGGCCGGGTAGATGAACCGTGGCGCCGGCAGGGCCAGATCGCCCCGCAGCTCCGGGCGGAGCTCCGCGCCGAGGACGAGCGCGTCGAGCGCGGAGCAGAAGGCCGCGATCTCGCCACCCATCTGGGCCTGGACCGGCGTGATCGCCGAGATCCCGTGGGCGTCGGCGAGTTCGATCGCGAGACCCGACGCGAACTCCATCTTGACGAGGAAGCGCACGAGCGCCTGGTAGTTCGCCAGCAGGTGCGCCCCGGTCTCGTGGAACTGGGCGCTGACGAGCCCGGGATCGCGATGGACGAAGACGTGCTCCCAGGGGATCGAGCACGTCGTCGAGCACGATGAGGCTGTCGGACTCGTCGAAGCGCGAGGTCAGCGGGTAGTCGAACGTGCTCGTCGTGGGCGAGGCGTACGGACGTCGCGGGTAGATGCGCAGGCCGGCCGCGTCGAGCGGCATCACGACCGAGATCGCGTAGTCCTCGTCGCCCGGCTGCAGGGGCACGATCGAGCTCAGGAAGAGCCAGTCGGCGATGGCCGCCGACGTGCCGATCATCTGCGCCCCGCGGATGACGATGCCGTCGTCGCGCTCCTCGACGATCCCGGGATACAGGAACGGCTCGGGCTGGAGATGGGCGGGCTTCGAGCGATCGACCTGGGGCGGCGTGATCGCGTAGGCGATGAACCAGTCCGCCGCGCGCGCCCGCTCGTAGAAGGCGATGACGTTGTCGCCGTATCGGGCTGCCGGCCCGGTCGAAGACCTGGCGCATCCCCGCGAAGCCCGTGATGAGCGACGCGACGTGGTCAGGCGTCCGACCCATCAGCCCGAAGCTGCCCTCTGCCCAGTGGCGATGGACGCGCCGCCGGGCCGCGAGGTCCTCGGCCGATCTCGGGATGAGCCACATCGCGCTCGATGTGCGCCCGCCGTCCTCGTGGGCGAGGTCGGGGCGTTCGAGTGCGCTGTCGTACAGCGAGGCGATGACGCGTGCCGGGCCGGCGAAGCCCGGGTGCGTGCTGACGTCGGCGACCGGCTCGCCGTCGAGCAGCACGGTCCGCCCATCCCCGGCGATGGCCGAGAGGTAGTCCGCTCCGCGCCGCATCAGGCCACGCCCCGCTTGTCGGTCCGGGACGCACGCGGCTTGCTCGCTCGCGCCCGTGCCGGGGCGGCGTCGGTGACACGATGCAGCTCGCGCTTGAGCTCCACCTCGAGCAACTCGTGCACGGCCAGCTGCGCGACGATCGGACGCAGCGTGTGATCGCGAGCGGGCAGCTGGCCCATCTCGAGGTTCGGCCAGCGATGGAGCTGGCCGAGCAGGCCATCCCGTTCGAGCTCGGCGTGGACCGGCTCCTCGTCGGAGAAGGCCATCACGACCCGGATGTTCCGGTCCCGCAGTCGGTCGAGGATGCCCTCGACCGACGCCGCGACGGCATCCGGCCGGCCGCCCCGTCGCACGAGACGCCCGGGCAGCGCGGCGACGTCGCGCATGCCCTGGCTGGCGGTCGCGCGGGCCACCGCGACGATGTTCTTGCGCTTGACCTGACCGCGCAGGATGCGGTTCCACCATGCGGTGCGTCGCAGGCGGTGGAGCTTGCGGGCGTTGCGATCCTTCACGAGCTTCGGGTGCCACTCGAGGGCGCCGGGGTTGACCATCAGGGCCGCCACCGCGCGCTCGTCGCGATCGGCCGCGTTGAACGCCCAATAACCGCCGGCACACAACCCGGCGAGCACGAACCGGTCACCGTAGCCGCGGGCCTCGAGCGCATCGAGGAACGTGCTGACGAAGCCGCCCAGCTCGGAGCGGTAGAACTCGCCGACGTCGCGGTATCGGCTCGCATCCCCGTCCGAGTCGCCGATCCCCTCGAGATCGACACGCAGCGTCGGCAGTCCCTCGGCCGCGGCTCGGCGCGCGGCCTCGACCCAGAGTCGGTTGGGGCCGATGCGGCGGACCGCGCCGGCGTTGAGGAAGACCGCGGCAAGGGGCGGCCGCGGCCCATCCACGGGTTCGGCCAGGATCCCGAAGAGGGTCCCGACCTCGTGCTCCACCATGAACGGGGCCTCGCGGACGCGGACCCCGCCGACATCGAGGAACGCCTCGTCCCGCCCGACCACCGTTGCCTCGGACGGCGGCGCCGTGGCGCCGCGCACGACGGGTGCCGCGGCCAGCCAGGCGTCAACCGCCGCGAAGACCCCGAGCGGCGGGTCGAAGCGCTCCGGGTGGAACGTCATGGCGCCCCAGCCGGCTCCCGACGCGGTGGTCACGTCGACGACGGCATCCTCGAGGTGCCGGCGCAGACCGGCATCGACCGGGATCCCGTCGTGGTCGAGCAGCAGGGCGCGCTGGAGCCCACCGGTCGACAGGCCAGCCAGGGTCAAGGCCTCGAGATCGGCCACCGTCTCGGCCGAGAGGGTGAACCCGTTGACCTCCATCCAGCCCTCGGGCAGCAGGGACGGTTCCGGTTCGCCGGTCAGGCTGTAGCGCGAGGTCTGGAGGCCGGCGAAGGCCCGCTCCGCCCGCACGAACGCGCGGCCGTTGCCGGGCGTGGCCCAGGCCACGAATTCGTCGATCGCCGCGTCCTCGCTGATCGCCTTGATCGCGACCAGGCCGCCCAGGCCCATCCCGATCGCTGCGACGCTCCGGCCACCGGTCGAATCGCGCAGCCAGGCTGCGGCGGCGGCCGTGGCCTCGGTCCAGGCCGCGAACCTGCCGCCGTCGGCGGGGACGCCGGCGCTGTCACCGGAGCCCGGGAAGTCGAAGCGCAGCGTCGGATGGCCGGCCTCGGCCAGGTGCTCGGCCCACGCCCGGCGAGCCCGATACGACGCCACGTCGTTCCAGCCCCAGGGCGGGCACAGCAGGACGGCCGTCGCCGGCGAGGCGTCGGACGACGGGGCGTGATACACCGCGAACACCGGCCCCGAGGCCAGGTCGAGGTAGAGCGGGCGGGCGGGCGGGCGTCGGGTCATGCGCTCGGGGCCATCGTGATCGGGACGCGGCCCGCGAGGTTGATGGCGCTGAGCTCGCCGCCGAGGACGGCGTCGGGCGTCACGGCCCGCAGGTCGATCTCGCGCGAGCCACCGGGCTCGATCGAGAAGGCGTCGTCGTCGGGCCGGAAACCAGGGGCGTGGACCCGCACGCCGTACGCGAGGCGCCGGCTGCGAACGGTCATCCGCACGATCCCGTCGCCGCACGGCCGTGCATCGGCCGACAGGCCCAACCGATCGGCGGGCTCGATGCGGGACGGTCGTCCGGCCGGGAAGCGGAACGCCTGGGACAGCACGGCCGGGCCCGGTCCACCGTCGCGTTCCAGGGTCGCCACGATCACGTCCTGGGCCGGCGGCCCGAAGCGATAGGCCCATGACACGTCGGCGAAGTGCCCGATGAGGGCCTCGACGCTGCGCTCGTCGGCACCGTGCGCCTCGATCCGGAGGGTCTCCTCGCCGTCCCCGACGCGCTGCTCGAGGTCCCGGTAGAGCGCGACCCGGAGCCTGGCGTCGAGCGGTTCGGGCCCGTCGTTGGCGACATGGGCGACGACGCCGCCCAGCCCTTCGTCCGTCGTCCAGACGGCGGCCGGCGCGAGGGCTCGCCGCAGGTGGTGGTAGACGACCTTGGGCGCGCCGTGATGGTCGACCACGCCCCAGCCGGCGCCCGCCACCAGGTCGCGGAGCCACAGGACGAGCCCCCCGCCGCAGGGCGATCCGGCACGCCGCCACTCGCCGAAGACCTCGGCCATCACCTCGCCGCTGACCGCGCGCGACAGCTCGAGATATCGGGCGTGGTCGACGCGCCGGAGCTCACCGGGGTCGAGCTCGAAGAGCAGCGCCAGGTAATGATCGCGCACGTCGTCGAAGTCCCAGCCGCTCCCGGCGTCGCGGGGCACACCGGCCTTCCAGACCGGGTGATGGACGACCACGCCGGTCGTGGCGCCCGGCAGCATCGACTCGATCACCGCGTCGTCGGGGACGTTCGCGAAGGCCAGGCACTCCGACGCGAACCGGACGCCGGCGATGCGGGCGTCGGTCAGCGGCCGCTGGTACCCGCCGACGCCGTAGTAGTTGGCGACGCCGTGGTCCGGGCGGAACGGGAGGTCGCCGCCGAAGGGCGCCGAGGGGACGTAGACCGCATCGCTGCCGGCATCGACAGCGAGGGCCGGCAGCGTGCTCGCGAAGAATGCGTCCCGGCCGAGCGTGGGGTCCAGCCCCAGCATCGCGACCTGCTGCTCGATCTCGCTGTTGCCGCACAGGACGGCGGTGCTCGGGCGGCCCGACAGGCGACCCAGCACCTCGGTCGCCTCGCGCTCGGCGAGCCCGCGGAACGCGTCGTCGGCGAACGGGTAGTCGAGGTTGGCGAACATGAAGTCCTGCCACACGAGCAGGCCGAGCTCGTCGCACAGGTCGTGGAAGTCGTTCGACTCGTAGGCGCCCGTGCCGGGCAGCCGGACCATGTTCATCCCGGCGCGGCGCACGGTCTCGAGGGCCGCTGGGCGGTCCGCGGCGGTCGTGGCGAGCCCGACGATGTCGGTCGGTGTCCAGAGCGCACCGCGGGCGAACGTCCGGACGCCGTTGACGTGCAGGTCGAGGCCGTCGCGCTCGATGTCGTGCGCGGCCGTCGGACCGGCGGTGAGCGTCCGGAACCCGACGCGTCCGGCATCGATCGCGGTCGTCGCCGTCCCGGACCCGACGACCAGGCGGACCTCGTGGAGGGCAGGGACGCCGTGCGTGTGCGGCCACCAGCGCTCGACCGACGGGACTCGCAGCGTGCCACGGAACGTGATGCCGCCGCCGGCCGGCGACAGATCGAGGGCGACCGTGTGGTGGCCGGACGGCCCGTCGATCTCCGCCCGGACCTGATCGGGCGTCGTCCCGTCGAGCGTGCGGATGCGACCATCGACGTGCAGGAGGCCGGCCTCACCCTCGACGCCGGGCCGCAACGTGAGTGCTTCCACGACCAGGCCGCGACGGCGCGCCAGCCAGACCGGTCGCCACGGGCCGACGGCCGGCGGACCGGGCGCGAACCCGGGCGCCCGGCCGAGGATCATGGTCCGGACCCACCGGAGCCGCCCGTCCGCGACGAGGTTGGTGCGCCAGCGGGCCCGCGGCTTGCGCGGGACCTCGAGGGCCGGGGTCAGCGGCAGGCAACGGATCACCAGCTCATTCGTGCCGCGCAGCCGGCCGCCCACCTCGATCTCGTGGGCCTCGAACATCGAACCCACGTCGGCGATCCGCTCGCCATTGAGCTCGACCTCGGCCAGGGTGGCGATGCCGTCGAGACGGAGCACGACATCCTCACCGCTCCCCGCCGGGGCGGCCTCGAACGTGGTCCGGAACGTCCACGCCTGGCCGTCGAGGTCGTCGCCGATCGCGACGCCCGCGTCACGAAGGACGCCCGCGGCTGTGCCCGGGACGTGCGCCGGCCGCCAGGTCAGCGCGTCGGAGCCGTCGGTGACGGCGGCTTCCCAGCCGTGGTCGAGCGACCGGATGTCGTGGCCATCCACGCGATGGCGCCACGGGGACTGCGCGAGCGGCATGGTGTCAGCGTACGACCTCGTCCAACGCGCTCATCGCCCGGTCCCACGCGGACGCCAGGCCCCCGAGCGCCTCGCTCGGGTCGAACGGCCGCCGCCGCGCGAGCTTGAAGCCCAGGAGCTTCGAGCCGTCCACGATCTCCGCCATCGCCGCCGACGCCGGCGCACCCGCTTCGCCCAGCAGCCAGTCGACGTGGGCGGCGCAGAGCTCGAACCCGGCCCCCGCCATCCGGACCGTCGCGAAGGCGTACGCGTGGTAGTCGGACTCGTCGCCGTCGAGGAGCACCGGCAGGTCGATCGCGAGCTGCCCGCCGAAGCGCCCGAACGGGTTCCCTGGCGCGACCCGGTCCAGGTGGTAGCGCAGCCGTTCTCGCGCCGCAGCCTTGAGGCCGTCGCCCTCCAGCCGAGGCCCGACGTCGAAGCGGACCAACTCCGTGTACGGCGGCAGCACATCGTCCGTGAGCATCGTGGCCTGGCGGAAGACGCCGCGGTAGTCCTCGCCCTCGAGCTCGTACAGCGACGCGTTGTGGAAGTAGCGGAGCCGCTCCTCGTCGGGGTCGATCGCCTCGACCGCGACCGAGGTCTTCACGTGTTCGCGGCGATAGCTCGTGGCCGCGGTGTCGGGCAGGTACCAGGCGTCCAGCTCGACCGTCAGGGTCCGGCCCTCGCGGATGAGCTCCGAGATCTGGACCGGCAACGGCCGGTACGGCTGCATCTCGTGGATGTCGACGCCGAAGAGCAGCTCCATGTCGGCCGGGTGAGGCTTGAAGAACGTCCACTGGTCACCCTCGAAGTCGAGGCGGACCGTGGAGCCCAGCGCCGCGAGCGGCTCGTCGCCGCGAGCATGGAGCAGCTCGATGAGGATGTCCGTGTAGCAGTTGGTCTCGTGGTACGTCTGCCCACCGGCGTGGAGCGGGTGGGGCTGGTAGGTCGCCGGATCGTGGCCGAACAGGCTGACGAGACCGGCGGTCGAGGTGCTCATCCCCAGAGCTGCCCGGCGGACCTCGGCCGGCCACGACTCGACATCGAGGCCATGGGTCCGCAGCAGGGCAAGCACGATCCGCTCGTGACCGAACCCGAGACATGCCGTGTGGACCTCGCCGCCGTCGGTCGTTGTCAGGCCATGCATCGTCGCGAAGTGGCTCTGGTGGTAGTTGAACGAGGCCACCGCCGTAGGCGCGGGCCCGGCGATCTGCACGAGGATCTCGAACTTCAGCGCCTGTTCGCGCTGGCTGGCCGCGAGCATCCGGCCGCTGCGTCCGAAGAACGGGTCTGCCGCGACGTCGTAGGCGGCGGCGAGGCCCAGCCCCCGCAGGAGATCAAGCCCGCGCTGCAGCCACTCGTCGCGCCAGGCCGAGACCGTCTCCGGCTCGCCCATCCGGATCAGCTCGCGCATGTGGAACATCTGGAGCCGGGCCGGGTCGTCCGACGGCTCGTGCCGGAAGACGTACGAGCCGCCCGGATCGATCGTGACGCCGCCGGGCGGGAGCGGACCGCGCGCGGCGATCGCGGGGTAGATCGGGTAGCAGGCGGCCGGCACGAGGACCAGCTCGGTCATGCGCTGGTGTTCGCTCCAGTCCTCGTGGCGCGACGCGCGCTCGTACTGCTCGAGGGCCTGCGCCTCGGTCCCCTCGAAGCCGAAGATCGCGCCGGCCAGGTGCGGGAAGGACTTGAGGTAGCCGCTGGTCTCGAACTGGCCGCGCGGGAGCACGCGGCGGGAAGCGGATCGGCTCGGCGTTCTGGTCGGCCGAGCAGCGCGTCGACAAGCTCGTCGAAGCGCAGGCGGATGTCCTCGAAGACGCGGCCGCGCCCATAGACGCCCGAGGTGCCGGTCCGGATGAGCAGGCCGTGCTCGAACAGTTCGCGCGAGGAAGGCAGATCTGGTCGGCGGTGGCCGGCTGGAACTCGGCCACCTAGACCTCCTTGGCGATGAGCAGCAGGCTCGCGTTGGTCTGGTGGATGCGCTCGTTGGCGACCATCAGCGATGCCGACATCGTGTCGCGCAGGTGACGACCGATGCTGAAGGGCGTGTCGTTCTTGTAGCCGACGATGCCGCACACCGACATCGCGCCCTGGCAGACGCGGGGCGCCTGCTCGGAGGCCGCGATCTTGAGGTTGTTGAAGCGCAGGATCGTGGACATCATCGAGAGGCGTTCCCGGCCGGGGCTCTCAGAGGCCTCGGTGAACTCGCGCAGCGCCGAGTGGACCTCGGCCCGCAGCAGCGAGAGCTCGCTCATGAGATGCGAGAGGCGCAGCGCGGTCGGCGGCACCTGGTCCGGTCGCTGCTTCGCCGAGGCCCGCACGAAGGCGCGGGCACGGTCGAACGCGTCGGTGGCGATGCCGAGCCAGATGTGCGACCAGAGGAGGTGCGAGACCGGGACCATCGATTCGGTCGCGACCACCGGGAAGGGGGTCGGGAGGACCTGGCCGGCGTCGAACTCGGCGCGGACCACGTACCCGGGCGAGCAGGTGCCGCGCATCCCGAGCGGGTCCCATGTGCCGGTCTGCTCGAGCGTGACCTGGTCCTTGTTGGTGAGCGCGACGACCTGGTCGCCCGGCTCGGCATCGGGGGTCCGCCGGAGCGTGGTGAGCAGGTCGTCGGCATAGGCGCCGTACGAGACGGTCGGTGCCTGCTTCTCGAACGTGGCGCGGCCGTCGCTCCCCGGCGTGACCGCCGCGATCGATCGACCCAGGTCGCCACCGGTGCCGACTTCGGACGTGACGGACGCGACGAGCCGCTGCTCGCTCGCGACGTCCCGGAGCCAGGCCTCGAACCACGGCGCCCCGTCGAGGTGCCGCACCACGCAGGCGATCTGGATCTGGTGCATCGCGAAGACCATGGCGGTCGCGCCGCAGCGACGGCCGAGCTCGAAGCACGCGGCCGCGATCGCCTCGAACGAGACGCCGCCGCCGTCGAACTCCTCGGGGATGAGGGCCGAGAGCGCGCGCTCCTCACGCAGCGCGGCGATGGCCTCGACCGGGAATCGTGCCTGCTTGTCGACGTCGTCGGCGTTGGGCGCCGCGACCTCCTCGGCGATCCGGCGGATCGCGGCGAGGAACGCCTGGTCGCGATCGATGGCGACGCTCATGCCGCCTGCGCGCCCAACGACTGGAGCGCCTCCGTGATCGAGGCGACGCTCTGGAAGACGCTCCGCTTGAGCATCGCGTCCGGGAACTCCACGTCGAACGCGGCCTCCAGCGCGAGCATCAGGTTGACGCTCGCGTGTGAGGTCATGCCGGCCTGGTACAGGTCCGCGTCGTCAGGCAGTCCCTGGACGTCGACGGGCAGGCGGCCGTGTTCCTTGATGATCTGTCGAACCTGGTCGCTCACGACCGAACCCCCAAACTGATAAGTGCATTGACCCCGATGAACCCCGATTCCTCGGCCCACAGGCCGGCGGAGCATACGATAGCCGTACTGGCCAGAGTATCCAGCCATAAGTCCTACTCCGCGTTGGCCGAAGGCAACACTTGCACCAGGTTGCGGTCGTGATGCCCGCCTTCCTGCCCCGAATCCAGACCGCCCAAGACCGCCGCGCACCACCCGGGACCGCTCCGGATCGACATCGATGGGGCGTGCGGCTGGCGGTCTCGGCCCATGATCCGGGCGGCGTAGGATTCGGGCCATGCCGATCCGGGTCGGTCTCGATCTCGTGGCCGTGATGAGCGTCGAGGAGTCGCTGCGCGCCGCGCATGGCGAGCGCTATCTCGAGCGCCTCTTCACCGAGCGCGAGGTCGCGGACTGTCGGACGGCGGCGGGCGTCGACCCGGAGCGGCTGGCGGCAAGGTTCGCCGCAAAGGAGGCGACGCTCAAGGTCCTGCCGGCCGCCGATGAGGGTGTGTCCTGGCAGGAGATCGAGGTGCGACGCGAGCCATCCGGGCGGGTCCATCTCGAATTGCGCGGTCGTGCCGCGCAGCTTGCCGCGGAGGCCAAGATCATCGACCTTGCCCTGAGCCTCACGCACGAGGGCGGGTTCGCGGCGGCCGTGGTCGTCGCCGAGGTCCGTCACGAGGCGAGCCGCGAGTCCTAGGGCGACCTACTCGCTGATCTCCAGCGGCCCGTCCGGGACCTCGATCGCGACCCGGCCGTCGACGATCACGACCGGATAGATCGCGAGCGGCTCCTCGGCCGGGGGGTCGAGCGGCTCGCCGTTCTCGAGATCGAAGCGCGACAGGTGCAGCGCGCACGTCAGTGTGCCGTTCGTCAGGAAGCCCTTGTCCAGCTCGAAATACTCGTGCGAACAGATGCCCTGGAGGGCCTGGAAGTCGCCGTTCATGTTGACCACGAGGACCTGGTCCGTGCCGTCGACGAAGCACATCTTCATCGTGCCCTCGGGCACCTCGTCGACCCCGCACAGGTCAAGGCGCCTCATGCCGTTGCCCGGAGGTCCGACCCGCGTCGCCGCGGGCGAGGTTGTGGTGGCATCAGGCCGCGGTGGCTCCCTGCCCGACACCGCCGGTCGTGCCGGCCGTCCACTTCGCCTCGAGCAGGTCGCGCAGGTGATCCTGCGCCTCGCCGAGCGGCACGCGCGCGACGACCGGTTCGAGGAAGCCGAGCACGATGAACTTGCGCGCCTCGTCCGGCGGGATGCCCCGGCTCTCGAGGTAGAAGAGCTGCGATTCGTCGATCGGGCCGACCGAGCTCGAATGGGCAGCCCGCCGGCAATCCGGCTGGTCGATCTCGAGCGAGGGGATCGCGACCGAACGCGCGTCCCGGGACAGGTTCATCCCGAACTCGCCGAGGAAGCTGTCGGTGCCGACCGCGCTCTTCTCGATCGTGATGAGGCCCTTCATGTACGTCCGGGCCCGGTCCAGCAGCGCCCCCTTGGACAGGAGGTTGCCGGTCGTGTCGCGACCGATGTGGGTCGTGTAGGAGGTCAGGTCGAAGAGCTGGTCGACCGCGCCGAAGACGATCTCGACCTGCTCGACCGAGCTGCGATCGCCCTCGAGGCGATTGTCGATGCGACTGCGGACCAGGCGACCGCCGAGCTGCGCCAACGCCCAGTGCAGCTGGGCGCCCTCACCGATGCGGGCCACGCGGTGCTGGATCGCGATCGAGTCGGGCCCGAGCTCCTGCAGACCGGCGACCGAGAGCTTCGCGCCCGCCCCGAGGTTGACCTCCATCGTGCCGGTCAGGAGCGACTGCCGACCCTCGACGGCATCGGCGGACGGCACCAGCTCCTCGACCAGCGAGGCCGCGGCGCCGGTGCCGAGGACGATGAGCGTCCGGGTCAGGAGCGCCCGGTCGGGCGCGCCCGACACCCAGCGGATGATGATCGGCTGCTCGAGCCGGACGCCGTCGGGGATGTCGAGCACGACGCCCTGGGTCCAGAGCGCACGGGTCAGCTGGGCGAACTTGTCGTCGGCCGGCAGACCGCTGGAAGCGAGGAGCTCGAGACCACGGTCGCGCTTGCGAGCGAGGTAGTCGGCGATCGTCGTGAACTCGACCCCGGCGTCCATCGCCGCCGGTGAGAGTGCCGACGCCGTCAGGTCGCCGTCTGTGAACACGAGCAGCCCTGCCGCTCCGTCCGGCACCGGCACCTGGACGGGCGACGAGGCGGGCGCCCAGTGGATGCTCGCGTCCGCGAGGGACGCGGCCCGGAGGTCGATGTAGGTCGTGTAGAGGCGGTTCGACTCGGCCGGCAGGGCCTCCCAGGCCTCAAGCGCTGCCAGGCGGTCCGGGCTGTCACCGAGCCCGAGCGCACGCAGCCGATCGTCGAGATCGCCCCGGTCGACGGGCAATGAGAGGTCGTCGAGGGCCCGGCGAGCCGGGCGGACTGGTCGGCCCTCGGTCATCCAGCGGGCTTCCGGGCCCGCGGCTTCGGGGTGGCCGCGCGGGGCTTCGGGGCAGCGGTCGCCCGCGGCTTCGGGGCGGCGGCTGCGCGCGGCTTCCGAGCGGTGGATGCTCGTCGTCGTGGAGCGGCGGCGGCCTTGGCGGCCGCGGCGGCTTCGGCGCGCAGACGAGCCGAGTAGATGTCGAGGGCCTTCCTGGTCTTGGTGTTCTGCTCGCCCGAGGTCTTGACGCCATGCCGCAGGAGCGATGCCCGGGCTTCGACGGCCGTCTGGAACGTCTGGGATGGCAGGCACTTCGTCGACAGCTCGAGCATGGCCGTGCCGTCGGGGTACAGCCAGAACTCGGCGACCATCGGACGGCCGAACCGCTCGGGCGTGAACTTGGTCTTGAGCACGAAGATCGGCCCGAGGACCGAGAGGTCATCCAATGCGATCCCCTCGGGCGCGTGTGCCGCGTAGAACGCCCGCTGCGCCTTCGAGAAGAGCTTGCGGATGGGCCGGGCCTTGGCCACCACGGGCCGGACGTCGTCCTTGCCCAGCGCCGCGCTCAACGATGCCGAGCAGACGTACTTGCCGCCCGGCATCGCGTCCACCTCGACCTTGAAGCCGGGGGTCTGACGGAACGCGGGCGTGAGCTCCTCGGGCCGGATCGGCCGGAGCTTGACCGTCGAATCGTCACCTCGACCCTGGACGCGACGAGCGCGGACCACGACGCCGCTCTTGCTGAGCTTGAGGTCCGGCGTGTCGAAGAAGAACACCTGTCGGATCTGCGACCCCAGCGGATCGAGACCCAGCGCGTTGATCGTCGCCCGCCGGTCGGCATCCGCGACCGAGAGCTTGAGCTCCACGCTGTCGGACCCGCGGACGAGCTCCATCAGGTCTGTGAGTTGCTCGTCCGTCATGCGCAGACGGCTGGCTTCCGCGATCGCCATGGTGCGTTCTCCCCTCCTCGATGTGCCGCGCTCGGTCCACAGTTCGGACCGAGACGGTATCACCCGAGCGATCCCTCCATCTCGAGCTTCACGAGACGGTTGAACTCGATGGCGTACTCCATCGGCAGTTCCTTCGTGAACACCTCGAGGAAGCCCTGGACGATGAGGTTCGTGGCCTCGTTCTCGGTCAGGCCGCGGCTCATCAGGTAGAAGACCTGCTCCGCGCTGACCTTGCCGACGGTCGCCTCGTGCGACATCGTCGTGTCGTCTTCCTGGATGTCGATGTAGGGGTACGTGTCGCTCCGGCTCTGGTCGTCGAGCATCAGGGCATCACAGCGGACCGAGGCCACGACGTTCGTGGAGCCGGGCGCGACCTTGAGCGAGCCGCGGTAGGTCGCCCGGCCACCGTCCTTGGAGACGGACTTCGACACGATCCGCGAGCGCGTGTTCGGGGCGAGGTGGACGGCCTTGGCGCCCGTGTCCTGGTGCTGGCCCTTGCCCGCCACCGCGACGCTGATGATGTCGGCCGTGGCACCCTCGCCGCGGAGGTAGATGGCCGGGTACTTCATCGTGAGGCGCGAGCCGGTATTCGCGTCGATCCACTCGACCGTGCTGTTCTCGTGCGCGTGCGCGCGCTTCGTCACGAGGTTGTACACGTCGTTCGACCAGTTCTGGATGGTCGTGTAGCGGACCTTGGCACCCGGCAGGGCGATGACCTCGACCACTGCGACATGCAGCGACTCGGTCGCATAGATCGGGGCCGTGCAGCCCTCGATGTAGTGGACCTTGGCGCCCTCGTCCACGACGATGAGCGTCCGCTCGAACTGGCCTGTGTTCTCGCCATTGATGCGGAAATAGGCCTGGAGCGGAAGCGGGACCTCGACGCCCTTCGGGACGTAGACGAACGAGCCGCCGGACCAGACGGCTGCGTTGAGGGCGGAGAACTTGTTGTCCTCGGCCGGGACGACGGTGCCGAAATACTTCTTGAAGATCTCGGGGTGTTCCTTGAGCGCCTGATCGGTGCCCATGAAGACCACGCCGAGTTTGGTCAGCTCTTCCTTGACGGAGTGGTAGACCACCTCGGAGTCGTACTGCGCGCCGACGCCGGCGAGGAACTTGCGCTCCGCCTCGGGGATGCCGAGCTTCTCGAACGTCGCCTTGATCTGGTCGGGGACGTCGTCCCACGACTTCTCTTCGCGCTCGGATGGCTTGCGGTAGTAGACGATGTTGCCGAAGTCGATTCGCGAGAGGTCGCCGCCCCACGTCGGCAGCGGGCGCTTCAGGAAGTGCTCGTAGGCGCGGAGGCGGTACTGGAGCATCCAGTCCGGTTCTTCCTTGAACCGACTGATCTCCTCGACGGTGTCACGCGTCAGCCCGCGCTTGGTCTCCTGCAGGTAGACGATGTCGTCGTGGAAGGCGAACTGGTCTCGCTGGTCGGTGACGATCTCGCGGGTGGCGGTCATTCGATCCTCGGTCCTCGGAGCGCGGCTACGTGGCGCCGCTGGGAGGCTCACGGCCCCATACACTAATTCCTAGTCAGATTATCGGGATTACGGACCGGACCGTCAACGAGGAGGTGGTACTGGGTGTCGGTGCGCTACGCGACGGTGGACAGCAGCGCCGCCAGGCCGAACCCCATGACCGTTGCGAGCCCGGTCACGTTGCCGCCGTGCTCGAACGCCTCGGGGATCATCGTGTCGGCGATCATCGTGAGCAAGGCGCCGGCCGCGAAGGCCTGGATGAGCTCGCCGGTGGACCCGATCTGCGTCGCGAGGCCGAACCCGATCACCGCCGAGAGGGCGGAGCCGAGGACGATCGCCCCCCACATCCCGTAGATCCAGCGCGGCTTCATGCCGGCCGCCCGCAGCGAGATCGACGCGCCGATCCCTTCCGGGAGGTTCGAGATGAACACTGCCGCCAGAAAGGCGACGCTGATCGAACCACCGAGCGCGAGGCCGATGCCCAGGACGAGTGACTCGGGGATCCCGTCGAGGACCGTGCCGAGGGCGATCGCGCGGCCGGAACCGGGCGACGCCGCCGCGGCGGCGGCATCGGGGTCGAGACGCTTCCGCCGCTCGCCACCCATCCGCTCGATGAAGCTGTCCCCGACGTAGAAGACGATCGCGCCGAGGCCGATCGCCAGGCCCACGCCGACCGGCTGGTCCGTCTCGATGGGCACCAATTCGTAGGCGACGGCGCTGATCAGGGTGCCAGCGCCGAACGCGAGCACGAGCCCGACCGTCCGGTTGGATGGCGTCGTCCGCAGGGCGAGGACCGCTCCGACCAGGAGCGACGACGCGCCGAGAGCGCCCCAGACGAGCGCTCCGAGGGCTCCGTCCACCGGTGGCCTCCAGACGAAAGACCGACCGGGGCAATGTACCCTCTCTCGCGATGGCGAAGATCCACTACGAGGCGGACGGAGCGGTATCGGCCGAGCGTTTCGTGGCCGCGCTCACCGACTTCAGCGAGCACCGGCCCGACCTGTGGCCGAACCTGGACACGAAGTTCTTCCGCCTCTACGAGCGCGGCGAGACGTGGGCCGAGGTGCAGGAGGGGACCGACGTCCTCGGTGGCGTCTGGGCGCGCGAGCGCTACGACTGGTCGGAGCCGGGACGGGTCACGCTGACGCTGGTGGAGTCACCGGACTTCCGCCCGGGTACCGTCATCGACTATCGCGTGACCGGACGACCGGATGGCGGCTGCCATGTGGCCGTCGACTTCCAGCGCATCGCCGCAAGCCCGCGCGGCCGGTTCGTGGGCGCGGTCGTCCAGCTCACTGGCGCCGGGCGCTTCGGCAAGGATCTGCGCGAGACGCTGTCGCGTCTCGCGCTCCCCTCGCCCTGATCCGACGGTTCAGGAACGGGACTTGGCGGCCTCGAAGGCGACGGTCCCATCCTCGGCGGCGGCCATCAGGTCGGTCGTGACGCCGAGTCCCTCCGGGTAGTCGTTGGCGTTGACGCCCGCGTCGTCGAGCGCACCCGCGACGTCGTCGAAGGCCATGTCGTCGATCGGGGCGGTCTCGGCGGCGGTGAACGCCACGGCGTCCGTGACCTCCCGGTCCTCGCGCATCTCGTCGATGCGCTCACGCGCGGTTCGGGCGACGCGGTCGAGACGATCGCGGACCGTGGTGGACTGCATGAGCGCCCAGGCCGTCAGGCCGGCGATGACGGCGGCACCGAGCACGAACGGCCAGCGGGGTCGGCTCGGCCGGACGAGCCCGACGGCGACAGCGGCATCGGTGACGGCCTTGCCGACGTCGATCCGCGGGAAGTCGATCTTCGAGAGATCCATGTCGGGCATCTCGACCTTCGGACGCTCCATCTTCGAGAGGTCCGGGGCGCGCATCTCGGACAAGCCGCGGATGATCGAGTCGCGGCTGATCTCCGGGAGTCGGAGCTCCGGCAGGCGGGACTCCTTGGTGGTCGTGGACATCGGGGGGTCTCCTCGTAGTGGAGAGCCAGCGTACGGCCGAACCCCGGACGGCCCGACCGGTCGTGTCGCTCCCCGCATTGCATCCGCATGACAGAGTCGTCTCCCGGACGTCGGAGGGCTACGATGGGTCGGAGGGATACGATGGGGCCAAGCGCATACATGGAGGGGTCGATGGCGTCAACCATCGGATCGACGATGACGGCGCACGGCCGGGATCGGAGGGCGTGGCAGTGAGCAAGGGACGCTGGCTGGCGGCCGGCGCCGGCGTGGCCGCGACAGGGGCGCTACTCGCCCGGCGGGCGAAGCGCGTCACGGCCTTCCCGCCGGGTCCGGATGCGATCACGGCCGAAGGCGCTCGCGCCCACGTCGAGACCCTCGCGGACAAGGCCGCGCTGTCCAGGTCCGACCTGGCCATGGCGTTCGCGCCGGCGCTCGCGACATCGGTGGAGCCGCTCCTGCACGGCCACCGGTACTTCCCGCGGATGCTCGCCGACATCGGAGCCGCGCGGGACCACGTGCACCTGCTCATCTACGGGTACAAGCCGGGCGACATCGGGACCACGTTCCTCGACCAGCTGACCGCGAAAGTCGCCGAGGGCGTGGAGGTGCTCCTCGAGATCGACGCGATCGGCAGTGAGATCGATCTCGGCAGCAAGGGGCTCTTCGCCGACCTGACCGCCGCGGGGATCAAGGTCGTCGCGCACGACGGCCTCTTCGTGGTGCGGACCGGACCGCTCGGTGACCGGCGCTTCGGCCTGCAGCTCGAGAACGCCCTGCACTTCGACCATCGGAAGATGGTCGTCATCGATGGCCGGATCGCGTACGTGGGCGGCACGGGCATCGAGGACCACTACAACGACGAACGGTTCTACGACGTCATGTGCCGGGTGACCGGACCCGTGGTCCACCAGCTGCAACTGGTGTTCCTCGCGAGCTGGCGGCACAAGGGCGGCACGCTTCCCCGGACGGGCGAGGCCCTCGACCGGTGGTTCCCGGCGGACGTGCTCGTCGTCCCGAAGGGAGCGACGACCCGGGTGCCCACCACGGTCCTCTGGAACGTGCCGGGCACCGGCCACCACCCCATCAGCGACGCCATCGAGGCCTCGATCGACGGGGCCCGGACGCGGATCGACATCGTCAATCCCTACATCAGCAATCGGGCGATCCTGGCTCGAGTGCTCGCGGCGGCGCAGCGCGGCGTGAAGGTGCGCCTGGTGGCCCCAGGCAAGCCCACGCCCCCATATCCGGCCGCCGCGTTCCGCCACCACTACGAACGCCTGATGGACGCCGGCGTCGAGATCCTGCTCCACCCCGAGATGGCCCATGCGAAGGTGCTGCGGATCGACGACCGGGTCCTGATCGGCGGCTGCAACCTCGACGACCTGTCGCTCTTCCGCAACGACGAGCTGAACTTCCTGTTCGACGACGCCGGAGTCGCGGCCGATACGGAGGCGGCGGTCTTCGATGAGCTCGTTGCGATGTCCGTCCCCGCCGTCGTCCCGAGCGGCAGGCGGACACGCGCCTGGAACGCCACGATGGACCGGGTGTCCCGCCTGCTCTAGCCGGCAGGCTCCGGTATCGGTTCCGGGGCGCCCGGCGGGATCGGCGGATCCACGACCTCCACGGGGGGAGCATCGGCCCCGTCGAACAGGTGCAGGACGGTCCGCCACGTGGTCGCGACCACGCCGAGGAACGGCACCACCAGGAACATGCCGATGATCCCGGCGATCGCGCTCCCGGCCGGGATGGCGAGCAGGACGATCGCCGGGTGCAGGTTGACGGCCTTGCCGTACACGAGTGGCGCGACGATGTTGCCCGTGACGATGTTGAAGATGATCGTGAACAGGCCCATGACGATGATGTCGGTCCTGTCGCCGGTCGCCACGGTGACGAGGAACGCGAAGCCCGTCGTGATGAACGACCCGATGTACGGGACGAACCCTCCGAAGAACGAGAGGACAGCGAGCGGCAACGCCAATGGGATCCCGAGCACGACCATGATCACGAACTGGGAGACGGCCCCGAAGATGGAGATCGCCCCGGTCCCGACCATGTAGCCGCCCAGGACGCCCGACGCGCCGCGGCCGGCCTCGTTGAGCTTCGCGCGCTTGACGGGTGCCAGACCGGCGATCGCCTGGCCCCAGAGGCCGGGGCCATCGCGCAGGAAGAAGAAGGTCAGGACGGCGGCGAGCAGGAGGGCGACGACGAATCCGGCCAGACCCAGGATCAGGCCGGCGACGGACTCGAGCATGCCCGATCCGATCGACGCGACGAGGCCGGCCAGGCCAAGCGCCTTCGCGTCCGTCTGGTCGGCACCGGCCGCCGATGTCGTCACGATCTCCTGGAGCGGTCCGACCATGGAGGCCAGGGTCAGGAACAGGATGGCGACGGCAGCGATGAAGGCCCCCAACGTCACGGCCGCGGCGGCCCCGGTCCGACTCCAACCCCGTTGGCGGAGCCAGCCGGCCCCCGGCTCGAGCGTCGCGGCGAAGACGACGGCGATGACGATCGGCAGGATCACGGACGGCACGTTCACGGCCGCGGCGATCCCGACCAGCAGCACGGCGACGACGACGAGTGCCCGCCAACTCCACTGCGCGAGCCGGTCCAGCCAGATCGGCACGCTCCCCGACGCCGCCGCCTCTCGAGCCTTCGGTCCGATGTCGAGGGCGTTGACGACGGACCGGCTCGTCGTCTGGACGAACGCGACGACCGGCAGCGCGGCGACAAGCCCGAGGTATCCGGCGAGCGTGCCGCCGACCAGGAGCGCGATCAACACCAACGCCGGGTGGATGACGATGGTCCTCGGGTAGATCAATGGGTCGACGAACCGGCGCTGGATGACGTTCGTGATCGCGATCAGCGCGAGCAGGATCACCACGTCGGTCAGGCCGTTGGTCCCCCACGTCACGAGGACGAGCACCGCCGTGGCCATGACGGGCCCGACGTACGGCACGAAGCCCGCGAGCAACACGAGCACCGCGAGCGGCCCGGCCAGGGGCACGCCCAGGATCGTGAGGAACACGAAGGTCGATGCGGCATCGGTGGCGGCGGTGACGGCGGTGGCGCGGAGATAGCCGCCGACCAGCTCCAGGGCATTGCGGCCGCTGGCCGTCAGGGACTCGCGCCGCCAGCCGCTGGTCCCACTGACCGTCCATTCCCAGGCCTTCTCCCCGTCCTGGAGCAGGAAGAACGTCAGGAAGCCCGCCAGGAACCCGATCGTGGCCATGGTTGCCACGGACCCGAGCGCCGCTCCGACGGCCGCCGCGATCGCTTCACCGATGCCGGCCGTGACCTGCTGGATCGCGGTCAGGACCTCGGGCGGGACCGCAACGTCTGCGAGAGCCGATCGAAGCGATGTCAGGCCCACCTCGACGGCCGAGGCGACCGCAACGAGGGACGGGACGAGGGCCAGGATCACCAGGAGGACGGCCCCGCCGAAGATCCCAAGGGCAGCGACGCAGACGACGCCCGCCGCCTTGGTGGGTGACCATCCGCGCTGGCGGAGGGCGTCGACGTACGGCGCGAAGGTCGCGGCGATGATCACGGCGACCACGACCGATGCCGTGACCGTCGACAAGACGAGCGCCAGGGTCACCAGGACCAGGCCGAACGCGAGCGCGACCAGGAATCGCCAGCCCAGCCCCGCGATATTCACGAGCCATGGCGGGACCAACGCGCGACCGGGCGGCGCGGGACCGCCCGTCGTCGTCGAGGGGAGCATCAGGTCACCGTCGTGAGGTGCGAGGCGACCGACGGCGCCGGCCATCGACCGGCGCCGGATCGCTCATCGCTCAGCCGATGGTCTGCGACTTGAGCTTCTCGAACTCGGCATCCGAGATCGCGCCCTTGGCCTTGAGGTCCAGGAGCAAGGCGATCTGGTCGGCGGACGAGACGCCGGCCGCGGCCTTCATCCCGGCGTCCATCTGGGCCATCCGGCGGACATCGCCGGCGGTCACCTTCGGCCGCACGATGATGTAGATCAGGGAACCGAGGAACGGGAGGACGATCAGCAACAGGATCCACAGCGCCTTGCTGAGGCCCGTGAGGTCTTCTCGCCGGAAGATGTCCCCGAACAGCGAGATGAAGATCCAGAGGAACGTGAACCAGAAGAAGAAGAACACCATCGACCAGATGACATCCCAGAACGTCATGCTCTGGGTGCCGACCTGATTGCAGCCCGCGAGCACGACCGCGAGCAACGCCAGCAGCGGCAGCCCCGGCGTGCCGAAGCGGCGTCGGGCGATAGCCTGTCGAATCATTCGAATCCTCCATGTCCCGTCGGAGTCACACCCCGACGCCCGGCATCCCCTCGCGGCCGGGGCCATGCTGACGTCCGATCTGGATGCAACAGCCACCCGGTGCGAGCGCCATCATCAGACCCGGGTGTTGCCTGGTGACGCCCGACTCGGATGGTACGACCCATGACCAGCCTCGTTGAGCCGAACGTGCACCGCTGACGCCATCGTCACGGCAGCCGACAAGCACGGCGAGCCCATGGACCGGGCGGTATCCTCGGTCCCGTGCCTGACATGACCGCGCAGACGACCGCTCTCGTGGACTGGCTCAGCACCAACGGCGTCGTGCTGGCCGTCGTCGCCATCGTGCTGCTCCTCGTCTACCGCTGGGCACGGCCGGCGATCCACCGGGTCCTGGTCAGCGTGATGCACGCTCAGGCGGTCAGCCTCGGTGAGGGCGTCGACCGTCACGAGCGAGATCGACCGCCGGGTCGCAACGATCGAGGACCTGCTGGCGAAGGTGCTCCGATTCGGCGTCGTGGCGACCCTGATCGTCGTCATCCTCGGCATCTTCGATCTCTGGTCGGTCCTTACCGGCCTCGGGCTGCTGCTCGCGGCGATCACCCTCGCCGGCCAGAGCATCGTCCTCGACTACCTGATGGGGTTCCTCATCCTCGTCGAAGGCCAGTACTTCAAGGGCGACGTCGTCCGCGTCGGGGCCGTCGAGGGGACCGTCGAGGAGGTCGGACTCCGCCGGACCCTGCTCCGCGACCCGCGCGGAGTCCTCCACTCGATCTCGAACGGCGAGATCCGGTCGTCCTCGAACCTGACCCGCACCTACGCCGTCGCGATGATCAACATCGACGGCATCGCCGACACCGACATCGAACGCGCCATGGGCGTGATGGACATCGTCGGCGCGGAGCTGGCAACGGATACCACCTGGACGGCGCAGGTCCTGGAACCGCCTGGCCCGTCGACCATCGTCCGGCTGCAGGCAGGCGGGGCGACCTTGCGGCTCGGCATCCGCGTCCGCCCGGAGGCACGGCTGGCGGTCGAAGCCGACCTGCGCCGGAGGGTCGCCGCTGGGCTCGCGGGGGCTGGCATCGAGCCGATCCGACCGTCCGTGCCCGCGGGCGTCGCAGGGACCCGGGTCCCGTGAAGGAGATGGCCTGGGTCCCCGGCGGCACGTTCCAGATGGGGTCCGATGACTGGTATCCGGAGGAGCGACCCGTCCATCCGGTCAACGTCGATCCGTTCTGGATGGACGAGCACCAGGTCACCGTCGCCGAGTTCCGGCGGTTCGTGAAGGCCACGGACTACGTCACGATGGCCGAGCGGCCGTTGGACCCGGCGATGTACCCGGATGCCTTGCCGTCCCTGCTCGTCCCCGGGTCCCTCGTGTTCCAGCGGACCCGCGGGCCGGTGCCACTGAACGACTACCGGAACTGGTGGGCGTACGTGCCCGGGGCGTCGTGGCGCCACCCGGAAGGGCCGGGCTCGACGCTCGACGGACGCGACCGGCACCCGATCACCCACGTCGCGTTCGAGGATGCCGAGGCCTATGCGACGTGGGCGGGCAAGGCCCTGCCGACCGAGGCCGAGTGGGAGTTCGCGGCCCGCGGCGGCCTCGAGGGGGCCACCTATCCGTGGGGCAACGAGTTCGCGCCGAAGGGCCGGATGATGGCCAACACCTGGCAGGGCGAGTTCCCGTGGCAGAACACCCTCGACGACAAGTACCAGGGCACGTCGCCGGTGAAGACGTTCCCGCCGAACGGCTACGGCCTCTACGACGTGGCCGGGAACGTCTGGGAGTGGACGGTCGACTTCTACGCCTCGAGCCACCCCGACGCGGTCGATCACCCGTGCTGCGCGCCACACAATCCGCGCAACCTCTCGCCCGACGACAGCTACGACACCGGGATGCCCGGCGACCACATCCCGCGCCGGGTCACCAAGGGCGGCTCGCACCTGTGCGCGCCGAACTACTGCCACCGCTACCGGCCGGCGGCCCGCCAGGGCGAACCCGTCGACACCTCGACGGCCCACATCGGGTTCCGGTGCGTCGTCCGCGAGCGAGCCCGGACCCTAGGAACAGCCGGGCGGATCAGCCCAGGATCGCGTCGAGACCCTCGCCGACGAGCTTCGCCCCGATGACGATGAAGAGCACCGCCATGACCGCGGCGTTGTTCGCCGTCAGCCAGGACCTTCCAGCCGTCGAGCGTCCGCTTCGCCCCCTCGCCGCCGACGAGCACGTAGACCACGGGCACCGCGACCGTGAGGCTGGCGAGGACCACGAACAGGATGATCAGGGCGGCCTCGTTGCCACCCGCGATGACGGCACGGTCGATGACGACTCCGGCCGCGATCGCGAGGCCCAGGTTCTTGGGATTCAGCGCCGAGAGCGCGATCCCGAAGACGAGCGCCTTGCCCGGTGCGAAACCATCGATCGCCTGCATCCAGGACGGCATGGCCGCATCCTCGCCAGGCTTCGGTCGACCTCGCCACTGCTTGACGCCGAGCGCGATCGCCCCGAGGCCAAGGAGCAGCAGGATGAGGTCGCCGATGGACGGACCACCTCCCGTCTCGTCGTTGGCGTTCGTCGTGTCGGTGAGGATGACGACGACCGTGGTGACGACCGCGATGCCGACCACCCAGCCGACGAGGAACGCCGGTCCGTTCACCCGCGCCTTCACCGAGAACAGCATCAGGATGCACGCGATGATCGGGATCGGGCTGATGGCGATGCCGACGGCGAGCGGCAACAGGTCCCCGAGGGCGCTATCGAACATCATGGCCTCCTTGGATGATCGTTGTCAGTCATGAGGCTCCACGGGCTGGATGTTCCTCGATGCTTCGACCGCGGCCGCGATGGTCGGATAGACGACCGCGTCCCCCGCCCCGTCAGCCCGCAGCACGTCGCGCACCTGTCCCACGTTCCGCGTGTAGACGATCGTCTGCCCGGTCGCCGCGAGCGTCGACTTCAGCTCATCGAGCATCTTCGCGGCCGTCAGGTCGACGGCCGGCACGGTCTCCAGGTCCAGCACGATGGTCCTGACGCCGGGCACCCCCGCCGCCGCCCGGATGGCGTCCCGGACCCGGTCCGCGTTCGCGAAGAATTCTTCATGAGCTCAGGACCGGCTGGCCGTGGTCCGCATGCGGCAGCGGCTCCTCCCATCTGAGGCGTCGGGCAGCCACCCGGAACGTGAAACCGACGACGAACGCGAGGAGCGTCGCCGGCCAGATCGTCAGGCCCAGTCCGGCATCTGCGACGATGTACACGACGCTGGTCAGGACCGCCGTCCCGACGAACCACTCGCCGCGCACGAAGTGCTGCGGGGTCACGCCGGACGTGATGTCGATCAGGAACCGGCCGGCGGTCGGCCCGACGACGCCGATCAGGACGCAGGCGAGGTATGGGAGCTGCGCGTCGAGGGCCTTGTTGGCGCCGACCGCGGCGTACCAGGGCAGCGAGAAGGCAGACATGAAGTCGAAGACGCGAGCGGTGCGCGCCGCGTCCAGCTGGCCGGAGATCCGCAAGGCCAGGAAGCCGGCCAGCGCGCACAGGATCAGATAGAGCGGGTTCGTGAGGGCCGACGGGATGTCGTTGAGCAGCACGTCCCGAGAGACGCCGCCACCGATGCCGCCGAAGACGGCGATCAGCAGGATGCCGACCACGGTGTACTTCCGGTAGTGCGACGGTTGCCGCGCCAGGAGCGCCCCGTTGAACGCGTTGGTCGTCGCGGCGATCAGGTCGATGATCGTGAAGTCGCCGAGGTCCAGATGCCAGAAGTTGCTCAGATCCATGCTGCGTGTCCGCCTTCCTCAAGCCGCAGGCGACCCGGCGGGAGCCGCTCGCGGGGTGGCCGTCGTCGATGCCGGGGCCGCATCCAGCTCTCGGTATTCCGCGAGCAGCCGATGCTCCTCGTCCCGGTGGGGGAACTTCACGAAGACCAGGACCGCGCCGAGCAGGACGGCGATGATGCCGGCCAGGTACGCCCACTGGTCGCCGGCCAGGAACGCTTCCTTGGCGGCCTGGGTGATCTGCGCCGTGTACTGCGGATACTGCGCTGCGATGTCGGCCGCGCCCGCGTACGACATCGTGAGCTGGTTCTGGACACTGGAGGTGAGGTCCGGGTTGGGCGGCACCCCCGCAAGCGCCGCCGCTGCCGCGGCCGCATAGCCGGCGGTCAGTAGCGCACCGAAGATCGACTGCATGATCGCCCCGCCCAGGTCCCGCTGGAGATCGGCCGTCCCGGATGCCATCCCGGCCCGGGTGACCGGCACTGATCCCGTCAGTGAGCGTGACGCCGGCGTCCCCGCCAGCCCAACACCGATGCCCACCAAGCCGTAGCCAAGGCCCACGACGAGGTACGGGCTCCCCTCCCCCCACAGCAGCAGCATCGTCAGGAACCCGAGGAAGACGAACACGTAGCCGAACAGGAGTGTGAAGCGCGCTCCCCGAGCCTCGACGATGACCGCCGATCGCGGTGCGACAAGGACCATCAGCAGTGCGGCGGGCAGGATCGCGATCCCCGCGTCGAACGTCGAGTACTGGAGGACGTTCTGCAGGTATTGCTGGCCGATGAACATCGCACCCATCAGCGAGCCGAACACGATGATCCCGGCCAGGGCAGCGACCCAGAACGTCGGCCGGGCGGCGATGACGAGGTCGTAGAGCGGGTCCTTGGCCCGCCGCTGCCGGATGACGAACGCGATGGTCGCCGCGATGCAGATGATCGCGAGCCCGATGACCAGAGCCCCCATGTTCGGCACGGGCGCGAAGTTGATGGCCAGGATCAGCGTCCCGACCAGGACGGCGGACAGGATGCCGCCCAGGTTGTCGACCGGGTCGCTCGTTTCATGCACGTGCGCCGGGACGAACCGCCAGGCCATGAACAACGCGACCGCGGCGAGTGGCAGCGTCACGAGGAAGACCGAGCCCCACTCGAACCGCTCGAGCAAGAACCCGGAGACGAGCGGGCCGAGGGCGGCGATGGCGCCGCCCAGGGCCGACCAGAGTGCGATCGAGTGCGTCCGTCCGGGTCCCGGCGCCCAGAGCGCCGTGATCAGGGCCAGGGTCGTCGGGTAGGCCATGCCGGCAGAGACCCCACCGAGAACCCGTGCCGCGATCAGCACTTCGATCGATGGGGCGAATGCGGCGGCGAGACAAGCCGGGATGGACAGCCCGATGCCGAGCAGCAGCAACATCTTCCGGCCATAGCGGTCGCCGAGCGCACCCAGCCACAGGACCGAGGCGGCCAGGCCCAGTGAGTAGCCGACCGCGACGAGATCCAATGCCGTCTGGGACGCCGTGAACGCGAGGCCGATCGAGGGCAGCGCGACGTTGGCGACCGACAGGTTCAGGTTCGCGACGGCCGCGACGATGATCAGTGACGCGAGGATCACGCCGCCATGCGCCGGGCCGCTGGCAGCACCCGCGGAAGCCGCGGGAGCCCCGGCTGGAGGCTTGGCCGCCTCCCCCGGGGCGTTGGCGGTGGCACTCATCAGCGCGGACCGATCAGTGTGGTCACGGTCGTCACTCGCGGGCCAGCATCGCGGCCGCTTCACTCTCGAGGTCGAGGTACTGGTCGTCTCCGACATTGACTTCGACCTGGTGGATCGTCCCGCCATTGAAGCGATACGGCGACTTGTACTCGACGCTGACCGAGTCCGCGGAGTCACGGCCGATGCACAGGCCGTCACCGCACAGCGTGAACATGCCGATCTGCGCGCGCATCGGCCCGGTGGCCACGACATCGTCGTTCACATAGAGCTTCGCCGTGCCCAGTGATTCGTGGTACTTGCCCATGGAGTCCTTGGTGAACTCCACGCCGAGCACGTACTTACCGGGCTGAAGCACGTCAGAGACGAACTGCTGCTCGGGCGGAACGCCCAGGAAGTTGTAGACGTACCACAGCTTCTGGTCCTTCAGGAACAGCGCATGGCCACCGAATCGAGACCCGTGCGCGAAGATCACACCGCTCGCCTCCGGCGTGCCGATGGTCACATCCGCGAGGATCCGGAACGAGCGGCCGCGCACGTTCGCCGCCACCGCCTCCGGCACGTCGGCCGTGTCCGGGTAGTAGACGTACGTGTTGCGAGGCGGCTCAGGCTGCGGTCGTGGATCGTTGATGATCTCGATGGGCAGGCGATCGTCCAACGGCAGAACGTTGAACTTCTCCGCTTCCTCGAACCAGGCCGCGATCAGTTGCTTCAACCGTTCGGGTTCCTGGGCCGCCAGATCGTGAGCCTCACTCCGATCGACCTCGGTGTGGAAGAGCTGCCACACGTCGTCGTCGAAATGGCCCAGACCGGACGTGGGGCCGTGGACGGTGACGGCCTTCCAGCCGTCCTCCCAGATCCCGCGGGTGCCGAGCATCGCGTAGTACTGGCGCTTCTTGGGCGTCGGCGCGTCGGCATGATCGAACGAGTACTTCATCGAGTTGCCAGGCAACGGGACCTGCTCGTGACCGTTGAGGACCTCGGGGAATTCCAGACCGACGCACTCGAGGATGGTCGGCACGACGTCGATCGAGTGGTGGTACTGGTGGCGCACCTCGCCCTTGGCCTTGATGCCCTTGGGCCAGTGGATGACCATCGGGTCGCTGATGCCGCCCTGGTAGCTGTAGCGCTTGAACATGCGGAACGGTGTCGAAAACGCCATCGCCCAGCCGGTCGGGTAGTGGTTGTACGTGTTCGGGCTACCCAGGTCGTCGAGGTGCTTCAGGTTCTCGGACATCTCGTCCGGCCACCCGTTGAAGAACTTGTTCTCGTTGACCGAGCCGTTCGGCGATCCCTCGCCGGAAGCGCCGTTGTCGGCGCAGTAGAAGATCAGCGTGTTGTCCAGCTGGCCGGTCTCCTCGAGGTAATCGACGATCCGGCCGACTTGCGCGTCGGTGTACTCACTGAAGCCCGCATACACCTCGGCCATGTGCGAGAAGAGCTTCTTTTCGTCGTCGGAGAGCGATGCCCACGGACGCACGTCGTCAGCCGGCGAGTGGGTCCCCTCCGGCATCGGGTTCATGGGCGTCAGCTCGGTGCCCTCGGGAAAGATGCCTTTCTCGATCATCCGCGGCAGCACCCACTCGCGGTAGGCCTCGTAGCCGTCGTCGAACTTGCCCTTGTACTTGTCGATGTACTCCTGCGGTGCGTGGTGCGGGGCGTGGTTGGCGCCCGGGCAGAACCACTGGAGCCATGGCCGCGACGGGGCGCTCGCCTTGACGTCGCGGATCATCTGGATGGCGTGATCGGCCAGATCCTTCGAGAGGTGGTAGCCCTCCTCGGGGGAGTACGGCTGCTCGATGTAGTGGTTGTCGTGGACGAGATCCGGATACCAGTTGTTCGTCTCGCCGCCGAGGAAGCCGTAGAAGCCGTCCCAGCCCTGGTGGAGCGGCCAGGTCTCCTTGGTGCCGCCCTGCGCCAGGTCGTCGACCGGCACGTTGTGGTTCTTGCCCAGCCAGAACGTGCTGTACCCGTTCTGGCGCATGACCTCCGCCATGGTCCCGCACCCAGGGGGGATGTGGGCACTCGCGCCCGGGTAGCCGATCGATCCCTCGGTGATGCACGCCATCCCGTTCTGGTGGTGGTTGCGGCCGGTCAGGAACGTCGAGCGCGTCGGCGAACAGAGCGCGGTCGTGTGCCACTGGCTGTATGTCAGGCCGCCGTCGGCCAGCTTCTGCATCGTCGGCATCTGGATCCGCCCGCCGAACGGCGACCAGGCCGCCAGGCCCGTGTCGTCGTACAGGACGATCAGGACGTTCGGCGCATCCTTGGGCGGTTTCGCCGGGGTGAACGGCGCCCAATCGGGGGTCGAGTCCCGGACGTCAAGCTTGATCGTGCCATTGAACGACGTCGCCACTTCGCACCTCCCTGCGGTCGAGGGAGCGGGCGCGTTGGGGCGGGCGCTACCTGTGGACCGGACCAGTATCGATCTCTACGCGCTCGACTCGATTGTAGGCAGACGTCGCGCGTGGGCGTCGCCCGGTCGCATCCAGCGACTCGCAGTCAGCCACTCGGCTCAGGACAAGTCGAGGTCCTCGAAGGAGCGGTCGATGTCGTAGCCGATGCTGAGGGCCAGCTTTGGGGCTGCGCAAACGACGTTGGCCGACCCGACGATCGGCGCGACCGCCAGGAGCGTGTCGACGAGATCATCGACCGTCGCTCCGGCGATCAGCGCGCTCGAGGCCGTGGCCGCGAACGAGGTCGTGGAGCCGCCCATGGCGACCAGCGCTGCGAGGCGAACGAGTGCCGTCATGCGCGCGTCGAGGCAGCCTCGCCCGGTCGCATCGCCGTGTCCGCCGAGGACGTCCTCGAGCAGCCGGTCGTCGGAGAGCGCGAGCCGCCTGAGCGTTTCCTCGGTGACCGCCATCGCGATAGTCCTTGACGGAAAGTGGTTGGTCATCGGCAGCCCCGATTCCGCTCCGTCGGGCAGTGGCCGGCATCATCCACTCCGGATGAAACGCCGCGTCGATGTGGCCTCGCGTCGCGTGTCGTTCAGGCGCCGCGCGCGACGGTCGCGGGCGCTGTGCCTTCCAGCAGGCCGAACTCGAGGGCCTGCTCCACGGCTTCCGACCGCGATGAGACGTCCAGCTTGCGGTAGATCGACTTCGCCTGCGTCTTGACCGTGTTCGTCGAGAGGACCATGCGCTCGGCGATGTCCGGGAACGTCAGGTGCGTGGCCAGCAGCGGCAGCAAGCGGAGCTCTGCGACGGTGAGCGTGGAGCTCCCCAGGGTCATCCCGCCGGCCGCCTCCAGTCGGTGCTCGATCTCCCTGACCTCCCCTTCCAGGGCACCGAGACCGCCGCGCCGGGCGGTGATCTCGGCGACCTCGGTCATCAGGAGGCGCGCGCCGCTCGGGTCGCCGAGCGCGAGATGCGTCGTGGCCAGATCGATGCGAACCCGGACCGCGAGCCATGGGATGGCGTGGTTGAGCATCGGTCGCAACCGTTGCGCGTGGGCGAGGTCTGCCCGCGCCTGGTTGACCGTCCCGCGATGGGCCGCGATCCTCGCCGAGACCGCGTCGACCGCGAGCCCGACGGCCTGCTCCTCCAGGTGCCCATCGCGCACGACCGCGCGGGCAAGTCGAACATGGCCCTCGGCGGCTGCCCACGCCCCACGCCGGATCGCCAGCGACGCCCGCTCGGCGAGGGCCAGCCCGGTCGCGGTATTGGTGTGTGCGCTGGCGAGCGCGACATCGAGCGCATCGGCGATCCGCGCATCGGCCTGATCCGGCTCCCCGTTCAGGTCGAGGGCGATGCCGACCAGGATGCGCGCCGCCGGCCCGAACGGATGGGCGACGGGCAATCCCGCTGCGGCGGCCTCCGCGTCCCGCGACATGGCTTCGACTCCGTCACGGCACAGGACCGATCGGACGAACCGACCAAGGGCGGTCGTGACGACGTCGTGATCGCCGGAGCTCGACGCCAGGTCAGCCCAGCGCTCGGCACGCCCGGGGTCGCCGACGAAGGCGAAGAACATGGCCCCGAACCACGAAGCGGTCGGGTCGGCATCGCCGTGCTCGTGGCCCTCGAGCCAGTCATACCACCGGCGAACGGTCTCGGAGCGGCCGGCGTTGAACGCGCGTTGCGACTGTCTCGGCAACAGCCGCCGGACGCGATCGAGATCGGAGGCGGCGAACGCATAGCGCAGGGCGGCGTCGAGATCGCCGGCCTCCTCGTGCCAGTCCGAAGCCCGCTCGCTGATCTCCCGGACGCCGAGGGGATCGTGCTCGGTCGCCTTCGTCAACAGGGAATCGTGGAGCAGCGTGTGATATCGAAACCAGCGTCCTTCCCCGTCCATCGGGATCAACAACAGGTTCGATCGCGCGAGCGCTTCGAGCGTGCTGGCGGAGTCGGATCTCTCCAGGGCGTGGTCGCACAACGGCGCACTCAGACGCTCCAGCGGCGCCGTGCGCAGCAGGAAACTGACTTCCTGATCGGACAGCCGGTCCAGCAGCTCCGTCCGGAGGTACTCATCAACGAGGCCGTGACCCGCCGGCAGGGCGGCCGTGGGTCCATCGGACCCGCCGTCCCCGGCTCGCGTCGTCAGGGCCATCAGGTACAGACCGGCCGGCCAGCCCTCGGCAGCGGCGTTGAGTTCGCGTACCTCGTCCGTGGATCGCCGCCGTCCGGTCCCGCTGAGGAGGGCCATCGCTTCCTCGTCGTCGAGCCGCAGGTCGTCCCGCTCCAGGAGCATCAGCCGCTCCGCCGCCATCAGGCGAGGGATCGGCAACCCCTCGATCGAGCGAGTCGCGATCGCGATCTGGGACCCGTCCGGGAGGTGGGCGGCGAGGGCCACGATCACGTCGAGGGATTCCTGGTTGTGCATGCGTTCGAGGTCGTCGAGCACCAGCAGGAATGGCGTCTCGGCGCGGGCGATCGCCGAGCCGAGGACGGGCACGGCCGTCGCCCAGATCGATGGGCCGACCCCGCCGGTCGCGGAGACCTTGTCCCGGCCGATCCCGATCGCCCGGTCGATCGCGACCGCGATGTAGCCCAGCAGGATGGCCGGATCGTCATCCCGTTCGTCCAGCTGGAGCCAGATCGCCTTTCGCGTCGTCGCCGTCGCCCATTCGGCCAGGACGGTCGACTTGCCGTATCCGGCGGGCGCGGCCAGGACGACGAGCGGCACGCCGGATCCAGCCTCAAGCCGCTCCACGAGGCGCGGTCGGGCGATGAGACCGGACCGCCAGGCGGGCGACGCCAGCTTCGTCTCGAGGATGGGGTACCCACCGGGCAAGGTAGCCTGAACCACCTGGCCCCGGTCCAGCGTGACGGTCAATGTCCG
Organism: uncultured Chloroflexia bacterium; assembly: GCA_963745295.1. GTDB lineage: Bacteria > Chloroflexota > Limnocylindria > Limnocylindrales > CSP1-4 > SPCO01. The sequence continues at coordinate 319,331 of CAVUWG010000007.1, forward strand.
ATCCCCGACTTGGGACGAAGCCTCTCTGCCCCGTCTGCGCGCGCAGACCGCAAATCGTACGCGGGGTACTCGCCGCCGTCCAGTTTCGACTCTCGTGGCTGGGGAACCCCACGGATCCGTCGCCTACTCGTGGGTGACGCCTCTGGCCATCAGGCGGGTATGCTCAGGACGAAGCACGGCCTGGGAAAGCGCCTTGCCGTCGCGGCCGGTCACGGCCGACCCAGCGGTGCACCGAGGGAGTCCCCACCTTGAGCGGTCCGATCGATATCCTGCGGACCCAGATCCACATCCTGTGGAACTGGCAGGGCGGTCCGTTGGCGCTGTTCAAGCGCCTGGTCATCACGCTGATCGTCTCGATGATCGCGCTCGCGGTGACCGCGGCCATCCTGCCGGGCATCACGGTCGACAGCGTGTGGGCCGGGATCCTGGCGATCGTCTTCATGGCGCTGTTCAACGCGATCGTCCGACCGATCCTGTTGGCCTTCGTCGCGCCCAGGTCGCTGATCCTGACCGCGGTCCTGGTGCTCGTGCTGCAGGTCGCCGCGTTCCTGTTCGTCGCCCCCCTCGCACCCGGCTTCCACGTGTCCAGCTTCGCGAACGCGCTCGTCGGGTCGTTCATCTACGCGATCGTCGACACTGTCCTGGTCTCGCTCTTCGCGATCGATCGCACCGGTTCCTACTTCGGCCTGCTGGTCCAGAGCCTGATGGCCAAGGGGGGCGGGCCGAAGACCGATGCGCCGGGCCTCGTGATCATCCAGATCGACGGCCTCGCGCACCCGATCCTCGCGGGCCGGGTGCGGGCCGGATCCGTCAACACGATCGGCAGCTGGATCCGGGAGGACACGCACAAGCTGTCGCGCTGGGAAGCGCTCCTGCCGTCGATGACATCGGCGAGCCAGGCCGGCATCCTCCACGGCACGAACGACGGGATCCCCGCATTCCGCTGGTATGAACGCGATCGACAGAAGCTGATGGTGTCGAGCAACCCCGACGACGCCGCGGAGATCGTCCGCCGGCTGTCGAACGGTGAGGGTCTGCTCTCGAACAACGGGGTCAGCATCTGCAATCTCATGACCGGTGACGCGGCGCGGGCCTACATCACGACCGGCGCCATCCGCGACGAGTCCCAGGGGCTGGGTGACAGCAAGGCGTTCTACAGCTTCTTCCTGAGCCCGAGCGGGTACCTACGCTCGTTCACGCTCTTCCTTGGGGAGTTCGCCAAGGAACGCTTCCAGGCCCGCCGCACGCGACGGTCGGGCGTCCAGCCCCAGATGCATCGCGGGATGAAGTACGCGGGCATGCGGGCCGCGAGCAACGTCCTGCTGCGGGACGTCAACACTTCGCTGATCATCGAGGAGATGTACCGCGGAGCGAACGTCATCTACGCGGACTTCACCGACTACGACGAGCTGGCGCATCACTGCGGCCCGGAACGGGTCGAATCGTTCGAGGCGCTTGACGGGGTCGACCGGGCGATCGGGACGCTGGCGCTCGCCGCCAAGGACGCCCCACGCCCGTACAAGTTCGTCGTCCTCTCGGACCATGGCCAGAGCCTCGGCGCGACCTTCAAGCAGCGCTACGGCCAAAGCCTCGGGGAGGTCGTTCGCGACCTGATGAGCGGGCGGGCCATCGTCATCCAGGCCAAGACCCGGGCGGAGGGGTCGACCTTCGTCAACGCGTTCCTGTCGGAGATCACGCGCAGCAAGGGCGTCGGACCGACCGTGGCTCGCGCCGCACTCGCCAGCCGGACCACGGACGGCGTCGTGGACCTCGACGGCCAGGAACCGCCACCGCCGGCCGACGAATCGACGATCGCGGTGGTCGGCTCTGGCAACCTCGGCCTCGTCTGGTTCACCGGCCACGAACATCGGCTGAGCATCGAGGAGCTCGAAGAGCTCCATCCCCACCTGGTCGAGAACCTCGCAGCGCATCCCGGGGTCGGCCTCTTGATGGTCCGGACCAACGACCATGGCGCGGTCGTCCTCGGCTCGCGGGGACTCCGCTATCTCGACGAAGACCGGATCGAGGGCGAGGATCCAACGGAACTGTTCGGGCCACACACGGTCATGAGCCTGCAGCGTGAGGACGCGATGGAGCATGCGCCCGACCTGCTCCTGCTCAGCCAGTACGACCCGGAGATGGGTGAGGTGGCCGCTTTCGAGGAACTCATCGGATCCCATGGCGGGCTCGGCGGCCCGCAGACGGAGCCGTTCATCCTCCACCCCGTCGAGTGGACGCTGGACGAGGAGATCCCGCTCGGCGCCCCGGCCATCTATCGGAACCTCCGCCGTTGGCTCGAGTCGATCGACATCCACCTCGGCAAGGCGCCGGCCCCGGCGGCCGCGGCGTCGGCAGCGACCCCGCCCGTCGAACCCGTCGCCGCGTCGCCAGGCGGCTGACCGACCCGGGAGCTGACCGGCCCTGACCGGACCGGCGCCTCAGGGCAGCGTGGCCGGCACGCTCAGCGCGAACCCGACGACCGTCGCGACGCCGGCAGCGCGTCGGCCGCGTTCGAACGCGAACGGCATCAGCGAATCGGTGAGCATCGCGAGCAGGCCGCCGGCTGCGATCGCGGCGAAACGGTCGCCTGTCACCAGGGGGCTGGCGGAGGCCAGCAGGTAGCCCACCCCGGACGCGGCCGCGGAGGCGATCACGACCGCGCCCCACACGGTCGCGAGCCGGCTCCGCGACCAGCCGGCCTTGACCAGGTCGGCCGATGGGGCGAGCGCCTGCGGGATGTTCGAGACGATGACCGCGGCCAGGAAGGCGACGCTCAGGGGGCTCCCGGTCGCCACGCCGACCCCGAAGATGAGCGACTCCGGGATCCCGTCGACGACCGCGCCGAGGACGATGCCCAGCGGACTCGCCGGTGCCTCCGCGGGCGGCCCATCGGCCGGGGCATCGCCGGGTGGTGACCCGAACCGGCGCTCCACCAGGGCGTCCCCGATGACGAAGATCGCGGCGCCCACCAGGAGCCAGAGCATCGTCTCGTAGCCGCCCAGCGACCCCTCCGCCTCGATGATCAGGTCGAAGGCGACGGCGCCGATGATCGAGCCCGCCCCGAAGCCGGCCAGCAGCCCGATGATGCGGGTCGGGACCTGGACCCAGGTGGCGAAGAGCCCGCTCAGGAGGAGCGAGATCTGCGCGAGTCCGCCCAGCAGGATCGCCTGGATGAACATCGGCTACCTCGGCGCGCTGGTCCGTCGATCCGTATGGAAAACGGTCGAGCGGGTCCACGCATCATCCTGTCCGGGCGACATCGACTCGCCGACGTCCGTCAGGATGGACGGTGCCAGCAAGCTTCCCGACTGGAGGGTGAGATGGGGCCGAACGATCCACCGGCTGAGACGCCGCGCGATGGACGCCGCGTCGCGAGGCCGCTCGACCGCGCCATGCAGAAGTTCGACGAGGAGCCCACGTCGGCCCGCCGCGGGATGATCGCCATCAGCATCGCCGTCGTGACGACGGTGGTCATCGGCGGCGTCGTGATGTGGGTGGTCGATCGCCGTGAGTACCCGGATCTCGGCGTGGCCATGTGGTACGTCCTCCAGACGGTCACGACCGTCGGGTATGGGGACGTCCCACCAAAGGAGCCGATCGGCCGGCTGGTCGGCAGCGTGATCATGGTCCTCGCGGTCGCCTTCCTCGCGATGGTGACCGCCTCGATCACGTCGACGTTCTTCGAGTCGCGGCAGCATGCCCGACGCCTGCAGATGCGCGCCGACGAGGACGAGCACCGGGCCCGCCTCGAGGCGCAGTTCGAGCAGCTGCTCACCCGGCTGGACACCATCGAGCGGCGACTCGCCGAGCGCTGAACGGCAAGCCGACGCCGGCGCCTCGTCATCCTTCGCGGGTGATAGCCGCGAGCGCGCAGGTGGCGTATCGTTCCGTACCCGTCGATCGACCGACCGCGCCACGCGCCGAGGGGGACCCGGTCACGGCAGTGTCACATCAGGAAGGAGCACGGAACATGGGTACCGGACCCGTCGAGTTCGCCGTCATCGGCTTTCCCGGCAACAAGTTCACGGGCGAGATCGCGCCCGCGCTCGGCGAGCTGGTCGACGCCGGCACGATCCGGATCCTGGACCTCGCCTTCGTCACCAAGGACGGCGACGGCAACGCGGCCGCAGTGGAGGTCGAGGACACGGATTCGTCGATCTTCCAGGCGTTCGAGGCCATCGGCGCCGAGCGTGGCGGCCTGCTCAACGCCGAGGATCTCATCGCGGCCGCCGACGCGCTGGGGCCGAACAGCTCGGCCGCCATCATCGTCTGGGAGGACCTGTGGGCGGCGAAGCTCGCAGAGGCACTCAAGCGCGCCGACGCCATCGTCGTCGAGCGCCACGTCGTGCCGTACGACCTGGTCCAGGCTGCGGTCGCATTCGCCGAAGAGAACAAGAGCGGCACGCCGGCATAGCGCCGCGTCGAGAGAGGAGTTCGCACCATGATGCGTCGTCGAGGCCCCGGTCTTGTCCGGATGGCAGCAGGCACCGCAGTGATCGCCGGGACGGCAGGCGCCGTCAGGCACCACCAGGAACAGAAGTACAACCAGCAGGCTGAGGCCCAGGCTTACGAGGCCCAGGCCGCGCAGCAGCAGTACGCTCCGCCGGCCGCGCCGGCCGCACCCGCCGAGGATCCGAAGATGGCCGAGCTCCAGAAGCTCGCCTCGCTTCATTCCGCCGGCATCCTGACCGACGAGGAATTCGCCGCGGCGAAGGCGAAGGCCCTCGGGATCTGACTCGGGGCGGATGACCCGCCCCGTCGAGCTCACCTTCGCGGTCGCGATCCGCATCGTCCGCCGCTTCGGTCGGTCCATCCCGTAGACGCCGAACGGTCTATGCAGGCACGCTTGGGAGAGGGGAATCCATGAGCACGAACGATGGGCCAGGGCGCGGTGTCCTGCCGATTCCCGACCGTGGCTATGTCGGCCTGACGACATACGATGCCAAGGATCCGGACACGGCCTTCCCGCCGATCCGCGATATCCGGCCGCCGGCTGGGGCACCGAACGTGCTCGTCGTCCTCATCGACGACGTCGGGTTCGCGGCCAGCAGCGCATTCGGAGGGCCCATCAACACCCCGACCGCCGAGAAGCTGGCGGCCAACGGGCTCAAGTTCAATCGCTTCCACACCACCGCGCTCTGCTCGCCGACGCGTGCCGCACTCCTGAGCGGGCGAAACCACCACTCGGTGGGCATGGGCGGCATCACGGAGATCGCCACCTCGGCGCCGGGGTACAACTCACTCCGCCCGAACACCGCCGCGCCGCTGGCCGAGACGCTCAAGCTGAACGGCTACTCGACCGCGCAGTTCGGGAAGTGCCACGAGGTCCCCGTCTGGCAGACCAGTCCCATGGGTCCGTTCGACAACTGGCCCTCCGGTGGCGGTGGTTTCGAATACTTCTACGGGTTCATCGGCGGCGAGACGAACCAGTACGCCCCGGCGATCTACCACAACACGACACCGATCGAGCCCGACCGGACGCCCGAAGAGGGCTACCACTTCACCGAGGACATGACCGACAAGGCCATCGACTGGGTCCGCCAGCAGAAGGCGCTCATGTCCGACAAGCCGTTCTTTGTCTACTTCGCCCCAGGCGCGACGCACGCGCCGCATCACGTCCGCCCGGAGTGGTCCGACCGCTACAAGGGCCAGTTCGACGATGGCTGGGACGCCCTTCGGGAGCAGACCTTCGCGCGACAGAAGGAGCTCGGCGTCATCCCCGCCGATGCGGAACTGACGGCCCGGCCGGCCGAGATCCCCGCCTGGGACGACATGCCTGCAGCGATGAGGCCGATCCTCGCCCGCCAGATGGAGGTCTACGCCGGATTCCTCGAGCACACCGACCACAACGTCGGACGCCTCATCGACGCGCTCGAGGGCCTCGAGATCCTGGACGACACCCTGATCTACTACATCATCGGGGACAACGGTGCCTCGGCCGAGGGGACGCCGAACGGGACATTCAACGAGATGATGACGCTCAACGGCGTCACCGACGTGGAGACACCCGAGTTCCTGGCGTCGCGCATCGACAAGTTCGGGACGCCAGAGGCATACAACCACTATGCGGTCGGCTGGGCGCATGCGATGGACACGCCCTACCAGTGGACCAAGCAGGTCGCTTCACACTGGGGCGGCACGCGGAACGGCACGATCGTCCATTGGCCCGACGGGATCAAGGCGAAGGGCGAGATCAGGCCGCAGTTCAGCCACGTCATCGACGTCGCGCCGACGATCCTGGACGCGGCCGGGCTGCCGGAGCCGACGTTCGTCCACGGCGTCCAGCAGATGCCACTGCAGGGCCGCAGCATGCGCCCGGCGTTCGACGATGCGGCCGCGCCCGAACATCGGACGACGCAGTACTTCGAGATGTTCGTCAACCGCGGCATCTATCACAAGGGCTGGACCGCGGTCACGCGCCACAGCACCCCGTGGGTGATGGCACCGACACCGCCCATCGACGACGACGTCTGGGAACTCTACGGTCCTGATGACTGGACGCAGGCCAACGACCTGGCGGCGGAGCAGCCGGACCGCCTCCGCGAGCTGCAGCGGCTGTTCCTCATCGAGGCCACGAAGTACAACGTCCTTCCGCTCGACGATCGCCGGGTCGAGCGGTTCAACTCCGACCTGGCGGGCCGCCCGACGCTCGTCAAGGGCAATACCCAGATCCTGTTCGGCGGGATGGGCCGACTGTCGGAGAACTCGGTCATCAACATCAAGAACAAGTCGCATGCGGTCACGTCAGAGATCGACGTCGCCGAGGGAGTGACCCCGAACGGCGTCCTGGTCGCGCAGGGCGGGGCATTCGGCGGTTGGGCCGTGTACGTCACGGCTGGCAAGCCAGCCTATTGCTACAACCTGTTCGGGCTGCAGCAGTTCAAGGTCGTCGGCGATGCCGTGATCCCGGCGGGCCAACACCAGGTCCGTATCGAGTTCGCCTACGACGGCGGCGGCCTCGCCAAGGGCGGCGACGTGACCCTGTACCTCGACGGCGCCAAGGTCGGCGAAGGACGCGTCGATGCCACCGAGCCGATGGCGTTCTCCGGGGACGAGACGACCGATGTCGGCTCCGACAGCGCGACGCCGGTGAGTGACGACTACGGCCCGAAGGACAACCAGTTCAACGGTCGGATCCGGTGGGTCCAGATCGACCTCGGCGACGACGCCGAGGACGCGGACCACCTGATCTCGCCGGAGGAGCGCTACCGGGTCGCGATGGCCCGCCAGTAGCTGGCGGGGTCCACGCCCGTCACCCTCGAGTCGGAGGCCTGCCTTGGAAGCCGGGGTCGCGCTGTTCGTCCTGCTCCTGGCGGGCTACGCGCTCATCGCGAACCGCCTCGACAGGGCGTCGATCGGTCCGGCCGTCTTCTTCGTCCTTGCCGGACTCCTGCTCGGGCCGGACCTCCTTGGCGTGCTCGACATCGATGTCGAGTCGTCGACGACCCGGGAGCTGGCCGAGCTGACGCTCGCGCTGGTGCTGTTCACGGACGCATCGACCGTCGACCTCGCGGGCCTTCGACGCGACGCCGGCCTCGTCGGCCGCCTGCTCGGGATCGGCCTGCTCCTGGCGATCGCGCTCGGCGGCCTCGTCGCCTGGCTGGTCTTCCCGGAGCTACCGCTGGTGACCGCGTTGCTCATCGGGGCGATCCTGGCCCCGACGGACGCCGCGCTGGGATTGCCCGTCATCGCGAACCCGGTCGTGCCGAACCGGATCCGACGCGTCCTGAACGTCGAGAGCGGCCTGAATGACGGTATCGCCACCCCGTTCGTCCTGCTCTTCGTCGCGCTCGCGACCGCCGCCGCGGGATCGGAGGGCGGCCATCTCACCGCCGCGCTCGAGGAGACCGCCATCGCCGTCGCCGTGGGCGTCGCTGTCGGGGTCGCGGGTGGCCTGCTCCTCGTCGCGGCCGACCGACGCCGGTGGACCTCTGAGCTGTCGCGCCAGATCGCGGTATTCGCCCTTGCCCTGGGTGCCTACTTCGTCGCGCTCGCGTTCGCCGGCAATGGATTCATCGCCGCCTTCGTGGCCGGGCTCGCCTTCGGCGGCGCCACGCGCAAGGGCGAGGCCGCCGCGGAGCTGTTCAGCGAGACCGCCGGGATCCTCCTGTCGATCGGCGTCTGGGTGATCTTCGGGGCGACGTTCGTCGGGCCCCTGTTCCGGGACGTCCAGGACATGCGTCCGATCCTGTACGCGATCCTCAGCCTGACGATCATCCGGATGGCACCCGTGGCCGTGTCGCTGGTCGGCAGCGGGCTGGCGCTGCCCACGGTCGCCTTCATCGGCTGGTTCGGGCCCCGCGGACTGGCGTCGATCGTGTTCGGGATCCTGGCGATCGATGCATTGACGCCGACCGGCGGGCCGATCGAGATCGTCGCCCGAACGGTCGGCTGGACCGTCCTCCTCTCGATCGTCGCGCATGGACTGTCTGCCAGCCCGCTCGCCGCTCGCTACGGTCGGTGGATCGACGCCCGTCAGCGTGCGGCCGCCGAGCCCGTCCCCGAGCTCGAGGAGCGGTCCGACATGAAGCCCAGCGCGCGGGCCACCTGGGTCAGGCGAGGATAGGCCCCAGGTCGAGACCCTAGCCGGCGGTCCCGGTCGTCGCCGCGGGCGGTGGCGGAGGGGCGTCGGGCCGTACCGGCACGGCGTCTGGAGGGACGAAGCCCTCGGCCCGAAGCAGGACGTCGCGCTCGCGGAGATAGTCGGTGATCGCGAGGATCGCGGCCGCGGTCGGGATGGCGAAGATCGCACCCATGACCCCGGCAAGGGCCGTCCCGATGATGACGACCGAGAAGACCGCGACCGGACTCATGTTCACGGCCGCGCCCATGACGAGCTGCGTCACGACCAGCTGGATCGAGATCGAGGCGACGAGGCTGATGATCACGGCTGGGACCACGGCGGCGGGGGCGAGCACCACGGCGAAGGCCGGCAGGACCGCCCACCCGATGAGCGGGCCGATCCACGGGATGAACACGATGAGTCCCGCGACGACCGCGATGAGCGGGGCGAACGGGATGCCCAGCACGAACGCGGCGAGCAGGATGACGATCCCATAGATGACGCCGATGAGCCCGCGGCCTCGGACGAACCCACCGAAGGAGATGGCGATCGCACGCTCCAGCTCCGCGATGTCCCGGTACGTCCGCTCCGGCAGGAAGCGTCGCGTCCAGCCCAGCAGCGAGACCTGCCCGGCTGCAAGGCCGACCGAGATGATGACGGCCGTGAACAGACCGGCGATGACCGCGACGATGTTCGCCGCGGCCGCCTTGGCCGCGTCGGCGATGGCCTGGCCGTTGGTCGAGACGAAGTTCGCGATGGACGTGGCCAGGTCGAATTCCCCGGTGAACGTCAGGCCGAAGAACTCGAGGAGGGGCTTCACGGCCTCGCGGGCCTTGGCCACGATCGTCGGCAGCTCGTTGACGAACGCGATGGCGGCGTTGAGCAGGGCGATCGTCGCACCCAGCAGCACCGCGAAGGCGACGACGGCGGTCACCAGGTACGTGGTCGCCACGGCCAGGCCACGCGACTTGAAGGGCAGGTGGCGAGCGAGCCAGTCGACCGGTGGTTCCAGCACGTACGCGAGGAGCCACGCGACGAACAGGATCACGGCCGGTCCGGAGAGCGTGGTGACGACATCCGACGACAGGTTCGCGATCACCGTCATGAGGGCGATGACGGTCAACCAGAACAGCAACCGCGCTTCGCGGGGCGAGATGACCTTCGACAGCCCCGAGATCCTCGATTGCGTCACGGTCCGCTCCCTTCCAGCCTTGCCCCGCTTGCGTCCGATCGTATCGGCGGCGTCACGCTCGCCGACGTCGAGGCCGTCGCCACCGATTGCAGCAGCGGACGCCAGATCGCGGCGGCCACCGCCACGAACGGCACGACCAGGAACATGCCGAGGATCCCGGCGACCTCGTTGCCGGCAGGGATCGCCATCAGGATGACCGCCGGGTGGAGGCCAAGTGTGCGCCCGTAGACCAGGGGCGTGACGATGTTGCCCTGGATGATGTTGAAGATGACGGTGAAGATCCCCATCACGACGACGTCCTGGGTCGTCCCGACGCCCACCGCGATCAGGAACGCGAGCGCGGTCGTGGCGAACGAGCCGATGTACGGGATGAACCCACCGAAGAACGTCAGCACGCCGACCGGCAGCGCCAGCGGCAGGCCCAGCACGACCATGATCAGCGCGCTGGTCACGGCTCCGAAGAGGGCGATGATCGCGGTCCCCACCATGTAGCCGCCGAGGACATCGATCGCGCTCCTCCCGGCGCCATCGATCCGGTCGCGTCGCGCGCCCTGGAGACGGCCGATCGCCTTCGTCCACCAGGCCGGACCGTCGCGCAGGAAGAAGTACGTCAGCAGCAGGGTCAGGATCAGGACCAGACCGAGCCGGGCGGCGCTGCGCAACAATCCGGCAAGGTCGATGACCAACGTCGAGCCGATGCCGTCGACGTAACCGCCGAGCCAGCCGAGCCCGATGTCGTCGGCGCCCTCGGACGACGTGTCGACGATGTCCTGGAGCGGGCCGACGGTCCAGACGACCGACGCGACGAGCGCGGCGACCACCACGATCGCGGCCCCGGCCGTGACGACCGCGGCGGTCAGGCCCCTCGACCAGCCCGCCCGCTCGAGCCGAGCGGCGAGCGGCACCAGGGTCGCCGCGAGAACGAGCGCGAGGACCCCTGGGACGACCAGTGACGGGACGCTGACCGCCGCCTGGATCAGCACCCACACCAGCCCGACGACGACGAGGCCGCGCCAACTCCATTGGCCCAGGCGATCGAGCCACACCGGGACGTCATCACGCAATGGCCGGGGCGGATGCGTCCGCCGTTCCCGATCCCTGCTCCAGGACGACGACGATCGCGCTGCTGACCGCCAACAGGAAGATGGTCGCGGGCAGGAGCACGACGAGACCCAGGACGCCGAAGAACGCCGTCCCCACCAGGATCGCCGCCAGGACCAGCGCCGGGTGGACGTCGACGCCCGTCCCGATCGACGTCCGTGCCAGGGCCCGCGAGGACGCCACGCTCGTGATCGCCAGCGCGAGGACGACGACCAGGGCGGCTGGTGCGCCGACGAGCGCGAGTGTGGCGAAGCCCACGAGGAGCGTCGTGACGATGGCGCCCAGGTACGGCACGAACCCACCGAGGAAGACGAGCACGACGAGCGGCCCGGACAACGGCACGCCGAGCACCCGGAGCACGATGGCTGCCACGAGCGCATCGATCAGGGCGAGGACGACGGTCCGACGCAGGTAGCCGCCGACGCGGTCGAGTCCGGCCTTGGCGCTGGTCCCCAACGCCTCGGCTCGCCACGGCTCCAGCGAACTCGTCGCGCGCCCCCACGCACGATCGCCGTCCAGGAGGAGAAAGAACGTCAGGAAACCACCGAGGACGCCGACCGTCACGAGCGACGCGATCGGCCCGAGGAACGCGGTCACGTCGAGCGTCATCCCGGCGAGGATGGCGTCCGCGAACTGATCGAACGCCTGGGCGAAGGCGGCTGGCAGGCCGAGCGTCGCCAACTGGGCGCGCACGTCGCTGATGCCCTCCTCGACGGCGGCCAGCACGTCGTTCGCGTACGGGCCGATCGCCACAGCCAGCAGGATCACCGCGACCACCAGGACGACCAGTCCGACGACGCACGCGATGGCCGCGGCGAGCGTCGGCGATACGCCACGGGCACGCAGGCCGCGGACCGTCGGCGCCAGCGCCGCAGCCGCGATCAGCGCGACCAGGAGGGACGCGGTGACCGACGAGAGTCGGATCGCGATGGCCGCCATGACCAGCCCGAACGCGACGCTGACCAGGACCCGCCATCCGATCGCGGCCAGTCGATCGAACCAGGGTGGGACGATGACGCAGCCCTCCAGCAACGGTCCGTGACGGGACGGTCGTCTCGCTCCTCGAAGTGTGCCATGCCGGGTGGTGCGCCGATCCCTCCCTTGGACGCGCCAGCGGCGCATCCCGGGACCGCGCTGGGGTACCCTGACATGCCTCGCGAGCGAGCGCGAGAGTGAGACGCAGGAGTGAGACGCGCTCGGGGAGAAGCAAGCATGCGGAGGATCACGGCCACCGTGCTGGTGGCCATCGCCCTGATCGTGGCGGCCTGTTCGGGAGGCGCCAGCGGCGGGACGGGCGGCACGATCGAGGGGACCACGTGGAAGCTCACGTCCTATGACGTGGCCGGGACGTCGACACCGGTCCCTGCGGACGTGTTCGTGGATGCGCGGTTCGCCGACGGCCAGGTCGCCGGCTCGAGCGGCTGCAACATCTACAGCGGTTCGGCGGTCATCACCGGATCCTCGATCAAGGTCGGACAGCTGACCAGCACGCTGATCGGTTGCGAGGGTCCGGCGGCCGACGTGGAAACCGCCTACCTCGCCCACCTCGGCAAGGCCACGTCCTTCACCGCCACCGCGGACGCCCTCACGATCTTCGACCCGGATGGCAAGGCCAGCCTCGTCTATGCGGCCGGCGCGGCGAATCCGCTCATCGGCGAGTGGGTCGTGACCGGCTACAACAACGGAGCCGGCGGTGTCGTCTCCCCCGCCGTGGGCACGACCCTGACCGCCACCTTCACCGCCGATGCCGTGTCCGGCTCGAGCGGCTGCAACACGTTCTCGGGCTCGTTTGCGCTCGATGGGACGAGTGTCACGATCGGGCCGCTCGCGTCCACCCGGATGGCCTGCGACCAGGCGGTCATGGATCAGGAGGCGGCGTTCCTGACCGCGCTCCAGACCCCGTCCACCCTGGAGCAGTCTGGCGCCAACGTCAGCCTGCGCGACTCGACCGGGGCGACCCAGGTCACGCTCGCGCCGAAGTGAGGTCAGGGAGCAGTCGATGACATCGGGTGTCACGGCGCGGGTCACCCGCGCCACCGCCGGGTTCGATTCGACGCCGTCGCGCTTGCGCTCCGCGCTGCTGTCGATCGGGGTCGCGTCGGAGGCGCCGTCTGACGCGGAGGCACTCGGGATCCCGGTCGCGATCGACGGCGACGTCCCCGCCCCCATCGGTGTCGATCGCGAGCTCCTGCTCGAGAGCGGCTTCACCGGGGCCATCGGCCAGACGCTGGCCCTCCCGCGCGGGGAACGACCCGTGGTGGTGGCGGTGGGCATCGGCGAGCGCGGCACGCTCGACGCCTCGAGCCTGCGGGATGCCGCGGCCGCGTTCGCCCGGGCCGCGGCTCGCGATGGCCGGCTCGCGACCACGCTCGGCGACGTCGCGGACGTCGAGCGCCGAGGCGGCCGGACAGGCCATCGTCGAAGGCGTTCTCATGGCCCGCTATCGCTATCGCGCCTTCGTGGACCGGCCGCACGAGGCTCCACTGACCGCGTTGACCCTGGTGGCGGGTGCCGGCCGGGCGGGAGGCCTGGAGACCGGCGTCGCCCGTGGCCGGACCACGGCCGAGGCGGTGCAGGTCGCGCGCGACCTGTGCAACACACCGGCCACGCACCTCACCGCGACGCGCATGGCCGAGGTGGCGATGGTCCTCGCGGCCGAGAGCGGCCTCGGCATCGAGGTCTTCGACAAGGACGCGCTGGTCGAGCTGGGCTGCGGCGGGCTGCTCGGCGTCAACATGGGCAGCGACGAGCCGCCGCGGATGATCAAGCTCACGTACCGCCCGGTCGGTGCCGACGGCTCGCCCGCGACCCCCTCCGGCCACCTGGCCTTCGTCGGCAAGGGGATCATGTACGACGCCGGCGGCATCAGCCTCAAGCCGTCCGACGCGATGCACTTCGCGATGAAGCAGGACATGTCGGGCGCGGCCGCGGTCCTCGGCTCGATGATCACGCTGCGGGCGCTCGGCTGCCCGGCCGCCGTGACCGGCTACCTGATGTGCACCGACAACATGCCGTCGGGCAAGGCGATGCGCCTCGGCGACGTGCTGACGATCCGCGGCGGCACCACGGTCGAGGTGTTCAACACGGACGCGGAAGGCCGTCTGGTCATGGCCGACGCGCTCGTGCTGGCGACCGAGCTCGACCCGAAGCCCGATGCCATCGTCACGATCGCGACCCTCACCGGCGCGGCCATGCGGACGTTCGGCACGGCCCTCGCGGCGACCCTCGGCAACGACCCGGACCTCGTCGACCAGATCGAGGCCGCCGGCGCGCGGACCGACGAGCCGGTGTGGGAGCTGCCGCTGGTCAAGCGCTACCGACGCAAGCTCGACTCCGCGATCGCGGACATCAAGAACCTGGGCGGCGAGAATGCCGGAACCATCACCGCCGGGCTCTTCCTCGAAGAGTTCACTGGCGACGTCCCCTTCGGCCACCTCGACATCTGCGGTCCGATGATGACCGACACCGACGACTCATGGCGATCGATCGGAGCGACGGCTTTCGGGACGCGGCTCCTCAGTGACCTGGCGATGCACTTCCGGCCGCCCAAGGGCTAGCGCCCCGGCCACCCGCTATCGAGGGAGCCACCACGCATGACGGACACGACGGCGCCACAGCACACGTTCCTCGGCCGGATGCTCGACACCATCGAGCGGGTGGGCAACAAGGTCCCCCACCCCGCGATCATCTTCGTGATCCTCATCGTCGGGGTCATCGTGCTGTCGCAGATCCTGTACATCGTCGGCGCCAGCGTGACCTACGAGGTGGTCGAGCCAGCCCCGATCACGGCCGAGGTGGGCTATCCGCCCGGCAGCGCCGTCGAGGTCCCGCAAGTCCCGGTCGAGGAGACCGAGGCAGTGGACATGGAAGTCCAGACCGAGACCACGGCGGTCGCTGGCCTGCTCACGCCCGACGGCATCCGGTTCATGGTCACCTCGCCCGTCGCCAACTTCAACAACTTCGGGGTCGTCGGCATCATCCTCGTCGCGATGCTCGGCGTCGGCCTGGCCGAGGAGGCCGGGCTGATCGGCGCACTCATCCGGCTGCTGGTCCGGACCTCGCCACGACGACTGATCACGTTCATCATCGTGCTCATCGGCATCCTCTCCAGCGTGGCCACGGATGCCGGCTACCTCGTCCTGATCCCGCTCGCGGCGGCCGCCTTCCACAGCATGGGCCGGCATCCGCTGGCCGGGCTGGCGGCCGGGTTCGCCGGCGTCGGCGCGGCGTTCGGCGTGAACCTGCTCATCGCGCCGATCGACGGGATCATGACCGAGGTCGCCAACGAATCGATCGCGCTAGTCGATCCGTCGCGGACGATCGACGTCACCGCCAACTACTTCTTCGCGGTCGTCTCGACCTTCTTCCTGGCGATCATCATCACGGTGATGACCGAGAAGGTCATCGAGCCTCGCCTCGGCACCTACGGCGGCGACGTAGTCGCCGAACCGACCGATGTCGTGCCGGCCGAGGAGACCCGCGGCCTCAGGTACGCCCTCTACGGGTTCCTCGCCACCCTGCTCGTGTTCCTGATCATCACGGTGCCGCCGGGCGCGCCGTTGCGCAACGAGGAGACTGGCGCGATCTTCGGCGAATCGCCGTTCATGACCGGCATCCTCGTGATCATCAGCGTGCTCTTCGGCGTGGCCGGGTACGCCTACGGCAAGGGCGCAGGCACGATCACGGGCAGCGTCCAGGCGATCAACGCGGTCGTGAAGACGTACTCGGGGCTCGCCGGGCTGATCTTCCTGCTCCTGATCATCGCCCAGTTCATCGCCTTCTTCAATTACACGAACATCGCGACGGTGCTCGCGGTCGTCCTGGCCGACGCGCTCGAGGCGGCCGGGCTCGGACCGATCCCGTTGATCATCGGGTTCGTGCTGGTGACGGCGCTGCTGGACATCATCATCCCGGGGGTCATCCCGAAGTGGGCGATCTTCGCGCCGATCTTCATCCCGCTCTTCCTCCGCCTCGACATCGCCCCGCAGCTCGTGCTGGCGGCGTATCGCGTCGGGGACTCGCCGTTCAACGTCATCACGCCGCTGATGGCCTACTTCGCGGTCATCGTGGTGTTCGCCCAGCGCTACGACAAGTCGGCGGGCGTCGGCACGATCGTCTCGCTGATGATCCCCTACTCGATCGTGATCCTGCTGGCGTGGACCGTCTTCCTGGTGGTCTGGTTCGTCATCGGGATCCCGCTCGGACCGGGAGCGCCCGTCCATCTGACATGACCCGTCGATGGGTCGGCAGCACGCATCGCAGGGCCGGACGTGAGTGACATCGCGATCACGTTCGCGATCCTGCTCGCGGTCGTCCTGGCGTTCGTCTCGAACCGGATCCCGGTCGGACTGGTCGCGATCGGCGCCTCGCTCGCCCTGTACTTCACGGGCGTCCTCGATCTCACGGATGCGCTGGCGGGGTTCGGCGACCCGGCCGTCATCTTCATCGCGACCCTGTTCGTCGTCAGCGAGGGCCTCGACGCCACCGGGGTCACGACCTGGGCCGGGCAGATCCTCATCGCCCGGGTCGGCGAGAGCCGGACCCGGCTCATCGTGCTGATGATGCTGCTGGTGGCCGGACTGACCGCCCTGATCAGCGTGAACGGCGCGGTCGCCGCCCTGCTGCCGGTCATCGTCGTGATCGCGGTCCGCCTCGGGCGCTCACCATCCCAGCTGTTGATGCCGCTCGTCTTCGGCGCCCACGCCGGTTCCATGCTCGCACTGACCGGCACGCCGGTGAACGTCATCGTGAACGAGGCGGCGGCCGCGGCCGGCGGCCGCGCATTCGGGTTCTTCGAGTTCGGCCTCGTCGGCATCCCGCTGGTCGTCGGCTCCATCGCCATCGTCCTGTTCGTCGGCGAGCGACTGCTCCCGACACGGACCGCCCGCGGCCTCCCGACGGACTTCAGCCGCCACGCCCGGACCCTGGTGGAGCAGTACCGGCTGGACGACGAGGCCCTCACGCTCATGAGTCGCACCTCGGGTCTGGCCGAGGTCGTCGTCCCGCCTCGATCGTCGTTCATCGGCGACACGGTCTTCCCGGGGATGGTCACCGAGAGCGGCGACCTGGTCGTCGTCGCCGTCCAGCGCAAGGGCGAGGACAAGGGCCCGGGTGAGGTCGTGCTGGCCGTCGGCGACGTCCTGCTCCTGCAGGGCTCGTGGACGGCGCTCGACGAGAACCTCGCGGATCCGAACCTGCTCGTCGTGGACAAGCCGGAGCACGTCCGGCGCCAGGTCGTGCCACTGGGGCTCGGGGCGAAGGAGGCGATCGTCGTCCTCGCCGCGATGGTCGTCATGCTCGCGACCGGGATCGTCCCCTCGGTCGTGGCCGGTCTGCTCGCCGCGGGGGCCATGGTCCTGCTCCGGGTCGTCTCCGTTGACGGTGCCTACCGCGCCATCAACTGGACGACGGTCGTGCTGGTGGCCGGGATGATCCCGCTCTCGACCGCCATGACCGCGACCGGTGCCGCGGACCTTGTCGCCGACACGCTGGTCGGCGTCGTCCGCAGCGCCGGACCGTACGCCCTGCTGGCGGGCCTGTTCCTCATCACGGCCGTGATGGGCCAGCTCATCAGCAACATGGCGACGGCACTCATCGTGATCCCGATCGCGGTCGCCGCCGCTCTGGAACTCGGCGTGTCGCCGCAGCCGGTCCTGATGTCGGTGACCGTGGCCGCGGCGGCCGCGTTCCTCACGCCCGTCGCGACCCCGGTGAACATGATGGTCATGGGCCCGGGCGGCTACCGCTTCGGGGACTACTGGAAGCTGGGGCTGCCGCTGCTGCTGCTCTTCTTCGCGGTCGCCGTGTTCGTCGTCCCGGTGTTCTGGGCGTTCTGAGGTCGGGCCGCCGGCCGGGCGACCGGCGGGCCCGAGTCCCGCTTACTGGTAGTAGGTCTTGACCCGGTCCCGGTTGCCGTACCCGCCACCGGTGTACGTGCCGAAGTCCGCGAGGAAGCCGAGGACCACGAAGGCCCAACCGATGGGCTCAGGACCGCCCACCTGCCAGACGAGCACGAACATGAGCGTCGCCCACGGGAAGAACAGGAACCCGAGGGCCGACGCGATCTCGTTCCCGGCGAACGTCAGGGCCCAGCGTGCCGGGTCCACGAGCCACCAGAAGAGGATGAGGGCACGGGGCCCGAGGATCCCGAGCAGGGCGATGGCACAACACATGGGCGTCTACTCCATCTGGGTCGGGCGGGCGACCGGCGGCCGCCAGCATGCGCCCCTGGCAGCGGCCGGGACGACACGTTCCGTCACGGACCGAACCGTTCCGCAAGCACCCCGTGCCGAAGCCCTCGGTCGCTCACGGTCAATGACGGCTGGTCGAGCTTGTCCATGATCGTGTGGACGATCAATGCGCCGGTGAGGATGACCTCCGCGCGTTTGGGCTGGAGGCCGACGATGGCGCGACGGCCGTCGGCATCCAGCGTTCGATAGAGCTCGATCTGGCGATCGAGCTCGGCGCGTTCGAGGACCGTGCCCTGGACGATGGCCGGGTCGTAGACCGCGAGGCCGTGCTTGACCGCGGTGATGTTCGTCACGGCCCCGCCCATCCCGACGAGCGCATCGGGCTTCGGCCGGCCGTCGAGGGACGCCAGCTCTGCCGCGATCGCCGCGCGGGCCTCATCGAGAACGGCCGGCGTGACCGCCCGCGCGAGGCCGAAGCGCTCGGTGAACCGGACGGCGCCGACGGGCACGCTGAATTGTTCGTCGACATGGCCGCCGTGCCCGAAGGTGAACTGCGAGCTGCCGCCGCCCGTGTCGAACACCGCCAGACGCGTCTCGGGCGCGATGTTCCCGGTCTGCACCGCCACGAACGCGAGTCGTCCCTCCTCGTCGCCGGGGATGATCTCGACGGTCAGACCGGTGCGCGACCGGATCTCGGCAAGGACGGCATCACGATTGCTGGCGGCCCGCAGCCCCGCGGTGCCGACGGCGGCGACCGCCAGGACGCCAAGGTCCCCGGCCTCGTCGACCATGGAGCGGATCGCCACGACGGTCCGCTCGAGCGCCCCGGCCGCGATCTCGCCGGTGTCGTCGATGCCCTCGCCGAGGCGCGTCACATCCGCGCGATCGGCGACCGTTCGCCACTCGCCACCATCGGCGCGTTCGGCGACGTGGAACTTGACCGAATTCGTGCCGACGTCGATGACGGCGTAGCGGGCAAGCCGGCCCTCGAGGAGCGCCGCGAGGCCACGCGGATAGCTCGTGTTCACGAAGCCATCGAGGCCCATGTCGTGGATCGCCACGACTACCGCGGCCGCATCCGTCGATTCGATGGCGATCGTCCGAGTGGCCCGCCCGTCGGCGGTGACGTCCGACAGCTCGGCCATGCAGCCATTGACGGTGTACCGCACCCGCCGCTTGTGGACCGTGACGGGACGGACCACGCCGCTCGGCTTGACGACGCCATCGAGGAACTGCTCGAGCGTGTAGCCGTCACCGGCGTTCGGCGGCGGCGCCAGGTGGAGTGCCTGGCACACGCGCGCGACGTCGGCCCCCGCCAGCGGGAAGCCGACCTTCAACACGGGCTCCCACCGCTCGAGTCCGTTCGCGGCCACTTCGCGGAGCGCTTTCACGTCCATGAGGTCGTCGCGGATCTTGACGCTGTCGGCCGTCGCGTCGGCCTCCGAAGGCAG
This sequence comes from uncultured Chloroflexia bacterium, assembly GCA_963745295.1. Lineage (GTDB taxonomy): Bacteria > Chloroflexota > Limnocylindria > Limnocylindrales > CSP1-4 > SPCO01. The sequence continues at coordinate 338,828 of CAVUWG010000007.1, forward strand.
CAGGTACAGCTCGTCGCTCTCGTGGACCGGGCTCGGGGTCATGGCGGCGAAGGCGGCCTCGGCCGCCCCGAAGTGCTGCCCGAACGTTCGCCACTCCCAGCGCGGGATGATCGTGGTCATCGCTGGACGGTCAGATCGAGTCCTGGGCGTCCAACTGCCCGAATGCCGCTCGCACTTCGCGCGAGTTCATGTACCAGAGGATGATCAAAGGCATGATCGCGGCGCCGAAGCCGACACCGCTGCCAGGCGCCTCGATGAACCAGATGAAGGCCTCGAAGAGCGCGAGACCGGCGACGATGCACGTGAACAGCCAGGCCCACGGCCGCAGCGCCCACAGGCCGAAGGCGGCGGCGAGCCACGCGATCCCGGCGCCGATCGCCAGCCACGCCCACAGCCCGGTCTGCTCGAAGACCTCGAGATCGCCAAGGGCGCCGAACCAGTCGAAGCCAAGGACGCGAAGGCCGAGGTACAGCCAATAGAGCCCGGCCATCACCCCGAAGAAGCCGATGACCGATATCAGGATTGGCGGATTCTTCACGTTGCGCTCCCTCCTCCAGGACGACCTGCTGGTCGAGTGGAGGATAGGCCCCGGCCGCGTCCCCCGTTTCGTCCTGTTGGGGTGAAGGCGCGCCGGCCATGGGCCGTCGACTACGCTTCGGTCCGATGAGGGAAGACGTCGATCACGCGGCCGTCGATCACCACGCTGCGGCGCATCGGGCCACGGAGTTCGTCTACGGGACGATCGCGGTCCTGATCGTGATCGCCGGCATCGATATCTCCGGCGTCGATCTCTCCGACAGCCGGGCGTCGGGGGCGCCGGCCATCATCATGGTCGCGGCCATCGCCACCTGGCTCGCGCACGCATATGCCGAGACGCTCGGGTTGCAACTGACGACCGGACGGTCGACGAGCCGTGCCGACATCGGCCGGGCTCTGCGGGGATCGTTCCCGATCGTGCTCGCGGCGCTGCCGGCGACGGCGGTGTCGGTCGGGGCGGTGCTGGGATACTGGACACCCCGGACGAGCGTCGTGCTGGCCAACGGCCTCGCGCTCCTCGTCCTGGCGGCCGCCGGCTGGTTCGCCGCACGGGGAGCCGGTGACACGCGGTTCGAGTCGTTCATCTCCGCGGTGGTCTCGACCTCGATCGGGCTGGCCATCGTGGCCATGGAGGTGCTCGTCCACCACTGAACGTCGCCTGCCGTGCCGCCGGGGACGCGCCTGTGGCACGATTCGGCGACGCCCGCAGCCGAAATCCGATCTGGAGGTCCTGCCCATGTCCGCCATCCGTCGAGCCGAGGTCACCTGGACCGGCGGCGATCTCGCCACCGGGTCCGGTGTCGTCTCTGCCGTGTCCAGCAACGCCTTCTCGGACCTGCCCGTCTCGTGGGCCGCCCGGACCGAGTCGCCCGAGGGCAAGACGAGCCCCGAGGAGCTGATCGCCGCCGCCCACGCCTCGTGCTACGCGATGGCCTTCTCCGGTGGCCTCGGTCGCAACGGCACGCCACCGGAGCGACCTTGCCGTCAGCGCCGACGTCACCTTCGACAAGCTCGATGCGGGCTGGCGGGTGGTGTCGAGTGCCCTGACCGTTCGCGGTCGCGTGCCCGGCATCACGAACGAGGCCTTCGTCGCGCTGGCCGAGGCGGCCAAGGACGGCTGCCCGGTCAGCCAGGCCCTCACGGGCAACGTCGCGCTCAGCGTGGACGCCGCGCTCGAAGGGTGAGCCCGGCCGGGCTCGCGGCCGGGCTCGGCCGCGCTAGCCGATCGTCAGGATCCGGCGCGGGTTCGCCACCGTCATCGTCTCGATCTCGGCGTCGGAGACGCCGGCGGCGCGGAGCTGCGGCAGGAACGTTTCGGCGAGGTGGACGTAGCCGTTGCCCTCGAAGCGCTTGAGCTGCGCGTCGTGGCAGACGTCCTGGCTGAGCAGGATCCGGTCGGCGTGGCCGCGCCCGAGCAGCTCGCATACCAGCTCGACCACGCGGCCCTCGCCGTGGCGCTCCTGCGGCGTGAAGGGCATGCCGAGGAAGTCGAACTCGATGCTGGCGCCGCGCTCGATGATGGCCAGGTAGTGATCCAGCACGCGATACGAGTCGGCGTGGCCGATGACGACGCGGGCCGGGTCGACCCCTTCTTCCTCGAAGATCTGCAGCTGCTCGAGCCCGATCGAGGACATCACCGCGTGGGTCGTGACCGCGAGACCGGTCCGGCGGGCAGCCCGGCCGGCGGCGCGATGGACGCGCTCCTCGGCCGGCGTGATCCAGGGTTTGTCCGTGCCGATCTCCCCGACGATCCCCGGCTTGATCCCGGTGTCCCCCACCCCGTCGGTCGCCTCGCGGACCAGTTCCTCCGCGAGTGCGTCCACCGACCGTCGCTCGATGAGCGCCTCGGCCGGGTAGAAGGCGCCCCGGTACCAGCCGCAGCCCATGACGACGTGGAGCCCGGACGCGGCGCTGACCGAGGCGAGCCAGGCCGGGTCGCGCCCGACGCCAGGCAGCGTGAGATCGACCAGGCCGGCGCCGCCGGCGTCGCGGAACAGCCGCAACTCCTCGAGGATGACCGGCTCGTCGCGGGTGAGCTGCCAGTAGTCCCAGCGGCCGGGGACCTGCCACAGGCTGATCTGCGTGTGCTCGTGCGGCAGCGTCCAGCCGAGCGATCCCGGATCGATGGGGCCGAGGACGGTCTGGACGTGGGGCATCGCCCGCGATGCTACGCCCCGGACGCCCGCGGCCGCTCCCCCGAACCGGCAGCCAGCAGGACGTCGAGGATGGCCCGGCTCCGCCGGAGGGCATCGTCCGGCCGGTACGACGGCCCGGCCTCGATGCGCTGGAGCAGCAGCCCGTCCATCAACGCGGTGAAGCCCCGCGCGAACCCGTCGACATCGAGCCAGGCCGGCAGGTCGCCGCGGGCCATGCCCTCCTCGAGCAGGAGGACGGCCGCCCCGACGATCCGTTCACGACGCCGGGCGAGCATGTCCCGGACGCCCGGCTCGCCGTCGGCCTCGGCCCAGGCCCGGACGAGGCTGACCTGGCCCGGATCGCCGTCGAAGTCGTCGATGGTCTCGACGTAGTAGGCGATGGCGGCTTCCAGCCGGTCCCGCGTCGAGGTGATCGGCACGAGCCGCGTCGCCAGCTCGTCCAGTCCGCGCCCGGCCAGCAGGTCGCAGCTCTGGAGGAACAGCGCCTCCTTGCTGGGGAAGTACGTGTAGATCGCCCCGACCGACAGACCGCTCTCGCGGACGACGTCGCCGACCGTCGAGCCGTGATAGCCCTTCTCGCTGAAGACGCGGACGGCCGCCGACACGATCCGGTCGCGGACCGCGGCCTCGTGTTCGGCGCTGACCCGGGGCATGGACTCCTCCCACAGAGAATGATCGTTCGCGGAACCATATCGAGTGGAACGCCGGAGAGGCAAGACCCCGTGCCTGGCCATCGCGCGATCAGCCCGGACGCGTCTCGCGCATGCGGACGAGGACGACCAGGCCCGAAGCCGCGGTCAGAGCGGCGACGACACCGATCGCGAACGGCATGCCGGCCCGATCGGCGACGGCCCCGGCCAGGATGGCACCGACCGCGAAGCCCAGATCCCGCCATAGTCGGTACCCGCCGACCGCGGCGCCACGCCATGACGGTGCCGCGACATCCGCGACCGCGGCGAGCAGGGTCGGGTAGACCATCGCCGTGCCCAGACCGAGCAACGCCGCGGCGAGCAGCCAGACGACAAAGGTCGACGAGGCGGCGATCAACCCGATCGCGCCCGCCTGGAGCAGCATGCCTCCGACGATGAGGCCCTTCCGCCCGATCCGGTCCGACAGGGCGCCGGTCCCGATCTGGCCGAGGCCCCAGACCGCGGGATAGGTGGCCGCAAGGATGCCGACCTCGGCGATCGCCAGGCCGTGGGAGGCGTAGAACAGCGGGAGCAAGCCCCAGGCCATGCCGTCGTTGAGGTTGTTCACGAGCCCGGCCTGGGATGCGGCCGACAGCGACGGATCACGAAACGTGGTTCGTGCGAAGACCGTCCGCCAGGGCAAGGCCGGCTCGCTGGACGCCTCAAGGCCCACGTGCCCCTGCGTCTCGCGTACGAACAGGACCGAGACTCCGAGGCCCAGGCCGGCAAGAGCCAGCCCGAGGAAGAACGGCGCCGGCCGGAGTCCGGCCTGTTCGGCGATGAACCCGGTAGCCAGGGCGGTGAGCGCCACCGCGCCATAGCCGGCCGCCTCGTTGAGGCCCATCGCCAAGCCACGGCGGGTCGGGCCGACCAGGTCGATCTTCATGATCACCGTGCTCGACCACGCCAATCCCTGGCTGATGCCGAGCAGGGCGTTGGCGACGATGATCCAGCCCCACTCCGGCGCCCAGATGAGCAGGACCGGGACCGGTAGTCCGAACAGCCAGCCCGCCACCAACACGGGCTTGCGGCCGTAGCGGTCGGCCAGTGCGCCAGCGGCAAGGTCCGCGAAAGCCTTGGTCACGCCGAAGGCGAAGACGAACCACAGGACTGCAGTGAAGGCCGTCAGGCCGAAAACCTCGCGGGCGATCAACGGCAGGACCGTGCGCTCCTGGCCGATCATCCCGCCGACCAGGCCATTGACGCCGACGAGGAGCGCGAACTGGGCGGCGTTCTCGCGCAGGCCGAGTCTCGGGATCGAACGCGTCGCCATCGTCCGGAGTATGGGCGGCCCGCCTACCGCCCCTGACCCGATGGTCCCCCGGACCTTCGGTGCGGCCCGTCACCGGAACCTGCCTGCTGCGGACCGGTCTGGTGATGTCTGGTGGAGAGCGTGGTCCTAGACCCGTTTTCGCTACCCGGGGTACCCTTCCGCCCTATTCATTCAGCCGCTGCGCCTGGGAAGCGCGGCGACCGGACCGCCCAGTGGGCGGGCACGGCGGCGATCGGATGGCACTCGTTCGCACTCATCGACTGCACTTCCCATCCGAAGACCGCGCGGGGGACCTGACGACTCGCTGGGCCCCATCTGCTCGCTCACCGGCCCGCGTCGTCAACGGCGGAACCGGACCGCCCGGTCCGATTCGGGAGTGACCATGTCGCGCGTACCACCTGTCGCCAGCTCCGTCCGAACGGCCCGACGAAAGACCGTCGGCCTCGCCTTCACCGGCGCCATGCTCGTGATCCTGCTGGCCACCGGCGTGGCCCAGGCCGTCCCCGTCACGGTCGGCTTCCGGGACTTCGCCTACGACCCCGGCCAGGCGAGCCGGGCCACCTCGGATACGCAGCAGTCGAAGCTGTGGTTCGCGGGCGGCATCTGGTACGGCGGCTTCTACAGCACCGCCGACGAGCAGTTCAACATCTGGCGGCTCGACTCGAACGCGGGGGTCCAGACCTGGGCAGACACCCACATCCTCGTCGACACACGTGACCGGGTCCACCCCGACTTCCTGTTCGATGGCACCAAGCTCTGGTCCGTCTCGACCAAGGGCCCGTGCACCTCGATCACCAACGGCTGCAACGACGGCATCCAGGTCCGCCGGTACACCTTCAACGCCGGGAACCCACTCGCGACCCGGTTCACGCTCGACGCCGGCTTCCCGTCGACGATCATCGGCGGTGTCTACGACAACATGCCGCCCTCGGAGGGTGGCGCGGAGACCGTGACCATCGCCAAGGACGCCACCAACGTCTACGTGGCCTGGACCCGACGGTCGGCCACCAACGCCGCCCCGTCGACCACCCAGGTCGCTTCCTCGCCCGCGGCCGGAGCACCGGTCTGGACGGCCCCACACACGATCAACGCCGGCGAGGACGGCCAGAGCAACGTCTCGGCGATCGTCTCGTTCGGCGCCAAGGTCGGCATCTTCTACACGGACCTGCACGCGGCCGGCTCCGACGTCGGCTACTTCACGTCCCACACCGCCGGCGATCCCATCACGACGTGGGTGGCGCCCGAGATCGCGGTCGCCAGCTCCATGAACAACCAGGTGAGCATCAAGTCCGACTCGGCCGGCGTCCTCTACGCGGCCTACAAGACCGGCGCCGGGATGGCGGCTTCGGCGCAGATCAGCCTGCTCAAGCGTGACCTCGCCGGGACCTGGACCGTGCGCGGCGTCTCGGACGTCGCGTCCGCGAACACCCGGGCCCAGGTCGCCATCGACACCACGTTCAACGGCGGCGTCGGCATCGTCTTCGTGCTCATGAGCCCCCCGGAGACCGACCCGAACGGCGCAGATCTTCTACAAGTCGGCGCCCCTCACCGGCGCCGGTGCGCTCACCTTCACGCTGACGGGCCAGGGCACGCGCCTGATCGACAGCGCCACCGACAACAACATCGAGGACGCCACGACGACGAAGCAGGTCCTCACGCAGGCCAGCGGCCTCGTCGTCTCGGCGTCCGACAAGACCTCCAAGTTCTACCTGCACAACCAGCTCGCGCTCGCGGACGCGGCTGACAGCACCGGTCCGACCGGGACGGTCGTCATCAACGGCAACCCGACCCCGGACACGACCAAGCTCACGGCGGCGACCGCCGTCATCTCGGCGACGGACACGAACGCCGTCGTCCAGATGCGCTATCGGCAACTCGCCGGACGGCATCGACGTGCCCGACGACGGGCTCGCCCGCGCTCCTCGACGACCGGCACGACCGCCGCGTACTCGACCGCCCCGGTCGCCGTCACCCTGTCGGCCGGCGACGGCCTCAAGGCTGTCTGCGCCCAGTTCCAGGACTTCGTCCGGCAACTGGTCGGCGCCCGTCCTCGACACCATCACCCTCGACACGACCGGACCGGCCGGCACAGTCACCATCAACGGTGGCGACGCCACGACCGCCCTCGCCACCGTCAGCGTCGATGTCCCCGCGACCGACGTGAGCAGCGTCCCGCCAGCGTTCGCATCTCGAACTCGCGACCGTCGACGGGAACGGCGTCCTCAACGACGCCGACGCCGAGACCCGCGCCTACGCGACACCGCAGCCCTGGACCCTGACCCCGGGCGACGGCATCAAGACCGTCTACGTCCAGTGGCAGGACGGCCTCGGCACCTGGTCCGGCGTCTCGAACGACACCATCGAGCTCGACTCCGTGAACACCACGTACACGGAAGTCACCCCGGTCCGCGTGCTCGACTCGCGCGTGAACAACCCGGCCGGGGCGCACGATCTTCAGCCACGGCGTCCCGCAGTCCTTCGAGGTCGCGGGTCGCACGATCGGTGCCGTCACGATCCCCGCCGACGCGGTCGCGGTCACCGGCAACCTGACCGTCGTCGGGTCCACCGCGGCGGGCTTCGTCACCCTCGGCCCGGACGTCCCGGTCGCCCCCGACTCGTCCACGATCAACTTCCCCAAGGGCGACACTCGGGCGAACGGCGTCTTCGTTCCGCTCGACGGCACCGGCAACCTGGAGGCGACCTATCGCGCCAACGGTTCCGGCGCGGCCAGCAAGAAGACGCATCTCGTCCTCGACGTCACCGGCTACTTCCGGGTCGGCGCGGCCGGCAACGAGTACTTCCCGGTGGCCCCGGCTCGATACCTCGACACCCGCGTCAACAACCGGGCGGGGCCCACATCCTCAACCCGAGCGTCCCGTACGCCTTCCAGGTCGGCGGCCGCACGGTCGGCAGCACGACGATCCCCGCCGACGCTGTCGCGATCACCGGCAACCTGACGGTGACCGGTCAGACCAAGGGGGGCTTCCTCAGCCTGACCCCGGACTCGCAACCGAATCCGACAACCTCGACCCTCAACTTCCCGGTCAGCGACACCCGCGCCAACAACGTGACGGTGAAGCTCGGCGCGGGGGGCAACCTCTACGTCGTCTACAAGGGCACAGGCAAGGCGCACGCGATCCTCGACATCACCGGGTACTTCCGGAATGACGCCTCGGGCCTCTCGTACGTGCCCGTGACCCCGACCCGAACCGTCGACACCCGAGTCGGACCTGGGCATCTTCAATCCGCTGCAGGCCAGCGCACCGAAGTCGTGGACGATCCGTGGCTTCGCCGGCGTCGAGAGCGACGCGAAGGCCTTCACGGGCAACCTGACCATCACCGGCCAGACCAAGGGTGGCTTCATCTCGGTCACCCCGACCCCGGATGCCACTCCCGCCACCTCGACGATCAACTTCCCGGTCGGTGACGCCCGTGCGAACGGGATCGCCGCGCCGATCAACGACGCCGACGGCAAGTCCAGCGTGGTCTACAAGCCCTCGCCGAACTCCGGCAAGGTCGAGTTCATCGTCGACATCACCGGCTACTTCCACTGACCTGAGCGGCCCTCCGGGCCGTCCACTCGAGAGGCCGCGGGGTGACCCGCGGCCTCTTCGTTTGCCCGGGATCGCCCGCCCGCGCTTGACAAAACGAATGACCATTCTCTATGGTCGGGCGGTTCGACGATCGTCCGCATGAGGGTGCCGGGTCATGTTCAGCCGCTGGGGTGCGTTGGTCTATCGGTTCCGTCGAGCGGTGGCGATCCTCACGGTCGTCCTGGCCCTGGCTTCGACGGCGCTGGCGGCCCAGGCTTCGGCCTCGCTGAGCTCGGGCGGGTGGCTCGACGCCGATTCCGAATCGGCTGACGTCGCCGCGCGGCTGGACACCGAGTTCGGGGCCGGCAAGAGCTCGGTCATCGCCCTCTTCCGCGCGGATGCCCCCGATGCGGACGCCAGGTCGGCCGCGTTCCAGGGACGCGATCGCGACAGGGCGTGTCAGGTCTCGCCGGGGACCCGCTCGTCACGGGGATCGTCGGGTACGCCGAGACGGGCGACGACCGGTTCATCAGCACCAAGGGCGACGCCGCCTATGTCGTGATCGAGCTCGACGCGACCGAGGAGGCGTCGGTCGAAGCGGTCGATGAGATCCGCGCCGGCATCGTGCCGCCCGCCGGGTACACGTATCAGCTGACCGGCTACGGGCCGGTCACCAAGGACTCGGCCGAGCAGTCCGAGAAGGACCTCCAGAAGGCCGAGGTGGTCTCGCTCCCCATCGTCGCCATCGTCCTGCTGCTCGTGTTCGCGTCGGTGGTCGCGGCGGGGATGCCGTTGCTCGTTGCCGGTCTCGCGATCCCGAGCAGCCTGGCCCTGATCTGGATCGTGGCGCAGCAGGTCGAGATGAGCATCTTCGTGCTCAACATCGCCACGATGCTCGGGCTGGCGCTCGCGATCGACTACTCGCTCTTCATCGTCAGCCGGTTCCGCGAGGAGCTTCGGCGCGGGCGGACCGTCGCCGAGGCCGTCGAGCGCGCCGTCGCCACCGCCGGCAAGGCGGTCGCCTTCAGCGGGATCGCGGTCGGGATCGGGCTGTCGGGCCTGGTGATCTTCGAGGCGCCGGCGATCCGCTCGATCGGCATCGCCGGAGCGCTGGTCGTGCTGTGTTCGGTGCTCTACGCCCTGACGTTCCTGCCGGCGGTCCTTGGCATGCTGGGCCACCGCGTCAATTCGCTGTCCATCGCCGGCCTGCGCCACCGCTTCCGACCGATCGAGGACGGGCCGTCCCCCGCCAGGACCGGCCGCTGGGAGCGAGTCGCGCATGCGGTCATGCGCCGGCCGATCGCGGTCCTCATCCCGACGCTCGCGATCCTGCTGATCGCGGGCATCCCGTTCCTGCGCCTGCAGCAGGGCGTCCCCGGCGCCGAGATCTACCCGGCCGGCGTCGAGAGCCGCGACGCGTACGTCGCGCTCCAGACAGGAGTTCGCACCGGGCGAGACGACGCCGATCGTGATCCTCGCCGACGTGCCCGGGTCCCCGACCGATGCCGCGACGATCGCGGCCCTGACCGACTATGCATCGACGCTCGAGGCGATGGACGACATCGACCGGGTCGAGGGGCCGTTCACGATCCGCGACCCGGCCACCGGCGCCGTCCTGCCGCCCGACCAGGTCGCCGCGCTGTATGCCCTCCCCGAGGGCCAGCGGCCGCCCGGGCTCGACGCGCTGCTCGCCGCCTACGTCCACGGCTCCACGGTCCGGCTCGATGCCATCAGCCCGCTCTCGCCGTCCGTGCCGGAGGCCACCTCGATGATCCCGGTCATCCGCGCGACGGATCCTGGCCACGGCATCACGACCGAGGTCGGCGGTTCCGCCGCCACCGGCTACGACTTCCTCGTCTCGCAGGGCGAGCGGGCCCCCTACGCGGTCGCGATGACCCTCGCCGCGAGCGGCTTCATCCTGTTCCTGCTGTTCGGCTCGGTGGTCATCCCGATCAAGGCCATGATCATGACCCTGCTCTCGATCACGGCCAGCTTCGGGGCACTCGTCTGGATCTTCCAGGAGGGCCACCTGTCCGGACTGCTCGACTTCGAGCCGCTCGGCTACACCATCGCGGGCAACCCAATCATCATGTTCAGCGTGATCTTCGGGCTGTCCATGGACTACGAGGTCCTGCTGCTCTCGCGGATCCAGGAGGCCTACCGCCGGACCGGCGACAACACCGCGTCGGTGGCGGAGGGGCTGTCCAAGACGGCCGGCGTCATCACCGGGGCGGCGCTCATCATGGTCGTCGTCTTCTCGGCCTTCGCGCTCGCCGAGGTCATCACCATCAAGGCCATCGGCGTCGGGATGGCGATCGCGGTCGCCGTCGATGCCACGATCATCCGCATCCTGTTGGTGCCGGCCACGATGCGGCTCATGGGTCGCTGGAACTGGTGGGCGCCGGGCTTCCTCCAGGGCCTGGTCGACCGGGTGGGCTTCAGCCACACCGAGGACGACGAGGTCGTCGCCGATCGGCTCCCGCCGCAGATCGGTGAGCCGGCGGGGCCCTAGCGCTCGGGCGGCTCCTCGGGCGAACGCTCTTCCCAGTCCACCCAGGGTGTCCCCGTCACCGCGACGTAGCCGTCAACGGCGGTCCCGACCGTCGGGTAGAACGCGGCGGACCCAAGCCGCTCGAACAGGCCATAGCGCTTGAGGCTGTCCTGCACCGGGTCCTTGAGCTCCGCGAACTTGAGGCTCCTACCCTGCTCCTCGAGCGCGGTGACCAGTTCGGCCAGCACATCCGCGGCGGTCATGTCGATGTCGGTCACCGGCTCGGCGGCCACGACCACCCACCGGGTCGGTGTCGCGGCCTCGGCGATCGCTTCCTCGATCTGCTCGCGGAACAGCTCCGCGTTCGCGAAGAACAGCGGCGCATCCCAACGGAAGAGGACGAGCCCGTCGAGCTGTCGCGCCTCCGGGTATCGACTGATGTCGTGGTAGCCCTTCACGCCCTCGGCCCGCCCGAGGATGGCCGAGTGCGGTCGCCACGCTCGCCAGAAGAACAGGAGCAGGGACAGCGCGACGGCCAGGAAGATGCCGGTCACCACGCCCGCGACGGCGACGCCGACAAGGCACACGACCGAGAGGGCGAACTCGGACCGCCGAAGCCGCCACAGCCGGGACATGCCCGGCACATCCACCAGCGAGAGGCTCGCGGTCATGACGATCGCTGCAAGGGCGGACTCCGGCAGGTTCGTCGTGAGCCACGGCGCGACGACGAGCAGGGCGGCGATCGTCAGCGCCCCGACCACGCTGGCCAGCTGGGTCTTCGCGCCGGCGTTCACCGCGACCGGTGTCCGCGATGCGCTGGCGCTGACGGAGAAGCCGCCGAACAGACCGGCGCCGATGCTCGCCGACCCGAGCGCCAGCAGCTCCTGGTTCTGGTCGATCCGCCGGCCGGTCCGACCGGCGAACGTCCGCGACAGGACGCTCGTATCGGCCATCGAGATCACCGCGATCGCGACGCCGCCCGCCAGCATCGCCTGGACCTCGGCGAGCGACACCCGCGGCACGTGGAAGCTGGGCAGTCCCGGCGGCAGGGGTCCGACCACCGGGACGCCGGCGCTGGCCGCAAGGCCGAGGAGCCGCGGTCAGCGCGGTCGAACCGACGGCCGCGATGAGGATCCCCGGGATCTGCGGCCGCCATCGACGGCAGGCGAGGATGATCGCGATCGAGCCGAGCCCGAGCGCGAGGGCCGTGGAGTTCGTCAGGCCATCGGTGAGGCCCGTGGCGAAGGCGATCGCCTCGGCCGGCACGCCTTCGCCCTCGGCGCTGAACCCGAAGAGCTTGGGCAGTTGCCCGACGAAGATCGTGAGCGCGAGCCCGTTCAAGGTGCCGATGCGGATCGGCTTGGACAGCAGTTCCGTGAGGATGCCGAGCCGCAGGACGGCGAAGCCGATACAGAGCGCTCCCGAGACGAGCGCGAGTCCGGCCGCAAGGTCGACGGCGCGTGTCGGGTCGCCGAGCATCAGGGGTGCGATCGTCGCCGCGACAAGGGGGGCGAGCGACGAATCGGGGCCGAGCACGAGGACCCGGCTCGGCCCAAGGACGGCATACACGAGGAGGGGGAGGATCGTCGCGTACAGGCCCGCGATGGCCGGAAGGCCGGCCGCCTGCGCATAGCCCATCCCCACCGGGACGAGCACGGCGGTGAGCACGAGACCCGCGGCGATGTCGCTGGCGAGCCATGCTCGCTTGTAGGTCCGCAGCACGCGGATCCCGGGGAGCGCCTCCCCTGCCCAGTCTGTCATCGAGCCTCCCACGTATCATCGTACCGACCCAGGGAGAGGGCACGAGGAGCCGGCCGACATGGACACCGAGCAGAACCCCGTCACGAAACTCGGCCCGAACAGCGGCGGCCGCGCGCCCGACGACCCCGACGTCCGCGTCTATCACTGGGAGTGGGGTCCCGATGACGCCCGGCGCCCGGGCCTGCCCTGGATCGGCATCTTCCTGCTCGTGTTCGGGGCGCTGCTCCTGATCCAGCAGGTCTACCCGGAGGCCCGGTCGGCCGGTTCGCTGATCGTGCTGGCGGTCGGGCTGGCGTTCCTCATCAAGTGGGCCATCGATCGCGGCACCGGATCGCTCTACGCCGGCGCGATCATCACGGCGCTCGCCGCCCCGGGCGTGCTCAACGCGGCGGGCATCGACGTCGACGGCCTGGGCACGTTCTGCTTCGGCGTCGCGTTCCTGTTCATCGCGGTCGTTCGCGCGGTCAGCGGCGGCGGCTGGGGCTGGCAGCTCTGGTTCGGCGGCCTCCTCGCGCTGCTGGGCGGGGTCAACATGACCAACCCGGCCTTCGGCGGGCTCATCGTGCCGGTCGCGCTCATCGGTCTCGGGGTGGTGCTCCTCCTGCGCGGCTCCACGCGCGGCACGACCTGACGTGTCGGGCTGGACGGTCGAGGCGCCGCCCTCAGGCTGAGGCGGTCGGCCCCCGGCTCGTCGGGGCGATCGCGGCCGCGCTGGTCGCGGCATCGACGGCCTCGGCGAGGACCGCCGCGATGCGTCGGAGCTCGTCGTCGGTGACGACGAACGGCGGGCCCAGCAGGATCGTGTCGCCGTCCGTGCCGTCCGCGTGGCCGGTGCTCGAGTAGACGAGGACGCCGCGGTCGCGCGCGGCGCGGACGACGGCCTCGGCGATCTTCGCGGCACGCGGGAACGGGGCCCGGGTCGTCCGGTCGGCCACGAGCTCGACGCCGACGAGGAGGCCCCGCCCGCGAACGTCGCCGACGGCCGGGTGACCGGCCAGTGCCTCGGTCACGAGCTCGCGCAGATGCTGACCCTTCGTCGCGCTCGCGGCCACGAGGTCCTCGGTCTCGAGGATGCGCAGGACCTCGCCGGCGACCGCGGCGGCGACCGGTTGATGCGAGTACGTGAACCCGTGGACGAAGCCGCCGGCGCCCGTGACCGCGGCGTGGATCTCGTCCGAGGCCGCGACGAACCCGAACGGCCAGTAGCCGGATGTCGCGCCCTTGGCCGCCACGAGCATGTCCGGCTGGAGGCCCCAGTGGTCGCTGGCGAACCAGCGGCCCGTTCGGCCGAACCCGGTCATGACCTCGTCGGCGATCAGGAGGACGCCGTGCCGCGCGCAGACCTCGGCGATCCGCGGCCAGTAGTCCTCGGGCGGGACCGCGGCCGCCAGGGTGGCGCCGACGATCGGGCTCGGCCACGAAGGCCGCGACGGTCTCCGGTCCGGCCGCCCGGATCGCCTCGTCCAGCTCGGCCGCCAGCTCGGCCCCGTCAGCGAGCGCGTGGCCCCCCGGGCGCGCGGCCCCGTACGCGTACGCCGCCGACACGTGGCGGAAGCGACCCAGCCACGGTTCATACGGCCGGCGCAACGGCGGCCGGCCCGAGAGGTCAAGGGCGCCGAGGGTGTTGCCGTGGTAGCTACCCCAGCGGCCGATGACCACATCGCGGGTCGGTTCGCCGTTCGCGAGGTGGTAGGCGCGGGCCAGCTTGAGCGCGGTCTCGATCGCCTCCGACCCGCCGGAGACCGGGTAGATCGCCGGACCGTCGATGGGCAGGTGGCGGCCGATCGCGGCCGCGTACGCCTCGAGGGGTTCGGTGGTGAAGGCGCTGCCGTGCGCGTACGAGAGGCGGGCGGCCTGCTCGGCCATGACCTCGGCGATCGATGTGCGCCCGTGGCCGACGTTGACGACGATCGCGCCACCCGCGGCGTCGAGGTATTCGCGGCCGCGCGAATCGCGGATCGTGGAATCGTGGGCCTCGACCGCGACCGGCGGATCCGCGACCGATGAGCGGCGAAAGACGCGTCCGGTGGTCACCGCCCGATGGTAGCCGACCGCCGGCCGGGAACCGATCGTCGCGTCGAGGTGTAGAAGGTACGGTTGACCGCGGAGGCCACCGATACTGGACGACGGCGAACTGATCAGCCGCTCCCGAACCGGCGACGTGGCGGCGTACGAGACCCTCGTGCGTCGATACCAGGACGTCGCGCTCCGCACTGCCTATCTCGTCGCCCCGGAGGCCGACGCCGCCGATGCTGCCCAGGACGCCTTCATCAAGGCCTACGCCGCCCTCCCGCGCTTTCGCGATGGGTCGCCGTTCCGGCCGTGGCTGCTCCGGATCGTCGCCAACGAGAGCCGGAACCGCCGCCGGTCCGCGGATCGACGGGCGAACCTCGCGGTCCGGGCCGGCACGCTCGGGACCGGCGGCGTCGGCGCCACGGTGGCCTCGCCCGAGGCCGAGGTCCTCGCCGGGGAGCGCCGGGCCACGCTCCTCGACGCGCTCGGCCGGCTCCGGGACGAGGACCGCGAGGTGATCGGCGCCCGGTTCCTGCTGGAGCTGTCCGAGGCCGAGACCGCCGAGGCGCTGGGCCTGCCGACCGGCACGGTCAAGTCGCGGACGTCGCGGGCGCTCGGCCGCCTGCGGGTGGTCCTCACCGAGCTCGACGGGGACGAGCGATGACCGACATGCGCCTCTCCCGGCTCCCCGATGGCGATCTCGAGGCCGCGCTCCGCGCGCTCGCGCCGGCGGTCGACTGGCCGTCCGCCGATCCTGGTCCGGGCCGGCCCGACCTCGCGGCGGCCGTCCGGGCGCGGATCGAGGCGGGGCCGCGACCCGGCGTGGTCGCCGACGACCAGGCCGCGGCCGGTGGGCGCGGCGGCTCGCGCTGGACGTGGCGGCCGGCCCGGCGCGCGCTCGTGCTCGCGCTGATCGCGCTGCTCGCACTCGCCGCGATCGCCGGTGCGATCGGTCTCGGCCTGCCGGGCCTGCGGATCATCTTCGGCGGGGCACCGGTGAGCCCGCCACCGAGCCTCGAACCGAGTCGGTCGCCGGCGCCCGGGGCGCCCGGATCGTCGATGGGTCTCGGCGAGCTGGTCGAGCTGGCCGACCTCGATGCCCGTGCCGGCTTCCACGTTCGGTGGCCGGAAGATCCGTCAGTCGGGCCGCCCGACGCCGCCTACGTCAACGACCTGACCGGCGGTCAGGTCTCGCTCGTCTGGGCCGCCACGCCCGACCTCCCGGCGACCCTCGAGCCGGGTGTCGGCCTGCTGCTTTCGCAATTCCGCGGCGAGACTGACGAGGGGTTCTTCAGCAAGGCCGTCCGCGGGGGCACGACGGTCGAGCGCTTGACGGTCGGCGATGACGCGGGCTTCTGGTTGAGCGGCGACCCGCACATCTTCTTCTGGAACGGGCCGGGTGGGTTCATCGAGGATCCGCGCCGGTGGGTGGGGGACACGCTCCTGTGGGCGGACGGGGACATCACGTTCCGCCTCGAGACGTCCCTCGGTCGCGACGCGGCGATCCGTCTGGCGGAAGCGCTGGACTGACGCCAACATCCGAATCGGCCAGCGCCGGGGGACCCTCCCAGCCCCCGGCGCTCATCTCGCTCTCAGGCGCTTCTCAGGAAGTCATGGCAACCTCCGCTCGACGGGATCGGACGATCCCGCCCTTTCGGAGACGTCCCAATGACTCAGTCCCGGATCCTCGCCGCCATCGTCGCTCTGCTCGTCGTCGCTGTCGGCGCATACGTCGCCTATGACCAGGTCCTGCGCGGCGACAGCGCGCCGCCGCTCGCCTTCCCGTCGGCATCGGCCGCTGCAGGCGCGTCGACCGCCCCGAGCGCCGCGGCCAGTGCCGACCCGGCCGAAAGCCAGACGCCGGCGGCGAGCTTCGACGGCGATGTGGCCGGGACGTGGACCGTCACGACCGGCACGGAAGCCGGCTACCGCGTCCGCGAACAGCTCGCCCAGTTCGACGCGGAGACCGACGCCGTCGGCCGAACGAATGACGTGACGGGCTCGATCACCCTCAGCTCGGACGGGACGACCGCGACGCTCACCGAGGGCACCATCACCGTCGACACGACGACCCTCACGTCGGACGAGGACCGGCGCGATAACCGCCTGCGCTCCGAGGGTCTCCAGACCGACGAGTTCCCCACCGCGACCTTCACCCTGACCCAGCCGATCGAGGTGCCCGCCGCGGCCCTTGCCGGCACCGCCACCGACATCACGCTCGTCGGCGACCTGAACCTCCACGGCGTCACGAAGTCCGTCGAGATCCCGGCCCAGGCCAAGCTGGCCGACGGCACGGTCCAGGTGCTCGGCTCGGTCACGTTCCCGCTCAGCGACTACGACATCGAGGCGCCGAACATCGGTGGCTTCATCGTCTCGATCGCCGACCAGGGCGCCCTCGAGTTCGTCGCGGTGTTCGCGAAGGGCTGATCCGAGCCGGTCAGCCCGGCTTGGCGACCTTGGCCGGTGGCGCCGCCTCAGCCCAGCATCGGTCAACGAGGTCCCGCAGCTCGTCGGGTGTCATCTGCGGCGCGATGATGTAGACGAGCTCGCGGTCCTCGCGGAAGGCGCGCGCCACACCGTCCTGTTTCGCCAGGCTGCGGACGAGACGATCGATTCGACCGCTCTGGACGTGCGCGACCTCGTCCGAGAACGAGACGGTGGCCGAGTAGTCGTGCCCGCCCTCGTCGGTCCGCGCCAGGCGACCTCGTACCCGACCCAGGAGGGACGTGGGTCCGGGCGTCGGGAACTCAACGGTGTAGGCGGGCTCCGATTCGACCTCCGCCTCCGTGGGCACAGGTTGCCGCCCGTATTCCAGGTGGCCATCGATCATGTCGCGGAGGTCGTCGGGCCCGATCGGGTTGCGACGCTGGCCCGCCATGTGCGGCATCCGGGCGACGACATCGTGGGCCATCTGTCTCGGCACGCTGTCATGGATGGCGAAGGTGTGGATCGGCCCGACGCGAAGGAGCGGCTCTCGAAAGTCCGCCCCGCGCCGTTCGGGTCCCAGGACCCAAGCCGAATCGGGCATGACCCTGATCACGACCTCGGCGGCGTAGTCCGCGGCACCGGTCGCGAGCCAGCACAGGTCCGGCCCGAGGACCTGGCCGATCATGATCCCCGAGAATTCGTACCACCACGGCGGGTCGCTCAGGCGCATCTCGCGATCCGAGACCGGGTGAGGCGGGAGCGGCAGGCTCGTCACCCACTTCCACGCTGGCACGAGGCTCTCGCGGCTGAAGTCGAGCGACGCGCGCGGACCACCCCGAGTCGCGACCGCGTCGAGGAAGCGAGCGACGCGAGCGTCGTGACCCGAAACGACGACCTCAAGGAGCGCCTTGGCCTCCTTCGCGGTCTGCCCGCTGTAGCTCCGGGGCCGCGGATCGCCGAATTCGAGGAAGGCATCGACGAAGGCCATCGGGTCGTTCGGCAGATAGAACGCGGGCTCCAGGCGCATCCGCGCGCGGTAGACGAAGCCGGCGATCTGCTCATCGACGGGGCCCGGCCGCCGCCCGGGCAGCCGGAGCTTGGGGACCTGGCCCGTGATGGACGCATCCTTCTCGACGATCCAGTCGGCCTCGGGCTCAGCGGCGACGAGGATGCTCGTCACGTGGGCGGCGAGGCCATCGGTCAGCTGCAGGAGTTGCGGTCCAAGGCTGCGCGCGATGAAGTCCAGGCGTGGATACCAGGCGGGCAGCGGCCCTGCTTCGCGGAGCTCGCTCTCGTCGGACATCCGCCCGGGTACCCAAGGCGCGTCATCGACGAACCAGCGCCAGAGTCGGTCGAGTCCGGCTCGACCCTGGTCGAGTGTCTCGACGGGACCGCCCGCCGCGTTCAACGCCGCCCGAAATCGATCGAGCCGCGGCCCGAGGTCCGGGTCGTGGGGCGGTTGCGCGGGCCGGGCCATGCGCGACGGTCAGGCGACGGTGTCGGCCAGGGCCTCGATGACGTCCGAGGCGAGGTGCTCGCCGGCCGACTCGCGCATGATCCCGAGGGCCTGTGCGACCGGCATCGCCGCCCGGTAGGGGCGGTCGGCGGTCATCGCCTCGAAGACATCGGCGACGGCCACGATCCGGGCGCCGAGCGCCAGCTCGGGCGCCGTCATGCCCCGGAAATAGCCGGTCCCGTCGAGCCGTTCGTGGTGACAGGCCGCGAGCTCCGCGACATCCTGGAAGGTCGGGATCGTGTCGAGGATCTTCAGCGTCAGCTCGGGATGGCGGCGGATGACCTCCATCTCGGAGGCGTCGAGGCGACCCGGCTTGTCGAGGACCGTGTTCGGGACGCCGAGC
Source organism: uncultured Chloroflexia bacterium (assembly GCA_963745295.1). GTDB lineage: Bacteria > Chloroflexota > Limnocylindria > Limnocylindrales > CSP1-4 > SPCO01. The sequence goes on from CAVUWG010000007.1 coordinate 357,567, forward strand.
TTGCCGAGGTCGTGGAGCAGGCCCGCCCGCCGGACGTTGACCACCTCGGGCGCCGGCATGCCCAGCCGCGCGGCGAGACCCTCGGCGATATCGGCGACGCGCGACGAGTGCGTGCCGGTGAAGGGGCTCTTGGCGTCGACGATGTCGGCGAAGGCGAGCGAGATGCGGTCGATGTCGGCGTCGTCCGAGGTCCGGATGTGGGCGCCGGGCTCGAGCGCCATCGTGCGGCCGATGAGGTCCGGGGCGGCGAGTTCGTCGAGGCGACCGTGCGCGCAGGCGTCCAGCAACGCCTCGGCGATATCCGGGTCGTACCAGGTTCCCACGCGTTCGGCCATGACTTCCACCGCGCGCTCACGGCCCTGCATCGTCAGGAAGATGTCGAGGCCCTGGCAGGCCGCCAGGATCCGGGCGAGCGGGTGGATCTCCGCGCCCTTCAGGCCGCGCGGGTCGCCGCTCCCGTCCCAGTGCTCGTGGAGGTCGAGGATCGCCCCGGCGACCTCATCGTCGAAGCCGGCCTTGCGCGCGATCGCGGCGCCGCGCTCGCAGCGGAGCTGCTCGATCTCACGGTGCTCACGCTGCCCGTTGACGCCGAGTGAGATGAGCCGGCGCAACTTGCGCGGCAGTGGCTCGCTGTTGGGGATGGTCCGGATCGCGAACGCGGCGTACGAGAGCAGCGACGATTCGATCGTCGATTGGCGGCGCTTGGCGTCGATGTCGTCGGCGCCGAAGATCCGCGTGATCGCCGCGGCATTCGATGAGCAGCCGGCATCCTTGAGGAACGCGCCGTAGAAGAGGGCACCGCGGTCGGCGGGGCTCAGGCCGAGATCCTCGGCGAGGTGCATCGCGAGGAAACACGTTCGGAGCGCATGGCCCGGCAGCTGGCCCTCGGTGAGATCGAGCGCCATCGAGAGCCCGGACAGCAGGCGGGCCGTCGGGATCGCCTCGCGATCGAGCACGCGCAGGTCGTCCCGGCGCGCCTGGACGAGGGCGGCCGCGAGCGGGGTCGCCGTCGTGGAGCCGTCCAGGTAGCGGATCGAGAGGCCGTCCGGGAGAGACGCGGGCTCGGGGGCCTCGTCGGGGATGACGCGTGCGGTGGCTCGGTCCATGGTGCTTCGCATCGTGCCGCCACTTCGCACCGCGCTCCAGTGTCCGGTGGTCAGGGTCACTGGTGCCGGTAGTACGGGGTGGTTAGGTGCGGTCAGGCAACGTCGGGCGGGCTCCGCGCCTTCGCGTGCGCGTCAGTACGGAGGCGCGTCAGGCTCCAGCTCGATGTCGAAGGTCAGCACGCCGTCCTCGACCGGGACGATGAGCTCCGATTTCACCCCGTTGATCGTGTCGTCCTCGAGGTAGCGGCCGCCGGCCGGATACGCCTGCGTGACGAGGTGCCGGTAGCCGTCGGCTTCGACCAGGAAGTGGATATGGGCCGGTCGCCACGGATGTCGTTCCAGCACCTCGAGGAGCTGCCCGACCGGACCGTCGTGCTTGACCGTGTAGTGGCTCGGCCAGATGGTCTCGACCGCGTAGCGCCCTTCGGCGTCGGTGCGCTGGCGACCGCGCAGGTGCCATGGATCGAGCCTCGAGTCCTCGTTCGAGTAGGCGCCCTCGGCATTGGCCTGCCACACGTCGACGACGGCACCGACGAGCGGCCGCCCGGATCGGGCGTCCACGACGGTCCCGCGCACGACTCCGGCCGGCGACACGCTCGCCTCGCGGACGATCGATCCGGGGTTCTCGATCCACGGCGCACCGAGCCGGTAGAACGGTCCGAGCACGTTCGAGGACGTGCCGCCGGAACCAGCGTGGGTCTGGTCGTCCACGAGCCGCGAGAGCCCGAGGACGTCCGAGAGCAGGACCATCTCGTCGGCCCGCGCGACCTCGGTCAGGAACCCGAGCCCCGCCAGCAGCTCCTCGTTGGTCAGGTCCAGGTCGGTCGCCAGGCCGTGCACCGCGAGCACGATCCGCGGCATCGCCTCGCGCAGGCGGTCCTCGGGACTCACCCCGACGTCCCCTCGGGCCCGCGGAACGCATCGATGTGCGGTGCCGGTTCATCGCCCTCGACGGGCAACCCGGCGAGCCGGCGCCGGGCGCGCTCGATGTCGGCCTCGTACTTGAGCAGGACGTGGAGCGTCTCGCCGACGTCCTCGGGCCGGATCCCCTCGATCCCGAGCAGCACGAGCGTGCGGGCCCAGTCGAGCGACTCCGAGATGGACGGCGCCTTCTTGAGGTCCATGTTACGGAGCGATGCGACCACCCGGCTGACCTGGGCCGCAAGGTCCGGTGTCAGGCCATCGACGCGGGCCAGCAGGATCTCCCGTTCGCGCTCGATCGTCGGGTAGTCGATGTGGAGGTAGAGCGCGCGGCGCTTGAGCGCTTCGGACAGGTCGCGCGTGTCGTTCGAGGTCAGGAAGACCATCGGCCGGCGCGTCGCCTGCATCGTCCCGAGCTCGGGGATCGTCACCTGGAAGTCGCTCAGGATCTCGAGCATCAGGGCCTCGGCCTCGACCTCGACCCGGTCGATCTCGTCGATCAGGAGCACCACCGGACCATCGGCCCGGATGGCGGCCAGCAGCGGCCGCGGCAGCAGGAACGCCTCCGAGAAGATGTCGGTCTCGAGCTCCGACCAGCGTTCGCGGTCCTGGTCCGCCTGGATCCGCAGCAGCTGCTTCTTGTAGTTCCACTCGTAGAGCGCCTTCGATTCGTCGAGCCCCTCGTAGCACTGCAGCCGGATGAGCCGGGATCCGGTCGCGGTCGCCACGGTCCGTGCGAGTTCCGTCTTGCCGACGCCCGCCGGTCCCTCGACGAGGATCGGCTTCTGGAGCCGGTCGGCGAGATAGACCGTCAGGCCGATCGCGTCGTCGGCGAGGTAGTCGAGGGCCCGCAGCCGGGCCATGACGTCGGCCGGCGACTCGAACTGCGGCGCTCGCTCGAGCGTCATTCGGCGCCCTCCCCCCGCGATGCGCCGGCCCGGCCCGAGCCGGCGAGCACGACCCGTCGGCGGATGCCGAACAGCGCGATCGGACGACGTGCGACCAGGAGGCCCCACAGCCCGCGCGGCGCGAGGACGACCATGAAGATGGCGACGGCGCCGAGGATCACGAGGTACAGGCTGCCATAGTCCGCGAGCGCCTCCTGCAGCGCGAAGAACACGATCGTACCGACGATCGGGCCCTCGATGCGTCCGAGGCCGCCGATGACGACGATGAAGATCATCTTCGCGGTCCAGTCCACGCTGAACGCGGAGTTCGGCTGGATCCGGAGCAACTGCATGTAGAGCACGGCCCCGGCCGCCGATGCGCCGGCGGCGGCCACGATGTAGATGGCGAGCTTCGCGCGGAAGATGTCGACGCCGAGGCTCCGGGCGGCCACCTCGCTGTCGCGGACCGCGCGCAACGCGAGGCCGAGCCGCGATCGCATGATCATCGCCGCGAGGACGATCGAGCCGACCCCGACGGTCAGGGCCAGCCAGTAGGTCAATGCCTGTCGATCGGCCGGGGGGATCGCCGACAGCGAGCGGATCGTGACGCCGGTGCCCGCCCCGAGCTCCTTGGTGTTGGCGACCAGGATCCGGATGACCTCGGCGATGACCCACGTCCCGATGGCGAAGTAGCCGCCCTGCAGGCGGAAGGCGAAGACGGACGTGACGAGCGCCACCAGCCCGCCGACCGCGGTCGCGAACAGGACCGCGAGGACCGGCGGGAACCCGAGGTTGTCGGCGGCGACGAACAGGCCGTACGCCCCGATCCCGATGAACGCCTGCTGGCCGATCGAGACCAGACCCGCGTAGCCGGCGAGGAGGTTCCACATCTCCGCGAGCGCGAGCATCGTGAAGACCTCGACCAGGAGTCGCATCTGGCCGCCGGCGCCCCAGGCCGGCAGGCTGGCCAGCACTCCGACCACGCCGAGCGCGGCCAGGAGGACCAACCGGGTGTTCCGCGTGGTCCGCTCGATCCGGAACGCGGGGGTCGCGGTCGTCTCCATCACTGCCGCGTCCGGGGACGTGAGAAGAGGCCGGCGGGTCGGAACACCAGGACCGCGAGGAAGACCAGGTGACCGGCCAGGATCTGGTAGCTCGGGCTGATCTGGTTGCCGATGGCCTGGGAGACGCCCAGGATCACGCCGCCGACCAGGGTCCCCCACAGCGACCCGAGCCCGCCGATGACGACCGCCTCGAACGCGAAGATGAGCCGGACCGGACCGTCGGCGGGCGCGAAGGTCGTGCGCATGCCCAGGAAGACGCCGGCGATCGCGACGGTGCTGAACGCGAGGGCGGTGGCGACCGCGTACACGTGTCGGTCGTCGATGCCGCTCAGGCGGGCCGCGTCGCGGTCGTCCGCGGTCGCCCGCAACGAGCGGCCCAGCTGGGTCCGGCCGATCAGGAGCTGCAGGCCCACGAGCACCGCGACCGCCGTCCCGAGCGTGATGAGCGGCAGGATCCCGATCGCGAGTCCCTCGGTGACGGTGATGCTCGCGCTCTCGATGGTGCCCGCATCGATCCCCTGCGAATCGGCCGAGTAGACGCCCAGCAGCACGTTCTGGAGGATGACGGCGAGACCGAAGGTCACGAGGATCGGCGGCAGCACGCCGCCGTCGAGGGTCCGGTTCAGGAGGCCGCGCTGCAGGAGGTACCCGCCGATCATCATGACCGGGACGATGACGATCAGGGCCACGACGGGACCGACCCCGGTCGCCTCGATGAGCGCGAGGGCCAGGAACGCCGACAGGATCGTCAGGTCGCCCTGGGCCAGGTTGACCAGGCGCATGACGCCGAACATGAGCGACAGGCCGGTCGCCAGCAGCGCGTAGAGCCCGCCCAGGAGCAGTCCCTGGACGACCGCGTTCAGCCAGTCCATCAGGCCAGGCCGAAGTACGCGGTGGTGATCTGGGAACGCGTCAGCTGGGCCGGCACGCCGGCCAGGGAGATCCGGCCTTCCAGCAGGCAGTACAGGCGGTCGGCCGCGGCGAGTGCCTGGTCCACGCTCTGTTCGACCAGCAGGATCGTGGCGCCGTTCGCGACGATCGTCGGCAGGGCCGTGTACAGCTGGCGGATCACGACCGGCGCCAGGCCGAGGGACACCTCGTCGAGCAGCAGCAGGCGCGGGTTCGCCATCAGGGCACGGCCGATGGCCAGGGCCTGCTGTTCCCCGCCCGACAGGACCGCGCCGCTGCGTCGCGCTCGATCGCGCAGGATCGGGAACAGGTCGTAGACCGTGCCCAGGCCCCACGGCCCGCGCCGGCCGCGATACGTCCCGATGCGCAGGTTCTCCTCGACGCTCAGGCTCGGGAAGATGCGTCGGCCCTCGGGGACCAACGAGATGCCCGCGCCGACACGCAGGTGCGCCTTGACGTCGTTGATGCCCCGGCCGTCGTAGCGGACCTCGCCGCCGCTGACCGGCTGGAGGCCGGCGATGAGCCGCAGGAGCGTGGATTTCCCCGCCCCGTTGGAGCCGATGATCGCGACGACCTCGCCTTCGTCGATGTGGAGCGAGACGTCGAAGAGGGCCTGGAGATCGCCGTAGAAGCTACTGGCCCGCTCGATGTCCAGCAGCCTCAAGCGACCACCTCCGCGCCGAGGTACTCGGCCTGGACGACCGGGTCCGCCATGACGTCGGCCGGCGCCCCGTCCTTGAGCGCGCGGCCCGCGCTCATCGCGATGAGCCGGTCGACCACGGCCATCAGGGCCGGGACGACGTGCTCGATCCAGACGATCGTGACACCCTCGGCCCGCAGTCGCTTGATGGTTTCGACCAGGTCGGCGACCTCGTGTTCGGTCAGGCCGCCGGCGATCTCGTCGAGGAGCAGCAGGCTCGGTCCGGTGGCCAGGGCCCGCGCCAGTTCCAGTCGCTTTCGATCGAGGAGCGGCAGCGCTCCGGCGGGCAGGTTGGCCCGATCGATCAGGTGGGTCCGGACCAGGGCCTCGACGGCCGTCGCGCTCGGATCGTGGGACGAGCCGTCCGTGGGATGACCGGCGAACGTGGCGCCGAGGAGCACGTTCTCGAAGACCGTCATCCCGCCGAACGGCCGGGGGATCTGGTACGTGCGCCCGATGCCGAGCCTGGCCCGGAGGTGGGCCGGGACGTCGGTGACGTCCCGGCCGTCCAGCCGGATCCTTCCCGAATCGGGCGACTGGTCGCCGCCGATCAGGTCGAGGAGGCTCGTCTTGCCGGCACCGTTGGGGCCGACGATCCCGAGCGTCTCGCCGCGGGCGACCGCGAACGACAGGGCATCCGCGACCACGACCCGGCCGAAGGCCTTCGAGACGGCGTCGATCTCGAGCAGCGCCGTCATGCGGTCGCGGTCCCGGTGTCGCTCAGCCGCCGATCGGCCGCATCGTGCCCGCGGTCGGGATGTTCGGATGGTCCTTGTTGCTCACGAGGGTGATCTCGTACATCGTCGTGGTGCCCTTGCCCCACTGGCCGCCGACGAGCGGGGTCTTCGCCACGTTGGTCGCGGCGAACGGCGGCAGACCGGTACCGTCCCAGGCGATGTGCCCGACGATCGTGTCGAGCGAGGTCGCCTTGATCGCGTCGCGCAGCGCCGCCTTGTCGTCGAGGCTCGACGTCCGCTTGAGGGCGTCCGCCGCGACCTCGAAGAGGGCGTGCGCGAAGCCGATCGGCTGCGTCCACTGCTTGCCGGTGTCGGCGGTGTACGAGTCGGCGAGCGACTTGGCGGATTCGGTCGTCAGCGACGAGTTGAACGGGTGGCTGGGGCTCCACCAGACCTCGCTGGACAGGCCGTCGCCGAGGTCCGGGCCGAGTGCTTCGACCGAGGCCGGGAACAGGATCGCCTTGCCGATCGAGGCGACCTTTGGCTTGAACCCCTGCTGGGCGGCCTGGGTCCAGAACGTGGTGAAATCCGGCGGCAACGGGACGCCGGTGAGGATCTCGACCTTCTCCTTGTTGAAGGTCCCGATCTGGGCGGAGAAGTCCGAGGTCAGGTTCTCGTAGCGGCCCGGATCGATGAGCGTGTAGCCGGCGTCCTTGAGGGGCGTCGGGAACCCGACGGCCGCGTCGCCCCAGGCGTTGCCGTCGCCGTCGTTCGGGAACAGGCCTCCCACGATCTTGTTCGTGTCGACCTGGCCCCACATGTCCAGGAAGACCGAGATGACGTCCTCGAGACCCCAGAAGAAGTGGTACGTCCACGCGAATGGCTTGCTGTCGGGCGGGGCCGTGTTCGGGGCCTGGCGGCCGAGGAAGTAGGGCTGCCACGGCGCGACCGACGAGATGCACGGGACGCCGGCCGCCTCGCACTGGTCCGCGACCGGATTGACGGTCTCGGGGGTCGAGGCGACGAGCATCAGGTCGATGCCGTCGGCGATGAGCTCGCCCGCGACCGATGCGGCCCGCGCCGGGTCGGACTGGCTGTCCTTGGGTGCGATCTCGAACTTGTGCAGGGTATCGCCGACCTGGATGCCGTCGCCGATGGCGGCGGTGACGCCGTCGAAGATGAACTGGTCCGCCTCGGCGAAGCCGGCCAGCGGGCCCGTGGCCGGGCTGACGTAGCCGATCTTGATCGCCCGGCCGGCCGCGCCTCCTGCCGAGGCCGACGCCGCGGCGCTCGCACTCGGCCCAGCGGCCGACGGCGCCGAGGACGCTGGGGCCGATGACGCGGCACCGGGGCCGCAGGCGGCGATGAGCGCGGCGGTGCCGGCGGCCGTGCCGCCGAGCGCGGCGATGCGCAGGAAGTCGCGGCGATCCAGGCGTCGCCCGAGCGCTCGTTCGATCTCCCCTCGAGTCCGATCGTCGATGGCCATGAGTCGTTCTCCTCCTCCAGGTTCCGCCAGCCGGACGGACTCGGTAGCCGGGCGCGGCTAGAAGCGGGTCACGCGGTGATGGGCGGCGCGATGGGTCCGGGAGTCGCGGGGGATGCGATGGACGCCGGGGTCGTCGGCCGGCGGCCCGCATAGGCGTCGTCGAGGAGCACCCGCATGGCTGCCGCCGTCACCGGCATCGCGGTGCCGCGTGTGGCATCGGCGATGAGCCCGGCCGCCTCGTCGAGGCGGTCGCCGGGCATCCCGATCGAGGCCAGGTCGGCCGGGGCACCGATGGCCCGGGCCAGGTCGTAGATCGAGCCGGCGACGTCCGCGTCGCCGAGGGCCGCGGCCGCCCTGAGCATCGCGGTCGGCACGGACGGCGCCACGAAGGCCACGGCGTGGGGCAGGATCACGGTGTGCATCTCGGCATGGGGCAGGTCGTAGGCGCCGCCGAGGACGTGGCAGATCTTGTGGTGGATGCCGCTCCCCGCGGCCGCGAAGGCCGAGGCCGCGAGATAGGCGCCGGCCAGCACCGCCCCGCGCGCCGGCAGGTCGTCAGGCCGCGCGACCACCCGTGGGAGCCCGCGAGCCAGCACGCGGATGCCCTCCTCGGCCATCAGTGTCGTGATGGGATTGGCGCCTTCCGCGTACAGCGCCTCGACGCAGTGGGCGACGGCGTTCATGCCCGATGGACCGGAGACATCGGGCGGGAGCGAGACGGTCAGCACGGGGTCGTACACGACGGTCTTCGGCTGCACGGCGGGATCTCGTCCGGTCTCCTTGCGGGCGCCGCTGGTCAGCCCCCAGATCGGGGTCATCTCGGACCCGGCGTACGTCGTCGGTACGGCCAGGATCGGCAGCCGTCGCTCGAGGACGATCGCCTTGCCGAGACCAGTGGCCGAGCCGCCACCGATGGTCACGACGGAATCGGCGCCGCTCTCGTCGGCCAGGCGACGGGCGGCCTCCGCGTCGGCGACCGGGACGTGCGGCCGGACCTCGCGGATCTCGCCGACGATCCGGCCGCCGATCCGCTCCGACAGCCGGTCGGCCCAGGCGTGGCCGGAGCGGTCGGCGATGAGCAGCACGCGTGTCGCCCCGAGTCGGTCCAGTTCCTCGGGGACCAGGTCGAAGGTGCCGTCGCCGAAGACCACCCGTCCCGCCAGCGCCTCGTACGTGAACGGCTGCATCGGTCAGGACCGCGGGTAGTAGGGCGGGATGGGCGCGTCGACGTTGACCCAGATGGACTTCGGCTCGGTGTACTCGTGGATCGCCTCGAACCCCATCTCGCGTCCGTAGCCGGACAGGCCCGTCCCGCCGAACGGTGAACCCGGGTTGACCCGCTTGTAGCTGTTGATCCAGACCATGCCCGAGCGGATCGCCCGCGCGACCCGGTGGGCCCGGGAGATGTCGCGCGTCCACAGCCCGCCGCCGAGGCCGTACTCGACATCGTTGGCGATCGCGAGCGCCTCATCCTCCGAGCGGAACGTCGTGACGGTCACGAACGGGCCGAAGACCTCCTCGCGACAGACGCGGGACGACGGGTCGATCCGGACGACGGTCGGTCGCACGTAGTAGCCGGCGGCCAGGGACGGGTCGTCGGGCGCCGTTCCGCCCGTCAGGACCTCGCCGCCCTCCTCGCGGGCGATCTCGACATAGCGCAGGACGCGATCGCGGTGCGTCGCCGAGGTCAGCGGCCCCATCTCGGTCGCCGGGTCGAGCGGGTCGCCGATGCGGATCGACTCGGCCAGCGCGACGAAGCGGGCGAGGAAGTCGTCGGCGATCCGCTCGTGGAGGATCAGGCGCGAACCGGCGATGCACGCCTGGCCCTGGTTGTGGAAGATCGCGAACGCGGAGCCGTTGACGGCCGCGGCGATGTCGGCGTCGTCGAACACGATGTTCGCGCCCTTGCCGCCGAGCTCCAGCTGGACCCGCTTCACGTTGCCGGCCGACGCCTCGACGATCCGGCGACCGGTCTCGGTGGAACCGGTGAACGCGATCTTGCGGACGCCCGGATGCCGGGCCAGGTGCTCGCCGACGGTCCGGCCGGGGCCGGGCACGATGTTGACCACGCCCGGCGGGAAGCCGGCCTCGACCATCAGCTCGGCGACGCGCAGCGAGCTCAGCGGCGTCAGTTCGGCCGGCTTCATGACCACCGTGTTGCCGGCGGCCAGGGCGGGGCCCATCTTCCAGCTGCAGAACATGAGCGGGAAGTTCCAGGGCACGATCATCCCCGACCACGCCGAGCGGCTCGCGCAGGACGTAGTTCAGGAAGCCGGGCTCGACCGGGATGACGTCGCCCTGGACCTTGTCGGCCATGCCGCCGAAGTAGCGGAAGGTCGCCGCGGTCCGCGGCACGTCGAGGTTCCGGCTGTCGCGGATCGGATGGCCCGTGTCGAGCGACTCGAGGCGTGGCCAGCTCGTCGGCGTTCGCCTCGATGAGGTCGGCGAGGCGCAGGAGCAGGCGGCCGCGTGCCGAGGCCTGCATCCGGGCCCAGGCCGGGAACGCCGCGGCCGCCGCGGCCACGGCCCGGTCGACGTCGGCGGTGCCCGCCCGGGCGACCTCGGCGATGACCGATCCGTCGTGCGGGTCGATCGTCGGGAAGGTCGCCCCGTCGAGGGCGTCGACGAACTCGCCGTCGATGAACAGGCGGTCCTGGACCCGCACCTCGGCGCGGGACACGAGCGTCATCGTCGGATCGATGGGGACGAGCGGTCGATCGGTCTAGAGCTCGACCGGCACGGACGGCAGCTGGCCGCTCGAGATGAGCGCCGGCAGCTCCGGGATCGGCGTTCTCCCAGACCAGCAGCATCGCCCGCTTCGGCGCGTAGCCCTGGTGGCGGATGTCGGCCGGCATGGCCGCCACGTCGCCGGCCCGCATCGTCACCTTGGCCCGAGCCGTGCCGGCATCGCGGTCCTCGACCTGCCAGATCAGCTCGTCCGACAGCTGGATGAACCACTCGACGCGGTCGTTGCCGTGGATGATCGGCAGGATGTACTCCTCGGTCGTCGGGCAGTAGAGGCTGTCGCCACAGACCGAGACGACCGACGGGTTCCACGTCACCTGCGAGCGCGACAGGTAGGCGAACAGGTTGAACGAGCTGATCTCGTCCTCGAAGCCCGGCTCCGGGTGCTTCTCCGGCTCGTCCTGGGGGACGTCGAGGAACTGGCGGTTGACCGGGTGGCCGTTGTCGTCGTTGCGCAGCGGCTCGTCGCCCGGGACGCTGACCATCCGGGCGGCGGTGACGCGATGGCGCGTGATGGCCGCGCGGTTCTCGCCGTTCTTGATGCCGAAGGCGGAGCCGGTCTCGGTCGGCGCGGCGAACGGATCGAACCCGTCGTTGGTCCAGTCGTCGAGCATCGCCTCGAAGGTCGCCTTGATGAGCGGACGTCTCGAAGTTCTCGTGGTGGTCGAGCTCGGCCTTGCGGTAGACGTCGTTGTAGCGGCCGGCGAACAGGTCGACCGTCCCGTAGTGGTTGACGGTGCCGATGACGCCGTCGAAGTTGACGATGCCGTAGAAGAACTGCCAGGCGACGTCGCGCTGGAGCGCCTTCAGGAACGCATCGGCCGACATGACGTGCTTGCCGGTCGGCCACTCGACGTAGGCGAAGTACTCGTCGCGGCTGAACGTGAACTCGCCGAGGCTGAACCCCCGGTAGCCATGCTTGTTCGGCTCGGTGGACTGGACGTTGGACGGGGCGGCGATGCTCATCGACGTTCTCCTGGACCGTGCTGGACTGCGGCTTGTCGTGGCGTCGGGGCGGCTGGGTCCGCGATCACGGGACGGTCTGGATGATCTCGGCCCAGCGGTAGACCGTGTCCGGGCCTTCCTGGGTCTGGAGCAGGATCACGGCCGGGCGCGTCGGCGTGGAACTGGTAGGCGGCGCCGACCGGCAGCAGCGTCATGTGGCCGCGCCTGGCGACGACGCGGCCCATCGGCGGGCCGCTGGGCGCGCCGGTCAGCGCGTTCGAGCCGCGTTCCGCGGTCGGCCCGAGATCGTCCTGGCCCGAGCTTCTGGAGCCGGATCTCGACCTCGCCATCCATGACGAGCGCGAACTCGTCGTGTGGCGCGGTCCGCCACTCGGACGTGCCCTCCGCCCGGATCGCCTCGACCACGTACTGGCGGTTCTTGCCGACGGCGACCTTCTCGTATGGTCGCGCGGTCGACGCGACCTCGAAGATGTTCGAGAAGGCGTAGCGCTTCGGGTCGTCATCGATGATGTCGATGGTGCCCTTCTGGTAGTCTCCAGCGACCCGAACACGGTGGTGTAGGTGGTCATCGGCCGGCTCCTCGTCGCTCGATCTGGGATGGGTCGGTACGCGCTGGACCGTTCGGGGGTAGGATACGCTCGACCGTCGATGTTGTTCGCAGTGCGAACATCTGTACGCTTAGCGCACCGAGTATCCGCCGGGAGTCGAAACGATGTCAAGCAGCGTCGCAGGGTGGCGTCACCACGCCGGAGCGAACGGCTGCAGTCGCTCGAGCGAGGGCTCAGCCGTCCTCGGGCGCATTCGGTGCGGATGCCCCGGCGCTGACGATCAGCGAGGTGGCCGAACGGACCGGCCTGACGCGCGCCACCGCGCGCCGCGTCCTGCTCACCCTCGAGGACCTCGGCTACGTCGAGTCGACGAAGCGGACCTTCAAGCTGACACCGGCCGTCCTCGACCTCGCCAAGCCCTTCGCCGCGGTCGGCGACCCGTGGGCGTTCGCGAAGCCCTACCTCGCCTCGCTGACCGAGCGGACCGGCGAGTCGGCGTCGATCGCCATCCTCGACGACACCGAGATCCTGTACGTCGCGCGGGTCGAGACGCGCCGGTTGATGACCATCGCGGTCACGGTCGGGTCCCGCCTGCCGGCCCACGCCACGTCCAAGGGCCGCGTCCTGCTGGCGGGCCTGCCCGAGGCCGAGCTCGAGGCCTACTTCGCCCGGACGGCCATCGCGCGCTACACCGAGCGCACCGTCGTCGACGAGACCGAGCTGCGGGCCATCCTCGACGAGATCCGACGACAGGGCTGGGCGATCGTCGACCAGCAGCTGGAGGAGGGGCTCTCGCTCGGTCGCGGCCCCGATCCTCGACCGCGAACGGACGGGTGAGCGCGGCCCTGTCCGTGTGCGCGCATGCCGGTCGGGTCGATCCGGCGACCCTGCGATCCGAGTTCCTGCCCCTGGTGGTCGAGACGGCCCGTCGGGTCAGCGCCGTCGGGACCCGTCACTGACCCTCGGTCGATCCGGGACGGGCGAGCGCCCGCCCCAGCCGTCGGGCGGCGGCGGCGCCGGCGAGCGAAGCGAGCCGGGCACCAGGACGTCGGTCGTCCCGACCGTGATGGCCGTCAATTGCGCGATGACGTCGTGGACGTCGAGGGTGGCCGGCACGATGCAGCGCAGGTCGGTGATGCCGGCATGGGCCAGGGCGATCACCCGGTCCTGACACTCCTCGAGCGTGCCGAAGATCCCGACGGTGGCCGGGTCGCCGACGAGCGAGAAGACCGGGTCCGACGCGACGCGGGCGACGGCCTCGGCCTGGGTGCGTCCGATCGAGACGGGCAGGAGGGCGGCGACCCCGAGCGTCGTCGGGTCGCGGCCCGCCTCGGTGGCCTCCGCACGTACCTCGTCGGCCGCGGTCTCGAGGTCGGCGATGTGCCAGGCCGGCAGCACGATGTCGTCGGCGACATGGAGCGCGTCGGGGAGATCGGCCAGGTCGCGGATCACGACCGACCGGCGCAACCGCGGCTCGAACGCGGTCCAGGGCCCGAGGTGCTGGCCGGCGGGCACCGCTACTTCCAGGCGCTCGGCGTCGGCGAGCGCTCGCGTTGTGGTCGCGGTGCCGAGCAGGTCCGGGCCGTCCTGCGGACCCGCCAGCAGCCCGAGCGAGGCGCGATCGAGCGTCGGTGCGATCGCGTCCGCCCAGCGCATCAGCGACGCAAGCGATGGCGCTTGATCGAAGGCGGCGCGGTCGGCCAGCCAGACGATGTCGATACCGGCGCGATCGCAGAGCTGCGCCAATGCCGCGGCCCGCTCGTTCGCGTCGAGCACGACCCCGAGCCGGGCGAGGCGACCCATCGGCGGGCGCGTGGGCGAGAATGTCATCGATCGTCCATCGTGAGGGTCAGTGTGCGCATGGCGACCAGCCGTTCGTATCCCGTACTGAGGTCCCGTTGACGACGCAATGATGGATCGGATGACGCCTGGCGACCCGCCACTCCTGTTGCCGCCGCTGCTGCGCCTCGTCCACTCGCTCCGCGAGGCGGGGGTCCCGGTGTCGACGTCCGAGGTCCTGGACGCGACCGCGGCGCTCGGTCATGTCGAGATCGCCGATCGGCCGACCGTCAAGGGGACGCTCGCGACCACCCTGATCAAGCGAGCGGAGGATCGCTCGGCGTTCGACCTCCTGTTCGATCTCCAGTTCGCGGCACGGCCCGCCGCCCCGGCAGGGACCGGGCCGGCCGGAACGATCCCTGGCGCCGAGGCGACCGGGCAGGAACGGTCGATCGAGACGAGCCTCGACCGGCCTGACGCTGGGACCGCGGCGGAGGGCGATCCGTCCACGGAGCTCCTCGAGGCCCTGATCGAGGCCCTTCGCCACGGGGACAGCGACGCCCTGCGCGAGCTGGCGGCGTTGTCGCTCGAGCGGTTCGGGGGCCTCGGCTCGCCCAGCGCCACGACCGAGCGCTACCTTCTGTACCGCGTGCTCCGGGCGCTCGAGCTGTCGCGCCTGATGGCCCGCGCGCTCGCCGCCGATCGGGCGGAGGCGGGCCCCGACGGGATCGACGAGCGACGCACACGGGCCGACATCGAGGCCCGGATCGACGCGTTCAAGCAGATGCTCGCGGCTCAGGCCCGGTCACACCTCGCCCAGGTGCTCGGCGCCGACGAGGCAGCCCGCTCGCTCGGCCACCTGGTCACCGAGGAGACGGACTTCCTCGGCGCGAGCCCGCGCCAGCTGGCCGCCATGCGCGAGACGATCCGCCCGCTCGCTCGCACGCTCGCGAGCCGGATGGCCCGTCGGCGACGACGTCGCGACCGGGGGCGGCTCGACGTCCGGCGGACCGTGCGCCGGTCGCTGTCATCGGGTGGCGTCCCGATCGATCCGGTCTTCCGCCGCCCGAAGGTCGCCCGGCCCGACCTGTACGTCCTGTGCGATGTCTCGGGCTCGGTCGCGGAGTTCGCGTCGTTCACCCTGACCCTGCTCCAGGCGATGACCTCGGAGTTCCCGCGGATGCGCACGTTCGCCTTCGTCGACGGCGTGGACGAGGTCACCGCGCATCTCAAGGACGTCGCCTCGTTCCTCGAGGTCCGCCACGTCCTGTACCGCGCGAACGTCGTCCGGGCCGACGGTCACTCCGACTACGGGGCCGTTCTCGACCAGTTCTGGGAGCGCCACAGCTCGAGCATCGATCCTCGCTCGACGGTGATCATCACCGGCGACGCCCGAAGCAACCATCGGCCGCCCCGGGCCGAGACGCTCAAGGCGCTCCACGCACGGGCACGGCGGGTGTACCTGCTGAACCCGGAACCGGTCGCGGAGTGGGACACGACCGACTCGATCGTCGAGGTCTACCGGCCGTATCTCAACGACGTCTTCGAGGTCCGCAACCTGCGCCAGCTCGGCGAGGCGGTCCTGCGCATCGGGTGAGCGGCCCTACTTCGTGTAGACGCCCTCGGGGTCGAGTTCGGCGCGGATCAGCGAGAGCTCCGCGGGCGTCGGGGGCGGCGTCTCGGCGAGGTCCGCGGCAACCGCCACCTCCCAGCCGATCGTCTCGCGGACGGCCTCGACCGTGGCGCCCGGATGCAGCGAGTCGAGGCGCATCTCCCCGTCGTCGCCGAAGTGGTAGATGCCCAGGTCCGTGACCACGACCGTCGGGCCACGGCCCAGCCAGCCGCCTTCGCGCCGGATGCGTTCCGCCTGCTCGGCACCGCCGAGGTTGCCCGGCGACGTCCGGAAGTCGATGCGCTCCACGAAGCTGCGCTTCGACTGGCGCATGATCACGAACACCTCGCGGGCGTTGATCGCGATCTCGCACGCCCCGCCGGAGCCGGGCAGGCGCGTCGTCGGGATGGTCGTACGGCCCGATCACCGTCGTGTTGATGTTGCCGAATCGATCGATCTGGGCCGCGCCCAGGAACCCGACATCGATCAGGCCCCGCTGCAGGTAGTAGCCGAACAGCTCGAGCATGCTGACCACGGCCGTCGCGCCGGTCACGATCGTCGGGTCGCCGATGGACAGGGGGAGACGAGCCGGCCGGGCGCCGAACACGCCCGCCTCGTACACGAGCTCGAGGTCCGGGGCCACGGTCCGCTTGGCCAGGTTGACCGCGATGTTGGGCAGGCCGACCCCGACGAAGCAGACGTGCTGGCCGGCGAGCTCGCGCGCGGCGGCCACGATCATCATCTCGGACTTGCTGAACGTCGCGGTCGTCGGTCACCGGTACGACCCGTAGTCGACGGAACCCGATGGCGCCTCGGCACCGGGCCGCAGGGTCGAGACGCGCTCCGTGCCGAGCTTCTCGATGTACGCCGCGCGACCATCGAGCTCGTAGACCCATTCGCGGAGCCAGGCCTGGGTCGCCGCCTCGTCGCGGGTGATCGGGTCCCAATCGAGATAGAAGCGGTTGTCGCGGTCGTAGGCGCCCTGCACGTACGAGGGATGGGCGCCCCAGGGCTCGACCACCACGGCATCGACGATGAGTCCCGGGATGATCGTCCGGTTCGGGTCGGCCCGCACGACCGACTCGTCGACCAGCTCCTCCACCACGACGATGACGCGCTCGGCCGCGAACGCCGCCTCCTTCTGGCAGCCGAGCAGGCCCCAGACCTGGGTGTCGCCGGCAGCCGTGGCCCGCTGCGCGTGGACGATGGTCACATCCGGTCGCAGCGGTGGCACCGCGTAGACGGTGCCGTCGCCATACGGCGAGGCGATCGGCCGGATCAATGGGTTCGCGACGGGCAGATCGGTCTCGAAGTAGCTCCGGAGCGGGAAGAACGGCAGGTTCATGGCACCCGCGGTGTAGCGGGCCACCATCCCGAAGTGGCTGTATTCCTCGAGCTCCAACGGCTCGTCGGGGATCTCGCCCTCGATCCGCCGACGGATGGCACCGAGTCCACCGACGCCCGGGTTGCCGAGCCACGAGAACACGAGCTTGCGAGCAACGCCGGCGGCGATCATCTGGTCGTAGATCACGTCGGGCGTCAGGCGGGCGAGGGTCAGGTCGCGCTTGCGCTGGCGGATGATCTCGTGGCCGGCCGCGAAGCTGATGAGGTGGGTGAAGCCCTCGATCGCGACGACGTCGCCGTCGCGCACGATCGCATCGATCGCGTCGCGCATCGAGGCGACCTTCGAGAGGGGGCTCACACGCCCGATGATGCCATCCCGACCCTCGTCGCGCACGCGCCCCGGCACCCGCGAAATCAGTTGACGCGCGTACTACCATGCTCGTGACTGTTCGCAGAGCGCCCAGACGTTCGCATCGCGGCATGTTGTACGGGCCGCGCACGGACCGTTCCGGGCCTGTGAGACAGCAGGAGAGGGAGGCGGCACGTGTCGACAGGGTTCATCGAGGACTGGCGGACCTACGCGACCAAGCACCGGCTGACGGCGGCCATCGTCGGGGGTCTCGTGGCGACCCACGTGACCACGAACCTGGGCATGTGGTACCACGGCATCGGGCTGCCCGACCTCAACTTCAACTTCCTCAACGGGCTGCTCGTGTTCGGGAACTCGGCCATGGCCCCCGAGGGGATGATGGATCCGGTCACCCTCACGCTCTTCGGTGCCGGTGCGCATTACGCACAGGGCGTCGCGTTCGCGCTCATCTACGCGTTCGGGATCCATCCATTGCTGCCGATCGCCAACACGGTCCTCGGCAACTTCGCCAAGGCGATCATCTGGGGGCTGATCCTCGCGACGCTCAGCGCGGTCTGGTGGATCAATCTTTTCCCGAACCTCGCCGGTCCGGGCGTCAACGCCGGGATCTTCATGTCCAACTTCGGCCCCGACCAGGTCAAGTGGGTGGTCGCGGTCTACCTGTGGCACATCGTGTACGGGTTCAACCTCGGCGCGTTCTACCAGCCACGCGACGTGCCGGTGACCGAGGAGGTCTGACCGGGCAGGTTCGGCTGCGCTCCCCGATCGCGCGGCGCCGGTCTAGCCGGCCGCCTCGACCTCGTGGAGCGCGCCGGCCTCGGTGACCTCCGTCAAGACCGCCGACTCGTGACCGGCGACGCGGGCGACGGCCTCGCTGAAGATCCGCAGGGCCGTCGCCATCTCGGCCTCGGTGACCGTCAGGGCCGGCGACATGCGGACGCTCGACATGCCGCACTCGAGGACGAGCAGGCCGAGCTCGAAGCAGGCCCACTGGACCTCCTCGGCATGCTCGGACGTGTCGAACTCGACCCCGATCATCAGGCCCTTGCCGCGAACGTCCGTGACGAGCCCCGGGAACCGGTCGGCCAGTGACCGGAGCCCGGCCTGGGCCTGGTCGCCCCGGCTCGTCGCGTTCGCGATCAGGCCGTTCTCGAGCAGCTCGATCGTCGCGAGCGCCGCGGCACAGGCGACCGGGTTGCCGCCGTACGTCGAACCGTGGGCGCCGGGGCCCCATGTCTCGAGCAGCTCGGCCCGGGCGATCAACGCGCCAAGGGGCATGCCCGACGCGATGCCCTTGGCGGTCAGGAGGATGTCCGGCTCGACGCCCCAGTGCTCGACGGCCCACATGGCGCCGGTCCGTCCGGCGCCGGACTGGATCTCGTCGGCGATGAGCAGGATCCCGTGCTCGTCGCAGATCCGGCGGAGACCCTGGAGGAAGCCGTCCTCGGGGACGATGTAGCCGCCCTCGCCCTGGATCGGCTCGACGATGATCGCCGCCACCTCGTTGGCCGGGGCCAGCTTGTGGAAGAGCACCTCGTCGAACCAGCGCAGGTCCTCGACCCGCCCGTACGGCGCGTGGAAGATGCCCGGCAGCAGTGGGCCGAAGCCGGCGTGGTACTTCGCCTTCGAGGCGGTCAGGCTCATCGAACCGTAGGTCCGCCCGTGGAAGCCGCCGAGGAACGCCACGACATACGGCCGCTTGGTCGCGAACCGCGCGAGCTTGATCGAGGCTTCCACGACCTCCGTGCCGGAGTTGCCGAGGTAGACCCGTGCGCGGCTCGACATCGGGGCCAGGCGGGCGAGCTGGCGGCAGACCTCCGGGTAGATCGGCAGGTAGAAGTCGCTCGCGCTGAAGTGGATGAGCTCCGCGGCCTGCTCCTTGATCGCGGCCACGACCTGCGGATGCGAGTGCCCGGTCGAAGTCACGGCGATCCCGGCGGCGAAGTCGAGGAACAGGTTGCCGTCGATGTCCTCGACCGTCAGGCCCTCCCCGCGGACCGGCACGATCGGGTACGCGCGGGGGAGACTCGGCGATGTCCACGTTTCGTCGAACGCGACGTGCGCCCGGGCCTTGGGGCCGGGCAACTCCGTGACGATGTCGGGAACGGGTCGATCGCCGGCGATGCGCGACGCGGCCGTGGCCAAGGGTCACCTCATTCGTGCCTGATGCATAGCGAGTATGCAGATTGGATATTGCCGGCGAGTATATCCGGCGCCGACGGCGTCCGGGCCATGCCGAATGGCGGGGATGGATAGTCCCGTCGGGTGAGTGCATCGGAGCCGTCAGGACCCTACCTTCGCCCCATGTCCGCGTCCGTCCCACGCGACCTGGCTCCCGGTACTCCTGCACCAGTCGCGGTGCAGCGTCGGTCCATCCCGGTCGCCCTCGGGATGGGGCTCGGCGTCGACCGAGCCGTGTGGCCCGTGGACCGGGCCCTCGCCGAGCTGCGCTGGGCGGCGCTCACGGTCGGCGTCATGCTCGCGATGGCCCTGCCGGCCCACCTGCTCAGCGATTCGAGCGGAGCCTATTGGCGTGCGACGGTCGTCGGCTTCATCGCGCTCATGTTCATCGGCGGCGTGGCATGGAGCCCGATCGCGCGCTCGCTGGTCGACCGGACCGTCGTCCGCCACGGGATCGGCCCGCTCGTGGTCCTCATCGCGTTCGCCGCGGCGGGTGCCTTCGACCCCGGGACCCTGGAATCGCCGATCGGCCGACCGTTCATCATCCTCGCGCTGACCTACGCGGCGCTGACCCCCGGCTTCTCGATCGCTGCCGCGATCGTGGGCGTCGCCTCGGTCGGCCTCCTCATCAACCACACGAGCCAGCCCGGGCACGAGCTCTTCGACCAGGCCGGCGTGGACTTCATCGTGCGGGCATCGGTCACGTTCCTGACGGCCGGCGCCATCCACATGGTGGACGCCGGACTGCGCCGCGAGCGCCAGCGGGCCGAAGGGCTGGCGGCACGCAAGGTGGCGCAGGTCGACCAGCTCGAGGGTTTGCAGCGCATCGTCGCCCGCTTCGATGGGTCACGACCGGTGGCGGCCGTCATGCAGGACGTCGTGGACGACGTCGCCGCGACGTTCGACATCACGCTCGTGTCCGCCTATCTGCCCGATGAGCAGGGCCGCCTGTCGATGGTCGGCGTGGCGGGCTACGACGAACCCTTCCATATCATCGAGAACGGCGTCGGCATCATCGGTCGAGCGGCCGCGACGCACGAGACCGTGTTCGTGCCCGACGTCCTCGCGGACCCGGATTACCGACCGGCCCGACCGGACGTGCGGAGCGAGGTGGCCGTCCCGGTGCTCCACGGCGAGGAGTTGCTGGGGATCGTCAACTTCGAGGGCACGGCGACCAAGCCGATCGGACCCACCCATGTCGCCGTCGCCGAGATGCTGGCCCGCTCGATCGCGGCGGGGCTGCGATCGGCACGCCTCGACGAGGAGCGGCGCCTGCGCCTCCACGCCATCGAACGCGTCCTGGAGGTGAGCCGTGGGCTCACCGCCGACCTGGACCGTAGCCGGGTCATGGCGTCGGTCGTCGACGCCGCGCGCGACCTGCTCGAAGCCGACGCGGTGGAATTCGCGACACGCGGCCCTGACGGGACGTTCCGGGTCGAACAGGTCGTCGGGGACGCGCCGTCACGGGTCGGCGTCGCCATCGCACCGGGCGAGGGCATCGCCGGGCAGGTCGTCGCCGCCACCGAGCGCGTCGTCAAGACGGGCGCCGACGGCGAGCACGTCGGCCTCGGCCTCCCGATCCGCCTCGAGGGCGAGGCCAGCGCCGTGCTCACCGTGACGCGTGACCGCTCCGATCGGGCGTTCAGTGAGCTCGAGCTGCGGATCGCCGACCTGCTGGTGACCCAGGCGGAGCTCGCCCTGCACAACGCAGAACTGCATGCGCGGATGAGCGAGGCCGCGGTCCGCGACCAGCTGACCGGCCTGCTCAATCGACGCTTCTTCGACGAGGCCGTCGAGACGGCCTATGCCGCCGCGGACCGAGCGGGCACCGAGCTGAGCCTGATCGTCCTCGACCTCGACCGTTTCTCCGAGGTGAACAACCAGCACGGCCATGCCGTCGGCGACGCCGTGCTCAAGCGCGTCGCCCGGGCCATGGTCGGTGCCGTCCGGACGAGCGACATCGTCGCCCGCTACGGCGGCGAGGAGTTCGTGGTCATCGCACCGGCGTCGAGCCGCGATGACGCCGTCGTCCTCGCAGAACGGATCCGCGCCGCGGTGGCGGCCGATGCCCATCGCCCGATCGACGGGCTCGTCGTGCCGCTCACGATCTCGGCCGGCGTCGCGTCACGGATCGGCGACGAAGTCGATGGCCGGGCCCTGTTCCGTGCCGCGGACTCAGCGCTCCTGGCCGCCAAGCGCGGCGGCCGCGACCGCGTGGTCAGCCTCTAGCGCGCGCAGGCCGCAACGCCGGCCGGCGCCGTCCCGGCGCCGCGACTCAGTCGACGACGGTGTGGCACTGCTCGCGCAGGAACTGCGCCACGTAGTACATCGAGAGGCCGGCCTTGCCGGTCGAGCCGCTCCCCTTCCAGCCGCCGAATGCCTGGATGCCCGGCCAGGCGCCGGTCGTGGCCCCGGCGCGACGGTTCACGTAGAGCACGCCAGCCTCGATGCGGTCGGTGAACCGCTCGACCTCGGACGGATCCTCGGCGTAGATCCCGGCAGTCAGCCCGTAGATCGTGTCGTTGGCGAGGTCGAGCGCCTCGTCGAGCGAATCCACGGCATGGACCGCGGTCAGCGGCGCGAAGAGCTCGTCGCGGAACAGGCGATGTGAGGCCGGCAGTCCGCCGACCACCGTCGGCTCGACGTAGAAGCCGCGAGCCAGGTCGCCGTCCGCCAGCCGCTCGCCGCCGATGAACACGGTCCCGTCCCGCCGCGCCTCGGCGACCGCGGCCTGGTGCCGATCGACCGCCTTCTGGTCGATGATCGGGCCGAGCCAGTTCGCCCGAACGAGCGGGTCGCCGATCGTGATCGCCTCGGTCTTCTCGACGAGCAGGCGGACGAGCTCGTCGTGGACCGGCCGCTCGACGTAGACGCGCGAGTTGGCCGAGCACTTCTGCCCGCCGAACCCGAACGCCGAGCGCATGATCCCCTCGGCGGCCTCCTCGAGATCGGCCGTCCGCGACACGATGGCCGGGTTCTTGCCGCCCATCTCCACGATCGTCGGGCGCGGCCACGTCCGGCTGAACGAGTGGAAGAGCTTCATCCCGACCTCGTACGAGCCGGTGAACACGATGCCGTCGATGCCGGGGTGGTCCTGGAGCGCCTGGCCGACCGTCTCGCCCGGGCCCATGACCAGGTTGACGACGCCCGCCGGGACGCCCGCGTCGAGGTACGCCTCGACGAGCTTGACCGCGGACAGCGGCGACGCGCTCGAGGGCTTGAACACGACCGTGTTGCCGGCCAGCATCGCGGCGCTCGTCGGGCCCGCGGCGAGGGCCATCGGGAAGTTGAACGGGCTGACGACCGCGAAGACGCCGTGCGGCCGCAGGATCGAGCGGGTGTGGACCGTCGCGTCGCCGAGGTTGCCCATCGGGTGGTCGTAGAACGCGTTGTCCTCGGCGGTCTGGGCGTAGTAGCGGATCAGGTCCGCGGACTCCTCGACCTCGCCGAGCGCCTCGATCCGGTTCTTGCCGACCTCGAAGGCCATGACCGCGGAGTCGTCCATCAGCCGGTCGCTGATGAGCTCGGCGGCGCGGCGCAGGATCGCGAGGCGCTCGGGCCACGGCGTCCTGGCCCAGGCGGGCTGCGCGGCCCGGGCGGCCGCCACGGCGTCGTCGACATCCTGGGCGGTGCCCGTCGCGAACGTCCCGAGCACGATGTCGGTGTCGATCGGCGAGCGGACCTCGAACGCGCCGTCGCCGTCGCGCCAGGCGCCGTCGACGAGGTTCTGGTGGTGGGCACCGAGGCCGGCGCGGACGCGAGCGACCGCGCCCTCGAAGCCGGCGTGGAGCTCCTCGTTGTCGGCACGGAGCGTCGCGTAGGTGATCTTGATGCGCGGCTTCTCGTCGGTCGTCATGGTCAGGGTCCCTCGGTGTCGGATGGGCGCGATGCGCCGGGTTCGGGAAGGGTGCGGTCAGTCTAGCGCGGCGACGACCTCGGCCAGCGACGGCGCGATGGCGTCCGGCGCCCGCCTCCGCCCATCGACCCGCTGCGCGGCTTCGTGCGCGGTCGACCTTGCCGGTCAGGACGAGGATCCCGCGCAGGCCGACCCGCTGGGCGGCACGCACGTCGGCGTCGGGGTCGTCGCCGACCATGGCCACCGACGACGCCGCGCACCCGCCGGCCCAGGTCCGCGCGAAGGCCATCCAGCGCCTGGCGGAACACGACCGGCGACGGCTTGCCGAGGACCGTCGCCTTGCGCCCGGTCGAGTATTCGAGACCGACCACGACCGCGCCGGCATCGAGCGTCGGCCCACGCGGCGTCAGCCACCACGGGTTGCGATGCATCGCGAGGAACGCGGCGCCGCCGCGGATCAGGCGGAACGCGGTATCGAGGTTGCGAAACGAGAGGTCGTCGCCGCCATCGCCGATGACGACCGCCGCGACCTCCGACGGGCCGGCGGCCTCTGCCTCGTCGCGCGTCAGGAGGTGCTGCCCGTCGAACTCGCGGAGCGCATCGGGGGCGGCGAGGACGTAGAGCGGTCGGCCGGGGAACTCGGCGAGCGTGTACGCCGCGGCGGCCGACGACGCGGTGATGAACCGATCGGCCGGGATGCGCGTCCCGCCCTCCGCGAACCGGGCCGCGAGCGTGCTCCGGTGGGCGAGCGAGAAGTTCGTCACGACCCGGTACGGGATGCCGCGGGCTTCGAGGCGCGCCAGCGCGGCGCTCGAGCCCGGGATCTCGCTCGCCCTTGAGGATCAGCACGCCGTCGGCATCGAGGACGAAGGCCTCCGACGCCCCGGCAGGGCGGCGCGCAGGTCGGCCTTGGCGGGGCGGCGGTCGGGCATGATGGCAGCGTATCGGAAACACGAAGGAGCGAACGATGGGACTGCTGGACGGGAAGACGGCGCTCATCTTCGGCGTCGCGAACGACCATTCGATCGCCTGGGGCATCGCGCGGGCCCTGCACGCCGAGGGCGCCGAGGTCGGCTTCTCGTCGGTCGAGAGCCTCATCGAGAAGCGCGTCCGGCCGCTGGCCGCGTCGATCGGCTCGACGTTCGTCGAGCCCTGCGACGTCTCGACGGACGACGACATCGCGCGCGTCTTCGAACGCTGGGGCGAGACCCACGACTCGCTCGACATCCTCGTCCACGCCCTCGCCTTCGCGCGCGCGCGAGGACCTCGAGGGCGCGTTCGTCGACACGTCGCGCGAGGGCTTCGCGCTGGCGCTCGACGTCTCGGCGTACTCGCTCGTCGCGCTCACCCGCGGGGCGAGGCCGTACCTGCGGCGCGGGTCGTCGGTGATGACGCTGACCTACTACGGCGCCGAGAAGGTCGTCGCGAACTACAACGTGATGGGCGTCGCCAAGGCCGCGCTGGAGGCCTCGGTCCGCTACCTCGCCGCGGACCTCGGGCCCGACGGCGTCCGGGTCAACGCGATCAGCGCCGGCCCGGTCCGGACGCTCGCCGCCGCCGGGATCGCCGGCTTCAAGCGGATGTACGGCGAGTTCGCCGACGTCGCGCCGCTGCGCGCCAACATCACGCCCGAGGACGTCGGCAGGACGGCGGTCTACCTCGCGTCCGACCTCTCGAGCGCGGTGACGGGCGAGGTCGTCTACGTCGACGGCGGCTTCAACATCATGGGCGTGCCGACCGGCGACTGAGGCCCGGCCGACCGCAGGTGGCATGTGCCCGATAGGTCATTCTCCCGATTGCCATTCGAAGCCGGACCGTCGGAGAGTGGGTCAGCGACGACGCCGGTGATCGGATACGAGCGACGAGCGGCTCTGTACCCCCTTGAGCGGCAAGGCGAGCGTGGAGGGACCGGCGTCGTCGCGACGACCCGATCGAGCGGACCGGTCCGCGGCTATCCCCGGAAGCCCTTCAGGGCCTTGGCATACCGATCCCGCAGGGCCTCGAACTCCTCGATGAGTCGCGCCGTTTCGGGCGAGCTGGGTTCGGCCGCTGCAAGTCGTCGTTCGACGGCTCGCCATTCCGCGAGGATCCCGGCCAGACTCTCGGGCGGAGGGGATTCGTCGATCGTCGGCAGGCCCGTAGTGACCCGCTGAGCGGCGATCTTGTTCGCCTCGTCCTCCTCGGCGCGAGCGAGTTCCAGGACGGTCTCCGCGGCATCCCTGACCTCGCGGGCCAGCGCCGTGAACCCAGGGTCGGTCGGCAGGACCCCGCGCTTCCGACGTTCCCGAAGGTCGACCTCCTGGATGGCGAGCAGCAGGCCGTCGGATGCGCCGCGCAGTCCGTCCCGGGTCGCGTCCCTGTCATCGCTCAAGATCGATCGCTCCCACATGTCCAGCGTTCACTCGTGACGCTCGGAGCGTAGCCTCGATCGGCCCCTGACGCTACTCGGGTCGGCCGCACAGCCGGGTGCCGCGGTCATCCGGATGCGTCGCCCGCGCGTATCGCCTGTGTACGCAGATGCAACGGCTTGCGTTACCGGTCGGTCCGACCGTACCATCACCCTCCCGAAGGCCTGATCCCGGAGTCACGATGACGGTCTCCTCGAACCATCCCGTAATCGCCACGGCGAGGACCGAACCGTGGACCTGATCGCCGCCGTGGTGACGACCGCGCCGACCGCGTCCGCCCTCACGCTGCTGACGACGGCCCTGTTGCTCGGGGTCCGCCACGGCATCGACTGGGATCACATCGCCGCGATCACCGACATCACGAGCACGACCGCGGCCACCGACGCGGGCGATGACCGCCACGCCGCCGAGCACATGGCGGGCGCCGAACCGCATCATCACGGCGGCTCGGCGGAGGTGACGGCGCATGCGACCGCCGGGGCCGCCATGGCGCTGCCCGCTGGGGGGGCGTTCGTGCTGACCAGGACCCGGTTCATGTCCGAGCAGCGTCACGCGATGCTGCTCGGCACGCTGTACGCCCTCGGCCACGCGTGCGTCGTTGCCGCGTTCGGCCTGTTGGCGCTGATGTTCGGCGCGCTGCTGCCGGACTGGCTGGACCCGATCATGGGTCGGGTGGTCGGGGTCACGCTCATCGTGCTCGGCGTGTGGGTCTTCTACTCCGTCTATGCGTACTTCCGGCACGGCACCGAGTTCCGACTTCGCAGCCGCTGGATGCTCGTGTTCAGCTGGATGCGCTACGGGTGGCGTTGGTTCGGGGCCAAGCTCCACGGGCACGACCACGTCGAGCCAGTCGAGATGAGCGCGTACGGTCGGCGGACCGCATTCGGGGTCGGGATGATCCATGGGGTCGGCGCCGAGACGGGCACCCAGGTCCTGATCATCGCGGCGGTCGGCGGGGCGGCCAGCGTGGGCCTCGGGGTCCCGATGATGCTGGCCTTCATCGTCGGCCTGCTGATCTCGAACACCGCGATCGTGTTCCTCACCGCCACCGGGTTCGTGGCCAGCCAGACTCGGAGTCGCATCTACCTCGTCATCGGGGTGCTCGCCGGTATCTTCAGCCTCACGGTCGGCCTGCTGTTCGTGCTCCAGGCCGAAAGCGTCCTGCCGGATCTCAACGAGATCTTCAGCTTCATCGGGGTCGCCTCGTAGCCTTCGGCCTCGACACCGGTCCTATGGCCTCAACGGGCCTTGTGTTTGACAGGCAAGGTGACTTGCATTACAAACGCAGGGTCCACCCGATCGCGGCTTCCCCGCGAGCCCCAGGCCATGAGATCGGAGTCCCATCGTGACCTCTCGCTCCCGGTTCGCCGTCGGCGGCGTCCTCGCCATCGTCGCTTGCCGCCTGTTCGGGCGCGCCAGCAGGGAGCGGCGGCGCCTCGATCGCCGTCTCCGTCAGCGATGCGGGCTGCGACCCGAAGACGGTCACCGCCGAGGCCGGCCAGGTGCTGTTCGTCGTGACGAACACCGGGACCGATCCCGCCGAGTTCGAGATCATCGGCTCGGACCAGAAGGTCATCGACGAGGCCGAGAACATCTTCCCGGGCTTCGTGGTCAACCTCAAGAGCCGCCTCGACGGCGGCACCTACGAGCTCGTGTGCGGGACGCTCAGCTCCCCGCGTGGCGCGCTGACCGTGTCCGGCGGCGCCGCGGCGACCCGCCCACCGAGCACGGTCGTCGACAAGGCGACGATCGACGCGGCCGTGGCCGAGTACCGGACCTACGTCCTTGGCCAGGCTGACGACCTCATCAAGGTCATCGACACGTTCACCACGGCGGTCGACGCCGGCGACCTCGAGGCCGCCAAGGCGGCCTACGGGCCCTCGCGCGTGCCGTGGGAGCGGGTCGAGCCCATCGCCGAGCTGTTCGCCGACCTCGACCCGAAGATCGACGCCCGCGAGGACGACTACCAGGCCGGCGTCGACGACCCGGAGTTCACCGGCTATCACAAGATCGAGCAGCTCCTGTACCAGGTCGGCACCACCGACGGCACGGCCGAGCTGACCGCCGGGCTGCGCGCCAACGTCGCCGAGCTGCGGACCAAGCTCGAGACGCTCGAGATCGATCCGCGGGTCATGACCCAGGGCGCCGGCGTCCTCATCGACGAGGTCGCCCAGTCGAAGATGACCGGCGAGGAGGACCGCTACTCGAAGCTCGATCTCTGGTCGATCCAGCCGAACCTCGAGGGCTCGGCCAAGATCGTCGACATCCTGCGGCCGACGCTGACGACCATCGACAAGGACTACCTGCAGTCGCTCGACGACGCCTACGCGTCGGTGACGACGGTCATCGACAAGTACGGCTCGCAATCGGCGGGCTTCAAGACCTTCGACCAGATCAGCGCCGCCGACCTCAAGACCATGCAGGCCGGTCTCGCCAACCTCTCGGAGCTGCTCTCCGAGCTGTCGGGCCGGCTGGGCCTGGAGGCCTGAGGGGCTACCCTGCGCTGATGGACGAGGCCAAGGTCCTCTCGCGACGTCGCTTCCTCGCCGGCTCTGCCGCCGTCGGGGCGGCAGCCGTGGCCGGCGGCGTGGCCGGAGGGCTCGGGGCGGTCGCGCTCGGCGGTGCGGCGCCGACGGCCCAGGCGTCGGGCACGGAACCTGGCTACATCCCGTTCGACGGCCCGCATCAGGCGGGCATCGTCCTGCCGACGCGGCCGCAGACCGCGGCGATCTTCGTGACCCTCGACGCGGTCGTCGGCAGCAAGCCCGAGCTCGCCACGACCCTCGCCGAGCTGACATCGCGGAGTCGCAACCTGACCGCCGGACTCGCACCCGACGCGGGTGACCCGCTGTTCCCGCCGCCCGAGAGCGGGATCCTCGGGCCGACGGTCGGACCGTCCGACCTCACGATCACGGTCGGGTTCGGGGCGTCGCTGTTCGACGATCGGTTCGGGCTGGCCGACCGCATCCCTCGCCAGCTGGTCCGCATGCCGGACTTCCGCAACGACCGGATCCAGGCCGGGCTGGCCCACGGCGACCTGCTGCTCCAGATCTGCGCGAGCGATGAGGCGAGCTGCCTGCACGCGCTGCGCTACCTGATGCTCGGCACGCGCGGATCGCTCGTCGTGCGCTGGCTGATCCACGGCTTCCAGCAACGCCCCGGCGGGGCCGTCGAGCACGGCGGGTCGCCGGCCACGCGCCGCAACCTGCTCGGCTTCAAGGACGGGACCGCGAACCTCGCGGCCGCCGACCCGGCGCTCATGGACGAGCTCGTCTGGGTGGGCCAGGGCCAGGGCGAACCGGACTGGGCGGTCGGTGGCACCTACTTCGTCGCGCGGACGATCCGCATGTTCGTCGAGCGATGGGACCGCACCGCGCTCGGCGAGCAGGAGGCGATCATCGGGCGCACGAAGCGGACCGGCACGCCATTGGGCAAGGCCCGCGAGCACGACGACCCGGCCTACGGCGAGGACCCGAACGGCGAGCGGATCGCCCTCGACGCCCACATCCGGCTGGCCAATCCGCGGACGCCCGAGACGGAACCCAGTCGCCTCCTCCGACGCGGCTACTCCTACAGCCGTGGGTTCGACGGCGCGGGCTTGCTCGACGAGGGCCTCTTCTTCGTCGCCTTCCAGCGCGACCTCGAGCGCGGCTTCGTGGCCGTCCAGAACCGGCTGTCGGGCGAACCACTCGAGGAGTACATCCAGCCGGTCGGCGGCGGCTATTTCTTCGCGCCGCCGGGCACCAACGGACCAGATGCGATCTGGGGCGCCTCGCTCCTGGCCTGAACCGTCAGGCGCGTGGGTCGGCCTCGATCAGGCCGGCGCCCGCCCCGAGGCGCCCGTCGGTCCCGAAGGCACCGCCGCCGGACGACGACCGCCCCAGACGAACAGGATCAGGACCGGGATCAGGTAGGCGAAGTAGCCGAAGAGCTCGAGCGGCGTCGGGGCCTCGCGGTAGCCGAGGAGCCCCGCCAGCACCGAACCGATCGGGCCGTTCTGGGGGAGCACCCCACTGAGGTCGAACGTCGTGCCGTGATTCGCGATCAGCCCCGCCTCGCCGAACTCGTGGATGGCGAAGGCGACGAGCCCGGCCGACACGAAGATCAGGATCACGCCCGTCCAGGTGAAGAACCGGCGCAGGTCGATGCGGATCCCGGCCGCGAAGATCCCGTAGCCGACGCCGATGGCGACGGCCAGGCCGAGCGCCGCCCCGATGAGCGTCGAGGCGATGAGCTCGGCGGTCTGGGCGCTCAGCGCGAAGAGGAACAACACGGTCTCGAGACCCTCGCGGGCGACCGCGACGAAGGCCAACCCGGCCAGCGCGGTGACGGTGCCCGCAGCGAGTGCGGTGTCGACGCCGTGCTCGAGGTCGCCCTTCATCGCTCGGCCCTGCCGGCGCATCCAGAACAGCATCCAGGTCAGGACCGCCACGGCGATCAGGCCCGCCGCCCCTTCGAGCGTCTCCTGGACGACGAGCGGCAGTTGGCCGACGGTGACCGTGATGATGAGCCCGACGACCAGCGACAGAACCACCGCGGCACCGACCCCGACCATGACGCCGCGCAGCGCATCGCGCCGACCGAGCTTGACGAGATAGGCGCCGATGATCCCGACGATGAGCGCGGCCTCCAGGCCCTCGCGGAGCAGCAGGAAGAACGCGGGTGCCACGGTCGTGCGAACCTCCACCGTCAACGCGATCGGGCCGTCGCGGCTGCAAGTCTGCATGACCTGCAGATGCAAGGGCGCTTGTCTCGGGAATCTACCGAGCCCCGCGCGGACGGTCAAGCGCTCAGTCCCCGGCGCGCACCTCGAACCGCGCCAGTCGCCAGCTCGTGAGGAGCAGCGAGCCGATCACCGCGACCGTCAGGACGACGGCCGCGACCCCGATCTGGAGTGGCGCCTCGCTGTCCACGTCACCGCCGAGACCCGCCACGATCCCGAGCGTGGCCTGGCGGATCGAGAGGAACCGGGTCCCCTCCAGCAACTCGCCCAGCGCCCCCTCCCAGATCAGCACGTAGACGAGGCCGATGACCAGGGCACGGCCGGTCATCGTGCTCAGCGCGACGAAGACCGCCGCGTACGCCGCCCCACCGGCCAGGCAGGCCACGGCGAACGCCAGCGTGGTCGCGAGGGCGTCGGCCCGCACACCGCCGACCAACAGCCCGGTCACGATCGTGACCGGCACCACGAGGAGGGCCGTCACGCCGACGGCCACGACGATCTTGGCGAGTGCCACGAGCCAGCGACGGATCGGCTTGGTCAGGAGGTAGACCACGGTCCCGTCCTCGATCTCGGGTCCGAGCGAGGCGGTCCCGAGGATGAGGGCCACGATCGGCATGACCGTCTGGACGACGAGGATCGCCAGCACGCGCTCCACGTCCGCCCGACCGCCACGGACCTGGACGATGGCGCCCAGCAGGATCGGGATGCTCGCGAGCGCGAGCATGAGGAACAGGCGCCGCCGGCCGAGCAGCCCACGCACGGTGACCGAGACGATGGCCGAGAACGCGCGTCACCGGCGGACCAGGTAGCTGAACACGCTCTCGAGCGAATCGTCGGTCGGGCCGACCTCGAAGAGCGTGATGGCGTGTTCCCTGGCGACCGCCGGGAGCGCCCGGGTGAAGCCGCCGAAATCGGCCGTGCGGATCGACAGGCGCTCGCCGCTGAGCTCGACCCCGAAGACGCCCGGGTGACCGAGGAGCGCAGCCGCCAGGCGGCGATCGTCCGAGGAGCGGACCCGGAACGTGTGCGGCCGATCGGTCATGAGCCGGCGGATCGACCGGAAGTCACCGGCTGCGGCCAGCCGACCCGCGTACACGACCAGGATCGATTCGGCGAGCCGCTCCACCTCCTCGAGGATGTGCGAGGAGAAGAGGATCGTCCGTCCGGCCGCGGCCATCGCCCGGAGCAGGCCCATCATGTGCAGCCGCTGCCGAGGGTCCATGCCGTTGAACGGCTCGTCGAGCAGCAGGATCGAGGGGTCGTGGACCAGGGCGCCGGCGAGCTTGGTCCGCTGGCGCATGCCCTTGGAGTACGTGCCGATCGGGCGGTCCGCGACCTCGGTCAGCTCGACGGTCGCGATGGCCCGCCGCGCGGCCGCGTCCGGGTCGGGCAGGTCCTGGAGCCGGGCGTTGAGGCGCACGAACTCGAAGCCGGTCAGGAACGCGTGGATCGCCTCGCGCTCGGGGACCAGACCGATGTGGCGCGTACATCTCGGGTCGGCCCCAGGCCGTCTGGCCCTCCACCAGGACCTCGCCCGCCGACGGCTTGAGCAGGCCGGCCATCAGGTGCAGCAGCGTCGACTTGCCGGCGCCGTTGGGTCCCAGCAGGCCCGTGACGCCCGGGCCGAGGGCGAACGAGACGTCGTTGAGCGCGACGACGTTGCCGTACCAGCGCGAGACGTGGTCGACGGCCAGGGCCGGGGCCGGATGCGGGCCGGGACCCGTCACGTCGCGATCCGAAGGTAGCGCCGGACGGTCAACGCGATGACGACGACCGTCGTGACGAGCGCGGCGGTGAGGTACAGCTGGCCGGGCAGGTCGAGCGCGGTGATCGCGGGGTTCTGCGAGACCGCTCCGAAGATCCACGCGTTCGCGCCGTCGAGGACGTCGCCCGGGCTGAACAGGACGAGGACGCGCGTGGTCTCGCTCCCGGTCAGCGACGTCAGCAGCGCGACCAGGACCGGCGGGATGATCGACACGGCGATGATGCCGGCGGTGGCGTAGGCGCGCCGGGGCGTCCAGGCCGCGATCAGTGCGGACAGTCCGCCGAGCAGGCACGCCGTCAGCAGGCCCTGGAACAGGAACCGGGGCACCGCCGCCGCCTCGTTGGTCAAGCCGGTGGCCGGGTCCGACGCCACCAGGACTCGCCCGACGAACAGGATCGTCTGCGGCACGAGGTCGACGATCAGGAGGGCGACGATGAGCCCGGCGACCTTGGCCAGCACGTAGTCGGTCCGGGTGAGCGCCCGTGAGAAGTAGAGCGGCAGGACGCCGTAGCGTTGGTCACGTCCGAAGATCTCGGGCGCCTGGGCGGCGCAGAACAGCATCATCAAGGTCACGGTCAGCCCGTGGTAGTTCTCGTACCGGACCGGCGAGGCGCCCGCGAGCGAATCGCCGGCACCCGCCCGGGACACGAGCGCCGCCACCCCGACCGCGAGGATCGCCGGCAGGATCGCGAGTCCGGCGAGGATGAGCGGCGCGAGCTTGGCGCGTCCCCCACGGCCGATCCCGTAGGCCGACTTCAGGGTCGCGCGGAACAGGGCGACCGACGCGCTCCGCCGGCCGAGCCGCGGGCCGTGGTAGCCCTGGTAGCCGAGGTCGTAGATGCTCCCGCCGGGCCCGGTGGCCGGGCCGGCTCCTGCCCGGCCGGTCGGGATCGGCGCGGTCATGGCGGCGCCTCCGCGCCGGTGCCCCCGCCGCCCGGCGCGGATGCGACCGGCACGTCCGTGAACAGGTCCTCGAGGCCCTTGCGCCGCTGCTCGAGACGGACCAGCGGCAGGCCGAGTTCGGCGAGGGCATCGCGCACGATGTCGTAGGGCCGCTCGTCCTCGATCGGCACGACGACCGTCCGGCCGTCGACCGCCGGTGTCAGGCCACGCGCCGTCAACGCGGCGGCGAGCCGCGCCTCACCCTCCTCCACCTCGACCGCGAGGTAGCCGGTCCGCTCGGTGAACGTCCCCAGCGGCGCAGCCTGGAGCAGGCGCCCGGCGTCGATGGCGACGAGGAAGTCCGACACGCGTTCGATCTCGCCCAGCAGGTGGCTCGCCACGATGACCGCGATGCCGAACTCGGCGCCGGTGCGACGGACCAGGGCCAGCATCTCGTCGCGGCCGGCCGGATCGAGACCGTTGGTCGGCTCATCGAGCAGGAGCAGCCGCGGATCGTGGACGAGGGCCTGGGCGAGCTTGACCCGCTGCTTCATGCCGGTCGAGTAGCCGCCGATGGCCCGATAGCGCTCCTCGTACAGGCCGACGTGCCGGAGGACCTCGGCGGTGCGCTCGCGAGCGGCCGAACCCGGCAGGCCCGACATCTGGGCCATGTGGCTGACGAAGTCGGTGGCCGAGGCCTCCGGTGGCAGGCAATCGGACTCGGGCATGTAGCCGACGTACTGGCGGATGGCGGTGCCGTGGTCCCGCACGTCCATGCCCATCACCTCGGCCATCCCCGAGGTCGGCTCGACGAGCCCGAGCAGGATCTTGAGGAGCGTGCTCTTGCCGGCCCCGTTCGCGCCGACCAGGCCGATGACGCCGGGCTCGAGGTCGAGCGTCAGTCCGTCGAGGGCGGTCACGCCGCGGGGATAGCGCTTGGTCAGGCCGCGCAGGACGACGAGGGGCATCAGGGCGCGAAGCCTACCCGGTCCGAATGGTCAGGCGGCGACGATCTGATTGCGCCCCGCGCGCTTGGCCATCTGGAGGCCGACGTCCGCGACCTGGAGCAGCGATTCCATCGAGCTGATCTGGGGACCCACCGCCGAGCAGCCCGCTGAGACCGTGGCATGCACCGTGCCGCCGCCATCGATCGGGATGGGCATGACCTGGAGCTCGCGACGGACGTCGTCGGCGATCTTGGCGGCCTCGTTGAGGGTGGCGCCGTCGAGGAAGACGAGGAACTCCTCGCCGCCGAAGCGGGCGACGATATCGCTGGTCCGGAACCGGTTCTGGAGGATGGTCGCGAACGTCCGAAGGACGGAGTCCCCCACCGTGTGGCCGTGCTTCTTGTTGAAGTTGCCGAAGTGGTCGAGGTCGAAGAGGATCGCCGCGACCGGCCGGCGTTCGCTGACGGGCAGGCGGTTCCGGGCCGCCAGCAACCGCTCGAGCGCGGCGTCGAGGTAGCGGCGATTGAACAGTCCGGTCAGCGGGTCGCGGATGGCGGCGTCGGCCATCTGGGCGTGCAGCTCCGCGTTGGCGATCGCGAGGGCGACGTGGCCCGCGATGATCGGCAGGACCTCCTGCTCGAGCTGCGAGTACGGCCGGGCGAGGTCGACCCGGAACACCGCGAGGGCGCCCAGCACGGCGTCGTCGGACAGGAGGGGCACCGCCGCGGACGTCATCACGTCGGCGAACTGGCCACCACGGATCGTGGACGGGAACTCGGTCTTCTCGAGGTGCGAGTCCACGACGAGGCGGCGTTCGGCCATGGCCCGGCCGGAGACGCCTTCACCCTCCGGGATCCGGGCGCCGACGAAGCGCTGGTCGCCGCCCTGCATCGACGCGATGCGGTAGTCGCCAAGGGCGGTGTCGCGCGTGATCAGGGCCACGATATCGCTGCTCATGACCGCACCGACAGCGTCCACGATGACCGTGTACAGCTCGCGCGGGTCAAGCGACGCATTGACCGTGCGCGAGAAGCTGGTCAGGGCCTGGAACAGTTCCGCGCGCCGGGCGATGGCACGGTGTTCCCGCCCGAGGGCGATCGCGGCGGCCAGTCGCTCGGCGATCAGGATCATCGTGGAGCGATCGCTGTCGTCGAGGCCGTCCACCCGCGGATCCTCGACGTTGAGGACGCCGAGCAGCTCGCCGGCGGCCATCAGCGGCACGGAGATCTCGCTCAGGACGTTGCCCTTCGCCTCGCGATAGTCGGGATCGTCGCGGACGTCGCGGACGAAGGCCGTCTCGCGCGTGCGCATCACGCGACCGACCACCCCGGTCGTGCCGTCGAACGTCTCGAGGACCGAGTCGTATCCGCGCTGGGCCCCGAGCCTGACGGTCCCGTCGTCCTGGAGCAGGTAGATCGAGACGTTCTGGTACCCGAACCGCTGGGTCATGAGGTCCATCAGCTCCTCGAGCGCGGCCGACGATGAGCCCCTCGTGAGGAGGCGCCCGACGGCTTCGACGCCGGCCATCTGGCGGGCCCGTCGACGCTCGCGCCGACGCGCCTGCCTGGCGCGACCGATCGCAGCCTCAAGGGCACCGACCGTCCGTCGGGTGATCACGGCAAGGAGGATCATCGTGATGAGCAGCGCCGCACCACGCTGGATCAGTGTCGGGATGCCCGTATCGTCCATGAACCTCGCGAACACGTACGCGACGATCGTGGTGCCCCCGACGAAGAACGCCTCGCGACGGCCGAATGCCGCGGCCACGGTGATCACCGGGAGATACAGGTAGGTCACCGGCCGGCTCGACGCGTCGCCGACGACGAGACCGAGACAGAAGACGAAGGCGACCGCGGCGAGCAGCCGGGGAGTCGCATGGGAGAGGGGTGACGACCAGGCGCCGAGGGCGAGCTGGAGGACGACGTACATCGCTCCCATCCCGGCGATCCAGAGGACCCCGAGGATCCCCGTGTCCTCCGCGAAGACCTCGATGATCGTGCCGGCGACCGCGATGGCCAGCGCGAGCATGACGTGGGTATCGCCGAACAGGCGTCGTCGGCTCGCCTTCGCAACGCCCGCCTGTCGCGCTCGGAAGAACGCCGCTGGGTGCACCTCTGCAGGGTCACGGCCGGGGCTGGTCGTGTCGATGGTCCGATAGGCCCACCAGACCACCCCGGACGTCCCATTGCCACCCATCGCCGCGAGGGTCCTGTGGCGCTGACGCCGGTCGACGGTCAGTGCAGTCGGAGGCTCGCAGCGACGTCGTCGGCGGTCTCGAGGATCGCGTCGAGGTCGCGCCCTTCACCAGGTTCGATGACGATCACCAGGACCAGATCGTCGACGTCGAGGGCGACGACCCGGGTGACGCGGCCCGGCTCCAGGAAATAGGTGCTCGCGCCGGCCGTGAAGAGCGCGACGCGATCCGAACCGCGCGGGGTCACATCGACCGAGCGGCCGCGGAGCTGGTCGATCCGGACGCGCGCGGGCCGGGTCGCCGAGATGCCGTTCCGGTCCGCGACGGCGCCGATCAGCTTCCTGGCCGAGTCCTCACGGTCGTCCGGGGCGCCGCGCACGTCCGCGTGGCCGGCGAAGGTCATGAAGCCCTCGTCTCGTGACAGGACGACCAGCCGTTCGCCGTTGCTCGCCCCGGACCAGCCGTCGCCGAGCTTCATCGAGATCGACGGCTCGAAGCGGGCCGGGGTGTAGCGACCCGGCCCCAGCCGGCACGGCAGCTCGAAGAACGGATCGCACAGGTCGGCCACCTCGTCAGGCTCGACGGGCGTCGGCTCGGGTGTCGGGTCCGGCGTGGGCTCGGGGGTCGGCTTCGGCGTGGGTTCCGGCGTGGGTTCGGGCGTGGGTTCGGGCGTGGGTTCCGGGGTCGGCTTCGGTGTAGGCCTCTCGACCGCGGCGGCCGAATCGACCGGCTTGGCCGATGCCCCCGCCAGGCCGCCGTCGTCGCCGAGGGCGGGGAGCGCCGCGAGCGCCACGACGGCGGCCGCGAGGATCGCGAGCCCGATGGCGACCCGTCGACCGATCCCGCGCCCGCTCGGCGGCCTGGCCGAGCGACGGCGCGCAGCCGCGGTCCCCGCGCGGGCCCGCGGGGCGCCGGAGGACCACCCGCTTCGATCGACCACGGTCGTCGAGACCGCCGGATCGACGGCGCCGACGACCGGCTCGAGCGCGATCGCCATGGCCGATCCACTCGGGTAGCGGTCGGCCGGGTCGGCAGCGAGCGCTCGCGTCACGACACCGTCGAGCGGGATCGGGACGTCCGGGCGGCTGTCGCGCGGTGATGGCGCTCTCGCCCCCACCCGGGCGACCGCGATCTGACCGGGCGTCTCACCGCTCCACGGTCGTCGCCCGGTCAGGGCTTCGAACATGACGAGACCGAGGCCGTACACGTCGGACGCGGGCGTCGTGGTCAGGCCCTGTGCCTGCTCCGGGCTGAAGTACTGGACCGAACCGAGGGTCGTGCCGGGCAGGGCGGCCTCCGCGTCGGCGGCCAGGCGCGCGATGCCGAAGTCGGTGATCATCGCGCGCCCGTCGCGAGCCAGCAGGATGTTGCTCGGCTTGACGTCGCGGTGGACGATCCCGCGGATGTGCGCGACGCCCAGCGCCCGCGCGATGTCGAGCCCGATCCTGGCCACCTCGGTCGCCGGCAACGGGCCGGTGCGCGTCAGGCGGGCGGCGAGGTCTTCGCCCTCGATGAGGTCCATGACCAGGAACGGACCGGCCGGATCCGAGCCCGTGTCCACGCACGCGACGATGTTCTGATGACGCAGGACGGTGGCGGCGAGGGCCTCGCGCCGGAATCGGTCAGCCAGGTCCCGGTCGGCGCTGATCTCCGGTCGTAGCAGCTTGAGCGCCACGTCGCGCCCGAGGCGCGTGTCGTGGGCGCGGTAGATCGTCGCCATCCCGCCGCGACCGATGATCTCGCCCAGCCGGTATCGGTTCGCGATGAGCCGCGCATCATCCGGGACCTGATCGGGTCGCTCGGTCACGCGGCCGACGATAGACCAGTCCGACCGAATGGGTCGCCGACAACGGTTCGGCGATCCGCAGGTCTAAGGTAGCCAGTGGGGCTCGGGTCCCGAGATTGAGGCGCTCGCGCCTCGAGGCATCGGGTCCGTGCCGGATGGCCCCGACGTCGGCGCGCGGCCATCGTGGGTGACACCGCCGACACCCGTCGGCGGAGCATCCAAGGAGATCGTGATGGAACACCCCGAGACCCTGTTCATGCTCGCCAAGCGCCATCAGCAGGACCTCAAGGACGAGGCGGAGCGCCATCGCATGGTCCGGAATCGCAGCACGGTCGTGCACGAAGCACCTCGCGAGCGGTTCCGCGTCCGCGACCTGCGCTGGCTCCTGTTCCGGCCGACCGGCGCGTGACGCGGGGTCGGTGACGACCCGGGTGACGTCTCGCGTGCACCCGGGTCGTACCATGTTCGTTCCATCGCGACCCTGAGGGTGAGAGGGAGGCTCGGGATGCATCTCCAGGTCAAGGCCAAGACGAACAAGGGCGGGACCATGAGCGTCCGCGGGGACGACGGCGAGGACATCGCGGTCAGCGCGACGTACCAGCCGGGCTCGTTGGTCGGGA
Organism: uncultured Chloroflexia bacterium; assembly: GCA_963745295.1. Lineage (GTDB taxonomy): Bacteria > Chloroflexota > Limnocylindria > Limnocylindrales > CSP1-4 > SPCO01. The sequence goes on from CAVUWG010000007.1 coordinate 396,043, forward strand.
TGCTCGACGTCCTCGAGCGCCACGGCTTCAATCTCCGCACCGCAAGCGGCAACAACGTAGAGCTCGGTGGCGAGTTCAACTTCTGGGTCGACGGGCGAAACGGCAACGAGGACCACGACAAGGCGACCCACGAGGCGGCCAAGGTCCTCCGGAAGGAAGGCTACGAAGCGGACGTCCACGAGGTCCACGCCAAGTACCTGAGCGACAAGAAGGGCACGCTCAAGCAATTCGTCGACGAGGTCACCGAGGGCAAGCTGCTGGTCCAGGACATCAGCGTGGGCACCCCGGACGAGAACGGGATCCCCGTCCAGATCTTCACCGCCAAGGTCCGACGCCGCCCAGACCGCGACTAGCGGCGCCGGGGCGGCACCGTCCGGGCGCCGCTAGAGGGGTCCGCAGGCCGACCCTAGTCCGCGTCCTCGAGGGGGTCCGCGGCGGTCAGGCCGGCGCGCGCGGCGATCATGGCCGCCTCGATCCGGCTGCTCACGCCGAGCTTGTCGAGGATGTGGGTCACGTGGACGCTCGCGGTCTTCGGGCTGATGAACAGCTCCTTGGCGATCTGACCGTTCGTGCGGCCGGCCGCGACGAGCGCGAGGACCTCGAGCTCCCGGACCGACAGGCCGAGGTCGTTGAGGGGACGCGACGCCGCTGCCGGGACGGCCATGACCGGCGCACCGACGTCCGACGCGCCGACCTCGCCATCGGCGGCCGATCCCGCTGACGGTCCTGCGGTGACGATCGCCAGGCGACCGCGGCGAGCGAGCGCGTCGATCGCGTCGGCGAGCGGCCGCGCCCCCAGCGCGGTGGCGGCCTCACGCGCCTGGCCGAGCGCCCGGGTCGCGTCCTCGCGCGCGCCGCTCATCAACGAGGCCTCGGCTTCGCGGAGACGCGCGTAGGCGGTCGGGAACGGCATCGGGACCGCGGCCCAGGCGTCGGCCACCGCGTGCCACGCCGCCGCGTCGGCGGTCTCGGCGAGTCGGGCGGCCTCGGCCGCGCACAGCGCCTGCAGCGCGCGACCCGACGCGGTCGTCGGCGGATGCTCCGCCCAGAGGGAATCTGCCCGTCGCTCCGCTGTCGCCCCGTCCGCCTCCGCGGCCGCGATGTCCGCCGGCCGGCGCAGGGCCCGCGCCCGTTCCGCGCGATCGGCCGCGGCTCGCAGGCCGAGGGCACACAGCGGGCCGACGAGGACCGTGTCGTCGCCCGCGTCGAGGTGTGCCCAGCCTGCGGCGACCGCGGCTCCTGCCCGCTCCGGATCGCCGTCATCGAGCGCCAGCTCGGCCGCGACGACCGCGACGAAGGCCCCGACGTCGGCGTCGATCTCGCCGACCGCGAGGCGCTCCGACGCCGCCAGCAGGTCGTGCGCGACACTCGATTCGCCCAGGGCGGCAAGCAGTCGCGCGGCGGCCGCATCGCGGTAGATCGTCCCCAGGCCGCCGGCCTGGCGATCGAGGCTCGCCCGCGCGTCCGCCTCGGCTTCCGTCCAGCGCCCGGCGCGGTAGAGCGCATCGATCGCGACCGCGTGGAAGTGCGTCCCGAACCGTCGCTCGAGGCCGTGTGATCGCGCCGACTCGGTCCCGCCGGTCGCCGCGGCCACCGCATCGTCGAGGCGGTCCGCGACGATCAGCTGGTACGCGAGATTCGCGAGCGCGAGGATCTCGATGTCGAAGATGCCGTGCTCCTGGCCGATCCGTCGCGCCGCCTCGAGCTCGGCGATCCCCGCGTCCGGCACGCCGAGTGAGACGAGATCCGGACCCAGGATGGCCCGGGCGCGACCCTCGGCCGCGGCGGCGCCCGACTCGACCGCGCAGGTGATCGCCGACTCGGCGACCTGGCGCGACTCGCCGTAGTGGCCGGCACCCATCAGCCAGCCGGCCAGGCCGACGAGGACATGCGCGCGCTCGGCCGATGGTGGCTCGCTCGGCACCAGCCGGACGGCTTCGCGATGCTCTGCCTGCGCTTCCTCGTTGCGGTCCTGGGTCCACAGGCTGTAGCCGATCCGCGAGTGGAGGTACCCGGCAAGGGCCGGTCGTTCGGACTCGTCGAGGAGGGCGAGCGCCTCGCGCAGCCACGCGATCGCCTGCTCGCTGTCGCCGGCGTCGTCGGCCACCCAGGCGGCCCGTCGTCGAAGCTCGACCGGCAGGTCGGCGGCGCCACGGACGTCGGCTGGCACAGCGCGACTCGAGGCTGATCGCCAGGCCGTACTGCCGGCAGGCCGCCGCGTATGCATAGACCGCCTCGGCGGCCTCGGCCGCGTCGATGCAGGCACGGAACGCCTCCGTCGGCCGATCGGCGGACAGCCAGTGGTGGGCCAGCTCGGCCGCGGCCCCGGCGGGACTCGGGTCGGCCAGCTCGGACCGCTCGGAGAGCACGATGGCGAAGCGTTCGTGGATCCCGCGTCGCTCGGCCGGCAGCAGGTCGCGCTCGAGCACCTCGCCCAGGAGCGAATGGCGCGGGCGAAGCGATCCGGTCGCCGGGTCAGGCACGAGGATGCCGGCCGTGACGGCCGCGCGGATCGGCTCACGGACCGTCGCCTCGTCCCGCTCGGACACCGCCGCCACCAGTCGCTCGTCGACCGGGCGTCCCGCCACGGCCACGACGCCCAGGAGCCGCTGGCTCTCCTCGGGGAGTGAGGCGATCTGGCCAGCCAGGGTCTCCGAGAGCGTCCGCGGGAGCGGACCCGTGCCGCCCCGCCGCTCCACCCCGACCAGCTCCTCGACGAAGAACGGGTTCCCACCGGAGCGGGCGTGGATCCGCTCGACCTGCGCCTCGTCTGCGACGGACCCGAGGATCGTGGCGACCTGGCGCCCGACCTCGGCGCGGTCCAGCCGATCGAGGTCGAGCCGGCTCGTCCGCGGGTCGCGCTCGAGCGCCGCCAGCCAGGTCGAGACCGGATCGCCATGGGCCAGCCCGTCGGTCCGCACGGTCAGCACGAGCAGCAGGCGGTCTCGCTCGAGATTGCGGGCGAGGAAGGTGACCAGGTCCCGCGTCCCGCGGTCGACCCAGTGCAGGTCCTCGAAGACGAGGACTGTCGGCGTCTCGGCCCCGAGATCGCCCAGCAGGCCGAGGACCAGCCCGAACAGGCTCGCCTGGGCGAGACCCGAACGTGCGTCGGAGGCGAGTCCGCGGGTGCCGTCGGCAGCCGGGGCGATCGGCCCGATGCCCGGCAGCAAGCGGCCGATCTCGTCGCGCGCGGGACCGAGCACCGACGCGATCCGGTCCGGCGGCAGGTCGCGCAGGAAGGCCCGCAATGCCTCGGTCAACGGGGCGTACGGCAGGCCGTCGTCGGCGAGGTCGAGGCAACCGCCGACCAGTACGCGCATGCCGTCGCCCCGGGCACGCACCGCGAACTCGTCCATGAGCCGCGTCTTGCCGATCCCGGCCTCGCCGGCGACCACGACGATCCCGGGCTCGCCGTCCGCCGCGCGCGCGAGTGCCGCACGCAGGGCGCCGAGCTCCGGCTCCCGCCCGACCAGTTCCGGACTCGAGACCAGGCTCGCCATCGCGCGAGTCTACGCGCGACCCGTCCGAATGAGGTACCCGTCGCGTCTCGATTGAGGCGCTGCCCGATGGCGCCGAAGGGCGCGCGATCGACTCTTGCATCAGCCGACGGACGACCGCCGGACACGCAAGGAGACGACCGATGCGAGCGCTCTACCTGTTCCTCGACCGGACGACCGGCGTCGGCCGACCCGCCCATACCCCTGAGGAGCCCCTGCGACCGATCAAGACCGGTGCCTTCACCGCGTGGATGGCGTCGAGGCCCGCGAGCCAGCGGGCCAGGTTGCAGGTGATCCCCGGTGGTCTGACGGATCAGGGCTCCGAGCAGGGCGCCGTGCCCAACAATTCGCCCTCGGCGTCGAGGCCGTAGCCGATCGGGAACACCGCCCCATCGCAGGCGTCCTTCCCGGTCCGCGGCGCATCGTCGGGCGTCGTCGGCCACGTGTACGGCGTCACGGCACCGAACGGGCTGTCGCCGAGCAGGACGTCGGCGACACCCGATCCCTCCGTGCCCGGCAACCACGCGGCGACGACGGCGTCAGCATCGGACCAGAGACCATCGAGCATCACCGGGCGACCGGACAGGATGACGACGACGAGCCGATCGACCAGTGGTCGGACGGCGGCCACGATGTCGAGGTCCGCCTTCGGCAAGCGGAGCGTCCCCGAATCGCCCTGGCCCTCGGCATACGGCGGCTCGGCGACGACCACGATCCCGGTCCGGGCGCTCGTGCCGGCCGGGAACGCCCCGGTCGGATCGACCGTCAGGCGATCGCCCAGCCGGGCGGCCAACGCGTCGGCGATCGTCGTGCCCGGCGTGATCGGCCCGGCGGCGCCCTGCCACTCGATCGTCCAGCCGCCCGACTGCAGGCCGATGTCGTCGGCGCCCGACCCGGCGAGCAGGACGTCGCCCGTGCCCGCGAGCGGCAGCACCCTGGGCGTGGTCTTGAGCAGGACGGCCGACGCGGCAGCCGCGCCCCGGGCGAGTGCCCGGTCGGCGGCCGAGCCGAGCTCCGCTCCGTGGCCTGATGGCGGCATCGGGGTCTCGAACAGGCCGAGCTCGAACTTGACCCGCAGGATGCGCGCGACGGCGTCGTCGATCCGAACCCCCTCGATGGTGCCCGCCGCGAGGCCGGCGCGGACGGCGGTCCCGAACCGCGCGGCGTCGGACGGGACCATGACCATGTCGATGCCGGCGGAGATGGCGGTGGCCACGGCCGTGCCGTAAACGGGGTCGACCTGGTCGACGCCGGCCCAATCGGAGACGACGAAGCCGGTGAAACCAAGCTCGCCCTTGAGGACCTCGGTCAGCAGGTGATGGTCGCCATGGACCTTGCCGGCGCCGGTGCTCGAGAACGACGCCATGACGATGCGGGCGCCGGCCTCGATCGCGTCCTCGTACGGCGTCAGGTGGAGTGCGCGCAGCGTCGCCTCGTCGATGTCGGTCACGCCCTGGTCGATGGCGTAGCCAGGCGCGGTCGATGAGCCCCAGACCGTGCCGCCATCGCCGAGGAAGTGCTTGGCGGTCGCGGCCGCGGAATCGGGCGCGGCGACATCGGCGCCCTGCAGACCACGGATATACGCGCTCCCGAGCTCGGCCACGATCAGCGGGTCCTCGCTGAAGCCCTCGTAGGTCCGGCCCCAGCGCACGTCCTGTGGCACCGCAAGGACTGGCCCGAAGTTCCAGCGGATGCCGGTGGCTGCCATCTCGACCGCGGTCGCCCGGCCGATCTGTTCGACGAGGTCCGGGTCGTTCGCGGCGCCCAGCCCGACGTTGTGCGGGAAGATCGTCGCGCCCACGACGTTGCCGTGGCCATGCACGGCGTCGGTGCCGTAGAGGATCGGGATGCCCAGCCGCGTCGCGAGGGCGGCCTCCTGGTAGGCCTGGACCATCGCGTACCAGCTATCGGCATCGTTCGTCAGCGGCGAGCCGCCGCCGCCACTCAGCACCGAACCGAGGAGCAGGTTGGTCACCCCGGCCGGTAGGACCGAGTCCTTCTCGAGCTGCGTCATCTGGCCGATCTTCTCGTCGATCGTCATCTCGGCCAGGAGGTCCTCGGCGCGGACCTCGGGTGGGAGGCTCGTGTCGTGCCAGTCGATCACGGCGGATGCGCTCGGGCTCGACGACGGCGGCCCCGACACCTCGGCCGCGCCGCAGGCGCCGGCCACGAGGGCGACCGCGGCGAGGATCGCGATGAGCCGCTGGCCCGCGAGCGGACCGGTCGTCATGGCAGACTCGGCGCGTGAGAGCTCAATCGTTCGTCCGCGTCGCCGAGATCGACGTGGATCCCGCCCAGCGCGAGGCCTTCATCGCGGCTGTCAAGGAGGAGATGGAGGAGTCGGTGCGGGTGGAGCCAGGCGTGCTGGCGATCTATGCCGTCGCCGAGAAGGACGCGCCCTCCCGACTCCGGTTCTTCGAGATCTACGCCAGCAAAGCGGCCTACGACGCGCACCTGGATTCGCCCCACTTCAGGAAGTACCGGATGACCACGGAGCCGATGATCCGCTCGCGCGTGTTGACCGAGACGGTCCCGATCCAACTCAGCTCGAAGACGGACCTGTAAGACTCCGTCCGGGATCGTCCAGGGTGCTTGGAGCGGGAGACGAGGTTCGAACTCGCGACATGCAGCTTGGAAGGCTGCCGCTCTGCCAACTGAGCTACTCCCGCCCGCGGCGCGAAGTCTATCAGGCGTTCTTCGACGACCTGGCCCAGGAGGGCACTCAGCCCACGACCGTCGACCGCTATCGCTCTGCCGGACCGCGGAGCGGACGGGTCATGGGCCCGTACCCTCCGGACTCCGTCGTCCGGGTGGTGTCGTCAGACGACCCTCCCAACCCCGTCCCCGACCCAGGCGAGCCTGCCGAAGGCGGCCACTTCCTCTTCCCGTCTCTGGTTCCCGGCCGATATGTCATCGAGCTGGTGTCCGATGGCGCCGTTCGCACACGGGTGTCTGTCGAGGCGGCTCCCGGCGAAGAGCCGTTCGTCACACTCGTGGCGCCATCGCCCTAGCGGACCCCGGGGCGCGCGGTCGCGAGTTGGCCGCCGACGTTCGGTGAGGCTCATGGTCAGGGCGCCGTCCGAGTTTGCGATCACGTCAACGTGATGCGCCATCATTGTGTCGCGAGCCGTCATCTGGTTGTCACCCGCCGTACTCAAGGTTGAGCCGTGCCCGACAGATCGCACAGCCGAACCGGACATCCGTGGGCCCGGCCGGTCGCGTTGCTCGTGGTCATCGTGCTCGCTGCCTGTACGCCGGGCAGCGCGAACGCGCCTCCGGCAACCGGCGCCGCAACCGCCACGCCGCCCGCTCCTTCGCCAGCGACCGGCACCTTGGACCCGTCTGCGACGCCGACCGCCGCATCGGTCATTGCGATGACGCAGCCATGGGCCACCGCACCGCTGGTCGACGTTCAGACCGGTGAGACGTTCCAGATCGCCGACTTGGTTGCGGCGGGCAATGTCGTCATCGTCGAGACGATGGCGATCTGGTGCCCGAACTGCCTGCGCCAGGGAGCTGAGGTGAACGCGGCGCTTGCCGAGCTCGGGCCGGCGAGCAAGGTCGTCTATGTGGTCCTCGACGTCGACCTGCACGAGGACGCCGCCGCGCTCGCCGACTACCAGGTCCAGAACGGCTTTGACGGCAGATATGCGATCGCCGGGATCCCCGTGTCTCGGGCGCTGGCCGAGGAGTTCGGAGCGAACGTGCTCAACCCGCCGCTCACGCCGATCGTCATCGTCGGGACCGACGGCGTCGGGACGCTGACAGCGCACGGACCCAAGAGCTCGGAACAGGTCGTCGCGCTCGTCAGGAACGCCGGGGCCTAGCCTGGAGGGCCTGTGGCTCGCGTTCACGCTGGGGCTCGCAAGCGCGAGCAGTCCCTGCCTGCTACCCCTCTACCCGGCGTTCATCGCCTACCTGGGGGCGAACGCCCAGGTTCTCGAAGGCCGACGGGCGACCGGAGTCCTTGGGCTGCTCGTCCTCGCGGGCGTCCTCACGACGATGATGGTGGCGGGCATCGTCCTCGTCACCGTCGCCATCCCGACGAGCCGGCTGCTCGTGTACGTGACGCCGCTCGTCGATGGGCTGCTCATCGTTCTCGGGGTCCTGCTCATCGTCGGCCGCAACCCATTCAACCGGCTGCCAACGGTCCGGGTGCCGGTTCTCGACAACCCGTTCGGGCAGGCCTACGTGTACGGCATCCTGCTCGGACCACTCGCGTTTCCGTGCGCGGGACCGTTCCTCGTTTCGCTCCTGGCCATCTCCGTGGGCGTCGCCGACGCGGCGGGCAAGCTCTCCACGTTCCTCGTCTTCGGGCTCGGATTCGGCCTGCCCCTGGTGATCCTCTCGCTGCTCGCCGCCGCGCGCGGCCAGGCAGTGGTCCACTGGCTCGTCGCGCACCACCGCCCGATCGAGATCGGCTCCGGCGCGTTGCTCATCGGCGCCGCCACTTTCGACCTCGTCGACAAGTGGGAGTCGATCAGGCTCACGCTCGGCCTTTGACCATCGCCCCGCTCGAAGGGTCGATGGTCAGAACCGAAGGCCCCACCTGGGACTCATGCGGTCTCGACCGGCGCGGCGCCGCTGAGCGCCTGGTCGAGGTCGGCGATCAGGTCCTCCACCGACTCGATCCCGACCGACAGGCGGACGACGTCGGGGCCAGCACCGGCCGCGAGGCGCTCCTCATCGCTGAGCTGTCGGTGGGTGGTCGAGGCCGGATGCAGGATCAGGCTGCGCGTGTCGCCGACGTTGGCCAGGTGCGACCACAGGTTGACGCCCTCCACGACCCGCACACCCGCCTCGAAGCCGCCACGGACGCCGAAGGTGAACACCGATCCGGCCCCGCGCGGCAGATACCGGTTCGCGAGCGCGTGATACGGACTCGTCGGAAGGCCGGCATAGGAGACCCAGGCCACGCTCGGGTGGCCGACGAGGAACTCGGCCACGGTCCGGGCGTTCGCCACGTGACGCTCCATCCGGAGCGGCAGTGTCTCGATCCCGGTCAGGATGTGGAACGCGTTCGTCGGCGAGAGGGCCGGGCCGAGATCCCGCAGCGCCACCGCCCGCGCCTTCATCGAGAAGCCGAAGTCGCCGAAGGTCTCGATGAAGTCGAGGCCGTGGTAGGCGGGGTCGGGACCGGCGAGGAATGGGAACTTGCCGCTCCCCCGCCAGTCGAACCGCCCAGACTCGACGATGACCCCACCCATCGACGTCCCGTGACCGGACAGGAACTTGGTCAGCGAGTGGACGACGAGGTCCGCACCCCACTCGAATGGCCGGCACAGGTACGGGGTCGCGAGCGTGTTGTCGACGAGGAGCGGGATCGACGCCTCGTGCGCGATATTCGCCAACGCCTCGAGATCGACTACGACGCCGCCAGGATTGGCGAGCGATTCGACGAACACGGCCTTGGTCCGCTCGCCGATCGCCGCCGCGACCGCCGACGGGTCCGTCGCGTCGACGAAGGTCGCGCTCCAGCCGAGCCGGCCGAAGGTGTGCCGGAGCTGGGTCAGCGAACCGCCGTAGAGCTGGCGCGCCGCGACGACGTGGTCGCCCGGATCGAGCAGCGTGTAGAAGGCGAGGAGCTGGGCCGCATGTCCGGACGCCGCGGCGACGGCCGCTCGGCCACCCTCCAGGGCGGCCACTCGTTCCTCGAGCGCCGCGACGGTGGGGTTGGTCAGCCGCGAATAGATGTAGCCGAAGGTCTGGAGGTTGAAGAGCGCCGCCGCATGGTCGACGTCGTCGAAGACGTAGGAGGTGGTCTGGTGGATCGGCACGTTGCGGGAGCCGGTGACCGGGTCCGGCTTGGCGCCGGCATGGACGGCCCGCGTGGCGAACCCGTAGGGCTCGTCGATCTCGTCGGGCGGCCCGTCCTCCGGCCTGGGTTCCCCCGTCATCCCAGCAGTCGCCCGCGGCGGCTCGAGATGATCCTGGTGTTGATCCCACTCCAGGCGAGTTCGCCGCTGAGCCGCCCGAACTCGATCTTCATGCACGTGTCCTCGATGAACGTCAGTCCGCCGAGCCCGGCGATGGTGCCCGCCTCAGGGCTTCGGATGCCGAGCTGGAGCCAGAGGACCTTGGCCCCGATCTTCACCGCCGAGGCCGCGACCGCCGGGACGTCGGCGGGCCGCCGGAAGACGTCGACGACGTCGACCGGGATCGGGATCGATTCGAGATCCGGGTAGACGGTCTCACCCAGGATCGGCGCGTCGAGCCCCCGCGGGTTGACCGGAATGACCCGGAAGCCCTTGCGCTGCAGGTAGCGCATGACGAAGTAGCTCGGCCGGTTCCAGCTCGACGACGCTCCGACCATCGCGATCGTGCGGCTGTCGCGGTAGATCCGAAGCAGGAGCTCGTCGGGATAGGTCGACGTGCGTGCCGGCAACAGGCACGCGTAGCCGGCCTTCATGTCCATCGACGGATCGCCCACCTCTCGAAGATACCGAGGATCGCGTCGGTCGTCTTGCCCAGGACGGCGAGCAGCACGATCGCCAGCAGGATCCGGTCGACGCGGCCGTTGTTCTGGGAGTCGACGAGGAGGAACCCGAGCCCGCTCGATGACGCGATCAGCTCGGCGGCCACGAGGAACAGCCATGACTGGGCGAGCGCCAGGCGCAGTCCGGAGATCACCGACGGCAGGACGGCCGGCAGCTGGATCGTGGTGAACAACCCGACCCCGCGCAGGCCGAACGCGCGGCCCGCCTCGACCAGTTGCCGATCCACGTGACGGAGCGCGGCCGACACGGTCGTGTAGACGGGGAAGAACGCTCCGATCGCGATGAGCGTGATCTTGGACTCCTCGCCGATCTTGAGCCACAGGATCAGCAACGGCACCCAGGCGAGGGACGGGACGGCGCGGATCGCGCCGAGCGTGGATCCGAAGAAGACGTCCCAGGTCCGGGCCAGGCCGGTGACGGCACCGAGCAGGAGTCCGAGCGTCGCCCCGATCGTGAACCCGACGATGACGCGTTGGGCCGATGTGAGGATGAATCCACCAAGCGTGCCGCGCTCCACGAGCTCGACGCCGGCCTCGAGGACCATCGCGGGCGATGGCAGCTGGACGACGGTGAACAAGCCCAGCGAAGTCGTGGCCTGCCAGGCGACGAGGATCCCGAGCGGCAGGAGCGCGCCGATGACGACCGAGGTCCATCGCCGCGGGGCGATGGACCGACGGGTCGCCGGATCGGTGCTGGCGACCGCGGCGGCCGGCTGGGGAGGAGATCCCGCCGGCGCCGCGATCGTTCGGCTCCGGGTCACTCGAAGCGACTCGGATCGGCCTTGGACACGAATGCCGGGTTGATCAGGCTCGCGAGGGCCGCGTCGATCTCCTTCTGCGACTTCACGTCGCCCGAGGCCACGAAGATCGGCCCGATCTTCTCGAGGACCGTGCGCTGGGCCGCGCCCGGCACCGGGTCGACGTCGAGATTGGACCGCTCGGCGATGACCTTCGTGGCCACCGCCAGATCCAGGCCGGCCTCGGTGGCGAGGAATTGCGCCGTTTCGGCCGGATGCGCCTGCGCCCACGCGCGGGCATGCTCATAGGCGTCGACGACGGCCTGCGCCACGTCGGGCTTCGTCGTGAGGAAGGACTCGGTGGCGTTCAGGAACCCGTAGCTGTTGAAGCCGACGTTCCGGTAGAGCAGCGTGGCCCCGGCCTGCTCGGCACCGGCCATGATCGGATCGAGTCCGGCCCACGCATCGACGGAGCCGTTCTGGAGCGCAGCCCAGCCGTCGGCATGCTGGAGGACCTCGACGGTCACGTCAGACTGGCTCACACCGGCCTCGTTGAGCGACTGGAGCAGGAAGAAGTAGGGGTCGGTCCCCTTGGTCGCCGCGATCTTCTTGCCCTTCAGGTCCCCGACCGACGCGATCGAGGAGCCCTTGGGAACGACGATGGCCGCCCACTCGGGCTGCGAGTAGATGTCGATGACCTGGATCGGCGAGCCGTTCGAGCGCGCCAGGAGCGCGGCCGAGCCGGCCGTCGAGCCGACGTCGATGGCGTTGGCGCGCAGCGCTTCGTTGGCCTTGTTCGAGCCGGCCGACTTGACCCAGTTGACGGTGATGCCCTGGTCGGCCAGCTCCGCCTCGAGCCAGCCGTTCTGCTTGATGATCAGGCTGAGGGGGTTGTAGGTCGCGAAGTCGATGTTCAGGGTGCCGCCCTGGGTGACGGTCCCCGCGGCGCCGGCGGCCCCGGCCGGCGCACCCGAGGCGCCCGTGCCGGATGAGCAACCAGCGATCGCGAATGCTGCCACCAGGATGGTGACCGCCAGGGTCCTGGCGCGGCGTGGTCGGAGGTTCATGCGTCGATCGTTCCTTTCGATTGGTGTCGCCCGTGCGACCTGTCGATCAGTGGACGTGGGCATGGCGGTCGATCCCGAGGCCGGCCAGGAGGTCGGCACGGAGCTCGGCCAACTCGGCCGATCCCCGGTCGCGCGGCCGAACACCTGGGACGGTGACGATCTGTCGGACGGTGGCGCCGTCGCTCCCCGGCTCCTCGCCGAGCAGGATCACCCGGTCGGCCAGCTGGATCGCCTCGTCGACGTCGTGGGTGACCAACAGCACCGTCGTCGGAGCCGCGGCATGGACATCGAGGAGGAGGTCCTGCATCTTCAGGCGGGTCAGGGCATCGAGCGACCCGAACGGCTCGTCGAGCAGGAGCACCCACGGGTCACGGGCCAGCGCCCTGGCCAGCGATGTTCGCTGGGCCATGCCGCCTGACACCTCGCGTGGCCGATGGCCGGCGAAGTCGGTCAGGCCGACGAGTCCCAGCAGATCCGTGACCCGGTCGCGGGCCGTCACGGAGGCGGTCGAGGGTGGCAGCCCCAGGACCACGTTCTCGGCGAGCGTTCGCCACGGCAGGAGCCGAGGTTCCTGGAAGGCGAACGCGCATCGCGGGTCGATCCCGACGACCGGGTCGCCGCCGATCCTGACCTCGCCGGTCGTCGGCGAATCCAGCCCGGCGGTGATCCGCAGCAGCGTGGACTTGCCGCACCCGCTCGTCCCGAGGATCGCGAGGACCTCGCCCGGCCGAACGGTCAGGGAGATGTCCCGCAGGACGACGTGGCTCGAGCCCTCGTGAACGCCGCGTCCCGTGGGTCGCGCGAACGCCCGGCTCAGGCCGACGAACTCGACCCCGTGCTGGACATCGGTCGCGCCCGGGTGGTGCGACCTCCGACCCGCTGGGTCGAACGGCGATGGATCGATTGACACCGGAGTCGTTCCCTCGCTCAGTGGATGGTTGGATCGGTCCCTCGGATCGGGGTCGGCGGCGCACCACGGGCTGACCGGGACACAGAAGAGCCGCAGTCCTCACCTGGACTGCGGCCCCGGGACCGGCCCTTGGTCGTCGTCATCGGTCGATGACGTGCGACCTAGCGCCCTGTGTCCCCTCCATGGGGCCGCCAGGGCATACACATGTCGACATGTCGGTCGTCGGTCGCCATGCCTCCGACTATATGGGTCGTACCCGAAGAATGTCTACTGCTTTAGTAGGGTTTTTGGATTGCGATTCGGTTGTCGATCGGGGACCACCGGCGGTCGGCGGCCCGGTTGAGTGTCCGTCATGACTATTGGGTACAGGACGCCGGTACCCATGGGTCGCTAGGTTCGGAGTCCATCACCCGGAGCCGCCCTTGTTCGGAGCGCCTATCCGGTCGCTCAAGCGGCCGGTCCTCCTGATCGTCGTCTTTGGCTTCTTCCTGATGGTCGTCGGTCTGACGGCCCTGAGTCAGGCGATCATCGTGTCGACGCAGTCGTCCCAGACGATGCTCAGCGCGATCGTCGGCTCCGATGCCGCGACCGTCCGCGGCTTCGTCAACGGCTACCTGCTGCCCGACGATCTCGAACCCGGCGGCATGTCCGCGACGCGCGCCGCCACCCTCCGGGCGCAACTCAGCACGATCGACTCGGCCGGCGAGATCATGCGCATCGAAGTCCGGTCGCCTGACGGCACGGTCCTCGTCGCGGATACCGACGAGCCCGACGGGTTGCGCGGTGCGCCGTCGCCGGACTTCACGGCCGCGGCTGACGGCACGGTCACGGCCGGGCTCCATCCGGTCGCGGAGGCCGAGTCCGTCGGTGCCGCCCTGCCCGCGAACGATGTCCTGCGGGCCTACTTCCCGGTCAAGTTCAACGACCGGGTCGTCGCGGTCGTCGGGATCTGGCGAGATGCGGCGCCCATCCTCGGCGACCTCGATCGGCTCCGTCGACAGGTCATGATCGTCACGCTGTTCGCCGGGGCGCTGGCGGCCATCGCCCTCTACCTCGTCTTCCGGGCCGCGCAGCGACGCATCCTGCGCCAGACCGACGAGCTCCTCGAAGCGACGCGGCTGGACCAGTTGACCGGCACGCTCAATCACGGGGCGCTGGTCGGGGTGCTGGCGGTCGCGGTCGAGGCCGCGCGCAAGGCCGACGAGACACTCGGGATCGCGCTGGTCGACATCGACAACTTCCGCAACCTGAACCAGACCTACGGCCATCCGGCCGGTGACCAGGCCCTGATCGCGGTCGCCGCGCTCCTGCACGACGTGCTTCCCCCGGAGACGCATTGGGGACGCTATGGGCCGGACGAGTTCCTGGTCATCGTCACCCCCGACGTGACGACCGACCTGGAGCTGACGATCGAACACGTCCGGATGCAGCTCGTCGATCTGAGCCTGCAATTCGACGCCTCCGAACGCCTCCCGGTCACGGTCAGTGCGGGGATCTGCACGTTCCCGATCAACGGCGAATCGGTGACCACGCTCCTGTCTAGCGCGTCGCGGACCCTCGACGAGGCCAAGGCCAGCGGCGGTGACAGCGTCCGCGTCGCGGACGCCGGTGTCGTGCCGCTCGAGGAGGCCGTCCGGTTCGACGTCCTCGAGGGCCTGATCATCGCCGTCGACACCAAGGACCACTACACGCGCCGTCACTCCGAGGATGTCGCCCGCTACGCAGGCTTCCTTGGCGCGCAACTGGGTCTCGACGATCAGGTCCGCTCGGTCCTGTATCGCGCGGGTCGGCTCCACGACATCGGGAAGATCGGGATCCCAGACGGGATCCTGCGCAAGCCCGGCGCGCTCAGCGAGGGCGAGTACGAAACGGTGAAGCAACACGTCGCGCTGGGCGATCTCATCGTCCGCGACCTGCCCGACCTCGACGAGATCCGTGCCGGCATCCGCCACCACCACGAGCGCTGGGACGGGAAGGGCTACCTGCACGGATTGATCGGCGATGCCATCCCCGAGGTCGCCCGCATCCTCGCGGTCTGCGATGCGTTCTCGGCGATGACCACGACCCGGCCCTACCGCAAGGCCCTCTCCGTCGACGAGGCGCTGACCCGTCTCGAGGACGCGTGTGGCTCGCAACTCGACGAGCGACTGGTCACGGCCTTCGTGAACGGCATCCGGACGGTCGCGTCGGCGCCGATGCCGGGCGACGAGCGGAGCGGCCTCTGGACACCGGGCCGTTCGGTCGTGACGACCGGCCGCGCGGTCGCCTGACGGTGCCGGCCAAACTCTGTCTGCGGACGCCGACGCGTCGCCTGATCATCCCGGTCTTCGTGCTTGCGGCCGCCCTGGTCCTGCCCGCGGTCGGCCTGGCGGTGGCCCCGCCAGGTCTCGGCACCGCTGACAACTACGCGATCGTGGCGAATACGACCATCACCAACACCGGGACCAGCCTGATCGACGGCAATCTCGCACTGGTCGGACCCTCGGTGACCGGGCTTGGCGGTGTCGTCACCGGCCGAAGCGACATCGGCAATGCGGCGGCAGCGAACGCCGCCGACGACGTGCTGCGCGCGCATCATGACGCGACGGGCGCGGAGCCCGTCACGGAGATGTCGGGCGTCGATCTCGGCGGCAAGACCCTCGGCCCGGGCGTCTACCACTTCGGGTCATCGGCCGCGCTGCACGGGACGCTCACCCTCGACGGTGAGGGCGCATCGAACCCGACGTTCATCTTCCAGATCGGCTCGACCCTGACCACCGGGACGGCCGCCCGGGTCCGGCTGACCAACGGCGCCGATGGATGCGCGGTCTTCTGGGCCGTCGGCAGCTCGGCGACCATCGGCACGGCCACCTCGCTCCAGGGCAACCTGATGGCCCTGGTCAGCATCACGATGACGACCGGCGCGACGATCGGTGTCGGCGGCGGCCGGAACGGCGGGCGCGCCTTCGCGCAGAACGGGGCCATCACCCTCGACACCAACACGATCATCGCGCCGACGGGCTCGTGCAACCCCCCCGCTGCGACACCGAAGCCCACCCCCAAACCGCCGAAGCCGACGCCCAAGCCGACGCCCAAGGCGACGCCGACGTCCGGGCCGACCCTGCCTGCAGCCACGCCTCGCGCGACGACGCCGGCGCCGACGGCATTCGCCTCCGAGGCCTTGGTGCCGGCCGCGTCCGCCTCGCCATCCGCGTCCGCCTCGCCATCGACGAGCACGCTCGTCGCTCCCGTCCCGGTCGCCAGCGCGCCGCCCGCAGGGCCACGCGAACCGAGCAGCTTCGACATCTCGGCCGGGCTCAACGGCATGGTGGGCTTCGAGGGTGGCGCGATCGGGTTCATCGGGCCCTTCGTCGTCCCGGGATTCCTCGCCGCGGCCTCCGGACTCCTGCTGATCCTGCTGTTGCTGGCCCAGACCGTCGGCACGCTGGCATGGCTGCCGGTCGTCCGTCGGCGTGTCGGTTCGTTCGGTTTCGGGCGACGCGGCTAGGCTCGGACCGCCTCAGCCCTCCATCCGCAGCTCTCCGAGGACCATCACGGACCGAAGTCCACTGTCCGGATCTCGTCGCCGATCCCCGGCGTTCCGACGCCGATCGCCTCGACCGTGCCGTCCGTGAGCACGAAGCGCGCAACCGCGCAACACCCGCCGCTACGGGTCGTGAGCTGCAACTGGCCGTCCGGACCGACCGTGACACCCTCGCTGTGCAGGGTCGCGGTGACGATCTCCGCGTGTCCCGGATCGCGGACATCAAGCCTCGCATGGGCGACCGCGAGCCACGCCGCGCACGGGGTGACCGCGCAGTCCAATTCCGAGCCGATCGGCCAGCCATCCACGACAGGATCGGACGTCGCCTGAGCACACCCGGCCACGACGACCAGCGCCACCGTGGTCGCAAGCAGCCGACCGACGCCCGTCCTCATCAGCTGGACTGGGCCATGCTCCAGATCGTCCAGTACTGGGTCCGCAGGCGGCGGGGTTGCTCGAGGACCGTGCGGATGGCGAACGCGATGTCCTCGGGCTTGAGGTACGTCTGCAGTTCGGGCATGTCCTCGGTCCGTCCCGCGCCGATCGCGAACTCGGTCGAGGTGCCGGCCGGGCCGATCGTCGTGACCCGGATGCCCTTGTCGCGGAGCTCACGGTCGAGCGATCCGGCCAGGCCGACCTGGGCGAACTTCGTGGCCGCGTAGACCGCCTCGTCCGCACCGCCCCGGAACCCGGCGACCGAGGCCACGATGACGATGTCGCCACGCCCGGCCTTGAGCATCTCGGGCACCGCCGCCCGGATCGGCCAGACGGTCCCGGCGATGTTGGTGTCAAGCATGGTCGCCAGCTCGTCGTCGGTCCGGTCGAGGATGCCGCCGTACATGCCCATGCCGGCATTGACGACGATGCTGTCCAGTCGCCCGAACCGTGCGACGGCCTCCTGGACCAGGCGCCGGCTGTCGTCGGGGGAACGGACGTCCATCACGACCGCCGCGACCTGCCCGGGGAACTCCGCCTCGATCGCCTCGAGACGTTCGCGGCGACGCGCGCCGAGCACCACCCGTGCCCCCGCCTGGGCCAGTTCGCGAGCCGTCGCGCGCCCGATGCCGGCGCTCGCACCGGTGATCGCGACGACGCTGTCCTTGAGGTCCTCCACGTGTGCCTCCTCGACTGTCCTCATGCGCTCTGCATCGCCACTCTAGCCGACGTTCGGCGGGTCATACTCTGCCTCCGAACTGGAGCAGGAGGGGTTCGCATGGCATCCGGGACGTCATCGGACGACGCGATCGCGCGGGTCGTCGCGTCGGCCACTCGGCTCGGGGTGGAACTCAACGAGGACGAGGCCGCGGAATGGGTCGCGGCGATGGAGACCGAGGCGAGCGGCGGTGACCTCGTCGTCGACGTCGACAGCGGCGTCTACGGCCATCGGGTCACGATGCTCGACTTCCAGCCGGAGGACCTCGCGCGGTTCCGCGAGATGTCCACGATCGTCGGCTTCGAGGACCGGCCGCCGCAGGTCATGACCGCGCTGTCGATCTCCGGGTCGGCGGCCCAGAGCAAGATCAACGCGTATCCAGCCGACTGCGACTTCTTCGAGCGTGTCCACATCCGTGCGGACACCCGCGAGGAGGCGTGCGCCATCCTCGCCGATCTCATGCGCCAGAAGGCCCTCGACACCGCGACCGGGCCGACCCATCGACTCTGGGAGGTCAAGTTCGGGACGCATCCGGTCGCCGCGACCAAGGGCGGCGAGCCCGGTCGGTGCCGGCTCCCCGATGTCGTGGACGCCCGAGGAGATCAAGGCCGGCCAGATGGAGGTCACGCTGCCCGACGGCGCCCTCCGCGTGTACACGTGGGAGGAGGCCTCGCACGATCCGGGCTGGTGCAAGCTCGACTGGGTCATCGCCGACAAGACGCGCGGCCAGCTGGCGAACGCGAGCAACGTCCTCGACCCGACCTGGGAGGCGCCCGACGGCACCATCGTGCCGCTCGACGGGTTCCTCGACCCGTACTACCAGGAGGTCTACCTCGAGAGCCGAGTCGATCCCGCTGTTCTCGAAGCTGGTGAAGGAGCTCTCGGCGGATTCGGTCGACGACTACGTCGACACGCTCGAGCACGAGGTCTGGAAGTACACGGTCAAGGAACCGAACTTCGGCAAGGCCGCGCGGCGGATGTACAACGTCTTCCGGATGAACGGCAAGTACCGCGAGGCGGCCTACATCCGCGAGCTGTTCGACGAGCCGGTGACCGCGCTGTACCAGGTCTCGGCGCTCATCCGGACGCTCGACGACGCCGCGTCGTCGGGCGACACGTTCGCGACCGACACGATGGTCTCGCAGGTCGACGGCCTGATCATGTCGGCGATCCAGGCGCTCGACGGCCCCGAGGAGGCCAAGATGGTCGGCCACCTGCTGCAGCTTCGGAACTCGCTCCAGGCACGCGAGTCACACGCCGACCGATCCGACGAGATGGCCGGCATCCAGGACGCCGCGCTGGGCGCGGTCAACACCTACTTCGAGCGGGCCCTGCGCTCGGTTCCCGAGATCGAGGCGTACCTCGAGGACATCGCCAGGCGCGCGCCCTAGGGCGCCGGCGGTCGCGGCCGATGGTCGCGGCGGTGTGACGGGGCGTCAGGCCGGCGGCGTGAACGTCGAGCGCGCCGCCATCAGCGTCACCACCGCGGTGTTCGTGGCGTAGGCCGGGTCGCCGGCGGTGCCGGCCGTGCGAATGATGAGCGTGCCAGCGGCGCCGTAATCGACGATGTACGCGAAGCTCGAGGTGCCGACGGCGACGCCCGCGGTATCGGCGATCGCGACGGCCTCGACGAGCGTCGCAGGCAGCGTCCCCACGGTCACGTCCTTGAGCTGTGTGACGTCCCAGGAAGCCGGGTCGGTGGCCGCGTTGATCGCGTCCGCGAATGGCATGGCCGAGGCGATCACCTCCACCGCGGTCTGGAGCGTGGCCGGGTCGGCCGGCACGGTGATCGGCTCCGGATCGAAGTACCGACACGCGAGTTCGGGCGGGGCGTCCAAGGTTGACCACGACGCCGGATAGACCATCGACGCCAGCGCCTCGCCACCCGAGCCGGCGAGGTCGCAGGTCGCCGTCGGCGGGATCGAGGGAGGCGGTTCGACGGTCGGTGCCGGCGTCGGCCGTGGCGGCAGGGTCGGCGCCGGGGTCGGCGTCGCCGTCGGGCGCGCGGTCGGGGTGGGTTCGGCGGTCGGGGTCGCGGTCGGGGACGCAGTGGGGGTCGCCTCGGGTGTTTCCGATGCCTCCGCCGACGGTGCGGGCGACGTGCCCGGCTCGGGCGACGGTCGCACCAGCGCGACGAGGATGTCCCCGCGGATGTCGGTGAGCATGAGCGACGGCCCGCGCCGGTCGATCAGCGCGGCACCTTCCATGGCCGCGAGGAAGGCGGTCTCCTGGGTCATGATCTCGTCTTCGCAGGCGATGCGGGTGGTGGCGAGCCGGCCGACCCGCACGACGTTGCCGTTCGTCCCGTACGTGCCGGTGTACTGGTTGCAGCCAGCCGAGCCGCCGACGCTGGCGATCCCGAAGACGGCCGTCAGTGACGTGCCTTCGATCGGTGCGGTCAGCGTCCCGGGAGCGGTCGCGAACGAGTCGACGACCCAGTTGCCGAGCACCGGGTTCCGCGGCGCCGCGTCGAACACGAGGACCGTGCTGCCCTGGGCATCGAAGATCGTCAGCGTGCCCCGTCGCTCGCTGTAGAAGCGGCTGGCCTCCAGGCCCGCGAGATAGGCCGACTCGAAGGCGTTGGCCTCCTCCGAGCAGGCCATGAACGTCGTTGCCGGCACGCCGATGAAGAGCGTCCGGCCGCCGGACCGGTACAGCGCATCGAAGGTGTTGCAGCCGGAGTAACCGGACACGCGGTTCGCCTTGAATTCGGCGTCCGCGAACAGGGTCTCCGGGACCGTCACGAGGCTGCCCTCCTGCGCATAGGAGCGCAGGACCCAGTCCGTGCCTTCGAGTTGCCCACCCGTGCCCGGGCCCGCCGAGCACGCCGCGATGAGCGACCCGAGCAGGAGCAGGGCGGCGATCCGGCGGACGATCATGCTGTCGCTCCTCGTCGGCTCGGGCTAGGCGGCCTTGCTCGCCACGTACAGGGCGAAGAGGCGAAGGACGTAGCCAAAGCCGAGGACGATCATGGCGGTGAAGATCGGCAGGCCGACGGCGCTGGCCGAGATCGCGAGCGCCTCGAAGAGGTTGAATGCTTCGCGGCCGGCCAGGTCGATCCACCAGACCACGCCGGCGATGAGGGCGTAGATGACGGCGATCCAGCCGACGGTGATGAAGAACGTGCCGACGCTGGCGAGTCGCCGGGCGTCACTGGTCAGGTCCATGGGATCTCCTCTCGTGTCGATCGGGGCTGCACATCAATGATGCGCACTACTCCGTGCCCGGCATCATCCTGACCGGATGACCACGCCGTCACTCGCTTGTTGACGTGTCACGTCGGCGCCGGCGGATCGGACAGTCGTCGGATCGGGCCGGCGACGATCCACAGCGGGGCCAGGAACAGGCCGACGGCCCCGAGCAGGATCGTCGGTTGCAGGCCGATCGCGGCGCCGAGGACGCCGCCCAGGAGCGCGCCGATGGGCATGAACCCGTAGAAGGCGATGTGCCGCGTCGCGTTGACCCGGCCGAGGAGTCGGTCTGGGGTGGTGGCCTGACGCAGGCTGACCTCGCTGATGTCGTAGATCGAGCCCGATCCGAGGACGAACCAGCCGGCCATGAGGAACGCCACGGCGATCGCCGGCGCGGCGCCGGCGACGGCGATCAGCAGGACGCCCAGGGCGGGCAGCCAGGCGGCGGCCGACATGGTCGGACCCAACCCCCACCGGCGTACGGCGCGTGCCGCGACGAACGCTCCCAGGATCGTGCCCGGCGCGGCGGCGATCCCGACGATCCCGATGACGACCGGCGACAGCTTCAGCTGGTCGGCGAGATACAGGAGATAGACCGCGAGCACCGCGCTCATGCACACCTGTGTAGTGGCGGCAAAGCCCGCCGTGGGTCGCAGGAGCGGATGGCCGAGCACGAACCGAACGCCCCGGGCGATCTCGGCGAGGATGTGCGACCGGGTCTCGCTGGGTTCGGGAGCCGGCTCGACGGTCCGGATCGCCCCGATGAACAGCGCGGAGGCGACGAACGAAACCGCGTCAACGGCGACGGCCAGCGGCGCGCTGATGACCTGGACGAGGAGCCCCCCGGTACTCGGTCCGATCGCCTGCGTGACCGATTCACTCACCTCGAGCTTGCTGTTGCCGTCGACGAGCTCATCCGGGGACACGAGTGACGGCAGGTACGAGCTGTGGGCGACGTCGAAGAAGACGCCGAATGTCCCGACGAGGAACGCGATGAGCGACAGGTAGGCGAGGCTGAGGAACCCTGACGCCCAGGCCAGCGGGACCGACAGGAGGAGCACAGCGCGCGCCAGATCCGCCACGATCAGGATGCGGCGGCGGCGCAGGCGATCGACCCAGACACCGGCGACCAGGCCGAACAGGAGTGCGGGCGCCGATGCGGCGGCACCGAGGACCCCCATCCCGATCGGACCGGCATCGAGGGTCAGGACCGCCGTCAGAGGGATGGCGAGACTGCTGACCTCCGTGCCGAACATCGATACCGTGTAGGCGATCCACAGCCGCCGGAATCCAGGACGGCGCCACGCCCCCGAGATGGCCCGATCGGTTGCCGACACCTGCCGCCTTATCGAAGGTGCACGACGTTGGCGGTGATCAGCCGGGCGTGATCGGAGGGGTCGCGGCGCCGATGCCGTGATTTCGCATCGATCACGATCGCAACGCGGCCCTTGATTCCTTCGTATCGCATCCGCGCCACTCCCCATCCGTCCTGACGACTCGCTAGCCTGTACCGATGGCCCGCATCATGACGACACTCGGACCGATGGGTGCCGAAGAGCTTGCCCTCGTGCTGCCGCACGAACATGTCTTCGTCGATCTTCGGACGTGGGACCAGCCAGGCTACGGCGAAGCCGAACCGGCAGACGTGGTCGCGCTGATGCGGCCGGAGCTCGAGCGTGCTCGATCTGCGGGTGTCAGCGCGATCGTCGAGGCCAGCACGCTCGGCGTCGGGCGCCGCGCCGACATCGACCGAGCCGTATCCGAGGCGGCCGATTTCCCATTGGTCGTTCCGACCGGGATCTACCGCGAGCCGTGGGTGCCGCCGTGGGGCCATGACGCCAGCGAGGACGAGCTACACGAGTGGATGGTCCGCGAGCTCAGCGACGAGATCGCCGGCACCGGCGTGCAGGCCGGCTGGATCAAGCTCAGTGCGGGTGACGACGGCCTCACCGAATGCGAGACGAAGATCCTGCGCGCGGCGGCCAGGGCCGCGAAGGCGACCGGCAGCGTCATCGGCAGCCACACGATCCGGGGCCGTGTCGTGCGGGATCAGCTCGATATCCTCGAATCGGCGGGTGTCTCGCCCGACCGATACATCTGGATCCATACCCAGGCCGAGCCGGACGTCGACCTGCACCTGGAGGTCGCCCGGCGCGGCAGCTGGATCGAGTACGACGCCATCGGCAGCGACGACCTCGATGACGCCTTCTTCGTGGAGCGGATCAAGCGCGTCCTCGACGCGGACCTCGGCGGTCGACTCCTGTTGAGTCAGGACCGAGGGACATACGATCCGGCCCAGCCTGGCGGCGGCACGCCCAGGCCGTACACCTATCTGAGCGAACGGTTCCTGCCGGCGCTGCGCAGCGCCGGCCTCGACGAGGCCGAGATCACCCGTCTGACCCGGCACAACCCGTTCGATGCCTTCGCTCGATAGCGTGCCGAGCCGAGCGCCGCCCGTAGACCGGCGATGACCGGCGCGCCGACTCGCTGAAGGTCGACGAGCGTGGGCGAGGTCAGTCTCGCGGGCGTCCGCCGGCACGGGCCAGTCGCTCGCCGGGTAGCGACGACGGAGCGCCGTCGGGACGCCCGTTCGGGCGCGGACCGTGGTTGGGGCGCGGACCATTGTTGGAGCGCGGGCCGTGGTTGGGGCGCGGGCCGTGATCGCCGGGCCCGTTCTGGACGGGACGGCCGCCCTGGTTCGGACGCTGGCCGAGCCACTGGCCGGGCTGCGCGGGACGGCCACCGGACGGGCGACCACCCTCGTGCCGTCGGGCCGGGGCATGGCCTCCGCGGTTGCCCGCGGGTCCGTGCCCGCCACCGACGCCGCCGCGGTTCGCGGCGAGTGCCCCGGCGGGACGGCCGGCGGTCGCGGGGTTGAAAGGCCGTGCGCCGGCGTGCGGGCGAGGCGCGTGGCCACCCGGACGTCCGACGGCGTCGTGTCGCGGCGCACCCGCGCCGTAGCGAGGCGCCCCGATCGGTCGCTGACGGGGTCCGGCGCCGGGTCGTGCGCCACCGAGGCCGCCGCGGAGGATCGGCTCGGGTCGGATGCGCGGATCGGGCTCGAAGCCCGGGATGACCTCGGACGGGATCGAGCGCCCGAGGACGCGTTCGATGTCGGAGAGCAGCCGCATCTCGTCGACGCAGACCAGCGAGACGGCGTCGCCGTCGACGCCGGCGCGCCCGGTCCGGCCGATCCGGTGGACGTAGTCCTCGGCGACCATCGGCAGCTCGAAGTTGACGACGTGCGGGAGCGCATCGATGTCGAGGCCGCGCGCGGCGACCTCGGTCGCGACGAGGATCGCGAACTTGGTCGGCCTTGAAGTCGGCGAGGGCGCGGACGCGCTGCGGCTGGCTCTTGTTGCCGTGGATGGCGGTGGCGGGGATGCCGTCGTGCTCGAGCTGGGTCGCGAGCCGGTTCGCGCCGTGCTTGGTCCGCGTGAAGACGAGCGCCTGGTCGATCACGCCGGTCTTGATGAGGTGGCTGAGCAGCTCGCGCTTGCGCTCGCGGTCGACCGGGTGGACGACCTGGCGTGACGAGCTCGGTCGGGGTGTTGCGCGGCGTGACCTGGACCGACGCCGGGTCGTGCAGGAGGCCGTCCGCGAGCCGCCGGATCTCGTCGGAGAACGTCGCCGAGAACAGCAGGTTCTGGCGCTGCGGCCGGCAGGAGCGCGAGGATCTTGCGGATGTCGCGGATGAAGCCCATGTCGAGCATGCGGTCGGCCTCGTCGAGGACGAGGATCTCGACCGCGCGACAGGTCGATCGTGCGCTGGCCGACGTGGTCGAGCAGGCGGCCGGGCGTCGCGACGACGATCTCGGGCCCGCCGCGCAGGGCGCGGACCTGCGGATCGAAGCCGACGCCGCCGTAGATCGCGGTCGAGCGGATCGGGCGCTGCGCGCCGTACGTGCGGACGCTCTCCTCGACCTGGAGCGCGAGCTCGCGGGTCGGGGTGAGGATGAGCGCGCGGACGCCGCGACGGCCCGTCGCGGGCGCTGGCGTGGAGGCGCTGCAGCATCGGCAGCACGAACGCGGCCGTCTTGCCGGTCCCGGTCTGGGCGCCGGCGAGCACGTCGCGGCCGGCGAGGACGAGCGGGATGGCTTCGGCCTGGACGGGGGTGGGCTCGGTGTAGCCCTGGTTGGCGACCGGCACGGAGGAGCTCGGGCGACAGCCCGAGACGATCGAAGGACATGGAGGAGACGCTCCTGACGAGGGGCCCTCCCGCTCTGTGGCGGGGCCCGGTCAGGGCGTATGGTGGATCGGGATCGAACGGTATGAGACCGGGGCGCCGACCGGAGCGCCCATCGAGCACGAGTGTGCCGTGAGCATACCCGATGTGGCTCGAATCAGTGCCTGGCCGATGGTCCTGCGCGGGTTTCGTGCCGTGAGGGGTCCGTCGGCGGCCGATTTCCGGCAGATGATCACCGTGGTGGTCCGTTGTCACAAACGGCCCTGACGAGTGACCGCCTGAGTATCAAGTGACGTTCTAGCGATCGCGCAGAGGGCCCGGTTGGCTCGGCTGTGGACAGGTCGCCTTCCCTGAGCCTGCACCTAGTGCACACTGCTCGCGTGCCCTACCTCGATCGGGGGGCTCGGTTTCGTGACTGAGCCGTCGCCGACGGCGAGAAGGGCTCGCGGCGCCGTGGCCGCCCTGTTCTTCGCCAACGGCGCTCTGTTCGCCAACGTGGTTCCGCGCTACCCGGACCTGAAGGCACAACTCGAGCTCTCCAACGCCGCGTTCGGCTTCGCCGTCGCCGCCTATGGTTTGGGTGCGCTGATCGTCGGGCTTCTCGCCGGTGTGCTCGTGACCCGGTGGGGATCGGCGCGAGCGGCACCCGTCAGCACCGTCGGCCTGGCTGCGAACCTCGTGCTCCTCGGGTTGGCTCCCTCGTGGTTGACACTCGCCGGTGTCTTGTTGGTCGCTGGGTCCCTGGACACGATCGCCGACGTCGCAGGAAACGTTCACGGGCTGCGGGTCGAACGCCTCTACCACCGGTCCATCCTGAACTCCCTCCACGGCGTGTGGAGTATCGGCGCGGTCGTCGGCGGCTTGATGGGTGCCGCCGCGGCAGGTCTGGGATTGCCCTTGGTGTGGCACTTTTCGATGGCGGCGGCGCTGTTCGCGGCCCTCGCCATTGGCGCGTCCCGGTTCCTCCTGCCCGGGCGGGACGACACCGAGCGGTCCGCGATCCGGGACGGCGCGCTCGGTCGGCTACCTCGGATCGGGCGCCTGCATATCGCCCGGAGCGTGCTGGCGCTGGGGGTGATCGTCGCGATGGCCCAGATGATGGAGGACTCAAGTGCCATATGGGGGACGGTGTACCTGCGTGAAGAGTTGGGGGCCGCGGCCTGGCTGAGCGGCATGGGCTTCGTCGCGCTGCAGACGATGCAGATCGTGGGTCGACTCATCGGGGACCGTGTCGTCACCCGCTACGGCGACCGCGCCGTCGCCCGCGCGGGGGCGGCGCTGGCCGGGGGTGCCATGGCTGGCGCCCTGGCCGTTCCGGCAACGGCGACCACCGTGCTCGCCTTCGGTGCCGTCGGGCTTGGTATCGCCACGCTCATCCCGGCCGGCATGCGGACCGCCGACGACATTCCTGGCCTACCGCGCGCCGTCGGCATTACCCTCGTGGGGTCGGTGGACCGGATAGCGATCCTCGTGTCGCCCCCGCTGATCGGGCTCATGGCCGACGCATTCGGCCTGCGCGCCGCGCTGATCGTGGTGCCCTTGGCGGCCGCGGTCGTGTTCCTTCTCGCCCGGGCCCTGCCCACCTCGCCTGTGCACCGGCCCGTCCACGCGTAGGCCATCCGGACTCGCGAATATCGGGTTCGGTTCCAGCCATCGGCCGCCGGGCCTGCCATGAGCCGCCGGGCCGAGCGCCGGAACGGCGCGGTCAGGCCGTCGGGCGCCCCTGGTAGCGGGCGTTCGGCGATTCGAGGATCGCACGTTGGCGTTCGGTCAGGTCCGGCCAGCGGTCGCGGTCGTAGTAGACGGCACTGTAGGCGTACGGACCCGGGTCGTACTTGAAGAACAGCGTCCGGCGCTCCCCCGCCCCGCGCCACGGCAGCGTGCCGTGGGTCATCGCCTCGGTGAAGATGATCGCCGTGCCGGCGGGCCCGGTCACCGCGCGGACGAGATCGAGCTCCTCGTCCACCTCGAGCTCCTTCCACGACTCCGGGAAGGGCAGGTTCGACTTGTGGCTGCCGGGCACGCACCCGAAGCCGCCGTCGCCCGGGTTGACGTCGCGCAGGTTGTACGCGACGACCATGAGCCCGGACCGCGGCCGGCCCTCGATGAACGTGTAGGACTGGCCCGGGTCGAATGGCAGGGCGCCGCCGTGGAGCTTCGTCCCGATCGGACCCTTGCCGTGACGGATGAGGTCGGCGTAGTCGTGGTCGAGGCGGAAGCCGTGCCCCGAGGATCTCCTCGAGGTACGGCAGGATCGGCTCATGGTCGATGAGCGCCCGGACCTCCGGACCCCAGTCGAGGACGCTCCCGAACCGGAACGTGTGCGCATCGGGGGGCACGTCCGCGGCGATCCGCTCGTCCATCAGGGCGTTCAGCCGCTCGACGACGGCCGGCGACAGGGCGCTCGGCACCGCGAGATACCCGTTCAGGTCGAAGCGGAACCGTTCGAACTCGTCCACGGGCGTCGGAGTCGGCGTCAGGCCCGGCGACGAGGTGGGGGCGCCGCCTTCGGCGGGCCGGCCGGGGCGGCCTTCGGCGGCACGACCGGCGCGGCGACCTCTTCGGGCGGGAAGATCGCGGCGGCGAGATCGCCGGGCTCGCCGATGTGGAGCATCGTGCGGCTGTTGCCCGCGAGCGCCCGGGCGACGCCGAGGCGCGTCGTGTCGAGGTCGTAGCGAGCGGCGTCGGGATACGCCTTGATCCGCTCCTCGAGTCGCTGGAGGCGAAGCGATTCGTTCGCCGCCTCGAGATCGATGAGTTCGCGGACCGCGGTGACCCGTTGCCGATCGAGCTGCTCCTGGTCGGCCTGGCGTCGCTGCTCCAGGGTGTGCCGCTCCTCCTGCTCCGCCCGCTGGACCGACGCCAGCCGACGGCCCTCGATCGAATCCATGTAGCTCGAGGGCGGTCGGACGAGGGTGACGACGACCTTGCGGATCGCGACGCCGTACGTCTCGAGGTCGGTCCCGATCTGCTTGCGGAGCTGGTCGGACTCGGCGCCGGCGAGATCGAGCACGTCATCGAAGTCGACGCTGCGCACGAGATGCCGGATCGCCTCCTGGCTCGACGCCTGGCAGACCGCGTCGAAGTCGGGGGCGGCGATGTTGAACACGAACCGCTCCGGCGCGTCGATGCCGAAGGTCAGCAGGACATCCACGTCGACGCGGACCCCGTCCTTGGTCGGGACCGACGCGACCGGCACGTCGAACGGGATCTCCCGACGCGTCACGAGGTGCGAGACGACGATCGTCGGGAGCATCCAGTGGGTCCCCGGGCCGATGCTCCTGGTGAACTTGCCCCGTTGCAACAGGAGCGCGACCGCGCTTTCGGGGACACGCACCATCAGCGACCGGAAGATGCCCAGGAAGATCAGGACCGCCGCGACGGACGTGAGCCCTGCCCGGTACTGGATCTCGATGTCGAACAGCACGCCGATCACCAGGACCACCACCCCGGCGAGCACGAACTCGTTGCGGATCCGGCTCCGCTCGCCGGTCAGCAGCACGATCGGCAGCCGGCCGGCGGCGTCCGGGGTCGAGAACGCGTCGGCCGCCTCATCGAGCGGGACGCGGACCTGGGTCAGTTGGACGTAGGGTGCCGTGGGCGTGGCTCCGTAGGCGGCGTCCTGGTACTGCGTCGGATCATCGGCCATCGGCGTTCACCACTCCCTGGACTTGGGGCCGGTAGTAGGCCGGGATGGGTCGGGGACCGACGGAGGGACGGGCCGCCGGCAGCGGCTCACCGGGCAGGACGCCGGCCGGACGAGCGGGCTCGGACAGCCGGCCGTGGAGATAGCGCACGACATCCCAGATCGCGGCGATCAGCGGGCCCGCGACGAGGAGCCACAGGACCCCGAACTGGCTGATCGCCACGACGCCGAGGACCATGATCGCGGGCGGCACGGCGACGCGGTTCTCGATCAGGCGACGTCCGA
Organism: uncultured Chloroflexia bacterium; assembly: GCA_963745295.1. GTDB lineage: Bacteria > Chloroflexota > Limnocylindria > Limnocylindrales > CSP1-4 > SPCO01. The sequence continues at coordinate 424,735 of CAVUWG010000007.1, forward strand.
AGAAGGTGCCGACGACCCATCTGGACGCGACATAGACCACGAGGTAGGCCAGCGCCCGCTGTGGCGAGACGAAGGCGATGAGGATCGCCGGGACATAGCCGAGCAACGGGCCGAGTTCGGGGATCACCTGGAGCAAGCCGGCGAGGACCGCGAGCGCGAGCTTCGACTGATAGAGCGGGACACCCGCGTTCTCCGCCAGCGTCAGCCCCAGGTAGGTGAAGAGTCCGACGAGGAACGCGATGACGACGTAGCCGCGCACGTACGCTCCGGCCGCGCGGTCGACGATCCGGACGAGCGCCCAGAAATCCGCACGGAGCCACGGGGCGAGACGCCGATCGACGGCGCGCTGGCCGGACCGATGCCGATTCACGACCGAGAGGATCCAGGTCGGCAGGACGACCAGGCCGATGACGACGCTCGCGATGTTCGTCACCGCCCGGACGATCCCGTTGGCAACGGTCGGCAGGTCCACATCCGTGACGCCCGACGCGAGTCCGGAGATCCCATTCGTCGCGGACACGCCCACGGCGACGAGGAGCGCGTGGGCCTCGGGTGGGAGCGGACCGACCTGCGTCTCGAGCGAGTCGACCGCGTCCTCGATCTGTCCGGCGCCCGGGAGGGCGCCGAGCAGGCCGGCGACACCCGTCACGAGGGGCGGAACGACGATCAGCACGATCCCGGCGAGGACGCCGACGACCGCCAGCACGGCGATCAGCGCGGCCAGGAGACGTGGCATGACCCGGTCGAGGCTGTCGACGACCGGCCGGATCACGTAGGCGATCAACCCGCCGACGAGGAACGGCAACAGGGCAGGCCACGAGGCCACGGCGAGCCAGAGCACGAAGCCGATCACCCCGATCGTCAGCACGACACGCGAGAGCGTGGCTGGGGTCACCGTCGCGAGACGCGCCCGCAGCCGCGACCACTCGCGCCGGGCTCGCTGCTCGGCCGGCGATCGCCGCTCGGTCATCGGGTCAGCCCTTGCGCTCGAGGATCGGACGGGCGATGTCGGGCTTGTCGACGACGAAGGCGAACATCGCGCGATCGCCCCAGCGCCCGAGGAAGAGGTGCCCGTAGATGTTCACGCCCGCGTCGGCGAGGGCGCGCGCGAGGCGGGCCATCCCACCCGGGCGGTCATCGACCTCGGTGACGATCGACTCGCCCTCGATGTACGTGTAGCCGCCTTCGTCGAGCACCGCTTTGGTCGCTGGGTCGTCGGCTGTCGTCATGATCACGTGCCCCGAATCGCCGATGCTCCCGCCGCCGATCGCGCGCAGGTCCACGCCACGGGCCGCGAGCGCTTCCGCCAGGCTGGCCATCGCGCCGGGCTCGTTCTTCAGCTGGACGACGAACTGGTTGGCCATGGGACCTCCGGACGGCTGGGGGCGGATTCTAGCCCCGTGGCTGTGCTAGCGTCGCGAGTCCCATGACCGACCCCGGCGTCCGTACGACCGTGCTCGCGGCGGGCATCCCGTTCTCGACCCTGACCTGGGGCGACGCGGCGGGGCGGCCGCTCCTGCTCGTCCACGGCGTGACCGCATCGGCGGCCGGCTGGTGGCGCCTCGGGCCGGCGTTGGCGGCGACCGGACGGCACGTCGTCGCGGTGGACCTGCCCGGTCACGGCCTGACCGGCCACTGGGTCGGCCACGGCCTCTTCCGGGACACGGCCGCCGACGTGGTCGCGTTCATCCGGGCGGCGGGGCTCGACCGGCCGGACCTGCAGATCGTCGCCCACAGCTGGGGCGCCATGGTCGCGACCAACCTGCCGGCCGCCGGGGTGCGCCCCTCGCGGCTGGTGCTCCTCGATCCGCCGACGATCGCGCTCGCCGAGATCGTGCGGGAGGCCACCGAGGCCGCCGGACAGCTCCCGGCGAGCCCGGAAGCGGCGCGTGCCTCCGCGCTCGCCGCGGACCCGACGCTCGCCGAAAGCGACCTCGACGCCATCGAGTTGGCGGCCGGCACCGACCTGGAGGCGGCGCGGCAGGTCCTCTTCGAGAACGGCGACTGGGACTCCGGCCTGGCGGCGCTATCGGACCCGGCCGCCGCGGGGCTCGACGTCCGCGTGGTCCGCGGCGATCCGGCGACCGGCGGCCACATGCCGGACGATGTCGCCGCGACGTTCGCGGCCCGGTACGGGGCCGGCCACGTGACGATGATCGCGGGCGCACCACATTCGCCGCAGGGGACGCACCCGGACGAGCTGGCCGCCGCCCTCCGCCACGCCCTCGACTAGGGCGCGGTCCGACGCGGGCCGTTGGCTGTGGGCCAGCGATTCGGACCGCTGGCGCCGCGCAAGCGACGTTCCGGGCAGCCAGCGGGCCTCTCGGTGGCAGCCAGCCACCGCAACGCCGCGAGTCGGCGGCGTGGATGGCCTTGGCGTCGGATTCGTTGGCGCTGAGCCACCACGCGGCGATCCCGCCCTCGACTAGGGCGCGGTCCGACTCGCGGCCCGGATCGCGACCGCTCGTCGGTAGGCCTCGACGTAGCGCGGCGCCGCACCCGTCACCCAGTCGAAATCGACGGCCATCGCGCGGTCGAGCAGTCCCTGCCAGGCCGGTCCGCCGGACGCGTGCATCGTCATCGCCCGTCCGCAGGCGCCCATGAGCCCTTCGGGTGTCGCGTCCTCGAAGACGAAGCCGGTTCCTCCGCCCGGATCCTTCGTCGTGTCGATGACTGTGTCCGCGAGGCCGCCCGTGCGATGCACGACCGGCGGCGTCCCGTAGCGCAACGCGATCATCTGGCCCTGTCCGCACGGCTCGAACCGTGAGGGCATGAGGAAGGCGTCGGCGCCGGCGTAGATCCGGCGCGCCATCACCCGGTCGAAGCGCTCGATGAGCGCGACACGGTCCGGGTTCGCCGCGATGAGCCGGCGGAACGGATCCGCGAGCTCCGGGTGGCCGCTGCCCTGCACGACGATCCGCCCGCCGCGCTCGAGGATCGCTGGAGCGGCGTCGGCCACGAGGTCGAAGCCTTTCTGGGGATCGAGCCGCCCGATCATCCCGAAGAGCATCCCCGGATCCGCCGGGTCGAACCCGACGCGCTCAAGCAGGTCGGCACGGCAGGCGGCCTTGCCGGTCAGATCGGTCCGGGCATAGGTCGCGGCGATGTCGACGTCCGTCGCCGGGTCCCAGACCGTCGTGTCCAGGCCGTTGAGGATCCCGAAGAACCGGTCCCCCTTCGAGCGCAGGAGGCCGTCGAGGCCCATCCCGAAGGCCGGCGTGAGCGCCTCGGCCGCGAAGGTCGGCGAGACCGTGTTGGCCAGCTCGGCCCGTTCGATCCCGGTCGCGAGGAGGTCGAGGCCTTCGGCCTTGGCGGGGAGGATCCCGTCTCCCGGCCGCAGGCCGAGCTGACGGAGGGCCTCGAGTGACACCCAGCCGTGATACGCGAGGTTGTGGAGCGTCAGCAGGATCGCCGCGCGGCCCACGATCGGGTCGTCGTCGTAGCGGGCATCGCGGAAGACCGCGGCGGGACCGGTGTGCCAGTCGTGCAGGTGCAGGACGTCGACCGTATCGCCGTCGGCGCGCAGGGCCTCCAGCGCCGCCCGACCGAAGAGACCGAACCGCCAGGCGTTGTCGGCGTAGTCGCCGGTCGCGTCGCTGTAGAAGCCCTCCCGGTCGAACGCCGGCGGATGATCGACGAGCCGCAGCCGGTACCCGTCCGCCGAGACGTCGACGATCGTGACGTCGCTGGTCCCGGCGGGAGCGCGAGGGTCCGCGACCCGCACCACGGTCCGCCGTTCGACGGCCGCCGGATCGGGCGCCGGGACCGTGCGATAGCGCGGCAGGAAGACGTCGACCGGGTCGGCGATGTCGTCGGCCGACAGGTGTCCGAGCGCCCGCGCGAGCGCATCGACGACGTCGGCGAGGCCACCGGTCTTGGCCCACGGCTCGCATTCGGCGGCAAGGAACGCGACGCGCAACGGCATGCCCGGCATCCTAGCCGTCGGCCATCCGCCGTGTCGCTCCGCCCGTCCGGCACCGAACCACAACCGGTCCATGGCCGGGGTGAACGGGTATCATCCGCGCACATGGACCCCGTCCGCGTCCCGGCGATCCCGGCGGCTACGTTCCCGCTCCCGCCGAGACTCGAGGGTCTGCGGCGCCTTGCCTACAACCTGTACTGGGCCTGGCACCCCCGGACGCGCGGCCTGTGGAGCCTGATCGATCGCCGGGCCTGGACGCGGTACCGGAACCCGATCCAGGTGATCAGCGGCTCGACCGATTGGTCGCGCCTCCTCGACGACGCGAAGTTCCTTGCCGAGTACCACGACGTCCTCGCCGAGTTCGACCAGTACATGGCGAATGGCTCGGACCACTGGTTCCAGCGCAAGTACGGTGAGGCGCTCGCAGGCCCGATCGCCTACTTCTGCGCGGAGTACGGCCTCCACGAGTCGATCGGCATCTACTCGGGTGGTCTCGGCGTCCTCGCCGGCGACCACATGAAATCGGCCAGCGACATGGCGCTCCCCGCGCTCGGGGTCGGACTGCTCTATCGCAAGGGCTACTTCCGGCAGACCATCGATGCCGACGGCCACCAGGAACACGCCTATCCCGACTACGACCTGTCGCTGCTGCCGCTCAGCCGGGTCCAGGACGAGAACGGCCTGCCGCTGACGGTCACGGTCGATCTGCCCGATCGCCCGCTTGTCATCGCGGTCTGGCTCGCCCAGGTCGGCCGGGTGCCGGTCCTGTTGCTGGACACGGACCTGCCGGAGAACCCGGAGCAGGACCGGCCGATCACCCACATCCTGTACGTCCGCGGCCGCGAGATGCGGCTCCACCAGGAGCTCGTCCTCGGCGTCGGGGGCGTGCGCGCGATCCGGGCTCTCGGCCTCGCCCCGGCGGTCTGGCACCTCAACGAGGGGCACTCGGCGTTCCTGCTCGCCGAGCGGGCCCGGGAACGCGTCGCGGCCGGCGCCACGCTCGACAACGCCTGGTCGACGGTCCGGCGCGACAGCGTCTTCACGATCCACACGCCCGTGTCGGCGGGCAACGAGCGCTTCGATGCTGAGCTCGTGCGACGTGTCGCCGGTCCCCTGCTCGACCGTGGCGGCGTCCCCATCACCAAGGTCCTCGAGCTCGGCGTCGGGATGGACGGCGACCTCGGCCAGTTCGACATGACGGCGTTCTCGCTGCGCCTGACCAACGGCGCCAACGCCGTCAGCCAGCTCCACGCCCAGACGGCGAATGCGACATGGCACGGCATCAGTGACCGGGACATCCTCGGCATCACCAACGGCATCCACGGCCCGACGTGGGTCGGAGCGCCCGTCGCGGAACTCCTCGCTCGCTACCTCGACGCCGACCTGGACGACCTCGACGCCGGCACTCGACAGGGCCGGTTCTGGGAGCGGATCGAGCGCATCCCGGACAAGGAGCTGTGGGAGGCGCACCTGCGCCAGAAGCGGGAGTTCGCCCTGTTCGCCCGAGCCGGCCTTCGCAGCCAGTTCGCCCGTCACGGCGAGGCCCCGTCGGTGCTGGCCGAGCTCGAGACGGCGCTCGATCCATCGATCCTCACCGTCGGCTTCGCGCGCCGGTTCGCGACCTACAAGCGCTCCGGCTTGTTGTTGACCGAGCTGGACCGGCTCGAGCGGATGCTGCGCGATGAGCAGCGCCCGATCCAGATCGTGTTCGCCGGCAAGGCGCACCCGGCCGACCGGCCCGGCCAGAAGGTGATCCAGGACATCTTCCAGCTATCGCGCTCACCGGGGCTCCGCGGTCGGGTCTTCATCATGGAGGACTACGACATGCAGGTCGCCCGCTTCCTGGTCCAGGGCACCGACGTCTGGTTGAACAACCCACGCCGGCCACTCGAGGCGTCCGGCACGTCGGGCATGAAGGCGGCCCAGAACGGCGTGCCCAACGTCAGCGTCCTCGATGGCTGGTGGGACGAGGGCTACACCGGCGACAACGGCTGGGCGATCGGCGGCCGCGAGTCGAACCCCGACGAGGTCGCCCAGGACTGGGCCGACGCCCAGGACCTCTATCGGATCCTCGAGGAGGAGGTCGTCCCCTCCTATTACACCCGGGACGAGTCCGGCGTCCCGACCGGATGGCTCGGGATCATGCGCCGTTCGATGGCGACCGCCCTGTGGCGCTTCTCCACGACCCGGATGCTGCACGAGTACACCGAGCAGCTCTATCTGCCGGCGGCCGGCGTCACCGTGCAGGAACCGGTCCGGACGCCGGTCGTCACCGAGGCTGGCTGACCACCCACCGTGGCCGCTCGCATCGCGCTCGCTCTGGCGATCCATAACCACCAGCCCGTCGGGAACTTCGGCTGGGTGTTCGCCGAGGTCCATGACCTCGCCTACCTGCCGATGCTCGAGGCGCTGGAGCGCCACCCGGACGTCCGGATGGCGTTGCACTACTCCGGGCCGCTCCTCGGCTGGCTGCGGACGGAGCGCCCCGAGTTCCTCGCCCGCCTGCGGGCGCTCATCGCACGAGACCAGGTCGAGGTGATGGGCGGCGGCCTCTACGAACCGGTGCTCGCCTCGCTGCCGGAACGCGACCGGATCGGTCAGCTACAGGGGATGCGCGCCGAGCTCACCGAGCTGTTCGGGCGCGAGCCGACGGGCGCCTGGCTCGCGGAGCGGGTCTGGGAGCCGGACCTGCCGACGTCATTGGTCGCCGGCGGCTACGACTGGACCATCCTCGACGACGCGCATTTCCGCGCCGCCGCCATCCCGGAGGAGGACATCTGGGGGCCGTACGTCACCGAGGACCAGGGCCAGCTCGTGCGGGTCTTCGGGACGGAACAGGGGCTGCGCTACCGGATCCCGTTCCGGGAGGTCGATGAGGTCGTCGACTACCTCCGCGACCACGCCACCGAGGACGGCTCGCGCGTCGGGATGATGGGCGACGACGGGGAGAAGTTCGGGGCGTGGCCGACCACGTGGCAGCACTGCTGGGGCAAGGGCCGATGGGTCGAGCGGTTCTTCGAGGCGCTGGAGGCGAACGCGGACTGGCTCACGACCGTCACGCCGTCGGCGTGGCTCGCCGACCATCCGCCTCTCGGCCGTGTCTACGTGCCGACCAGCGCCTACGCCGAGATGGGCGAGTGGGCCCTGCCCCCCGACGAGAGCCTGGTCTTCGCCGAGGTCCTGAAACGAGCCGAGCTCGAGAAACGACCGGAGGCTCGCTGGTTGCGCGGCGCGTTCTGGCGCAACTTCCAGGTGAAATACCGCGAGATCAACGACCTGCACAAGCAGATGCTCCGGACCTCGGACAAGGTCGAGGCCATGGCGCCGGGGGCTGCCCGCGACCTCGCCATCGACCGTCTCTACCAGGGCCAGTCGAACGACTGCTACTGGCACGGCCTGTTCGGTGGCGTGTACATCAGCCACATGCGCCTGGCCACGTACGAGCACCTCATCGCGGCCGAGGACATGGCCGACACGGCGCAAGGTCGGCTCGTCGCCACGGAACGCGTCGACCTGGACATGGACGGCGTCGACGAGGTCCGGCTCGCGACCGCGGGCCAGGTCGTCACCGTCGATCTCCAGGAAGGCGCGGCGATCGGGTCATGGGACATCCGGGCGGTCCGGCACGCGGTCACGGCCGTGCTGCGACGCCGCCCGGAGGCCTACCACGAGGTGCTCCGGAAGCACGACGCCGGCCTCGCGACGCACACGGCCGAGGCGGAGGGCGCCCCGGCTGCCTCGATCCACGAAGCCGTCCGGGTGAAGGAGCCCGGGCTCGCGGCGCGGCTCGTCTACGACATCCATGAGCGGCGGAGCGGGCTCGTCCGGTTCCTGTCGATGGACGCGACGCCAGAGGACTGGGCGAACGCCGCTGTCCCTGAGCTCGGTGATGCGCTGGCCGGCGCGTTCGGGATCGTAGAGCTCGGTGCGGGCTCGGTCGTGGCCGAGCGCGCCGTCACGGTTTCGGTCGCCGACGCGGCGAGTCCCGCCCGGTTGACGAAGCGCCTGCGAGTCGGTGGCGACCGCATGCAGCCCACGCTCGAACTCGCCATCGAACTCGAGAACACGGGACCCGGACGGATCGACGCTCGGCTCGGCATCGAGTGGACGACCACGATGCTCGGCGGGGGCGGCAACCCGGCGGCCTGGTGGGAGGTCGGCGGCGAGCGGACCGGGCACGACGCGAGTGGCCGGGCCACGGCCGTCGAGCGGCTCGCCCAAGGGAACGACTTCATCGGGATCGCCATCGAGACCACGGTCTCCAGTCCGGCCGAGGCGTGGTGGGCCCCGGTCGAGACCATCTCCAACTCGGAACAGGGCTTCGAACGCGTGTACCAGGGCAGCGGGCTCCTGCTGTCGTGGCCGATCGCGCTGGCCCCCGGAGCGCGCTGGTCGGTCGTCGTCGCGAACACGGTCAGCGTGGCTCGCGACCGGGCGCTCGACGCGTGACCCGTCCGCGGCTCGTCGTCCACGGCCACTTCTACCAGCCGTCGCGGATCGACCCCGCGACTGGTCTCGTGCCCATCGACCCGACCGCCGCTCCGGCGCGTGACTGGAACGCGCGGATCGCCGCCGACTGCTACCGACCGAACGCCGAGCTCGGCAACCTGGGTCGGATCTCGTGGGACCTGGGACCGACCCTCTCCGGCTACCTGGCCGACGCCGATCCGGTCGCCTATCGCGGCTTCGTCGCCGGCGACGCTGGCGTCAACGGCCTCGCGCAGCCCTTCCACCACACCATCCTGCCGCTCGCCACGAACGCGGATCGGCGGACCGAGATCCGCTGGGGCCTGCGCGATTTCGAGCTCCGGTTCGGGCGACGACCGACCGGGGTCTGGCTCCCCGAGACCGCGGTCGATCTCCCGACGCTGCGGCAGCTCGTCGACGAGGGCGTCACCCACACGATCCTGGCACCGTGGCAGCTGACGGCCCCCGACCTGGACTCGCGCCGGGCGCATCGCGTCGAACTCGGCGATGGGCGCTCGATCGTCGTGGCCGCCTATGACGCCGGCCTCTCGACAGCGGTCTCGTTCGATGTGGACGCGACCCGGGATGCCGACCGGTTCGCGTGGGAGCGGATCGGCCCGCGGCTCTACTCGGGCGAGGCGGGAGATGGCGAACCCCCGCCGTTCGCGATCATCGCCACGGACGGTGAGCTGTACGGACATCATCAGCCGTTCCGGGACGTGTTCCTGGCTCGCCTGGTCGGGAGCGACCTGGGCTACGACGTGGCGACGCTGGCCGACGTGGTCCGCGAGGACGGCCGGACGTTCGGGACCGCCGACCTGGTCGAGGGCTCCTCGTGGAGTTGCCACCACGGCATCGCCCGCTGGCGCGATGCCTGTGGCTGCGTCGCCGATGGAGGCTGGAAAGCGCCGCTGCGCGCCGCGCTGGACCGGCTCGCCGAAGGCATCGATTCGGGGACCGAGCAGATCGCCCGGACCCTGCCCGGCGCGCCCGACCCATGGGCGGCCCGCGACGCCTATGTCGACGTCATCGTCGGGGCGATCGATGGGGCCGCGTTCGCCGGGCAGTGGCTCGGCCGCGACGCCGACGAGATCGCCAAGCGTCGTTTCCTCGACATCATGAGCGCACAGCGCTGGCGCCTGGCGATGTACGCGAGCTGCGGCTGGTTCTGGGAGTCGTCCGATCGGATCGAGACCGGGCTCGTCATCCGGGCCGCGGACCACGCCGCGCGGGTGGTCGACCGCCTGTCGGGCACGCGTCTCGCCGATCGGCTGGCTGATGACTTCGCCGCGATCCGGGCCGGGAATCCGTCAGCCCGCGGCCTGCGCGCCACGGGCTGACGAGAGGTGAGGACGAGGGAGGGGGACGCCTAGCGGATCCCGACGGGATACACGGGCCGGCGAGGATCGTCAGACCAATCCCGGCTGTCGACGCCCCACTGGAGGGACGCGAGTCCGACTGCCGCGATGGCGGCCGTCAGGACGGCGAAGAGCAGACCTTCCATCAGGCACTCCTTGACTTGCTATAGTTGACTAGGCCAAGAGCAACTTACTTGGACTACTGGACTATGTCAACTAGTGATTCCGTTCCTGGTCCGGTGACCGGCGCCGACGCCGGATCACTCGATGTCGAGCGGGACTCCGACGTCCCGATCTCGACCCAGATCTACTGGCAGCTCGCCTATCAGATCGACTCCGGTCGGCTCCTGCCCGGTGCTCGTTTGCCGCCGGTCCGTGAACTCGGAGCGGCTCTGCGAGTGAACCCCAATACGATCCGGGCGGTCTATCGTCGTTTGTCCGATGCCGGGTACGTCACCAGTCGTCATGGCGCGGGCACGCACGTGGCTGACCGGCCTCCGCAGCGACGCGGCGCCGAGGCCCTGGCGGGCATCGTCTCGGAGATGCTCCGGCGGGCCGCGCATGCCGGGTTCACGGCCGACGAGCTCGCCGGCGCGACGTTCGCGGCCGCCACCGAGCGCAAGCGCCCGGGTCCGCTCGTCCACGTCCTCTTCACCGAGTGCACCAACGCCGATGCCGGCTACGACGCCGAGCGCCTCGTCGACGCCTTCCCCGGGATGATCGAGGCCGAGGGCGCCCTGCTCGACGACCTGCCGGACCGGCTGGAGCGATTCCACTACGACCTGGTCGCGACGACGACGTTCCACGCCGACGAGGCGCAGGCGCTCGTCGCGGGCCGCGTGCCGGTGGTCGCGATGCTGGTCGGTCCGGGCTACCTGGAGATGGTCCACGAGATCGCCGGCCTGGCGCGCGGCTCGCGCGTCGGCCTCGTGTGCGCGTCGGAGCGCGGCACGGACAACATCGTCGAGACGCTCGCGCTCTCGGGGACGACCGGCGTCGAGATCATCTCCGCGCTGATCGAGAGCGACGAGGAGATCGCCCTCATCGACCGGACAGCCGACCTGATCCTTCTCTCGCGGGAGGCCCAGGCATCGGGCCTCGCGGAACGATTCTCCAACCCCGAACGCATCCGCTCGTGGACGTACGAGTTCGACCCGTCCGGCCTCGAGCTGCTGCGGCGGTCGATCGAGCACGTCGCCGCGAACCGCCGCGCGACCGAGGCCGCCCGGGCGACCGAGGCCGCCCCGGTCTGACCGACCCCGCCCGCGCGCCCGCGCCGCGTGCGCGTGAGCGCCGGCCTGCCATGCGATGCTGTCCGCGATGCGTGCATTCCACGTCCAGCGCCGCGCCCGGAAGCGCTACGCGATCGACCGGAGCCTGATCGGCTCGACCGGCGACCTCGTCACCACCGACCTCATGGTGATCCGGCGCCTGACGAACCGGATGAACGACCTGCGGCCGGACGGCGTCCCGGCCGTCTCGGCCGGGGAGATCGGCGCCATGGGGCTGATCCACGAGATCGGCCATCTGGTGATCGCTCGTCACCGACAGGCCCGGGACGACAGCGAAGCGGACGTCATCGAAGCGGCCCTGGCGGCTCTCGAGGATCGCCTCGGTCGGCGGGACGCCAAGGTGCTGCTGGATCGGTTCGCCGAGGAATTTCCCGGTCGGACCGCCCGCCCCGAGACCCGCCCGACGCGCCTCGAGGAGCTCATCCTCGTCCGCGTCGCGAACGAGAACCCGGCCCTCGGCCCGCTTCGCGAGCTCGTCGACGACCGGCCGCTCGCGAGGGCGACCCGCTACCGGGAAGCGATCGCCGGGCTCGAGGTCGCGTTCGCGGACGGACCGAGGTTCGGCCCCGACGGGCAGTCCCTGATCGAGCTGCTGCGCGCACCCGCCCGTCGCTCCCCGACCTCACTCGCCGGACAGCTTCGCTACATCCGCGAGCACTGGGCGGGCATGCTCGGCGACACCCTCGCCGCGCTCCTCGCCCGGATGGACGTGGCGCTCGGCGTGATCGCCGAGGAGGAGGCGGCGCTCCATCTGCGCTTCGGCGGTGGCGGCGGGCCCGGTCGCGCGGAGGCGCCGAAGCTCGGCAGCGTGGACGAGCCGGAGGCGTTCTCGTCGGATTCGGCGTGGATGCCCCGGGTCGTCCTGATCGCCAAGAGCACGTACGTCTGGCTGGACCAGCTGTCGCGAACCCACGGCAGCCCCATCCGGACGCTCGACGCCATCCCCGACGAGGAGCTCGACACCCTCGCCCGCTGGGGCGTCACCGGGCTCTGGCTCATCGGACTCTGGGAACGCTCGAAGTCGTCCGAGCGGATCAAGCGGATGCGCGGCAACGCCGAAGCGGTCGCGTCCGCCTACTCGCTCGACGACTACCGGATCGCCGACGATCTCGGCGGCGAGGACGCCTACGCCATGCTCCGCGACCGGGCCTGGGCCCGCGGCATCCGCCTGGCCAGCGACATGGTGCCCAACCACATGGGCATCGACTCGAGCTGGGTCATCGAGCACCCCGAGTGGTTCCTGTCGCTCGACCAGCCGCCCTTTCCCGTGTACACCTTCGACGGGCCGGACCTGACCGCCGACCTGGAGGTCGGCATCGTCCTCGAGGACCACTACTGGGATGACAGCGACGCCGCGGTCGTGTTCAAGCGGCTCGATCGCCGGTCCGGCGACATCCGCTACGTGTATCACGGCAACGACGGGACGAGCTTCCCGTGGAACGACACCGCCCAGCTCGACTTCCTGGACCCGGCCGTCCGCGAGCAGGTCATCCAGACGATCATCGCCGTCGCCCGACGCTTCCCGATCATCCGCTTCGACGCGGCGATGGTCCTCGCGAAGAAGCACATCGAGCGCCTCTGGTGGCCCGAGCCCGGGCAGCCGGGCGGCATCCCGTCGCGCGCCGAGCACGCGATGCCCAAGCGCGAATTCGACAGGCGCATACCCGTCGAGTTCTGGCGCGAGGTCGTGGACCGGGTCGCCGCCGAGGTCCCGGACACGCTCCTGCTCGCCGAGGCGTTCTGGCTGCTGGAGGGCTACTTCGTGCGGACCCTCGGCATGCACCGCGTCTACAACAGCGCGTTCATGCACATGCTCCGCGACGAGGACGGTGAGGGCTACCGAAAGGTCATCAAGGACACCATCGAATTCGATCCCGAGATCCTCAAGCGGTACGTCAACTTCATGAGCAACCCCGATGAGAAGACCGCGCTCGAGCAGTTCGGCAAGGGCGACAAGTACTTCGGGGTCGCCATGGTCCTCGCGACGTTGCCCGGCCTGCCGATGCTGGGGCACGGCCAGGTGCCGGGCTTCAGCGAGAAGTACGGGATGGAGTTCCGGCGAGCGACGCTCGACGAGCACCCCGATCCCTGGTTGCTGGAACGCCACGAGCGCGAGATCTTCCCGCTGCTGCACCGGCGGGCGTGGTTCGCCGAGGCGAAGGACTTCCTCCTGTACGACCTCATCACGAGTGACGGCCGAGTCGATGAAGACGTGTTCGCCTATTCGAACGGCTCCGGCCCCGAACGCTCGCTCGTCGTGTACCACGACCGATACGGCTCGACGAGCGGCTGGATCCGGGATTCGGCACGCTACGCGCGCAAGGGCGCCGACGGCCGAAAGCGACTGGTGCGGCGCTCCCTCGCCGAGGGTCTGGGCATCCCGAACGAGCCCGGCGTGTTCGTCGCCTATCGCGATGCCCGGACCGGGCTCGAATCACTGCGCTCGGCGCGAGAGCTGTGGGAGCGTGGCCTCCACGTGTCGCTCGACGCGTATGGCGGCCATGTCTTCTGGGAGTTCCGTGAGGTCCGCGACGGAGCGTCGGGGCAGTGGGCCCGACTGGCGGCTCGACTCGGCGAGCGCTCCGTGCCGTCGCTCGAAGACACGCTGCGGGAGTTGCAGCTCGAGCCCGTCCATGCGCCGTTGCGGGCGATCTTCGCGAACAAGCTGGTCTCGGCCGTCCTCGACGGCACCGCCCGACCGGCCGCGCTCGACAAGCTGGAGCGCCGGTTCGCGGCATTCCTCGCGGCCGTGTCGGAGGCGACCGGGGCGATCGGCGATCCGGTGGTCGTCGCGGCCGCCGTCCGGCAACGGGTCGCGGCCGTGTTCGTGGCGTCGGACCTCCCGACCTCGCGGCTCGAACGCGCTGCGCTGCTGGCCTGGTTGGCACTGTCGCGGACCGGGGAACTGGCACCGGGGACGGACGTGGCCGCGACCAGTCGGGCCTGGTACGACGAGCTTCGCCTGCCGGGCGCCCTGGCCGCGGGCCTGCGGGGGGCCGGCCTCGACGAGGGCGAGGCGTGGACCGTCGCCGACCAGGTCCGCGTGCTCCTCACACTGCCGCGGCCTTCGGAGATCCGTGGCCCCGCGCGGACGGCGGACGCCCGCCTCCTGGATCGCTGGCTGGCCAGCGACACCGTCCGGACCGCGATCGGGCTCAACACCTGGGAAGGCGTCGAGTGGCTCGACCGCGACCGGTTCGAGACGCAGCTCGAGTGGGCACGGCGGCTCGACGCGATCGAGGCCGCACCGAGCCGCCGGGCCAAGCCGGCCGGGCCCGATGCCGAGGCCCGGCTGATGGCCGCCGCCAAGTCCGCGGGCTATCGGCTCGACAAGCTCAGGACGTCGCTCGGCGACACGCGAGCGGCGACCTCGAAACCGGCGCGGACGACGAAGGGTCGCCGGCGATGAGCCTGCCCACGACGCGGTTGCGCGGCGTCGTACACTGGCGACGGCGCGCTCCCGCGCCCGACTGCCAGACCGAGCCCCCACGCGGCGCGGCGATGCGGCGGTAAAGGGGATCCGGATCCTCGGGACGAACCGGTCGACCATCCGACCGGCCGACGACGTGGCGGTGTGGGCGCGTGCGTCGACGGCCGTGACGGAGAACTGACCGATGACCACCGACAAGGCCTTCAAGCGGGTCGTGCGCGCGCGCATGGCCAAGACCGGCGAGCGATACGCCGCCGCCCGGCGGACCCTGGTCGAGGGCGCCACGGACGGACATCACGCGGAGCCGACGGCCGACGCCGCCACCCCGTCGGGCTATCGGATGCGCGGCGGCCTGCACCCGGAGACGGCCACGCTGGCCAACGTCCTGGCGAACCAGGGCGTCGTCTCGGGCCTGACGGGCGAGCCGTTGACCGAGGCCGCGATCCTCGGCATCGGCGGCGGCCTGGGCGCCGGCTACATCCTGTGGGAGTTCAAGCGGAGCACGCGGCAAGGTCCACCGCGGGCCGGTCCTCACCCTCGGCATTCCGGAACCAGTGGCAATACCCGTCGATCCCCGGCTGGACCGGCAAGACGCTCGATCGGCTCGGCATCGAGCCCGACCTGCACGAGACCGGCGGCGCGAAAGGGGCTCGCGAGGCGCTCGATGCACGCCTGGACGCCGGCGTGCCCGTCATCGCCTCGGTCGACCTCCAGTCGATCGGGACCTGGGGCCAGCCCGACGACGCTGTCGGGGCACGTTCGGCCTGGTCGTCGTCGTCTTCGGACGTGACGCCGATGGCTCGTACCTCGTGGACGACCGTGGCCGGAGCCCGTTCCGCGTGTCACCCGGCCGTGATGGCCGCCGCACGCGGACGGATCGGCTCGTTCAAGCACCGGATCGTCGGGCTGCGAACGACGCCCGGACCGATCCCGGCCGAACGGCTTCGGGCGGCGATGCGCGCCGGTCTCGAGGACCAGGTGGACCACCTGCGCTCCCGATCCGACTCGTTCTCGCTCCCGGCCTGGCGCAAGTGGGGCCGCCTGATGACCGACGAGCGGAACGCGAAGGCGTGGCCGCGGGTCTTCGCCGACGGCCACGGCCTGTTCGGCTCGCTGCTCGGCCCTCACGAGAGCGTCGACGGCGAGGTCGGGCCATCGGGCGGGCACCTGCGGGAGCTGTATGCCGCGTCGCTCGACGAGGCGGCGGTCGCGCTCGACAACCCGGCGCTCGGCGACGCGGCGCAGGCGTGGCGGGGCGTCGCCGACCAGTGGGAGGAGCTGGCCGACGCGGCCGTTCCGCCCGACCTCGACGGTGCCGCCGATGCGGTCGAGGCGGTCGAGACCCTTCACGAGGCGGTGATGGCCGGCGAACCGGGTCGGTGCGCGTGCGCGCGCGGCCGCGGAGACCGCGTGGGCGATCCGGGATCGCTACGCCGACGCCTTCCCCCTGCCACCGGACCGCGTCGCGGCGATCCTCGAGGACCTCGGCGACCGGCTCGGCGCGATCTACGAGGCTGAGGTCGACGCGCTCGAGGTGACCGCTCGGGCCATCGGGCGGTGAGGCCTACCCCAGCAGGATGCGGCGCAGGAGGGACGTCGGTGGCGCGCCGTGACCGATGACCGACTCGAGGTGCTGCCGATAGACGAATCCCGGCGTCTCACCGAAGTCCCCGACGACTCGCGGCTCGGGGACGGCATGGGCGCCGCGCGGGTCGCCCGACGCGACCGCGGCCCGCCGGCGCACCTCGCGTTCGATGTCCCACATCTCGATCGAGCCCGCGAAGTACGTCGAGAGCTGGGTCGACGACAGCCGTGCCCGGTCGTACTTCGCGCGCGCCTCGGCCTCCTCCTGGAAGCCGCCGTCGACCATGAGCCGGACGGCTTCCTCGCCGTCCATGTCGCCCGCCTGGATCCGTCCGTCGATGATGGCGTTCGTGACGGCGCGCAGGTAGAACTTCCAGTGCGTGAGCAGCAGCGCCGGATCGTCGGCGCCGTACCCGACGTCCATCATCACCTGGGTGACGTAGACGGCATAGCCCTCGGCGAACAGACCGCTCGCGAAGATGGCCCGGGCCAGGGACGAGCTCCGGTTCCCGTAGACGCCCTGGAGGTAGTGGCCGGGCACGGCTTCGTGGATGCACAGCAGACGCAGCATCCGCGCGTTGTCCTCGCGCAGGTACGACTCGCGCTGCTCGGGTGACCAGTCGTCGGGCATCGGGGTGATCGCGAAGAACGCCTTCTGGCCCTTGTCGAGCGGACCCGGCGACGACAGCATGGCCCCGCCGAACGAGCGCATGAAGACCGGCGTCCACTGGATGTCCAGCGGCTCGTCGGCCATGCCGATCAGGTCGCGCTCGGTGCAGAACGCCTCGATCCGGGCGGTCTCCTCGCGGCACCAGTCGAGGAGCTCGTCGGCGGCGGGGTGGTCGGCGGCGATGGCGTCGAGGACGCCCCGGACGAGCGCACCGTCATCGTCAGGGACGTCGGCATCCGGCACCCATGCCGGCCACAGGTCGCGCGCGAGGCGCACCATCTCCGCCCGGACCGCGGCGTACTCGCCCTCGGCGGCAGCCATGATCCGCTCGGGCGTCAGGTCGTCCGATCGCATCGTGTGGCGCATCTTCTTCGCGAAGAGGTCCGGCCCCAGGCGGGCCTCGCCCTCGCTCGCCGGCAGGACCACGTCACGAAGATGGGTCTCGAACCCGGCGATCGCGGCCCGCGCCGTCTCGGCGGCGGCCTGCAGGCGCGGCGTGACGGCGGCCACGGCCGGGTCGTCCGCGTGGGTCTCGGCCTCGGCGAGCGCGTCGTCGATCAGCGCCCCGATGCCGGGCAGTTGCTTGAGCGCGGTCTCGGTCTGGAACCGCCCGACAGGTCGGCCGTCGGTCCCGACGAGAGTCTCGCGGGCACCGTCGAGGACGTCAGGCAGGCCCTCCAGCCGGCCCGCCACCGACGCCAGCCGGTCGCCAAGCGGCGCGAACTCGCGGGCGAGCAGGTCGAACAGTCCGCTGCCGATGAGATAGACCCACTCGAGCGGGTTCCACGCATCCTCGCGCAGCTCTCCCTCGGCGAACTGCACGGCGGCGATCTCCCCGAGGAGCAGGTCGCGGTCGATGGCCTCGTCCGGGCCGAGGCCGGTCAAGCCCTCGAACGCCGCCTGCCAGCGGTCCATCGCCGCGAGTCGCTCGGTGCGGCCGGCCTCGGTCGCATCGGACCACAGGCCGTCGAAGCGGTGGTCGCCGATCGCCGTCGCGGTCACCGGATAGAGCCGGAACAGGTCGTCGAGGAACGGCTTGAGGACGTCATCGAACGTGGTCACCCGTCCCAGACCCCCATGGCCCCGAGGTCGTCGCGGAAATCCCAGCCGCGCCGGTCACCGGACTCGATCCGGACCACGACGCCGGCGTGGCTGTCCGAGTAGAACGATTCGCCCTTCGCGCCGACGTATCGATTGGCCATCCGGCGGCTCGTCGGGACATACGGGTCATCCGTCAGCGTCGCCAGCCCGCGGACCTCGAAGCCGCGGTAGGGCAACGCGTCCTCCGCGACCACGATCGTGACCCGCGGGTCCCGCGCGATGTGCTTGAGCTTGCCGTCACTGGCGGCCATCGCGAGCGTGAATCCGTCGTCCTCCCAGATGTACCAGATCGGCGAGAGCATCACGCTGCCGTCCTGGCGGACGGTGGCGAGCGTCGCGAGGCGGACCTCGTCGAGAAGGCCGTCGAGCTGGTCGGGGGCGAGACCACGGTTCATCGACCGAAGCGTACATGGGACGCCGCGACGAGCGGAAGGCTCGGTGCGTGCCGTTGGGGCCGAGCCCGCGTGGACGCGGCCGCTACCATCCACCCATGTCAGCGCAGACGTGGGTCCAGCCGGTGGTGCTGGAGGGCCAGCGCGTCCGGCTCGAACCGCTCGAGGCGCGCCACCTGGACGACCTGGCCGCAGTCGCACTCGATCTCGAGCTCTGGCGCTGGACGATCATGGGGCCGCAGGACGAGGCCGGGTTGCGTCGCTGGGTCGAGACGGCCCTCGCCAACGCCGAGGCCGGCACGGAACGGCCGTTCGCCACGATCGACCGGGTCTCGGGCCGGGCGATCGGCAGCACTCGCTACATGTCGATCGTGCCGGAACACAAGCGCCTGGAGATCGGCTGGACATGGGTGGCGACGCCCTTCCAACGGACGGGCGCGAACCGGGAGGCGAAGCTCCTCCAGCTGACCCATGCCTTCGAGACGCTCGGCGCGAACCGGGTCGAGTTCAAGACCCACAGCCGCAACGAGCGCTCACGCAATGCCCTTGCCGGCATCGGGGCGACGTTCGAGGGCATCTTCCGCCAGCACACGATCATGCCCGACGGCTCGCTCCGCGACTCGGCCTACTTCAGCGTCATCTCGCCCGAGTGGCCCGCGGTCAAGGCGCACCTCCAGGCCGGCCTGGCCTGGTGAGCCCGGCCGCCGACGCGCGGCGGGGCGTGGCTCGACGCCGGCATCCTCAAGGGCTTCGCCGACGGCGTCGTCGAGGCGCGAACGGCTGCGATGCTCGCGCCGTACGTCGACGACGAGTCGAGCGGGTGGCCCGAATGGGATCCCGGCGAGCTCGACGCGTTCGTCGCCGAGGCCGACGCCCGCGGCTGGCAGGTGCAGATCCACGCCATCGGCGATGCGGGCGTTCGCATGGCCCTCGACGCGTACGAGCATGCCGCGGCGGGCACGGCGCCGCGCGAGCGGCCACCCCGCCACCGCGTCGAGCACGTCGAGACCATCGATCGCGCCGACATCGACCGATTCGCCCGTCTCGGCGTCATCGCGTCCATGCAGCCGTATCACGCCGACCCGTCACCGAACCAGGTCGGCGTATGGGCCGAGAACATCGGCCCGGACCGGGCCGGCCGGGCGTGGGCGTGGTCGTCGATCCGACGAGCCGGCGGGGTGATCGCGTTCGGCTCCGACTGGGACGTCGTGCCGTTCGATCCGATCCGGGGGCTCCACTCGGCCGTCAATCGCCAGACCATGGCGGGCACGCCGACCGGCGGCTGGGTCTCCGTCGAGAAGCTGTCGCTGCCCGAAGCGCTCTCGGCGTACGGGCATGGTTCGGCGTACGCGGCCTTCGCCGACGAGCGGCGCGGGACGGTCAGGGTGGGCCTGGATGCCGATCTCGTGGTCCTCGACCGCGATATGCTCGCGGAGGTCCATCGGCCATCATCGGGACGACGGTCGCACTCACCGTCGTCGGCGGCGAGGTCGTGTACCAGACGGAGGGCTTGGGATGAGAGGGTTCTTGATCGGAACGGCCGCGACGGCCATCACGTTCGCGATCGTCGCGTACGTCCTGCCCCAGATCGACTACGGCGACAACCTGCCGGGTCTGATCGTCCTGGCGGTCATCGCGGGCGTGGTGAACGGGTTCATCAAGCCGATCGTCAAGCTCTTCTCGCTGCCGTTGACGTTGGCGACGCTCGGTCTGTTCGGGCTCGTCATCAACGCCGGGCTCCTGCTGCTCATCGCCTGGATCGCCAGCCTGGTGGATGTGACGTTCACGGTCGGTGGCTACCCGCCGGACTTCGGCATCGACGCGATCGTCGCGGCGTTCATCGGCGGCATCGCGATCAGCATCGTCGGCTCGCTCGTCGCCCACGTGGTCCACGACTGAACGACGAGGACCGGCTCCCCGTCATCGCGGGGGCGCTGCAGTCGGCGGCCCGCCGATTCGGCACCCCCGTGTACGTCACGGACCTCGTGGCTCTCGACGCCGCGTGCGCGTCGGTCGTTGCCGCGTTTCCCGACCCGATCGTCCGCCAGTTCTCGGTCAAGGCCAACGACGTCCCGTCCGTGATCGGCGCCGTCGCCGAGCGCGGGTTCGGGGCGAACGTCGTCTCGCGCGGTGAATGGACCCTCGCTCGACGCGCCGGCGTGCCGAACGATCGCATCACGCTCGAGGGGATCGGCAAGACCCCGGCCGATCTGCGCGCCGCGGTCCGGGCAGCCGTCGATGGCGCCCCGTTGGCCTGGGTGGCGGTCGAATCGGTCGACGAGGCGGCGGCCCTGGCGCTGGCCGCGCGCCGCGCCGGTGCGCCGCCGATCGACGTCCTGTACCGGGTCAACCCGGACGTCGCGCCGGAGACCCTCGCCGGCCTGGCGGTCGGGGCGGGCGGCAGCAAGTTCGGCATGACCGAATCGGAGATCGGTGAGGCCATCGAGGCCGGCGGCGGGGCGGGCGGGGCGGCGCCGCTCCGGCCACGCGGCATCCACCTGCACGTCGGGTCGCAGCTCGGCGCCATCGACGCGTGGCGGGAGGGCGTCCGCAAGGCGCTGGCACTCGCCGCACTGTGGCGAGGATCGATCGAGACCTTCGACACCGTCGACCTGGGTGGCGGCTTCCCCGTCCGCCCGCTCGGCGAGCCATCGCCGACACCCGAGCACTTCGGGCGCGAGCTCCCGGCGTTGCTGGCCGCGAGTCCGGCGGACCGGCGGCCGACGCGTCTGGCCATCGAACCCGGACGCGCGCTCGTCGCCCGGGCGGGCTGGCTCGTGGCCCGGGTCCTCCACGTCCGGGACCGGGCGGGCCGCCAGGTCATCCTCGACGCGGGCATGACCGAGCTCATCCGCCCGGCCCTGTACGGTGCCCGGCACCCCATCCACGCGCTGAGGTCCCGGTCCGGCGCGACCGAACCGACCCGCGTCGAGGGGCCCATCTGCGAATCGACCGACGCGCTCGGCACGCACGACCTGCCGCCTCTCCGTCGGGGCGACCTCGTGGCGATCGCCGACGCCGGTGCCTACGCGACGTCGCTCGGATCGACATACAACGGCAGGCCGCGCCCACCCCAGGTGTTACTCGGCCCCGACGGGATCCTGACGCTCGGCCGCCGCCGCGGTGCTCTCTAGGGCCATGTCGCGCCCGGGAGCCTCCCGGAGCAGACGCGGGA
Source organism: uncultured Chloroflexia bacterium (assembly GCA_963745295.1). Taxonomy (GTDB): domain Bacteria; phylum Chloroflexota; class Limnocylindria; order Limnocylindrales; family CSP1-4; genus SPCO01. The sequence goes on from CAVUWG010000007.1 coordinate 446,126, forward strand.
GTGCCGTGAGGATGGCCAGCCCGTGGAACCACAGGATCGGCAGCGCGAGCGTGACCGCCGGGGCCAGGACCCAGCGGCGATCCCCCCGGGAGCCCCAGCCGATCAGGAGGACCGCGACGGCGAACCGGAGGACGAGTGGGATGCCGATCTCCGCTCCCCAGAGGTTGGGTTCGGCGCCGCGGACCAGCAGGTGGTCGATCCATCGGGCCCAGAGCTCGGGCGCCAGGATCAGGCTCGGGAGGCAGACGATCGCCACGGTCGCGACGAGGACCAGGACGGTCCGCCACTCCCTGCGCAGGAGCGGCCACAGGCCGATGACGCCGGTGGTGATCTTGGCCAGCCCGACGAACGCCCAGGCCGGCGTCACGCGGAAGCCGAGGACGAGCGCAGCCGCCATCAGGAGATGGACATTGCCGTGGAAGAGCTCCGACGTGACCGGCGGGAAGAGCAGCCAGGCGAGCGCCCAGCGCCCGGTGAGCCAGATCAGCGCCCCGGCTCCGACGGCGGTCCAGAGCCAGTAGCCCATCTCGAACGAGAGGAGCCGAAGCGGGGCGAAAAGCCAGACGAACGGCGGCGGGTAGTGGAAGGCCCCGAAACTGTCGGTGACCGTGTATGGGTCCGCGACGTCAACGGCCCAGTACGCGTAGAAGTCGAAGCCATGGCCGGGTGTGGTCAACAGCCATACGAGCGGAACCAGGCCGCCGACCGACAGGATCACCCACGCGGCTCGTCGGACGAATGGCGTCGCGACCGACTCGGCGAGTCCGCCGAGGCCGAGCCGGGACGGCCAGCCTGCGTGGCGGTCGACCATCGTGAACCTATCGTACTCGACCGACGGTCGCCCCCAGCCCAGGAGGGGCACCCGGAGGCGGAGACGCCTCACCGCCGACCGGCACGGTACGCTGTGCCGCGATGGACGCACGAACACGCCTTCGCGAACGGCTGGCCCAGGGGCCGATCCTGGCCGACGGGGCCATGGGCACGCTCCTGTTCTCGCGCGGCATCCCGCAACGGGCCAGCCTTGATGAGCTGGTCGCCACGCGCCCGGACCTGATCGGGGCGATCCATCGCGAGTACCTCGACGCCGGTGCGGATCTCATCGAGACCGCGACCTTCGGGGCCAACCGGATCCGGCTGGCGCCGCACGGCCTGTCCGACCAGGCGGGGCGGTTCGCGCGACGGGGCGCCCAGATCGCCCGCGAGGCGCGCGACGTGGCCGGTCGCGACGTGCTGGTCGCGGGCTCGGTCGGGCCGCTCGGTGGCACGACCCCGGACGTGCTGCGATTGGGCGATGGCGCGGTCCGGGCCGCGTTCCGCGAGGTCATCGACGGCCTGCTCGAGGGTGGCGTCGACCTCTTCCAGTTCGAGACGTTCTCGCTGCTCGCCCACCTCGCGATCGCGATCGAGGAGGCGCGGGTCGCGTCCGCCGACCTGCCGATCATCGCGATGCTCACGTTCGGCGAGGACGTCGAGCTGCCCGACGGCACGCTGCCGTTCGCGGCCGCGAACCTGCTCGACGGCATGGACGTCGACGTCATCGGCGTGAACTGCGGCGCCGGACCGCAGGGCTGCCTCGACGCGCTGTCGGGGATGGGCGGCACGTCCCGGGCGATCATCCCGAACGCGGGCCTGCCGCAGCGCATCGAGGGCCAGTTCGTCTACGCCGCCGCGCCGGACTACCTGGCCGCGATGACCGCCCGGTTCGTGGACGCGGGTGCCGCCATCGTCGGTGGCTGTTGCGGGACGACGCCGGACCACATCCGGGCGATGCGCAGCCGCACTCGACGCGCTGGCCCCCGACGCTCATCCCGAGCCGGCCGTCGCGCCGCGCCGGACCAGCACGCTCACGGTCACCTCGGCCCCCGAAGAGACCTCGAACGCCTTGCCCCCGACCGGCCTGCTCCGGGCCCTCGAGGACCGTCGGTTCGTCATCTCGGTCGAGATCGATCCGCCCCGCTCGATCCGCATCGAGCGGACGATCGAGGCGGCCAGGCTGCTCCAGGCGGCCGGCGTCGACGCGGTCAACATCAGCGACTCGGCCATGGCCCGGGTCCGGATGGGCGCGATGGCCGTCGCGTTCGGCATCCAGCACGACCTCGACCTCGAATGCCTCATCCACTTCACGACCCGCGACCGGAACCTGATGGCGATCGAGTCGGAGCTGCTCGGGGCGCACGCGCTCGGCGTCCGGAACATCCTGGCCCTGACCGGCGATCCGCCGCGGGTCGGCGACTACCCGTCCGGGACGGGCGTCTGGGACGTCGATTCGATCGGCCTCGTCGAGATCCTCGCCCGCCTCAACCGCGGCGAGGACGGCGCCGGCAGCCCGATCGGGGCGCCGGCCGGCTTCACGATCGCGTGCGCGCTGGATCCGACGGCCGCTGACGCCACGACCGAGTGGGATCGCCTCGAGCGCAAGATCGCGGCCGGCGCGCACCTGATCATGACCCAGCCGCTGTACGACCTGGCCCAGGTCGAGGCGATGGACATCGAAGCCAGGCGGCGCTTCGGCCCGGGCGGCTTCCCGCTGCCGGTGCTGCTCGGCGTGCTGCCGCTCCAGAGCACCCGCCACGCGGAGTTCCTCCACAACGAGGTACCCGGCATCACGATCCCCGACGAGACCCGGACCGCGATGCGCGAGGCCGGCGAGCATGGCGCAGAAGTCGGGCTCGAGCTGAGCCTGTCGCTCCTGGCCGAGGTCGACCACCTCGTGGCTGGGACCTACATCATGCCGAGCTTCGGACGCTACGAGCAGGCGGCCGAGCTCGTGCGCCGCCTCCGCGTTCGCCACGCCGGCATCGGGGCCCTTGCGTGACGCGACGCATGGACAAGCGCAGACGATCGCGCCCGATCGTCGGGGTCATCGCGGCGATCGTCTGGGTGATGCTCGCGGTCGGCGGCGTCCTCGGGGCGAGCCCGTCGCCGGGTGCGCCCCCGCCCGGGCCGCCATACCCGGAGCCCGTCGAGGATCAGGCGGTCTACGACTACGCGGGTGTCCTTCGGCCCGAGACCGTCACCCAGGCCGAACAGATCATCGACGCGATCGAGGCCCAGACCGGGGTCGAGGTCGTCGTGTACACGCAGGCGATGGGCCGCGATGGCCTGACGACCCCGGAAGCCGAGGCCGACGCTGCCGCGCTGATGGACGAATGGGGCATCGGCCGCGCCGGCGTCAACGACGGCCTCGTCATCCTGGTCGAGTTCGGCACCAGCCGCGACGACTGGCAGGTCCAGCTCTACGCGGGCGACGGCTTCGAGAACGCCTATCTCACGACCGCTGAGCGGCAGGCGATCTTCGACGACGAGATGGCCCCGCTCATCCGCGATGGCGACCTGGACAACGCGATCCTCGTCGCCCTCGGCCACGTTCTCTCGGCGACGTTCGCGGCGCCGACGGATCCGGGCACGCAAGCATCGCCGGGTCCGCCGTTCCCCGACCCGGAGACCGACCGCGCGGTGTACGACTTCGCGGGCATCCTGAGCCCGGATGCCATCGTCCGGGCCGAGGCGGTGATCGACGGCATCGAGGCGCGGACCGGCGCAGAGGTCGTCGTGTACACGCAGCCGACCGGGTACTACGGCGTCGAGACGTCGGAGACGGAGTCGCGCGCCCGCGCGCTCATCGACCAGTGGGGCATCGGGCGGGCCGGGTTCAACGACGGGATGGTCATCTTCTTCGACATCGATCCGTCGCTCGAGCACGGACAGGTCCAGCTCTACGCCGCGCCCGGCTTCGAGGCCGCCTTCCTGAGCAACGCCGAGCGCCAGTCGATCTTCGAGAACGACATGGTCCCGCTGCTGCGCAACGCCGACTTCGACGGCGCGCTCGAGGTCGCGCTGCGGCGCGTGGACGACGCGGCGACACCGGAGCACGCGGCAGAGCTCGAGCGAGCACGCCAGGTCAATGCCGTCCTGGGGCTGGTCGGCGCCCCGGTCGCGCTGCTGGGGCTGAGCGGCTGGGCGTTCCTCAACTGGCGGCGCTTCGGGAAGGACCCGGTCTACCTCGATGACCCGTCGATCCTGATGCCGGCGCCGCCGCCCGACCTGACCGCCGCGTCCGGGGCGATGGTCATGGACGGTGCCACGTCGCGCCGGGCCCTGACCACGGCCATGCTCGACCTGGCGAGCCGCGGCAGCCTCTCGTTCCGCGAGGAGAAGGGGCTCCTCGGGCTGAGTCACAAGGTCGGCGTCGACATGAGCCCCGTCAAGGGCGACGACCTCGAGGAGGCGCACCGCGCCCGCAATGCACGCCGACCGCTCGGACCCGCCGAGGAGCTCGCGCTCAAGAAGCTCCATGCCCTCGGCGCCGATCAGGATGGCAACTACCTCACACCCGAGGAACTGCCCAAGTTCGGGCCGTACGTGGACGACTTCAACAAGGCGCTCGAGGGACACGTCGTGAAACGCGGCTGGTTCACGGAGGCGCCCAGCAAGGTCACGATGCGCTGGGCCGGGAAGGGCACGCTCGCGATCGTCGCCGGGGTCATCGCCCTCATCGCCGGCTGGACGATCCCCATCTCCGGGCTCGTGCTGATCGGCATCGGCGTCATCGGCGGCGGGCTCGTCATCCTGTTCTTCGCCAGGGGGATGCCGTCCGTCACGATGCCGGGTGCCATGATCCGGGCGATGCTCGCGGCGTACCGGCGCACGCTCGAGAAGACGATGGCGCAGGCGCGCTCGATGCAGCAGGTCGTCGACGAAGCCGGACTCAGCTGGCTCGAGACGCCGGACCAGGCCGTGGTCTGGGGCACGGCGCTGGGTCTCCAGCACGAGATCGAGGGCGTCCTCAGCCGAAGCCTCGACGAGGTCAAGGCGGCCGGTGCATCGTCCTCGGCTGTCTGGTTCCCGGCCTGGTATCGATCGTCCGACGGCTCGTCGCTCGCCGGCGGAGCCGCGGCCGGCAGCGGCGGTGGCCTGTTCTCGGACTCCGGCATGCCCGACATCGGCGGCATGATGTCGGCACTCGGGACGATCGGGGACTCGCCCTCGTCATCGGGGAGCGGCGGCGGCGGGTTCAGTGGCGGCTCGTCGGGCGGTGGCGGAGGCGGCGCGGGCGGGGGCTTCTAGGCCCCGAACATGTCGCGGCAGGCGTCGAGTCCCTCGATCGTCACCGGCGGCCTGGGCTGCGAATGCCACATGTCGGCGGTCATCCGGAAGCGCTGGGTCTCGCGCGGCACACCCTCGGGTGCGAGTGACCCGAACCCGTTCTCCTCGTAGCCAAGCGCTCGAGAGACCGCGTTCGAGGCCGCGTTGTCGAGGAACGCCTCGGTCTCCGCCAGCTGCGCACCGAGCCCGTCAAAGGCCAGGGCCAGGAGGCCGGCGCGCATCTCCTTCCCGAAGCCGCGTCCCTGGAACTCCCGTCCGACCCACGACCCGGTCCCGACCATGCGTCGTGCCGCGAAGTCGCGGGCGTGCATCCCCTGCATCCCGATCAGGGTCCCATCGAACGACACCGCGAGGCCGAGCTCCCAGTCGCCGGCCGACCAGCCTGACCGGTTGCCCCAGTGATAGGCGAGGTAGCCGCGCTCGAACGCGGGGCTGGGCATCGTGGACCACGCGACGCCGAACGGCATCTCGCCGGGCGGGTGGATCCCTGCCTGGGCGAGGTCCATGAGGTCGAGCAGTTCCTCGTCGGTGGGCACCCGCAGGACCAGTCGCCGGGTTCGAAGCGTCAATCCGAAGAGTGGCCAGGCAGCGGCCAAACGCACCCGCAGCTCGTCGGTCTGTGGCTGGGCGGCGTCCATGGGCGCCCGACGGTACACTCAGGCCATGGGTGCTGTCGAGACGATGGAAGAGTTCTTCGAGAAGCTCAATGGCGGCGACCGCGAGGGCGCGGTTGCGCTGATGGACGAGATGACCGAGATGCGCGTCCACGTCGGCGACAGCGTCCAGATGCTGCGTGGCGTCGAGCGTGTCGGCGGCTGGTTCCTGCGCGGCGACAAGGGCCTGCGCATGATCCCGGGCGAGATCCGCGATACCGGCAACACCTACGAGGCCGACCTGCTGGTGGTCCGGCCGGGCGCCCCGACCCAGCACATCGACGCCACGTTCCGCGTCGAGGCAGGCAAGATCACCGCGATCAACATCGCCCCGCGCTAGACAGTCGCGCCCGGAGCGCCCGGCCCATCAGGGCTCCGGGGTCGCGCTCTCGTCGGGCGCCGCGGCGGACGGGTCGGTCACCTCGTCCGGCGTCGGGAGCGGGATGATGATCTCCTGGCCGACCTTGATCTTGTCCGCGTCCTTGATCGTCTCCTTGTTCGCGGCCAGCAGCTCCTCGAGCGTCAGGTCGAACTTCTTGGCGATCTTGAGGAGCGTGTCGTTCTTCTTGATGGTGTAGGTCTGGGCCGTCGGCTCGGGGACCGGCGTCGGATCGGGGGACGCGGTGGCCACGGCCGCGGTCGTGCTGGGACTCGGGCTCGCTCCGGTCCCGCCACCCCCGACGCCCAGCAGGGCCGGCAGGAAGAACAGCGCCAGCGCGGCCACGCCAAGGGCACCCGCCCAGACGGCGATCCGCGGGATGCCCGGCAGACCGGCGCGCGTCTTGATCGTCGGGTAGGCCTCGTAGCGCTTCGCGCTCTCCCAGGACGGACCGTCGTGTTGCTGCGTCCGAGACCGCGTCGAGCTCACGGTCGGTCGTCGGCCCGATGCGGTCGTCGTGGGATAGGCGCCGCTCGGCGGGCGGGTGAGCGGCGCGGCCGCGCTAGGACGGGACCACGCCTCGTCCCCGGCCGCGGCGCCCGCGACAGCCCCTGCGCCGGCGGCTCCCGCGAGCCCGACCAGATCGTCCGATGCCGGTGCGGACGGCGACGACGACGTGTCACGCGCCGGCGGTGGCACTGCGGTCGATCCGCCGGCGAGCCGATCTGCGGCGCTCCCGGCGAGTCCGCGGGCCGGGTCGCGGCTGGCCAGGAAGTCCGGCGCGTCGTTCGGACGGGCGCCGGAGGCGCCACTCGCGGCGGCGCCGGCCGCGGCGCCACCCGTCGCCCATGGCGGCGGGGCCGCCCAGTCACGAGGCGGATTCCGGTGGATGACCGGCTGGTCGTCATCGTGGGGCGGAGCGGCCCATGGGTCGATGTCGTCGCCTTCGCCGTTCGGTCCGCCCGTGGCCGAGGCGGCGGCGGGCACCGGATCAGCCTCGATCGGCGGCTCGGCCTCGCCCAGGTCCTCGAGCTCCCGCTCGTCGTTCACGGCGGCCGAGATCGCGGGCGGCGCGGCGGCGGCGCGACCGGCCGAGCGGGCCTGGGCCGCCTCGCGTCGGGCCCAATCCTGGAACGTCGGGCAGACCGGGAACGCGCTGGAGAGGCAGTACGCCTCCTGGTGCGCGAGCGCCCGCGGCGCCGGTTGGACTTCCGCGTAACAGCGGTGCCGGTGATCGGGACTGGACGAGCGCTCATCGCGTTCATCCTCGAACGCGATGAAGGGACAGGCCGGGGGACCCTCGACGCCGGGCAGTGCTCGGTCGTTCATCGCCGCGATGATACCCGCCCACGTCCGCGGGTCGTTCCAGCCATGACGGGCCCGAGCGGATCGACCGCCCGGGCCCCGCGTCGTGGCCTAGTACGCCGTCGGCGTGGTCGGCGTGCCTGTGCCTGTGCCTGACGAGCCGTAGCGATACGACGTGCGCTCGAACTGGTAGCGATCGGGCCCGAAGGTCGTCGCCACCTGCACGATGATCCCGGCCGCCGCGATCAGGGCGAAGACGATGATGTAGAACCAGTTGTCCGTGATCAGCCGGCCGATCTCCGTCCAGTGGATGGCATCGGACGGCACCTCGCCGATGAGGATGAACCAGCCGGCCAGGACCGTTGCGGCGCCGCCGAGGCTCGTCAACGCGATGACCAGGTACTTGGGAACGTTGAGGACCAGGGCGACAGCAGCCACCACGACCGCGAGGACAAGACCGATGACGAACGCGACCACGCCGTATTCGTTCCCGATCATGCCCCACGCCCCGGAGCCGATCGCATATCCGACGGCACCAGCCAACACGGCGACCGCGATGTAGTAGTACAGGTACGAGAAGATCGCGAAGACGAGGGCCAGGACCAGGCCGACCACCCAGCTGGTCACCGTCGCGAACGTCCCGTCGCCGAAGATCGCGCTGACCGCGTCGGTTCCCACGTTGAAGCCGACGACGAACGCCCAGATCGGCAGCAGCAACAGGAAGAACCGCCAGCCTCCGAGCGTGAATGCGGCGCCGATCACTAGTGCCACGATCGCGATGATGAGTTGCATGTCGCTCTCCCTTCCGATTGCGTCATGCGATCCGGTCTGAACCGTCGCGCCACCACGCAGGGCAACGTGGTGCCGGTCCCGCTCGATCGCCCTCCCCGCCAGTGTGGGCCCGAGCACGGTGTTCCACAAGCGGTTCCCGTATCGGGCGGCCTACCGACGCGCGTTTGACACGTCCGCGCGAGGCTCGGACACTTCGATGCACTCCCCGAGACGGTAGGGTGCGGTCCTCAGCCCAGAACGAAGGAGTCCCATGTCTCGTCTGACTCGCTGGCTTGCCCCCAGCACCACTGCCCGAGCCCATTGCGACCTGCCGTGCGGCGTCTACGACCCCGAGCAGGCCCGGATCGAGGCCGAGTCCTGCCACAAGATCAACGAGAAGTACGCGGCGAACGAGGACCCGACCTTCCGCGGCCGGTGCGTCCACATCAAGGAAGAGCGCGCCGAGCTCGTGAAGCATCACCTCGACGTCCTCTGGCACGACTACTTCAAGCCCGAGCACCTCGAGAAGGTCCCCAACCTCCACGAGCTGTTCTGGAATGCGAACAAGCAGGCCTCGAAGGTGAAGGCGTCCACGGACGCGGCCGACTCGAAGAAGCTCCTCGACCTCATCGACGAGATCGACGCCGCCTGGAAGGCGACCGGCGGGGCCGAGAAGACCCGGGTGGCCGGCCGACCGGGCTGACCGACACGCCCTGCTTCGTGACGGACCCAAGGCCCCGCCGACCGGCGGGGCCTCGTCGTGCCGCCACGCTCCGCGAGCGGGTGCGCGGTCCGTGGCGGGTCGCGGTCCTCGAAGCGAGCATGCAGCCAGCCATCGACGACGGCGATTGGCTCCTCATCGATCCCACCGTGACGCGCTGGCCGCGGCGTGGGTCGGTCGTGGTGTTCCGCGAGCCCGACGGTGAGCAGCTGGCCGTCAAGCGTGTCGCAGCCGGGCCTGGCGACCGCGTGCCGTTCGCGGACGGGTTCCTCGAGCTCGCCGAGGACGAGGCCTGGCTGCTGAGCGATGCCTCCAGCGCCGAGACCGAGGCGGCCGGGTTCGGCGAGCCGATCGACTCCCGCCGGTACGGGCCCGTCCCGCTCGAGCTCCTCGTCGGTCGCGCCTGGTTCCGCTACTGGCCGTGGCGCCGGATCGGCCGCATCGGCCGCATCGGCCGGGCCGGCGCGGATCGCACCTAGGTCGTCGCGCCGACCGCGCCCGCGTCCAGGGTCAGACCTGCGGCGCGGCAGTCCTCGGCGAAGGCGGCCTGCGCGTCGAGCGTCGGCGACCAGCGGGTCGGGAAGCAGACCGCCCGATCGAGGCCGATCTCCGCGAAGCCCGCCATCACGTCGACCCGCTCCTGGCCGGCGTGGCGCACCGGCTCGTCCTTCGTGTAAAGCGAGAAGCGCAACGTCGCCGGGTCACGGCCGGCGGCCTCGCAGAGCGCGCGGACCTCGGCCATCCGGACCGCGACCTCGTCCGCGTCGATGAACACGAGGTTCAGCTCGTCGCCGTACTTGACCGCATAGCCGGCCGTGCGCTGCCGGCCGTTGCCGCCGACGATGATCGGGATCCGTGGCTGCTGCAGGCCCTTGGGCATGTTGACCGCGCCCCGGACGTGGGCGTCCTCACCCTCGAACCAGGCCCGCCCCGGCGCGAACATCCGGGTGATGATCTCGAGGTGGTCGCCGAGGGCCGCCATCCGGTCGCCGAGTGACGGGAACCCGTACCCGTAGGCGATCCACTCCTCTTCCTTCCAGCCGGCCCCGATCCCGAGCTCGAACCGCCCGCCGCTGATGACGTCGATCGTCGAGGAGAGCTTCGCGGTCAGCGCGGGGTTGCGGAACCCCGTGCAGACGACCATGTGGCCGAGGCGGACGCGTCGGGTCAGGACCGCGAGCGCCGTGAGCACCGAGAATCCCTCGAAGGTGATCTCGTCGGTCGGATCGGGCACCGTGTGGAAGTGGTCGAAGACCCAGATCGACTCGAAGCCGAGCGCCTCCGCCTGCACGGCGAGCTCGACGGTCCGCGTCCACGCGTCCGCCGCGGCCCAGCCGTCGTATTCGCCCTTCCACCCCTGGGGCACCAGCAACCCGACCTGCATCCGATCCTCCACTTTCGTTGGATTGTCCCTTCCTATGGTGCCCGCTCGGACGGACGGACGCTGGCGACCGGCCGTCGCGTGCCATGGGCCGCCCAACGCCGCGCGGTCGAGCGCCCCTATGCTCGGTCGATGACGACCGACGCCGGCTTCGACCCCAACGCTCCCCTCCCCGGCCCGCCGGACCCATGGGCCTCGACCGATACCCCCGTCCGGCGTTCCGGGCCGCCGTACCACATGACCGACATGATCGCGGCCGAACCGGCCGTCGCCCGCCGGATCCTCGCGAGCCAGGCGGGCGCGGAGAGCCAGGCGGCGGCGCTCGCGACGGCCATCGCCACCGCGGCGCGCGCCGGTCGCGCGATCGTCGTGACCGGCTGCGGTACCTCCGAACACGCGGCGCTCGGCGTGGTGGAGATCCTGCGCGAGGCGGCCCGCGCCGCCGGCCTGCCGGGTCCCGGACCGGTCGCCGCGCAGGCGTTCGAACTGTCGCTGGACCCGCCCGGCGATGCCCTCGTCATCGGCGTGTCGCACGAGGGCGGCACGGCCGCCACGAACGCGGCGCTCACGGCTGCCCGTGATGCCGGCTCCCAGACGGCGCTCCTGACCGTCTCCCGTCGGTCGCCGGGTGGGGCGCTCGCCGATCTCGTCGTCGAGACCCACGAGCTGGACCAGGGCTGGTGCCACATCGTGGGCTACACCAGCCCGATGCTGGCTGCAGCCGCTGTCGGGGCGCACCTCTCGGGTCGTCCGCTCGACGGCGATGAGGTGGCGCAGGTCCTGGCGGGCGGCTCGGGCGACGAGACCGGCGCTGAACGGATCGCCGGCCGCTTCGCCGACGCCGAGCATCTCATCGTCATCGCGTCCGGTGCCGATCGCCCGTCCGGCCGCGAGATGACGCTCAAGGTCGAGGAGGCGTCGTGGCTCCCGTCGCGCGTTCCGCGACCTCGAGACGTTCCTGCACGGCCACCTGCCCGCGACGGGGCCGGAGACGGCGCTCGTCCTGATCCTCGCCGATCGCGACCACCGAGACGAACGTGCCGCCCGAGCCGTCGGCGCCCTGCGGGCGGCTCGTGTCGTCGGCATCCGGGCGGCGGCCATCCTGACGGCCGACCTCGATGCGACCATCCCGGCCGACCTGACCCCGGCCGGCCGGATCCTCGTCCCCGAGGCGCCGTCGCTACCGGCGCCGATTGCCGCGCTGTTCGGGACGGCCACCGCACTCCAGCTCGTGACCGAGCGCGTGGCCCGCGCGCGCGGCACCGACCCGGACCCGATCCGGCGGGACGACCCGCGCTACAAGGCCGCTTCGGACGCCGCCGACGGCTGATCGGCCCCAGCGGCCTACCCGGACCTGGAGCGACGGCGCGGGCTAGACCTGACCGACCAGGGTCTCGCCCATGACGTCGATGTGGTCGAGGTCCCAGGGCAGGAAGTCCTGGAGCATGATCCGCTGCACGCCGGCGTCGCCGAATCGCCGGATCATCGCCCGCGCCGCCTCGGCGGTCCCGACGACCCAGCGCTCTCGGCGTTCCTCGAGCCAGTCTTCGCCACCCGCATCCTCGCCGAAGGCCGCGAGCAATGCCGCCTCGCGCGCCCGGACCTCGTCGTCGTCCCGGCCGATGAGCACGCCGGCCATCGCGGATCTCGACACCTCGCCCGGATCGCGCCCGATCGCCCGGCACGCGTCGTCGAGCCTCGCGAAGACCTCCTCGGCCTCCGCGGGCGCGGTCGAGGAGAGGTTGTACTCGTCCGACCAGCGAGCGGCGATCCGAAGGCCGCGGGGCGATCCCTGACCGCCTGTGATGATCCGCGGCCGGGGGGCGCCGTTGGGCCCGATCGGGCGACCGGGCACGTCCACCGGCCTCGGCCGGAAGAGCGCGTCCTCCACGTGGACGGCGTGTCCCTCGAACGACCAGCCGTCCGGCTCGCCCCATAGCCCGTGCAGCACGGCGAGCTGATCCTCCAACAGGTCGGCGCGTTCGTTGATCGGCGGGAAGGGCAGCCCGTACTGGCGATGCTCGAGGTCGTTCCAGCCGGCCCCGACGCCGACCTCCACGCGACCGCCGCTCATCTCGTCGACGGTCGTCACGACCTTCGCGAAGTTGCCGAGGTGCCGGAACGTGACCGGCGAGACCAGGACGCCCAACCCGATCCGCTCGGTCTCGCGCGCCAGCCCGGCGAGGACGGTCCAGGCATCGGTGGTCGGCATGCCGGCCGGGCCCGGGAAGCTCGCGTAGTGGTCGGAGCGGAAGAGCGCATCGAAGCCATTGGCCTCGGCACGCTTCGCGACGGCCACCTGGTCGCCGTAGGACATGCCCTGCTGGGGCTCGATCATCAACGCGAAGCGCATCGGGACTCCTGCATGTGGGACGAACCGTTCAGGTTGACAGGATGATTCACTTGACTATGATTGTTCATATGACACGTAGCATTGCGCCGGCCCGGGACGCGAGTCGCGACACGGCCGCTGGGCTCGACCCGACCGATCGCATCATCGCCGACTTCCGGGCCACGGTGACGCAGCTCAAGTGCGCCATGAGCGAGCGCCTGGTTCGGCTGGGCATCAGCATGGCGCAACTCAACATCCTCTACACGCTCCGCCGGAGCGGCGAGATGCCCATGAGCCGTCTGGCGGACGTCCTCAACGTGTCGCTGTCCAGTGCGACCGGCCTCATCGACCGGCTCGAGGAACGCGGGTACATCGAGCGGACGCGGGTGCCGGAGGACCGACGGATCGTCATGGTCCATCTGACCTCCGCCGGCGCGCAGATGATCGACGAACAGGACGCCCTCACCGACGATCTGCTCCGGACCGTCCTCGGCCGGCTCAAGCCATCCCAACTCCCGGCCATCGCCCAGGCGACCGCGAACCTTCGCGCCGCGCTGGAGGCCACGACCGGCGGGATGCCGGATCGCCATCCCAGCTCCACGCCAGCTCCACGATCGGCTTCGACCATGCGAGGTGCCGAAGGATCATCGGGGGTCACCCGGCCAAGCCACGACCTCGCCACCACACCACGGAGGGCCTGACCACTCATGGAATCGCTCCCGGCCGCGAACGGGTACGCCCCGTCGCTCGCCGAAGACCCTGCTCTCGGCCTGAGCCACCGGGCGAAGATGGAGATCCTCTTCGCCGTCATGCTCGGCCTGTTCCTCGGCGCGCTCGACCAGACGATCGTCGGCCCGGCGTTGCCCACCATCGTGACCCAGCTGTCGGGCAACGACTACTACGTCTGGGCCATCACGATCTACCTGCTCACCAGCACGATCAGCGTGCCGTTCTGGGGCAAGCTGTCCGACATCTACGGCCGCAAGCCGATCTTCATGATCGGCATCGTCATCTTCCTGATCGGCTCGGCACTCTCGGGCCTGAGCCAGAACATGGGGATGCTGATCCTCTTCCGAGGCATCCAGGGGATCGGCGCCGGGTCATTGTTCCCAGTCGCGCTCGCCGTGATCGGTGACCTGTTCACGCCCCAGGAGCGCGGCAAGTACCAGGGGCTGTTCGGTGCCGTGTTCGGCATCGCGTTCGTGGCCGGTCCGCTCATCGGGGGCTTCCTGACCGAGAACGTCGGCTGGCACTGGATCTTCTACGTCAACATCCCGATCGGGATCATCGCGCTGGTCGTCATCCAGCGGTTGCTGCCGACCGTCAAGACACCGTCCGCGACCCGCAACTTCGACTTGATCGGGGGTTCGATCTTCACCGTCGCGATGGTCTTCCTCCTGGTCGGCCTGACCAACAAGCAGTTCGGTGAGTGGACCGATCCGACCGTCGGCGGGTTCATCCTCGTCGGGATCGTCGGGACGTTGGTCTTCATCTGGGCCGAGGCGCGCGCCAAGGAGCCGATCATCCCGCTCGGACCTGTGGCAAAGCCGCACGTACTCGGCCACGATGGTCTCGGTCTTCTTCGCCGCCTTCGCGTTCTTCGGCGCGATCGTGTTCCTGCCGCGCTGGTTCCAGGTGGTCGAGGGCTTCTCGCCGACCAACTCCGGCCTCGCGGCCCTGCCGCTCATGATCGGCCTGATCTTCAGCTCGATCGTGTCGGGCCTGATCGTGTCCCGGACCGGTCGCTACCGGTGGCTCATCGTCGGTTCGGTCGCGGTCATGGGCTTCGCGGTCCTGCTGATGACCCAGCTCACCAAGGACACGCCGGTGGAGGTGGTGTGGCTGTGGATGTTCATCGCGGGCCTGGGCGTCGGACCGACGTTCTCCGTGCCGACGATCGTCATCCAGAACGCCGTGCCCTTCCGGCAGCTCGGCGTCGCGACGTCGAACCTCACGTTCTTCCGCCAGATCGGCGGCACGATCGCGCTGGCCTTCGTCGGCACGATCTTCGGCACGTCCTTCAAGGACAACCTGGTGCCGCAGATGTCGGCCGCCGGGGTACCGCCGCAGGTCATCGACGGGTTCACCCAGGCCAGCTCGAGCGGATCGTTCGACCTCGGCGCGCTGACCGGCGTGGGCGACATGGGCCAGCTCATCCTGGCCCAGATCCCGGCCCAGTTCCAGGACGCCATCAAGCCGTTCATCGGCGCGATGGTCGAGGGAATCCACGGGGCCTTCAGCCTCGCGACCGCCCAGACGTTCTGGCTCGGCGTGGCCGGCGCCGTCGTGGCGCTCATCGCCGCGGTCGCGATCAAGGAGATCCCGCTCCGGGCGACCAACAGCGATCCGGTGCCGGCAAAGGCCGTCGGCGTGGTGGGGCGCGCCGGCTCCGACCCGACTGACCTCGTTCCTCCTCTCGTTCGCGACGCCCCGGTGGTCCCCATCGGGGCGTCGTGCCGTCCCGGGCGGTACGATCGGTCGCGATGACCGACCTGCCCGCGGCCTTCCCGCCACGACTCCAGGCGCCGGGCACGACTGGCGCGGCCTTCGAGGCGGTCCTCGATCTCGCGTCGTTGCCCGCCGGAACGATGCGGCGCATCTCGCGCGGCGACCTCGATGTGCTGCTCGCCAACACGCCGGCGGGGATCGTCGCCACCGACGACCGCTGCCCACACATGTCCGCACCGCTCTCGATCGGCGATCTCGACGGCTGCGTCGTCGCCTGTCCGCTTCACGAGGGCCGCTTCGACCTGTGCACCGGCGAAACGGTGCAGATGCCGACCACCGGCGGACTCGACGCCGACGGCATCTACCACCCGACGTGGTCGCCGGCCGGCCGGGACCCGAAGGTGGATCGCACCGGGCAGGAAGGCCGAGGCACGCCGGCTGACCCGCGTCCGGCGCCTGCGCTACTACCCGGTCCGGGTCATCGACGGTCGGATCGAGGTCGCACTCCCGAGGGAGCCCTCCGAGCCGGGCTGACCGGTCGGTCGATCAGCGGTGGCCGCGGTCGATGACCTCCGGGCCCGGTCCGTGGTCGGCGTGAGCCCGCATGATCGCCACGACCTCGTCGGGGTCGTCCGAGATCTGGAGCAGGTCGATGTCGCTCTCGGACACGGCGCCCGACGTCAGGAGCGTGCCCCGGATCCAGTCGAACAGGCCCGACCAGTACGACGACCCGACCAGCACGACCGGGAAGTGGCGGACCTTGCCGGTCTGGATGAGCGTGATGGCCTCGAACAGCTCGTCGAGCGTCCCGAATCCGCCCGGCAGGATGACGAAGCCCTCGGCGTACTTCACGAACATCGTCTTGCGCGCGAAGAAGTACCGGAACTCGACCCCGAGATCGACGTACCGGTTGATGTACTGCTCGCGGGGAAGCTCGATGTTGCAGCCGACCGACAGGCCCCCGCCCTCCTGGCAGCCCCGGTTGGCCGCCTCCATCGTGCCCGGGCCGCCGCCGGTGATCACCGCGAAGCCACCCTCGGCCAGCTTCCGCCCGATCGTGCGGGCCAGCTCGTAGAGCGGGTCCTCGGGCCGCGTCCGTGCGGAGCCGAACACCGTGACGGCCGGCCCGACCGTGGCCATCGCGTCGAATCCCTCGACGAACTCCGCGAGGATCCGCAGGGCTCGCCACGGATCCGTATCGAGGAACGCTGCGTCCGGCCGGCGCTGCAGGAGCTTCTCGTCCTCGGTCTCGGCGGCGACTCGCCCGAGCTTCTCCTCCGCCTCGGGCGTCACCCGGATGCGGCCGGCCCGGCGGGCTCCGGGGCGAGGTGTATCCATCCGGGCTAGGATGCCACCTGGGAGGCACCGATGCGGTCACGCTGGATCATCGCCGCTGTTCTCGTGCTGGTCGGGCTCGTCTGGATCGGCCAGGGCCTGGGCATCATCCGGGGCTCGGGGTTCATGATCGACGACACGCGCTGGGCGGTCGCCGGGGCGGCGCTCCTGGTGTGCGGCGTGGTCGTCGGCGTCACCGCGCTCAGGGCGCGGCCGCGGACCTGATCCACTCGGCCCAGGTCGCCTCGGCTCGACCGACCGTCACCGCGTGGCCGCTCCGCGCGAGCGGCAGGCGCAGCAGCCGCGGGTCGGCGAGCAGGCGAGCGACGATCCCGGCTTCGTCGAGACTCAGGTAGGCGAGACCGCCGTCGCGGTACGGACGCGACGTCTCATCGAGCAGCGCGCGAGCACCCAGGCGTTCGGTGAATCGTCGCAGCTCACCCGGCGCGATCGGTCGCTTGCGCAGGTCCGCATAGCGCACGACGACGAGGCGTTCGCGGAAGAACCGGATCGCCGCCCGCGTGTCGGGCGAGTCGTCGCGCCCGAAGACCTGGATGTCGGGCATCTTGCGGGTCGGGACCTTGCCGAGCGGGGCAGGCATCTGGGTCCGTAGCGTAGCCGGTCGACCCCACCCGATGCCCGAGGCGAGCGGGTACCATCGGTCGGACAGGAGGTGCCTCGTGACGGTCTGGTTCACGGTCCAGCTCGACGATCGGCCGGGTTCGCTCGCCCGGGTCGCGACGGCGCTCGCGGAGCGCGGCGTGAACATCACCGGGATCGTCGGCGTGGCCGAGGACACCGATGGCGCCCTGATGCTGACGACCTCGGACGCGGCAGCGACACGCGAGGCGTTCAGCAGCCTCGACCTGGCGTTCGAGGAGCACGACCCGACCGGCGGGCTGGAGCCCGACCGCATGTCCGTCAACGACCTCCGGCCCGGCGCCGCCGGTCGCGGCAGCCTGGGCTGAGCCAGGCCGCGACCCGATGCCCCGCCGTCGGGCGGCCGAGACGGCCGCCATCCGCTTCGATG
Source organism: uncultured Chloroflexia bacterium (assembly GCA_963745295.1). Lineage (GTDB taxonomy): Bacteria > Chloroflexota > Limnocylindria > Limnocylindrales > CSP1-4 > SPCO01. The sequence goes on from CAVUWG010000007.1 coordinate 463,587, forward strand.
TCGTCGACCGTGCCGAGGCGATCTCCTCGATCACCGGCACGGTCGCCGAGGCCGGCGGCCGGATCCGCACGCTGGCCACCGTCCGGCTCATCGACGGGACGCCGCCGCTCGTCGAGATCGAGCTCGAGGTCGAGGGCGTGTCGGAGGACGCGCTCGTCGGTGCGCTCGAACGCCTCGAGGACGTCCGGGCCGTGCACCGGACGCAGGCGCTCGGCACGGTCTTCGGCAAGCGCATCATCGTCGTGGGCGGCGGGGCCCAGGTGGCGCAGGTCGCGCTGGGCGCCGTGAGCGAGGCGGACCGCCACAACCTGCGCGGCGAGCGGATCAGCGTCGACACGATCCCGCTCGTCGGCGAGGCCCACATCGCGGCCGCCGTGCGCGCGGTCGCGGACCTGCCACGAGCCCGGCTGCTGGTCCTCGCGGGCTCGATCATGGGCGGCGACATCAGCGTCGCGGCCGAGGAACTGCGCGCGGTGGGCATCCCGATCATCGCGCTCAACATGGTCGGCTCCATCACCGAGCACGTCGATCTCGTGGTCTCCGATCCGGTCCAGGCCGGCACGATGGCCGTGATGGCCGTCGCCGATACGGCCACCTTCGACCTCGAGCGCCAGCGCGGCCGACGATACTGAGGCTCCGATGCGTATCGCCACCTGGAACGTCAACTCGCTCAAGGCCCGTCAGGATGCCGTCGAGAAGTGGCTGGTCCGCGGGGATCCCGACGTCGTGCTGATGCAGGAGACGAAACTGCCGGACCAGGACGCCCCGGTGATGGCGTTCGCGATGGCCGGATATGACCTGATCCACCACGGCGAGGGACGCTGGAACGGCGTCGCGGTCGCGGTCCGTCACGGCATGTCGGCGGGTGGGGTGCTCACGAACTTCGGCCTCGGCGGCGTCCGTGACAGCAGTGCCGGCGCGACGGCCTCGGTCAGCGAGGAGGACTTCGACCCGCTCGACGAGGCGCGCATGATGAGCGTCACCGCGAACGGCATCCGCATCGTCAGCATCTACGCCCCGAACGGCCGCGTCGTCGGCTCGCAGTTCTTCGCCGGGAAGCTCGCCTGGTACGAGCGGCTCCACCAGTGGCTGCGCGAGAGCTGCAGCCCGGACGACGACCTCGTCATCGGCGGCGACTTCAACATCGCCCCGACCGACGTGGATGTCTGGGATCCGAGCGCCGCCCACGGGGGCACCCACGTGTCACCCGCCGAACGAGGCGCCTTCGACCGGCTGCTCAAGTGGGGCCTGATCGACTCCTACCGGCTCCGCCACGACGAGCCGGGCCGCTTCACGTGGTGGGACTACCGGGCGGGCATGTTCCACAAGAACTTCGGGATGCGCATCGACCACCTGCTCGTGACGAAGAGCGTGGCGGCGCGGGTCGTGGACGCCGAGATCGACCGCGAGGCGCGCAAGGGACCGCCGGTCCCGTCGGACCACGCGCCACTCACGATCGACCTCGACAAGCCCGGCAAGCCGTTCGACCCCGACTGGGACGGCGCGCTCAAGCGGATCGCCTCCCGCACGAAGGGCTGACCGCCCGTCCGAACTGCCCCCTATCCGAGGATGGTGTGCCTGGGGATCCAGCCGGTCAGGCCGTCTGGGGTCTTGACCTGGAGGAAGCCCTCGTACGAGCCGATGACCTCGACCTCGTCGCCGCGGTCGAGCCGGCCGAGCTCGCGTGAGCTGACGTCGTCGACGCCTTCGCTCAGCCGAACCATCCGGTAGCCGACCTTCAACCGCTCGACGCCCTTGGCCGGCGGCTTCGCGAAGGTCTGCGGGCCAGTCGCGGCCTTGGGCTTGGGCCTGGTGAGGTCGGAGGCGGCCCAGGAGGCGACCCCGACCGCCGCCAGGGGGGCGCCTTCGGGAGGGGCCACGCGCGGCGCAGGCTCGGCGCTCTTTGCGCCGCGCTTGCCACTGGACTTGCCCTCTCCTGAGGCCTTCGCCGCCTTGGTCTTGGCGGCCGGCTTCGGCGCCTCGGCCGGCGGTTCGACCTTCGCTGGGCGTGCCTTGGCGGTGGCGGCCGGCGGCTTCGGGGCCGGGGGTGGTGTCGTCGAGACCGGAGGACGCACCGGGTCGGGCAGCGAGGCCGCCCCGATCGATGCCGCCGCCAGCATGAACGAGCCGCCCGACTCCTCCTCCTGCTCCTTCTTTCGACGCAGCAGGACCAGGAACAGCAGGACCCCGCCCGCACTGGCGATGATCCACGCAAGGAAGGGACTGGTGGTGTCGACGATCCCGAGCAGCGCACCGACGCCGCCACCGTCGTCTCCGCCGGAACCACCTGAGCCGCTGGTCACGGCCGCGCCGGCCGCTGGCGACTTCGTGGGTCGCGGCGGCACGACGGCGGTCAGGGTCGGGCTTGGTGAGGCGAAGGCGGATCCATCGTCAGACGGGCTCGGCGAGGCGACGACCGCGGCCTCCGGTGTGGCCGTCGGCTTCGGGGTCTTGGCGGCCTTGGCCGGCTTGGGCGTCGCCTTCGCCGGCTTGGGCGTGGGCTTCGGCGTCGCCCTGGCCGGTTGGGGGGCGGCCTTGGCCGGCTTCGGCGTGGGCTTCGGGGTCGGCTTGGGCGTGGGCTTCGGCGTCGGCGCGGGGGTCGGTGCGGGGGTCGGTGCGGGGGTCGGTGGCGGGGTCGGTGGCGGGGTCGGAGCCGGTGTGGGCGTCGGCGTCGACGGCGCGCTGACCGTGATGGTCCCGCCCGACACCTGGCAGGTCGTGGTGACCCCGTCTGTGCCAGGGTCGACGACGAACGTGATGTTCCACGTGCCGGCCGGCCGTTGGAGCGTACGACCGTACGTCGCCCCGGTCTGCAGGGTCCCGGATTCGAGATTCAATCGTCGCGAATTCGCGCCGTCGAAGAAGACACGGATCGAATCGGGCGGGTCACCGACGTTGTCCTGATAGACCACCGTGAAGTGGAAGTTCGTGTTGGTCGTCCCGGAGTTCGGCGAGGCATTGCCGTTCGTCAGGTTGCCGTTGTCCGGGCAGCTGACCGCCAGGACCGGCACGACGAACGCCGGCAGCAGGCCCACCATCGAGATCCCGAGCGCAAGGGCACCCGCCCGTCCGAATCGGGCTCGACGTCGTGGTCGCGCGTGCGGAACAGCCTTCTCCAGCATCGTCGCCGGAACGTAGGACATCCCGTGCGCGCGCGTCCTTGGAACGGTTGGCGGCGCCCGTCGGTACTTTGGTCGCGGTCACAGGAGGGACGCGGGTGACGTACACCCTTCATGACATCCCCGTCATCCGCATGGCCATGCCCGACCAGACCGACCCAGACCCACCGGAACCGACCACCGACGAGACCGCCGCCGCCATCCGCCGCCGGATGATCCGGATCATGACGGTCGAGTTCGTCGCGCTCATGGGTGTTGCGGCGGTGCAAGGCTTTTGGCCCGGCGGCGGCCCCGGACGCGGCCTCGCGCTCGTCTTCCTCGCCGCCAGCGCGATCGTCATGCCCATCGTGATGGCCCGCATGGCCGCTCCGATGTTTCTCGATGTCGACCGCCTCACCAAGGACCGCGACCGGCTCGAGGACCTCTACGGCCAGGCCCGCGAGGACTCGCTGCTCGATGCCCTGACCGGCCTCGGCAACCACCGGGCGTTCCAGGAGGAGCTGGCCCGGCAGCTCGAGCTGGCGACGCGCCAGGAGACGTCGCTGGCGCTCCTGCTCGTGGACGTCGACGACCTCAAGAAGGTCAACGATGAGCGCGGCCACGCGGCCGGCGACGACCTGCTCGCCGCCGTCGGACGGATCGCGATGCGCTCGGTCCGTCGCGGCGATCGGGCGTTCCGCGTCGGCGGCGACGAATTCGCCGTGCTGCTCCCGACGGCTGACCTCGAGACGGGCCTGACGGTCGCCCGACGCATGCTGGCGAGCGCCCTAGCGGGCGGCTACGTCGATGGGCCCATCGAGCCCTTCTCGCTCTCGATCGGCATCTCCGCGTTCCCGGCCCCGAGCACGGTCAGCGGCCTGCTCTATCGCCACGCCGACGCCGCGCTGTACTGGTGCAAGCGGCACGGGCGCACGAACGCCGATCGCCTACGACCCGGGCCGCCACGGGGTCCTGCCGGACGAACGTTCCCTCGAGGATGTCTCGGCCGCGCTCGGGACGATCCTGGCCCAGAACGCGCCCTGCGTCCGGTGTATCCAGCCGATCTTCTCGATGACGACCGGGGAGCCGATCGGCTACGAGGGCCTCATCCGCCCGACCGACGGCGCCCCGATGGCCGATGCGAGCAGCCTGTTCGCCGCCGCCGAACGCGTCGGTCGCACGGTCGAACTGGACATGGCCTGCCTCGACGTCGTCGCGCGCGGCATCGACGGTCTCGAGCAGGACGTCTACCTGAGCGTCAACGTCTCGCCACGGACCCTCGAATCGGAACAGTTCCACCCGGTCGAGCTGACCGCGATCTTCGGGCGGCGGGGCATCCGGCCCGACCAGCTGGTCATCGAGCTGACCGAGCGCGAGGAGGTCCAGGACCTCCAGCAGTTGCGCCGGAACGCGGCCGCGTGCCGACGGGCCGGGATGCGGCTGGCGGCCGACGACGTTGGCGCGGGGAACGCGGGCCTTCGTCTCCTCAGCGAGGTCCACTTCGATATCGTCAAGGTCGACCTATCGCTGGTCCAGGGCGGCATCCTGCACGACCCGTCGCATGGCGTGCTGCGGGCCCTCCAGGAGCTCGCCGCGCGCTGGAATGCGACGATCGTCGCGGAGGGTGTCGAGACCGGCGAGCAGCTGGCGGTCATCCGCGAACTCGGGATCACCGCGGGTCAGGGCTACCTGCTGGGCCGGCCCGGCGCGCGAGCGCCGCGTGGAGCGCCTGAACCTCGACGCCCTGATGCCGGTCGTCGAGGTCGACCAGGCGGCGGATCCCGCCGCCTGACGAAGCGCCGGACGACGGTCCGCGGCGGCCGTACGTCCCACGGCTTGCAACGGCTCCAAGCGCAGGTTCGCGGGGTGCACTAGCCTCCGCGAACGCATGGCGACCCTTCCTCCCCCGGAGATCCGCCTCGTCGACCTGGAGAAGCACTTCGGTGGTGTCCGGGCGGTCGACGGCGTGTCGCTCGACGTCGGCGCTGGAGAGTTCTTCTCGCTCCTCGGGCCGTCGGGCTGTGGCAAGACCACGACGCTGCGGATGATCGGCGGCTTCGAACTGCCGACCGGCGGGAAGATCCTCCTCCGCGACCGCGACGTCACCATGGAGCCGCCCGACAAGCGGCCGGTCAACATGGTCTTCCAGAGCTACGCCCTGTTCCCGCATCTCGACGTCGGGGAGAACGTCGCGTTCGGGCTCAAGCGCCGGAAGGTCGAGAAGGGCGAGATCACGCAACGCGTCGGCGAGGCCCTGGACCTGGTCAGGCTGGGCGACTACGCGCGGCGCAAGCCCAACCAGCTCTCGGGCGGCCAGCAGCAACGGGTCGCCCTCGCCCGGGCCCTCGTCAACCGGCCCAACGTGCTGCTCCTCGACGAGCCACTGGGCGCGCTGGACCTCAAGCTCCGCCGCCAGCTCCAGATCGAGCTCAAGCGCATCCAGGTCGAGGTGGGAATCACGTTCGTGTACGTGACCCACGACCAGGAAGAGGCGCTCACGATGAGCGATCGGATCGCGGTCATGCACGCGGGCAAGGTCGAACAGCTCGGTACCCCGGAGGAGCTCTACGAGCGGCCGGCCACGCGGTTCGTCGCCGACTTCATCGGAACGACGAACCTGCTCCGCGGCCGCATCGAGGGCGAGGGGTCGGTCCGTCTCTCATCGGGCGAGATCGCCGCATGCGCCCACGACGGGCTGGCGGCCGGCCGCGAGGTCGAGATCAGCGTCCGGCCCGAGTCGATCAGCCTGGTCCCGCCGGAGGCGCTGGGCGCGATCCGTGGACGCGTCGACCAGGCGGCCTATCTCGGCAACATCGTCTCGTACCTGGTCGTCACGAACGGCGGCCTGAACCTGACCGTGCTCTCGCCGAAGTCGGAGATCCGACTCCCGGCCGGCAGCGAAGTCGCCATCACCTGGCCCGCGGGGGACGCGCTCGTCCTCGGTGGCGGGCCGGCCTGACCTGAGGAGGAGCAAGCCATGAGCCACGAACACGACGGATCCGAGCCTCGACCTGGAGAAGGCGCTGGTCCGCTACATGGTCGAGCGGCGGGTCAGCCGCCGACAGGTGCTCGAGGCGGTCGCGAAGCTGGGACCGGCGGTGGCGCTCGCACCGGTGATCGCGGCATGCACATCGGCCGGCGTGAGCCCATCGGCGGCCGCATCGGCGTCGGCGGCGGCCCCTGGCTCGGCGGCCCCGACCACGAATGCGTCCGGCTCGCTCGAACCCACGCCTGCACCCGTGCCCGAGGGCGAGCTGTACATCTACAACTGGACCGAGTACATCGGCGACCAGACCGTCCCCTCCTTCGAGGACAAGTACGACGTCAAGGTCACGTACGACTTCTTCTCGAACACGGACGAGGCGTACGCGAAGCTGGGCACCGACGGTGGCGGCTACGACATCTCATTCCCGATCTCGGTCGACGTCCCGGACTTCATCGCCACGAACGCGCTCGTGACGCTGGACAAGTCGCTCATCCCGAACATGGTCAACCTGGGCGCCGAATGGGCCGATCCGAAGTACGACCCGGGCAATGCCCACTCGGTGCCGTACATGTGGTGGACCACCGGCGTCTGCTACGACAGCAAGCGGATCCCGACCGCTCCCACGAGCAGCAAGGCGCTGTGGGACGCGCAGTACGACAACCACGTCTCGATGCTCGACGACTGGCAGGAGGCCTTCGCGCTCGCGCTGCTCCAGCTGGGCCTCGACCCGAACACGACGAACACCGCCGACCTCGACCAGGCGCTGGCACTGCTCGAGACGCAGAAGCCGCTGGTGCGTGTCTACTCCACCGACACCGGTGCGATCTTCACGTCCGGCGACATCTGGATCGGACAGGCCTGGGGCTCCGACCTCACCCGGATCAACGCGGACGCCCCGGACATGCGCTACTACATCCCCGAGGAAGGTGGCGTCCGCGGTTCCGACACCGTCGCGATCTTCTCGGGTGCCAAGCACCCGATCGCGGCCCATCTGTTCCTGAACCACCTCCTCGATGCGCAGGTGAGTGCCGACAACACGAACTACATCGGCTACATGGGCCCGAATGCGGCTGCCAAGGCCTTCATCGACCCGACGATCCTGGCGAACCCGGCGGTCAACCCGGACCAGGGCCTCGTCGACAAGCTGTACGAGCTGATCGACCAGGGCCAGGACGTCCGCGACGAGTACCTGTCGAGGTGGCAGACGCTTCGTGGCGGATGACGCGATCGACGCGCGTCCCGAGACGCCCGCCGTTCCCGTTGGGGTTCGCCAGAGCCGATCGATCGGCGGTCGGCTCGCATCGGCGGTGCTGCTGCTGCCCGGGGTCGTCTGGCTGACGATCCTGTTCATCGTGCCCCTGGCGATGATGTTCGTCGTCAGCCTGGGGACGCGCGACCAGCTCGACCAGGTCGTGCTCGATCGGCTCACGCTCGACAACTACGCCCGCGCCTTCGATCCGAGCTTCCTGCCGACGTTCCTGAATTCGCTCCGCTACGCGGCGGCGACGACGATCCTGTGCCTCGCGATCGGGTACCCGATCGCCTACTGGATCAGCCGGTACGGCGGGCGCCACAAGGCGCTGCTCCTGATCATCGTCATGCTGCCGTTCTGGACCAGCTACCTGATCCGGACCTACGCCTGGATGATCGTCCTGCGCGACAACGGCGTCCTCAATTCGCTCCTCCAGGCTGTCGGGCTCACGAGCGAACCGCTCATCCTGATGAACACCGATTTCTCGGTCATCCTCGGGATGACGTACGGCTTCCTGCCGTTCGCGATCCTGCCGCTGTACGTCTCGATCGACCGGCTCGATCCAGCCCTGACGTCCGCCGCGCGCGACCTCTACGCGAACGGACGGGCGGCCTTCCTCAAGGTCACGCTGCCGCTCACCTTGCCGGGCATCGTCGCCGCCGCGATCCTGACCTTCATCCCGGCCATCGGCGACTTCGTGACCCCCGACCTCCTGGGCGGTGCCGAGACCACGACCATCGCCAAGGTCGTGCAGGAGATCTTCCTCGAGGGGCGGGACTGGCCATACGGCGCCGCGCTCGGATTCGTGCTGATGCTGATCACCCTGGGCGGCACGATCCTCGCCATCGGGCCGCTCCGGCGCGAGGTCGCGGGCGCATGAGACCGGTTCGATGAAACCCAGGAACCGCCTGCTGACCGCGTACGCGATGCTGGTCTACGCCTTCCTGTTCGCGCCGATCGTCGTGCTGATCATCTTCTCGTTCAACGACTCGCGGCGGACGTTCCAGTGGCGCGGCTTCACGCTGGAGTGGTACCCGACGCTCTTCGCCAACGAGGACCTGCTCGACGCCCTCCTGGTCACGATGCGTCTGGCCCTCGTCGTCGTCATCGTCTCGACGATCATCGGGACGCTGCTCGGTCTGGCGCTGGCGCGGGTCCGGTTCCGCGGCCGTGCCGCGACCGAGACGCTGCTGCTCCTGCCGATGGTCACGCCCGAGATCCTCATGGGACTGAGCCTGCTGGTCTTCTTCTCCCAGTTGTTCGACTCGAACGGCTCGTTCGCCCAGCTCGTCTTCGCCCACGTCACGTTCTGCATCAGCTACGTGGCGATCATCGTCCGGGCCAGGGCGGCTGGCATGAACCCGCAGCTGGAGGAGGCCGCCCGCGACCTGGGCGCGTCCGCGCTCGGCGCGTTCCGGTTCGTCACGCTGCCGCTCATCCTGCCGGCGGTCATCTCGGGGGCGCTGCTCGCGTTCGCCCTCTCGTTCGACGACTACGTGGTCACCACGTTCAACGCCGGCGTCGGGTCGTCGACGCTGCCGCTGTACATCTACGGCAAGGTCAAGTTCGGGGTCACGCCCGAGATCAATGCGATCTCGACGATCATCGTCGCGGTCACGGCCATCCTCGTGCTCTTCGCGTGGCGCTTCGGTCGCGGTCGAGGCGCCGACCAGGCCGTTGCCGAGCCCGAGCCGGAGCGGGCCGTCCCGGCGCCGGCCGTCGCGAAGCCGGCCGCCCCGGCGCCATGACCTGACCGTGGACGAGCGGGTCGCGATCCGGGACGCCGCGCGGGACCGGGCGGCCGACGTGCTCCGTTCGGCCGGGATCGCCGTCACGCCCGAGGAGGCTCGCGGGATCGAGGTCACGGACTTCGGGCTGGGACGGCCGGAGCTGTCCGGCCTGCAGCTCCTGATCTACGTGAACGACGAGCGGTACTGCGCCAAGGAGATGGTGCTGTTCCCGGGCCAGACGTGCCCGGAGCACCTCCATCCGCCCTTCGAGGGCACGCCCGGCAAGCAGGAGACGCTCCGGGTTCGGGCCGGCACGGTCTACCTGTACCTGCCCGGCGAGCCGACCGCCGAACCCGTCGCGCGTCCGTACCGGCCGGAGCACTACACCGTCTGGCAGGAGCACGTGCTCGGACCCGGCGACCAGCGCACGATCCCGCCGATGACGAAGCACTGGTTCCACGCGCCCGACGGGGCCGTCGTGTCCGAGTTCTCGACCCAGAGCCGCGACGAGTTCGACCGGTTCACCGATCCCGAGATCAGGCGCGTGGAGGGATCACCGGGCTGACGGCCCGGAGGTCGGGTGAGCAGGGCTGGGTTCAGCCCAGCGGGACGGCCTTCTTCGGGTCGAGGAACGGGATGGCCGCGGTCCGGGCCGGCCAGCGCCCGCCGTCGGGCGCCTCGATCTCGAGCGGGGTCCCGGCGCCGGCCAGGCCGATCGGTACCCAGACGTAGCCGATGTTCTTGCCGAGACGCGGCGACCAGATCAGGTCGGTGACGGTCCCGACCGGCTCGCCGTCGTGGAACGCCCGGCACTTGCGCGACAGCTCGAACGGGAGCGCCTCGCCCTCGAATTCGATGCCGACGAGCTTGCGGTCGACCCCCTTCGCACGGACGGCCTCGAGCGCGGCCTTGCCGATGTAGTCGGCGGCTTGCGGCTCGACGAGCCGCTCGAGGCCCATGACGTGGAACGGCGTGTCCGCGATGGTCATGTCCGAGCCGTAGTTGAAGATGCCGGCCTCGATGCGGCGCGCCTCGCACGGCGCGATCGGACGGATCTTGTGCGGCTTGCCGGCCTCCATGACGCGGTCCCAGAGATCGGCGCCGCGCGACGGGTCGCGCAGGTAGATCTCGTAGCCGACCTCGCCGGTCCAGCCGGTCCGGCTGATGACGACGGGGATGCCGTCGAGCTCGGTCGTGAGCGTCCAGTAGTACTTGATGTCGTCGATGGCGGGGCCGAACAGGGTCCGCATCGTGTCCTTGGACTTCGGGCCCTGGACCTGGATCGGGTAGACCTCGGGCTCGCGGACGGTGACGTCGAGGTCGGAGTGGATCGCGACGCCGCGGGCCCACAGGCCGGCATCGCTGTCCGCGAGGGCCAGCCACCAGCGGTTCTCCTCGACGCGGAGCAGGACCGGGTCGTTGACGATGCCGCCGTCCTCGGCCGTGATGATCACGTACTTGCCCTGGCCGACGGCACACTTGGTCAGGTCGCGGCACGTCAGCGAGTTCGTGAACGCGGAGGCGTCCGGCCCGGTGATCTCGACGATCCGCTCGACCGACACGTCCCACACGGTCACGTCGTTGAGGAGCGCCCAGTACTCCTCGACGGGGTCGGCGTAGTAGCCCGGCAGGTACATGTGGTTGTAGATGTCGTAGGCACTGCAGCCGGCCTCGAGGGTCTTCTCGAAGAACGGGGAGCGGCGGTACCACGGCCCGAAATAGAGCGTGGACGAGTCGCTGGTGGCGGGCGCGGCAAGCGGGGTCGTCATGACGTCGAGGCTCCTGTCTCTGGGGTCCCGAGATGGTCGGGCATGGGATTTCTATTGCCTCTCGCGTTCCACCAGACGGACCGTGGTCGCGCGGGGCGGACTGAGGGCTGCGGTCCTACGCGGCCAGCACGCCCGCGTCGAGCCCAAGCTCCCCCTCTGCGGCCCCGGTCGCCCACGCCACCACGTCTGCGCGCGAGATCGTCGTCGCGTGCGCCACCACCTGGAGCGCCAGCCCGTCGAGGAGCGACAGGATCCGCCATGCCGCGGCCGCCGGATCGGCGCAGACGAACACCCCACCCGCCACGCCCTCGCGGATCGTCCGCTCCAGCAGCCCCTGCCACTCGAGGTTGAGCCGGCGCGAGGTGGCCTGGATCGCGGGCCGGCGGGCCGCCTCGGCCCAGGCGTCGAGCCAGAGCTGGAACGCCCAGTCCTTGTCGGCCGGCGTGTAGGTCCGGAAGAACAGCCGGATCGCCTCGACCGGGTCGCTCGCCTCCCCCATCAGGCGCGCGGACAGCTCGAGGTCCTGCTGCGCGACCTGCTCGAACGCGGCCGCGAGGACGTCATCCATCGATTCGAAGTAGTGGTGGATCAGGCCGCTGGAGGTGCCCATCGCCGCCGCCACGTCGCGGACCGTCGTCGAGGCGAGGCCCTTGTCGACGGCCACCTCGATGGCGGCCGCGACGATCGCCTCACGACGCTGGAGCGGGGGCATGCGGCGCACGACCGCAGGGTAGAACGATATTGCGCACGCGTCCAATAGCCGATATCGTTGCCACCCTGACGCCCCACGACCGCAGCAGAGGCCCGACGGCATGATCCGGAAGTCCCCCTTCCACGAGCGCACGAACGCGCTCAACGAGACCGGCCTGTGGACGCACTGGTCGGGATACCTCGCGGCCGACCGCTACCAGATGTCGGACAAGTTCGAGTACTTCGCGGTCCGCAACGCCGCGGGCGTCTTCGACTCCTCGCCCCTCTACAAGTACCGGATCGCCGGCAAGGACGCCGAGACGTTCCTTGCCGGCATGCTGGCCCGCGACATCCGGACCTGCGCACCCGGCCACGCGCAGTACACGACCTGGCTCGACGATCGCGGCTTCGTCGTCGAGGACGGCGTCATCCTGCGCAAGGGCAAGGACGAGTACCTCCTCACTTCGGCCGAGCCGAACTTCGCCTGGTTCGCTGACCGGATCGGCCGGCTGGACGTGACCATCGAGGAGCAGAGCGAGGACATCGGCACATTGGCGCTCCAGGGCCCACGGTCGCGCGCCCTGCTCGCGAAGCTCGTGCCCCAGATGGAGAAGATCCCCTACTTCGGGCTGGCCAAGGGCGAGATCGGCGGGGCGGCGGTGACCGTGAGCCGCACCGGCTACAGCGGCGATCTCGGCTACGAGATCTGGATCGACCAGCCTGACGCCCTCCACGTCTGGGACACGCTCTGGGACTCGATGGAGGGATTCGGGGTCCTGCCATTCGGCCTGGCTGCGCTCCAGATGCTCCGCATCGAGGCCGGCCTGCTGCTCCTCGAGGCCGACTTCGACTCGAGCCGCTTCGCCTGGAACGACGCGCACCGCTCGACGCCGATCGAGCTCGGCTGGAACTGGATGTTCAAGGACCTCGGCGCCGACGACCGCCCGTTCATCGGCCGTCGCGCCCTCGAGCGCGAGATCGCCGACAAGACGTCGCGCTGGGCGATGCGCGGACTCATCGTCGACTGGCGGGACTACGATCGGGTCTACAACGAGGCCGGACTCATCCCGCCCAAAGACCACACCCCGGTCCAGGAGGACTGGATGTGCTACGACGATGACTACGAACGGGTCGGGTACGCCACGAGCTTCATGTACTCCCCGATGCTCCAGCGCCATATCGCGATCGCCCGGATCCGACCGGACCTCGCGAAGCTCGGGACGAAGGTGAACCTCGAGTTCACCGTCGACCACCATTACGAGCAGGTCGCCGCGCATGTCGCCCGGCTGCCCCTCTACCTCCCAGAGCGAAAGACGGCCTGACATGACGACGACAGCCCCGATCAAGACGCCCCCGACCTCCGCCCGCTCGACGAAGCCGCCGCGCTCGACGAAGGGCGATCGGACCTACGACGCTATCGTCATCGGTGGCGGGCACAACGGCCTGGTCAACGGCGCCTACCTCGCCAAGTCCGGCCTGAAGACGCTGATCCTCGAGCGCCGGCACCTCGTCGGTGGCGCGGCCATCACCGAGGAGCTCCGCCCGGGCTTCTGGTTCACGACGTTCTCGTACGCGCTCAGCCTGTTACGGCCGGACATCATCCACGAGCTCGAGTTGACCAAGCACGGCTTCATGCCGCTGCTGATGTCCTCGACGTTCGCGCCGATGGAGAATGGCGACTACCTGTGGTTCACGCAGGACCACAACGAGAACCTCAAGGAGATCGCGCGCCACAACAAGCACGATGCGGACGCCTACGAGCAGTACTCGCACGACGTCGAGATGGTCTGCCAGGCGATCAAGCCGCTGCTCGACATGGTGCCGCCCGACATCTTCAGCAACGACCCCGAGGAGCTCATCGCGCTGGCCTCGATCGGCTCGCGCTTCCGCAAGCTCGACAAGCGCGTCCTCCACAACGCCGTGCGCCTGCTGACCGGCAGCGCGGCCGATTTCCTCGACGACTACTTCGACTCCGAGATCCTCAAGGGCTACCTCGCCTCGTCGAGCATCATCGGGACCAAGGTCGGGCCGCGCTCACAGGGCTCGGGCCTGGTCCTGCTCTATCACACGCTCGGCGAGCACGACGGCGAGTTCGGGGCCTGGGCCTTCCACAAGGGCGGCAATGGCGGCTTCACCAAGGTCCTCGCCAAGGCCGCCCAGTCGTTCGGGGCCGAGATCGTCCTCGAATCGCCGGTCGAGCGCGTCATCACGAAGAACGGCCGGGCGACCGGCGTCGCGCTCACGGACGGCACCGAGTACCACGCCAACGTCGTCGTCTCCGCGCTCGATCCGCGGCGCACCTTCCTCGAGCTCGTCCAGCCGCGCGAGTTGCCGGCCGACCTCGTCGAGAACATCGAGCGCTTCCGGTTCCAGGGCACGTCGTCGAAGGTGAACTTCGCGCTCGACGGCCTGCCCAAGTACCCGGCGCTCGGCGACCGCGGCGACATGTTCCGCGGCTTCACCAACATCGGCCCGTCGATGGACTACCTCGAGCGCGCCTTCGACGACGCGAAGTACGGCTGGTACAGCCAGCGGCCGTACATCGACACCGCGGTCCAGTCGACGATCGATGCCGACATGGCCCCCCCGGGCAAGCACGTCATGAGCTGCTTCATCCAGTACACGCCCTACAAGCTGCGCGAGAGCGACTGGGACACCGAGAAGGAGAACCTGGGCGACACCGTCCAGGCGACGCTCGAGTCGTTCTTCCCGGGCTTCGGCGATCTCGTGCTCCAGCGCGAGATCCGGACGCCGCTCGACATCGAGCGGACCGTGGGCCTGTCCGAGGGCAACATCTTCGCCGGCGAGTTCTTCGCCCCGCAGATGTTCTTCTTCCGGCCGGCACCGGGCTGGAGCCAGTACCGCACGCCGATCGACGGCTACTACCAGTGCGGCTCCGGCACCCATCCGGGCGGCTGCGTCATGGGTGCGCCCGGCAAGCTAGCCGCAGGGCAGATCATCAAGGACCTGGCCAAGGTCCGGGCCTGAATCGATCGGGTGGGCTGACGGCGCCCCACGGGGAGGGCGCCGTCAGCGAGTGGGTGGCGGTTACGAGGCCTTGATCGGCGCGCCGTCGGCGCCGACGACCCACCAGACGCCGCCCTGGCCCTGGCCCTTCGTGTCACCGGCCGCTGCGTCAGCGGCGAAGTAGTAGAGCGGCCACGTGCCGAACTTGACCTGCTTGCCGCCGTCGGTCCGATCGACCGTCGCGAGCTTGGCCGCGTCCAGGCCTGTCCCTGCGGTCGGGGTGCCGTCTGCGAGCAGTGCCGGCCAGTTGGTCGCGCACGCGTCGTAGCACGTGGGCGTCCCGGCCGCGTCCGGGTCGAACATGTAGAGGGTCATCCCCTTGCTGTCGACGAGGATCTTGCCCAGCGACGAATCGGCGAGGGCGATGGTCGTGCCGGCAGCCGGTGCGGATGCCGCAGCTGACGGCGCAGCCGACGGCGCCGCCGCGGACGGAGCCGCTGCGGACGGCGAGGCGCCACTGCTCGAGCAGGCCGCGACGATCGCGATCAGCGCGACGCCGAGCACGAGGAATCGAGAGTTCTTGTGCATGTTGATGGTTCTCCACCTTGGGGGTTAGGGGTCACCTCTCCCTACGCTCCCGGGTGGTCGGACGGTTTCGGCCGGACCGCTATTCGAGCGTGACGTGCTCGTGCCAGTGCGGGACGTGGGTCGCGAAGCCCAGGTCCCGCACCTTCGGCTCCAGGGCGATCTGTGCATCGGGATCGCCGTGGACCAGGAACACTCGCCGCGGATAGCCGGGATCCCCTGGCCGCTTGCCCTCGCCGAACCGCCGCAACCAGTCGAGGAGCTCGCTCTCGTCGGCATGGGCCGAGAAGCCGCTGATCGAGCGGACCTGGCAGTGGACCCGGCGGATCTGGCCATCGAGCTTGACGGTCTCCGCCCCGGCCTGCAGGTGTGCGCCGAGCGTGCCCTGCCCCTGGTACCCGACGAACAGGATCACCGCGAGCGGATCGTCGATGAGGTTGCGCAGGTGCGCGACCACGCGCCCGCCCGTCAGCATCCCGTTGGACGCGACGATCATGTACGGCCGGGTCGCATGCTCGATGGCCTGCGACTGCTTCACGTTGTTCGTGACGATCTGGTTCGGGTAGTCGAGCGGCGTGTCGCCGTCGCGCAGCAGCTTGGCTGTCTCCTCGTCGTAGTCGTCCGGGTGGCGGCGGTAGATGTCGGACGCCTTCGATGCCATCGGTGAATCCAGGTACAGCGGCAGGAGCGGGATCTCCCCGCGCTCGATGAGCCGGTCGAGCTGCCAGACCACTTCCTGGGTCCGCCCGATCGCGAACGAGGGCACCAACAGGACGCCATCGGACTCGGCCACGAGGCGGACCGTCTCGGCGAGGATCCGGATGGCCTCCTCGCCCGGCTCGTGTTCGCGGCCGCCGTACGTCGACTCCACGAGGACGTAGTCCGCGGCGGTCATCTGGGTGGGATCGCGCAGGATCGGCGTGCCCGGTCGGCCCAGGTCGCCCGAACAGACGATGACGCGTTCCTCGCCGCCGTCGCGATCGGCGACCCGCAACCGGATGATCGCGGACCCCAGGATGTGACCGGCGTCGAAGAACGTGGCGTGGATCCCGGGCGCGACCTCGATCTCCTGGTCGTACGCGACCGGGCGGAACTGGACGAGCGCCCGTTCGGCATCCTTGGCGGTGTAGAGCGGCTCGTCGAGGTCGACCTCGAGCTCCGGCGGCTGGGCGCGGAGCTCGGCCTCCGGGTCGCGCGGCCAGGTAGCCGTCGTCGTCGGCTGGAGCACCGGCTCGACCGCCGTCGGGACGTGCTCTTCGACCTCGCCGGTCGCACCGGCCTCGCCGTCCTCCCCGGCCTCGGCGAGCGCGACCGCGGCCGCGTACGTGTCGGCGTCCTCGCGGTCCTCGGCCGCGGCCTTGTCAGGGTTTCGCCGCTCCCAGCGCGCATTGCGCTTGGCGAATTCCTCGTGCAGCTTCCCGGAGTCCAGCAGGACGAGGGTGGCCAACTCGACCGTCCCGGCCGTCGCATGGATGGGGCCGCCGTAGCCCGCCTTCACCAGCATCGGGATCAGCCCGCAATGGTCGAGGTGGGCGTGGGTCAGCAGCATGGCGTCCAACTCGTCGGGTTCGAACCCGAACGGGATCCGGTTCCGGATCGACTCGTTGGGACTCCCCTGGAACATCCCGCAATCGATGAGGACTCGCGCCCGTTCGGTCACCAGCAGGAACTGCGAACCCGTGACGGTGGTCGCGCCACCAAGGAAGTGGATCTCCATGGCGCGGTATGGTGACAGGGCCCCGGTCGGCGCGTGCGCCGCCGCTATCGTTGCACCGTGACCGGTGCCACCGACCCGACGCCATTCGAACGACTCGAAGGCGAATGGGGCGACCTCCACACGGCGTTCGAGACCCGCCTCGTCGGCGAGCACCGCGGCCTGCCGCTCGACGACGACTACCCCGCGAAACGGCTCGCCTTCGATTCGGCGCTGGCGTCTTTCGACGACGCCGGACTGTCCGGTGAGGAGCGCGCCGGACTCGACTGCATCCGTGCCGCAGTGGGTTCCCTGGACGAGCTCGTGCCGGTCGAGGGCCTGGCCTCGGACGAGCCGTCCTCGTCGGGATCGGTCGAATCGCCGGTCGTGGCCGCCCTGCGGCGGGCGACCTACGAGGCGTACGGCGAGGCCACGGCCGCGGTGGAGATCGGAGGCGAGACGATCGATCGCCTGGGCGCCTTCACGCGGCTCGCGACCGCGGAGGACGCCGCCGAACGCCGGGCCGTGTTCGAGTCGATGGCCCCGATGTGGCGAGCGGTCGACGGCGATGGCGGCGTCACGAGCCCCTACCCCCGGCTCGTGGCCGCGTCAGCCGAGCGCTGGGCGCGCGACGGTTCGACGATCGAGGCGAACGCGGCGATCCTCGGGATCGCGCCCGGCACGTTCGAGCCGATGCTCCACGCGATCCTGGCGCTGGGCCGCCAGGTCCTCGCCGACGCAGCCGGCCTCCGACCGGGCGCGCGGGTCGAGCCGTGGGACTACCGGTACGTGGTCGGGGAAGCGGAGCGCCGGCTCCGGACGGCCGTCCCACTCGAGCGCCTGCGGCCGATCAACGATGCCCACCTGCGCTCGCTGGGCGCCGACCCGGGCGAGCTCGCGATCGGCTATGACATCGTGCCGCGCCGCGGGCGACCGCTCATCCCGGTCGCGTTCACGACCGGCGGCCGGCCTGGCCCCTGGGTGTTCGCCACGTACGGCGAGGGCGGCCTCGGCAACCTGGCCGAGCTGCTCCACGAAAGCGGGCACGCCATCCACTACGCGGCGATCCGGACGCGGCCCGCGTTCATCGAGCCGCCGCCGGATCACGCGGCGTTCTTCGAGGCCATCGCGGAACTGCTCGGCTGGGACGTGCACGAACCCGCCTTCCAGGCTCGCCACCTGGGCGTGTCGGTCGAGCCGCGACTGGCGGCGCTCGATCGCTACGGCGGCGTCCTGCTCGATGCCTGCTGGGCGCTGTTCGAGATCGAGCTCCATCGCGCGCCGGGTCGGCGGCCCAACGACGTGTGGGCCGAGGTGGTCGCCGACGGTCTCGGTATCGAGCCGCACCCGGAGTGGTCGTGGTGGGCCGTGCGGGGCCAGCTCATCGACAGCCCCGGCTACCTCGCGAACTACGTCCTGGCGGCGATCGCCGCGGCCGCGCTTCGGGCCCGGATCCGCGAGCTCCGCGGCGACTGGTCGACGGGCGACGCCGGTTGGTACGGTTTCGTGGCGGACCGGCTCCTGCGGTTCGGCGGATCACGGGTCCCCGCGGACCTGATCGCGGACCTGCTCGGCGGGCCACTGACCGTCCAGCCCGTCCTCGACGACCTGCGCCGCGCCGGCTGAGGTCGTGCCTAGACCGGGATGACCACCAGCGCGTCGACGGCGACCGCGAGGAAGAGCAACGACAGGTAGCTGATCGAGTACTTGTAGAGTCCGATCGCGCCGGCGGTCGAGGCCTCCTCGGACGCGCTCCGGCGCCACAGCCCCCAGGCCTGCCACAGGAAGATGGCCCCGAGGACCACGGCCGCGACAAGGTAGACCGCGCCCATCCGCGCGACGGCGAAGAGCACGAGCGAGATCGCGACCATCAGGATCGTGTACAGCGCGATCTGCCGGGTGGTCTCCGGGATCCCCTTGACGACCGGCAGCATCGGCACGCCGGCGGCGGCGTAGTCCTTGCGGATCCGGAGCGACAACGCCCAGAAGTGGGGCGGCGTCCAGTAGAAGACGAGCGCGAACAGGAGCAGCGCCGGCAGGCCGATGCTGCCCGTCACCGCGACCCACCCGATGACCGGCGGCAGGGCGCCGGCCGCCCCGCCGATGACGATGTTCTGCGGCGTCGAGCGCTTGAGCATGATCGTGTAGACCACGACGTAGAAGCCGATGGCGAGGAGCGTCAGGAACGCCGCGAGCAGGTTGACGAACCAGGCCATGACGGCGAACGAGATGACGCCGAGCACGATCCCGAACACGACCGCTCGCTCGGGATCGACCTGGTGGGCCGGCAGCGGGCGTCGCCGCGTGCGCGTCATCAACGCATCGATGTCCCGGTCCAGGTAGCAGTTGATGGCGTTCGCGCTGCCGGCGGCGAGCGTGCCGCCGATCATCGTCCAGACGACGAGCACGCCCCAGTCCGTCCAGGCGATGCCGGGCACCTGACGCGTGGCGAGGACCATGGCCGGGACCGTCGTCACGAGCAGGAGCTCGATGATGCGTGGCTTGGTCAGCGCGATGTACGCGCGGATCGTGTCCGCCCGGGTGCGTGGCCCCGACTCGGTGCGGCCGCCCGGTTCCAGGCCGCTCGTGGCCCCGGCGCCGACCCGTGCGGTGTAGTAGCTCGTCACGACGAGACCGGCCATGCAGCGCCCAGATGACCGCGCCGAGAGCCAGGTGCAGGGTCTGGGTCCACGGGGCGAGCCGGGTCAGGACCTGGGCGCCGCCGATGACCACCTGGATCGCGTACACGGCGGCCGCGCTGATCGCGAGGCGGGTGATGGCCGGGTGGGCCCGTTCCGTGCGCCATGCGACGATCGCGATGGCGAGCACGATCAGCCCGACGACGACCGCGACCCATCGATGCAGGACGTGCGCCGAGGTCAGGTCGGTGAGTGGCGGGATCAGCGTCCCACCCATGAGCGGCCAGTCCGGGAAGATGAGCGCGGAATCCGTCGCGGTCACGTTCGACCCGAAGAGCAGCAGGGCGAACGTCGCGAGCGCCCCGAACGCCGCCAGCAACGTGAACCGCTGGCTCGCGCCGCGGCCGCCGACGCGGGCCGGGAAGCCGGCACGGACCGTGAGGTAGACCAGGAGTCCGACCAGGGCCAGCGCGGCCGCCAGGTGCGCGGTCACCGACTCGCCGGAGTTGCCGAGGCGGACCGTCTCGCGCCCGAGCCAGGCCTGGAAACCGACGAGCAGGACCGCGCCGATGCTCGGCCACAGGATCGACCGGCGGTCGCGATGATCGCGGATGGCGAGGACGGCCAGCCCGAGGACCTCGAACCCGACGATGACCGCGACGCCGCGGTGGACCCACTCGATCCAGGCCTTGGTGTCGTCGAGGGCCGGCAGCAACCGGCCGTGGCACAGCGGCCAGTCCGGGCAGCCGAGCCCGGAGTCCGTGGCGCGCACGATGACCCCGATCGTCACGAGGGCGAGCGTGGTCAGCAGGGTCGCCAGGGCCAGGCGTTGGAAGCGCGTCACGAGACGGCCATTCTAGCCCGGCGGCGGCGGATCCCGGCGGGAGCCGCTACGCTTCCGGGCATGTCCCGAACGCGCTCCCTTGCGATGCTGCTCGCCCTCGTCCTGGTCATCGTCGCGTGCGGGACATCGACCCCACCGGCGACCCCCGCGGCGAGCCCGAGTGGCGCCTCGACCGACCGCTGTGCGACCGCCACGGAGCCCGAGTCGCTCGACGGCTGGGAGGCTCTGGCCCAGGCGCCGTCGGTCTTCCCGAGCCTCATCACGAACCCGATCATCTGCGGCCCGTCGCGGATCCTCATCTCGTTGCTCGACAAGGACAACGTCCCGGTCGCCAGCCCGGACCGGCCGCTCAAGGCGGCCTTCTTCGATCTCGCCAAGGACCTCACGACGCCGATCACGACCGTCGACGGCACGTTCGCGTGGGCCATCGAAGGCTCGCGTGGCTTCTACATCTTCGACGTCGACCTGCCCGAGGCCGGCACCTACGGCATCGAGTTCGCGACCCAGGCGCCGGGCGGCCCGGCGGAGACGATCCGCGTGACGACGACCGTGCTCCCGGGTTCGACGACGGTGAAGGTCGGCGACGCGGCGCCCGCCTCGAAGACCCCGACGGCGGCCGATGTCGCTGGGGATCTCTCGAAGATCTCGACCGACGCGAAGCCCGACCCGGCCTTCTACCAGACGTCGGTCGCGGATGCGCTCGCCGCCCACAAGCCGTTCATCCTCGTGTTCGCGACGCCCAAGTTCTGCACGAGCGCCCAGTGCGGCCCGACGCTCGACGATCTCAAGCCCGTCGCGGCGGCCCACCCCGAGATCACGTTCATCAACGTCGAGCCGTACATCCTCGAGGATTCGAGCGGCCAGCTCCAACCCGTCCTCGATGCGCAGGGGAACCTCCAGGTCACGGACGTGACGAGCGCGTGGGGCCTGACCTCAGAGCCGTGGATCTTCGCGGTTGACGCCACCGGCGTCGTGCGCGAGTCGTACGAGCTCATCGCGACGCCCGCGGAGATCGACCAGGCCATCGCGGCGATCACGGTCGGCGGCTAGGTCGCGTCCTCCAGACGGATCGCCTGCGGCGGATCGTCGCCGGGCCGGTACCAGACACGAACCGGGGACGCGGTCAGCTGGTGCTCGGCGAGGTGGCCCGGCGGAAACTCGACGCCGTTCTCGAGGTCGGCGAGGCCGAATTCGTGTAGCTGGCCGTCGGTCGTGCGGAGCGTGAAGCCGCGGACGTCGGTGAGCCCGCCCGAATCGACGGCGACGACGACCCCGACGATGTCGACCGTGCCCGCCGGCGGGCCCGACGCGCTGGCTGGCGCGCCGCTCATGACGAACGTCGCCGCCCCGGCGATGGCGGTGACGCCGACCAGCGCCAGCACGAGGATGTTCCGGCTGCGCGAATCCACTCCTCAGGCGCCCGCGGGCCGTGTTCCCGCGCCGGTTCCGGTGCTCCCGGGAGCATGCAGCGGGACGTCAGCGGCGCACATCGGGCACGTGGCCCAGCCAGGTTCGTAGGTCGGCAGGTCCAGCGCCCAGAGCGAGCGGAGCGGGTAGGTCCGGCCGGTGGCCGGCGACGTCAGCGTCGCGCGCCCGCCGCTCCGGTCGACCAGGACGACGCACTCCACGATCTCGCCGCCCATCGATTCGACGGCTGGGACCATCGCGAGGACGGAGCCGCCGGTGGTCAGGATGTCGTCGACGAGGAGCACTCGCTCGCCCGGCTCGATGCGGAAGCCGCGACGGAACTCGCGGGAGGTCGTCCCGTCGTCGGCGCGAACCTCCTCGGCGAAGATGCTTCGGACACCCAGCTGGCGGGCGGTCTCGAAGGCGAGGATGACACCACCGGTCGTCGGGCCGGCGACCAGGTCGACCATCGGTGCGTCGTCGCGGTCGCGGACGAGGGCGGCGAAGTACCCGCACAGGTCGCTCGTCGCCGCCGGATCGGACAGGACCGCGAACTTCTCGACGTAGGCGTCGCCATGGCGGCCGCTCTTGAGCAGGAAATGGCCCTCGCGGAATGCCCCGGACGAGCGGAACAGCGCCTCGGTCCGGGCGGCGATCGCGGCGCGGGCGGCCGCGTCGATGGCCGGTCGGATGGTGGTCACGTGCGGAAGTCTACTAGGGCCGATACTCGACGCCCTTCGCCGATGGGGTGGCGGGCCGGGCGGGCAACGCGGTCCCGATCAGGTCGCGGTACGAGGCCAGTCCCCGCCCTCGGCACTCGTCCGCGAGCTCGTCGACCAGGCGGACTGGCAGTGTCGGGTCGGCGAAGATCGCGG
The DNA here is from genome assembly GCA_963745295.1 of uncultured Chloroflexia bacterium. GTDB lineage: Bacteria > Chloroflexota > Limnocylindria > Limnocylindrales > CSP1-4 > SPCO01. The sequence continues at coordinate 486,122 of CAVUWG010000007.1, forward strand.
TGCCCACCTGGACCGCGACCGCTCCGACCGCGAGGAAGTCGAGGACGTCGGCGAGCTCGGTGACCCCGCCGATCGCGACGACCGGGATCGTCACGGCCTGGACCGCCTCGTAGACGATCCGCAGCGCCACGGGCTTGACCGCCGGACCGCTCAACCCGCCGTAGATGTTGCCGAGCAACGGTTTCTTGCGACCGGGCGCGACCGCGATCCCGGACAGCGTGTTGATCGCCGTCAGGGCATCGGCGCCGGCGTCGGCGATGGCCTTCGCGATCGGCCGGATGTCCGCCACGTTCGGCGACAGCTTCACGAGCAGCGGGAGGTCGGTCGCGCGCCGGACGGCGGCGGTGACCTCGCCTGCGGCGCCGGCATCGATGGCGAACTGGAGCCCGCCCCGGCCGACATTGGGGCAGCTGATGTTGAGCTCGATGCCGGCCACGCCGGGGACGCCATCGAGTCGCCGCGTGACCTCGACGTAGTCCTCGACGGACTCGCCCGCGACGTTGACGATCATCGGGACCTTCCAGCCGGTCCACGTCGCCGAATACTTCTCGATCACGGCATCGACGCCGGGGTTCTGCAGGCCGATCGAGTTGAGCATGCCGCCCGGTGTCTCGGTGACGCGCGGCGTCGGGTTGCCGATCCGCGGCCGGAGCGTCGTCCCCTTGCAGCAGATGGCCCCGAGGCGATCGACGTCGACCACCTCGCCGTATTCGATGCCATACCCGAACGTCCCCGACGCGACCAGGATCGGGTTGGCGAGGACGAGCCCGCGTCCGAGATCGACGGACAGGTCGACCTGCTGGTCCGGGCCGAGTGCCGGCTTCATCGGTCCGTCGTGGCGGCCCGCCACGTCCAAGCGGTCAGGAAGACCCACAGCAGGATGCCGACGATCAAGAGCCACTCGAAGATCGTGAGCGACCAGACCGCGACGCGCTCCTCGGGATGGGCCAGGTCGTTGTCCCCGCCGAACAGGATCGCGAGGAAGATCGCGAACGCCGCGACCGTCACCGCGCCGACGACCGACAGCCAGCGCGGCAACCGCGGATCCGGTCGGCGCACGAAGTCGATCGAGGCCAGCAGGACGGTGACGAGCCCGAGCACGAAGAACGTCAACGCGGCGAGCGAGTGGATCCCGAGGTAGTCCATCGGGAACACCCCGACCAACGCGCCGCCGATGCCGGCGATGACGCCGACGAGCCCGTAGACGTACCGCAGCCAGCCCTGGCCCGCGGCCGCGAGCCCGAGGATGAACACGACGAAGCACACCCCGCCCACGATGAGCGAGGTGTTGAACACGACGGCGAGCCGCGAGACGGACAACTGGCCGAGCTCGGAGACGAAATGGTTGAGCGGGCTGTACGACTGGCCCTTCGAGCCGGTGTAGGCGAGCGCCGTGACCACGGACCCGATGGCGATGACCGACGAACCGATCAGCCCAGCCCAGATGGCCAGCCGGTCCACGGGGCTCCGGGTCATGACCAGGCACCCTCCCAGCGCAACTCGTCGGAGGCGAAGACCGGCCCCTCGCGACAGACACGTTGCGGGGTCCCGGTCACGCTCATGACGACGCAGCCGAGGCACGCCCCCACCGCGCAGCCCATGTTCTGCTCCATCGAGACCTGCAGGAACGTCTTGCGGCGGGCGGCCGGCGAGCCGATCGGATCGGCCTTGCCGCCACCGCGCTTGCGCCCGAGGTTGGCCACGCCCATCCGCTCGCGACGGCTGGCCGCGAGGCTGGACAACGCGGCGAGCATCGGTGCCGGGCCGCACGCGAACGCCTGGTCGGCCCACGCCTCGTACTCGGGCAGGAGCTCGGTCACGAAACCGTGGTGACCCATCGATCCGTCGTCGGTCGCGACGACGTACTCGACCTCGTCGGGCAGCAGGCTCGAGGGGTAGACCTCGCGCAGGCTGGCCCCGCCGAAGAGGAGCGTCACCTGGCGCCCGTCCCGGATCGCCTCGTCGGCGAGCATCCGCACCCCGGCGATGCCGAGGCCGCCCGCCACCAGCAAGAGGTGCTGGCTGCGCGGGTCCACCTCGAACGGTCGCCCGAGTGGGCCGAGCATGTCCACCGTGTCGCCCGGCCGCAGCTGCGTGAACCACTCGGTCCCGCGGCCGATGACGCGGAAATGGATCGTGACGATGCCGGTCGAGGCGTCCGTGGTGTTCAGCGAGAACGGCCGGCGCAGCACCATCCCGGAGAAGTCGCCGGTCCGGACGTGAACGAACTGGCCCGCTCGCGAGCCGCTCGCGATGTCCGGGGCGTGGAACGCCTGCAGCCACTGGCCCGGCAGGATCTCCCGACTCTCGACGAGTTCCGCTGCAGCGAGCCGCATGCTCACGCGGTCGGCTTGCCCTCCGCCTCGTCGGCGTCGTCGACGTCCTCGACATCCTCGACGTCTTCGTTGGCCTCGGCGTCGGCGACCGCGGTCGCGGCACTCGCGGCGGCCTGTGCGCCGTCCGCACCTGCCGCCAGCTCGGGCGCGACCGCCGGGTAGGCCTCGGCCAGCGAGTCGGCCAGGTCGCCGAAGACGTCGGTCGGGTCGTAGAACTCCACGAGCTCGTCGGCATTGGTGAGCATCCGCCATTCGCCTTCGGCGTCCTCGGGGACCACCTCGGCCCGGAACGTGCCGGACGACGTGAGGATCAGTCGCTCGTCATCGTCGTCGACGATGATCAGCTCGCCGACCAGGCCGCTCAGGCCGGCCGCGGCTCCCTCGAACTCCTCGAGCAGGCGCGATTCGCTGCGCTGGCTGCGCTCCTGGTACTCGAGCGCGAGGTCGTACAGCCGATGGGCGGCGGCCTCGTCGTCGTCGGCGTCGAGGGGCACGCCCTGGCCGGCCGCCCACGAGTCGGCGGCGGCGGCGTACGGATCCTCGCCGAGCGGGACGGTCTCTTCGAGCGAGATGCCGGCGACTTCCAGCAGGTCGCCCTCGGCGGTCGGCTCGGCGCGCATGCCGGATGCCTCGCGGGCGGCCTCGGTGAAGGCGGCGAAGATGTCGGCCGGGTTGTAGAGCTCGACGAGTTCCGACGCGCTCTCGATGACCTCGGTCTCGCTGACCCAATCGCCGGTCACATCGTCCTGGTATCGGCTCCGGCTCCGGAAGCTGAGGTCGGGCGCGATCGAGAGGTAGTCGGGCTCCTCGTCGATGAGCGTCAGGCCGCCGAGCACCGCGATCCGCTCCTTGTGGTGGTCAAGGAACTTGCGCAGCTGCTCGGTCGACTGGACCAGGAAATCGGAGCGTTCGAGGGCGGCATCCGCCGCGAGCTCTCCGAGCAAGTCGTTATGGCCGTCCATGGTCGCCTCCGTGCTGTCCGGGGAGTCTACGGGTGGTACTCGAGATCGGGCCCCATCCGCTCTCGCAGGAACATCGAGTGGTGGCGTTCGAAGATCCACTCGCCGGCACGATGGCCGAGTGCGCGCGTGGCTTCGTCCTTCTCCAGCTTGTCGATGGTGGCGTAGTCGGGCAGGTCAAGGAGGATGACGTTGTCGAAATCCCAGCCGTAGGCGACGTTGAACCAGCCGATGAAGCGGATCCCGAACTTCTCCTCGTAGTCCTTCACCTGCCTCGGAAAGATCGTCCGCATGAAGAACTTGAAGAACGGGTCGCGTCCGCGGCGGACTGAGAAATAGGTCGCGAGCACGGGCACGTCGTGCGTTCCTCCTGGGCGAACGATGGGCCGGCTCGCGCCGTCCCGGCGCGTATTGTCGCACGAGGCACCGGTCGTGCCGCGGCCCTCCCGCTCGGGTCGGTGGCCGCGCCCAGGGCGTGCCGGCCGCCTCGAGCCACGCGCCTCTCACTGCCAGATATTCGTGGGAGGACTGGTAGGCACCGAATCCATGGGTGCGGCCGGCCATTCCGCCCGATCGATGCCCTGCGTGAGCGTGGCGCGGACCGCCGCGCCTTCGAATCGGGCGGCGCATCGTACCGACGAGTCCAGGGGCCGACCATCTGGCACCCTCGGCCGTCGAATGCCGCCAAGTCGCCGCCCGGTGCACGTTGGGCGGAGTCGTGGCGCCCTGGAGCCGCGTTGCGCGGGGGCCATACCTCCGAATCGTGCGTGAGCACGCTCGATCCGCTTGCCCGGGCGCGGCGAGTCGGGCCGAAGCCCGTGATCGATCCGCCTACCTGTCGCCTGGCGGCGATTTGGCGGAGATCGGGTCGTCGGTCCTGGCGGCCTCGGACTCGGGTTCGGCAGCGTCCTCCAGCTCACCGACCGTCTTCGTGCCACTCGCCAGCGGGCGACGCCGCCCACGCCGGTCGGCCGCCACGAGCCGCAACAGGAAGATGATCGTCTGGCCCGTGACGAGGAGCAGGAAGATGACCACGAACAGGAGCACCGCACTGACCGTCGGAGGCCAGTTCCAGGCAACGCTCAGCGGCGTCAACACGATGAGGATCGCGAGCACGATCACCTGGAACCGGAAACACCCGAGGCCCGGCCCGCGCTCCGCCTCGAGGACTTCGCCCTTGTAGCGGATCGGTCCGGTCGGCCGCGGTGGGCGCGGCGGCGTGGGATCGGCGTTCGGATCGGGGACGGCGACCTGCGGCTGGGGTTCGTCGGTCACGAGCGGGAACGATACGGGAGATAGCCGGCCCACGCCCGCACGCCGCTCCGCATACTCCGGGCATGGCCATCCTCGTCCCGTTCTTCCGTGTCCGTGACGCCGAGGCGTCGGCACGCTGGTACGCCCGTCTCGGCTTCGTCGTGACGTCGCGCCATCAGTTCGAGCCGGGCTTTCCGATACTCATCGCGATCGAGCGCGACGGCATCCTGATCTACCTCTCGGAGCACACGGGCGACGCGCCGCCCGAAAGCCTCGCGTACCTCCACATCGAAGACGTGGAGCCGTTGGCTGCGTCGCTCGGGCTCGAGGTCGAGGAGACCGCCTACGGGCGCCGCGAGATCGAGGTGGTCGATCTTGACGGGAACCGGCTCCGGATCGGGTCGCCGGCCTAGGGCTCCCGGGCGGTCGGCGCCGCACCCTCCGGCCTGGGTTCCGTCGCCAAGCCCTCGACGACCTCCATCCCGGGCAGTGCTCGCAGGATCGCGGGGGTCGAGATGACCTTCCAGGACCGCGATCCACCGCCCAGGATCACGCGTTCGCGGGCCATGACCCGCGCGTCGACCCAGACGGGCAGGTCCGCGGGCAGGCCGAAGACCGTCACGCCGCCCATCGTCATGCCGGTCAGTGCGGCCGTGTCCTCGGCGGGCGCAAATGAGGCCTTCCGCGTCCCGAGCCGGTCCCGGACCGCGCGATTCACGTCGAGCCGGTACGGCGCGAGCGTCACGCAGGCGGCATAGCGCGGCGGATCGGACTTGCCGACCACCACGATCGTGTTCGCGGAGTCCTCGGGCGCGAAGCCGTAGGCCGCGCAGAACGCGGCCGTGTCGGCCAAGGCCGGGTCGCACGGGAAGAGCTCGTACGCGACGCCCAGCGAGGCGAGCGCCGCCTCCAGACGGGCACGCCCGTCGGGGTCGTGGTCGGCGTCGTGGCTGGCGGTGCCGGCGTGGTCGTCCATCGCTCCGAAGCGTACGATGCCGGGCATGCGCATCGCTGCCGCCCAGGTGCACCCGGCCTGGCTCGACTCCGCCCGCGGGACCACGATCGTGACCGACTGGATCGGCAAGGCCGCCGACGAGGGTGTCGAACTCGTCGCGTTCGGCGAGACGTTCCTCGGCGGCTACCCGCTCTGGATCGCGATGACCGACGGCGCGCGGTTCGACAACGCCGACCAGAAGCGCGCCTTCTCGGCTTATCTCGATGCGGCCGTCGAGCTCGACGGTCCGGAGATCGCCACGATCACCGAGGCTGCGCGCGACCGGGGCGTCTTCACCTACGTCGGCGTCGCGGAGCGCGGCAGCGGAACCGGGCGCGGGACGGTCTACTGCACGCTCGTCGCCATCGATCCGAAGCAGGGCGTCGTCAGCGCCCATCGCAAGCTGATGCCGACATACGAGGAGCGACTCGCGTGGGGGATCGGCGACGGCCACGGACTCCGCGTCCACGACGGCCCGGGCGGCGTCCGCGTCGGCGGCCTGAACTGCTGGGAGAACTGGATGCCGCTCAGCCGGGCGGCGATGTACGCCGGCGGCGAGGACCTGCACGTCGCGGTGTGGCCGGGCGGCGTCGGGCTGACGAAGGACATCACCCGCTTCATCGCCCGCGAGGGTCGAGTCTTCGTGCTGTCGGCGGCCGACCTCCACAGCGCCGCCGACATCCCGGATTCCTTCCCGCTCGCCGAGGCCGTCCGCGCCGAGATGCGTGACGAGGGCTACGAGGACGGCGGCTCCTGCATCGCCGGCCCCGATGGCGAGTGGGTCGTGGCGCCGGTCGCCAACGACGAGCGACTGGTCTGTGCCGACATCGACGTGGCCCGCGTCCGCGAGGAACGCCAGAACTTCGACCCGACCGGCCACTACTCCCGGCCGGACGTGCTGCACCTGACCGTCAACCGCCGGCGCCTGGCGTCAGTCGAGTTCGACGACAGCGACGGCCCGACGACGCGAGGCTGATCCACCGACGGACGGACGCGATATCCCCATACGCCACCCGAGGTGGCGCTAGCCATGGGCCCACCGCCCGGGTGTTCCCAAACGCCATTGGGGATGGAGTATGGGCGGATCCAGGCCCGTTTTGGGTAGGTTTCGAACGTGGAACGTCGTCCGGGCATCCTAGTGCCACTCCCGGTGGCGAATGAGAGAACCTCGGCTGGACGCTGACCGGACGCGGGCGCATCGGCGGCCGCTACCATCGAACCGATGACCGATCGATCGACGACCCAGCATCCGACCGCGCCGCCCGACATCGACGCCTACCTTGCCCGGTTCGGCTGGCACCCCGAGCCCGAACTCGTCGGGTACCGCGACGAAGGCGCCTCGCGCGCTGCCCTCGAGCGACTGGGCGACGCCACGTGGCGGGCCGCCCTCGATTTCCTCTACGGCCCGGCCGCCGAGCGGGCGATGGGCCACCCCGGGACCTATGACGAGATCCGCCGCTCCTTCTTCGGCGAGCGTGGGGCGCCCGAGCCGGCACCCTCCTCCCCCATCCCGGCCGCCGAGATCCTCGAGCAGTTCCGGAAGCGCCTCGCGCGCGGCCAGATGAACGCCCAGCATCCGCGCCAGTTCGGCTATTTCACCCCACCGCCGCTGCCGATCTCGATGATGGGCGAGCTGCTCGCCCAGATGACGAACCAGGGCGTCGATGTCTGGCACGCGGGCCCGGTGGCCGCGTTCGTCGAAGAGGAGGTCGTCCGCTGGCTGGCCGATCTCGTCGGGTACGGGCCCGGTTCGTTCGGCCTCCTGACCTCGGGCGGGGTCATGGCCAACTTCATGGGCATGACGATCGCCCGCGACCTGCATCTGGGGAGGGCCCTGGGTCTCGACAGCCCGCCCCGCGGCAAGGACCTCGAGGGCGCGCGGGTCTACGCCAGCGACCAGACCCACTTCTCGGTCGCGCGGGCACTGGACCTGCTCGGTTTCCCGGCCGAGGCCCTCGTCATCGTCCCGTCCGACGACCGGTTCCGGCTCCGGGGCGCGCCCGTCGCGGCGGCCGTGGCCCGCGACAAGGCAGCCGGCCTGACGCCGTTCGCGATCGCCGCGGTCGCGGGCTCCACCAACACCGGCTCGGTTGACCGGATCGGGGAGCTCGCGGACGTCGCCGCGGAGCATGGGCTGTGGCTCCACGTGGACGCGGCGTACGGCGGCGCGGCCCGGCTGTCCACGCGCGACGCGGGTCGGGTGACCGACCTCGAACGGGCCGACTCGATCACGCTCGACCCGCACAAGTGGTTCTTCCAGGCCTACGACATCGGCGGGCTGCTGGTCCGCGACGGCTCGCACCTCGCCGCGACCTTCGGCGGACGCAGTCCCGAGTACTACCGCGGCGGCGAGACCGCCGGGAGCGGCGTGCCCGCGGCCGACGACGACCACGCCGACCACCACGACCACGCCGACCAGCTCAACTTCTACAAGCTCAGCTTCGAGGGCACCCGACGATGGCGGGCGCTCAAGCTGTGGATGTCGTGGAAGCACCTCGGCACCGAGGGCTTCGGGCGACTCATCGAGGCCAACGACGACCTCGCGGCCCACCTCGCGCGGCGATGCGCCGACTCGGACGACTTCGAGGCCCTCCCCGAGACGCCGGAGCTCTCGGTCGTCTGCTTCCGGCACCTGCCCGGCGGCCGGGACGCGGCGCTCCGCCTGCCGCCAGCCGAGCTCGACGCCCACCAGGATCGACTCCAGCGTCGCCCTCGAGGTGTCGGGCGACGGCTGGCTGACGACGACCCGGCTCCGCGGCGCCACCTACCTGCGGGCCGGGATCGTGAACTACCTCTCGACCGAAGCGGACATCGACCACCTGCTCGGCACGTTGCGAACGCTCGCGGACTAGTCGAGCGCGGCGGGTCGCTCGCAGGTCGATTCGATCGGCACCTCGGTATGGGTCGCCGCCGCGGTCTCGGTGGCCAGGAGCACGTCGAGCGTGTGGAACGCCAGCGCGCCGGATGCCCGAGGCGGGCGGCCCTCGCGGATCGCCGCGATCATGTCGGCCAGCCCGATCCCGCGCCCGACGTCCCCGTCGAACCGGAGCGGCACCTCGGTCCAGTCGCGCTCGCCGAAACGGCGCAGCCGGACCGCGCCGTCGAAGTGGTTCGGGTCACCCAGGCTGAGCGAGCCCGCCGTGCCGTGGATCTCGATGTGCGGCGAGGCCGTCGCCGCGACGTCGAACGAGGCGGTGAAGCCGCCGATCGCGCCGGACGCGAACCGGTACACGGCCACGGCATGCGTCTGGACCTGGGCCGCGAACGTCGTACCGGCCCGCGGCCCTGAACTGATCACGCGCTCGGCGCCCAGCGCCGCGACCGGCGGCCGCGACCGCGGCGACCGGGCCGAGCAGGCTGACGAGCCCAGCGACGTAGTACGGGCCGACGTCGAGCAGCGGGCCGCCGCCGGGACCGTAGAAGAACTCGGGGTTCGGATGCCAACGCTCGGGGCCTGGGTGCATGACGGCCGCATTCGCGCCGATCGGCTCGCCGATGGCGCCCTCGTCGATGAGCGCACGCGCCGTCTGCAGGCCGCCGCCGAGGAACGTGTCCGGCGCGCCACCGACCTCGACGCCCGCCGCCCGCGCGTCGGCAAGGATCGTCGCCGCATCGTCGCGGGTCGTCGCGAAAGGCTTCTCGGAGTAGACGTGCTTGCCGGCCGCGATCGCCGCCCGGGAGACACCCGCATGGGCGGTCGGCGGGGTCAGGTTGAGCACGATCTCGATGGTCGGATCGGCCAGGAGCGCCTCGATCGAGAGGGCCGGGAAGCCGCCCTTGGCCGAAAGTTCCGCGGCGCGACGCGGGTCGAGATCGGCGCAGGCCGCCAGCTCGATCGCCCCGAACGGGGCGCACCCGGGCAGGTACAGGTCGGTGACGTTGCCGCACCCGACGATCCCGACGCGGGCCGGCCGCGCCGCCGTCACGCCCGCGACCCGCGGCCCAGGCCGTGGCTGGTCAGGTACGCGTAGCTGTCTCGAACGGGCGCCCCCGGCGGCCCCTCGGCATGGTCGAATTCGACGATGAGCCATTCGATGCCCGGATGGCGGTCCGCGGTCGCGACGGCGGCCGGCACGTCGATCACGCCCTCGCCGACAGCCACGTTCACGAACGGCTCGGCGCCCGCGGCGGACGGCAGCGTGACCCCGTCCTTGATGTGGAGCGAGACCACCCGGTCGCCGAGGTCGTCGATGACGGTCGAGGGGTCCGCGCCGCCGACGGCGACCCAGAAGATGTCGACCTGGAACACGACGGCCGGATCGAGCCGATCACGTAGCCGTCGATAGGTCGGGATGCCATCGATCGACTCCATCTCCGAGCTGTGATTGTGGTAGCCGAGCGTCAGGCCGTGCCGAGCGGCCACGACCACGGCGGCATTCATCCGGTCGGCGAAGGTGTCGACCTCGTCGGCCGTCTGGAACGGCCCGCCGGACACGATGATCCTGCTGGATCCGAGCGCGGCGATCGCCGCCGCTGACTCCTCGACGGACTTGAGGTCCGCCGGGTCGGTCCACGAATGGGAGCTCGCGACCTGAAGCCCGACCTCCTCGAGCGCGCGTCGTGCGGCGACCGGGTCACCGCCCGGGACATCGACGGTCTCCACTCCGAGGTAGCCCATCTCGGCGATCACCTCGAGGGTCTCCCGGTCGAGCCAGAGGCCCGCAGACCCAGGGCGGGTGGTGTCGCGGAACGTGTAGAGCTGGACGGCGAGGGGTTTGGGCATGGATGTCACCTCGGTCAGTCGGGCTCGGGCGCCGGGCGGGAGCGGGCGGCAAGACGATCCTGGAGCCGGAACCACTCGCCGGCCACGGGCAGGAACCACGGACGACCCTCGTACGGCGCCGGCACCAGTGGGAACCTGAGCCGACTCAGGGCGGGCGCCTCGCCACCGGCCAGCCAGGCCCCGACCGCGGTGCCGAGGTGGGTCATCAGCGCGACGCCCGTGCCGCAACAGCCGAGCGCATACGTGACGCCATCTTTCGTCCGCCCGACGTGGGGCATCCGGTCGAATGTGAAGCCGACATTGCCGCCCCACGCGTATTCGATCCGGTAGCCGGCGAGCTGCGGGTGGACCTCGAGGAGGCCCTTGTGGAGGATCGCGGCGGTCCGGTCGATCGAGGTGGGCATGAAGCTCGCCCGCCCGCCGAAGACCATCCGGCGATCGTTCGAGAGGTGCCAGTAGTACAGGAAGTTCTTCGTGTCGTAGAAGGAGCGGCCTTTCGGCGAGAGCTCGCGTGCCAGCTCCTCGGGGAGTGGCTCGCTCGCGATGATGTAGCTCCCGATCGGGATCACCCGGCGTCGAAGCGTGGGCACGATCCCGTCCGTGTAGCCGTTCGTGGCCACGAAGACGTCACGCGCCAGGATGGCGCCGCGTTCGGTCTCGACGACGAACCGGCCGTCGGCCTGCTTTCGGATGGCCGTCGCGCGGACACCCTCGTGGAGGTCGGCACCGGCCCGATCGGCTGCCGCCGCCAGGCCCGCGAAGTAGCGCCCGGGGTGCACGAGGCCGCTGCTCGGGACGACCAATCCGGCGTAGTACACGTCCGAGCCGATCTCCTCGCGGATCCGCTCGCGCGGCACGACCTCGGACGACGACCCCGACCGAGGCGAGGCTGTCGCGGGCCAGCTCGAGGTCACGGACGTGGGCCGGCGCGTAGGCCAGCTCGACGCTCCCGACCTCGCGGAAGTCGCACTCGATGGCCTCGTCGGCGATCAGGCGCTTGACGAGCGCATACGAATCGAGCGTCTCGCGATACAGCGCGCGCCCGAGGTCGTCGCCGTACCGTTTGAGGAGCGCGCTCGGCCCCCACTTGTAGCCGGCATGGACGATGCCGCCGTTCCGCGTCGAGGCGCCCCAGCCGAGCGTGTGCGCCTCGACCAGGGTGACCGCCCGGCCCCGGGTGGCGAGCTCCCGGGCGGCGTTGATGCCCGCCAGGCCGCCGCCGACGACGACGACGTCGGTGACATCGGGCAAGGGCCGGCCCGCGCGATCAGGCATCGGGTCCATCGATGCCTGCCAGAACGAACGGCGTTCGTAGTCGCGGTTGAGCGTGGGCGTCGGGCTGAGGGTCACTCGCGGCAGGGTAGCCGAGCCACTCGCACCATGCGTCCCCGACCCGGCGGGCGGGTCGGAACCGGTGCTTCGGACGGCCACCTAGGCCGTCGCCGGCGCCCCTTCGGATGGCCGCTGCCGCAGCTTGAAGAACAACCACGTCCCGGCCGTCACGAGCCCGTAGGCGATGACCAGGCCGAGCGCGGCGATCACGCGCGTCTGCCGCATCGCATCGAGGTAGCTGTCGTTCTGGTTCAGGAGCAGGTGCCAGAACAGGAAGGTGGCGAGCCCGAACAGCACGATCCAGATCACCCGGTTCCACTCGAGCACTGCCGCCCCGTCCATGAACGTGATCGGGATCATGGCGTAGAACACGCCCTCGAGTCCGGCCACGAAGATCGTCACCAGCATGGTGTCGACGAGCACGACCCACCAGTCGCCTCCGGTCTCGGCGATGGGTCGCAGCACCGGGAGCGCCGCCCACGCGATGAGGCTGGCTGCGAGCAGAGCGAGCGTCGGGAGGATCGCGAGCTGCGCCGACTGGCGTCGGTCCAGCACGACCGTCGCGACGATCAGGTTCGAGGCGACGAAGCCGTAGAGGATCCCGGGTTTGAAGTCCATCAGTCGCGACAACGCCACGCAGACCACTGCGATGAGGACGGCCGCCACGTACAGGCGCACGGTTGCCGGGGCGTGCAGCCGCCGGGTTGCCACGAACGCACCCCCGCCTTCCGAGAGATACGTGACGAACCCGATCCCGAGAACGATCGAACCGAACAGGATCACGCTGCTCGCGTCCAGGCCGAAGTCCGGGCTGAGGAACCCGTACACCAGGCCAGTGAGGCCCAGCACGATCGCGATCCGGACCGGACGAGCCACGACCCGTCGACCAGGCACGCGTCCCGCCGCGGCACCAACGGCCGCGAACGGGGCGACGAACGGACGCGCCCGACGCCCGGCCGTCGCGAGCCAGCCATCGATCTCAGCCCGGTTCGACTTGACCGTGCTGTTGAACAACGACGATGTGATCCCGAACACGAGCAGGACGACGACGGTCAGGATCAGGTTCGTCCCGAGCACATCGGGATCGGTCGAGACGGCGAACGGGCCGGGGACCTCGGCGGCCAGCGCGGACAGCGAGACGTCATCGAAGGCCGCACTGATCGCGTCGAGATCGATGCCACCTGACCCGTCGGCGCCGGGAGCCTGCGTCTCGGTGACCCCGAGGACCGATTTCGGTCGCGACGGGCGTCGGTGTCGGAGTGGGGGTCGGCGAAGCGGTCGGCGTCGGGCTGGGTGTCGGCGACGGCGTCGGGCTCGGTGATGGGCTCGGTGATGGGCTGGGCGTCGGGGACGCCGTGGGCTCCGCGGTCGGCTCTGGTTTGGGGGTCGGTGTCGGGGTCGGCGGTGCAAGCGGGTCGATCGTGTAGACGGCGCGCGTGGGCGGATGGCAGGTGTTCGGGTCACAGAACGACGCGTTGACGAGGTGCTTGCCGACCGCGTCGGCGCCCTTCGGCGGCGTCGCGACCAGGGTCGCCCGACAGTCGCCTCCGAGCTCGCCATCGCCAAGCGGCTTGCCGTCCCAGAGGAACCGCACGACGAAGGGCGGGCAAAAGCCCTGGGCGTCGGACGTGTACGTGGCGCTGAACGTGTCCCCGGCCTGGCCGTAGTCCGGCTCGAGGATGAGCTTGTCCGCCGCCCGCGTCGGACCGGCCGTCGACACGACGAGACCGACCGCGAACACGGTCGCCCACAACGCCGCCGGGATCCGGGATCGACGCCCCACCAGACCCTCCAAGCCACTCCGCACGACCCGAGGCAACGTCGATACAGGAGCACCGGCCGGCTGTCAATCTCGCAACCGACAGGTGAACCTGGGCCGTCCGGGCGGCATCAGATGGTCGAACGCGTCAGCGGAGGAAGCCGATCAACACCGCGACCGACCGGTCGATCGTCGACCGGGCCCGCCACGGCGACCTCGACGCGTTCGAGCAACTCGTTCGAACCCGGATGGATGCCGTGTACCGACTGTCCTACGCGATCCTCGGCGACGAAGCCGATGCCCGCGATGCCGCCCAGGAGACGTTCGTCGCCGCGTGGCGCCAGCTGCCCGGGCTGCGTGACGTCGACCGCTTCGACGCGTGGTTCCAGCGCGTGGCCGTGAACGCCGCCCGAATGACGCTCCGAGCCCGCGGCCGCCGTCGCGTGCGGGAGATCCCCACGGTCCAGGTGGCCGGACTCGCCGAAACCGCCGTCGCGCCGGCCGATGCCGATCGCCTCGATGCCGCGCTCCGCCGCCTTCCGCTCGAGCAGCGCGAGATCCTCGCCCTGCACCACCTCGATGGCCGGCCCGTGGCCGAACTGGCCGAGATCCTCGGCATCCCCGTCGGGACCGTGAAGTCCCGGCTGCACAACGCTCGCCAGGCCCTCCAGCGAACGCTCGCCGACCAGGAGCCAGACCGATGACGAACGACCCGTGGGATGACGATCGCCTGGACGCAGCGTATGCCGCCCGAGGCGAGGCCCACCCGACGCCCACCGACCTGACCGCCTCGACGATCGGGTTCGTCCGGGCTGCGACGACCCATGGCCGGCCGTCGACCACGCCGCGGCGGCTGGCGATCGCGGCCATGGTCGCCGTCGTGATCGGCGGCGTCGGACTCGCGATCGTGTCGTTCCCGCAACCGTCGGGTCCGGGCGCGGCGACGCCGTCTGACGCCGACGGCCGAGGCGACAGTTCGGTCCGCATCCGGCCGCGCAATGCTCCCGACAGAGGTCGCGGGCCTGACGTCATCTCGGTCAGCGACGCGATCGCCGATCCGCAATGCGGGCGCCGACGGCCGCGAACTGGCCGTCCACGGCTGGTTGACGCGGCGGGACCGGACCACAGTCATGCCGAGGGCAGCCCGGCCCCGGCCGTTTCTCCGGTCCAGCTGAACTGCGCCGATGCGTTCACGTGGATCACGGAGCGCCCCGAGGTGCTCGTCACGACCTCGGGTGGCCAGACCTCGGCCGGACCGACTGGGCCAGCGGTGAGTCCGGAGTTCGACCCCGTCCATGGGACGTGGATGACGCCTCCGGCTGCACCACGGCAACGCGTGCCCGAGCCGGTGGAGGTCGTGGTCGTCGGCCACTTCGATGACCGTCGGTCCCGCCAGTGTCCGGATGACGCGAGGCGGCGGCCTGCCGTGACCGGTTCGTCGTCGATCGGGTGTGCTGGGCCGATGGCCGCGAGGTCCCGATGAGCGACATGAACACTCGTCGACGACGGGTCTCGACCATCCACGAGATCGCGGCCCGCGATCCTGGAGGTCGGCCCCGGGCTGGCGGTCCTCTCGACCCTGACGGTCGCCGGCGGTGGCCTGCCGGAGATCGAGCCCGTCTTCCGCACACGGGACGAATACGGCCTCACGGGTGAGGCCGGCGTCTGGATCGTCCGAGTCGTCGCGAGCGGCGAGCCGGTCACGTACCTCGTCGTCGATGGCACCGATCGGACCTACCGGATGACTCCGGACGGTCGCGTCGACTTCCTCGGCGACGACGGCCGGCCCGGAGGGCACATGGCCGCCGGCCGGGGCGACGATCGTGAACGTGCCCGGCGTCGAGATCGCCGTGGTCGATCTCTCGAATCACCTCCTCGGCGCACGGGCGGCGAGCCTCGACAGCACGACCCTGCCACCAGACATCGCCGCCAAGCCGATCCACCTCGCCGAGACGACGACACCAGGCGAACTGCTGCTCACCTGGTCCGGCAGCGGCTGCGACCGCCGCGCGAGCGTGACGGTCGGCAGGTCCCTGACGACGATCTCGGTCGAGCGGATCGAGGCGCCGGAGTGCGATGGTGACGCCCGGTCCTACGGCCTGATCCTGACCTTCGACGATCCCGTCGACGTGGACTCGATCGAGCTCTCGACGACTCGCCGGGTCTCGATCACACCCTAGGCGTCGGGCGCCTCGTAGGCGAGCCGGCCACCGGCGATCGTGACGAGGACGCGCCCCGGCAGCTCCCGGCCCAGCAGCGGCGAGTTCTTGCCGCGGGACGATAGGCCCTCGGCGGTCACGAGCCACGAGTCCGAGCGATCGAAGACCACAAGGTCCGCCGGCGCCCCTTCGACCAGCCCGACCGACCCGTTCCGCCGCGATCGACCGGCGAGCACCCGCGACGGACCGGTCGTCAGCGCCTCGATGGCCCGCGCCAGCGGCAGCCTGTCCGCGTCCACGGCCGCGAGGAGCAGGCCCAGCGCCGTCTCGATGCCGCTGATGCCGTTGGCGGCGGCCCCGAACTCGACCGCCTTGTCCACCTCGGTGTGGGGCGCGTGGTCGGTGGCGACCGCGTCGGCCGTGCCGTCGGCCAGCGCGGCCAGCACGGCGGCCGCGTCCTCGGGCGCGCGCAGCGGCGGGTTGACCCGGAGCGAGGAGTCGTACGGGCTGGCGCGCATCGCGTCGTCGCGCCACGGGTCGCCGCTCGCGTCCCAGGCCCAGCGTCGCGCGCCCGCCACCCACTCGTCGGTGAGCGCCAGGTGATGGGGCGTCACGTCGCACGTGACCGGCAGGCCGGCGGCCTTCGCGCGACGGATCAGGTCGAGCGCCCCGGCCGTCGAGACGTGGGTCAGGTGGAGCCGGGCGCCCGGCACGTCGCGGACGACATCGGCGAGGACCGCGAGGTCCCGGGCCACCGCCGCCTCCTCGGCCGCGCACCGGCCAGCCGCGCAAACCAAGGACCGTGGCCACGAACCCGTCGTTCGCTTCGGCGCCCTCGGTCAGTCCGGTCTCCTCGGGATGATCGACGATCGGCAGGCCCAGGGCCCCGGCGTACGCCATCGCCGACCGCAGGATCGAGACCGACGCGACCGGCGCGCCATCGTCGCTGAACCCGACGACACCAGCGTCGGCGAGCTCGCCGAGGGCAGCGAGCGTTTCCCCGCCCCGGCCGACGGTCACCGCGCCGTGGGCAAGCAGCTCCACCGAGGATCCGCTCGCGACCCCGGCCGCCTGGATCCGGGCCAGCACGCCGGGCTCGTCGAGGGCCGGTGTCGTGTTCGGCATCGCGCAGACCGTCGTGAACCCTCCATGGGCCGCGGCGGCGAGCCCCGTTGCGACCGTCTCCGCGTCCTCGTTGCCCGGCTCGCGCAGGTGGACGTGGAGGTCGATGAAGCCGGGCGCCACCACCACCCCGCGATCGTCGATGCCGTCCGCCTCCGCCCCTTCGAGCCAGGTGACGGCCTCGAGCCGACCGTCGACGACGACGATCTCGCCGGGGCCGTCGCGACCCGCGGCGGGGTCGACGAGCCACGCCCGGCTGATCTCGAGGTCGGTCAACGCGACGCCTCGCGGCCCGCGACGTCGCGAGCACCGGCATCGCGAGCACCGGCATCGCGGGCACCGGCCAGGAGATAGAGCAGCGCCATGCGGACGGCGACCCCGTTCGTCACCTGGTCCGTGATGACCGACTGTGACCCGGCGGCCACGTCGGCCGCGATCTCGACGCCCTCGTTCATCGGGCCGGGATGCATGACCAGCGCCCCGGGCTTCGCCGTCCGCAGGCGCGCGGCGGTCAGCCCGTACCGTGCCGCGTACTCGCGCAGCGAGGGCAGCAGCCCAGACGCCATCCGCTCGCGCTGGATGCGCAGAGCCATGACCACGTCGGCGTCGCGCAGCGCCTCGTCGATCGAGGTCGTCACGTGGAACCGCCGCCCGGCCGCCGCGCCGCGGGCCGCCCAGGCCTCGAAGCCGCGCAGCAGCGTCGCGGGGCCGCACAGCCACAGGTCCGCGCCCGCCGCGGTGAGCGTCCAGATGTTCGAGCGCGCTACACGCGAGTGCAGGACATCGCCCAGGATCACGACCTTGCGGCCCGCCAGGGACGCGTCGCCTGTGTGCGACCGGATCGTGTACAGGTCCAGCAGGGCCTGGGTCGGGTGGGCGTGCCAGCCGTCGCCGCCGTTGAGCACGGAGCCGCCGAAGATCTCGGCCGCGAGGTACGGCGCGCCGCTCACGCTGTGGCGGATCACGAGCATCTGGGCGCCGAGCGCCTCGACGGTCCGCACGGTGTCGACCAGCGACTCGCCCTTCGACACCGACGACGAGGCCGCCGCGATGTTGACGACGTCCGCCGAGAGGTTCTTGGCCGCGACCTCGAAGCTGACCCGGGTCCGGGTCGACGCTTCGTAGAAGAGGATCGTCACCTGGCGTCCGCGCAGGGCCGGGACCTTGGCGATCGGGCGGGCCAGCACCTCGCGCATGGCATCGGTGGTGCGCATGACGAGGTCGAGATCGCCGGCCGACAGGCCGTCGACATCGAGGAGATGGCGATGACGCCAACCGACCGGCTGGTTCTCCGGCGCGACGTCGACCGAGGGGACCGCCGCGATGGCGTCCGGGTCGACCACGAGGCTCACCCGACGCGCTCGGTCGCCACCGGCTCGGGCGCCGCCGACGCCAGTCGCTCGATCTCGACGGCGTCCTCGCCGTCGGTCTCCTCGAGGTGGACCTTGACCAGCTCCTCGCGCGACGTCGGGACGTTCTTGCCGACGTGATCGGCACGGATCGGGAGCTCGCGGTGGCCGCGGTCCACGAGGACCGCCAGGCGGATGGCCTGCGGCCGGCCGAAATCGACGAGGGCGTCCATGGCGGCCCGGATCGTCCGGCCCGTGTAGAGGACGTCGTCGACGAGCACGACCGTGCGGCCGTCGATGCCCATCGGGAGCTCCGTGCCCTTGACGATCGGCTGCTGGGCGATCAGCGAGAGGTCGTCGCGGTAGAACGTGATGTCGAGGGCCCCGACCGGCACGGTCGCGCCCTCGTTCTCGGCGATGGCCTCGGCGATGCGGCGGGCGAGCGGCACGCCCCGACGCTGGATCCCGATGAGCAGGAGGCCGTCCGTGCCGGCCTGCTTCTCCACGATCTCGTGGGAGAGCCGGATCGTCGCCCGCCGGATCTCGTCCGCGGTCATGATCTGACGGCCGCTCATCGCTCCTTCCCGGCCTCACGGGGCCTCGTCGGCGGCCTCACGGGGCCGCAAGCCGAAGGGTCCCCGACAGGATACCGCGCCGCGACCGCGACCGGCGACCTCGGGGTCAGCGCGGGTCAGTAGACGTAGACCGTCACCTCGGTCGTGCCCGACCACGACGGGCAGCCGCAGATATCGAAGAAATCCCCCTTGTAGAGATCGACGATGCGACTCTCCTTCTGGGGTCCGTAGTCGTTCACGACCCGTTCCACGCAGCCGCCGCCGCCGCAGATGATGACGACCGTGCCCCGCGGCAGCCGCATCGCCGTGGAACCCGCCTCGTAGAAGGTGGCCGTACCCGTGAGCTTGTACTTCTCGGGCTTGCGGACCGACCGCGATGACCCGTCCGGCTGGTTGACCTTCGGGCGCGTCGATGGGCCGCCCTTGGGCACCTGGCCCGGCTCGATGAACGTCGCGTCGAGCCCGATCGCCCCCTCGGCGACGAATGACGTGTCGAGGCCGTCGACCGTGATCGCGTGACGCGAGCCGCCGCCCGAGTCCGGGAGCGGCTGGAGCGCACCGACCGGGACGGGTTCCGAAGGACGCGATGCCCGTGAACCCGTGAGACCGGGGAGTGCGACCAGGGCGAGGGAGGCGGTGAGCGCCAACCCTACGACCAACGTTCTGGGTCGCATGGGAGGGTGAAGATACGCTGGATCGGCTCGACCCGCACGCCTATCTCGCGGATGTGCCGCCCGTCAGGTCAGCGAACGACGACGACGCCCTCGCCCGGCACGCTCTCGGTCGCCCCGACCCCGTCCTGGGACCAGGCGACGACCTGCACCTTGCTGCCCTGGGCGTCCTGGCCGTGCGGAGTGACCCACGCCAGCCGTCCATCGCCGATCGAGAAGCCCGGCAGGGCCGGGACATCGGTCGGGGCGCCATCCGGTCGCGACAGCCGGCCGGAATCCCGGTCGAGCCGCAGGAGCGTCAGCCGGCCCATCTCCGGATCGGCGGGTTCGGCGATCCAGACCGCGAGCCACGAGCCGGTCTCGTCCCAGCGGACGTCGAAGTCGCCGATCGCGCCGGAGACACCCGGGATCGGATCGCCCGCGGTGTTCGATGACGTCCCGTCCGCCGGCCAACGGACGATCCGCAGGTCGCCGCGGCCAGGGGTGACGTCCTTGGCGCCCTCGACCGGCACCAGGACGGAGCCGTCCCACGCCACCGCGAACGTGCCGCTCGGATCGATGGCCGGGCGCCAGAGGCCGCTCGAGACGTCGCGCCGTTCGCCGCTGGTGGGATCGAGCCGGAAGCTGACCGACTCGTGCTGCCCGTCGTTCTGGTCGTTCGGTGCAGGGCCGCTGCCGATGATGTCGTTGCCGTCCCAGGAGGCGAACACACTCAGGCCGTCCGAGGTGAGGCGACGAGCCACGGTGTCACCGACATGCCAGACATAGATGTCCGGGCCGGCGGACCCGTCGGCGGGACGAGCCGTGAACGCGAACCAGCCGCCATCCGCCGAGAACGCGGCCGTCTCACCGACGACCGATACGCCGCTGGCGATCGCGATCTTGAGCGCGACCGTGGGCTCCGGGCTCGGCGTCTCCAGCCCGGGCGGGGTCGGCACCGCCGTCACGACCGGACTCGACTCGGTGCTCGGGGACGGTTCAGCACTCTGGGTCGGTTCGGCGGTCGGTCCGACCGAGGCGGTGGCCTCCGCGGAGGGAGCGGGGGTCTCGCTCGGGCCCGGTGGCGAGGTCGGCGCCGTGCTGGCGGTCTCGGGCGATGCGGTCGGCGCCACGGGCGTCGGCGTGGGCGTCGGCGTCGCCTTCGGCGGCTGGCTTTCGGCCCGCGCGGTGGGCAGGGCCACGACGAACACGCTCTGGCGACCCGTCGCGTCCTGGCCGACGACGATGGCCTGACCGTCGGTCGGCGATCCGATGACCGACTTCGGGGGGCCACCGAGGTCGATCCGTTCGCCGGCCTGCTCGCCCAGGGCGGCGCAGTCCGGCTGGTCGCCCTTCGGGCAGACCTTCTCGAGGGCCGCGACGTTGTAGGCATAGGCACCGTCGCCGATCTCGTGGACCCAGCCGACCGAGCCGGCGGCGACGAGCATCGGAGTGGCCGCCGCCGCGACGGTCGGGCCGGCACTGCCGTCCGCGGTGTCGACGCCGGGGGTGGACACGTTCCAGGCCCCGGACAGGGCCGTCGCCCCGAGGACGATGGCGATCACGGCGATCCCCGAGAGCGCGCCGAGCGGCAGCCGGGAGGATCCCGATCGAACGTGGCGGGCACGGCGACCCCCGGCCTCGTGCTCGATGCGGGCGGCCGTGCGCGCCCACAGGTCGCGTGGCGGTTCGGGCGTGATGTCGCGCAGGGCGCGGAGGGCCTGGCGATCGGTGTCATACGCCGCGGCGACCGCCCGGCACGCCTCGCAACCGGACAGATGCTCGTCCAGCCACGCCGCCTCGGCCGGCTCGAGCGGAGCGTCGATCCGCTCGGCGGCCCGGGACCTCGCCCGGTCATGCGGGGTGGACCAATGGTCGGGCCGGCGCGGGACGCGCCCGAAGCGGCTCATCGGGGCCGACCCGGCGAATGGGCGCCGGACGTGTCCGAAGCCGCCGCGTCCGCGGCAGCTTCCGCGATCGCCTCGGCCGATCGTTCCGCGGCCAGGGCCTGGCGGAGGCTCTCGCGGGCCCGGGTCAGGAGGGCTCGGGCCGCGACGTGACTCACGCCGAGCGCCGCGGCCAGCTCGAGGCCCGTCAGGTCGTGCAGCTCGGCGAGCAGGAGGGCGGCGCGCTGGCGCTCCGGGATCCGCGCGAGGGCGCGCTGCATGTCACCCGAGAGCCGGGCCTCCATCACGAGGTGCTCGGCCGAGGGAGCCGAGCCGTGCGACTCGCCCGTCCACGGGAAGAAGCGGATGATCTTGCGCCGACGGATCTCGTCGAGGGCCACCCGGTGGGCGATCTGGTACAGCCACGCCCGGGCGTTCTCCGGCTTCTCGAGCGTCTCGTAGTTCTTGTAGGCCTTGATGAACGCGTCCTGGGCCATGTCGGCCGCGACCTCCGGGTCGCGCATCATGCGCAGCAGGTAGGCATAGATCTCGCCGTGATGCTTCGCGAACAAGGTCTCGATGAAGACGCCAGCCTCACCGCGGTCCCAGGCCTCGCTCATCGGACGGCCGTGGGATCGGGCGACCGGCCGCGGGGCCGAGCGGCCGAGCGAGTCGCGAAGGATGGTGAGCGGACGGTCGATGGCCACAGGGGCTCCGTGCGGATGGGTCGCCGGAACGCGCAGCCTGCAAGGGACGCGCTCGTTGGCCCAAAGACGGCGGACTTCCCCCCGGTGTGACGCCGGCGGGTGCCCGGCAGGCAGCCGTTCAACCCGTCGCACCTCCCTGCGCATCGGCGCGGCCCAGGAGTTCCTCCACCGCGTCTTCCGGCGAGACGGGGTTCACTGGCAGGCCGGTTCCCAGCTCGAGCCCCGCGATCTCGCGCAGACGCGGGTGGATCTCCCAGTGCCAGTGGTAGGTCGCATCGACCTGCTCCCGGAGCGGCGCCGTATGGAGCACGAGGTTGTAGGGCGGCCCGTCGAGGCTCGATGCCAGGCGCGTCAGGACCTGCCGCAGCGCTTCGGCAGTCGCGGCGATGTCCCCGGAATCCATCCGCCCGAAGTCCGCTTCGTGACGCCGTGGCACCACCCAGACCTCGAACGGCGAGCGCGAGGCGTACGGGGCGAAGGCCACGCTGCCCTCGTCCTCCCAGACGAGCCGGTCCGGTCGGCGGACCTCGTCGCGCACGAGCCGGCAAAACGGGCATTCCCCCTCGCGAATGACGAATCGGGCCGCGCCGCCCAGCTCCTCGGCGATGCGATGCGGGATCTGGGGCAGGTCGTAGAGATCGAGGCACAGGTGGTTGGTCCTGGCCCCGGCCTGGCTGCCCCAGTTCTGGACGACCGTCAGGTACTCGGTCTGGGCCGTGGTCCTCGCGGTGACGAGCGCATCGCGCGCTTCGCACAGCATCGCCTCGATGACCTCGTTGCCGACCGCGTGCAGGGCGCGGTGCTCCCCGGGCGGGGCCACGATCGTCCGCCAGCTGCCCGTCGCGCGTGCCTGGGCCAGGGCGACCTGGCCGAGGCCCTGATCGAGGTCGCGGGCATCGACGTCGGTGCCGACGACGTGGAAGGCGAAGTCCTTCAGCATCCGGACCCGGACCCCACCGCCCTCCGGAGCCTCGCAGTTGGCGCAGCCGAAGAGGTGGTCATCGACCGGCTCGGCCGCGCGGGCGAACCGGTCGAGGTGGAACGCGCGGTCGACGACGGTCGCGACCCACCATCCGGTGATCGGATCCTTGCGAAGCTCGAAGAGGCCGGCAGCCACGATCCCGCCCTCAGCCCGGGAGCTCGCCGGCGAGCGGCGCATCGATGGTGTCGGCGAAGGTCCGGGCGAAGACCGATGCCGCGTGAGCGACGGAGTCCGTCGAGGGTGACGCCTGCGCCTGGCCCAGCTCCGCCGCGATCGATGTCGAGGCCACGCCCGGCATGCCGCATGCGTCGATCAGCTCGAAGTCGGCGAGATCGACGGTGATGTTGAGCGCGATGCCGTGGTAGGTGACGCCACGTTCGACCCGGAGCCCGAGCGCCCCGATCTTCCTCGGCGCCGGTCCATCCGGGTCGCACCAGCAGCCGGGGTGGCCGTCGCGGCGCGAGGCCAGAACGCCGAGCGCGGCACAGGTCGCCACGAGGGCATCCTCGAGGGCTCGGACGAAGGGACGAACGAGCAGGCCGCGCTCGTGCAGCGCGACGATCGGGTAGGCCACGAGCTGGCCTGGGCCGTGGTAGGTGACCTCGCCGCCGCGCTCGATGCGGATGACCGGGATCCCACGAGCGTCCAGGTCGGAAGCGCTGGCGAGGATGTGCGCCGGATCGCTGTTGCGGCCCAGCGTCAGCACCGCCGGGTGCTCCAGCAGGAGCAGCTGGTCGCCGATGCGCCCGTCGGCCCGGTCGGCTGCCAGACGCCGCTGGAGCGCGTACGCGTCGTCATACGCGATCCGCCCGAGCCAGCGCGCCTCGAGCGGCCGCGATGCCGGCTGGTCTGGGTCCCCGGGCGGCGCGGCGGGCGTCTCGCACTCGGGGTGAGCAGGTCGGCCTCCACCGACGCACGATAGCAGGGCTCCCGCTCGAAGCCCGTTCGGGCGACCCTGCGCGCCCGGATTCAGCCGAACAGGCGCTCGGCAGCCGCGACGATCGCCCGTCCGTCGGCGCCGCCTGGATCCTTCTCCGGGTTGTAGCAGGAGATCGACCAGCCGACGAGCCCGGGATCGGACGCGACCGGGCGCAGCAGCTCGACGAGCTCATCCCAGTCCAGGCCGCCCGACATCAGGTAGTCGGTCGCGGGAAAGACCGCCTGGTCGAGGACGTCGACGTCGATGTGCAGCCAGACCCGGTCGCTCGCGCGGTGCACGTGGTCGAGGGCGGCGGTCGCGGTCGCGGTCGGGCCGTCGCGGCGGATCGTCGCGACGTCGGCATCGAACAGGCCGGCCGCACGATGGACCGCGAGCTGGGCGCCGAGGTCGGCGAGCTCGTCGGGGTCGTGGTAGCCGAGGATCGCGATCGCGCCGACGGGCGTCACGGGCACCGGCAGCCACGCGCTCGACCCACCGTCCTGGTCCGTCGCCGAGCACGACAGCGACCGGCATGTCGGCGGCCTCGCCGGTCGGCGAGCTGACGCCGTCGTAGAAGTCGAGGTGGCCGTCGACGTAGACCAGGCCGATCGTCCCGAGCGCGTCACGCGCGCCGGCGAGTGCTCCGGGCAGCAGCGTGCAACAACCACCAAGCACGAACGGCCGGCCGCCGTCGCGCACGACGTCGGCGACCGCGCCTCGGACGGCGTCGGTCGTCTCGAGCACGCCGTCGATGCCGACCAGGCCGGTGGCCTCATCGCGCTCGTGGTCCGGGATCCGCACGTCGAGGTCGCCGAGGTCCGTCCAGCCGAGGCGAGCGAGTCCAGCCGCCCGGATCGCGCCGGGCGACAGCTCCGTGCCGTGCGGTTCGGCGCGCCCCAGACCGACCGAATCGATCGGGACGCCGATGGTCGTGAAGGCGGGTCGGGGGATCGGTGTGGCCATCGCGCTCAGGGTATGGCCCGGATCAGGCGGACGCAGCCCCCGGCGCGAAGCCCGGGACGATCGATCGGACCGGCGGGTCGGCGGTCTCGATCTCGCGGCGGTCGTAATACTCGAAGGTGAAGCGCGCGTCGTCGGCCAGTCGCGTCACCCGGTGGAACTCGAGGCTGTAGTCCTCGTAGGCCTCGTGGGTGAGTGCGGCGGCGGCCGCGTGGGCAGGGCGACCGGCGGCGGCTCGCGCCTCGGCGCGGCTGTCCCACAGACAGAACGAGAGGCACCGTCCGCCGGACGTCGTCGGGCCCTTGAGGTAGTGCACGAATCCTGGCGCGGTCATCGCCTCGGCATGCGCCCAGTCATCGTGTGTCGTCAGGGCGTCCTCGTCGACGCCGGCCAGGCGAGTCGACCGGAACGCGACCATGTACCACTCGCCGGGTGGGACGCTCGCGGCGACCTCGGTCCAGGTGAAGGCCTCGCCGACCGGGAGCGATGCATAGCGGGGCGAGACGGGGGCCAGTCGATCGAAGCCGGACGGCGATCGATGATCCATGGTGGGCAGGATAGTGAGCCGCGGGACGATTGTCACGCTATGAGACAACGGTTTGCCACATGCAGAGAATTGTCCGGTCAGTCCGCCAGCGCCTCGTTCACGACGCGGGCGGCGTCCCGGAGGAGTCGACCGGCCCTGGTCCGCCAGGCCGGCCGGCATCGGATCGCCGGCCCGATGAGTCCGAGAGCCCCGACGATGCCGTCCTCGCGGAACACCGGCGCGGCGAGCGCCACCGACCCCTCGATCAACTCGCCCTCGCTCGTGGCCATGCCGGTCGCCACGATGTCGCCGAGACTGGCGCGCAGCTCGGTCTCGGTCGGCGTCCGACGGGTGAGGCGCACGAGATCCTCGGCCAGGACGGCGTCGAGCACCTGCGGCGGCGCAAAGGCGAGCAGGACACGGCCCGGGGCTCCGGCATACAGCGGCGACGGCGCACCCGGATCGAGCGTCACGCGCAGCGGCGCCTCGCTCTCGACCTGGTGCAGGCACACCGACGCGAGGCCGATGCGCCGGACGACGATCGCGGTCTCGCCGGTGTCCGCCGCGAGACGCTGCAGGACCGGGCCCGCGTGACGCATGAGTCGCTCGCTGCTGACGTTGGCGCCGTCCCCGATCAGGAGTCGCGGACCGAGGCGGTAGCCGCCGCCGCGGCGCTCGACGAATCCGAACTCCGCGAGCGTGCGCAGGTAGCGGTAGACGGTCGAGACCGGCATGTCGAGCGCGCCGCCCAGTTGGTCGGCCCGCACCTCCCCGCGGTCGGCGATCGTGAGCAGGAGCCGCAGCCCGCGTGCGAACGAGGTGTCCTCGGCCGCCTCCTCGGGTGGTCGATCGCGGGCGGTGACCAGGCCGGCCATCAGCGCGAGAGCTCGCCGCGGCGCACGGCTTCGGCCAGCGGCTCCACGTCCGGGACGACGTCGCCGGGCGCGAGGAACCCGACGAAGCGGCGGACGACGGCCGCGGCTGCCGCCGTCCCGGTCCCGCGCGGTTCGAGGCCGCGCAGATCGCCCGCCTGGGTGGCCACGGCCAGCTCGATGGCGACCACCCGTGCGCC
Organism: uncultured Chloroflexia bacterium; assembly: GCA_963745295.1. Lineage (GTDB taxonomy): Bacteria > Chloroflexota > Limnocylindria > Limnocylindrales > CSP1-4 > SPCO01. Next base: position 512,386 of record CAVUWG010000007.1, read on the forward strand.
GAGGCGGACCATCTCGTCGAGCCGGCGGGCGGCGAGCGGGGCGAGGCTGGTGCGGTCCTCGATGCCCTCGGCGTGGGCCGTGGACACGAGCTCGAACGACACGGGGGCGGCCAGCAGCCGAGCCTCGGCCGCGAGCGACTGGACCGCGATGCCCAGGTAGGACAAGCCCGGGTCCGTTCGATCGGGGCTGGGCGACAGCCCGGTCGGCAGCCCGGACCAGGGGGTCTCGAGCAGCTTGACGACCCGTTCCGCGGCGGCCCCGAGCGCCGATGCGAGGACGATCCGGAGGTAGTCGAGGGCCGCCGCCAGCGGCAGGATCTCGAAATCCGCGACCGAGACGACGCGCCGCTCGTCGAGCACCACGATCGGGTTGCCCTGCGAGGCGCCGAGCTCGATCGTCAATTGGCCGTCGACATGCGTGAGCGCATCGCGCAGGGCGCCGAGGATCTGTGGGAGGTTCCGGAACGACAGCGGATCCTGAAGCTGCCGGGACGAGGCCGGATCCCAGATCGCGCTGCCGTCGAGCAGGTCGCGCAGATTTGCGAGCGATGTCGCGAGACCCGGATACGGTCTCGCCACCGCGATCGCCGGATGGAGCATCGATGGATTGACCGCCATGCCCTCGAGGCTCAACGCGCCCGAGCGCTCCATCGCATCGGTCAGGAGCGCAGCGTCCTCGACGGCCAGGGCCGCGGCGGCGGTGGAGAAGGCGTTGTTGCCGAGGAGGGCGAGCCCCTCGCCGGCCTCGAGCGGAAGGTCCGGGAGCAGGGCGACACCGAGGTCCGCCATCTGGGCCAGGTCGGCCTGACCGACCGACCCGAGCGTTCGCACGCGCGGGGTCTCATCGCGGTTCAGCGCTTCGATGAGTCGATCCGCGAGCGCGGGGCGAACGCCGGGATAGCCGGCCGCGAACCCGTTGGCGAGACAGACCATCGTGGCCCGGACGAGAGGGGCCGGGGCCGGCTCGCCCTGGGCGACCTGGTGCTGTCGCAAGAGGCAATTCGCGTAGGCCGCCGCCTCGGCCGGGCCCAGCTCGACACGCTTGAGCACGCCGACCGCCGTGCTCAACCCGTACACAGGATCGCCCGAGGCCAGGCGTTCCTCCACCACAGCGCGGGTCGCGAGCATGCGTGTCCGCGCGTCGTCGTGGAGCTCGACGGGCTCGCCGGAACGGGCCACGCGGACGAGGTCATCGCGTCGGAGATCGCGGCCGGTCAGGATCACGGTCACGTGTCGGTTCTCACCATGCGGGAATCTGCCGAGGCATTGTTACCACTGGGCGGCAGATGGTAGCACCGAGCGCAACCGGGGTTCCCTGGGAGGGCGACCGCAGGGCGAGGACTCGCCGCGGGCAAGGTGAAGCCCCTCGCCATCTGGTTGTTCCCCGCGGCGAGGGGCCTGCATACCCGATAGGGGCCGGATCCCCGAGGGGAAGGCACTCGGTCGACCCACCTGGTCTGCTGGCACAGGATGCAGCGCCGGTCAGGCGACCCGTGAGGATGAAATCCCGCCCTGGTCGGACGAAGAATCCTGCCTGGTTTCCCGCACCAGTCTCCCAGGCTGGGTCGGCTGGCAAAGGAAAGCCCGGAGGCCGCCCCCGGGCGGCCTCCGGGACTGGGGACGAACGACCCGGCGCGGGCCGGAGCATTCGTCGACGGTTGGAGGCGGGAATCTGCCCGACCGGCTGCGGCGGTTTCCCCAGAAGTCGCTCTAGCCGGCTGAGGGGAGGAGGAGATCCCACGCACCCCCGCTCGTCACGAGCGACGATACGCGGGCGCGAACGCGCCTCATGAGGATGGAAACACGGCACGGGTCGCGGAGCCTGAAACGCTCCGAATCGGCGTTTCCGCCGCGAATCGGCGGCTAGAATGCGGCATCGTGGCAAAACAGGAGACGACCGAGTCCCAGCTCGTGGTGATCGGGTCGTCCGCCGGGGGGATCGAGGCCCTGTCCCGCGTGGTGGCCAGTCTGCCCGCGGACTTCGGGGCGCCGATCGTCATCGCCCAGCACCTCGATCCGCGCCGGCCGAGCCATCTCGGTGAGATCCTCGCCCGGAAGGCCACGCTCCCGATCAGGGTCGTCGAGAAGACCGCCGCCCTCGAGGACGGCGTCATCTTCGTCGCGCCGTCGAACAAGCTGGTCGAGATCGCCAACCACGAGCTGCGCCTTCGCCCCGCCCGGCCGGGCACGATCGCCCCGTCGGTCGACCTGTTGCTCGAGACCGCGGCGTCCGCGTACGGGCCGGGGCTGACGGCGGTGATCCTGACCGGCAGCGGCAGCGACGGGGCCGCCGGGGCGTGGCACGTCAAACAGGCGGGCGGTGCCGTCGTCATCGAGAACCCGGCCACGGCGATGTTCCCGTCGATGCCGCGCTCGATCCCTCCGTCGCTCGTCGACGCGACCGCGGACCTCGATGCGATCGGGGCCGTCCTAACAGACCTGTTGGCGGCCGGCGGGGCCGCACCCGATGGCCCGGAGGGCCAGGAGTTCGCGGCGTTGCTCGACCGTATCCGGGAACGGAGCGGCATCGATTTCAGCACCTACAAGCCCGCGACCATCAACCGGCGGCTACGGGGCCGGATGGGAGCCACCGGGCACGCGACGCTCGCCGGGTACGCGAAGCAGCTCGAGACCGACCCGGAGGAGTACGCCCGGCTCATCAGCAGCCTGCTCATCAAGGTGACCGAGTTCTTCCGGGATCCCAAGGTCTTCCAGTACCTGCGTGACAACGCCCTGCCGGCGATCATCGAGGATGCGCGACAGGACGGCCGACAACTGCGGGTCTGGTCGGCCGGCTGCGCCACGGGCGAGGAGGCCTACTCGCTCGCCATCACGGTGGCCGAGGCCATCGGGGACGACGACGGGCCCGTCGACGTCCGTGTGTTCGCGACCGATATCGACCGCGACGCGATCGCGTTCGCGCGCCGCGGGATGTACCCACCCACGGCGCTCCAGAACGTCACGGCATCCCTGCGGGCTCGCTACTTCACCAAGACCGACGGCGGCTACGAGGTCGTGAAATCGCTCCGGTCGCGGATGATCTTCGGCGAGCACGACCTCGGCGCGCGCGCGCCGTTCCCCCGGATCGACCTCATCCTCTGTCGCAACGTCCTCATCTACTTCAACCTGCCGATGCAGCGGGCCGCCCTGGAGACGTTCAGCTTCTCGCTGCGCGATGACGGACGCCTGGTCCTCGGGCCGTCGGAGACCGTCGCGGCCATGCCCGGCGGGTTCGTCGAGGACAACGCCCGGATGCGGGTCTACCGGCGGACCCCCGGCACGCCCTCGGTGCCACTGGCCCACGGGAAGACGCCGCGGATGCCGCGCGACCAGGAGGTGCAGCTCTCGACCGCCATCCGTGCGACCCGGCGGGACGTCCAGGTCGCGGCCGACTCAACCGAGGCGGCCGAGGCCCTGCTCCTCGACCTGGGCCTCGGGGTCGTCGTCGTCGACCTGCGCTACTACATCACGCGGATCAACACGGCCGCCCGCCGGATGCTCGGGATCCACGGCCGCGGGTTCGACCAGGACTTCATCCATCTTGCTGAGTCGCTGCCTTCGTCGGCGGTCAGGGCCGCGATCGACGACGCGTTCACGGGCAGGACGACGACGGCCGTCCACGAGGTGGGTGAGAACGTCTCGGCCGACGGTCCCCGGTTCATCCAGACCGTCATCCGCCCGTACGTCCGGCAATCGATCGCCGTCGAAGGGGCGCTCCTCGAGCTGACCGATGTCAGCGAGATCGAACGCGACCGCCGGGCCGCCGAGCGTGCCGAACAGCGGATCGAGCGGGCCGCGGTCACGAACCGTCGCCTGTCGCGCGCCAACGACGAACTGACCGCGCTCGTGGCCCAGCTGCGGATCGCCAACCAGACGATGCTCCAGTCGAGCGAGGAGGCGCAGTCGGGGCGGGAGGAGGTCGAGACCCTCAACGAGGAGTTCCAGGCGACGAACGAGGAGCTCGAGGCCCTCAACGAGGAACTGACGGCGAGCGTCGAGGAGCTGCGCGTCGCGAACGAGGACCTCGCCGCCCGGACCGAGGAGCTGCGCCTTCAGGCCGTGGCGCTCGAGGAGCAGAAGCAGCACCGGGAGGAGGAGCACAGCCGCCTCGAATCAGTCCTCGCGAGTCTCGGCGACGCGGTCGTCGCGGTCGACCACGAGGGCCGGACCCTGGTGACGAACCCGGCCTATGACCGCCTGTTCGGTGGACCCGAGGCGGAGGTCGTCCCGGAGGACCTGGCCGGCCTGCCGTTGCCGAGGCCCGAGTGGCCGCAGCACCGGGCGGCCCGAGGTGAGCGCTTCCGCATGGAGTTCGCGGTCAGCGATCGGCAAGGGGTCCGTCGCTGGTTCGAGGCCGTCACCGAACCGCTGACCAGCCAGGATCGGACGTGGGGCGGCGTCGTGGCCATCCGGGACGTCTCGGAGCGCACGATGCGGCTCAGCCTGGAACGGTTGATGGCCGCCGCCGGTCACGAGCTCAAGACCCCGACGGCCGCCATCCACAACTACCTCCAGCTCGTCGACCGGCACCTGACCCAGGGCGACGTCAAGGAAGCCGCCACGTACACGACCCGCGCGCTCTCGCAGACGCGACGCCTGGCCACGCTCATCGAGCGTCTCCTCGACGTGAGCCGCATCCAGAGCGGACAGCTGGAGCTGCTGTTCGATGTCGTCGACGTGCGGGACGTCGTCCGCTCGGCCGTGGAGGCGGCCCAGGTCCTGCCGAAAGCGCCGCCGATCCGCCTGACGACCGATCCCAAGCCCGTCCGTGTCCGGGCGGACCCCGGTCGGCTCGAGCAGGTGTTCCTCAACCTCCTCGCCAATGCGATGGAGCATGCGCCCGGGTCCGCATCGATCGAGGTGACCGTCAAGACCGACGCGAGCAACGCCCAGGTCGTGGTGCGCGATCACGGCGCGGGAGTGGCGGCCAAGGACATTCGCACGATCTTCGAGGCGTACACCCGCCTCGGTCATCCGCACCGGGCGCCGGGCCTGGGCCTCGGGCTGTACGTCGCCCGCGAGATCGTGTCCGCCCATGGCGGCGAGATCGAAGCGACCTCGCGAGTCGGCAAGGGCACCTCGATGATCGTGCGGCTGCCCCTCGCCCGCCGGCGCGGGGGCGCCGGTGCGGCCAAGACTCCGCCGACATGATCCGGGTCGCCATCGTCGAGGATCACCCGGCGATCGCCGACGGACTGGCCGCTCTTATCCAGGGGTCGGCCAGCGTCGAGGTGGTCGGCACGGCTCGCGATGTCGGGTCGGCGACCGCGCTCATCGAGCGCGAGTCCCCGGACGTCGTCCTGTGCGACATCCGGCTGTCCGATGCCGGCGACGGCTTCGACCTCGTCCGATCGCACACGTCGGGCCCCGCCTTCATCATCCTGAGCGCGTACTGGTATCCGAGCTACCACGTCCGGGCGGTCGAACTGGGCGCCAGGGGCTACCTCTCCAAGATGGCCTCGGTCGATCAGATCATCGGTGCCGTGGAAACGGTCGCCGCCGGGGGCACGGCATTCGCCCCAGCGGCGCGTCAGGCGGCCAACGACGCGTTGCGGGTGCCGACGCCACGGGAGCTCGAGATCCTGGCCCTGGTCGCCGAGGGCCTCTCGAACGCGGAGATCGCCGATCGCCTGTCGCTGCGGGTCAAGACCGTCGAGAGCCAGCTCCGCCGGCTGTTCGACCGCTACGACGTCACCAGCCGGACGGCCCTGGTCCGCCTGGCGGCGCGCCAGGGTTGGAGTGCGACCGACGACTAGGCTGCCTGGACGTCACGCGCTACCATCACCGACGCGTTGATCGAGGAACCGAACAGGAAGCAAGGCGGCATCGCGGGCCCGGGGCCGAATCGGCGTCGCCTGTCCTGTTTCGCCGACGCCGACGACGTCCAGATCACGTTCGGGCAGACCACGGACGGGCGCTGGGAGGTGCGGGCCACCAGCCGGCGGTGGTGCCAGCCGCACGCCGAGCGGCACCGCGACATCGAGGTCGCGTGCGCGGCCCTCATCAGCTGGTTGATCGCCGCGGACGTGTGGGTGCCATTCACCTGACGTAGGCCTCTACTCTGGTTACCGCTCCGATCCACAGTCTCGGCCGGCCTGAGGATTCTCGGATGTCTCGACCACGCCCCAAACGAGATCCGCACGTCTGAGCCGGGAGGGCTGATGCCGTACGACCCATTCGAATCAGTCCCGATCGGTCGCACCGGGCTGACGACGACTCGCCTTGGTCTTGGGGGCGCCTCGATCGGAGGGCTCTTCCGGTCCGTGACGGACGAAGCGGCGACATCCCTCGTGGAGCATGCGTGGTCGATCGGGATCCGCTCGTACGATGTCGCCCCGCTGTACGGGTATGGAGCGTCGGAGCGCCGAGTCGGCGCGGTCCTGTCGACACGACCGCGCCAGGACTTCGTTCTCTCGACCAAGGTCGGGCGACTTGTACGGGCGACGGGCGACCTAGAGGACGGTGACGACATCGACCGGCAGGCGGACGGCGACAGGGAGGATGCCTATTTCGCGGACACAGCCGGTCGTCGCATCGTGTTCGACTATTCGTACGACGGCGTCATGCGCTCCGTGGAGGAGAGCCTTGATCGCCTGGGCATGTCGCGCATCGACACCCTCTACATCCACGACCCGGATGACCACTGGGCGGATGCGATGGAGGGGGCGTACCAGGCCCTCGAACAGCTGCGGACGGAACACATCGTCAAGGCGATCGGGGTCGGGATGACACAGTCGGCGATGTTGGCCAGATTCGCCGACGCTGGCGACTTCGATGTCTTCATGCTCGCCGGTCGCTACACCCTCCTTGATCAGGAGGCGCTTTCGGTCCTGCTGCCTCGATGCATCGAGCGTGGCGTCGCCGTCATGGTGGCCGGGGTGATGAACAGCGGCGTCCTTGCCGACCCGACGTCGGGGAGTCGCTACGACTACGGAGGCGCGCCCCCCGACATCGTGGCTCGGAGTCGCCGCCTGGAGCAGGTCTGTGCGAAGCACGATGTGCCGCTGCGTGCGGTGGCGATCCAGTTTCCCCTCGCACATCCGGCTGTCACGGGGCTCATCGCCGGGGTCCGAACGCAGGCCCACCTCGACGAGTATCCGGAATTCATGCGTCGGACGATACCCACGGCGGTCTGGGACGACCTTCGACGACATGGGCTGATCCCTGACGCGGCCCCGACCCCCGCGTAGCACACGGGCCACCCAGACCGACCGAACTCGGGAACGATCGGAGGCTTGATACCCCGGTACGCGGGTCCGAGTTCAGTTGAGCTCGCTTCCAAGTCGATAGCCTGGTGGCGTTGCCGGCCAGGACGAAAGCTTGCTCGGTCGGCGTGAGGGCCTCAACGAGTTGCTCCGCGGCGAACGCGACAATCGCCGTGACTGCTGACCATCCGGCACATCGGCCAGTCGCTGCCGAACAGCAGGCCATCGGGCCCGAATGCCTCGATCGCCACCTCCCCGGACGGTCCCAGCTCGTCGACGGTCCAGCCTGGGCCGGCTGCCGTGTCGAGGC